>CAVPXF010000001.1:0-57078 GCA_963709655.1 uncultured Alphaproteobacteria bacterium
AGATCATCTGCGCGGCGCCGGGCAGGGCGTAAGGGACCGTCCGGGCGGGTGAACCGGTCGTTTGCGGTGTGGACCCAGATCGCAAAAACCCTGTCGATCAGGGCGTTGAGCTTGTTCTCCGGCTCGTTCTCATGGGGCGAGCGGACAAAGCGAAGGTCGATCGCGGCATGCCGGCCGTCGGTAATGACCGAGAGGAGGATGTCGTCGCCCTTCTGCGGTTTCCGCTGGCGCTGCCTCGATCGCCTTGATGCGCTCCGCGAGATCGCGCTGATAGGCAAGGAAGGCCTCGCTCGCCGGGGCTGCGATGATCTGGCGTCGACCGCCCGCGATTCTCGGCAGGCGGAGATGCTGGCGCAGGTCCGACTTCAGCACGACGTCGGTCGACATGCGAGTGATCGCCATGAGGTCGGGGACGTTGACGAACTCGCAGAACCGGGTGACGGGCTTGTAAAGGCCGGAGGGCTGAAGCTCGAGCTCCGTCCTCGTCTCCCCGAAATTGGCCGCCCAGGCGTCGAATTCCTGAATGCCGCGCTCCTGCAAGGCGTCCGGCTGGATGAACCGCTGCAGCGTGAAGAGCTCGGCCAGCGAATTGGTGATCGGGGTGCCGGACGCGGCGATCAGCGCGCGGCCGGGGTTCCGCGTTGCGTCGATGTAGCGGGTCTTGACATAGAGATCCCAGGCCCGCTGCGAGCCGTCCGGATCGACGCCCTTCAGCGTCGTCTGGTTGGTCGCAAACGACAACTTTCTGAAATTCTTGCATTTCGTCGACGATCAGCTGGTCGACGCCGATCTCGGCGATGGTCAGCATGTCGTCCTTGCGGCTACTTCAGCCGCTCGAGGTCCTCCTCCAGGCCCTCCTTCATCCGCTCGATGCGCTTGCGCGAGAGCCGGTCCGCCCCGTCGATGCGCTCGAGCAGATCCGAATAGGATTGCATCTGCTGCGCGATCAGCCCTCGTTCGAAATCGGCCGGGCAGGGTATGAACTTGAAGGCCGAATGGGTGATGATGATGCAGTCCCATTGGGCGGTCGCCGCCCGGGCGAGGAACCGCTGGCGCTTGTCCTTGACGAAATTGGTCTCGTCGGCGACCAGGATCCGGGCGGTCGGATAGAGCTGGAGGAACTCGCGGCTTGCCTGCGCCAGGCAATGGCCGGGAACGACCATCATCGCCTTGGTGATGAGGCCGAGCCGTTTCTGCTCCATGATCGCGGCGGCGAGGCTGAAGGTTTTGCCCGCGCCGACGGCATGGGCGACATAGGTCGTGCCGGAAGCGACGATCCGCCAGATGACCCGTTTCTGGTGGGCGTAAAAGCTGATGACGCTGGACGCGCCGGGGATCGTCAGATGCGACCCGTCGAAATGGCGCGGGACGAGGTTGTTGAAGCGGTCGTTATAGATCCGCGCCAGGCGGTCGGCCCGCTCGACGTCCTTCCACACCCAGGTCTCGAAGGCCGCCTTGATCTTTCCGAGCTTGTCCTTGGCGGCCTCGGTGTCAGCGGCGTTGAGGACGCGTTTCCTCACGCCGTCTTCCTCGAACTCGTCATAAATTTGCGGCAACGACGCGTTGAGCGCGTCCATCAGCAGTTCGCCGGCATGACGGCGGGATGTGCCCCAATCGGTCGAGGAGCGTCGCGACCCCGCGAAGGCATGGACATTGATCGACCAGCTCGCGATCTCGACCGTGTGATAGACGGGCGTCGTGACGCCGAGCACGCCCTCGGAGAAGGCGGCGACGACGTCGGCTGGGATCCACGGCGCCCCGAGGCGGGCGGTGATGTCGGAGGGCTTCAGGTCCTCCGGCAGGGTCTTTTCGAGGGCTGCGACATTGCGCCGATAGCGTTCGTTCAAGCCCGCTGCGGCTTTTGCCGCCGTGAGCTTGTCGCGGATTTTGCCCGAGAGGTAGGCGTCGGCCGTCACCCAGACGTCCCTGCCTTGGGCGACGGTTGCTTCCGGATCGAGATAGATGCGCTCGCCGAGTTCCGCGATCGCGGTCTCGCGAGAACGGCCGAGAAGTTCGGCGATGCGGTCGAGATCGACGGCGCCGGTCTCGTGCAGGGTGACGGCGAGCGCGTCCTCGGCCGTCTCGATCAGCGGCGTGGTTTCCGGATGCAGCACGCGCTCCCGGAAAATCGGCCCCTGTTTCGCCGTTCCGCTTTCGAGGTCGTAGTCCTCGATCGAGGCGACGAGCCAGACGTCGGGGTCGTCGAGAAAGGGCTGAAGGTTGGGGCGGCGGAACGTCTCGCGGGTCTCGCCCTCGGCGTTGACCGTCTCGCTGATCGTGGTCAGGTTGATCGGGCCGAAGTTGCGAACGAAGTTTGCATAAGCCGAGCGCAAACGGATCTGCGCCGATCCCCAGGGCTTGTCGTCGGCTTGGGTGCGCAGAACCTCGCGCACCGCATCGCGCACAACGATCAGTCCGCGGATGATTCTGGCGTGTTTCGCCGGGATGCCTTCGGTTCCCTTGCCCTCGCGGACGGCGACCGGCCGCGGAGTTCCGTCAATGATCTGGACGAGTTCGCCGTCGTGAAGGACGTAGCTGCCCTCCTTGATGGTCGCGCCCTCGGCGGCCGTCCCGACGCTGAGCCTCGTCGCCGCCAGGTCTTTTGCGGGCGAGGGCGCGATCGGCTTGAAGAGGTCGCGCGGGAGCCGGTCGAGGGCTTGCGTGAGAAGGTCGGCGAGCGCGCCGGCGGTCGCGAGGACGGGCCGGCAGGTATAGACCGGCCCATAGGCGCTGGAGGTGCGGGCGTGGTCCCCAAGGACCATTTCGGGGTGGTCGACGAAATAGCGGTTGATCGAGAGCGCCGCCTCGCCGTCTTCGGCCGGGACAGCTTCGGCGAGGCCGTCCCAGGCCGCGCCGCCTGCTGCGGCTCCCGCATCCCGCTTCTGCAGGAAGAGGATGTCGACCACGACGTCCGTTCCTGCCGTGGCGTGCATTGCGCCCTCGGCCATGCGCACCGCGCCGATCAGGTCGGCCATGGACGCGATATGCTCGCGGGCCTTCTGGTCGACCTTGTCCATGGTCCAGCGCGAGGTGACGAAGGCGGCGAGGCCTCCGGGCCTCAGCCGCTCGATCGAGCGCGCGATGAAATAGTCGTGCAGGGAAAGGCGGAGCTCGCCGGCCGGATCGTCGGCGCGCACGGTGCGGTCCGAGAACGGCGGGTTGCCGATCGCGAGGTCGAAAACGTCGGGGAGACGCGCCTTGGTGAAATCCTCGTGCCGGATGCGGGCGTTCGGATAGAGGAGCTTTGCGATCCGGGCGGTCGTCGCGTCCATCTCGACGCCGGTCAGCGCGAGCTTGGCCGTCAAGGGCTCCGGCGCGAGGGCGAAGAAGAGGCCCGTTCCGCAACCCGGCTCCAGAACGCGGCCGCCGTCGAAGCCCATCTTGCGCAGCGCGCGCCAGATGGCGCGGATCATGAACTCCGGCGTGTAATGCGCGTATTGCGTCGCCCGCTTGAGGTTCGCGAGATCCTCGCGCGAAACGAGCTCTTCGAGCTCGAGGCCGAGATCCTCCCATGCGAGGGGCAAAGCCTTCGCCGGCGCGGCGAAAGAGGTTGTCGGCGAGGTCCGCTGCGCCGAAGCCCGTGAATCTCGCCAGTTGCTCCTGCTCGTCAGGCCGGGCGTGACGGGCTTCGGCCTCGATCGCGGTCATGAGCCGGATCGCGGCGAGATTGTCTTTAGCGCGCGCCTTCCAGCCCTGGGCGAGACGGCGGTCGCCGGCGAGGCGGTAATCGTGTGCGGGGACGGCCGGGTTGTGGGGTCGGGAGCGTCGACGACTTCGGCCTCTTCCGGCTCGAGGTTCATCGGCGGAAGGGAAGGGAACGTCGGGGCGGGGAATCCTCCGTAAAGGCCCATGCCTCCGCTGAGGCTCGTGGTGTCGAGGAAGGGCAGGGTGAACTGGTCGTGCTTCATGGGATGCGCCTTTCCGAAAAAGGGCGCGTGCGGACGCGAAGCCCTGCAAGCGCGCTTGGCGCTTGAAGGGCCCGTCATCCGCACGGGCGTGAGTTGAGAGGGGAGGGTTGGAAGGACGGGGCGCGGTTTAGCCGCGCTTGTTCTCGGGCTCGTAGAAGGCGCTCAGCAGCGCCTGCCGGACTTCATGCCAATTCGGCGACGACTTTTTCGATGCGCGGTCGAGGACTTGCGACAAGGTCGAGAAGTCGGCCGCGCTCAAGAACGCCGGCTCTCCCGCGTTTGGTCCTACGGGTTGGATACGGAAGGCCGGCGTTTCGCCTTCGCTTAAGGCCGGACACATGCAATTCGAGGATGGGTTCCATCGGGATCTTCCCTTGCTGTCTTCGTAACTGTTCCGAAGACCCCAATTCCTGGGCCGGCCGCCGGCGCGGCGGGCAAGGGCGCGAAGCGCCTGGCCCGACCCTTGCGCGACGGGACGGCGGCTGGCAGTTCTCATCTCATCTGATTTTCGCGCCTTCTTCGGGCCCCCCTTCGTCAGCGGATAGAATTGCGGAAACGACGCCCCGAAGTTCCTGTCAGGCGCCGGCGATAACGCGGACGGTGAAGCGCTGTCCGCCTTCGACGATCAGGACGAGATTGTTGGGATCGGAGGCGTCGATCGCCTCAATTGCGGCGTCGGCGACGGGATCGAGCGTTCCGCCATCTTCGTTCTCCTGATGGATGGAGAATCTCCGCCCTTCCAGAAAACTGGTGATCGCGAGCCCGATGTCCCGAGTGTTGGCTTCGACGGGAACCTCGTCGAACCCGTCCGATCCGATCTCCCGGTCGCAGGCCTCGCACTGCATGCTGTCGAGCTCGCTCGAGACTTCCCAGTTCTGGCGCTCGACGCTCCAACGCCCGAGGCAATCGCGGGTCACGTCGTCGCTGCCGCAATGCGGACAGGTCATCTTGATTTTGGGCATGTCAGGTCTCCGGCAATGGGGTGAGACTTTCGGGATAGAGGTCGACGATCGTGGGGTAGTCGGGATCATGCGTGTCCCACGACATTGAAGACGCCGCTCATGGATCGGTTGGCGCTTTGTTGGATAGCCAGCGCGCGATTGGCGATGAGTCGTGGGATGGGCAGGGGAGGCATCAGCGCGCCTCTTTCCATTTGGCGAAAGCCTCACGAAGCGCCTCTGCTGGCCTTGTGACCGCAAGCGACGCTGTTCCGACTCTGAGGCAGCGCGTCGACTCCCCTAAGCAGCGCCTCGATCGCCGCTTCCAGCTCTTCCTCCGGCGTCGGCGGGAGTGGGAGCGTGACGGCGTTGTTCGGATAGGCTTGCTCGCCTTCCCAAATGCCGGTGACGCGATCGCGGCCGAGATTGCTCTCGTAGTCATATTCCGGATCCTTGAGGATCTGGATGTCGCCGTCCTGATCCTCGGCCCGGTTGGACTTGCTTGGGAGGCCGGACTTCAGAGCATTCGAGAGCCTTCGCCATCGCAGCCTCTGGCGTCTCGGCCTTGACGATCAGGTGGGCGTATTCCGACACGCGCCACGTCACCTCGACAGTGTAGGTTCTCATCTGAAGCCTCCCTTGCATTCGGTCTCGCCGGAGTCGGTGTCGACGTCGGCCGCCATGTCGGCGTGGTTGTCGACCAGGGTGTCGATCACTTCGCCGCCGAAGTCGGCGCGCGAGCCTGGCCGCGACGCCGTGATCGGAGAGGGCGAGGGCGTAAGGCCTGCCGTCGGCGCCTTCGTAGGCGACGAGGAAGAGCCGGGTTTTGGGCGTGACCCATGACGGAGGGGTCATTGGGCCGACTCCGGGGCCCGGGCGCCATCGACTGCGGCGGCGGGATCGACGAGGCGACGGTGAAGTGCGGACTGGTCGACGTCGGATCGGAGGAAGGCCCGCCCGCCGAAGGCGTCGACTTTATCGGCCGCGTCGAAGCCGCGCGGCTTCCGGCCGGCCACGACCCTCGTTGAGACTTCGAAGCTTGCGGCGGGATTTGCGGCCTGAACGTCGCGCCCGAAAGCAGCGACGGCTTCGATGACGCTAACGAGGTCAGTGACTTCGACGCGTCGCTGCGGAACGGCAACGCCGATTGAGAGGGCGAGTTCATGACCGCCTGGGGTGCAGCGGCCGGGATAGGCGGAGAGAACGATTGTCGCGGGCATGCTGAATTTCCTTTTTGGTGAGGGTCAATCGAGGTGGGAAAGGCCAATGCGCGTGAGGAGCGATGGCCCATGGGTATTGCGGATCTGACGGAGGACGGCCCCTTCCGGCTCTTTCGCGTCGGCGCCATTGATCCAGGCCGCCCAAAGGCGGCGCTTCCAGAATCGGCCGTTGCGGAGCGCGTAGGCCCTGAGCGCCGCCCTCTGCTCGGCGGTCATGTCAGTGGCTTTGGATTTGGGCATGCGGGATCGAGCCTCCTTTTGGGGTAAGGCGAGCGCGGGAAGCGCCCGCAGTTTCGAGGATGGAAAGTTGAGGGCGACGTCTGTCGCCGCTTGCGCTGAGCCCGCGAAGAGGGGAAAGGTCAGCGAGCGCTGGGCGAAGCGAAGCGTCCGATGTCAGCCTCGCAGGCGGTGACACTCAGGACGCGGCGCCCGCCCCTCAAGCGGCCAGCGGAGCGACGATCGTCGACGCATCGTCGTCGTCGTCCGTGGGGTCAGCGGGCTTCTCGGCGTAGTCGGGGTGGAAGGCGAGGATGTAATCGGCGATCCGCTGCGCTTCGGCCGCCGCATGGAAAATCTCGCGGCGGTCTTGCTTAAGCACGGCAATCCATGATTGAAGATAACTTGCATGGTTGGGAACGTCACAAGGCAATCCGATCATAGATCCGATCGCATATGACGCAAGCTCAGCGCGTAGTTCTTCCTTGGCGTAAGAAATTGATCCAAAACCGCCGCTCAAATCACGGCTTAATCGGCTGACGTGACCGCTCGCATGTGACAATTCATGAAAAAGCGTTGCTGCGCGCAGTTCCTGGCTATGAAAAACTTCGTCCGGAGGTAGCTGGATGAAGTCGAAAGTCGGGTTGTAGAACGCCCGGTCCCCGCCGATACGGACAGGGACGCCGCTTGCTTGAACGATGATCTCGACGTCCTCGATCCGCTCGGCCACAGCCTTCGTCGCCACCGCAGGCGCAAGCGCCGGGATTCCATCGATCTGGCAGGCGTGAAAGACCGAAAATGTACGCAGGATCGGGATGCGCCGCGTCTCCCGTCCGCCGTCGCTTGTTTTGTCCTCGATCTCGATCGGCTTGTAGAAATAGACCGGAGTCGCCTTCTCGCCCTTGCGGACCTGCCAACCCCGCGCGGCCGCCTGGCGATAGCTGCACCAGCGCGGGTCGTTGGACGCGAAAGCGAGCGGCGACATTCCGAGGACGAAGAGGTTGATGCCCCGGTAGCGATGGCCGGTGGCTGCGTTGACTGGCGCCGTGGCGCCCCCGCATGCGGTCTTGTCCCACGGTCGGCGCCATGGCGCTGTGCCGGCCTCGAGCGCGGCGATGATCTTGTCGGTGAGTTCCTGATAGTGGTCGCGTCTTTGCGCGGGATTGCTGCGGAAGTTTCGCATGTGACTCATTCTCCGGAACGGAATTGTTCCTGAATGAGCCCCCGCACTCGCATGGCGGTCGTCGGGGCAAGGGCGCGCATGCGGCCCGTGAGAGCCCAGCGAAGCGGCTCGATCGGGCGAACCCTTGCGGCGGCGAGCGCCCATGCGAGATCGGCTCGCCTTCTTCCCCTTATCCCCTTCTCATCAGGCGTCTCTTAAGGGTCGAGCCCAGAATCGGCCGGTAGTGATCCGTTCCCGTCCGTTCTCGGGAGGTCACGGAAGCGCCAGGACGGACCTTTCTTGATGCAAGCTTCCACCGGAACAGTGGCCCGGCGCGCAACCTTCGTCCGGGCAAACGAACGTCGCGTATCGACGTATTGCGGGCCTAGCGGACGGCGGCCTTGGACGCCTCAATTGGACGAGGAAGCGGACCTCCAGGGGTCGTAAGGGAAGGCGCGGAGTGGGTCCGATGCGGAAGTGCGAGGGTTCCGTGAGGCCGACTGCCTCCGTCGCAAAACGTAGATCCTCAGGTCCGTTTGACAGGCGCGGAAATTCTACGAATGATTAATTCGGGGGGTGACATTGGGAGGTTCGCCCATGCCGATCCGGTCTTCAATTCTGTCGACTGCTGGACGCGGCCGGCTCTTCGACAGCATTATCGACACGGTCGGCGATACGCCGACGATCCGCATCAACAATCTCGGCGTCGCCGGCCGGACGATCTACGTCAAAGCCGAGTTCTTCAATCCGGCGGCCTCGGTCAAGGACCGTCTTGCGCTCAACATCATCGAGGAAGGCGAGCGCGGCGGCGCACTCAAACCCGGCCAGACCATTGTCGAGGCGACAAGCGGCAATACGGGCATCGGCCTCGCCATGGTCTGCGCGCAAAAGGGTTATCCGCTCGTGGTGACCATGGCCGACAGCTTCTCCGTCGAGCGGCGCAAGCTCATGCGCATGCTCGGCGCCAAAGTCGTCCTCACGCCGCGCGCGTTTAAAGGCTTCGGGATGTATCAGAAGGCCATCGAGCTCGCCGAGGCGAATGGCTGGTTCCTCGCTCACCAGTTCGAGACGAAGGCGAACGCCGACATTCACGAGGCGACGACGGCGCGCGAGATTATCGGCGATTTCGCCGGCAAGCGCCTCGATGTGTTCGTCACCGGTTACGGCACCGGGGGCACGGTCGTTGGCGTCGGCCGGGTTCTGCGTCGCGAGCGGCCGGATGTGCGGATCGTGCTCAGCGAGCCGGCGAACGCAAGCCTTGTATCCGACGGACGCCCGCAGGCGAGAAATGGGGACGGTTCGCCCGCCTCGAGCCACCCCGCCTGGGAATCCCATCCGATTCAGGGCTGGACGCCGGACTTCATTCCGCTCGTGCTGCAGGAGGCGATCGACGCCAAACTCTTCGACGAGGTCCGTCCGATTTCCGGCGCCGAGGGAATCAAATGGGCGAGGGAGTTGGCGCAAAAGGAGGGCATTTTCACCGGCGTGTCGGGCGGGTCGACTTTTGGGGTCGCCCGGCAGGTCGCAAAATCCGCGCCGGACGGCTCGGTTATTCTCTGCATGCTGCCCGACACCGGCGAGCGCTATCTGACGACGCCGCTCTTTGAGGGCATCGACGCCGAGATGAGCGAAGAGGAACTCGCGCTATCACGGTCGACTCCGTCGGCGCAGTTTCCGTCGGCATGACGGCTTGCGATCGGCCAGGCGCCGAACCGCAGGCTCGCGCCGAAAGCCTTGATCCTGAGGATTGGGACAAGTCGCTTGCCGTCGCGCGCCTGATCCTTGACAACTCCGTTGCGTATCTGCGCGACGTCCGCGAGCGCCCGGTCTGGCGGCAGATGCCCGGCGCGGCGTCCTTGCGGCTTTCGAAGCGCCGCTCCTCCGCCATCCTGAGCCGCTCTCCGACGTCTGGCGCGAAGTCGCCGCCAACGTGATGTCCTACCCGATGGGCAACGTCCATCCGCGCTTCTGGTCCTGCACCCGGTGCCGGCGCCATGCGCAAATGGCGGGCGTTCGAATTCAGATGACGAAGGGGTAAAAAGGCCAACTCACTGCGGTACGCCTGCCCATGGGCCGAAGCTGCTGCCTCTCTCGGCCAACGTTTCACTTCAAGACGGGCGGATTTGGTGGGATCGTTGTGCTAGGCTGCATTACGACGGAGTGCCGCGATGAGCGAGACCCGGAAAATTGCGGCGATCCTGGTCGCCGATGTGGTCGGCTATTCCAGGCTGGCCGGCGCGGACGAGGACCGCACGCTTTCGCGCCTCAGGGGGCTGCGCAGCGATCTGATCGACCCGGCCATCGCCGCCCATCACGGTCGCATCGTCAAGCGCACCGGCGACGGCAGCCTCATCGAGTTCCGCAGCGTGGTCGACGCCGTGCGTTGCGCAATCGAGGTGCAGAACGGCCTCATCGAGCGCAACGCCGGCGTAGCCTCGGAGCGTCGCATCGAATTTCGTGTCGGCATCCATCTCGGCGACGTCGTCGAGGAGGCCGACGGCGATCTGATGGGCGACGGAGTCAATATTGCCGCGCGGCTCGAAGGGATTTGCGCGCCTGGCGCAATCTGCCTCTCCGAGGACGCCTACCGTCAAGTGAAGGGGCGGCTCGAACTCGCTGCCGCCGATCTCGGACCGACGCAGCTCAAGAACATCGCCGATCCGATCCGAGTCTATTCGCTCGACGTCGGAAAGCCCGCCACGGCGAAGCGGGCGCCGGCGCACGCCCTCGATGCGTCCGGGCCGCCGCGCCTCTCGATCGTAGTTTTGCCCTTCAACAACATCGGCGGCGGCCCGGAGCAGGAGCCTTTCGCCGACGGGGTCACGGAGAGTTTGACGACTGATCTTTCGCGCATTCGCGGCGCCGTCGTGATCGCGCGCAATACCGCGTTCACCTACAAGGGCAAGCCGCTCGACGTGAAGACCATCGGGCGCGAGCTGAACGTCCGGTATATCCTCGAGGGGAGCGTCCAGCGCGGTGGAAACCGCATGCGGGTCAACGTGCAGCTCATAGACGCCGAAACCGGCAACCATCTCTGGGCCGAGCGTTTCGACAAGCCTCTCGCCGATCTGTTCGACATGCAGGACGAAATCGTTTCGCGGCTGGCGGGCGCGCTGAATACCGAACTCATTGCAGCCGAGGCGCGACGTGCTGAACAGGCGCCGCACCCTGAACTCGATGGACTTCTACTTTCAGGGTTTGGCTTGGTTCAATAAGGGCCTGAACCCCGAAAATGTTGTGCGAGCGCGCAGCTTTTTCGATCTCGCGCTCACAGTTGATCCCGACAATGCGGAGGCGCTCATTGGATCAGCGGCCGCAGACATTGTCGGCGGAGCAAATTTGTTTGTGAGCGATCCCATTGCAACGTTCGCCGCGGCCGAAGCGAAGCTGACCAAAGCCTTGTTTTCGGTCCCCGACCATGCGCGTGGCCATATGTACTTGGGACTCGTCGATATTTGGACCAAGCGCGCGGCCGCCGGCATCGCCGAATGTGAACATGCGTTGGAGCTGGATCGAAATCTTGCCGATGCCCATACCGCAATTGGGATTGGCAAGATATATATCGGTCACGCCGAGGAAACAGAGACGCACATTAACGAAGCTCTGCGCCTTAGTCCACGCGATACGCTGGGTTATAGGTGGATGACTAACGCAGGAATTGCGAAGAACCACCTCGGCGGTTACGAGCAAGCGATCGCGTGGTGTCGAAGGGCGATCGAAGCTAACCGAAGCTTCCCGTATCCAAATTTCTTTTTGGCTGCGGCCCTAGTACAACTCGGTCGACTGGACGAAGCGCGTTCCGCGGTCAAGGCCGGTCTTGCGCTCAACCTCGACTTCACTATTTCCCGCGCCTGCGCCCTGTGGACAGCGATGAGCGACGACCCGACTTACCGCGCTGGGGCTGAGCGGATTTTGGAAGGCCTCCGCAAGGCCGGAGTTCCCGAACAATGACGACGACCTGCCGCCTCGCCGCGATCCTCGCCTTCGATGTCGTCCGCTATTCGCGCCTCATGTTCGAGGAAGAGGCGGAGACGGCGAGGTTGTTACACGAGCGTTGCGTCGGTTTAGGCGGATAGCGACCGACCGCCTTCTGCCCGACCGCTGCATCCATTTGCCGCGACCCGCAATGACCTTGATCTTCGATCAGCGCTGTTCAATTGCCTGAGGCGAATGTTGCACCTCGGGTCGAACTGATGCGTTCGAAGCTGCTTTCGGAAGCGGTCGGCCCCGGCGCTCTCTTCCCGTACCGGGGACGGATGGGGAACGGCAGCAAAAGCAAGGATATGGCTCGTTCGCCAAGCCCTTCCGCGAGGACCGCTATTTGCGCGAAGCGGCTATACCCACTGTCGTCGCCTGCTATCATCCGCTGTTTCTGTTCAACCAGTTCGGCGATCTCGAACGCTGCGCGTTGCGTCCCGGCAACGTTCACAGCGCCGACGGCTGGAAAAGCGTGCTCGATCCCGTCGTGGTGCGCTATCGCAGCAAGGTTTCGCGTATCTATTTCCGCGCCGACGCCGGCTTCGCCAATTCGGACGTCTACGAGTATCTCGAAGCCGAGCGGATCAAGTATGCGATCCGGTTGCCGGCCAACCGCGTCTTGCAGGAGCGCATCGGTTATCTGCTCAAGCGCCCCGTTGGCCGGCCATCCCTTGATGTCCGGCGATCCTACGCCAACTTCACCTATCAGGCGGCAAGCTGGTCGAAGCCCGCCGGGTTGTCGCCAAGGTCGAGTGGCATCCCGGTGAACTCTCATGAAAGAATGCGGCAACGAGTGGAAAGCCGCCAAGGCGGCGGGAACGACGAACGGCCAGACCTGGCAAGAGTTCCTGAAATCGTGCCGCGCCGAGCACGCGAATGCGCCGACTGCGGCCCCGGCCTCTGCGCCCGCGCCTCAACAGTCCGGCTCGCTCTTCCCTTGGTCACAACCCGCCGCTCCGGCCCCCGCTCCGACCGCAGCGCCGGGACAAAGCGTCATGGCCGCCTGCGGGCAAGAATGGAAGCAAGCAAAAGCCGCTGGCACGACTGGCGGAGCGACATGGCCGCAGTTCTTGAAGCAATGCCGCGCCCAGATGTCTGGCTCGTCGTCGGCCTCGATTGCGCCGGCGCCCGCCCCAAACGTCGCGCCGGCTCTAGCCCCAACTCCTGCGCCGACACCGAACGGGTCATTGTTCCCTTGGCAACAGCCGGCGGCCCCGACACCCGCTCCGGCCAACTACAGCGCCCCGCCGCCCGCAGCCGGAGGCGTGTCTGCGCAACAAGTTCAGTATCGATGCCCGGGAGCGACCGTCGTGTGGGTCAACGAACACTCGCACATCTACCACTTCCCCGGAACGCATGATTACGGCAACACAAAACACGGGGAGTATATGTGCGAGGCCGACGCGACGGCGGCCGGCAATCGCGCCGCGAAGAACGAGAAGCATCCGTAGCGGTCGACCCGCGGGCCGGGCTGCTATCGGTCCTTGAGGCCCCGCCGCGGATACGAGATAGGCCGATTGCGCCAGGCCGGATCCCCGAGGCGACGTTCGTTCTCTGCGTCGCGCTCTTGGGCGTCGTTGACGATGCGGAGCAATTCCTCGATCGGGTCGACCTTGGGCGCCGGCTCCCGCGGCGGGGCGCGACCGTTAGATTGAGTTCCAGAGCGCCAGCGGCGCAGCCATTCGAACATGCTGCAACTTGCCCCTTCCCGCTGTCCCTGCATAGGCACCGATCGTGGCTAAGGGCGAGAGAGCGGACGGTGGGGCGGCTTGACCTAGGGTACGAACGCTCGCCATTGTCGGCTGCCAAATAATGGGGAGGATTCGGCCAATGCCCAAAGCCGCAGTCGCCGCCGCGCTAGCAACGCTCATCCTCGCTGCGTTCACGCCGGCTACTCAGGCCATGCCCGTGGTCCCGACCATAGCGTGTTCGCTGACCTGAACGCCGACCTTCAAGACGCGCAATGGCGGCGCTTGTGCGCGACCGCTGGGGACACCGACGCTGCCGGACCTGCTGGCGCGACCGCTGGGGCCGGGTGACTTGCCGCTGAGCAAGACATAGCCGGGCCGCCAAGAACGAGCGCCATAGGTAGCAAACAGACGAATGACGGTCTGCCCGCCCAATGATCCGCATCAGCATCACCCCCGCCGCCTTCGACGCGATCGCTGACACGCTGCCGCTCGGGAGCGTCGCCGTAGAGCCGGAGGCGGGCGCCAACGGGGATCGCCTGGTCTGGGTCGACGTCTCTGTCGCCAACAACCTCAGCGCCATGCGGGGGCCACGCGAGACCCTGTCCGACGTCATCCTCCGGCTCGCCGCGCTCGAGGCGCTGGGACCGGCCAAGGTCGACCCGCTTGATGAGCTCGTGCGGATCGTTGGAGAGGCCGAGCCTCACAAGCCGGCGGCGCCGAAGCGCGGGCCCGATCGCAGGCGGATATGGCACTAGCGCCGGTAGCAATCTGCTGCTTGGCGGCTATCCGCCGGTTGCGCATCGGCTCTCCCTTCGGCGATCATACGTGAAGGAGGCCCCCACATGAAACCATCCGCAGACGCCGACGACCTTGAACAGATCGCCGCCGAGTTCCTAGCCGGGCGAGCGGAGGCAGCCGGCGACAACTGCGATAGCGTGTTTGAGCGGTCCGACGCCGAGCTTGCTGATCGGCTCATCACGGCCGCGGCCGGGCGTCTTGGCAAGCTGGACTTCGCACAATTGGTCGAGGCATTCGGGCGGCTGCGCGGCGAGTGAAAAGTCGACGGGCCGAAGCAAGGGAGGATTGCTTCGGCCCGGTGTTGTCCCGAAGGCGCTTCCCCTCGCCCGTTGGAACAATAGAGTGCGTACAGGATAGCGCCCTCGCCCGCCGTGATCCGGACCACACCGCGGGGGTCGATCCGCCGCCACGTCGACGGCGGAAGGACCGCACCATTGCGGCGCATGATCCTTCCCTCAGTAGTCGACTATCTTGGCCGTCATGCGCGCAACGGCACGCCCCGCCCGACGCCAATGAGCCGGCCTTCGGCGGTCTAGCGCTTGGCGCGCGAGCCCGCGCGCCGCCAAATAGGCTTCGTCCGGGCCGTAGTCGCGGATAAGGGCCTCGGCGTCCGCCTGTACCAGGCGGCGGGCTTCCTGGCGGCGTTGGAGCCATAGCAGCATCACGGGTGGTCATTACCACGAAGAGGGCGCGACCGGGTGACGGCTCTCGACGTATTCCGGGCGTAGCGGACCACGGCCCTGGACGGTTTAGTTTCGGTGGATTTGCGGTCATTCAGATAAAACCTGAAGGAGGCCCTGTTGCCGCGCCGCACGGGCGGCTGTGAAATCGAATGGCGACCCGCGGCAATCTCTGAGCACACTGCGCCGGGCAGGCTTGTCTTAACTCTCGGAAGGAAAGGTGTCGTTCATGACTAAATCCGCTTTGCACCCCGCCGCGCAATGGGCCTATCGCAGCGCGGGCGAACTCGCCGAGTCACTGCAAAAGCGGGAGGTTTCGGCGCTCGAATTGGCCGATCAGTTCATCGACCGGATCGAGGGGCTCGACGGCGAGCTGAACGCCGTGCCGGTGCGGGATTTCGCCCGCGCTCGCGAGGCGGCGAGGCAAGCCGATGCGGCGTTGGCGCGCGGCGAGCGCCTGCCGCTGCTCGGCGTGCCCGTCACGATCAAGGAATCCTACAACGTTGCCGGATTGCCGACGACCTGGGGCATACCTGCGGCCAAGGACTTCATCCCTCCGGAAGACGCGCTTGCCGTGAGCCGCCTCAAGGCGGCGGGCGCAATCGTTCTCGGCAAGACCAATGTGCCTCTCGGCCTCGGCGACGCGCAAAGCTACAACGACATCTACGGGACGACGAACAATCCGTGGGACAGGACGCGCTCGCCGGGCGGCTCCTCGGGCGGGTCGTCCGCGGCGCTCGCCGCGGGTTTCGGTCCTCTGTCGCTCGGCAGCGACATCGGCGGCTCGCTGCGCGTTCCGGCGCATTTCTGCGGAGTTTGCGCCCACAAGCCGACCTTTGATCTCGTCCCCTCTCGCGGGCACACGCCGCCGGGCGTCCCCGCTTGGGCGGGGAGGGGATACCTGGCCGTCGTCGGCCCGATGGCGCGCTCGGTCGACGACCTTGTGCTGGCGCTCGACATCATCGCCGGTCCGGACGAGGCGGCGGACGGGCGCGCCTACCGCCTCAACCTGCCGCCGGCGCGGGGCGAGAAACTCTCGGATTTCCGCGTTCTCGTCATCGCCGAACATCCGCTGTTGCCGACCTCGGCGGCGGTCGGCGCTTCGCTCGACCGCCTGTCGAAGCACCTTGCCGCCGCGGGCGCCGACGTCAAGCGCGAGACGCCGCTCCTTCCCAATCCCGAGGCGTCCGCGCGGCTTTACGTCAAGCTCCTGAACGCCTTCCTGTCGGCGGGGATGCCGGACGACCAGTATCAGGAAGTGCGCAGCGCCGCGGAGAAGATTCCCGCCGCCGACCAGAGCCTCGTCGCCGAACTGATGCGCGGGGCGCTGCTCAGCGCTCGGGAATTGTTCCGGTTTGATTTCGCCCGTCTGGGGCTGCAACAGCGATGGCGCGTCCTGTTCCAGAACTTCGATGTGGTCGTCTGCCCGCCGGCCGCGACGCCCGCCTTTCCCCACGACCACACGGAGCCTCCAGAAGACCGCAAGATCGTCGTCGACGGCAAGGAATTCCCCTATGACCACCTACTGGTCTGGGCCGATCCCGCGACGACCTGCGGGCTGCCGGCGACCGTCGTTCCGATCGCGATCGCGGATGGCCTGCCGATCGGCGTGCAGATCATCGGCCCCGAATACGAAGACCGGACGTCGCTCGCCTTCGCCCGGCTCGTCGAGCGCGAATTCGGCGGGTTCGCCGCCCCGCCGGGCTACGCTTAGGGCCTGAGCTGTCGCGGGAGACCCGGTCAGCGGCTGTCGGCGGCCGCGCGGACGCCGGACCCGGCGACAGGGAACGCCGAGCGCTGTGAGGACCTTCAACGAGCGGCAGATTTCTGCACAAACGGCAACGTCTGCAAATAGGTCGATTTGGCCCGTTCGCCGAGCCGCCAGCGAATGAGCGGAAATTGCGCGCAGCGGCGGTCCCATAGCGACGACGAAACGAGAAGGCATGATGGAAATCGCGGGCCCCAGGCTGGCGATGCTTTCGGACGGATCCGGCGACTGCGGCGGCCGCGTCTCGGATCGTCGTCTTTGGGAGCCGGGCAGGGGACGCGTCGCCCGACAGCGACTTGGACGTCGCCGTGATCATGGCATGCGAGTACATCGACCGCTAGACTAGCAGGAGAAGATGTCGCAGTCCGACTTGGCGTGCGGGCGGAGGGTATTCCTGGATCGCTTACGGGAGAGGTCGGAGACCTGGATTTGGTTCGGATTCCTGGATGGCAAACCGCTGCGGCCTCATGAGTTTCGAACTGGAGTGTTGCCGTCGCCCCTTGCTATCTCGATTCTCTCGAAAATTATGCCCCCGGCCTTGTGTGGAATTAGAACCTTTGTCAGAATAGGCGCGGACTCCGATCCGTTGGTCTGCTACTTTAATCTAGGGAGGCATAAATGAAGCTTCTTGTGGTTTCTGTAGTCACTGCTGTTTTTTCAGTGACTCACGCTATGGCTCAATCACAATTTGATGGTAGGTGGACCTTAACCTTGAAATGTTCAAAGTTAGCAGATACAAAAGCTTACATACATATATTTAACGTGAATGTTAAAGACGGAGTGCTTGACGGAGATTATATTGTGCCTGGGCACGATAACGGTCATTTTCACCTTCACGGTCCAATAAAATCTGATGGGTCAGCCTATCTTCATATGTCTGGGGAGACTGGTAATCCACAATATACGTTTGGGCATCCCGACCCAGGAGCACGAATTGATTTTGATCTTGACTTCGAAATTCACATCCTCACAAGGTAAAGGTAGACGCGTACAACAACGTCCATGCGCCGCAACGTTCTCAAAGATGCCTTGACAGCCAGCGCCGGCCCTGGTGGAGACGGCTTGTCGGATCAGGGCTGGCGCGGCTCGCATCAATAGCGGCAGTAACCGCAGCTAGTGAGGCAACGCCAGTAGCTTTCGGCATCTGCCCCAGTGGTGAGAAATACCGCATCGTGATATTTCCAAACCGCTGTTAGCCCGTGTTAGCCCGAAATCACAACGGCAGCACTGGCAAAAGCGCGGACTGCCGCCGTGGCGCGAGGTAAGGGGAGGACCGGGAAGGACCCGGAGCCTCGCGTGGGCGGGCGCATTGGGGGTGCGTACCGTCGTGCGAGCCGGACCCGGCCTCGCGCGATACGGCTAAGGAAAATTCAATCCCGGAGCCTCGCGCGCGATTCACTATCAAAACGGCCTTCGGGTTACATCTCCATTCCAAGCGCGGTCTTTTCGAGAGCAAAGTGAAGCGCATTAACCCGTCTTCGCGGATTCAGCCATTTCGTGGGGGTGCGGATCAAGGAAATCAATACCTTGACGGAAAAGGTCTTCACTACGGGAGGGGCTGGGGCGGGAGCGCCGCGGCGGCGATTTTGGGGGGCGGCTGGGCCGGCAGTTGCAGCTTCATTCGGTCGATGAGCAGGCGCAGGTCTGGCTCGGGTTCGGTGGTGCGGGTGAGGATGATCTCGCGGCCGTCGGTTGTGGGCAGATGCACGTCGATCATCTGCACGGCGGCGAACTTCGCCAGCGCGCTACGCGCCGTGAGGCCCGGGGCGAGACTGTGCAGGCGGCGGGTCAGGGTGATCTGCAGGCAATAGGCGAGGAAGGCTATGAAGATGTGGGCTTCGATGCGCTTCTCGTCTCGATGGAAAACCGGGCGGATCGCGAGATCGCCCTTCAGGTTCCTAAACGCCTCCTCGACCGCGACGAGCTGGATGTAGTACTGCCAGAGTGTTGCAGGATCGTCGCCGGTCAGGTTTCCGAGCGTGCCGGAGCGAAAGGGAATTTCCGCTTCGGGTCGACTTGACCCGTTCGCCAACCCATCCGGGGGCGCCCGCTATTTCGAAGGGTTTCGGATGCCGGCCCTGACGCGGGCGGAAGGGTTTGGCCGGAGGGCCGGCGTCCGAGAGCCTCAAGGGGAGGAAACCGCGGGACGGCGAGCGTCCGGCGCCGCGGGGGCGCTATGGGGATTTGGCGCTCGGCGGCGCCGCGCGGGACGGCCGCAGTGGCGCGTTTGCGGATGACGCGAGGGCGTCGGACGGGCCGGGGATCGGCCGATCGGCATAGGCGGGCATTTCGGAGGCGAGGAGGCGCGCGACGTTGGTCGCCGCCATCGGCTCGGGCGCGAACGGAGCGGCGCCGGGGGAGGTCCTCGGCGGGCGGAGGTCGGTGGCGGCGCGGGCGGGAGTGGCGGTCATGAAGAGTCGATTCCGGCAGATTCGGCGGTAACTTTGTGAACAGGCTCCAGAGATTGACCCCGCCTAGCTCAATGGAGTCAAAGAGTTGTCGCGCCGATCGGCTTTCGGACCCCACGCCGATTTACAGGACGATTACGACACCGTCTTCTACCCCGGAGGCCACGGGCCGATGTGGGATCTCGCTGAAGACAGGAAGTCGATCAGGCTGTTGGAATCCTTCCTGGCGGCCGGCAAGACGTTCGCGGTAGTCTGCCACTCAACCGGCGCGCTGCGCCACGTCAAGAGGCCGGACGGCAGGCCGCTTGCGGAAGGCAAAACCGTGACCGGCTTCACCAATGGCGAGGAAGACGCGGTGGGATTGACGAAAGTCGTCCCCTTCCTTGTCGAGGACGAATTGATGAGCCTCGGCGCGGTATTTTCCAAGGTCAAGAACTGGGGCGTTCACACGGTCGCCGACGGCCAGCTGATCACTGGCCAGAACCCGGCCTCGTCGGGCCCGGCCGCCAGGCTTCTGATCGACACGCTCAACAAGAAGGCGAGATAGACGGGCCTGCCAATGAAGCCAACGCACCAGCCGGGGCAAGCCGTGTTCCGGGCGATCCTCCCCGAAGAGATCGATTGGAAGCCGTTCCCGGCGTTTCCACCGTCAGTGCGGCTCGCGGTCGTCATCGGCGAACCCTCGAAGCCGGGGCCCTACCTGATCCGGGTGAAAGTGCCGTCCGGGGTGAAGCTCATGCCGCACAGGCATCCGGAGGATCGAATCTACACCGTCATGTCCGGCGTCTTCTATATTGGGCTTGGCGAGGAGTTCGATGGGGACAAGGTTACCGCCTATCCGCCCGGCAGCGTCATCGTTCTGCCCGGCGACATCTGGCATTTTCACTACGCCAAGTCCGGCGAGTACGTCACGCAAGTGACGGCGATGGGTCCGCTCGGTCTCGTGTATTTGGACCCGCACAATGATCCGCGTCAGCAAAGGCGCTGATGCCGGAGAGCCGATGCAGAGGGTCTCGAGGCCGGCCCTGCGGGTCGGAGGAGGGATCGGCGCAGCGCCGCGAAATAGACAGGCCAGACTGAACTCGGCCACCCAGATTTTCTGGGCCGCGCGTCTTGGTCGCGTCGAGGCGTAACCGTCCTCAGGATGGCCGTAGTTCGATGAATATCTTTCTCGGAATCTCGCGCTTCGCGTTTGTCGCCTCTTCACTGGTAAGGAGAAGAAAATGCCCGAAGCCGAACGGTTCGACATGCTCGTCCTCGGAAGCGGGGAAGGCGGCAAGTACCTCGCCTGGCACATGGCGAGATTGGGTCAGCGCGTGGCCGTCGTCGAACGGAAGCTGATCGGCGGCGCCTGCCCGAACACGAACTGCCTGCCAAGCAAGAACGAGATCTGGAGCGCCAAGGTCGCCGATCTGGTGCGCCACGCCGATCGGTTCGGCTCGCCGGCCGCCGCGGGGGTGGATATGAAGCGGGTGCTCGCGCGCAAACGCGAGATGGTGGACGGCCTGATTGCGACGCATCTGGAGCTCTACAAGGCAAGCGGCGCTCAACTCATCATGGGCTCGGGCCGGTTCGTCGCACCCAAGACGATCGAGGTTGCGCTGAACGACGGCGGCCGGCGCGTGCTCGCCGGCGAGCGGGTCGCGCTCAATCTGGGGACCCATGCGACCATCCCGGACGTCCCAGGTCTTGCCGCGGCAAGGCCCATGAGCAACGTGGAACTGCTCGAACTCGACCGGCTGCCGGATCACCTGATTGTGCTCGGCGGAGGCTATGTCGGTCTGGAACTGGCGCAGGCCTATCGCCGCTTCGGCAGCCGCGTCACGATCATCGAAGCGGGGTCCGAATTCGCGGGCCGCGAGGATCGTGATGTCGCCGAAGCGCTCCTCGAAATGTTGCGCGCCGAGGGGATCGAGGTGCTGCTCGACACGAAAGTGTCGCGTGTCGAGGGGCGTTCCGGCGAGTTGGTCGAAATTGCGGCGCAAACCCCGGCTGGGGAGCGAAGGCTCTCCGGCAGCGATATTCTGGTCGCGGTGGGCCGAACGCCCAACACGACCGGGATCGGGCTCGATCTCGCTGGCGTCGAGCTTGACCCGCGCGGTTA
This sequence comes from uncultured Alphaproteobacteria bacterium, assembly GCA_963709655.1. Taxonomy (GTDB): domain Bacteria; phylum Pseudomonadota; class Alphaproteobacteria; order Rhizobiales; family Beijerinckiaceae; genus Roseiarcus. Next base: position 20,872 of record CAVPXF010000001.1, read on the forward strand.
TATCGCGGTCAACGACCGCCTCGAAACGAGCGCGCCCGGCGTCCGGGCGGTCGGCGAATGCGCCGGCAGCCCGCAGTTTACCCACGCGTCGTTCGACGATTTCCGGATCATCAGGGACAACCTCGCCGGCGGCGCGCGCAGCACGCGCGGCCGGCTCATCCCGTATTGTTTGTTTACCGATCCGCAGCTCGCCCGGGTCGGGCTGAACGAGGACGAGGCCAGGCGACAGGGCGTCGCGGTTCGGATCGCCAAGCTGCCGATGGTCGCCGTGTTGCGGGCGCGTACGATTTCGGAGACGCGCGGCTTCATGAAAGCGCTTGTCGGAGCCGACCACGATCGCATTCTCGGCTTTGCCATGTTTGGACCCGAGGCCGGCGAGGTCGTGGCGGTCGTCCAGACGGCGATGCTGACCGCGATGCCCTTTACCGCGTTGCGGGACGCCATCCTCACGCATCCGACGATGGCGGAGGGCCTGGGTCCGCTGCTCTCACGTGTGCCAACCCGCTGACGCTCGCAGGCGCGCCCAGACCCATCGCGAGAGCTCTGGCGCGACGCCCCGCGGGCCGGATCAGCGATCGGCCTGACCCTGTGCAATACGCGTGGAACACAGGCGGCCGACGCTCCCGTCCGCGGACCGGGAGTGCGGCATGAGATCCTGGCCGTCACAAATCGACAACGACGTCGCCGACCGGACGCGAACAGCAGATGAGCAGGTTGCCCGTCGCCGGGGTATCGAGCGGCTGGGGCTGATAGGCGACCGTTCCCGAGACGAGGCCGCTCTCGCAGCTGTGGCAGACGCCGGTCCGACATGCCCAGCGCACCGGGACGTCGCACGCCTCGGCCAGTTCCAGCACGCTTGCGTAGGCTGACGGGTTCCAGTGGGCAGCGACGCCGCTTCGGGCGAACGAGATAAGCGGCCCGGTTTCGAGGTCGGCCGCCGGCGGATGCGGAGCTTTCGTCGCGCCGGCGGCGACCCCCGGCGTCAAGGACTCGCCGCCGCTGAAGATCTCGTTATGAATGCGGTCCTGGCCAACGCCAAGCTCCGCCAGGGCCGCTCTCATGTCCGCCATGAAGCGGGCCGGGCCGCATAGGTAGACGTCGGCGTCCGGCGTCAGGCCGATCTTGTCGAACGCCGCCCGGGAGAGATGGCCCTCGGCGTCGAAGTCCGTTCCAAGCCGGTCGGCGACCTCGGGCCGGCTGAATGAAACATAGCCGCGGCCGCGCGAGAGGTCCGCGACAAGGCGCCGAACCTCCGTGGCGAACGGATGGTGCTTTCCGTCGCGCGCAGCGTGCAGCCAGAGCACCGGACGCGTCGAACGCGCCGACGCGAGGGCGTGGAGCATCGCAAGCACCGGCGTCGCGCCAATCCCTGCGCTGAGGAGCGCCACGGGCCCCACGCCGGACTTGAGGACGAATGTTCCGCGCGGCGAACTGACCTCGAGAGCGTCGCCCACCCGTACGTGGTCCTTCAGGTAGGCGCCGCCCACGCCGTTGGCCTCGATCTTCACGCTGATCCGGTAGCGATCCGTCGGGAGGGGTCCCGAAAGCGAATAGCTGCGAAAGAGCGGCGCGCCGCCGGCGCCTCGTCGAAGGCGCAGGACGACGTACTGGCCCGGCAGCGCTTCCGACAGCGGCTCGCCATCCGAGGGCTGCAACGTCAGCGACACGACATCGGCCAACTCCTGGTCAATCGCCGTCACCTTCAGCGGTCGGAAGCCGGGCGCGGCCGGGCGCGCGGCCGACGCCGGCGCGAGTTCGGCATTGCCGTCCGACCGGCTGCCTAGCAAGGCCATGAAGGACGACCGCCAGCCGGGCGAGAGCGCGGCAATCTGCGACGCCCGTTCCACTCGATCGCGCGGATGCGGAGGCGAATAGAGGAGCGCGTTGACCTCGGCGACCGACATCCGCGCTCGATCCTCTTCGACCTTCATGATCTCTTCGCCGGCGCCAACCTCGCCCTCCTTCAGGACACGGAAGTAGAAGCCGGGCCGTCCGCTCGAGGTCAGGAGCGCGGCCATCCGCGGCTCCCTCATGCGAATGCCGACGCGATAACAGGTGACCCTGGGCGCCGCGACCTCGAACACTGCGCTGCCGATCGCGTAACGATCGCCGATGCAGACGCCGTCGTCGGGCAAATCTTCGACGGTAAAGTTCTCGCCGAATTGTCCGTAGACAAAGTCAGTCCGTCCGAGCTGTTCCTGCCAGTAGCGGTAGGACTCGATCTGGTAGACGAACACCGCCCGATGCTCGCCTCCGTGGCCGGCGAGATCGCCCTGACCGTCTCCGTCGAGGTTTAACCGACCGACGCGACAGCGTCCCGGCGCCGGATCCTTCCAGATCCCGGTGCGCACCGTCATGCCCCTCCACGCGATGTCGCGTGGCAGACCGACATTGACCGACAACAATCGCGGCATGGCGTCAGCCCGGACCGCGCCGTCGGCCGGACCTCCCATTTGTCAGCCCCAATGACTTCCACGTCGCGTCCACGGGGAGCCTCCTTTGCCTGGTCCGCCCAAGCGGCGCTGTCACGCTTGCTCAAGGCTTCGCAACCGTTCGTAGACGATGGCCTTGTCGAGACTATGGTCGTTGCTCGAAAACTATGTTTGGACCCCTTGGTAAGATTGTTGTTTTCCGTTGTGTCCGACGCGCAGGAGAAAGGATTTCCAAGCGCCGTGACCTGGACTAGACTTGGGTTCGTCGTCAGAAGCGCCTGGCCGTCCCGTGCGTCGCCGCTTTCTTCGCGCCGCCGAATGTCTTCGTGGGCGGTCAATGTCCGATGGCGAGGCGCCGCCGGGACCTCAGCGGCCAGGAACGGGAGCCGCAGGAGGATGGACGAGAATCAGATTCGAGAGGCGCTCGATCGCCACTGGGCCGCCTCGGACGCCAATGACTTCGATGTCGAGCACGACATCTACCGGGAGGACGCGGTGCTCGAGTACCCGCAATCGGGCGAGCGCATCAGGAGCCGGCAAAATATCCAGGCCTCTCGCGTCGCGCAGCCGAACGCGAAGCGCTTCAGGGTGCGCCGCATCATCGGCGCCGGCGACCTCTGGGTGACCGAATTCATCCTCGCCTACGACGGCCGGCCGTCCTTTACGGTGAGCGTCATGGAATTCGTGGACGGCAAGGTGGCGCGCGAGACCCAGTACTTTGCCGATCCGTTCGAACCGGGACCGTCTCGCGCGCGCTGGGTCGAGCGCATGGAATGACATTGGCGGGTCGCGCCGACATCGAACCCGTCCCGCGCCTGATGCGGCGCCCGCCTCGGACAAGGGAGTGTGACCATGGCGACCCCCGATACGCTTCGCTATACGAGGATTCCTCTCAACAATGGATCTGGCGCGATCCCCGCCGTCGGGTTCGGCACGCTGATCCCGGATCCGATCAAGACCAGGGACGCGACGAAGACCGCGCTGGAAGTCGGTTTCCGGCATTTCGACTGCGCCGAACGCTACCGCAATGAAGACGCGATTGGCGAAGCGATGCAGGCGGCCTTCAAAGCCGGCGCGGTTCGGCGGGACGACGTCTTCGTCACCACGAAGCTATGGAACACCAATCACCGTCCCGAGCGGGTCAAGGCCGCCTTTGACGCCAGCCGCCGGCGGCTGCAAATCGATACCGTCGATTGCTATATCATTCATACGCCGTTTGCCTTTCAACCCGGCGACGAGCAGGACCCGAGGGACGAACGCGGTCAGGTCATCTATGATTTCGGGGTGACGTTAGTCGAGACGTGGGGAGCACTCGAACGCCTCGTCGACGACGGCCACTGCAAGTCGATCGGCTTGTCAGATATTTCTTTGGAGAAGCTGCGAGAGATCGTCGCCGTTGCGCGGATCAAGCCGGCGGTGGTGCAAGTCGAATCCCATCCGTATCTGCCGGAATGGGAGCTGCTCGACTTCTGTCAGGAGCACGGCATTGTGCTGCTCGCGTTTGCGGCGTTGGGGCACAGCCTGGAGCCAAAAGTGCTGGACGATCCGGTGATCACCGCCATCGCCGAACGCGTCCACAAGACCGCGGCTCAGGTTGCGCTCGCCTGGGCCGTGCAACGCGGCACGGCTTTCCTGACCACCTCGACCAAACCTCGCCGTATTCAGGAGAACTTTGAGATTTCGGCGCTCCCTGAAGACGCCATCCGAGAGATACGCGGCATAACGACGAACGTTCGGTTCAACACCGTGGTCGGGACCGGTGTGCCCGGCTTTATTCCTCGGGTCCGGTGAACTGAGCAACGGCTTTGGGTCGCCTTCGCCCTGAGTTGGCATACAAATTTGCGCGCCAACTCACAGCTTACCGCCAAACAGCGACGCCACCGACTGGCTGCTCATAAACGCGGCAGCTCCGGCTCGGGTCGAGCGGGCGCCATTGGAGGCTTCTTTCAGGAACGGTCGGTCTCGGCGCTCTCTTCCCGTACCGGGGCGGCCAGCGAACCGCAGCAAAGCGCCCGATACTACCCGTTCGCAAAGCCGTCCGGCAATGTCCCCTTCTTGCGCAAAGAAGTCGTACCGCGTTGTATTCGAACGGAGGTCAAACCCGCTTGGCGGTCGGAGCAACCGGCTCTCGTCATCCTTCGAATCCGCGTCCGAGCGCCGCCGCTCCGACGCCTGCCAGCCGCCTCATTACGACGAACCCAGCTCGTTCAAGATGGTCCACAAGTCGGGCGGCGACGATCTCGGCCATGATCTCGTCCGCGTTGTGGACACGCTTGCGGCCCTGATATCGCAATGCCAAGGCGAGGGCGGCGGCAAGGTCGGCCGGGTCGGCAGGCCTGAGGGGTTCGGACGCGTCGAGCATGCTACAGGGTAGCGCAGCGCCTGGAACAAGACGAGAACGGATCGCCCGACCCGGCGCGCGCGGTTGATCGTCGGGCCGTTTCGTGTTACGAGTGCGTCCTTGTAAGCCATTGACTAGGTTCAATAATGTTGATTATTCGAATCTAGATTGTGAGACAAAAGGGTTCTGAGATCGACGACGTCAGGAGCATCCCGTCGTTGCTCCGCAGGTCGCGCATTTCAGGCAGGCCGCATTGCGCGCCAGGGTAAAGTTGCCGCACTCGCCGCAGGAGTCGCCTGTGTAGACCTGAACGCGGGCGTCCCGTCGACGCACCTTCTCGGCCGCGAAAGAAGCGATCCTTCCCTCAGGATCGGAAGATGCGAGGGTCATTGGCTCCTGGGAAACCGCGGCGTCGGTGAAGAGTCCATCCGGGCAGCTCACCCCGGCGGCGTCCATGGGCTCGGGGGACATGAGCGAGATCGTCTCGGCCGAGATCGGAGATGGCGAGTTCGCGGAAAATGCAGTCGAGGATCGAGGTCGCGTTCTTGATCATGTCGTTGCCTTGAACGGATCCGGCCGGCTCGAAGCGGGTGAAGGTAAAGGCCTCGACGTATTTCTCGAACGGCACGCCGTATTGCAGGCCGAGCGACACAACGATCGCAAATTGTTCATGAGCGAACGGAAGGTGGCGTCTTCCTTGTGCATGTCGACAATAATCTCGGCGAGGCGGCCGTCGGATAGTCCCCGGTGCGAAGGTATACCCTATAGTCTCCAACGCGCGCCTTCTGGGCGCCGGTTCGGCAGGCGCTTCCCGGTAGTTCCCTCTGTGCTGGCGCAGCCCGATGGCGGCGGCGGCCTCTGAATGCGCCGACACATTGGCGACCTCCCGGGTCTTTTCGTCATCGGTTTCCTCAGTGGTTGGCGCCTCGTGCGAACCAGCAATATTGCGGTCAAGTTTCACAGGTCTGATCCTTTCGTGGTTTCAACGATGTTGCGGTGCTCAGAACTGGCCCGGCGGCCTGGTCGGTCGTTGCGAAGGGTGACGACGAAGCAGAAGGAGGCCTGCGATCCGCAGACAGCGCTGGCGCTCTGCCCGTTGGAACGGATGGTTGGCTACGCCGGCGCGACGGGCATTGATGGCTCGCGGGACATTGGGCGTCGAACAGGGAATGCTCCCCGGATCGCTGAACCTGCAGATGTCTACGATCGCCGCCATGATGCCCGTCGCGACTGTCAGATTGAAGTCTCAGAACGGCTTGCCACGCGTCCGAAGCAGGGCATTCGGGATGGCGACATGCTGGACCCGGACGCATATGCAAGCTCGTGAAACCGGTCGATGAAGAGATGTTCTGCCGCTCTGGGCGGCCACGGCTTCCAGGGGGCAAAGCCGTTCGAAGGCAGAGGATCGTCGCGCAGCGGCCGGATCTCGATGCCGAGCGCCTTCACCATGTCGTTTCGGCTCCAGCCGACGACGTGAAACGCCTCGGAGGCGGCGGCGAGACGATCGGCCTGTTTGTGGTTCGCGCGGTGCCAAGCGCTGCCGACCGGCCCCTCCCGCAGAAGGCCGGCCGCCGCGGCAGCTTCGATGATCGCAGAGGGGAGCCAGCGATTTCGCGAAAGATATCGCCAGGTCGGAGAATTGGGCCAAACAGCCTTTCGCTCTGCCCAGCGTTCGGCGACGGGCCTGTCCGGGTTTTTTCGGCCCCCTGCCCTGTCGACTATTGGGAAGCGCGGCGATAGCCCGACGAATTCGCGCAGGCGCTTGCGGACGTGGCCGAAGCTCAGGCCTGGCTCGAACCTCTGCACCAGCCCAAACACGTCGCCTTTGGCGTCGCTGGTCGGATCCCACCACCCGCGCCCGGCGTGGCTGACGATCAGGATTTCGCCTTTGCCTCGCCGGTACTTCAGACTGAGTCTCGTGCTCTCCTTCCGATCCAGTTTCCACGGCGGCGGGGTTCGCTCCAGCACCACGGCGCAATGTACCTTGTCGCGCAGGTCCTCGATTTCAGGGTCGTGTCCGGTCATGTCCGCTCCTCGCGTTTGAGCGCAGGAGCTGGGCTCAATGGCCTCGGGCTTGTCTTCGCCCCCTGCCCTGCCCGCCGACCGCGAGGCGGTCGCGCTAAGCCGCTGACGCCCGGCGGCCAAAGTGAGCCGGATCAGACGGGGCACTACCAATTTGGCGACCGGTCGCAAGATAGAATCCGACTTTCCCCAATTCGTGAATTCCCCAGGCAATTCAATCAGCACGAAAACCGCTCCAGCGTTAACCAATTATTGGTTGCCGACGTGGCAGCAGCGAAAGAGTAAACGTATGAAGAACAAATCGCGCATCGAGGAACCTGTGCCGTTGCGGAAGGCCGATAGCAACGATCGAGCGTTACAATAACGTGTCCCATGTAGATGACGCCGCGACCCTATGCCACATTACCCCTCTGCACCTGAGCGGTTGCGCTCGAAGGCGGAGGAGAGCGCGATCGCCTGCGCTCGGCTTCGTACCTGGAGTTTGTGCAGCACCGCGCTGACATGCGCCTTGACGGTCGCCTCGGCCACGCCGATCTCAAAGGCGATCAGCTTGTTAGGCATACCCGTGATGACAAGCTCGAACACTCGCAGCTGGGCCTCGGTGAAGGAAGCCGCGCGCTCGGGAAAGGCGTCGCAGGAGTTGGAACTGGCGACAACGCCTTTCCGCCAAGTTTGCGCGCCCGGTTCGGCGCAGGCGACGATCGCGGTGATGAATTTGCTGGCCTGATCGAAGAACCGGCCGGCCTGCTCGTTGAAGCAGGCGCCGCAGCGGTTCCAGTCCCCGAGATGCAGGCAGGTGACATCGCGCGGGCAAGCTCCGTCCCCCAGACATTCGGCGAGTCCGAGCGTGATGTCGGCGCACTCTTGGAGAGAGGCAATCGCCCGACGCTGCAGGTCCGCGACCTCGGAGCGCACCGCCCCGTCGTCCGGCCCGATGGTGTTCACCGAATTTTCCAGGACCGATCGCAGGCGCGCATATTTCGGCGCGAGCGTGGCGACGCTGGATCGGCCGGTCGGGGGCGTTATCGACATGCTCTTGCGCCTCGCGAATTCTGTTGCCGGTGCAAGCCGTCAGTCCCCGAAGCGGCAAAGTTATTGCAATTCAGCATTGTTCGCGGCCAGATGCTAGGGAAATCATTTCACCGGCCCGATAGAAAAGTGAGCGGCGGCCGTCGACGTCATGCTCGTAGAGAGCCTCGGTCATACCGGGTGTCAAATCGGTATACTAAGCACAAGCTGAACGAAGTTCTGCTTGTGTGCGTATACGCCACGATCACCGAATGCGACAGCTTCGACGCCATCTCCGACTGGGGACAGGCCCATCCCGAGTTCTTGCGGCAATTCCTGCCCTTCCACTGGGGAGTTCCCTCGGGGCGCTGGCTCAACATCATGATGAACCGGATCGATCCGGGCCTGTTTGCCGCGTGCTTCATGGACTGGGTCTGCGCCTGCTGGCCCGAGCCTCTCAAGGCGATCGCCATCGACGGCAAGACCGTGCGCCGCAGCCATGACCGGTCCAAGGGACGGGCGGCGCTGCATCTGGTCTCCGCCTTCGCCACCAACAGCCATCTGGTTCTCGGACAGGAGGCGGTCGACGACAAAACCAACGAAACGACCGCCATCCCCGTGTTGCTCGAGAAACTCGCCGCCGGCCGCAGCCTCGAAGGCGCTGTGGTCACCATCGACGCCATCGCCTGCAATCCTCAGATCGCCCAAGCCATCCGCGACGCCGGAGCCGACTATCTGCTCGCCGTCAAAGGCAATCAGCCGACCTTGCAGGCCGATATCGAGGCCGCCTTCGACGCCGGCAAAGGCCAGGTCGAAGTCGACGTTGATCACGACAAGGGCCACGGCCGCATCGAAACCCGAACCGTCTCGGTGTTGCGCCAGGTCGACTGGCTCGACGGCGACCGGCGCTTTCCCGCCGAAGTCCGCTTCGTCGACGCGCGCGCCATCGTCAGGATCGAAGCGAGGACCGAACTGAAGGATCGCTCCCGGTTCGACACGCGCTACTATACTACCTCAAGCAGTCTCTCCTGCTCACCAGCTTCTCGGGACTACTGCGAAGGAACTCTCAGTGAAAATATCGAGCTTCGCATCGATGTCCCGTCGGAGCCGCAGGTGGCCGTCGTCGACGGCAGTCAGTTGCAGAATGTGCTGCTCGATCTTGCTATCAACGCGCGGGACACGATGCCGCGCGGCGGCGAGTTGAAAGTCGAGATTTCGGCGCGCGGCTTGACGCCGACTATGCCTTGGCCAATCCGGAGGTCCGCATCGGCGAATATGTCCTGATCAGCGTCTCAGACAGCGGCAATGGGGAATTTTCAGTCGGCACTTTTGGAGAGTTTTGCAGCGGTACCGACACACTTTTGGGCCGTTCTTCACGACCAAGCCGACTGGCGCCGGAACCGGGCTTGGCCTCAGCATGGTCTATGGCTTCGTCAAGCAATCCGGGGAGACACATCCAGATCTACAGCGAGCTCCGAATGAGCATACGCATCTACCTGCCGCTTGCGGAACGCTCCAGCGGGAGGGCGACGGCAAACCAGGCCGACGTCCAGTTGGCCCACCTGCAGAAGGGATCCGAGACGATCCTTGTTGTGGAGGACGACGCGCGTCTGCGAAAAGTGTTGAGCCGGCGACTCCGCGGCCTTGGCTACCAGATCATCGAGGCCGACAACGAAGTCGCGGCCCTGGCGGTGTTGGCGGCGCAGCCCGACATCGCTCTCATCTTCACCGACATGCCCGGGAATGACGGGTCTCGAACTCGCGGAAAGGGCGCTCGCGGTGGAAACAGGCCTCAAGGTCCTGTTCACCTCAGGCTACGCCGCGCCTGAAATCGCCCGCCTCAGCCAACGAAAAGGCGCCTGGCTCACGAAGCCCATACGGCGGACCAACTCGCCGACAAAGTTCGCGAGGTTCTCGAAGACCCGGCGCACGTGTAGCGCAATGGCCGCTTCACCACGGATGGCCAATGGCGGGACGCACGAGTTACGCAAATCATCTGTAGTAGGTGTATTGATCCGAATATCTCTCTCAAACTTCATTCTTTTTTCAGTGAATTCATCAACTACTTGTTTGTACAAACTGGAGAATGAACGTGCGCGCGCTGCTGATCGAGGACGACGTTGGCGTCGCCAAAAGCATCGAGCTTATGCTCGGGGCGGAGAATATATACATATATAAAACGGATCTCGGTGAGGAAGGGGTTGATCTCGCTAAGGTTTACGACTACGACATTGTTCTGCTTGACCTCAATCTGCCTGATATTTCAGGATATGACGTATTGCGCACCTTGCGTTCGGCCAAGGTCCATACGCCGATCCTCATCCTTTCTGGGCTCGTGGAAATCGAGGACAAGATCAAGGGTTTGGGCCTCGGCGCAGACGACTATCTTTCCAAGCCGTTTCATAAGGACGAGCTTATCGCGCGGATTCACTCGCTCGTCCGCCGCTCAAAGGGCCATGCCAACTCCGTGATCATGGTAGGCGATCTCGTCATCAACCTTGAGACCAGAATCGTTGAGCTTTTTGGTCAGAAATTGCATTTCACCTGCAAAGAATATCAAATGATGGAGATTTTTGCTCTTATGAAGGGCTCCACCATATCGAAGGAAATGTTTCTGAATCATCTTTACGGCGGCGAGGATGAGCCGGAAATTAAGATCATCGATGTTTTCATTTGCAAGATAAGAAAAAAATTGATGGACGCGAGTGACGGACAAGATTACATTGAGACCATATGGGGGCGTGGATACACATTGCGGGAACCGATCGGGCAAGCAATTGCCAGCTGACTCAGCGAGATTAGTTTTGATCTTGCGCGCCCAAACCTCGCGCCGTCGATCTCCAGCAGTCTATTCATGACGATGAAGCCGGCGCGCTTCATATGACGCCGTGCACGACCGGTTCCACGCCCGGGGCACGAGGGCGGCTGTGACCTGCAGCGCATCTAGCTGGGCTGACAAACCGCATTGCGACAGTTGTCGCGGACACATCGCGAATTGTCGCACTCCCAAGGGGGCGAGCTGAAGCCGGGTGCGACTTCGACCGTCATTGACAACCAAAGCGTGTGAGAGTTGCTTGATGAATTGGGCGCTGGGTCCGGCGCATCTGACCGATAACTGGCGGGCGGACAACAAGCTTGCTGCAAGCGCCCAGTGTTACCGGGCTAGCTTATCGTCCAACCGGCGTAGCGCCTGTGGCTCGAGGGCATGTGCTCGGGAACGGTCGTGTGCCCCTGACGCGACAATCGGTCACTCGGGATCGGCCGGAATGGCTTTGTGCGGGCCTCTGGCGTGCGGCGCTGGCATACTCCGCGATCCAAGAAACTTGAAGCTGAGCTATGCCTCGGTTGGTCGCTTTGGAATAGCTGTCGCTATCGTTTTCGTACTGCCGCGCGTTTTCTTCACGAATCTGAACGAAGAATACTAGGGGGCAACGCTCCTTGAGTCTGTTGATATCGATAGAAATTTACGCCATGAAGGTATAGGTGGATCGAACCACAACTCACCCTACGTAAACTTCACGCATTTAAATTTAATTTTCTATTCCTGCACGATGCCTAGCTAACCTAAGATTCACACTGTGACGACATGGTCGCATGAAATTTATGCAGTCCGCTCGTTTGGGCGGAGACCTCGAAGCGCGCTCATCGAACTGGCTAGTAATGTGAATAATGTTTCGAGATACGTGAACGCCTCCGCCCCCCCGGCGCCTTCGCATCAAGGAACCAAGCTCAATATCGGCGCTCCAAAATTGGAGCCGCCGCTGCAATATCTGCACTATCAGATCGCCCTTGACAGCATCTCGGACGGCGTTTGCTTCTTCGACGGCCAAGAGCGGTGGTCCTGTGCAACCGCCGCTACGCCGAGATCTACGGACTTTCGCAGGAACAGGTTCGCCCCGGCGTTACGATGCGTGAGATCGCGGAATCGCGCGTTGTCGCAGGAACCTGTCCAGCGCAGGCGACCGACGGTCTCGCGTACTATGCGTGGTGCAGCGCCCTCATTTCGTCCGCGAAGCCGAACACCTGGACTGTGGTCTGCAAGGACGGACGGCCATCAACGTTCGTCACCAGCCAACGCCAGGCGGAGGCTTCGTCTCCACGCACGAAGACATCACCCGGGTTGGCGACAGCAGCGCCGCAGCCAACACGCGCCTTTCCCTCCAGACCCTGATTGATTGGGTGCCGGACAACCTCTGGGTCAAGGACAACGAAAGTCGCTTCGTGATCGCCAACAAGGCGACCGCACTCCGAATGGGGTTCACGAAACCCGAGGATCTGATCGGGAAGACAGACCTCGAACTTTGTCCTCCCGACCTCGCCCAGGGCTATTTCGCTGACGAGAGAAGGGTGATCGAGAGCGGGAAACCGATGGTCGACAAGGAGGAATACGCTGCGGGCCCCTTGGACAGAAAGACGTCCATCTCGACGACGAAGGTCCCGCTGCGCAACGACGCCGACGAGATCTTCGGCATCGTCGGCGTCTCCCGCGACATCACCGATCGCGTGCGGGCGGATGCGGTGCGCGATGAACATGCGGCGATCCTCGAAATGATTGCGACCGGCGCGCCGCTGGACGCCGTGCTCGACCGGGTCGTGCGCGCCGTCGATTCTCAACTCCCCGGCTTATCAGCCTCGATCCTTCTGCTCGACGAGGATGGACTCCATTTGCGGCTCGGCGCTGCGCCGAACTTGACCAAAGACTACCCGGACGCAATCAGCGGCCTCGCAATCAGCGCCATCGCGGGGTCATTCGGCGCCGCGGTCTTTCGGCGCGAAACGGTGATCGTCGCCGACGTCATGAATGGCGCGGCTTGGGAGGGCTGCCGCGACCTGGCTTTGACGCTCGGTCTTCGGTCATGCTGGTCGACGCCGATCATGTCGCATCAAGGTCGGGTTCTGGGCGCGTTGGACGTCTACTCTGCACGGGTTCGTGAACCGACCGAGGCCGATACGCGGATCATGACGATTGCGGCACGCACCGCCGGCATCGCCGTTCAACGCAAACTGGCCGAGGACCGCATCCATTTCCTGGCCAATCATGACGCGCTCACGGGGCTTCCCAACCGCAGTCTGCTCGACGATCGCCTGTCGCAAGCGATCCTGTTTGCCCGACGGTACGACCGTGAAATCTCCGTGGCTTTCATCGATCTCGACAACTTCAAGCTTGTGAATGACAGCCTCGGCCACAACGCAGGTGATGAGGTGCTGAGTCAAATCGCAAGCCGATTGACCGCCTGCTTGCGGACGACCGATACACTGATGCGGCTCGGCGGCGATGAATTCGTAGTCGTCCTTCCCGATCAGCCCAAGGGGACCGAGGGCGTTTCGTGCTTGTTGCAGAAGCTAAGCGTGGCCATTGCGGATCCCCTTCTGATCGACGGTCACAGGCTCCGCGTGACCGCTAGCATCGGCGTTGCGAATTACCCCAATGACGGGACGGACGCGCGAACGCTGCTGGCCAACGCCGACGCTGCGATGTACCGCGCCAAACAAATCGGTCGAGACAATTTCCATTTCTATACCGCTGACTTGAATATTCAGGCCAGGGAACGGCTGCTGCTCCACGAAGAATTGCGGAATGCGATTGCTCGCAACGAATTTGTCCTTTTCTACCAGCCACAGATCGATCTGCAAACGGGGAAAATCTTTGCAGTTGAAGCGCTGATCCGGTGGAGACATTCGAAGTTGGGGCTGGTTTCGCCTGACAAATTCATTCCGATGGCGGAGCAGACAGGGCTCATCGTGCCAATTGGCGATTGGGTCCTGCGCGAGGCCTGCCGTCAAAACAAGGCGTGGCAGCACGCCGGCCTTTCACCCATAACCGTCTGCGTCAACGTGTCAGCCCGGCAATTCAGCGACAAGACCCTCATCGCCAAGGTTGTCGACGCGCTGAAAGAAAGCGAATTGGAGGCCAACTATCTGGAACTTGAGGTCACCGAGAGTCTCATCATGCACGACGGAGCGGCGGCGTCCGCCACCATGGACCAGCTACGGGATCTGGGCGTGCATCTCTCGATCGACGATTTTGGGACCGGCTATTCCAGCCTGAGCGCTTTGAGCACGTTCCCGGTCGGTCGCCTGAAGATCGACAAGTCGTTCATCACCGACTTGACGACAAACGAACATGACCGAGCCGTCGCCAGCGCGGTGATTTCACTGGGGCGTAAGCTCCAACTCAAAGTCATCGCCGAGGGTGTCGAGACGGAGGATCAACTTGAATTCCTGCGGGAAAACAACTGCGATGAGGTGCAGGGCTATCTACTGAGCAAGCCGGTCGCCGCGGACGAACTCGAACAAATGGTGAAAAAGGCCGCGCTCGCCGTCTCCCCCGATAGAAACAGGGGCCATTATGAGTGAGTTCGGCTCCGCTTCCTTGCCCCAAACGCCCGGTGTCCGATCTGATCGGCGCGGAGAAGAGCGCAAGTCCGTAACCATTACCGCAGCCGTTCTTTCGCATCGTCGAAAGGAGTTTACGACGGCGACGATTGTTGATCGATCAGAAACTGGAGCAAAAATCAAAATTGACCGGAACGTTTCTCTGCCAAAAATGAACCTTCTGGTTGATTTCAAAAACGGTCCTGTCTTCGAGTGCGAAGTGCGATGGCGTCGGGATTGCTACCTGGGTGTACGAATTATTGACGTTTATGGGCCGGTGCATCGTCGTCGTTTCTTCGAGACGAATCAACTGCGAAATCGCAGCGACTTTGCTGATACCTCCCCCGGTGGCATGATGCACGACGAAACTACGCCCCCACGATCGACGGCGTCACAGTCGCTCGAAATGCACCGCCATGAGCGCTCCCGGTGCTCGACCGCGCGCATTGCCGGTCGATACGAACGAAGCTGCACCATGACCGGATGCGACATTACAGCTCCGTCGCCGGCCGCACCGTCCTGGGCCGGCTAATCCTCAGCACAATCGGCAAACAAGCCTCTTTGAACGGTTAGGATACGGGCCCCGCGCCGGACCTATCGCCCTGCTTCGCAATTCGGCCGAACTCGCCAAGAGCGCACGGACCTTCGCCGGCAGGCCTATCCTTCTCCATCGCCCGCTCGTGGCCAGCAATCATCCGTTTTCGAAAGTCGTCCGCGCGATAGGCAGCGACGTCACGTTTAAGGATCCGCATTTGCGCGCCTTGTTGACCATTTGGTCCGCCGAGGCCATCGGCCTGATCGAGAGCGGCGAACGGGCGAATTTGTCGCGGGTTATCGCTACCGCGCCGATATCGCCCTGGAACGTTTCGCGGCGAGGCCTTGGATGGGGCTATGCGGCACATCTCCTGCAACCACCTTGCCCTCGTCGATGAGCCAAGGTGCCCGAGGCAGCCGTCGGCAACTCCGCGACGCGGGTCCGCGAGTACCGCCGCAAGTCCTGAAACTTCGGCGCGGCTCTTATCTCGGCGACGGGCTCGACAACCGCAAAGGGGATCTCGTCGGGAAGGCGCATCTTAAGGTCTTAATGATACGCCGCTAGCTGCAGCTGACCGTGACCCTACCGTAGCTCGGCCTGCATGATGCTCCTGCTGCGGTCGGCGTGGCCGACATATGTCCCTCGAAATCGACCGACACCGACGCCTCGGAGGCCATTCCGAGCGCTGAGCGCAATCCGAGATTCGACCGGCGGCGGTAGCGGACTTCAACAGGTCATCCCATGTCGATGCCATCCCTGTCCTATGCCGAGAAGCGGCGCGTCCTGCGCCTTCGTAAGGCTCGCTGCGTTTTCAACGATGGCTCGCCATCGCTCGACGTGACGCTCCGCAACATTTCATTCACTGGCGCAAACATCGTTTCATTTACCGGCGAAGACATCGCGAGCGACGCGCTGAGCTGCCTTCCCCCGACGTTCGAGTTCCAAATCCTCGACGCCTCCGGCGGCTATTTGGGCCACCATGCCCACCTCATATGGTCGAGAGGCGCGACGGCGGGCATCGAGTTCACCGACTGACGGGGACGAGGCAGATCGAACTCCCGCCGCGCCGCCGCCTCACACTCTGGGGAAACAATCTTTGGGCGCGCCTCCTGGCTGCGATCATCGAGTTGCAACCGATGTCAGCTATTCCAGCGCATAGTCTTCTCCGGCAGTATGGCGGCGGGTTTCAACTCTGCTCGCCGCTGCACGATCCCGAGGCGCATGTCGTTCCTCTGCGCGAAATGCCCCTTGTTCCGCGTCGCGGGCGGCAGTCCCTCGGTCTCGCCGCGCCCCGCTTGACGGTTCGCCTGGCGCGGTGTCGCGGGCCGGGCTGGATGCATGGGAACTTGAGGCGCGCCAGCCGTTTGACCGAGGCGAGTTGAGGCAGCTGAAGGCAGGTCAGACGGCGTAGTGTGACGCAGATCATAGCGGCATGCGTCGAGTTATGGTCGATTGGTTACGCAGTCATAGAGGGTGAGTATTTGGGGAGTTAATGGAGCGCTAGGTCGTCAACATGACGCGCGGCAAATTGTGCCATGGATGTTTGGCCGTTTGACAGTGTAACATCCACGTCATCGAAGATCTCACGTTCGATGTGAGGAGGTAGAGATGACCACGCTTAGCCTCGAGAACGTTGTCGCGATCCTCGGCCAGTTGGCCGGCTCCTTTGTCTGGTTCGGCCACGCGCCGCTGTCATGTGTCGTCGCCGATAACGGGGGGCGGTTCGACGTCGAGCGCGATGGCGTCGGCCGCATCGTCAAGATCGAGCCTGCCAAGAGAACCGCTTGGGCCTACCTGTAAAGGCGACATTCCAAGCAGGGGCATTCTTCCGGAGATGACGATGGCGCAGGCCGACATTCACCAAATCACCTGGACCGCCACGCAAGCTGGTTACAGCTTCCTCGACTTCGGCCGCCGGATCGGCACCGCCGAATACGCAGCCGATGACGCTTTCCTCGCTATCCATGCGTTCACGGGAGCCGTGCGCCTGTGTTGGAACTCTCGGCGATGTCGGGCACTGGCTCGCCACGGTCGAAGCTGCGAGCGCCTCGCCGCCGGCGCATGCGTGACCGCGGCGCGCCCGGCTAAGCCCCGCCGGCGATGGCTTGTTGGCTGAGAATATCCATGTGTTTGTGGCGGTCTCCAGTAACGACTGCGTGTGCGGCCGACGAAGCGTCTCAGCAAGCCCGCCGGGCCGTTTCCGGAAGGCGCTTCGCGTAGTCCTCGGCGGTCCATGATGGCAGCTGATAGCGCGCGTCGACGGCGGCCTGCAAGCGAGCTTCGAGTTGGCGAAATGGCTCGCCGAGCTGCGCTTTCAAAGGCGCGATGCAATCCCAACCGAGCATAAACTCTGCAGCGTCATGCAACAGTTCGCGTAAAGCCTCCTGAGCGGTCAGCGGACCTTGGGCCTCGCGGATGGCGAGAACCGTCAAGCTGTGCTGGGCGACGAAGAGGGGATAAGCCCACTGGGAGGCCCCACCCCAACGCATGGTGCGGGAAAGACCCGCGGCGAGGTCTTCGTCGGTCCAGGCCTGCGGATCGGGATTGAGGAGATCGAGCCGGCGTCTCGACTTCAGGAGCACGAAAGCGCGGGCGTCGGCGCCCAAAGGAGCGGCGGTCGTGTCGAGCATGGTCATGGGCGTGCTCCTCTCGTTTCGGATCTGGCGCTGAGGACGTCGTTCCAGTCGCACCCCTCGATTGGAGGGCGAAGCCGCACGAACGGGATCCTGAATTTTTCGGCAAGCGATCGGTGGCGGTCTGCGAAGCGGTCGCCCGGTCCATTGGCGTCCGCAGCGCTGCAGAGAAGCGCGCCGGGGAGCATTGCGATGCTTGCGAGCATCGCCTCGAGCGCGGCGATCGTGCCCGGGCCCATGCCCCCGCCCGTCGCGGCATAGAGCGTGTCCTTGCGCAGGCTCTCGATCGCCGCGACGCTGAGCGCATCGATCGCGGCCTCGGCGAGAACCAGCCTCGGAAGAGGTGGACCCTTCGGCGGCAGGCGGAAGAGCGATTTGGCTCCGCCTGTCAGCGAACCTTTGTAGGTCGGTCCGCGCACATCGACATGGGCGACAACGCCGTGACCATCGAGATGGGCGAACCAGGCGCTGCCGACCGGCCCCTCCCGCAGAACGCCGGCCGTCGAGGCAGCCTCGATGATCGCGGAGGGGAGCCAGCGCTTTCGCGAAAGATACCGCCAGGTCGGAGAATTGGGCCAAACAGCCTTTCGCTCGGCCCAGCGTTCGGCGACGGGCCTGTCCGGATTATTTCGGCCCCCTGCCCTGTCGACTGGCGGGAAGCTCGGCGGCAGGCCAGCGAATTCGCGCAGGCGCTTGCGGACGTGGCCGAAGGTGAGGCCTGGCTCGAGCCTCTGCACCAATCCAAAGACGTCGCCTTTGGCGTCGCTGGTCGGGTCCCACCACCCGCGTCCGGCGTGGCTGACGATCAGGATTTCGCCTTTGCCTCGCCGGTACTTCAGGCTGAGTCTCGTGCTCTCCTTCCGATCCAGTTTCCACGGCGGCGGGGTTCGCTCCAGCACCACGGCGCAATGCACCTTGTCGCGCAGGTCCTCGATTTCAGGGTCGTGTCCGGTCATGTCCGCTCCTCGCGTTTCAAGCGCAGGAGCTGGGCTCAATGGCCTTGGGCTTGTCTTCGCCCCTGCCCTGCCCGCCGACCGCGAGGCGGTCGCGCTGCAAGGGCGCGCGGAACGCGCGGGAGCCTGCGACGCACCCTTGGCGGCGCGGCCGGCGCTAGCGGTAGCCATCCCCCTCTCCTTCGCTTCTCACGCGAAGGCTCAGCGGCGACGGCGCGAACAAGAAATTTGGCCCATGTCGAGGGGTTCGACGCCCGGCGGCCGCCAACTGACCGGCGGCTATGTCTGTCGGCGCGCGAGCCGAAACAGTCGCGGCGCCTTTCGGAGCCCACGCCAATTTGCAATCGATTCGAAGTCTGAATCGGAGCGGTCCAATCGATTCCGATCATTCGTTGGACGCGAGGGAGTTCTTGCGTCTTAGGTTTGGTCCATGGCCACGGACGCGGACAACCCGACCCTTCTTCAAGTTCTCGTGCTCGAACGGGTCGACCGCGCCAGGAACATGGCGCGATTTTACGTGCTGTCGATCGAACCGACGCTCTTCGATGATCTGGCGCTTGTGCGTCGGTGGGGTCGGATCGGGACCTTGGGGCGTCAGCGGATCGACCTGCACCCGTCCCGGCCGGTCGCGCAGATCGAGCTCAAGAAATGGCTCGATCGCAAGAGGCGCCGCGGATACCAGCTCCGCGCCTGAGCGCAGGCGACCGGCTTTGGGATGCCGAAACATTCGCGAGGGCGGCGCGCCGCATAAGCGCGCGAAGCTCCTATCGCTGTATCATGCCCTCGTTTTAACGAGCGCACGGCGCACTCGCTCAGCCGGTCGCATGATGCATTCGGAGTTAAACGCCAACCGACACAGGCCTCCCGCGCGAAGCTACGACAGCGACAATCGCCAAGGACTGCGCCTTGCAATGAGTGGCGGCTCAGCTAGGTTCGTCGGGCAATCCGAGAGGAGCGTCACAATGGCGACGGGTACAGTGAAATGGTTCAATGCGACGAAAGGCTTCGGGTTCATTCAGCCCGACGCCGGCGGCCCCGATGTGTTCGTCCATATCAGCGCGGTCGAACGGGCTGGAATGCGTGACCTGAATGAAGGGCAGAAAATCGCTTACGAGATCGTCGCCGACAAGCGCTCCGGCAAATCCTCGGCGGACAATTTGAAGCCGGTCTGAAATTGAGGATCAGTCGAGGCGAGCCCCGGTCGCTATCCTACCCAACTCTCGGCTCACGCCCCGCGCAGCGGGCCGGAGCGCAGCGACTTCGTGCCCTGGCGCTTCCTTCCCGTTGCGCCATTACGCGCTTTCCGCGGCATAGCTGCCGTTTCGGATCGCCGCTCGATTGCGAGGAGTGCGCCCGGGGATGGGCCCAGAAAGCGGTGTTCAAGCGGCCCGCACTGGCGCGCTCAGCACGGGCCGCAATTTACT
Source organism: uncultured Alphaproteobacteria bacterium (assembly GCA_963709655.1). GTDB lineage: Bacteria > Pseudomonadota > Alphaproteobacteria > Rhizobiales > Beijerinckiaceae > Roseiarcus. Next base: position 40,595 of record CAVPXF010000001.1, read on the forward strand.
TTTAACGCGTCACGTTCGCTATAGCGCCATATCGAAGACCAGCGCTTCGGTCCGCTCGTGGCCCTCGATGCGGACTTCGTCGGCGTCGCCGATCGCAATCCCGTCTCCGGCGCTGACGCGCTGGCCGTTGACGGAAAGCTCCCCGTCGGCCACTTGGACCCAGACACCCCGTCCGGCGCGCAGCGCGAGCGAAACTCGCTCTCCGCGTTCGAGCGCCGTCGCATAGAGATCGACGTCCTGATGGATGGTGAGCGAGCCGTCGCGGCCGTCGCGGGAGCCGACGAGACTCAGTTTGCCGCGCTTCTCCGCCTCGGCGAAGGTCTTCTGCTCATAGCCCGGCCGCAGGCCCTGCCGTTCTGGGATGATCCAGATCTGCAGGAAGCGAACAGGATCCGTCCGGCTTGCGTTGTATTCGCTGTGGCGCACGCCCGTGCCGGCGGACATGCGCTGCACGTCGCCTGGCCGGATCACCGACTGCTCGCCGGTGCTGTCCTTGTGCTCGAGCGCGCCCTCGAGCGGATAGGTGATGATCTCCATGTCGCGGTGGGAATGGGTTGGAAATCCCCCGCCCGGAGACACGCGGTCCTCGTTGATCACGCGCAACGGTCCGAAGCCCATGAACTGCGGGTCATAGTAGCTGCCGAAGGAAAAACTGTGCTTGCTGTCGAGCCAACCGAAGTTGGCCGAGCCTCGATCTTCCGATTTCCTGATGCTGCTTTGCATTGCGTCCACCGTGGTTTGGTTGAGTTGCTCCCTATGTGTTTGCTGAGATTGGCGATACAATACCGCCCCAGGCCCACAGTCTGTCGCCTGATCGGAACCAATCGATGGACAAGCTCGGCGCAATGAACGCCTTCGCCAAAGTGGTCGCGCTCGGCAGTTTCGCCGAAGCCGCAAGGGCTTTGGGCTCGACCCGCTCGGCGGTCAGCAAGACGGTCATGGAGCTCGAACATGTTCTCGGCGTCCGGCTGCTCGACCGCACGACGCGCCGCGTCCGGACGACAGAAGCGGGACTCGCCTATTACGAACGATGCCTCGACATTCTCGCGCGCGTCGAAGAGACGGAAATGCAGGTCTCGAGCCTGCAGGCCGAGCCGAAGGGCGTCCTCAAGGTGAACGGGCCGACCTCCTTCGGCGCGCTCTACCTCGGGCCTGCGGTCGCAGACTTCATGGCCGCGTATCCGGAGCTCAAGATCGAACTGACGGTGACCGACCGCTTCATCGACCCGATCGAAGAGGGCGTCGACGTGACGATCCGGATTGCGGAGCTAACCGAACTCGAGCCTGATCGCTCGCAAGCTCGCGCCGGCCCGACGCGCGTTTGTCGCCTCGCCCTCCTATGTCGCGCGCCACGGCGCGCCGGAGGCGCCCGAGGATCTCGCGCGGCACGCCTGCCTGACCTACGGACACACGACCACCCTGCAGCGATGGCGGATTGTGCGGAACGGCGAGGCCGTCATGGTCCCGATAAATTCCGTCCTCTGTTCGAACAACGGCGACGTTCTCCGATCGGCCGCGCTCAGCGGACGGGGCGTCGCGATCCTGCCGACATTCCTCGTCGGTCCGGACATCGAGGCCGGCCGGCTCGAGACCGTGCTCGACCGCTTTCCGCAGCCGGAATTTGGAGTGCACGCCCTTTACGCCTCGAACCGCTATCTCGCGGCCAAGATCCGCGCTTTCGTCGACTTCCTTGTGAAGCGCTTTGGCGATGAGCCGATATGGGACCGCTTCCGAACAAAACGGCCGTGAATCCAGTCCGGTCAGTCGCCCCGGCCGGGTGCGAACACAGTGTCAAAGTGTTCGCGTCTGACCCGTTCGCTATGCGTGGGAAAATGATCGGATTACGTGGGCCGCCGCCCACTCAGTCGAGCGCACCGATTTGATCGGGTCTGACCGATCGCTTACAGCGCCTCTATGGAAGCGGCCGGAGCAAAGTTGCGTATCTATGTCGACGCCGACGCCTGTCCGGTGAAGGATGAGGTCTATCGCGTCGCGGCTCGCTACGGGCTGAGGGTTTTCGTTGTCGCAAACAGCCCGATCGTGATCCCGCGTATGCCGGAGATTGAGCGGGTTGTCGTCGGAGCCGGCCCCGACGCTGCGGACGACTGGATCGCCGAGCGCGCCGGGCCAGGCGCAATCGTCGTCACCTCGGACATCCCGCTGGCGAGTCGATGCGTGAAAGCCGGCGCCGAGGTCATCGCGCCGAATGGAAAGCGCTTCAGCGAAAGCTCGATCGGCATGGCGCTGGCGACGCGCGACCTGATGGACCACCTGCGCTCGAGCGGACAAGCGACATCGGGGCCAAAGGCCTTCGGCCCTCGCGACCGTTCGAATTTCCTCAGCGCGCTCGACAACGCGGTCGTGCGGCTACAGCGTTTGACGATGACGCGTTGAGGGCATGGACCGGCTTCGGCTATTGGCGGGCCCATGTGCGTGACTCAAGGCTTTCTGACGCCGCCACACAGGTGGCTCGTTTGAGCGTCTCATTTTCCCGGCTGCAGCGGCGGTCGTGCACCGGCTTCCAACGTCTTGGAACGACTCGTCGCCGTTGCTCTGAGCCAGCCAGCCGGCCGCCAGATCGTTCCAAGGCTCCGCGAGCCGTGAGCCGCGGCGATCACGTCGCGCGCCAAGGCTCTGGCCCTTGTCGGCGTCGCTGGACCGGCGGCCTCGCTTCCTCGAATTCTTCGCCGGGCCGCGGATTTTACCCTGGCCTTCCGTCGGCTCTGCGCCGCCGACGCGGATGAGACGGCAGACGTGAAGGCGCGTGGTTTGTTCGCAAATTCAGGCGCCTGCGATAGTTGGGGCGCCAGGTGGCGCTCGCGTCTGGGCCGTTGACGGGCGGGAACCCAACGCGCGCGCCAAGTCGAAGCTGGAACGTCAATCCAGTTTTCGTCCCGCGCAATCATCGCTTGGTGCAAGCGCGACACCGGGAGAGCTTGGAAAGAGTATTCTTTTCTGCGGCAATCACCCCGACGCGGTCGTCATCCACCCTACGTTAACGCGGCGTTGCGAAGTTGATACGACTCCGCATCGAGAGGCCATCGACCTTGGAAACCGACCTCTATCCGCCGATAAAGCGCCATCTGGAGAGGCTCGGCCTGGAGGTCAAGGGCGAGGTGCGCGGCTGCGATCTCGTCGCCCTTTCCCATGGCTCACCCGAACTCGTCGTGATCGGTGAGATGAAGCGAAGCTTCACGCTCGAACTGGTGCTTCAGGCCGTTGATCGCACATCCGCCTGTGACGAGGTCTGGCTCGCTGTCGCGGCCTCCAAGCGGGGGCGCGGCCGGGAAAACGACGCGCGCGTGAAGAAGCTCTGTCGGTTCCTGGGTTTCGGCCTTCTCACCGTCACCGCCAAGGGCTGGGTCGACGTGGTGGTGGAGCCAACGCCATGGAAGCCCAGGCGCGACGCCAAACGGCGTTCGCGCATTGTCGAGGAGCATCGTCGCCGCAAGGGGGATCCCGTCGCGGGCGGTTCGACCCGGACGCCACAAATGACGGCCTATCGTCAGCAGGCGCTCGCCGTGGCCAACGCGCTTGCCAGCACGTCCGGTCGTCCGCGGGACCTTCGGATCCTTGCTCCGGACGCCGCCAAAATTCTTCAGGGCAATGTCTATGGTTGGTTTGAGCGGATCGAACGTGGGCGTTATGCGCTGACCTCGTCCGGTCGCGTCGCGCTTGTCACATGGGCCGATCATGTTTCCGTCGAGGCGAGCGCCGGGCTGGCGAGGCCCGCTGCCTGAGAGGATGATGTGACTTGGCGTGCCCATCGGCGCTCTGGGCCCTCGACGAACCCACCAATCGCAGCGTAATATTGGGCGGCCAAAACGTTACTCTCCACAACCGCTACCGCACATGCGATGTCGCCGATAGCGCGCTCACGCGGCGTATTCGTCGTGGCAACGGGCCAGGTGATACCGGTGAATCCAGCTTCATCCGTCCACAGCGGCTTGGATTGCCGCGTGGAGATCAACGGCGACGAAGCTTCCTTCGAAACGAACGGATGGGAGGTGCGCCGCCGGCGGCTCCATGAAGTGAATGCGGAACGTCTGAACCGCTCTTATCGGCCGAGACTACGCGCCGAAGTTCTTCCAAAGGGTCAATCTCTGGCTCGGCATACGGACGATCGCGTTCAACCTTCCGAACCACTCGCGCCGCCCCGAATTCCGCGTCCATCATCATGCGTGTGGCGGTATCAAAACGTCCGACTTTGCCCGGGACGCGACCAAGTATCGCGTCCGCAAGGCGCTGCAGCCACCCGATCACTTCGGCTCCAGTGCGTTTATCGCCGGTCCGAACTCCGCCATCGGCTCGGCCGCGTCCCACATGCGTTCGAAATGGATGTCGAACTTCGCCGCAGCGCCTTTGTCCCGGATCACGACCAAATCATTGTCCTGCGCCCGCTCGCCGCTCGTGCTGAAATTCGCCGATCCCGTGCGCAGCATCTCTCCGTCGACCGAATAGGCCTTCAGGTGCATGAACGGGCCGCCGCGCTTGATCCTCACGTTGTCCGAGAGATCGCCAAGCTTCACGAAGTCGTGGCGCTCACGCGGGTCCAGCACGATCCGGATCGCGACGCCGCGACGCTCCGCGGCGTTGAGCGCGTCGATGATGATCGGATCCGTCAGGGCGTAGGAAGCGAAGTCGATCGATTGCTTCGCGTCGCCCATGAGCTGCACGTCGATGGCGTCGAGGCGCTCCTCGGGGCTGAAGTGGATCTCCTGCCCGGCCGCCGCCGAGACACCGAGCAACCCTATCAGCAGGAACGGACATGCCGCCCGGAATGCTAATTTGTGCCGCAGCATGTCTTGCCCCCGGCGCCTCCTCGCGTCAGCGAGCGATGGCGCCAACGTCGAGGAGAACTAAAGACATCGCGAAAGTTACGCGAACGATTTTCATGTCCGCTCCCACGGTCTTCACCCGGCGACCCTATCCACGTGTGACGTCAGTTGTCTACGGGCCGTTCCGGTCTACTTCCTGTCAAAGGCCGGTTTTTGTGTCTCGGCCCTCCGTCGCGCGTTGCGAAAGCTGGCGCCGATGATTGCCCCTTGCTAGCGTCGCACTGCGCCCCTTACGGCCCTGGGAGGGATCACATATGCGTTTATCTGTTCTCCGCGTTTGCGCGGCCGCTGTTATAGCGCTCGGAATCGCGATCGCCGGTTCGAGCGCGGCCAACGCCGAAAGCATCATGAAGGAATGCGGCTCCGAGTGGCAGGCCGCCAAGGCGGCGGGGACGACGAACGGCCAGACCTGGCAGGAATTCCTGAAATCGTGCCGCGTGCAGCATCAGGGCGGCGCGCAGGCCCCCGCAGCGCCAGCCGCACAAGCCGCGCCGGCGCCGGCAGCGCCCGCGCCTACGGCGGCCGCCGGGAAGTCCGCCAAGGAGTGCAACGCCGAGTACGCCGCAAACAAAGCCACGATCAGATCCTCGGGTCAGAGGAAGGCCGACTTCATCGCCGCATGCCGCGCGGGTAACGAGACGATTCCGCAAGGCGCTGCCGCCGCGCCGGCGCCGGCTCCAGCCCCGGCGCAAAACTCCGGATCGTTGTTCCCTTGGCAGCAGCCCGCTTCTCAGCCCGCCCCTGCGCCCATGGCCCCGGCGACGACGGCTGCCCCGACCGGCGCCGGCCAGTTCGCGTCTGACCAGCAGGCCAAGTACCGCTGCCCGAGCGACACCGTGGTTTGGGTCAACAACAATTCCGGCGTCTATCACTTCCCTGGCACGCATAACTACGGCCACACGAAGGAGGGCGCGTACATGTGCGAGGCGGACGCGAAGGCGGCGGGAGATCGCGCTGCGAAGAACGAGAAGCACCCGTAGGCTCGAACCGATCACCCATGCGCGCCGCGACCTTTCGGTCGCGGCGAAGGGTCTTTCTCCCAGCAGTCGCCGCCGTCGCCGCGGTCGAAATCCCGCGGGACTTTTGACTCTCCGATTCCTGCTGCGGCCCCGGCTTCGCGGGCTATCTCCGGGCGATTGGCGGCTAGGCCCCCGCCAACCCCAGACGCCGATCATCCGGCAAGCCGTCCTGTTTCTGTCCTCGCGCCACGATCCGCAGAGCGTTGTCCGGCAGCGGGCGCTGCAGCGTCAGCGCGTCTTTCCCCGGCGCCGTCATCCAAAGGTCGACTTCCTCTTGCGTCGTCAGGATGACGGGCATTGCCTTGGCGTGAATTGGCGCGACAATCGCGTTCGGCTCCGTCGTCAGGAAGGCGAACAGGTCGTTGGTCGTCTCGCCCTCCTTGACCTTCCGCACCGATGTCCAACGGGTCCATATGCCGGCGAAGAACGCGAGCGGCCGGTTCTCGTCGAGAGCAAACCAAACCGGCGGCCGGGAGCCGTCTGGCCGGAGCTCGTTCTCGGCGAAGCTTGTGAACGGCACGACGCAGCGGTTCTCGACGCCAAGCCATCGGCGCCAGTGCGGCGAAGAGACGTTGCGGACATTGGTGACGCCCGGATCGGAGTTGCGGCCCTTCAAGGCGAAGACGGGCGACGGCATGCCCCATCGAGCCATCGTAAGCTCACGGGCGCCCTCTTCAACGTTGCGGACGATCGGGGCCGAATAGTCGGGAAAAACACCAGGGATAGGCGGGAGGTTGCCGGTCGTATCGCGCATGGCGCGGGCGAAATCTCGGATCGCCTGAGGGCCTTTGCTGATCGAGTAGAGGTTGCACATCGGTCGAAGGGTACGGCGATTCTGGGATCCGGTCCAGCGGATAAGTTCTTGTTGTGTTCTCCACGGTCGACTATCCTGGCCGGATGCCGGACGACGAAAATCTAACTCCCGCCACCGCCGCCGATGTCGCCGACGCGCTCGCCTTCGCGCTGCGTTTTCAGGGCCGCAAGCGGGTCCACAACGCCGACGAGGTCATGTCGGTCATCGTCGCCGAGCGGCTCGTCGAGCACCTCGAGCGCTGCGGTTTTGTCATCATGAAGAAGCCTCCGCTTTGCGGAGGCGGGGCCCTCGGACGCGGGTTCGAGGGTGACCGTTGATGGTCCGATGCCAACGGAACAGCAGCTCGCCAAAGCCAATAAGCAATTTCACAAGCGAAAAGGCGTCACACTCAAAAGGCTGTGCCAGATCCCGGCGCTCCACGGCGGCGAAGGCACGTCGGCGGGGCGCTTCTCGCCTTTAGGTCCGGTTGGCATAGCGTTACCCGTTCTTGGACATCATATCGTTTAGGGCCGCGACGGCCGTATCACGCAAGGCCGCCGCATCAAGGCTGGCGTCCTCTTGCGCGAGACGAATAATGAACTTCGCGACCGCTTGACGTTTCATTTCGTCGCGACCGATTCCAAGGGTTTCTGCCACATCTTCAAAGGCTTTGCCCATGACCGACAGGGCTTCCGGCGTAAAGACATCCCCAGATTCCGCATAGCCTCTGATCGGCAATCCAGTCGCTCCGTCATGCTTCTCGCTAAGCATACCTCGGGACAGCGCGAGCGATCGTCAAGCCCCGCAAATTTCAAACTGAGACACTACCCGAAGCCGGCGCGCACGCGCGAGGTACTCGCGGCGGCGCGCCGGGCGGGCGGGAGAACAGCGGCCATGTCGGAAAGCGAGATTGAGGCCGCGCATGGCGAGCTTCCTCGAACGGGCCTCGACGTTGAGCCGATCTCAGCGAGCGCAGCCGCCGCGCTGAGCAACCTTCTGGACGCCAGAGCCGTGCGCCCCGAGGAAACTACGGTGCTTGTGCTGACCGGCGCCGACCTCAAGGCTACCCAGCGGATCGGCGAGCTGATGGGCATCCTGCCTGAAGCTCGGGCTTGGTCCGAGTGATCTCGCTCGAGCGTGACCGTCTGCGCCTGACGCAACCTTTCCTCACCGGGACCGAACAGGAATGCGGGCTTGGAATTGATGTGACCGTTCACAGAGCCGCCGGCGAACGCGCGCTGTTTCCTCGTTGCCGGCGTCTATTGTATTGGCCCGCTCAGCGTCCCTTGGATAACCGCCGCTTCCAGCGTTCGCCAGGCTTTGAGTTCATCGCCGAAGACATAGCGACCCATGATGGTTCGCTTTCGATTTGGACGCGAAGCGTCGTCGACGCGCGTCTTGGGCGCTCCCAAGGAGTCCGTTTGCGTGATGGATCGCTGGTCTTTGGCGGAAACAGTGGCCGGCCTGGCATCGAGAGCGATCGGGATCTGGACTCTCCGTTTTGCCTTTGGATGTGGCTTGCATTTGGCGGCGCCGGACCGCCGGAGTTTCCGACGACCCGATTCGCCGTCGCCGTCGGTATGCCTGACGAGCCGGTTGTCGCGTCACTCGGCGACATGCCATTCGGTTGATTGGACGCAACCGAAGGACTTTCCTCCATCTGCGCCGTCAGGTCAGACGAGATTTCCGAAGTCCGAGGCGCCTTTGATGTTTGACCCTTGTCCTTTCGTGCGCGCACCAATGGCGGTTTCCGCGCGCGCGATTTTGGATTCGACGTTGCAGCGGACAACAACTCGCCTTGGAGCCGACCAACGGGCGGCTTTTCTGGGACAAGGCTCTCAAGGATTCGACGCGTTGGATACGATGCGGCGCCATCACTGGAGGGTTGATTTGACGTCTTCACCTCGAATGTCGCGGCGGCTAGACGATGAGATTCTCGTTCAAATGCTGTAGGTCGGGTCTTGGTCTCCAACAACTGCACGCCTTGGCTTGAGTTGGTTGCCAGTCTTGGCCGACGCCGGACTTCGACCGTGAATGACGGAACAGTGCGTCTCAATGAGGTCCTCGATCAATTGACGGCGGGGGGATTGGCCTCGGCTATAACCTGCGAGCCAAAGCGCGGCAAAGCATTACGCGAGAATCATAGCGGAAACCAGCTTGTCGCCTCGCAACGTCCGTCGCCCCCACATAGTGATGGGGGCTGGTAAGCGCCGCGTGCTGCTTCGAACCTCAAAGCGATGCATCCGAGCACGGCCAACCGCTGGTAGGGCGCGCAGTGATTTGACCGCGACCGTTCCGCATTCCAGTGTTCGGCGACGCCGATCGTACGCGTCGGCGCCGAGCCTTGGAGACTCGCCGCGCCATAACCGGACAGCCGAGTTTCAAGTATCAAGGGTCTGACTGTGATCGAACCGAACCTGGATCGGGTCTGGGCGGCCCTCATGACCGCCGCGCGGCCCGGCCGCACGCCGTTCACCGTTCTTCAGCTCGCCACCTCGGGACTTGACGGCGCGCCGAAGGTTCGCAGCGTCATCCTTCGAGGCGCCGACGCCGAACGGGGCGCCGTCTCGTTCTTCACCGACGTACGTTCGGCGAAAATCGAAGAGATGCGACATGAGCCGCGGGTTTCTCTGGTCGGTTACGATGCGGACGCCGGATTTCAAATCCGTCTTGAGGGCAAGGCGACCATAGACGCCGAGGGTCCGGAAAAGGCAGCGGCCTGGGCGGCTTGTCGATCTCATACCCGCGCACTCTTCCAGCATCCGCTGCCTTCCGGGACCCCGATCAACGCGCCAGCCGAAGCTGCGCCCGCCGACGATGCCGATGGCGAAAGGCATTTCGCCGTGATCGTCGTCTCGATCATCCGTATCGGTTGGCTCGATATCTCTCGACCTCTGCACCTGCATGCGGTGTTTCAGCGCGACGGCTGCGATTGGCGTGGAGGCTGGGTTTCCCCGTAGGCGATGCGCCTTGCTGTCGAGAGCCGCGCGTTGGTTCAACTATCGTCTTTTGTGAACTTTCGGCTGCTGGCGCAATCTTAGCGTGGCGCTTTCGACGGCTTCCTGGCTGAGACCGACCTTTCGTCATTGACGATCACTGGGCCCTGCACGGCGGCGCGTCGACGGTCCTCGTTACTCGGGCGGCCAGGCAGTCGTGCCGGCAGGGCGGAGTTCCAGCGGTTCGGCGTTGTTGGGCTACAATAATCGGCGCCCGGATTGGGACGCTGCAGCGGTGGGGTGTAAGAGCGAACATATGACCGACGTAGTCTGGCAACCGCTGCCTCCACTCTGGCCGAGCCCTGCGGTTTCGACCGATGTTGGAGGTTTCATGCTGTTGGTCTTTACGGAGGATAACGTCCCGACATGGGAGGTCCGGCGCAACGCCAAAAGGGGCGGCGGCGGCGGCAGCGATCTGGTGGTTGGCGGCACAGCCGACACATTCGAAGCGGCTAAGGCAGCGGCGCTGTTTGAAGCGACGGCCCGGTCCGCAGAATGACGAGACCGTCTGAACGACGAAGACACGAAAAACGCCCGTCAGTCCGCAATGCGGAAACCCGAATTCATTCGCCCGCGAGAGACCGCCCCCGACAGGCGATTGACTCTGTCTCCGTCTCACGGGTCCAGCTCTCGTAATGGCAGGGCGCCGTAACGTTCGCGGCATCTTGCCGGAAAAGAAGGATCCTGCGGTCCGTATGAAGTCGAATCCTGAGCCTTCGACACAGGAAGTGCTCGCTGGCCTCGTCGAGCGGGTCACCTTCCACAACCCGGAGAACGGCTTCTGCGTTCTGAGGGCGAAGGCGCGCGGACACCGCGATCTGGTGACCGTGGTCGGCCACGCCGCCGTCATTTCCGCCGGCGAGTGGATCACCGCATCCGGCGAATGGATCAACGATCGCGCCCACGGTCAGCAGTTCAGGGCGCGCTTTCTCAGGACCTCGGCGCCGAGTTCGATCGACGGGATCGAGAAATACCTCGGCTCCGGCATGATCCGGGGCATCGGGCCGGTCTACGCCAAGAAGATGGTCAAGGCCTTCGGCGAGAAGGTCTTCGACATCATCGAGGCCGAACCCGATCGGCTTCGCGAGGTGACGGGCATTGGCGCGGTTCGGGCCAAGCGGATCACCGACGCCTGGGCCGAGCAGAAGGTCGTCCGGGAGATTATGGTCTTCCTTCATAGCAACGGGGTCGGAACCGCCCGGGCCGTCCGCATCTTCAAGACTTACGGCGTCGACGCCGTTCAGGTCATGACCGAGAACCCCTATCGCCTTGCCCGGGATATCCGGGGCATCGGCTTCAAGACCGCCGATGCGATCGCGATGAAGCTCGGCATCGAAAAGACCGCCATGATCCGACTGCGCGCCGGAATATCGTACGCGCTGACAGAGGCGATGGACGAGGGTCATTGCGGACTGCCGACGGATCAATTGATCCCGCTCGCCGAAAAACTGCTCGAAGCGCCGAAGGACTTGATCCTGACGGCCCTCGAGCTCGAACGATCCGACGGCGCCGTGATCGCCGACAAGGTCGGCGATGCCGCCTGCATGTTCCTGGCGGGCCTCTACAGGGCCGAGCAAGCGATCGCCGATCGACTGATCCGCATCGTGCGCGGCCGGCTGCCCTGGCCATGGATCGACGAAGCGAAGGCCATACCGTGGGTTGAAAAGCGCAGCGGGCTGCAGCTTGCCGACAGTCAGAAGGCGGCGATCCGTCAGGCGCTGACCGCCAAGGCGCTGGTGATCACCGGCGGCCCGGGCGTCGGCAAGACGACGATCGTCAATTCGATCCTCAAGATCCTCGCGGCCAAGGGCGTGCGGCTGCTGCTTTGCGCGCCCACCGGCCGCGCGGCGAAGCGCATGACCGAAGCGACGGGCGTTGAGGCCAAGACCATCCACCGTCTCCTCGAGGTCGATCCAAAGAGCGGCGGGTTCAAGCGCAACGCCGACAATCCTCTCGATTGCGATCTGCTCGTGGTCGACGAGGCCTCGATGATCGACGTCATGCTGATGCAGGCGCTGATGAAGGCGACGCCGGACGATGCGGCGCTGCTCATCGTCGGCGATATCGACCAGCTGCCTTCCGTCGGACCCGGGCAGGTCCTGGCCGACATCATCGGCTCTGGCGCGGCGCCCGTCGTGCGCTTGACCGAGGTGTTTCGGCAGGCCGCGGCGAGCCGGATCATCATCAACGCCCACCGCATCAATCAGGGCTTGACGCCCGATCTGAGCGCGCCTGCCGGCGACAGCGACTTCTACTTCGTTCCGGCCGAGGATCCCGAGACCGCCGTTCAGCGCATCTTGGAGTTGGTGAAGACCCGCATCCCCAAGCGCTTCGGTTTGAACGCGATCCGCGACATCCAGGTGCTTTGCCCGATGAATCGCGGCGGCGTTGGCGCCCGCTCGCTCAACATCGAACTGCAGGCGGCTTTAAACCCCGCCGGCGAACGCAAGGTCGAGCGTTTCGGCTGGACCTTTGCCCCAGGCGACAAGGTCATGCAGATCGAGAATGACTACGACAAGGAGGTCTACAACGGCGATATCGGCTACGTTGTCGACGTCGATCCCGAGGCGGGCGAGCTCGTGGCGAGCTTCGACGGGCGCTCGGTGACCTACGGCTTCGGCGAACTCGACACGCTGGTCCCCGCCTATGCCGCCACCATCCACAAGAGCCAGGGCTCTGAGTATCCCGCCGTGATCATCCCGGTCATGACCCAGCACTACCCGATGCTGCAGCGGAATCTCCTCTACACCGGCGTCACCCGTGGCAAGAAGCTCGTGGTTCTCGTCGGCCAGAAGAAGGCCATTGCGATCGCCGTTCGCAATGTTTCGGGCCGGCGACGCTGGTCGAAACTCGATGATTGGCTGCGGCTCGGCGCGTCTCGCGCCCCGCTCCTTGCACCCGTCGCGAACTGAGGCGCGATGGCGTTCCTGCAGATCTGGGCGCTGAGTTGGGGCGCACGCGCGACGCTGGCCTCGAAACGCGCGCCCGCTCAAGACGTACCAAGCATATCGGCGGTGAGGAGCTCCTTGATCGTGGCGAACTGCCTGACGCGCTCGGCCGCCATCGCCGGGCTCTCGTCAAGAAGCTCATCCTCGTCCGAGTCGCGAGTCTCGGCGTCTCTCTCGGCCTGCTCGCGTTCGAGTCGCGCAAGATGGGTGCGAATTTCATCGGCCGAAAACATACGCCGCACTTCGGAGACAAATCGAGGAAGCTCCCTGGCGAAGGCCGGATGGTCACGGGCGGCTCTGGCGAAATTCATCAGTTTCTCGCCGACCGCATAGTCGAACGCCGCCTCGAGCCCAAAGCGCTCCCGAATGGTCCGCGCCGCTTCGCATTGCTCGATCCAAACTAGATGGTGTTTGGCCGCAGTCATCGCCTGGCTCTCGCTGCAATCGGGTTGAGAGGATGCTGGATGTTTTCCCCGCGCGGGAGCGCGATCGCAATGATTTCTTCCATCGGGCGGTCGGGGCGACGGTGGGCGCCGCGCGGCCAAAGCCGCTCTTGCTCCCCTTCTCCCGCTCTCCGAGCGCACCCCACATTCGGGCCGCGCACCCGATCGCGGGCACGCGGTTGGGGCTTCGCGATCACATTCGCCGAGTTCGTCGTTTACTCTTCGACGATCGCCACCGCCCGCGTCCAGCCGGCCGAGGCGCGCTCGATTTTCGCGGGAAAGCAGCAGACCATGTAGCCGGTCGAGGGCAGCGCTTCGAGATTGTGCAGCTTCTCGATGTGGCAATAGCCGATATGTCGTCCAGCTTTATGGCCTTCCCAAATGATCGAGGGGTTGTGGGTCTCAGCGTAGCGTTTCGCGGTGTGGACGAAAGGCGCGTCCCAGCTCCAGCCATCGATGCCGGTCACGCGCACTCCGCGCTCAAGGAGGTAAAGCGTCGCCTCAGCGCCCATGCCGCAGCCGGAGGCGACATAGTCGGGCCGCCCATATTTTGCGCCCGCGCTGGTATTGACCACGACGATGTCGAGCGGGCGCAGCTGCATGGCCGATGCGCTCGAGTTCGGCCTCGACGTCGGCGGCGGTAACGACGTAGCCGTCGGGGAAATGACGAAAGTCGAGCTTCACCCCCGGCTGGAAGCACCATTCAAGCGGGATCTCGTCGATGGTCCATGCGCGCTCGCCGTCGTTCATCGTCGGATGATAGTGCCATGGCGCGTCGAGATGCGTCCCGTTGTGGGTCGAAAGCACGACCCGCTCAACCGCCCAGCCCTGCCCGTCGGGCAAATCTTCCTTTTTCAGGCCGGGGAAGAACGGGAGGATTTGCGACAGGCTCTGCTGGTGATCGATGTATTCGATTTTCGGCCCGAGCCCCGGCGGGTCGGCAGCGATGTCGTTTTGCAGCGGCGCCGATATATCCACCAGCCTGCGGCCCATGCTTATCCTCCTCGTTCAGCTGTTCGCGGCGCACAAGGTCCGGACGTTCGCGCGTCCGCTGATCGCATAGACGATCGACTCATCGATCCGATCCCGCAGTCAGTCTTATCGCCCAGGCGCCGTCGCCGAGCAATGCAATGACGATCAGCGCGATGGTCCAAAACGCGGGGTATTCCCAACCACCTCCGCGGGGCGGTGAAGACAAATCCGTTCTTGAGGTGCACGAGCCAGATCGCGCCCAGGAGATCCGGCGCGATCAGGATGGCGGCTACCCGCGCGTAAATGCCTAGGATCAGCGCGAGTCCCGCCAAAATCTCCGCCGCGATGATGAACAAGCCGAACCAACCAGGCATGCCCAGGCTGGCGAAGTAATGCATCGTGCCTACCGGCGTGAAAACAAAGAGCTTGATCGCCGCGTGCGCAAGGAAAGCCAGTCCTGCCGTTATCCGCAGAAGGGCTGCGCCATACGGGGCCGTCCTATCATCGATCATGGTTCGCCTCCTTCCCGGTCGCGACCAGTGTCGGGCGCGTGACCTTCTGTGCGCCAGTCACTTCGCCGCTTGGCGCACGACTGCGTTTCGAAGGACCCCGATGCGTTCGACCTCGAGTTCAATCACGTCTCCGTCGTCAAGAAAGCGGCCGGTCTCGAGGCCGCAGCAGTTTCCGACCGTGCCCGAGCCAAAAAATTCTCCGGCATGGACGGTTTCGTCCTGCGACACGTAGGCGAGAATCTCTTCGAAGGAGAACAGCATGCCCGCCGTCGTTCCGGTTGCGCGCACCTCTCCGTTGACGCGTACGGCGACATTGAGGCCTTGCGGGTCGCCGAGTTCGTCCGGCGTCACTATCCAAGGCCCAAGGGCGTTGGCGCCGTCGAAGCTCTTGCCCTTGGCCGGCCCGAGACGGCCCCGCATCTCGACCATCTGCCGGTCGCGCGCCGAAAAGTCGTTGAAAATCATGTAACCGAAAATATGCGCGGCCGCCTCTTTGGCGGGAATGTTGGCTCGGGTGCGTCGCGTCACGATGCCGACCTCGAGTTCGTAGTCCATCACCCGGCTGTAGCGCGGCCATGTGACGGTCGCGCCCGGTCCGACGACGGTGAAGCGGTTGGTGATGTAGTAGATCGGAACTTCACGATAGACCGATGCCAGCTCTTCGAGCGGCTCCGCCATCACGGCCCTGAACGCGTCGGCGCCACCGGAACGCATCGCCTGGAGCGCGCGCGAACCACGCGCTGCCTGGCGGATATGGAGCGCAAACGACATCCCGTCTCGCATCTGCCGCGGCTCCGGCAACGGCGCGAGCAGTTCGACATGCGAAAGATCGGACCACAGGTCTGCCTCGCCGACGCGTCTGTCGACGAGCGAACGCGCCAGATCGAGGCCGGCGTCCTGTGAATCGATGAGTGCGAGCATCGAGGCGAAGGGAGCCTCCGGGGCGCCGGCGCGACGCGCCGCGCCGGCGAGATCGAACAGCCGGCCCGCGTCCGCATCGACCGCGCCAACCCTGACCGCGCCGCCCGACCGATAGGTCGCCAATTTCATCCAACGCTCCCCTTGCATCTCGTCAGATAATATATGATCATACTTTTCATCGATAATCAAGCAGTGCATCGACAAACATCGCCACGGAGGAGGAAAATGACCGGAATCGCGTGGAACTGCGCTCTTCGCGGCGACGATGACCCTCGCCCTCGGGGCCGTCCCGGTCGCCGATCCCTTCAAGCTGGAGATTGCCTGCGCCGCGACGTCCGACTGCGCGTCGGCGCTGGCGCCGCGGCTCGGCCTGCATCAGCGAGCGCTGCTCCATCGAGGTGATTGATTTCGCGACGCCGCCGAAAGCTCGGGATGAGTGGGGGCGTCCGGTGTTCAGCAACACCGTCCAGCGCGTCGCGCGGATCGGTCGTTCATCAGGAGGAAGACAATGCCAACCGCAATCAGTCGACATCAGGCGAACGAGGTGGGGAGCGAACAGGCGCAGGCCGCGTGGACGCTTATTCTGACCGTTTGGTTCTTCGGGGTGTTAGCCGGGGCAGGCCTCGGCAAGACGATCCCGCTGGTCGGCATGGTCATCAAACTGTACGGCGCGCCTCCCAGCCAAGCCCCATGGTTTATTTCCGTCGTCACCATCGCCAGCGTCGTGCTGGCGCCATTCGGCGGCTGGCTGATCGACCATTTTGGGGAGCGCCGGATCCTGGCGCTGTCGTGTCTGATCGATATCCTCGGCAATCTGATCGTCATTGCCGCCGGATCATTCGCCATGGTGATGGCGGGTCGTCTGGTCGAGGGATTCGGGTTCACCGGATTGCTGGTGGCGGGCACGGCGATGATGGTGCGGGTGACCCGCGGGGCGCAACGCAATATCGCCATGACGCTGTGGGGGACGTCGGTTCCCATCGGCGTCGGCATCGCCGAGGCGCTAAGCAGCACCTTGACCGGGGGCGTCTTCGAACGTCGT
>CAVPXF010000002.1:0-41018 GCA_963709655.1 uncultured Alphaproteobacteria bacterium
ACATCTCCGGCTCCTCTGTCATGGCGCGCGCGGACCGCGGCGTCCTCTTTCGGCTTGATCTGCCCTGAAGCCGGCTGCGCCTCGATCGTCTGGGCCGCAACGCCGCCCGCCGAACTTTCTTCCCCTGCGCTCACGCGCATTCCTCGCGAGACAACAAAGTTCTTCGGACGGCGTCCTCCGCTCCGCTGCGGTCCGTTCCGGATGCGGCGCCGATCGCTTCCGGCCTTTCGATCGCCATCGAGGCCGCGGTGGTCGCGGGCTCTTGAAACAGAACGGAGACTTCAAATGGCCAGCATCGGTTCCTTCAAGAAGGTCGGCAACGAGTTCCAGGGTCAGATCGTCACACTCAGCGTGCAGGCCAAGAACGTGCGCATCGCGCCCGAAACCAACCGCGCCAACGACAACGCCCCTTCCCACCGCGTGTTCGTCGGCAAGGCCGAGATCGGCGCCGCCTGGTCGAAGCGCTCGAACGAGGGGCGCGACTACCTCTCGGTCAAGCTCGACGATCCCTCCTTCACCCAGCCGATCTACGCGAACCTGTTCGACGCGGAAGACGGCGCCGGCTACTCGCTGATCTGGTCCCGCAGCCGCAAGGCCAGCGCCGAGTAATCGGCGCCAAGGCGCCGCCCGCAAGCCGGGCGGGGCTTCATTCCACGCTCGTTTCGATCCGGACGCGGTCACGGCATCGCTCCCCGCGCCATTGTGCATCACGCTCGCCCACACCGACGCCTCTGCCGCGAAGAAGCCGATGTCGCGTTTCCTGGCAGGAAGGGCCGCAGCATCGGTAACTCGATCCAATTTTGCAGGGCCGAGCTCAACTCAATCGGTGGTCCAAATGTGGTCCAGGCCTGAAATTGGACCGCGTTTCCGCCCCTGCAATCTCATAAGCAATTGAAAGATTTGGAGCGGGTGAAGGGAATCGAACCCTCGTATTCAGCTTGGAAGAACACACTTATCGAGCGACGGAACGCATTCGAGTTCCTGGGCGACAAGGCCGCCGCCCACTATAGCGCGACGTCGGATCGTGCGCCCTGAGTGAACCCGCCCAGTCGAGTCGGCGCGTCTCGCGGCCCCTAACGACGGATCGCGTCCACTCCCAATTCGAGCCTACGCGCCCTAGGGCAGCAGTCGGGCGCCAACCGGGCGTTCGCTCGCTCCCGCCAACCGGTCATTTCCGCCCGGAGCGGGAGTTCGTCGCGAGCGATCAACGCCCGGAGTCGACGTAGAGCTTCCGTCGCTGGTTGCGACCGTGAACGGCGGAAGTGCGCGAGTAAGCGGCCCTTGCCTCTAGGCGCGGTCTGCGCCCATTGCGGACTTTCCCTAAACGGCTCCCAGCGCGACTGCGACTGATATTGCCGACGGCAAGCGCTCCGAGGATCATTGTGCCGACGAACGGCGTGCTAACCACGGTCAAGGACAGTATTCTTACGCGCGCCGGCCAACGGTTTCGTGGTTGCGGACGACTGATCTAGCTGGGCCGCGGACTGGCATGGTCACCCATCCCCTATTTCCAGACAATCCGCGCTTTGATCTCTCCGATTTCCAAGTTTCTGGGCCGCCTGCGAAACCGAAGCACAGGTTTCAAGTCGTCGCGGACATCGATTCGCCGCCCACCTGTCCAGCAGGTCCTGCACTGTCGCAAATTCTGTTGGGCCTAGGGACGCAATCCCGGCAATCTGCAACTTGATCTGTTCGAAATCTACTGGGTGCGTCCAAAGCGCCGATTTGATTCAAGTCGAGGAACCGCCTCGTCATGGCGGCCGCGAAGGAAGCCAGGCGGGAAGGATTGCTCGCGATCAGGAAACTCGTCTTCCAGAACAGAGATGCGCTTCGCCCACTGACGATATCCCGCAACGCGCCGAACGCGGCGTCTTCGCCGGGCGGAGCGCGCACTGGCAGGTCGCCGTCGAAGTCGGAGTTGCGAAAGCGCACGATTTCACGGTGGGATAGTCCCTTGATTCCAAGCATGATGCTGACGGAGTCAGGATAGAGCCTTCGATCAATAGAGTCCGGCCGGCTTTCGATGTTCACCTTCCCGGTCGTAAATTTCACCTGACGTCTGCGTCTCGGCGGTCCGGAAGAAACCTTGCAGCCGATCGCGGAGACTGTAACTTACCTTTATGTACCGGCAACTCGCCCACCGATATTTATCGATGTCGTATGGTCGCCGATATTCCAATATCCTCAGCCCTCTCCATGTTCGTCGTGAGCGCTAACTGTTACGATTTTGTTTGAAGGCCGTTCTGGAACGCGCAATACCTTCATGTTCGACTGTATGACATCGCTCCAACCGACCGAGAAGAGCCGGACGCTGTCGATATTTCCGCCAAGATAGTCCGTGATCTTGTCCGTCGCAATCAGCGATCAGATAAATATCCTTCCCTCATATAGGATGGGCCTTCTGCGTAGACAACAAGGATAGAGTAGGTCGCGACAAACACATCCGCTTGGTCGATGACAAATGAATACAATTTTATGTTAGCGCCCATTCGCCCAATATATGTCCTGGCTCCGAAGGCACTTCGAGAGCCATCAAAACAATCAGAACGATCGCGAACCAAACAGAAGCCCCGCAGCAGGCTCCTTGGCGCTTTTACTGTAATATGCTGAAGTAAATACCGGAACGAATTCAACGGAGAGTCTGAATTCTTCAAGAAGCTATCACGCAGCAGGTGGCGTCGTACTAGGCCTAGATCCGTCGAGTTGATCCGACGGGGCGCGTCCGCGGCGAATGCGTGCGAGCGCCGACGGACCGGTTGAGCGGGGGAGCATCCCGCTCATTGGGACGGGGGGGCCGTCCCGCCAGTATTGTTGTTGATCTGGATCGCAGGGCCGCCGCTGCCACTGGCAGCTTCGAGCGGGGGCCTCTTTCCGCTCTCAAAGTCGTTGACCGCCTTCACCATCTGCGCGCCGTTGCCGGGGATGCTGGTGTCGTTCGAGTAACGCGGCCAGGGCGTGGCCGTCTGCAGCGCCAGATTTGCGGCCTCAGAATTGCCGGCCCCGGGTGAGATTGTCGGGCTGCGCTGGGTGTAGTCGGAAAACGGGTCGTCGAACGGCGCCTCGCCGAAAGCGGGTCCGCCGGGGGCATAGGCCGGGACATAGCCGACGTAGCTGTTCTGATAAACCGGCGGATAGGGGCACTCGACCCGGTAGCAGGTGGGATAGCCGGCGGGATTGCAGGCGCCGAGCGGCGCCGCGAGGCCGAGCGCCAGGACAAGCTGGAGCGACCGCGCACGCATCACTTGGCCTCCAAAATGTAGCCGTAAGGTCCCTGCAGGCCGCCGCCGCTGCTGACGAACTCGGTGTATTTCTTCTTCCGCTCGACGTCCCCCATCAGGAACAGGTCGATGTCGTTGGCCGACAGCGTATTGTCGAACGGCGTCGCGAGATGCTTGCCGGGTGGTACGGGCCTGACGAGATGCACGGTGACGATAACGACGAGGTCGGTCTCCGACTTCTGGTAGTTCGTCGAGCGAAACAGCGCGCCGAGAACCGGAACGTTGCCGAGCCAGGGCAGTTGCGACAGCTGGTTGACGTCCTGGGCCTGCAGCAGGCCCGCGATGGCGAAGCTCTGGCCGTCGCGCAGTTCGACCGTAGTGTCGGCGCTGCGCGTGTTCAGCTCCGGGATTGTCGTCCCGTTGACGATGACCGACGTCGTGCTGGCAACCTGGCAGACCTGCGGGCCGAGATGGACATTGATCAAGCCGGTGTTCAGCACAGTCGGGACGAAATTGAGTGTCACGCCGCACGGATAGTAGTTGACGGTGACCGTCGGCGTTGTGCCGATCGTCCCCGGTTGCACGGTCGGTATGGGGACCTGGGCGCCGGCAAAGAAGCTCGCCTTCTCCCCGGATTGAGACACGAGATCGGGCTCGGCGAGGGTCTTGACCAGCCCTTTGTCCTCCAGCGCCGATATCAAGGCGCTGACCTGCAGTCCGTGCGTATTGATAACCTGCGCCAGGACGGCGCCGAACGGCGTGGCGCTTGAGGCGGTTCCGGCAAACAGCCCGCTGAGGAGGGGGACGACGGTGCCTGTGACATCGGCGCCGCTGCTGGCGCCCGTGACGGTGGGCCCGTTGACGCCAATGGTTTGGGCCGTGACGCCGGCGGTGGTCTGTGCGCCGGTCGAAGATGTTCCCGTGATGGTGCCGGCGACGGTGGTCGGCGACTGCGAAACCGCGCCGAGCCCCGACACGCCGATCCCGTTCTTGTTTCCACCGAACCAATTGACGCCGAGATCGCGGCCCGCCGTGCGGTCGACCTCGAGAAAGCGCACCTTCAGCATAACCTGCTGGGTTGGGGCGACCCGCATGGCGTCGATGACGGGCGGCCCGCTCCCCGAAGAGTCCTTCGGCGAGAGGGCCTTGGCCACGTCGACCGCCCGCGCCGCCGAGACCGCGTCGCTCGCCTCGCCACTCAGCACCACTTCGCCGTTGGCGCTAGCGACATTGATGTTGCCGGAGCCGGTGCTTGCGGCGATCCGGGTGTGCAGCGAGGCGGCGTCGAGCGCCACCTCGAGGTCGACCACCGCGACCAGCCGCTTGTCGGCGCCGAACACCGAAATGTTGGTCGTGCCGACCTTCTTGCCCTGCACGTAAAGCGTATGGTCGGTCATCGGCAGGAGGTCGGCGATGTCGGGCGAGCCGATCACGGCCGTGGTGAAGGGTGCCTTGAACGTCAGGGTCTTCGACTTGTTGAGCGTGACGGTGATGTGGCGGACCGGCGCGTCTTCGACGATCTGCGCCCGGGCCGCGCCGCCAGACCCACCGAAGGTCAGGCTCGCGGTCATCACGGCCGCGGCCACGAGGCCGCACAGACCCCCCAGGCGTCCGGCGTGCCGGTTGCTGCTCCTCGCCGACGACGTCGGCCGTTGGTCGTGCTTCATTGGGAAACCCTCCAGCCTATGCCGATTCTCGCGGCGCCTCCGTGCTTCATGCGTGCCTGCAGTCCGTTACGCGTGGCTTGCGGCCGGCCGATTTGCCCCTTCACTGAGCGCAGTCAACGCTCCCGCACGGCTCCCCGTCCGAGGCGCGCTCGACGAATCGGACGCTCTGATTGAGCAAAGCGAGATTATTGGTCGCGGTCGCGTTGCCCGGGTCGAGCCTGAGCGCGTCATCGAACAACTCCCGGGCCTTCACCAACTGCCCGCGCAGCATATAGGAGTATCCCTCGTTATTGAGGATGCTCGGGGTATGGCCCACCAGTTTGACCGCCCGGGCGTAGCTGCGATCGGCGAGATCGAACCGCCCCAGGCGATCGTAACTCGCCGCCAGTCCGACCCAGGCGGCCGCATCCTTCGGCATTTTTTCGACGGCGTCCTGGAAGTACTGCTGGGCGAGGCCGAAATTGCCTTCCTGGAAACGCTGGATGCCCAGCTTCACCGGCTCGTCCGAAGGATAGTATTTGATGTCGGCGGGGTTCTGTCCCGTGACGGCGTCGGGAACCGGCGTGGGCGTCGCGGTCGGCTGGCACCCGGCCAACCCGATGATGAGGAAAACCGCAGTCGCGGCCCGAACGATATCCGTCGCACCCGCGGCTGCAGAGAAGATCCAGTTCGTCAGCCGCCCCATCCCAGCTTTACTTTCGCCTCTAACATGTGCGCTTTTCGACGCGCGCAACCCTTGGAATCGCTCGAATCGGTTGCGCTTGCGAAAGCGCATAAAATCGTTACCCAACTACCCTACAACCGGAAGGCGGTCAAACCCGACGATCGGCCCCCGTCGGCCTCTTCACTTGATTCCCCGGCAATTGGCGTCGGTCCCCTTGGTCCGCCGACGACGATCCGAATTTCCTGCCAGCAGGGAATTTTCTTGCGCCGCGGTCGGCGCTCTGTCCCGGAAAGCCCTGCAATCTCATGGTGTTGCCAGCTTTGCAACCCACCGGTTGCTGTCTGGAGGAGGGGCGGAACAGGGAACTTGACAGGACTGGAACAGGCGACGAACAGGTGGTTATCAGGTCGGATCAGGCAGGAACAGGCGGCCGAAAACGGGGCGCGCGAGCGGGTGCGGCCGGGTTGTAAGGCGCGGCCGGGATGCGCTCCCCCAACCGGGGAGGGTTGCCCTTGCTACGCCGATATCGGCATTTCCTGTCGCGGCTGTCGTCCCGACGACCATCGTCGGCGCGCCTAGTACAACACCAGGCGCGGCTGGCTCAGCGTGTAAGCGACTTGCTGAAAATCGCTTGCGACATCGGCGTAGGCGTTGACGCTGGTGCAGATCGAGCCCTTGCCGCTTTGAGAGGAGTAGAACTTAGTCTGATCGGAAGCTATGGTCTGCAGCGCAGAGCAGGGACTCCACACGCTGACGTCTGTGCCAGTGGGACTGTCGTAGTATTTGGTGGTCGTCTGCTTTTTTCCTGACCCGCTGGTGACGCTCTGCGTCAGGCACCCCGTGGCGCCCGATTGGTCCCCGGCCGTCGTATCCAAATCATAGGCGATCACATAGACCCATGTTCCGCTTGTCGTCGCGCTCTGACCATGGACGACGGCCTGATTGCATTGCTGTTCCAGATGGCCGGGGTTGCAAACCGTGTTCGGCGTGCAGGGCGTGGACGCATAGGTGGAGTCCATGCCGGATGACGCTTGCGCCTCGCCGTCG
Source organism: uncultured Alphaproteobacteria bacterium (assembly GCA_963709655.1). Classification (GTDB taxonomy): domain Bacteria; phylum Pseudomonadota; class Alphaproteobacteria; order Rhizobiales; family Beijerinckiaceae; genus Roseiarcus. The sequence goes on from CAVPXF010000002.1 coordinate 6,597, forward strand.
CTGAGTAGAATGATGACGTTTTGCGCTGTGGACGAACCCTCGGATTGAAGAGCGGCCTGCGCGGCTGCAATCGCGTCGGCATAAAAGGTCCCCTTGCCTCCTGGGGCTGCGAGACACCCGGCGAGGCCATTGCTGTTGTCGCCGACCGCCATAACCAATTTCGACGCGTGATTCAACGTGCCGATGGACGTCGCATAGTCCGTGGTGAGGGCCTTGCCGTTAACCTGATAGGTCATGCCGGTCGTGCCATAGTCCACGATGCTTGGCGAACCGGAGCAGGGCGTCCATGAGGGGGACATGCCGGGAAACACCATGAGTCCCACTTGATCGTCCTGCGGGTTGAGTTGCTTCAGGATCAACTGGACACCGTACTTCGCGCAATCGATTTTCGTCGGGCTGCCAATCCCCGGGACCTTGCAACCGGTGTCGTCCGTTGTCGTCTGCATGGATTGCGTCGTGTCCAGCACAAACATAATGTTCATCGCTTTCGTCGGGCCGCCCGCTTTGGCCGCCGCCGCCTTCGCCGAGACGGTCCAGGAGTTGAAGCCGAGGACCCTGATGAAATAGGTCGGAACGGTTCCGGTCTGCGTCAGAGCGACGACATTGTTGACCGTGCCTCCGCAGGTCGGCAGGCCGGATGTCGCGGTGACGCAGACGGCGGAAGCGTTCGCGGTGACGCCGCTGACCATGGGAACGGGATGGAATGCGACGCAAGGAGAAGGGGAACAGGCGCCCCATACTTGGGCGGCGCTCACTGCGCCGGATTCGGTGCCTCCCGGCTGGTCCCATTGATAGGCGGCGTTGAGCACCGCCGCGTTTGTGTTGGCTTGTAGCGCCTGTCGCGCACTGAGGACGACGCCGACGTCAACCGCGAACCCCATTGCGCCGATGAGCGGCACCGCCGCGACGACAAACACCCACGCGGCCACCCCGCGGCGGTCATGCAACGGCTTGCTGAGTTTGGCCGCAATTGAGCTCATCCATCGAGACATTTTTCCCTCCTATTGAACGACAGCCGCGGATTGCGCGGACAAGGTGCACGGCGATCCTCCGAAGTCGTAGCCCATGAACGTCAGATCGCAGGGATACGTGAGCGCTACAGAGGCGACGGCACCGGCAGTGAGCAGAGCGCTGCAACCGGCGTTGGTGCTGCAGGACGAACCACCGATCTTTACGGTCTGGGTGACCTTGGATGTCGTGAGATTTGCGGCCGCGCTCGTGACAGCGGTCTCGGCCGTTGAGTAGGGAGACGGTGTCCCGCGGCCAAAGGACAGGATCTGCGCGGCCTGCTCCGCCGCCGCCGTCAAAATTAGGTAATTGTTAAGCGCGATCCCTACGTACAATATCGCGAACAGGATCAGCAACATGACTGGCGCCACAAGGACAAACTCGAGCGCCACGACGCCTCTGCGACAACGGACGAGCGAGATGACGGGCCGTGTCGCCTCGCGCCTCGCGGGTAGCGCCCTCGCACCGTGCCGGTCCCGCGCCACGGCGCGCAGCCGCACCCACATATTCAGCCGACTTGCAGGTAACAACAATCGATCCATGGCCACTCACCCGACATACGGGACTCCAGAGTAGACGATTCATAACGGGAAGATTTAAGACTTTTTCATAGGTCTATCCGTACTCAATGCTGGAACGCCCGAATGAGATGCAGGAATGGGCTGGCACCCAGAATGACGAACATCGCAGGAAGCATGAACAACACCATTGGAATTGTCAGCTTAGCGCCCAGCTTGTGCGCCTTATCCTCCAGCTTGATGATCGAGTCACGCCGGAGTTCTTCGGCGATCGCCCGCAGAGCCTGACTCAATGGCGTCCCGTACTGCAGGCTCTGGCTCATCATGGCGGCGAATCGGCGCAGTCCGTCCGAGGTCGATCCCAGTTTCTCGAATGCCTGCTGTCGGTTCGGCAGGATCCGGAGATCATCGAGAAGGCCGTACAGAACCCGGGCCATGGCCGGATTGGACCGGTTCATTTCTTCCGCCACGCGGTCCAGCGCGCTCTCCAGGCCCATGCCCGCTTCGCTGCACACCACCAGCAAGTCGATGGCGTCCGGCGTGCCCCGTCGAACGGAGGCGGCAAAACGCCGCTTGAGCCAAGACAGAATCCATCGCGGCCCCATGATTCCGACCACCACGCCGATGAGCGTGATGATCAACAGATCGGATGGCGGCTTCCCGAAAAACTCGCCCATGAACAGGGCAATGAGCGGGAACATCGCCATGCTGACGACTTTGACGCCGATCCAGATCGGCACGGTCCGATGAGGGTTGAATCCGGACGACTGGACGATCGCTCGCAGTTGGTCCAGATCTTCCGCTGAGTAGAAACGACGATACCGTGTGCCGAGCGATGCCAGCCAGCCAGTCACGTCTCTTAGCGGCGCTGATCGGCCAGGAACGCCCATCACAGCCTTTGACACCCTCATGTTCAACCCACGAATGTGGAGTTCGTTGACGATCAACACGGCGGTCAGGGCTGCGGTTGCTAATGCGAGAGCCGCCAGAACGAGACCCGAAGTCATAGGGCTGTGTCCCTTCTGATCATCCAGCGTATCACCAGGTTCCCGGTGAGGACCGAGGCCGCCACATAGGCGAGAAGCCTCTTTCCCGTCGGGTCCGTAAACAGGAGATCGATCAACTCATGACTGATCGAGTAGAGCACCCCACCGACAATGAAGGGCGCGAATGACAGCGCTCTTGCGGAAAAGATGACCTCTCCTGCCAGAGCCTTGGCGCGAGCGGCCATTCCAACCCGCTGACGCACGGTATCCGCCAGAGTCTGGAGGGTTTCGGCCAAACCGCCGCCTGATTTCGTCTGGACGCCAAGCGTCACCGCAAAAAATCCATATTCCGCAACCTGCGTTCGCCGATAGACGTCTTCCATGGCTTCCTCGGGCGGTCTGCCCAAAGCCAGTTCGTTACACACGATGGCAAATTGCCCGGCCGTCGGTTGCGGCATCTCACGCACGATGGTGCGAAACGCTTCATTGACAGGCAGGCCGGAGCGAACGGCGCTCGTCACCATGCTGATTGCGTCGGGGAGCTGGCGAAACAGTTGATCGGCTAGGTGACGACGCTGCCATCCGAACAGGCCGCGCACTACCAGGACGGCGGCCAAAACAGACGCGAGTGTCACATACAGAAGGGGAAATCCCACAAAGCTATTCGCGTAAAAGATCACCGCCGCCGCAAGGACTCCGGTCAGCACCACATACTGCGGGCGAACGTAGTAAGAAAGTCCTGTCCGATAATTGACCAGGCGTTGGAAAAACACCGACCGGGACTCGATCCGCGCGCGACGAATGGATGGTACGCTCTCCGGACGTGAGGTCGATAGAGCCATCGCCACATGGCGATCGATGCGTTTTTGTCGTGCGTCGAGGAGCAAGGTCATGGCTGCTGCACCAATCAACAGCAGCAGGACAATGACGATCACAATCTGCTGCATCAGAGTTGTCGCATAGCGTCGGCCCACGCCCGATCGAGACCGTAGTAGACAAGGCGGCTCTTGAATTTCGGGACGGCCAGAGTGGACCGGTACGCGCCCGATATCCGTCCGTGAACGTCCTCCTCCTTGAACTCGAACAGGGCGATGTCATTGGTGGTGATGACATCGCCTTCCAGGCCGATCACCTCGCTGATCTGGACAATACGGCGCTGGCCGTCACGCATCCGTTCGATTTGCACGATGATGTCCAGCGCCGCCACGATCTGAAAGCGAATGGAGCGGGACGGCAGGTTGACCTGTCCCATCTGCACCATGTTCTCGACACGGGTGAGCGCGTCGCGCGCGCTGTTGGCGTGCACCGTGGAGATCGAACCGTCGTGGCCGGTGTTCATCGCCTGCAGCATGTCGAAGGCTTCGGCGCCGCGAACCTCGCCGACGATGATCCGATCGGGGCGCATACGGAGCGCGTTCCACACCAGATCGCGTTGCGTCACCAGTCCGGTGCCTTCGAGACTGGGAGGCCTGGTCTCCAGGCTGATCACGTGCGGCTGCTGGAGCTGCAATTCCGCCGCATCCTCGATGGTGACGATGCGCTCGCTGAGATCGACGAACTGGCTCATGGCGTTGAGCAGCGTCGTCTTGCCGGAGCCGGTGCCGCCGGAGACCAGAATATTGAGCCGTGCCCGGGCGGCGATCTCCAGCAATCGGCCGATGGCGGGGGTCATGGTGCCGTTTTCGATCATCCCGGCGATGTCATACCGATGGCTCGGGAATTTGCGGATAGAGATGCAGGGGCTGTGGATCGCCAGCGGCGGGAAGATGATGTTGACCCGGCTGCCGTCCGGCAGGCGGCAATCGACCATCGGACTGGATTCGTCGACGCGCCTGCCCACGCGTGCGGCAATCTTCTGCGCCACGGAGGCGATGTGATCATTGTCGCGGAAACGCACCGCGACCCGCTCGAGCTTGCCGTTTCGCTCGACATAAACGTTACTCGGCCCGTTGACCATGACGTCGTTGATCGTATCGTCCAGGAGGAGCGGGCGGAGCGGGCCGTAGCCGGTCATGTCGTCGGCAAGCTCGTCCGCCAGTTGAAGCTGCTCGCGACCGGACAGTTCGAGCCGGTCCTTGTTGGCGATTTCATGGATAATTTCTTCGATCTGACGCCGAAGCACCTCGCGCGACACAGTGGCGGCGACGGAGGGCTCGATCTGCTCCATGACCCGTTCACGCAGAGTCGCCGACATCACCGGTTTTTCGACCAAAGTCGGCGTCACGGGCTGCCCCGGGTGAGGCTCGTTACGCCCCGGCGCCAGTCCCGGCGAAGGGGTCGGGGCACCGTAGCGCCCGAGCTTGCCAAAGGTCTTCATCGGCCGAACAGCCTCCTGAACCAACCCTTTTGGTCGTCGCCGATAGCCGCAATCTCCCGGACGATCGGCGCCAGGTAACGCCGCAGCCTGGGGACGTGATTGAGCGCCGGAATTCCGAGATTGACCGACTGAGTCATCCCCTTGCCGAGATCGGGGATCACCATTTCCGGCGCTCCGCCGAGGGCCGTCGCGATGGTCGCCATGGGGAGCCCGCCGGGGCGATTGGCGCGGTTCAGCAAAGTGAACACGCGATTCTTGCCGGCGATGGTGGTCACCGCGGCGCGCAGCGCATGGGCGTTGCGCAGCCCGGTCACCTCCGCTTCCAGCAGCACCAGGACGTGGCGGGAGAGGGCGATCACCGGATGGATGGCCGGGGCCAGCGGCATCGGCACATCGACCACGACATAGCTGAACCGCTGACGGAGCAGACCCAGCACATGCCTGACCCCCGCCTCGGTGATGTCAAGGGTCGCATCCAGCTCCTCGTCGCCGGAAACCAGCCGAACACGCTCGTTGATTTCAATGGCTGCGCGCTCAAGGAACAGGGTATCCGCGCGCATCGGGTTTTCCAGAGCGATGCGCAAGCCCGGTCCGGGCCGAACGCCCAGCATCACAGCGGTCTCGCCGCCCTGGAGATTGAGGTCGAGCAACGCCACCTTGGCCTTGGTCGTCTCGGCCAGTTGCAGCGCGAGATTGATGGCGATGCTGGTGGCGCCGGCGCCGCCCTGGGCGCCGCAGATCGAAATCACGTGGCCGCCGCGATCCATCGGATCGGGCGCCACGTCCCCGAGCAGTTTCGGCCGCAATTGGGTCTGGACCAGATCGCGAGTGAGCGGCTTTGGCAGGTATTCGCAGAGGCCGAGGTCCATTAGCGCGCGATAGAATGCAATTTCGGTGTTGTCGCCAATCAGCGCGACGTGGACGTCGGCCGGGCAGACGCGCGACAACCGTTCCAGTTCGGTGAAGGGATCGGCGACTTCGCTGATGTCAGCCACCAACGCGAGGAAATCGGTGTCGGTTTCGAGCATCCGCACGGCGTTGCGGATCGTGCCGCGCTTGACCTCCAGGGCGCTGCCTTCGAGACCGGTGCGCAACGCTGCCGCGCTGAGATCGTCGTTGACGAAACAGACGACCCGATTGCGCGTCACGACTGACGGCGTATCTTCGGGCCGAAGAACGGTTGCAACGCTGGCGCTCATCACTGTTTCCCCGGGAAATTCACTGAGCATGTCTTTGCCCTATCGCCCCGCCCTCATCGCTTCGCCAAAGCGGCGCCTTGGACTGCGACGTCCCCCGACCGATCGCAACCAGACAGAAGGACTGCGTCTGCAGGATCGTGCTTCTTGACCGAGTATTCCTTCGGCTTGTCGCCGCCATAGACCACCACGGTCGCGCTCTCGTTGGCGATCGCGCTCTGGCGGGCGATTTCAGGCGACACATCGCAGCCGAACATGGTCCCGGCGTCGCGTGTTTGCTCGTGTTCGACCGCCGCCCGAATGGCCAGCGACAGTTTTCCGAGTTCCTTGGCGACGGCGATCGTCTTCACCTGCTCCGGCGCGAGCTGCAAGGACACTGAGCGGGTTTCCTTACCGGCCGCGGCGTTATTGTCTTTATTGTCTTTGGCGCCTTGCACGATGTCCTGGTCGATCGCAATGATGCGGACGCTGTGAAGAACGACTTCGCTGAGTGAGCGATGGCCGGCGTCCGCCTTGTCGCTGACCTGGGTCAGCACGACATCGACATTATCGCCTGGCCAGATCAGGCCCGAGACGCCGGACTCCGCATCGACCTTGATGCTGATGGCGCGCGTGTCCGGAGCGAGCACGCTGGCGAGAAAGCCCCGATCGCGCGGATGCAACACGTCTTCCGAGGTGATGGGACTACCGGTGTCGACGAACCGCCGCACCAGCGAACCGCGCAGCCCGGCCCTGGCGTCGGCCGTATCGAGGATCGCCCCCGAAGGGACAAGGCTGGGCGGCGCGGAGCGGACCGTGAAATCCTCGTCGCGCGCCAAGGTCCCCGCCGGCAACGGCCGCGCCGCGACAAGGTACCCGGTCGTGACCGGGGCTGGAGCGGTCTGCGCGACCTGTTCGACCGGCTTCGGCAGGGAGGCGTTGTAGGCGATCATCCCCAGCGCAGCGGTCGCCAGCAGCAGCACCATGATCATCGAGAGACGCAAAGCAGACGGCATGGTCAGGCCCCGTGGCTGAGAACAGTCCAGATACCGCCGCAGGCGATGGCGGCCCCGTAAGGCAGCGGCGCATGCCGCAGATTGCGCCAACGCTCGACCGCATAGACGCGGCGCAGCAGCGAGGAACCGGCGGGCACTGGCCGGGGACAGGGCAGGAAACGCATCGTCAGATGCGCCGCCGCAAGAACCCCTCCGGCCAGCGCCGTTACGGTCAACAGATGAATGACGCCCGTCAACGGGAGGCCGATCGCCAAGGCGACCAGCAGCTTGACGTCGCCGCCGCCGATTGCACCCCGCTGGTAGACGACCAGCAGCAGCAGAAACAGGACGGTCGCGACGACCAGCGATTCGAGAATATGGGTCGGGCCGGCGAACTGGCCGATGATCCCGAGCAACGCAAGCGTCAGGCAAATCTCATTAGGGATCAAGCGTGTCGCGATATCGATCGCGGCGACATGGAGCAACAACAGGATTTGCACAGCCATGACGGCGGGACCAGCCCAGGTCATCGGATGCAAGCCTCGAAAGAGAGGAAGGGGGGCACGTTTCCATGCCCCCTCCTAAGTCAGCCGGCGGCCCCGGGGATTAGCGCGATTACAGCCTTGATCCCGTTCGACAGCGCCGATGAGATGGTACCGCTGGCGCCAGTACCGAACGCGGCAACCACCGCGGCGACGACGCAAGCCGCGACGATGACGTACTCGAACGACACCACGCCGGCCTTGTCGTTGCGCAGACGGTCGAGGAGTTCGGTGCTCTTGACGTAAACTTTCAACATGAACGGAGTCCCTTTTCCCGAAAAACCAAGATTGCGAAAATCGCAACCGACGCTGGATGCTTACAAGCGTTTACCCAGTGGGAATGGGTGTAAACATTTGGCGGCATCTTGTCAAGAGTTTCGCAACCTTTCGGTAGCAAGCGCCATTTTAACGTTACGGCGCGCCATCGGCGGAGAAACTGGGCTCCGCCTGCTCGTGTCAAATTTGTAGAATTGCAAGATTTTGGGACAGCAGTTGTATCAAGAACGGAGGTTTACCTTCCGTGCGTCCGGTCGGCGTCCTGTCCGCTTTGGCCCCGGCGCTCTCGGTTCATGCTTTGGGTTACTGCCCGACGGCCTCGGGTTTTGCGCCCGCGTTGGCCGTCGCTGCCGTGGCTTCATTCGGGCCCGGAGCGGCAATTGCGGCTTCTCCCTCAAGGTCGCAATCCGTCCTGTTGCATCGATAGCGCGCCGGTTTTGCCAGCGACTTCTTATCATTGTAAATCCTGACTCTGCCGGTCTCTTCGCGAGCCTCTTGGGCCGTAGCCGGTTCGACATTGACGTCCAGCCTCGCGATCAGCTTGTTCTTGTCACTGAAAACGAACACGTTGGTCGATCCGATCGCCTTGGGCGTGAAGACGAACTCACGATCCGACTGGGGAGCGACATCGACGATCTTGTCGTCGCCGACGGAAATCTTGGCGAAGGGCGCCGACGTTTGGAACAGCCCCCCCTTGCCCATCGTCATTGTAATCTGTTCCGCTGAGCCCATGACGGCTTGAACGGGACGGGATTGGACCGCGTTCGGCTCCTGCGCCCGCGCTTCAGCGAACGCGATGACCGACATTGCCGCGATTGCAAATATCGTTGCGGCTCGCACGATGCTCGTCGAATTCACTTGCGTCCATCTCCCTCAATCGGAAATTCAACAGACCGACCTCCCGGACTAATGCAAGAGCCATTCCCGCGTCCGTAGAACGAACTGGGAGAATAGCATCGCATCTCCCGGACGCCCAGTGTGCTCGAAACGACCCTGCACGGCCATCCCGGCGGCATGGTCGGATCCGCTGTTCGGCCGCGACCTGCTCGGCGTCTGTTTCGGCGTCCTGGTGTCGGGTGGCTTGTGTCTGCGGGACGCTCGCCTGCGCACTCGGCTACCGCTGACCGAGGAGTAATGTCCTATTCGGCGGGCGGACCCCGCGCCGAATAGGCAGAACAGGCCACCGCTCGAGCTAACCGAAACGTTACAGCAAAATCGAAACAGGAGGCCAATCCCAAGCAACTTAGCCACCGGTTTATCCCGTTGGGAGAACGATCGCAGTTGGCGCAAGGCTTCCGTACCGTGGCTGACCGGGAACGGTCGGAAAGGCTCGGATATCACACTTCGACAAGCTGCACGCCGCACATCGGGATTTGGGGCCCGTCAATAACACGGTTGCAGCGCGGAAGGGCTTGCCCTGACACCACCTCCGCGATCCGGCTAGCCGAACGCGACGCGCCCCCGTGCTATCGCTCGCCCACCTCCTCAACCCCTTTCACGGTAACTAGAGGATGCCGACGACAACCTCATTGATGGTGTTGATGAGGACTGCGACGGACGCTAACGCCGCGCCCGCCGCAACGTAGCGGGTTCGCCCTTGGACGAAGATTAGGGCGCATATGAGGGCGACTACCAGTTTGGGTAGCCACCAGAACGAGCCACAATTCGCTATCGCAGCCGCCATGACCGGGTTCAGCTCCCGCCCACCAGCTGCCATTAAGCTGTTCGTGGTCAATACGTCCGTCAGTTGAAGTAGGATGAATGTGAGCAGCATAATGCGTTTGGTCATCGGACGCCTCTCGCGGCTACGCCGTGCGGTGCGCCGATCGGGCTTCCAAGGGGAAACGAGACGTTCTGAGCGACTTAGCACGCCATATGAGAACAGTGTTACCATTTCGTAAATCGCATTATCAAGGGGGCCGACAGGCGTCGCGCTCAGTTTGATCTGATCCTTTCGCTAGTGGTTAAAATCAGACGGAAGATCGAAATGCGCGCGCCTTGGAGCCGCCCAAAAAAGTAATCGTTTGCAAAACGCCGAACCCAGAGGGGCGAATGGCATCGCGCCCGGTCAGCGTAACATGCTTGCTAAGGAAACCTTGAGCCGCTTCACAATTATCAATACATCTCCGTAATATTCCGCCTGATATCGCTCCGCGTCTCAATTGATACTGGGTCGCCATGCTCAGGAGTTGAGTAACGCGCCGTTGCGGGATGCCTGGCCGGAATGCGCCCGGAATGCGTCGGAATTCGCAAACATTTCGACAGCAATGACCGCTCAGGGTCAAATTTGGACCCTTCGCTAGGCCGTCGGCCAACGACTGGAAATATGAAGGGTTTCGGATGCCGGCCCTAACGCAAGCGTAGGTGCGGGCCGGAGGGCCGGCGTCCGAAAGCCTCAAGTGGAGTAACTGCCAAGCCGGCTGCGCCGCTGGCGCTATCTGGCCGCCGGCGCTGGGCGTGGTTGTTGGGGTGTGGGGAAGCGGAGGCGGGACTCAGAGGTTGAGTTCGACGGCGAGTTGGTCGGGGCCGAGCGTGAGGGCTGTGAGGATGTCGCGGCCCTGCTTTCGGGCTGAGGAGATCACGGAGCGCAGGCGGGCGAAGTCTTCGGCGCCTTGCAGGGTTCGGAAGCCGCCGGAGATTTTGATCTTCACCTTCATCATCCTCAGATCCTGCTCGGCGAGGTTGTTGGTGAAGGGAACGGTGAAGTCGGTGAGGAAGCGGAGGGTCGCGTCCTTGAAGGTCTTGAACCGGATGAGGAGATTGTGAGCAGGCCGCCGCTTCTTTCGCTTTTTCGAGCTCTTTGCGGAATCGAAGGGCGGCAGGCTCCTGTGCAGGGCGAGGCCTTCGCGGACGGCGGCCCAGTACCGGTCCTCGAACGCCTTGATGGTTTCGGGCGGGAGCGCCGCGGCGCCCTCGGCTTTGGCTTTCTGCACGGCCTGGTTGGCCTCGAGCAGCGTCGCGCGCAGGGCCTCGGCCCAGGGCTCCTTGTCGAGATCGCAGACCGCCTGAAGCTCGCGCAACAGATGGGCGTTGCAGAAGGCGTGAAGGACGTTTTCCAGGGCGTAGTAGGCGCGCCAGTGGTCGTGGACCACGACGCCGCCCTCGAGTGCGGGCACGGCCGAGCGGGGCTCGCCGGCGCGATAGAAGGTGTGGGTCAGGGTCGAGGCGGTGTGCAGCCAGCGGGTCGCGCCGGCGATGCGCAAGCCCGTTTCGTCGAGGCAGCGCACCGGCGCCGCCGCGACGCAGGCGCCGATGCCGCGCCAAACCGGCTCCAGCGCCTCGGCCTTACGGCGAACCCAGCTCGCCACGCTCGCCCCGCAGGCCGCCGCCGCCCCGAACAGGTCCCTGAGGACCTGCGCGGTCCGCTCCTCGGGCACGAGCTGCTGGGCGTTGAGATAGACCGCCGCCGCCTTGAAGCGCTCGCCATACTGGGCCGGCGAAACGACGCCCGCGGGAAAAGCGGCGCGGGTGCGCCGCCGGCAGGCCGGGCAGTCGTGGACCGCCGCGCGGTGCTCGGTCACGATCAGCGGCTTCTCCGGAAGATCGAAGACCTGACGCCTCTCCTCGCCGACCTTGGAATCCGCCGCAAGAGCCGCCCGGCAATGTGCGCACACCTCGGCCGCGTGCTCGATGATCGCGTCCGGCTCGGCGACCTGACGCAGCGTGTCGCCGTCGTGACCTTTCTGCCCTCCGCTCGGCTTGCCCGTGCGCGTGCGCAGGCTCTTCAGGACCCGAGGCTTCTTCTTCAGCCCGTCGCTCGAGGGCGGCTTCGAGCTGTTGGAGCTGTCCAGGCCCAGCCGACGCCGAAGCTCCGCCACCTCAGCGCGAAGACGCTCGATCTCGCGTGCTTGGGCCGCTATCAGGGCTTCGACTTCCGGCGGAAGATTCATCCCACCCTTGAGTCAGAAATCCCTGTCCCTGTCGCCCAAAATCACAACCCTCAAGTCAATCCCGCGCAGAGTGTGACATTTCGGACTCACCCCGGCTTGGCAGTTACCAAGTGGAGGAAACCGCGGGACGGTGAGCGTCCGGCGCCGCGGGGGCGCTATGGGGATTTGGGGCTCGGCGGCGCCGCGCAGGACGGCCGGAGTGGCGTGTTTGCGGATGACGCGAGGGCGTCGGACAGGCCGGGGATTGGCCGATCGGCACAGGCGGGCATTTCGGAGGCAAGGAGGCGCGCGACGTTGGTCGCCGCGATCGGCTCGGGCGCGAACGGAGCGGCGCCGGGGGAGGTCCTCGGCGAGCAGAGGTCGGTGACGGCGCGGGCCGGAGCGGCGGTCATGACGAGTCGATTCCGGCAGGTTCGGCGGTGAAGCTGCGAGGACGAGCGCCACGGGCGAACGTCTCGATGATGCGCATGCGTCCGCCGCAGCAGGGACAGATCCTGGAGCCGGCTTCGGTTGCGGCGGGCTCGGGGGCGGTCGTGGCCGCGCTTGCATCGGCTTCGGGGCGAGGCCGAGCGGTCGCGTTGGAGGTCGCGATCAGGTCCCGCAGGCGCCCGATGGTTGCAGCGCGTCCGGGGCTGGCGAGGAAGCCGTAGTGATGATGTGGACGGCCTCACCCAAACGGCATCAAGTGCCAAGGGGTGACCGGTGGCAGGTCACAGATAGGGAAGCCGTCCATGAAGACCTTTATCAGGATTGGGATCGACCTGGCGAAGAACTTTTTTCAGGTGCATGCGATCGAGCGCGAGGGCGCGCCGCCTGTGACGCGAAAATTGAGCCGAGGCAAGGTGCTGGGTTTCTTCGTCCAGGCGGCGCCCTGCCGCGTCGGGATGGAAGCTTGTGGATCCTCGCATTACTGGGCGCGGGAGATCCGGGCGTTGGGGCACGAAGTGGTCCTGATTCCTCCCGCTTACACGAAACCCGACGTCAAACGCGGCAAGAACGATGCGAACGACGCGGCGGCGATCTGCGAGGCCATGTCGCGCCCCGACATGCGGTTCGTGCCGATCAAGAGCGCGGATCAGCAAGCCGTGCTGATGCTGCACAAGACCCGGGAATTGCTGGTCAAGCAGCGAACCATGACCGTCAATGCGCTGCGCGGGCATCTCTCGGAGTTCGGCCTGATCGCGCCCAAGGGCATCCAGCGGGTCAAGGACCTGCTGGCGCTCGCGCTCTCAGACGAGACCCTTCCCGAAGAGGCCAGGCAAGCCACGGCGATGCTGGCTTCGCACAGCGATGGCCTCGACGAAAAGATCGACGACCTCGAGAAGACAATCGCTCGGGCAAGCGGGAGAAACCAGACCAGCCGGCTGCTGGACGAGATCCCCGCCTTCGGCCCGCTGATCGCATCGGCGATGGCGGCGTTCAATCCCGATCCCGGCGTCTTCAGGTCGGGAAGCGACTTCAGCGCGTCTCTGGGGATTACGCCGAGCCAACATTCCAGTGGCGGCAAGGACAAGCTCGGCGGCATCACCAAAAAGGGCAACCGATATCTGCGCAAGATGCTGGTCGTGGGGTGCACATCGGTGCTGCGCGTGGCCCACAAATACGAAGGCGTGTGTTTCGGCGTCCAATTTTGACCCCACCCGCTCATTGAGCTAACCGCATGAAAACGCAAGATAATTTGACCTTGAAGCAGAGTCGATCGGCGTCCAAGTTTGACCCCGGCTTCTGAGCCGGAAACCTGTTAGATTACAAGGGATTCGAAGAGACGGGATAGGGGTCAATATTCGACGCCGATTTACACCTTGCCTCCCGCAGACTACCGGCGAGGCGCTCGGCCTGCGCCTTCCAGTCGTCTCGGGATTGCCGCAGCTCGGCGACCATGTCCTTCAGGAACTGTATCTCGGCCTTGGCGGCGATGTGACGGGCTATTGCCTCATCTGCCATGGTCTCGAAACTGTCGAGGTGGCCCTTCAGCTGCTCCTTCAATCCCTGCAGTTCGGCTCTGGTCGCGGTGGTCTCGGCCACTATCTCCCCCGGATTTAGGACATATGCACCGCCGACTAGGCTACCAGCATGTTAACATATGTCAACAACTGCGGGCGACCGTTCTGTGTTCGAGTATGACGACTAGGGCGTTTTCCCTTCCCCTTCGGTTCGATGAGTGTCACCAGAGCGCCGTCCAGCCGCCGGGGCAAAGATCAAGATCAACCCGCCACAGGCGCGGATGGGACCCAATCCGTGTGCCAGTCGCCTGAACGCCGACCCCCGCAACTGAGGAACGGAGATGTGCGCCTGATTGGAAGAGTCGGCGGCGACGGACCGGAAGCCGGGCTAACCGATGCAAGCCTACGATTTCGCGGCCGACCTCAGGATCACGTCGCTCAACCTCTCGCCCGGCTGTCTCTGGGCCGTGAGGGCGTCGAGCCAGCGAGGCTCGACGATCAGCGGGTAGCCGCCCGATGGCCTTCGCTGCGGGTCCTGAATCCCGCCCCCGAGCGTGTCGACGATCGCGGCGTAGGCTTCAGGGCTGACTTCGATGCGGACCATGGGGGCCTTAGACCGAGGAGGTAAGGTCGAGCGCGATGCGCGACTTGGGAAGTTTCTCGGCGGTCATGAAGTACTCAATCTCCGTTCGGCGGGTTTACGGAATGCTGCGCTCGATCGGATGTAGCCTCCCCACCCTCCTTGCTCTTTTCGTTGGCCATGTGATGGCCGACCGCGCATCCACCGATCGCTCCGAGAACGCCATGATGCCCAGCGTAATGGCCAGCGACGCCGCCAACCAGCGCGCCCTTGAGACAGCCTCTCGCTTCGGCTGAGGGGGAAGCGGCGAGCGAAACAAGAGCGAGCGCCACAGCTGCGGCGGAAATCGCAGATTTCATTCCAGGAGTCCTTTCTTGCGGTTCTTCCCGCTCCACCTCAATCCCCCCGCTGCGGGAAAGTTCCCGCCGGCCAGTAAAGGCCGAGGGTGCGACAATGATCTGGCCGACGATCGGCGCGGCGATCACAACATGACGCGAGCGATCAAGCCGTCACGGACAACGATCAGGTTTGCGGTCGACTCGGCTGCACGGCTGGATACGTGGAAGGACACGATGCGCCACTGTCCGTCCTCGCCTTTGATAAACACCTTGAAGAGGACGCCGGTTGGCGTGATCTCGGAGGATAGGAACATGACTGCATCTCCGTCCGAGCAAAAACCCTGTCAGTTGGACAAACTCCCGCAGGAGCAACTGGTTTCTGGACCTTGACGACGCGCGGCTAATGTTCACCGAGTTGCAATCGCGCCCGGCGCTGACTGGTCGCCACGACCTCAGTCGTCCCGAGCCCGCGCTGGGCCAACGCCTCCTTCGCGGCCGGGCCGATCGTCAGGACCTTGCGCGCCCTCGGCCGCTCGGGTTCTGGAGCAGGGGCCCCGATCACCGGGGCAGGAGGCGCTGGCGTAGGCTCTGATACGGACTTTGGTTCCGGCTCCGGCGGCGGGGCGGTCGCCTCGGCGGCGCGGTCCGCAGCTTCTTTCGCACGTCTCTCTGCGGCCAAGGCCTTCTTGGCTGCGATCTGTTCGAGCCGGGCAGACGCCATCGCGCGCGCCTTGTCGTCAACGGTCTTCTCGGTTGGCGACCCGTCAAGACCGACCCGATTCGGATAGTGCAGGACCGCCCGGCAATACCTCTCGCGGGCCTTCCACACGCTCAGCACGCCCTTAGCATACGCCGGGCTCCAGCCGAACGCCACTTGCAGTTCCGCCATTACGTTCACGAGGGGACGGACCTCATGGGACTTGGCCGGGAACGCCTTCGGCCATCTGGCGCGCAGAAGCTCGAACGCCTGCCACGAGTTCTTGGGCCCCGCGCTTCCGGTCGGACTTGATGGTCATGGTGGAAAGGCTAGCCGCCGATCCGTCGCGTCGGAAGTCCGAACGCCGCGAGAGCAGTTTTCGATCAAATCGAAGCGCCCTCGTCATTGCGAGCGAAGCGAAGCAATCCAAGGATCGTAGGGCGCTCTACGATCCCCTGGATTGCTTCGTCGCTTTGCTCCTCGCAATGACAATTCAGCCTGGTCGAAAACCGCTCTAATGCACAGCATTTTTGCGCGAGCCTTCATCGATAGGGGAGGCCCTGATGCGCCCCATCTCGCGCCCTTGGCGCTCGCGCCAGTTGAAAAGCCGCAAGGAGGCGCTGAAGCGACGCGAGGCCAGCGAAAGGGAGAGATTGCAAGAAGAGAGCGCCCCCGCCCGAATGAGCTCAAGCGAGGGCGCAGCTAGACGAGGGACTGCCGCTGAACGAGCCGAGCAGGAACGCACCTCGCGCCTCGTGTGTGCAGCGACGGACCGTGCCGATACGCCGCTGAACCGGCGCACGAAAGCTATGCGCCAAATCCTGATAGTGTGTTGCAAGACGAGGTATGAGGACGACCATGCGCAATCGCCGCGGCGGCTCGAACTCTGGGAGGGTCTGACGGCGTTCGCGCTGCCGCTGCAGCATCATCTCCCGTTCAAACTGCGCGAAGCCGGCGAAGATGGTGAGGATCGGCTTTCCTGTCGCGCTCTTCGTGTCGACCGTCTCGCCGCCGAGGTTGAGCACGCGAAGGCCTGCCCCTCCATCCTCGACAGCCTCAAGCCGATTCACGATTTCCCAGAGGCCGACCGTCGAGCGGGCCAACCGGTCGACCTTGGTGACGACAAGCGTGTCCCCGCCGCGCACGTACTCAAGGGCGCGTTCTAGCTCGGCGCGTTCGGCGATCGATGAAACCTGCTCTTGGAATATCTTCGCGCATCCGACTGCCTTGAGGTCGCGGACCTGGGCTTCGAGGCCTGCTTCCTGGCGGCTGGTTGGCGCTGAGGACCGTAGGTAATTTCCGATGCTATCCCCCGCAGCGAACAAGGAACATTCAACTCATCGCCGCATTGAGGTCGAGTCCGCAAGCCGAGCTTTGGAACGCCGGACTCTGCAATACGAACCTATAATCCACGTTCATACTAAAGAAGGAGTTGGTCTCCATGCGCATTCTTCGATCTTCCACCCTCGCTCTGATTTTGAGCGGGTGTTCAATTGCGACGGTTGCGACTTTCGCCCACGCCCAGAGTTCCATAAACATCGTTGTGAGCGTAGCGCCGCCGCCTCTTCCGATCTACGAGCAGCCGCCACTTCCCGGCGAAGGTTTCGTTTGGGCTCCTGGATATTGGGCATGGGATCAATCTCGGAGCGATTACTTCTGGGTGCCAGCAACCTGGGTACAGGCACCCGAGCCAAATCTCCTTTGGACGCCTGGGTATTGGGGCTGGAACAATGCCTCCTACGTCTTCTACCCCGGTTATTGGGCGTCGCAAGTCGGTTTCTACGGCGGGATCAACTATGGTTACGGCTACGCGGGCAGCGGCTATCAAGGCGGCAGATGGCAGAGTGGCGCCTTCTTTTACAATAGCGCGGTGAACAACGTCGGTAGCGTTGCTGTGACGAACGTGTACAACGAGACGGTCGTGGTCAAAAATACAACCGACAACATCAGTTACAACGGTGGGACCGGCGGCATTCAAGCGCGGGCGACTCCGCAAGAGCAGGCTGCTGCGAAACAAGAGCATGTCGCGGCGACCCAACTGCAGACTCAGCAGGTTGAGGCCGCGCGTAAGAATTGAGCCCTCTTCTCAAAGGAGAACCGTGGCGAGCCGGCAATCGCGGCTACCCCTCGGGCGGGGATGTTCGAGGGCAAGGGCGTAATTCAGGCGACGCACGCGACCGGAGAGCCCAAGACTGAGCCGGTCAAGGCTGAATCGAAGGTAGAATCCACCAACCCGGAGCCGCCCAAGACCGCGTCGAAGCCGGAACCCGCAATGCCGGCCAAGGCCGAGCCGAAGGTAGAACCCTCAAACCCGGAGCCGGCCAGAGCCGAGGCGAAGCCCGAGGCGGCAAAGCCGGTCAAGGAAGAGTCAAAGGTAGAACACCCAAGCCCGAATCCGGCCAAGGCCGAATCGAAGCCCGAGCAGGTCAAGCCTGAGCCTATGATGATCGAGCCAAAGACCGAACCTGCAAAGTTGGACCCAACCAAAGCCGAGCCGAAGACGGAGCAACCGAGGCCTGAGACTAAAGCTGAAGTGCCAAGACCGCCAGCGCAGAAGGCCGGGCAGAAGGCGGAAGATTCCAAGGATAAATGAATCGACGACAAAGCCTCACCCGGCGGCGTTGGTGCACAACCTGAGATCGGGGGGCAGCGGTGGCCCTCCCGGAGGTTTCAGGCGAGCCTTCGAGAGACGGGCATGCCGAGAGCGGTCATGCGGTTGAGCACCTTGCAGCCGACCCTGGCCTCGACCTTTTGTGCGGGCAGAGTCCGGGCGCGGAGCGTTCGGCCGATGATGGTCTTGTAGCGCAGCATCCCGGTCTCGACGAGCGATCGCCGGCCGTAGCCGACTGCCTTCTGCCATCCCAGTCGGCCCTTGGCGGCGATCATCTCGATGTAGCGGTCACGCAGTGTCGGTATGCCCGCGGCGGAGACCTCGCTGACCACAGCGGTAGCGCGGGGCGGAATGATCACGGTGGCCGCGGGAGCCCGATCGGCAACGGCCCGGTAGACAGGATCGCCGTCATACGCGCCGTCCGCCAGGACGGCGGCGATCGGGGCCGCAATCTGGTCAAGCAGCGGGCGAACCAGCGAGGCGTCGCCCTCCTCGGTCGTGGTCAAGGCCGAAGCGAGAACCTCGCCGGTGTCCGGATCGATGGCCAGGTGCAACTTGCGCCAGGTCCGCCGATCGCGGCCGCCATGCTTGGCCATCCGCCATTCACCGGCGCCGAAAACCTTCAAGCCGGTGCTGTCGATCACCACGGTGACCGGACCAGCCGGCACGGCCAGGGCGGTGACCAAGGACAACGCGGCGCTGCGGCGCGACAGCGTCGTATGGTCGGGGACATCGAGGCTCAGACCCAGCAACCTCGTCACCGAACGCAACAGCCCCTCGGTCTGCCGCCATGGCCGGGCAAATGCCAGCCGCAGCATCACGCCGGTCTCGATGGCGAGGTCCGAATAGTGAGCTGACCGCCCCGGACGGCCGGTCCTCGCCGGATGCCACGCCGCGATCGCCTCGGGCGTCACCCACACCGTCAGGCTGCCGCGGTCGCGCAGCGCGACCTCGTACTCCCGCCAGTTCTCCACCCGGCGCCGGGCTTTCGGGATCTTGTGACGGCGGGGCTCGTTATGCTTGTACGGCATCGGCAAATCATCGTCCCAGGAGCTGGCGGCAGGTCCATCATCCTACTCCAGCGACCTACCCATGCCGCACGCTGCCGATTTGCGCACCAACGCCCATCGCAACGGGATCTCGGCCTCCTCGCGCGCCGCGTTCGGTAACTTGACGATGCCGATTCCGGAGCGGTTGTCCTGGCGATGTAATCGATGTCGCCTTGGGTATACACGACATATCTTGCCCCACGGCGCTTTTCTGACTCCCGTCTGCAAGGTCACGGCCCCGGCGGTTTGGCGCGGCGGGCTTTCCGCGACGCATGGAAGCCGACTGCCATGTCGAAGGCCGCGCCGACGAACTTCAGCGCATGCGCGAAGTCTTCGTCCGTCAGGCGGCGCGCGGCGTCGTTCGCCCGATAGAGATTGGCGAAGTCGCGTTCGCGGCCGGCCTGCACCACCAGCTTGCCGACTCCAAGATCGTCGAGCGCCTTCCAAATTCCGGGGTTGTAGGAGCGCGTGAGCTTCAGGGCGAAGGAGATCGGGTCGTTCCTGCCCAGCAGCCCCGCGAGCCGCAGGACGAGGTCAAATGGGAGGGCCGCCTTGCCCTCCTCGGCTTCCTCGATCAGCGTCGGGTCCGGAAGGTCGACCGCCGTTCCGAGCTCGTCGAGCGTGATCCCCGCGGCCTCGCGCGCCGCGCGCAAGAATTCGCCCGCCTTGCCGATCGCTGCCTTCTCCCCCGGGCCCCGCGCCAGGCTTTTGGCCGCAGCAACCGTCATCTCGGTCGCGCCCTCGGCGACGCCGAGCGCCGAATTCGCCCAGGAGGTGAGCTCTTGCGCGATCCGCATAATCGCCGATGGCCCCACCGCCTCCGGCGGCGACGCAGCCGGCTTTGACGAACGCTCCCTGGTGCGCCCCGGCGCGTGCGATTTCGGGCGAGACGCGGACGGCATTCTGACCTCCCTCTGGCCTACCTTGCGGCGCTCGGCACTTTTCTTGTTGGCGGCGATTGCCGCGCGGTTTCATTCTCTCAAATCAACGTCTTCGTTGCCAATTGGACCGCATGTCTTCGATGCCGATTCGGGTCGTGAAGCCGGAACAGGAATCACGAGACGACGTTACTCCGCCGCCGCGGGCACGCGCCCAGCGGGCAGTTGAAGGCGGTAAACCGCACGCAGCTTCTTCTTGTCGATCTTGCCGACGCTGGTCAGCGGCAGCGCGTCGACGAATTCGACGCGCTCTGGCATGGCGAATTTCGAGATCAGGCCCAACTCGACGGAGCGCATCACATGGGCGCGAATCTCGTCCCTGCCGATCGATCCTTTGAACTCCGGCAGCAGGTGGACCAGGACCAGCGGACGCTCGCCCCATTTGTCGTCATGAATGCCGATCACAGCGGCTCTCGCCACACCTTCCAGCCGCAGGATGATGTCCTCCAGGTCGATCGAGGAGATCCACTCGCCACCGCTCTTGATCATGTCCTTGAGACGGTCGGTTATATGCAACGTGCCATCAGGGTCGATTGAGCCTACGTCCCCGGTATGCAGGTATCTCCCGGCCCAGAGCCGCTCGGACGCTTTGGGATCGTTCAGGTATCCCGTCGCCAGCCACGGCGCGCGGGCGACGATCTCGCCTGTGGCCTTGCCGTCATGCGCCACGTCCCGCATATCGGAATCGACCACGCGCAACTCCATCAGCGGCGGGGCGTAGCCGGGTTTGATCCGAAGCTCGACCTCTGTGTCAGCGTCTCCTGTCGTCTGCGCCGTGCTGAGATTCATGATCGTCAGGGTCGGGCAAGCTTCTGACTGGCCGTACGCGGCGCACACGTCTATCCCGCGCTTCAGGGCGGCCTTCACGAGCGGGCGCGGAAGCGCGGCGCCCCCAACGATCATCTTTAGCTTCGAAAGGTCCACGTCCTGGCTCCCGGGCGCGCTCAGGAGCATCTGCAGAATCGTCGGCACGCACGTCGTGAAGGTCACGCCCTCGTCCCTGATCAGCCTCAGGAACACGTCGGGCGCATATCGACCGGCATAGACCTGCTTCAGGCCGATCAGGGTCGCCGAGTAGGGGACGCCCCAGGAATGCACGTGGAACATCGGCGTCATCGGCATGTACACATCGTCGCGATGCACCCGCCCCTGCGCCGTCGCAACGCCTATTTCGACCAAGGTAGCCAAGACGTGCAGCAGGATCTGGCGATGGCTGAAATACACCCCCTTTGGCTGCCCGGTTGTGCCTGTGGTGTGGAACGTCGTCGCGCGCGTCCTCTCGTCGAAGTCAGGGAAGACAAAGAACGGCGAGCCCGATTCGATCAGCGCCTCGTATTCTCCGGCCACCGCCAGCGTCGTCGTCGGCAGTTCCGGTCGGTCGTTGAGGAGTATGAAGCGGCTCACGTTCGGCAGCCTGGACGCCAACGCCTCGATCAGCGGCAGGAAGTCGACATTGAGAAGCACAGTCGATGCGCCAGTTTCATTCAATGTGTAGAGCAGTTGCTCAGACGGCAGGCCGATGTTCGCCGTCTGCAGTACGGCGCCCATCATTGGGATCGCAAAGTAGCATTCATGGTAGCGGTGGGTGTCCCACTCCAGCACCGCAACGACGTCGCCAGCCTTGACGCCAAGTTCGGTCAGCGCACTGGCCAAGCTCCCCAATCGATGGCGGAACTGCCGGTAGGTGTGCCGGTGCTCGCGATAGACGATAATCTGGTCGGGCGAACGGGTCAGAGGCGCGTGCAGCAAATTCTTGATGAGTAGAGGATAATCGTAAGCTGACGGGGTGATCTCGATCAGATTGTCCGGCATTGTTCCCTCCATTTATTCTTTCTTGTATGGTACGCATCGCGCACCAACAATGCTGAGCCATAATATTTTCCCGGGCTCACGCGTTTCGCGGTCCGATGCCACAGCGGACGTGAAGTTGCTCCGAATCCAGTCGGCGCTGTGAACGCACAAATGGCGAGGTAAATAATAGTATTATGGTTGTATTGGCTCCCCGCTTTGCGGAGGCGCAAGACTCTGAATCTACCTAGGGGCAGCAAGGATCCGGATTGAAGTGCTGGCTCGTCGGCTACCCTGGTGGAGCGTAACGCGAGCAGACGCTCGAAAGGCAACGTCCAGATGGGACGACGCCTATATCAGCGGCGCCCGGTCCGGCCGCCGCGGGGCGCGGCGCAGAAGGCAAGACGCCGTGCCACCCAGACAGCCCGGAAGCGTTCGATCGCCCGAGCGGCGGTGTATTTTGAAGCGCTGAAATGAGTAGTTTCCGAACCTATCTTAGCGCGCCGCGGCTATATAACGAAGGTTGAAAGCGCTCGCAGAGCGAACCCCCAATTTGGCCTTCGCTCGTCAGAATACAGCGCCATAAAATTAGGAAAGGAAGCCCGTCATGAACAGCATCATCTGGATGGTCGGCGCAGTCGTAATTGTTCTTTTTGTCGCTGGATTCCTTGGGTTCCGGTAAACTTCTCTAGCAGGCCGCCGGTGATCGAGAGAACCGGATTGGACTCTGAATAAAGCGGCGCCGAGCAAAGCGGCCCACATGAATCCCAAAGAAGCAAAAAGACTAACAGTGAGAGGAGCGACCAAGATGCCGCGGAAGTCGAAAGAGGGGCCGGAGAAAGGTGTCAATAAACAACTGGCGGAAGGAATTCGGGACTCAGCAAGTCGGATCTGGTTAGCCGGGGTGGGCGCCTTCACCGCGGCCCAGAACCAAGGAAACGGAGTTTTTGAGTCGCTGGTCGAAGAAGGCGAACGGGTTCAAAAACAGGTCAAGAATGCCGCCGAAGACGCATATACCGGTGTTTTGACGAAGGCTTCCCAAGCGTGGGATCAACTATCGCCCAACCAGTTGGGGCGCCTGTTTGACGACAGTGTGGCGCGAGCGCTTCACGCTGTGAGCATCCCGACCAGGGAAGATGTTGAGAAGATGTCGCATCGCGTTGCGGAGCTAACCAAGATCACCAAGACGCTATCGGAAGAGGCCGAGGCGTCGGGAGGAAAACGCCGTCCCCGCGCTCACACGGCAGGCAAGCGCTCCTGAACCGCGCCGGAGTGGTACGGAAGCGACGTCCCAGCGATCGAAGATCGGCTGATCGTCCGGACGAGCGGTCCCTTCGGATCGCTCGCAAGGCCGCAGCTCGCGATATAGTGGCGCTCGCCGCCCTCCTCATGCAGGCGCACCCATAGCCGGCGGTTCTGAGTGTACACGTACTCCAAGCGCACGCCGATCGCGGCGCCGGTACGCGCGAAGGCATAGACTACCAGGCCGATCAAGGCGCGGTCGCGCAAACCGATGACGGTCGTCGCGTCGCGCGTCGATAAGTTGGCGGCTCAGGCCAAGGCTTAGCGTTCTGACCGATGCGCGCCGTCGAGTGCCAGCTTTATCGACCCGCGGCCAGCGAGATCAAGAAATGCTTCGTCGAGGCGCGAACCCGTATGAGCCGGGCGCCCGCGTCAGACTCGGCAATATGGAGTTTCGTTGGCGCGAGCATTTCCTGAGACGGTCATCTTTGGCCATACTCTCAAATGAAAGTGCACGTCGACATCCGCCATCCCAGTTGGGGCTACCAGCCGTAGCCTGGCCAGCCGAAATGGCGGTGGAGTTGTTGCTCGCCGACCTGGTCCGCCAGGGCCAGCGGGTCCCAGTCCGGACTTGATTTCACCTGATCGCGAGTGACATCGACATTGACGCGATGTTCGGACAAGTCGATGTCCTTCACCGCAAACGGCGCCAGTTGGACATGCTTTCCCGGCCACCAATCCCGGGTGGCAATGACGACATAGCGGATGTCCCAGTTGACGTCGTCGGCCAGGAAACTCTCTACGTGGCCGAGGTCGCCGTCGGTTGCGTGGACGTGATAGCCGTTGACTGAGACGACGCTGCGCAGATGCGGATCGCCCTCACTGCGATGGCTTTCGCTGTCCGCCGCCTGACGCGCTGCCTCCTCCGAAAAGATCAGCGGCTCCAAAAGCGGCGCGGCGATGTCGCTTGCACCAAAATATGTGGTTCCCCACGCTGGATCCCACCCATAGTGGTCGTAGACGTCGGTCTCCATTTGCTTCGTCACCGGCTCATCTTGGCGCGCATCCGGGCTCGCCTCGATCTGCTCCTTGGTCAGCCGGACGGACACGACCAAACTGTCGCCCGTAGTCATCATCGGCAGAACGCGCTTCACCGGAAGGGCGAGGTCCAACGGAGCGATCGCCGAGGGGTGGATCAATACCTGGCGACCGGGCAACCAGCGTCCGGTATCAACCACCATCCAGCGGACCTTCCAACTACGATCGTCGAACAGGAAGTCCTTGACAGAGCCGACGAGGCCGTCGCCTGCCTTCACGGGGCATCCGCGTAAACCGCTAACGACAAACAACATGGTACGGTCGCTCCTAGTAAATCGCGCCCTAGATGGCTTTGGCTGGCCCGCGACGCGCGGAAGAGCAGCGTGTGACCCGTCGTGTCTGGCGTTGAGGGTTTTCTCTCCAGACCAAGTTCGATGCCGTTGAAAAGGGAGATCGTTCAACGGCTGGCCTAACTGGTCGGACAAGGCCTTTCTGACGACGCAAACCGATTTTAATCGGGGCCACGCCGGGCTGATCGCTCCCGGCCGGGTATGGGAACCATCGGACGACCGAGGGCGCTCGAACATACCGCTGCCGCCTCAAATCAACCTCGGCTCGCCTCGGTCTACCCGAGGCAAGCTACTGAGACTCCAGACCTAGGTCCGTGCGGTCTTCTGCACCGCCTCGATCTGCTTTTTCACTGGCTCGAATGCGGCGGTGAACACGGCGGCGGTCAACTGGGCGATGTGACGGCTATCGGCAACGGCAGCTTCGACGCCGTCCTTGATCAGCTTTTGCTGCAATTCGATGAACTCCGTCGGACTCTTCACGGCGGACAGGGCCTGGACCGCATCGGTCAAATTCTTGGCGTTCTTTGTCGCCAGTTCCTGATACGCCTTGGTCAACTCCTGAATAGCTGCTCTCGAGGCGTTGCCGCTTTCTGCTAGGGCCTCGGCGCCCCCTTTCATGATGTCCTCGGCGGCCCGGCTGCTCTTGGCTAGCGCGTCGGCATTGGTTTTGGCGATGTTCTCAACGATCGGGTTGGCCATGGCTGCATATCCTTAAATGACGAGGGTCGGTTTCGACCCTCGACGCTAACCTGCGGCGAAATGGCTGCAAGACTCGGAAACTACCCACTCCCGAAGCGCGACGCCGGGATCAGACGTTTTCTCGCGATGCTTAGGGAGGCAAGACATCTTGGTCGTGACGATTACTGAACGGCCGCCATCGGCGCGGCGGCATGAGTCGGCGTGCCCTGCGGGGCTTTGTCATAGTAAGGCCCGGTCGCCTGCGCGTGGCGCAGCACGCCCGAGTCCACGCGGCCATTAGGCCGCGAGGGCGCGCCACTCGGCCAATGCCGCAGAGCGTCTCTGCTTGTAGACTTGGCGGGTGATCAGATGGCGCTCCTGATTGAAATGGTTGTGGACCTGGGCGTGAACTGAACTGAATTTCTGCAACGTCTTCACGCTTCGAAAGCGCTGCATGGCGCTTTCTCGTAGTCGAAACGGCTGATGCGAATTCTCCGCGCGATTGTTGAGGCGACGACCGACCTCCTGGCGATCGGCGTTGCCGATCTCCTTCATCGCCGCAGAATAAGAGCAAGGTCCGTCGGTGACGATCTCCCGCGGTCGGCCGTATGTCTTCATGATGCGTTTGAGAAACTTCAGCGCCGCAGCTTTGTCCCGCTTTGCAGTGACCACCGCTTCCAAGACCTCGCCTTCGTGATCGACGGCGCGCCAGAGATAGCAGAGCTTGCCGTTGACCTTCACGAAGGCCTCATCCAAATGCGACCGCCACTGAGGATAGCCACGCATGTGCGCCACCCGCTTCTTTCGGATCTCGGCGGCGAACATCGGGCCAAACCGGTTCCACCAAAACCGGGCGGTCTCATAGCTGATGTCGATCCCACGCTCGGCCAGGAGATCCTCGACGTTGCGCAGCGACAGCGGGTATCTCACGTACATCATCAGAGACCGTCCAAAACCTGGGGGGCCTCATGCGGCATGGCGAAAAGGGCGACGGGCCCATCGCTCAGCGGTCGTGTGGTCCTTGTTGAAGGTCCTGTTGACGACTGCGGTGCGGACCTTGAGCATCAGATGCGCTCCTCTCGGCGACCAACGCATCTGTTGGTTGGCGCTCATCCGCCGGTGCAGCAGCCGATGCACTGTACTCTCGGCGGTCGCCGTCGATATCGGCTCGTCGTTTCGCCGGGCCGTGGCATAATCGATGATCAGGCCGGATTGGCCGGATACGTAAGTCTCGAGGCCACGAAGCGCGCCTGCCACCTTACCCGCCGTCGCAGCGTGCGGCGATGTCACTTCGGCCGCGGCATCGAGTATCGCCAGTTGTCTCCGATGAGATCGAGCGCCCGCTGTACCTGCCCGTGCCAGAGACGCCAACGGATATGCTCGATGGTGTCGGCCAGGCGGGCAGCGTCCGCGCGGTCGCACGGCGTGGCATCCGGCCAGCTCTTGGCGGCCTGAGCGACGTGCTGGATGCGCATGGAGAGATGAAAGCAATCGAGCACGTGATGGGTCGGACCGACGCTCGCCGCCTCGCCCAAAGATCGTGGCCCATCGGCGCCGTCGCTCAGGATGGTGACTGGCGTGCGTGGTGTGGCGCCAAGGCGATGCAGCACGCCGCGCAACTGCTGTTGCTGCCGATCAGCCTCGGGCGGCACGCTGCTAAACATGACCCGCTTGCCGGCGTCGTTGCTGACCTGAGCGACGAAGACCTCAAACGAACGCACCTGATAGCTGCGCACCGATTTCACGTGACCCCCGTCGATGGCGAGCGCGATCGACCCCGCTTCGCTCGACGGACTCGACGTTGGCGGTGCTAAGGCGTCGCGCTCCAGTCTGGCGCCGACGCGCATCGTCCGCTGACGGAACGTCTCGACTTCCGGGGCGTCCCCGAGCGGGAAGAACTCTTCGAGCAGCGAGCGGGCGCGGCGGTACGGCAGCAGGGCGCCCATCTTGGCGAGGGTGCGCTCATACTCCGGCGTGCAGCGAT
The DNA here is from genome assembly GCA_963709655.1 of uncultured Alphaproteobacteria bacterium. Lineage (GTDB taxonomy): Bacteria > Pseudomonadota > Alphaproteobacteria > Rhizobiales > Beijerinckiaceae > Roseiarcus. The sequence continues at coordinate 33,540 of CAVPXF010000002.1, forward strand.
CCGGCATGATCTCCGCGGCAGGGGTGATGGTCCGGCGCGACGCCACACCGCACCGGCAGGGACCGAAACGGGGTGCACGAACCTCCACGACGCCAAACAGCGACGCCAGCCGCCGACGGCGCATATCCTTCAGCGGACGTTGAGACCCGCAGCGCTGGCAGCGTCGCCGGTTCCGGCAATGCTCCTCTGTCTGCGCCTGAACCAGATGGCGTTGCAGTCCGGCCAAGGTCTTCTTGCCTTCCGCCAGCGTCAGCCCCAGCGTTTCGGCCGAAGAATCGATCGCGCCGCAGCCGCCGACGCTGATTTCATGGGACTGGACGGCACCGTCCGCTCCGGCCAATTCCACGACAACTCGCCACTTCATCCTGCTCTCCTGGTCCCCCGCGACCAGGCCGATCCGTAGCACCCCCCAGGATATGGACGGTCTCACGGCGCATTCGTTGAGAAGAACCCGGATGCCGAGCGCCTCCAGGTCGGGAACCATCGTAATCGAATCGTGATTGCCGAGCACGGCATAGACTTCCCCACGAAGTGCCGCGCGCAGGCGCGCGACGGCTTCGAGACAGGGCCTGCAATCGCCGTGGGTGCGCCCGCGATAGTCACCGGTCAGAACGCAGAGATCATATTCGAGGTCAGGCGCGAGTTCAGCGGCACGCCGCATTGCGGGGCCGCTCATGTCCGCATGCAGATCGCTCAGATGTAGAATGGTGAAGCCGTCGAAAGCGCTCGGCAGATTTGCAAGGCGCACGACGTTATGGCGAACCTGTACCTTGCCTGCGTTGGCTAAGCCGAGCCGGTAGGTCCCCGTAGCCCGAAGCGCTAGCTCGATGATCGCCTGCATCACAGGCATGTTCTCGATATGCAGGAAGCTGATCCCCTGGCCAAATGCCTGCGCCTCGTGCTCGCGTTCCATGCCGAGACGGAGCTGTGCGTGCACAGTCCCGAGTCGGGCTTCGAGACGAAGCAGCGTTTCGTCGGGATTGAGTAAGCGACACGCCGTCACGTCGTCCGCTCCCGTAGGCCAGGGATGCACTCACGCCGATCGTCGACCCGGCTGTGTCTACCGGGCTGACAAGCGAAGGACGACGCCAGCACGCTCTTGACGCAGATCGAGAGACCGACCTCAACTCATTAACGTCAGCATTTTCGCGCTACTCGATGGAGAGAATCTCAGCCTCTTGGTCGCCCCCTGTACCCTTCACGTGTTCGAAGCTGGTCTGATTGGTAGATTGGCCGGACGGGCCAGCCTGCCGGGAGCGACCTTTTGCCCCCTGTGCCCTGAGTACCTGGGGGGGACGCGTGCCCCGGCGGGTTGGCCGCGATGCAAGTCCAGTGGGGAGTTGCGCCTCGAGCGCCAGTACAGGGATTGATCGGCATCGCGGTGGCCCGAGCAAGTTCGGGAGGTAGCGTCATGAGTACCGATGTTCGATTTTTCGTGGGCGTCGACTGGGCGAGCGAGACCCATCAAGTTTGCCTCGTTGCCGCTGACGGCAAGATTATCGGCGAGAGAGGCGTTGGTGCACAAATCGGCAGCGTGAGTAGATTCCGAGCCTTTCAGAGTTGAGGCCAACGCTTAGGCTGCCTTTCCCGTTCTCCTTTGTTCATTGACGTTTCGACGTCGAACGATCGGAACCCAGATGAGGATTTCGAAATGAAGATTTTGCTCGCCGCGTTGGTCGCCGGTCCGTTTGCGGTCGAACAGGCATCGAGCGCGCTCGACGCCGCCGGCGTTTACGTTGGGACAACGCCAAGGCCGCTTGCAAGCAAGCGCCCTGGGATTTGAAGGCGACATGGGCCGGAGTTGGTCCGTCAAAGAATTCAACCGACTTTCCCACAATTCAATCCTGGCTCCCCGTCGCCGCCGACGCGTCGCCGGTGACGATCATGATCAGTCTGGTTCCTGCCTATGACAATCCGAGTTGCGAACGAAAAGACGACGGTCGGGGCGCCGGCGAAAATTGCCGAGGCGAATCCCTCGATCGGACTAACCAGTGCGGAGGCGGAGCGACGGCGTCAGACGTTCGGTCCCAATGCGATCCCGGATGTGAGCGCGCACGCGCTCGGTCGGGCGCTCGAGAAGTTCTGGTCACCGGTTCCCTGGATGCTGGAGGGGGCGATCGCGCTCGAACTTGCGATGGGCAAGTTCGTCGAGGCCGCGGTCATCGGGCTTCTCCTCGTTTTCAACGCCGCCCTCAGCTATTTTCAGGAAGGTCGGGCGCAAGCGACGCTTGCCGCACTGAAATCGCGGCTTGCGATCACGGCGTCCGTTCGACGCGACGGGATCTGGAAACTCGTCCCCGCCGCAGAACTTGTGCCGGGCGATGCGGTGAAACTAACGCTGGGGGCGCTGGTTCCTGCAGACGCGAAGATTCAATCCGGTGAAGTTCTGCTCGACCAATCCCTGCTCACGGGGGAGTCAGCGCCGGTCGAGGCGGGTGACGGCGCCACGGCCTATTCGGGGGCCTTGATCCGCCGCGGAGAGGCGATCGCCGAGGTGTCCGCCACAGGCGCGCGGACGAAGTTTGGCCGCACTGCGGAACTAGTTGGCGCCGCACACGTCGTCAGCACGCAGCAAAGTACAGTCTTCCGCGTCGTACGCAATATCGCCGCGTTCAACGGCGTCCTGGTCTTGGGGCTGATAGGCTACGCATACTTTCTTCAGATGCCGATCGCCGAAATCGTTTCCCTCATTCTCACGGCGGTCTTGGCGTCGATACCGGTCGCGCTGCCCGCGACCTTCACGCTCGCAGCGGCGCTCGGCGCGCGCAATCTCGCCAAGCTCGGCGTGCTCCCCACGCGGCTTTCCGCCGTGGACGAAGCCGGAACAATGGACGTCCTGTGCGCGGACAAGACCGGCACCCTGACGCGAAACGAACTCACTGTCGGGCAGACACGGCCGATGGGATCGTTCACCGAAGCCGATGTGCTCTCAATTGCCGCGTTCGCAAGCGCCGAAGGCGGACAAGATCCCGTGGACGTCGCCATCCGCGCGGTCGCTGCTGCGAAAGGCGGCGCCGCCAAATTCAAATTCGTCTCGTTCGCGCCCTTCGATCCGGCCAGGCGCATGTCGGAGGCAATGGTTACGCGCTCGAACGGAGAAACTCTGCGCATCGTGAAGGGCGCGTTCGCAACCGTGACCGCCCTCACCGAGCCGTCGCCGTCCGCGGAAGCGGAGGCGAAGCAGCTCGAAATCGCAGGGCATGCGCGTGATGGCTGTCGCTTTGGGGGCCGGCGCGTCGATGAAATTGGTGGGACTTATCGCATTGACCGATCCCCCAAGGGACAACTCGCCCGCTCTCGTCCAGGAACTTCACGCGCTCGGAGTCAAAGTGGTGATGGTCTCGGGCGACGCGCCCGTGACGGCCTTTGCGGTGGCGCGCTCCGTCGGTCTTCACGGCGCGCTCTGTCCGCCAGGCGGCCTCTCGGATCGCGTTCGCCTCGAGGACTATTCTGTCTTCGCCGGGGTCTTGCCCGAAGATAAGTTCAATTTGGTGAAGACCTATCAGAACGCCGGTCACACGGTCGGAATGTGCGGCGACGGCGCCAATGACGCGCCAGCGCTTCGCCAGGCCCAAATCGGAATTGCGGTGTCCACGGCGACGGATGTCGCGAAGTCCGCCGCGGGGATGGTGCTAACCGAACCGGGCCTTGCCGGCATTGTCTCGGCGGTCAAGCAAGGGCGGATTATTTTTCAGCGGATACTCACATATACGCTGAATTCCATCACGAAGAAGATCGTTCAAGTCCTGTTCATCGCGGCAGGGTTGCTCATGACGGGGCATGCAATTCTGAACCCGCTGCTGATGGCCTTGATCATGATCGTCGGCGACGTTCTCGGGATGTCGCTGACGACCGATAACGTCCGGCCGTCCCCGCACCCCAATTCCTGGCGCATCGGCAGATTGACGGTCGCAGGCTTCGTCATGGGGCTGAGCCAACTGGTGTTTTGCGTCGCCGTCCTCGCGGTCGGCGACTTTGTCGCGGGCTACAACATTGAGACACTGAGGACACTCGCCTTCGTGACTCTCGTTTGCGGCAACCAGGCGACGACCTACAACAATCGCGAGAGACGACGCATTTGGTCGTCGCGGCCAAGTTCGTGGCTGATCGCTTCCTCGGTTGCCGACACCTCGATCGCCTGCGTCCTCGCGGTGGCGGGGATCGCGATGGCGCCTTTGCCCTTCTGGGTGGTCGCTGGCGCGCTCGGCGGCGCGGCCATTTTCGCACTTCTGATGGACCTTGTGAAAGTCCCCGCGTTTCGGCGCCTTTCCTTCACCTAAGGCGGCGAGTCCATCGGCTGTTCGTCGACGCCAACTGCGCGCTGTAGCCGATTTCCGTAACGCCCACAGTGCTAAAGTCCGAACGGGACTCTAGCCGTAGGTAAATTCCGAGGCTGCCGTAAGCGTTCGGCGGGCGCGTATCATGTGCACCGCGCGCCGGATAAATATCACCACCATATCGCCGCGGATGATCAACTGTCCCGACCGATCGTTGGCGCGTCAGACCCCGGCCGGGTTTCGGCTTGCGACCTCTTCTGCTGCGCGAGACCATCGGGAGACCGGATATTTGTCGAACCTAGAGTTGACCGCCAAGCCCGCAATCCCAACACATCGCTTCCTCGGATTTTTCAAGAAGCCGTCGCCATGGGATAGCGAGCAGCCGATCCGTGAGGAATTGTTCAGCGTCGAGCGTCTTGAGGCGCATGCAAAAAGTCTTGCGATCGCTCAGACCGTGGCTCCCCGTCCGACAAGGGGCCGGCCTCTCGCCACCCGACTTGCCGACAATTCCACGGTCCTCCTGTCGGCCTATCGGTCGATCGTGAAGGCGATCGACGATGGGCGCCAGATCACGCCGGCGGGAGAGTGGCTGATCGACAATTTTCATTTGGTGGAAAGGCAGATCCGTCAGATCAGCACCGATTTGCCGCCTGGCTATTACCGCCAGCTGCCAAAACTCGTCGCCGGACCGTTCACGGGTTACCCCCGCGTCTTCGGCATGGCGTGGGCGTTTGTCGCCCACACCGACAGCTGTTTCGATTCCGATATCCTCGTGTCCTACGTCAACGCGTATCAGGAAGTTCAACCCCTCACGATCGGCGAGCTTTGGGCGGTCTCGATAACGCTGCAGATCGTCTTGATTGAAAATCTGAGGCGGCTTGCGCAACAGATTACGGGCAGCCGCGTCGCGCGCCACGCGGCTGATCGCCTTGCTGATCGGTTGCTTGGAGTGGGCGGCCGCGCTGCGGAACCGGCGTCGGTCGTTTTCGCCAGACAGGGCGCCCAGCCCCTTTCCGAGGCCTTCGCGGTCGAACTCGTGCATCGGCTTCGCGATCAAGATCCGAGATTCACGCCGGCGCTGGCGTGGCTCGACGAGCGGCTCGCGAAACAGGGCCTGAACGCCGATTCGGCCGTGCGCGAAGTCCATCGCAGCCAAGGGGCCGCTGCCGGCGGACCTCTACGAAGAGGCGAGACGGCGGCTCGGCGTACCGAGCGCTTAGCGAGCGCTCGGTCACCGCTCCCGAGATCAACCCAGGGATGCTTCCAGGGTGATCTCGGGAACACCGGCGAGGGCCCTGCTGACCGGGCACCCGGCCTTGGCGGCCGCAGCGTGCTCGGTGAACGGTGGCTTCGTCGATTCCGGGCACCCTTCCGACGGTGACGAGAGCGATCTTGGTGAATGGTCGGGCTTTCCGTCGACGGGTCTCAGAGTGACGGTGGCGTCCGTGCGGACCGAATCCGGAGGGGTGCCGGCCTGAGCCGAGAGGCTCGAGAGGGCCATCGAGAAGCAGGCTGCGTGGGCAGCCGCGATCAGTTGCTCGGGGTTCGATCCGGGGCCGTCCTCGAAACGCGACTTGAAGGTGTATCCGCCGCTGATGGTGTCACCAGCATTGAACGTGCCGGTGCCTGTCGTTATGTCCCCTCGCCATTCAGCGCTTCCCTTTGCAGCCATGTCGATCTCCTTCGTCGTGCTCCGATGCTGGGAGATTACGTCCATGCTGAGACGTCGTGCGAAGCGGCTCGGCGCATAGCCCCAGCGCGCCTGATTGCCCGCACGCCCCGATCTGGAAAGCTGGTTGGGCAAATGCGACCGGAACTCGAAGCCGCCGAGGGCGACGGGAAGATCATGGACCGGACCAGACGCGCCAGCCTGCCGCTCTACCGGCTCCCCGAGCTGGATGGCGCGAAGGCGAGCGTTCTGGAGGGCGGTCCGCACCGAGTTCGCACACGCCGGGGGCCGAGACGCTCCGGACGAGCTCGACCTCGACCGGCCTAGCTTGCCCGACTCAATCGAACCGGACACGCTCTTCACCCAGGTCTGCGGGTACCCGATGCAGAAGTTCTTCTCGTCACAGGCGGCGCTTGCTCGCCGCACCGGTCTACGAGGCCGAATACTGCGACGGCACCACGCACTGTGGCATCTTCGTCGTGCGTAGCCTCGCCTCCTACGAGCGACTGGAAGACCTCAGGGGCCGCAGCCTCGTCTTCGGCGGTCCGTTCTCCAACTCGGGCATGAACCTTCCCAGGCGGACGCTTGCAGAGGTCGCGCACGGCGACAGTTTCTTCGAGAGCGCAGTTGAGACAGACAGCCAGGCCGGGAACCTCGAGAGGGTGGCGCACGGGGAGGTGGATGCGACGTGCGTGGACAACGTGACCTACGCCTACGTGGCCCTGCATCGACCTCAGCGTCGTCGCGGCTCTACGCATCCTCGCGGCGACGCCCCGAAGCCCCTCGATCCCGTTCGTCACCTCGGCGGCGACGGATCCAGACACCCGCGAGCTCCTGGTCGTGGCACTTCGAGCCGTGGCGAGTTCACCTGAGTGGGCAGACGCCCGAGCCGGGGGTCGACGCTCGCGCGACATCGTTCCGATCGACGCCGCAAAGTACGAGGTGTTGGTCGACTACGAGCGAGAGGCTGCCGCGCTCGGGGTACCCGGTGCTTTGTTGAGAACGGAGGCGCGAGGTGTCACTCGATGAGGACATGCGAGTGCGGGTCGCCCGATACGAGGACCGCCGAGAGGACTGGACTGTCTTCGGCTGCGAGACTGAGCTCGAGCTCGGCGTGCCGCGCGGAGCCAGCGTCGCTACATCGGGGCGTCGGGCTCGGTCGACCACGACGATCCGAACTCGATCGCGCCACCGGCCTTCACCATGTCCGTACAGTCGATCCCGGCGGGCAACCGCATCCCCGTGCACCGTCACGAGACTGAGGAGACCTTCTTCGTGCTCGACGGTAGCTGCACGGTGAACGTCCTGCGGGACGACGAGATCAGCACGATCAGCCTTCGCAGGTGGGACGTCGTGTCGATCCCACTTTCGTTTATCACGACGTGCACAACGACGGGGAGCGGAGCTACACGTTGCAGACACTACTGTCGAAGCCGAACCCCGATCAGCCGCTCCAGGACCGCGCGGCTACGCGGGCTGCCAGGCGGCCACCTACACCCGCTGAGGGTCACTGCTGGGGTCATGGGCCAGCCC
>CAVPXF010000003.1:0-26019 GCA_963709655.1 uncultured Alphaproteobacteria bacterium
CCATAATCAAGGCCACAAAGGCGACGCCCGGCCACTATGTTGCCGCGCGTCCGCTCGCCGTTGTTCAGATCGACCACACCCGGGTGGACGTGGTGGTCGTCGATGAAGAAACTCGCAAGCCCATCGGGCGCCCCTGGATCACTTTGGCGATCGACGTGTTCACGCGCATGGTGACCGGATTTCACCTAACTATGGCGGCGCCAAGTCGTCTGTCGACAAGTCTCGCCTTGCTGCACGCAGTTCACGACAAGACTGCCTGGTTGAGAGAACGTGAAATAGAAGCGTCATCGCCCGTAGCGGGTCTCCCGGAAACGTTGCACGCCGACAACGGTTCCGCTTTCGCAGCCGCGCCTTTGTGCGCGCTTGTCGGGATGCGGGCATCAAGATCATGTGGCGCATCCCAGGTCAGCCGCACTATGGCGGCCATATCGAACGTTTGATCGGCACAATGATGGGCGCGGTTCGCCTGCTGCCCGGCACCACGCATGGCAACCCCGCCGCGAAAGGCGACTACAAGTCAGACAAGGCCGCCCGGCTGACGCTTCGCGATCTGGAACGCTGGATCGGGCATGAGATCGCTGGACGCTATCACAACAGCATCCATAGCGCGTTGAAGCGCCCGCCGATCGCCGTATGGCAGGACCACGAGGCAGCGCTCCCGCTGCGCATGCCCGTCGACCGAATGGCGTTCTGGGTGGCGTCCTTGCCCGAACAACAACGCACTTTGCGACCAGACGGCATCCACCTTTTTGGTTCTGTCTTACTGGTCGCCGGTTCTCACGGCGGATGTGGGGCGCTTGAAACAGAAACTGCTCGTCAAGTACGATCCGCGCGATCTCGCGGATCTTCGTCCTGCGTCCGTCAGGGCATTTTATCGAAGCGCGCTATGGAGACATCACCCTGCCTGCGATCTCGCTGCACGAGGCGCAATCGGCGGCAAGGGCTTTGGCCGCCAAGGGACGGCGAGAAGTCGACAGCCGGACTATCGTCAAGACGGCGATAGCCCAACGCGAACTCGTTCAAGGCGCAAAGCGCCGCACACTCGAACTCAAGGGCAAAGTCGCCAAGAGCCTGGAAAGACAATCGGGGACGGCGATCTTGGCTCGCTTCGCGGCATCAATTCGCGCACACGGATCCCCTCAGTGGAAGGGGATGAGTGAAGCTTGAAGCATCAATTTGAACATCTGACCGTCGCCACTGCGGAGCTACTAAATCTGTCCAACGACCTACGGACCAGGGAAATCCAGTCTGAGCGTTGGGTGCATTATCCCAGAGCAAAGGCAGCGCTCGTAGCCTTGGGCCGTTTGACCGCGCACCCGCGGACCACGCGTATGCCATCGCTAGCCATCTATGGCGACAGCGGCATGGGGAAGACCATGCTGATGCAGAGGTTCTGCAACGATCACCCTCCCCTTCTCGATCAGCGCAAAGGCATCGAGCGACAGCAGGTCTTGCCGATCCAGCTGGCTGGAAGGCCCGGCGAGAGGCAGCTGTTCGCCCAAATTCTGCATGCGGTCGGCGTCAACCAGGGACTGCGCGCCAACTCGGTCGACATGCAGTTCACCGTGGTTCGCCTGCTCAAGGCCATCGGGCTCCAGGTTCTGGTCATCGACGAAGTTCATAACATTCTGGCGGGCTCCGCCCGCGAGCAGCGCATCGTTCTCAATACGCTCCGGTATCTGAGCAATGAACTGAATATATCGCTTGTCTGCTTTGGCGTGACCGATGCCCGCGAAGCAATCAGTGGTGATGCACAACTGGCGCGGCGCTTTGACGAGCTGACGCTCACGCGCTGGTCATCCACGCCAGCCTTCGAAGAACTGATGATCTCAATCCTGCGGAACCTTCCGCTTCGCGAGCCCAGCGTCCTGTCCGCTTTGTCGCTGCGCCGCATCCTTCAAATCACTGATGGACTGACGGCGCGGATCTTCCGCCTCATGAACGATCTTGCGATTGCCGCGATCGAAAGCGGCACGGAAAAGATCACTGATACGGCCGTCGATCTTCGGCAACCGCTGTTTGGCCCCGAAGCCGCGTTCGCGTGAACCTCGCCATGATCTTGCCTAACCCGCTGCCTCTGGTTCTCGAAGAAGCGCCAGACGAGTCCTTGAGCTCTTGGCTAAATCGTCATGCGAATTTCTATGGGATCGCGCCCTCCGCGTTGAGCCGCCATGTCGGGATCGGCAGGCTTGCGTTCGCTGGTCTCGATCATCGGCTAAATGAAAGCGAGGCGCGGACGCTTGCCAGCGCTATGCGGCGATCGCCAACAAGCATCTCGAACATGACCCACCTGCAGCACCAAATCCTCCTTGTGGCTATGATCGCTCGAGGCGGACCGGTTCACGCGTGCTCAGAGTGCCAGCAAAGAAATCGCCGCGATAATCGAGCGACGGCCACTCTGAAAAGCTGGAGCCACGGTTGGCGGATCACTTGCCCTCTCTGCGGTTCCCGCGTTCAAGATGTAGACGGCGGTAAGACCTATCCCCCCGCTGACGCGTTCGAGCACCTCTGGGATGAGGCGAGGCATGGCGAAGAGACGATCGCCAACATCGACACTTTACCCGTTGATCGGGCTGCGTTTGTGATGGCCTTGCTGCATTTGTTGCTTTTGCGTCGATCGCGCACCCGAACGGATACCCAACGGCAAATCGCGGGTGGCAGAGTGCTTGATAGCGTCGTCCCGGGCTTTGACGACATCGACAAGCGAGCGTCGTTCACCGTCCACGCCGCAACGCCGCTCGTGGTGCCTTTGACGATCCGCGTCGCTCTGCTCGCGGGGCTTTCGCGAACGCAGAACAATCCAGACCTGTGCAGGCGCATGGAGAGTGCCTGCATCGGCAGGGAGAGGATTCGGTTCGACGCCGTGATGATCAAACTGCTCGCTGACGCGCATCCATCATTCTCACATTTGCAGCAAATACGAGAACTCAAGTCCTTTTTGGTCTCACTATTTCCAGCAGCGACCGCCCAAAACCGCCCCAGTCTCACGATTTCGTACAACGTCACAGCGATATAGTTCAGTTCATGCTGCGAGCGGCGCAAGCTCCCCGCGGCGACGGAATGGAGCAGCGGTTTCCAGATGTGCGTTCGGCTGCGATCGACGAGCGTGATGTGCGCGCGTTGTCGCCTGCCGAGGCGTTCGCCCAACTGGCTCGCCAACTCCAACCCGGCGGCGCCGCCGCCGACAATCACGATGTGATGGAGGGCCTCGTCCATCATTCGCTGGCCCTGACTTGAGGTCGAGCTTGTAACAATCGGGACATTTGCGATCCTCCGAGTGACGCATCGGGCGAATTGCGATTTGTGTTCCGCCAGATTCGATCCCGATCCCAGATGCAGCGCCAAGGACGATTGGGACCAGAATTCTTAAGGGGGCGACTACGGGGGACACTGCCCACCCCGCGCGCCTTGATCCGGAGGCGATCTCCGACGACCAATCTCCTCCAGGTCAGACATAGCTCGATTGATGTTGCAGTGCAACATCATTTGCGACTTTAGTTGTGCATCGCACAATCGTGGCTTGAGTGACGCCGCCCCTCGCTTAGGCTGCAGCCTTTCGCAGGACGGGAGCAACCTTCGCCGCATGCAGGCGCCTGGCGCCGCAGCGAGCACGACGGCCGGTCCGGCTGGCGCCAGGGTTTGCGAGCCAAGGACGGATCTCTTGAGCCTCGTGGCTGCTTACCGCGCTGTGCGGGCCCGCCTGCTTCGAGCGGCGGGCGTTCGGCTCACAAGATTCCCCAAGCCCGATAGCGCCCACGCCCGGTCGCCTCGCGCAGGCCGAGCTCGGCCACCAGGTTTTGTGCGGCCCGAGCGCTGATGCCGAGCTCGGCGGCGATCATGCCAGCCGAGACCAGCGGCCGGCTCATGACATAGTCCACGAGGGCCGGCAGGCTCGAGGTGGAACGGCGACGCTCGAGCTTGCGCGCCAGCAAGTTGCGCGCCGTGAGCCAGCGATCATGGTCCTTGAGGCCGGCCTCGGCCATCGCGGCGATGGCCTCGAGCGTGGCGACGAGCCGCGGCGTCGCCTCGCGGGCCCGCCGACGCTCGCGCGGCACGAGGCGCAGGCCGACATTCAGGCAGGCGAGATGGGAGGTCTTGCCGCGTTGTCGCAGCAGGGCGGCGACGAGCAGCCGCCCGAGCCAAGGCTGGTGCTGCAACGGCTCGATGGCGCTCCAGGCCTCGAGCGCGATGGCCGCGGCGAGCGTCGCTGGCAGGCTGCGGGTTTCGCCGAGCGCCTGGCGCCACTCCTCCAGCCTCGCATCCTCGTCCCAGTCGGGATCATAGGCGAGCGGATCTTTCTCGCGCTGCCGCGCCTGGGCGCCGGCGACGGCCCGATCGGCGCGCGCCATGGCGGCGTCGACGGCGGTCAGCGCCTCGGCGAGCAGCGGATCGTGGCGATCCTCGATGACGTCCGGCGCGAGGTCCGCGTCATTGGTGTCGCCCTTCATCGCGAGCGGCTTCGCCGGGTCGGCGTCCTGGCCCTCCCCTGCCCGCCCGCGCAGCCTGCCTAGGCCCGAGGCCGACAAGGCCCAGCCGAGCTCGGCGCCGGCTATGCGGCGGCGGGCGCGCAGCACGGCATGCGCTCGCGTCAGCGCATGGGTGGGGCTGCGGACGTCCTTCTCGGCATCGTGCAGCACGAGGTCCTCAAGATGCACGAGCTCGCCTTCGAGCCACAGGGAGGCGCAGGCGTCCAGGAAGTGGGTGCGGGCGATGAAACCTTCGCGGATCGGACTTGTGCGCAGCCTCTCGTCAAGCCGGGCCAGCGCGTCCTCGGCCGTGGCGAGAGGCGCCGCGATCCGGGGCCAGGGCAATCGCTCTGCGATTCCAGCGGGGTCGGACATTTCAGGTGACATGGGTTTTGCGCCCCCGTTCGGGCGCCGAACCTTTGGCTTGGCGCGGCGATCGTCCGTCCCGCTGCCTCTTGGGCCGAAACCACATGCTTTTCAAAGCGTTAGGCAGGCGGAATCGAAATGGTAAAGGCAAAATGGGGACGTCCTTTCAGTAAGAACTGCAAATTGAAATCGGTAAGTGAAACCGACAGCGACTGTCGATTTCACTTCCCGATTTCAACGGCGAAAACATCATACTCTGTTTAGGTTTAGCGGCTAAATCGCGCTCAATTTTCCGCTAAGGATTTCAGTGGAGAGCGCGATTTGCCGCGAAGTCTGCACCCCCGAAAGTCCGCCGTCGCTTCGACGCCGCCCTCGCAGGACGCCTGGGTCTCGGCGCGCCGCATCGCCAGCGAACTCGATCGGATCCTCGATGAGGCGGAGCCCCACCGCGCGGCAATCGAGCGAGCGGCGGCGGAGCTGAGCGTCTCGAGCCGGCAAGTCTACAACCTGCTCGCGCGCTACCGCGCCGACCGGCGCGTATCGTCGCTGCTGCCGCATCGCAACGGCGCCAGGAAGAAGCGGCTCGACGCCGGCGTCGAGGACATCATCGCGGCGACCTTGCGGGCGCAGTGGCTGAAACTGGAGGCGCCGCCGCTCGCGCCGGTTGTCGCCGAAATCCGCGCCCGTTGCGAGGAGGCGGGACAGGCCGCGCCGTCCTATGGCGCCGTCGAGCGGCGCATTCCCGTCCTGTTCACCCCCGAGGAGATCGCGCGAAAGCGCTCGGCTAATCCCAAGCATCTGCTGCGTCTCAAGGCGAGGCCCGGATATATCCACGCTTCCAAGCCGCTGGAGGTTTGCCAGATCGACCACACACCGACGGACATCCATTTCGTGGAGGTGGTGGAAGGCGAAGGCGTATTTGTCGGCAGAGCGTATCTGACGCTCCTCGCCGATGTGGCGACCCGCTGCATCCTTGGATTCTGCCTGACCCTCGAAAAGCCTTCGGCGCTGTCGGTCGCCCTTTGCCTGGCGCAGGCAATGTGCCCGAAAGACAAGTGGCTCGCCGCGCGCGGCGTTGGGCACCCATGGCCTATGTTCGGACGGCCCCGGCTGCTCGTCACCGACTCCGCGAAGGAGTTTAAAGGCCACGCCTTCCAGCGTGGCTGCGAAGACTACGGCATTCGCATTCGTTACCGCGATCGCGGCCGCGTCCACGAGGGCGGCGTCGTGGAACGGCTGCTCGGGAAATTGAACGCCGTCCTCGCGACCCATCCGGGATCGGCGGGCCGATCGGTGGCGGACCGCGACAACTACCCGGCGGAACGCCGCGCCCGGCTCCGGTTCGCCGATCTCGAGCGTTGCGTCGCCCTGGCCGTCATCGACCACAATCAGCAGCAGAATGCGAAGACGCTGAAAACGCCAGTGGCGGATTGGGCGCGGTTATGCCCGCAGCCGCCCCGCTTCGAGGACGACCCGTCGCGGGTCGTGCTGGCGTTCCTGCCGGGCGCGGAGCGACGGCTTACGCCGCAGGGCGTCAGTCTTTTCGCATTGGACTATTACTCGTCTTGGCTGGGCGTCCTTGTGCCGCGGCGCGACCGGCTCAGCCGGCTTGAGGTGCGATACGACCCCCGCGACATCAGCCACATCTATGTTCGCGATCCGGATTCGGGGGAGTTTCAGCCTGTTCGGCGCCGCGATGGACGGCTGGCGCCGACAACGCTTTGGGAGCACGAAGCCGACCGCGCGCTTCGCCGCGCCGCGCATGCGCGATCGGAAACGCAGAAGGTGGGACTCAAGCGCGAGATCGCCGGGATCGTGGCAGGCTCGAAGCCCTCGATGGGCGAACTGCGCGAAGCCGTGCGCCGGTCGCATGCGGCAGAGGCCAGCAAGCTGCACGAGGCGATGCGCCCTGCAGCGTCCGAAGAGACCGCCGAACGCCCGGTGCGCGAAAAGCGCCGGCTGCCGGTTGAGCTCTGGTGAGATGATGGACCACCTGCACGATGCTGTGCGTCCGTATCTCGACCGCAGCCTCGAGGATCGGATCGCCTTCATCCGGGCGCCGCGCTGGATCGGGCATCGCGACGCCACGCAGGCGCTGGGGCGGCTGGAGGAATTGCTGCGCCGTCCACCGGCGTTGCGCACCCTCGGCCTGATGCTGGTCGGGCCTTACGCCAACGGCAAGACGATGATCGCGGAGCGGTTCGCGGTCGAGCATCTGAAGACGAGCGAACGACAACGGGTCTGGGTGGTGCAGACCCGCGAGGGCGCCGGGCTCGCCCATTTCTATGCAAGCGTGCTCAGCGCCTTCCGGGCGCCGACCGGAAGAGGCGGCGACGTCGGACGCAAGGCCGAGCAGATCGATCATCTGCTCGACACGCTGAAGCCGAGGTTCCTGATCTTCGACGAGTTCCACAACGCGCTGCGCGGCCGGCCGCGCGACGTGGAGGCCGTGCTGGCGTTCTTGCGCCGGATCGGCCGTCAGTTCGACATTTCGCCGGTTCTGGTCGGCGAGGTCTCGGTCTACGATTTCATCAACGCGACCGACGAAATGGCGACCCGGTTCGACTTGGTCGCCGCGCCGCGATGGCGTTTCGACGACGAATTCCTCACCCTGCTCGACAGCCTCGAAGGCGCGCTGCCGCTGGCTCGGCCCTCGGAATTGTCGGAAGAAAGCCTGGCGCGCGAGATCTTCCGGCTGTCGGAAGGGCTGATCGGCGAGATCGTGGCGGTGATCACGGCGGCGGCGGTTGTGGCGGCGAGGACCGGCGCGGAACGGATCACGCGGGCGTCGATTGCCGCTCTCGACTATGCCCCGGTGTCGCGCCGCCGCGGCGCGCGGGCGCGCGAGGCGCTGTTGTGAGCGCCAGCCCCGGTTTCGCGATCGAACTCCGTGAACGCTACCACGATTTTCTTGGGGATCGTTGGCCGGTCGCCGTCGCGCCGCAGGCCGACGAATTGCTTTCGAGCTGGCTTCACCGCCTCGCCCTCGCAAACGGCGTCGCGCCGCGGGCGTTCGGCGACATTGTCGGCGGTGGCGGAGGAATGTGGTCGGCCCGCCTGGACTTGCGGCTTCCGCAGACTCTTCCGGCCTGGCTCGCCGCCCGCACGGGCCTCGCGTCCGACGAGATCTCGGTGCTGGCGATGCCCGACAACGCGATGGCGCCCTTGTGGTTGCCCCAGCGCGAGACCGCGCAGCGGCGTTGTTCGACTTGGCTGCAATTTTGCGCCCTATGTCTTACCGACGATCGCGCCCCTTATTTTCGGCGTTGCTGGCGGCTCGCCGCGCGGGTGTCCTGCTTCCGGCATGGCTGCGGCCTGCGGGATCGCTGTCCAGCCTGTTACGGCGGTTTGGCGCCGTTCGCCCAAGCCGACTTGGCGCCGCAACACCTCTGCGCCCACTGCGGCATCGACTTGCGCGGCGCCGCCCGGATTTCTGTCGCGGCGGCGGCGCGGCGGCTGGAGCGCTCGATCGACGATTTCGGCAAGGCGCAGATCGCCAAAAAATCGGCGGCGATTCACGCCTGGGTGGCGCGATTGACGCGCCTTCCCGTGCTGGCCGGCTTCGAGTCCGGGCGGCCCCTGGCCGAACTCCCGACGTCGGCGCGTATCCGTTGCTTCGAGCGGCTCGCGCAAGGCGCCGACGAAGGTGTCGCTGCCGGTCGCGCCCGACGTCGCAGGTCCGCGCGAACCGCCGGAGGCCGTGACGGGCTGGTGGGTCGTTTCGTGGAATTCGTCGACGCGCGTCAGCAATCGCAACCGGCGGCGCCGACGCTGGACCTCGATCTCGCCGGGTTGGTGACGGCGTACGCTCATGCCGCCCACCGCGCTTTCCCTGTGAAGCCTTACAGCAACGATAGGGATCGGGCGGCCTGAGCGAACCCGCCGTTCCGGCGACGGGGCCAATGCCTCACAGGACGCCCCAGGCCCGATAGCGTCCCCTCCCCGTCGCCTCGCGCAGGCCAAGCTCGGCCACGAGATTTTGCGCGGCGCGCGGCGTGACGCCCATTGCCTTGGCGATCATGCCGGCCGAGACGAGCGGGCGTGAGATCACCAACGCGATCAGTTCCGGCAAGTGCGAAGTCGAGCGGCGGCCGTCGAGTTTGCGCGTCAGGGCCGCGTGCGCTAGCCGCCAGCGGTCGTGCTGCTTCAGGCCCTCCTCGGCCGCGGCGGCGATCGTCTGCAATTCGGCGACGAGGCGGGTCGCGGCGTCGCGGCTTCGCCGCCGTTCGCGCGGCACAATCTTGGCGCCTTCGGCGAGGCAGGCGAGATGGGCGCGGGTCTTACCGCGCTCGCGCAGCAGCGCGGCGGCGAGCAAGCGGTCGAGACCGGGGGCGTGCTGCAACGGCTCGATCGCGCGCCAGGCCTCGTGCGCCAGCGCGGCGGCCAGCGTCGGCGGCAGATCATTGGTTTCATCGACGAGCGCCCGCCATTCGGCGAGGCGCGTGTCCTCGTCCCAGTCGAGGTCGTAAATCAGGGAATCGCGCTCATCGGCGGGCGGCGGTGAGGAAGGGAATTCGCCGGTGAGGGCTTTGTCGGCGTGGGCGATGGCCGCATCGACGGACGCGAACAATTCCGACAGTTCCCCATCGTCGCGGCCGGCGAGCGGCGCCAACGCCTCCTCGTTCTCGACGGGCTCATCGTCAGCGGCTTCGTCGAGACGGGTGGCCGCCTCCCCTGCCCTGCCCCGCAGCGCCTCGAGGCCGACGGGCGACAGCGCCCAGCCGGGCGCGGCGTCGGCGATGCGCCGGCGGCTGCGCAGGACGGCGTGGGCGCGGGTCAGCTCGTGCGTCGGGGCGCGGACATCCATGCCGGCGTCGCGCAGCACGAGGTCCTCGATATGGACGAGTTCGCCCTCGATCCAGAGCGCGGCGGCGGCGTCAGCAAAATGCGTCCGCGCGATCCAGCCGTCCCGGATCGGACTTTTGGCGAGCCGCTCGTCCAGGCGGGCGAGCGCGTCCTCGGCGCGCGCAAGCGGCGCGACGAGCGCGCTCCACGGCAGCGGGTCGGGGAAATAGGGGCTCAGGCGGCGCATCGGAGGACTGATTTGGAGGGTCGAAGATCGAACATGAACGGCTTTGCGAAAACTCTGACGGTTATGGCTGAAATAGCTTCTTTCTCAACCGCTTGAGACGTCGCTACTGAAATTCCAAGCGGAAAGTTCGGCGCTGAATTTCCGCTTAGCGTTGCAAATTGAAATTCTAAGCGGAAAGCGACAGACGCCGACACCCCCGCCTTTCTGACCACTTTCACACCCATCTCGAAGCCACACATAATTCATTGATGGGACAGGTCTAGTAGTCCCATACGGAAGTCAATAGCATGTTTTATTCCGTCATGGACCATTGGCTGCGGCGACCCAGACGAAGCTTCCGGCCGCCGGGCCGAGAGCCGTCAGAACGGCGGCCTCTCGGGTGCCTCAAGGGGCGCGGTTTCGAGGCCCGCAGGGCTTCAAAGGCCCGCCAAGCGCACGGCTTGTCGGACCTAAGGCCCCCCGGAAGGCCTCTGGGGTCTCGGCTGGGCGGGCGGTCCAGCGACGCCTGCAAATGTTCGTTTGCCAGCAACTTCCGATATTGTACAAACGGGCCCCCAGCGCCCTAAAAGGAGCGATTCGTGGTCCGCAGACCCCTCCCCGGCTCCCAGCCCAGCCCCACAGGGCGCCTTTTGGGCTACGCGCGGGTCTCCACCGAGGACCAAGCCACCGACGCCCAGACCGACGAGCTGCGCGCCGCGGGTTGCGCGACAATCTACCAGGAACACGGCTCGGGCGCGTCGCGGGCTCGGCCCGAGCTCGCCCGGTTGATGCGGGAGATCCTGCCTGGCGATGTCCTCGTGGTCGTTCGCCTTGACCGGCTCGCCCGCTCGGTCAGCCACCTCCTTGAAGTCATCGAGCGGTTGGAGGAGAGCGGTGCCCACTTTCGCTCGTTGCGCGACCCCATCGACACTTCGACGCCCCAGGGCATGTTTTCGCTCCAGGTCCTCGGCGCGGTCGCGCAACTCGAACGCGCGCTGATCTCCGAGCGCACCAAGGCCGGCATCAAGGCGGCGCAGGCGAGAGGAAAGCTTTCCGGCAATCCCGGTCTCAGGGCGAGGGATCCGGCCGCCATCGCCAAGGCGGCGCAGGCGCGAAACCGCGTTTTCACCGGCGATGTCATTGCGTCGATGGACCGATGGCTGCCGACGGTCCGGCGCATGCGGCCCCAATACCCCTGGGAGGACGTGGTGCGGGTCCTCAATCAGGCCGACGGGGCGCGCTGGACCACCGAGCGCTTGCGGCGAGCCGTTCGAAGAGCGGTCCGAGAGGGGCTCGCCGACGCCACGCTGTTGGAGAGGACCCCGCGCAGACCGCCCGAGGACCGGCTGATGATGATGGTCGCCGGCATCGCCATGGCGAATCCTGAAATGTCGCTCCGGGCCATCGGCGCCCAGCTCGAGGCCATGCGAGAGCGAACCCCGCGTGGCGGCCGTCAATGGGCGGCATCATCGGTCAAGAACCTCCTGGACCAAGCTGAGAAACTGGGTTTGGCGCCGTCAATCGGCAACCGGGCGGAGTGAAACAGCGCTGACTTGTCATCTGTCTATGCGCCAGGCGGTCTGCGCCGCGTCACTCCGTTCGCGGGACGCTATGGTGCGGCATGCTCGCGCCAACTTCGCCCCGCGCTATCGCGATGAAACGGCGTTTGACCTCGGCGAACAACTTTGGTGGAAGCGGGCCGTAGTAGCCGGTCTCGGTATCGACGGCCCGCAGGTCCGGCCCCGGCCAGGCGAAGCGGTTGCTTTCGGTCAGGACGATCCAGGGGTCACGCCATAGAACGGGCAGGATAGCACGGTTCCCGGAACAGACCGTGAATAACGTGTCTGCACGCGACGTCGTCAACTCCGATCAAGGATACGTTGATTGACGGAAGCGGGGGTACTTGGATAGCCTTCCCGAGCGGTGCAGGCCGCATCCGGGCCCGCGGAAAGGGTAGAACCCGCCTGCTTCTGTAAGATCGCGCTCGGAACCTTTGTGCAGCCGGTGATGCGGGCCTTCGGCAATCCTATGCACGGAGGTCTCATATGCCGACGCTACCCAACCGCGCCAATCTTGAACACCTCAAGAAGCAGGCGAAGGACTTGTTGCGGCTTTACCGGAACGGTGACTCCGACGCGATCTCGCGATTTGGCCGCCATCTCCCGTCCGCTGCGAACCGGCCAGCCGACGAGATCGTCGCGCTCTCGCTCCACTTGCACGACGCCCAATCCTGTGTCGCACGCGAATACGGTTTTCTCTCGTGGCCTGGACTCACAAGCTATCTGGAGGCGCGATCGCTCGCGCGCGAAAGCTGGTCAGTTCGTCTCCAACGGTGTCTCGCGCTGGCTTACGGCGGCGATGTTACAGGCAGCTTCAATCTCGCACGGCCTCGCGTGGCCGCCCATCTGCTGCGTGACGCGCCCGATCTCCTGGCGGACGACGTTTACGCGGCTTGTGCCGCCGGGGATGAAGACGCGCTGCGCCGGGCGATTTCGGCCGACCCGGCATGGGTCAACCGGGCCGGCGGGCCGCTCAAGCTTCCGCCTCTCGTCGCGGTGACGCATTCCAGGCTGATGGATCTGCCCGAGTTCCGCGAGCGGCTGCGCCAAAGCGCTGCCATCCTCCTAGGGGCAGGCGCCGATCCGAACCAGACGATCGGCAACCGGTTTCCTCCAGCCTCCCTGGCCGCGCCGGACGAGACTGCGAGACTATCGGCCCTGTATGGCGCCGCGGGCGTGAATTGCGACCCGGCGATGACGAAACTGCTGCTGGAAGCCGGAGCCGATCCAAACGACGGCGAGTCGCTCTATCACTCGCTGGAGAACCCTGACTGCACGCGCGTGCTGCTGCAGCATGGGGCACGTGTGACGGGGACCAACGCGCTCGGCCGCGCGCTGGACATGCCCGAGCCTGCTGCGCTGGAGCTGCTGCTTGCCAACGGCGGCGATGCGAATGAGGTGGGCGGCGGCGTGATGCGCGTCTGGGGCTCGCCCTTGCTGCGGGCGATCGCAGTGCGGCGCTCGGCCGCGCATGTGCAGGCACTACTGGCCGCCGGCGCTGATCCCTTCGTGCGCACCCCGGACGGCATCAGCGCCTACCGGCTGGCGCTGCAGGCCGGGTTACCCGAGGTTGCCGATCTCCTGAAAGCTGCGGCTGGCGCCGAGCCTCTCTCTGACGAAGAGCAGTTCGTCGCCGCGTGCGCCCGTGCGGACGCAGTCGAGGCTCGGCGAATCCAGGCGCGGCGCCCCGATCTGCCGGGATCTCTGACATCGGCGCAGCTTCGGCTGCTGCCGGATACGGTCGCTTGGGGGTCGGCCGACGCCGCTCGTGTGATGGTCGAGCTTGGCTGGCCAATTACCGTCTGCGGTGGCGACTGGAACGCGACGGCCCTCAATCTGGCCGTGTTCCAAGGCGATGCCGGATTGACGGATTTCCTCCTATCGCACGGCGCGAGTTGGCGCGAGCGCCATGGCTACGGTGACGATGTGCTAGGCACGCTGTCTTGGACGTCAGTGAATCAGCCGGTCTCGGACGGGGATTGGGCCGGTTGCGCCCGCATCCTGATAGCTCACGGATTGCCGATGGCGGAGCGAGATCCTAGCGATCCTGAGCGGGTGCTGATCGAGGGTCGGCTGGCACGCTTTTCCCCAGACGTCACGGAGGTCCTGCTCGGGGCTGAGGAATCTCTGCCAGAAGTCGGCTAAGTTCGTTTTGGGCACGAACATGGCTGATGGCGCGCGCGTAGGCGGCGAAGCAGAAGGGGGTCACCGCAGAATCTGTTCCAAATCCTACGCTAAGCCGCGTCGAGAAACTCGGCGCGCGGATTTCGTAGGGGCCGGAAGGCGTTTCCGAGCGGCTCGGCAGGCCAGACGTAATCGCCGTTGAAGGCGACGTGCTCCCAGCCAAGCGGGGCAACGTGAGCGAGAAGCTCATCAGGAACGATTTCGCCGTTCAAGCGCAGTGCGTCGGCGGCGCGGCCAAGATAGACGGTGTTCCAGAGGATGATGGCGGCGACGGCGAGATTGAGGCCGGAAGCGCGATAGCGCTGGTTTTCGAAGGTCCGGTCGCGGATTTCGCCGAGACGATGGAAGAACACGGCGCGCGCCAGGGCGTTGCGCGCTTCGCCTTTGTTGAGGCCGGCGTTGGTCCGTCGGCGCAAAGCTGGATCGCTGATCCAGTCGAGCATGAAGAGCGTGCGCTCCAGTCGGCCGATTTCCTTGAGCGACTTGGCAAGCGCGTTCTGTCGCGGATAGGCCGCTAGACGGAGCTTCTTTCTTTCGCGAAGGTCAAGCCTCTGATTTTGCGCATCTTTGGGCTGGCGAGGGGTGAAAAGTGTAGCCATGTAAATCGGATATTTTTATTGATTGTGCGGGTTTCTCCGCTATCCTACGTCCATGTATATCGAAACCGTGCCCAACCGCGGCTCCCCACCGGCGATCCTGTTGCGCGAGAGCTATCGGGACGGCGGGAGGATACGGAAGCGCACGCTGCTCAACCTCAGCCATTGGCCGGCCGAGCACGTCGAAGGGCTGCGCGGCGTCCTCAAGGGCGGGGTCGTGCTGCCGCCGGGCGAGCAGCCTGTCAATCGGCGTCCAAAATTGACCCCCTATCGGCGTCCAAAATTGACCCCCTTTTGAAGGGCGCCGACGGGTAGCGCTCGCCCCGGCGGAGCTGGTCGGGGTTGCGCAGCCGGGGCGAGCGCGGTTTGGTGAGGCGCAGCCGATGTTTGTCGGTCGGGCGGGTTTTTGAAGCGCCGGCTCTCGTGCCGAGCGGACGTGGCGCGGATCAATCCCGGCCGAAGCCGCGGGGCGGAACGATCGCCTGGAGGTCGGTGAGGTCGAGGTCACAGATCGCCTGCAACGCCTCGGCGGTGGCGCTGTCCTGGAGGTTCTCCGGCAGAGCTTGCAGCCAGGCGGCGTACTGACCCTGCAACGTTGTCAGCTCGGAGACGGCGTCGCGCCAACGCTGGGCGCGACTGCGGTGATCGAGGGGCCGCCGTATCCTGACTGCCGGCATGTCGGACCCCCGAGCGGCGCGACAGCGCGCCTGGCGCTCGGCGTCGGTCATCGGTCGTTCGCCGATCGGGTTTCGCGGCATGGTCCACTCCGAAGCGTGACGTCACGAAATCCAAGGTCATGAGACAAGGCTTAGGCGCGATTCTTGAAGCGCCAGCTCTCATTCCCGGTCTCGACGATGTCGCAGTGGTGGGTGAGGCGATCGAGCAGCGCCGTGGTCATCTTTGGGTCGCCGAACACGCTCGGCCATTCGCCGAAGGCGAGATTGGTGGTGAGAAGGATCGAGGTGCGCTCGTAGAGCCGGCTGACGAGGTGAAAGAGAAGCTGACCGCCGGCCTGGGCGAACGGCAGGTAGCCGAGCTCGTCGAGGACGACAAAGTCCATGCGGGTGAGAGAGTCGGCGATCCGGCCCTGCCGCCCGGCGCGCGTCTCGGCCTCGAGCTGGTTGACGAGATCGACGGTGGTGAAGAAGCGGCCGCGCCGTCCGGCGCGGATGCAGCTTCGCGCGATTGCTATGACCGCGTGCGACTTGCCGGTTCCGGTTCCGCCGATGAACACCGCGTTGCGCTGCTGGGCGATGAAGCCGCCGCCGGCGAGGTCGCGAACGAGCGCCTCATTGATCGGCGTTCCCTTGAATACGAAGTCGTCGAGGTCCTTGGCGAGCGGCAACTTGGAGGCGGTGATCTGATACTTGATCGACCGTGCCTGCTTCTCCGAGATCTCGGCGCGCAGGAGGTCGCCGACGAAGCGCTGCGGCTCGTGCTGGCGTTTCAGCGCGGTCGAGAGCGTCTCGTCGTAGGCGGCCCTCATGCCGTAGAGCTTGAGCTCTCCCATCATGTCGAGGATTTCGGTCCGTTCCATCGTCAGGCGCTCCTCAAGCTGTCGTAGCGGGCGCAGTCGGCGACCGGCGCATGGCGCAGGCTGAGCGCGGCGGGGGTGTGGATCGGCGGCGCCGGTCCGGGATCGCGGCGGCGCGCCAGAATGTTGAGGACGACGTCGGCCGAATGGACACCCTCGGCGAGCGCCTGGGCGCAGGCGGCCTCGACCGCCGGCAATCCGTCGGAGAGCACTGCGGCGAGAATCTTGACGAACTGCCGGTCGCCATCGTCGGAGCCGGCGAGCTTGCGCCGGATGCGGTCCAGCGCCGACGGCAGCACCCAGTCCCTGAAAGGCGCGCCGTTGCGCAAGGCGCCGGGCTTGCGCGCCAGCACCGGCACGTAATGCCAGGGATCGTACTCGATCTTGCCGCGACCGAACGCGCGCGGGTGCTCCGCGACAACCCGCCCGTCCTGGCGAACGACGATGCGATCGGCGTAGGCGTGGATGTCGACCGGACGGCCGACGGCGCTGGCGTTGACCGAATATCGATTGTTGTCGAACCGCACGAGGCAGGTCTTCGACACCGAGGCCGGCAGCGCGTGGAATCCGTCGAAGCGTCCGCCATAGGCAATGAGCTTCGGCCGCTCCTCCTCAAAGACGTCCCAGATCGTCCGCCCGCTCTGTTCGGGATGGGCGTGCGCCTTGGCCCAGACGACACATTTGTCGAGGAGCCAGGCGTTCAGCTCGTGGTAGCTCTTGACCCTCAGACGCGGCGTGAGGAAGCGCTCGCGCACCAACCCGACCTGGTTCTCGACCTGGCCTTTCTCCCAACCCGCGGCCGGCGTGCAGGCGACCGGCTCGACCAGGTGATGCGAGCACATCTGGAGGAAACGGCGATTGTACTGGCGGTCCTTGCCGACGAAGACCGTCTCCACCGCCGTCTTCATGTTGTCGTAGATGCCGCGAGTGCATGCGCCTCGAAAGAACGCGAAGGCGCGGTCGTGCGCGTCGAACACCATCTCCTGCGTCTCGCGCGGATAGGCGCGAACGAACATCATGCGGCTCATGCAGAGCCGGACATGGGCGACTTTCACCGTCGTCGTCACCCCGCCGATGACGACGATCTCGTGGCTCCAGTCAAACTGGTAGGCTTCGCCTGGCGCAAACGTCAGGGGAATGTAGGCTTCCGCCGTCGCGCTCGCGTGCTGCTCGCCCCAGCGCCGCGCATAGCGGCGAACAGCGTCGTAGCCGCCCTCGTAGCCGAGAGGCCGCAACGCCTCGTAAATGCGGATCAGTGTCAGCCTCTCGCGCGCCGGCGCTTTGACGTTCGTCGCCAGCAGCCGGTCGAGCGCCTCCGTCCACGGCCCGAGCTTCGGCCGCGGCTGGACCTCGCGGTCATACGAAAACGCCGTCTCCCCCGACCGCAGGATCCGTCGCACCGTGTTGCGCGACAGATGCAGGGTCCGCGAGATCTCCTTGATCGACTTCCCCTTGCCCAGATGTTCGCGTCGTATCCGACCAATTGTCTCCACAACAAGCATCCCCCACCGCCCGCTTCGCGCCAAAGCAGGCAGCCGACCAAACCGGAAATCGGGGGGTCAATTTTGGACGCCGAAACACAAGCAGCCCTTCGTCGTCGAGCGCTCGCTGCCGCACGGGGCTGTCGCCGCCGTGCTGGGCGCGACGCGCGCTATCGGCCTCGGCACAATCATCGGACCCAAGCAAGCGCGCGGGTCCGATCCCGAGAGCTGTCGGCCGGTCGACCTCGTCCTGGCCATGATCGTCAGCCGCATCATCGCCCCGGCGTCGAAACTCGCCACCGCCAGGGCGCTCGATCCCGTCACCGCCGCATCCAGCCTCGGCGTCGAGCTGGGCCTCGGCGACGTCCACGAGGACGAACTCTACGCCGCGCTCGACTGGCTCCTCGAGCGTCAGGGCGCGATCGAGACCGCGCTCGCGAAGCGCCATCTGAAGGGCGGGACGCTGGTGCTCTACGACGTCTCGTCGAGCTATGTCGAAGGCCGCTGCTGCCCTCTGGCCAAACGCGGCTACAACCGCGACGGCAAGAAGGGCAAGCTGCAGATCGTCTACGGCCTTCTCTGCGCGCCCGACGGCTGCCCCGTCGCCATCGAGGTGTTCGAGGGAAACACCGGCGATCCCGCGACCCTGGCCGATCAGGTCGCCAACCCCCGGATCACAGTCCGGGGGGCCGCTTCGCCATCGACCACGTCGTGCTGGTTGGCGACCGCGGCATGATCACCCAGGCGCGCATCGACGAGGATTTGCGTCCCGCCGGCCTCGACTGGATCACGGCGCTCCGCGCCCCCGCGCTGCAGGGCCTGGTCGGCGGCGGCCATCTGCAGATGTCGCTGTTCGACGAGCGCGACATGGCGGCGATCACCTCGCCCGACTTTCCCGGCGAGCGGCTGATCGTCTGCCGCAACCCCGATCTCGCGCGAGCGCGCGCCGGAAAGCGCGAGCACCTCCTCGCCGCCACCGAGCGCGACCTGGCCAGGATCGCCGCCGCAGTCGCGCGTCAACGCCAGCCCCTGCGCGGCGCGGCCGAGATCGGCATGGCCGTCGGCGCCGTGCTCGACAAGCACAAGATGGCCAAGCACTTCGACCTGACGATCGCCGACGACCGGTTCGCCTTCGCCCGAAAGCGCGATGAGATCGCACGGGAGGCCGCGCTCGACGGCCTCTACGCCGTGCGCACCAGCCTGCCCGAACAGACCCTCGCCGACGAAGCCGCGGTCAAGACATACAAATCCTTGTCCATGGTGGAACGGGCCTTTCGATGCCTGAAGACGGTCGACCTGCATGTCCGGCCGATCCACCACTGGCTCACGGATCGGGTTCGCGCCCACGTGTTCCTGTGCATGCTGGCCTACTATGTCGAGTGGCACATGCGGGCGCGCCTCGCCCCGATGCTCTACGACGACGACGACAAGGAAGCCGCCGAAGCCCTGCGCGAGAGCCCCGTCGCCAAAGCGCAGCGCTCTCCCGCCGCGCTGGCCAAAAGCGCCACCGGCCGCGCCGCCGACGGCGCCCCCGTCCACTCCTTCCAGACCCTGCTCGCCGATCTCGCGACCCTCGCGCGCAACACCGTCGTGACCGCGGGCGCGCCGGACCGCCCCTTCACCATCCTCACCCGCCCGACCCCGATCCAGCAAAAGGCCTTCGACCTCCTGGGATTCCCCATCGCCTGTACCCAGTAGCAGCGACCCCACAGCCGCTCGCCGCGAGCGAGATCAATGGCTTACGCGTCGTGAAAGAAAGAAGCTCCGGCTAGACGGCGCAGGATCGCCGAAGGCGCGACGGTTCCGGCCTTGATCGAAGCCGCCAGACGCAGGAGTTCGTCCCAATTCTCGGCGATGATGCGCATATCGATCGTCCCGCCGATCAGAGGATCGAGCGATTTGTAGGCCGTGCGCGCGCCGACGACATAGAGCCTCCGGTCGGCCAGATCACGGATGCGCGGCGCGAAACGGAATCCCAGGAGGTGGCAGAGGCCGAACACATGATCGATCGCGCCGGCGGTGTCGGTGTAGTGCTCACGAATGTCGATCGAGCTCTCATGGTGCAGGAGCCCGTCCAGAACATACCCGGCCTCGCTGGCGTTGGCCGAGATGACCTTGGAATGGAACGGCGCGTAGCGATCGGAGACATGGGTGTAGAACTTCACGCCAGGTTCTGAGCCGTACTTGGCGTTGTGGTCGGCCCGCGCTTCGCCGTGCCCGCCGGCGCGGAAGAACTGGCCGTCCGACGACGACGTTCCGCCGTCGCCCCAGACTTTCGTGAACGGCTGCGCATGGATGGCGTCGGAGAGACAGGCAAGCGCGGCCTGATAGGTCTCGTCACGCACGTGCCATTCGGCGATCCACAACAGCCGGGAATGGCTGAAAGCCCCGGTGCTGCGGGCCATCCGCGTGAGGCCGAGATTGGTGGCGTCGGCGAGCACGGCGGTCATCAAGGCTCGCGCGTCGTCAGGTGGCGCGCCGGCTCGCAAATGCACGAAACGATCGGCGAAACTCGTCCAGCCGTCGACTTCCGCGAAAAGCTCGGTGATTCGAAGACGCGGCAGCATGGCGTAGAGGCGGCGGGCGAGCACGTCGGCCGCTTCGTTCTCCGCATTGCGAATGGGACTGATCGACAGGCCTTCTTCAGTGAGCGAGGCCTCTCGCAATTCGCCAGCGGCGGTGAGTGCATCGACTTCGCGAAGCCGAGTTTCTAGACGCCTGCTTTTGTCGTCGTGCCAGTCCTCGAAACGATCGGGGACGGCGAGGCCCAACTCGTCCGCCTTGCGTCGGTTCTCGAACGTGTCGCGCGGCAGCAAATGGTTGTCGAAAGCGCGGAAGGCGCGGCTGCCTTCGACCCAAACGTCGCCCGATTGCAGCCGTTCGCGCAGCGCCATCATGACCGCGACCTCATAGGCACGGCGATCGTTTCCGGCGTCGGTCTTGACGAGTTTGCGCCAGGCCGCACGCAGGAAGCTCACCGGCGCCCGCGCCGGAAGTTTCTTCGCGCCGCTAGCGTGAAGCTCGCGCACCACGTCGAGCGCCGCGAGCAGCGGATCGTGCTCCTTCCATGATCGGAAGACGAAAGCGGCAAGGATGACTGGCGACATGCGCCGCACGCTCGCGTAGCGTTCGACGATCTCGCCGAGATTGTCGGGACGCGTATCGGCGACGGCCGATTCCGTCACGGCGACCAAGATTTTCAGACGTTCCCAGCCGAGTGAGCGTTCGACGGCGGACACCTGGTCTTCCCCTTTTTCCTTCGCGGCGAGCATGGCTTTTGCCATGCCGAGCAAGACGCGCGCCGACGCCTCGAGCGTCTTGGCTCGGTCGACGAGATTGTCCTTGTGTGCGCGATCGGCGCGCCGGAAGACCGCGCCGAGCATCTTGCCAAACATGGCGAGCGCGGCGTCGGTGAGAACGGCCTCCATCTCGCGCGCGAACACGACCAGAGTCGCCAAACGCCGCGGCGTGTCGAAACGCGCAAGATGCTGTGCGCTCACGATCGCGGTTTCTCGAGCGATCGCTGCGTAGCGCGCCCGATGAATGCGCGTCTCGCGATCGGCTCCGATGCCGAGCTTGCGGACGGTTTCGAGCCGGTCGACGACCTCGACAAGATTCCGCTGTCTTGGCGCTTCCGGCCATTCTCGCAACCAGGCGAGCGGCGTGCGCTCTTCGTCTTTGGCGACGACGAGCAAGGCTTCCAATCCCGCGATCGTTTGCGGCGCCAAGCCTTCGACGAGGCTCTTGTAGGCGCGTTTGCGGGCGAGGGCGCGCCCCGCCAGGGCGATCTTTTCCAAAGTGACGGCGGCGGGCAGCAGTATGCGCCGCTCGCGCAGATATTCGATCATTGCAGAGACAATTACGTCGCCGCGATCCGACCCCGTCGCCTGTTCGATCGCGACATGAGCAAGGGCGCGCTTGTCGTCACGGCAAAAGGAGCGAACGTCGAGATAGGCTTGGAGTTCGCCGAGGTGTTCCCAGCGCGTTTCTTCACGCCGCGCATATCCTGCAAACTCTGTCGGATTACATTCGACCTGAGTGGCTATGAAGGCAAGCATCTCGAACGGCGGCGCTTCGTTCGCTCCAAGCACGCGTCCGGGTAACCTGAGATAGGCGAGATTCACAGCGAACCCGAGACGATTGGCGGCGCGTCGCCGCTGGCGGATTAGCGTCATGTCCTCGGGCGAGAACGTGTAGTGGCGCACGATCGCGGTCGGGTCGGTCGGTGGATCGAATAGAGCAACGCGTGACTGTGGTGAGAGGATATGGCGAAGGGGCATGGGCGGCGGAAATTTCGTCCTGAATGTCCATGAATGGTCCGATTATTTTATGGACACAAAATCATTTATGGACATAATTTATGGACGGCTTTGACCCCTCTTTCGAGACGAGGCGCATCCGTCCACAAACCGATCGTTTCAGGGACGATCGAACCGGCTCAGGCCCGCCCCATGTCGCACGTTCTCGGCTACGCCCGCGTCTCAACCGGCGACCAAGACCTCACCGGCCAAAGGCAGCGCCTGCAGGCGATCGGCGCGCTGCGCATCTTCGAGGATGTCGTCTCGGGCCAGACCTTCCAGCGACCAGGCCTCACCGAACTGCTCGACTATGTTCGGCCCGGCGATACGCTCGCCGTCGTGCGGCTCGATCGGCTCGGGCGTTCCCTGCGCGAGTTGCTCGATGTCGTCGAGACCCTCAAGCAACGCGGCGTCGCGCTGCTCTCCCTCGAAGAGAAAATCGACACATCGTCAGCGGCCGGCGAGTTGGTGTTCCATGTCTTCGGAGCGATCGCGCAATTCGAGCGCCGCCTCATCGCCGAGCGTACCCGTGACGGCATGAACGCCGCTCGCGCCAAAGGCAGGAAGCCAGGCCGGCCGGCGCTCGACCACGACAAGCTCAATGCCGCGCTGCTGCTCGTGAAAAATGGCCTCACGCCAACCCAGGCCGCAAAGCAAACCGGCCTCGGCCGATCAACCGTCTATCGCGAAATCCAAGCCCTCTCGGAAGTTTGAGCCGTTAGCGTAGGATTTGGAACAGATTCTGCGATGACCCCAGAAGCGTCGCTCAGGTCTCCTCCGGCAGGCTTCGGCTTCGCCTAACGATATCGCCGACGGTGTTTTTGCTCAGGCCGAGCTCGCGCCCGACCAGACGGTAGCTGCGCCCTTGGCCGACCAGGGCCAGCACCTTGGACGCGAGCCGGTCCGACTTGGGCCGCTGCCCGGGCTGCCGACCTAGGCGCTTGCCGCGCGCCTTCGCTGCGGCAATTCCGGAACGAATACGTTCTTGGATCAGCTCCCGCTCGAACTCGGCGATTCCAGCCAGCACGGTCGCGATCATGCGGCCGTGCGGCGTGCCGAGATCGAAGGCCATGCCGTTGAGCGCGATCACCGATACGCGGCGCGCTTCCAGCTCGGTCAGCGTCGCCAGCAGATCCGTCGTGCTGCGCCCCCAACGGGACAGTTCGGTTACGAGCACGGCGTCGATTTCGCGACGCTGTGCCAAGGCGAGTACCTTCCGCCGCTCGAGGCGATCAGCCTTCATGCCGGATCCGGTCTCCCTAAACGTGCCCACGACCTGGTAGCCGGCACGAGCGGCAAACGCTGCGAGATCACGCTCCTGACGGGCGCAGGACTGATCGGCGGTCGAGACCCGGCAGTAAAGGGCGGCCCGCTGTCCCAGTTGAACTCTCCTTGCCGCCGGCACCGCAAACCCTTGTTCCTGCGTGGGTCGGAGCCGTAGCAATCAGACTACACTCCATTTGGGACAATACGCTATGCCGAGACGCCGTGTGCTGACAGACGCGCAGGTCGTGGGCCTTCTCGCCCTACCTGTCGATGAACCCTTGCTGGTCCGTCACTGGACCCTGACCGGAGCCGATCTCGCTGCCATCGAGCGCCGACGCGGGGAGCACAATCAGCTCGGCTTTGCCTTGCAGCTCTGCGCCTTCCGTTATCCAGGCCGCTTGTTGCGACCGGGTGACACGATTCCGGAGTCCGCACTGAGCTTCGTCGCTGAGCAGTTGCGGGTCAGCTCCGACGCCTTGACCTCCTACGCCGCTCGCCCTCAGACCCGCCGTGAGCAACTCGACGCGCTTCGCGACGAGTTCGACTTTCGCATGTATGCGCCTGGGCATGGCCGCGAACTGCTAGCCTGGCTGCTGCCAATCGCTTCGGCCACAACCAACGCCTCATCAGTCGCCGCGGCATTGATGGATGAGCTTCGCCGACGCCGGATCATCGCGCCTGGCCCGTCAGTGATCGAGCGCCTTGTCGCCGCGGTGTTGGTGGTGGCGGAACGGCACGTTGCTGTTCAGCTCACCAGTGCATTGTCCCCGACGCAAACCGATGCTCTCGAAGCGTTGCTCCAGCCGAAGGACGGCACATCGATGAGCGTGCTGGCTTGGGCCCGGCTGCCGCCGGGTGCCCCGGGGCATCGTGCGCTCGCGCGCATCGTGGAACAGCTCGCCTGCCTACGCGCGATTGGTCTGAGCAGTGACGGTGCTGAAGCTGTCCATCCTGAACGGCTGCGGAAACTGGCCCGCGAAGGCGCAAGGTTTACTGCGCAGCATCTGCGAGCACTATCGCCGCTTCGCCGACGTGCGACCTTGGTTGCTACGGTTCTCGACACCTCGGCCAGGCTGACTGATGACGGCGTGACGCTATTCGATCGCGCTATTGGCCGCATGTTCCGCCGCGCCGAAGCTCGCGAGGAAGAGGCCGTCTTGCGCGACGCGCGGGCAGTCAATGACAAGGTTCGCCTGCTCGCCAAACTGGGGGCCGCGCTGATCGAGGCCAAGCAGTCCGGTACGGACTTGGACGGGGCAGTCGCTGTTTCCGTGGGTTGGGACCGGCTGGCCGCAAGCGTTGCCGAAGCTAACAAGCTAGCCCGTCCGGGCAAGACAGATCTGCCAGCACTTGCCATACGGGCCTGGCCGGTGCTGCATCGGCTGGGGCCATTGTTTCTCGGCGCGTTCCAACTTCGAGCCGTGCCCGCGGCGGCAAGCACGTTGCGCGCGGTCGAACTGCTTGGTGACACTTACAATAGCGGCGGCAAGAAATGGCCGAACAGCCTTCCGTCCAGCTTTCTCCGCCCATCTTGGCGCGATGCAGTGCGCCATGCGGCCGGCAAAGGCGGCAATGAACGTCGGACTTGGGAGGCGGCTAGCTTGCTGGCGCTGCGCGACCGGCTCCGTTCAGGCGACATCTGGGTTCAAGGTAGTCGGCAATGGCGCACCGTCGAAGATCAGTTGATCACACCGGCTCTGTTCGCCGCAATGCGTGATGCTGGACCGCTCCCTGTTGCTGTGCCGGCGACCGCGGAAGAATACCTCACAGCTCGCCGCGCACTGCTGGAGCAGCGCCTGTCAGAGGTGGCCGCCAAAGCCGCGGCGGACAAGTTGGAGGACGTATCAATCAAGGGCGATGAGCTGAAGATATCACCGCTGAAGGCGATCACACCGGAGGACGCCGAGGAACTTGCCGATCGGCTTTATGCGATGATGCCAAACGCCCGGATTACTGGTGTCCTGGCCGAAGTGGATCGTTGGACGGGCTTCAGCGCTGCGTTTACCCATCTGCACACAGGATTGCCGGCTGACGATCCTCGGGTGGTGCTCACCGCGGTGCTGGCGGACGCGACAAACCTTGGCCTGACCCGCATGGCGGAGGCCTGCTCGGTGGTGAGTTACCGCCAGTTGGCATGGACCGCCGGCTGGCACTTGCGCGAGGACACCTACCGGCAGGCGCTCGCAATATTGGTCAACGCCCAGCACAGCCAGCCGATCGCCGCATTATTCGGGGCGCCTGACATATCCAGTTCCGACGGCCAAGGGTTCCCTACCTCGGGCCGTGGCGAAGCCGTCGGCGCCATCAACGCCCACTATGGGCGCGAGGCATCATCGCTGTTCTACACACACATTTCGGGCCGCCATGCGCCCTACCATACTATCGCCATCCCACCATCCGGCGAGGCTACGTACGTCATCGACGGACTACTCTACCATGAGGCCGACATGACGATCGCCACGCATCACACGGACGGAGGCGGTGTCAGCGACCATGTCTTCGGGCTTGCGCACCTGCTGGGTTTCCACTTCGCGCCCCGCATTCCCAACCTCGCGGAGCGCAGGCTGTACGCCTTCGAGCCGACAAGCCGATGGCCCGCGCTCGCCCCGTTCATTGCCGGTCGCCCCGACGACAAGCTGATAGCTGCGCATTGGGATGAGGTGCTTCGGCTCGCCGCGTCCGTGCGAACCGGCGTCGTCAGCGCGTCGCTGATGCTCAAGCGGCTCGGCAGTTACCCCCGGCAGAATGGGCTGGCGCAGGCACTACGCGAGATCGGTCGTATCGAACGCACCCTTTACACCCTCGATTGGTTGGAACAGCCACGGCTCAGGCGACAAGCAACAGCAGAACTCAACAAGGGCGAATCCCGGAATGCCCTTGCGCGTGCTGTCTGCTTCCACCGCCTCGGCCAGCTGCGCGATCGGACCGTCGAAGCGCAGCAGCACCGCGCGAGCGGTCTCACCTTGGTCACAGCCGCCATAGCACTGTGGAACACCGTTTATCTCAATCACGCGCTCGACGCCGTGCGCCGCAGCGGCGAGACGGTGCCAGACGCCTTGCTGGCCCATCTTGCACCACTCGGCTGGCAGCACATCAACCTCACCGGCGACTACCTTTGGGATGCCGACAGCGTACCCGCCTCCGACGGATTCAGGCCGCTGCGTCACGTGTCCGCCGCTCCGCTTGAGGCCGCAGCATGACCATGTTCCCTGTCTGTGCCAGGAACCGTGCTATCCTGCCCGTTCTATGGCGTGACCC
>CAVPXF010000004.1:0-548054 GCA_963709655.1 uncultured Alphaproteobacteria bacterium
CCTCGCTCATCGCGCGACGGGCGAAGTCCTGGACGAGGCGATGGACGACGAAGCCCTTGGCCGCGCCGTCGTCGTCTTTGGCCTGCGAAATCAGCGAATAGTCGGCGAGGCCCGCGCGGGCTTCATAGGCGTCGTACCCGGGCGCTTCGCCGGGAACCGCAACGTCGAACAGCGCATCCGGGATCGGGTCGGACGCGAGCATGGCGAGCCGGTCGAGGAGCCCGCGCCTTGCGGGCGAAAGCCGCTCGACCGACGTGACCCAGGTCGTGGCGAGCGTCTTTTCCGAGCCGGTCAGCGTGGCGTCGGACCATCCGAGCGCCTTCTCGCGGTTCTCGGTCCAGAGTTTCAGATAGCGTGCGAAGGGAATGCAAAGCTTGGCGATATAGGCGCCGGCCTGTTCGAGGCCGAGCGCGAGGCCGCCGAGCTCGCGCGGCGATGGCGCTGAGCCGCGCGGTCTCGTCGTCGGCCGCCTCGACCCGCTTGCCGCGGGTCCGCTCGATGAGGAATTGGGTCGCGGACATTTCGTCGAGCGCGTCGAGCTCCAGCGTCGGCAGAGCGGCAGGGAAATTCGAGGCTCGCGCGGTGACGATCACATGGCCGCCTGTGAGCCGCGGCATGAGCTTGCCGACCGCCGCGACCGCTTGTTCGTCGTCGACGTTGTCGAGGATCAGGAGCCAGGTCGGGTGGGCGCCGAGCCATCGAAGCACGGCTTCGGTTTTGGCCGCGTCTTCTCGCGCCTCCTGCTCGGGCAGGTCGAGAATTTCGGCCGCGGCGAGCGCGGCGAGACCGGCGTTGAGCGCCGCCTCGCCGTCGGCGCGGACGAACAAGAGCGCCGAATAGTCGCCCGCATGCGCCCAGGCGTATTCGATCGCAAGCCGCGTCTTGCCGATGCCGCCGAGACCGTTGATCACCCTAACGGAGAGAGCCTTCGATGGCGCGCTCGCGAGCGCCGCGCGCAACGCCTCGAGCGCTGTGTCGCGCCCGACGAACAGCCGACCGATCGACGCGAACGGCAGATTGCGCGGCTGGCCGGCGGGTTTCGCCGCCGCCTTCACGAGCGCGTCGATGACGGCCGAGGCGAAAATCTGCGCAACCAGATTGTCGGCGCCGGTGAAGGGCGGGCCGGGATAGCGGTTGATCGCCCGCAAGCGTTTCCGGTTCAGCGCCTCGGAAGCGCGCGAGGCGTCGGTCGGCCGAAAGACCGGGCCGCGCGCGACCCCGTCCGCCGGCGCGACGATGATGAGGTCCTTGCCGAAGCCGATGGCGAGCCACGCCTCCCATTGGGTGTAAGTGAGGCTCGCCAGCGCCTCGCGCCCCATGCCCTTGTCGGCGAGCCGGGCCGCGAGGTCCGGGCGCCGCGTCAGGAGGTCGTCGACGGTCGTCGGCGCCGGACTCGAGCCCGCCATGTCGCCGACGAAATGCACCACCGCCTCGCACTGAGCGATGTAATCTTCAAGCATTTTGAGCGTGTCGCCGCCGAGAAGCTTGAAATCCTCCTGGATTTTGACCTCGACGTTCGGGCGCGTCAGCTTGCGGCGCAATTCGTCGCGATACGCCCCGAACTCGTCGGAGACGCAGGAGAGGAACAGCTTGACGTTCTGGCCGCCCATCGCGCCGCCGCGGGCTCGTGTGCTGAAGCTGCGCGAACGTGGCACGTCGCGGCTCGACCGGCAATGCGCATTCGCGAGGCGGCAGGATCGCGACCGCGCCGAAGCCGGCCGCCTACCGTCCAAGGGGTTCCCGAAGAGCAACCGGTTCGACGGTTAGCTCGCAGGGCTTGCGCGGGTGGCGCGCCGAGCGGCGGCGAGCTTCAGAGATAGAGGAACCCTCTCACGCTTTCGCCCTTGTCCAGCGGATATTCCTGTTCGACCCGAATTCCCGGGGCCGAGGTCCCGAGATCGGCGACGCCGGGAATGTAGAGCTGATGGAGGCGACGGGCGCTGATTTCGTTTTGAGTCGGCATCTTGACCAATGGGCCTCTGTCCGAGGCCGGAGTCACGACTGCGTTCGCGAGGCCCCGCCATGCCAGGAGCGGATCGCTGACCCTCCCGCGAACGAGCAGTGTCGCATCGCTCCACTCTGGGGGAACGAGGCACAGCGTCCGCATTGCCATGCCGACGGTGATCGACCAGACATTGGCGAAATTGACGAGTTTGTCGAATTGCGCCCTTTCCATCCACCATCCGCCCTTGGCCACCTTCTGCGGACCGGCGCTCACGGACCCGAAGCGGTAGACAAAGGCGCCGGGCGTGAGTTCGAAGCGCTTGGGATTCAAGATCCCGCCTGTCTGGGCATAGAAGAGAACTTTTCCGTGCGGATCGACGACGGCGTTCTTGATTCTGAAATCGACACCCATGGCCGCCTGACGGCTTTTCGGATCGATGAATGCCGCTTGATTGACGAATCTCATGGCTAGGGCCCTCTCCGAGGCCTTTCGGGATTATCCGTCGCATCGGCTGCCGGCGCAACTTCGGGGAGGCGGTGGGCGCCTTGACGGCGCGCGAGAAAACCTTGCCCGCCGACTGAAGAACCGCGTCGAGCCTCGTCATTCCCGGCGGACCATGAGGTCCGACCGGGAATCTAGGGACGACCAGCAAGGGGTGCGTCGGTTTCAGTTCCCAATCGGTCGCTTCGCGCCCGTCGCGAATGACAAGGCCGCCAAATCGCGCGGCGGACTTAGCCGCCGCCGAACAGGCAACTCACGGACCCGTCTTCGGCGACCCGGCGGGACTCGCCTGCCCGCGCTGCGCCAAGAGCCCGGCGAGGTTCGCGTTCAGCGCCACCGTGTTGGGATGGTCGGCGCCAAGGCGAGCTTCGAAGATCGCCAGCGCCTGCCGCATGAATTTCTCAGCTTCGTCGAGACGGCCGTCCCTGCCAACCAAGACGGCGAGATTGTTGAGCCTGTAGGCAACATTTGGATGGTCGCGCCCAAGGTGCGCCTCCTGAATGGCGAGCGCCTGACGAAGAAGCGCTTCCGCTTCCTGAGGGCGACGATCGGCGATGATATCGGCCAGGGTCCCAAGGCGAATGGCTCCGTCGGGCGTGTTGGACCGACGATTCGCATCGTCGATCTGCACAGCTCGGCGGAGACAGGCTTCAGCCTCGCCGCGACGCCCCATCTCATACAGAAGCGTTCCGAGATTGTTCAGGCGGTAGGCGACCATTGGATCGTCCTCACCGTGGCTTGCGATTTCGATGTCAAGCGCCTTGCGTACCAACAGCAGCGCTTCGAGGTGCTGGCCCGTGTCCTTTAGCACGATGCCGAGGTTGTCGAGCGCCTGAGCGAGAGCGGCGGGGTCCTGCATGGGATCGCCAGCGAGAAGTTCAACCGCCTGGCGTCCGGTCTCCTCGGCTTCGGTCAACCGGTTCGAAGTTCGAAGCAGATCGGTCAGGCTGATGAGGATCTTGGCGACTGCTTGGGTCTCGTTCGAGCCCATTTCGATCGCGAGGGCTCGACGATAAAGGGCCTCGGCTTCGACGAAACGGGCTTTGGATTGGAACAAGAGTCCCAGTTGACTGAGCAACCGCGCGGTCGGCCGCGAGATATTTACCCCTTCAGCACGGCCAGCGATGGCCAGCGCATGGGGAGCCAGCGGATCGAGAGCAGGCCATGACGCGATGTCCCAAGGGACTCCCACAAATCCGGAGTCGATCCACCCGAGCGCCTCGCGCAGCGCCGCGGCGCGGCGCTCCTCGCTCATCGCGCGGCGGGCGAAATCCTGGACGAGACGGTGGACGATGAAGCCCTGCGCCACGCCACTGTCGCTCTTGGCCTGCGTGATCAGCGAATAGTCGGCGAGGCCCGCGCGGGCCTCGTACGCGTCGTATTCAGGGGCTTCGCCTCGAACTGGAAGGTCGAACAGCAATTCGGGGATCGGGTCGGGCGCCAGCAGGGCGAG
The DNA here is from genome assembly GCA_963709655.1 of uncultured Alphaproteobacteria bacterium. Lineage (GTDB taxonomy): Bacteria > Pseudomonadota > Alphaproteobacteria > Rhizobiales > Beijerinckiaceae > Roseiarcus. The sequence goes on from CAVPXF010000004.1 coordinate 3,900, forward strand.
GCGGTCGAGGAGTCGGCGGCTTACGGGCGAAAGTCGATCGACCGACGTGATCCAGGTCGTGGCGAGCGTCTTTTCCGACCCCATCAAAGTCGCGTCGGACCACGCGAGCGCCTTCTCCCGGTTCTCGCTCCAGCGCTTCAGATAGCGCGAGAAGGGGATGCGCTGCTTGGAGACATAGGCGCCGGCCTGTTCGAGCCCGAGCGCGAGGCCGCCGAGTTCGCGCGCAATCTCGTGTGCGCGCGTCTCGTCTTCGGCCGCCTCGACGCGCTTACCGCGCGTCCGCTCGAGCAGGAATTGCGTTGCGGAATTTTCGTCGAGCGCGTCGAGCTCGAGCGTCGCCAGGGCCGCGGGGAAATTTGACGCGCGCGCCGTCACGATGACATGCCCGCCTGTGAGCCGCGCCAGGAGCTTGCTGACCGCCCCGACCGCCTGTTCGTCGTCCACGTTGTCGAGGATCAGGAGCCAGGTCGGATGGGCCTCGAGCCATCGAAGCACGGCTTCGATCTTGACCGCGTCCTCCCGCGCCTCCTTCTCCGGTAGGTCGAGAAACTCGGCCCTCGCGAGCGCGGCGAGACCGGCGTTGAGCGCCGCCGCGTCGCTGGCGCCAACGAGCAGCAGCGCAGAATAATCGCCCGCATGCGCCCAGGCGTATTCGATCGCGAGCCGCGTCTTGCCGATCCCGCCGAGACCATTGATCACCCTAACGGAGAGAGACTTCGATGGCGCGCTCGTGAGCGCCGCGCGCAGGTCCTCGAGCGCCTTGCTGCGCCCCACGAACAGCGGGCCGATCGACGCGAACGGCAGATTGCGCGGCTGTCGGGCAGGGCGAATTCGATCGCCCGCGATCGCAAACAGGGACTTGAAGACATCCTTCACGAACTGGTCGCGACTGGCGAATTTCACTTCCGGGTAGTTCGCCAGGCGCCGAAGGCCCTCAAGATGCGCCGCCTGCGCCGCCCGACTTCCGTCATCCGGCTCGAACTTCGGTCCGCGCGGCGCGCCGGAAGTCGGCGCGGCGATCAGGAGCGGCTTTCCGTAGGCGATGGCGAGCCATGCTTCCCACTGGGTATAGGTGAGGGCGGCCAGCGCTTGCTGCGGCATGCCATTTTCAGCGAGATCGGCGACGAGCTTGGGCTGGCCGACTAGAAATCCGTCGACGCTCGCCGGCCGTGGGGCTGCGCCCGCCATGTCGCCCGCCAGATGAACGACAACGTCGCACTGCTGGATATAGGCGTCGACCTTGGCAAGCGTGCTGACGCCGAGCGCAACGAAATCCTCCTGGATCGCGACGTCGACGGTCAGGCCGGTCAGCTCATGACGCAGCGCCTCCCGTTCCGCCCCGAACTCGTCGGAGACGCAGGAGAGGAACAGCTTGACGTTCTCGGCCATCGCCGCCGCCCGGGATCGCCTGCTTAGGCTTGGAGAATGGCACGTCGCGGCCCGACCGGCAATGCGCCTTCGCGAGGCGCCAGGATCGAGGCCGCGACCATCGGTTTGAGGGCTAGAGCGGGATGAATTGAGATGGAGTCGCCCGGTCAACCCTCATCCGGCCCTTCGGGCCACCTTCCCCCGAAAGGGGAAGGGGCCGCCCCTCTACCTCTGGGAGAGGGAAGCGGCCGAAGGCCGCAGGGTGAGGGTTTGCTGGCGCAACCTTGTTTCATCTCGCGCTAGCGGCGCTTCCCCGCGCCCAACATTCGCCCAAGGCCGCCTGCAAAGTCCCGCGTCTTTCCGGGAAGGAGACCTGCCGATGGCGAAGATGCGCGCGATGGTCGTCCGCAAGAGAGGCGGACCGCTCGAGGCGGAGGAGCGCGACCTTCCCGAACCGGGGCCTCAGGAAATGCGGATCCGCGTTCGCGCCTGCGGCGTCTGCCACAGCGACGTGATGACGGTCGAGGGCCTCTGGCCGGGAATTCGGTATCCGCGGGTTCCCGGCCACGAGGTGATGGGCGTCGTCGACGCCATCGGCCCCGGCGTCGAAGGGTGGAGCGTCGGCGCGCCCGCCGGCGTCGGCTGGTTCGGCGGCTCCTGCGGATATTGCCGCCAGTGCCGGCGCGACAGCGGTTTCGCCTGCGAGAATGTGCATGAAGTCAGCGGCATCACGCGCGATGGCGGCTATGCGACGCACATGATCGCCCATGTCTCCGCCGTCGCGCACGCGCCCGATGACCTCGATCCCGTAGAGTCCGCGCCGCTTCTGTGCGCCGGGGTCACCACCTTCAACGCGCTCCGCCACAGCAACGCGGGTCCGGGCGACCTTGTCGCCGTCCATGGCGTCGGCGGTCTGGGGCATCTCGCGATTCAATACGCGGCGCGGCAGGGCTATCGCACGGTCGCCGTCAATCGCGGACGCGACAAGGAAGAGCTGGCGAAAAAGCTCGGGGCGCACGACTATGTCGACAGCGCCGCGGAGGACCCGGCCAAGGCGCTCCTCAACATGGGCGGGGCGAAGGCGATCCTCGCTACAGTGACCGACGGCGCGGCGATGCAGGCGATCGCCAAGGGACTCGGCCCGAACGGCGCCATGATGGTGATCGGCGTGGTCGGACCGCTGACGGTCGACTCCATCGATCTGATCGGCAAGAACGCGTCAATCAAGGGCTCGTATTCGGGAGTCGCCCGCGATTCGGAAGACACGCTGACGTTCAGCCGGCTCAACAATGTGTCCTCGATGAACGAGGTCTATCCGCTCGAACAGGCCGAGGAGGCCTATCAGCGGATGAAGAGCGGCAAGGCCCGCTTCCGCGTGGTTTTGCGCGTCGACGGCTGAGATCTTCCCCAGCACAGCCGGAGAAGGATAGGCCCCTTCACGCCGGCTGAGCCGCCGCGCCTCCGGCGCGACTGCGCGAGCGCGACGGTCGAAATCGACGGCGATCTCGGCGCAAGGTTCACGGCCTAAGCTCTGCCGGCGATATTCGTGTGGATTCAATCGGGTGTGATCCGACCAACGAGGTCGGACGAGGCGGCGCGGAGGTTTCGCTCTTCGCCGCGACGCGTGCGCGGGGCGCGCGCGCGCCAGTCGCCTCTCGCTCTGCGCTCACGCGACCAAATCCTCAAACGGAGATGGCCAGGAAACTCTCACGCCGATTCGAGGAAAAACGCACATGCCGGGCATTGTCGTCGAGAAAAGAGTGGTTCTGCTCATCGGCGCCTTCTTGGCGAGTCCGGCGGGCGCGGCGGACAAGCCGGTTCCATTCGCCAGCCCTGCCTCTGTCGTGTCCGCCAGCCCTCCCCCTGTCGTGTCGATCGTGCCGCAATCGGGTTTTTTCTTAGGCTTAGGGGCGACCGCAAACTCGGTCAATTTTGATAGTCAATATGTCTACGGTCGAGGAACTTCATATACCCCGGCTTATTCTAACGCTATTGGGCAGCTTCAGCCGCCAATGGTCGGAACAGCAGCCGGAGGAACCGGATTTACGCTGGATGAGAAGACCGCATTGGCCCCTGTCATACAGGGCGGGTACTTCACGCACCTCTATGGCGCGCCATGGATGGGCGGCGTCAAATTTTCTTACAGCTACCTGGGAATAAATTCGGCGTATAACGACTTGCTGATTCCGCAATCAGGCGGATTCCAACAGGCGGGAGTGTATACCCCGTTTACTGGAAACTATGTCGTCCAATCCTACCGTCAGACCGTCACCAACCAATTGTCGGTCATTCCATTCGTTGGGCAATCCTTCGAGAGAAGCACTGTGTACCTGGGAGCAGGACCGACGCTGGCCGAGACAACTACGGCAATTAATGGTATCACAGGATTTGCCGACGTTATCGGCATACCGACGTCCGTCACCGGCATAGGCCAGGGCAGCGATTATTCATTCGGCCAGTGGCTTTGGGGCGTCAGCGGTACAGTTGGCGCAACGTACTTCCTGACGCCGAGCTGGTTCGTTGATCTCAATTATACGTGCTCATTGACAGAAAATAAGTCCAGCAATTGGGGAGGGACATGGAGCGATACGCCAGTGTCCGGTAATTCCAGAACGGGAACGAATATAGGTTACAGTTCCGGCGGCTTGGTGACGCAAGCGGTGTCGTTGACGCTCAATCGGGCGTTTTAAGCAACCCATGACCTGACTGTCGCGCCTGGGCCGCAGGTTCTGATTGGCGCCGTCGCGGCCTCGTGCAATGGCCGAAGACGTCGGTCGTTCCGCGACCGGATTTGAAGCCTCGAAGCGCCGCTCACGCCGGCTGAGCCGCCGCCTCCGGCTCGACCTTCGGGAAGGGCCGGAAGGTGGTGGCGATCAAAAAGGCGCCGACGCCGATCGCCCAGGAGCCGACATAGAGCCATCGGTAGCTGGCGAGGGCGTCGTAGATCAGCCCTCCGGCCAGCGGTCCCAGCGCCATGCCGAGGCTGCCGGCCATCGCCGTGCCGCCGATCACCGTGCCCATCATGCGGAGCGGAAAGTTTTCGCGCGCCAGCACGGCGTAGAGCGGCATGATCCCCGCGTAGATGAAGCCGAACACCGCGGCGACCGCATAGAATTCGCCAAGGCCGCGGGCGAAGATATAGGCGAGCGCGCCGAACGCCTGCGCGAGCAGGCCCAGGACCAGGACGCGCTTGGCGCCGAACCGGTCGCCCATGAGCCCGAAGCCAATCCGGCCGCCCATGCCCGCCAGGCCCTCGACGCTGTAGATCGAGACGGCCGCCACCAGCGGGATGCCGCAGGTCTGAGCGTAGCTCACGGTGTGAAAGATCGGGCCGGAGTGGGTGGCGCAGCAGAAGAAGTTGGTCATGACCAGGACGGCGAACTGCGGCGATCGCAACGCCTGCTGGACCGTCATCGACGCTTGCGGATCGTCGGTCGGACGGGCCGCGCCCGCCGCCAGCGCCGGCGGCCGGCGCACCAACAGCGCGGCCGGGATCATCAGCGCGGCCGCGACCAGGCCAAGGATTTGCAGCGTCGTCCGCCAGTCGTGGTGCGAGACGAGCCAGGCCGCCAGCGGCGACATGGTCATCGGCGCCATCCCCATGCCTGCGGAGACGAGCGACACCGCGAGGCTGCGATGGGTCTCGAACCAGCCCGTCACGCAGGCCATCATGGGCGCGATGATCGCCGCCGCGCTGGCGCCGATCAGGAGCCCGAACATCAGCTGGAACGCGGCGAGCGAGGGCGCATGGGCCGCGAGAGCCAGGCTGGCGGGCAGGGCGATCGCGCCGGTCAGCGCGACGTTCCGCGGGCCGACCCGATCGGAGAGGCTGCCCCACGCCATGCTGGCGAAGGCCATGGCGAGAAAGCCGATGGTCATGGCGCTCGACACGCCGGTCACCGACCAGCCGGTCGTTTCCGCGATCGGGCGCAGGAGAACGGGCAGCGAGAACATCGAGCCGATCGCGACGCAGCCCATCAGGCCGCCGGCCGCAACGATCACCCAACGATAGCGCGATGCCGTCATGTCGCTCGACCCTTTCAGACGTCGCTGCCATCATTCAACCATATGGTTGAATGTATCAGGCCGACTTCGAGGTGTCAATCAAGCGGCTGAATATCAACTGCCGGCGTTGTCATGACCGCGAACGCCGGCATCCAGAGCGGCGAGCGCCGCAATAGGGCGATCGGGCGGGCGGGCCGGGCGAAGGCTCTGGATCCCTCCCCGGGTTCGTCCCGGGCGGGGATCGCGCGAGGATGACAGGGTCGGCGCTGGCTATCCTTCTCCAGCTCTGCTGGGGAAGAGCCTGCCCCCGGGCGAAGACCCGGGGGTGGCGACATAGGGCGTCGGAAGACGCCCGTCTTTCGACGGGCTATGGCGCCGGATGGGGTGTGGTCGGCCGGCGCGGCTTTGCGTCGGATTGCACGACCCTCATTCCGAGCCTTCATCGAGCCATCCCTGCTTTCCGCACCCCATCCGGCCGGCTTCGCCGTCCACCTTCCCCAGCCCGGCTCTACGGCATTCACACATCTCGCGCGGCTCGCTGCCGCCGTGCCCGACGCTCGGAGGGCGGCTTCCTCCCCCCTTGTGGGGGAGGATCGAGGAGGGGGGTCGCGCTGACCTTTGAAAAGTTTGGCGCCATTTCCCCCAAATGAGAGGTCGGCGCGACCCCCCACCCTGTCCCGCCCCCACAAGGGGGGCGGGGACGCCAGCCGCCGTTGAGTGGAGCCCGACCGCTAAAAGATGTGTGTATCCCGTAGAGCTTTGCTGGGGAAGGAGGCGCGCGTCTACTGGCGGGAGGGCGACCCCCTCGATGCCTTTCACCAGGTCGAGCAACTTTTGCTCAAGCCGCAACCTGATATTGCGCGTCCATCATTCTTCTCCCATGTTCGGCGACGGAACGCGCGGACCCGGAGCGCTGTTCCCGTCCCGAACGCGGGGCCGATTGCGTGCAGACCTGACCCGTATGGGAGACAGCGATGTCCCACGCCCCGTCCCGCGTCGACTACCGGCTGGGGAGCCTCTACGCCCTCATCACCGCGGCGCTCTATGCGGTGCAGGAGCCGTTCTCGTTTCTCGCCGCCAATCGCCTCAACGCCCTCCAGTTCGTCTTCTTGACCCAGTTGGCGCTGTTCGTCTCCCTCCCATTTCTCGCCCTTCGCGCGACAAGCCGCCGCGATCTCGCAGCGCTCCTCGGAGCGCCGTCGAATTACGGCAAGCTCGCGGTCATTTTCGCGATCGGGATGAGCGGCCTGCTGCTCTATAATTTCGGCCTCAGCGACACGCATCCGATCATCGTCTCGGCGGTCCTCAACCTCTTGCCGTTCTGGGCGGCGCTGGTCGCGCTCGTCTTCTCGCGCGTGCCGATCCCGGTCTCGCCGCTGGTGTTCTTCGGCTGTTTCGCCGGCGCGTTCCTCGGCGCCATAACGGTCGCCTGGAGCCAGCTCGACGACCGGCAATCGGTGGACGCGCTCGTCGCCGACCTTCTGCGGGGAAGCTGGATCTACGCGCTTCCCGTTCCGATTTGCACGGCGCTCGGGGGGACGCTGATCGCCAAGTGGTTTGGGCGCTATGACGAGTCGGCGGCGATCGCCTCGAACTTTCTCTTCGCCAACGTTCTCCTCATTCCCGCGAGCGTCATCCTTCTCTATCGGCGCGGCGAGCTCGGCTTCGACGGCGAGATCCTGGGCGTCGCGCTGATGATCGTCGGCACGATCATCGCCTCGTCGTTCGGCCGCGTCTTCTTCCAGATCGCGCTGACCGTGACGGCCGGCGACAACGGATTCGTCTCGATGTTCCTCAATCTCGTGCCCGCGCTGACGGCGCTGATTTCATTCGCGATGGCCTGGGGCGTGCCGGCGCTCCACTTCGGCTTCGACATCCGGTTTTTCGCCGGCCTCGCGCTCATCGTCGCAGCGCTCGGCCTGTTCTCGCTGAAGGCCTGGAGGGCGCCGGCGCGGAGCGCATAACGGCGCCGGGCTTGACAGCGCTCGAGTTGCCCGCATAAGGCGGCGGCCGTCTCGCGAAAGCCCGCCCATGCCCTCGCATTCCTCCGCCGCCGGCTTTTTCGCCGGCATGCGCGACATCGCGCCGCTCGCGTTCGGCGTTGCAGTCTACGGGCTCGCCTTCGGGCTTCTGGCGGCGCAGGCGGGGTTTACGCCGTCGCAGATCGGCGTCATGGCGCTCGTCGTCTACGCGGGAAGCTCGCAGATCATCGCGACCCAGCAATGGATGGCGGGCGCCGGGCTCGCCGCGTCGGTCCTGGCGGGCCTCGCCCTCAATCTGCGGATTCTCCTGATGACGGCGTCGATTCGCGACCTCTTTACCGGGCAACCGCTGTGGAAGACGGCGTTTGGCGCGCACATGACCGCCGACGAGAACTGGGCGCTGCTCATGGCGGCGCGAGCGCGCGGGCGCGAGGTTGGATACGCCTATCTCATCGGCGCCGGCCTCACGCAGATGGCGGCCTGGTGCGCATCGACCGTGCTCGGCGTCGTCTTCGCCGCGGTGATCCCCGAGCCGAAGGCGCTCGGCATGGATTTCGCTTTCACCGCCGCCTTCATCGCCATCGCGCGGTCGCTGTGGCGGGGACGGCCCGACCTGCTGCCGTGGCTGGTCTCGGTCGCCGTGGTGTTCGGCGGGGTGAAGCTCGCCGGCGCGCCGACGCACTGGATGCTCGCGCTCGGCGGCCTCGCCGGCGCTGCGGTCGCGGGAGCCCGCCGCGATGGATGAGCGCTGGATGCTGATCGCCGGGCTGGCCGTTGGAACCTTCGCCATCCGCTTCGGGGGCGCCCGGCTCGGGCAGGCGATCCCGGCGCATGGGCCGGTTGCGTGCGCGCTCAGCGCGCTTCCCGGCTGCCTGATCGTCGCGCTGGTGGCGACCTCAATGCTGACAGGCGGCTGGCGGGAATGGACGGCCGGGGCGGTCGCGCTCGCCGCCGCGCTCGTCACCCGCAACGTGCCGGCCACCATGGCCTGCGGCATCGCCGCAATCTGGACGTTGCGCCACGCGTTTTAGCAGCCGTTTGCGGGCAGAAGGGGACCGCGCGCCTTAAGCGGGAGCGCCGTCCGGCTCATAGCCGGTCATATCAGACCACTGCGGCGCTGAGCGCCCCGTAGCGGTTGCGCTCGAAGGCGGAGGAAAGCGCGATCGCCTGCGCCCGGCTTCTCACCTGGAGCTTGCGCAGCACGGCGCTGACATGCGCCTTGACGGTCGCCTCGGACACGCCGATCTCGTAGGCGATCAGCTTGTTCGGCAGGCCGGTGATGAGGAGTTCGAACACCCGCTGCTGAGCGTCGGTGAACGTCGCCGCGCGCTCGGTAAAGGCGTCGAAGGCGGTCGGCCGCACCTCCTTCGCCTTCCGCGCGAGCATCGGGCCGGGCTTGGCGTTGACCATGACGGCGTTCATGAACTTGCTGGCCTGGTCGAGGAACCGGCTGAGCTGGGCGTTGAAACAAGCGTTGCAGTGATTCCAGTCGCCCAGGTGCAGGCAGGCGGATTCGCGCGGGCAGAGGCCGTCGCCCAGGCATTCCGCGAGGCTCAGCGCAACGTCGGCGCATTCCTGCAGCGAGGATATCGTCCGACGCTGGAGCTCGACGACATCGGCCGGCCTGGTCCTGGCGCCGCTATCGATGCACCTCGTCGACGTCTCGAGGACCGTCTGCAGCCGCGCGTATTTCGGGGTCAGGGCGGCGATGCAGGATCGTGGCTTTGGGGGCATTATCGACATGTCTGCGCCTCATCGCCTCCCATCCCGCGTATGTTGCAATGCAGCATTCCCCGTCGGCTGAAAAGTGGGTAAATCGTCGCACGGGACTATAGTTTGAGAGACGTTGACGAAGGCGCAGGCGCCGGCTCAGGTCCGCGACGCCGGGCGCTCGCGTCCGAGGGTGATCGTGAAGATGCGCCCGGCGATCGCCTCGCCCAGCCCCGGCGTCACCCGGAGCGGCAGGCAGGCGTCAACCGCCCGGCGCGCCTCGTCGAGAAAGCGGGCTTTGGCGTCGGCGTCGCCCTCGAGCCGGGCGAAGGTGATGCGCGGCCGGCCGAAGATCGAGCCGTCGCGTTTCATCATGAAGGCGATGGTGACGCGCGAACCCGCGGCGATCGGGGTCTCAGCCAGGCAGGCGGCGAACGCGCGCCGCATATCCATGAGCGTGTTGGCGGGCGGCGCGGCGTCCTCCGCGGAGACGACGAGCGGCGCGCTCGCCGCCGCCGCGATGAGCCCCGCGGCGGCCCATCGCCCGCCCCGTCTCACCCGAACAGCGCCTTGCGTCGCGCCAGGCTTTCGGCCGGCCATAGCGCTTTCGAGTCGTAATAGGCCTCGAAAGCGGGCACGCTCTCGGGCAGCGCCACCCAGGGGAGCTTCGAGCGGGTGTAGATGTGGACGTCCGGCGGCAGCGCCGCGGGCGCGTCGAGCGCGCCGACCCGGATGAAGCTTAACTCCCGGCGCCCGCCGTAATGGCTCCAGAGGGCGACCTTGCACACCGGGCAGCGATGGATGATTTGCGGGACGCCGCTCTCAGCCGGGGTCGGAACCGCCTCGGTGTCGCCCGCGAGGCGCTCGACCCGGCTCGTCTCGATCAGGGCGTTGATGACGAAGGCGCTGCCGGTCTGCCGCTGGCACTCCCGGCAATGGCAGCAATGGACGAACATCGGCTTCGACTGAAGCCTCACCCGGACGTGGCCGCAAGCGCAGCCGCCCTCCAATGCGCTCATCGTGTCCTCCTTCGGCGTTTTGGCGAAAAACTCAGCGCCGAAAGGTCGCCGCGTGCGCTTCCGTCAGCGCCTCCTCGAGCGGCCCGTCGCGGTAGCCGGCGACGCCCGGAGGCCGCTCCGCCGGCGTCGAATCGGCGCCGGCGGCGGCCTCAGCTCCGGATGAATTCCAAAAGATCGGCGTTGACCTTGTCCTTCTCGGTCGAGCACATGCCATGCGGCGCGCCGGGATAGACCTTGAGCGTCGCATTCTTGATCAGCTTCGCCGAAAGATGCGCCGGAATTGCCGATCGGCACGATCTGGTCGGCGTCGCCGTGCAAAATCAGCGTCGGGACGTCGATCATCTCCAGATCCTCGGTGAAGTCGGTCTCCGAGAACGCCTTGATGCAGTCGTACATGGCCTTGAGCGAGCCCATCATGCCCTGCAGCCAGAACGAATCGCGCAGGCCTTCGCTTACTTTCGCGCCCGGTCGGTTGAAGCCGTAGAAGGTGGTCGGCAGCTCCTTGAAGAACGCCGAGCGGTCGGCCGCCACCGCCTTGCGGATGCCGTCGAAGACCTCGATCGGCAGGCCGCCGGGATAGGCCTCCGTCTTCAGCATGATCGGCGGCACCGCGCCGATCAGCACCAGCTTGGCGACCCGATGCAGGCCGTGACGCGCGACATAGCGGGCGGCCTCGCCGCCGCCGGTCGAATGGCCGACATGGATCGCGTCGCGCAGGTTCAGATGGCCGGCGAGGTCGGCGAGATCATTGGCGTAATGATCCATGTCGTTGCCTTCCCACGGCTGGCTCGACCGCCCGTGACCGCGCCGGTCGTGGGCGATGCAGCGATAGCCGTGGCTGGCCAGGAACATCATCTGGTCCTCGAAGGCGTCGCTGGTGAGCGGCCAGCCGTGGCTGAAAACGACAGGCTGCCCGTGGCCCCAGTCGTTGAAGAAAATCTGGGCTCCGTCGCGGGTGGTGATCGTCGGCATGTCGTTCTCCTCGTTCGGGGGGCGTCGCGATGGGCAGGACGCGTCTTCCCGTTCTCCGTGCAAAGCGCTGCGTTCATAGCACAACGATCGCGGCGTCAACCCTTCGAAAATCGCTCGACGCGCAGGCGCGGATTTCCTGACGTTTGTTCTTGCCGGAACCGCATTCGACGCGACAAATTCGTGCGCCGCGCCCATCTTCAAGGATGCGCGAGACGTTGGGCCCACGAACCGGGGCGCCGTCGGCGCCGATGGGACACGTCGGAAGGGGGAAGCCCATGCCGGATCGCTCACAAACGCTGCGCGAGGGTTACGCCCGCCGCATCATGCGTCTGGCCCGCGTCGCCGATCCGCGGGTCGAGGCGGCCTACGCGGCCGTGCCGCGCGAGGATTTCGCCGGGCCGCCGCCGTGGCGCGTGTCGGGCGGCCCTTCCGGCTTGCATGAGGGCGAGCGCGACATCGCGAGCCTTTACGACGACGTTCTCATCGCCATCGACGACCGGCGCGGCATCAACAACGGCCAGCCTTCGCTGCACGCCCAGTGTCTCGCGGCGCTTGGCCTCGGCGAGGGCGAGACGGTCGTGCAGATCGGAGCGGGAGCGGGCTATTACACCGCGATCCTCGCCGAGCTCGTCGGCCCGTCCGGAAAGGTCTTCGCCTATGAGATCGAGGCCGACATCGCCGATCGGGCGTGGCGGAATCTCGCCCATTACGCGCAGGTCGAGGTGAGGGCGGCCTCCGGCGTGACGGATGACCTGCCGAAGGCCGATGCGATCTACGTCAACGCCGCCGCTTCGCATCCCGTCCAGGCGTGGCTCGACGCCCTCAATCCCGGCGGACGCCTCCTCTTTCCGCTGCAGGCCGCCCATTCCTCCGGCGCCATGCTCATGATCACGCGTCCGCTGTCCGAATCCGGCGCCTGGCCGGCAAGGCTTTTCAGCGGCGTGGTGTTCATCGCCTGCGAGGGCGCCCAGGATGCGGACATCGGGCGACGGCTCGACGCAGCCTTTCGTCGCGGCGGCGCGGAGCGGCTGCGCTGGATCAAGTTCGGCGCCGAGGCGCCTGACAACGCCTGGCTTCATGGCGACGGCTGGGCGCTGACGGCCGACGCGGCGGAGTAGGCGGATCGGCGCATGACCGCCTGGAGCGACATTGTGCCGCATTGCCGCGAGTAAATGCGCGGCCGATCATGTTGTTTGGACAGGACGCAACGCATCGCGGCGGGGAGAGCCGGCGCAGGTCCTGAAGAGGCCGACGTCCCCAAGCGGGGCGAACAAGGCCCAGTTAAGCGTTCGGGGCTGCGGGGACGATTTGGGAGGAGGTGCGGCCGTGAACGACAACCATCAACATTACGCTCGTTTCGGAGCGACCTGCACGCTGTGCGAGTTCGTGACCGGCTTGGCCTACGCCATGGAATCGAGCGGCGGACTGGACGACGGCCTCAGCGATCGGATGGACGAAGTGGTGGCGCCGGTCCGCTCGGCGCGCGACTGGCTGTGGCACGTCGGCCAGCTGATGAGTCAGACGAGGCCGCTGCCGACCGACTTCGACCGAGGCGTCGTTTCGGCCGAAGAGCGGGCGCTCGAAGCCCTGCCGAAACTCAAGGCGCTGATCGGCGAAGCCTGCGACACGCTCATTCTGGTCAAGGCGCCACCCGTTGCAGCGGAGCCGCAGCGCGCGCTGATGTGATCGCGCCCAGAGCCGGCTCTCGCTAGGCCAGATGACGGCGCGCGAACGCGCCCATCCTCCCCCGCTTGCGACGGTCGACTGCTGGCAGGCAAACCGGATTGTCGCCAACCCGCCTATTCGGGCGGCCCGATCGTCAGCGCGATGGTCCCGACACCCTCGATCTTTCCCTCCAGCCGGTCGCCCGGCTTCACCGGGCCGACGCCTTCCGGCGTGCCGGTGAAGATCAGGTCGCCCGGCGCGAGATGGTAGAAGCGCGAGAGGTCGACGATGATCTCGCGCACCGTCCAGATCAGCTTGCCGAGGTCGGAACTTTGCCGGACGTCGCCGTTGACCTTGAGCGCGATCGCGCCCCGCTCGATCAGGACGCCCGGCCTCGGGACGATCTCGGACACGACGGCGGCGTTCTCGAAGTTCTTGGCGAGGTCCCAGGGGCGGCCCTTGTCGCGCGCGGCGAGCTGCAGGTCGCGCCGCGTCATGTCGAGCCCGCAGGCGTAGCCGTAGACGAGCGCGCCGGCGCACTCGGGAGCGACGCGAAAGCCCGATCCGCCGAGCACGACGACCAGCTCCATCTCGTGATGGCAATTCGCCGTCTCGGGCGGGTAGGGGATGGTCGCGCCCGATTCGACCAGAGCCTGAGGCGACTTGAGGAAGTAGAACGGCCGGTCGCCGCCCTTCTCGACGGCCGCGTGTCCCATCTCGGCGGCGTGCGCGGCGTAATTTCGGCCGATGCAGAAGATGCGGTTGACGGCCGCGCGTTCGGCGAGGCCCCTGACGGGCAACGTGGGGATAGCGGGCGGCGGCCAGAGCGCGGCTTCGGTCATCAGGCTTCCTCGGAGTGGGCGATCGGTTGGTCTTCCCGCCTTCATACACTGCGCCGGGAGGCGCCGCGAGGCCGCATCGAGACGCGGTCGCGGGCGCAGCGCACGGCCTGCGGCCTTTCGCCACAAAGCGGTCCGAATCCGCCTTCATTCTCACGCGGTCGAACACGGCGCCGAGGCGTGCCGGGGCTCGGGCGGGTCGGGGCCGGTAGGGCGTCGCTGGCTGTCGCCGACGGCGGAGCGCGCGTTGGGGACACTGTTTTTTTGCAGAGAGCGGCGCCTGTATGATCGAAGCCCGTTTCGCGGCGGCTCCTGGTCGCATCGCCAAGGCCATTCTGCTCGCATCGAGCGTACTGGCGCTCGCGGCCTGCAACGCCAAGAACGCCTATGTTCCGCCGCCGCCGCCGAAAGTGGTGGTCGCCCAACCGATCGAGAAGCCGGCGACCCTCTACTTTGAGCTTACGGGAAACACTGCGCCGATCAATTCGGTAGATCTCGTCGCCCGGGTCCAGGGCTTTCTCGTATCGATCGACTATACGGACGGCGCCGAGGTGAAAAAGGGCGACCTGCTGTTCGGCATCGAGCGCGACATTTACCAGGCCCAGCTTGACCAGGAAAAGGCGACGCTCGCCTCGGACCAGGCGGAATTCGCCTACGACGACGCCGAGTACAAGCGGCAGGCGGCCCTGGCCAAGAACGATTTTGCCAGCCAGGCCGTGCTCCAGCAGGCGCAGGCCAACCGCGACAAGGCTACCGCCAGCATTCTCAACGCGCAGGCGGCGATCGAGCTTGCGCAGACCAACCTCGGCTATACCCGTGTGATTGCGCCCTTCGACGGGACCGTGACGCATCACCTCGTCGACATCGGCGCCTATGTTGGGCAGTCCGGGCCGACCAAGCTCGCGACCATCGTGCAGACCGACCCGATGTACGTGTATTTCAACTTGAGCGAGCCGCAGGTCCTTGCAATCAAGCGGAGCAACGCCAAGGCGGGCCTTCCGTTCCGGACCACAGACCTTTCCAGCATCCCGGTCGAGATCGGGTTGCAGGGGGAGGACGGCTATCCGCACAAGGGGCACATGGACTACGCGTCGCCGCAGGTCGACCAATCCACCGGCACCCTGCTTGTTCGCGCCATATTCGACAACAAGGACCATAAGCTGCTGCCCGGGCTGTTCGCCCGCGTTCGCACGCCGGTCAGTGAGCTCAGCAACGCGCTCCTGACGTCGAACGACGCCATCGGGACCAGCCAGGAAGGCCCTTATGTGCTGGTTGTCGGCCCCGACAATGTCGTTCACCGCAAGGTGATCAAGACCGGCGACCGCCAGGGTCAGCTGCGGATCGTCGAATCCGGAACTCGATCCCGGCGATTGGGTGGTGACCGACGGGCTTCAACGCGCCTTCCCCGGCGCGAAGGTCCAGCCGGAGCGGACCACGCTCGCGTCCGTCGCGCCGGATCCCTCGGGCGGCGCCGGCGCCGCCGATCCGGCGCACAAATGACCGGGGAGACCGATCCCTCCGGGGAAACGACGCAGGCGCCTGCCGGCCGCGCGGGCGCGATTTCGCGCTTCTTCATCGAAAGGCCGGTTCTCTCCAACGTGATTGCGCTGGTGGTCGTGCTCATCGGCCTCGTGGCGCTTATTCAACTGCCCAACGCACAGTATCCTAACGTCGTCCCACCGACCGTGCAGGTCACGACGCGCTATCCCGGCGCCAGCGCAAGGACCCTTGTCGACTCCGTCGCCTTGCCGATCGAGCAGAACGTCAACGGCGTGCAGAACATGATCTACATGCAGTCGACGAGCGCCGACGACGGCACCTACACCCTGGCGGTCACCTTCGCGATCGGCACAGACCCCGATCTGGCGCAGGTCCTGGTCCAGAACCGGGTGGCCGTCGCGTTGTCCTCGCTTCCGGCCGAGGTGCAGGTCCAGGGCGTGACGACCAAGAAGCAGTCGACCTCGATCCTCGAATTCGTCGGGCTTGTCTCGCCCGACAGTCGCTTCGACAGCCTGTTCCTGTCGAACTACGCCGTCATCAACGTGCAGGACGAACTGCGTCGGCTCGACGGCGTGGGCGACGTGACGGTGCTCGGCGCCGGGCAATACGCCATGCGCGTCTGGCTGAACCCGGACCTGCTTCAGGCGCGCGGCCTCGTGCCGCAAGACGTGATCAACATCATCCAGCAGCAGAGTCAGGAAGTCACCGCAGGGCAGGTCGGCGCGCCGCCCGCGCCGAAAGGCCAGGACTTTCAATATACGCTCAACCTCAAGGGCCGGCTCGACGACCCGACGGAGTTCGAGAACATCATCGTCAAGGTCGATCCCGCCAATGGCGGACAGATCACCCGAGTCCGCGACGTCGGCCGCGTCGAGCTCGGCGCTCAGACCTACAGCGAGTCGTTCAACCTCAACGGCCGGCCGGCCGCCGGAATCGCCGTCTCGCTCCTGCCGGAAGCCAACGCCATCCAGGTCGCCAACGAGGTGAAGGCGAAGATGGACGAGCTGGCGACAAGCTTCCCCCAGGGGCTCCAGTACGTGATCCCCTACGACACGACAATATTCGTGCGGGCCGCCATTTTCGAGGTCTACCGGACGCTGATCGAGGCGGCGATCCTGGTGCTGATCGTCATCCTGGTCTTCCTGCAGGACTGGCGGGCGATGCTCGTGCCCGCGACCACGGTGCCGGTCACGCTGATCGGCGCCTTCGCCGCGATGGCGGCGCTGGGTTTTTCGATCAATCTCCCGACGCTGTTCGCCCTGGTGCTGGCGATCGGCATCGTGGTCGACGACGCGATCGTCATTGTCGAAGGCGTCGCGCGTTACGTCGAGCGTGGGTTGCCCGGCCGCGAGGCCGCCGGACGGGCGATGGACGATCTCACCGGTCCGGTCCTCGGCATCACGCTGGTGCTGATGTCCGTGTTCATTCCCGCGGCTTTCCTGCCGGGGTTCACCGGACAGCTCTACCGGCAATTCGCGCTGGTCATCGCCTCCACCGCCTTCATCAGCGCCGTCAACGCCCTGACCCTGAAGCCCACGCAATCCGCGCTGTGGCTCAGGCCGCGCAGGGCGGACGGGCGGCGCAACTTTTTCTCGCGCGGCTTCGACGCGGTCTACGGGCGGCTGGAGAACGGATACGCCCGGCTTGTCGGCGCAATGACGCGCCGCGCCGGCCTGATGGTCGTCCTCGCGCTCGCGCTCGTCGCGGTGGCTGTCTACGGACTGTCGCGCATCCCGACCGCGTTCCTGCCGGTCGAGGACCAGGGCTATCTGATCGTTCCGGCGCAACTGCCTGACGGCGCTTCGAAAGAGCGCACGGACGCGGTGATGCAAAAGATCTCGAAGCTCGCCGGCGCCGTCCCCGGGGTCGAGCGCGTCGTCACCGTCAGCGGCATTTCGATTCTCGACAACCGGGCAAGCCTCGCCAACGCCGGCGTCGCCTTCGTCGTCCTCAAGGACTGGGACGTGCGCCTCAAGGAGAAGGGCCAGGACGCGCGCACGATCACCCAGCGGTTGAACGGCGCGCTGCAAGGCGTCCCGGAAGCCTTCACCTTCGCCCTTCCCCCGCCGCCGATTCAGGGCATCGGCAACGTCGGCGGCTTCACCATGCAGGTCGAGCTCAAGAACGGCAATTTCGACTACGCCCTGCTGCAAAGCCTGACCAACGCCCTCGTGGCGAACGCCAATTCGCAATCCTCTCTGTCGCGGGTCGCAACCACCTTCCGGGCGGGGGCGCCGCAGTTCTTCGTCAACGTCGACCGCATCAAGGCCGAGAGGATCGGGGTCACGGTCGGGCAGGTGTTCTCCGCCCTCTCGGGCTATGTCGGGGCCGGCTACGTGGCCCAGTTCGACAAGTTCGGACATGTCTTCCAAATCTACACCCAGGCGGAGCCCGGCTACCGCGCCAGCGCCGACGACATCCGCAACCTGAAGGTCAAGGCCGGCGACGGGACCATGGTGCAGATCGGCACCGTCGTGGACGTGAGGGAGGTCGTGGGGCCGTCGCTGATCAGCCTTTACAATCTCTATCCCTCGTCCACGGTCGTCGGCAGCGCGGCGGCGGGTTTCAGCTCGGGCCAGGCGCTCGACATCATGGACCAGATCGCCAAGGACACGCTGCCGACCGGGACAGGTTACCAATGGACCGCCATGTCCTTCCAGGAGAAGCAGGTCGGCAATCAGATCTACTACGTCTTCGGCTTTGCGCTGCTGCTCGTCTATCTCGTCCTCGCCGGCCAGTACGAGAGCTGGATCCTGCCGCTTGCGGTCATCCTCGGCGTGCCGCTGGCTTTGCTCGGGACGGTCGCCGCGCTGACCTGGCTGGGCGCCACCAACATCGCCGCCAGCCAGGCCGGCGTCGCCGCGACCAACCTCTACACCCAGATCGGCCTCATTCTCCTGATCGCGCTCGGCAGCAAGAACGCGATCCTGATTGTCGAATACGCGAGAACGCGGCGGGCCGAGGGCATGGACGTCCTGCAGGCGGCGGTCGAAGGCGCGCGGCTGCGCTTCCGCCCGATCCTCATGACCTCCTTCGCCTTCATTCTCGGCGTGCTGCCGCTCGTGCTGGCGACCGGCGCCGGCGCCTCGGCGCGGATTTCGATCGGCATCGCGGTCTTCTACGGGATGATCGCCTCGACCTGCCTGGTGGTGGTGTTCGTGCCCTCGTTCTATGTGGTGATGCAGCGCCTGGACGAGGGGCGGTCGCGAAAGAAGCCGGCGCCCGAGGCGAAGGCCGCCGAGGCCCCGGCGCCGTCGGGCGGCTAGAGCTCGCGGCCGGGCGCCCGCTTTGCCTTCCCATGACCGGTTCTTGCAAGCGCGGCCACGATATCAAGGGGTTAGGCTTCGTTTGGTGACTCGCGCGAGGCCCTGGAGAGCCGTTTGCCGCAATTCCACCGCAAGTGGTTAACCATGCTTCGGACCTCGTCCCAAGGATTTCCGAGGGTTAGGGCATCTGCTGGTGACCCGCGGGGCTGGCCCGACCGCCGGAGCAGGCGCCGAGCCGATGCGATCCGGGACGCTCGACCCCAGCGGAACTCCGCGCCTCCCGCGATCCTGCGAACCGTCGTCCCGAGGCGGGAAACCCGATAAGGTGGCCCGCATGAAAAAAATCGGCTTCCTTTCGTTCGGCCACTGGACCCCGTCTGCGCAGTCGGCGACGCGCACGGGCGCCGACGCGCTCGTGCAGTCGATCGACCTCGCCGTCGCCGCCGAGGCCCTCGGCGCGGACGGCGCCTATTTCCGCGTTCATCATTTCGCCCGCCAGCTCGCTTCGCCCTTCCCGCTCTTGGCGGCGGTCGGCGCGCGGACGAAGCGCATCGAGATCGGCACCGCCGTCATCGACATGCGCTACGAGAACCCGCTCTACATGGTGGAGGACGCCGGCGCCGCCGACCTCATCGCCGGCGGCCGGCTGCAGCTGGGCATCAGCCGCGGCTCGCCCGAACAGGTGATCGACGGCTGGCGCCATTTCGGCTACCGCCCGCAAGACGGCGAGAGCGACGCCGACATGGGCCGGCGTCATGCGCAGGCGTTTCTCGAGCTTCTCGCCGGCCAGGGATTCGCTGAGCCCAACCCGCGGCCGATGTTCGCCAATCCGCCGGGCCTCTTGCGCCTCGAGCCGCATTCGCCGGGTCTGCGCGACAGGATCTGGTGGGGCGCGGGCTCCAATGCGACGGCGGTCTGGGCGGCGAAGCAGGCCATGAATTTGCAAAGCTCGACGCTGAAGGACGACGAGACCGGCGAGCCGTTCCACATCCAGCAGATGAAGCAGATCAGGGCCTACCGTGAAGCCTGGAAGGCGGCGGGACATGCGCGTGAGCCCCGCGTGTCCGTCAGCCGCAGCATTTTCGCGCTCGTCGACGATCGCGACCGCGCCTATTTCGGCCGCGCGCGGCCGGAGGAGGACCAGATCGGCTTCATCGACGAAAACACCCGCGCCATCTTCGGCCGCAGCTACGCCGCCGAGCCGGACGCTTTGATCAAGGAACTTGGCAAGGACGAGGCGGTGGCGGAAGCGGACACGCTGCTCCTCACCGTGCCGAACCAGCTCGGCGTCGATTACAACGCGCATGTGATCGAAGCGATCCTGACCCACGTCGCGCCGGCGCTCGGGTGGAGATGAAGAGGGGGCGGGGGATGTCGGCGGGCGGCGGGCGTTTGAAGCCGGCGCCGGAATCGACGGCGATCTGCACTAGGAGCGGGCGGTCGCCGATTCAGGCATTGCCTTCAGCGCGATAAGTCAACGCGGTCACTGGAAGTTTCGCGGCCGCTGTCGAGCGCCATGCAAAACCGCCAGGACTTGCACGTCGTCGCCGCGTACCCGATAGGGCACGATGTCGGGCGTATCGGCAATGACCAACTCCCGCGTCTCGGGCACGCGGCCGGGCCGGCCGATATGCGGATGTGTCGTCAGGCTTTCGACCTGGTCGAGGATACTGGTCACGACACGGTCGGCGGCTGCCGGATTGTCGCGGGCGATATAATCGCCGACCTCTTCAAGATCGCGCAGCGCCGGGGCGGTCCAGCGCAGCTTCATCCTCTGCCAGCAAACTTTGTCCGAACCCTCGCGACGTCCTCGCCGCTGGCAATGTCGCCGTGGTCGACCGCAGCGACGCCGGCCTCGATTTTGCCGATCTGCCAGGCGTTCAGCGCGACGTAGTCCTCGATCGCCTTGGTGACGAGCCAGGTTCGGGACCGGTCGGTCTTTTCGGCGAGTTCATCGAGGGCGCCGAGCGTCGCCTCGTCGAGGCGCACGGTGAAAGCAGCGGACATCGGATCTCTCGTCTCGGTGGCGATGGTGCGTTTGAGTTCACATGAGTTCTATCTGAACCTGTAGGCATCGACAAGTCCGGGGGCCCCAGGGGAAGCCTTTGGGGTCCCCGGAAATTCACCAGCCGTCATGGCCCTGCTCGTCCCGGCCATCCACGAGGGCGCCGAGAGGCGCCTCACGCCCTCACGCCCTCGCGCGCCGGACTTGATTCTTTGCGGCCTTCGGTTTGTAGTGTTATAATATATCAGCCGCTTTCAGCTTGAAAACGAGCGGACACGAACTTCCGAATGGAGTTGCGCTCATGACGAGATCCATCCTGTTCGCCGGCGTGGCGTTGGGCTGGACGATGCTGGCCCAACCGGTCTCAGCGGATCCGATCATTGTCGTTGCGGCGGAGAATTTTTACGGCGATGTCGCGGCGCAGATTGGCGGCGCCAATATCGCCGTGACCAGCGTGCTTTCAAATCCGGACGACGACCCGCAACGGCTCGTGGCCGGGGCCGCAACCGCAAAGGCGCTTTCCGGGGCCAAAATCGTGATCGTCAACGGCGCGGATTACGATCCCTGGATGGAAAAGCTGTTGGCCGCCAACGAGGCCCCCGGCCGGCGAGAGATTCTCGTCGCCTCGTTGACTCGCCAGAACCCCGGCGACGATCCGCATCTCTGGTATAATCCCGCCACGGTGCGCGCCTTGGCGATCGCACTGACCGTCGATTTCGGCATCGTCGATCCCGCCAACCGAAGCGGCTATGAGAAAGCCGGCACTGCGTTCCTCGCCGCACTGGAGCCGCTGGACGCCAAGATCGCCGAAATGCGGAAAAAGTATGCGGGCGCCGCCGTCATCGCGTCCGAGCCCGTGTGCAGGGACATGGCGGAACTGATCGGGCTGAAGGTTCACAACCAGAAATTTGCGCTGGCGGTCATGAACAACTCGGCGCCGAACGCCTCGAACATGGTCGAGTTCGAAAACGAGCTCAGGGGCCATAAAGTCAAGGTCATGCTTTATAACCCGCAAGCCAGCAAGCCGGCCGTTCAACGCCTGCTGCAAATCGCCGAGGAGGAGAAAATCCCTGTCGTCGGGGTTTCGGAAACCGAACCGGCCGACGCGAACTACCAGCAGTGGATGACCAACCAGCTGAATGCGCTGGACAAAGCGCTGGCCGGCTCCGCCTTGTAGCTCATCAGGCGCGTTCGCCGACCGAGACAGGCGACGTCGCCGGAAAGGCCGAGCGGCGCCAGCGCGTCGGCCTCGAGCCCGTGGCGTCGCTTCCGGATAGCCGGGCTTTGGCCGTCAGACCTGGCAGGCCTGGAAACCTTGTTCGATAAGGTCCTTCGGCAGGTTCCGGCCGATGAACACCACCCGGCTCTCGCGTTTCTCGCTGGGTTTCCATGGTCGCTGATGATTGCCGTCGAGAAGCATGTGGACGCTTTGAATGACAAAGCGATCGTCGTCGTTGTTCATCGCGAGAATGCCCTTCATCCGCAGGATGTCGGCGCCGAAGCGCTGGGTGATGTCCTGAATCCAAGGGATGAACTTGTCCGGCTCGATAGGCCGGTCGGTCGTCAACGAGAAACTCGCGACGCCCTCGTCATGTTCGTGTTCGTGGAACTGGTCCAGAAAATCCGGCTCGATTTCGAGAATGCGGTCGAGGTTAAAGGCGTCCTTGCCGAGCACCTCGTCGAGGTCGATCGCGCAATGTTCGGTGCGGTGAATTCTCACATAGGGGTTGATCGCGCGAATGCGCGCTTCGACTCGTGCAAGCTCTTCCTTCGAGACGAGATCGGCCTTGTTGAGCAGGACGACATCGGCGAAGGCGATCTGCTCCTGCGCTTCGGGCGCCTGGTCGATCTCGCTCAACAGGTGCTTGCTGTCGATGACCGTGACGATGGCGTCGAGCTTGGTGTTTTGGCGCACGTCTTCATCGACGAAGAACGTCTGCGCGACCGGCGCGGGATCGGCCAGACCGGTCGTTTCCACCACGATGCCGTCGAACTTGCTTCTCCGCCTCATCAGACCGTCGAGAATGCGGATGAGATCGCCGCGAACCGTGCAGCAGATGCAGCCGTTGTTCATCTCGAAGATTTCTTCATCCGCGCTGACGACGAGATCATTGTCGATCCCCACCTCTCCGAACTCATTGACGATCACGGCGAAACGCCTTCCGTGCGCCTCGGTGAGAATGCGATTGAGCAAGGTGGTCTTGCCCGCGCCGAGATAACCGGTGAGGACGGTGACGGGCGTCTGCGTAATGGTTTCGATCATCTGGGGCTCCATTCGATCAGTTGGGCGGAAACCGGGTATTCGCTCGTCGAGGGCGGCGGATTCACGAAAGTCCTCGCGCGCCAGCGCAATACGAACGCGCGCCCGACGACGAAGATCGCGACCGCCCCGGCGAACGAGGGGCGCCATCGACGTCCCGGCCGGCGCCGGTCGGCGCTCGCTGCGTTACGGGCCGCGCGATGGGAGTATGCGTTATAATATAACATATCGCAAGAGCTTCCGCGCCTGCGCCCTGAGAATCGCACTTGAGAAACGAGGCGGCCCGCGGCTGGGAAATGGCGCCAGTGTGAATAGGCGTCGCGAAGAGGCTTGGCGGACGTTGGGGTCAGTTCCGCTGCGCATGACCGCGCCCGTAGCGAGCGGCGGACCATTATGTTATAATGACGCCAGTGGCGGGTCCGGCGCGACTTCGGCGCGCGACCCCGATAGCTTGCGGCGACAGGGCCGATTCTCTTGAACGTATCCGTGAAGAAGCGCAGTTCGAACCGCTGGTCGAGGCGGGTCGAAGATGTCTGCGCAAACAAGGGCCTGCAACTGACGCCATTGCGGCGGCGCGTTCTGTCAATCCTCAGCGAAAGCCAAAGCCCTCTCGGGGCTTACGCGATCATCGAGAAGCTGTCGAAGATCGAGGGCAAGCAAATCGCGCCCCCAACGGTGTACCGCACCTTGGAATTCTTCGCGGAAAATGGCTTCCTGCATAAAATCGAAAGCCGCAATTTGTTCGCTCCTTGCGAACATGTGGGTCACGCGCACAACGGCGTGCTTCTGCTGTGCGAGACATGCGGCCAAAGCGAAGAAGTGGAGGACGCCGCCCTCGATGCGGTCCTGAAGGATACCGCGGCCCTCGCCGGGTTTGAAGTGAGCCCCCAGATGCTGGAAATCCGGGGCCTCTGCAAATCCTGCGCGAAGCCTCGGAACGAAGCGGTGTGAGCGATCAGTTCATGGGGCGCCGACCGCGGCAGTCCGCGCGGCCCGGCGCAACCGCGGCGCCGAGGACCAGACGCGACCCGCGAAATAGGCGATTGCGCTCAACGCTCCGACGAAGAAGCCGACCGGCCAGTCGGAGATGAAGGAAAGGGCGATCGCCGCCCAGACCATCACAACCGCCAGCCCCGCCGAAAGCAGCATTGCGCCGAGCGGCCGGTCGGTCAGCGCGCGCGCAGCCGACGCAGGCCCCACCATCAGGCTGAAGACCAGCAGCGTCCCCACGACCGGGACCGCCATCGCGGTGGCGAGCGCCACCACGCCGAGGAACAGGACATCCATCAGACGAGCCGAAACGCCCATCGTTTCCGCGATCTCAGGAGAAACCGAGTTGAGCAGGAGGGGGCGGAACATGACGACGACGAGCGCGATCGAAACCGAACTGAGCGCGAACACGGGCCAGAGTTCGGCGCTGCTGACGCCGAGGATTTCGCCAAACAAGAGCGCGTAGGTCGCTTGAAAATATTCGGTCGTGCGGCTGAGGAACAGCGCTCCTAGTCCGAGCAGCATGACCAGCGAAAGCGCCGTCGCCACGTCGCGGCGAGCGCGCCGCGCGAGCCAGCTGATGCCGGCCACGCCGAGCGCGGAGAAAACCAGCAGTCCCAACAGCGGGTTGACGCCCACCAGGCTGGCCGCGGCGGCGCCCGGAAAGGCGCTGAGCGGCAGCGCGTGCGCCGCAAAAGCGGCGCCCCGGATCACCACGAAGAACCCGACGACGCCCGCGACGGCGCCGACCAGGGTCGCCGCGATCCAGGTGTTGATCATGAAATCTTCGAACATGGGCGTGGGGCTCAACCTCGGCTCGAAACGGGAGGCCGCGCGGCGCGCCGCGCCTGCCGAACCCCGCTGAGCTCGGTCTGTGCGACGGCGACGTAGCTCACGAATATGAGCGCGACGATGCAGAAGCTGACCGGCCAACCGTGTCCGCCGGTCCATTCGTAGCTGTCGTAGGCAATCAATATCCCACCCCACGTCGTGGCGACGCCAATCGCGCCGGCTAACAGGATCGCCATTCCCGGCCGTTTGGCGAGATGCAGAGCGATGGCCGCCGGGCCGATCAGAAGCGCGGTGGACAGAATGGCGCCGACGGTGATGGCCGAGAGCGCGACCGCCAGGGCCGCCACGACGAGGTGCAGCAACCCGACCAGCCGCACGGGCACGCCGCGCACCGCCGCGAGGTCCGGATCTACCGATGAGAGCAGCAGCGGCCGATAAAGCACAGCGATGGCAACGAGCGCCCCGATCCCTACCGCAAGCGCGAGCGGAACGATGGAAGCCGGAATCGCGAACATCGAGCCAAACATTACCGTGACGGCGGCGCCGGTCGTGCTGCTCATCGTCACGTCCAGGTACAGGAGCAGCGCCGCCAGTCCGAGCCCGGCGCCGGTCACGACGCCGGTCACGAGGTCCCGCTCGCTCGCACGATCGACGCGAAACAGCTCCATGCAGCCCGCAGCGATGACGCCCATGCCGAGGAAGCCGAGCAGCGGGTTGATGCCGAGCAGGAATGCGGCCGCGCCGCCGGCGCTGCTCACGTCGGCGAGGGAATGGCCAGCGAAGGATTGCCCTCGGATCACCGTGAAAACGCCGACCGCCCCGGAGACGACGGCGGCGGCGCCTCCGACCAGCGCCGCCGTATGCACCGGCTGGCTGGTGAAGAACCCGGGCTCTACGATCAACGATAGCAGCGTCGCCATCGCGTTCACGGAATCTGACTGATGTGGACCGGGTCGCGCTCGACAGCGGCCGCGGCGTCCCATTCGGCGTCCGCCGCGACCACGAGGACACGGCCGTGCACACGGATGACGTCGATATGATAACCATAAAGCCGGCTCAGCACATCTGTGCGCACGACCGCGTCGGTCGTGCCGGTCACCGCCCGGCCATGAGCGAGATAGACGAGACGGTCCATCATCGAGAGCAGCGGATTCATGTCGTGCGCCGAGAGCAGCACCGCGGTGTGGAACTCTCGCGACAGCCGGCGTAGCAGCGTGACGATCCCGGCCACGCTGCGGATGTCGAGATTGGCGAGCGGTTCGTCCAGCAGCAACAGGCGCGGACGCCGGATGAGAGCATGCGCAATCAACACCCGTTGCTGCTCGCCGCCGGACAGGCTGCCGATTCGCTGGTCTGCGAACCGCATTCCGTCCACGGCCTCCAGCATCTCGTCGACCTTGCCTCGGCGCGCCCTCGAAGGCAGCGGCACGCCCAGCCGGGCGCCATCGAGGCCGAGCGCGACGAGGTCGCGCGCCCGCATCGGCATATAGGGATCGAGCGAGAACTTCTGCGGTACGTAGCCGATCGAGGTCGCCTTGTCGCCGCCCTCGAAGGTGACGCGGCCGCTGCTGGGAGCGACGAAGCCGAGGATGGTGCGAATCAGGGTCGTCTTGCCCGAGCCGTTGGCGCCGATCAGCCCGCAGAATTCGCCTGGCCCCAGTGCGAAGTCGATGTCCTTCAGAATATCGCGGCCCGAAAGCGAGACGCTCGCTAGACGGACCGCGACAACCTCGCTTTTGGCCAGCACGGCGTTCAGTGTCCCTTCACCAGCGTCTCGGTCGACGCTTTGTCGGCGACGGCCTTTTGCAGGGCCGCGACCTCCGCCAGCATCCACGATTGGTAGTCGTAGCCGGGCATGGGCATGGTCTCATAAACGCCTACCACCGGAATCCCCGCCTTCTTGGCATTATCCAGGAAGGATTTGGTCAGGGCGTCGGTGACCTGCTGATTATAGGCGAACACTTTCACGTTGTGGTTGGCGAACAGGTCGTTCTCGAGGGTCACGTCCTGCGGCGACGGGTCCGTGCCGTCCATGATCGCCTTCTCGAGACTGAACGGCGTCATGAGCTTGAAGCCCATCGCCTGCAGCAAGTAATCAGAAACCGGCTCGGTGGTGGCGACCGGCGTATTCTCATATTTCGCCTTGAAGGCCGCGATGGCCTCAGTCCATGGTTTCAGCGAGGCGACAAACTTTTCCGCGCTGGCGTGGAAATACGAGGCCTGGGAGGGTTTCAGCTCGGCGAGCGCGTCTGCGACAGCCTTCGCGACGGCCGGCATGGTCTTCGGATCGTACCACAGATGCGGGTTCTTGGTGTCGTCCGGGAGGCCCAGCAGCTTTTGAACATTGATCACTTTGCGGTTTGGCCTGGGTGTGGCGGACATGATCTTGTCCGCCCAATCGTCGTAGCCGACTCCGTTCACGACGATCAGCCCAGCCGCTGCGATCTCCTTGGCGACGCTCGGGCTCGCCTCGAACGTGTGAGGGTCGGTGTTCGGATCTGTTTCAATCGCCACGACCTTGACGAACTTGCCGCCAATCTGGGAAATGACGTCGGCATATTCGTTTTCCACGCCGACGACATTGATGACACCTGACGTTTCGGCATAGGCCGAAGCGACGGGAACGGCGACCGACAAGGCCGCAGCCGCAACAAAGATCGCAACTTGGTTCATCCTGGCTCTCCGATGTCTTGGCTGTGAGTAAACCGACGAACTCCGCAGGCCTTCCCCGCCGGCCGCGCAGCGCCGACAGACCGGCCCGCGACCCAATCGAATGCGTCGGCCCTTCGCTCTTTTCGGGTCGGGCAGGATCCCGTGCGTTGATGCTGGGGCGCGGGATCGGATCGTTCATGATGGCGCCGATCGGCCCCCGACAGTGGCCATTCGGGCGCCTTGCGCATGTCGGTCGAACGGCAGATATGGCAAAGCTCACCCTCGCATCTGCGTCCTCCTTAACGTCGCGACGGGACTACCCGAAATGTTATAATGTAGCAAGCCATTTTTGTCCACTTGAACGACGTCCGGTTTCGGGAGCCGTATCAAGGACCAGGAACGGCGAGGATTGGCGCGGCGCAGGCGAACGTCGTTGATCGTAGAGAAGAAGAGCCCGAGCCGATCTGGCCGACGCCAGCTCAGGGCGGAGACCGCGCACAGAAACAAGGCACTTGCGGTCACACTTCCGCCGCTCGCGATCGCCACCCGCCACGCCCGCTCACCGTCGGCGCCGCCCATCGGCTCCGTCGCAACGAACTCCCGCCCGGGGTCGATTCCGCTCGTCCGATCGGCCGCCCCATGCGAATGCGCGGCCCGTCGTCTCGTCGCAACGGCAGGCGCGAAGTCGCAGGAATCGAGGGGACGGTCGTCGCGGGCGTTGTGGCGCCCTCAGCTCCACTTTCCGCGGCGCGCGATCAGGGAAGCGGTCAGCGCGGTCCATCCGGTCTGGTGCGAAGCGCCGAGGCCCTCGCCCGTGTCGCCGTTGAAATATTCGTAGAAGAGCGGGCGCTCGGTCCATTCGGAGCCGGACTTGAACAGCGGGCCCGGACCATCTGCAGGCCTGCGGTCGTCGGCGCCCTTGACAAAGAGCCTGACGAGCCGGCGCTCGATTTCCTCCGCCGCCGCGCCGAGATGCGCGCGCTTTCCCGAACCGGTCGGCAGCTCGATCGTGAAATCGTCGCCGAGCACCTCGTGTAACGCGCGAAGCAACTCGATGGCGAGAAGATTGAGGGGAAACCAAACCGGCCCGCGCCAGTTCGAGTTGCCGCCGAACAGGGGCGTGGTCAACTCCGCCGGCTCGTAGTCGAGCCGCGTCTCGGTCCCGCCGAGATCGAGGACGAGCGGGTGGTCGCGATGAAAGCGCGACAGCGAGCGGAGCCCGAAAGGCGAAAGAAACTCGTTCTCGTCGAACATGCGCGCGAGCACCCGCTGGAGCCGCGGCTTATCGACGAGGCAGATCAGCTCCGCGTGTCCGCCTCGGGTGAAATACCGCACAAATGCAGTGAGGTGGGGCATGTTGTCGATAAACCAGCGCGCCCGCTCACTGAAGTTCGGCAGGCTTTCCCATAGGGCGGTGGGCAGCTGCACGGAGGCGAACACCGGCAGGAGCCCGACCATCGAGCGCGCTCGCACCTCGACGGTCGAGCCGTCCGGTTTGCGCAGCCGGTCGTAGAAGAAGCCATCCTCCTCGTCCCACAGCTCGTTCATCGCCGCCGCGATCGAGGCGAAATGCTCGAAGAACTTGATCGCGATGTCCTCGTAGGTCGAAATCGTGGTTGGCGAGGCGCAGCGCTATTTCCAGCATGTTGAGGCAATATTTCGCCATCCAGGCGGTGCCGTCGGATTGCTCGAGCACGCCGCCCCCGGGCAGCGCCATCGAGCGGTCGAACGGTCCGATATTGTCCAGCCCGAGGAAGCCGCCCTCGAACACGTTGTCGCCGAGCGCGTCCTGGCGGTTGACCCACCAGGTGAAATTGATCAGGAGCTTTTGGAAGACGCGCGCGAGGAAGTCGAAATCCTTGCAGCCGTCGATCCGGAACACCGCCAGCGCCGCCCACGCCTGAACCGGCGGGTTGACGTCGGAAAAATCCCATTCGTAGGCGGGAAGCTGGCCGTTCGGATGCATGTACCATTCTCGGAACAGCAGCAAAAGCTGATGCTTCGCCGCCGCCGGATCGAGACGGGCGAGCACGACGCAGTGGAAGGAGAGGTCCCACGCGGCGAACCACGGGTACTCCCACTTGTCCGGCATGGCGATGATGTCGTGGGCGTTGACGTGGCGCCATTTCGAGTCGCGACCGGTCAGGCGGGCGGCGGGCGGCTTCGGCTCGGTCGGATCGCCGTCGAGCCAGCGCGCGAAGTCCGAAGTGATAGAACTGCTGACTCCAGATCAAGCCGGCGAAGGCCTGTCGCATGATCGCGGCTTCCTCGTCGCTCGCATCCTGTGGCCTGAGCGTCGCGTAGTATTCATCGGCGTCGCGCTGGCGCGCGGCCATCGTGTCGGAAAATCCGGCGCCGAGATCGAGGACGGCTTCGGCGTCGTCGCGCTCGAGCCGCAACCGCAACTCGACCTCGGCTCCCGCCGCCACCGTCACGCGATAGCGCGCCGCCATTTTCGTGCCGCGCCGTTCGGGATTGACCGTGGCGGCGCCCGAGACGACGTGGTCGTTGATTCCGTCCTTCGGATAGGGCTTCCCGGCCTTGCCGCCGAACAGGAGCGGAAGGTTGGTCTCGTTTTCGCAGAACAGGAGGTCGGGCGCATGGCCGTCCGGATCGGGTCCGGCCATGAGGCGCCAGCTCGCGCCCGTTTCGTCCTTGGCGATCGCCAGAGCTTCGTCGGCGCGCTCAGCCGTCGCCGCGACGATGTCCGGTCGGGCCGCGCCTTCGTCCCATGTCCATCGATTTCGCCACCAGAGCGTCGGCAGGACGTCGAGCGTCGCCGTCTCCGGCCCGGCGTTGCGGATGCGGATGCGGACGCAGAGGTCGAGCGGCGCGGCCTTGGCGTAATCGACGGCGATGCGCCACCAGCGGCCGTCGTCGAACACGCCTGTGTCGGCAAGCTCGAACTCGCGCTCGTTCCGGCTGCGGCGGGCGTTCTCCTGGCGCAGCCGCGCGTAGGGAAATTCAGACTGGGGGTAGTGATAGATCCAGCTCAACCACGAGGCGGTGGGCGTCGCGTCCGCGTACCACCAATATTCCTTGACGTCCTCGCCGTGATTGCCCTCCGGACCCGCGAGGCCGAACAGGCGCTCCTTGAGGAACGGGTCGCGACCGTTCCATAAGCTCAGCGCAAAGCACAGCGTCTGGCTTCGGTCGCAGACGCCGGCGAGCCCGTCCTCGCTCCAGCGATAGGCGCGCGATCGCGCGTGTTCAAAGGGGAAGTACCGCCAGGCGTCGCCGTCCGCGCTGTAATCCTCCCGCACGGAGCCCCAGGCGCGTTCGCTGAGATACGGGCCGATCGCCTTCCATAGGCCCGGGCGGTCGAGCGCGGATTCGGCGAGGCGCCCATGTTCGGCCGTGAGAGGCCCAGATGCGGCATTGGACGGATCGGACAAAATTCCCTCCTGCCGCTCCCGGGGTTCAGATTGAGGGCGCCGGCGCCCATGACGATAAGAAAAAAGGGGCGCTCGCGCGAGCGCCCCTTTGTGCGTGGCCGGCGGCGGCCGTCAAGCCGTCGAGTGGGCCTTGCGTCCAAGCGCCGCCTGCGCCGCGGCGAGGCGGGCGATCGGGATGCGGAACGGCGAGCAGGACACGTAGTCGAGCTGCGCCGTCTCGCAAAAGGCGATCGAGGCCGGATCTCCGCCGTGTTCTCCGCACACCCCGAGCTTGATGCCGGGCCGGGTCGCCTTGCCGCGCTCGACCGCAATCTTAATCAGCTCGCCGACGCCGACCGTGTCGATCGACACGAACGGATCGGCCGGCAGGATGCCCTTGCTCGTGTAAAGGCCGAGGAACGAGCCCGCGTCGTCGCGCGAAATGCCGAGCGTCGTCTGGGTGAGGTCGTTGGTGCCGAACGAGAAGAACTCGGCGCTCTCGGCGATCTCGCCGGCCCGCAAGGCCGCGCGCGGCAATTCGATCATGGTGCCGACCTGATAGGGCACGCTCACTCCGGTTTCCTTGGCGACCGCCTGCGCCGCGGCGACGATGATCGGCTTGACCAGGTCGAACTCCTGCTTGCCGAAGATGACCGGCAGCATGACTTCGGCGGTGACCGGTTTCCCCGTCTTCTTGCCGGCGTCGACAGCGCCGAGGAAAATCGCCCGCGCCTGCATCTCGGCGATTTCCGGATAGGCGACCGCCAGACGAATGCCGCGGAAGCCGAGCATCGGATTGAACTCATGCAGTTCGACCGAACGGGCGCGGAGCTTGTCGGCGGGCACGCCCATCGCCTTGGAAACCTCGTCGATCTCCTCGTCGGTCTTCGGCAGGAACTCGTGCAGCGGCGGATCGAGCAGGCGGATCGTGACCGGCAGGCCGCTCATGATCTCGAAGATTTCCGCGAAATCCTGTCGCTGCATCGGCAGCAGCTTGGCGAGCGCAGTCCGTCTGCCTTCCTCGGTTTCAGCCAGGATCATTTCGCGCATTGCGACGATCCGGTCGCCTTCGAAGAACATGTGCTCGGTGCGGCAGAGCCCAATGCCCTCGGCGCCGAACTCCCTGGCGTGGCGCGCATCCTCGGGCGTCTCGGCGTTGGCGCGCACTTTCATGCGCCTCACCGCGTCGGCCCAGCCCATGAGGACGGCGAAATCGCCCGTGACTTCCGGCTTGATCATCGGCACCGCGCCCGGGATGACCTCGCCCCTCGCGCCATCGATGGTGATGATGTCGCCCTTCTTGAGCGTGACGCCGCTGGCGGTCATCGTCCCCTTCGCATAGTCGATGCGGATCGAGCCCGCCCCCGCCACGCACGGCTTGCCCATTCCGCGCGCAACGACGGCGGCGTGCGACGTCATGCCGCCGCGCGTCGTCAAAATGCCCTCGGCGGCGTGCATGCCGCCAATGTCCTCAGGCGAGGTTTCGACGCGAACCAGGATGGTCTTGCGGCCGGCCTTGCTGCGGCTTCCGCGTCGGCGGCCGAGAAGACGATCGCGCCGGTGGCTGCGCCGGGGGACGCGGGCAAGCCGGTGGCGATCGGGGCGGACTTCGCTTTCGGATCGAGCATCGGATGCAGGAGCTGATCGAGCGCAGCGGGCTCCACCCGGGTGATCGCGTCGTCGCGGGAGATCAGCCCCTCATTGGCCATCTCCACGGCGACCTTGAGCGCGGCGCGGGCCGTGCGTTTGCCGTTGCGGGTTTGCAGCATCCAGAGCTTGCCGCGCTCGACGGTGAACTCCATGTCCTGCATGTCTTTGTAGTGTTTCTCCAGCAGCTTCGTCGTCGCGACGAACTGATGGAACACCTTGGGCATGAGCGACTCGAGCGAGGGCTTGTCCGACGCGGCGGCCTTGCGCGCGACTTCCGTGATGTTCTGCGGCGTGCGGATGCCGGCGACGACATCCTCGCCCTGGGCGTTCACCAGAAACTCGCCGTAGAGCGCGTTCTCGCCGGTCGACGGGTTGCGGGTGAAGGCGACCCCGGTCGCCGACGACTCGCCCATGTTGCCGAACACCATCGCCTGCACGTTGACGGCCGTGCCCCAGTCGGCCGGGATGTTGTTGAGTCGGCGATACGTGATCGCGCGCGCGTTCATCCAGGACGAGAAGACGGCTCCGATCGCGCCCCAGAGCTGGTCGCTCGGCTCTTGCGGGAAGGGCTTGCCGGTCGCTTCCTGCACCTTGGCTTTGTATTCGACGATGACCGAACGCCAATCGTCGGCCTTGAGGTCGGTGTCCAGCTCGTAGCCCTTGCCGTCCTTGTAATGCTCGATGATGTCCTCGAAATTGTGGCTGTCGACGTCGAGCACGACGTTCGAATACATCTGGATGAAGCGGCGATAGCTGTCGTAAGCGAAGCGCTCGTCGCCCGACGTCTTGGCGAGCGTGACGACTGAAGAGTCGTTGAGGCCGAGATTGAGGACGGTGTCCATCATGCCCGGCATCGATGCGCGCGCGCCTGACCGAACCGACAAGAGAAGGGGATTGGAGGCGTCGCCGAAAACATGGCCGGTCTGGCGGCCGACCTCCGCGACCGCGGCGTTGACCTGCTCGGCGAGATCCGGCGGGTAGGCCTTGCCGTTGGCGTAGAAGTAAGTGCAAAGTTCCGTGGAAATGGTGAAGCCGGGAGGCACAGGCAGCCCAAGATACGCCATTTCGTGCAGGTTGGCGCCTTTGCCGCCGAGCAGATTTTTCATTTCCCCCCGTCCTTCCGCGCGCTCGGCGCTGAAGGAATAGACCCATTTTGTCATTGTTTGCTCCTCACGTGATCGCGGCGGCCGCGAAATCTCAGCTCCGCGCGTGCAGTCCCAGTCCGAAACTCACCCATCCAGCGCCGTGGAACAGAAGGTCGACGCCGAGCAAAGTCCCCAAAACGTAGACGCTGTCCATTGGCCAGTGGGTGACGATGACCAAACCCAGGAGAATTGTGATCGCCGCTGCAACGAATATCAGCAGGCGAGATTGAACGGGAGGCAACCGAAAGGCTAACGCCAAGCGCACCACCCCCGCTGCGATGAGGCCCGCGCCAAGCAGAAGCGTGAGGACGACCGAGGCCAGCAAAGGATTGACGATGCAGATCGCGCCGGCGGCGAGATAGAGAACGCCGCCGATCACCCACAGAAAGAACGAGCCCCAAGAGCGCGAATGCATGCCGATCGCAACTTCCGCGGCGCCGGCGATCAGGAACAGAACCCCGTTCAGCGTCACCGTCGCGATGGTGGCGATGAGCGACAGGAAGAGTGCGGCGAAGCCCAGAACCGCGAGCAGAACGCCGAAGGCGGCGATCGAGGCCCATTTGCTTTCGAGGCGCTCGATCGCCGAACCGAGACTGTGCGTCGATTCTCCGGCGTTCGACATGAACCGCGCTCCCTTCCGCCGTCTCGCGTCAGCGAGATCGTTTGAGATCGCCGAGCACCTGCGCCGCGTACTCGACCATCGGCACGATGCGGCCATAGTTCAGCCGCGTGGGGCCGATGACGCCGAGAACGCCCGCAATTCGATGGTCCCCGCCGCGTAGCGGCGCTGCGATCATTGAGGATCCGGACAGCGAAAATAGCTTATTTTCGGAGCCGATGAAAATCTTCACTCCGTCGCCGGTCTCGGCGCGATGCAGGAGCTCGATCACGTCCGTCTTGGTCTCGAGGTCGGCGAACAGCGTGCGAATCCGTTCGATGTCTTCCGCGGCCCGGACGTCGCCCAAAAGATTGGCTTGGCCGCGGACGATGAGTTGATCGCGCGCTTCCGACGCGCCGGCCCACGAGGCGAGCCCGGCCTCGACCAGACGCGCCGCGATCGCGTCCAGTTCGCCGCGCGAGCGCCGTCGGTCGGACTCGATCTCCGTGGTGACCTCAGAGAGCGTCCGCCCGCGGATTCTGGCGTTCAGATAGTTGCTGGCCTCAGTGAGCGCCGAAGGCGGCAGCCCGGCTGGCGTCACAATGACGCGATTTTCGATCGATCCGTCTTCCGCCACCAAAACGGCAAGCGCCTTTTCGGGTTCCAGACGCAGAAACTCGACGTGCTTGAGCGACGGGTCGGACTTGGTCGTCAGCACGATTCCGGCGCCGCGGGTGAGCTCCGAAAGGATACTCGTCGTCTCGGCCAACGCGCCTTCGAATCCGCCGCCCTCCGCGGCGGCCCGCACCTGGGCGTCTATCCTTGCGCGGTCCTCGCGACCGAGGTCGCCGAATTCAAGCAACGCGTCGACGAATAAGCGCAAGCCCTGCTGGGTGGGCAGTCGCCCGGCGCTGGCGTGCGGCGCGTAGATAAGCCCGAGCTCCTCGAGATCCTGCATCACGTTGCGCACCGAGGCGGGCGAGAGCGAGATCGGCAGCATGCGCGACAGATGGCGTGACCCCATCGGCTCGCCGGTCGTCAGGTACGACTCCACGAGGCGTCGGAAGATTTCACGCGATCGAGCGTTCAAATTGGCGAGCGCGCCCAGTTCGACGGCGGGGCGGTCGGCGGGGGAAGCCATGACGGAAAACACAATGGCGGGAAGGTTGGCCTTTCGCAAGGCGATCGTCCGCGCCCGATGGTCGCGGCCGGCGCGGCGCATCGGCCCGCTTGCTCGGATCGGTTTCCGATGCGTAAAGTGTGGCCCTCGCAAATCTCCGGACCCCCCTCGCCCATGTCCGTGCCAACGCCCCGCACCGGCGGGCAGCTTCTCGTCGACCAGCTCGTGATCCAGGGCGTCGAGCGCATTTACTGCATCCCCGGCGAATCCTATCTGGCCGCGCTCGACGCCCTGTATGACGCAGCGATCGAGCTGACCGTCTGCCGGCAGGAGGCGGGCGCCGCGATGATGGCGCTGACGGAGGGGCGCCTGACCGGCCGGCCTGGAATCTGCTTCGTCACCCGTGGGCCGGGCGCGACCAACGCCGCTCACGGCGTTCACATCGCCGAACACGATTCTGCGCCGATGATCTTGTTCATTGGGCAGGTCGAGCGCCAAATGCTCGGGCGTGGCGCGTTTCAGGAGATGGACTATCGCGCCGTCTTCGGCTCGGTCGCCAAGTGGGCGACCGAGATCCAATCCGCGGCGCAGATCCCGGAGGTCATCCAGCGCGCGTTCCACATCGCCATGCAGGGGCGGCCCGGCCCGGTCGTGATTGCGCTGCCCGAGGATATGCTCCTGGAAACGGCCGAGGTTCCCGATGCGCCGAAAGCGCTTCGCGTTCCGATCTGGCCCGGGCTCACGCAGATGGCCGAACTGCAGAAGCTGCTGTGGGCGGCCGAGCGGCCGATCGCCATCCTTGGCGGACCGGGCTGGACCGAGCGCGCGGGCGCGGCCTTCGCCCGGTTCGCCGAACGGTTCGACATGCCGGTCGCGGGCTCGTTCCGCCGCGCCAGCGCTTTCGACGGCGAGCACGACAATTACGCCGGCGAGATCGGCCTGTCCGCCAATCCGAAGCTGAAGGCCCGGATCGAAGGCGCCGATCTCGTGTTGCTGGTCGGCGGGCGCATGTCCGAGGCGGCGGCCCAGGGCTACACGCTGTTCGACATCCCGGCGCCGCGCCAGCGGCTCATTCATGTTCACCCCGATCCGCTCGAGATCGGCCGCAACTATCACCCGACGCTCGGCGTCATCGCCTCCTCGCCGGAGTTCTGCGCCGCCCTCGAAGGCGTCGAACCGCCGCCGACGATCCGGTGGTCGGCCGAGACGCGTCAGGCGCGGGCCGACTATCTCGCCTGGAGCGAGCAGGCGCCGGTCAATCCCGGGCCCGTTCAGGTGAGCGAGATCATGTTCGCCTTGCGCCGCCGCGTTCCCGACGCCATCTTCGCCACCGGCGCCGGCAACTTTGCCATCTGGGTCGGACGCTTCCTGCGATTCCGCCGGTTCGAGCAGCAACTCGGACCGACCTCCGGATCGATGGGCTTCGGGCTGCCGGCGGCGATCGGCGCCAAACGCGTCTTTCCTGATCGCCAGGTCGTCTGTTTCTCGGGCGACGGCGATTTCCTGATGAACGGGCAGGAATTCGCGACTGCGGTCCAGTACAATTTACCGATCGTCGTCATCCTGATGGACAACGGCATCTACGGAACGATCCGCATGCATCAGGAGCGGGCATTTCCCGGCCGGGTGATCGCCTCGGACCTGCGCAATCCCGATTTCGCCGCTTACGCGCGGGCGTTCGGCGGGCATGGCGAGACAGTCGAGGAAACAGCCGAGTTCCTCCCCGCCTTCGAGCGCGCGCTGGCCTCGGGCGCGCCGTCGATCGTGCATGTCAAGATCGACCTGGAGGCGATCACGCCGGCGACGACGCTCAGCGCCATCCGCGCCGCCGCGCTCACCAGGCGCGCGCAAAGGTAAGGACGCCGAACCACCCTTTCGGGTGAAGGGACGCATGCGGAGGGTTCGACGATGAACGCTGACGAGGCGCTGCGGCGGTTCGCCGAGGATGAGGGCTTGCCGCGAGACGCGATGGCCTGGGCCCTGGAGCATTGGGAGGCGGCTGCGCCGCGCTTCATCGCGAAGCTGCGCGCGTTCGCCGCGGGCGCCGCAGGCGACGAGGCCGTCGAAGACCAAGTCTTTTATATCCTTCACCTGTGCGGACAGATGCGCGAGACGCGCGCTTACGAGCCGCTCTGCCGTCTGATCGCCGGCGATCCGGACATCGAGATCTGGCTCGGCGACGCTATCGGCGAGACATTGCCCGGCATCCTCATCAACGTGTTCGACGGCGATGTGGGGCCGCTTCTCACCGCGATCGAAGAGCCGGCCGGTGACGAATTCGCGCGCGGCTCGGCGCTCTCGGCGCTCGGCTACCTGGTGAGGTCAAAACGCGCTCTCGACGACGTGGCGATGCGCGAACTGCTGCGACGCCTGCGGCGCGAGGCGCAGCCGCGCGAGGCTTCGGGTTTCTGGTTCTCTTGGGCGGAGACCGCCGCGGCGCTCGGCTACGAGGACCTCAAGATGGAGGCCGCTCTTCTGGCCAAAGAGGGTTTGCTGAACGCCTTCGACTTCGGGCTCGTCGACTTCGACGAGGTCGTCGCTCTTGCGCGCAGCGAACCAGCCGGGCTCGCAGGCTTTCAGGATCAGAACGTGCTTCCCTTCGACGACGCAATCGGAGCGCTCGAAACCTGGGTTTTTGGCGACGACGACGACGATGCGGACGGGCTCGATGAGGACGCCGCTGGCCCCGAAGTCAATCCGTTCGATACGCCCTATCTCAATCCACTGCGTGAGGTCGGCCGCAATGATCCGTGTCCGTGCGGCAGCGGCAAGAAATTCAAGAAGTGCTGCATGGCCGCGTGAGCGGGGCGCGCGCCTGCGAGCCCGCGCCGGCGTCTCATTTCGATACAAGACGCGGCGCGCCGCGACGGGGGAATTGCCGTTCCGTCAGCGTCATTTTGCGTCCTCGAGTTCGTGAAACGTTCGCGCCGGGGTCGCAATTCGGGCGAAAAACGCCTCAAGCCGACCCGGCACGACAGATGCAACCCTCGCTGCGACGAAGGCGGAAAGGGTTGCACAATGCAGATCGACGATAAGGCTCCGACCATCACCTGGTTCGACGCGCTGCACGCGCTCGACGACATTGAGGATCCGCCGCGCGAGATCCTCTCATGGGCCTCGGAGAACTGGGACGATGTCTCGTCGCGCCTGATCTGGCGGCTCGGCGAATTCGCGGCGGGGCGTCGCGAGGTCCTGTCTGGGGCGGAGGCGTTCTATATCGTCCATTTCTGCGGCGAGAAGGCCGAGACCCGAGCCTATCCGATCCTGTGCAGGCTCATAGGCGAGGACCGGCGCATCGCGGACTGGCTCGACGACGCCGTGACGGAAACGCTGCCTGGCATCCTCATCCGGGCGTTCAACGGCGATTCGGCGCCGCTGCGCCGCGCGATCGAGTCCGCGCAAGGCGACGAATTCGCGCGCGCCTCGGCGCTCGCGGCGCTCGGCTATCTCGTGCGGGCCAGGGGCGCGATGAGCGATGACGACATGCGGGCCTATCTCAGGCGTATCCGCCAGGAGGCCCCCCCACGCCGCGAGTCGGTTCTCTGGATGACCTGGGCCACGACCGTGGCGAACCTCGGCTACAGCGACATGCGCTCCGAGGTGGAGGCGCTCAACCGCGACGGGCTCTTTCCCGAGGGGGACTTCACCCGCGAGGAATTCGATCTGCGGATCGCGCGCGCGCAGTCCGACGCGTCCGGTCTGGCGGGTTTCCGTTACGAACTCGTCGCGCCGCTCGAAGACGCTTCCGCCGCCCTCCTGTCGCTGACCAGCGCGGTCGCGAACCATTCCGGACGGCGCCTGCGCGCCCTCGCCGGGCAAAGGGATCGTCCCCGCCTTTGAGCTCGACGCGCTTCAGCCTGGCGCGTAGGAGGCCGGATCGAGCGACGGCGGCCGCCCGGCCAGCGTGAGCGCGGTTTCGCGCGCGGGTGTTCGCGCGATGATGCGTCCTCGGCGCAGGACGAGGAGCCGCGTCGCCCGCAACCGGACGGCCTCGATCGGATCGGCCGCCTGCAGGAGCACGAGGTCGGCGTTCGCGCCGACCGCGACGCCATAGGTCTCGAGGCCAAGAATGCGCGCGGGAATCGCCGTCACCGCGTCGAAGGTCCAGCGGATCGCCTCGCGGCTCGTCATCGGAACGCCGTGCACCGCCATATGGGCGACGTCGAGCATATCGGCGCCGCCGAGACCGTACCACGGGTCCATGACGCAATCCTGCCCGAGCGCGACCGGAACGCCGAGCGCGCGCATCTCGGCGATGCGCGTGACGCCGCGCCGGCGCGGGTAGGTGTCGTGGCGTCCCTGCAGCGTCAGGTTGATCAGCGGGTTGGCGATGGCGTTGATCCCGGATTCGGCGATCAGCGGGATCAGCTTCGAAACGTAGTAATTGTCCATCGAATGCATCGACGTCAGGTGGGACCCCGTCGCCCGTCCGCCGAGACCGAGGCGATGCGCCTCGGCGGCCAGCGTCTCGACGTGACGTGACAGCGGATCGTCGCTCTCGTCGCAATGCAGGTCGACCATCAGTCCGCGCTCGGCGGCGATCTCGCACAGCGCCCTCACCGAGGCGGCGCCGTCGGCCATCGTACGCTCGAAATGCGGAATGCCGCCGACGACGTCCACGCCGAGGTCGAGCGCCCGCTCGAGATTGCGACCGGCGGTCGGCGAACGGAGATAGCCGTCCTGCGGGAACGCGACCAGTTGCAGATCGAGATAAGGCTTCACCTTCGCCTTGACGTCGAGCAGCGCTTCGACGGCGAGCAGGCGGTCGTCGCAGACGTCGACATGGCTGCGGATCGCCAGCAGGCCCTGCGACACGGCGAGGTCGCAATAGCGGAGCGCGCGCTCCGCCACCGCCTCGTGCGTCAAATGCGGCTTCAGTTCGCCCCAGAGCTCAATGCCTTCGAGCAGCGTGCCGGACTGGTTGAGGCGGGGCTGGCCAAGCGACAGGGTCGCGTCCATGTGGAAATGGCAATCGACGAATGGCGGCGAGAGCAGAAACCCGCGCGCATCGAGCGTCTCGCGGGCGTCCGCCTCGAGCTTCGGTCCGATCGCGGCGATCCGGCCGGCCGCGACGGCGACGTCCTGTCCCTTCCGCCCGTCGGGGAGGGTGGCGTTGCGGATGATGAGATCGAAGGGCATCGGGTTTCCCTTGCGCATGTCCCTTGGCGAGGGTCAGTCGACCGGGACGCCGCTCTGGCCCGCCTCGCCATAGCTCGGGTTCGGATAGCGGTTCGAGGTGTAGCGGATGACGAGAACGGCGAGCGCCAGGATCAATGTCGCGCCCGCCAGGATCAGCACCCCGAGGTCCGCCCCCGTGGTCTCCTGGACGTAGCCGATCATGTGCCGGGTCAGAGCGGTGATGCCGACGTAGAGCAGGAAGCGGACCGGCATGTGGTTGGTCCGGAAGTAGATGCCGACCATCGAGCCGATCTCGAGATAGATGAAGAGCAGCAGGAGGTCCTCGATCGAGGGCGAGCCCTTCTGCATCATCCCGTAGAACGCGGCGGCCGCCGCCCACACCGTCGCGCCGCCGATGGCGAACAGGCCGAGCAGGTGGAAGCCCTCGGTCAGAAGCCGGCCCACAGGGTCGGCGAGCGAGTGCATCTGCTTGTCTGCGGCGTGTATTCCGCGTGCCGGATCGGCCATCGCCCGCGTGTCTCCCTGCCGGCGCGCCGCCTGCCAGAGGTTGCGCGCATTGGCCCCGGGATCATTGAGCGCGACGACGAACGGCGGAGTCAATGTCCGTCCGCCCTGGCCACCGGCGATCGGGCGCGAAAATAGCGCCCGTCTTTTTGACGAGAGACGGGGCCAAAGCGATCCGGCGGCGCGACCGAGCGTCCGTCCTAGTGACGTGCGTCAGTCAAATCGAAGGCGTTCACCTTCCCCCGTAGCCCGGCTTTCTCCCCCCTCGTGGGGGAGGATTGAGGAGGGGGGTCGCGCCGAACTTCGAAAAGTTCGGCGCCATTTCCCTCCCAAAGAGAGGTCAGCGCGACCCCCCACCCTGTCCCGCCCCCACGAAGGGGGGCGGGGACGCCAGTCGTCGGTCGAATGGCGTCCGGCCGCCTAGAGATGTGTCAATGCCGTAGCCCTCAGGGGGGAGGGAATGTCGCCTCCCTTCGATTTGGTTGAAGCGGGCGACTAGCGCCGGGGCCGCTTTTGCCGAGCGAGAGATTTGGATTTCCTCAGGCCCGCGCGGCCGTGCATCAACGCTCCGCGAAAACCCGGCAAAACGATGGGTCCAATGTTTGGATTTCCTTGGAATCTCTCGTCCGAAACGAGACTTTTCAATGAGTTACGCGGGGCCTCGGGGGCAAAAAATTATCGACGCGCCTCTTTCCGGCGAAGACGGTCGCCAACCGGCGCCGGCGAGGCCGGCGGAGGAGGAATCTGGCGTCGGATCGGATCGCGGCATGGAGGGAGACTAGCGCGATTTCCGGTTTTCCGCAACAATTTGCTCACGACGCAATTTTGCCGACGACAGAAGACTTCGCGCCATCGGCCTTGCGCGAGAGGAGCGCCGGCGTCCCCCCCCCCCGCGAGCCGAATTTCCGGTAT
Source organism: uncultured Alphaproteobacteria bacterium (assembly GCA_963709655.1). Lineage (GTDB taxonomy): Bacteria > Pseudomonadota > Alphaproteobacteria > Rhizobiales > Beijerinckiaceae > Roseiarcus. The sequence continues at coordinate 45,367 of CAVPXF010000004.1, forward strand.
TATGGCGCATCCGCCATAAGAATTCCACGGCCGCCGGTCCTACATTTTAGGGCATGAACGACAATGGCAACCAGTACGCGCTTCTTGCCTTGCGAGATGAGCAGGAATGGGCGGAACGCGCCACCCGGCACCTGAAGGCGGAGCTAAAACGCGCCGAAGTGACCTACGATGAACTGGCTGAACGGCTCAAGGAACACGGGTTCAAAGAAACCAAAGCGAGCATCGCAAACAAGCTTGCCTGAGCGAACGTCCCCGCTGCATTCTTCCCTGCGGCGCTGGCGGCAATCGGATGCGAAACAGTACGATTAGAAGATGTCTAGTCCGATTTCGGCGGATTTGGCGCGACATTATTTTTAGAGGCATTGCACTTGCGACGATGATCGGGGTCGCGATCGTCCTTTGCCGGGATTACACTGATTATGTAGAGAGGGATAATTCCGCACAGAACTCCGAAGATCGTCGGGATAGCGCCGAAGAACGGCTCGCTATTTACACGTTTTGGCTCGATTGGGCGACAGTCACCTTGGCAGTGTCCACCCTCGGCCTTTGGATTGCCACTTGGCGCAGTGGCGTAAAGCAAGGTCGAGACACCCGCCGTTCTCTTGCAATCGGGAGCAAAACTGCCGATGCGGCTCAAAGGTCCGCTGAGGCCGCACAAGGAAGCGTCAACATAAGTAGACAGGCCCTCATTACGGTTGAACGCGCTTTCGTTTTCATTAGGACCTTTGAGGTTCATGTACTCAACGACAATGTTATTATCATGCCTAAATGGGAAAATAGCGGTTCCACTCCCGCTAACGATAAAGTTAATTGGGTCAACTGGAAAGCATTCGCCGGAGAACCGCCTCCGGGCTTTTATAATTTCGATCTCGATATTAGCGGCCAACCAATTAATGGGAGGAGCATGGCACTGATCGGTTTCATTGCGCCGCATGCTACTCAATATGCGGAGATGTTGACCATTCCAATTGCTTGCATAGAAGAAGTTAAGGCTGGAACACTGAGGCTCTTCGTATGGGGTTGGATCGAATACCCAGATGTGTTCGACGAGATCTCTGCGCATCGAACAGAATTTTGTAGCGAAGTTATAGCGACAGGAATCTCTCGCAACGAAACCACTCGAGAAACCACTGTTGCCCTTCGATTCGCCCATTATGGGCCATACAATACATCCAAGTAATAACAAAGCCCCAATCAGTGTGGAAAAACATCGCGACGCACCTCGCGCCGCCGCGACCATTGATCCGAAATATATCGTGTGGGAGCCGCTAAACCGCCAGTGGCGTTTGCGCCATAATACAGCGAATTTCAAACTCTGGCTCGGCTCACGCGTTCTCGCAATCGATTCCGGCTCGCCAACCCTTGCGGAAGCGTCATCACAAAGATCGCCTGCAAAGGGTCCAATGAGGAAAGCGACTTCGCGCAGAACGGGGGCTGGTCGCCGCCTTAAGCGAGGGCGGCGTGGGCAACTTTGAATTCGCCAAGCGCCCCTGATGGCGCTTGGCGCCGGGGCGTCGAATGGAGTAGCGTCCATGAGGCTCGAGAGGCTTGTCGTCCATCCGTTCGATGACAGGAGTCCCGCCCATGAGCGAGCAAGGTCCCGAGGCGACCGCAAGGACCCGAGCCGATTTCGCGGATTCGACGCCTCCCCAGCGCACGCCTGCCGCTCCCGCGTCGCCGACGCCCGCCTCTCCGGGGCCTCCTGGCGCCGGGGCCGTCCCGCCAGAGAAGCCGAAGGCCACGGGGCGGCGAAGAATCCTCCTTGGAGTCATCGGCCTCCTGATCCTGGCCGCCGCCCTGTGGTTTGGCGTTCCGTGGGTCCAGACGGCCCTCAACACGGTTTCAACGGACGACGCCTACGTCAACGGTCACGTGACCTTCGTGGCCGCGCGCGTCCGAGGCCAGGTTTCGCGGGTTCTGGTGGACGACAACTACCGGGTGCGCAAGGGGGACCTCCTGGTCGAGCTGGACAAGGAGCCCTTTCAGATCGCCGTCGCGATCAAACAGGCGGCTGTCGATACGGCGACAGCGGAGCTCGCGGTAGCGAACGCCAGCGTGCGCGGCATTGAAGCGGAGGCGATGAGCCGGCGCCGGGCGCTCGAGCACGCCATCGAGACCGTCGACGACCAGGTCTCACTGCTCCGTGCCCGGATCGCCGATGTCGATAAGACCAAGGCGGCGCTCGTGTTGGCTCAGCTTGACTTCGATCGGGCCGCCAAATTGGTGGTCACGAACGATATTCCCCGAGAGGTGTACGACCGCCGGCAGGCGGAGTTGTTGGCGGCGCGCGCGGACGTTGTCGCGGCGCTGGCCGATGTCCGTCAAATCCGCGCCTCTTTGGGATTGCCGCCGGAACCCGACGAGGCGAAGCTCGGCCAAGTTCCGCCCAATCTCGATCAGACTTTTTCTTCCGTGCTCCAGGCGCAGGCGGCGATGATTCAGAGCGCGGCTCAGCTCGGCGTCGTCCATTCGTTCGACGAAGGGCCGCGTCACATGGTCGAGGCGTTCGAAAAGGAGGGCGACGTCAACAGCACCTTCGCTCGCCTCGCGGCCGACGCGCCGGACGTCAAGCAGGCCGAGGCCAAGCTCGAGGTCGCCAAGCGCGATCTCGCCCAGGCGCAACTCGACCTGCGCTACTGCGACGTCGTGGCGGAGATCGATGGGGTCATCACGCGCCGGAACGCCAATCCGGGCGACAACGTCCAGGTTGGCCAGAGCCTGATGGCGATCCGCTCGCTCAATGAAATCTGGGTCGACGCCAATTTCAAGGAGACGGAGCTCGGCGACCTCCGCATCGGCCAGCCGGTCGATCTCTATGTCGACATGTATGGCGGGCGCCATGTGTTCAAGGGGCGCATTTCCGGCTTTACCGAGGGAACCGGATCGACCTTGGCGCTGCTGCCGGCGGAGAACGCTACGGGCAACTTCATCAAGGTGGTTCAGCGGCTGCCGGTTCGGATCGACCTCGAGAACTACGATCCGGACAAGAACCCGCTGTTCATCGGCACGTCGGTCGTTCCCTACGTTTACTTCAAAGAGCCGCCCACCGGGCCCAACGCCGGGAAGTTCCTCCAGGCGTCCGTGCCTCAGTCACAGTCCGGCGGTTCGATCGCCAACCCGCCTGGCTCAAACAAGTGACAGCCGCGTCGCTTGCGCCCGCCCGACCCCGTGCCGCCCGAAGCCCCTGGCTGGCGGCCGCCATCGTTGTCGTGCCGGCGTTCATGGAGGTGCTCGACACCACCATCGTGCTGGTAGCTCTGCGCTACATTGCGGGAGGCCTCTCGGCTGCCGCCGATGACGCCGAGTGGGTGATCACCAGCTACCTTGCCGCCAACGCCTTCATCCTGCCGATTACCGGCTGGTTGAGCGCTCATCTCGGTCGACGCAACTACTTTCTGGCGTCGATCGCAATATTCACCCTCAGTTCTTTGATGTGCGGACTAGCTGGCAGTTTGCCTCAGCTGATCCTGTTCCGCGCCATCCAGGGTCTCGCGGGCGGCGGTCTGCAACCCGGCAGTCAGGGGATATTGCTGGACGCCTTCCCGCGAGAAAAGCAAGGCGTAGCAATGACGCTGTTCGCCTTTGCCGTGCTGATCGCGCCGATCGTCGGGCCGACCTTGGGCGGTTGGATAACGGACACTTACAATTGGCGCTGGTGCTTTTTGATCAACGTGCCCGTCGGTATCCTGGCGTTCGCCGGTTGTTATTTCCTGCTTCGAGATCCGGATTATCTGGTCGCCCAGCGTACGGAGTTGAGGAAAGAGCCGTTCCATTTTGACGCGATCGGCTTGTCGCTGCTGGCCATCGTCATAGTCTCCTGGGAAGTGATGCTCAGCAAGGGCCAGGAGTGGGACTGGCTGGGGGATCCATTCTGGCGCGTCCAGACGCTCGTCATTTCATTGGGGGTGGGTTTGGTTGCATTGATCTTCTGGGAGCTGCGTCACCGCAACCCTGTGATCAATTTCCGCGTGTTGGGTGAACGGAACTTCGCCGCGTGCTGCATCATCATATTCTTCGCTTATCTCGCGCTCTTTGCCGCAACGAAGTCCTTGCTTGGTCTGCTTCAGGCCCTGTTCGGTTATGACGCTCTGAAGACTGGGTTGGTGATGTCGCCTTCCGGAATCTTCGCCGTCCTGGCGATGCCGATCGTCGGCCGCCTGATCGGCCTCAAGGTGGATGCGCGATGGCTGATCGCCGCGGGCCTTCTGCTCATGACGGCGGGAAACTATTGGATGTCCCAACTCAACCTCGACATCAGCCCGGGCCAAGTTGTCTGGCCTCGCGTGCTTTTGGTCCTGGGACTCTCGGTCTGTTTTGCTCCCGCGAACGTAGCCGCGTACCTCTATACGCCGCTCGCGCTGCGCGGGGCCGCCATTGGCATATTGAGTCTTCTGCGCAACGAGGGCGGCAGCGTCGGGGTGTCGTTGTCCCAGACCTTAGAAGAGCGGCGTGATCAGTTTCACGTCCTTCGACTTGGCGAGTCCCTCGATCCTTTCAACCCGGCCGTCAATTCCTTCCTCGCGCGGGCTCAAGCGTTCTTCCTTCAGCAAACCGGCGATCCGGTCGCCGCGCAGCAACTCGCCTGGCGGCAACTCGAAAACTTGCACCAGCAGCAGGCGTCGTCGCTGGCCTATTTCGACACCTTTTGGATGATGGCCGTGCTGACCTTTGCGGTCACGTTCTGCGTCGTCTTCATGAAACGCTCTGTGGCCGAGAAAGGCGGTCACGCGGGTTCGGAATGACGGATTTGGCCTAAGCAAGGAGACCATCTGACGACAGTACGGCATGCGACGAGGACTCCGCGGCTGAACCCGTCCAGAGCGAACCCGCGTCGGCTATGCCGCTTCTCCGAAGCGCACTTGTAACCCGATCTGACTGGGAGGAGGTGAAGATGAAGCGCACGAAACTCTCATCGACTGTCGCGGTTGTCGCGCTGGTCGCCGCGGCGGCCGGCATCGCCCTTGCCGCGCAAGACAAGTACGCCTTGCAGGTTCCGGGCGGTCTCGCCTTCTCCGAGTTCAGGGGATACGACGAATGGCAGACCGTCGCCGTCAGTCAAAATGGAGACAGGATCGAGACGATCCTCGGCAATCCCGCGATGATCGAGGCCTATAAGTCGGGCATTCCCGGCAGCGGCAAGCCTTTCCCCGACGGCGCCAAGATGGCGAAGATTCATTGGAACGCGAAGAAGGCTGACGACGAGCCCGGCGACCCTATAGTGCCGGGCGCTCTCCATGACGTGGATTTCATGGCGAAGGACGCCAAGAGGTTCGCCGACAGCGGCGGATGGGGATTTGCCGAATTCGAGTACGACCCCGCAGCCGATACATTCAGGCCCGGCGACACATCGGACTCGCCGCCGCAGGAGCACGACGCCAAATGCGGGTTTGCCTGCCACACGATCGTCGCGGCGAAGGACTACGTTTTCACGGCCTACCCGAAGCGATGAAAGCGCCCGACTTCAGTTCCTGCGACGCCAACTTTAGGAACGCAACGACTTGAGGGGAGATCCGACACGCCGGCTTGAAATCAAGTCGAGGGTTTGAGCGCTGCGACCACGATCCTCCCTCTTGTAAGCGCAGCAATGCCGGCCATTGTTCAACGACCACGGAAAGGAGCGCGTCATGAAAGTCCTGATGGTTCTGACCTCCCACGATGAGCTCGGCAACACGGGGCGCAAGACCGGCTTCTGGCTGGAGGAACTCGCGGCGCCTTATTACGTCTTCAAGGATGCCGGCGCCGAGATCACCCTGGCGTCGCCGAAGGGCGGGCGCCCGCCGCTCGATCCCAAGAGCAACGAGCCGAGCTTCCAGACCGACATCACCCGGCGGTTCGAAAAGGACGCCGGCGCCAACGCTCAGCTCGACAAGACAGCGCGCCTCGATAGCGTCAAGCAGGAAGACTACGACACCGTCTTCTATCCCGGAGGCCACGGGCCGATGTGGGATCTCGCCGAAGACAGGAACTCGATCAGGCTGTTGGAATCCTTCCTGGCCGCCGGCAAGACGTTCGCGGTGGTCTGCCACTCAACCGGCGCGCTCCGCCACGTCAAGACGCCGGACGGCAGGCCGCTCGCGGAAGGCAAGACCGTGACCGGCTTCACCAATGGCGAGGAAGAAGCGGTCGGATTGACGAAAGTCGTCCCTTTCCTTGTCGAGGACGAATTGATGAGCCTCGGCGCCGTATTTTCCAAGGTCAAGAACTGGGGCGTTCACACGGTCGCCGACGGCCAGCTGATCACCGGCCAGAATCCAGCCTCGTCGGGCCCGGCCGCCAGGCTTCTGATCGATACGCTGAACAAGAAGGCGAGATAGACAGGCCTGCCAATGAAGCCAACCCACCAGCCAGGGCAAGCCGTGTTCCGGGCTATCCTTCCCGAAGAGATCGACTGGAAGCCGTTCCCGGCGTTTCCACCCTCCGTGCGGCTCGCGGTCGTCATCGGCGAACCCTCGAAGCCGGGCCCCTACCTGATCCGGGTGAAAGTGCCGTCCGGGGTGAAGCTCATGCCGCACAGGCATCCGGAGGATCGACTCTACACCGTCATGTCCGGCGTCTTCTATATTGGGCTCGGCGAGGAGTTCGATGGGGAAAAGGTTACCGCCTATCCGCCCGGCAGCGTCATCGTTCTGCCGGGCGACACCTGGCATTTTCACTACGCCAAATCCGGCGAGTACGTCACGCAAGTGACGGCGATCGGTCCGCTGGGTCTCGAGTATTTGGACCCGCACGATGATCCGCGTCAGCAAAGTCGCTGATGCCGGGTAGCCGGCGAAGTGGGTCTCAGGGCCGGCCCTGCGGGTCGGACGAGGGATCGGCCTAACTGCGCAGGTGACGCAAAGACGGGCGCCGACGCTCCCGTCCGTGGGACCGGGACTGCGGCAAGAGACCCGGTCCCTACAGATCGACGACGACGTCGCCGACCGGACGCGAACAGCAGATGAGCAGGTTGCCCGTCGCCGGCGAATCGAGCGGCTGAGGCTGATAGGCGACCGTTCCCGAGACGAGGCCGCTCTCGCAGCTGTGACAGACGCCGGTCCGGCATGCCCAGCGCACAGGTACGTCGCACGCCTCGGCCAGTTCCAGCACGCTTGCGTAGGCTGACGGATTCCAGTGGGCGGCGACGCCGCTGCGCGCGAACGAGACAAGCGGCCCGGTTTCGAGGTCGACCGGCGGCCGATGCGGAGCTTTCGCCTCGCCGCCGGCGACCCCCGGCGTCAAGGACTCGCCACCGCTGAAGATCTCGTTGTGAATGCGGTCCGGGCTGAGGCCAAGCTCCGCCAGGGCGGCTTTCATGTCCGTCATGAAACGGGTCGGCCCACATAGGTAGACGTCGGCGTCCGGCGTCAGGCCGATCTTGTCGAACGCCGCCCGCGAGAGATAGCCCTCGACGTCGAAGTCCGTTCCAAGCCGGTCGGCGGCCTCGGGCCGGCTGAATGAGACATAGCTGCGGCCGCGCGAGAGGTCCGCGACAAGGCGCTGAACCTCCGTGGCGAACGGATGGTGCTTTCCGTCGCGTGCGGCGTGCAGCCAGAGCACCGGACGCGTCGAACGCGCCGACGCGAGGGCGTGGAGCATCGCAAGCACCGGCGTTGCCCCGATCCCTGCGCTGAGGAGCGCAACGGGCCCCGCGCCGGACTTGAGGATGAAGGTTCCGCGCGGCGAGCTGACCTCGAGAGCGTCGCCCACGCGCACGTGGTCATTCAGGTAGGCGCCGCCCACGCCGTTGGGCTCGATCTTCACGCTGATCCGGTAGCGATCCGTCGGGAGGGGTCCCGAAAGCGAATAGCTGCGAAAGAGCGGCGCGCCGCCGGCGCTTGGGCGAAGGCGCAGGACGACGTACTGGCCCGGTAGCGCTTCCGACAGCGGCCGGCCATCCGAGGGCTGCAATGTCAGCGACACGACATCGGCCAACTCCTGATCGATCGCCGTCACCTTCAGCGGCCGGAATCCGGGCGCGGCCGGGCGCGCGGCCGACGCCGGCGCGAGTCCGGCGTTGCCGTCCGACCGGCTGCCTAGCAAGGCGATGAAGGACGACCGCCAGCCGGGCGAGAGCGCGGCAATCTGCGAGGCCCGTTCCACTCGATCGCGCGGATGCGGAGGCGAATAGAGGAGCGCGTTGACCTCGGCGACCGACATCCGCGCTCGATCCTCTTCGACCTTCACGATCTCGTCGCCGGCGCCAACCTCGCCCTCCTTCAGGACACGGAAGTAGAAGCCGGGCCGTCCGCTCGACGTCAGGAGCGCCGCCATCCGGGGCTCGTTCATGCGAATGCCGATGCGATAGCAGGTGACCCTGGGCGCCGCGACCTCGAACAGGGCGCTGCCGATCGCGTAACGATCGCCGATGCAGACGCCGTCGTCGGGCAAATCTTCGACGGTGAAGTTCTCGCCGAATTGTCCGTAGACGAAGTCGGTTCGTCCGAGCTCATCCTGCCAGTAGCGGTAGGACTCGATCTGGTAGACGAACACCGCCCGATGCTCGCCTCCGTGGCCGGCGAGATCGCCCTGACCGTCTCCGGCGAGATTCAATCGACCGACGCGACAGCGTCCCGGCGCCGGATCCTTCCAGATCCCGGTGTGCACCGTCATGCCCCTCCACGCGATGTCGCGCGGCAGACCGACATTGACCGACAGCAATCGCGGCATGGCGTCAGCCCGGCCCGCGCCGTCGGCCGGACCTCCCATTTGTCAGCCCCAATGACTTCCACGTCGCGTCCATGGGAAGGCTCCTTTGCCTGGTCCACCCAAGCGGCGCTGTTACGCTTGCTCAAGGCTTCGCAACCGTTCGTAGACGATGGCCTTGTCGAGACTATGGTCGTTGCTCGAAAACTATGTTTGGACCCCTTGGTAAGTTTGTTGTTTTCCGTTGTGGCCGACGCTCAAGGAGAAAGGATTTCCAACCGCCGTGACCTGGTCTAGACTTGGGTTCGTCGTCAGAAGCGCCTGGCCGTACCGTGCGTCGCCGCTTTCTTCGCGCCGCCGAATGTCCTCGTGGGCGGTCAATGTCCGATGGCGTGGCGCCGCCGGGACCTCAGCGACCAGGAACGGGAGCCGCAGGAGGATGGACGAGAACCAGATTCGAGAGGCGCTCAACCGCCACTGGGCCGCCTCGGACGCCAATGACTTCGATGTCGAGCACGACATCTACCGGGAGGACGCGGTGCTCGAGTACCCGCAATCGGGCGAGCGCATCAGGAGCCGGCAAAATATCCAGGCCTCTCGCGTCGCGCAGCCGAACGCGAAGCGCTTCAGGGTGCGCCGGATTATCGGCGCCGGCGACCTCTGGGTGACTGAATTCATCCTCGCCTACGACGGCCGGCCGTCCTTTACGGTGAGCGTCATGGAATTCGTGGACGGCAAGGTGGCGCGCGAGACCCAATACTTTGCCGACCCGTTCGAACCGGGACCGTCTCGCGCGCGCTGGGTCGAGCGCATGGAGTGACATTGGCGGGTCACGCCATGCAAGAGATGCGCGATCGCATAACGACAAGCGTCCGGTTCAACGCCGTCGTGGGGACCGGCGTGCCGGGTTTCATCCCCTGGGTGAGTTGAATTGAGCGCTTGGTTTTGACCCCTCGTCTCCGGTGTAACAGTCGCCGGCTTGCTGGCGTATGATCTTCGGCGGCCCTCGCGATCGGGCCGTTGAGCCTTGGAGTCCGTCCGCATGCTGTCCCGCCGCTCGCTTCTCGCCGCCGCCGCCGTCGCCGTGCTGTTCGGCGCCCCCGCCTTCGCCGCCGAGAACATCGACTATTCGCCGTCCGCCTTCGACGCCGCGCTCAAGGACGGCAAGTCGATCCTGGTCGACATCCATGCGTCGTGGTGCCCGACCTGCAAGGCGCAGGCCCCGATCCTGGCCGCGATCGAGGCGAAGCCCGCATACAAGGATCTCGTCGTCGTCCGTGTGGATTTCGACAGCCAGAAGGACGCGGTGCGGCGCTTTGGCGCGCGCATGCAAAGCACCCTCATCACCTTCAAGGACGGCAAGGAGACGGGCCGGTCGGTCGGTGAGACCAATCCAGCTCCAATCGCCGCCCTGGTCGCCAAGGCGAACTGAAGCGGGCCCATGACCATTCGGCGCCCTCGGGCTGGCGTTCGTCGCGGGCCTCTTGTCCGTGCTGTCGCCTTGCGTGCTGCCGCTCCTGCCGCTCGTGTTCGGCGCCGCGGCGAGCGAGAGCCGCGCTGGTCCCGTGGCGCTCGCGGCCGGCGTGGCGCTTGCGTTCACGGCGATCGGCCTGTTCGTCGCGACCGTCGGCTTTGCGATCGGGCTCGACGGCGCGGCGTTCCGCATCGCCGCCGCCGCGCTGATGATCGGGGTCGGCGCGCTGCTCATCGCGCCGGCCGCGCAAACCCAGCTCGCGACGGTCGGCGGCCCGGTGACGGCCTGGGCCAACGCGCGGATCGACGGGATCTCCTCGCACGGCGTTTTCGGCCAGTTCGGCGTCGGCCTTCTGCTCGGCGCGGCCTGGAGCCCGTGCGTCGGCCCGACCCTCGGCGCGGCGTCGGTGCTCGCCGCGCAAGGATCTTCGCTGGCGTCGGTTACGCTGACCATGCTCGCCTTCGGGATCGGCGCAGCCGCGCCGCTCGCCGTTATCGGGCTCGCTTCCCGGCAGGCGCTGGCGCGCTGGCGGGGCGCGCTGGCGTCCGGCGGCAAACGGGCGAAAGGCGCGCTCGGCGTGCTGCTCGTCGCGCTCGGGCTGCTCATTGTCACCGGCCTCGACAAACGGGTCGAGACGGCGCTGGTCGACGCCTCGCCGCAATGGCTGACGGAGCTGACGACGCGGTTCTGACCTGGGCGGAGGCATCCAACGATCCGCGCCCGGCGCGGAATGGCGCAGAAGGGCGGAAAGCGACAATTGGCGGAACGGTGGGAACGGGTGGAATAGCGGCCAATATTGGACGATAGGGCAGAGTGGTCGGTCCGCCCACTCCTACAAATCCGGCATCTTCCGGCTGAAACCGCATTCCATCGTGAACTCGCGCCGGAGCCGAGCGTTTTCTTGTGGTATTCTGCTTGACACGTGAGGAGGCGCCATGTCCGGGCTTAGAAAAATTGCCGCCATTCTCGTCGGGGATGTGTTTGGCTACAGTTTGCTCGCCGGCGCTGACGAGGAGCCTACGCTCGCGCGGCTCGGTGCCGCACGGGCAAGCTCATTTTTGAGCGGTTGCCTGCTTCCAAGCCCGTGTAGGAAGCTGTCTCGTTTCCACTGAACTGGAGGACGCGAATGCGGATCCCGATCATCCTTGCGGTTGCGGCGCTCGCGCTCTCCGGCTGCAACGCCAATCAGAACGTCAATCTCTCGTCGCAGACGCCCTCCCAGGAATTCGCCGGTCACTACGTGGACACCAATCCTTACGATCCGGAAAGCTACGCACAGAACCACACCGGGTGGGGCGGCGGGCGCTAGGAGCCGGTAGCGCGACAAAGGCCGACGGCGTCGCCGGACGGCTCGCGATCATCCTGCGGACGACCCCGACCCGGAGTTAAAACGCCCGCCCTGCCCGCCGCTGCAAAGGGGGCGGGGATGATTGATGCGGTGGGTCCGCGCGACGCTCGACGAGCGCAGGACGCATTTCGATCCGGCGCGGATGTGCGCCGAGGCGCTGGCGACGCTTGACGCGCTCGTACGGGCGTGGACGGCCAGGGCTTTACCGCAATTCGTAGCAGTTGATCAGCGTGTGGGGATTGCGCGTCACGTCGAACAGGACGCCGCACTGGACGAGCGCGTTCATCCCGGGATGGCGGAAGAGAATGAGGGACGTGCGGTTGTCGTAGCCGCTGGCATAGCCGGCGATTTCCCAGCCGCCGGCGAGAAGGCCTTCGACGGTCAGCGGCGGCTCGACGGCCGCCACGCCGCCAAGCGCGGTGAGCAGGACGGCCAGGCCCAAACTCAAGCGCATCGGAAGACCTCCGGGGTTTGCGGTTTGCCGCTCGTCGCCTTGCCTCCCGTCCCGGCCCCTGTTATCTCCGCCGCCAAATCTCCCTCCGCCAAAACTAAGGATTTCGCATGGCCGCGCGCCAGTTCATCTACCACATGCAGGGCCTGACCAAGACGTGGCCGGGCGGCAAGAAGGTTTTGGAGAACGTCAATCTCTCCTTCTACCCGGACGCCAAAATCGGCGTTCTCGGCGTCAACGGCTCCGGCAAGTCGACGCTCTTGCGCATCATGGCCGGCCTCGACACCGAATTCGTCGGCGAGGGCTTCGTCGCCGAGGGCGCCAGGGTCGGCTACCTGCCGCAGGAGCCTCATCTCGAGCCGGACCTCGACGTCAAGGGCAACGCCATGCTCGGCGTCGCCGACAAGCAGGCGATCCTCGACCGCTACAACGAGCTCGCGATGAACTATTCCGACGAGACGGCGGACGAGATGACGCGGCTGCAGGACGAGATCGAGGCCAAGGGTCTGTGGGACCTGGATAGCCAGGTCGATCAGGCGATGGACGCGCTCGGCTGCCCGCCCGACGACGCCGACGTGACGACGCTCTCGGGCGGCGAGCGCCGCCGCGTCGCGCTGTGCCGGCTGCTATTGGAGAAGCCCGAGCTGCTGCTGCTCGACGAACCGACCAACCACCTGGACGCCGAGACGGTCAACTGGCTCGAAGGGCATTTGCGCAACTATCCCGGCGCGATCCTGATCGTCACCCACGACCGCTATTTTCTGGACAACGTCACGGGCTGGATTCTCGAGCTCGATCGCGGCCGCGGCATTCCTTACGAGGGTAACTACTCGTCCTGGCTGACACAGAAGCAGAAGCGGCTCGAGCAGGAGGGCCGCGAGGATGTTGCGCGCCAGCGGGCGCTGGCCGAGGAAAGCGAATGGATCGCCGCCTCGCCCAAGGCCCGGCAGGCCAAGTCCAAGGCGCGTATCCAGGCCTACGAGGAGCTGGTCAGGAAGAGCAGCGAAAAGGCGCCGAACACCGCCCAGATCGTCATCCCGGTCGCCGAGCGGCTGGGGCAGAACGTCATCGACTTCGTCGATCTGTCGAAAGGCTACGGCGACCGGCTGTTGATCGACCACCTGTCGTTCAAGCTGCCGCCCGGCGGCATCGTCGGCGTGATCGGCCCCAATGGCGCCGGCAAGACCACGCTCTTTCGCATGATCGCCGGACAGGAGAAGCCGGATTCCGGCGCGATCAAGATCGGCGAGTCTGTGCAACTCGGCTATGTCGACCAGTCGCGCGACGCGCTCGACGCCAAGAAGACCGTGTGGGAGGAGATTTCCGGCGGCCTCGACATCATCACGCTGGCGAAGCGCGAGATGAACTCGCGCGCCTATTGCGGCGCCTTCAACTTCAAGGGCGCCGACCAGCAGAAGAAGGTCGGCATGCTGTCGGGCGGCGAGCGCAACCGCGTGCATCTGGCGAAAATGCTGAAAAGCGGCGCGAACCTGCTGCTGCTCGACGAGCCGACCAACGACCTCGACGTCGACACGCTGCGGGCGCTCGAAGAGGCGCTGCTCGATTTCGCCGGTTGCGCCGTGATCATCAGCCACGACCGCTTCTTCCTCGACCGCATCGCCACCCACATGCTGGCCTTCGAGGACGACAGCCATGTTGAATGGTTCGAGGGCAACTTCGCCGACTACGAGGAGGACAAGAAGCGCCGGCTGGGGATCGACAGCGTGATTCCGCACCGGCTGAAGTATAAGAAGTTTTCGCGGTGATAATCTCCCGTGCCGCTGGTACTGCTATAGCCAAGGCTGATTTGATGATCGACGATCTTGAAAAAACCAACTTCCTTTTGGAAAAACTGAAGACAGTCGTTCCAATCGAAACGAGGCTGTCACCCAGCCTCATACGATTGTTGGCCGAAAAGTCTCCAGACGTGTCTATCCCGGAAACGTGCAACGTAATCGACGTATTTTATACTGAAGACGAAGGAGGCATAATCTGCTGCCTTGATATCGGCGGCCCACAAACCCGGAACGCCAATCTAGTCTCGATAACCCACCTCAGTTTTCATCGTCATACGCCCCTGTCCCGAGAGATCGACCGTTACCAGCGCCATAGAGTTAAGAAAATCAAGCAACAGAACGCCCGCGGATACTAAGTCTCTCGCAGCCATGCGGCTGGCCCGCACCCCGCAGCCTATGCCATTCCAGTTCCGGCGAGCGCCTGGCGTCGGGAGGGGGGTCGCGCCGCCCTATAATCCGCGCGGCGCGAAGCGCGCCAGTACAGCGAGGGCCGGAACGATGAAACGGGAATATGACTTCTCCAACGCCGAGCGAGGAAAGTTTTATCGGCCGAAGTTAGAGCTGGCGCCACCAGTGCATCTGGACCCGAACGTCGCCGAATGGCTGACCTCGCACGCCGAGTCCAAGGGGACGACGCTGAATGCGCTTGTCAACGAACTGCTGAAGAAGGACATCGAACTCATTGAGACGGCGAAGTAGAGAGCGAGGCCACATCTACCCCAGCTCCGCCAATTCGACCCCCTGCGCCCGCGCGGCTTCGGCGAGCCTGGCGTCGAACGTCGCCAGCGCGGCGCCGGCGTTCTTGGCGCTCGCCAGATGCAGCGCGTCGGCAGCCGCAAGCTTCGTCGCGAAATCGCGCACGAGGCGCTCGGCGAGTAGAAAGTCAGCCGCACTATGGCTCAGTCGCTCGCAACTGGCCCGCATCGCGTCGAAGTCCAGCAGCGCGTTCGTGGCGGCTCCTTCGGTCAAGCGTCCCGTGCGAAGGTCGCGCGACAGCACCGCGCTCACTTCGAGATTGGCGAGATCGCTGACAATCAGCGTCCCGGTCACATCCGAATACCAAGCGATAGCCCTCGGGGAATGAACGTCAGCCACCAAAAGAGGCAGGATCACGGAGGCGTCGAGATAAATCAATCCCAATCGCCGTCCCGCATCCGGCGAATGATGTCAACCGCTTTTTCCCCGAGCCGAGGACGGGATCTGGCGTGTTCCGCGATTTGAGCAATCAATTCGCGGCTAGGCTGCCGATTGGGACGTTCGCCAGTCGGACGTAAATGAGCGACGACCTTGCCATCCCGAGTGATGGCGACATCCTCGCCCTCCTCTGCCTGTCTGATGAGACTGGACAATCGGTCTTTCGCTTCGGCGATCGAATATGCGGCCATCGGCCAATTTCCCAGAATTTCCGGCCAGTTGCGGTCAGAATAACAAATTCAAGCGGACTTGAGCAAGCTGAAGGCGTAGCGCGACCATAGGTCGCCTACCCCACCTTCTCGCTCAGCCACATCTTGATCAACGACTGGTAGGGCACGTCGCGCTTGTGAGCGGCGATCTTGATCTGCTCGAGCAGGCTGATCGGAAGGCGCAGCGAAATCGCCGTCGTACTCGGCTGAAGGTTGGGCAGCCGGACACGCTCCGCGCGGCTCCAGTCGAGGTCGGCGCCCGAATCCGTTCGCTCCCAATGGGCGCGCTCTTCCGCCTCGCTGGCGAAAATGGGCGCGGCTTTACACGCTCTGCTCATAGACCACCCTTTCCTCGGCGCTCATGTCGCGCGCGGAGAGAACTCCGATCAACGCGCTTCCGAGCTATAGCGGACGTCCTGCAACGATCCAATCGACCCGGCGCCCATCGATTTTTGGCCTTTCCAGTTTCCGCTCCGCGGACCAAAATCCGTCGCCCGGATCTACGGTGGCCGACGTGGCTTTGGCGCGCGGTGGGCGAGCCTGGCGTCGAGGGAATGGAGATGAGACCCATGGACAGCGCGACGCGCGACAAGATCGTCGCCATTCTCGGCGGCGGCAGCGAGATGACCATCGCGACCGTGCGGCCGGACGGCTTTCCGCAGGCGACCACCGTGAGCTACGTGCACGACGGCGTGACGCTCTATTTCGGCACGGCGGCGGACTTGCAGAAGGCGCGCAACATCGCGCTCAACGACAAGGTGTCGCTGACCGTCAATCTGCCGTACGACCGGACGGAGGAGATTCTCGGCCTGTCGATGGGCGCGCTCGCCGCGCGGGTCACCGACCCCGCCGAGATCGCCAACGTCGGCGAATTGATGCTCAAGCGCTTTCCCGAAGGCGCGGACTTCGGGCCGGACGAGGCGGACGCCATCGTGATCTTCTCGGTGAAGCCGGTGGTCATCTCGGTGCTCGACTACCGCAACGGCATCGGCCACACCGAGATGGTCACGATCTGACGGGGCGCCGTCTGCCGGACGCAGCCCGAACAAGCGGCGCGCCTGCGGCAATTTGTCGTGCGCGGCGCCCTGGGCCCTCTGCTAAATTTTCACGCGGAGGTGCGGCATGTTGGATTTTGCGGCGTTGCGGGCGTCGGCGGTGGCGACCGAGCCATGTCCCTATTTCGTCACCCCCAATTTCCTGGCGCGCGAGGATGTGGACGCTGCGATCCAAGACTTCCCCAAAATCGACATGGGCGGGCTGTTCCTGCCGGAATCCTTTCCGTATGGGCCTGCTTTCGCCAAGCTCCTCAAGGAGCTGGAAGGCCCGCAGGTGCGCCGGATCGTCGAGGAGAAGCTCGGGATCGATCTCGAAGGCAAGCCGACGATGGTGACGCTGCGGGCCAATTGCCAGGCCAAGGACGGCCGCATCCACGCCGACGCCGCCTTCAAGCTCGCGACCCTGCTCCTCTACCTCAACGAGGAGTGGGCGAACATGGGCGGACGCCTGCGCGCGTTGCGCTCCGGGACCGACATCGAGGACTACGCCGCCGAGGTCGCGCCGGATGGCGGGCTCGCGTTCGGCTTCCGGGTGCAGGCGAACTCCTGGCACGGCCATAAAGCCTTCGTCGGCCCGCGCCGCTACGTCATGCTGAACTATTGCACAAACCAGGAAGCGCGCGACCGCGAGGTCGCCCGGCACCGCTGGTCGAACCGGGTGAAGAAGGTCGAGCGGCTCACCGGGATCGGCAGGATTTCGCAGGCGGCTTGAACCGCGCGCGATTGTCGGCCGTGCGCGCCGAGCCGCTGCCCGCTCCTGAAGCAGATGTGCGACGCCGGCGATCTCGGCCGCAAGCCCGGCGATAGCTAATCCGAGTATCCCGCGAAGGCGTAGCCTCGAAATCGCGCATGAGAAGCGTTCCCGGGAGGTCGGTTTGCAAACGCTGAAGTTGGCGTTCTCGCCGCGGTTCATCGTGCTGACGCTCGCCGCGCTCGCGATGCTGCTCTTGCTTCTGCTGATTGGGGCCGGGGCCGCGCCGTCGGCGACGGCCGGCCTTTGGGCGGGCGCGGTCCTCTTCGGCGCGCTGACCGCGCTCGGGGCGCACGATCTCATGCAGCCTCGGCATGCGATCCTGCGAAACTATCCGATCTCCGCCCATCTGCGCTTCATCCTCGAAGAGATCCGTCCGGAGATGCGGCAGTACTTCTTCGAGAGCGAGACCGATGGACTGCCGTTCTCGCGCACCCAGCGCGCCGTCGTCTATCAGCGGGCCAAGATGGCGCTCGACAAGCGTCCGTTCGGCACGGTGCGCGACACCGGGGCCGTCGGCTACGAATGGCTGCGGCATTCGATCACGCCGAAGCCGGTCGCCGGGAAAAGCTTTGGCGTCACCGTCGGCGGGCCCGACTGCGCGAAGCCCTATTCCCTGTCGGTGTTCAACATTTCGGCCATGAGCTTCGGGGCGCTCAGCGGCAACGCCATCCGCGCGCTCAACAGCGCCGCCGCGCTCGGCGGTTTCGCCCACGACACCGGCGAGGGCGGCGTGAGCCCCCATCATCGCGAGGGCGGCGGCGACGTCATCTGGGAGATCGGATCCGGCTATTTCGGCTGCCGCACGCCGGAGGGTCAATTCGACCCCGCGAAGTTCCGGGCCGTCGCCGCCGACGAGCAGATCAAGATGATCGAGATCAAGCTGTCGCAGGGCGCCAAACCTGGCCACGGCGGCGTCCTGCCGGGTTCCAAGGTGACGCCGGAGATCGCATTGATCCGGGGCGTCGAGGCGGGGAAGGACTGCATCTCGCCGGCCGCCCACAGCGCTTTCTCCACCCCGCTCGAACTCGTCGGTTTCATCGGGACGCTGCGCGAGCTTTCCGGCGGCAAGCCGGTCGGCTTCAAGCTCTGCGTCGGCCACCCGTGGGAGTTCCTCGGCGTGTGCAAGGCGATGGTCGAGACCGGGATCTATCCCGACTTCATCGTCGTCGACGGAATGGAAGGCGGCACCGGGGCCGCGCCGCTCGAATTCGCCGACCATCTTGGCTTGCCGATGCGCGAGGGCCTGCTGTTCGTGCGCAACGCCCTGATCGGGGTCAACGCGCGCGAGCGCATTCGGATCGGCTGCTCCGGCAAGATCGTCAACGGCTTCGACATGGCGCGCGCCATGGCGCTCGGGGCGGACTGGTGCAATGCGGCGCGCGGGTTCATGTTCGCGCTCGGCTGCATCCAGTCGATGAGCTGCCACACCGACCGCTGCCCGACGGGCGTCGCCACGCAGGACAAGACGCGTTCGCGCGCGCTCGTGGTCGAGGACAAGAGCGAGCGGGTGCGGCGCTACCACGCCTCGATGCTGCATGCGCTCGCCGAGCTCACGGCCGCGGCCGGGCTCGAACACCCGCAGGATTTCGCGCCGGAGCATTTCTCCCGACGGGTCAGCGCACACGAGTCGATGACCTTCGCCGAGCTCTATCCCGCGCTCGGGCGCGGCGAGCTGATCACCGGCGCCCATGACAGGCGCTGGCGCGAGGTCTGGGAGATGGCGCGGACCAATTCATTCGCGCCGGCATCCGCGTAGAACGGCGTCGCGCTATCGCCCCTGCAGCTCCACCACGACCCCGTTCGGATCGGCGAGAAAAATCTGGCGCAGGCCCGTCCCGGGCTGGCGGCTCGGCGGAGAATAGCGCAAGCCCAGTTGGTCCAGCCGCTTCTGCGCCGCATCGAGGTCGTCGAAGGCGAAGGCGATATGAGAAACGCTCGCTCCGCCCGTGGCCGTTTCGAGGCCCGCCAGGGTCAGATGGACGACGGGCGTCTCTCCGGCATAGAGCCAGGCCCCCGGAAATCCGAACGGCGGCCGCCAGCCCTCGGCCAGGCCGATCGCCCGGACGTAGAAGGCGATCGTCTCTTCGAGGTTCCTGGCGCTGACGTTGACGTGATTGAGGGTTACGGCCACTTCGCCTCCGATCGCCCCGGCGAACTTGCTTAGCGGATTCGAACCGATCGCGCCATGATGCGTTTTTGGTCACAGGAACGCCGGAGTTTCGGCGCAAAGCTGGCGCGGTCGTTAAGCGGAGGCGCAGCGCAAAAAAAACGGGGAACGGCAAGAAAGGGCGGTCGGAGGAGACCATGAGCGGCCATTTGGTTATTCACCGAGGGCCGGCGGTGTCGCAGAAGGCCAGAATCTTCAACAGCCATATCGCGTCGACCAGAAAGTGGCGCATCGCAGAGCAGCGCGAGGCTTTTGCAATGGCGCTGTTCGAAGGTCGGCGGCGGGTCTGGATGACCGAAGAGGCGGCGAGAGGTGGAAAACGCCGCAGCCTGATCGACGACAATCCAACTTCGGGCTGACGCTGGGCCGAGGCCCTTTACGGCGAGTTTAAGACGCCCGTTCGCCGCCCGAGGGGTGGCTTTGCGAAGTCCCGCCAAGCCCGCGACGCGGCGTGGGGCGGACGGCTTGGTTTGGGAGGGAGAGGCATGCCGAGCGAGCGATGGCGAAGCCGGCGTCTCGGCGACCGGGCGCTCGCGCCCGAAACGCTGATGATGGGCTACGGCTACGACCCGTTCCGGTCCGAAGGCTCGCTCAAGCCGCCGGTCTTTCCCACCTCCACCTTCGTCTTCCGCACCGCCGAGGACGGCAAGGCGTTTTTCGAGCTGGCCTACGGGCTGCGACAGAAGCGGCCGAACGAAGAGCCGGGCCTGATTTACAGCCGGATCAACAATCCCGATCTCGAAATGCTCGAGGACCGGCTGGCGATCTGGGACGAGGCGGAGGACAACCTCGTCTTCGCCTCGGGCATGGCCGCCATCTCGACCACGCTCTGGGCCTACGCGCGGCCGGGCGCGGTCGTCGTTCATTCGGGGCCCGTCTACGGCGGCACGGACTTTCTGTTGACACGGATCCTGCCGCAATTCGGCGTGACGACGATCGCGTTCCCGGCGGAAGGCGGGGCGAGCGCGATGGAGGAGGCGATCGGCAAGGCCCGCGCCCATGGACCGGTCGCCGCGCTCTTTCTCGAGACGCCGGCGAACCCGACCAACGGCCTTGTCGACATTGGCCGCGCGAGGCGCCTGGCCGAGGACCTCGGCGGCCCCGAGGGACGGCGGCCGGTCGTCATCGTCGACAACACCTTGCTCGGACCCTTGTTTCAGACGCCGATCGCCCACGGCGCCGACCTGGTCGTGACCTCGCTGACCAAGTATGTCGGCGGCCACTCCGACCTGATCGCGGGCGGCTGCTCGGGAACGGCGGCCGCGCTCGATCCGGTGCGCGGCATGCGCACGATCCTCGGCACGATGTGCGACCCGCACACCGGCTGGCTCCTGATGCGCTCGCTCGAAACGCTGAAGCTCCGGATGACCGCGTCGGCCGAGGGCGCGCGCACGGTCGCCGCCTTCCTCCAACGCCATCCCCGGGTCGCCTCCGTCTGGTATCTGGGCTTTCTGCCCGAGGATCATCCCGATCGGGCGCTGTTCGAACGCCAGTGCCGGAGCGCCGGCTCGACCTTTGCGTTCGAGATCGAGGGCGGCGAGCCCGAGGCCTTCGCGGTCCTGAACCGGCTCGAAGTGTTCAAGCTCGCCGTCAGCCTCGGCGGCACCGAGAGCCTCGCCTCGCATCCCGCCTCGATGACCCACTCCGACATCGCACCTGAGGAGCAGGTGCGGCTGGGGATCACGCCGGCGCTGATCCGGCTGTCGGTCGGCATCGAGAACCCCGACGACCTGATCGCCGACCTCGCCCAGGCGCTTGGCGGCTAAAGCCGGCCCGCGGCGCCGTTTCGGCCCGCCGGGCGGCTCCCCGCCGTCAAGCGCCGTCCCGGCGCCCTTCGCACCGCGGCGGCCCTTCGGGCCTCGCCGCTTCGGGGGGAGGGGCGACGACGCCTGCCGTCTCTCGCGCTTTCATCAGGCCGCCACGCCGTTCTGCAGCATCCGCATGGTTGCGGGCTTCCAGCCGGTCCGAGTCAGGATCATGGGGCCATCGAACGAGGCTTGGCAGGGCGCCGGCGCGGGCGCCGCTTCGGCCGGTCGGCCAATCTCGGGCGCGGATTTAATCTTTTCAGAGGTTTGCGGCGGGTTTTCCGGGCGATCGTCCCGCGGTGGGTCGAGCTTCAGCGGCGGAACTTGCTCCGGCGCAGTCGACCCATCCCCGTCATTGAGAGCGACCCCCGGGTCGAAGAGCCCGGGGGGACGAAGCAATCCAGGGGATCGTAGGGCGCCCTGCGGCCCCTGGATTGCTTCGTCCCCCGGATCAAAGTCCGGGGGTCCTCGCAATGACGAACTCGGTTGGCGCTGGATGCATCATCGTCTTCGGCCTTCGCGGCCTCGGAGACCACCGCAATCCCGGGCGCAGAATCATTCTTTTCAATGGCTTGCTGGGGATTTTCCGGGCGATCGTCGCCTGCGGAGGCGCCGGGGCGTCCGTTCTCCCCGCCTGCGGGGAGAAGGTCAGGATGAGGGGCTGGGTGAGCTTCGACAGCGGCCAATCGCCCAGGCCCCTCACCCCAACCCTCTGCCTCCCCGGGCTCTTGACCCGGGGATCGAGGAGAGAGGGGGAGCAGCGCCTCCGGGTTTCCGGGCGCAGATTCAGTCTTTGCAAAGGCTTGCGGGGGATTTTCCGGGCGATCGTCGCCTGCGAAGGCGCCGGGGCGTCCCTCTTCGAGCGGGAGCGCCGCGCTGTCGAAATCCATGTCGTCAAAGTCTTGCGGCTCATATCTCGCCTGACACACGAGCGCCGCGCCATAAGCCTCAGTTCCATCTACGAGCGCTTCGGAACGCGGCGCCTCGGGAACGCGGCGCGCGACGCTGGCAAACCCATGATAGCGGTCGAGCTCGCGCACGATTTTGACCACCTGGTCGACCGCCTTGAGGTTGGTCAGCGACATGGCGCTGTAGGCGACCAGCAGCGCCTCGTTGAGCCGGCTGACCTGGATCGCCACGAACTCCCGGGGCGGATGCGGCATGCGTCGGTCCATGATCTCCCGGACGATGGCTCGCATGCGCTTTTCGCCGACACCCACCTGCGCCGCGATCTCGACGATCGACACGCCGCGGTTGAGATATTCGACGATGCGCTGTTCGCGCTTGAATTTCGCCAGCCGCGCGGCGCGCGCGTCCGCTGACGGATTTGAGGGCGCGACGGGCGGAGCGGCTTCGAGACAGACGGACAAGGCGGCGTTCTCCTTTGCCAGGATCATGAACAAAAGGAGAACACAGTTTCGACCATATGGCAAGAAATTGTTGAATTTTCTGTTGGCCGGCCGGGGAGAAAGCGGCTCATCGCCCTTGAGCGCCAGCCGCTCCTGCAAGTCGGTCAGGTCGACCCGGGCCGCACCTAAGAAATCGGGTCATTAAGCAAGTGTGTCCGTACTCCCGTATTCCGTGCGGGAGAGGGGCCGGGGATGAGGCGGAGCCGGAAATCGGAAATGGACTGAGTATCTCCGTAATTTCGCAATTTAATTGAATTGCTTAATTGCTACTCAGCGGAGTTAACCGAGACGAACAAATAAGGAACATAATGTGGCCAAACTCACGCTGCGCGAGTACCATGCGTGAGTTAGCCTCGAATAGGGTACTGCGATGAAACGGCTCCTCTCCGCCTGCGTTGCGTTTGGCGTAGCTTTTAGTTCAGTAGGTCATGTCGCTGGAGAAATAAGCGGCGACAGGGTAAATGTCGCTCGCGGGCAACATTTTGTGCGGGTCCAATCCGATGTACCAAGCCCCAGTCTCTTTGTTCATAGTGTTAAGGGAATATGCGATTCCTGTTTGATGATGAGTTCCGGTGTCATCGATGAAGTAGTCCACACACCCAAGTATCCAAATGTTAATTCTTCCGCTTGCTCCGTTCAATTTCAAAGCATTATCGACCAATGGCTCAAAGAGTTCCGGCTTAGAGAGGTGAATTTGTCACTCGGAGTATTTTCCCCGGGGAGAATCACGAACCCAGCGGTTTTATTGACATCGGTCTCGGTTTTCCAATCCGCACAACGCTTTTTCCAAACGGCGAATACGTCTTCGTTGGCCGCTTGGGGAGTGTAGAGGAATGCCAACGTCCTAACGTTAAAAGCGGGGTAATGCCCGACATTCGTGAGACTAAATCGGAACGGGAAACTGACTCCAATCCCGTTGATATATTGAAGGGACCCTTCAGTGAGCAAATCAGCTTTGATCCACGCCCTCTGCTGATCACGCATGACACTGAGTTGTCCGCTGGCGAGACCCAATTGTCTTACAGAAGTGCAGGAGTTTACAATAGTCGCCGTAGTGAGGGCGGCAGTGAAAAGGAGATCTACCCACCGGTCTGCCGAAAGCCTTCGTACTGGCCGGGCTTGGCTATGATCGGCGTTGGTGGAACCATAATCTTTGTCAGCGGATGGCTCTGGGTTCTCGGAGTTTCTAGAAAGTTCCGAGTTGGGAGCGTCGCTACCTTCCTCCTCGGCTGCGCTATTGTCGGCCATGGCACCAATCTTCTATTAGACGCTGAGGCAGCCGCAGCATCACATAGCCCCATTGGGCTCTCAGCGCGCTGCAATCGCGATTTCGAGGGTATCAGCGGCACCGCTGCCTTTGTACCTGATTCTGAGCATGAAACACTCCAACTCTCAGCTTCAGGCGGTGCTGTTGCGCACGCGCATCGCCTATGAGTGCAACGTAGCGGTCAAGAACGCCTTTGAGCGGGGGCCCGCCTAACTGCATTTGCTGCGGATTCCCGGGCCTCCCGTCCTTGTTGCTCATATTGCAACCCTCTCCACCTCATCGAGCGTCACGTCGTCGGGCCTGCGATCGTAAATCTGCGTCGTCTGCGTCGAGGCGTGGTTGGCCATGACCGCTGCCTTTTCGAGCGTCCCGCCATTCTTAAGGTAGGCCGTAATTCCGGTGGCGCGGAAAGTGTGATTGCCAATCTTTGTCTCGACACCTGCCGCTGCGGCGCGTTTACGGACCATGGCGTAGGCGTTTTCGCGAGCAAGCGGAGCAATGCCGAGAGCATTGGTGCCGCGAAGAATTGTCGGGAACAGCCATGCCTTTGGTTGGGCTCCGAGGCCCGACGCCGCAAGATAGTCGCGCAGATAGGCCTCCAGTTTGTGGTGGCACGGCATCTCGTGGCGCTTACCGCCTTTCTCGCGCAGGCGCACCAGTAGCCGGTGGTCCTGTACAAAAATGTCCTCGACCTTCATGGCGAGGGCGACGCTGATGCGCGCGAAGGAATAGACCATGAGCGCGATGAGGGCCCGGTCGCGCAAAGCGCCGACGTTTTGCACGCCGCTCGGCTCTACTGTGGCGATGGCGTCAAGGATGCGCCTGGCTTCGGCGGTGGAGAGAACTGGCGTCTTGCCGCGCTTGACCTTGTGCGACGGTCCTCGAACGGCGGCGGCCGGGTTAAACGGCATGAGGCCGCCGGTGACTAACCAATCGAGGAAGGCGCGCACGGCAGCAAGCCGCTGCTTGACGGTCGGGGCCGACTGAGTTTGCGTCAGCTCTTCGATGAAAGCCGCGACGTGCGACGTTTGCACGTCGGTCATGACGGCGACCCCATGCGCTTCTAGCCAAAGGCAAAACTGTCCAACAGCACGCATATAGGCGTCGCGGGTATTCCGATTGCGGATCTGAGCGGCAAAGAATTCCCAGACGCGGACGCGCTCTCCGCCGGCGGAAAGGACCGGGAGCAACGAAGTCGTTACCCCGGAGATGATTATCTCGTTTGACATGGGTGTTATATATCACATAATGCTTTTTATGTAAAATCCATTAGGAGAAAATCCACCATTAAGGAATTCGCCATATCCCTCGCGACAGGCTTATCCCCAAAAGGGACATCAACGCCATGCTGAAAGAGTGTCAGTTATCTCTACACCTCGTGTGGGTCGATGGCACCGCCTGTGGCGACCACGCCATTTTTGCCCTGGTCGTCATCATCCTCGGACTGTTCGTGCTGCTGGGATTCCGGTCCTGGTTGAAATCGCGAACTAGGTATCGCGCGATCGACACGGGATC
Organism: uncultured Alphaproteobacteria bacterium; assembly: GCA_963709655.1. Taxonomy (GTDB): domain Bacteria; phylum Pseudomonadota; class Alphaproteobacteria; order Rhizobiales; family Beijerinckiaceae; genus Roseiarcus. The sequence goes on from CAVPXF010000004.1 coordinate 70,433, forward strand.
CGACAAACGACTTCCGCCGCCTGACCCCTCCAAACAAGGCATGGTACGGTAACCTCCCGTGGGAGGGGGTCGCATGGACTGGGCGGAGTTCGGCCGAACTATTCAACCGTGGGCGACGGTCGGCGGAATCGCTATCGCGGCGGCCAGTTTACTCATTGCCTCCAGGTCGCTCCAACTTGCCTCACGAACCAACAAGGCAAAATTCGTATTTGATCTGACGGACCATCGATTACGATAAGAATCTCACAACATCGTGGCGGTTCGACCTAACAGCCTTCCGCCATTCCGAAGAAGAGCGTCTCTTAAATTTACTAATATACAAATTCGCTGTCATAGGTCATATGTTGCGCTCCGGAGCTGCCACACCACGTGATATGACAAGATATTACAAAATGTGTCGGTAAGTTTTTTCACAATGCAAATGTTCGTGAGTATATAAGATCCGTCCAGATTGATGTCTACTGTGCGGATGGCTTCACTCATCTGCAATTTGTGGACGCGCATCATTGCTATCAGCGATTGACGCGACGCCGTGAGACGCGGGCACATCGATCGTACAGAACTGCAAGATTGTAACGCCTTCATCGCGGAGTTGCGGTCCATCCCGAAGCGCGAAGATGTGCGCGAGGAGATAGCAAAGCGCATCGGGTATTCGCTTTATGAACCGGTGCCAAAGCCGCGTCGCGACTTCCTCACGAGAAATTCCAACTCGCGCACGTGAAACCATAACTAAGGCGTCGATTCGCCGGGTCCGCGACATCGACGGTTGGAATTACGGGAATTACGGCGACAGTGCGCCGGGAGGACGGCGAGGAGTAGGTGGCGCCAGTTCCCTGCGATGAAGGAATAGCGAACCGCATCGGCCCCGAGCCGTGCGTCGTCGGCCGCGAAGCCGGGGACGACGCCAATGACCGCGTCGACGCTGCCGAAGCAACGCTGTTGAGAGAATTGCGCTGAAACGTCCGCGTAATCCGAAATCCTAGGCGAGAAGCTCGCGCCCGAGGTTTCGCGAAACGGAAGCGCGCCCGTCGTGGTCGAGCACGCGCATCTGGACGCCATGACGGGCGACAGGAACAGACAGGGCTCGAGCGCTCTGCCCGCAGCGCCGCGATCAAGCCGTGCGCAGTTCCGCGCCGGCGAGTTCGGCCCATTTCCGACATGGCAGGTCGGGCGCCGCGTCGAGCCGCTTCTCTATGCGCAGGAGGCGCCCTTCGAGCCCCGGCCCGAGGCGAAAGCCGCGGCTCAGCGCCAGCGCGATCATGGCCTCGTTGGTCCGCAACGTATCGCCGATGAGCCATTCGATGCCGTCGGCCGCCGCCTTGCGTTCGATCTCCTCGAACAGGGCGGAACCGAGGCCGAGACGCCGCCAGTCGTCGGCAATCGACATGGCGAACTCGCCGGCGCGCTCCGCACAGGAAAGCGCCACGCGCGCCTCGCCGACGACCGATTCACGGCCCTGCGCTTTCGAGGTGAGGAGCAGGGTCAGCGTGTCGCGGCCGTTCGCCGACAATGCGCGCGCCAGTTCCAACGGCGGCAGTTCGCTTGCGGCGCCGAGGAACCGATTGTAACGCGACAGCGGGGAGAGGCCTCGGACATAGCTTTGTAGGGCGTCGCCGTCGCTCAATCGGGCCGGACGAAGAGCGAGCCGCATCTCCGGCCGGCCATTGACCCGCAGCAGGCCGAATTCCACGCGATCCGGGTCGGGGCCGCCGTCTCCAGGGGGCGCGTAACGCGGAGGCTCGACCGGAGGCCCAGGTAGAGACGCAAAGACCATCGCCAACTCTCGCAATGAGCGATTCTCGTCGAGCGCCGCTACAGCGGCGCGCTCCAATCGGACGCGAAAACCTTCCGCATGATCTCGCGCTCGAGACCGTCTGTGAGACGTCCGCCGGACTGCGCCAGGAGACGGGCGATTGTCCGGTCAAGCTCCCGCCGCCGCTGGGCGGCGAGCGCCTCCAACAAAGGGCGAGCAAAGCTCTTCAGTCTGGCGCCGAGGCTGTTCTCGACCGGCGCCGCCGCACAGGCGAACGGGCCGAAACTGCCGCTGTGGATTGCGTTGGCCATGGGACCAACCTCGTCATTGACCGTGATTAACCTTGAGGTATTCTCAGTTCCGTCACGCTCACGCGGCGTATCATGTCGTGAAAGGCGAGGTTTGACAAAGGACATTGTCTCAGCCAAAGGATGAGAATATCTCATGCATAGGGCTCATCCCCCGCTCAACGCGTTGCGCGCGTTCGAGGCCGCGGCCCGACATCTCAGCCTGACCAAGGCCGCCTCGGAGTTGAACGTCACGCCCAGCGCGCTCAGCCACCAGATTCGCGGGCTCGAAGACCATCTGGGCGCAAAACTCTTCGACCGCGGCGTACGGTCGATTGCGCTGACGGCGGCGGGGAAGGCGCTCCAGCCCGGCTTGCAGGCCGCGTTCGTTCATATCCGGGACGCGCTCGCGAGTCTCAACAGGCTCACTGACGAGCGCGTGCTCGTGGTCAGCACGCCGCCCGGCTTCACCTCGAAGTGGCTGGCGCCGCGGCTCTACCGCTTTTCGCTCGCCCATCCGGAAATCGACCTGCGCGTGTCTTCGTCGATCAGGAACGCCAATTTCATCGCCGACGGCGTCGATGTCGCGGTCCGCAATCTCCCGGTCAACGCGCCGCAGGATGAGGCCCTCGAAGTCGAAAAGCTGATCGATCAGTCCCTGGCGCCGGTCTGCAGTCCCGCCTTTGTCGAGAGATATGGGCCCTTCACGTCGCCCGACATGCTCAAGGGCGCGCCGCTCATCCATGACGACAGCCTCGCCGGCCGCGCCGAAATGCCGACCTGGGCCGACTGGTTCGCAGCGGCCGGCGTGAGGGACGCCGACGTCAGTCGCGGCCTGCGATTCAACAGCGCCGATCACGCGCTCGACGCGACGGTCGAAGGGGCGGGCGTCCTGCTTGCGCACAACGCGCTCGCCTACGACGATCTGCGCACCGGGCGTCTGGTCATGCCCTTCGACCTCACCGTGCCTTCCGGGCGCTGCTACGCATTCGTTTGCCCGAAGGAGCGGCGAGGGTCTGCGAATGTGCGGGCCTTTCGCGGCTGGCTCCGGAATGAGGTCGCTGCCGGACGCCGCGCCGAGGGTCTTGGGTTCCGGGTCGCCTCCGCGCCTACCCCTTAAGTCTCGGCCAAATCTTTTCGACCGTGGCGGCGACGGCGGAGCCAACGCAAAATGACGCGACGTATAGCGCGCGCTCGCCAAACTAAATCCTCATGAGAGAAGCTCGCGCCCGAGGTTTCGCGAAACGGACGTGCGCCCGTCGTGGTCGAGCACGCGCATCCGGACGCCGTGAGGCGGGCAGGCCCTGTTGACGCTGCGCCGGAACAACACGGTTCTGGCGCTTCTGTCGTCGGCCCGCACTTCACGAATGACGTTGTCCAAACGGTCGAGAAATTGCACTCGGTACTGCATCGGTCGCCTCATCAAGCCAGAGGAAATCGGTAGCGCCCTGAAGGGGAGGACGAACAAGCCGCGGCCGGCATGCCGCGGCTGGTTACGACTTCACAATCCCGTCCATGAATGGGTACAGCCTTGAACCTAATGAAGGAATGCGCCAAGGCGCCGCGCGCCAAGGCGCCGCACCGGGTAGCAACAATGATCCGCCTCGGCGGCTCGCTGTCAGCGAGTATCCGACGGCGCCGGGCGCGCCGCGCTTAAAACGAAGTCGGGCCGGGGATGCGTTCCCTGGTCCCGGACTTCGGTCAGCATCTCACACCAAATGCGTGCGCACACATTTGGCTGTTGACGTGCTGACCATCGCAGATTGTTGAGAAACGCGCTTTGATGCGGATCAAACCGAGGGCGGCTGGGCTCCTTCCGCGCCGCGCGCGTCTCGCCGCAGGGCGAAAATGTCAGGCAAATGCGAACGGAAAGTGCGATGATTTCCCAACGATTCCAGTGTAGCGTTGATAATCGCCGGATGACGGCCGCCACCCGACACACCACCACCGGACGGTTTCCGCCATGACGGTTTCCGCTATAAGCTCAGCCACAGACGCCCCCGCCGCCCAATTGGTCAGGCTGCCGAATGGCGAATACACGTCAGCGTCGGTCATCGGCGATCCCACAGAAGCAGCCAGATTGGCGTTGGTGAAGGCGCCGGACGGCAACTACGGCAGGCCGCCGCTTCCTCCCCCTGCGATCGCTCAAAGCTCGCCGCCTGTTTTGGCGACATTGGACTCCTTGAAACTCGGGGGCTTATAGCTCTCGATCGCAGCTCGAACTCTCAATGGGTTCGCCGACGCCCTCGCCGAATTTGCCGCCTTCAGAGAACAATTCGCCGCAAGGCGAGGCGCCGAAACTCCTGAATCAATTCAAACAACCCGCGACCGTCATTGCGAGCCGAAGGCGAAGCAATCCATGCCGCAGGGCGAGGGCGGCGGCATGGATTGCTTCGTCCCCCCGGGCTCTTCGACCCGGGGATCGCCCGCAATGACGGTCCAAAACCGAACCTGAAACCATCCCTCGCTAGCCTTTAACCCGCGCGACCACTTCGAGACGGGCGAACGAATCTTCCACAAGGCTCATGTGATGGAACATCGCCGCGTGGGCGGCCGCGGCGTCGCACGCCAGGATCGCCTTGACGACGGCGGTGTGCTCCAGGTGGGACCGCGACGTTCGGCCCTCGGTTCGGAACTGGGCGCGCCGGAACGGCGCCAGGCGCCGCCTGAGCCCCCTGGCGAATTCGCCCAGAATGTCGTTGTGCGCGCCGAGATAGATCAGCGTATGGAAGTCGACGTTGGCGGCGGCGTAGGCCTCCCGGTCGTCGCGCGCGACAAGTTCCGCCATCGTCTCGTGGCGGCCTTGCAGCCGGCGGCGCTCGATCGGCGTCATGCTCACCGCCGCGAGGCGGGCGCAGGTCGCCTCGATCTCCGCCATCGCGCCGAACAGCGTCTCGAGCTGAGCCGAGGTCGCCATCGCGACATTGGCCCCCCGCCTCGGCTTGACGTCGATCAGGCCGGTCGAGGCGAGCAGCCGGATCGCTTCGCGCACCGGCGTGCGCGAGACGCCGAAGCGCTCGGCCAGCGCCGTCTCGTCGAGACGGAAGCCGGGCGGGAACTCGCCCGACAGGACCGCGTCGGCGATCGAACCGGCCAGGCGCTCGGCCTGCGTCGACGTCTCGGATTTGCCGTCTTTCACGGGCGCGCCCCGCTCTTTCTCGCCTGATTCTTGCGCAGCCATAGCATCCTATTTCAGCATACAAAATGACAATATAGGCATACAGAATCGTGAGATTGCATACATAATGATGGCGCGCATAGGGCTTTCCGCAAACGGAAGAGGGAAGCGGGAACGATGGACATCGCAGCCGAGCCTTATCCCTTCGCGTTGGCGCCCGAGCGCTCAGCGCTTCTGATCATCGACATGCAGCGCGATTTCCTCGAGCCCGGCGGCTTCGGCGAAATGCTCGGCAACGACGTTTCGCAGCTTCGCCGCACCATCGAGCCCAATCGCCGCCTGCTGGCGGTCTGGCGGTCGCTGGGCCTGCCGGTCCTGCACACCCGCGAGGGCCATCGGCCGGACCTGTTCGACCTGCCGCCCGCCAAGAAGGCGCGTGGACGCGCGAAGACGAGCATCGGCGATCCGGGGCCGATGGGTCGCATTCTCGTGCGCGGCGAGCCTGGTCACGACATCATCCCCGAGCTTTATCCCGAGCCCGGCGAGCCGGTGATCGACAAGCCCGGCAAGGGCGCGTTCTTCGCCACCGATCTCGACGCCATGTTGCAGCATCGCGGCGTGAAGCAGCTCGTCGTGACCGGCGTCACCACCGAGGTCTGCGTCAACACCACGGTCAGGGAAGCGAACGATCGCGGTTACGAGTGCCTCGTCCTCGAGGACTGCGTCGGGTCGTACTTCCCCGAATTCCACGAAATGGGCCTCAAGATGATCAAGGCCCAGGGCGGCATCTTCGGCTGGGTCACGAGCTCTGCGGAGCTGATCAGCCGCATAGCGTGAGGTTCTTCACAAACGGCGACACGTGAGGGTTCTTTTAAGATCGGCGAAAGGAGCTGAACGATGACCATGGCGGCGACGGCAAAACCTGAGGAGCGCTGGTGGGTTCCGGGCGACTGGAACGCGTTCTTCGGCTTCGGCACCAATATTCTCGTCAACGTGCTCGTGCTGACCGGGCTGCTGCGCTTCGTCCTCAAGATGCCGGACGATCTGGTGTTCGGCCGCATCCTGCCGGCGCTCGGCCTGATGCTGTTCCTCAGCACCGTCTACTACGCGTGGCTCGGCTACCGGCTCGCGAAGAGGACCGGACGCAGCGACGTCTGCGCGCTGCCCTCCGGCATCAGCGTGCCGCACATGTTCGTCGTCACCTTCGTGGTGATGCTGCCGATCCTCGCCAAGACCAACGATCCCGTCCAGGCCTGGGAGGCGGGGCTGACCTGGGTGTTCGTCCAGAGCTTCGTCCTGATGGCCGGCGGCTTCATCGCCCCCGTCATCCGGCGGATCACGCCGCGCGCGGCCCTGCTGGGCTCGCTCGCCGGCATCTCGATCACCTTCATCTCGATGCGGCCCGGCCTGCAGATCTTCGAAACGCCGCTGATCGGCATGGTCTGCCTCGCGATCATCCTGGCCAACTGGTTCGGCGGGGTGCGCTATTACGGCGGCGTGCCCGGCGGCCTCGTCGCCATCGCGGCCGGCACGCTGATCGCCTGGGGATCGAACCTGTTCGGGCTCGGCTACGGCGGCTTGAGCGCCGGGCAGATCGGCGCCGCGCTGTCGCATTTCGGCTTTTCGTTCCCGATTCCGGCGGTCGGGCATGTGTTTCACGGGTTCCGGTATCTGGGAATCATCCTGGTCACGGCCATCCCGTTCGGCATCTACGATCTCGTCGAGGCGATGGACAATGTCGAGAGCGCCGCGGCCGCGGGCGACGCGTTCCCGACGACGCAGGTGCTCAGCGCCGACGGCGTCATCAGCCTGATCGGCTGCCTGCTCGGCAACCCGTTCATCAACGCGGTCTACATCGGCCATCCCGGCTGGAAGGCGATGGGCGGCCGCATCGGCTATTCGGCGGCGACCGGCGTGATGGTCCTCGTCCTCACCTGGCTCGGCATCGTCGCCCTCGTGTCGAGCCTCATCCCGGTCGTCGCGATCCTGCCGATCCTCCTCTATATCGGCATGCTGATCGGCTCGCAGGCCTTTCAGGAATCGCCAAAGGCCCATGCGCCGGCGATCATCCTGGCGATGATCCCGCAGATCGCCGCCTGGGGCAAAACCATGATCGACGGCGCGCTCGGCGCGGCCGGCACGAACGCGACGGCGGTCGGTCTCGACAAGCTCGGCAGCGTCGGCATCCTCTATAAAGGGCTCGGGACGTTGGGCGGCGGCGCCACGCTCGCGGGCATCATCCTCGGCGCGGTCACCGTCTTCATCATCGACCGGCAGCTCGACAAGGCCGCCGCCTTCGCCCTCGCCGGAGCGTTCCTCACCTTCTTCGGCTTCATTCACGGCGAGGAGATCGGCGTCGCGCAGTCGCCGATCGTCGCGCTCGCCTATTTCGGCGTGGCGGCGATGCTGTTCGCCTTTGCCCGATACGCCCACATCGCGCCGGCGGCGCCGCATCCGGAGCACGGCCACGGCGAGCTTGCCGCGCAACCGGCGGAATAGCTCGGCTCGATTTCGGGGAACGATCGGCCGAGCATGATCGCGGCGCCTCTTCCGGGGCGCCGCGATTTTGCGTTGTAAGCCGCGGTCGCGGATCACGTCCGTGGCTTTCCCGTCCATGCTCGCCTCCTTCCAGCCGGCGCGTTGAGTGAGAACGCCGCGGATTCGCTCAATCCCCCTTCGGTTCGGCCCAAAATCGTCTCGCTCCCGGTCCGCCGCCGACGATCCGGGCGCCTGCTAGCAGGCGGTTTTTTGCGCCCTGTTCGGCCCTCTCATCCAGGAAGCCCTGCAATGTCAGTACGTTGCCGGCATTGCAACCCATCGGTTGCGAGCCGGGGCGGGCGCGGAACAGGCGGCTTAACAGGTCCGGAACAGGCGCAGAACAGGTCGTTATCAGGTCGGATCAGGCAGGAACAGGCGGGCGAAACGCGTGCGCGAGAGCGGGCGCGGCCGGGTTGTAAGGCGCGGCCAGAGTTTACTTCCATCGTAAGTGGAGAAGCCTGCCCCCGGGCGAAGACCCGGGAGGTGGCCTCCCGTGAGCGGTCGGATGTGCGGGCGCGCCGCCCGACGCGTCCAAAAATCATCATGCTCTCGCCCTGCGGGCCGGTCGGTCCTGGTCGAGAACCTGGACGGTATGTTTGCGGGCTTTCACATAGCGGAAAGGCGCCGCTCCTATGACGTTGCGCTGGGGCGATCCGCGCATTGTCGCGAGGCTGACAAGCCTGGCGCGTTCCGGAAGGCTCTCTTCTGGCCGAAAGGGTCACGAACAACCCGAAGGAGGCGTTCCCAATTCGCACGGCCCACGGTCACCGGAGGTCTGCACCAGGAGCGCTGATTGAGCCGTCAGTCGCAGACGTCCGCAGTGCGCAAATGGACTAAACCGCTCGCGCGGTAGGGGCGGCGAGGGAGCGGAGAGGGTGTACGGGTAAGGACAACGGGAAGACTCGGCCCTGTCTCAAGATCGTGGGGTTCAACCCCATGCGAGACAGGAGCATTCGATGTCCGACAATTCCATCAGCCAGTTGCGGCAGCGCATGATCGAGGACATGACGGCGCGGCGGTTCAAGGAGAAGGTGCAGAAGGACTACGTCCGGCACGTGAGGACGTTCACGAAGTTCCTCGGCCGTTCTCCGGATACGGCGACGAGCGATGACCTTCGCCGCTTTCAACTGCACATGGCCCAGCAACAGATCGGCGCGCCGACGATCAATTCCGCCATCTCCGCGTTGCGGTTCTTCTTCACCGAGACGCTCGAACGGCCCGACCTCGTTCGTCCTCTCAGGATCGTGTCCACGCCGCGCAAGGCGCCCGTTGTGCTGAGCCAAGAGGAGGTGGCGCGTCTCCTCCAGGCCGCGCCGGGCCTCAAGTACAAGGCCGCGCTCAGCGTCGCCTACGGCGCGGGCCTGCGCGTGTCCGAGGTCGCGAACCTGAAGGTGTCCGACATCGACAGTGGGCGCATGATGCTCCGGGTCGAGCAGGGCAAGGGACAGCGGGATCGCGATGTGATGCTGTCGCCCCAACTGCTCCAGCTCCTGCGCGAATGGTGGAAGGCGGCGCGTCCGCGGGTCTGGCTCTTTCCTGGCCAGAACCCGATCAATCCGGTGACGCCGCGTCAGCTCAACCGCGCCGTCACCGTCGCCAAAGACCTGGCTGGAATCTCCAAGCGCGTTTCTCCGCATACGCTGCGGCACAGCTTCGCCACCCATTTGCTCGAACAGGGTGTCGATATTCGCGTGATTCAGGTGTTGTTGGGGCACGCCAAGCTGGAGACGACCGCGCTCTACACCCGCGTCGCCGTCAGCACGGTCCGCGACATCAAGAGTCCGCTGGACCGGCTCGACGTCAAGCTGACGAAGAAAACGCCGCCCGCCTGACGGCTGCGTGGCGCGGCCCCATCTCGAGGTCGCCGACATCTTTCGCGCCCACGGGGCGGCATGGCGCGAGGCCAACGCCGGTCACGTGAGCCTCGACCAGCTCAAGGTCATGTCGGCGATCGAGACCTGTCGCACCGCCGCGCTCGGCGGACACGTCGAGCGCTGCGAGGACTGCGCGCACGAGTCGATCTCCTATAACTCCTGTCGCAACCGGCATTGCCCGAAGTGTCAGGCCGCGGCGGCGCGGCAATGGCTCGAAGACCGCGAGGCGGAGCTGCTGCCGATTCCCTATTACCACGTCGTCTTCACCCTGCCGGCGTCGATCGGCGCGATCGCGTTCCAGAACAAGGCCGCCGTCTACGACCTGCTGTTCCGGACCGCCGCCGAGACGCTGACTGCCATCGCCGCCGATCCGAAGCATCTGGGCGCGCGCATCGGCCTCACCGCCGTGCTCCACACCTGGGGCTCGGCGCTGACCCACCATCCCCACGTCCACATCATCGTGCCCGGCGGAGGCCCGTCGCCGGACGGGTCGCGCTGGGTCGCCTGCAAGAGAGACTTCTTCCTGCCGGTGCGCGTGCTGTCGCGCCTGTTCCGCCGCCTCTTCCTCGACGGGCTCGCGGCCCTGCATGCGGCCGGCCGCCTCGCCCTCTTCGGCGATCTCGCGCCCCTCGCCGACAAGCGCGCCTTCGACGCCGCGCTCGCGCCGCTGCGCTGCTCGGAATGGGTGGTCTACGCCAAGCGGCCGTTCGCCGGGCCGAAGGCCGTCCTCGCCTATCTCGCCCGCTACACCCACCGCGTCGCCATCTCGAATTCGCGTCTGATCCGGCTCGACAACGAGGGCGTCACGTTCCGCTGGAAGGACTATCGGATCAAAGGCCGAGACCGGCTCAAGACCATGACGCTCGACGCCAGCGAGTTCACCCGCCGCTTCCTCCTGCACGTGCTGCCCAGCGGCTTCCACCGCATCCGCCACTACGGCTTCCTCGCCAGCCCCGGACGCGCTGCAACCATCGGGCGCCTGCGGGACCTGATCGCGACCTCCAACGCGACCGCTCGGCCTCGCCCCGAAGCCGATGCAAGCGCGGCCACGACCGCCCCCGAGCCCGCCGCAACCGAAGCCGGCTCCAGGATCTGTCCCTGCTGCGGCGGACGCATGCGCATCATCGAGACGTTCGCCCGTGGCGCTCGTCCTCGCAGCTTCACCGCCGAACCTGCCGGAATCAACTCGTCATGACCGCCGCTCCGGCCCGCGCCGCCACCGACCTCTGCTCGCCGAGGACCTCCCCCGGCGCCGCTCCGTTCGCGCCCGAGCCGATCGCGGCGACCAACGTCTCGCGCCTCCTTGCCCCCGAAATGCCCGCCTGTGCCGATCGGCCAATCCGCGGCCTGTCCGACGCCCTCGCGTCATCCACAAACACGCCACTCCGGCCGTCCCGCGCGGCGCCGCCGAGCCCCAAATCCCCATAGCGCCCCCGCGGCGCCGGACGCTCACCGTCCCGCGGTTTCCTCCACTTGAGGCTTTCGGACGCCGGCCCTCCGGCCCGCACCTACGCCCGCGTCAGGGCCGGCATCCGAAACCCTACGAAATACCTGTCATTCGATGACGGCTTAGCGAACGCGTCATCTCCGACCCTTTGCTGCCTTTCCCGTTCGCTCCTGTACGGTAGGAGGGCACCTACTGTGGAAGTTGCCCGAGGAAGCTCCGAACGCGCCAGTTCGACCCTTTGCTGTCCTTGCCGTGCACCCGGGTGCGCGGCAAGGACAGCAACGTAAAGCCGCCGTAGACGATACAGGCAGGAAGCGCCACGCGGGGACTACCAGTAAAACTCCGTGAACGTACGTCCGCTTCAGAAACGACCGCCATAATCGGTTCAAGAATCATAACCTTCGCCGCGCGTATGGAGAAGCCCTGGGCGCAGACGCCCGGGGCAGAGATGTTGGGCTTCGAATCGAACCTGCTACGGAACGCAAGCATTCCTCTCAAAATTGGGTGTCTTCATCCTTCGGAACCATCGTGATCGAGAGGCCGAGCCCTGTTTGCTGGTCTTCGAGTGTGGCTTAAATCATGATATCGTGCTAATCTATCTCGCGCACACACGTCGTCCAGATACCTCCCGATTTCAGATGAATGAGTAGAGAATGTTGTCCAACAAGAGCGTCGGAGTCTGGTGCGTTCTCCGGGCCGGAGCCAATTCAAGCACCTTCGAGGCTCATTTCAATTACTGGCGGATTGCTGGCGACGAAGACTTCCGCCGAAGAGCCAGAGATTCGGTGAAGGACTTTATCGAGGTGGGCGTCCTGCTCAAGGAGCCTGAGACGGTCGATCGCATCTGCTTATATGTTCCTCACTCCGTCGCCACGACCGAGTTAACGGATTGCGCTAACTATTTTGCAAGAGCGCCGATCGCTCAAGGTATCTTCAACGAGATGCTTAGCGCGACCGACCCCCCGCAGGGACAATTCGTTGAGCTTCGAAACTCGACGAAAGTCTTCTGTCGCGTCCACCGCTTTATGAGAGACAACACCTCAATCGATCCAACAGAGCTGACTTGCGACACGATCGCAGACGGTACTTTGCTCACTATTACCTCCACTGCGCTTAATGAAGCACGGAAAAACGCGCTCAACGACCCGGCGCCGGTGTATTTTCGGCTCCGCATCGCTGGGCGCAGTGTTGAGCAAGCGTTCGTGCGTCAAATTGCGACGCCCGACCGCATGCTGCAAAGTGGTTTTGTGCAAATCGAATACATTGATTTTCGGGTGAACGAGGCCCGCACGCTACCGGAGCAGGTTGAGGCCAAGATGAGCGCCGACAGTGCGAATGTCGGCGTTCAACTTGTTCTCGTTGCTTTTTTGACCGCGGTCCCGGTCCAGTCAGAGCTTTCGTCCTCTAATGCGACTCCACATAAGCTGCGCGTGCTCGAACACGGCCTGTGGAGCGATTATGTGCCCGGTGGAATACCAGATGGCATGGTCGTATACCATTGGAAGCGTGAGACAGCGTCGTCTATCCGTGATTTCTCTGCCTTTGTTAAACTTCAGACGCGACGCAGCGGACGATGGACTTTGTTGAAATATCTGGCGTTTGCGTTCGCCTTCGGAGTTCTGGGGAACATGGTCGCTTCCGTGCTGGAATACGGACTCGATAAAGGTTGGGAGGCGGCATTCGGTAAACCGGATCGTCCCAGCATATCGGTAAGTCCTAAGTCGGAAAGGCAATAGCGGTGGCCCCCCAGGAATTCACTGCAAGCCGGTCGTCGGCATGGCACCCTTCGGTCAAGGAACTTCGTCCGCGCGAGGCGGAAGTGCTGCATTTCCTTCTGCCGCTTTCGCCCGACTATCCGGACATAGAGCGTTGGTACCACAACAAAGTCATTCCGGGGCTGAGGGCCGGTACTCGCGTGGTGCTGCCAATCGAACGACAGGGGCAACTCGTAGGAGTTGGTATCGCCAAAAAAGAACTAGGGGAAAGAAAGATCTGCACGGTACGCATAGCGCCGTCGCACGTTGGGCGCGGGATGGGGATGCGCATATTTGAACGGCTGATGCACTGGCTCGATGACGACCACCCGCACCTGACCGTCGGTGCACAGAAGCTGCCCGCGTTTGAGCGCATTTTCGACTATTACGGCTTTGCGCTTTCGTCGGCGCATCCTGGCCTCTATGTGCCCGGCGCAGTCGAGCTCGCGTTTAACGAGGGACGCACACCGTTGGACTCGCGTTAAGCTAACCACGTGTCTTTGTTTTGCAGACGACGACGCAGCGCTTCGATCGCGTCATCGAGGCGGAAATCCTCTCCGACGGTGCGCCATTCAAGAGGTAGTCTGAGACTTTCCGCATAGTGAAGAACGGCACCGCGCTCCGCCATGCTCTCACGTTCAATTGCGGATACAGACCCTTCAGTTCGTCCTGGCGCTCTGGCTTGTCTTCTGGCGAAGATCGTGCTCGCAGGCGCTTCAAGGAGCAAAAGTCCGTCTGGTGAGGTTGAACGGATTGTCCCGAGCGGCACTCTGATTAAGTCTCTGTCGGAGTTGATGATGGCGTGGGAGTCGAGTAGGATCGATTGATCCGGATTCACTCGGCGAAACTCTGCTAGTTGTTGAACAATAATCGCCTGATTATCTAGTATCTGTTGAGGGTCGGAGGTGCGTGAATTACTATTCGTCAAATTCCGAGAGGCGCCAATCAGCAGACCAGCATTCAAATGCGCGAAGCCGAGGTGGCGTCGCACATAGTCCGCGCAAGCGGTCGTCTTGCCGACGCCCGAAACCCCGAAGACAAGAAAACACTGTCCGATCATCTACAGAAGCGACAACTGCAGCGAGTTCTCGCCCCGCTGGTGAGCGCGCGGGACGTACATATACGACTGAGGTGCTGTAAAATTCGTGAAAAGTTCGTGAGGCGCGATCGGTTTATCAAACACTCGAACCTCGCCTATCTGCAATGCATAGGCCAACCCTCTTCCGCAGAAATAGGCATCGAAGTACGATTTCGATATGCCTGACCCATAATGCGTGACTGCCCACAATTCTTCTGGAGTTGCCTCCAGCACATTCTCAATGTCAAATTCAGCGACGAGACGTCCCACGGGTTTAGTCGCGTACACGAGCGCGGTTCGGATCTCCTTCCGCCCATACATTCTACGTCTATATTCGAAAGTCTTGACACCACTCAAGATATTAGCCGCATGAGACGGCTTAATCGATAATAAGACGCGCATTTACTTCTCCCATTGAGACGATCTTGTCAAACTGATCTCAACTCAACTCGCGCATATCCCACCGGGGTTGCTCCGAAAGGACTCCCTCCTCCAGGAGCCGTCCTCGTGTGATCCGCCTCCCGAACGCCGCGTTGTACGTCATCTTAGCGATCGAGAGCCTCCTCATGGTTGCAAATTTGTCACGCAGTTCCTCCTCAGTGAACACGCTTCTCGGTGCCGCATAGGCTAAAAACTCTTTGACGTCGGCGAAGTTTCTTTTTTTCCGGACCTCCTCAATCACGCATAGCGACGTCACGACTGAGCGGTAGAAAGCTGGGCCCTTGCCATCGTTGGTCCGATAAAAAACTACGACGTCGCCCGGCGACATCCGCGTAAGCGCGAGGCCCGAAATATACACTTTGTGAATGCTGTTAGTTGGGGAGACGTCCTGAACGATCTCGCGAGGTTCGTTGTTTAAAATTGAGTCGGGAAGCAGTCGTGTGTGATACTCGGGGTAGATAGCCAGAAGCCAGAATCGCTGACCCGCGGCATGAATAAAAGGATAATCTTGAATTCTATCTGCACCGAATTCGATTAAAGATCTTACAAGAACCTGTTCGACGCCGTTGTCGGTCGTCTTTGTTGCAATCTCCTTAAATCCATATCGCGCGAATAACCGCAATAGGTCATCGTGGATCGCAAATACAGTAACATAAACAGCGTCTGCACCCTCGTCTAACGCGGTATCGAAGATTTTCTTTATGATTCGCTCGCCTAACTTAGTCCCGCGTCCGACGATCTTCAGAGTACCAACTTTAAGCCATCGGCGGTTGGGAAGTGGCGGATGCACATCTCCGACAGCGCCGTCCTCCCGCTTGAGATACAGCATGCCGGTGAGCTCTTCGCCATCGTCAACGACATAGACGGGTTCATTAGCCTTGCGGGCAAACCATTTTGGAAATTCCATATACCCCTTCTTGAGACTGTCGAAAAAGGGATTTTCAAGTGAGAGCATCCCAAACTTCGTCAGTCTAATGCGCCGCGGCACGCTTCTCCCCTCTCGTTTTACGAACCCGACCGATTCAGATCACCGACTTATTTGGCAGACGAGCACCTTTCGATTCTGTACGTCAAGTTCAGCAATGGTCGGACACCAAGCGTTCCCTTACTGGGGTTTGAACTCCCGCTATCCCGCCCATTGAGGCGTCCAAGGCCGCGATCCGCAACGGCAGCACTACGTCGGCGCCTGCCGTTGAATCGCTCGCGACGGACTCCCGCTCCCGGCGGAATCTTGGCGTTCGCGCGTTGCTAACGAAGGGCGGCGGCCGGTCCAATTGCGACGTCCCCGACGTCAAAAGTGGGCCTAGCGCACTCGCGCTTTTACGCCCCAAGGTCCCGCAGCCGCGCCGCCGCTGCTTCCGGCGTCAGGTCGCGCTGGGGCGAGCCGAGCATCTCGAAGCCGACCATGAATTTCTTCACCGTCGCCGAGCGCAGGAGCGGCGGGTAGACATGGGCGTGCATCTGCCATTCGGAATGGACGGCGCCGTCGGTCGGCCTTTGATGAAAACCCATCGAATAGGGAAACGACACGTCGAACAGCCGGTCGTAGCGGCGGGTGAGGTCGGAGAGGGCGGCGGCGAGCGCGGTTCTCTCCTCCGCCGTCAGCTCGTCGAAGCCGCCGATGCGGCGGCGGGGCAGGATCATCGTTTCGAACGGCCAGATCGCCCAGAACGGCGCGAGCGTGACGAAATGCGCGTTCTCCGCCACGATCCGTTCTTTAAGCGTGAGTTCCTGGGCGAGATAGTCGATGAGCAGCGGCCGGCCATGGGCGATGAGATATTGCGCCTGGGCGTGGGTCTCCTTCGCCATCTCGTTGGGCAGATGGCGGGTCGCCCAGATCTGGCCGTGCGGATGCGGGTTGGAGCAGCCCATGATCTCGCCGCGGTTCTCGAAAATTTGTACGGAAGCAACATCCGGCCGGCCGCCGAGCGTGATCGTCTCCTCGACCCAGGCGTCCACCACCCGCTCGATGTCGGCGACCTCCATCATGGCGATCGTGAGATCATGGCGCGGCGAGAAGCACAGCACCCGGCAGACGCCCGACTCGCCCTCGGCGATCAGGAGGCCGCTCTCGGTCCGCGCGTCGGGCGCGTCGGGCGCGAGGGCGGCGAAGTCGTTGTCGAACACGAAGGTGTGGGCGTAGTCGGGATTGCGCGCGCCGTTGGCGCGCAGGTTGCCGGCGCAGAGGTAGCAATTCGGATCGTGCGCGGGCAGCCCGGAGGCGGGGATCGCCTCGCGCTTGCCCTGCCAGGGGCGTTTCATCCGATGCGGCGAGACCAAGACCCATTCGCCGGTCAGCGGGTTGAAACGCCGATGCGAGGTATCGCCGAACTCGATCGTCATGCCGGGGCCTCGAGATCGACGAAGCCCGCGCCGTCGGACGGCGAACAGACGAACACCTCCGCGTCGAGCCCGAAGGCGACCCGGTAGGCGTCGACGAGCAGTTTGCTCAGGCCCTCGACGGCGTCCGCCTCGACCAGGCTCACCGTGCACCCGCCGAAACCGCCCCCCGTCATGCGCGATCCGTAGACGCCTTCGACCCCTTGCGCGAAATCGGCAAGGAAGTCGATCTCCGGACAGGTGATGGCGAAGTCGTCGCGCATCGAGACCTGCGAGGCGTTCATCGCCGCGCCGCAGGCGGCGAAATCGTTCGCCTTCAGCGCCCGCTCGGCCTCGAGCACACGCGCGTTTTCGGTCACGATATGGCGGCAGCGGCGATAGACGAGGTCGGGCAGGGCGCGGCGCCAGCGCTCGAGATCGCTGGGCGAGACGTCGCGCAGCGCCGTGATCGGCCCGAGATGCGGTTTGAGGAGCCGCACCCCCTCCTCGCAGGCCGCGCGGCGGTCGTTGTACTCGCCGCCGGCGTGCTGATGGCGGACGTTGGAATTGGCGATGACGAGGCGGAGGTTCGGCGCGATCGGCACGGGCCGCGATGTCAGCGAGCGGCAGTCGATGACAAGGGCTGCGCCGGCGACGCCGCAAGCGGCGATGTACTGGTCCATGACGCCGCAGCGCATGCCGACAAAGTCGTTCTCGGCGCGCTGGCAGATCCTGGCGGTCGCGACGGGGTCGAAGGGCAGGTTCGACGCCGCCAGGAGCGCATGGGCGACGCTGACTTCGAGCGCCGCCGAGGAGCTTAAGCCCGCTCCGAGCGGCACATCGCTCCACACGACGAGGTCCGCGCCGGCGAGCCGCCGGCCGCTTTGTTCGATCATCGCCGCGACGCCGAACACGTAGTCCGACCAGTCGTGGCGCCCGCTCGGCGCGGGCCGGTCAAGGTCGAACTCACGCGTTTCGTCCATGAACAGGGAATAGACGCAGATCTTGCGATCCGGGCGAGGCGCGCCGGCGACGAGGGTGGCGAAATCGAGCGCCGCCGGCATGACGAAGCCGTCGTTGTAGTCGGTGTGCTCGCCGATCAGGTTCACCCGGCCGGGCGCGCGGCTGACCACGCCCACGCGGCCGAACCGCAGGCCGAACTCCTGCGCGACGTCGCGCGCCTCAACGCTCATTGCCGTTCTCCCATGGGCCGAGAACTGGAAGCTTTGCGGGCGCGCGCGTCAAGCTCCGACATTTGACGGGCGCCAAAATCTGGCTATGATCTAGCCAGAATGAGCTTCGCCATCGTGCTCGCCCCCGAAGCGGTCGACGACCTCAGAGGGCTGAAGGCGAATGTGCGCGCGACTGTCCGGACCATGCTCGAAACGCACCTGCGACACGAGCCGGAGAAGACTAGCCGCACTCGCATCAAACGGTTGCGAGGCCTGCGGCGTCCGCAGTACCGGCTGCGTGTGGGCGACATTCGAGTATTCTACGACGTTTCCGGCGCGACCGTCGAGGTCTTGGCGGTCGTAACCAAATCAGAGGCTGAGTCATGGCTCGCACAGTTTTCAAGTCCGGAATGAGGGAAGTGCCGCTTTCCGAGGTCAAGGATGATCTGTCTCGATTTCTTCGACAGGCGGAGACGCAGGAAATCGTCATCACGCGCCACGGCAAACCGGCGGGCGTGCTGATCGGCTTCGAATCGGAGGAGGATTGGTTCGAATACCGTCTCGAACATGACCCGCGATTTTTGAGTCGAATCGAACAGGCGCGGAGCAGCCTGCGCCAAGGGCGCGGAGTCAGGCTGGAGGACGTCGAAACGGAATAGCGGGACGCGCCCGCGTCGCGTCCATGACGATCGAATAGACATGGACGCGGCGGCGCGCCGGCGACGAGCGCAGCGAAATCGAGCGCCGCCGGCATGACGAAGCCGTCGTCGTAGTCCGTGTGCTCGCCGATCAGATTCACCCGGTCGGGCGCGCGGCTGACCACGCCCACGCGCCCGAAGCGGAGGCTGAAATCCTGCGCGACGTCGCGCGCCTCGACCGCCAGCGAAGTCATGGCGCGTTCCCAGGACCCGTCAGCCCTTGCGCTTCTGGTAGACGTCGACATAGACGGCGGCGAGCAGGACGAGGCCCTTGACCACCTGCTGCCAGAAGATGCCGAGGCCGACCAGCGACATGCCGTTGTTCATGACTCCCATGAACAGCGCGCCGATGACCACGTTCATCACCTTGCCGACGCCGCCCGAGGCCGACACGCCGCCGATGAAGCAGGCCGCGATGACGTCGAGCTCGAACGAGTTGCCGGCGCTCGGGGTCGCCGAATTGAGGCGCGCGGCGACGACGATGCCGGCGAGCGCGGCGAGCAGGCCCATATTGGCGAAGGTGAAGAAGATCAGCCGTTCGGTCTTGACGCCGGAGAGACGCGCCGCGAGGACGTTGCCGCCGAGCGCGTAGATGCGCCGCCCGATCACGGTGCGCGTGGTGATGAAGCCGTAAAGCAGCGCCAGCAACGCCATGATCACCAGGATGACCGGCAGGCCCTTGTAGAGCGCAAGGTTCCAGGCGATGCCGACGATGATCGCGGCGAACACGACGTTCTTGCCGACCAGCAGGGGCAGGGGCTCGACTTCCATCCCGTCCGCCTTGGACCTGCGCCAGCGCCGGAAGCTGGAGACGAACATCGCTGCCGCGCCGATCACGCCGATCAGGAACGACACCCAGCGGATCTGAGCCCACTCGGGCAGCGAATGGGCCAGTCCGACCATGTCGGTGAAGTCGGGCAGGAAACCCGAGGCGATGTTCTGGAACCCCTTCGGGAAGGGTCCGACGAACTGCCCGAGCAGCATGTTGCCGGTGAGGCCGCGGAAGATCAGCATGCCGCCGAGCGTCACGATGAAGGAGGGCATCTTGGCGTAGGCGACCAGATAGCCCTGCGCCGCGCCGATGACGATTCCCGTCGCCAGACAGATGAGGATCACGAGCGGGTAGGGGAGCTTCAAGTAGACGATCAGCGTTCCGCCGACCGCGCCGACGAAGCCGACGATCGAGCCGACCGACAGGTCGATGTTGCCGCCGACGATGATCAGCAGCATCCCCAGCGCCATGATGACGACATAGGAGTTCTGCATGATCAGGTTGGTGATATTGACCGGCGCGACGGACGCGTGGTCCTGCGTGATGAAGTAGAAGAATATGACGATCAGCAGCAGCGAGCCGAGCAGCCCGTAGTCGCGCAGATTGTCTTTCCACAGCTGGCCGCGGACTTCGGCCTTGAGGGCGGCGGCGTCGGCCTGGACTTGCGAGCTCATTGGAACGCCCCTGCGTATTGGCGCATGATCGACGCCATGATCTTCTCCTGACTGGCTTCCTTGGCGGGCATTTCGTCGACGAACCTGCCCTCGTTCATCACGTAGATGCGGTCGCAGACGCCAAGAAGCTCGGGCATCTCCGAGGAGATGACGATGACGCCTTTGCCCTGGGACGCGAGGTCGTTGATGATCGTGTAGATCTCATATTTCGCGCCGACGTCGATCCCGCGCGTCGGCTCGTCGAGCATCAAAACCTTCGGCTCGGTGAACAGCCATTTGCTCACCACCACCTTCTGCTGGTTTCCGCCCGACAGGTCGAGCGTCCGCTGATGGATGCTGGAGGAACGGATGCGCAGCGCACTGCGATAACGGGTCGCGACCTGCTCTTCGCGCGCGTCGTCGATGACGCCGCTGTCGGAAATGCCGTCGAGCTTGGCGAGCGTGATGTTGTGCTTGATGTCCTCGTTGAGGATCAGTCCGAGCTGCTTGCGATCCTCGGTGACATAGGCGAGGCCCGCCTCGATCGCGTCGTCGATCGTATCGAGCTTGACCGCGCGCCCTTCCAGCATCGCCGCGCCGGTGATGTTGCGGCCATAGGCGCGGCCGAACACGCTCATGGCGAGCTCCGTCCGGCCGGCGCCCATGAGGCCGGCGATCCCGACCACCTCGCCGCGCCTCACGTGCAGGTTCACGCCCTTCACCACTGCGCGGCCCGCGTGCTGCGGATGCTCGACGCGCCAGTCGCGGATCGAGAACAGCTCCTCGCCGATCGCTGAATTTCGCGCCGGATAGCGCTCCGTCATCTCGCGCCCGACCATGCTCTTGATGATCCGGCTCTCGCTGACTTGCCCGGCGCGGCAGTCGATGGTCTCGACGGTCGACCCGTCGCGCAGCACGGTGATCGAATCCGCGACTTTCGCCAGCTCGTTCAGCTTGTGCGAGATCAGGATCGACGTCATGCCCTGCTTCTTGAACTCGAGCAGCAGGTTGAGAAGGGCCGTGCTGTCGGCTTCGTTGAGGCTCGCCGTCGGCTCGTCGAGGATCAGGAGCTTGACCTTCTTCGACAACGCCTTGGCGATCTCGACGAGCTGCTGCTTGCCGACGCCGATGTTGGTGATCAGCGTATTGGGCGATTCCTTCAAGCCCACCTTCTGCATCAGCTCGCGGCTGCGGCGGAACAATTCGTTCCAGTCGATGACGCCGTTTCGGCCCGGTTCGTTGCCGAGGAAGATGTTCTCGGCGATCGAGAGCTGCGGCGCGAGCGCAAGCTCCTGGTGAATGATGATGATGCCGACATGCTCGCTGTCGGCGATCCGGTGGAAGCGCCGCTCCTCGCCCCCGTAGAGGATCTGGCCTTCGTAGGAGCCGTAGGGATGGACCCCGCTGAGCACTTTCATCAGCGTGGATTTGCCGGCGCCGTTCTCGCCGCACAGGGCGTGGATTTCGCCCTCTTCGACGGCGAAACTCACGTCGCGCAGAGCGATGACTCCCGGGAACTTCTTGGTGATTCCCTTCATTTCCAGGATTACGGGCATGTCTCGGCTCTGACCATGTTTTGGCGCACTTTAGCCGCATCGCGGACGGCGGGCCAAGCCTATTCCGGGGCCTCCGCGCCGGAGCGCGGAGGCCGGTTTCGTTTGACCGCTTACTGCAGCTGGTCGAGCTTGTAGTAGCCGCTGTCGACCAGGACGTGCTTCCAGTTGGTCGCGTCGACCGGGACCGGCTTCAGGAGGTACGACGGGACGATCTTGACCTTGTTGTTATAGGTCGTGGTGTCGTTGATCTCGGGCTTGCCGCCCTTAACGATCGCGTCCACCATGCCGGCCGAGACCTTGGCGAGGTCGCGGGTATCCTTGAAGATCGTCGAATACTGCTCGTGCCCGATGATCGACTTGACCGAGGGAATCTCGAAGTCCTGGCCAGAGATGACCGGCATCGGCTGGTCCGCGGTGCCGTAGCCAACGCCCTTCAGCGCCGAAATGATGCCGATGCTGATGCCGTCATACGGAGACAGGACGGCGTCGACCTTCTTCTTGGTGTAGTAGGCCGAGAGCAGGTTCTCCATGCGGGTCTGGGCGGTCGCCGCATCCCAACGCAAGGTCGAGACCTTGTCCATGCCCATCTGCTTCGACTGGACGACGAGAACGCCCTTGTCGATGTAAGGCTGCAGGACGGACATGGCGCCGTTGTAGAAGAAGAAGGCGTTGTTGTCGTCGGCCGAGCCGCCAAACAATTCGATGTTGAACGGACCCGTCTTGCCCTGGTCGAGACCGAGGCCGTGGACGAGGGTCTTGGCCTGCTCGACGCCGACCTGGAAGTTGTCGAAGGTGGCGTAGTAGTCGACATTCGGCGAGCCGACGATCAGGCGGTCATAGGAAATGACCTTGATCCCCGCGTCCGCCGCCTTCTGCAAGGCGTTCGACAGCGTCGTGCCGTCGATCGCCGCGATCACCAGGACCTTCTCCTTCTTGGTGATCATGTTCTCGATCTGGTTCAGCTGGGTCGGAATGTCGTTGTCGGCATATTGCAAGTCGGTGTTGTAACCCTTGGCCTGCAGCACCTTGACCATGTTGTCGCCGTCCGCGATCCACCGCGCGGAAGACTTGGTCGGCATCGAAATGCCGATCGTCGGCTTGTCGTCCGCCTGAGCGGCGGTCGCGACGGCGAGAACGCCGAACGCGAGCGCCGCCGCCAATTTCATCAACTTCATGCCTTCCTCCTCGGCCAACTCCTGGCCTCTTCATGTCCGCCCGCCGGACGGCGGACTTCCTGCGTCGGCGACGCCGGCGCACGGATCCCTACGCCGTCCGGCGCGAGCGCTTCTGCCCGGCCACGACGGCGATGATTGCCTATGTCGCTCTGTTTTGACGGTTCTTGGCGCGCAAGGACCGGCGCCGTTCTGCCGCCCCTGCTGCGTTACCCTCCCGCTCGCGCTCGCGCTGCGCCTGTCCGCCGTCTATCGTTCATCGTGCTAGCATGCAAGCGTCTGGTCGGCAGCGCGCTTCCGCCCGATTTCAGCCGCGCCAGCTGGCTGGTCGGCGTTCCTATGCGAGACGTCTGGGCGCACTCGTTTCTCCCCGTCCTCGCGCGCGGCCCGGCGCGCATCGGTCTGAACTCGGGTAAACTCATATTGTAATACTATTGCCCGGGTCAATCGTCTGAGACAAGGGAGGCCGCCGCCTTTCGTTGGCGGCTCAGTCCGGCCGCCGCCGCCGGATCTGGCGTTTTATCGACCCGGCCGCCGCACTGCCCGCAACGCGCGGGCGAAAAGGCCGGCCGGGGCCGCGCCGGTCAGGCCGAGGCCGAGCCCCAGCGCCGGAAAATAGACGACGACGCCAAGACTTGTGAGGATCGCGAGCCGGATCTCGCGGCCGAACCGAACATGCGCCAATGCGGCGATCAGGCCGGGATCGGCGAGCGTCAGAGCCAGCGCGAGGGCGCCTGAAGCAAACAGGGTGGCGGCGACGGCGCCCAGGAATCTGTCGTCGGGCGCCGTCCAGCCGCGCCGGCGCGCGAGCGTATAGGTTCCCGCGACTTTTAGCCACAGACCGGCCGCCGTCGCCAATGCGAGGCCCGGCGCGCCGAGCGGACGATAGAGCAGGACCTTGAGCCCGACGTTCAGCGCGACCCCGACGAGCGTCACCTTCATCGGCGTCGCCGTATCGCCGCGCGCGAGAAAGCTTGCCGCCACGATCCGGTCGACGAACAGGGCCGGCATGCCGAGCGAATAGGCGGCGAGCACCGCCGCGGCCTGATGGGTCGCGCTGGCCTTGAACGCGCCATGCTCGAAGGCGGCGCCGATGATCAGGTCCGGAATCAAGAGGAAGACGACGACGAACGGCGCGCCGAGCGCGACCGTCAGCGACGCCGCGCGGTTTTGCGCGTGCAGCGCCGCCTCATCGTCGCCTCGCGCGATCAGGGCCGCCATTTCCCTGAGCAGCACCGATCCGGTCGCGATGATGATCACGCCGCCGGGCAGTTGATAAAGGCGGTCGGCGTAGCTGATCGCCGAGAGGCCGCCGGTCGGCAGGAGCGAGCCGACGATCTGGTCGGCGAGCGCGCCGATCTGATAGCTCGCCGAAATGCCGATCGCGGGACCGAGCATCCAGAAGAACTGGCGCACCTCGGGGGTCCAGCGCGGCCGGGTGAGGCGCTCGAGCAGGCCGCGCCGACGCGCATCGACCATGGCAATGACGAGCTGCGTCGCCCCCGAGGCCAAAAAGCCCCAGCTCGCCATCGCCGCCACGCCGGGCGAGGCTTTCGGGACATACGCGGACCAGGCGAGGAAGGCGATCATGCAGACGTTCGCCGCGGCCGGGGCGGCGGCCGGCACGCTCCAGGAGTTGTTGGCGTTGAGCGTGCCCTGGTGCAGGGCGAAGATCGCGATGAACGTGATGTAGGGAAACATGATCCGCGACATCGCAACCGCATTGGCGAATTTTTGCGGCTCGCGCATGAATCCCGGCGAGGTGAGCTGAACCAGGAGCGGCATGTCGAGATAGACGAGGCCGAGCAGGACGACCTGCGACAGGATCAATAGCGTGAACACCTGGCTGGCGAAATGGCCGGCCGCCTCGGGCCCCTTCGTCGTCAGCACCCGGGTGTAGGTCGGCAGGTAGGCGGCGTTGAACGAGCCTTCGCCGAAGATCTGGCGAAACTGATTGGGCAGCTTGATCGCCGCGACATAGGCGTCGTTGAGCGCCCCGCCGCCGAGCAGCGCCGCCAGCGCCATGTCGCGAAAAAAACCGGTCAGGCGGGAGACGACCGTCCACCCGCCGACCGAAAAGATGTTGCGCACCATACCCGGCATGCCCCGGCTTTAGCCGGATTCGGGCCCTGGCGGCAAAGCGGCAGGGCAGGGGGTCCGAAGCGGGGCCCCCCAGCGCGCCCCGCGCGGCGCCTTACCGGCAGGGCGGCGCGCCGGGTTTGCCGCACTCGCGCACCTGGCCTTCGGGCCGCTGCGGCTTGTGCTCGGCCGCGCCGGGCGGACCCTTGGCCTCGGGTCGCGGGCGTTCGGCGCCTGGCGGCGCCGCCGCCGGCCCTGGCTTCGGCGCCTCCGGCGCCTTCAATTCCCGATTGGGCGCGAGCTCTGGCCGCGCGGGCCTGAGAGCCCCCTCCGGCTTCGGCGGTCCGCCGGGCGCCTTCTCATCCGGCGGCTTCGGCAAAGCCACGGGCGCCTTTTGCTCCAGCGCCTTTGGCGGCCCGCCGGGCGCCTTCTCTTCCGGCGGCTTCAGCGAAGCGCCGGGCGCCTTCTGCTCCTGCAGCTTTGGCGGCTGGCCGGGCTTGTTTTCCTCGGCAGGCTTTTCCTGCACCCTGTTCAGCCTCTCGTTCGGCGTCGTCTCGGTTGGCGTGACCGGCTTTTCCGCGGCGCCGGGCTTTTGCTGTTGACCTGGCCCGCCGGTCTCCGGCGCTCGGGCCGGTTCGTTGGCTGCGCCCGGCGGCTTTTCGCCGGGCCGAAGCTTCTGTTCGCCTTTGGGCGCGTTCGGCGCTTGCGCAGGCTGAACCTCGGCCGTGCCCGCCGCCTTTGCCGGCACAGCGCCCGGGCCCTTCAGCTCGCCCGGGCGCTGGGTTGCGGCGACCGCAGGCTTGCCCTTGTTGGCCGAATTGAACTGCGTCGCCTCCATGCTGGCGGTGCGCGCCTGGGTCGCCTGAAGCTGGGTCGGCCGCACGTGCTCCTCTGTCGTGAGCCGCTCCTGTTCCGGCGTCGGCTTCAGCGCGATTCCGCCAGGGCCGCCGTTGTAACTGACGCGGCCCGCGCCGGGCGCGACCGTCACGTTCTGGCTATAGACGTTGGTGATATGGGCGGCGCCGAAATTGTTGACGGTGGTGTTGTAGGCGAAGCGGGAGCCTTGCCATCGACCGCCCTCGTATCCGAGGCCGTTGTAGCCAAAGCCGTAATTGACGCCGCCGTAGAAGCCGACGTGCGGCCCCCAAAAGCCCTGACGGAAGACATAGGCGCCGCCGACGAAGGCCCAGTAGGCCGGCGTCCACAGAAGGTTCGGCTGTGGCGGCGGCACCCAAACTCCGGGCACCCAGTAGTAGTCGTAATTGTTCCAGGCCCAATATCCCGGCGTCCAGATGTCGCCCGGCGTCGGAATGGGGGGCTGCTCATAGACCGGCAGAGGGGGAGGCGGCTCCTCGGCCTCAATGACCGGGCCCGAATAGGCCGCTCCCGTCGCCGGCGGGCAGGCGCAGGTCTGGGCGAAGGCCGGCGCGACGAGCGCGGGCGCGGCGGCGCCGATCAGCAGCGCGGTCAGCGCCGGTTGCAAGAAACGCATGGCGAAATCCTCTCGGTCGTTGATTGAAAAGAAGCTTAGAGACTGCGGCGTCGACGCACGCGCCGAGCAACGGCGGCCACCGTCAGTAACGCTGACCGATCCTTCGGGTTTGCCGCTGTGTCCAGCCCACGCTGTTCGCGCCGCCTTTCCTTTCGTCTTCCGATGGACAATAGATGACCACGTCCAGGATGAACGACGCTTGAACAGGGCGGCCGTTTGCCTTTCGCTTACGGCGGCAATGTGGCTCGCGCTCGCCTGCGCGGATATTCGGTCAACGCCGTTGCCGTCATCCGCGCAACGCCTCGTCGAGGTCGCGCCAAAGGTCCTCGACGTCTTCCACGCCTGCCGAGAGCCGCAGCAGGTCGGCCGGGCAGGGGGAGCCTTCGCCTTCGATCGAGGCCCGGTGCTCGATCAGCGACTCGACCCCGCCGAGCGAGGTGGCGCGCTTCCATAGCCGGGTCCGCGCCGCCACGGCGATCGCGGCCTCGGCGCCGCCGCGCACGCGGATCGACAGCATGCCGCCGAACCCGCCGTCCATCTGCTTCATCGCCGTCGCGTGACCGGGATGGGGCGGCAGCCCCGGATAGAGCACGGAAACGATCTTCGGATGCGCAGCGAGGCGGTGCGCAAGCCTCAAGGCGTTCAGCGCCGAGGCGCGCACGCGCAATTCGAGCGTGCGCAGGCCGCGCGTCAGCAGGAAGGCTTCGAACGGATGCAGGATGAGCCCGTGCGTCGTGCGAAGATGACGCGCCTCATCGAACAGCGCGCCGGAGCTGGCGAAGCCCAATGCGCCGGCAAGCACATCGGAATGCCCGTTCAGATATTTGGTCGCCGAGTGCATGACGACGTCGGCGCCGAGCGCGAGCGGGCGGGTGAAAACCGGCGTGGCGCAGGTCGAAATCGACGGCGATGAGCGCGCCTGCCGCGTGAGCGAGGCCGGCCGATTCGGCGATGTCGCTCACGCCCCAGAGCGGATTGCTCGGCGTCTCGAGCCAGACGAGCTTGGTCTCGCCGGGCCTCACCGCGCGTTCGAGCGCAGCAAAATCCTCGGTATCGACGAATTCGACCTCGAGGCCGAAATGCGCGGCGTCCTCGGCCAGCCAGTTGCGCAACGCCCAGTACATCAGCGTCGGGGCGACGACATGCGCGCCGGCGCCGAGGCTCATGAACAGCGCCACCGCAGCCGACATCCCCGAGCCGAAGACCAGCGTCTCCGCCGCGCCTTCGAGCGCTCCGATCACGGCTTCGGCCTGGCGCACCGTTTCGTTGTCCGGACGGCCATAGACGTTGCCGCTCCGATAAAGGTTGTCGGGATCGCGCAGGAAGGTCGACGACAGGTGGATCGGCGGGATCAGCGCTCGCGTCGACTCGTCGATCTTGCCGAGCGCCTGGGCCGCCAGCGTGCTCGGGCGATAGGGGCCGCTCATAGCGAAACGCCGCGCAAAAGCCGGGGCGCTTCGCGGCCGGCGCCGCCCGCCTCGAGAATGAGCCGGTCCTTGAGAAGCGGGGCGCGATCGACGAGGCGAAGGCCGAGGTCGCGGACCAGGCGCAGCGGACCGAAGTCGTTGGAGAAGAGCCGGTTCATCAGGTCCATGCCCATGCCGCTCGCCGCCACGTCGAAGCGCCGCGCCCGTTGATAATCGGCGAGCGCGCTTGGCCCGCCGGGATCGAGGCCGAGCCTCATCTGGCCGACGATCGTCTCGGCGAGCGCCGCGACGTCGCGCAGGCCGAGGTTGAGACCCTGGCCGGCGATCGGGTGGACGAGATGGGCGGCGTCGCCGACAAGCGCGAGCCGTTCGCCGACGAAGCGCCGCGCGACCTGGAAGCGGAACGGAAAGGCCTCGACCCGCGAGGCGAGGCGGATCTCGCCGAGCGTCGGGGTGAAGCGGAACATCAGCTGCCGGATGAATTCGTCCGGGTCGAGAGCGACGAGCGCGCGGGCGTCCGCGCGGCGCTCGTTCCAGACAATGCTCGATTGGCGGCCGGGCAGCGGCAGGATGGCGAAGGGTCCGGCGGGCAGGAAATGCTGCTCGGCGACGCCCTCGTGATCGTCCTCGTGAGCGATGGTGGCGACGATGCCGGACTGGTCGTAATCCCAGCCGTAGGCCGGAATCTCGGCGAGCGCCCGGAGCTTCGACCGCGCGCCGTCCGCAGCGACCGCCAGCCGGGCGCGCAGCGCCCGTCCGTCCTCAAGGCCGAGCTCGGCCACTCGCTTGCCCGGCCGCCAGGCCGTGACCGCGCCGGCGATGCGGATCACGCCGAGCCGGTCGCAGAGCGCCGAGAGCGCGGCGATGACGTCGGCGTTGAACGCCATGTGGGCCAGCGGAGCGTCTTCGTGCGCGTCGAAATGGAGATGGGGCAGGCGCACGGCGTCGCGCACTCCGCCGTCCATGATCTCCATCTTGACGATCGGCTGAGCCTTCGGCTCGACGTCCGCCCAGGCCCCGATCCGCTCGAGAAGCCGGCGCGGCCCCTCGGCGATCGCGACGGTGCGCAGCGACGGCCGCGGCGCGGGCGGAGCCGCCGGATCGACGAGGGCGACCGCGGCGCCCTCGCCGAGCGCCTGCTTGACCGCCGCCGCCAAGGCGAGGCCGGAGGCCGCGCCGCCCGCGACGACGAGATCGAAAACGGGAACGGATTCAGTCACAGGCGGGCTCCTCGGATCGCGGCATTTTCGTCCGTTTCCCCGGCCCGCGCAATCGCGGCCGGTCCTCGCGCCGTCGCGCTGGCCTTCATCTTGGCGTCGCGCGCGCGTAGTCTGATGCGCTTTTTCACGACTGGAGGCGCGGATGGCGGGACACGAGATCGAGGTGACGCGGCGCGAAGCGCTGATCAGCGTCGTCGGCGGTCTGGCGCTGGCGGCGATCGAGCCGGGCGTCGCGATGGCGCAGGGCGCGACCGTTTCCGGAATCGTGTTCGAGGACCGCGACGGCTCGGGCGCAGCGGGTCCCACGAACCCCGGCCTTGCGGGCGCGCTCGTCTCCAACGGCCGCGACGTCGCCGTCACCGGCGCCGACGGACGCTACATGCTGCCGCTGCCTGACGCAGCCACGATCTTTGTCGTCAAGCCGGCAGGCTTCATGCCGCCGCTCGATCCGGCGACCAACCTGCCGCGCTTTTACCGCCTCCACCAGCCGCAGGGCTCGCCGGCGTCGCTCAACCTCCTGTTCGAGGGAATCGCGCCGACCGGGCCGATGCCCGCCTCGCTCGACTTCCCGCTCAAGCGCCAGGACGAGCCGAACGCGTTCGATGTCGTGCTGGTCACCGACCCGCAGCCGGAGACGGAGGCGGAGGTCGACTTCGTCCGCGAGGACCTGATCCAGGCTCTCGCCCACACCGACGCCAAGTTCGGCCTCACGGCCGGCGACGTGATGTTCGACGACCTGTCGCTCTATCCGCGCTTCAACGCCATCATCGGCACGATCGGGCTGCCCTGGTGGAACATCGGCGGCAACCACGACCTCAATTTCGAGGCGCCGGACCGCACCTACAGCCGCGAAACCTTCAAGCGCGTCTACGGGCCGAACTACTACGCCTTCTTCTATGGCCCGACGCTGTTCCTCATGCTCGACAACGTCGACTATCTCGGGCCGGATCCGGCGAAGCCGCGCGGGTCGGGCAAGTACGAGGGGCGGTTCGACGAGGCTCAGCTCGACTTCGTGCGCAACGTGCTGGCGCATACCCCCGACGACACGCTGATCGTCGCCGTGATGCATATTCCGCTGCGCACCTTCCTCGGGACCGACGCCTACCAGAACACGGCCAACAAGGAGGCGTTGTTCAAGCTCATCGACGGGCGCAAGGCGACCGTCAGCTTCTCCGGCCACACCCATACCACCGAGCACCATTATTTCGGCGCGGCCGACGGCTGGACGGGCGAGACGCCGCACCACCATCACGTGCTGACGGCGCTGTCCGGCTCGTGGTGGAGCGGGCCGTTCGACCATCGCGGCGTCGCCACCGCCGACAGTTGGGACGGGACGCCGAACGGGTTTCACATCCTTTCGGTCGACGGCGCCCGCTACGCGACCCGCTTCGTGCCGGCCAAGGAGCCGAACGTGCGCCAGATGCGGCTCTCGATCTTGAGCCGGTTCCACGGGATCAGCCGCGAGGCGGACGTGGACTTCCGCCAGGAGCGGCTTCTCGGCTCGCCGGTAAGGCAGGCCGCGCTGGGGTCGTCGACGCTGATCGCCAACGTCTTCGACGCCGGTGAGAAGACGAAGGTGACGGCGAAAATCGGCGACCGGCCGCCCATGGAGATGAAGCGCGAGTCGAGGCCCGATCCGTTCGTGGAAGAAGTGTTCGACCGCAACGAGGCGACCAAGAAGGCGTGGGTGAAGCCGCAGAACTCCTCCCACGTCTGGACCGTGCGGCTGCCGGCCGATCTCGCGCCGGGCGCCTATCGGGTCGAGGTCGAGGCGGTCAACGAATACGGCAAGGTCGTCACCGGTCGGCTGGCGCTGGAGGTGACGGGGTAAGCCCTTCGCCCCGCATTAGGCGTCGAAAGACGCCCGTCTCCCGACGGGCTATGCGGGGAGAAGGTGGCCGCGCAAAGCGCGGCCGGATGAGCGGCGGCGCCAGCCTCCGGACGTTGGCGTCGGCGCCGACCTCAGAGGTTCGCGCAGCCCCTCACCCCAGCCCTCTCCCCGCATAGGGCGTCGAAAGACGCCCGTCTATCGACGGGCATTGCGGGGCGAGGGGGCGCGCGACCGCTCAGCGCCCAATCGCCGCGAGCACGCCGGCGAACTGGCAGGCGGCGGCGATGGTGACGAAGGCGTGCCAGATCGCGGTCTGGAACTTGAGGCTCTCCCACAAAAAGAAAGCCACGCCGATCGAGTAGACCACGCCCCCGGCGGCGACGAGGGCGAGCGTGTCCGTCGGCAGCGCCTCGACGAGCGGTTTTGCGGCGATGACCGCCGACCATCCGAGCGCCAGGTAGAGCCTGACGGCGAAGCGGTCGAGCCGCCCGGGCAGGAAAATCTTGATCGAGGCGCCGATCAGCGCGGCGACCCACACGACGATCGCCAGCGCGACAAGGCTCAGCGAGGCGCGCGCCTGGGAGAGGAGCGCGGTGTAGGTGCCGCCGATCATGAGGTAGATCGAGGCGTGGTCGAAGCGCCTGAGCAGCGCCTTGGCGTGCGAGGGCGGCGACATGTTGTAGGCGCAGGAAAAGCCGAACAGCAGGAAAAAACCGGCCGCATAGGCCGCCATCGCGAGCCCGTCGCCGAACGCGCCGTGCAGGGCGATCTTCTGGAACAGCACCGAAAAGCCGATCACCCCGGCGACGATCGCGATCGCGTGCACGGCCGCATCGGCGATGATCTCGCCGGGGCTGTAATCGCGGTGACTGAGAAGCAGATGCGGGACATTCGAAGACACAAGCCACGCCCCCCGAGACGAACATTGGAGAAGCTTGCAGTGTAATCATGGCGAAGGCATGAATGTCAGCGTTCCAGCCCCTCATCCCACGAGCGATGCGCCGCCCCAGCGGTTCGTCCGGCGATCGAAACCACGAGAGAATCATGATATGCGGACCGCTCCTCAATCCGTTGAAGGCCGCTGCGTAAATTCGATGGGCACGACCGCCGACAAAATCGCCAAGGCCATCCTCGCGCGCCAGCGCTCTGGCGTCATCGACCTGTCGTCTTATCGGGCCGCCAAGGCGGCGGTAGAGGACGCGCGGCTGGGCGACGATCGTCTTCGCGACCTGCTGGCGGAGGGTTACGATCCCGCGCATGCGGCCTACATATACGCGCAGAACTTCGCATCGTTCCTGTCGGAGCAGATGAGCTCCATGAAGGAGCTTCGACAATTCGCTGGCATCGTTGGCAAGGCGGAAGATGATTATCTTCCAAGCTTTCCGCCTCAGAGCCCGGTCACGACAAGCCATTTCACGATGTGGGCGCTTTTCGACGTCTTATTCGGGCAGAGCCACGAAACCATCGGGACCTGCCTTCTGCGCCTGGCGCGGGACATGCCATTTCCCGGCTGGCTCGTCGACGCGATTGCGGCGATGCAGACGTCACGCATGGGCTTTTACGTGCACGACGGTTTCGAGGATCGCTTCGTCCGTTTGCGCGAAATCGACGGCGAGGACGTGAAGCTTTGTCACACGGCGTCGGGCTATAGGGGCGCGGAAGGCCAAATCTGGTTCGGACGGCTTGTGCCGCCGATGAACACCTTGGTCAAATATCACATCGTCTTCACCACCCCCTACGTCATGATCCAAACGACGGAAGCCATGATCTCGGCCTATATCAGGCGCGAGGTCGAGCGCCTGGCCGGCAGGCGACGGACTCGCGAGATGGACGCGCGCGACTTCGTGCTGAAGCACGGGCCGTCGCCAAACCATTGGAACGAGTATATTTTTTGCGCCTATAGTAACTATCGGAACGACGCCGTGTTCATCGCGGGCGTTCCCGATGACCGGGAAAGTCTTCCCCATGGCCGCTTGATGCGTGCGACTTCCGCTTGAACCTTGTGGCGCTCAGACCATGAACATGATCGACCAAATTGCTCAGGCCATCGCTGAAGCTGACAGCAGCGACTTTCAGGCCGAATCCGCAAGGTATAGACGATTGGCGCTGTCGGCATTGCGGCCGCTGGCAAATCCTACGGAGGCGATGATCGACGCGGCCCACAAGGCGGCCTCTTTCGACGACCTATGGGCCATCAACAGCCGCCGCGACTTCAAACGCGCAGTTAAAGCAATGCTCGCCGTTGCTGTACTCGCGACGGCTCCGAAGCAAGTGCGGGACGCCTGAAGTCGTCGGCCAAGTCCCCCAGGCATGCGCGGGGGACCATTTGGGCTTATTTATGGAGACCGGAAGAATATCGTTTACGTGAAAGCGAGCAGTCGATCGCCATCGGCATCGGTTCATTCGATCGGCGCAAGAGAATCCCCTGGCAGGACAAGCTCCGGCGTCTGGAAAAAGCTCCATTCGTCTCCACTCTTGTCTTCGAACACCCAAACCAAATCGAACCTGTGCCCCGGCCATGGCGCCGGAATGCCGGCCGACCCCCCCAGAATCAGGCTCGCGATCTTGGGGATCGCCTCGTGCTGCCAGGCAATGAGGACGTCGCAGGCCGCCGACTTCGCCGATGCGACGAGGCGATCCTCCTGACCCTTGAGGAACGTCGTATCGACGGGCAGCCGCAGCGCCTCGCCGAGCGGTGCAATCGTCTGCCTCGGCCGCAGGCTGTCGGACCCCGAGGCGAGCAGACGCTCCGGCCGCGAAAGATGAGGCGCGAACCGGCCGTCCGGCGGATCGAAAAGGCCGACAAGCGCCTCAGCCCGCTTCCATCCTGCCGCAGTCAACGCTTCCGCGTTTTCGGTTCCGTCGGGCATCACGCCGGGTTCGCCGTTCGGCTTCTCGGCGTGGCGGATAACCATGATCTTGGTCATGTTCGTTCTCCACTTCCGGGCAGGCGCCGTTACCGGCGACGTGCCGGCCTGGACTTACGAGCCTTCGCTGGTTGGGCGTCGTCCGCTTCGGCCGCGGAATGCGGCCCGACCGCCGGCGAAAGACCGCCCGTCTGCGCCTGAAGGGCGGGCCGCGCGCGGGTCGACGCCTCGACGTTCGGCGTCGGCAGCGCTTCCGTCGACGGCGACGCCGCGAGCCAGAAGTTGAGCTCGGCCGACTTCACCTGATTGTCGGCGGTGAAGTAGGAATCCTGCCAGCTGTCGTCCGTCGACAGGAAATGCCAGGCCTTTTCGTTCTCCGTGCCGAGCCAATAGCGCCAGGCGTAGTGATCGTAGACGTCGAGGCAGTGGGCGGCGTAGGCTTCCGCGACCGCGCGGTGGTTACGGATGATCGCCATGTTCTCGTCGTTGTTGTAAGACGCGCGGTAGCCGAGGTTGTGGCTGCCGGTGATGACG
The DNA here is from genome assembly GCA_963709655.1 of uncultured Alphaproteobacteria bacterium. Lineage (GTDB taxonomy): Bacteria > Pseudomonadota > Alphaproteobacteria > Rhizobiales > Beijerinckiaceae > Roseiarcus. Next base: position 104,515 of record CAVPXF010000004.1, read on the forward strand.
ACGCACGTGTCCGAGAACGGATCGACGACGACGATCTTGTCGTGAATGACGGCGTGTCCCGCCTGATTGAGTTCCGCTTCCCACTGCCCGAAGGCGTCGCTCTTGGTCACGCCGCGCGCGTGAATGACGCGGTAGTCCTCCGGAACGGGCGGATCGCCCTTGTGATGCTTGTGCGGCGGGGCGTCGCCGTCGCTGCTGATCGCCGTCATGTACTCGCCCGCCGAGTCGGCCGCGGTGACGGCGCCGCGGATGAACAGGGCAGGGTTGGCCTTCTGCGCCTCGGCGATCGAGTCGACGATGCTCGGGCGTCCCGGCTCGAAGGCGAGGAAGACGATCGCCTGCCGCGCCTTGGCGATGATGTCGAAGACTTCCGCCAGATCCGGCGGCGTCTCCTCGTCCTTGCCGGCTTTGCTGGAGCGCGCGTGCTCCGTGTTGGGGGAGAACCAGAGGTCGACCTCGCCGCTGCCGTCCTCGAGCGGGATCGGATCGAGCGTCTTGGCGTTCGCCTCGCGGAATTCGGCCGATTGCAGCGCCTTTCCGTCCTCGCCCGGAGGATCGGTGTCGTCCTTCAGGCGCTTCCAGTAGTCGAGATAGGCGGCCGCGAGCGCGGGAGAGCGGGCGACGACAGCGTTGTTGGTCTGGGCGCAGAGCGCGTGCGCGGTCCAGTTGGTCGAGCCGAACATGACCGCCTGCGGGCCGTTGTCGACAAGCACCTGGAACTTGTTGTGGCCGATATGGCCGCTCGGCATGAAGCGGTCGATCACATCGAGCCCGGCCGCACGGATCTCCTGGCGTCCGGCGGCGTACGCATCCTTGGTTTTCTCCTCGCCCTTGCCACTCGGCATGTTCGAGAGGATGACATGCGCATGCGCCCCGAGGGTCTTCAGGTGGTCGATGGCTTCCGGGTCCTCGAATTCGTAAAGGGCTGAGTACGTGTCGCCGCCGTCGCTCGCTGCTTCGTCCGAGAGCGTGGTCAGGGCTTCAATCAACTGGCCCATCAGGTCGTCGCGCAGCGGATCGCCGATCTTGTCGATGTGCTCTTCGAGCGTTTCGGTCGTCTTGCCGCCGTCGTCGTCGAGCTTGTGGGCGGTCGCCTGGGTCGCCAGGATGCCGCGGTTGAAATAGGCGCTGAGCGCCCCGTAATGCGGGCTGAGCTGGATCGTGTTGCTGATCGCCGGGCCATAGGTCATCGGCTGGAGATTGCCGGGCGTTCCGCCCATCGGCACGATCTTGTAGCGGTAGGTCCCGCCGCGCTTGGCGTAAAGGTCTTTCCAGTAGAACTTCTGGACCGGGTCGTCCGCCGTCGTTCGGCCGGGCTTCGAGGCGTCCTGATCGGGAAACGTCGCCATCGCCGGCAGGCAGGTTTCCGTGCCCGCCCGAACATCGGTCCGGTAGACAGCAAATCCCAGGCATCCGGGCACTTTTCCGCCAAAGGTCCAGGCGACGACGGCGATATCGTTGTTCGCGAATGCAACCGCTTTCATGGTCGCCCACAAGGGCCGGCGCGAGGCGAAAATCGCCTCTCGCAAGACCCGTAGCACGCTAGGCAAGCCAGGAATGTGACCGCCCTCACGCTGTGAATAGGCTAAGCGGAATGCCGACGGCGCCGCCCCTGTAGACGCGGTCGCTGACCGCGTCCGCCGCGATCAGCGATCGCGGCTACAACGCCCCCTCGGCGGCCTTCGACCGCTCGGCCCGCTTGCGGTCGTTGGGGTCGAGCAGCGCCTTGCGCAGGCGGATCGACTTCGGCGTCACTTCGACCAGCTCGTCGTCCTGGATGTAGGCCAGCGCCTTTTCCAGTGTCATCTGGATCGGCGGCGTCAGGCGCACCGCCTCGTCCTTCGAGTGGGTGCGGATGTTGGCGAGCCTCTTGCCCTTGAGCACGCTGACTTCGAACATCGAGCGCCGAGCCGCTTGCGCCTCCACTCGGATTCGCTACATTCGGAAATTGCATCGACGCGCGTTGTGCATCGCCGCGCGGAAGCGATACGGAGAGGGTTGGCGTTCCTCCGGGGCGGGTGATGACGCTAGGGTCTGTCAGCCAGTCGGAAATTCCGTTTGTTCGGAGCGGTCCTGAGGACGGGCAGGGCGCACTCGTCGCTTTGTTCAAGAAAAGCTATGCGATGACCGACGCGGAGGCCCACGCGCTCTCGTCCCGATGCCAATTGCGTCCTCTGTCCGAGGGCGCGTCGATCGTGCGGGAGGGCGAGCCGGCAACGATGATTCATTGGATCGTCGCCGGAAGAGCCTCCGTGTCGCGCTATTCGCACAGGGAAGGTCGCCTCGCGCTCGTCGATCTCGTGCCTGGGGAAGTCGTGGGCGAGATCGCCTTTCTCCGACAGGACCCCAATGCGGTGTACAGCGCCACAGTTCAGGCGCGCGAGGGGTCCCTTATCGCATCGGCGAGCTTCTCCGTCCTTCGTGGCGAATCGGGCCTCGAGAGCGTGCGCGTCAAGCTCGTCGAACGCTTTGGACAGATCGCCGCCGAGCGATTGGAGGCGACCTCAGGGCTGACCGTCGACGCGATGAGCACCGGCTTGTGGCGCGAGCGGCGGCTCGCGCTCCACCTCAGCACGATCATCGCCGTCCTCGCGCTCTTCGTCGTGCTGAGCAACAGCCTCGACATGATCCGCAAACTCGCCTTGACGCGCATGAGCGAGGCGACCTTCGTGACGGCGTTCTATTTCGCCTTCGACACCGCCCTCGGCGTCATGTTCTACTGGCTCATCCGCACGCTAAATGAGCCGCCGCGGGCGCTCGGACTGAATCTCATCCGCTGGCCCCGACAGGTTGCGGCCGGATTGGCCTGGAGCCTTCCGGCTCTGGCCGGCGCCGCGGCGATCCGCGGCTGGCTTCATCCGGACGAACCGGTTCTCTCGGTCTACGCGTTGACCGGCGGACATCACCTCATCCCCGACGGCGCGGCGCCGACGGCCGTGATGGTCGGTTATGTCCTGTACCTGTGTCCGGTTCAGGAATATATCGCGCGCGCCGGGGTTCAGGCGCCGATCATGAACGCGTTCGGCGTACGGCTTGCGGGGGTCGGGGCGGTCGTGTCGATGCTCGTCGCCGCGACCCTGTTCGGGGCCTTGCATATCGTGTTCGGCGTGGCGACTGTTCTGCTCACCGCGCTTGTCGGGCTCTATTGGGGGATCGTATTCGTCCGAACCCGCAGCGTGCTGGCCGTCGCGGTGTCGCACATGGTCGTCGGGGTCGCCGCCTTCTACTGGTTCGGGCTGATCAGGTGATCCGGCCGAAGAGCCAACTGAGGCATGCCGACGACGACACGCCAGAGACACGCGGGAAGAGCCGAACCGATCCCGGATCGACCTGCGACTGTTCGAAATGCTCGCGCCGGCGCCGTCACGCAGCCCCCTCGGCCGCCTTCGACCGCTCGGCCCGCTTGCGGTCGTTCGGGTCGAGCAGGGCCTTGCGCAGGCGGATCGACTTCGGCGTCACTTCGACCAGCTCGTCGTCCTGGATGTAGGCCAGCGCCTTTTCCAGCGTCATCTGGATCGGCGGCGTCAGCCGCACCGCCTCGTCCTTCGAGTGGGTGCGGATGTTGGTCAGCTTCTTGCCCTTCATCACGTTGACTTCGAGGTCATTGTCGCGCGTGTGCTGGCCGACGATCATGCCCTGATAGACCTTCCAGCCCGGCTCGATCATCATCGGGCCGCGGTCCTCGAGGTTCCACATCGCATAGGCGACCGACTCGCCGGAGTCGTTGGAGATCAGGACGCCGTTGCGCCGGCCCGCGATCTCGCCCTTGAAAGGCCCCCAGTTGTGGAACAGCCGGTTCATGATCGCCGTGCCGCGCGTGTCGGTGAGCAGTTCGCCGAGATAGCCGATCAGGCCGCGCGTGGGCGCGAGGAAGACGAGCCGCAGGCGGTCGCCGCCCGAGGGGCGCATCTCGATCATCTCGCCCTTGCGCTCGCTCATCTTCTGCACGACGACGCCCGAATGCTCCTCGTCGACGTCGATCACCACCTCCTCGATCGGCTCGAGCGTCTCGCCGGTTTCGTCCTTGCGAAACAGCACCTTCGGACGCGACACGCCGAGCTCGAACCCCTCGCGCCGCATGGTCTCGATCAGGATCGCAAGCTGCAGTTCTCCGCGGCCCGAGACGATGTAGGAGTCGGAATTGGGGGCGGGCTGGACGTGGAGGGCGACGTTGCCCTCCGCCTCCTTGAACAGGCGGTCGCGGATGACGCGGCTCGTCACCTTGTCGCCTTCGGTGCCAGCGAGCGGGCTGTCGTTGACGGAGAAGGTCATCGAAAGCGTCGGCGGGTCGATCGGCTGGGCGTGCAGCGGCTCGACCTCCTCAGGCGCGCAGAGCGTGTCGGCGACGTTGAACTTTTCGAGGCCCGCGATGGCGACGATGTCGCCGGCCGCGGCCTCGTCGATCGGCGTGCGCTCGATGCCGCGGAAGGCCAGGATCTTCGATACCCGGCCGGTCTCGACCAGATCGCCTTCAACGTCGAGAACCTTGACGGGCGCGTTGGTCTTGATCACGCCCGAGAACACGCGGCCGGTGATGATGCGGCCGAGATAGGGGTTGGCCTCGAGCAGGGTGCCGAGCATGCGGAAGCCGCCGGCGCCGACCTTCGGCGGCTCGACGTGCTTGAGGACGAGGTCGAAGAGGGCCGCCATGTTCTCGGCCCGCTTGTCCGGCGAATCCGACATCCAGCCCTGCTTGGCCGAGCCGTAGATGATCGGGAAGTCGAGCTGGTCGTCGGTGGCGTCGAGCGCGGCGAAGAGGTCGAAGATCTCGTTCACGACCTCGCCGGGCCTCGCGTCCGGCTTGTCGACCTTGTTGACGCAGACGATCGGCCTCAGCCCGATCTTCAGCGCCTTGCCGACGACGAACTTGGTCTGCGGCATCGGCCCTTCGGCCGCGTCGACCAGCACGATCGCGCCGTCGACCATCGACAGAATCCGCTCGACCTCGCCGCCGAAATCGGCGTGGCCGGGGGTGTCGACGATGTTGATGCGGATGTCCTTCCAGACGACCGAGGTCGCCTTGGCGAGAATGGTGATGCCGCGCTCGCGCTCGAGGTCGTTCGAATCCATCACCCGTTCGGCGACGCGCTGGTTGTCGCGGAACGCGCCCGACTGCTGCAGGAGGCGGTCGACCAGCGTCGTCTTGCCGTGGTCGACGTGGGCGATGATGGCGATGTTGCGAAGCTTCAGCATGGGAATGGGCGCTCGTGAGCGCCGGAGCGATCTCCAGCGCGATCATGGAAAACATGAAGATACGGGGATGCGGGCGCCGGCGCTTAAAAGCGCGGCGCCTTGCGGTTTTGCGCGCGCTCATACACGAAACCCCGGGCCGAGGGAAGGGCGCGGCGTCCAGCCGCCCTAAGCAGATTCGTTTAGCCAGCCCAACGAAATGGACCAAGTTAGAGTTCGACTTTCACCACAGAGGGCACGAAGGACACAAAGAACGGCAGGGCTCTTAACTACGCCTTGGTGGGTCTTCGTGTTCTTTGTGGTCAATTTGACTCGCTTGTTCCTGCCGCTGCGCTTTCTTCCGGCAGCCGGGGAGGCGGGGCCGCCGGCGCCTCCTCCTCCATCGCCCTGGCCTCTTCCAACGCCAGCGCCACGAGCCGCTCGGCCGCCGCGGTCTCGGCCGGCGTCGGCGGAAGATCGGCGGTCTCGGCCGGCTTCTCGGACAACAGGTTGGCCGCCAGCAGCAGAGTCGATCCGAGCGTCATCACGACGAGGAGCTGCAGCTTGCGCCGCCCGGCCGTGGCGTCGAGCTCGCTCTTGGCGCGCTCGGCGTCAAACAGCGCCCGCTGCATCGTCGCCATCCAGGCGTCGGCCTTGCCCATGGCGTCGGTCTCGAAATCGTCGACCGCCTGGAACGCCGGGAGCGCCAGGTCCTTGCGCGCCGCCGCGATCAGCGCCGCGTATTTATCGGACGTCTCGCGGTAATTCAGCTGATGGGCGAGCGCGAGTTCGCCGATCATCTGCCGCACGGCGGAGGAGCGGTCGAGCAGCGAGAGCTGGTAGAGCCGGTTCAGCGTCGTTTCCTGCGAGGAGCCGCCGGCAGCGACGCCGGTGGCGCTGAGCGCATAGACGAGCGTCCCCATCTGCTGGAACAAAAGATATTGCGACTGGGCGGCGCGCAGGTTGTCGATCCGGGCGGAAACGGTCTTGGCGGCCTGATCGACGTCGGCGGCGCGGTCCTCGACCGGCCCGACGTAGAACTGCGGCCCGAGCGCGCCGATCACGGTCAAGAGAAAGCCGACCAGGATCGCCAGCCGCTTGACCGACCACCAGCCGGGCGACAGGAACCCGGGCTTCCCTATCATGTCGCCGCACTCCGGTCGGCCAGGCGCGCCGCGGCGAGCGCGAGGAGGCGCCGCTTCGCCGACGGCCGATCGACGGCCTTGGTCGCCCCGGCCATGGCAGCCAGAAACAGGATCGTCGATCCGATCAGCGAGACGCCGAGCAGCGCCTGCTTTCGCTGGGCCACGACCGCCTTGGCCTTCATCCGGTCGCGCTGCAGCGTGATCGCCTTGATCGCCGCGCCTCCCTGCGCCTTCACCATCGCCATCGAGAGATCGCCCTCGAAGGCGTTGGCGGCGCGGTAGGTCTCGAGCGTCAGATGCGCGCGCTCGGCCTCGACCAGCGCCTCGTAGCGGGCCTTTTCCGCCGGATAATCGATGGCCCCCGCCACGCCGAGCACCGCCAGATAGCCGCGCACGCCGTCGTGCTGGCGCATCAAGGCCCGCGTGCGGATGTCGTGCAGCATCGCAGCGATATCGTCGGACGCGTTCGGCGGCGTGCTCACGCCGAACACCAGGCTCCCCGTATGCATCGCCAGCTCGTCCAAAGCGTTGGCGGCGAGGATGGCGCGCGAGCGGGCCGCTTCGGCCAGCGCCTCTCGCGAGGCGTCGCTCTCCTTGCCCTCAGCCGGATCGAGCCAGAAGGCCGCGCCGAGCGCGCCGCCGAGGTTCAGCGCAAAGCCGATCAGCGCGACCGCCGCGGTGCGCGAGCGGAGCCAGCGAGGCAGGGAAAGGGCTGCAGCGGACGTCGTCTTTTCCCCGGAGATTGGCCAAGCGCGCGCCGGCCACGAGCCGGCGAACGAAACTTCTGCCCCGCCGTTGTCGCGGAAGCGAATTACTGGCCAGGAATCTTTCCGACAGTAATCTCTATTGCAGCGTAATAGGCGGCAAGGTCGTCGATATCGGCCTCCGAAAGGTCCTTGATCACAATCGACATCATTTCGTTCTGCCGGACGCCGGCCTGGAAGGCGCCTAATTGCTCAACAAGGTAGCGCTCGTTTTGGCCGGCAAGATTCGGCGCCTCGACCACCTTCGACAGTCCATCAACGCCATGGCAGACCGCGCATCGGGCCTCCGCCTTTTGCCGGCCGGCCTTCACGCTGCCCTGCGCCAGCGCCGTCCCTGAAACGGACGCAAACATCAGCGCCGCGCAGAGCGCTGTTACCCAGGCGCGAGAGCGGTCGGCGTGTGTCCGGCTCTCCCGTCGCGAGAGCCGGACTTCGGTGTTCGCAGCCGAATTACTTTCCATCATACCAGATGCGATAGACGGCTCCGACGAGGTCGTCAGATACGAGCAGGGAGCCGTCCCAGTATTGCTGGACGTCGACGGGGCGGCCGAGATAGTGGCCGTTTTCGTTCCAACCCTCGGCGAAGGGGATCGACGGGCCGGCGACGTGACCGTCGTCCTTGAGGAAGGTGACCATCACGCGCGCGCCCACCGGCACGGTGCGGTTCCACGAGCCGTGCTGGGTCGAGAAGATCGCCCCCTTGTACTTCGCCGGGAACATGTCGCCGGTGTAGAAGGAGAGGCCGAGATCGGCCGCGTGGGCGACCTGCTCGACTTCGGGGAAAATCACATCGGCCGGCGGCGTTTCGTTCTTGTATTCGTTGGTGCGCGTGTGCCCGCCGCCGTACCACGGGAAGCCGAAGTTCTCGCCCATCTTGTCGACCCGGTTCATTTCGCCCGGCGGGATGTCGTCGCCCATGCCGTCGACCTGGTTGTCGTTGCTCCAGAGCGTCTTGTCCTTCGGATTGAAGTCGAAGCCGACCGGATTGCGCATGCCCGTCGCGTAGACCTCGCGGTTCTTGCCGTCCTGGTCCATGCGGATGATGCCGCCCATGCCGACCTTCTTATCGAGCGCGACCTTATCCTTGGGCGGTACGTTATAGGGTTGGCCGAGCTGGATATAGAGCTTACCGTCTGGCCCGACCCGGCATTCGCGAGCGGTGTGATTGAAGCTCTCCTCGGATTTCGGAATGAGTTCTCCCTCCGGCACGACCTCGCTGACCGCGACATCCGGGCTCTCATAGAAAAATTCCGCCGCAGGATATTGAAGGACCCGGTTCTGCTCGACCACATAGAGGAACCCGTCCCTGGAGAAGCATGGGCCGTTGGGCAGTTTCTTCGGCAACGTCGGCGCGAATTCCTTGACCTCGATGCCGCCCTCGACGCCCGCGCGGGAGCGGTCCGTCACCGCCCAGATCTTGGTTTTGCGTGTGCCAACGAAGGTCACGACGCCCTGCGGCCCGACGGCCATGTGACGGGCGTCGGGAACAAGCGCGTAAAGGTCGATGTGGAACCCCGGCGGCAACTTGATCTTGTCTTTCAGAATTTCCCTGATGGCGTCTGCCTTCGGGCCCGTCTGGGGGACGGTCGGCCAGTCGACCGGCGCCGTCATGTGGAAGCCTTCCAGTGTCTTGAGGTTGTCATCCTGGGCCGGGGCAGCGGCGGTTCCAATTACGAGCGCGCCGAGCGCGGCCGCGGAAACGTAGCGTAGCTTCATATCACTCTCCTTGGTTCCTCATGTAATTTTTGTTTATTGAACCGCGGCCGGGACCCACCCCCAATCTGAAAGTGGAGTGAGCGCCGCGCCGCCGACTTTGCGGCCTGGACGCTATTGACGCCCAGACTTCATTTCCTCCTGTTAAATCCCTTTGGTATCGACAGTATTCGAATGGCGTTCGGCTCCAAGACTTTCCGACAGATTTTCCGCATTGTGGAAAAAACGACGGGAACCAAAAGGATCAGCACGCGGGGAACCCTGTCATTCAGCGCGGACCGGGTTTGTACGCGCTGACGAAGGCGTCCCGGTTCGGCATCCTCACCAGCGGCAACGACTTTGCGTCGAGGGTCGCGTCGGCTGGGAGAATCCCGTTGAGGAAGAGGACGTAGGCGCAGACCGCGTAAGTCTCGGATGGCGAAAGGGACTGCGGCGCGTCGAACGGCATCGCTCGCCGAACGAAGTCGAACAGTGTCGTCGCATAGGGCCAGAAGCTGCCGACCGTCTTCACCGGTTTTTTCGTTGCGATCGTGCCGGCGCCGCCGACGAGCCGATCCATAGGATGTCCCTGGCCTCGATCGCCGTGACACGAGGCGCAGCGGTTCGCAAAGATCGCCTCGCCTTGGCGAGCGCTCCCGATTCCCGCGGGCAGGCCTTCGCCGTCGGGCGCGACATCGATATTCCATTGCGCGATTTCCGCCTGCGTCGCGGGCCGCCCGAGGCCGTAGCGCTCCTGCGCGGACGCGGCGCCCGTGGCCAAGATCGCCGCAGCGAGAACCGCCGCCCATGCCGCGCGCCTAGCCGCCATTGCTGACCCCGCCGTCCTCGGCGACCCGCCAGCGCTGCATGCCATTGTAGTGGTAGTACGAGCGCGCGTCGCGCTCCTTCAGGAGTTCGTCGCGGCTCGGTTGAACGTAGCCGGTTTCGTCAGTCGCGCGACTGGTCAGGACCGCGGCCTCGCCGGTCCAGCGCCAGGGCGCGCGGAATTGAGTGAGACATTTCGGCAGAATGGGCTCCTGCAAGGACGCTTGCGTCCATGACGCGCCGCCGTCAATGCTGACGTCGACTTTCTCGATCTTGCCGCGTCCCGACCATGCAAGGCCCGAGATCTCGTAGAACCCACGGTCCCGAAGCCTTTGGCCGCCGGACGGCGAGGTGACGACCGACTTCGCCTCCATGACGAAGTTGAACTGCCGCACCGAGCCGTCAGGCATCACCCAGCTGTATTTCGAAGTCTCTTCGCGCGTTTGCCACGGCTTCCGGCCAAATTTCAGCCGTCGTAGCCACTTGACGTTGGTATTGCCTTCGAAGCCGGGCAACAGCAGCCGCAACGGATAGCCCTGCTCGGGACGCAGCTTCTCGCCGTTCTGGGCATAGGCGAGCAAGGCGTCGTCGAAAGCCTTCTCGACCGGAATGCTGCGGGTCATCGCGGCGGCGTCGCCTCCCTCGGCCAGCATCCAGAGGGCCTCCGGCCTCACCCCGACCTCTTCGAGCACCGCCTTCAACGGCGCGCCGGTCCATTCGCAGCAACTCAGCAATCCGTGTGTGTCCTGGACCGTATATTCGGCGACCGGCTTGCCCCAGTTTTGTGTGTTGCCGGAACATTCGAGGAAGCAGATTCGCGACACCGCGGGAAAGCGCAGGATGTCGGCGACACTGAAGATCATCGGCCTCTCGACCTCCCCATGGATCAACAGCCGGTGATCGTTCGGATCGATTGCCGGGACCCCGGAATGGTGCCGTTCGTAATGCAGGCCGTTCGGCGTGATGACGCCATGCAAATCCTGAAGAGGGGTCAGGCTGGCCGCCGCCTTCCGCGTCGGGTAGGGCGAGCCTCCGGTGCGCGCTCGGCGGACGACGCCGGCTTCGTAGAGCGAAGGCAGCCCGTAGGGCGGGGTCATCACGTCGGCGCCAGGCGCGGTTTGCCTCGGGAGGGCCTCGTCATCGGCCGCCTGCGCGGTCCGTGGACCGAGCGCAACGCCCGCGGCAACGCCCGCCACCGCTCGCATTGCTCGACGGCGGTCAATCGGTTGCGACTCACCGTGAGCCGGCGATAATCCCTCAGTCATTGCGGTCAGGAACTCCGCTGCCGCGTCGCATACCCAGATCCGTCAAAGTGCGGCGGGGCCGGCGCCGCCGAGCTTGGCGGTGATCCGGGCGGCCTTCTGACGCAAGAGCTCCCCGAGACGCGGTATCTTTGAATGCGAGATCCGTGTCGTCGAGCCGGATATCGAGAGCGCGGCCATCGGCTCGCGGAGTTCGTTGAACACCAAAGCCGCCACGCAGCGCAGACCGACCGCGTGCTCCTCATCGTCTACGGCGAATCCGCGTTCCCGAATCCCCGCGATGTCCTCTCGCAGCGCCGATCGGCTGACGATCGTATTGGGCGTGAGCCGGCGACTGTCCTTCTCGGGCAGAAGCCTCTCTAACTCCTCCTCCGTCATGGCCGCGAGCAGGGCCTTTCCGACACCCGAGCAATAGAGTGGGACTCGTGCGCCCGGTTTCGCCAGGGCGCGCGCGATGGTCGGATGGCCGATCTGATGGACGTATATCGCCTCGTGGTCGTTCTGGACCGCGAGGTTCACCGTCTCTCTGCATTCCTCCATCAGCGCGCGCATGTAAGGTCGCGCCACCTCGACGAGGTCGCGCCTCCTGAGAAACGCACAACCGGCTACGAACGTCTGGACGCCGACCGACCACAACCGTCGTTCTTGGTCGAATCGCACGTACCGCTCCTGTTCGAGGGTGGTGAGGAGCCTGTGGACGGTGGACGGGGCGAGATCGACGCATTCGGCGATCCTCGTCAGCGTCATGCCATCGGCGGACTCGGAAAGCCGGTTAATGACGCCGAGCGCGCGGACGAGCGACTGGACGGATTCCGACCGCCCTCCGCCCGGGGCTGCCGGCCTTTCCTCTTTCGGCCGGCTCGACCTGCGTTCTATGCGTCGAGAGTTGTCGGGCGCTTTCACCGCGAGGTTCGCATCTGGGCTCCAGACCTCTGGGTCTGCTGGCGAAGGATCGAGGTCAACCGTGGTCGGTGAAGAGGCTATCCGATCCGGCGCCGACGTCAATACGATATGCGTGTCGCGCTCGACGTTTACGCGTCAACTTTCTCCAGCAAAAGGCGCCGTTGCCGGCTTGCGCGTCGGCCTCGGCCAGCGCGGCGATGTGGGCGTGGCGAGGCGTTTTGTGATTGGCCGGGTCGGTCGCCGCGGCGTCGCCGACGCCTGGATGCGCTTTCCGTGACCCGGGACGGCAGCGGCGCCTCTCGTTCATGGGCTTGGACGCGACAGCGCACTGAACGGGCGAACCCGCGACAACCAATCGGCGAGCTGCGCCAACCCGTCACGGCAAACCCGTCCGCACTCTCTCTCGGGGCGTTGTGGAGTCGGCCGAACGCCCCAACCTTGGCGCGTCCCGCAAAGCGAAACGATTAGCGTGGACCCATGACAAGTAAGCTTGACACTCACCTCCGGCTATGACAAGTTTGCTTGACACACAGGAGTATCCAGCCCATGCCCAGCCGCCGAGAAGTCGCGTTCATCGGATCCGTCGCGGTCGCCGTCGTCGGCGCAGTCGTGATCTGGTTCGGCGCAGCCGCCATCATACTGGCCGTCTTCGGCCAAGATGTGCAGGCCGCGGCGCCTTGGCTGGCGCTGGCCAAGTTCGCGAGCCTGGCGTGGGCGGCGGCAGTCGGATGGATGATCACCTGGCCCCGGCTCGACGAGATGGAAAAGGATGCGCGCAAGCTCTCTTGGTTCATCGGGTCAACCGCAGCCATCCTGATCACCGCGCCGATCATGCTGCTGTGGCTGGTGAACGGCGGCGCGTTCCTCGCCCAGCTTATGGGTCGCCGCGGCACGCCCGGCGTCTACTTAGCGCTGGGATGGGTCGGACTCGTCTTCGCCCAGCTACTCTCCTCGATGGTCGCCCGGGCCGGGTGGTGGGTGGCGAAACGCTAGAGGCGCCGGTCCATGAAGAACCAACTCAAGGCGTTGCGCGCCGAACGCGGGTGGAGCCAGGCGGAGCTGGCCGAGCGCCTCGACGTCGCGCGCCAGAGCGTCAATGCCATCGAGACCGGCAAGTACGACCCCAGCCTGCCGCTCGCCTTCAGGATCGCGCGCCTCTTCGGCCAATCGATCGAGGCGATCTTCGAGGACCGATAAGGCCGGCAACGACAGCTCTGTTCTGAAGGAGGAACCCGTATGAAGGATGCGATCGTCGCTGACGGTATTTTCCGCGAAGATCTTCTGGTCTCTCTTTGCAGTCGATGTGGAAAGTCGGCCAATCGATGCCGATAGTCGCTGAAACCGAGACGAGATCGACCTTGAACTCAGTGGAAAAGAACCTTGGAGACGCGTCCGACATGCTTTCCCTCTCGGAAGCCGCGTCACTTTTTTACCCCTGTCTCACTTTCGGGGTCCAGTCCAGGACTGTCACCGTAAACCCCTCAGTCGACCCTCCCGCCGATCGTAGGAGCGGCAGGGCTCGCGCATCAATTGCGTGCGGCAAAATGCGCGGGAAGCCGGGCTGTCGTCGCCAACGGGCCCCAATCAGCTCTGTCCGACTATGTGGATGCTTGCTGCGCCCGGAGCTTGGCGCCCGCCCGCGCTGCAAGAATCGTCGCGTCCCTTGGTCTCGACCCTGATCGGTCGCGCGTCGCAGCGATCACTTCACGCTTGCGGCCGGCGACCGGGCCTTGCAAACTGACGATCGCCGCGCCGAGCCTTCTTGGCGGAAAGCCGCGGTCTGCGAAAATCGGGTGGAAGCGTGAAGTCGTTCCGTCAGAGGTGGGCTGTCGGCGCCGCGGGCTTCGCGTTGACCGTCATTGCCGCCACACAGATGGTATCGAGTGAGGCGCGGAGCGACCCTGAACCCCCGGCGCCGCTACGGCGGGGCGACGCTGGAGCGCCGGCAACGCTGGCGCAATGCGGCGACTGCCATATGATTTTCCCGGCACGGATGCTGCCGAGCCGTTCGTGGACGGCGATCCTTTCCCGGATGGACGACCACTTCGGCGAAAACGCCGCGATTCCGGAGAAAGACCTGCAAGAGATTCGCGTTTTCCTGACTTCGAACGCCGCGGATTCTCCAAATGCTTCGCCCCGGGACCGACACTTCATGAGCGAGATATTGCCGGGCGTCACGCCCTTGAGGATTACGCGCACCCCCTGGTGGAACCAGATGCATGCGGATTTCGACTTCGACGGAGTAAAGCGCAGCTCGGTCAAATCGGCCGCCAACTGCCTCGGCTGCCACAAAGAAAGTGACCGATGAGCCGTCGATGAAGCGCAATGCGCACGATTTTCATCCCTTGGCTCCCGACGTTCCAGGTTTGGGCGCCCGTGACTTGACGAGAGTTTGGGACCTCGGCGTTCGCCTCTTCCACTGGTTGCTGGTCGCCGCGATCGGGGTCGCGATGGTCACCGGCCTTTACTCATCGCGCAGCCGCCTTAATGTTCACATCGGCGCAGGCGTGGCGATCGGAGGCCTGATCGCTTTTCGCATGCTTTGGGGCTTCATGGGGCCGACTTATGCGCGATTCTCCGGCTTTCCGGTCGCGCCATCCGCGATCTCCGCCGACTTGGCCGGCTTTGCGGCTGGTCGGCGGTCCCGATACCTCGGACACAACCCGCTCGGCAGCCTGATGGTGTTCGCCCTCCTCGCTGTCCTGACGCTCAATGTCGTCACGGGCGTCGTTACTCTGGGGGGCGTCGACAAGCAGGGCCCGGCGGCTTTCGCGGTCCGCTATGCTGCGGGAGCAGCAACGCTAAGAGTCCATCAGGCTCTTGCCTATGGCCTCCTCCTGATGATCCTCGGCCATCTCATCGGCGTCGCATACGAGTTGGTTCGCGGCCATCCGAATCTCGTTCTCGCCATGGTGACTGGCGAGAAGGAGGCCAACGCGGGCAACGATACCGCCAGGCCCGCAAGAGCAAGACCGGTCTGGGCCGCGCTCACGCTTCTCGTTGTGCTGGTGGGCGTCGCTCGCCTCAACACCGCGCTCTCGTCGCGCCGCGCCTACGGAGTGCCGGTCGATCCGCTCGATCCGACCTACGTGAAGGAATGCGGCAGCTGCCATTTTCCCTATCCGCCGAGCCTGGCGCCGAGGTCGCGATGGATCGCTCTCATGGACGGACTCGCGGATCACTTCGGCGAAGACGCCAGTCTCGAGCCCGATGTCGCGGCCACGATACGCGCCTACCTCGCGAACAATTCAGCGGAGAAATGGGATACGCGCGCATCGCACGAGCTCGCGGTTGCGAATCCCCGCGATCCGCTTCGCCTCACGGCGACGCCGTATTGGAGCTGGACCCATCGCCGGATCCCGGACGCCGTCTTCAAGTCCCGGGCGATCGGCGCGAAGGGGGCCTGCGACGCGTGTCACAGCGATGCCGCGACCGGTCGATTCGATCCGCAGAACATCGGTATTCCGCAGCGGGCTTTTCAATGAAGGCGACACATCCTCTCCGCGCTTGGCTCATCGTGGCGTCCTGCGCGCTTGGGTCAGGCGCCTCAGGCGAGTCGCAGCGCCCGCTCCTCGACGTCTACGCCAGCGAGGCAAAAGCCTCCGATCCCGCCTTCAGCGGGTTCTCGGCAGAGCGAGGCGAGCACCTCTTCAGGACCCATTTCACGACCGGCAAACCCGACACGCCTTCGTGCACGGCTTGTCATACCACAGACCCGAAGAAGGAGGGGCAGACCCGCGCCGGGAAGGACATCGATCCTATGGCGGCCTCAGTGAATCCGAAGCGATACACCGATCAGGCAAAGGCCGAGAAATGGTTTGGACGAAACTGCAAGAATGTCCTTGGACGCGAATGCACGGCTACGGAAAAAGGTGACTTCATCACTTTCATGTTGTCTCAATGAAAGCGGTCTTCCGGGTCGCGCCGATCTCAAACCGACATCCCTGACAGCATGTCGCCGAAGTCGCGATTTGAATCCGGCGTCGGGTCATCGTCCGAGACGATGCACAGCACTGACTTTGCGCGCAAGTATTTTGCCTCTGCAAGTCCGCGGAGGTCGCAGTTGAGCGACTATAACCGGTCGATTAGTGAACGGCGCCGCAGAGGTGACCTTTCCGAGAACGTCTCGTCGGGGGACTGCCTCCGGTGCGCGCGAACGATAGCCCGTCCTTCTCACACGGAAGGTCTGCTACGGGCGGAGACCGCGCCTGGAGGCAAGATCCGCTCAGCCGCCCACTTACGCCGTTTCGCGGTCGCAATCCGCTACGTCCCCAATCCGTCGATCCCGATCGCTGGCGCAGGAACCAACCCTCCGATTCTCACCGCCAGGGCGCCGCAAGAGGGCGTCTTTCCGGGCCTCCCATCGACCGCGACTCGGCAGGGCGCGCCCGGATGGCTTGTATAAAATGGTATCAAATCGACAATTTCTTGCCAAAAAGGGAAGACAGGCGTAGTTTGATCTCAATGCCGGATCGGACCCCGGGGCCGTCGGGCGCCATGATCTTGAGCTTGCCGCGGCCATCGAGGGCGGCCGGGAGGCTCGATGCGTCCGACTCTTTGGTCGCAGGCGGCCGGCCCTTTTCGGGCGCTCACGGGGAAAGACGGCGCGTGAAAATAAAATTGGCGCAACTCCCAGGCCGCCCAGCGGCGCGCCTCCACCACCACCCCATAGCCCGTCGAAAGACGGGCGTCTTTCGACGCCCTATCGGGTGGGTGCCCCTCGCTCGCGCGACAGGGGGAGGAGAAGCGTCGTCGGCTTTCTTCCCTCACGCATCAGCGCGGGCGACGGGTGGCGGGGGGTGTTGCCGGAGACTCGCAAATGGCGCCGCATCTCCTTGAAAACACTCGAAACCGAGGCGGAAATGGCAGACCCCGCGCCGAGCTCCAACCATCAAAAACCCGCGAATTTGCAGAGCCGCGCTACGTCCCCGCGGAGGCCTGAGGACATCCAAATGTTTCGCGTCTCGAGAGGCGAGGGGGGGCGGCGTGGGCGCCGGCGGCGTCCCGAGGGCGGTCATCGCAGC
Organism: uncultured Alphaproteobacteria bacterium; assembly: GCA_963709655.1. Taxonomy (GTDB): domain Bacteria; phylum Pseudomonadota; class Alphaproteobacteria; order Rhizobiales; family Beijerinckiaceae; genus Roseiarcus. Next base: position 121,299 of record CAVPXF010000004.1, read on the forward strand.
CACTTGGCGGCAAGCGCGTCGAACGCGCCGGTCTCCTTCTCGATGTGCAGCCACTGGTCGACAAAGTCCTTGAGCGCCGGGTCGGGCGCCATCCAATAGGCCTTTTCGGCGAAGTCGAACGGCTGGTCGGGGTGGATCGCGCACAGCGCGCCCGGGTGTAGCTTTTCCTGGAGGCGCGTCTCGGAGGCGTCGGTGATCATGACGTCGGCGGCGCCGGCCGCCAGCGCGTCGAAGATTTTGGTGTTGTCGGGCTCGACCACGATTTCGGCCTGATGGAGATGGGCGTGGTCGAAGCGCTCGTTCGTGCCGCCCGGATTGACGATGACGCGGACGCCCGGCCGGTCGATGTCGGCAAGCGTCCGGTATTCCGATCGCTCGTCGCAGCGGGCGATCGGGGTCTTGCCGTCGCTGAGGTAAGGCGTTGAAAAGAAGCCGATCTTCTGCCGGTCGAGGGTGACGGACACGCCGCCCATCGCGATGTCGAAGGCGTCGCTCTGAAGGTCGCGGGCGAGCGTCGGCCACGAGGTCGGCACGAATTCGACCTTGACGCCAAGCGCCTCGCCGAGCGAACGCGCCATGTCCGCATCGAACCCGGAATAGCCGCCGGTCGCCTTGTCGAGCGCGGTGAACGGCCGATAATCGCCGGTCGCGCCGACGCGCAGGACATGACGGGCGAGAATCGCCTCGAGCCTCGAGGGCCGGTCGGCGGCGGCGAACGAGGCCGGCGCGGCGAGGCCGAGAACGATGAGTGAGAGACGTGCGGCCGCGCGCATGGCCCTTGCCGGCACGCCGCTTTAGGCGGCGCGCAGGAGCCGCTCGACCTCCGAGACGAGCTCGCGCAGGTGGAACGGCTTCGACAGGATGCGGGCGTCCTTCGGGGCGTTGTTGTCCGGATTGAGCGCCACGGCGGCGAAGCCGGTGATGAACATGACCTTGATTTCCGGATCAAGCTCGGTCGCCCGGCGGGCGAGCTCGATTCCGTCCATTTCCGGCATGACGATGTCGGTGAGCAGCAATTCGAACGGCTCCTCGCGCAGCCGATGATAGGCCGACATCCCGTTGTCGAACGAGGCGACCTCGTAGCCGGCGTTCTGCAGAGCCTTGACGAGAAACCGACGCATGTCGTTGTCGTCCTCGGCCAGGAGGATCTTGGCGGAAATCTCGACCGGCGTACGCATCAAATGTCCCCTGCTCAGGCTTGCAACTTTACGGCGCCCCGGTAAAAATTCCTTGAAAGACGTCGCGGATCCCGGCGCCGTCGCCGAGCGCATCCCATATGATAAAGCCGATGGCTGCGCTCAGAGCAAGCGCGCCGTTCATCGCGGAGCGATCATGAACGAGTTGGAGAGGGCCGAACTGGTCGGATTCGATCCCCCTGTGGAGACGATCGAGCCGTCGCGTCTGACCTCGCCGCTTGTCTTCAGCTCGCCCCATTCGGGGCTGTGCTATCCGGACCGGTTTCTCGAAGCGTCCCGGCTCGACGCGCTGACCCTGCGCCGTTCGGAGGACGCCTTCGTCGACGAATTGTTCCTGCCTTGCGTCGGATTGGGCGCGCCGCTGGTGCGGGCTGTGTTTCCGCGCGCCTATCTCGACGTCAATCGCGAGCCCTACGAACTCGATCCGAAGGTCTTCAAGGGTCCGTTGCCCGATTTCGCCAACACCCGGTCGCTGCGCGTCGCCGTCGGGCTGGGCACGATTCCGCGCGTGGTCGGCGATTCGCAACCGATCTACAAAGAGCTGCTGTCGGTCGACGAAGGGTTAGCGCGGATCGCGGCGCTGTACCGTCCGTATCACGCCCGGCTCGAAGCGCTGATCGAGCGCGCCCGCCGGCAATTCGGCCGGGCGCTTCTGATCGACTGCCATTCCATGCCGAGCAACGCCGCCGATGTCGGCGGCTGGGACATCGTGCTCGGCGACCGATTCGGGGCCAGCGCCGCTCCCGTCGTGATCGAGACGCTGGAGGCGAGCCTTCGGGCCTCTGGATACCGGGTTCGGCGCAACAAGCCGTTTGCCGGAGGCTACATCACCGAGCGCTTTGGCGCGCCGGCGGAGGGCGTGCACGCGGTGCAGATCGAAATCGCCCGCGCGCTTTATCTCGACGAGCGCCGCATCGTTCGCAATGCGCGATGGACCACGCTGCGCGACGATCTGTTCATAGCGGGCTGCGCGCTCGCGAGCGTATTTGGCGCCGCTGCCGGACCCGCTCGCCTAGCCGCCGAATGACTTGCCATAGTGCGGCGCAGCAATGCTATTGCATCGCACAAGATGGCGCGGCGGTCGCAGGATTTGCGCTTCGGGGGCCGGAACCGCGGAACCGGCAAAAAAGGAGGCCGCCAGTGTTTCCACGGCGGCCTTCAGTCTAGGGAGGAAACGCCCAAGGAGGGCATGCGCGGCAGATCGTGCCGCACCGCAACAATATCGGTGGCTGGGGCCGCTCTTGCAAGAGTTTTCTTCCTCCGATACGCCAAGGGCTGTGGACGGCGCTTTCGGCGATCAGGTGAATTTGGCCGGAAATTATCGCCAAAGCGTAGATTTTATTCGCTAAAACAGCAACTTACACCGTTAACCCAGTGTTCAGGGATGTTCGAGCTGCTGCAAGAGGGGATGGCAGATATGCGCATTCGGCATGGCTTCGCGCCTGGATTTGGGGGGTCGCCGCGATGACTGCGGTCGATTTTGCGGCTTTCGTCGAACGTCTCGCCCAGGTTTCGGGGGAGGTGATTTTCCCCTTCTTCCGCACCGCAATCGGGGCCGAGGATAAATCGCGCGGCGGCGTGTTCGATCCCGTGACCGAAGCCGACCGCGGCGCTGAGGCGGCGATGCGCAGGCTCATCGGGCAGACGTTTCCGGCTCACGGCGTGATCGGCGAGGAATACGGCTTCGACCGCGCCGACGCCGAATACGTCTGGGTGCTCGATCCGATCGACGGCACCAAGAGCTTCATTTCCGGCATGCCGACCTGGGGCACCCTGATTGGGCTCATGCATCGCGGGCGGCCGGTCTATGGCATGATGGCCCAGCCCTTCACCCGAGAACGCTATACCGGCGACGGAAATAGGGCGCGGCTTCGCACCCTGGCGCCGACCCGCAACGACGCGCCGCCGACGGAATGGACGACCAGGACGCTGCGCACGCGCGCCTGCTTCTCGCTCGCGGAGGCGACGGTGTCGACGACCAGCCCCGCGCTGATCCTTGACCCCGCCGACCTCGCAGCCTACCGCCGCGTCGAGGCGAAGGCGCGACTGACGCGCTACGGCGGCGATTGCTACGCCTATTGCGCGCTCGCCGCCGGCTTCATCGACCTGGTGATCGAGACGGGCCTCAAGCCGCACGACGTCGTCGCGCTCGCGCCGATCGTCGAGGGGGCAGGGGGCGTCATGACGACCTGGGAGGGCGAGGACGCCTCGAAGGGCGGCCGCATTCTCGCCGCCGGCGACGGGCGCGTCTATGACGAGGCGCGCGGCCTGCTCTTGGCAGGATAGGCCGGCGACGGGTCGTCCGGCCAAGGCGGTTGAGGCAAAAGCGCCGCGGAAGCCCCTTCCAGTTGCGGGGAAGTTTTGCCTCTCGCAGCCTGTTCGGGGGCCGGCCTGCGCCGCCGCCTTCATTTGACCCTCTGGTCAAATCGTGATTTGTGCCGCCGCGAATCCATCAAGCCTATCCGCGAGACCATCCGGCGATGCGTTCTGAACGCTACAACGTGCGCGAATCCGAGGCGAAATGGCGCAACGCCTGGGCCGAGGCGGGCGTCTTCAGGACGCTGAACGCCGATCCGCGTCCGAAATACTACGTCCTCGAGATGTTTCCTTATCCGTCCGGCCGCATTCATATGGGTCACGTGCGCAACTACGCCATGGGCGACGTGGTCGCCCGCTACCGGCGCGCCCGCGGCTACAACGTGCTGCATCCGATGGGCTGGGACGCCTTCGGCATGCCGGCGGAAAACGCCGCGATGAAGAACGACACCCATCCGGCGACCTGGACCTACGCCAACATCGAGACGATGCGGGCGCAGTTGCAGTCGATGGGCCTGTCGATCGACTGGTCGCGCGAGATCGCGACCTGCGATCCGAGCTACTATCGGCACCAGCAGAAGCTGTTCCTCGACTTCCTGGCTGCGGGGCTCGTCGCGCGCAAGAAGTCGAAGGTCAACTGGGACCCGGTCGATCACACCGTACTCGCCAACGAGCAGGTGATCGACGGTCGCGGTTGGAGGTCGGGCGCCGTCGTCGAGCAGCGCGAGCTGACGCAATGGTTCCTGAAGATCACCGATTTTTCCGAGGACTTGCTCTCGAGCCTCGACGGGCTCGATCGCTGGCCCGAGAAAGTGCGCCTGATGCAGCGCAACTGGATCGGCCGCTCGGAAGGGCTGATGGTCCGGTTCGTCATCGACCGGGCCACCGTCGGCCCCTTGATAGACGAGCCCGAGGCGACCGAACTCGAGATCTACACGACCCGCCCGGACACGCTGTTCGGCGCCAAGTTCATGGCGATCGCGCCCGACCACCCGCTCGCTGCGGCTGTCGCCCGTCATGATCCGAAACTCGGCGCGTTCATCGAGGAGTGCCGCAAGGTCGGAACCTCGGTCGCCGCGATCGAGACGGCCGAGAAGAAAGGCTACGACACGGGGTTGAGGGTCGTCCACCCTTTCGACCCGGATTGGCGGCTGCCCGTCTATGTCGCCAATTTCATTTTGATGGATTACGGCACGGGCGCGATTTTCGGCTGCCCCGCGCACGACCAGCGCGACCTCGATTTCGTCAACGTCTATGGGCTCGGCGCGACGCCGGTAGTCTGTCCGCCAGGCGTCGACCCCGCGACCTTCACCGTGGACACGGTCGCCTATGACGGCGACGGGTTGATGATCAACTCGCGGTTCCTCGACGGCATGACGATCGAGGCGGCCAAGGAGGAAGTGGCGCGGCGGCTCGAGGCGGTCACCATCGGCAATCGTCCGCAGGCCAAGCGACAGGTCAATTTCAAGCTGCGCGACTGGGGCGTCTCGCGCCAGCGCTACTGGGGATGTCCAATCCCGGTGATCCACTGCGAAGCCTGCGGGGTCGTGCCGGTCCCGGTAGCAGATCTCCCGGTCCGGCTGCCGGAGGACGTCGCGTTCGATCAGCCCGGCAACCCGCTCGACCGTCATCCAACCTGGAAGCACGTCGCCTGCCCGCAGTGCGGCGGACCCGCGCGGCGCGAGACCGACACGATGGATACGTTCGTCGATTCGTCCTGGTATTTCGTCCGGTTCACGGATCCGACCAACGAAGCGGCGCCGACTGATCCCGCCGTCGCCAATCACTGGCTGCCGGTCGATCAGTACATCGGCGGGATCGAGCATGCGATCCTGCATCTGCTCTATTCGCGCTTCTTCACCCGAGCGATGCGCAAATGCGGCCACCTCGATCTCGACGAGCCGTTCGCCGGGCTGTTTACCCAAGGCATGGTCGTGCACGAGACCTATAGCGATGGGCAGGGCCGGTGGGTCGCGCCGAGCGAGGTGCAAATCGACGCCGAAGGCGGCGAGCGGCGCGCCGTCATGATCGACACCGGGGAGCCGGTCGAGATCGGTCCGATCGAGAAAATGTCGAAGTCGAAGCGCAACACCGTCGATCCGGACGAGATCATCGAGACTTACGGCGCCGACACGGCGCGCTGGTTCATGCTGTCGGATTCGCCGCCCGAGCGGGACGTGATCTGGACCGAGGCCGGCGTCCAGGGCGCCTACAAGCAGACACAGCGGCTTTGGCGGCTCATTTGCGAAATCGAGCGGGTCGTCGGTCCCGAACGCCCGGCTCGACCTCTGGCGTTCGGAGACGAGGCGAAGCGAATTCGTCAGATCGCCCACGGCGCGCTGGCCAAGATCGAGGACGAGATCGAGAGGCTTCGCTTCAACGTCTGCGTCGCCCAGATCTACGAATTCGCCAACGCGCTGTCCGCGGCGATCGGCGCGATCGATGCTGCGCCGGTCGCCGACGACCTTCGCTGGGCGTTCGCCGAGGCCGGCGACATCCTTGTCCACGGCTTCGCGCCGATGATGCCGCATCTGGCCGAGGAGTGCTGGGAGGCGCTCGGCCACACGGCCTTTGTCGCGCAGAGCCCCTGGCCGGTCGCCGACCGCAGCTTGATCGTGTCGGACAGCGTGACCTACGTCGCGCAGGTCAACGGCAAGAAGCGCGGCGAACTGACGATTGCGCGCGAGGCCGACGATCACGCGATCGAAAAGGCCGCGCTCGCTCTCGACGGCGTGATGCGGGCCATGGATAATAGGCCCGCCCGCAAGGTGATTATCGTCCCGCACAGGATCGTGAATGTTGTGGTCTAGGATTTCGGCCGTGGGCGCAGCGTTCTGCCTCGCAACGGGTCTCTCTGGCTGCTTTCAGCCGCTGTACAGCGAATCGGCTCATCCGGGGCTGGTGGAGGATCTGCGGGCGATCGAGGTCACGCCGGTTCCCAATCGCATTGGCCACTATCTCGTCGAGGACCTCATTGCCGACCTCAACGGCACTGGCCAAGTGGCGTCGGCGCCGAAGTATCGCCTCGCGCTGAAGATCTCGACCGGCACACAGACGCCGACGGTCAACTCCGAGATCAACGTCGCTTCGTCCGCGACGCTGACCGGCGACGCCGACTACACGCTGACCAAGGTCGACGGCGGCGCGGAAGTCGTGAAGGGGACCGCAAGCGCCGCGGCCGCTTACGACCGCTCGACCCAGCGCTTTGCCGACATGCGCGCGGCGCGCGACGCCGAGATCCGCCTCGCCCGGGCGATGTCGCAGGAGATTTCGCTGCGACTCGCCTCGGCGCTCGCCGCCAAGCCGCACTGAGTTCACCGCCGTAAGGTCGCAGCAAGGCCTTGTGCGGCGTTCGGCAGACGCACTAGCCTGAGGCCGATGGCGCTCTTTCTCGTTCAACGGCTGGCGGTTCTTTTGGCGACGCTCATCATTGCGTCTCTGATCGTGTTCGCCGTCATGGACATCCTGCCGGGCAACGCGGCGGAGACGATCCTCGGGCCGACCGCAACGCCGGACGCGGTCGCCGCGCTCGCCCGCAAGCTCGGCCTCGACCTGCCGGTCCACGTCCGCTACCTGCGCTGGATCGGCGCGGCGGTCCACGGCGATTTTGGCGTCTCCTACGCGTATGGGTCTCCGGTCGCGCCGCTGATCGCGTCGAGCCTCGCGGTCAGTCTGCCACTCGCCTTCATGGCGATGGCGCTGTCGGCGGCGATCGCGCTCTCGGCCGGGGTCTACGCCGCCGATCGGCGCGGCCGCGCCGGCGACGCGATCGTCATGGGGCTGAGCCAGGTCGGCCTCGCGGTGCCGAACTTCTGGCTGGCGATCCTGATGGTGATCGTGTTCGCCGTCACGCTGCGGCTCGTGCCCGCCGGCGGCTTTCCCGGCTGGGCCGATCCCGGCCGGGCGATCGCCGCGCTGATCCTGCCCGCGATCGCGCTCGGCGTCGTGCAAGCGGCGATCCTGACAAGGGTCACGCGCTCGGCGCTGATCGAGGCGCTCGGGGAGGACTTCATGCGCACCGCGCGCGCCAAGGGCGTGTCGCGGCGCGCTGCGCTCTGGCGGCATGCCCTGCCGAACGCCCTCGTTCCGGTGCTGACGATCATGGGCCTGCAGTTCGCCAACCTGATCGCCGGCGCGATCGTCGTGGAGAACGTGTTTGTCCTGCCGGGCCTCGGGCGGCTGATGCTGCAGTCGATCTCCAACCGCGATACGCTGGTGGTCGAGGACTGCGTGATGCTGATCGCGATCCTGGTTATCGGACTTAACTTCCTGGTCGACGTCGCCTGCGCGGCGATCGATCCGCGGCTCCGGAATCGCGCCGCATGAGGACCTTCATGCGGGGAGGTCTGAGCCTCCGGCTGGGGGCCGCTCTCACGGTCGCGCTCCTTATCGTCGCCATGCTGTCCTATGTCTGGACGCCGTATCCGCCGGCCGCCATCGACATCCCGCACAAGCTCGCGTCGCCTTCGCTCGCGCATTGGTTCGGCACCGACAATCTCGGCCGCGACGTCGCCTCTCAGATCATCGCCGGGGCACGGGTGTCGATCCTGGTCGGCGTCGTGGCGGTCGGCATCGGTCTCGTGTTCGGCGTCGCGCTTGGCCTCGTCGCGGCCTTCATGAAAGGAGTAGTCGAGGACTCGATCATGAAGGCCTGCGACTTCGTCTTCGCCTTCCCGGCGCTCCTGTCGGCGATCATGCTGACCTCGACCTTCGGTCCAGGGGTCGTCAACGCCATCTTGGCGATCGGGGTCGCCAACGTGCCGATCATCGCCAAGCTGACCCGCGCCACCGCCAATTCGGTGCTGGCGCGGGAATATGCGCTCGCCGCCCGCGCCGCCGGGCGCGGCCCGCTGGCGATCGCCTTCGACCACGTGCTGCCGAACATTGCGCCCGCGCTGATCGTGCAGGCGACCATCCAGTTCGCCATCGCGATCCTCGCCGAGGCGGCCCTCTCATATCTCGGCCTCGGGGCGCAGCCGCCGCAACCGTCCTGGGGACGGATGCTGTCCGACGCGCAGAACGTGCTCTACAACGCCCCGGCGCTCGCCATCTATCCCGGCGCCGCGATCGCGCTCAGCGTCCTCGGACTCAACCTGCTCGGCGACGGCCTGCGCGACGCCCTCGACCCCAGGCTCAAGGCGCGCTCCTGATGCTCATCGAGGTGAAAGACCTCACCGTCGACCTGCCGGGGGCGGGCGGGCCGGTCCGCATCGTCGACGGCGCTGCGTTCGGCCTCGAAGAGGGCGAAAGCCTCGGCGTCGTCGGCGAATCGGGCTCCGGCAAGACGATGACCGCGCTGGCCCTGATGGGGCTCGCGCCGGAGGGCGCGCGCATCGGCGGCTCGATCCGCTTCGAGGGGCGCGAGCTCGTGGGCCTGAGCGAGGAGGCGATGCGGGCCTTACGCGGCGACCGGATCGCGATGATCTTCCAGGAGCCGATGACCGCGCTGAACCCGCTGCACCGGGTCGGCGCACAGGTCGCCGAACCGCTCGTCTTGCATCGGGGCTTGAGCCGCAAGGCGGCGCTCGCCGAGGCGGTGCGCCTGCTCGAGCATGTGCGGCTCGCCGATCCCGAGCGCGCCGCGCGCGCCTATCCGTTCGGCCTCTCGGGCGGCGAGCGGCAGCGGGCGATGATCGCCATGGCGATCGGCTGCGGGCCGCGGCTCGTCATCGCCGACGAGCCGACCACCGCGCTCGACGTCACCGTACAGGCGCGGATCCTGGCTCTGCTCGAAGGCCTCAGGGCCGAATCGGGGATGGCGCTGATCCTGGTCAGCCACGACCTCGCCGTGGTCGCCGGCCATTGCCGCCGGGTCATGGTCATGTACGGCGGCCTGATCATGGAGAGCGGCCCGGTCGAGGTCGTGCTCGGCGAGCCGCGCAACCCCTATACCCGCGCCCTGCTCGAGGCGCGGCCGACGCCGGGCGCGCCGCGTGGCGTCCGCCTCAAGACCATTCCGGGCTCGCCGCCTCACCATCGCGAGGTCGGGCCGGGCTGTCCGTTCGCCGGCCGCTGCGAGATGACGGCCGACGTGTGCCGGACATCGCGTCCGCCGCCCTTGGCCTTCGGCGCGGGGCATGTTTCGCGCTGCTGGCGGGCCGGAGAGCTGGAGCCTCGTCGATGAGCGCCGGCGCGCCGCCGCTGATCGAGATCGTCGACGTCCGCAAGGCCTACCGGCTGCCGCGGCCGCGCCCGTTCGCGCCCCATCCGGTGCGCGTCGCGCTGCACGGCGTGAGCCTTACGGTCCTCGCCGGGCGCTCGTTCGGCATCGTCGGCGAATCGGGGTCGGGCAAGACGACGCTCGCCCGCATCGCGCTCGCGCTCGATGAGCCCGACTCCGGGGCCGTGCGGCTCGAGGGGGCGTCGCTATTCGATCTTCCCCGGCGGGAGCTGAGAGCGCTGCGCGCCCATATGCAGCTGATCTTCCAGGACCCCTACGGATCGCTCGATCCGCGCATGCGGGTCGAGCGGATCGTGGCCGAGCCGCTGACGGCGCTCGGGGGCGTGTCGCGGGCCGAGCGGCTGGCCCGCGTCCTCGAATCGTTGCGGGCGGTGGGCCTCAGGGACTCGGACGCGGCGAAACACCCGCACGAGTTCTCCGGCGGCCAGCGCCAGCGGATCGCCATCGCCCGGGCGCTGATCACAAGGCCGAAGCTGGTCGTCGCCGACGAGCCGGTCTCCGCGCTCGACGTCTCGGTCCAGGCGCAGGCCTTGAACCTCATGAGCGACCTCGCGCGTGAGGCGGGCGTCACCTTCCTGCTGATCAGCCACGACCTCGGCGTCGTCGCCCATATCTGCGAGACGACGGCGGTGATGTACCGCGGGCTGATCGTGGAGATCGGCCCGACCGAGGCCGTGCTCGCGGCGCCCGCCCACCCCTACGCCCGCGAGCTCGTCGACGCGACGCCGCGGCTCGACCTCGCCGCCCGGACGCCCGCGCCCCCCGAACGGGCCCTGGCGCCGCCCGGCCTCGCCGGAGGCTGCCCCTACGCGTCGCGCTGCGCCTACGCCCGGCCGCGCTGCCTCGAAGAGGCCCCGGCTCTGACCGACGTTGCCGGCGAGGGCCGCCGCGCCGCCTGTCACTTCCCGCTGGCTTGAGCGAGGCCCGAGCCGGTTTTGAGCGTTTTCAAGGGCTTGCAGCGGGTTTTCCGGGCGGCCGCTTCGGCCCGAGAGGGCGCCGCCCCCGTTACGTCGCGCGGCGCCGCCTCGACAAGGCTCGGGGAGGTCGCCGGCGAGGGGCGCCCCGCCGCCTGTCACTTTCCCGCTGGCTTGAGCGAGGCCCGAGCCGGTTTTGAGCCTTTTCAAGGGCTTGCAGCGGGTTTTCCGGGCGACCGCCTCGGGCTGAGGGGCGCCGCGCCCCGTTACGTCGCGCGGCGCCCCCTCGACAAGGCTCCGGGACGTCGCCGCCGAGGGCCGCGCCCCGCCGCCTGTCACTTCCCGCTGGCTTGAGCGAGGCCCGAGCCGGTTTTGAGCCTTTTCAAGGGCTTGCGGAGGGTTTTCCGGGCGACTGCTTCGGCCTGAGGGGCGGCGCGCCGCCGTAACATCGCGCGGCGCCGCCCCGACAGGGCTCCGGGCCGCCGCCGGCGAGGGCCGCGGCCTGCGGCTTCCCGCCGGGCTGAACCGCGGCGCCATTTTCGAGTCGGTTTTGAGCCTTTTCAAGGGTTTGTGGCGCCATTTCCAATTCTCCGGGCGAAAGTTTTGGTGGAAGGGCAAATTAACATATGGATGTCGCTTAAATGGACGCGCTAGCTCCCTATCTGCGCCGTCTTGCGAGAAGCAGGCGCCGACGCGAAGCCCGTCGCCCGGCAATTCGACAGGAGCCGAGTTGCGCTCGGCGCGATCGGCGTCGCGGGATCGATCAGCGGCATTGGGATCAGGCTAGAGCGGGTTTCCCTTTTTGTCAATCATTTGCTCAATTGATTTCGGTTATAGGAAGATCGATCTGCACCGCTTCCCGCCAACCTCCTGGCGTCTGCGCTGCCCGGGCGAGCGCCCCTTTCCGCTGGCGCGCGTTGATATTGGGTTTGAGACGCCAATTGTGGCCGCGCCCATATCCGATCGAAAGACGGGCGGTCCTTCGGACGCCCTATGGACTGCGCGGGACAGGCTTTATCTGTCCCTTTGCCGCCCTTCGCGAACGATCGCGGAACCCGACCGATGCGCGAGATGCGGACGATCGAGTCGGTCATTCGTGACGATCAAATGTCGTGGAGAATCCATCTTGCACCTCTGTTCGGCAGGGGCCCGTTTCAGCCCCGTTCATGAGGTGAACAACTGTCGCCGACGACGAGAGAGGACGGGAACACGACGGTGCGTCCTTCCCCATCGCGCCCGTTCTTGATCCGATCCATGAGCAGTCTTACGGCTTCGTTGACCATGTCGACGAGCGGATGCTCCGTGCGGGTCAACACGGGCCTGAGGCCTCGAACGGCGGGGATGTTGTCCGTCGAAGCGACGGAAACGTCATCCGGGCATCTCAGTCCGAGATCCGAGATCGCGCGCATCACGCCGAGAGCCATGAGGCCGTTGGCGACATAGAGCGCGGTCGGCCTGTCCGGTTGGCTGAGGAGGCTGCGCGCTGCGGAATAGGCGACATCCTCGCGGAACTCTCCCGGACGGACAAACCGGCTGTCGAGCTTCAGGCCCTTTGCGGCCAGCGCGGCGCGCATACCCTCGATCCGGCCTTTTCCGGTGCTGACCTGCAGCGGCCCGGCGATGGCGCCGATGCGGCGATGCCCCAGGTCGATCAGATAGTTTGTCGCCTGCTGTGCGGCCGCGAAATTGTCGATCGTGACGGCGTCAAAACGGTTGTCGTCGAAACTGCGGCCAAACAGGACCGTCGGTGTCGCGCGGCCCGCTGTCTCCCGCCCGGCGCCGGGCAGGGTGTTGCTGACCGGAACTAGGATCAGGCCCTCGCAGGGAAGCATCCTCAGGCGGGTCAGGATGCGCTTTTCCGCATCCGGATTCTCATCGCTGTTGCAGACGACGAGCGAGTAGCCCCAGCCCGCGACGGCGGCCTCGGCCGCGCAGACGACGCGGGCGTAGAAAGGGTTGGCGAGGTCAGCCACGACGATCGCGATCAGCTCGCTTCGGCCGCGCCGCAGGTTGCGCGCGACTTGCGACGGGGCGAAGCCGAGTTCCCGCACCGCGTCCAGCACGCGACCACGCAAGGCGGGGCTGACATAGGCAAAGTCGTTGACGACCGCCGATACGGTTGCGGTCGACACCCCTGCCGCTCGTGCGACATCCTTGATGGTGGCCATGGCTTGCAGCTAATCGTTTAGCTCCTTATCCTGAGACGGTGGCCCTGTCCATGCGGTATCAAGACCCTTGATTCTGGACTACGGGAGGCTTAGGCTCACGACAGTTCGATCGCCGACGCCCTCATACGCAAGCGCCTGGCGAAACGGTTAGCCAAGCTTATCAGGGAGGAAAACATGAATAAATTGTGCATTTTGGGAACTGCGGCGCTTTCGCTTGTCGCCGCCGTCCCGGCCTTCGCAGCCGATCAGCCGCTCGTCGGCATCGTCTCGATCTCCGCTACCGAGGCCAACAATGCGCGCTACATTGCCGGCGCGGAGGCGGCGGCGAAGCAGATCGGGTGGCAGGTTTCGGTCGTGGACGCGGCGGGCAACGCGGATCAGGCGAACGCCGCTATCCAAAATTTCGCGCAACGCGGAGCGGCCGCGATTGTCGACATGGTCTTTCCCTATACGTCAATCGGGGCGGGCCTGGCCGCGGCGAAGGCCGCCAAGATCCCGGTCGTCACTTGGGGCGGCGGGCTCGGGAGCTCCGTCGCCGCGACCAACGGTTCGGGCGGCCCCATGACCGTTCCGGTCGACGACCTGATGATCAAAAACATGGATGGCAAGGGCGCGCTGCTGGAGCTGACGTACCACACCGGCGAAGTGTGCCGAAATCGCGAGATCGTGCTCGACAATGCGCTCAAGGCTCATCCCGACATCAAGGTGACGAAGAACGAGGTCCGCATTCCCGGCTATTTCGAAGATGGCGCGCAGTACGCCACCGCCTGGCTCGCCTCGCATCCGGCGGGCAAGGAAAATTTGGCGATTTGGGGTTGCTGGGACGACCCGGCGATCGGCGCCATCGGAGCGCTGCGCAGCCAGGGCCGCACGGACGTCAAGGTCTATGGCGTCAACGGAAACGCGCAAGCGCTCGAAGACATCAAGAAGGGCTTCATGACGGCGACCGCTTGGCAGGACAGCTTTACCGAGGGCGCCAACATGATCACGCTGTTGCCCGAGATCGTGAAGGCCGGCCCGAACTGGACGCCCAAAGCCGTCGAAGTGCCGGCCGTCCTGGTGACCTCCGCAAATATCGACAAATTCCTCGCCGATCATCCCACCGCGCTGAAGTGACGCGAAAGGCGAAATGAACGTTCTGTCGAAGCAGGCGGGGACGCTGGAGGCGTCCCCTTTCATCGCCGCCAAGGGGATGCGGAAATCCTTCGGCGGCGCGCATGCGCTGAAAGATGCGTCCCTGTCGATCCTGCCCGGTGAAGTTCACGGGCTCGTCGGGGCCAACGGCGCCGGAAAGTCGACCTTCATTCGCATTCTCGCAGGGCTCGTGCAGCCGGACGCGGGCGAAATCCTGCTCGACGGGAAGCCTTTCGTCGCCGCCTCCCCCCATTATGCGGCGGCAGCGGGACTGAGCTTCATCCATCAGGAGCTGGCCCTGGTTCCGGACATGACTGTGATCGAAAACATCATGCTGGGATTGCCGAAACGTTCTCGGTTCGGATGGGTGGATTGGACGGCTACCGCGCAGGAGGCTGTGCCCGTCGCGCGCCGGGTCGGCGTGACAGCGCCGCTCGACGCCAAGGTGAAGGGCCTTTCGACCGCCGAAAATTGGATGATCAGCATCACGCGGGCGCTGATACGCAAGTCGCGTCTCATTGTCATGGACGAGCCTACGGCGGCGCTGTCGGTCGCGGAGAGCGACCGACTGTTCGAAATCGTTCGCGCTCTCAGCGCATCTGGCGTGGCGGTGCTTTACGTCTCGCACAGGCTCGACGAAGTGCTGGACCTTTGCCAACGCGTCACCGTGTTTCGCGACGGCCGCTCCGTCGCCGAGCTGGCCGGCGACGGCCTCAACAGACGCGCCCTGGTCGAGGCGATCATCGGACGAGAGCCGGCGACCGAAGGGGCGGCCAGAGCCCTGGCCGCGGGGCCGGGGCAGGAGATCCTCTCTGTGCGCAACCTCTCGCGACCGCCCAGGGTCAAGGACATCAGTTTCGATCTCCGCAAGGGCGAGGTGCTTGGCTTGGGCGGCCTGGTCGGCGCGGGGCGCAGCGAACTTGCCCGGCTCATCTTCGGCGCCGACCGCCCGGAGAGCGGCGCCATGACGCTCTCAGGGCGCGCCTTCCGGCCTCGCGATTGCTCCGACGCCGTGAAGGCGGGCGTCGGCTTCGTTCCCGAAGAGCGCCGCGCCGAAGGACTGGTTCTGATGAAGAGCGTGGCGTTCAATGTCGGCCTCGCCAATTTGCGCTCTCTCGTGTTCGCGCCCTGGTTTCCCTTTCTCAGCACAAGGCGGCGTCGGTCGCTGGCTGAAACGATCGTCCGCGACCTTTCCATCAAGACGCCGGACGTCGAAACGCCGGTCGGCAAGTTGAGCGGCGGAAATCAGCAAAAGGTCTTGATCGGCCGCTGGCTTGGCGTGCGGCCCAAAGTGCTCATCCTCGATGAGCCGACGCGCGGAGTCGACATTGGGGCGCGCGGCGAGATTCACCGCCTGGTGCGCGAGTTGGCGCAGGGCGGCATGGCGGTGCTTGTCATTTCGTCCGAACCGGAAGAATTGCCGGAGCTTTGCGACCGCGTTCTCGTGATGGCGTCGGGACGCATCGTCGGCGAGCTCTCCGGTCGCGCCATGACCAGACACGGCATTATCGCCGCCAGTTACGCCGAAGCCGAAGAAAAGGCGCACGCATGAAGGATATGTCCTTCACCTCGCATCGGCTGTCTCCCTCGGCGAAAGCAGCCCTCGGCGTGTTCGCCCGGTACGCGACGGTTCTGGGCCTGGCGGCGATGATCGCCGCCTTTTCCGTTCTGTCGCCGGACGCATTTCCGACGTTCAACAATTTCGTCAACGTCCTCAACCAGGCGTCGCTCGCGATGATTATCGCAGGCGGCCTCACCCTTGCGGTCATCGTCGGCGAACTCGACCTCTCCATCGGCTATGCCGCGAGCCTGCATGGCGTGTTGGTGACCGGACTTATCGTTCAGACGAAGCTGCCGACGCCGGTCGCGATTCTGATCGTGCTGCTGCTCGGCGCGCTGATCGGCGTCGTCAACGGATTGATCGTCACCAAGCTCAGGGTCAACTCGGTGATCGCAACTCTTGGCGTCGGCACCATCATCGTCGGGCTTGCCTTCGCCTATTCAGCCGGCGCTCCGATCGCCGCCGGCGTGCCCGACGAGTTCCTCAACCTGGCGCTGGGCCGCTGGCTGTTCGGCATTCCCAACCCGATCATTGTGATGGGTCTGGTCCTCGGCGCGCTCTGGTGTCTGGTCGAACGCACCGCGGTCGGCCAGGAAATTCAGGCTGTCGGCGGCAACCCCGCGGCTGCCCGGCTGGCCGGGATCAACGTCGACCGCATCAAGATCATCGGCTTCGTCATCTCCGGAGTCTGCGCTGCGCTCACCGGGATCCTGCTCGCCTCGCGGCTGGGCAGCGGCACCACCAGCGCGGCGGACTCCTATCTCTTGACCGCGTTTGCCGCCGTCTTCCTCGGCTCGGCGACTTTGCGCGACGGCGAATTCCACGTGCTGGGGACTTTCGTCGGCGCCCTCATCATCGCTTTCGGCTTCAACGGCCTGAACATTTTTGGCGCGCCAACCTTTTCGCAATACGTGTTCCAGGGCGCGATTCTGATCATTGCGGTCGGGCTTTCGAGCCTCGGCCGCTTGTTGGCGGAAACATGAGGGAGCCAATGCCAATGGCGCGCGCTGCAAACTGGGAACTCTATGTCATGGAGTTCGCCCGCTCCAAGAACCAGCCGTGGGTCGATCTGATAAGCGGCATGTATCAGGAGGGCGTCATGGATCTGCCCTTCTCGTTCATTCTCGCGCGGCAAGGAGAACGCAATCTGCTGGTCGACACCGGATTCATGCAGGACGACCTTTGCAACGGATTCTCGCGCAAATTCGGCATCCCGACCTGGATCTCGCCCTTACGGCTATTGAAGGAAATGGGCCTCGCGGGCGACGACATTACGGACATTGTCGTGACCCATGCGCACTTCGACCACATGGGCTCAATCGCCGAGTTCCCACGGGCGCATATCTATATCCAGAAGAGCGAGCTTCTATCGTGGTACGAGATGTTCGCGCTGCCCAAGCGGTTTGCTCATCTGACCGCCATCGTGGACCCCGACAACCTGCGCACGGCGCTCGACGCTTCGATCCAGCATCGCGTGACGCTGGTCGACGGCGACAAGGACGATATCCTGCCCGGCATTCATGTGCGTTTGGGGAGCGGGCATACGATCGGCCAGCAATTCGTGGTGATTGAAACCGAGCAGGCTCGGCGGGTCATCTCGGGGGACTGTGTCTACTCCCGGCGCCAGTTTACCGGACACGGCGACGACGGCGTTTACGTGCCGCTGAACAATGCCGTCGGCAGCGTTTGGGAGCAGCTGAAGACGATCGATAAGATAAACGACGAACTCGGCGGCGACCTCGACCATCTTGTCGTCCTTCATGACATCGAACGCTGGAAGGGCTATCCGATCGTCAAAGAAGTCGAGGGATTGCGGATCGTCAAGATCGCCTGACTTTTGCAGCCGTGCGAACGCCGGCCGTGGAGGAGTAGGAGTCGCCGTCCGCTCCGGGCGGAGAATGCGTTTCGAGGCAAAGCCCGCTTGCCTGCGCACTTCCGCCGGCCGCCTTGGCGATCCGCGAAGTCCGCTCTACGTCGACGCCCCCATCCGCTGCGCCGTTGCGTCCGGTTGCTCTGCGTGGGGAGCCAAGCGTCAGGTTTTGGCCGCTAGCCCGGCCTCGCCGTGACGAGCCGCGGCGCGCGCACGACGGCGCTGACGACGACCAGGACGGCGATATTGAGAACGAGCGCGGCGATGCCGATGTTCACGTCGTCGAGCGCCGGGGGCAGAAACGGCAGCAGTTTCGCCAGAGTCAGGTGCTGCGTCGTCGTCAGCGCCACCATGCCGACGCCGGCGGCGATGCCGGCGAAGGCGCCGGCGCGGCTGACCGGATTGCGCGGCATGAGGCTCGCGATCAGCGCGGGAAAAAGCTGGGTGACGAAGGCGTAGCCCATCAAGAGGAGCGCGACGATCGTCTGGCTGCCGCCGATCGCAAACCATACCGCGACCAGCGCCCAGATCGGAACGGAGGCGCGCGCGATCAGCGCGATGCGATCGGGATTGGTGACGCCGGTCAGCGGCGCGACAAGGTCGTTGGCGAACAGGGTCGCAGCCGACATCAGGATCAACGAACCGGGCACCAGCGCGGTCAAAACGCCGGCGCCGCCGATGACGCCGACAAACCACGGGTCGAAATTCTGGATCGAGATCTTGAACAGCGCCAGGTCCACTTCGCCGCCCTTGAGGCCCGGAACCTTCAGGACCGCGGCGAATCCGACAAAGAACACGAACAGCAGGATGAGCTGGTAGAGCGGCAGGACGATCGCGTTCTTGCGGAACACGCTCTCGTCCCGGGCGGTAAAGAGCGCGCCGAACGAGTGCGGCCACATGTAGAAGCCCAGCGCCGAGAGCAGCACGCTCGAAGTGAACCACAACACGTTCTGGCCGTGCTCCGGGAGCGCCAGGAAACCGGGCTTGGCCTCGTCGATCGCGCTGAACATGGCGCCGAACCCGCCATAGAGGTGAAGCGGCAGGTAGATGCCGAGGAAGAGAACGACCAGCAGGATGCATGCGTCCTTGACGACCGCGTTCCATGCCGAGCCGCGCACGCCCGACACCATCACGTAGGCCGTGACGATCGCCGCGCCGATCCAGATCGCCGCGTTGGGCGAGATCGACCCGTAGGAGCTCGTCGAGACGATGATGCCGAGGCCCTTGAGCTGGAGAACCATGTAGGGGATCAGCGCCACGACCCCGACGAGCGCGACCAGTCCGCCAAGCACGGGGCTGTCGTACCTGTGGCGGAAATAATGCGGCTGGGAAATGAGATGGTGGGCCCGTCCGTAACGCCAGATCGGCGGCAGCAGCCAGTAGGACAGGATGTAGGCGAGGCTGCCGTAGCAGAGGATGTAATAGGTCGGGCCGCCCTTGCCGTAGGCCCAGCCGCTGCCGCCGAGGAAGGTGAAGGTCGTATAGATCTCGCCGGCCAGCAGCAGGAAGACGAAGACCGTTCCGAAGCCGCGGCCGGCCACGGTCCATTGCTCGAGGCTCATCTCCTTGCCGTGGGAAGCGCGCAGGCCGAGCCCCAGCGCAACCGCGGCGAAGGCGAAGATGACGAGGAGCGCCGCGTTCACAAGCCGCGCCCTCGTCCGGCGTCGCCGCGGTTGGCGGGATCGAAGGCGTAAATCACCGCCATGATGACCGAGGTGAGCACCACCCACATCACCAGCCACGCGAGCAGGAGCGGCATGCCCATGACCAGCGGCTGTGCCCGATTGAAGACAACGGGGCCGATCAGCATGCCGAGAAACGGCAACACGGCGAGCCAGCGGATCATGGGTCACCTGCGACGACGGGAACGGCGATTAAGGCATATGCCGGGGTCCGAGTCGAGCAATTGGAGGGTTGCTCAGATCCGCCCGCGTGTTGTCGCCGAACGATCGACTGGAGGATGAGCTTGCGGAACGCCTCCCTCGATCTCGGTGCGGGCGGGTCTTGGGCTTGCGTCGGCCTACGTAATACCCACAATTGCGGCCGGCGAGCGTGCATCAGTAGGACGCGAAAGGTCGTCGATCGGTCGTGCTCGGCGTCAAGCCGCCCGAGGAACTCGACCATGCATCCGGCGCCGTTATCTCATGCATCCGGCGCCGTTATCTTCGGCAAGGCAAAGCTGACCCTCTGGGGCATGATGACATGAGTTCGCGCCAGCAAACCCTCACCTGCGGCCTTCGCCCGCTTCCTCAGAATTCATCATGCTTCAAGACCGAGGCCAACCATGCTGATCCGATACGGCTACGAGATGACGTTCACTTGCAGCGCGCCGACGCCGATGATCTGCCAACTCGACGTGCATCCCTCCTGCGTGCCCGCGGTGCGGGCGGAAACGCCGTTCGCCGCGACGCCGCATATCGATTCGTGGCTTTATGCGGATGTCTTCGGCAATCGCTGTCGGCGGTTCGAGGCGCCGGCCGGCGACCTCACGATCTCCAACTCGGGGGTGATCGAAGTCAGCGACCTGCCCGATCCGGTGGTCGTGGACGCCGCTGAAATGCCGGTCGCGGACCTGCCCGACGAAACGCTCCTCTATCTGGTCGGCAGCCGCTATGTCGAAACCGACAAGCTCAGTCCGATCGCCTGGGACCATTTCGGCCATACGCCGCCCGGCTGGGGCCGGGTGCAGGCGATCTGCGATTTCGTCAACGGCCACATTGAATTTGGCTACCAGAGCGCGCGGGCGACGCGCACGGCCTATGAAGCCTACGTCGAGCGCGTCGGCGTCTGCCGCGATTTCGCCCATCTCGCGGTCGCGTTCTGCCGTTGCATGAACATTCCGGCGCGCTACTGCAACGGCTATCTCGGCGACATCGGCGTGCCGCCGGACCCGGCGCCGATGGATTTCAACGCCTGGTTCGACGTGTTTCTCGGCGGCCGGTGGCTGACCTTCGACGCCCGCCACAACATGCCGCGCATCGGCCGCGTCCTGATCGCGCGCGGACGCGACGCGGCCGACATTCCGCTCGTCAACTCGTTTGGTCCGCACATCCTCAAATCGTTCAGCGTCGTGACCGAGGAGACGCATTCGGTCGCTTCGGGCTGACCGGCGCAGGCCATTGGGCTGTCGGCGCCGGTCAATCGTCCGGGTCCTCAGGCGTTGTCGGCCTCGATGGCGCGGATCACGGCGTCGGTCACCATTCGCGTATTGGCGGTCCCGCCGAGATCGGGCGTGTGCAGGCCGGGATCGGCGGTGACGCGCTCGATCGCCCTCATCAGGCGGTTGCCGGCGGCCGCCTCGCCGAGATGGTCGAGCATCATCGAGGCGGACCAGAACGTGCCGACCGGATTGGCGATCCCCTTGCCCATGATGTCGAACGCCGAGCCGTGAATGGGCTCGAACATCGACGGGAACGTGCGCTCGGGGTTGATGTTGGCGGTCGGCGCGATCCCGAGCGACCCGGCGAGCGCGGCTGCGAGATCGGACAGAATGTCGGCGTGCAGGTTCGTGGCGACGATGGTGTCGAGGGTTTGGGGCTTCAGCGTCATGCGGACCGTCATCGCGTCGACCAGCATCTTGTCCCACCTCACCTCGGGGAACGCCTTCGCGGCTTCAGCGGCGATCTCGTCCCACATCACCATGGCGTGACGCTGGGCGTTCGACTTGGTGACGACGGTCAGGAGCTTGCGCGGACGGCTCTTCGCCAACGTGAAGGCGAAGCGCATGATGCGCGTGACGCCGGCGCGCGTCATGATCGAGACGTCGGTCGCCACCTCTTCCGGCAAACCGGCATGCACGCGCCCGCCCACGCCCGAATATTCGCCCTCGGTGTTCTCGCGGACGATCACCCAATCGAGTTCCGGGCCGGAAACATGGCGCAGGGGTGAGGCGATCCCCGGCAAGATCCGCGTCGGCCGCACATTGGCGTACTGGTCGAACGGCTGGCAGATGGCGAGGCGCAGGCCCCACAGCGTGATGTGATCGGCAATGTCGGGGTGGCCGGCGGAGCCGAACAGGATCGCATCGTGATGGCGGATCTCGTCGCGGCCGTTCTCCGGCATCATCCGTCCGTGTCGCTTGTAATATTCGCCGCCCCAGTCGAAACGATCGAAATGGAGGGCGAAGGTTCCCTCGCGCCGAGCGAGAGCCTCGAGCGCTTCGACTCCCGCGTCGACGACTTCCGCGCCGATCCCGTCGCCGGGGATGGTTGCAATCCTGTAAGTCTTCATCTCGGCTGTCTTGATCGGCAAGGGAGGCGACGGATCGACCTCGGCCCGTCGCCGCGCCGGCCGCGTTCGACCGCCGCGCGCGATCAAAGAAACGCCAGCCCGCCGTTTATGGCAATGGTCTGGCCAGTTATGAAAGCGTTGGCGACGACGAGGACCGTCGCCTCAGCGACGTCTTCGGCGCGCCCCATGCGGCCGATCGGAATGCGCGCGACGATCCCTCCGGCTTTCAGCGGGCCGGCCATCTCGGTGTCGGTGGGCCCGGGCGCGACCGCGTTGACGGTGACGCCGTCCTTGGCGACCCGCGCCGCATAGCCGCGCGTCAATCCCTCGAGCCCGGCCTTGGAGGCGTTGTAGGCGACGCCGACGGCGCCCGCGCCGCGCGCCGCGACCGAGGAGATGTTGACGATCCGTCCCCAGCCGCGCGCCCGCATGCCGGGCAAAAGGGCCTCGGTGCAGAGGTAGGCCGACTTCAAATTGGTCGCGAGCGTGCGATCGAACGTCTCTTCCCCGGCGTCCGCGATCGCGATCCCCGCGTTGTTGATCAAGATGTCGATCGGCCCGAGATCGCGGGCCGCGCGCTCGGCGAGGGCCGAGACGTCCGCGCCGAGCGACACGTCGGCGCGGATGGCGATCGCCTGGCCGGAGGCGGCGCGGATGCGCGCGACGACGGCCTCGGCCTCGTCGGCGCGGGTGCGGAAATTGACCGCGACGGCCGCGCCGCACTCCGCCAGCGCCAGCGCGATCGCCCGGCCGATGCCGCGCGACCCGCCTGTGACGAGAGCGTTCCGCCCAGAAAGATCTACCCCAAACGCCATGATTCCCTCCGTCGCGGATCCGCTTTGTCATTGTTGACGGCGGACTGTCGCGCTGTCGAATGGCGTTTTGTAGACGCGGTCGCTGACCGCGTCCGCCGCGAACATTAGGGCGTTCGTCAGGACGCCCGTCTCCCGACGGGCTATGGATCGCGGCTACAGTAACCTACGCCGATTTTCCCGCGCGGCGCCCTTGCGCGGCCACAAGCCGGCGCCAATCTGATAGGCGCTTCGAGCGATCGCCGCCGGTGGCGTTGCGGGCTTGGGCGTTTTGGAGGTCCCTTATGGGAACGGCTGACAATACGACTTGGGGCGGCGGCTACGGCGCGCGGGAATTCGGCCCGGGCGACTGGGCGAACGCCCGCTGGCGGCGTCGCGGCACGCGCTGGACAGGGTTCGAGATCATCGCCCTCATCCTCGGTTTCATCGTCTTCTGGCCGATCGGCCTCGCCATCCTCGGCTACAAATACTGGCAGCGCCGTTCCGGCGGGCCGGATCTGCAGACCTTCGTCACCGACAAATGGCAGGGCGCGCGCACCATGGCTTCCAGTGCTTCCAACAATGCTTCGTGGGGCTGCGGGGCGATGCGCCGCGCGAGCCGGTACTATTCGGCCTCGACCGGCAACATGGCCTTCGACGAATGGCGGGAGGCCGAGCTTCGCCGGCTCGACGAGGAGCGCCGCAAGCTCGACGACGCACAGCGCGAATTCGCCGAATACAGCGAGGCGATCCGCCGCGCCAAGGACCGCGAGGAGTTCGAGCGGTTCATGGCCGAGCGCCGCGCCCGTCCGGCCAACGGCGGCGGCCAGCCCGGCTGATTGCATAGGCCTCGACGACCGCCAGGCCCTGATCGAACCCGCGAGCCCCCTGTCGGACGAGAGGGGGCTCGCGCTTTTGTTGAGGATCGCGATTCTCCCGCGTGATGAATTCTGATCGAATTGCGCGGAAAACCCTCATCCGGCCCTTCGGGCCACCTTCCCCCTGAGGGGAAGGGGACGCCCCTCTCCCGCCGGGAGAGGGAAGCCGCGAAGCGGCAGGGTGAGGGTAAGCGGCGCGACCCCATGTCATCCCGCTCCAGGTCCACAACAATGGGAAGCCAAACTCGTTGCTCGAGATTCTTGAACTGGCGGACAGGGAACGGAGCCGTATGAGCAAAACACGCAACAGTCGCCAGCCAGCGGCTTGAGAATCGCTCCGCATCCTTTGCACGCGTAGAAAAATTGGCAGGCATCGGTCGGCATTGTCTCGGCGGCCTGATAGCCGCACTTGGGGCAGATCAGTACGGATTCCAGCTGCATGAACGGCGGCGCCCTCGGCTATGCCTTAGGGAAAGCATACCACGAGCGAAAGGGGAGACGCGAGCGCCCGGCGCCCCCGTCAAAATTCGAACTGAGGCACGACCGTCCCCCGCGCGTTCTTGACGATCGCGCGCTGCACAATGCTATGCTCCGGCGTCCAGCCCTCTCCGGAGCCATTCATGCGCCGCGCATCGCAGTTGTTGATTTCCGCCGCCTTCGCCCTTGTCGCCTCCGTCGGCCTCGCATCCGCCAAGGACAGCGTGACCATCGGCATGGTGCTCGAGCCGCCCGGCCTCGATCCGACGGCGGCGCCCGCCGCGGCGATCGGCGAGATCACCCATTACAACATCTTCGAGGGGCTGACGAAGATCAACGAGGACTTCTCGGTGACGCCGCTGCTCGCCGAGAAATGGACCTTCTCGCCCGACCTCAAGACCCTGACCTTTGCGCTCAAGCCGAACGTCAAGTTTCAGGACGGCGAGCCGTTCACGTCCAAGGACGTCAAGTTCTCCTTCGAGCGCTTCGGCGCGAAGGACTCGACCAACAAGGACAAGGGCTTCTTCGCCTCGATCGAATCGATCGAGACGCCCGATCCGACGACCGTCGTTCTGCATTTCAAGGACCCCAGCTTCGAGGCGCTGTTCCATCTCGGCATGAACACCGCCGTCATCCTCGACGAGAAGAGCGCGGCCAGCGAAGCGACCGCTCCGATCGGCACCGGCCCCTATAAGCTCGGCGAGTGGACGAAGGGCAGCTCGATCACGCTCGACAAGTGGGACGGCTATCGCGACGCGGCGAAGATCCCGCTGGCGCACGCGACGTTCCGCTTCATTTCCGATCCGTCGGCGGCGGTGGCCGCCATGCTCGCCGGCGACGTCGACGCGTTCCCGCGTTTCGCCAACGTCCAGGCGCTGGACCAGTTCAAGTCGAACCCGCGCTTCCAGGTGCTGATCGGGGGCACCGAGGGCAAGACGATTCTGGCGATGAACAACAAGAAGGCGCCGCTCGACGAGCTGAAAGTGCGTCAGGCGATTTCTTACGCCATCGACCGCAAGGCGATCATCGACGGCGCGATGAACGGCCTCGGAACGCCGATCGGCAGCCACCTGACGCCGAACGATCCGGGCTATGTCGACCTCACCGGCATGTATCCGCACGACCCCGCCAAGGCCAAGGAACTCCTGAAGGAGGCGGGGGTGAAGACGCCGCTCGACCTGACCATGATCCTGCCGCCGCCGCCCTATGCGCGCCAAGGCGGCGAGATCATCGCGGCCGAGCTCGCCGACGTCGGCATCAACGCCAAGATCGAGAACGTCGAATGGGCGCAGTGGCTGTCGGGCGTCTACAAGGACCACAATTTCGACCTGACCATCATCAGCCACGTCGAGCCGCTCGACATCGGCATCTACGCCAACCCGAACTACTATTTCCAGTACGACAGCCCGGCGTTCCAGGCGATCTATAAGAAAGTCACCACGGCGCCGAACCTCGACGCCTACAAGGCGGCGCTGGGCGAAGCGCAGAAGCAGCTCGCCGACGACGCAGTCAACGCGTTTCTCTTCCAGCTTCCCAACGTGACGGTCGCGAGCGCCGATCTGAAGGGCCTGTGGAAGAACGCGCCGATCTTCGTCAACGACCTGTCGGCGATGTCGTGGAAATGAGCGGGAAGGCCCTCGGTCGAGACCAATTTGCCAACAGTGACGAGCGCCCCCGCCCCCCTTGTGGGGGCGGGTCGGGGTGGGAGGTCGCGCCGACTTTTCCGTTGGGGGTCGAATGAAGACAAGAACTCTAAGCTTGGCGCGACCCCCCTCCTTAATCCTCCCCCACAAGGGGGGAGGAAATCGCCCCGGCCCGCCGCAGGGTCCTTTGCTTTATCGCCCTGTAAGCGGGAGCGGGAAGGTCTGAACGTCGTGCAACCGTTCCGTCTGTCGGCGCTCGAACTGCTCGCCGCCTACCGTTCGAAAACCCTGTCGCCCGTCGACGCCATGGCCTCGGTCATCGGGCGCGTCGAGGCGTTCGAGCCGCATATCGCGGCGACCTGGCTCTATGCGCCCGAGCGCGCGCTGAAAGAGGCGCGCGCCTCGGAAGCGCGCTGGATGAGGGCTGAGCCGATCGGCCCGCTCGACGGCGTGCCGGCGACCGTCAAGGACAACATCGCGACCAAGGGCGAGCCGACGCCGGTCGGCACGGCCGCGAGCGACATGACGCCGGCGGAAGCCGACGCGCCGCCCGCCCAGCGCCTCAAGGAGGCCGGGGCGATCCTGTTCGCCAAGACGACCATGCCCGATTACGGCATGCTGTCGTCGGGACTTTCGAGCCATCATCCGCTGGCGCGAAACCCATGGAAACTCGACTGCAATCCCGGCGGCTCGTCGGCCGGGGCGGGGGCGGCGGCCGCGGCGCTCTACGGGCCTTGCCATGTGGGCACCGACATCGGCGGCTCGGTCCGCCTGCCGGCCGGCTGGTGCGGCATCGTCGGCCTGAAGCCGACTGCCGGGCGCGTGCCGATCGACCCGCCCTATGTCGGGCGCGTCGCCGGCCCGATGACCCGCAGCGTCGCCGACGCGGGCTTGATGATGGCGATGCTGACGCAGCCGGACGCGCGCGACTATACGAGCCTCGAGCACGCGGCGCTCGATTGGGCGATCCGCCCGGCGCCGCTTTCGGGCCTCAAGGTCGGGCTCATGACGGAGGCCGGCTGTGGAGACGCGCCGACCGCGGAGGTCCGCGCGGCGGTCGAGCGGGCGGCGCGCGATTTCGAAGCCGCCGGCGCGGGGGTCGAACCCATCGCGCCGTTCCTCACCCAGGAGATGCTCGACGGGCTCGACCATTTCTGGCGCACCCGGGCGCTGATCGACCTCAACGCGCTCGCGCCCGAGAAGCGCGCCGCAGTGCTGCCGTTCATCCGCGACTGGGCGGAATCGGCGAACGGCTTTTCGGGCGAGCACGTGTTCCGCGGCTACAGCCAGATTCAGGCGATGCAGCAGGCGGCGGTCCGGGCGACGCAGCGCTTCGACATCGTGCTGACCCCCACCGCGCCGTTGACCGCCTTTCCGGCCGAGTGGGCCTCGCCGAGCCGCGATCCCCTGAACCCGCTGCCGCACATCGGCTTCACCGTCGCCTTCAACATGTCCGGGCAGCCGGCGCTGTCGATCAATTGCGGCTTTTCGAGCGAGGGTCTGCCGATCGGCCTCCAGATCGTTGGCCGCCGCTTCGACGACGTCAGCGTCTTGTCGGCGGCGCGGGCCTACGAGGACATCCGCTCGGCGGCGATGCTGCCGTGGCCGGAGCCGCCGGGGACGTAGCCCTTCGCCCCGCACCGCGGGGAGAAGGTGGCGCGAAGCGCCGGATGAGGGGCCGCGCCAATGTCCGAACGTTAGCGCAGCCCCTCACCCTAACCCTCTCCCCGCTGACGCGGGGCGAGGGGATCCGGGGCGAGGGGATCGGGCGCGAGCGACGTCCCGTTCCATTCCGCCACCAGGTCCGACAGCATCGGCACGTAGTCCTCGCCGTGGCCGGTCGCGACCGCTTGGGCGAAGGCGTTGCGCACCGCCGCGCCGAGCGGATTGGCGACGCCGAGCGCGAGCGCAAAGCCCGCGAGGTAGGTCATGTCCTTCGACGCGTTCGCCAGCGTAAAGCGATGCGCGTTGCGGTCGCGCTCGATCACGTACTTGAAGAAGGTCTGGTAGAAGGGGCAATCCATGCGGCCGTTGCGGATCACCGCGTCGAACACATTGGGCGACAGCCCCGCCTTGGCCCCGACCGTCAGCGCCTCCGAATAGAGCGCCGCATAGCCCATCGCGACGAAATTGTTGAGGAGCTTCATCGTGTGGCCGGTGCCGACCGGCCCGGTCTCGACGATGCGGCCGGCGAAGGTTTCGAGGATCGGCCGCGCGCGGGCGACATTCGCGGGGTCGCCGCCGACCATGACGTCGAGCGTCCCCTCCCAGGCGTCCTTCGGCGTCCGGCTCAAGGGAGCGTCGACGAAGGCGATCCCCTTCACCGCGAGCTCCGCGGCGAGGCGCCGGGTCGAGGCCGGCTCGGAGGTCGAGCAGTCGACGATCATCAGCGGCTTTCCGGCCGCGGCGAGCCCGCCCTCGCCCAGGACGATCGCCTCGACCTGAGGCGAGCCGGTGACGCAGAGGACGACGACGTCGCTCGCCTCCGCGATCGCGCGCGGGCTCGCCGCCTCCTTGGCGCCGCGGCCTTTGAGATCGTCGACCGCCTCGCGCTTGCGGTGCGCCAGCACGGTCAGCGGAAAGCCCTTCTCGACAATATTCTTCGCCATGCCGTGGCCCATGAGCCCGACGCCGATGAAGCCGATGCGATCCGTCATGCGCGTCTCCCTCGCAAAAGTCTCGACTGTCGCTAGCATGTCAGCCGGTTCCTGTCTCGCAGGGACGGGGAGGCTCGGGGCAATCGAAGAAGCGTCGCCGCGTCGCGCGCAGCCCTCTCCTCGCCCAAACCTTGCCCACTACGCCGCCGAATTCCTCTTCGCGATCTCCGCCCTCACCTTTGGCGCCACCACCGTCCCGAACAGCTCGATCGAGCGCATGATCGCCGCGTGCGGCTGCAGGCCGACGCGCATCTGCATCAGATAGCGGTCGTGGCGAAAAACCGCGTGCTGGGCGAGAATCTTGGCGACCACGTCGTCCGGCGATCCGATCGTCAGGTGTCCCTGCGGCGCGCGGCCGGCGTCGAACTGCGCCCGGGTCAGCGGCGGCCAGCCGCGCTCGCGCCCCAGCCGGCGCATCACCGCGGCGTAAGGCTCGAAATAGGCGCCGGCCCCGGCCTCGGCGCTGTCGGCGACAAAGCCATGGCCGTTGATCCCCAGCTTGAGCGTGCCTTCCGGCACGCCCGCGCGGCGGCCAGCCTCGCGATAGAGTGCGGCGAGCGGCGCGAAGCGGGCCGGCTCCCCGCCGATGATGGCGAGGGCGAGCGGCAGGCCGAGGGTCCCAGCGCGCGCCACCGACTGCGGCGTGCCGCCCGAGGCGATCCAGACGGGCAGGGGGTTTTGCAACGCGCGCGGATAGACGGCCGGACCGTTCAGCGCCGGGCGATGGCCGCCGCGCCATTCCGGCCGGGCGTCCTTGCGGATGGCGAGCAAGAGTTCGAGGTTTTCGGCGAACAGGGTCTCGTAGTCGTCGAGCGCGTAGCCGAACAGCGGGAAGGATTCGATGAACGCGCCGCGCCCGGCCATGATCTCGGCCCGCCCGCCGGACAGGCAATCGAGCGTGGCGAACTGCTGGTAGACCCGCACCGGATCGTCGGACGACAGCACCGTCACCGCGCTCGTGAGGCGGATGCGCTTCGTGCGCGCCGCCGCCGCCGCCAGCGCCACCGCGGGGGCCGAAATGGCGTAGTCGGGCCGGTGGTGCTCGCCGAGGCCGAAGATGTCGAGCCCGACCTGATCGGCGAGCTCGATCTCTTCCAGAAGCTCGGCGAAGGTCTTGTCGAGATCGACCGGCTCGCCGGTCGCGCCGTCGAGCCGGGTCTCGACGAAGGTGTAGACGCCGAACTCCATGAGCAGGCCTCGCTTCGAGCGCGTGGGGCCGATTTTCGCCGCGCAGGCGCGATGATAGCATGCCGGTCTCGAAGCAAGGATGCCTAGGTCATGAGCGACACGCCGATGAGCCGGTTCGAACCCCCACGGCTCGACGATCTTCCCGCCGATATCGCCGAGCGCATCGCGGCGGTGCAGGAGAAGTCGGGCTTCATACCAAACGTCTTTCTCGCGCTCGCCCGCCGACCCGACGAGTTCCGCGCCTTCTTCGCCTATCATGACGCGCTGATGGAGAAGCCGGGCGGGCTCACCAAGGCCGAGCGCGAGATGATCGTGGTCGCGACGTCAGGGCTCAACGACTGCGGCTATTGCGTGGTCGCGCATGGCGCGATCCTGCGCATCAGGGCGAAGAACCCGCTGATCGCCGACCAGGTCGCGATCAATTATCGCAAGGCCGACATCACGACCCGCCAGCGCGCCATGCTCGACTTCGCCATGAAGGTTGCCGAGCGGTCGCAGGCGATCGACGACGCCGACTACGCGATGCTGAACGCGCAGGGCTTCACCGACGACGAGGCCTGGGACATAGCCGCCATCGCGGCGTTCTTCGCCATGTCGAACCGGCTGGCGAACGCATTCTCGATCCGCCCGAACGAGGAGTTTTACGCGATGGGCCGCGAACCGCGTGGTTGACGCGATTTTTCCAGGCCGCCGCCTTATTCGGGGCGGATTACGATCGGCGCGGCAAGCCGCTCGACTACCTGATCAAGGATAGCCTCGATCCCTTCGCCTATCGTCTCGCCGCCGACGCCCTGAACGAGGAGTTGAACGACGGGACGGTGGAGTCCGGCGTCGTTGGTCCGCAATTCGCCGCGGAGCGGTTTGGCCCGCGTCCCGGCGTGCCGGTTGGGCCCTAAGTTCAGCGCAACGCCCAAGCAGCGCGGACGTACCGCTCCACCACCCTCGTAGCCCGTCGATAGACGGGCGTCCTTCGACGCCCTACGCGGATGATCCCCGTCCTCCGTTTCGCTAACGCGCCACGGGGGAGGGGAGGCGCCGGCGCCTTTCCTCCCTCACGCGGCGGCGCGAGGGGGGGACCATGCGAAGCATGGTGGACGGGGCGCTCGCGAAAGGTCAGACGTGAACCTTGGGCTTCTCGCCGAGGAGGACGCATGCGAACAATCGCCGCGGTCGCTTCGATCGTCGCCGCCAGCGCGGCGCTCGCAGCCGATGGCGTCCGGACCGGGCGCGCCGCCTACGGCGACTGGCGATCGGACGCGCCGGGCGTGCAGCGGCTGATCACGCCGGCCGATCTTCCGCCGCCCTATGCGACGCCTTCAGTCGCCAATGTGTCGTCTCACCTCCCTCGCCCGCCCGGCGCGCTGCCGAAGGCGCCCCCGGGCTTTTCCGTCGACCTCTTCGCCTCCGGCCTCTCGACCCCGCGGGTGATCCGCGCTGCGCCCAATGGGGATATGTTCGTCGCCGAAAGCGGGGCCGGGCAGGTACTGGTTTTTCACAGCGATGGGACGCGCGCGGCCCCTGCTCAGCCGCACGTGTTCGCGACCGGCCTGCCGCAGGTCTATGGGATCGCCTTTTACCCGCCCGGCCCCGACCCGCGCTGGGTCTATATTGCGACAGTCGGCTCGGTGCGTCGAATTCCTTATCGCAATGGCGACCTCGCGGCCTCGCGCCCGGCCGAAATCGTCGTTCCGAGCCTGCCCGACGGCGGCGCGCATTGGACGCGCGACCTTGCTTTCTCGCCGGACGGCAAGACGATGTTCGTCTCGGTCGGCTCGGCGACCAACGACGCGGACGGCCTGAAGTCGGCGGCGGAGCGTCTCGTGGGACTCGACCCGGAGCGCGATCGTGCGGACGTGCTTGCCTTTGACCCTGACGGCGGCCACAAGCGCGTCTACGCCACGGGGCTGCGCAACTGCTCCGGCATGGCGGTCGAGCCGTCCTCGGCCGCGCTATGGTGCGTCGTCAATGAGCGCGACGGACTCGGCGACGACCTGCCGCCCGACTACGCGACCAGGGTCGGCGCGTCCGAATTCTTCGGCTGGCCCTGGTTCTACATCGGAGATCATCAGGACCCGGGCCACAAGGGCGAGCGGCCGGATCTCGCGGGTCGCGTAACCGTCCCCGACGTGCTGTTCCAGCCGCACTCGGCTCCGCTCGGCATCGCTTTCTACCAAGGCGCGCAGTTTCCTGCCGAATACGAAGGCGACGCGTTTGTCGCCTTTCACGGCTCCTGGAACCGCGCCAAGCGCACCGGCTACAAGGTGGTGCGGCTGATGATGAAGGATGGCAAGCCGACGGGCGTTTACCAGGATTTTCTGGTCGGCTTCGTCGCAACCGACGGCGGCGTTTGGGGCCGGCCCGTCGGCGTCGCCGTGGAGAAGGACGGCGCGCTGCTCGTCACCGACGACGAGAGCGGCTCGATCTGGCGGGTGAGCTGGCGGGGGTCATAGCCCAGAGTCATCGATTGCGGCCGGCTCTTACCCGCGCCAGTCCACGTGCGGGCTCGGGATCGGGGGAGGCGCATTGACCGGCACGGCGCAAGCGCTGAGCGCGAGGCACGACAAGATCACCAGCGCAATCTTCGCCATTGACGCCTTCGCGTCATCGTTCACCAACAGTCACCAAAATACAGCGAAATGACGTGACTGTCAAGGACCGCCTTCCGCCCGCGGGCGAAGGGAACTCCGGCAGCGCCTTACAAACCCGGCCGCGACCGGCTCAAGGCGCCGCCACGGGATCGGCGAGGCCGACCAGCCCAAAGCTCAGCCTGCGCAGGCGCTTGCGGGCGGCCGGATCGTAGGCCTGCGCGTCGGCGCGCCCCTCGCGCTGGCCGCTGAAATAAAGGCCGCTGCGGCCGTCGAGCGCCGGCGAGGCGACGAGCCGGAGGATCGCCTCGCCGCCTTCCTCGACCGTGCTGATCGGCCGCGCGCCGCTGAGACGCACCATGGTCGTGTTCATGTAGGTCGCGGGGTGCAGCGCATTCACCGTGACCGCGCGATCCTTCAACTCCTCGGCGAGGTCGACGGTGAACAGGATCTGCGCCAGCTTGCTCTGGCAGTAGGCGCGAACGCCGCTGTAGCCGCGGGTCAGCATCACGTCGTCGAAGTCGATCGCCTGCTGGCCGGCGGAGGCGACGTTGACGATCCGCGACGGCGCGCTCGTTTCGAGGAGCGGCAGAAGGAGCCTCGTCAGCAGAAAGCCGGCGAGGTAATTGACCGCGAAGCGCAGCTCGAAGCCGTCGGCGCTGACTTCGCGGGCGTTTCCGGCCGTGCCGATCCCGGCGTTGTTGACGAGGACGTCGAGCGCATCGGTCTCGCGCCGCACGGCGTCGGCAAGGTCGCGGACGTTCGCGAGCGCCGAAAGATCGGCCGGAAGGAATGTCGCCGCCCGGCCGCCTTTCGCGATCGTTTCGACGAGCGCTTCGCCGCGCTTGCGGTCGCGCCCGTGAACCAGCACACGCGCGCCGTCCGCTGCGAGCCGCTCGGCGACCCAGCGGCCGACGCCGTCGGTCGAGCCGGTGACGAGGATGGTCTTGCCTTTGAGGTCGGCGCTCGAGCCAGGGTTCGCCATCGGTTCCGCCATTGCCGTCTCCTGGAATTGGCGCTCGCTTGAAGATCGAGCGCGCCGCCGGAATTATCAAGGTCGTGCGCCGCGCGGTCACCGGCTGAGCGGCCCCGCCGTCAGTGATGGACGGCTTCGCCATTCCTTGTCGCGAACGATGAGAGGCGGAGGTTGCCCTCAGCCCCGTGAGCCGCTATCCATCGACGTCAGTATGTTTTTTGGCCGATTGGCGACTGGTGGAAGACATTGCAGACGAAGAGCTTGCTATCTGTGGTTGCGATTGGCTTGGGCTTCGGCCTCACGCCGGCGTCCGCGCAGGTCGCGATGTCGGGGACCTTGGTCGCCAAGCAGGGTTGCCCCGCCTATCAGTCAATTCATAAGCAGACAAATCCGGGCGGCGTGACGATCGAGCCCGGCCGCTCGTATCCCATCACCGGAAAGAACAAACCCGAGGCGACCTACTATCAGATCACGGTCGATGGCGCATCGCCCGCGCAACGTTGGGTTGAAGTCGCTTGCGGCGACGTCAACGGCGCCGAAGTCACGCCATCCGCCAATGCCCATGCTGGCGGCGTGCGCGCGACGCATGTGCTCGCCCTCGGCTGGGAGCCGGCGTTCTGCCTTGAGCACGCCGACAAAACCGAATGCGCCAGC
Organism: uncultured Alphaproteobacteria bacterium; assembly: GCA_963709655.1. Taxonomy (GTDB): domain Bacteria; phylum Pseudomonadota; class Alphaproteobacteria; order Rhizobiales; family Beijerinckiaceae; genus Roseiarcus. The sequence goes on from CAVPXF010000004.1 coordinate 154,718, forward strand.
GAAACCGGACAGAGCTTCGATGCGACCCATCTGAGCCTGCATGGCCTCTGGCCGCAACCGCGCGGCAAGGCCTACTGCGGGGAAGTCGGCCAAAAATTCGCTGCGGCGGACAGGCGCCACGACTGGGACAGCCTGCCGGAACCGGATCTGAGCGAGGCGACCAAAAAGCGCCTTTCGGCGGTCATGCCGGGCACCCAGTCCGGGCTCGAGCGGCACGAATGGATCGAGCACGGAACCTGCTTCGGCGCCACGGCCGACTCCTATTTCAATCGCGCCGCGGAGCTCGTCGAGCAGGTCAATGCTTCTGGAGTGCGGGAATTGTTCGCCCAAAACGTCGGCAAGTCTCTTTCGTCCGACGCGATTCAAGCCGCATTCGACAAGTCATTCGGCGCTGGCGCCGGGGCGCGCGTGACCGTGAGTTGCCAGGGTCGTGGTTCGCAGCGGACGATTGGTGAACTCGTGATTTCGCTCGCTGGCGATGTGGCCGGTTCGGCGCCAATCGGCGATCTCATTCTTGCCGCGGCGCCCTCCCAGCCGGGATGCCCGGCTGGGCTGGTGGTTCAGCCTGCAAACTGAACACTACGCGCGCCCCAGCTGCTAGCCCGCGCGCACAACCTCGACCCGGTTCGGATAGAAGGCCAGATGGCCGGCGATCTCGCCGACGTCTCCCTTCGGATGCTCATAGGTCCAGACCGCATTGTCGTCGTGCGTCTCTGCGTCGCGGATCGAATAATAGTTCGCCTCGCCCTTGTAGGGGCAGGTCGTGACGCGATCGGTTCTCTCGAGGAGAGTCATATTGACGTCCTCGCGCGGAATGTAGGCGACCGGCTTGTAGCCGGCCTCGGCAAGCTCGAGCGCCCGCGTGGTCTCGCCGATCGTGCGGCCGCGCCATACGACGCGCACGCGTCCGGCAATGGGCTCGATGGTGATCGGATGGTCCTTTGTCCCGGCCTCGGTCATCGGATGTTCCTTATGCTCCCTCGCCCCGCCATAGCCCGTCGAAAGACGGGCGTCCACCCGGACGCCCTATGGCGGGGAAATGGCTGAGGTGAGGCGTGCGCCAACGGTTGAAGCTGGCGCGGCTACAGTTTCGGACGTCGGCGCAGCCCCTCATCCGTCCGGCTTCGCCGTCCACCTTCTCCCGGCTTCGCGGGGCGAAGGAACTACTCGTGCCCCGTGACCGCCTTCGGCCGATAGGGCTCCTCGAGTTTGGCGATTGTGTGGGCGTCGAGCTTGAGCTCGGTCGCGGCGATCGCGTCGGCGAGGTGGTGCGGCTTCGAGGCGCCGATGATCGGCGCGGTCACATAAGGCTTTGACAGGACCCAGGCGAGTGCGACCACCGCGGGCTTCGTCCCGAGTTCCGCCGCCGTCTCGGCGACGCGCTTGCGGATCGCCTCGTCCTCGCCCGAGCCGAGGCCGAGCGTTACGCTATAGGGGTCGGTGCGGCCGCGCACGGTCGAGGCTCCCGCGCCGACGCCGGAGCCGGCCAGATAGCCGCGCGCCATCGGCGACCACGGGATGACGGCGATATTTTCGAACCGGCAGAACGCCATCATCTCCCGCTCCTCCTCGCGATAGACGAGGTTGTAGTAGTTCTGCATCGAGACGAATTCGGCGTGGCCGCGGGCGCGGGCGATGTCGATCATGCGGGCGAATTGCCACGTAAACATCGACGACGCGCCGATATAGAGCGCCTTGCCGGCGCGCACGACGTCGTTCAGCGCCTCCATCGTCTCCTCCATCGGCGTCGCCGGATCGAAGCGATGGATCTGGTAGAGATCGACGTAGTCCGTTCCGAGGCGCTTCAGCGAGGCGTCGATCGCTTCGAGGATATGCTTGCGCGACAAGCCCTTGGCGTTCGCGCCGGGCCCCATCGCCCCGTGCACCTTGGTGGCGATCACGACCTCGGACCGCTTGGCGTATTCCTTCAGCGCCCGGCCCAGAATCTCCTCGCTCGCGCCCTGCGAATAGACGTCGGCGGTGTCGAAGAACGTGATCCCCTTCTCCAGCGCCTCGCGGATGAAGGGTAGCGAGGCCTCTTCCGGCAGGATCCATTCGCGCCACTTGGGCGAGCCGTAGGTCATGCAGCCGAGGCAAAGCCTCGACACCTGCATGCCGGTCTTGCCAAACCTCACAGTGTCCATTTCCGAACTCCCTTGCCTGCGGTTGCGCCGATCATAAAACCTTTCGTAGGGTCGCGGCGCGGCAAAGATTGGGCGCGGACGAGGGTCACACGATCGTGAAGGCGAAGGGCGGCTGGGATTTTTGGATCGACCGCGGCGGCACCTTCACCGACGTCATCGGCCGCGATCCCGCCGGCCGTCTCACCACCCTGAAGCTCCTGTCGGAGAGCGCGCTCTACGACGACGCCGCGGTCGAGGCGATCCGCCGCCTCATCGGCGTCGCCGGCGGCGAGCCGATCCCCGCCGGAGCAATTCGCGCGGTCAAGATGGGCACGACGGTCGCGACCAATGCGCTGCTCGAGCGGCGCGGCGAGCGCACGCTGCTCGTCACGTCGCGCGGTTTCCGCGACGCGCTCGAGATCGGCTACCAGGCGCGCCCCAAAATCTTCGCCAAGGCCATCGTCAAGCCCGAACAGCTTTATGCGCGCGTGATCGAGATCGACGAGCGCGTGCTGGCCGACGGGACCGTCGAGGCCGCGCCCGACCCCGAGGCGGTGCGCGTGGCGCTGGCTGAGGGGCGCTCGCAAGGCTTCGACGCGGTCGCGATCGTGTTCATGCACGCCTACCGCTACCCCGAGCACGAGCGCGTGGTCGGCGGGATCGCCCGCGCGCTCGGCTTTGCGCAGATCTCCGAAAGCCATCGCCGCTCGGCCCTGATCAAGCTCGTCGGGCGCGGCGACACGACCGTAGTCGACGCCTATCTGTCGCCGATCCTCGCCCGCTACGTGCGGCGCGTTTCCCAAGCGCTCGATGTCGAGCGCACCGGGGCGCGGGTCATGTTCATGATGTCGTCGGGCGGGCTCACGTCAGCGAAACTCTTCGCCGGCAAGGACGCCATTCTGTCGGGCCCGGCGGGCGGGGTGGTGGCGATGGCGCGCACGGCCGAGAGCGCCGGCTTCGACCGCGTCATCGGCTTCGATATGGGTGGCACCTCGACCGACGTCGCGCATTTCGACGGGGAGTTCGAGCGCGCCTTCGAGACCGAGGTCGCGGGCGTGCGCATGCGCGCGCCGATGATGAAGATCCACACGGTCGCCGCCGGCGGCGGCTCGATCCTGCATTTCGACGGCGCGCGCTTTCGCGTCGGCCCCGATTCCGCCGGCGCCCATCCCGGGCCCGCGGCTTATGGCCACGGCGGACCGCTCGCCGTGACCGACGCCAATCTGATGACCGGCAAGCTCATTCCCGAACTCTTTCCGAAAGTGTTCGGACCGGCGGGCGACCAGCCGCTCGACGCGGCCGCGGTGCGGGCGAAATTCGAGGCGCTGGCGGATGAAATCGGCGACGGGCGCGCGCCCGAGGCGGTCGCCGACGGCTTCCTCGCCATCGCGGTCGCCAAGATGGCGGAGGCGATCAAGACGATCTCGGTGGCGCGCGGCTACGACGTGACGCGCTACGCCCTCAATTGCTTCGGCGGCGCCGGCGGCCAGCACGCCTGCGACGTCGCGGACGCGCTGTCGATCACGACCGTGCTGATCCATCCGCTGTCGTCGCTGCTCTCGGCCTATGGCATGGGCCTCGCCGACATCGCGGCTGAGCGCGCCCAAGGCGTCGACGAGCCGCTCGACGCCGAGGCGCCCACGCGCGTCGGCCTTGTCGCCGACGCGCTGGCCGAAAGCGCGCGCGCCGAGGTCGAGAGCCAGGGCGTGGAGCGCGCGGCCATCAAGGTCTACCAGCGGGCGCAGCTTCGCTACGCGGGCTCCGACACCACGATCGAGGTGAAGCTCGCCTCGTCCAACGCCATGCGACGGGCGTTCGAAGCGACGCACAGGGCGCGATTCGGGTTCATCGACCGATCGAAGTCGCTGGTGATCGAGGCGGTGTCGGCGGAGGCGGTCGGCGGCGCGGCGCGATTTTCCGAGCGGGCGCGGCTGGTCGCGGCGAACGGCGCAGGCGCGCCCCCGAACCGCGTGACGCGCATCTTCTCCAAGGGCGTGTGGCGCGAGGCGAACGTCCATCTGCGCGACGCGCTGCCGATCGGCGCGCGCGTCGAGGGGCCCGCGCTGGTCATCGAGCCGCACCAGACGATCGTGATCGAGCCTGGCTGGCGGGCGGAGATCACACGCAAGAACCATGTCGTGATGACTCGCGTGGAAGCGCCGCCAAAGCGCCAGGCGATCGGCTCGAAGGCCGATCCGGTGATGCTCGAGATCTTCAACAACCTCTTCATGTCGATCGCCGAGCAGATGGGCGTGACGCTGCAAAACACTGCCTATTCGGTCAACATCAAGGAGCGGCTCGACTTCTCCTGCGCGGTGTTCGACCGGCACGGCGCGCTCGTCGCCAACGCGCCGCACATGCCCGTGCACCTGGGCTCGATGGACCGGTCGGTCGAGACGATCATCAAGGACAATGCGGGCCGCATCCGACCGGGCGACGTGTTCGCGCTCAACGCGCCCTACAACGGCGGCACGCACCTGCCCGACATCACTGTCTGCACGCCGGTGTTCGACGACAAGGGCGCAACCCTTCTCTTCTGGGTCGCCTCACGCGGCCATCACGCCGACATCGGCGGAATCGCGCCGGGCTCGATGTCGCCGCTCGCGACCACGATCCACGAGGAGGGGGTCTATATCGACAATTTCCTGCTGGTCGAGCGCGGCCGTTTCCGCGAGCGCGAGCTGATCGAACTCCTGACCGCGGGCCCGTGGCCGGCGCGCAATCCGGTCCAGAACGTCAACGACCTCAAGGCGCAGATCGCCGCCAACACGAAGGGTGTCAGCGAGCTTCGCCGCATGATCGACCATTTCGGGCTCGAGACGGTCGAGGCCTATATGGGCCACGTGCAGGACAACGCCGAGGAAAGCGTGCGCCGCGTGATCGACCAACTCGCCGACAGCGAGGCGGAATCTGTCTCCGACCAGGGCGCGGTCATCAAGGTCAAGATCACGGTCGACCGGGACCGTCGCGAGGCGACCGTCGACTTCACCGGAACCTCGCCGCAACAGCCGAGCAACTTCAATGCGCCGGAGCCGGTGACGCGCGCGGCCGTGCTCTACGTGTTCCGCGTCATGGTCGACGACGACATTCCGATGAACGCCGGCTGCCTGAAGCCGATCCGGGTGGTTTTGCCGGAAGGGTCGATGCTCTCGCCGCGCTATCCGGCGGCCGTGGTGGCGGGCAATGTGGAAGTGTCGCAGGCGGTGACGGACACGCTGTTCGCCGCGCTGGGGGCGCTGGGCTCCGCGCAGGGGACGATGAACAACCTGACTTTCGGCGACGCGACCCATCAATATTACGAGACGATCTGCTCGGGCGCGCCCGCCGGCCCGGGCTTCGACGGCGCAGCGGCGGTGCATACCCACATGACCAACTCGCGCCTGACCGACCCGGAGATTTTGGAGAGCCGCTTCCCGTCGTGCTGGAGGATTTCCACATCCGCCGCGGCTCGGGCGGCAAGGGGCGATGGAAGGCCGGCGACGGGACGCTGAGGCGAATCCGGTTCCTCAAAGACATGCAGGTGGCGGTGCTGAGCGGCCATCGCAAAGTCTCGAACCCGGGCAGCGCGGGCGGCGAGCCCGGCGAACTCGGGCGGAACTCGGTGCGCCGCAAGGACGGCCGCATCGAGGTGTTGCCGGGATGCGCCCAGACCGAGGTGGAGGCCGGCGAAGCGATTGAGATCGTCACGCCGACCGGAGGAGGGTGGGGAAAAGTGTAGACGCGGTTGTTGACCGCGTCGCCGCGATCAGCGATCGCGGCTACAGCCGCAGCGGTGGCCGGATCGAGGTTCTGCTGGGCCCGCGCAGACGGAGGTGGAGGCGGAGGCGATCGAGAACACGCCACAGGTCATGCCTGCCGCTCATTTCGGTGCAAAGCGGATGGGTCGCCATTGACCCTGGCGAGGATCCCATCGACCCTGAGGGCCTACCGCGAATCGGCGCATTGGATCGAAGGTGCCGATCATAGCGTCGTCTTGCCCTGGAGATCGGATGTCGCACTCTGAAATTGCGCCGCACTCGGATCGGTCGGCGATCGAGCCGCTCGTCCAACGATCGCGTGCTGAGATCATCGACCGCTATCGTCGATTTCGCGCCGTCAACATAAGGCACAACAGCGGCGCCCTCAAATGCCTGTCGTCGGAGGCGCTGATGGAGCAGGCGCGCCGTCTCGAACTCGCACGCGGACGAACGTTGATTCTCGGCTCCGAGGACGAACTCGCGCTCGTGTACGATCTCTCGCTCTACGCGCGTCAGGGCGGGCGCAAGCGACCCCTTGATCGCTACGCGGCGTCGCAACGGTTTCCGCATGACTCCGACGAGGCGCGGGTCGTCGACGCCATGCTCGCCGCGCGCTTTGCGCTCATTTGTGTGGAAAGGCGTCATCCCGAGGCGGGCCTGATTGTGCGCGACCTCATACGAGAAGAGGAGTTTTGGCTCGTCGACGAAGGCATGGAATCGAGCGCGCCCATCGGGCTCAAGATGGCGACGCGCGTCTTTTCGCCGGATCATTTCCACATGACCGCTGGCGTGATGATCCCTTTGGATGGCGATTTGCTGAGGAACGCGCTCGAACGCAGACCGCTCCTCTTGCGCATGAGTTTGGACCAGACCGCCGAGGATCGCCGCTTCGCCGAGGCGATCTACCGGGAAGCCATTCGGGCCGGCGTGATGGAGCGGGTCAGATTTCAGGATCCGCCGGGTTTGGCCGGAGCGGCGGCCTGACCCGACTTGCCGTGCGTGAATTTCCTTCGCGTTCGCGGGCATGACTTCGGTGTGAGATACCCGGTTCGCCGCTCCCCTCGGCGATCCCAACTCGCGCTGCCGGCGTGCGGCGTATAGACCTCTGTGGACAGGCCAAGTCCGCCGGGCGCGCTGCGCTCCGTCGCCAGCCGCCGCCAGGACCAACCCGCCATGCCGCAGCTCACGCCCGAAGGCCTTCGAACCGTGACCGAGATCGCCGCGCGCCATGGCGTCAGCGTCGATGCGGCGCTCGCTCTGCTTGGCGCGCTCGCCGAAGGACATGGACGCCAGGCGCAGTTCAATCACCCCGACCTCGGCGGCATGGGGCAATGGTCGCAGGGCGGAATGATCATGGTCGGCGACATGTTCAACCAGGGGTTGAAATATCGGGTCGACGCGCTCTGCAACGAGCTGTCCGCCCTCCTGCTGAGCCAAGCTCCGGTCGAGGCCGAGCCCATGCGCTTTCAGTCGCAAAGCCAGGGCGCAAGCGGCGCGGTCAGCCTGTTTGTTCCGGGAACAGGGGCGACCGGCGCATGGTGGCCTCAGGAACTCGGCGCTCCGGCCTCGACCGGCGCCCAGAACGACATGCGGTACGCCTGGTTTCCGGGACCCCGCAGGGTGGCGATCGCGCACGGCGGCGAGGTCCGGGTCTATGACTCCGGCGAGCATGACATCTCGGGCTTCTCCCAGCAGCAGGGCGGCGATCGGTCGCTGACCTTCACCAGCCAGTTCGGCGTCGTGCGCCTGTCCGAGCTGACCCTCGTGTCTCCGCGGACCGATCCGTCTCATGGGTCGCCGGCGCCCGGTTCCGCGCCCTCGCAAACCCCGGTGCCGGCTCCGCCTCCGCCGGCTGGCGCGCCGGCCGCCACGCCGCCTCAGCCGCTGGCGATGGAGGAGATCGTCAAGACGATCGAAAGGCTTGCGGAGTTGCGGCAGAAAGGCATTCTCACCGAAGAGGAGTTCGCTGCCAAGAAGGCGGAGCTCCTCGGTCGGCTGTAGGGCCTGATGCTATCAGGTCGATTGCGTTCCCGTCATTGCGAGCGAAGTGAAGCAATCCAGGGTTCATTGGGCGCCCCCGCGGCGTGGACCCCGCGCAACCCGGCTCACGCGCCCTTCGGCGGCGTGGTGAAGAACCAGGGATGGCCTTCGGGGTCGTTGGCCCAGTCGTTGCGGCCATAGTCGACGTCCTTCGGCGGATGGACGATTTCGGCGCCCGCCGCCCGGGCCGTCTCGTAATGCTGGTCGACGTCGTCGATATAGACGAACACGCCCATCGTCGCCCCGCCGACATCCGAGGGCGTCTTGAGGCCGTGCGCGCCTCCGCCCTGGCCCAGCATGACGAACTGGCCCTGGAGCGAGGCTTCGCCGTGCACGCCGCCGCTCGGCGTCCCGTGCCGCATCTCCTCCTTGAAGCCGAAGGCGCGGGTCAGGAAATCGAGCGCGGCCGACACGTCGCGATAGAAGAGGTAGGGGATGATCTGAGGCGGGTGCGGGGTCGTCGACATTACGGACTCCGGTGCTCGTGAGGCTCAACGGCTCGCATAGATTCCGCGAGCGGCGGCATTGTGGAACGATTTCGACGCCTCGGCGATTTGTTGGCCTCAAGCGCGGTCGGCCAGGCGCCGTCTGGAGTGGAGAAACCCATGGTCCCGTTTCTCAAAAGGCTGTCGGTCCTCGCGCTCGTCCTGAGCCTGGGCGGATGCATGCCGCCCGATCCGCCCTACCCGAACTACGCGCCGCCGGACACCACTGGGAATTACGGCGCCCGATAGGGGCCGCGCGCCGCCGCGGTTCAAAGGCGCTCATTTCTCCTTCGTCGTCCAGTTCACGTCATAGGTCAGCGTGAAGGCGAACAGGCTCGCCGTGTTGCCGGGCGCGTCGACCACGCTCCAGGTTCCCTTGCCGGCGATGTCCCTGTACTTGCCGGTGCCGCCGAGGAGAACAATGTCGCCGCCCTCCGGGCCTTCGTAGGTCATGTCGAGCTTATCGCCGTCACTGTCGGTCTGGATGCACGTGCCGGTGAAGGCGTAGCCCTCCGGCCGGCCCTTGGCTTCCTCGAGACAGCGGATCGCCAGATTGTCGAGCAGCTTTGCGCCGTCGCGGGTCTTCACGATGCCGGTGCACTCGGCCGAGGAATTCGAGCCGACCGGCCCCATGTCGACGATGGCGAGCGAGCGGCAGACCGCATAGGCCGCGAGTTTCGCCGCGCCAGTCTTCGGGAAAGGCTCGTCGGCGAGGGCGGGCGCGCTCATGGCAAGCAAAGCCGCGAGGCCGAAGATATGGCTCGAATCTCGCAAGGGCGCCTCCTCAAGCAGCGCGGTCAAACGGATCGCGGGACCGGCCATGCGCTCATTTCAACTGTGGGGGCGTTCGACCGCCGAAAGGCGATCCTCGAGTTGCGCGATCCACTCGTCCAATTGCGTCTCGAAATGGGTCAGCCTGCCGAGCAATTCGGCCTTCACCATCAGTTCGATTTCTGCACGCGTGTCAGAGATGCGCCGCTCGATGTCGCCGAAGCGCCGTTCGATTTCATCGAACCGCCGGTCGTGACGGCGCAGGAGATCGACAACCTGAAGCAGCATCGTTCGAAGCTGATTCGTGTCGGCGCGGATCTCTCGAAGGATGGTCAGCATCAGACTGTTGTCGGCTTCCGCCATGTCCTCTTACCCTCAACGGCGGCCGGATTTTCCCGTAGACAATCCGCCTTTCGTTTCGTTCCGTCAATCTGTCCGGGCGACCGGACCGCGACCCGATGAGCGCGCCTAACCGGGCCTGCCTGTCCCCCTCTCCCCCATCGACGCCAGCGCCTCGGCCAGCGCCCGTCTCAGGCCATGCATCTGGTCGATCAGATGCAGGATCACGTCGAGCCCCTCATCGTTGACGCCCATGTTGTGCTTGAGGTCGTGGATGAGGCCGGCGCGGGCGACGTCCATCTCGGTATAGGCGCGCTGCGGCGCCGCGCAGTCGGGGCAGATCCAGGACTCGCGGATCCAGACCTCGAGGGTCGCGTCGTCGATATGGGCGCGTTGCACGAATTCGCGCTCGGTGATCATGGCTCACATCTCCCTGCGGGGATCGTAGCTCGACGGCGGCGTCCAGCCGGCGAGGAAAGCATCGAGTTCGGCGTCGGGCGCCTTCGGGCATGACGACCTTGAGCCGGACGAATTCGTCGCCCGCCCCGCCGCGCGCCTTCACGCCCTTACCCTTGAGGCGCAGCGTGTCGCCGGTGTTCGAACGCTTCGGGATCTTGAGCATCACGCCGCCGGTCGTGGTCGGTGCGCGGACTTCTCCGCCGAGCGCGGCCTCCTTGATCGTGATCGGCAACTCGACGTGAATGTCGTCGCCCTCGCGGGTGAAATACGCATGCGGCTCGACTACGATCTGCACCAGCGCGTCGCCGGGCGGACCCTCGCCGGGCGCGGGCGCGCCCTTGCCCTTGAGGCGCAGCGTCTGGCCGTCCTCGACGCCGGCCGGGATCGTCACGTCCAGCGTGCCGCCCTGGGGCAGGGTGATGGTGCGAACCGCCCCGTTGACGGCGTCGAGAAACGGCACGTGCAGCTCGTAATGCAGGTGGGCGCCGGGGGCGCGGCGCATCTGCTCCCGTTGCTGCTCGCGGCTGCGCCGCAGGAACTCGGCGAAGATGTCGTTGCCCTCGGCGAAGTCGGCGTAGCCCTCGGCGCTTTCGTAGGGATGCCCGCCGGCGCCGGCGTATTCGCGATAGTAGCGCCCCTGCGGCGGGGCCTTCTCGGCGCCCGAGGCGTCGATCTCGCCGGCGTCGTAGCGGCGCCGCTTGTCCGGGTCGGACAGGAGGTCGTTGGCCGCGGCCACTTCCTTGAACCGCTCCTCGGCGTGCTTGTCGCCGGGATTGAGGTCCGGATGCAGTTTTTTGGCCAGTTGCCGGTAGGCCTTGCGGATTTCCTCGGGGGTCGCGGTCTTCGCGAGGCCGAGGACCTCGTAGGGGTCTTTCATGCGGACCTCCGGGATCATGCGGGATCCGGGCAGGCTTAGCAGGATCGGGACGCCGCCTCCAGACTTGTCCGACGCCCGCGGTTCGGGGATAGTGCGCGCGGCCTTAGGGGTCGCCCCTTCGCGGCGAAACGTCGGCGGAAGCGCCGGCAGGAGGACGAAATCATGGGTCTCATCAGCTTCATCAAGAACGCCGGCGCCTCGATCTTCGGCGCGACCGAGGCGAAGGCCGCGCCGCCCGACGAGCTCAAGAAGGAGCTCGACAAGCACGGCCTCGATCACTCGGACGTCAAGGTCGAGGTCAACGGCGACAAGGTGACGGTGTCGGGAACGGCCAAGTCGACCGAGGAGGCCGAGAAGATCGCCATCGCGCTCGGCAACACCAAGGGCGTCGGCACGGTGCAGAACGACATCAAGCCGGCCAAGGCCGAGCCGGAGTCGAAGTTCTATACCGTCACGAGCGGCGACACGCTGTGGGCGATCTCCGAGCGGGAATACGGCAAGGGCAAGGGCGACAAGTACAACGTGATCTTCGACGCCAACAAGCCGATGCTGAAGACTCCCGACTTGATCTATCCGGGCCAGGTGCTGCGCATCCCGCCGCTGCCGTGATGACGAAGCCGCGACCGCGCCTGACGTAGCCGCCGACGCGAATGGGCGCGGATCTCTTGATCAACATTGACGTCCCCGATCTCGATCGGGGCGTCGCCTTCTATGCACAGGCTTTCGGGCTGGCGGTGACGCGCCGCCTGGGGGCGGAGGCGGTCGAACTCGGCGGCTGGCCTGTCCCCCTTTACCTTTTGCAGAAGCCGAGCGGCTCGATCGGCGCGGCAGGCGAGCCGCGGCGCTACGACCGCCATTGGACGCCGGTGCATTTCGACGTCGCGGTCGAGGACATCGACGCCGCGGTCGCCTGCGCGGTCGCCGCCGGCGCGCGGGCCGAAACGGAAATCCGCGTCCACGCGTGGGGCAAGATCGCGGTCCTGGCCGACCCATTCGGCCACGGCTTCTGCCTCATTGAGTTTCTCGGCCGCGGCTACGACGAGATCGCGCAGGACGGGAGCTGATCTCCCTCGCCCCGCGAAGCGGGGAGAGGGCCGGGGTGAGGGGCGGCGCTAACGAGTGAGATTAGCGTGCTCGGCGCGGGGCCTGCCATTTCCGAGTCGGTTTCGAGTGTTTTCAAGGAGATGCGGCGCCATTTTCGATTCTTCTTGCGGACTCGCCCGGCCCGCCCGAGGGCGGAAGCCAGTCGGCGAGCGTCGCGTCGAGCTCCGGAGTCCCGTCCGCGGCGTCGTCGGCGCGCTCCTCGCGGGCGCGGTCGCCGACGGGGTTTGCGGGCGAGCGGTCGGGTTCGGACACGGGTGGCCTTGATTTCGGCGTTATAGAATGACCATAGAACGCGCTTCGCATGTTGTCAAGAAATTGTCGAAGCCGTCGTTCGCCGGGGCCGCCTCGGCGCGACCCGAAGTTCGGGAAGAGAAGTAGGGGGGTTGTCACCCCCGCGCGATACCCGGGGCGAGCCCGAGGAGGGGTCCAGCGCCGCCGCCGCCTGTCTCGAAATCAAGCGTTCAGCGTCTCGCCCGGCTCGGAAGCGAAAAGCGTTTTGACAAGCCGTTCATCGCCAAGGCAGACAAGCGCGTCCAAGCCCACCTCTGCCGACTTGGAGCCGCCAAGCTTGGAGCCGCGGAAAAGGAGAAGACGTGGTGGGCAGATCGCAGGGTGACGATCTCGCATCGCTTCCCGAGGAGCGCCGCCAGCGTGTGGAGGCGCGTGCGCAAGAACTGATGGACGAGGTCGAGAGCCTCGGCGAATTGCGTCGTGTTGCGGGCAAGGCCCAGGTCGATATTGCCTCGGCCCTCAAGGTTAAGCAGCCCTCGGTTTCCAAAATCGAGAAGCAGACCGACATGTATCTTTCCACGCTCAGAAGCTACATCGAGGCCGTCGGCGGACAGCTTGAATTGGTCGTACGATTGCCGTCGCACGCGCCCTTGCGCCTTCAGCGCCTCGGCGACGTCGCCTTGGGCGGCGCCGTCTCCCGAACTGACAGGATCACCGCCAAACGTCGAACGAAGCCGAAGGCGCCCGCTCGCCCAGGCTGAGGGACCGATGCGGGTTACTGTGACGGGCCCCGCAATTGGAATAGTCTAGCGCTTGTGTCTCGTTGCCGCAGCCGTGAGGTCGGCGCGTAAACAAAAGGACAATTACGGGTGTGTCCCCGGAACCCCGATTTCAATCCGAGCGAGAAGTCCTTCGCCAAACTGAAGGCGCTCTTGTGAAGAGCCGAGGCCCGATCGGTCGAGGCGTTCCATAACGCCATCGACACCCTCGTCTGCGCCTTCACGCCGGACGAATGCGCAAGCTTCTTCGCCGCCTGCGAATATGATCAGGTGTAAACCGAAGACGCTCTAAGCTCGCAGGCGCTCGCCGCGCTGACACTCGATGGCGATCCCCGCGATTCGTGCCGCTCTGTGCGCAAGGAGCAACTCGTCTTCGGTCGGTTCGTGCGCCGTCGTCGAGTAGACCGTGAACACGCCGAGCGCGTCGCCGCCCTTCGACATGATCGGCGTGGACCAACACGATCGAACCCCAATCTTGGCGGCCGAGTTCGCGATAATTGGCCCAACGAGGATCGGATGCGATGTCGGCGGCCACCACCACTTCGCGCGTGTAAACCGCGCTGCCGCTGCCCACGACGTCGGGGCCAATGCGAAGCCCGGCGGCGGCTTTGGCGTATTCCGGCGGCAAGCTCGGAGCAGCGCAATGCCGGAGACTCAGGCCGTCGTCACTGATCAGGAGCACGGAGCCGAAGAGTCCTGACGACTGGGATTCAATGAGATGAACGAGACTGTCAAGGACGCACCCGACGGGCGCCCCGGTGGCGATCATCTCAAGAAGCTCCGCTTCACCTTCGCGTAACGCATCGGCCCTGCGGCGAGCGCTGACGTCGCGGGAGACGCCAATGATGCCGACGATTTGGCCCCCCTCGCCGCGCAGCGGCACCTTGGTCGTCGATATCCACACCTTGCCGCCGTTGGGGGTTAGGACATATTCCTCACGGTCGATCATTGGACGGCCTGTCGTGAGGATCCCGTCCTCGTCGGCGAGATACTTCTGCGCGGTTTCCCACGGACATAGTTCGAGATCGGATCTGCCGATAAGCTCCTGCGGCGTCGCACAGCCCATGCGTTGGGCCGTGGCGAGGTTGGCGACAACGAAGCAACTAAATGCGTCCTTGACCCAGAGATTGTCGGGGACCAAGTCAATCAGCCTCTGCAGTGAGAGGCGCTCCTCGATCAATAGCCGTCTCTCTCGAAGGTCGGTGACATCCTCGTGCGTCGACACCCAACCTCCATCGAGGCTAGGCTGGTGGCGGACCTCAACGCTTCGGCCGTCGTCGAGCGTGATGCTCCAGGCGTGGACAGCGTTTTTGGAAGTGATCGAACGGCTGAACGAGAGGTAGTCGTCGACGGTCAACGGACAGGTCCCGGCGGCGACGCGCAACTCGATGACCTCGCGCAGCGTCATCCCAGGTGTGAGGCGATCGTAATCCAGGCGGTAGATTTCCGCGTAGCGGCGGCTGCACAGGATCATTCGCTCCTCGGCGTCGAAGAAGGTGACGCCCGGCGATATATTGTCGAGGGCAACTTGATAACGCTGCGCCTGCGCCCGCAATTGCTCAATGGCGGCTCGCAGATCGCTTGCGTCAGCCGAGCGGCGTCGGGTGACAACGGTGTCGCGCGCCTGGTCCGCGCGAAAAAGCGGGTTGGTCTGCATTGGTCGCCCTCATTGAGCCATCAGTCGCGCCGCCGCGGCGGTTCGGGCGGCATGTCAGTTGTCCTGAGATGCTGTGGCGTCCGAGTCGGCGCGATCGCGAGAATTTTGCTACAACTGGCAAGTGAATCCCGAGTTAAGCTCCGGGATGCGATGAACCTAGAGGTTTGGCCATTGCACGGCGCCTCCTTAGCCTAAGAGTCCGGCTAGGAAGTTCATCAGGCAGTGCACATTTCACAGGCAGATGGAGGCGAAACGGAGGACGATGAGGGCTGTGAGGTCGAGGGCGTCGGCATCATTCGTCGAGGAATTCGATCAGCTGCGATCCGAGGGTGGCGGCCTTCGTTATCTGCGCGAGTTCCGGTTCGGGACCGAGTTTGGCGCGCTCCTGGGTCGCCTTGGCGTCTGGGCCAGAGCGGGTAGGATTCCGCCGCACCGACGGGTCATCCGCCCCCCATCGAAACGAGAGCGGTTCACCCTCACACTTTACCTTCGGCCGCGTTCCCCGTATTGTACATCCATCGAAGGGGGAGTTGATGCCCGCCTCACGCGTATTCAAGAACGGCAATTCGCAGGCCGTCCGCATCCCGGCGGAACTGGCCTACGAGCGCAGCGACCTCGATGTCGAGATCGAACGCATCGGCGACGAACTCCGCATTCGGCCGGCGCGCCGCTCGCTTGCCGGCGTGCTCGAAAAATTCGCGAAATTCTTCGCCGACTTCATGGCCGAGGGCCGCGGCGACCATGACCAGGCGGCGCGGGACACCCTGTGATGGCGCGCTACATGCTCGACACCAACATCTCCATATACCTGATCAAGAAGCAGCCGAAGGAGGTCGCCCGGCGTTTTGCGCAATTGAGCGTCGGCGACGTCGTCATGTCGGCGATCATTTACGCCGAACTCCAATACGGCGTCGCGGCGTCAGCGGACCCCGAGCGTGAACGCGCCAACCTCGAAAACCTCGTTGAGGACATCCCGGTCGCGCCGTTCGACGCTGCTGCGTGAACCGCCTATGGACCGATTCGCTTTGCGACCCGCGACAGCCGCGCAGACCATCTCGACAAGCTGATCGCCGCTCACGCCCCTGCGCTCGGCGTCACCCTCGTCACCAACAATGTCCGCGATTTCGCCAATTACCCCGGCGTCGGCGTCGAAAACTGGTTGACGCCTGGCTCCTGACGCCGCGGCCGCAATGACGGCAGTGGTCGAATCTGATATTCATCTCGCTCTGGAGAGAGCCCCGGCTCACCGTCCAAGCCGTCCCAGCGCCTCGATCAGCGCCGCGTTGAAGCGCTGAGGATCCTGGATCTGGGGCGCGTGGCCGGCGTCGGGGAATTCGATCAGCTCGGCGCCCGGAATGGCCGCTTTCGTCTTTTGGGCAAGCTCCGGATAGTGGCCGAGCTTGGCGCGGACGGCGGTCGGGGCGACGTCCTTGCCGATCGCGGTCACGTCTTTGTCGCCGATCATGAGGAGCGTCGGGACATTGATCAGCGGAAACTCATAGACCACCGGCTGGGTATAGATCATGTCGTCGATCAGGGCGAGATTGCGGGCGACGATGTCATGGCCCGGGCCGCCGAGGAGGCCCGCGAGCATGGTTACCCAGCGGTCGTATTCCGGCTTCCACTGGCCGGCGTAATAGGTCGCCTGCTCGTAAGCCTTGATCCGCGCGGCGGTCGCAGCCTTTTCGCGCTCGGTCCACTGATCGACCGAGATCCAGGGAACGCCCAGCGCCTTCCAGTCCTCGAGCCCGATCGGGTTGACGAGGACGAGCGCCGAAACCTCGTTCGGATACATGAGAGCGTAGCGCGCCGCGATCATGCCGCCGGTCGAATGCGCGATCAGCGCCGGGTCCTTGACGCCGAGCGACGCCAGCAGCGCATGGGTGTTTCCGGCGAGCTGCTGAAAACTGTACTGATAGCGCTCCGGCTTCGACGACTTGCAGAAGCCGATCTGGTCGGGCGCGATCACGCGGTAGCCGGCGGTGGAAAGCGCCCGGATCGTGTCCTCCCAGGTCGCGGCGCAAAAGTTCTTGCCATGCAGCACGACGGCGTTCGCGTCCGTTCGCCGGGCCGGACGGGGCGACGTCCATATAGCGCATGGTCAGCGCCTCGCCCTGCGAGGCGAAGGCGTAGTCGCGGACCGGCCACGGGTAGGCGAAGCCCTGCAGCTCGGGGCCGTAGGACGGCGCCGCGGTCTGCGCCGCCACGGATAGGCTCGCGAAGATGACGGCCGCGAAGGCCAGGCCCATTCCTTTCATGGTCGTTCCTTACTTGGCTCGCCTCTCGGCGACGGTCGCATTCCCGTCTCCGCGCGAGCGAGGCGAGCGCTACGGAGCCAGTTGAAGCGCAGGCGTCAAGAGGGTCCGAAGTCCCGCGGAAACCTCCATGCGATCACGCAGCGACAGTTCGCCGATCCGGGTCGCCAGCCGCGAGTCGAGCGATGTCACCTTGCCGACACGGACCAGGCAGGGGTGCGACAGTCCGCCGAGCGGGAGATCCGAAATGGGCACATCGAGCGGCCATGCCTCGTGCGTGGCGCTGGTGATCATCAGGACCCAAAGGATCGCAAATGCATGCGTTGCGGTGGGCGCAGCGATGACGAGCGCGGGCCGTCGCCGGCTCGCGGCTTGATCGGCGAAGGGAAAGTCGACCCGGACAATATCCCATGGCGCGATCGGATCCGTCGGCCCGGCGGCGATCGTCGTCACAGGTCGCGGAAGGCCTCGTCGTCCTCGGGCGTATCCCATTCCTGGAAGGCGGCGAATGGATCTTCGAAGGGCGCGCCGATACGGGGCTTTGCCGGAGCCGCTTTCGTCAAAAGCACCTGGCCGTCCTCGATTGCGTAGGCGATCTCGTCGCCAGGCTTGATCCCGAGCGCCATGCGGACAGGCTGCGGAATGGTGGTCTGGGCCTTGCTGGTCAGTTTGCTGGTGATCACATTGGCGCCCCGGCATTGGTCGCATGGTAAGGAAATTCCTTACGTTAGCTGCGCGACAGAAGTCAATCAGATCGCCGGAATTTGCGCCACGCGTGTCGACGCATCCGATCGCGGGCGGGGCGGCTGAACGCCCGCTACTCGAACGTCACGAGGGCGTTCTCGGCCGGGTAGTCGTCGACGAACGGTTTTTGCGGGCCGATCGCGCCGAAGGTGACGGCTTCGGGCGAGGCGACGTCGGCCTCGACCGGGCCGCTGGCGAAGCCCCTGGCAAAGGCGAACGGAACGCCGTCGCCGGCGAGGAACGACGGCTGGTCGTCGATGTGGAAATGCAGGTGCGGCTCTTCCGAGCTGCCCGAATTGCCGACATGGCCGAGGACGTCGCCCAGATGCACCCGATCGCCGACCTTCACCCGCACCGTCCCGGGGCGCATGTGGGCGTAAAAGGCGTAGCGATGCGGGGCGATCTCGACGACGACGTGATTGCCGCCCGCGTTGTCGAAGCCGATCGGCACGGCGTGCTGTCCCGAATGCGGCACGTTCTCGGCCAAGCCGTCGCTGGCGTCGACCACCGTGCCGTCGGCGACGCTGAAGATCGGCTGGTCGTAGCAGAAGTAGCTGGCGTTCTGGTCCTCTGGTCCCTTCCAGGTCGTGGTCTTGCCGTCCACGGTCTCAACCTGCACCCAGTCGATAGCGTAGCGCTGTGCGATAAAGGCGCGTCCGTCGATGACCAGCATCGCCCGGCGATGGGCGGCGTCCTTGCCGTTGTTCAGCGAATCCCCGGCGATCCATGTCCCCTTGAGCGGGCTTGCGACGACGATCGGGCTTTCCTGCGCAACGGGCAGCGGCGCGGGCTCGACCTCGTGCGCCTGGCCCTTGTCGTCGATCACGCTGAGCCGATGCGCGATCGCCGCCGGCGCCTTGGCGGCGCCGAGGTCGATCAGCAAGAACACGACGGCGCCGCGGCCGCCTTCGAGGGTGAGCGGGTCGGACGCCGGCGGCGTGCGGCCGCGATCCTCGAAGCGCATCATCATGGAGGCGAGCGCCGTGGCATCGAACGCCATGCGCCGATCGCCCGCGCGCGCCTCGATCGAGGCGATTCGATAGGGGCTGCCGACGAAGTTCGTCAGCAGCATCTCGTAGGCGAGCTTGGTCGCCCCGTTCTGCACGATCGGGGCGGGCTCTGAGAGGAACGACACCGTGAGCTGAGGCGGGTGGGGGTCGGCGGCTTGCGCAGACGACGCGAACGCCGCGAGCGCCGCGGCGAGAGCGGGGCGGATCAGGTTCATGGGGGTCGCCTCGCGCGCTCAGGTCGCCTGCGGCGCAATGCGGCTGTGCACCTCCGCCGTCATGCTCTCTATGCGTTCGACCAGCGCGTGGACCATCGTGGTGAGCTCGGTGTTCTGCTTGAGAAGGATTTCCACGCGCTCGGTGAGGGCCGTGTTCTGCTGCATCATTTCAATCAGCATGCTGGACTGCTGCGCCATCTGGGTCCGGCGAGCGTCGGTGAGCTGATGAAGCTCCTCGCGATGCTGCGCGTCGGCGATGCTGTTGGCCTTGTCGCGGTCGGCCTGGCGCGTCTGGGCGAGCAGGATGAGGGGAGCGGCGTAGGCGGCCTGGAGCGAGAAGGCGAGGTTCAGGAGAATGAACGGATAGATGTCGAAGTTCGTCCAGCCGACCACGTTCACCACGATCCAGACCGCGACGATGATCGTCTGGGCGATCAGAAAGGTCGGCGTGCCGAAAAACCGGGCGAAGTCCTCGGCATGGCGCCCAAACCAGTCGTTGCCGAACGTCGATTGGAGATGCGCGTGCGGCATGTGAAACCGCCGCGCGCGCTCGACCATATTGTCCCCCGTGCTCATTCGCTCTCCTCGCCGCTCCCTGGGCTGCCTGAGTCCAGTTTGATCTTCCGTTCCTATCGCGCCAACAATACAAGAGTTTAAACAGGAATGGCGAACGCAAACGCATGGGAGAAACGCATAGGAAGCCGTGCGCCCGCGCGGCTGATTGGCGAGGCGAGCGCCTTGCGCGTCGGGACGCGCGGGGTTATCGTCCAGAAATTCTACCAACTTTGTGCATGATAGTCGACTTATTTCATGTGTAAAGTGTAAAACGGAAGCGCCCGGCTCCCCCGCGTCGACGCCGGGCGTCGTCGCCACGCCGACGCGAGCGCTACGGAAGGGAATCATCGATGTCTCAAAAGCCTGAAACGCTGGCCCTGCATGCCGGGTGGCGCGCCGATCCGACCACAGGCGCGGTCGCGGTGCCGATCTATCAGACGACCTCGTATCAGTTTCAGAGCGCCGAGCACGCGGCGAACCTGTTCGCGCTGAAAGAACTCGGCAACATCTACACCCGCATCATGAATCCGACCAACGACGTGCTCGAGAAGCGCATCGCCGCGCTCGAGGGCGGCGTCGGGGCGCTGGCGCTGGCGAGCGGGCAGGCGGCTTCGGCCATCGCGCTGCAGAACCTCGCCAAGACCGGCGACAACGTCGTCTCCTCGACCGACCTCTACGGCGGCACCTGGAACCTGTTCGCCAACACGCTCAAGGACCAGGGCATCGAGGTGCGCTTCGTCGATCCGGACGACCCAGAGAATTTCGCCCGCGCCACCGACGACCGCACCCGCGCCTATTACGCCGAGACGCTGCCGAACCCGAAGCTGATCGTCTTCCCGATCGCGGAGGTGGCGGCGATCGGACGGCGGTTCGGCATCCCGCTGATCATGGACAACACCGCGGCGCCGATCCTCACCCGGCCGTTCGATCACGGCGCGGCGATCATCGTCTATTCATCGACCAAATACCTCGGCGGTCACGGCACCTCGATCGGCGGCCTCCTGGTCGACAGCGGGACCTTCCCCTGGGAGGAGCATAAAGGCCGTCAGCCGGCGCTGAACACGCCCGACCCGAGCTATCACGGCGCGATCTGGTCGGAGGCGGTCAAGCCCTTGGGCCCGATCGCCTACATCATCAAGGCGCGCGTGACGCTGCTGCGCGATCTCGGCGCCGCGATGTCGCCGTTCAACGCCTTCCTGACGCTGCAGGGGATCGAGACCTTGCCGCTGCGCATCGAGCGCCATTCGACCAACGCCGCCGCCGTCGCCGGCTGGCTCGCCAAGCGCCCGGAGGTGACGAAGGTCATCCATCCCTCGCAGCAGGTCGGCGAAGCGCGCCGGCGCGCCGAAAAATACCTGAAGGGCGGGCAGGGCGGCCTGGTCGGCTTCGACATCAAGGGCGGCAAGGACGCCGGGCGCAAGTTCATCGACGCCCTGAAGCTCCTCTACCATGTCGCCAACATCGGCGATGCGCGCTCGCTCGCCATCCACCCGGCGACCACCACGCATTCGCAGCTCTCGGCCGAGGACCAGCTCGCTACCGGCGTCTCGGAGAGCTACGTGCGCCTGTCGATCGGCCTCGAGCACATCGACGACATTCTGGCCGACATCGACCAGGCGCTGAAGGCGGCGGCATAAAGTCATCTGCGTTTGGGTCGGATGTATTTTCGTCCCCACAGGGCTATGAGATTCACGCATCGAAAGGCGGGCGCACCCCTTCCCCAGCTGTGCTGGGGAAGGGGTGCGAAGCGCCGGATGGGGGTGGCCCGCTGCCGCAACTCAGGGTCGGATCGCAGGACCGTCGCTCCGAGCCTTCATGAGTTCTCCCTGCTTTCCTCACCCCATCCGGCCCTACGGGCCACCTTCCCCGCTTCGCGGAGAAGGGGCGCGGCCGCCCCGAGCCCAGCCGCAGCCCCCAGTCAATTCGACGCGTCGCCCGCGGCCGCTGCCGTCGCCGCAGCCGCGGCGTCTTGGGCGCTCTGTTTCGCGCTGTCCGATTTTTCCTTCCAGACGGCGCTCGTCGGGTCGTCGGCGAGATTCATGTCGGCGATGCGCTTCGCCAGCCAATAGGCCGATTGCGCGTCCCGCCAATCCTTGGCGTCGGCGCACGCCTTGGCGATCGCGAGCGCGTCGTCCGCCTGCGCCTTGGTCGACTGGGGCGGCTTCTTGAGGTCGGCCACGCGCTTCCACGCCTGAATCCAATCGCGATAGGCCTCGATCTGCGGAACGCCCTGGCTGCGGTCGCCGAGCGCTTTCGCCGTCGCGGCGAAGCGCATCTCGTCCGGGGCGTTGGTCGGATCGCGGATCGTCAGCTCCTTCCTGAGGTCGTAGGCCTTCGAAAGATAGCGGTACGCCTCGTTCTGGCGTTTGAGCTCGTCGAGCGTTCTTGCGACCGACTCGTAATTGGGCGCGGCGAAGGCGATCCATTGCGGGTTGCTCGGATCGTTCCGCATCAGCGCGTTTTGCATCTCGACGCCGAGCTTCAGCTTGGCGAGGGCCAGCTCGAGGTCGCCTTTGCTGCTCGCGAGCAGGCCCCAGTGATTGTAGGTCGAGGCGAGATTCGACCGCACCGTCACATTCGTCGGGTCCTTGGCGAGGATCGCGAGCTGATCCTGTTCGGCGAGCCGGTATTGCTCGTCGGCCGCGTCCCACTGGCTCTCCTGGCGCAGCGCCTCGGCGATGCGGAAATGGGCGTTGGCGCGGTTGCGCATGGCGTCGAGGCTGCCGGGGAAGATCGCAGCCGCGTCCTCGCAGACCGCGAGCCCCTTGCGATATTCGACCAGCGCCTTCTTGGGCTCATGTTCGATCTGATAGATGTCGCCGATCTTCAGATGCGCGTCGCTGACGGCGCCCTCCGTCTTGTCGGTTGCGCTCTGCCGGGCGAGGTCGTCGGCGACCGTAATGGCGTCCTGATAGGTCTTCAGCGCCTGTTGCAGTTTGCCGCTTTCGCCCGGAAACAGGGCCAGCGCGTTGCCGAAGCGGATCAGGGAGTCGTAGAGCTTCTGCTCGAGGCCCGGATCGTTCGGGTTCGCCACGACGAGGGGCTGCGCCGCGGTCTTGGCTTCCTCGGCCAGCGAAAGCTGCTTTTGCTTGTCTTGGGCGTTCGCCTCAAGGTCGGATTCGAGATTGAGCGCGTCGATCCAGAGCGGATCGGCGGCGTGCGTCGTCTGGCTGCGACGGACCTCGCGCAAGAAGTTCTCGGAAACCGATGCGAGGCTCTTTGCCCCTTCGAGGTTGAGCGTTCCCTTGTCATAGGCCGCCAGCACGTCGCGCAGCATGGCGGCCGCCGAGTCCATCGCGCCGCGTTCGATCGCCTCCTGCTGGGCGCGGGCCTTGTCGATCTGGAATTTGACGATCAGGCCGACGAACGCCACGATTGCGACGACGACGCCGGCGACGGCGAGGATCTTGTTGCGCCGTGACCGTTTCCGGGCGGCGATATTGTCGTCGATCAGCTGTTTCACGGCGTCGAAGCGGCCGCCGTAGCGCTCGCCCCAGGCGTCCGTGCGCGGCAGCGAATCCCACCAGCGCTTGGTTCCGAGCGGGTCCTTGAGCGACGCCTTCTCGTCGTCCGGCGTATCGCCGAGGAGCGAAACGAGGAGGCGATAGCGCTGGCCGTCGTTCCGCTCCTCGGCCATCCAGCCGATCGCCGGGCGGCCGGTCGCAGTGTCCAGGGTCGCCGGATCGCCGGCGAGTTTCTTCCAGCGGCGCAGGAGGGTCTCATGGCTGACGTCCACGCGATCGTCGGGCGCGAGCCGTTGCGCGCTCGCCAGCGGGGGCACGACAAAGGAACAGCCGGGCGCGCGGAACCGGTCGAGGACGGCGCGGAGGTCGGCCTCCGCGACGCCGGCCTCCGCAACGAGTTCGTCGAACGAGAGCGCGCGACGCGTCGCTCGTCCGTCGCGGTCGAGTTCCGAGAGCGCGCGAAAAGCCTGTTCGACGGCAAGGGTCCGGCCGGCGCATTGCGCCAGAACCTCGTCGGCATGGCGCGACAGCGCCTCGGCCAGCCGGCCGATATCGTCGTAGGTCTGGCGGGTGAGGCGGCGAGGAGGCGCGGCGCTTGCCTGGCCCGCCCGGTCCCAGAGCCGCATCAGGCAATGCTGCAGCACGGGAAGCTGGTCGAGCTCGTCGCTGCAATCGTTGATCAGCCGCTCGACCAGCTCGGGCTCGATCACGGCGCCGGACTTTTCAATCGGCTTGCGGATCACGTCCTCGAACTGGCTGCGCGTGAGGTTCGGAACCAGGTACTGCGTGGCGCTCACCGCCTCCGACAGGCCGTGGAAATAGGCGCAGTCGCCGATGAAGTCCGACCGCATGGTGATCAGGACATGCACGTCCTTCAAGCGCCGCCGGTCGGCGTCGAGCAGGATCTGCACGAACTGCGCAGCTTCGTCGCGGGCGCGCGCCTCCTCGACGCTGGCGCGGCGAAGCGCGAGCCCGGCGAGGCCGAACCGGAACAGCTCCTCGAACTGGTCGACGACGAGAAGCAGCGCCCGCCCGCCCAAACCGCCCGCGGCTTCAAGCGCGCTCTCGAAGCTGAAGCTCGACTGGCGAAGCGTCCAGTCGATGCGGTCGCGTCGGCGCGCGGCCTCGTCGGGGCTGTCCTTGTCGGCGAGGCTGGCAAGGGCCGCCGCAAGCCGCTTGATCGGCGCGCCGCCCGGGCGCATGGCGCGGAAGGCCCAGTTGGGCCCGCTCTGATCGGCCGTCTCGTCCGCCAGGAGACCCTGCAGCCCGGCGAGGACGAGCGAGGACTTGCCGCTGCCCGAGCTGCCGATCACCGCGATGAAGCGCCCGTTCTCGACCAGCCGGTAAAGGGCGAACGCCTGGCGCTCGCGGCCGAAGAAGAAGGCGCGATCGGCGAAGCCGAATGGCCTCAGGCCCGGAAACGGCCGCTCCGCCGAAACGGTCGCCCCGTCGGGCGGCGGCGCAGGCGCCGCAGGCGGTTCGGCGATGGCGGCCTCGCTCATGGCTTGACGGTCGGCGCGGAGGTGAGGGCGGCCAGCAGTTGCGCGGTCGGCGGACCCTTCTCGACGAGATCGACCACCCGGTCGAACTCGCCGTCCTGGAAGATCAGCGACAGCGTGTTCGCCTTCTTGTGCGCGGCGGGCGGCGGACCCGCGACGAGGCCGCGAAAGGCGAACTGCTCCTTGCGGCCGAGCGACTGCCAGTCGGAGAGCCGGTCGGCCTCGGAGCGCACCCAGACTTCCGAAGCGTTCGCCCAGCAGAGCGCCACGGCGTCGCATTTGGCCAGCAGGTCGCCGTTGAAGCGCCGCGCCTCGGCGTCGGCGTCGGCGACAGGGATCCGCGGCTTGACCGCGCCGTCACGCAAAGCCTGGGCGACCGCGTCGACGTAGTCTTCGTCGGCCGAGTGGTAGGAGAGATAGATGTCGAGCTTGTTGCCGGCGTCCGCGCTCGCCGGCGGCTTCGGCGCGGTTTCGGTCAGGTACTGGAAGAGAAACTCGACGAACTTGCTCAAAATGTCGCCGTCGATCTTGTCGGTCGCGATCTGCCTGTCGAATGTCTCCAGCGCCTGGAGCGGATCGCGTTCGGCGACCGGGCCTGTGGGCGCCGCGCCGCCGGCGTCGAGGACCTTCGGCGCCCAGACGATCCGGCGCCTCAGGCGGTCGGTCGCTCGTCCTTCCGCTTGCGCCGCGGCGGCGCGCGCGAGCGCCAGCTGCAGTTTCACCAGCGGATCGAGACCCGCGGGCGCAAAGCCCGGCTTGTCGCCGACGAGATGGATGAAGGTCTCGGCCTTGCCGAGCGCGTCGCCGAAAAAGGCCGCGGCGCCCGCATCGTCCGGAGGGTCCGCGTCCGGCTCCGGCGCGACGGTGAAGCCCTTGCCGCGCAGCTCGTTGACCAGGCGCCCATAGGCGGCCTTCATGTCGCTTGCGGGCTTGGACAGAAACACGGTGCGCCCGTTCGGCGCGACGATTGGAGCCGCCGTCGCCGGCGCAGGGGCGATGGCCGCGCCGGCCTGGATGCGGGAGATCCGCTGCTGCAGGTCCCAGGCAAGCGCGTCGACCTCCTTGTAGAACCCGCCCTCGCACTTGCCGCGGTTGAAGAAGGGGGTCACGGCGTTGACGTCGTCCTGCACGTCGCGCGCATAGAACAAGAATCCGTCCTGCCCCTGCAATTCCGGCGGGCGCGCTTTCCAGTCCACGTAGCCCTTGCCGACCAGAAGGAGGCGGGCGGCCGGGTTCGCGACGCCCGCGGCCTTGCGCAGGGCGAGGAACGAGTCGAATTCCTTGCGGCAATAGGGACGCTGGATCCAGTTCGGCGACATGACGACGATCAGGAGTTCGGCGGTCTTGAGCCCATCGTCGATGACGTCTCTGAACTGGTCGCCCTGACTGATGCGCCGCCGGTCGCGCCAGACGTTCGCCTGCTGCGCGCCGAGATCCCTGAGCTTCAGACGCAACTGCTGGTCGAGGCAGGCGACAAAGCCCGTCTCGTTCGGATCCTGCGACAGAACGAGATCGTCGTCGTGCGCGTACGAGATGAAAATGACGACGTCGTCGCTGGCCATCGCAGCCGTCCCTCGCGCTCCCGCCCCGCCGCGCCCACGCAAACACTAGACGCATCGACCTCGGACGTCTGTGACGACGGACACAGCGGCGGCCGGAGATCCATCGCCGATCTCGCCGGTCACGACGGCGACGCGGCGCAACCCAGGTGCAGACGTCGACCGCGGCCCCGCCGGACGGCGATGGTCGCGCTCCGTTCTCAAACAAAGTGCAGTAAACGATTGATATTACTTCGCGTCAAGCGGCCTGGCGGGCGCTGTCGCTGCGACCCCGCGTCGGCCTTGCGCGGGTTGCGGCTTCGACGCGCAGCAGTCGCGCAACTCGCGCTTCAGCACCTTGCCGATCGGGCTGCGCGGCAGGCTGTCGACGATCGTCAGCGCCGTGAGGCGTTGGGTCTTGCCGAGCCGCGCATTGACCCAGTCCATCAGCGCGGGCCCGTCGACCGCGGCGCCCTCGCGCAGGGCGACGTAGGCGACGGGCGTCTCGCCCCAGCGCTCGGAAGCGACTCCGACGACAGCGGCTTCGACGACCGCTTCGTGCCGCACGAGTTCGGCCTCGATGTCGGACGGATAGATGTTGAAGCCGCCGGAAATAACGACGTCCTTGCTGCGGTCGAGAAGGATCAGGAACCCGTCCTCGTCGAAGCGGCCGATGTCGCCGGTGCGGATGTACCGGCGGCCCTCGGGATCGTGCCATTCGGCCTCGCGCGTCTTCGCCGGGAGGTTGTGGTATCCGGTCATCATCGCTTCCGACCGGCCGACCACCTCGCCGACCTTGCCCGACTCGACCTCGTGGCCGAATTCGTCGATCAGGCGAATGTCGTGGCCCGGCAGCGGCTGGCCGACCGTGTGTAGCTTGTCGGGAAAGAGGTGCGCCGCGAGCATGGTCGAGCCGCCGCCTTCCGTCATGCCGTAGAATTCGACGAGGCCGCCCGGCCAGCGCCTGAGCACGTCGGCCTTCAGCGCGGCGGGGAAGGGCGCGCTGGTCGAGAACTTAAGACGATAGCTCGAAAGGTCGTAAGCGCCGAAATCCTCGCGCTCCATGATCCGCCGATACTGCACCGGCACGAGCATCGCCTGGGTCGCGCCATGCTTTTCCGACAGGCGGAGGAACGCGCCGGCGTCGAACTTCGGCATCAGCACGACCGTGCCGCCATGCGCCAGCGTCGGCAGGAAGACGACGAGCGTGGTGTTCGAGTAGAGCGGCGTCGAGGCGAGCGTGATCGCGCCCTGGTAAGGGACCCGGGTGAACTGCCGCCATCGCATCCGATGCGGCTGCACGATGCCTTTGGGCGCGCCGGTCGTGCCCGAGGAATAGATGATGTTGAACGGCTGCTCAGGGAGCGATCGCGACGTCGGCGGGCGCAGCGCCTTCCGGGCCGAGCCAGCCCGAGAAAGGGCTCCCCCGCCGCGCCGTCGTCGAGCGCGATGCGCCGGACCGCGTCGTCGTCGCCGGTCCGGACGGAGCGCCTCGCTGGTCTCGGCGTCGATGAAGACCGCTTTGGCGCCGCTGTCCGCGAGCATCAGCATGAGGCTCGCCGACGTCGAGGACGGCGACAGCAGCGCGACGGCGGCGCCGGCGGCGAGCGCGCCGAGGAAGGCGGCCCCGTAGCGGACCGAAGCGCGCGCGCAGATGGCGACAGCGTCGCCGCTGCCGACGCCGTCCCGCTGCAACGCGAAGGCGATGCGGTCCATCAGGGCTCCGAGCGCGCCATAGGTCAGCGTCTCGTCGCCCTCGATCAGTGCGGGATGATCGGGCCGTTCCCTGGCGTGCGCGCGAATCAGATCCGGCAGGGCGCCGAAATCGCGCGCCAGTAACTCCTCAGCCGTCAAGCCGCGCCTCCCGTCGCCAGCGGCCGCAAGTCTGTCGATCGATCCAGCCCGAATGCCCACGATTGCACGCTGCGCATTCTCCTACCCCCTTGTGGGCGACGCGATTTCACTCATCTCGAGGGGCGGGCGCTATCCTTCCCCAGCTTTGCTGGGGAAGGTGGCGCGAAGCGCCGGATGGGGTGTGGTCGGCTGCTGCAACCTTGGGTCGGATTGCACGACCGTCACCCCGCGCCTTCGACGAGCCTTCCCTGCTTCCCACACCCAATCCGGCCCTCCGGGCCACCTTCCCCGCTTCGCGGAGAAGGAGCGCCGATGGCTCAAAGCTGTTCTACCCCCTATCCCGCATCAGCCGCGACTTGTCGCGGTTCCAGTCGCGCTCCTTCTCCGTCTCGCGCTTGTCGTGCATCTTCTTGCCGCGGCCGAGCGCGATGGCGATCTTGGCGCGGCCCTTGGCGTTAAAGTAGATTCTCAACGGCACGATCGTCATGCCCTCGCGCTCGACGCCCTTGGCGAGCCGGACGATTTCCTTCGCGTGCAGAAGGAGTTTCCGCGGTCTCTTCGGTTCGTGGTTGAAGCGGTTGGCCTGCAGATACTCGGGAATGTTGGCGTTGTAGAGGATCACCTCGCCGTTGCGGTCGACCGCGGCGTAGCTCTCCGCCACCGTCGCCTTGCCGGTGCGCAGCGACTTCACCTCCGGGCCGGTCAGCATCAGGCCGGCCTCGAACGTCTCGCCGAGCTCGTAGTCGTACCGGGCGCGACGGTTGTCCGCCACGACCTTGAAATTGGGTTTCGCCTTCTCGGCCATGCAGCGTTACTCCAACGCCGGCGCGCCGCTCGCCCGCGTCCTACGCATTCAGGAGTCCCGCGTGGACCATCGCGCGGCGGATGAGCAGCTCCGTCGCCTCCGTCACCGGAACGAGCGGCAGGCGCGTTTCGTTGCGCGCCCGGCCGAGGAGGCTCATCGCATATTTGGTCCCGTTGACCCCTGGCTCGGCGAAGATCGCCGCGTGCAGGGGCGCGAGCCGGTCCTGCAGCTTCAGCGCGTGGTCCCAGTCGCCGCGGAACACCGCCTCCATCTGCTCGGAGCAGAGCTCGGGCGCGACATTGGCGGTGACCGAGATGCAGCCGTGGCCCCCGGCCGCCATCGCCGCGAGCGCAGTCATATCTTCGCCGGAAAGCTGAATAAAGTCGGCCCCGATCGCGTGGCGCTGGCGCGACACCCGGCCGACGTCGCCGGTGGCGTCCTTGACGCCGACGATATTGGGCAGTTCCGCAAGCCGCTTCATCGTCTCGATCGACATGTCGATCACGCTGCGGGGAGGGATGTTGTAGATGATGATCGGAATGCCGATGGCGTCGTTGATGGCCTTGAAGTGCAGGTAAAGGCCTTCCTGGGTCGGCTTGTTGTAATAGGGGGTGACGACCAGGACGGCGTCCGCCCCGGCGCGTTCGGCGTGCCTGGCGAGAGCGATCGCCTCGAGCGTGTTGTTGGAGCCGGCGCCGGCGATCACCGGCAGCCGCCCGCGCGCCTCGTCGACGCACATGTCGATGACGCGGCGGTGCTCCTCGTGGCTGAGGGTCGGGCTCTCGCCCGTGGTGCCGCACGGCACCAGCCCGTGCGAGCCGGATGTGATCTGCAAGTCGATCAAAGCGCGGAACGCCTGCTCGTCGACCTCGCCGTCTTTGAACGGTGTCACCAGCGCCGGCATCGATCCGTGGAACTTCGCCCGTTCTCTCATGTCGCTCTTTCCGTCGATGACGCGGCCGTGCGGCGGGGTCGCGCCGGCCGGGTGAGGACACATAGACCCGCCGGCGCGCGCCGAAAAGGGGAAAGCGGCGCCTGCGCCAGGGTTAAGCTTTCGTCAACAAAGTCGCTCCATCGTCGCCGCAGAGGATCGAGCGCATGAGGATCTGGCCCGCCGCGGTTCTGGTGAGCGTCTCCGTCGCCGCCGTCATTCTGGTTGCGCCGCTCGAGCGCGGGGAAATCGCCAAGCGCCTGGAGGCCGTGCGCCCCGGCGCCGGGAGGGTCGCGCAGGGGCCGCCGCTGCTTGTT
This sequence comes from uncultured Alphaproteobacteria bacterium, assembly GCA_963709655.1. Taxonomy (GTDB): domain Bacteria; phylum Pseudomonadota; class Alphaproteobacteria; order Rhizobiales; family Beijerinckiaceae; genus Roseiarcus. The sequence continues at coordinate 184,507 of CAVPXF010000004.1, forward strand.
CAGCGCCCCGTCAGCCAGAACGAGCCGGCGACGCCGGGCAGCCTGGAACAGACAACGCTCGAACAGGCGCCGAAGGCGGCCGCGCCGCGGGTCGGCGAGGCCGAGCCGACGCCCGAGACCCGGGCTGAGGACATGGCCGCGCTCGTCCGGCGCGCCTTCGCGCCGTTCGGGTCCGACGGTCCGGTCGCCGAGGCGCCGCAGCAAAGCCCGGCGCCGCCGCTTTCGCCCGCCGTCATCGCGTACCGAAAAGGCGACGTCGCCGCCCTTGCCGCCCTGGCCCGGGCCGAGACCGACCCCGACCGGCGCCTGGCGCTCGAATGGGCGGCGCTGCGCGCCGATCCGCAACCGGGCGCCTATGCGCTGCAAGCCTTCGCCGCCGCGCATCCGAGTTGGCCGGCCGAGGGCTATCTGCGCACTCGCGAGGAGGCGGACCTCGTCGTCCATCCGCGCCCGCCGGCCGACGTCGTCGCGTTCTTCGCCGCGTCGGCGCCGCAGTCGAGCGCCGGCAAGTTGGCGCTCGCCCGCGCGCTCGGCGCCTCCGGCCGCGTCAGCGAGGCGATCGGGACGATCCGTACGCTCTGGCGCGACGGCAATTTCGACGCCTGGACCGAGGCGGCGATCCTGCGCGAGTTCGGGCCGGCGCTGACGCTCGCCGATCACAAATACCGCGCCGACCGCCTGCTCTATGCGGAGAGCTGGGCCGCCGCCAGCCGGGCGGCCGTGCTCGCCGGGCCGGACGAGACGAAGCTTGCGGTCGCGCGCTACGTCGCGGCGCACGGGCCGCTGCCCGCGGCGCTCGTCGTCGCGGCGCCGAACGCGTTGAAGGGCGATCCGGGACTTCTCTTCGCCCGCGTCCAGGACGCGCGGCGCGCCGGCCGGACCTACGAGGCGGCGACCCTGCTCGGCCTCGCGCCGACCGACCGCGACGCGCTCGTCGATCCGGACCGCTGGTGGGACGAGCGGCGCATGGTGGCGCGCCAGCTCCTCGATCTCGACGAGCCGCGGCTGGCGTTCGACCTCTGCGTCCGGGCGGCGACGCCCGAGCAAGCGTCGGGCGAAGTCGATCGCCAGTTCCACGCCGGCTGGATCGCCTTGCGCTTCCTCGGCGACGCGCCCGAGGCGGCCAAGCATTTCGCCCTCGCCGCAGTCGCAGCCGACACGCCGCTGTCGATCGCCCGGGCCGAGTATTGGCGCGGCCGCGCCGCCGAGGCGATGGGCCAGGCCGACGAGGCGACGCTGCACTACGAGAACGCCGCGACCGAGCCCGTCGCCTATTACGGTCAGCTCGCCGCCGAACGTCTCGGCGTGAAGCGGCTCGTCTTCAGGGCGCCGGTGCGAACCGCCGAGGGCTCTCAGCGCAACGACGAGGTCCGCGCGGCCGAGGCGCTCTACGCCGAGGGGCTCGACGACGTGGCGGAGGGGCTGGCCTACGAGGCCGCGCGCTCCTGGCGCGACGAGGCGCAGATCGCCGCGATGGCCGAAGTCGTCCAGCGGCGCGACGACGCGGCGACCCAGGTGCAGTTCGGCAAGCTCGCGATGCTGCGCGGCTACGCCTTCGACGCCATGGCCTTCCCCGCTTCCGGCGTGCCGGCCTTTTTGCCGCTCGCCCATTCGGCCGACCTCGCCAGCGTCTACGCGGTGGCGCGGCAGGAGAGCGAGTTCGTCTGGCAGGCCTCGTCGGGGGCCGGCGCCAAGGGGCTGATGCAGATCCTGCCCGCGACCGCGGCGATGACCGCGCGCCGAGCAGGGGTGGCCTTCGACGTCCAGCGCCTGCTGGTCGATCCGTCCTTCAACACCCAACTCGGCGCGGCGTTCCTCGGGCAGGTGATGGAGGACCTCAACGGCTCGCCGGAACTCGCCTTCGCCGCCTACAACGCCGGCCCCGGGCGGGTGGCGCACTGGATCGTCGCCTATGGCGATCCGCGCAACGGCGCCGACATGGTCGACTGGGTCGAGCGCATCCCGTTCGAGGAGACGCGCGACTACGTCGAGCGGGTGAGCGAGAACCTCGCTATCTACCGCCAGCGCTTCACCGACGAGCAGCCGCCGACCGCGCAGCTTTCGCCGAAACTGGCGAGGGACTGAGCGGGGCGCTCGGCGTCTGCGACCCGAGAGAGGTCAAGCCGCCTGGCGGAGGGTCATTTCGGCCAGCACGCGGCGTCCCTGGTCGGTGAGCGAATAGGGCGCGTCGAACCCGGCGCCCGGCTTCGCCACCAGTTTCTTGCGCTTCAGATACTGCACGAGCGCATTGATCGAATTCTGCGGGATCTTGGTCTCGTACTTCACGTCCCGGATCCGCAAGGCGCCCGCGTCGGCGATCGTCTGCAGCACCAGCCGGATGCGGTCCGAGCGCACCGGCAGACGCGACGGCGGGGCGGGTCGCTTCAGGGGAACGTACTGAGGATGTTCGAGGCCGGCGGCGCTCAGTCGGAAAGCCCGCGGGCCGCTCGGGCTCTCGACGGCCTCGACCAGCCCGCCATCGATCAATCTGTCGAGAGCCCGCTCGACATCGCATCGGGCCAGCGCTTTCACCATCATCAGGCTTGAGATATCCACGGCGCCCTCCGCCGGGACCGCCGAAAGCACCCGCGTCTCGTCGCGGTCCAGGACTGCGCTTTTGTCGTCCGCCCGTCTGATCAGCCAGGTCGGATGATCCGGATCGACAAAGACGATTCGGCCGTGCGCGTGGAGACGGAGGAGCAACTGGCCGACCCTCTCGCGGGTCAGCCCCAACTCGCGTGCGAGCGCGGCGGCGCCCTTCGGCCGGTCGAGCAAGTCGAGCAGCCGCCGGCCGCTGGCGCCGGGCTGCGCATTTCCGGGGTCCTGATCCACGAGGTCGAGCTGGAACTGCGCAGGCGGCCGGCCTCTCGTGACGCGCGGATCGGCGACGGTCTCGAATTCGCAGGCGTTGCCGGTCGCGGTGGCCGACCACAGATTCGAGTCGCTTCGCCGCGCGAGGCCCAACTCCGCAAGCTTGCGAAGGGCCGCCTCCGTCTTCTCGAGGTCGAGCTTCGCCCCGCTCGCGATTCTTCTCTGGGAAAAGCCCGGATTGCGCAGAACCATGAGGCACGCGGCCTGCGACTTGGTCAGGACCTTGGGAACGGCGCTCTTCAAAGCAGGACTCCCTATCGATTCGGTAACGTCGAAATATGAGCCTTCGCCCGCCGCCCGTGCGCCTTTTCGCGGTCCATCCACAGAATCTTCGCTGCCGCTGCTTGGTCCCGCGCGGGCTCGCCGGCACGGCGACAATGCAACAGGCTTGCGCCGCTCACGGCGTCGCCGGCGACCGCAAGCGATCCTATGCCCGCGCCGGGCCCTGGGGCCTCCCACAAAGACAGCTCGGGATCGAGAGCAGTTCGGAATCGAGCTGAGCCAGTTCCGCCGCGCAAGGACCAAACAATTGCGTCCGCAAAATTCGCTGTTTCAGCTAGGCGCTGAAACTGCCTACAGCGTCAGCGGAAGGTCACATCCCTCAATTATACTGTCCTTGTTGTCAGTTGTTGTCATCGCCGGACCTTTTGGGAGGAACAATGTTTACCGCTCAGAGAATCAAGGGCCTATCGCTTGCAGCCCTCCTCGCGGCGACCGTCGCGACCGCTCACGCCGATCCCACAGTCACCGAGTCCCTCTTTGCGACCGGCGCGGCGGTCGGAGGCGCCGAGCCCGATTCCGTCACCATCGGCGACGGGTCGGTGTGGGTCGAATACGGCAACGGCGCCGACTCGACCGGCGCAGGGGGATCCAGCACGATTGTGCGATACAGCACCAGCGGCGCTGTCGAGCATGTCTTTTCGATCTCGGGACTGGTCGACGGGCTGAAGGTCAATCCCGTGACAGGGACAGTCTGGGCGTTGCAGAACAACGACGCCAACGCCACGCTGTCGTTCATCAATCCCACGACGAACGCCGTAACGGGTCCGCTGTCCTATGGCCCGCCCTACACCTATACGACGCCTGGGCCGCTTGCTCGCGGCTATGACGACGTCGCGTTCCGCAACGGCAACGTCTACCTCAGCTACACCAACCCGGTGAACCCGACCGATTCGGTGCTGCAGGTTCTCAACAACGGCAACAATCCGTCGGGGACGCTGACCACCACCAGCATCCTCACGGCCGAGCAGACCGGGACGACCTCGTCCGCCAACGAGCCCGACATCGACAGCCTCAAGAGCACGCCCAACGGCGAACTGGTGCTGACGACCGAGGGCGACGGCCCGGGTTGCTGCGACCCGGTCGGAGAGTTCACGCTGATCGCGCATCCGGGGGCCGCGAACCAGACCGTGACCAATGTCCCCGTGACGAACGCGGGGGTTAACGTCCAGGGGATCGACGACGTGATCTTCCCCGGAGCGACCAAGGGCTGGCTCTATGTCGCCGAAACGGGCTCAAACACCGTCGACAAGGTCTGGCTGAGCGGGCTCGATCCGAACACGCCGATCGTCGCGATCGGCGGCCTCGGCGAGGTCGCGCTGGTGAACCCGACCACCGGCGACGTCGAGGCGCCGCTGCTGTCCGGGCTCAGTTCGCCGCATGGCATGGACTTCGTCGCCGTGCCGGAGCCTTCGACCTGGGCCATGCTGGCGCTCGGCTTCGCCGCGCTCGGCTTTGCCGGCGCCCGGGCGCCGCGCAAGTCGACGGCGACGGCTTAGATCGACTGGCTCTTTGGGTCGCTGCAGCCCATTGTTGTCTGTGCGCGGCGGCGCGATCAGCAATCGCGTCTACAGCGTGCGAATTGACTTCGACGCAAACGGCGATCATCGCCTGATGGGAACGCAGTGGGGCCGTGGACGGGGAGGCCCCGGGCCTGGAAAGGGGTCGAGGCGCCGGGGGGCGTCGGCGAAGGCGCGGAGCCCGCCAGGAGCAATAGCCGCGACTTTCAGGAGAGGCCGCAGATCTCGCCACTATCTTTCTTTGCGAAATGCGTATCAATTGCCCTGCTCTGAGAGGGAGCGGATTTAAGATTCTCTTGTTACTTGGTTGGGCGTCCCGAAACCCCGGTCTGCGCGTCCGGCTCGCATGAGGCGATCTCACATTGTGGTCGAGGCGGGACGGTGAGGAGAGGCATATGAAGCTCGTCAGGACATTCGTTCGCGATGACAGCGGCGCGACGGCGATCGAGTACGCGCTGATCGCGAGTTCTCATCGCGGTGTTTATTGTGACCGCCGTGGCAACCGTCGGGACCAGCGTCAGCTCGGTGTTCAGCCAAATCAGCAATACGCTGAATTAACGGCAAGCCGGACAGGTCTGCTGGGGCGGTTGGCGGTTGGGGCTGGCGCCCGCTGGAAAGCGTCGCCTTGTCGGAGCGCGCACATTGAGCGGACGTGGGGGCCGCGACCGCCCGCCCCGGAGCGGCGTCCGCTTTCGCAACGTCCGGCGAGGGCGGCGCCCCGGCGCGTGATGCGGTCGCTTAGACCGTCGAGGCCTCGCCTCGGATCCGAACCGGGTCGAGTTCAAGGCCGCCCTCGCTCAGGCGAATTCGGGTTGGAAACACTCCCGACGGCAGCCCGGACGGGAGAGGGGCATGACGGCTCAAAGGCGTGAGCAACGCCTCGGGCGGATGCCTGAATTCGACGATCGTCTCGTGAACCGACGCCGCATCGGCGTCTGTCTCGAGCCGCAGCGCCAGGTCGCGGCACGCAAGTTCGTAGGCAAAGATCTCGGAGAGGTATTCGACGTCGAGCTCGCCGTGGCTGACCTTTCGGGCAATGAAGGCGGCGAACGCGTTTTCCTCGCCAAAGAGCTGGGTGTTGTCCGGCTTGCGCTGCTCCCAAAGTTCGTCGAGCAGCCGGGGAAGCCGCGGCTTCAGCAGCGCGCAGGTCTTCGGAAAGGCCTCGACGATCAACTCGAGGCGATTGCCGCGCGCCAGGGCGCAGTTCATCGCAATGCCGGGTTGCAGCGCGATATCGAGCAGGCGGTTCCGCTCGCGCTGATCGAGGTCGTATCGGTCGAGGACGGCGGACTCGCCGCGGCGCAAGGCGCGACACAAATCGGGCGCGAGCGTGAGGTCGACGGCGGCCTCCTGGAAGCCTCTAAGCGACATGGGCCGCCGCCATTTCGTTTCGCCTCGCATTGCCGAGGGTTGCCCGGGCCCGGTCGATCTGCTCGCGGAAGCCTTCTTCTCCCATCCTGGCGAAAGCGGAGTCGTGGAATTCGAACGTGACCCCGCGCAGCATCCGGCAGCGCGGCGCGACATATGCGAGCAAGTCCCAGACAGGTTCGAGCACCGGCCCGTTGTGCGAGTCCGCGTGGAATCCCATCATGGGCGCGCCGCCGGCGATATGGATCTCGCCGACATGATCGAGGTCGAGGCCGTCGACGTAGTCCCGGGGCGCGAAACCGTGGTTCACCGCGTTGGTGTAGACGTTGTGCAGGTCCAGGAGAACGCCGCAGCCGGAGCGGACGCAGAGGCGATTGAGGAACGCCTCTTCCGTCAGGTCCTGATCCGGATAGCGAATGTAGTAGACGCTGTTTTCCAACAGGAACGGGCAGGCCAGCAAGTCGGTCAGGTAGCGGACGCGCGGGACCAGAAGCTCCAGCATCTCGAGGTCGTAGGCGATCGGCAAAGCGATGGCGGCGTTCACCTCGTGCCCGGAGCCGACGCGCGAGAACGACAGGTGCTCGCTGATCCAGGGCGACTGCAGGCGCTCGGCCCAGCCGATCAGGTTGTCACAGAATTCGTCGTCGAAGATCTCCGCGCTGCCGATCGACAGGCCGATGGCGTGCAAGACGATCGGCGTCTCGCTCGCCGCCTCCTCGAGCCAGCGGCGCTGGCGGGGCACGGGCTCGAAACGCCCCTGCGTGTGGCGCCCCCGATCGCGCCAGAGGCGATCGGGGATGACGGCCAGATAATCGAGGCTGCGGGTCAGGCGGCCGCCAGTCCGATGAAGGCTCGGATTGAACAGCGCGCCGACCCGTACGCCGCGACCGTCGTCATTCACTTGCCGAAGTCCACGCTGATGGATTCAGGAAACGAATTCGACGACTTGAACATCGATGCCGGACTTGCAGGTCAGGCACGGGCGAAGGCCTCCGGCGTGATAGATGGAGGCGTTCGAGTACACGGACTGGATGGCCTGCCCGATCTCCTCCGGGGTGGCCTTGCTGTCGATGGCGACCTGGACGAGCGGCTTGCCGCCGTGCGTCGGTTTCGAGACTCGGACTTCGGCTTTCATCGGATTCCTCTCCTTGCCCGCTCACGCGTGGCGGCTTCAGTCGGCGCCGATCGGGCGTCGAGGGATCCCAGCGCCCCCGATGGCGGCTTTCACGCGTCGCACATGTCCCGCGCATCGGCAGTGACCCGCGTCACACGATGTCGAGGCGACATTCCGGCGGCGCGGCGCCGTGCGGCGGCGGATACGGCGGCGGCGAGCCGTCTCGCGCCATGTCGCCAGGTCGGATGCTGCGTCCTTTGCGCCCAGCTTCTCCGCCGCGCGCGGCGCGAAGTCGGTCAGCGCCCGGTGAAGGCGATCAGGCTTTCCATCATCACTTTGTCGCCGTCGATTCGCGGGGTCCGTCGGCGCCGGCGCCCCCGTTTCTCAGGGCCGAGCAAAGGAGAAGGCCGCCAGGACGAGGCGGCCTCCGGGTTCAAAGCCGACGGTCACGCCGTGGCGAGGCGGCCTTTGCCGCGGCGGCGGGCGGCCCAACCGAGGCCGACGAACCCGAGCGCCATCATCGCCCAGGTCGAGGGCTCCGGGGCGGCGGCGAAAGCGACGCCGCCGTAGCGGACGCCGAGTTGAGCCTGATCGAAGACCGCGAAGGACTCGTTTGCGGGCAGGGTGGTGTCGCCGAGCATGTCCGTGATGTCGACGATCTGGTTCGGATCGGCGCCGTTGTCTCCGGAGCCGCTGGTCGTGGCGGTCGTCGCCCACAATGTCACCGTGCCATTGGCGTTGACTTCGCCGGCGAGGTTGCGCAGGCCGCCGACGGTCTCGGTGTAGTTCCAGCCGGCGACGTTGTAGCTGTCGCCGATCAGGCCGGTCTGCAGCGTGTAGTCGAGTTCCCACGTTCCATTGACGAGCGACCACTTTTCGAGGCCGGCGTTGACCGTCGTGTCGGTGGTGTTTCCCGAGCCTTCGTCGGCCACATAGAGCGTGTCCGCATTGGCGAAGAACAGGCCGAACGGGGTGAAGTTAGCCCCGGTCTCCTTGGCGGAATCGGACGGGAAGCCCGGCAGGACCGAGATCGTCGCCGTGCTCGCGGTCGACGCGGTCGGCAGCTTTCCGTTGGGATTGCTGACCGTGTAAACGGTGTCGATGCCGTTGCTGCCGCTACCTTTGGTAAAATAGATGTTCCCGTCGAAATAAGTCACGGCACGGTAGTTGTTGGTCTTTCCCGCCTTGTCCTTCGAGTAGTTCTGATACGCCGGATAGGTGTTGAAGCTCGGATCGACCATCGTCGAGTTCGGCGTCGATCCCGGCGTCACGACCTCGAGGCCGGTGTGCTGGGTGAGCGCGGGGTTCGTGGTCGTGCCGCTGTTGGAATTGCCGACCGTGTAATAGAGGCCGTTTGGCGCCAGCACCGCGGCGCGGCTGTTGTCTCCGCCGTAGGCAGTCGTCGGCGTGATCGTGTACGAGCCGCTCGCGCCGACCGCGACGACCGAGCGGTTGAAAGCATAGTCGGTGTACGAGCCCTTGTAGAATTGCGACGCGACGTTGGTCGTGTCGATATAGGCGGGGTTGTCCGCGTTCGACACGTCGAGCATGCCGACGCCGATCGAGGGATAGCCCGCGCCGCCGGGCGTATAGCCCATGACGGTCGCGACCAGACCGCTTGCCGTCTTGGTGATGTTGAGGCCCAACTCGGATTTCGAGCTGAAGCTGGTGACGACCTGGCTCGTATTGAGAGTTTCTTGGGCGAGGACCGAGGCGTTCGTCGTGCTGAGGTCGATAAGTTCGAGCGGCGAGGTGACGCCGAATTGCCCGTCGACCGAGGAATTGTTCCAGACCGAGTTGAGGTCTCCGCCAGCGTTCGCCGTGCCGCCGGGAATCTGGGTCACGCCGGCGACAAGTTCGGCGACCTGGCCGACGTCCTCATAGGTCGTGGCCGAAACGAGCAGCGAGTCGCCGTTGATGAGATTGCCGGCGTGCGCTGCGCCGACGGCGGCCGACAGCGCAATCGCGCTGCAGCCAGTGACAATCGCCGCGCGGCGCGCGGGCGTTATGCGAGTGGGCATTCCATGAACTCCCCAAATTTGGTTTTGGCCCTAACTGAATAGGGAGAGTCCGTGACAGTTCGCTGACAGAATGTGTCATGTTGAGAGAACGGCTGTTTGCTTACCCTCTTGGCTTCAACAAGGGAAGCACGCAGGTTCGGAAACTCCGCGCGCAATTCATCGTGACGTCCCAGCGGTTTTACTCTTTGAGAGGCGATCCGCCGGCGGTCGCTCGACGCGACGATGCGCGCTATTCCGGCCTGCGTCCTTACCGCCCGTTGCGCAGTGTCTCCGCCGCGCGCAGCGCGAAATAGCTTAGCACCCCGTCGGCGCCGGCGCGCTTGAAGGCGATCAGGCTTTCCACGGTCGCCTCGTTGCCGTCTCGCCCGCCCGCGGGGACCGGACTCGAAGATGAACCCGGTTAGGGGGGCTGACCTGCCTTCCTGAAGCCGAATTCGGCGAGTCCAACATGAATTGTCGTCGCCGATCCGGCGATCCATGCGTGGGCGCCCTTCGCCTTGCGGAACGCGTCGAGTCCCGCCTTGCCTTTCGCCACGCCTAAGGGGCTCGCCTCGTTGGCCGCCATCAGCAGCGGCAGGTCGCGCGCATTCTCAGCCTTGGCGAGAACGCTCAGAGCAGCTTCCACGTTCTTCTCGATTACGGAGTCGTCAAGCTCGAGGTCACCGAAAACCCTCCGAATCGCCGTCCCGGGAAATAGAATGAAGCTCACCGGGAAGTTGTTGTCCCATCGCCCCGGCGACAACTTGGTCACTCCGAGATCCAATCCGACGCGGTGGGAGCATTCTCCAAGCGCATGGTTCCACGCCCCGTAGTCAACGAAGTAGAATGCCGACTGCCGGTTCAGATCGTGGCGCAATGCAAGGCCGAAGTCGCCAATTTGGACGCCGCGGTCGCGCTGCAGGTAAAGATCCAAAGCTCCAAAGGCGACCTCCGAGGCGTCGACATACGAGATTTGTCGATAGGGGGTCACGCCGCCGATGAAGCTCAGTTTGTTGCGCGGTGTGGTCGACACGTAGAAACCCGGATTCGGATCGCCGAATTGCGCTTGCTGCACGACGGGAAACTCAGCCGGCAAAGCCGGATTTCCCTTGGGATGAAAGCCGGGGGCGTTCTGGTCTATCACAACCAGGTCCTGGCCAACCCAATAGTTGCCCGGGGACGCGCTTGCGACCCCGAACCAACCCTTTTGAGCGTTGCCGGCGTTTCCCAAGCCGTCGTCGGGACTGAGCCTGGGCGGGCCGTAGGCGGTCGGAGAACCGTCGAAGTCCAGGTTCACGTGGCCGAAGAACACGAAAGCCAACACCTTGGCCGGATTGTCGTCGATCGCGACCTGCGTCAGCGTTACATCCAGGAATTCCTTGCCGTTTCGCCAACCGGGAAAGTCTTTGAAGACGAGCTTGGACATGGCTCGACCTCCGTTCAAGTCGGTTTCGTCGCCCAGTAGCGCCACAGTCCGAACAGAGGCCGACCGATTGGCGGCGATGCGGTCGACCGCCGATGTTCACGTCACAGGAAGGCCTTGTGTGCGGATAGGAAGCGCCGCGACGTACGGGGGTTACCCGTTCGCGAAAAGCCTTCCAGTGAGGGGCGTCACACTTCAGCGACTGGGACGACCGCTTTTCAGCTTCTCCGCCACGCGCGGCGCGAAGTAGGTCAGCACCCCGTCCGCGCCGGCGCGCTTGAAGGCGATCAGGCTTTCCATCATCGCCTTGTCGCCGTCGATCCAGCCGTTGAGGGCGGCGGCCATGATCATCGAATATTCGCCGCTGACCTGGTAGGCGAAGGTCGGGAAGCCGAATTCGTCCTTCACCCGGCGGATGATGTCGAGATAGGGCATGCCGGGCTTGACCATCACCATGTCCGCGCCCTCCTCGAGATCGAGCTCGACCTCGCGCAGGGCCTCGTCGCTGTTGGCCGGGTCCATCTGATAGGTGCGCTTGTCGCCTTTGAGCGCGCCCTTGGAGCCGAGCGCATCGCGGAAGGGCCCATAGAAGGCCGAGGCGTATTTGGCGGCGTAGGCGAGGATCTGCACGTCGAGGAACCCTTCGTCGTCGAGCGCCGCGCGGATCGCGCCGACCCGCCCGTCCATCATGTCGGAGGGCGCGATGACGTCGGCGCCGGCGCGCGCCTGATTGAGCGCCTGGCGGACCAGCGCCTCGACCGTCTCGTCGTTCAGAATGTGCAGGTCGTCGCCATGCTCGCGGACAAGCCCGTCGTGGCCGTGGCTGGTATAGGGGTCGAGCGCGACGTCGGTGACGAGGCCAATCTGAGGAAATTCTGTCTTGATCGCCCGGCAGGCGCGGCAGACGAGATTGCCCTCGTTGTAGGCTTCGCTCCCGTGCGCGTCCTTGAGATGCGGCTCGGTGTAGGGAAAGAAGGCGATCGCCGGGATGTCGAGATTCGCCGCCTTTTCGGCCTCCCGGACCGCCTCGTCGACGCTCAGCCGGTCGACGCCCGGCATCGCCGCCACGGGCGCGCGTATTTTTTCGCCCTCGATCAGGAAGAGCGGCCAGATCAGGTCGGCGGTCGTCAGCGTGTGCTCCGAGACGAGCCGCCGCGCCCATTCCGCCTTGCGGTTGCGGCGGGGTCGGTGAATGAGGTCGAGGCGGCGGACTTCGGCGATCCGGGACGGCTTGTTCATGGGCGAGAGCTCCTCGCCGCTTTCCTACACCGCTTCGGGCCCCGGGCGCGAGGGATGGCAGGGTTCGAGGCCAAGCGGCGGCCCGGCCGGCTTCACGCGTACTTGCCGCCCTCGTACATCTTGAGCCACACGGCGGACTGCCCTTTGATCCACCTGCGCGCCTCGGCTTGCGTCCGGAAGCCGTCGATCTCGGGATGGCCTCCCCCGGGCAGCGTCAAGCGGACAACCCATTGGCCGTCTTTGGTTTCGATCGCGTCGAAGCGTGTCTTTGTTTTGGTGGAACTCATGGCCGCATTATGGGGAAGGGCGATCCATCGCGCCAGAGTGAATTTCAGGCCGCCGCGTCTTAGCGGACCCTACGTCGGCCGCCGACCGGAGTCCGCCCCCGACAGCGCCGGCGCCGCCGCTCAGGACGATGCGTGCCGTTTGGCGAACGCCGCGACAAGCCGCTTGAGGTCCGGCTCCTTGATCATCGCGACCGCCTTCCCCGGCTCGACCCATTGCGTGATCCGCTGTCCGAATTCGGGCCAGGTCGCGCTCTGTCGTTCCACCAGCAGGGGATAGACCTTCACTTCGCAGGTCGCCTGAACGCCCAATTCGTCGAGCACCTTCTCGTAGGCGAACACCCCCACAGCCTTCCCGCCGACCTTCCCCCGCACGCCCGCCTCTTCGAAGGCTTCGCGGGCGGCCGACTTCGGCGGTTTCAATCCTTTGATCGGCCAGCCCTTGGGGATGATCCAGCGTTGGCTGCGCCGCGTCGTGACGAGCAGCACTTCGAGCGTTGCGTCGGTGACCCGATAGGGCAGTGCGCCGTACTGGACGCGAACCGCCGCCTTGATTTTCCGCCTGCTGGGTTTGCTTGGAATTTCGAGACCTCCCCGAACGCTCGCGCCTTTCCGCAAACCGCGCGCTGTAGCGCCTGAGGGGGACGAGAGCAATGCGGCGCGGCGCTGCGTCGCCTCGAGACCATCGCCCGTTCGTTCAATCCCCCTCCAATTCGGTCCGGAATCGGCGCGCTCTGGGTCCGCCGCCGACGATCCGGCTTGCCTGCTAGCAGGGCGTTTTTTGCGCCGCGGTCGACGCCTGGATCCAGAAAGTCATGCAATGTCATGGCGTTGCTGGCTATGCAACCCGCCGATTGCGGGTCGGACCGGGCGCGGAACAGGCGACTTAACAGGTCCGGAACAGGCGCCGAACAGGCGGTAATCAGGTCGGATCAGGCAAACAACAGGCGGCCGAAACGGCGCGCGAGACCGGGCGCAGCCGGGTTGTAAGGCGCGGCCAGGATTCCCGTTTCTCGCCGACCCGCGTTACGGCGACAGGTCGCCGAACACCGTCGGCAGCAGTTCCGACACGGTCGGATGGATGGCGACGACGCGGGTGTAAGCGGCGGCGCCTGCGCCGGCGGCCATGGCCTCGATCACGCCGTGGATCGCCTCGTCGCCGCCGACCCCGAGGATCGCCGCGCCGAGAATCGCGTCGCTGTCGCGGTCGACCACCACCTTCATGAAGCCCTGCAACTCGCCCTTCTCGACCGCGCGGGCGACGCGGGTCATCGGGCGCCGGCCGATGCGGACCGCATGGCCCTTTGCGCGTGCTTCCGCTTCCGTCATGCCGACCCGTCCGAGCGGCGGATCGACATAGAGCGCATAAACGGGAATGCGGTCGGTCACCTTGTGCTCTGCGCCGTCGAAGCGGTTCGCCGCGACGATCTCGAAGTCGTTGTAGGAGGTGTGGGTGAAAGCGCCGCGCCCGTTGCAGTCACCGAGCGCCCAGATGTGCGGGACGCTGGTTCTGAGCGTATCGTCGACCACGATATACCCGCTCCCATCGAGGTCGACGCCCGCGGCCTCGAGCCCGAGATCGTCGGTGTTCGGCCGGCGCCCGACCGCGATGAGCGCATGCGAGCCGACCACGGCGGGTTCGCCGCTCTGACAATTGACGCCGACCTCGACATCATCGCCGCGCGGAGCGAACCGGATGCATTCGGCGTCAAGGCGGATCGCCACGCCCTCCGCCTCCAAAATCGCCTGGATCGCCTCCGACACCTCGGGGTCCTCGCGGGAGACCAGGCGCGGCGCCTTCTCGACCACCGTGACCTCGGCGCCCAGCCGGCGGAAGATCTGGGCGAACTCGAGCCCGATATAGCTGCCGCCGACGATCACGAGGCGGCGCGGCAGGCGATCGAGTTCGAGCAGCGTCGCGTTCGTCAGCACGCGAACATGTTCGACCCCGGGAAAGTCCGGGATGACCGCGCGTGCGCCGACATTGACGAAAAACTCGTCGGCCTCGAGGGTGTCGCCTCCGACCTCGACCGCGTGGGGGGAAACGAACCGGGCGTGACCCCGGATCACCGTGCAGTTTTTCATGTCCCGCAGCCAGGAGTCGAGGCCCGTGCGCTTGTCGCCGACCACCCGATCTTTCCGCGCCATGACGGCGGCGAAATCGACGGCGACGGGCCCCGCGCTGACGCCGAAATCGGCGGCGCGGCGCGCCAGATGCGCGGCGTAGGCGCTCGCCACCAGCGTCTTGGTCGGCGTGCAGCCGGTGTTGACGCACGTGCCGCCGAGGCGTTCGCGCTCGATCAGGGCGACGGTCCGTCCGGCGGCGGCGAGGCGCGCGGCCATCGGCGGTCCGGCCTGACCGGCCCCGACGACGATCGCGTCGAACCGGCGGCTCATCGGAGCGCCGCCACGACGATGAGGCCGAGGACGACCGCGGCGACGTCCTCGATCACGGCGGCCGGCAGGTCACGGCCAAAGGCCTTGGCCATGCGGGCGCGGATCTCGGCGCCGCCAAAGGTTCCGATCACCGCGCCGATCACGCCGGCGACGAACCCGGCGATCCAGGATGCCCCCGAGGCGCCGATCGTCGCGCCGCAGAGGGCGCCGCTGACGATGCGGGCCCCGAACTGCATCGGGACCTTGCGGCTGGGCGTCGAGGGCAATTGGTCGATGACGAATTCGACGACGGCCAGGGCGGTGAAGATCCAGGCGGCCCACAGCGAAGCCATGAAGGCGAGCCACGTTCCCTCGAGATGGAAGGCGCCGAGACTGGCCGCCCAGCTCACGGCTGCCGGTGCGGTGAACGTGCGTGAGCCGGCGACGATCCCGGCGAGCAGTGCAAGCGCATAAAGCATTGCCATCTCCGGTCCGATGAAGCGCTTTGGACGGGCGCCCGTGAGGTTTTCAGCAAGGACTCGCGCACCGGCGCAACCACGTCGTAGCGACGAAATCCAGGCGCCTGAGAAAACAACAAAAGCGCGAGCCGACCGCGGTCCACGAAAAACCACATCAATCAGAGGCGCGGGCGGACCCGCGTGTCGCGATCAAGGCAGGCTAGCCGGTCCGTCGCCAGCCGGCAAGGCGCGCCTCGAATTCGCGCCCGGCGACCCCGGCCGCGGCGCGGAAGGGACTCGCGCCGACCCCATTGCGGATCGGCGGCGCAGGGGTCAATATCACGAGACATCGATGGGAGGGCGCCCGATGCCCGACGACGGCTCGCAGCGAAGCCTCTTCAGCAGTCATAGGCTTTCGGACGAGGACGTCGTGCGCTCCGAGCGGCGTGTCTTCGAATGATTGCGCTCTTTACCGATTTCGGGCTCGAAGGGCCGTACACCGGCCAGGTGAAGGCCGTGCTGCATCGGATGGCGCCGGGCGTTAAGGTGATCGACCTCTTCGCCGACGCGCCGATGGGCGACCCCAAAACCTCGGCCTATCTGCTGGCGGCCTATGCGCCATGGTTTCCGGAAGGGACCGTGTTCCTCTGCGTCGTCGATCCCGGAGTCGGCGGCGAGCGGCCGGCCGTCGTGGTGGAGGCCGACGGGCGCGTTTTCGTCGGCCCCGGCGCCGGCCTCTTCGAGCTCGTCCGGCGCCGCGCCGACACGACGCGGACCGTCGAGATCGTCTGGCGTCCGGAACCCCTGTCGGCCAGCTTTCACGGGCGCGACCTCTTTGCGCCGGTGGCCGCAATGATCGCCCGCGGCGAGAATCCGCCCGGCCGCCCAATCGACGAGCGCGCCTTGATGCGACCCGATTGGCCCGACGACCTCGCGGCCATCGTCTACGTTGACCATTTCGGCAACGCCATGACGGGGCTCAGGGCGTCCGCCTTGCCGCCAGGCGCTCGGCTCGCCGCGGCCGGCCGCATTCTCGATCGGGCGCGCACCTTCTCCGACCGGCCGCGGGGCGAGGCCTTCTGGTACGAGAATTCCAACGGCCTTGCGGAAATTGCGGTCAATCTCGGCCGCGCCGACCGCGACCTCGGCCTTGCCGTCG
The DNA here is from genome assembly GCA_963709655.1 of uncultured Alphaproteobacteria bacterium. Lineage (GTDB taxonomy): Bacteria > Pseudomonadota > Alphaproteobacteria > Rhizobiales > Beijerinckiaceae > Roseiarcus. Next base: position 200,598 of record CAVPXF010000004.1, read on the forward strand.
GAACGCCGGTCGAGATCGCTGTCGTATCGTAACGCCATTGCGTCGAAGTCGACGCGCCCCTGTAGCCGCGCTCGCTGAGCGCGGCCGACGCGATCAGCGATCGCGTCTACAATGCGCGATCCTGGCCTAAAGCACTTCGAACACGCTGTAGACCGGGCCGTCGGCGCGGCGGTGGCCGACGCCGATGGCGACGATCCCGTTGAGCCAGGCGTAGCGTTCCGCCGCGGTCTCGAAGAAGCAGGAGGTGCGGAAGTAATATTCGGCCGGATCGACCGGTTCGCCGCGATCGAGGCGGGCGACGACGTCGGCGGCGCCATGGCGCAAGCCGCGATAGGTCATGCCGATCAGCGCGTGGTCGATCGTCTTGAGCACCAGCCGGACGTTGAGCGTGACGCTGCCGTCGCGGCGGACGTCCTGCCAGTCGGCGCCGCCTTCGAGCAGCGTTCCGGAAAGGCGCTCGCCCTCGAACACGCCGCCGGGCACGACGCCGATGCGGCGAAAGGCGCCCGGGGTCGCCCCGACCACCTGAAGCGGCAGCACGTCGAGGCGCATCACGAAAAGGGGCTTCGTCCGGACCTGCCGGAGCGCCTCGGACAGGCCGTCCTGAAGGCTGTTCGTCATCAAGGTCTCCTCTCCCGTTGCAGCCCCGTCGCAGGCCGCGCAGTCCATCAAGACCGGGAACGCATCCGCCGAACATCGGCCGGCCGCTCTTCGACCCGGCTCGACCGACCTCATCCTGTAACACGTCCCAGGGCTCGGCCGGGCGTCCGTCCTCGATCCTCAAGGGTATCGGCTGCAATGGTGGCGGCGGGAAGTCCGTGGCGGGACGATCAGGGGCCCGGCGCGCCGGGATTTTCATAAAATGGTACGGAACGACATTTTCTTGCAAAAAAGAGAAAACGGCCTTAGCCTGATCGGAATGCCAGATCGAACCCTTCTCGATGACGACCGCCATGTTCCCGGCGCGCCCGGCCGCTTTCGCTTGCTTAGGAGCATTGGCCCGGTCGAGCTTCGGATCGACGCGAATCGGGCGCTTTTCGACCCTTTGCCGGGGGAAGGCCCCCCCTTGATAAAAAATGGCCCCGGGGTCGCCCGTAACCCATTGAAAAGGCTCATTTCGGACGAGAGAATCCAAGGAATTCCAAATAAATCCAACCGCCTAAAACCCGGGAATTCGCGGAGCGCTGCTGCACGGCTGCGTAGGCCTGAGGAAATCCAAATATCTCGCGCCCAAGGAGAATCCGCGGCGACCTAGCCCAGGATCTTCCGCGGACTGAGGCGCCTCGACCTCGGCCGCGTTCATCCGCTCAGGCCGCCTCCATCGAGTTCGATGGCGCTCTCGCACGCGATGCGCTGATCCGCAAGGCTCGGCGAGCGGCGGCGCCCTCGGCGCGATCTGTGGGCGCCCTTGTCGGTCTTCGCCTTATTGCTCTCCCCCGGCGCTCCTATATTCGAAGCCGCGCGATCCCTCGTGTCCAGCCCGGAGGCCCCATGACCACGCAACTCCACAACTTCCCGTCGATCGATCCGGCCCGGCTCGGACGTCTGGCCGAAATCGCCGTCAAGGTCGGTTTGCGGCTTCAGCCGGGGCAGGACCTGTTCCTGACCGCGCCGATTGCGGCGCTGCCGCTGGCGCGCAAGATCGCCGAGGAGGCCTACAAGGCCGGCGCGGGGCTCGTGACGCCGATCTTCTCCGACGAGGAGATGACGCTGGCGCGCTTCCGCTTCGGGACGGACCCAAGTTTCGATCGCGCGCCGGGATGGCTCTACGAAGGCGTCGGCAAGGCGTTCGCCGCCAACACGGCCCGGCTTGCGATCGTCGGCGAGGATCCGATGCTGCTGTCGGACGCCGATCCCTCGAAAGTCGCGCGCGCCAACAGGGCCAACTCCATCGCCTACAAGCCGGCGCTGGAAAAGATCGCCGGCTTCGACATCAACTGGAACATCGTCGCCTATCCGAGTCTGTCGTGGGCGAAGCGGGTCTTTCCGGGCGACGCGGACGAGGTCGCCGTCGCCAGGCTCGCCGACGCGATCTTCTCGGCCTCGCGGATCGACGGCGACGATCCGGTCGCAGGGTGGGAGGCGCATAATTCCGCCCTCGCCGTCAGGACCCGGTGGCTGAATGAGCGGCGCTTCCACGCCTTGCATTATTCGGGCCCCGGTACGGACCTGACCATCGGCCTTGCCGACGGGCACGAATGGCACGGCGGGGCGGCGACGGCGAAGAACGGCGTGACCTGCAATCCGAACATTCCGACCGAGGAGGTGTTCACCACGCCGCACGCGTCGCGCGTCGAGGGCCATGTCGTCAGCACCAAGCCGCTGTCCTATCAGGGCACGCTGATCGAAGGCATCGCGGTCCGGTTCGAGGCGGGCCGCATCGTCGAGGCGCGGGCTTCGCGCGGCGAAGACGTGCTGACAAAAGTGCTCGACACCGACGAGGGCGCGCGCCGGCTGGGCGAGGTCGCCCTGGTGCCCCATTCGTCGCCGATCTCGAAGAGCGGCCTCATGTTCTTCAACACCTTGTTCGACGAGAACGCGGCCTGTCACATCGCGATCGGGCAGTGCTATTCGAAGTGCTTTGTCGGCGGCGACACGCTGACGCCCGAAGAGATCGCGGCGCGTGGCGGCAACGCGAGCCTCATCCATATCGACTGGATGATCGGCTCCGACTTCATCGACATCGACGGGCTCGACGCCGCCGGCGCGCGCACGCCCGTCTTCCGCAAGGGCGAGTGGGTCTGATCGGCTGGCGCGGTCCAGGGAGGCCTCTTGATGGTATACAAGGGCCAGTGCCATTGCGGCGCCCTTCGCATCGAACTCGTTTCCGACCGCTCGCCGGGCGAACAGATCCTTGGCGCGTGCCAGTGCTCGTTTTGCCGCAAGCACAACGCGCGCGCTTTTTCGGATCCCAAGGCCCGCGTCACGATCATTGCGTCCGAGCCCGCGCAACTGCAGCGCTATACCTTCGGGCTCGGGACCTCCGAGCAGATTCTTTGCCGCCGCTGCGGCGTCTACGTGGCGATGACCTTGGTCGAGCGCGATCGGGCTTGGAGCGTCATCAATGTCGATGCGCTTGACGATCGCGCGCTGTTTGCCGGGACGCCCGAACCACGCGACTACAGCTCCGAGAGTTGAGAGGAGCGCATAGCGAGACGAAAGGCGCGCTGGTGTCCGACGGCCCTTGTCAATTGGCCTGGCGCGGAGACGGAGCTTGCGTGATCCTCGCTGGGCCGCGCTGCCGGCGCATCGAGCGCCATGCCCAATCCGGGCGGCTCGGCGCGCGTGTCGAGAAGCCTGTCAGCGGCGGCCCTGAGACCGGGCTTCCGAAATCGAGCAAGGGCTACTATAGTGGCGCCATGATCCTGATCGCCGGAACCATCCGCATCCCTGCCGAAAACGTCGCCGCGGCGCGCGTCGCCGCTCGGTCCATGATCGAAGCCACGCGCGCCGAGGACGGCTGCGTCCAGTACGCCTTCTCCGAGGATATGCTGGATCATGGGCTCATCCACATCAACGAGCTTTGGCGCGACCAGGCCGCGCTCGATGCGCATTTTGCATCGGGGCATATGACTGGATGGCGCGCCGCGGGAGCCGAGCTCGGCATTCATGATCGCAACCTCCGCATCTACGAGGTCGGCGAGGGACGTCCTCTGTAAGGGACGAGGCGAGTGTGTCCAAGGCGACGCGCGCCACCAAGGCGCTGGAGCAGGCGGGCGTCGCGTTCACGGTTCACGCCTACGACTACGATCCCGACGCCGGCAAGATCTCCATCCATGCGGCCGAAGCGCTGGGCGAGCCCCTTGAGCGCGTGTTGAAGACGCTGATGGCGCTGGTGGACGGCAAGCCGGTCTGCGTGATCGTCCCTTCCGACCACGAAGTGTCGATGAAGAAGCTCGCCGCGGCTTTCCAGGGCAAGTCGGCTGAGATGATGAAGCCGGCCGATGCGGAGCGCGCGACGGGATACAAGGTCGGGGGCATCAGCCCGTTCGGCCAGATGAAGCCGGCGCGGACCGCGATCGAGGAGCAGGCGCTGGCGCATGCGCACGTGTTCATGAACGCCGGCCTGCGCGGCCTGCAAGTGCGGCTCAGTCCGCGCGACGCGGCGGACTTGCTGAAAGCGCTCGTCGCGCCGCTCGTCGCCTGAACTCGCCGACAAAGAAAACGCGCAATTTTGCGGTCGACGTGTGAGCCTGCAAGCAGGGATGGAGGCCAGGCAATGTCAGGGAATGGGGAGGGTGATTCCGTCGAGGTCGGACGGCTTGTCGACAGCGCCGCGGCGACCGTCGCGAAGGCGAGCTTCTGCTGGCTGGCGACTGTGGACCCAAGCGGCGCGCCGCGACTCAGGCCGATGGGGCGCCTGCCGCCGGAGCCCGGCGACGACGCCTGGAGGTTGCGCTTCATCACCGACGGCCGTTTGGCCAAGGCCGCCAACATCCGGCGCGCCGGTCGGGCCGACCTCGTCTTTCAGCGCGAAGCCGAGGACGCGTTCGTCGCGCTCGCCGGCGCGGCGCGTCTCGATGAGGATCAGGCCGAGGTTCGCCGGCGCTGGAAGCGCGCCTACGATCCGTTCTTCCCGACGGAGGCGGACAAGGCGAGCGCCGTTTTCCTCACCGTCGAGGCCGATCGGCTCGATCTTTGGATCAGGGGCGTCACGCCGGAGCCGTTCGGATTGAAAACCACGACCCTTACGCGGGTTGCGGCGGGCTGGCGGCTACGGGAGGCCGAATCGTGAGCAGCGGAAGAGCGAAGAGCGTCGTGTTCGCCATGCTCGGAGGCGTCACGCTGCTGCTCGCCGCGGGCGCCGCGCCCGCCCTTGCCGGCGGACGCGCGCTCACCCCGATGGACGTCGTCACCATCCGGATCGTGAACGAGCCGGATCTCGATACGACGACTCGCGTCGAGACGGACGGCACCATCGCCTTTCCCTATCTCGGCCGGATCAAGGCCGCGGGCCTAACCGAGGACCAACTCGCGCAGCGGATCGAGCGCGGACTGATCGACCGGAAGATTCTTGCCGACCCGTGACGCGCCCAAAAAAGAGCGTCTCCATGTCACACTCCGCGCGGCCGCCTCGTCATGATCGGACGAAGTCCCCAAGGATGACGGAGATGACGATGACCCCGAGACTGAATGTGTTCGCCGCCGCGCCCCAGCCGATGAAGGCGTGGCTCGAATACGGCCAGAGCGTCGCCAAGCTGGGCCTCGAGGCGAGCCTGATGGAACTGGTCAAGATCCGCGCTTCGCAAATCAATGGCTGCGCCTTCTGCCTTGACATGCACGCCGCCGCCGCGCGCAAGGCGGGCGAAACCGAACAGCGCCTCTACCTGCTCGACGCCTGGCGCGACTCCCCGCTCTACAGCGACCGCGAACGCGCTGCGCTCGCCTGGACCGAGGCGCTGACGCGGCTTGCCGACAGAGGCGCTCCGGACGACGTCTATCAAGCGCTCAAGGCGCATTTCTCAGATGAGGAGCAGGTGGCGCTGACCCTGCTGATCGTCACGATCAACGGCTGGAACCGGATCCAGGTCGGGTTCCGCGCCGTGCATCCGGTCGAAGGCAAGAGGGCGGCGTGACGCCGTCCGAGGCCAAGGACGCAGCCTCGAGCTTCGACCCGCTGCGTCCGCGTCTGATCCGTGTCGCCTACCGCATGCTGGGGTCGGTCGCGGATGCGGAGGACGCTGTGCAAGACGCCTTCCTGCGCTGGCTCGAGGTCGATCGCCGGGCGGTCGCGTCGCCGGAAGCCTATCTCCGGCGCGTCGTCGCGCGCATCGCGCTCGATCAGTTGAAGTCGGCGCGGCGACGGCGCGAGACCTATATTGGCCCCTGGCTGCCCGAGCCCGTGGTTGAACCCGCCGAGGACGAGGCCGACGACATCACCTTGCCGCTGATGATGGCGCTCGAGCGCCTGTCGCCTTTGGAGCGCGCCGCTTTCCTGCTGCACGACGTTTTCGGCTTGACCTTCGACGAGGTCGCCGGAACCATCGGCCGCGACGCCGCGGCTTGCCGCCAGCTGGCAAGCCGGGCCCGCGAGCACGTCCGGGCCGCGCGCCCACGCTTTCCCGTCGCCCGGGAGCGCGGGCTCACAATCGCCGCCGCCTTCTTCGCGGCGACCCGCAGCGGCGATATGCAGGCGCTGCGCTCGCTCCTTGCGGCGGACGTCGTCCAGTATGCCGACGGCGGGGGCAGGAGGGCGGCGGCGAAGCGGCCGCTCGTCGGCCTCGAAGACGTCGTGCAGTTCCATGCCGCGCTTTTCCGGCGCTTCCCGGATCGCGGGTCCCGCATCCTGCGATACGGCTTCGTCAACGGGCTGCCGGGGTACGTCTCGGAGGAAGGGGACGGCCTGCAGACGACCGCCCTGGAGATCGCGGACGACCGGATCGTCGGCGTCTACGTCATGCGCAATCCGGACAAGCTGAGACACATCGTCAGCGCGCTGGCGCATTGACCGCCAGCATGCGCTTGCCGCCGCTTCAAAACGCGAGCGAGCCCTGCGCCGGCTGGGGCGGCGTGAGTTCGACGCCTTCCAGTCGCAGCATGCGCGCCTTGGTCGCCGCGCCGCCGGGCGCCGAGAAGCCGCCCAGCTTGCCGCCAGTCGCCAGCACGCGGTGACAGGGGATGAGGAGCGGCATGGGGTTCTTCGCCATGGCCTCGCCGACCTCGCGCGCGGCCTCGCGCGATGCGCCGACTGCGGCTGCGAGCCCGCCGTATGTGGTCGTGCGGCCCCAGCCGACCCGCCGGAGCGCGGCGTAGACGTGCGCGAAGAAAGGGTCCGCGTCGCTGAGGTCGAGCGGCACAGTCGAAAAATCGGCTGGCTCGCCAGCGAAGTAGCGCCGCGCCTTCGCGATCGCCTCGGCGATTTCGGGCGTCGGCGCGCCGGGTTCGGCGTCGGGCGCCCGGCGCCTCAGGCTCTTCTCGGCCGCGGCGGCCGACGCCGTCGGCAAGACGAAGCGCGTCACGCCGGCGTCGCTCCAGGCGACGGCGCAGAAGCCCGCGGCAGTTTCGAATACGCAGCAACGCTCAGCGGACGTGGTCATTGGGACGGTTCCCTCGTCGTCGCTCGACTTTTGAGCGGATCCGGTCGGAAAACAACCCGATTCCTGCGCGGTCTCAGGTCTCGAAAGCCAGCTCGAAAAGCGGGAAACGACCGGCTCGGCGCTAGTGCGGGAGAGAGGCGCCCGGGTGCGGGCCTTGTTTTATGTTGCACCGCACTTATATCCCAGTCCGAGTGTTCAAGGGGGCGGGGTCAAACGATCTTCACACTCTTCCGCTACGAAAGCCAAGGAGGATGGAATCATTGTCCCAAATCCTTGAAGCGCTGAATCCCTGAGCCAAACCATTTTGGATCGGGCCGGCCGCCAAACAAGGGCGGCGAACTCAAGAAAGAAAAGAAACGGAGACCAACATGCACCGTCTGCATGCATCTGCGCATGGCGGGGCGAAGTCGGCTTCGCCCCTGCTCGTGAATGACCTCTGCGCCCAGCTCGCGCCGCTGAATCGCTACGGGCCGACGGGCGCTGGCGCGGCCATCGCCTTGGCGTTGCGCGCCCTCACCGGCCGAGCCCGACCGGCTCTTTGCGCCGCCACGGGCTGCCGCGACTGACGATTTTTTGCGCGGACCGGGCGGCTGAGCCCCCGGTCGGTCCGCCGATAGCTCAAGCGACCTTTTCGATCAGCGCGGCGGCGGCGAGAGGGTTACGCGGCTTGAATCCCGAAATGACATAAAGGAACACGTCGCGGCCTTTGGCCTCGATCGCGGGCCGCAGCGCGGTCAAATCCCGGGGCGCGCCGCCCAGAGCCCAGTTCCGGCACCGCTTCGCCCACGCCTCCAGCCGCTCCTCGGGATATCCCCGGTCTTCCTCTTCGCGCGTCCCCATGATGCGCGCATAGACGAAAGGCGCCGTCACGTCGGCGATCAGCGGGAACTGGCTGTCGCCCGCGATCACGACGGCGACGTCGCGCGACCGCACCAGTTCGACGAACTCCCCGGTCCCGAAGCTGTCGTGGCGGACCTCGACTGCGTGGCGCAGCGCGACGCCGTCGACCGAGCGCGGCAGCAGATCCAGAAAGGCGCCGAAGTCGTCCGCGTCGAAGCGCTTGGTCGTGGCGAACTGCCAGTTGATCGGGCCGAGCTTGTCCTTGAGTTCGGTGACGCCGGTCTGGAAGAAGCGTTCCATCGAAGGGCCAGCCTCCGCCAGGACCTTCCGGTTGGTGACGAAGCGCGAGCCCTTGACCGCGAAAATGAAATCGTCCGGCGTCTCGTCGCGCCAGTTTTGGAAGATTTTCGGCGACATGCCGCGGTAATAGGTGCTGTTGATCTCGATCGAGGTGAGCCTGCGGCTCGCGTACTCGAGTTCGCGGGCGTGTGGCAGGCCCTCCGGGTAGAAGGTCTTGCGCCAGGGTTCGAAGGTCCAGCCTCCGACGCCGATTCGGATACGCCCAAACTCGCTTTGCGCCATTTAAAGGCCTCTCGCGACGATACGCCTATCAGCGCGCGATTGAAGCGATGGTTCCCTGGGTCAGGGCGACAAGGTCGGCGGGGGTGAGGCGGAAGACGGCGTTCGGCGTGCCGGCGGCGGCCCAGATCGCGTCGAACCCCATCAGCGCTTCGTCGATGAGCACGATCGGCTGGGTCGCATGTCCGACCGGCGGCACGCCGCCGATGGCGAGGCCGGTTGCCTCGCGCACGAAATCGGCGTCGGCGCGCGCGATCCGCTCGCCGATCAGCGCGGTAGCCTTCTTCTCGTCGACTTGGTTCGCGCCCGAGGCGATTACAAGCACGCTCCGCCCGCTCGCGGACCGGAAGACCAGCGACTTGGCGATCTGAGCCACCGTGCAGCTGACGGCGTCCGCCGCGTCCTCGGCCGTGCGCGTGCTCGCCTCGAACTCGAGCACGGTGAAGGTCGGCCCGAGCGCGGCCTGAACCTTGAGCGCTGAGGAGGCGGCGGCGGGCTTCAAGTCATTGCTCCTGAGAGTGCGCTAGCCTGTCTTCCTCGGGAGGCCGCCGGACCGGGCAAGTGTTGCACCCTCTGCTCGCCTCGCCTAGGTCTTTCGTCGAGGCTCCCTGTCGGGCCGATGGGGAAGCACTGCATGGACGCCGAATTCACCGCCGCAGCTAACGCAATCCTGCAACGGGCGGTAATGGCCGAGCTGCGCGTCCCCGGCGTCGTCGCTATGGCGACCGACCGGAGCGGCAATTTCTATGAAGGGAGAGCCGGTGTGCGGCGCGTGGGCGCCCCACAGCCGATGACCTTCGACACCGTCTTTGCGCTCTTTTCCTGCACCAAAGCGATCACCGGGACCGCAGTCCTGCAATGCGTCGAGGAGGGGCGTCTCGACCTCGACGCGCCGGCGAAACGCTATGTTCCGGAGATCGGCGAGCTTCAGGTGCTCGACGGTTTCGACGAGGCGGGCGGGCTCAGGCTCCGGCGGCCGAAGCGCGACATCACGACCGGCATGTTGATGCTGCATACCGCGGGCTTCGGCTATCCCTATTTCAGCGCGGCGCTGAAGCGGCTCGCCGCCGAGCACGGCCAGCCCGACCCACGCCTGGGATCGAAGCTTGGGCTGATGACGCCGCTCCTGTTCGATCCCGGCGAATCCTGGGAATACGGGCTCGGAATCGACTGGGCCGGCCAGGTGGTCGAGGCTGTCGCCGGCGAACGCCTCGACGCCGTGCTGAAGACGCGGGTGTTCGGGCCCCTCGGAATGGCCGACACCGCCTTCGTTCTCACCCCCTCGATGCGGGCGCGTCGCGCAGCGATGCACCAACGCGGCCGCGACGGCGGCCTTGCGCCGATCGACTTCGAACTGCCGGAGGCGCCGGAAGTCTGGATGGGCGGCGGCGGCCTCTTCGGAACGGCCCCGGATTACATGCGCTTTCTGCGTATGTGGCTGAACGACGGGACGGGGGAGGGCGGCCGCGTGCTGAGGCCGGAGACGGTCGCTTTGGCTGCGCGCGACAACCTCGCCGGCATGACGATCCGGCGCATGATCAGCGCCAGCCGCGGCCTGACGCACGACGCGGAGTTCTTCCCCGGGATGCCGAAGACCTGGGGCCTGACCTTCATGGTCAACGAGCACGACGCGCCGACTGGCCGCCCCGCCGGCTCGATCGGCTGGGCCGGCCTCGGCAACCTCTACTACTGGATCGACCGCAAGAACGGCGTCGCCGGCTTCTGGGCGAGCCAGTTCTTCCCGTTCATGGATCCAGCTGCATTCGACGGCTTTGCCGCCTTCGAGACGGCGCTATACGAGGCGCTTAGGCGGCGGTCATAGGCAGTCTCGATCCGACGCCGGACGGGGGGAGGCGCGCCACAACGGCGCCGCCCGGATCCGCCGGCCGGCCTCGCAGTTAGCGCGGACCCGCCACGCGTTTGGTCGGGAAGCTCTACGCACCATTCGAGACAGCGTTTCGATCCATTCGACACTCGCCAATTCGGCCGTGGCTCGTATTCTTCGACAATCCGAGGAAGCCCAGCGCGAATCGCTGATTACGCCACGCGAGGCGATCCTGTTCCCCGCATGACTGGCCGCACCGCCTTAGCTGCTCGGCAACCCTGGAATGTCCGCGCCGAAAGTCTGCAAGAGCAGGATTACGTTCAGGAAAAGGATCAGAACGGTTCCGACGATCGCGGCGACATCGGTCAGCCGACTGTTGGCGAAGGCGCCCATTATGTCCTTGCGGCGCGTGAACATCAGCAGCGCGATGACCGGCACCGGCAGAGCAAAGCTCAAGACCACCTGGCTGATGACCAGCGCGTTGGTCGAATTGACCCCGAGCCAAACGACGACGAACGCGGGAATCATCGTAACCAGACGGCGCACGACGACCGGGATCCGGAAGCCCACAAAGCCCTGCATGATCAGCTGGCCGGCCATTGTGCCGACCGCCGAACTGGACAGCCCGGACGCCAGCAGCGCTGTGAGGAACACGCCGGAGGCCGCGGCGCCGAGCAGCGGCGTCAACGTCGAAAAGGCAGTCTCGATTTCGGCGACGTCGCTGTGGCCCTCGTGGAATGCGCTCGCGGCCATCACCACCATCGCCATGTTCACGAGCCCCGCGACCGCCAGGGCGACCAGGACCTCGATGTTCGAGAACCGCAGCAACTGACGTCTCTCGCCATCGTTGCGCGCGGGCGCCCGATTCTGGGTGAGGCCGGAATGCAGGAAGATCGCATGCGGCATGATCGTCGCCCCGACGATTCCGACGGCGATCGTCAAGGCGCCGGCGTCGGGCAATCGCGGGACGACGCTGCCGAACCCCGCCGCGGCCCAATCGACCGGCGCGATGAACATCTCGACGAGATAGCAAAGCGCGATTGCGGCGACCAAGGCCCCGATAATCATTTCGATCGGGCGAAACCCTCGTCCCTCGAACATCAGAATGCCGTACGTCAATACGGCTGTGACGCCCATGCCGGCGACAAGCGGGATGTGCAATAGCAGCGACAGACCGATGGCGCCGCCGAGGAACTCGGCAAGGTCGGTAGCCATCGCCGCCACTTCGCTGACGATCCACATGGCGTAGACGACGGGCAGAGGAAAATGTTCGCGGCACATTTCGGCAAGGTTGCGCCCCGTGACGATGCCCAGCTTGGCCGACAACGCCTGGAACAACATGGCGATGACATTGGCCAGGAGCACGACCCATAGCAGCGCATAGCCGTATTTGGCGCCGGCCTGAATGTTGGTCGCGAAATTGCCGGGATCCATATAGGCGATCGAGGCGATCACGGCGGGACCGGCGAACAGCAGCGGACTGAAACGGCGCGCCTTGCCGGCCAACACGTCGCGGATCGCCTCGACGGTTCGATCCGTTATTCCTGTTCGCGTCGCCGTGTCGCTCATGGACCTTATCCCCGTTCCCAGGAGGTGTGAATGCCTGCTATCCATAATGTAGCCAATGCTACGGCTTTGTCAATCGCCTCCGAAACATGGCGAAGCATGTAAACGCCAGCCAGAAATCATGGTTGCAGTTTACAGCCACGGCTGTATATCGAAGCCTGGGTTGACGCATCGTCGGACGGGCGCTGCGCCGCCGCCGCGACGAGAAGGAGGCGTTTTGCAAGCCAGGAAGCGCAGAGGCGGTCTCCGGGTCGACAACCCGGACCTTGCCGGCGATCCCGTTTACGCCGATCGGTTCAGTAGAACGCGTACGGCGCGATCTACGTCAATGCTCGAGGACTACACCGAACTGATCGCCGATCTGATCGCGGTCAACGGAGAGGCGCGCACCACCGATATCGCGCGGCGGCTTGGCGTGACCCACCCGACCGCCAGCAAGACCATCGCTCGGTTGAAGCGCGAGGGTCTCGTCACAGCGCGGCCCTATCGGGGAATATTTCTAACCGAAGCAGGCGTTGCGATGGCCAAGAGCGCGAGTCAACGTCATAGGTTGGTGGTCGAACTGCTCATGGCGGTCGGAGCGCCGCGCGAAGCGGCGGAAGCCGATGCCGAAGGCATCGAGCATTATGTGTCCGCGGCGACGCTGCAAGCCTTCGAAGCGTTTCTGCGCAACGGCGGCTGTCGTCAACAGCCAGTCGATCGCCAGTGAGCCCACGCCGTCGATTTACCATAAGCGGAAGGCCCATCGAGCGGCGAGGCTAATGGCGACGACCGCTGATAGCCAGCCGCAGGTTACCGCTTCCATCGCATCCCCTGAGAGCGAGACTTCCCCGTGTCGCGCCCAGCGGCAAATGGCCGATCACGCAGCTTGGACAACGCATGGCGACACGAACAAGTGGCCCTTCCAGGCCCCCTGGATCGTGAGACCCGCGACGACCGTCCAGGCCACGGCCAAAGCCACCGCGAAGAGGGCGCCGACAACACCGAAAAAGGCGAGATCGAGCGACGCGCCGAGCCGCAAGGTGGCGGCCGTATAGACCCCGAGCGGGAAGGTGTAGCCCCACCAGCCGAGGTTGAACGGCACGCCCTCGCGGAAATACCGGATCGTGATGATCACGGCCAGCAGGAGCCACCAGACGCCGAAGCCCCAAAGCGTGAGCCCTCCGATCACGCCGATCCCTTGCGCGACCACGCCGACGGCGGCGAGCCCATGCGCGGCGAAGATCGCCGGCGCATCGCCGCCGAGAACTAGCAGGCCCAGCGCGCCTGTGCCGATCGGCCCGAGCGCGAGCCAGCTCGAGGCCGCCATGCTATTGGGCGGCAGCTTATGCAGCGCCATCCGCAGCGTGAGGATCGAGAGAATGCCGAAGGCAACCGGTACAGAATAGGCCCAGAGCGCGTAGCTAGCCGTGAGCACGGCGAATTGCGCCGCGCCGCTTGCGAGATGGGGCGCCAGAATGCCGCCGCTTGCGGCGGCGACCTCGGCCGCGACGACCGGCAGCAGCCAGACCGCGGTCATCTGATCGATGCTGTGCTCCTGGCGGGTGAACATCATGTAGGGGATGACGACGCCGCAGGCGAGCGACATCGCCACGTCGATCACCCAGAGTCCCGCCGCGATCGCGATTGCCCGCTCGCCGATCAGCGGCAGGCCGAACACAATGAAGCCGTTGATGATGGTGGCGAGCCCCATCGGGATCGTGCCGAAAAACATCGAGACAACGCTGTGGCCAAAGACGCTTCGCGCCTCGCGCGGGAATATCGCCCAGAGGGCCGCATAGAGCGTCGAGAGGACCGCAAAGAGCGCGATGTTAGTCATCCACAACGCTTCGCCGACGCCGAACAGAGCCGATCCGACCGCCGGGACCTGCGGCAGGATGAGCGCCAGAATGCCCGTCCCCATGGTGGCGGCGAACCAGTTCGGCGTGAACTGCCGGATCACTTCGCGCGGGTGGTCGAGGCGGCTCAGCGGCCGCATGCCGTCGATGACGTCGGCAAATGCGTCGAGGCTCATGGTTTCGGTCCTTTCATCAATTCGAGCAGGGCTTCGACAGCCTTATGACGGCGCCGCTCCTTGTGATGGAGGGCGAAGAACGTGCGGGGCGGCAGGTCGAGCGGGGCGGCGTGCAGGGCGCCGGTATTCAGCGCGTGGCGGACGACGAGAGCGCTGAGCACCGCGACGCCCGCGCCCGCTTCGACCGCCGTCCGAACCGCCTCGTTCGAGGGCAGGGTCATGGTGATCGTCTGGGTCGAGGGATCGACGCCGAGCGCCGCAAGCGCCGTCTCCGCGCTCGATCGCGTCCCCGACCCGGGTTCGCGGACGATCCACGATGCGGCGGCGAGCCGCTTCGCATCGACCCGGTCGAACGGTGCGGCGGAGACCAGGACCAGCCGGTCCATGGCGACCGCGAGCCGGTCGAGCGCGGGGTCGTCGATTTCCGCCTCGACGAAACCGAGCGCCTCGTCGCCGCTCCGCACGCGCGCGGCCGCGCCTTCGCTGTTGTCGACCGAGACGTCGAGGGCGACGCCGGGGTAGCGCGCCCGGAACGCCGCGAGATAGGTCGGCAGCCAGTAGCCGGCGATCGTCTGACTGGCGACGATGCGTAGCGTTCCGCGCCGGAGTGCGCCGAAGTCGGCGAGCGCAAGCTCCGCGCTGGCGGCCTGGCCGAGCACGGCGCGCGCCTCCTCGAGGAACATCCGACCCGCCTCGGTGAGCGCGATACCGCGCCCGACCCGGTCGAACAGCGCGACCCCGTGGCGCGCTTCCAGCGCCGCGATCGCCGCGCTCGCCGCCGATTGGGTGACGTTGAGGTCTTCGGCGGCGCGGGTCATGTGCTCGCGCTCGGCGACGCCGACGAAGATGCGAAGTTGTTCCAGCGTCATGGCTTCCTGCTCACGGACCGACTCATGCGCCGGACCTATCAATCGGTCCAACGAGTTATTCTGGTCGTTATGATCGTAATTCGTGATTGATTAACGCGTGCAGAGGGCGCTGCGCTCCTGCGGCGCTTCGGCGAATGCAGGCGGAGGGTTTCGGTGTGGTGTGCGTTCGTCCGGCGTAGCAGTGAAATTTTAACGGCCGTCCCGTTATTAATTGCGACCGCACGAAAAAGGCTGCTTCCCCATGACGACCCTTCTCGTAAAGCGACAACATGCCCCATTCCTTGGATCTATTCGCGCACGCTTGATGGGAATTATTGCCCTGTTCGGCGTCGCGCTGATCGCCATGGTCGCCGCGCTCGCGTGGTTAGCCGCACGCGACATCTACGCCGGCCGGCAGGACGAGCTGAGAACCGTCGTCGAGGTCGCGAGCAAGGTTATCCAACAACAATATGATGAATTCAAGAAGGGAACCATCTCGGAAGCGGAGGCACAGCAGCGCGCCAAGGCGAGCATCCGCGCGATGCGCTACAACGCCAACGACTATTTCTTTGTCCAGGACAAAGGCATTGTGACGATTGTTCACGGTGTGCGGCCGGATCAGGAAGGCAGGGACGGAAGCCAGCAAAAAGATCCGACTGGCAAGTATTTCGCCGTCGAGATGCGTAAGATTGCGGCGGAGCAAGGCCAGGGATTCGTCAGCTATGAATATCCCAAGCCGGGCGCGGCGATGGATCAGCCGTCGCCGAAACTGTCCTACGTCAAGTTGTTCGCGCCCTGGCAATGGACACTTGGCACAGGCATGTACATCGACGATATCGAAGCGATAGTCTGGTCGAGGGTGCTCTGGACAGCCGCGACCGCGCTGGCGTTGCTCATCGCCGTCGGCGGCTTCGCGAGCGTCGTCATGTTCCGCCTGTCGAATCGTCTCGCCGCGTTGAGCGCGGCGATGACGGCGCTGGCGTCGGGCGATCACGATGTCGCGCTGCCCGTGGTCGCCGGCGCCGATGAGGTCGGCGACATGACGCGGGCAGTTCAGGTGTTCAAGCAGAACGCGGCGGAGCGGGCGCGGATGGAAGCGGAGGCGCTGGCCAATCGCACCCAGGCCGAGCGCGAGCGCGAGCGCTTAGCCGCGGAGCGGGCCAAGGCCGTCGAGGAGCAGGCGGAGGTCGTGCGCCGTCTGGGCGCAGGCCTGAAGGACCTTGCGGGCGGCGACCTCATGGCGCGGCTGGGCGAAGGCTTCGCGCCGGCCTACGCGCAAATCCGTGACGATTTCAACGAGGCTATCGACCGGCTGAGGGGCGCCGTCCTGTCGGTTGTCGAGAGCGCTCGCGCGATCCGAACCGGCGCGCAGGAGATCTCGACCGCCTCCGACGATCTCGCCCGGCGCGCGGAACAACAGGCCGCGGGTCTGGAAGAGACCACCGCGACGCTCGGCGAAGTCGCCACGGCGGTGAAAAAGTCCGCCGAAGGCGCCGGCCACGCACAGCAAGTGGTGGCCTCGGCCGACAACGACGCCAAGCAGAGCGCCGTGGTCGTCCGCGAGGCGGTCGATGCGATGAGCACGATCGCCAAGTCCTCGCAGAAGATCAGCCAGATCATCGGCGTGATCGACGAGATCGCGTTCCAGACCAACCTGCTGGCGCTCAACGCCGGCGTCGAAGCGGCCCGGGCGGGCGAGGCGGGACGGGGGTTCGCCGTGGTCGCCTCCGAGGTGCGCGCGCTCGCCCACCGTTCAGCCGAGGCGGCCAAGGAGATCAAAGGGCTGATCTCCGATTCAGCCGGCCAGGTCGACAAGGGCGTCGAGTTGGTGGCGGAGACCGGCCGGGCTCTCGCGCGCATCATGGAGCAGGTGACCGAGATCAACGCGGTGGTGGGCGAAATCGCCGCCGGCGCGAAGGAGCAATCGACCGCGCTGCAACAAATCAACAGCGCGATCGACGAGATGAATCAGGTGACGCAACAGAACGCCGCGATGGTCGAGGAATCGACTGCGGCCGGCCATTCGCTCTCGGACGAATTGTCGCGGTTGGCGCAATTGGTCGGCCAATTCCGGGTTCGGCAGCCGGGGGACGAGAGGTCGCTGGCGCGCGCGGCCTGAAGCGCGCCGTCGACCACCAGCTTCGCTGGCCTCGGCGCCGCGTTCGGCGGGCGCGGGCTTGGCCCGGGCGCAGGGGCGGGGCGCTCCGCGGCTCAGAGCCACTTCTTCCAGCGGAAGAACACATAGGGCAGCACCGCGGCGCAGATCATCAGGACGATCGCCAGCGGATAGCCGAGATCCCATTGGAGTTCCGGCATCTCCTTGAAATTCATGCCGTAGATCGAGGCGATGACGGTCGGCGGCATGAAGATCACCGCCAGCACCGAGAAGAGCTTGATGATGTCGTTTTGCGCCAGATTGATCAGGCCCATCGTCGCGTCGAGCAGGAACTGCACCTTTTGCGCCTTGAAGCTCGCATCCTCTTCGAGCGACTGCAGGTCGCGCAGCGCCGTCTTGGTCGCCGCCCGAACCGCCTTCTGCGCCTTGTCCGGCTTCACCCCGTCGCCGTTCGCGTCCGCCGCCAGAAACAGCAGCAGCCGCTCGATCGACACCATGCTTTCGCGCAGATTGGAGACCTTCTCGTCCTCGCGGCCGAGGTCCCACAGCGTGTCGGAATAGATCTGGTTGCGGTTCTCCTTGTTCTCCTTGGCGTGAAACACCCGGCTCGCAATCCTGTCCAGGCTGACGCCAGCCTGGCTCAGCGCCCGCGCCGAGCGGTTGATCGCGGTGTTGACGAGCCCGATCGCGACCGCATCCGGCGACCGCGGCGCCGTCGATGACTTGCAGAGCTTCTGCCCAAAGATGTCGAAGGATTCGCAGGCGTGGTAGCGCACCGTGACGAGCACGGCCGGCGCGACGACGAACGTGACGTCGGTGACGTCGGGCGTGTCCTGAGGCTCGCTGATCACGCTCGCCTGGAGATAGCGGACGCCGTTCTCGGCGTAGTGCGATTCCGCGGGCTCGGCATACTCCGGGTCTGCGCGAGTGGGAATCGTCGCGCCGACATAGTGCTGGACCTTAAGGTCCTCCTCGACGGTCGGTTCGATCATGTCGATCCAGATCGAGCCCGTCGGGATCTCCTCGGCCGCATCGAGGGTCTTGCGCACGAAGGCCCCAGGCTGCGCCGGCCCGCGCGCCGGAAAGTGGACGACGATCAAAGCTTTGCTCCCCAATATCCAACCGATGGCCTCGCACAGGTTCTTATCAGTTTAGCGACACACGCCCTCGCGCCGTCGGCGCGTCGAACGGTCCGCGAGGCGGTTCAGCGCATCAGCCTCGCCACGTCCTCGCGCAGCGCCGCGGCGGTCTGCGTCTGAAACCCGAGACCGTCGAGCGCGCGCGCGACAACGGCGACGAGTTCGGCGTTGTTGGCGGCGCGCTCGCCGCCCGGCAGCGCGACATTGTTCTCGAACCCGACCCGCACGTGCCCGCCGAGCAGCGCTCCCGCCGTGACGCAGGCAGCCTCGCGGCGCCCGAAGGCGCAGACGCTCCAGTGGGCGAAGCGCGGCGCGTCCGGCGTGAGAAACGGCAAGAGATCGGACGGCGCCGCGGTCCTGAGCAGGGCGAAGCGCCCGAGAACGTAGAGGACGGCGATGGCGTCGAAGGGGATCAGGCCGCGCTTGTGCATCGCCATGAGCCGCGCCGCCTCCTCCGGCGCATAGAGGATGAACTGCGGCCAGACCCGCTTCCGCTTGAGCTCAGCGAGGAAATGCGCGAACGGCCGCTCGTCCGCCGCTTCCGGCGCGAGCTCCCTCAGGGCGAGCGAAACCGCCTCCGGATTCGTCTCCACGACGACTGCCATCTGCGCCGCGGGCCCGTAACGGCCCATCGACTCGCTGGTGACCTGCACCATCAGCCGGTCGCCGATCGCCGCGCAGATTGCCGCAGTCGCCGCCCGGTAGGCGTCGGCGTCGAGCAGATGCGCGCCGTCGGGCCCGCGCACATGCACATGAATCATAGCGGCGCCGGCCTCGAGACATTCGGCGGCCGCGCGCGCCAGGTCTTCCGCGGTGATTGGCAGTTCGGGATGGTCGGCTTTGGTCTTGCGTCCGCCGTTGGGGGCGACCGCAATCGTCACGCCTCTTCGCGCCGCAGCCCCCGTCACGCCGCCCCGCCTTTCCGCCGATCCCTTCCGGGCCTATGATTCGCGCCTGCCCGCTCGGTCCGGATGACTTGAATGACGCATATTCTGCATCGCGCCGCAAACGCCGACCTGCCCGTCGCGGTCTTCGGCGCCGGCGTCGAGATCGTCGACGCCGAGGGCCGGCGCTATCTCGACGCCTCCGGCGGCGCGGCGGTCTCGTGCCTCGGCCATGGCCACCCGGCGGTGGTCGCGGCGCTGCGCCGGCAACTCGACGCGCTCGCCTACGCCCACACCGCCTTCTTCACCTCCGAGCCCGCCGAGCGGCTCGCCGACCGGCTCGTAGCCGACGCGCCGCCGGGCCTGAGCCGCGTCTATCTGGTGAGCGGCGGGTCCGAGGCCGTCGAGGCCGCGCTCAAGATGGCGCGGCAGTATTTCGTCGAGACGGGCGAGCCGCAACGTCGCCGCGTGGTCGCGCGCCGGCAGAGCTACCACGGCAACACGCTCGGGGCGCTGGCTACGGGCGGCAATGCCTGGCGGCGGGCGCCGTTCGAGCCTTTGCTGATCGAGACCCATCACATCGACCCCTGCTACGCCTATCGCCTCCAACGGCAGGGCGAAAGCGACGGCGACTACGCCGCCCGCGCCGCTGACGCGCTCGAGGACAAGCTCGTTGCGCTCGGCCCGGAGACCGTCATCGCCTTTGTCGCCGAGACCGTGGTCGGCGCCACGTCCGGCGCCGTTCCCCCAGTCGGCGACTATTTCAAGCGGGTGCGCGCGATCTGCGACCGATACGGCGTCCTTCTGATCCTCGACGAGGTCATGTGCGGCATGGGACGCACCGGAACGCTGCACGCCTGCGCGCAGGAAGGCGTCGCGCCCGACCTCATGACCATCGCCAAGGGCCTTGGCGGCGGCTATCAGCCGATCGGCGCGGTCCTGTTGGCTGAACGCATCTTCGCCGCCTTCGCCGACGGCTCGGGGGCGTTTCAGCACGGCCACACCTATATGGGCCACCCGATGGCGGCGGCGGCGGCGCTTGCGGTGCAGGAGACGATCGCCCGCGACAACCTCATGGCGAATGTCGTCGCCATGGGCGACCTCCTCGAGCGCCGCCTGCAAGAGCGCTTCGGCCAGGCGCCGCACGTCGGCGACATTCGCGGCCGCGGCCTTTTCCGCGCCCTCGAATTTGTCGCCGACCGCGCGTCCAAGGCGCCGTTCGATCCGGGTCTGAAACTGCATGCTCGGATCAAGCGCGAGGCGATGGCGCGCGGGCTGATGGTCTATCCGATGGGCGGAACGATCGACGGCGTTCGCGGCGACCATGTCCTCCTCGCCCCGCCGTTCATCGTCAACGAAGGCCAGATCGCGACGATCGTCGAGCGGCTGGGCGCGGCGGTCGACGCCGCCCTGGCCGGCGCGCTGTAGGCGCGATCGCTGATCGCGCGGCGCCGAGCGGCGTGGCCGTGCAAAGTCGCCGCGTCGACGTCACACTCAGGCCACAGGCCCTCGCCAGAGGCTTTCCTGCGCGGCTCATGCGATAAAGCGCCGCGCAATTCGGTCGCGCCCTGGATGCGCGCGGCAGGGACGGAGAGAATGGCGAAACGATTGGGATGGCTGGCCCTCGGTGTGATCGTCGGGCTCGGCGGAGGCGCTTCGGCCCAGAACGCGCCGCACCTCGAGCGGGCCGCTGCGATGAAGAGCGGACCGGCGGCCAACCTGTCGGCCGCCGAGGCGGTCGCCCGCGCCAACGTGTGGCTGAACGCAGCGCGCGTGCTGACCGCTGACTTCGTCCAGATCGGCCCGGGCGGCAAGCGCTCGGAGGGCCAGCTTACGGTCGCCCGCCCCGGCCGAATGCTGTTCAAATACGCCAGCCCGACCCGCTTCGAGATCGTCGCCGACGGGCGCAGCGTCGCGATCATCGATCACAAGCTCAATACCCAGGATGAGTATTTCATCGCCCAGACGCCGCTGAAGTTCCTGCTCGCCGACCGCATCGACCTCGCCCGCGACACGCAGGTGCTCAGCGTCGCGCAGGACGAGAAATCGGTGACGATCGAAATCGAAGACAAGGCGGCGCTCGGCGGCGCGGCGCATCTCGAGCTCATCTTCGATCCCGTGACCTTCGCGCTGAAGCAATGGACGGTGATCGACGCGCAAGGCTATCAGACCGTCGTGACGCTGTTCAACCTCGACTTGACGACCGAACCCGAACTCGGCGCTCTTCCATATTGACGAGAGCCTGGGGACCCGGCAGCTCGGGCGGAACCACTAAGGGTCAGGCGGCGGCTGCGCTCGCCCATTGCGCGCGGTAGCCGACGAAGCCGAGGCCGGCGAAACTGCAAATCGCGGTTTCTGCCCGACCTAAACTGTCGTTCCGACGCCGTCGGCCCAGGCGGCGATGACGATCGCCGCGCCCCCCGTCAGCTCGGCGACCGCGATCGACGCGCATCGCCATCGACCGGCCAATAACCATCAATACCATGTTCTGGTGTTCGATCTGCGACGCGACTGGCCGAAGCGTTCAACGCTTGAGGGGTGACAAGCGCGGTCGGCCGTGATTTTCATTGTCTCGGGGACGATGGTTGCCTATCGGATGCACAAGGCCATGCGAGCATCGAACGTAACGACGACCCGCATCCGCGGAGGTGAGCCGTGACCGCCGAGCTGTCGTCCCTCGCCGACGCGCTCGACGCCGCGGTGGTGGTCATCCATGACCTCGACGGACGCATTCTTTACTGGACGTCCGGCTGCGAGCGTCTCTATGGCTTCGCCAAGGCCGAGGCGGTCGGACGTCGCGTCGCCGATCTGCTCGAGACCCGCTATCCCTGTCCCCGCGCGGAGATCGTCGCGGCGCTCGCCGAACGCGGCGCCTGGCGGGGCGAACTCGAGCAGCGGTCGAGGAGCGGCGCGATCCTGACGATCGCAAGCCTGTGGACAACGCAGAAGCCCGTTGCCGGCGAAATGGCGGTCTTGCAGCACAACGCCGACGTCACCGCGCTGAAGCGGGCGCAGGAGGAGTTGGCGGAGCGCGAAGCGCATCTTGAATCGATCCTCTCCACCGTGCCGGAGGCGATGATCGTCATCGACGAGAGGGGCCTCATTTCCTCTTTCAGCGCCGGGGCGTCGACTCTCTTCGGCTACAGCCCGGACGAGGTGGTCGGCCGCAACGTCAAGATGCTGATGCCGGAACCCTATCGGGCCGAGCATGACTTTTACGTGACGAACTACCTGCGAACCGGCGAGGCGCGCATCATCGGCTACGGGCGGCTCGTCCAGGGGGTCGCCAAGGACGGCAGGGTCTTCCCGGTCGAGCTGTCGGTCGGCGAAGCGAAGGCAAACGGGCGGCGCCTGTTCACCGGCTTCATCCGCGACCTCACCAGCCGCCAGAAGATGGAGCAGGAGCTGCGCCAGTCGCAGAAAATGGAGGCGGTCGGCCAGCTCACCGGCGGCGTCGCCCACGACTTCAATAATATTCTGACAGTGATTATCGCCAATATCGAACTTTTGGACCCCATGCTCGCCGACTCCGACCAGCGGGAGCTCGCGCGCGAAGCCTGGGGCGCCGCTCAGGATGGCGCGAAGCTTGCCGCCCAGCTCCTCGCCTTCGCCCGGCGCCAGCCACTAAACCCGAAACCAACAGATGTCGGGCGTCATGTGGGGGGCTACGCCGAGCTTCTACGCCGCACGGTCGGCGAGGCCATCGAGCTCAGGATCTCCATGCCGGCGGAGACGCACCTCGCCGTCGTCGACGGCGCCCAGCTTCAGAACGCCGTGCTCAATCTCGCCATCAACGCCAGGGACGCGATGCCGCGCGGCGGCCAGCTGGCGATCGACGTCGCCCCGGTTCGCCTCGACGCCGACTACGCCCGGATGTATCCCGAGGTCCGCACCGGGCGTTACGTGCTGGTCACGGTCACCGACACCGGAACGGGGATGCCCGAGGAGGTGCGGCGGAGGGCGTTCGAGCCGTTCTTCACCACCAAGCCGGTCGGCGCCGGCACCGGTCTCGGCCTCAGCATGGTCTACGGCTTCGTCAAGCAGACCGGCGGACACATTCAGATCTACAGCGAGCCCGGCAGCGGCACGAGTGTGCGCATCTACCTGCCGCATGCCGAGGGCGAGGCGGCGGAAGGCGCGCACGCCGCCAGCGGCCCGGCGGCGGAGCTGCCGAAAGGTTCTGAAACGATCCTCCTGGTCGAGGACGACCCACGACTGCGCCGCGTCCTTAGCCGGCGGCTCAGAGACCTCGGCTACGACGTCATCGAGGCCGACAATGGCGTCGCCGCCAGGGCGGAGATCGCCGCGCGGCCGGAGATCGCGCTCGTCTTCACCGACATGGTGATGCCGGGGGGCATGACCGGCCTCGAGCTCGCCCAGGCCGCGCTGGCGATGAGGCCCGCCGTCAAGGTCCTGTTCACCTCCGGCTACGCCGAGCCGGCGATCGCCCAGTTCGGCTTGAGCGCCGGCGCGTGGCTGAAAAAACCCTACACCGCCGACGAACTGGCCGAGAAAATCCGCGAGATTTTGAACAAAGGGACGAGCTGACCCGTCGAACCTATCGCTGCGCGGACGCCGAAGCGCCCCATTTCCGGCCGCTTCGGCGCAGATGCTGCGCGCTGCGGAAGCGCAAGGTGGGATGAAGGCCGAATCGATCGCTTATGATGCGCCGGATGCGGCGGAATCGGATCCCCTGTCGCGCGCGGCCGAAGATCTCCTGACACGTGTCCGGGATGCGGCGCCGCGGCGCATCGGTTTTATCTGCGCCAGCGACGGTTGCGTCCCGCCCCGGCTCGCGCGGCGTTTCGCGCGCGCCGCCATCGAGGCGCTCGACCTGTTGCGCCTCGACCGGGACGCCTCGAGCGAAGAGGAGGCGTTCGACCTCATCCATTCGAACGGCGACCTTCCGTGGCGCCCAGCGGCGCGCCGCCTCCTGCCGAAGCTGATGGCGCGGCTTCGCCCCGGCGGCTGTCTCGCCGCGCAGTTCGCCGACGACCTTTATGAGCCGTACCGGGCGCTGGCGCGTATGATCGCCGCCGACGGCCCGTGGGCCGCGACGCTCGTGCCGGTCGCCAAGACCCGGCCGTACAATCCGACCATGGATGGGCTGCATGCGCTGCTGAGCCCCGTTTCGGCCTCCCTCGACATTTGGGAGACGACCTATCTGATGGCCTACGACGGTGTCGAGGCGATCGCCGATCAAATGCAGGCCGGCGCCCTCGCGCCATTCCTCGCGCCGCTCGATGCGCCCGAGCGCGAGCTGTTTCTCGAGCGCTACCGCGCCGGGCTCAGGGTCGCCTACCCGCCTCAGTCGGGCGGACAGACGCTGCTCAGATTTCCGCGGATTTTCGTGACCGCCCGGCGATGAGCCCGGCGGCGCTCGCACGGTTTGCGCCTGGCCTCCACCGGGGCCTTCTCACCCGCGGTCTCATCGCCGCCCGTCGGGCGAGGTCGACATGGCGCGGCGGAGAGGCCCGACCGGTCGCTTCGGAAGGCGCGCGCTCTTGCGCCTGTGCCCTCCGGCGCGAGATTTGGATTTCCTCAGGTCTACGCGGCGGTGCATCGGGGCTCCGCGAATCTCCGGGTTTTGGACGGTTGGATTTGTTTGGAATTCCTTGGATTCTCTCGTCCGAAATGAGCCTTTTCAATGGGTTACGCGCGACCCCGGCCCATTTTTAATTCACGCGGCCCTTTCCCCTCAATCAAGAGCGCAAGACCCGGCCGTCATTCGATCCGAAGGTCGACCGCGCTGAACCCTTGGCCAAGCGAAAACCGCCGGGCGCGCCGGGATCATGGCAATCGATATCGCAAGGGCCGGACCGGGCATTGGGATCAAACTAACGCCGCCTTCGCTTTTTGGCAAGAAATTGTCGCCTCAGCGCCCATTTTTACAAAATTCCGGCGCCCGCGGTCGCTGCCCTTGACTCCATCGCCGCGCTCCCTGGACGCCCGGCTATGGACGAGTCCCGTTTAGGCGCTGCGGATCCAGGCGCTCGCCTGCCTGAGGTCGCTCGCGCCGAAAACGCGCAGGGAACCGCGAAAGAACGGCGCGAACAGGCTCGCCAACTCGCGGATCCAGACAACGTCCGTCACGATCGCGATGCGTCCGAAAGCGGACCAGCGCGACAGCCCGAACAGGAGGTCGGACCAGGCGGCCGATGTCGAGAACCCCTTGTACTTCGGTCCGAGGTAGTAGAGGACGGCGATCGACCCGTTGCGGGCGATCCGCTGCTCGGCTTCGGGAACGAGGACTTTGCGATAGTCGTCGGCGGTGATCCGTCCCGAGCCGGAAACGGCCAGAACGTTGTCGGGATAATCCGGCAGGATGTCGATCATGGGGTCTCGTCCTCTCGCCCCTGCCGCACACGAGTGTGCACACGAAAAAGACGCCATAATGTCCCGCTGGCGCCGTTCGCAAGATGCACCTGACGAGCGGCCCCGGACTCTCATGCGGCAGGGCGGCACATGGCAAGGCTCGAGGAGGTGGGCGAGGGGCTCTGGGTCGCGGAAGGCGGCATCGTCAGCTTTTTCGGCTTCCCCTACCCAACGCGCAGCGTCGTGGTCCGCCTCGATGCGGGCCGCCTCTGGGTCTGGTCGCCGATCCGGCTCGATGAGGACCTGCGCCGGGAGATCGACGCGTTGGGCGACGTCGCCCATCTCGTCAGCCCCAACAAACTGCACCACCTTTTCCTCGAGCCATGGAAATCGGCGTATCCGGCCGCAAGGCTGTGGGGGCCGCGCTCGACGATCGCGCGGTTCCGCGAACTCGAGTTCGCCGGAGTCCTCGCCGACTCGCCCCCGCCCGAATGGGGCCCCGACATCGATCAGGCGTGGTTTCGCGGATCGTTCGCCATGGACGAGATCGTCTTCTTTCACCAGCCGTCGCGGACCGCGATTGTGGCCGATCTGATCGAGGCGTTCGACGACGATTTCCTTCAGCGGCATTGGCCCTGGTGGAGCCGGCCGCTGGCCCGGCTGGACGGCATTGCCACAGCCCACCCGGGCGCGCCGCGCGAATGGAGGCTGTCGTTTTTCGACCGCGCGCCGGCCCGCTCGGCCCGGGAGAAGGCGCTCGGCTGGGGCTGCGAACGGGTTGTGATCGCCCACGGACGCTGGCCGAGATCGGAAGGCCGGGAGTTCCTCCGACAGGGCCTGGCATGGCTTGGACCGGAGGCGGCGCGGCGGTGATCGACCCTGGCCGATGACCGGGGGAGAGCCGTCCGGGCGCGACGGCGCGAACCTCAAGATCGCGTTCCGCCAAGGTTCCGCCATGATTTGTTGCCTTTTGCCCAAGAGCGCCGAATCCGGCCCGGTCCGTCCGGCCGCAATGGCGCCGGCTCACGCCCAAGGTTGAGATTGTCGCGCGAGCCGCTCGCTGCACGCGGGGGAGCGGCGCTTTTGCAGGGAACGACATGACTGACGCAGCATCGAATTTGACCCTCGAACGTGAGAGGGGCGGCCCGGAGCCGCGCGCTCTCCCGCGCGGCGAGCGGAGGGTCAGTCTGCTTGTGCTTTGCCTGCTGGCGCTGGCGGTCGGCGTCGTCACCGGGTTCGGCGCCGTCTTTCTGCGCGGGTTGATCGCCGTGTTCCACAACGCCTCGTTTTATGGAGTCTTCAACTTTCGCTACGACGCCAACATCCTCGAGGGGCCGAGTCCCTTCGGCGACTTCCTGCTCCTCTCGCCGATCATCGGCGGCCTGATCGTTGTGTGGGTTGTCGAGAATTTCGCTCCGGAAGCCAAAGGCCACGGCGTGCCGGAGGTGATGGACGCGATCTTCTACAAGGACGGCAATATCCGCTGGCAGGTGGCGGTGGTGAAGTCGCTGGCTTCCGCCCTCTCGATCGGCACCGGCGCGGCGGTCGGGCGGGAGGGCCCGATCATCCAGATCGGCGCCGCGCTCGGCTCGGCCTTCTCGCAAGCGATCCGGCTCGCGCCCTGGCAGAAGGTGACGCTGCTTTCGGCCGGCGCCGGCGCCGGCATCGCCGCGACCTTCAACACGCCGCTCGGCGGCGTGCTGTTCGCCCTCGAAATCCTGTTGCCGGAAGTGTCCAACCGGACCTTCCTGCCGGTCGTCATCGCGACCGGCGCGGCCACCCAGGTCGGCCGCATGCTGATTGGCCCGGACCCGGCGTTCAAGGTGCCGGAAATCCAGTTCGCGCCTGCCCATGCGTTCAACATCGAGGAGGGGATCGCCTTCGTGCTGCTGGGCGTGCTCTGCGGCCTCGCGTCGTGGGCCTTCATCCGCCTCCTGGTGGTGATGGAGGACGGCTTTCCGAGGCTGCCCGGCGGCGTCTATGTGCAGAACATCGTCGGCATGGCGATCATCGGCCTGATGATGGTGGGCTTGACCCACGCCTTCGGCCATTCCTACATCGACGGCGTCGGCTACGGCGTCATCCAGTCGGTGCTGGACCACCAGATGACCGCCGTGGGCCTGCTCGCCCTGCTGTTCGCCCTCAAGCTTCTGGCGACCACGGTCAGCCTCGGCTGCGGGGCTTCGGGCGGCATCTTCTCGCCGTCGCTGTTTCTCGGGGCGACGCTTGGCGGCGCCTTCGCCGCGGCGGTGGGAGTGGCCCTCCCGCATGCGGGCCTCACGGTGCCGTCGGCGGCGATCGTCGGAATGGCGGCGATGGTCGGCGCGGGCACCGGCGGCGTCATGACGGCGATCGTCATGATCTTCGAGATGACGCGCGACTACGCCATCATCGTCCCGGTGATCGTCGCGGTGGCGGTGGCGGCGGGCATCCGGCGCGCCCTGATCGGCGAGACGATCTACACCGTCAAGTTGCGCCACCGGGGCCACCGCATCCCCAAGGAGCGCCACATCAATCTCTATCTGGTGCAGCAGGCGCAAGACGTGATGGAGCGCCAGTTCCATCTCGTCAAAGCGGGCACCTCGCTGGGAGACGCCCTGGTCGCCGACGTCGAGGACGACCTGCGCGCCGTCGTCGTCGAGCGCGAAGGCCGCATCGTCGGGCTCGTGCCGCCCCGCTCGGGCCTGTGGCGCGACGCCAGGATCCACCCGGACGCGCTGATCGACCGGTTCGTCGAACCCCAGCCGGTCGTCTGCCGCGACACCGACCTTCTGAGCCTCGCGCTGGCGCGGCTCAAGCGCCACGGCGCAGGCGCCGCCATCGTGTTCAACGGCCCGGGACGGCCGCGCGCGCGCAACGTCGTCGGCATCATCACCAAGC
Source organism: uncultured Alphaproteobacteria bacterium (assembly GCA_963709655.1). GTDB lineage: Bacteria > Pseudomonadota > Alphaproteobacteria > Rhizobiales > Beijerinckiaceae > Roseiarcus. The sequence continues at coordinate 228,641 of CAVPXF010000004.1, forward strand.
GCGCCATCGCCGACGCGGTGATCCACGATTTCGACGAGTGAGACCAGGACGCCGCCGTTCAGCGCCGTTCAGGCGCCGTTCGGCGCCTGTTCAGCATCGTTCAGCGCGCGTTCGACACGCGTTCGGCGCCCAAAACGACCGGCTTATCCACCCGTGATTCGAACGATTTCAGAGGCTTGTCGCCGAGTTTGGGAAAAAAATCGACATCGCCGAAAAAACGGGCTCGCAAAACTTGCCTGCTTCCCTGTCCGTCCCGCGCCGTCACAATGCTCGCCTGCCCGCTCGCCTGTTCTGGAAAATCGTACCTTAGCATAGATTTCGGCCGTCTGGAACTTTTTGCGCCGGGCATGCGTCCTCGACGCCGCCCTTGGCTCAAGAAACGGGGATCGCGTATCGTTGTGAGGCGAGCGGGCGAGGTTCGGCTTCCACGGCGGGGCCGTCCCGGACCGCGAAACCCAAGACGAGGAGATCAGGCCATGACCATCGTCGACCGTCGCAAATTCGTCGTCGCCGCCCTGTGCGGCGCCGGGACGGCGCTCGCGCTCGCGCCCAGCGCCGCCGCCGCGTTCCCGCTCGCGGCCGGCGAGACCGGGCGCCTCATCGACCCGCTCGAGGACGAGGTGAAGCCCGCTCAGGTCGTCGTGGCGCCCCGACGCCGCCGGCGGCGCTGGGTCTGCTGGTGGCATCGCGGACGCCGCATCTGCGGCTGGCGCTGGGTCTGACGCGGACAAGCAGTCGTCCGCACGGTGCGTCGTCGATCGCCCGGGCCAGGGATTTTGGCGGCGGTCGCCCTTTCGGTCGATCGTCGTCGTCCCGGCCGGCGGGGCCCCCGGCCGAGGCTCGCGTTTGCAGGGCCGGCCATCGTTTGCAGGGCCGGACAAAAGAAGGAATGACGGCATGCCCCAGCTCTTGTCGCCCCGCTGCGCCCTGGCCGCGGCCTTCAAACTCGCGCGCCTCGCGGCCGTAACGGCGATCCTCACGCTCGGCAGCCACGCTGATGCAAAGGAATTCCATTACGCGTGCAGCGGCGGCGCGAAACTGACCGCCCAATTCTCTCCGCCCGGCGCCGCCAAGGGACGCGTCGACCTGACTTTCGCATCGGGACGGACGATCACGCTGCCGCAGGCGATGTCGGCCGACGGCGGTCGTTACGCCAACAAAGACATCGAATTCTGGATCAAGGGCAAGAGCGCCACCTTGACCCGCGGCGGGACCCGCGAAACCTGCTCGACCCGGTGAGGACGGGGACGCCCATGCCTGCCGGACCGGGCTGACGCCGAGTGGTCGATATCGAACGCTTGGCGCCGGACCGGAATGGCGGGAGTGCGGAAATTGCCCTTTTTAGGTCCGCTTCGATCCAAGAAAACGACCGAATCGACCGCAATACCAAAAGTTGATCGTGAAGAAGATAAAAGCACCGAAGACACCGGTTGGAAATGAGACGCGACAAATAATTGAGTCAAGGTGGCTAATATAATGTGGCTGCCAATTGTACTTGATGACGTCGGTATATCCGGTGTTATTGGCTTGTTCAGTTGGAGACCTGCTCGATTTGAGATCACAGTATGCGCTGCCCGCTATTCCGAGAATAACAATGCAAAATCCAATTGCCGCGATCCAGGATGCCAGGGATGCACCTCGACTGACTAACAATTGCCCGGGTTTGAGATCTTCATTCGTCATTTTGACAACGGCCCTACCATAGGCGAGGAGGAGGTTGCCTACCCACAATCTGGTTCTATCATGCACTATATTCTTGTGAAGCGCGGGCCGAGAGGACAAGATGGGGTCGAAGACAGCTACATAAGTGAGTACAATGCACTGTCGCCGTAATCAGGCGCTTCGTTCCCGTGCGCTCCGACTGCGGATACCGCGGATTAGGCGGGAACCCGACCGCCCGCGCACAGCACGTTCGCGTTCACTCTCACGAAAGCTACCTGCCAAGCGTCTCAAACCTATCGTGCCCACAGCCTTAGCGGCAGGCTCAGCCCACCGGTGCAGGTCAAGGCGCCATTGTAGGATTCCGACAAGTAGCCGCGATAGCTGCACTCGTGACCATCGAAATTCAGCGTGGCCGTGACAGGGGCTGACGCGTTCACGAATTCGAGCTTGATATAACTCAGAGTCTCGTTCGGACCGTCATGTGCGCAGAGCCCAACGTGTTTGATTGTCAAGGGGCCGGACAATTCTTGCATTCCGCTGGCGGCCTCGCCCGAAACATCTGCGCTCAAGTCGTACTCACTGAGATACCCTGTCACGCCGTGGATTTGCATCGACTGCGCGACGGCCGCCGACGCCGAAAGAGCGCTCACAGAGACAGCAAAAATAAGCCATCTCATCGGCGGCTCGCGATTCATGCACCTCACCCCGCGTTCGCCGGAGGACGGACGGGGTTCAGGACATGGTGGTGGTGGTGACGGCGATGGTGTCGAACGGGCGAAGTCGCCGAAGGAGGCGGAGGCGGGGTCAGGCCAACGTAGACGACGACCGGATCGGAATAGACCGGAGGTTGATGCGGGACGTGGTAGGCGTCCCCCAGGAGGAGTTGCAGAGTGTGGCGTCCCGTCGGCAGGGTGACGTTCGCCTCCGTTTGGCCGCCTCCGAAATGCAAGTGGTTCTCGTCGTTCGGGATCGGCTGGTCCAGCGGGGGGAGCGGCGCGTCAATCAGCAGGTGGTGGTGGCCGGAGTTCGGCTTGTCGACACCGGCTGGAGCCACCCCCATTTTCTCGAGTCCGAACCGAACCGTGAACGTGGTTGGCACATAAGCGCCGTTCTGCGGAGAAATAATATATTCGCGGGCTCCCGGCGGCGAAGGATGGCGGGCCCCAGGCTCGGGGGCCGGCGCCGCGACAGTTGTCGCAGGCGGGCTTTCAACCACCATGACGTGAATCTTGTCGGAATAGACGGGGGGCGTATGCGGGATGTGGTTCTCATCGCCGAGCAGCAATTGCAGTGTGTGCGGCCCCGGAGGCAAAGATAGTTCAACTTCGGTCTGCCCGCCGCCAAAGTGGAGATGGTTTTCGTCGTTCGGGATCGGCTGATCGAGGGGCGGTAGATCCGTATCGATCAACAGGTGATGATGGCCGGAATTGGCCTTCTTCGTTCCCGCGGGCGCAACGCCCATTCCATGCAGCCCGAAGTGAATGATCGTCGTGGGACCGATGACTGCGCCGTCCTTGAGGTCGACAAATTCGACCTTCGCTCCCGGAGGCGACGGTGTCGGACCCCCGATGGCCGCGGATTGGGAAAAGGCGCCCGAGCCGTAAACAAGACCTACGACCAGCGCTAACAGCGTCAACGCATTCAGCTTCATGCCGATCTCCCAACCATCTCAAGACAGGCTAGACGCTTGACAAGTTGCTGCGGATATCCATGCTTCGCTTTGGAGTATGGTGTTATCAGGACCGGGATAATTGTAAAGCGCCGCTTCTGGGCCACTGACGAATCCGGCTTCCGTTTCGGAGCTTCTTGTCGGAAGGCGCGTCCGTTGTTATTGCTGTAAGTCCGTCTCGAGATCGTTGACCCGAATAGCGGAGATCACGCATCGTGCAGAGCCGGTTCAGGAGTTGTTCCGGGTGGTCTGCGGCGGCGATTGTCGTCGTCGCGCTGTCGATCTGCGCATCAGGATCTTTATCCGCTGCGGGATCCGACGAGGAGAGACTTCCCGGAGAGGTGTTTCGCGACTGTCCGGACTGCGCGGAACTCGTCATCGTGCCTTCTGGCGAATTCGATATGGGCTCCAAAGCAAAGTCCAGCGAGCAGCCCGTTCACCACGTCAGCATTCGCAAGAACTTCGCTATCGGCCGCCGCGACGTGACATTCGCCGAATGGGACCGCTGCGTCGCCGCGGGCGGTTGCAAGTTCAGTCCGCCTGATCAGGGCTGGGGTCGGGGGGATCGCCCGGTGACCGACGTCAGCTGGGACGACGCCAAAGAGTTCATCGCGTGGCTGACGAAAACGACTGGAAAGCCCTATCGGCTGCCTACTGAGGCGGAGTGGGAGTATGCGGCGCGAGGAGGGTCGACGACTCCGTATTGGTGGGGCGAGGAGGTCGGGACGGGACATGCTCAGTGCGCGGAATGCGGGGCGAGGGAAAGCGGCAGAACCGAGCCGGTCGGCTCGTTTCGGCCAAATGCCTTCGGATTGTACGACACTGCGGGGAACGCCGCGGAGTGGGTGGAGGATTGCTGGAACCTTTCGTACCGCGGCGCGCCAAACGACGGATCGGCCTGGATGAGCGGCGATTGCTCGCTTCGAGTTTTGAGGGGAGGTTCGTTCGGGGACAAGGCAATTGCTGTTCGGTCTTCCTCACGCTTTCGCTATGACGAGGACGTACGGTATTACGCCAACGGCTTTCGGGTAACGCGCGACGTGAATTGACAATTGACGGGTCGCAGGCGGTCGCGTGAGCGCGCTTTTCGACTTCTCGATCTTTCTTGTTTCGGCGGGCGGTGCAATATGAGCGAGCGCGCAGACAATCTATCTCAGCAAGCCACCACTGCTCGTCTTGCTGATCTCCAGGTGGTTCAGTTCATTAGCGACGCGTTGCGCGCAGGACAGCGAGCGATTCTTGTCACTGGCCGCGGCGAAGCTTCGGTACGGGTGCCCGAAGCAGCGTTGGCGGCGTATGCCAACGCCTCGGCCCGAATACTCCACATTGGACCGCCGCTGCCAGAGCCGCCTGATCTGCAGGAGATGATCGGCGCGGCCGTTGACATCGCGGGCAGCCGTGACATCGCCCCAATCGCGATGGCGGCGCGGTTGCTGTTCCCGGAACAGCGGCAGACGATCATACTTGCGATTGACGACGCCCATACGCTTTCGCATCGGTCGCTTTCTTATCTGACGCTGATGACTGAACTCCTGGCGCCGGACGCGCCTGTTTTGCAAATCGTGCTTGCCGCCGAGCCGGTCCTACTCGATACGCTTGCTCAACCGGAATATGAGACTTTTCGAAACCGGTTGTGTCGGCCGGGATTCGAGGCGTCCCAATCTTTGCCGGCGGCGAAGGATGACGGAGAATTCGCACGTCTGCAAACGCGCGCACAGTGGGGCGCCGCACCCGGTCAGACGCACGTCCAGTATGCCGAGCCGATGGCGGCTTATCGGACGGATCACCGAATTGTGCGATCTGCGGTTCGGGCAGCAGCATGGCTGGTCGCAATGGGCGGCATCGCGGCGATCGGTTATGTCGCATACTTCGCCTTTTCCGAGGACCCGAATCCGCTATCCGCGTTGCCTGTTCCGAGATCCTTTCAGTCCCTCCTACCGGGGCCGCCGGGCGGCTCGCGCCCCGATAATCCCGGCGACCCAGCCCAGCCCACACTGGGGTCGCTCCATGTCGTTCCAGACGTGGCGCAGGACGCCAAAGCTATGACCGAAGCCGCCGCGCCGGCGGGGTCTCTGGCCGGAAGCGAAGTGGAGCCTTCTGCACCTGACGAGAACTGCAAACGTGATCAGGAGCGCCTGGAACGGCTGCGCAGCAGACCGTCGTTCGAACAGGCCGAACGTTTCGACAAAGAGTTGCGCTGCGAGAAGTTGCGCTATCAGCTCCTGGAGCTGATGAAGACCATGGACCCTTTGGCTCAGGCGCCGGCGCCTGAGGTCTCGAATCGCCTGGCGGACGCCAAGACGACTATCGAAGCCCCGGGGGCGGGGCCTTTGGCCGGAAGTGTAGTCGAGCCTTCTGCGCCTGACGAAATCTGCAAACGCGATGAGGAACGCCTGGAGCGGCTGCGCAACGCCCCGTCCTTGGAACAGGCCGAACGTTTCGACAGTGAGTTGCGCTGCGAGACGTTGCGACCTCAGCTCCGAGGACTGATGGCGTCCTTGAGTCCTCCGGCGCCGGCGCATGAGGACTCGAATGGCCTGGCGGACACCAAGACGACGACTGAAGCCCCGGGGGCGGGGCCTCTGGCCGGAAGTGTAGTAGAGCCTTCCGCGCCTGACGAAATCTGCAAACGTGATGAGGAACGCCTGGAGCGTCTGCGCAGCACCCCGTCCTTGGAACAGGCCGAACGTTTCGACAGTGAGTTGCGTTGCGAGACGTTGCGACCTCAGCTCCGAGGACTGATGGCGTCCTTGAGCCCCCAGGCGCCGGCGCCGGCGCCCGGGGGCTCGAATGGCCTGGCGGACGCCAAGACGGAGATCGAAGCCCCGGGGGCGGGGGCTGTCGCAGGAAGCGAGGTCGAGCCTTCCGCGCCTGACGAAATCTGCAAACGTGACGAGGAACGCCTGGAGCAGTTGCGCAGCCGCCCTTCGAGCGATGAGGCCGCCCGCTTCGACAGTCAGTTGCGCTGCGAAAAATTGCGACCGCAACTCCTGCGTCTGATGGAAAGCTTGGGCTATGAGCCATCCACCGCGTCCCAAAGCCCTTCGGTCGGAGGAATGTCAGCTCTGGGTGTGAAAGCGGGGAGCGACTGTGTTTCCGATCAGGACAGACTGAACCGCATCCGAGCGCAACCTTCAGCTGATACGGCGCAGCAGTTTTGGCGAGACCTTCAATGCGAGCGGCTGCGTCCTCAGGTTCGTCTGCTCCTGGAGAGCCTCAACGTGGGCGCCGGTCCTGCCGGCGCATGTCGAAGAGAGGCCGAAGAACTCAATCGCATTCGCACAACCCCAACTCGGCGCGAGGCGGAAAGCTTCGCGCAAGATGTTACGTGCGATGCGCTAAAGCCGCAAGCGAAGCGCCTACTGGAAAGCTTGGCTGAGTGACATCTTCCCTGTTTCGAGGGACCGATTGTGAATGAAGTTCCGCGCCGATCCACTTTTGCGCCTTGAGGCAACCCGGGCTTACCTGCCCACTAGCGGCATTCACGATCCCGATTTGCCACGCCCGCTCAATGTCGACCGCCGCCTTCCGTCGCGCCGACGGGTTCGTTCCCTCGGCGTGGGAACCAAGGGGTGGGTTTTGATCGCTCGCTCAGGCGTTGCTCACGCCGATGCTGCGGCGACGATGGCGCCCCGGGTCGGCGGCAAGTTTGGCGATCAGGTCGGACAAGGCGGAGGCGCGGCGTCGACCGGTCCCGTGAAGACTACGCTTACCAATTCGGCGCATTTTCCCTGCTGCGCCGCACAACGCCAACTTCGATTGCATTTTCCGGGCGTACGGTTGTCCCAGATCGAAAAACAGAAGAATTTCCGAAAGGGACCCTCGATCATGGATGACTCAAAGGCCGACACCCGCATCGTGGGACCGAAAGCCGAGCTGACGAAGATGTTCGGCGCCGTGGCGGCGAACGACGTCTTCGCGATCTGCGTCGATGCGTCGGACCCGGCCTATCCGACGGGCGCGGCGGCCATCTTCTCCGGAGAGAACGGAACCTATTCCCAGGCCTGCCGCCCGTTCGACGCCGCCAAACTCGCCGCGTTCGCCACAATGCTCGCCGCCGCGCACGAAGCGCTCCGCCTCGCCTGCATCATTCGCGGCAGGAAGGGCCGCGAGATCTACTGCCTGCACCCGGATCGCTCCCAACCGGGCGCGCCGTCGGCTCTCGACATCGAAGAGGCGCGCCGCCACCCCGGCTTCCTCGCCGAAGACGGAGGCTTTGCGACGCTGGCGTTTCCCCGCGGGGAGGACAGGAGCGATCCCATGTTCGCCATCTACGCGGCCGAGGGAGACGGCGAGGCGAAGAGGCTGTGGCTCGGGAGCGTCTTCTGGCTCAACTGGATCGAATCGCTCGCTTTGACCGCGTGCAAGGGCCATGGCGACGGCGGGGCGTTGATCGCCTCCGGCTATGGAAAGCGCGTCGCCGCCTGACGCCGTCGCGAAGGGCTGAACATCGGGTCCGCCCGTCTCGGACGCGACGGCGTCCGGGCTGCGGCAGGGGTCGGTCTTGTGGGAAAGCTCGGCGTCGGCCTTGCGCCGACGCCCGTCCTGGGGCTTGTGGCCTTTCCCGTCAGCGAGGCCTCCCTTGGACTTCTCCGTCACGACCTGGAACATCAACTCGGTTCGCCTGCGCATCGACCTCGTCGGGCGCTACCTCGCCGAAAAGGCGCCCGACGTCCTCTGCCTGCAGGAGACCAAGTGCCCTGACGCCAATTTCCCACATGGCGCATTCCGCGCCGCCGGCTATCCGCATATCGCCATCAGCGGCCAGAAAGGCTACCACGGCGTCGCCATCGTCTCGCGCGTGCCGTTCGCGTCGCATTCGGTGCGGGACTTCTGCAAGAAGGGCGACGCCCGTCATCTCCGGGTGATCCTCGACGGTCCGCTCAAGGACATGGAGCTGCACAATTTCTATGTGCCGGCCGGCGGCGACGAACCCGACCCTGAGACCAATCCCAAATTCGCCCACAAGCTCGCCTTCCTCGACGAGATGGCGGAATGGGCGGCGAGCGACAAGGCGGCGGCCGGCCGGGTGATTTTGGTCGGCGATCTCAACATCGCCCCGCTCGAACACGACGTCTGGAGCCACAAGGCGCTGATCAATGTGGTCAGCCACACGCCGGTCGAGGTCGAGAAATTGAAGCGCGCGCAAGCGGCTGGCCCCTGGGTCGACGCCCTGCGCAAGTTCGTGCCCGAATCGGAAAAGCTCTACACCTGGTGGAGCTACCGCTCGCCCGACTGGGCCAACGCCAACAAGGGGCGGCGGCTCGACCACGTCTGGGTCAGCCCGGCGCTCGGGGACGCCGTCGCGGCCATGGAGGTCATGCGCGACGCCCGCGGCTGGGACCGCCCCTCCGACCACGTCCCGGTCAAGGTGACGATGTCGTTGTGAGCGGAGGCGCGTTTGTCGGCGCGGTCGGTGACCGCGTCGCCGCGATCAGCGATCGCGGCTACAGGGGCCGTGCGTTTGTCGGCGCGGTCGGTGACCGCGTCGCCGCGATCAGCGATCGCGGCTACAGTGGGGCGCGGCCGCCCAAAACTGCGTCGGGAGGAAGAGGAGCGTGCGCTGGCGTCTGATCAAATGGTTTTTCCGCCTCGTCGTCACGCTGGCGATCGTCGGGGCGGTCGCCGGCGTGTGGCTCTTCTGGCGCGCCATGCCGAGCTATTCGGGGACCGAGACGCTGCCCGGCCTCACGGCGGACGTCCGGGTCTGGCGCGACGCCTACGCGGTGCCCCACATCTTCGCCGCCAACATGGACGACGCCGCCCAGGCGCTCGGCTACCTGCACGCCAGCGAGCGGCTGTTCCAGATGGAGGTCAGCCGCCGCGTCGGCCAGGGGCGCGCCGCCGAGACGTTCGGCCCCGACCTCCTCAAGGTCGACAAGTTCATCCGCACCCTCGGCTTCTACCGCGAGGCGGAGGCGAGCTTCGCCGCGCTGTCGCCCGAGGCGCAAAGGCGTCTTCAGGCCTACGCCGACGGCGTCAACGCGTTCCTCGACACGCACAAGGACGCCCTGCCGCCCGAGTTCCTCATGGTCGGCGTGACGCCCGAGCCGTGGAAGCCGGCCGACTCGATCGTCTGGATGAAGCTGATGGCGCTCGAACTGTCGCACAATCGCGAGCAGGAGGCTTTGCGCGCCGAGATCGCCCAAAAGCTCGGGCCGGACAAGGTCGGCTGGTTCTTCCCGGCCATGAAGCCCGGCGATCCGATCACGACTGAGCCGAGGCTCGGCGACCAGCACGCGCGCCTCGATCGTTTCGACGACGCGATCGGCGCCTTGACCGGCCTCAATCGCGGCGCGTCGAACGAATGGGTGGTGTCGGGCTCGCGCACGGTCAGCGGCAAGCCGATCCTCGCCAACGACCCGCATCTCGGCCTCGGCGCGCCGATTCTTTGGTACCTCGCCCGGATTGTGACGCCCGGCGGCTGGATCAAGGGCGCGACCGTGCCCGGAACGCCGATCGTGCTGCTCGGCCAGAACGACCATATCGCCTGGGGATTCACCACCGCCGACACCGACACGCAGGACCTGTTCATCGAGACGATCGACCCGTCCGATCCGACCAAGTACCTGACGCCGGACGGACCGAAGCCGTTCGAGACGAGACTGGAGACGATTCGCGTCAAGGACGGCGCCGACGTCACGCTGACGGTGCGCTCGACCCGCCACGGGCCGGTCCTGTCGGACGTCAGCGACGAGCTTGCCGGCATCGCCGCGCCGGGCAAGGCGATCGCGCTGGCCTTCACCGGGCTCACCGACCGCGACACGACGATGGACGCGGTGATGCGGATCGACGGCGCGCGCAACTGGGACGAATTTCTCGCGGCGCTGCGCCTCGTGGTCGCGCCGACGCAAAACATCGTCTACGCCGACCTGACCGGCGACATCGGCTTCATCAGCCCGGGGCTCGTGCCGCTGCGCAAGTCCGGCGACGGCCTCGCGCCGGTCGACGGCGCCTCGGGGGCCTACGACTGGGTCGGGACGATCCCCTTCGATGAGCTGCCGCAGCTCCATAATCCCGCCGCCGGCTTCGCCTTCAACGCCAACAACGCCAATGTCGGCGACGACCACCAGCCGACCTTCGGGCAGGATTGGGAGGAGGCGTTCCGCGCCCGCCGCATCCAGCAGTTCTTCGATACGCTCGACAAGCACAGTCTGGAGACGTCGGCCGCGATGCAGGGCGATATCCTGTCGCTGGCGGCCAAGGCGCTGCAGCCGTTCATCGCCAGGATCGCGCCCTCGGACGAGCGCGCGCGGCAGGCGCAGGCGATGCTGATGAACTGGAATGCGACGATGGACAAGGATCGGCCCGAGCCCTTGATCTTCACCGCGTTCATGGGCGCGCTGCACCGCCTCCTCATGGAGGACAAGACCGGGCTCGACATGAGCGCCGAGGGCCCGTTCGCGGCGACGACGCTGATTTCGCTGATGAGCGACCACCCCTCCTGGTGCGACGCGCCGGGAAAGCCCGATCCGGACTGCAAGCGGACGCTCGGCCAGGCGCTCGACGACGGCCTCGCCCTCATCGTCAAGCGCGACGGCGCCGACATGAGCCAGTGGCGCTGGGGACATGAGCACGTGAGCCTGCTGCAGCACAGGGTCTTCAGCCATGTGCCGCTGCTCGACCGCTTGAGCGACCTCAGCGTCCCCTCGAGCGGCGGGTTCTACACCCTCAATCGCGGCGGCGGCTTCGAGGCGCCGAAGGACAGGCCGTTCGCGCGCACGCACGGCGCCGGCTACCGCGGCCTGTACGACCTGGCCGACCCGGAGAAGTCGCGGTTCATGATCACGACCGGCGAATTGGGCCATATCTTTTCGCCCCATTACGGCGACTTCGTGCCGCTGTGGAACAACGTGAAATCGATCCCGCTGACGGGCAGCGAGGACGACCTGAAGACAGCCGGCGCGAAGCTCATGACGCTGACGCCTGGTGCGCCGGGTCGCTGACCCGGCCAGCGCGGTCCGCAGGGCGTCCATCAGGACGCCCGTCTCACGACGGGCTCTCGACCGCGCCAACAAGGGCGCTGGCTTTCCAAATGTGTCAGGATGCGGTCTCCTCGCTGCCATTCAACGTCTGGGCCTGTCGAATGCAAGGGTTGGCGCGTCTTCCGAAATCGCACGCTCAGGCGCCGGACCGCGGCGAATGAGCGACCAAAACGCCCGCCGGCTCGCCGGCCGCGCCATCCTGGCGCTGCTGACGCTTTTCGCCCTGGCGATGATCGTGCCCGACTTCGTCCGGATCGTCCGCCCGCTCGGCTCGTTCGGCCTGGCGACCAACGCCGACGGGCTCGTCTACGACGTCCAGGGTCCGTTCGCGGATGAGGCGGAGTCGCCGGCCTGGCGGGCGGGCTTGAGGGTCGGCGACCGGCTCGACCTCGCCGCGATGCGCTGCCCTCCCTTCGACTCCGTGCGCTGCGCGAGCAACCTCGCCCTCTGGGGCGGCGTGACCTACGTCCTGCCCGGCCGGCAGGCGGCCTTGGCCCTGGCCGCCGAGGCCGACCGCCCGGCTCGCGAGGTCACGCTCGTCGCGAAATCGCGGCCGACCTCGATCGCCGTCGACATCGTGACGGTCCTGACTGCGATCGCCGGCGCCCTGGTCGTGCTCGGCGCGGCTTATCTCGTGTGGATCCGGCCGGGGCCGATGACCTGGGGGTTCTTCGCCTACGTCATGTATTTCAATCCCGGCCAGCAGTTCCAGTTCCTCGCCTGGCTGCAGCAATGGCCGTGGGCGCTGTTTGCGCAGGACGTCGCCTCATGCCTCCTCCAGGCGGCCGCCTATGCGGGCCTGATCCTGTTCGCCCTGAGGGCGCCGGTCGACCGGACGGAAGGGCGGTGGCGCCTCGTCCTGCGCGCGTTGCCGGCGCTGGCGCTCGTGTTCCTGGCGGTCGAGCTCATGAGCCTCGGCAGCCTCTTCGGCTTCCGGACCGAAATCGCCATGCGGGCCGCGCTGATCATGGGTTTTCTGGTCAGCGGGGCGGCGCTGGCGATCCTGATCGGCCGCCGGGGCGACTTGAGCCCGCGCGACTACCAGCGCGTCCGCTGGGTCATCTGGGGCTGCCTGATCGGCCTGCCGGCGTATCTGATCGCCGAGCTTTGGCAGGAGACCTCCCTGCCGAGCAGCCTTTTCGGCGCCGGCTCGGGCACGGAAGACCTGGTCGGCTACCTCTATCTCGTCAACGGGGTCCTCTGCCTGTTCGTCGTCGAGGCGGTGCGGCGCCCGACCGTGGTCAGCGTCTGGGCGCCGCTGCGGCGCGCGACCGTGCTCGGGCTCCTCCTCAGCGTGCCGGCGTTCCTGCTCCATGAGAAGCTGAACACGGTTCACGAGTGGACCGAAATGCCGGAATGGGCGTGGATCGTGCTCGCCTCGATCCTGGTCTTCGTCATCTCGCGCGCGCACGAGTGGATGACCGAGCTCGCCGACCGGCTGTTCGACTGGGACCTCCGCCGCGCCGAGCGGCGGCTCGAGGAGGTCGGCCATGACATCCGGCGGGCGGCCAGCGTGGCCGAGATCGAGCGACTGCTGGTCGAGGAGCCGCTCAAGGCCCTCCGGCTCGCCTCGGCGGCGATCTTTCGCCACGAGGAGGGGACGCTCCGCCGATCGGAAAGCATCGGCTGGGAGGCTCGGCATCGCGCAACCCTGAGCGACGGCGAGCCGCCCCTTCCGGCGGTGGCGCCCGGCGCGCCGTTCCCGATCGCCGACGCCGGCGCGGGCCTGCCCGGCGATCTGGCGCGGCCGGTGCTCGCCGTGCCGATCGGCAACCCGCGGCGGCGCTTCGCGCTTGCCGTCTACAGCGCCCACGAGTCGGGAACCGATCTCGACGGGGCTGAGCGCGAACTCCTGGCCCAGCTCGCCCGCGACGCCGAAATCGCCTATGGCCAGGTCGAGCGCGAGGCGCTGCAGAGAGAAATCGACCGCCTGAAGGGCCTCATCCGGGAGGCCGCGCGACGCGCCTGACCAGGGCGCCCGCTTGGGGGGCTGATCGCAAAGGAGGAAAGCATGTCCGAAAACGCGCCCAAGAGCTTCGACGGCGTCCAAGGCTGCGTGTTCGACGCCTACGGCACCCTGTTCGACTTCGCCTCCGCCGCCGCCCGCGCGCCCGACGTGCCCGCGGCGAAGCGGGTCGCCTTGACGGCGCTGTGGCGGGAGAAGCAGCTCCAGTACACCTGGCTCCGGAGCCTGCAGGGCCGCTACGCGGATTTCCATGCGGTCACCGGGGACGCGCTCGATTTCGCGCTGGAGAGCCTCGGGCTCGACGCGCCCGCTCTCAGCGAGAAGCTGATGGCGCTCTACCTCGAGCTCGAGCCGTTCCGCGAAGTCCCCGGCGTTTTGCGCGAGCTCCGCCGGCGCGGCTTCAAGACCGCGATCCTCTCCAACGGAACGCCCGCGATGCTCGAGATGCTGGTCGCGCGAGCCGGGCTCGGCGACGCCTTCGACGCGGTTCTGTCGGTCGACGCCGTCCGCGTCTTCAAGACCCATCCGAGCGTCTACCAGCTTGCGCTCGACGCGCTCGGCCTGCCGGCGGCGGCGATCTCCTTTCAGTCCTCAAACGGCTGGGACGCTTACGGCGCCTCGGACTTCGGCATGCGGGTCGTCTGGTGCAACCGCGCCGGCCAGCCTCGCGAACGCCTGCCCGGCCAGCCCGACTTCGAAGTGCGGACGCTCGCCGAACTGCCGGCGCTGCTGCCGGGCCGCAGCGGATAATGGCGTTGGGTTGCGCCGGTGACCCTCACCCTGCCGCTTCGCGGCGTCCCTCTCCCGGTGGGAGAGGGCGTCCCCTTCCCCTTTCGGGGGAAGGTGGCCCGAAGGGCCGGATGAGGGTTTTGGCGCGGTTCGATGAGAACTTTCCGTCACCACTTTTCCGCGTAGGGCCGCGCTTCGACTTCAAAGCTCCAGGCGGAGCGGTCCTGGGCGACGAGGCTCGCCGCGATGTCGGCGACGGCGGCCGGCGCGATCAAGGCGTCCTGCGGCCGGTCGGGAAATCGCGCCGTCGTCGCGGGCGTGCGCACGATCCCGTCGACGACGATCAGCGCGACGTGGATCCCGGCCGGTCCCAGATGCCGGGCCATCGAATTCGGCGAGGCCCTTTTGCGCCATCTTGGCCGGCCCGAACGCCGCCGCCCCGGCGCCGCCGCGGCGCGAGGCGGTCGCGCCGACAACGACCACGGCGCCACGCCCTTTTGCCCGCATCGCCGGGATGACCTGCTTGGCGCAGAGAAACAGGCCGAGCGTGTTGACCCGCCAGGACCGCTCGAAATCCTCAGCCGACACGTCGTCGATCGACCCCCAAACGCCGGAGCCGGCGTTGTAGACGAGAACATCGACGTCGCCGAGCTCGGCGCGGGCCTGCTCGAAGGCGGCCGCTGCCGATGCGGCGTCGGCGACGTCGCAGACATAGGCCTTGGCGTGCGGAAGCTCGGCGGCGAGCCTTGATGTCAGCTCCGTTCGGCGCGCCATCAGCGCGACCGCATAGCCGTCGGCCGAGAACCGTCGCGCAAGCGCTTCGCCGTTGCCGGGTCCGATTCCGACGACTGCGCAGATCCGGGTTTTTGCGTTGGCCATGGCTCCGTCCTCCAAAAAGACATTTTAGCGCCCGTCGATCCTGCGCCGCTCCCGTCGAGCGCGCAACGCTGGGAAACATCAGCCGTCCAATCGCTTGTTAAGATCGGCAGCGTACAAGAATGTCGGGTTCGAACGCAGGCGCCCGCCGGGAGCGCGCCTGTGAACTGGCGGCGAAGTGGATCCCATTTCAATGCGACGGAATGTAAGAAAACTGCGAACCCACTCGATATCCGCGATGGATCACGGTCCGAGGCGGTTCGGCGCCGCTTCTCATTGCGACTTTGCCCGACAAATCAACGACCTGGATTACCGAGACCGCGGCAACACAATTGACTGCACTTTCACAATTATGACTCGCTCTCCTACCCAATGCTCATTCTGACTGACCGGGCCAAAGGCGGCCTTGCGATTTACGATTATCTGACCCCTGGTAGGCGTTGCCATGTCCTCGCCCTGCATCAGGCCCAGACGCAACCCCTAGAATATACCATAATTGTTTGTGATGTCGATGTCGGTAACATGACTTCGGTCAGACTGCTCCGCGGCGCGCTGAGGCGTCATCGCGTCAGCGCCAACATCCCGGTGTTATTTCTCACGCGCGACACCAGTCGCTTTACGGCCGCTTTGGCGGTTTCGCTAGATGCGACAGAATTGATGCACTGTAACGAGCCTCCGGCGGTGGTTCTTGCGGCGGCCGAGAGGTTGATCAACACCTATCGGAATAGAAACAAAGGTACGACACGCCCTGCCAGTGTGACGGAAGCACGCGTATCTGATGCAAAGTCGGCGCTTGCCACCTGCTTTGACGTAGCGAAGCGAGGTGAACCCCTGTCGATTGCAGAACTGGACAGGGGCGCCAGCGTCATACTTGGCGCCATCAAACAGGCCAACATCCGATCGTGGTTGGATGTCGTCTGGCAGTTCGATGACGTGACCTACCAGCACTGTCTTCTGGTGGCCGGCTTGGTTGCTGCGTTCTCCTTGAAGCTGGGCCTCGCGTCGAATAATCTTCTGTTACAGGCCGCGCTTCTCCACGATGTTGGCAAGGCGCACATACCCCCAGACATCCTCAACAAGTCTGGCGCCCTATCGAAGCCCGAGATGGACGTCATGCGGACCCATCCGGAGCTGGGTCATGCTATGGTTGCGGGCCAGCGTGGCGTCAGCCCGGTCATTCTGGATGTGATACGCCATCACCACGAGTACCTGGACGGCACGGGATACCCTGACCGACTTCGGGGGCGGCAGATTTCGGGTTACGTGCGCATTGTCACCATTTGCGACATCTACGCCGCGCTGATTGAACGCCGCCCCTACAAAGCGCCGATGCCGCCTCAGCGGGCGCTCGCCGTGCTGAAGGACCTGGGCGGCAAGCTCGATAGAGATCTGCTGAAAGGCTTTGAAGCGGTGGTTGCAGATAGTGGTTGACCCCAGTGACGTGGATGTTCGCCCAACCACACTTTCACCCACTAGGCCGGGCTCATAGCCAGGTGCTGACGGTCGCGGCGATGCAGACGGCGGCGAAGACGTTGGCGGCGTTTCGGTCGTAGCGCGTTGCGATGCGGCGGCGGCGCGTCTGCCCATCGGCCGCCCGATTTCAGGCCGTGGACGATGCCGCTGATCACCCGCCTCTCGTCGACGCGCGCCCTGCCGCGCGTGTCGGTCGGCAAGTGCGGCGGCGCGAGCTTCGAGAATTGCTGCCGGGAAACGGCCGTCCTTGACGGCCGGGCCGTCACTGCGGCTAACTGGCGGACTTCGCGCCGGGTCCGCGAGAACGGCCGGGCGCGCAAGATCATCGGGCAATCGGGCAGGAAACGCGAGGAGTTGATGAACGCTCACCCCTGGTTGAAGTCTTATCCCGCCGGCGTGCGCTGGGACGCGCCGATCGAACCGGCGCCGCTGCAAAGCATTCTGGAACGCTCGGCGCGCCGCTTCGCCGACCGTCCGGCGCTGCAGTTCATGGACAGGCGGATCAGCTACGCCGAGTTGAGCGCCCTGACCGACCGGGCGGCCGCCGGCTTCCAAAGGCTCGGCGTCGGCCCCGGCGTCCACGTCGGCCTCTTTATGCCCAACACCCCCCATGACGTGATCGCCCTGTTCGGCGTCTTGAAGGCGGGCGGCGTGGTGGTCAACTATTCCCCGCTCGACGCGCTGAACACGCTCGAATTCAAGATCGCCGACAGCGAGACCGACATCCTCGTCACCCTCGATCTCGCCGCCGTCTATCCGCAGGCGGAGAAGCTGTTGGCCTCGACGCGGCTCACGCGCCTCGTCGTCGGCGCGTTCCCCGAATACGCCGCGGCTCCCGGGCCGGTGAAGGGCTTCATGGCCGCGCAGGGGATGCTGTCGGAGGTCCCCTCGGACGAGCGGCATGTCGCGTTCCGCGACCTCCTCGACAACGACGGACGCTATGAGGCCCATGCGATCGGCGATCCGGCCGAGGCGCTGGCGGTCATCCAGTACACCGGCGGGACGACCGGCCGGCCCAAAGGCGCGATGCTGACCCATGGCAATCTCACCGCGGCTTGCGCGCAGTACACCGAGGTCGCGACCCGCACCGATCCGCCGGCAATGACCGAAGGCGGCGAGCGGACGCTCTGCGTGCTGCCGCTCTTCCACATCTACGCGCTCTCGGCGGTGCTCATTCTCGGCCTCGGCCTCGGCGCCGAGCTCATCCTGCATCCGCGCTTCGATCCGGCGGCGGTGGTCAAGGACATCGCGCTGAAGAAGATCACCACCTTTCCGGGCGTGCCGACCATGCATGTGGCGCTGCTCGGCCTGCCGGACATCGACACGTACGATCTGACGTCGCTGAAATTCTGCTCCTCAGGTGGGGCGCCGCTGCCGGTCGCGGTCCAGCAGAAGTTCCAGGCGGCCACCGGCGCGCTGCTGACCGAGGGCTGGGGCATGTCGGAGACCTCGCCGGCGGGGACGTTCACGCCGCGCGACGGCACGGGCAAGCCGGGCTCCTGCGGGCTGCCGATGCCGCGGATCGAGATGAAGTTCATCGACGTCGCCGATCCCTCGCGCGACCTGCCGTTCGGCGAGCGCGGCGAGATCTGCGTCAGGGGGCCGAACGTGACGAAGGGCTACTGGAAGAAGCCCGAGGAGACGGCGGCCGCCATGACCGCCGACGGGTTCTTCCGCACCGGCGACGTCGGATATATGGACGAGGACGGCTTCGTCTTCATCGTCGACCGGACCAAGGACATGCTGCTCGTCGGCGGCTTCAACGTCTATCCGCGCACCATCGAGGAGGCGATCTACAAGCACCCGTCGGTCGAGGAGGTCAGCGTGATCGGCGTGCCGGACGCATATCGCGGCGAGACCCCGAAGGCGTTCGTCAAGCTGAAGGCCGGCGTCCCGTCGCTCACGTTCGACGAACTGAAAGCCTTCCTCAAGGACCGGCTCGGCAAGCACGAGATGATCGGCGCCATGGAGATCCGCGACGCGCTGCCCAAGACCGCGGTCGGCAAGATCTCGAAGAAGGATCTGCGCCAATCCGAGCGCGCGCAGGCTGGGTGAGCGCCTGTAGCCGCGATCGCTGATCGCGGCTGACGCGGTCAACGACCGCGTCTACAACGGACGCGGTCAACGGCCGCGTCGACAATTCGCACGGAGCTTCGGACATGAGCGAGCGAACGGATCTCGGCGAACGGAGCGACGCCGCCGCCGTGCTGGCGGCGACCCCGGTCGCCGGCTTAACGCTGGTCGACGTCGGCTGCGGAGCGGGCAAGAACGCCCGGGACCTCGCCGAAGCCGGGGCGAAAGTGCTCGCGGTCGAGCCCGACGCGATCCAGGCGGCCAGGAACCGCGAGGCGGCGCCTTCGCCCGGCGTGACCTTCGTCGAGGCGCGGGCGGAACGCCTTCCCGTCGAGACCGGCGTCATGGACGGGGTCGTGTTCTTCCGTTCGCTGCATCACGTCCCGGTCAAGGCGATGGCGGCGGCGCTGGCCGAGGCGGCGCGCGTGCTGAAGCCCGAAACCGGCTTTCTCTGCGTGATCGAGCCCGGCATGACGGGGACCTATTTCCCGCTCATACGGCCCTTCCACGACGAGACGCGGGTGCGCGAGGCGGCGCAGGAGGCTTTGGCGCTGAGCGCCGCGCCGCTGTTCGGCGAGCGGCTGTCGTTCCGCTACCTGCAGCACGTGCGCTACCCCGATTTCGGCGCGCTCGTCGCCCGCGCCCTCGGGCAGACCTTCAACGCCATTGAGCGCGAGCTGGTCGAGACCGCCGAGGTCCGCGCCCTGTTCGAGGCGGGCCGCACCGACAAGGGCGACTACGCCTTCGAGGCGCCGATGCTGCTCGACCTCTTCCGCGCGCCGCGGGCGGCCTGACGGCGCGCCGAAACGACCGAATCAATTCAAACAACCCGCGACCGTCATTGCGAGGAGCGACCCCCGGGTCGAAGAGCCCAGAGGGACGAAGCAATGCATGTCGCCGCCGCGCGCTGCGGCATGGATTGCTTCGCCTTCGGCTCGCAATGACGACGGGGAGTTTGGCGCACTTATTGTGCCGAGTGTCCTTACGCCGCCCGCGCTCGCGTGGCTGGCTCTTGCGCCGCAGCCGGACCGAGCCTGAACAGCGCCACGAGCTCCCTGAGCTTCCGGCTTTCCTCGGACAGCGAGTGGGTGGCGGCGGTCGATTGCTCGACCATGGCGGCGTTCTCCTGCGTCGTCTTGTCCATGCCGTCGATCGTCGCGTTGATCTCGGCCACGCCCGAAGCCTGACGCTTGGCGCCCTCGGCGATGTCACTGACGATGCGGTTGATTTCCCCGACCTTGGCGATCGTGCGCTCGAGCGCCGCGCCGGTCTCGTGAACGAGCGACACGCCGCGGCCGACCTCGACGGCGGAGGTGGAGATCAGCGCCTTGATCTCCTTGGCCGCCTCGGCGGCGCGCTGCGCCAGCGTCCTGACTTCGGTGGCGACGACCGCGAAGCCTCTGCCCGCTTCGTTGGCGCGCGCGGCCTCGACGCCGGCGTTCAGCGCAAGCAGGTTGGTCTGGAAGGCGATCTCGTCGATGACGCCGATGATCTGGCCGATCTCAGCCGAGGTCTTGGAGATCGCGTCCATGGCGGCGACGGCCTCGTGCACGACGGCGAGGCTCTTTTGCGAATCCTGATCGGCGGCGACGCCCATGGCCTGGGCGTTCGCCGCGCCCTCGGCGGACCGCTGGGTCACGCTCGTGATGTCGCCGAGCGCGGCGTTGGTCTCTTCGAGAACTCGCCGCCTGCCGCTCGGTGCGCGCCGAGATGCGATCGGCGACCACCGCGACGCCGGACGCGTCCGAATTGATCGCAATGGCGGCGAAAGAGACGTTGCGCATCGCGGTCTCGAGCTCGGCGATGGCGCCGTTGAAATTCGATTGCAGCTCGCGGTAGGCGGAGGGGATTTCGCTCGTCATGCGATAGGAAAGGTCCTTGCCGGCGAGTTTTGCCAGCGCGACGCCGATCGAAGCGTTGACCAGCGCGCGCTCGTCGCCGATCGCCTTCGATTGCGCCGCGGCGGCGGCGGCCTGAGCGCGCTCGGCCTCGGCGTGATGCCGCTCGGCCTCGCTTTCGAGGCGCGCGTTCTCGATCGCCGCGTCGCGGAATACGAGGATCGCCTTGGCCATGGCGCCGATTTCGTCGCCTCGGTCTTCGGCCGGAACCGCGACCTTGGTGTCGCCTTCGGCGAGCCGGCGCATGATCTCGGTCATGCGCGCGAGCGGCCTGGTGACGACGCTGCCGAGCAGGCGCCAGATCCCGGCGATGACCAGCAGGCCGACGATCAGTCCGGCTGCCGCGATGCGCCACAATAGCGTGTTGAGGGCCGCGTAATCGGCCGCGGCGGACAGGCTCGACGAGAAGACGGCGATCGTCTCGCCTTCGTTGAGGCCCATGGCCCCGGCATGGCAGGGCATGCAGGTCTCCTTGGGCCCGGCGAGCGTCTGGCCGAGCACGATCGGCAGGCTGTAGCGGAACGTGTCGCCGACGAAACGCCCGACGGGACGTCCGGCGGCCATCGCTTCGTCGTCGAGCGCGTCGCGCGCGGTTTTGGCCGGACGATCGGGCGTCGCCTGAGCCACATAGGCGGCGACCTTGGGACTCCAGACGCTCCACAACTGGCCGGGATAATTCTTGTTGCGGCTCTCGAACCAGTTGTTGAAGACCTTGATCGCCACATCGTCCCGGTCGTCGAGCCGCTGGCGCATCGCGGTTTCGACCAGCGCGTTGACCGATTTCAGCTCGTTCTCGGAGAGGCTGCGGAGCCGGGCTTCGAGCGACCGGCTTTCCGCCCAGCCGACCAGCGCGACCGCGGCGGCGACGATGGCGATGACGCCGATGGCGGCGAGCGCCATGAAACGCGTCTGGACCTTTAGTGATTTCCAGGTCCCGGGCATGACTCACATGACTCTGCAGTGGTTGTATTTTTGCAACTGCAAGTTGACCCGCAGGATTTAGTTTGAGGTTAACCCGGCTTGGTGGATTCGGAACTACCTCTCGCGCAAAGCGGCGGCGCTTGGATGGGGACAGGACTCGCTTTGCATAAAACCCACGGCCAAATTTCATTTGCGCGTGGGGGCAAGTCACGCTACAGATTTGTGGTGAATTTGGATCCTATCCCCGTAACCTCGTAACCCAACGCCATTGGATGACGACGAACTGGCCGATGCGGGGCCAAATTGTTCCTCGGGAAAAAACTGATCGACATGTTAGGTCGAACGAATTGGGAACTGAGCAAGCTGTCGCGTTAAACTGATCTTCTACAGTTGGAGCGGGTCGGCACGTCGTAAGATATTGAAATCATTGCAGGCGATCGGTGCCGAACGCGTAAATGTAGTGCCACGTTTCTGGCCGATTGATATTGATTTCATTCGATTATTGACGCATGCTGTGTGAACCGAGACCGAGTTCGGCCCCAACTTTTTGGGCATGCATCTCAGCAAGAAGATCTCGGATTGGCGCACCGCGATGCCCTGGCGTTGACTCCAGACCGCCGCGGATGGACGTAGCGCCCGACGTCACGTCGCAAACGGCCTATCAACATCTAGATATTGTAATGTAGTGCCACGCCTGCAGGGCAGCGCGTTTTTACGCTCGATATCAACGGCTTAGTTCTTCCAACTGTCGAAGATCAGTTAAACTCAAGAGTTATACCAACATGTCAAAGTTGAATAACGTCGAGCGTGATCAGACGATGAGACATTTTTCTGGGAAATCCTTATCCATTACAGCTGGACTGCTTGTAGCTCAAGTTCCGGCTTATGGGGGAGGCACTAATACGGGAATGGCGGATTATTTAGATAGCGTGAAGGAATCGCATGGTACTGGAAATATGCCAGTTCTATCATTCCCGTCTAATTTACCTAACCCCTTGATTTTTTACACGTTTCCCTCTGGTCAAATTAAAACTTTGGACTTTCCAGGCGGTGTATTTGTAAAAATAGGCTACGCGGGGGAAAAAGGAATAAGGTTCAAGGTAGTGAAGGCGAATTCACAAGGGAAGTTGGATTGGACTGCTTATGACGAACTTCACAGTGGTGTACATTATGTTATCAAGAAAGAACTTCCTCCAAGTTCTGGGCACTAGATTCAGGAGGAACTGCAAAGCGGCGGTGAGCAGTGCGCGGCGGTCGAGATCAACTATACACGGGGAGTTCCTGTCGAGCCTAAACGGCGACGCCGCCGCGGCGGATACCTCTCGGGTATACGAGGCTGCCTTTAAGCCGCGGCGACCTCTTTCACCCCACCTCGAACCACGCCCCGACGCCCGCCGCGCGATGCTCCGGGATGGCGGATTCGATCGGCCATTTGCCGGGGTTGTCGGCGATGAAGGCCACATGGAGCGTGCGGCCGGGTTGGATGAGAATCGTGTCGCGCCAGTAGGGCTCCCAGCCGTCGTCCATCGAATGCAGGAGCCGGGCGACGTGGCCGCCGAGCCGCATCGCCTGCACCACCGCGGTCCGGTTGGCGAAGGCGAACACGGTCGGCGCGCCGCGGGCGACCCTGGCGAGCGGCTTCGCCGTCCAGTCGACAAAGGTCACGCCGTCGACCGCGAACGGCGCCGCGCCGCCGCCCGTGACGGCGATGTCGAAGCTCCGCGCAACCTCGAGCGCGATCTCGGTCGGCAGGGCGGGGTTGGGCGGGAGGCGGGCGGGCTTGTCGCGCGCGGGAACCGGTTCGCCTTCGGCGGTCAGCGCGACGAACGGGATGTCCGCCGCCCCGACCTCCCGGCGCAGGACGAACGTCACCTCGGCCTTGGCCTCGCGCGGCATGTCGAACACGAGCTCGAAACGCGCGCCCGGGCCCATCGGGAACTGGTTGCGCAAGGGCGCGAAAGGATCGCACGGCTGGCCGTCGACCGCCACGATGAGGGTCGCCGCCCCGTCGATCCCGACGTTGGTCAGCCGGGCGGTGGCGGCGTTGCCGAGCCTCAGGCGCACCCGCGCGCCGGGGCGCGCCTTGAGCCGAAGCGGCGCGGCGGCGCCGTTGGCGAACACCAGGCCGCCACGCCGGCCGGCCGCTCGCGCGATCGCCGGGTCGGCGAAGTCGTCCCTGATCCCGCCCTTGTCGTCAAAGTTCCAGTCCGACAGGAGGACGACGACATCCTCGTCCACGTCCATCTTGTCGGCTTCGTCGACCACGATCGGACCGAAGAGACCGCGGCCCTGCTGGGCGGCGTCGGTCAGGCCGGCGTGGGGGAGATAGAGGTTGAAACCGGAATCGGGCGGAACGAAGCGGAGTTCGGCGCTCTCGCCCGGCGCGAGCCGCGGCCCGGTGAGGCCGCCATAGCCCACGACCGCGTTGGCCGTGCGCAGGCCGGCAAATGAGAGCGTCGTCGGATCGGCGAGCTTGTTTGAGAACCTCAGCTTGAGCTCCTCGCCCTTTTTGAGCCGCAGGAGCGGCCCCGGGATGGCGCCGCCATAGGCGAGGGTCGCGGCCGGTTCGGCCGGCGGCGGCAGAAAGGCGAACGGGTGGGGCGCGGCCTCGAACGTTCGGACACCGTCCGGCGGCGGGGCAGGGGCCTCGGCCCGGGCCGGCGCGAGGCGCCAAGCGGCCGCCGCGAGCCCGCCGCCGATAAAGGCGCGGCGGGTGGCTCTGGCTCCCGGCGCTTCGAGACGGTTCACGCGGCGGGAATCCTTTCGGGGATCCGGGGGGAAGACAGTCACGATGCGCTAGAGAGTGACGATTTCTGAACGAATCGCGCCGAAAACCCTCATCCGGCCGCTTACGCGGCCACCTTCCCCCCGAGGGGGAAGGGGGCGCCCCTCTCCCCCGGGGAGAGGGAAGCCGCGAAGCGGCCGGGTGAGGGCAAGACGGCGCAACCATATTTCATCATGCTCCACGGCTCCGTCCGATGCGTTGGCGCACCTCCGGCGCTGTCCTTCTGAACCCAGGCGGCGGATCAGGCAACCGTCCCGCCTCCCGCGACGTCGTCCGCCGGCGGGCCGGGCGCTATTGTCCATTTGCCCATTTTTCGCTGGCGCGCGGCGGACAAGCTGATATAGAGCGCGCCCGAAGCTCAGGGCGCCCGCATCGCGGAGACGCCGAACGCGGGCGTGGCGGAATTGGTAGACGCGCCGGATTTAGGTTCCGGTGACGCAAGTTGTGGGGGTTCGAGTCCCTCCGCCCGCACCAGTTCGCCGCTCCGGAGGTCGATCCGGCGGAGCGACTCTCACGGGACATGCGGTCGGCATGGGGTCACGATGACGCTTTGGCGACAGTTGGAAATCGGCTAAGGGAAACCTCGGCCCCTTAAAGAACAAGGCGGATTGGACAATGCAGGTGACGGAGACGCTGAGCCAGGGGCTCAAGCGCGAGTACGACATTTTCCTTCCGGCGAGCGATCTCGCCGAGAAGCTGAACGGTCAGCTGGCCGAGCTCAAGTCGAAAGCCCAGATCAAGGGTTTCCGGCCGGGCAAGGTGCCGGTCGAACACCTGCGCAAGATCTACGGCAAGTCGGTGATGGCCGACGTCGTCCAGGAGGCGATCACCAAAGCCAACAAGCAGATCGTCGACGACAACCACCTTCGGCTGGCCCGCGAGCCCAAGGTCGAGCTGCCGTCCGATCAGGCGGCGATCGACGCGGCGCTCGAGGCGCGCGGCGATCTCAGGTTCAAGGTGGCGCTCGAAGTGCTGCCGACCTTCGAGATCGGCGACTTCTCTCAGATCGAACTCGAGCGCCTGACGACGGATGTCGAAGACGCCGATGTCGCGAACGCGATCGAGCGGCTGGCCGACGGACGGCGAACCTATGCCGCAAAGCCCGAGGGCGCGAAGGCGGAAGCCCATGACCGCGTCACCGTCGACTTCGACGGCAAGATGGACGGCGTTCCGTTCGAGGGCGGCGAGGGCCGCGACATCGAGGTCCTGATCGGCTCGAACACCTTCATTCCCGGTTTCGAGGACCAACTCGTCGGCGCGGTCGCCGGCGAGCAGCGCGTCGTCCACGCGACATTTCCCGAGGCCTATTCCGTGCGGACGCTCGCGGGCAAGACGGGCGAGTTCGACGTCACGGTCAAGGCGGTCGCGGCGCCCGAACCCTTGGCGATCGACGACGAGTTCGCCAAGGGCCTCGGCCTCGACGGCCTCGACAAGCTCAGGGAGATGTTCCGCGACCGGGTCACGGCCGAATACGCCCGCGTCTCGCGCGACAAGCTCAAGCGTCAGCTGCTCGACAAGCTCGACGCGCTCTATTCCTTCGAGCTTCCCGAAGGCCTGGTGAACCAGGAGTTCGACGGGATCTGGACCCAGGTGATGCAGGAGCAGGCGGCCGCCAACCGCAGCTTTGCCGACGAGAACACGACCGCGGAGGCCGCCCAGGCGGACTACCGCAGGATCGCCGAGCGCCGGGTGCGCCTCGGCCTGCTGCTCGCCGAGGTCGGAACCAAGGCCGAGGTGAAGATCGCCGACAATGAGATGACCCAGGCGCTGATCGCAAAGGCGCGCCAGTACCCGGGGCAGGAAAAGCAGGTCTGGGATTTCTATCGCAACAATCAGCAGGCGCTCGCCGAACTGCGCGCCCCGATCTACGAGGAGAAAGTCGTGGATTACATCCTTGGCCTCGCCAAGGTCGCCGATCGCAAGGTCGCCAAAGAAGAGCTGATGAAACCGCTCGACGACGAATTGCCGCCGTCGGCTCGACCCGGCGAGGACGCGGTCGCCGCCGCGGCCGAGGCGGCCGAGAGGCTGGCGGATTAACCAGCGGCCGAAGAGGGAAAGGGCTAGCCGCAAGGCGGAGGCCGGCGCCTCTTTTCGGAAAGGCCCCGGATGCCTATCTTGGGCCGGGCGCCAGCCGAACAACTCCTGGGGTGATGACAGCCAATGCGCGATCCGATCGACTATTACACCAACAATCTCGTGCCGATCGTGATCGAGCAGTCGGCGCGCGGCGAGCGGTCCTTCGACATTTTTTCGCGCCTCCTGCGCGAGCGGATCGTGTTTATAATTGGACCCGTCGAGGACGTCTCGGCGTCGCTGGTGGTCGCGCAGCTACTGTTTCTCGAGGCTGAAAATCCGAAAAAGGACATCGCTCTCTACATCAACTCGCCGGGCGGCGTCGTGACGGCGGGGCTGTCGATCTACGACACGATGCAGTTTATTCGTCCCAAAGTGACAACCCTCTGCATCGGACAGGCGGCCTCGATGGGCTCGCTCCTGCTGGCGGCCGGCGAGAAGGGGAACCGGTTCGCGCTGCCGAATGCGCGCATCATGGTCCACCAGCCTTCGGGCGGGTTCCAGGGGCAGGCTTCCGACATCCAGCGCCACGCCGAGGACATCCTCAAGGTGAAGCGCCGCCTCAACGAGATCTATGTCCAGCATACCGGACAGCCCTACGAAGCGATCGAGAGAACCCTCGACCGCGATCATTTCATGTCGGCGGAGGAAGCCAAGGCGTTCGGCATCGTCGATGAGGTGACCGCCAATCGGACCGTCGAGGTTGAAGAGGTGAAGGCGCCGCTCTAAGAGGGGCAAGCGCTGAGTGGCTCGATTCTTGCTGAGCCTTATGGTAGCCATCTTTTCGGGAACGACTTGATTTCGCCCGGACTTTGATGGTTGCTTGTCCTATCCGGCGATGACGGTGCGGACGGCGAGAAAGTTGGGACGCGGCGGACGGCAGGAGGGGTCGGAGGCTACGTTTCGTTAGTTCAGGATGCTTAGGCTGCGCCCGATTTCGGGGAAGCGGCCGAGTTGGAGACAGACAAATGGCCAAAGCCGACGGCGACGCCAAGAACACGCTCTACTGCTCCTTCTGCGGCAAGAGCCAGCACGAGGTTCGCAAGCTGATCGCCGGGCCGACCGTGTTCATCTGCGACGAATGCGTCGAACTGTGCATGGACATCATCCGCGAGGAGAGCAAGACCTCGCTGGTCAAGAGCAAGGACGGCATTCCGACCCCGCGGGAGATCTGCAAGGTCCTGGACGACTATGTGATCGGCCAGTCGCAGGCCAAGCGCGTCCTCTCGGTCGCGGTGCATAACCACTACAAGCGGCTGAACCACGCCACCAAGCACGGCGATGTGGAGCTGGCGAAGTCGAACATTCTGCTGATCGGCCCGACGGGCTCGGGCAAGACCCTGCTCGCCCAGACGCTCGCCCGCATCCTCGACGTCCCCTTCACCATGGCCGACGCGACGACGCTGACCGAGGCGGGCTACGTCGGCGAGGACGTCGAGAACATTATCCTCAAGCTTCTGCAGGCCTCGGACTACAACGTCGAGCGCGCCCAGCGCGGCATCGTCTATATCGACGAGATCGACAAGATCAGTCGCAAGTCCGACAACCCGTCGATCACCCGGGACGTCTCGGGCGAAGGCGTGCAGCAGGCGCTCCTGAAGATCATGGAAGGCACGATCGCCAGCGTGCCGCCGCAGGGCGGCCGCAAGCACCCGCAGCAGGAGTTTCTCCAGGTCGACACGACCAACATCCTGTTCGTTTGCGGCGGCGCCTTCTCCGGCCTCGAGCGGATCATATCCGCGCGCGGCAAGGGGACGTCGATCGGCTTTGGCGCCAAGGTCCAGGCGCCGGACGATCGCCGCACCGGCGAGGTGTTCCGCGACGTGGAACCGGAAGACCTGCTGAAGTTCGGCCTGATCCCCGAATTCGTCGGCCGGTTGCCGGTCATCGCCACCCTCGAGGACCTCGATGAGGAGGCGCTGAAGAAGATTCTCACCGAGCCGAAGAACGCGCTGGTCAAGCAGTATCAGCGGCTGTTCGAGATGGAGACCACCGACCTCACCTTCCAGGACGAGGCGCTGAACGTCATCGCCAAGAAAGCGATCGAGCGTCGCACCGGGGCGCGTGGGCTTCGCTCGATCATGGAAGCCATCCTGCTCGACACGATGTTCGATCTGCCGGGGCTCGACGGCGTCGAGCAGGTCGTCATCGGTCCGGAAGTGGTCGAGGGCAAGGCGCGGCCGCTCTACATCTACGCCGAGCGCGCCGAGCGCGCGGGCTGACACCGGTCTCCCCGGCCGCAACTTGAAACTGCGGCCGATGGAGCCCATCTTCCGCGAAGACGTTTGATTCCGGCGACGCGGCACAGACATTGCGTGAGGGAATCATGGCCGCCGTGTCCAACCCCATGAGGTTGGCGGGGCGCACAAGCAACTGGCGCCGGCTGCTGACGGAAGAGGGCCGGCCGAAGTAGGCGAGCGTCGTCAATGCAAGCTGGGGGCCGGCGATGGACCGGCTTCCGAGAAGGATAGCCATGACCAGCCAGAGAAAAACAATTGTCCCCGGCACGCTCGACGTCTATCCCGTCCTGCCGCTCCGCGACATCGTGGTTTTCCCGCACATGATCGTGCCGCTGTTCGTCGGCCGCGAGAAATCGATTCGCGCGCTCGAGGAGGTGATGAAGTCGGACAAGCCGATCCTGCTCGCCACCCAGAAGAACGCGGCCGACGACGATCCGGCGCCCGATGCGATTTTCACCACGGGCACCCTCGCCAGCGTCCTGCAACTCCTCAAGCTGCCCGACGGCACGGTCAAGGTGCTGGTCGAAGGCGCGTCGCGGGCGGTGGTGAGCGCCTATACCCCCGGCGAAAGCTTCTTCACCGCGCAGGCCGAGGCGATTGCCGATGAGCCGATCGAGAAGATCGAGGCCGAGGCGCTGTCGCGCTCGGTGGTCGCCGAGTTCGAGAGCTATGTGAAGCTCAACAAGAAGATTTCGCCCGAGGTGGTGAGCGCGGTCAATCAGATCGACGATTACAGCAAGCTCGCCGACACGATCGCCTCGCATCTCGCGGTCAAGCTGTCCGACAAGCAGGCGGTCCTGGAAACGCGCTCGATCGCCAAGCGGTTCGAGAAGTGCCTGGCCCTGATGGAGGGCGAGATCTCCGTGCTGCAGGTCGAGAAGCGCATTCGCACGCGGGTCAAGCGGCAGATGGAGAAGACGCAGCGCGAGTACTATCTCAACGAGCAGATGAAGGCGATCCAGAAGGAACTCGGCGACGAGGAGGGTCGCGACGAGATGTCCGAGCTCGAGGAGCGCGTCAAGTCGACCAAGCTGACGAAGGAAGCGCGCGAGAAGGCGCTCGGCGAGGTCAAGAAGCTGCGCCAGATGGCGCCGATGTCGGCCGAGGCCACAGTCGTGCGCAACTATCTCGACTGGCTGCTTTCGATCCCGTGGCAGCGCCGCTCGAAGATCAAGAAGGACCTGCCCGCGGCGCAGGCGATCCTCGACGCCGATCACTTCGGCCTCGACAAGGTCAAGGAGCGCATTGTCGAATATCTCGCCGTCCAGCAGCGCGCCAACAAGCTGACCGGTCCGATCCTCTGCCTGGTCGGGCCGCCCGGCGTCGGCAAGACCTCGCTCGGCAAGTCGATCGCCAGGGCGACGGGGCGCGAGTTCGTGCGCATGTCGCTGGGCGGCGTGCGGGACGAAGCGGAGATCCGCGGGCACCGGCGGACCTACATCGGCTCGATGCCCGGCAAGGTGATCCAGTCGATGCGCAAGGCCAAGACGTCGAACCCGCTGTTCCTGCTCGACGAGATCGACAAGATGGGCATGGATTTCCGCGGCGATCCGTCGTCGGCGCTGCTCGAGGTGCTCGATCCGGAGCAGAACGCGACGTTCAACGACCACTATCTCGAGGTCGACTATGACCTGTCGAGCGTGATGTTCGTGACCACGGCCAACACGCTCAACATCCCGGCGCCGCTGATGGACCGCATGGAGATCATCCGGATCGCCGGCTACACCGAGGACGAAAAGCTCGAGATCGCCAAGCGCCACCTTTTGCCCAACTCGATGGGCAAGCATGGCCTCGACGCCAAGGAATTCGAGGTCGAGGACAGCGGAATCATGGAGCTGATCCGGCGCTACACCCGCGAAGCGGGCGTGCGCAACCTCGAGCGTGAGATCTCCAATCTCGCCCGCAAGGCGGTCAAGGAGATTTTGACGACGAAAAAGAAGCGGATCGCCGTTTCGAGCGCCAACGTCGCCGAGTTCCTCGGGCCGCCGAAGTACCGCTTCGGCGAGATCGAGGCGGACGATCAGGTCGGGCTGGTGACGGGCCTCGCGTGGACGGAGGTCGGCGGCGAATTGCTGACGATCGAGGGCGTCATGATGCCGGGCAAGGGCCGGATGACGGTGACCGGCAACCTCAAGGACGTGATGAAGGAATCGATCTCCGCCGCCGCGTCCTATGTGCGGTCGCGCGCGGTCGACTTCGGCATCGAGCCGCCGCTGTTCGACAAGCGCGACATCCATGTCCACGTGCCGGAAGGCGCGACGCCGAAGGACGGCCCGTCGGCGGGCGTCGCCATGGCGACGGTGATCGTGTCGATGCTGACCAGCATTCCGGTGCGCCGCGACATCGCGATGACCGGCGAGATCACGCTGCGCGGCCGAGTCCTGCCGATCGGCGGCCTGAAGGAAAAGCTGCTCGCGGCGCTTCGCGGCGGCATCAAGAAGGTCCTGATCCCGGAAGAGAACGTCAAGGATCTGGCCGAAATCACCAACTCGGTGAAATCCGGGCTCGAGATCGTGCCGGTCTCGAGGATGGAGGAGGTGCTGAGGCACGCGCTGTTGCGTCAGCCGACCCCCATCGTCTGGGAGGAGGACGTCAACGCGGTTGCGCCTAGCGCCCCCGTCGACGAATCGGGCCAGGGCCTCGTCGCCCACTGACTTTAAGCCGGGAGGGGCGAACGCGCCTCCGGGCTGTGACGCAAGCGCCGCGAATCCCCTGGATTCGCGGCGCTTTTGTCGTCAACAGCCCGGTTTGCGGGGAAAATCGCATCTTTTTTTGTCGGCAATTCCTGCAAAGCCTTGCGCCTGCTGGGTGAAACATGAGCAATGGAACGAACTCAGCCGTCGATTCGGGCCGGCGGCGCCTATCTGGCGCCGCTTCGATTCCGGACGTGCGGGCGTGAGCGTGCGGCGGCGCAAGACGCCGGGCAAGATGACGGCGCCGGAAGAGACGCCGCGTTGGAACGGAGAGGCCAGGATGAACAAACTCGAACTCGTCGATCACATCGCGACCGAGGCGGAGCTGACCAAGGTCGCCGCCGCCAAAGCGCTAGACGCCGTGCTGGAGGGCATTGAGAAGACGCTCAAGAAAGGCGACGAGGTGCGCCTCGTCGGCTTCGGCACGTTCTCGGTCAGGGAGCGCGCCGCGGGCAAGGGCCGAAATCCCGCCACCGGCAAGGAGATCAAGATCGCAGCGTCGAAAAACGCCCGTTTCAAACCCGGCGCGGCTCTGAAGGCCTCGCTCAACAAGAAGTCGGGCAAGAAGTAAGAAAGATCGGGTCTCACCCTAGGCGCGCGGCGAATGCGGCGCGCCCGGGTTTGTTCGTCCCGCCACGTCCGGCGGCGCGAATGGCTTCGTCCCGGCTCGGCGACGGCTTCGATGCATCCTCCCCTCCAAGGGAGGCGCAAGCGACGGGGGTCCTCTTGGCCCGTCGGCTACGCCTTGGCGTGGCGCTCGCAAATCTGTAATCTGCCGCGCCACGGCAATGAGGGCGGTTAGCTCAGTTGGCAGAGCATCTCGTTTACACCGAGAGGGTCGGCGGTTCGAGCCCGTCACCGCCCACCAGGCTTAGCGCCGGGGTGTTGGCGAGGCTGGGGTTCGGGTTCGCGTTGATGGTCTGCGGCTTGGCGGCGGCGCAGACGGCGCGCGCCGAATCCGGCTCGATGACCTTTCGGGTCGCGCCCCTCGATGTCGGCCGTTGCGGCGTACGCTGTCCGCACGTCATCGTCGCCGACGGCGTGATCGAGTCCTCGACTCCACAGGCTTTCGTCGATTTTCTCAAGTCCGGCGCCGAGGACAGCAAGCTCAAGCGAATCGTGTTCTTCAACTCGCGCGGCGGCAACGTCGTCGCGTCGATGACGTTCGGCCACATCCTGCGCGAACTGCGGATCGCCGGCGTCGTCGGGCGCTTCCACGCTGAAGGCGATCCGGGCCCATTTGTGGGCGAGTGCCTGTCCGCCTGCGTCTACGCGATGATGGGGGCTGTGCGCCGCGTCGCGCCGCCTGGCAGCGAAGTCGCGCTGCACCGGATGTCGATCGTCGAGACCGAGGGTGCGGGATGGTTTGGTCAGCGCACGACGCGGAGTTTCGCCGACCCGCCGATGGTGGCGGTGCTCGCCCGCTACGCCCGCCGCATGGGCGTCAGTCCGGCCCTGGTTCGAGCCGCCGAGTCGTTGCCGCCCGACACGATGCATGTGCTCAGTTCCGAAGAAATGCGGCGCTGGTCGTTCGCAGTCAGCCAATTCTGACCCCGTGAACGGCGCGCGGGACGCAAGCCGGGTCCAGCCCGCGCAAAATCGCGCGCGCGTATTGACTTGAAGGCGCCGCTGGCTTATCCCCCGCCGACCCTCGCGGGGGAGTAGCTCAGTTGGTTAGAGCGCCGGCCTGTCACGCCGGAGGTCGCGGGTTCAAGTCCCGTCTCTCTCGCCATTTTCTCCTTCAAATCCTTGTCGCAAACGTCGGCTGATCGGGCGCCCGCGGCGCCAGGGTTTCGCCCAATCACGACGGCGGCTCGCCTGCGGCGAGCGGGTCCGCGACATGCGACATGATGCTGATGGGGACGCCTTTCGCCTTGCATGCGTCGCTGCGCTGCGATAGGCGTCGATGCAACAAAGGGGCTGCGTTTCACCCAACGCATGCCCCCTCCGCGCTTGTCCAAATTCGCGAGCCAGGCCGATGCCGAGCCTTATTTCCGACTACCTGCCGTTGGTCGTTTTCGTCATCCTCGGCGCCCTGATCGCCGGGGCCCTGATGATCATGCCCTTCCTTCTCGCCTTCAAGGCCCCGGATCCGGAAAAGCTGTCGCCTTACGAATGCGGTTTCGATCCGTTCGACGATGCGCGCATGCGGTTCGACGCCAGGTTCTACTTGGTCTCGCTGCTGTTCATCATCTTCGACCTCGAAGTCGCCTTCCTGTTTCCCTGGGCGATCGTCTTTCATGACATCGGCGCGCTCGGTTTCTGGTCGATGATCCTCTTTCTCGCCGTGCTGACGATCGGCTTCGTTTACGAATGGAACAAGGGAGCGCTGGAATGGGATTGAGTTCCGGTCCAACTGTCGCCCCCGCCGCGACGGGCGTCCTCGATCCGGCGACCGGCAAGCCGGTCGGCTCGAACAACTCCTTCTTCGGCGCGATCAGCGACGAACTCGCCGACAAGGGTTTTCTGGTCACCACGACCGACGACCTGATCCAGTGGGCGCGCACCGGCTCGCTGATGTGGATGACTTTCGGCCTCGCCTGCTGTGCGGTCGAGATGATGCAATTGTCGATGCCGCGCTTCGACGTGGAACGCTTCGGCTTCGCGCCGCGCGGCAGCCCGCGGCAGTCCGACGTGATGATCGTCGCCGGAACGCTGACCAACAAGATGGCCCCCGCGTTGCGCAAGGTCTACGATCAGATGCCCGAGCCGCGCTATGTCATCTCCATGGGCTCGTGCGCCAACGGCGGCGGCTACTATCATTATTCCTACTCCGTCGTGCGTGGCTGCGACCGCATCGTGCCGGTCGACATTTACGTGCCCGGTTGCCCGCCGACCGCGGAGGCGCTGCTTTACGGCGTGCTGATGCTGCAGAAGAAGATTCGCCGGACCGGCACGATCGAACGCTGACCGCCGATCGAAGGAAGACGGATCGATGGACGAGCTTTTGAAAACGATCGGCGAAAAGGTTGCCGCCGCGCTGCCGGGCGCGGTCGTCGAGCAGGCGTTCGCCTTCGGCGAACTGACGCTGACGATTGATCCGGCGCGCAATCTCGACGTGCTGCGATTCCTGCGCGACGATCCGGCCGGGATGTTTGTCTCGATCATCGACATCTCCGGGGCCGACTATCCGGTGCGCGAGAAGCGGTTCGACGTCGTCTACCACCTGCTGTCGCCGAAGCTCGACCGCCGCATCCGCGTCAAGGCGATGACCGACGAGGAGACCCCGCTCGCCAGCGCGACCGCTGTCTATCCGGGCGCCGAGTGGTACGAGCGCGAAATCTACGATTTCTTCGGCGTGCTGTTCGTCGGCCACCCGGATCTGCGCCGCATTCTCACCGACTACGGTTTCGATGGACATCCGCTGCGCAAGGATTTCCCGATGACCGGCTTCGTCGAGGTCCGCTACGACGATCAGGAGAAGCGCGTGCGCTACGAACCGGTGCACCTTCCCCAGGAATTCCGCCAGTTCGACTTTTTGAGCCCCTGGGAAGGCCCGCCGCTGCCAGGCGACGAGAAAGCGAGCAAATAGGATGCGCGCCCGGTCCCGGATTGTCGGCGTTGCGCTCTCGCTGGCGTTGATTTTCGGCGCCGCGGTCGCAAGCGCGCAACAGGAGGGGCCGGAGGCTTACGAGCAGAAACTGAAGAGCTATGATCCGGATACGGTGGCCGCGGCGAAAGCCTATTCGGAGATGATGAATATCAGGGGTGCGTTCGAGCAGGCCATCCCAATGATGTCCAAGAACCTCGCTGGCGAGTTGAAAACAAAGAACCCCAAACTGACCGACCAGCAAGTGCAGGAGTTCATGGATGTATTCCTCCACAGTGCATTGGTCGACAGCGCTGACATCATTCAGAAATATTCCATGATCATGATGCTCGACATCTATACCAAGGACGAACTGTTGGCCCTCAATCAGTTCTATTCGTCGCCGGTGGGAAGCTCCATCCTGAAGAAAAGGCCGATTATGATGAGCCGCATACCGGAGATGATGAGCTTGATGATGAAGTACGTCATTCCGCCGGCGCTCGCGGCGGCGCGAAACAGCATGAAGGCGCGTGGCGTCGAGATCACCATATGAGGGCCGCCCGCAGATGACCGAGCGACAGAACCTTCGCAACTTCACCATCAACTTCGGGCCGCAGCATCCGGCGGCGCACGGCGTGTTGCGCCTGGTGCTTGAACTCGACGGCGAGGTGGTCGAACGGGTCGATCCGCATATCGGCCTCCTGCATCGCGGCACCGAGAAACTGATGGAGGCGCGCACCTATCTTCAGAACGTGCCCTATCTCGATCGGCTCGACTATGTCGCGCCGATGAACCAGGAACACGCCTATGCGCTGGCGGTCGAGCGTCTGCTCGGCCTCACGGTTCCGCGGCGCGGGCAACTCATTCGCGTGCTTTATTGCGAGATCGGGCGGCTCCTGTCGCATTTGCTCTGCGTCACCACAGGGGCGATGGATGTCGGCGCGCTGACCCCGCCGCTTTGGGGCTTCGAGGAGCGCGAGAAGCTCATGGTCTTCTACGAACGGGCCAGCGGCTCGCGCATGCATGCCGCCTATTTTCGCCCGGGCGGCGTGCACCAGGACCTGCCGTCGAAGCTGATCGACGACATCTACGAATTCTGCGATCCGTTTCTCAAAGTCTGCGACGACCTCGAGACCCTGCTCACCGGCAACCGCATCTTCAAGCAGCGCAACGTCAACATCGGCGTGGTGAAGCTCGAGGACGCCTGGGCCTGGGGCTTTTCCGGCGTGATGGTGCGGGGCTCCGGCGCGCCCTGGGACCTGCGCAAGGCGCAGCCCTACGAGTGCTACGAGGAGATGGAGTTCGACATCCCCGTCGGCAAGAACGGCGACTGCTATGACCGCTACCTCATTCGTATGGAGGAAATGCGCCAGTCGGCGCACATCATGAAGCAGTGCTGCGAGAAGTTGAAGTCGCATGGCGGCGACGGTCCGATTTCCAGCGACGACGGCAAGGTCGTGCCGCCCAGGCGCGGCGACATGAAGAGGTCGATGGAGGCGCTCATCCATCACTTCAAGCTCTACACCGAGGGTTACAAGGTGCCGGCCGGAGAGGTGTACGCGGCGGTCGAGGCGCCGAAGGGCGAGTTCGGCGTCTATCTGGTCTCCGACGGCACCAACAAGCCCTATCGGTGCAAGCTGCGCGCGCCGGGCTTTGCGCATCTTCAGGCGATGGATTTCCTGTGCCGCAAGCACATGCTCGCCGACGTCAGCGCCATCCTCGCCTCGCTCGACATCGTGTTCGGGGAGGTCGACCGGTGACCGTTCTCGAGTCGCTCAAGAACCGCGCTGGCCTGATCCTCTCGGGCGCGGCGTCGTTCGTCGTCCTGGTCGGCGGCATGCGGCTGGCTTCCGGGGAGCCGCTCGTCCAGCCGCAGACCGATCTCGGAATCGTCATCGGAATCCCGATGGTTGCGCTCTATCTTGTCCTCAACGACACGCGCGGAGGCGGCCGATGACGCGCCGTCCCGCCGGTTTCGACGCCTGGATTGTCTAGCCCATGTCCGTCCGCCGCCTTGCCGAGAAGCAGCCCGCGAGCTTCGAGTTCACGCCCGAGAACAAGGCGTGGGCGGAGAAAGAGATCGCCAAATATCCGCCCGGCCGGCAGGCTTCGGCGGTGATCGCGCTTCTGTGGCGCGCGCAGAAGCAGAACGACTACTGGCTGTCGAAGCCGGCGATCGAGAAAGTCGCCGATATGCTCGACATGCCGAAGATCCGCGTGCTCGAGGTCGCGACCTTCTATACGATGTTCAACCTCGAGCCGGTCGGGCGGCATTACATCCAGCTTTGCGGCACGACGCCGTGCGTGCTGCGCGGCGCCGAGGACATCAAGGCCGTGCTGCGCAAGCGCGTCGGCGCGCCGGACCACGTCACCCCGGACGGCCTGTTCTCGTGGAGCGAGGTCGAATGCCTCGGCGCTTGCTGCAATGCCCCGATGGTCCAGATCAACGACGACTATTACGAAGATCTGACGCCGGAAAATTTCGCCAAGCTGCTCGACGACCTCGCAGCCGGCCGCCCGGTCAGGACCGGCTCGCAGATCGGTCGCGTGTCCTCCGAGCCGGTCGGGGGCCTCACCGCCCTGACGTCGCTCTACGGCGCCGACGGCAAGAGCGGCGGGCAGGGGGCGCAGGCGCCGGCGAACAACTCGGCGGCTGGCGGCCGTGGGCGCCCCGTCCCTATCGATGACGCGGCTGCGCATGTAAAAGTCTCCACGCCCGAAAAGGATCCGGCGCCGTCGCAAGCGCTGTCCCAGGGCTCGGCCCAGTCGCCGTCTTCGGCTGGAACTCCGGCACACGCCGCCGCGACGGGAGCGCAGACAACTCCTTCAGCGATCAAGGCCGCGGAGCCGGCCGGCGACGCTCCGCCGAGCGCGGATTCGACCGCGTCCGGCGGCTACGCTCAGCGCGTCAATATCGACGAGAAGGCGGCGCAAGCCGATGCGGACGCCGAGGAAGCTCAAGTCAAAGCGGCGCTCGCAAAGCTGCCGGCCGACGCAACGCCTGAGCAGAAGGCGAACGCTGTCGGCGCCCGTCCGGCGGCCCTGCCGGCCCCCCGCGCGGGGGCGGCCGACAATCTGCAGCGTATCAAGGGCGTCGGCCCGGCCAACGAGAAGCGGCTGCACGAACTCGGCGTATTCCATTTCGATCAGATCGCCGTCTGGACGCTGTCCGAAATTCGTTGGGTCGGGACCTATCTGGCTTTCCCCGGGCGCATCCATCGCGAGGGCTGGGTGGCGCAGGCGTCCAGCCTCTCCGGGGGCGGAACAGGCCGGAAGGATCGCGAAGTCCCCACCCCCATCGACGAGAAGTCGGGAGCCTGAGCGATGCTGGAAGACAAGGACCGCATCTTCACAAATCTCTACGGCCTCGGCGACCGCAGCCTGAAGGGCGCGCGGGCGCGCGGCAATTGGGACGGCACGAAGGCGCTGATCGACAAGGGCCGCGACTGGATCATCGCCGAGATGAAGGCCTCGGGCCTGCGCGGGCGCGGCGGGGCCGGCTTTCCGACCGGGCTCAAGTGGTCGTTCATGCCCAAGACCATCGACCCGAAGCGGCCGCATTACCTCGTCATCAACGCCGACGAATCGGAGCCCGGCACCTGCAAGGACCGCGAGATCCTGCGCAACGATCCGCATGTGCTGATCGAAGGCGCGCTGGTCGCGTCGTTCGCAATGGGCGCCGAGGCGGCCTACATCTATTTCCGCGGCGAGTACATCGAGGAGCGCGTGCGCTTTGAGGCGGCGGTCGAAGAGGCGTACGAGGCGAAGCTGATCGGCAGGGACAATATCCACGGCTGGCCGTTCGACCTCTACGTGCATCACGGCGCCGGCGCCTACATCTGCGGCGAAGAGACCGCGATGCTCGAATCGCTCGAGGGCAAGAAGGGCATGCCGCGGATGAAGCCGCCGTTTCCGGCCGGCATGGGGCTCTACGGCTCACCGACCACGGTCAACAACGTCGAATCGATCGCCGTCGCACCGACCATCCTGAGGCGCGGCGCCGCGTGGTTCACCAGCTTCGGCGCCCCCAACAACAGCGGCACAAAGCTCTTCTGCGTGTCCGGCCACGTCAACAAGCCGTGCAACGTCGAAGAGGCGATGTCGATCCCGTTCCGCGAGCTGATCGAGACCCATTGCGGCGGCATACGCGGCGGCTGGGACAACCTGCTCGCCGTCATTCCCGGCGGCTCGTCGGTGCGCTGCGTGCCGGCCGCGCAGATCGTCGACTGCCCGTTGGATTTCGACTCGCTTGGCAAGCTCCGCTCCGGCCTCGGGACCGCGGCGGTCATCGTGATGGACAAGTCGACCGACATCGTCCGCGCGATCGCGCGCCTCTCCTACTTCTACAAGCACGAGAGTTGCGGCCAGTGCACGCCCTGCCGCGAGGGCACCGGCTGGATGTGGCGGGTCGTCAACCGCATGGCCGAAGGTCGCGCCCAAAAGCGCGAGATCGACATGCTGCTCGACGTGACAAAGCAGGTCGAAGGCCACACGATCTGCGCGCTCGGCGATGCGGCCGCGTGGCCGATCCAGGGCCTCATCGCCCACTTCC
Source organism: uncultured Alphaproteobacteria bacterium (assembly GCA_963709655.1). Taxonomy (GTDB): domain Bacteria; phylum Pseudomonadota; class Alphaproteobacteria; order Rhizobiales; family Beijerinckiaceae; genus Roseiarcus. The sequence goes on from CAVPXF010000004.1 coordinate 267,765, forward strand.
GCCCCGAAATCGAGCGCCGCATCGACGATTACTCGGCCCATCCGCACAGCGAGCCTGTGCGCGCGGCGGCGGAGTAGGACATGGCCGACGAGGCCGACAACATGGTGTTGCAACTGCTCCGGACGATGCGGGCCGACAACTCGGCGCGCTTCGACCAGATCGAGGCGCGGTTCGACGACATTGAAGCGGTGCTGAGAGAGGTTCGGCTGACGGTGACCGGTCACGACCTCCGTTTCGACGCGCTCGAAGAGCGCGTGGAGACGATTCGCGAGGGCACGGTGACAGCGATCGGCTACGCCGCTCACGCGAGCCGAGGGAATGGCGATTTGCGTAAGCAGATTGCCGATTTGACTCGCCGCGTCGAAAGGCTGGAGGCGGACCTATGAGGCGCGCGACCGAATATGCGCGGCTCGGGGGCGCAATGAGCGACGGGGTTGCTGTCACCGATCCGCTCGCCTATTGGCGGTCCGGTCACGGGGCGAAAGGCGCATGAGCAAGATCATCATCGACGGCAAGGAAATCGACGTTCCGGCCGAATACACGCTGCTTCAGGCCTGCGAAGCCGCCGGCGCGGAAGTGCCGCGCTTTTGCTTCCACGAGCGCCTGTCGATCGCCGGCAACTGCCGCATGTGCCTGGTCGAGGTGAAGGGCGGCCCGCCCAAGCCGACGGCGTCCTGCGCGATGGCGGTCCGCGACCTGCGTCCCGGCCCGAACGGCGAGCCGCCGGTCGTGTTCTCCAATTCGCCGATGGCGCGCAAGGCCCGCCAGGGGGTGATGGAGTTCCTGCTCATCAACCATCCGCTCGATTGCCCGATCTGCGACCAGGGCGGCGAATGCGACCTGCAGGACCAGGCGATGGCCTATGGCGCGGATTCGTCGCGCTTCGCCGAAAATAAGCGCGCGGTCGAGGACAAATATATCGGGGCGCTGGTCAAGACAGTGATGAACCGCTGCATCCAGTGCACGCGCTGCGTCCGCTTCGTCACCGAGGTCGCCGGCGTTCCGGAACTCGGCGCGACCGGCCGCGGCGAGGACATGGAGATCACTTCCTATCTCGAGAGCGCGTTGACCTCCGAGCTTCAAGGCAACGTCGTCGACCTCTGCCCGGTCGGCGCGCTGACTGCGAAGCCGACCGCGTTTCACGCTCGCCCGTGGGAATACGCCAAGACCGAATCGGTCGACGTCATGGACGCGCTGGGATCGGCGATCCGGATCAACTCGCGCGGCCGCGAGGTCGTGCGCATCCTTCCGCGCGTCAACGACGCGATCAACGAGGAGTGGATCTCCGACAAGACGCGCCACATCGTCGACGGCCTCAAGAATCAGCGCCTCGACCGGCCTTACGTGCGGATCGAGGGCAAGTTACGGCCCGCCAGTTGGCAAGAGGCTTTCGCCGCGATCGCCGCCAGGGCGAAGGCCGCGGCGCCGGCCCGGATCGGCGCCATCGCGGGCGATCTCGCTTCGGTCGAGGAAATGTTCGCCCTCAAGGGCCTGATCGCCAAGCTCGGCTCGGCGAACCTCGACTGCCGTCAGGACGGCTCGAAGCTGCATCCGAGGTTCGGCCGCGCCTCCTATCTGTTCAACTCCACGGTCGCCGGCATCGACGCGGCCGACGCGATTCTGGTCATCGGCTCCAATCCGCGCCTCGAATCGCCTGTGCTCAACGCGCGGATCCGCAAGCGCTGGCTGAAGGGTGGCGCGCTCTTGGGCGTCATCGGCGAGCAGGCCGATTTGACATACAATTACAATTATCTGGGCGCTGGTCCGGAGACACTCGCGGGCTTCGCAGATCACCCGCCAGCGTCCAAGACCAAGCCGATGTTCATTCTGGGCGCGGGCGCTTTCGCGAGGGCCGACGGCGAGGCGATCCTGGCGGCCGCAGTCAAATCGGCGCAATCGCTCGGCGTGGTGAAGGACGGCTGGAACGGTTTCAACGTGCTGCACACCGCCGCTTCGCGCGTCGGCGGCCTCGATCTCGGCCTCGTGCCCGGGGAAGGGGGCCTCGATGCGCCGGCGATGGCGAAAGCAGGCGCGCTCGACCTTCTGTTCAATCTCGGCGCCGACGAGATCGCGATCGAGCCGGGCGCCTTCGTGGTCTACATCGGGACGCATGGCGACCGCGGCGCACACCGCGCCGACGTCATTCTCCCGGCCGCCGCCTACACCGAGAAGACCGGGACTTACGTCAACACCGAGGGCCGGCCGCAGTTCGCCGATCGCGCCGTGTTCCCGCCCGGCGACGCGCGCGAGGACTGGTCGATCCTGCGCGCGCTGTCCGACGCGCTCGGGGCGAAGCTGCCGTACGACTCGCTGACGCAGTTGCGCGCGGCGCTCGCGGCCGCCTATCCGCACCTCGTGCGGTTCGATCAGGTCGCCGCGGCCGATCCGGCTGCGTTCACGGCGGTCGCCGCGCTCGGCGGCGCCATCGACCGGACGCCGTTCCGGTCGCCCGTCGAGGACTTCTATCTCACCAACCCGATCGCGCGCGCCTCGCGCGTCATGGCCGAATGCTCGGCCCTGGCGCAGGGCCGGGCGCGTCAAGCCGCGGAATAGGCGTCGATGAGCAGCGCATCGCCAACCCGACCCGACTCCTCGTCGCATCTGACCGCGATCCTGGTCGGGGCGACGCTCGTGGCGGCCGTCGTCGTCGTGGGACTCCTCTGGTTTTTGATCGGCGGCGGCTATTTCGCCGCCTTCGGCCACTGGATGCACGAGAGCAGCCTCGGTACGGCGCTGCGCTACATCATCGAGAGCCTCGTGATGCTGGTCTGCCTGCTCTTGTCGACTGCGGCGCTGATCTATCTCGAGCGCAAGATCTGGGGCGCGGTCCATATTCGGCGCGGTCCGAACGTGGTCGGCCCGTGGGGCGTGCTGCAGCCTTTCGCCGATTTCGGCAAGTTCATCATCAAGGAGCCGGTGATCCCGGCGAGCGCCAACAAGGGCGTGTTCGTCATGGCGCCGCTGGTGTCGGTGATCCTGGCGATCGCCGCCTGGGCGGTCATGCCGGTCGCCGACGGCTGGGTCATCGCCGACATCAATGTCGGCATCCTCTATCTGTTTGCGATCTCGTCGCTCGGCGTCTACGGCATCATCATGGCCGGCTGGGCGTCCAACTCGAAATATCCGCTCTTGTCCGCGCTTCGCGCGGCGGCGCAGATGGTCTCCTACGAGGTGTCGATCGGCTTCGTCATCGTGACGGTGCTGATGTGCGCCGGATCGCTGAATCTGTCCGACATCGTCCGGGCGCAGGACACGCGCTTCGGCTTCCTCGGCTGGTACTGGCTGCCGCTCCTGCCGATGTTCATCATTTTCTTCGTCTCGGCGCTGGCGGAGACCAATCGCCCTCCCTTCGACCTGGCGGAGGCCGAATCCGAGCTTGTCGCCGGATATTCGGTCGAATATTCCGCCTCGCTCTTCCTGCTGCAGTTCCTTACCGAGCTGGTCGCGGTGCTGACCATGTCGTCGATGACGACGGTGCTGTTCCTCGGCGGCTGGCTGTCGCCTCTCCCGTTCCCGCCGTTCACCTGGATCCCGGGGATATTCTGGTTCCTGTTCAAGGCTTGGAGCGTGGTGTTCTGCTTCTCGTTGGTGAAAGCCTTCGTGCCGCGCTATCGCTATGACCAGCTGATGCGGCTCGGATGGAAAGTTTTCCTGCCGATTTCTCTGTTCATGGTGGTTCTGGTCGCCGCCGTGCTCGAATTCACCGGCCTTGGCGCCAACGTGTCGGGCGGCTAACGGAGGAGAAAACGATGGCTCTCAGGCTCGCGCAATCCGCCCGCTCGCTGTTCCTCGCCGAATTCTTCGCGGCCTTCGCGCTGTCGATCCGCTACATGTTCAAGCCGAAGGTGACGCTCAACTATCCGCACGAGAAGTCGCCGCTCTCGCCGCGCTTTCGCGGAGAGCACGCCTTGAGGCGCTATCCCAACGGGGAGGAGCGTTGCATCGCCTGCAAGCTGTGCGAAGCGATCTGCCCGGCGCAGGCGATCACCATCGAGGCGGGGCCCCGCCGCAACGACGGCACGCGCCGGACGACCCGGTACGACATCGACATGACGAAGTGCATCTACTGCGGCTTCTGCCAGGAGGCCTGCCCGGTGGATGCGATCGTCGAAGGACCGAATTTCGAATTCGCCGCCGAAACCCGCGAGGAGCTGTTCTACGACAAGGACCGGCTGCTCGCGAACGGCGGCCGCTGGGAGCGCGAGCTCGCGCGCAACATCGCAATGAACGCGCCGTATCGGTGACCTCTGTCTCGCGACGGAGCGGTCGCGAGGGAGGGCTGGGGTGAAGGGTAATCGAGGATGAGGGCGCGACCCTCATCCCGCGCTTTGGCGGCGCCGTTTCCCGTTCGCGGGAGGCGGGCGCAGGGCGGGGTTTGAAGAGGCTGGCGACATGGCCGAAGCGGTATTCTTCTGGATTTTCGCGACGATCCTGGTCGGATCGGCGTTCGCGGTCATTTTTGCCCGGAACCCGGTTCACTCCGTGCTGTTCCTGATCCTATCCTTCGTCTGTGCGGCGGGAATCTTCCTCATCCTGGGGGCGGAGTTCCTCGCGATGATCCTCATTATCGTCTATGTCGGCGCGGTGGCGGTGCTCTTCCTGTTCGTCGTCATGTTGCTCGACGTCGATTTCGCCCGCATGAAGCAGGGGTTCGTTCAATACCTGCCGCAGGGACTCTTGATCGCCTTCGTCGTCGGCGCGGAACTCGTCTGGGTCGTCTCGGGCTGGGCCGTCTCCCCTAACGCCGCCGCGGCCGCCACGCCATCGGGCACGCTCTCCAACACCGCAGCGCTCGGCGAAGTGCTCTACACCCGCTATTTCTACTACTTCCAGGCGGCAGGGATGATCCTGCTCACCGCGATGATCGGCGCGATCGTCATCACGTTGCAGCACAAACCGGGCGTCAAGCGCCAGGACGTCGGCGCCCAGGTGGCGCGTACGCCCGAGACCGCGGTCGAGCTGCGCAAGGTCCCCTCGCGCGTCGGCATCTGAAGGATCGCTCCCATGGACCTCTCCGCCTATCTGATCCTCGCGGCGATCGTGTTCACGATCGGCGTCGCCGGCATCATCCTCAACCACAAGAACATCATCGTCATCCTGATGTCGGTCGAACTGATCCTGCTTGCGGCCAATATCAACCTCGTCGCCTTCTCGACCTTCAAGGGCGACATGACCGGCCAGGCCTTCGCGCTGTTCGTCCTGACCGTGGCTGCGGCGGAGTCGGCGATCGGCCTTGCGATCATGGTCGCCTATTACCGCAACCGCGGCTCGATCGCGGTCGAAGACATCAATTCGCTGAAGGGCTGAGGGGCTATGTACGACCTGATCGTCTTTCTTCCGCTCCTCGGCTTCCTGATTGCGGGCATTTTCGGTCCCTGGATCGGAGTGCGCGCGTCGGAATACGTCACCTCCGGGTTCCTCGGGATCTGCTTTCTGCTGTCATGGATCGCCTTCTTCCAGGTCGCAGGCGGGGCGGGCGCGCATATCCCGGTCGCCAACTGGTTCATCTCGGGCAAGCTCGACGTCGCCTGGGCCTTGCGGATCGACACGCTGACGGCGGTGATGCTGGTGGTGGTGACCACGGTGTCGTTCGTCGTGCACGTCTATTCGATCGGCTATATGAGCGAGGATCCATCGCGGCCGCGTTTTTTCGCCTACCTGTCGCTGTTCACCTTCGCCATGCTGACGCTGGTGACCGCCGACAATTTGGTGCAGATGTTTTTCGGCTGGGAGGGGGTCGGCCTCATGTCCTACCTCCTGATCGGCTTCTGGTACGATCGTCCGTCGGCCAACGCGGCAGCGATCAAGGCCTTCGTCGTCAACCGCATCGGCGACTTCGGCTTCTCGCTTGGCATCTTCCTGACTTTCGTCCTGACCGGCTCGGTGACGTTCGACCAGGTGTTCGCTGCTGCCCCCGGCGTTGTCGGCAAGACGTTCCACTTCATCGGCTTCGACTGGGACGCCTGGACGATCGCCTGCCTGCTCCTGTTCATGGGCGCGATGGGTAAGTCGGCGCAGTTCCTGCTGCACACCTGGCTGCCTGACGCGATGGAGGGCCCGACGCCGGTCTCCGCCCTCATCCACGCCGCAACGATGGTGACCGCCGGCGTGTTCATGGTGGCGCGCCTGTCGCCGCTGTTCGAATTGTCGTCTGTGGCGCTGAGCGTGGTGCTGATCGTCGGCGCGACCACCGCGTTCTTCGCCGCGACCGTCGGCCTGGTCCAGAACGACATCAAGCGGGTCATCGCCTATTCGACCTGCTCGCAGCTCGGCTACATGTTCGTCGGCCTTGGCGTCGGCGGCTACAGCCTCGGCATGTTTCACCTGTTCACCCATGCCTTCTTCAAGGCGCTCCTGTTCCTCAGCGCCGGCTCGGTCATCACCGCCATGCACCACGAGCAGGACATGCGCCGGATGGGCGGGCTGAGGAAGGAGATCCCGGTCACCTTCTGGATGATGATGATCGGCACGCTCGCCCTGACCGGCGTCGGCATCCCGTTCACCACGATCGGCTTCGCCGGCTATGTCTCGAAGGACCCGATCATCGAGGCAGCCTTCGCCTCGCAACGTTACGGCTCGGTCTACGCCTTCTGGTGCGTGGCGATCGCGGCGGGCTTCACCTCGTTCTATTCCTGGCGTCTGGTGTTCATGACCTTCTTCGGCGAGCGTGGCCAGTTCTCGTCCTGGCTGCCGGTCGAGGCGCATGACGATCACGGGCACGGCCACGAGGACCATGGTCACAGCGACGGCAAGGCGCACGAGTCGCCGCTCGTCATGCTGATCCCGCTCGCCATCCTGGCGCTCGGCGCCACGTTCGCCGGTGTCGGGTTCCGCCACTGGTTCGTCGGCGGGGGCTATTCGGACTTCTGGCGCAATTCCTTGTTCATGGGCCATGAGAACGACATCCTCGAGAGGATGGAGCATGTTCCCGCTCTCGTTTCCCTGTCGCCGACCGTGTTCATGCTCGTGGGGCTTGTCGTCGCGATCTACCTCTACATCGTCGATAAGAAAGCGCCCGAGCGGCTCGCGGCGACGTTCCCGGCCCTGTACAACTTCCTGCTCAACAAGTGGTACTTCGACGAGCTTTACGACTTCCTGTTCGTCCGCCCGGCCTTCGCCATCGGCCGCGCGCTCTGGAAAGGCGGCGACGGCGCGATCATTGACGGCCTCGGGCCGGATGGCGTATCGGCCCGCGTCCTCGACGTGACCCGCGGCGCCGTGCGTCTGCAATCCGGCTACATCTATCAATATGCCTTCGCGATGCTGCTCGGCGCAGCCGCCTTCGCGACCTGGTACCTGTTCTGGGGGGTTCGCTGATGTCCGGTTCCTGGATCCTCTCGAGCCTTTTGATCCTGCCGCTGATCGGATCCGCGTTCATCCTGCTGCTGCCGGGAGACGCCGAGGCGACCCGTCGCAACGCGCGCTGGATTGCGCTGTTCGCCACCCTCATCACCTTCGTCTTGAGCCTCGTGGCCTGGGGCCGGTTCGATTCCTCGCAGTCCGGCTTCCAGCTCATCGAGCAGCACGACTGGTTCTCGCACGCCATCCTCTACAAGCTCGGCGTCGATGGCGTCGCCATGCCCTTGGTGCTGCTGACGACCTTCCTGATGCCGATCGCCATCGCGGCGTCGTGGACCGTCGAGATGCGGGTGAAGGAATACATGATCGCCTTCCTCGTGCTCGAGACGTTGATGATCGGCGCGTTCATCGCGCTCGACCTCTTGCTGTTCTACCTGTTCTTCGAAGGCACCTTGATCCCGATGTTCCTGATCATCGGCATCTGGGGCCACGGCAATCGAGTCTACGCCGCGTTCAAGTTCTTCCTCTACACCTTCACCGGTTCGGTGCTGATGCTGCTCGCCATCATGGCGATGTACTGGACAGCCGGCACGACCGACATCACGGTGCTGCTCAAGACGGCGTTCAACCCGAAGATGCAGACTTGGCTGTGGCTGGGCTTCTTCGCGTCATTCGCAGTCAAGTTGCCAATGTGGCCGGTTCACACCTGGCTCCCTGACGCCCACGTCGAGGCGCCGACGGCCGGGTCGGTCATCCTGGCGGCGATCCTGCTCAAGTTGGGCGGATACGGCTTCATCCGCTTCTCCTTGCCGATGTTTCCCGACGCCTCGCACTATTTCGCGCCGCTCGTTTTCACCTTGTCGGTGATCGCGATCATCTACACCTCGCTGGTGGCGCTCGCGCAGGAGAACATGAAGAAGCTGGTCGCCTATTCGTCGGTCGCCCACATGGGTTTTGTGACGATGGGCATTTTCGCCGCCAACGCGCAGGGCGTCCAGGGCGCTGTCTATCTGATGATCAGCCACGGCCTGGTCTCGGCCGCGCTCTTTCTCTGTGTCGGCTTCCTGTATGACCGGACGCACAGCCTCGAGATTGCCTCCTACGGCGGTCTCGTGCAGCGGATGCCGCTCTATGCCCTGGCCTTCATGCTGTTCACCTTGGCCAATATCAGCCTGCCGGGCACATCGGGGTTTGTCGGCGAGTTCCTGACCCTGATCGGTGCGTTCCAGTCCAACACCTGGGTCGCGTTCTTCGCCACGACGGGCGTCATCCTGTCGGCGGCTTATGCGCTCTATCTCTACCGGCGCATCGTGTTCGGCGTGATCGAGAAGGCGAGCCTACAGTCGATCCTCGATCTGGGGCCGCGCGAGATCGCGACGGTGCTGCCAATCGGCCTGCTGGTCATCTACTACGGAGTGCACCCGCAGCCGGTCATCGATGCGAGCTCCGCCTCGATCGACGTGATCCTCAGGAGCTTCGAGCAGGCCGTCACGGCGACCAAGACCGCCGGGCTGTGACGGCGCGCCGGCTGAACCCGATCAAGAGAACGAGCGATCCATGCACGAGACGGCCCTCTCTCTCCCGGTAGTCCTGCCCGAGGCGGTCCTCGCGCTGGGAACGCTCCTGCTCGTGCTCTACGGCGCGCTGCGCGGCGAGCGGGCCTATAGTCTCGTCACGGAGGCCTCCGTCGCTCTGCTCGGCGTCGTCTTCCTCGTCGCCGTGTGGAAATCGCGCCCGATGGGGATTACCTTTTACGGCGCCTTCGCCGATGACCCGTTCACTCGCTTCATGAGTGGGCTCGCCCTCATCGGCTCGCTGGTGACGCTCCTCCTGTCGCTCGAATTCATGCGCAAGGAGCGGATCGCGGGCTTCGAGTTCCCGGTGCTGATCCTGCTCTCGACGCTCGGCATCCTGATGCTGATCGCAGCCAACGACTTTATCGCGCTCTATCTCGGCCTCGAGCTGATGAGCCTCGCGCTTTACGTGATTGCGGCCTACCGCCGACACGACCTGCGCGCGACCGAGGCCGGCCTGAAATATTTCGTCCTCGGCGCGCTGTCGTCCGGCATGCTGCTCTATGGGATTTCGCTGATCTACGGTTACGCGGGCTCGGTGACCTTCCGCGCCGTCGCCGCGGCGGTGCACGATCATCACAACATGGGCGTGCTGTTCGGCCTCGTCTTTGTGCTGGCGGGCCTCGCCTTCAAGATCTCCGCCGTGCCGTTCCATATGTGGACGCCTGACGTGTACGAGGGCGCGCCGACCCCGGTGACCACGTTCTTCGCCACGGCGCCCAAGATCGCGGCGATGGCGGTGCTGGTGCGCGTCGTCTTTTCCGCCTTTCCCGGAATCGCCGGCGACTGGCGTCAGATCCTCGTCTTCGTATCGATCGCCTCGATGGGGCTCGGCGCCTTCGCCGCCATCGGCCAGCGCAACATCAAGCGACTGATGGCCTATTCGTCGATCGGCCACATGGGCTTTGCGCTCGTCGAACTCGCCGCCGGCACCGTCGAGGGCGCGCAGAGCGTGATCGTCTACATGTCGATCTACGTCGTGATGACGCTCGGGACCTTCGCCGTCATCCTGTCGATGCGGCGGGACGGCGTCGCCGTGGAGACGATCAGCGATCTCGCTGGCCTCGCCCGCACGGATTCTATGATGGCGTTCTTCCTCGGCGCGATGATGTTCTCGCTTGCCGGCGTCCCGCCGCTCGCCGGTTTCTTCGCCAAGTTCTATGTGTTCGCCGCGGCGATCAAGGCCGATCTCTACGGTCTCGCCGTTATCGGTGTGCTGTTCAGCGCGGTCGGCGCCTACTACTACCTGCGGATCGTCAAGCTGATGTATTTCGACGAGCCGGCCGCAGCGTTCGACCGGCCGGGCGTCGCCGCTCGCAGCGTGCAGGCCTTGGCGGCGGTCCTGATCATCGCCTTCGTCCTGGCTCCCTCGCTCTTGACCAATGCCGCCATGGCGGCGGCGCAAACGCTGTTTTGAGCATTGCCGCCACGCGGGGGGCCGCGCCGCTCGGATGGCGGATCGACCGTCTCGACACGATCAACTCGACCAATGCCGAGGCGGGCCGCCGCGCCGTCTCGGGCGATCCCGGCCGGCTGTGGATCGTCGCAGGCGAGCAGAGCGCCGGCCGCGGCCGCCGAGGCCGCAGTTGGGTGTCGCCGCAGGGCAATCTCCATGCGAGCGCGCTGCTGATCGACCCTTGCGCGCAGGCCCGTTCGCCGCAATTGGGCTTCGTCGCCGGCGTCGCCCTCGTCCGATCGGCCCGGGACCTCGGCGCGGGCCGGGCGCGTCTCAAATGGCCGAACGATCTCGTCATCGGCGGCGCCAAATGCGCCGGCCTGCTGCTCGAAGGCTCGGCGCTCCCCGATCGTGGGCTTGCCTGCGTCGTCGGGATCGGGGTCAATTGCGGCCACGCGCCGGAGGGGGTCAGCTATCCGACCGCCACGCTCGGGCGCGACGACGGCGGCGCGATCGAGCCCTCCGCGCTTCTTGAGCGGCTTTTCGCGCGGTTTGACGAGACGCTCGATCTCTGGGCTCGGGGCGAGGGATTTCCCGCCGTCCGCGCGGCGTGGCTCGATCATGCGGCGGGGCTCGGATCCATGATCAGGATCGACGGCGCCCGCGGCCGGCGCGAGGGCGCCTTCGAAGGACTTGACGCGGACGGCCGATTGCTGTTTCGCGGGGAGGGCGGAACCGAGGCGATCGAGGCCGCCGACCTCTGGATATCGCCGGAACCGGATGACGCGGCGCCCGCGGCGCCGCCCGGTTCGCCCGTGCGGGAAGGCCCAGCGTAAATGACTAACGACAGCGAGTTCGTGTTCGCGGCCCTCGGAGGGCTCGGCGAAATCGGGATGAATTGCGCGCTCTACGGCTATGGGCCGCCGAGGGGGCGCAAGTGGCTGATGATCGATCTCGGCCTCGCGTTCGCCGGCGAGGACCTGCCCGGCGTCGATCTCGTCATGCCGGACCTCGGCTTCATCGAGAAGATGAAAAAGGACCTCGTCGGCATCATCATCACGCACGCGCACGAAGACCACATCGGCGCGCTGGCGGACCTGTGGCCGAGCCTTGGCGCTCAGGTCTACGCCTCGCCCTTCGCAACCGGGCTCGCAGAGGCGCGCCGGCTTGGGGAGCCAGGCGCGCCCAAGGTCCCGATCCAGATCGTCCGGCCCGGCGCGCGGCTCCTGATCGGCCCGTTCGACGTCGAGTTCGTAGCCGTCGCCCATTCGATCCCCGAGAGCATGGCGCTGGCGATTCGCACGCCGTCCGGGCTCGTCGTCCATACCGGCGACTGGAAGATCGATCCGACGCCCATCATCGGCGCGCGAACCGACGAGACTCGTCTGAAGGCGCTGGGCGACGAAGGAGTCCTGGCCCTGGTCTGCGACTCGACCAATGTGTTGCGCGAGGGCGAGAGCCCGTCGGAGCGCGATGTCGCCGCAACGCTGAAGGATCTGATCGTCAAAGCGACGGGCAGGGTGGTCGTCACCACCTTCGCTTCGAACGTTGCGCGCCTGCGCGCGGCCGCCGAGGCCGGCTTCGCCGCCGGGCGGCAGGTTTGCATTCTCGGCCGTGCGATGGAGCGCGTCGTCGCCGTGGCGCGGGAACTCGGCATGCTCGACGGCGTGCCGCCCTTTCTCGGCATGGACGCCTTCGATCGCCTGCCGCGCGACAAGGTTCTCGCGCTCGCCACCGGCAGCCAGGGCGAGCCGCGCGCCGCGCTCGCCCGCATGGCCGAGGACGATCATCCGGCGGCGGAGCTGAGCCCGGGCGACACCGTCATCTTCTCGTCGCGGACCATTCCGGGCAACGAGAAGGCGGTCGGCAAGATCATCAACGCCCTTGTCGCCGCGGGCGTCGACATCGTCACCGATCGCCATGCGCTGGTGCATGTGTCCGGCCATCCGCGCCGCGCCGAGGTGCAAAAGATGTACGGCTGGCTGAGGCCGCAGATGGCGGTCCCGGCGCACGGCGAGGCGCTCCATCTCACCGAGCACGCCACTTTCGCCCGGGCGCAGGGCGTGCCGCAGGTGCGGCGCGCCTTCAATGGCGATCTCGTTCGTTTCGCGCCGGGCGAACTGGCGACGATCGGCCGGATCGATCATGGCCGCCGGTTCAAGGACGGCGACATTCTTCTGCCGAGCCAGCAAGAGTGCGTCGGCCAGCGGCGGCGGTTGTCGTTCTCGGGCGTCGTCTCGATCGCCATTGCGCTGACCCCGAAGGGCGAGATGGCGGGCGACCCCGACGTGATGATCGCGGGACTGCCGGAACGAACGCGCGACGGCGCCGGGTTCGACGAGATCATCGACGTGGCGATTTTCGAAGTCTTCGAGAGCCTGCCGCGGGGCAAGCGGCGCGACGCGGACTTCGTGTCGACCGCCATCGAACGGGGCGTGCGCGCCTCGGTCGCCGCCGTCTGGGGCAAGAAGCCGCAGGTGCATGCGCTCGTGGTGGAGGTATAGGGAATCTATCGGCGAACGGCGAACGGCGCGCTGTGGGATGGCTGGAACCGCGGCCCACAATTCGTTATTGGCTGGTCGCCAGGCCCAGTCTCGTTCCGGCGGACAGGAGCAGCTCCCATGATCGGAAAACTGAACCACGTAGCCATCGCCGTCCCCGACCTCGAGAAGGCGGCCAGCACCTATCGCCAGACGCTCGGCGCCAAAGTGTCGGAACCGCACCCGATTCCCGCCCATGGCGTGACGGTCGTGTTCGTCGAACTGCCGAACACCAAGATCGAGCTTCTGCATCCGCTCGGAGACAAATCGCCGATCGCGAAATTCTTGGAGAAGAACCCGGACGGCGGCATGCATCACATGTGCTTCGAAGTGGAAGACATTATCGCGGCGCGCGACGCGCTGAAGGCCGCGGGCGCCCGCGTGCTCGGCGACGGCGAGCCTAAGATCGGCGCGCACGGCAAGCCTGTGCTGTTCCTGCACCCCAAGGACTTTGTCGGCACGCTGACAGAGATCGAGCAGGTCTGATTCTTGCCGCGCACAACCGCCGGAGCTGGCGGCCTCAGCCGCCTCGGCGCCGATTGGTTGCTGCTTGCGACGTCCATCATTTGGGGCGTCACGTTCGTCGTTCAAAAGGACATCGGCGCGCTGCCGCCGCTGGCCTTCGTTGCGGCGCGCTTCGCCGTGTCCGCGCTCGCGGTCGCGCCGCTGGCCTTGCTCGAGAGGCGGCGCGCCAGGCGGCTGCGCGCGCCGCGCCCCTGGCGCCTGGCGCTCGTCATCGGCCTCATGCTGTTTCTTGGCGCGAGCCTGCAACAGGCGGGCCTCGCGACCACCAGCGCCACCAATGGCGGCTTTCTCACCGCCTGCTATGTCGTCCTGACCCCGTTCGTCGTGTGGGCGCTGTCGCGGCGGCGTCCGCGGGCGACCGTGCTTGCGGCCGGCGCCGTCTCGCTGGTCGGGGCCTGGTTGCTCGCGACTGGCGGCGGGCCGACCCGTCCGCCGACGATCGGCGACGGGCTGGTGCTGCTCGCCGATCTTGCCTGGGCGACCGGCATCGCGCTCACGCCGATCTTTCTCGTCAAGACCGAGCGGCCGCTGACGCTTGCCTTTTCGCAATATGCGGTTTGCGCGGGTCTCGCCGCCGTCGCCTCCGCCGCTCTTGAGGGGATAGCTCCGGCCGCCGCCTTTCTTGCCGCGGCGCCCGCGATCCTGTTCGCGGGGCTCGTCTCCGGCGCCATCGGCTACACGTTGCAGATCGTTGCGCAGCGCTACACGCCGCCGGCCGAGGCGGCGCTGATCCTGTCGATGGAAAGCGTCTTTGCCGCGGTCGCCGGCGCGATATGGCTCGGCGAGAGTTTGACCGTCGCTGGCGCGATCGGCTGCGCGCTCATTCTCTTCGGCGCGATCGCCGCGGAGGCGGCGCCGGCGCTCGCTGGCCGCAACGTCGCTGGCGCATAGGCGCGACGTTCCGCCGCGAGCGATCGCGCGATTATGACGCAGCGCGTTCCCTTGCTTCCGCGATCGCCCGGCGGCAGATTGCGCCCGCATTCGACCAGTGTAACGGGAGGGGCTCCATGGATTTTCTGATAGCGCTGGCGGCGCTCTGCTTTCTCATGTTTGTCGCCTATCGCGGCTTTAGCGTGATCTTGTTCGCGCCGATCGCCGCGATGGGCGCCGTGTTTCTCACCGACCCTCACGCCGTGCCCGCCGCCTTCACCAACCTCTTCATGGTGAAGATGGTCGGCTTCGCCCAACTCTACTTTCCGGTCTTCCTTCTCGGCGCTGTGTTCGGCAAGGTGATTGAGCTCTCCGGCTTCGCCAAGTCGATCGTCGCGACCATCATCCGCGCCATCGGCAAAGATCAGGCGATTCTGGCGATCGTGCTCGTCTGCGCGGTGCTGACTTACGGCGGCGTGTCGCTGTTCGTGGTGGTGTTCGCCGCCTATCCGTTCGCGGCCGAGCTCTTCCGCGCCGGCAACATCCCCAAGCGCCTCATCCCCGGCACGATCGCGCTCGGGGCCTTTTCGTTCACGATGGACTCGCTGCCGTTCACCCCGCAGATCCAGAACATCATCCCGACCTCCTATTTCAAGACGACGACCGGCGCAGCGCCGATCCTCGGCATCGTCGGAGCGATCTTCATTCTGGTCTGCGGCATGGCCTATCTCGAATGGCAGAAGCGTAGCGCCCGCGCCAGGGGCGAGGGTTATGGCGAAGGCCACATCAACGAGCCGCCGCCGATCGACACGAGCCATCTGGCTTCCCCGTGGATCGCCTTCCTGCCGCTGGTCGTGGTGTTCGGGCTCAACATCGTGCTCGGCGGCTTCCCCGGCGTGTTCACCGGCCTCATCGATTGGGCCTATGGCTCGACCTATGACCTCAAGCTCGCGATGTCCCATGCGATTGCGGTGCCAGTCCCGCCGATCCGGGCGATCTGGGCGGTCGAGGGCGCGCTGCTGGCCGGCATCCTCGTAGTGTTCCTGTTCGGCTTCCGCGCGGTTTCCAAGAATTTCGCCGAGGGCAGCAAACTTGCGGTGGGCGGAGCTCTGCTGGCGGCGATGAACACGGCGTCGGAATACGGCTTTGGCGGCGTCATCGCCTCATTGCCCGGCTTCCTCGCCGTTCGCGACGCGCTCGGCGGCATCCCCAATCCGCTGGTGCGCGAGGCGATCACCGTCACCTCGCTCGCCGGCATCACCGGCTCGGCGTCGGGCGGCATGTCGATCGCGCTCGCGGCGATGTCGAAGGAATTCATCGACATGGCGAACGCGGCGCACATCCCCTTGGAGGTGTTCCACCGGATCGCGTCGATGGCGAGCGGCGGCATGGACACGCTGCCCCACAACGGCGCGGTGATCACGCTGCTCGCCGTCACCGGCCTGACCCACCGCCAGTCCTATAAGGACATCTTCGCCGTCACGATCCTGAAGACGGCCGCGGTGTTCGTCGCCATCGGCGTCTACGAGTTCACCGGGCTCTACTGAGCGGATGACCGTCCCTTCCTCCCGCTCGCGGGGAGAAGGCGGCGCATCGCGCCGGATGAGGGGCGGCGCCGCCCTTTCCGGACAAAGCCGCGCAGCCCCTCATCCCGACCCTCTCCCCCTATAGACGTCGAGAGACGCTCCGTCTCTAGATAGGCTACGCGGAGAGAGGGGACTTGCGGCCGCGGACTCGACGCAATTGCTCTCTTGGGACGATGGGACTGGCGCCGTTGAGCGCCCGTTCAATCGCAGCCCCGATAATCAGCCACCTTTGCGCGAAACGAATTGACGCCTCGATGCGTCGTTCGCCGTTCCTGCGCGGCGAAGGGCTTTGTCCTTGGCGCGCTACGTGTCTGCTCCTCCCGCATAGTTGACGCCGTTCCTGCGTGAGTTAACGAGCTTTAACCCAGCGGACATCCGCAGGTCATGCATGGCCTCAATTGAGCAACGGTGTCGCCAAAAATTGTACGTTGTCGCCGTATAGTTGGACATTACTGCCGCCTTTCGGTTCAGATCTGGCGGATCATCGTCCAAAACAGGGAGGACGCACGTGAAAGCTATCGCTACAGCGGCCGGTCTGACCGCGTTCTTACTGGGTACCACTGCCTTACTGGGCACCCCTGCGTTTGCAGAAGGCGTCCCTCCTTCTTCTCTTTCCGTAAGCGTGACGCCGTTCGGGAAAATGCCGGACGGCCAGGCGGTGCAGATGTATCACCTGAAGAACGCCAACGGCATGGAAGTCAACATCATCACCTATGGCGGCGCGGTCCAATCGATCATGATGCCGGACAAGAACGGCCACATCGACGACGTGGCTCTCGGCTTCGATAATCTCGACGGCTACCTCCATACCAAGACCTTCTTCGGAGCGCTGATCGGCCGGTACGCCAATCGCATCGCGGACGGCAAGTTCACGCTCGACGGAAAGACCTACAGCATACCGATCAATAACGCTCCGAACGCCCTGCACGGCGGCCCGGAGGGTTTCAACACGAAGGTCTGGGCAGCCTCGAAGATTGAGATGCCCGGCGCCGTCGGCGTCGAACTGACTTTGTTCTCGCCGAACGGCCAGATGGGCTTTCCGGGCGATCTCGCGGTCACCGTCCGCTATACGCTCGATAACGCCAACGACCTGCGCATCCACTATTCGGCGGTCAGCGACGCACCGACCGTCATCAACCTCACCAACCACACCTATTACAACCTCGCCGGCGCCGGCAACGGCACGGTGCTCGACCAGGTCGCGATGATCAACGCCAACAAGATCACGCCCATCAACTCGACGCTCATTCCGACCGGCAAGATGATGGACGTGGCCGGCGCCGATCTCGGCTTCGTGACGCCGCATCCGATCGGGGAACACATCCACGCCGATAATCAGCAGCTCAAATACGCGGAGCCCAAACAGGGCGGCTACGACTTCAATTACGTCCTCAACAATCCCGGCGACCTCGACGCGCTGGGGGCGACCGTGACCGATCCGCAAAACGGACGGACGCTCGAGTTTTACACGACCGAGCCCGGCGTGCAGTTCTACACGGGAAATTTCCTGAACGATGTGCACGGCAAGGATGGGAAAATTTACCCGCATTGGGGCGGCTTTACGCTCGAGGCGCAGCATTTTCCCGATTCCCCCAATCAGCCGAACTTCCCGTCGACCGAACTGAAGCCTGGTCAGCAGTACACCCAGACGACGATCATGAAGTTCCTGCCAGTCTCGGGGCCGCGCGAGGTGGCGCTTGAGCCCGAAGGGAGTGCCAAAAATGAGTGAGAAAAGCGAGGTCAACGGGCCGGCTCGGCTTTCGCCGATCCTGTCGCGGCGCAGCCTCTTCCGCGGCGGCTTGAGTTCGGGCGCCGCGCTGCTCGCGCTCACCGCCGTCGGCCGGGGCGAGTCCGCTTTCGCGGCGGGCGAGTCGGGCGGTCTGCCGAGTCATCCGGCATGGAAGTTCGTGTTCGTGAACCATGTCACCACGAACCCGTTCTTCGTGCCGACGCAATACGGCATCGCCGACGCCTGCGCCGCTTTTGGCTGCAGCTCTCAGTGGACCGGGTCGGAGACGTCGGTCGCATCCCAGATGGTGAACGCAATGAATACGGCGATCACCGAGAAGGTGGATGGCATTGCGATCGCGCTGGTCGACTCGCATGCCTTCAACGAACCGACCAAGAGGGCGCTCGAAGCTGGCATCCCCGTGTTCTCCTATAACGCGGACGCAAAGGGCAACGACCGGCTCTCCTACATCGGTCAGGACCTGTACGCCTCCGGCCAGGCGCTCGGCCGCCGTATTGTCGACCTGGTGAAGGAGGGCCCCGTCGTCGGCTTCATCGCGACGCCGGGCCAGCTCAACATCCAGCCGCGTCTCGACGGCGCCAAGGACGCCATCAAGGCGTCGGGCGCCAAAATCGAGCTCAGTGAGGTCGCCACCGGCCCGACAGTCAACGAGGAAGTCACGCGGGTCGACTCCTATTACATCGGACACAAAGACCTCAAGGGCATGTTCGCGGTCGATGCGGGAAGCACGATGGCGGTAGGCAAGACGATGGAGAAGTATGGGCTTCACGCCAAAGGCGTGCACGCCGGCGGCTTCGATTTGCTTCCCGCGACGCTCGACGCCATCAACAGCGACCATCTCGACTTCACCATCGACCAGCAGCCCTACCTGCAAGGCTTCTACACGGTCATGGAAATGGCGATGTTCAAGTACTCCGGCGGCCTTGTCGGTCCTGCCGAAATCAACACCGGACTGAAGTTCGTCACCAAGAGCGACGTCGAGCCGTATCTGAAGACCAAGAGCCGCTACGAGGGCGGCTCGTCGAGCGAAGCGGTCATTCCGCGCACAGGCCCGATTATTGTCGGCGCCTGAGAAGCGACTGAAGGCGATGCAGGACGCAGCGAGCGGAGCGAACCACCCTGGCGCCGCCGGCGGCCCGCATCGCTTGATTGAAAAGCGCTCCAGCCCGCTGCGCCGGGCGAGCGATGTTGTGCTGCGCTGGCGCGAGGCGAGCATACTGCTCGCCTGCGTCCTGCTCGCCGCCTATTTCCAGTCGACCAATCCGGTCTTTCTCTCGCTCTCCAATGTCCAAAACCTGATCGACTTCACCGCGACGACCGCGATCATCGCCGCCGGCGAGGTGATGGTGCTGGTCTGCGGCGAGCTCGATCTGTCGGTCGGAATGGTCTATGCGCTCGTCCCCTTCATCATGCATTTCTCGGCTGCGGCCGGGTTGCCGTATGGCGCAGCGATTGTCGTGGCGTTGGCGGCGGCAGGGCTGGTCGGACTGATCAACGGGGCGATCACCACGCTTTCTCAGCGTCCCGGCTTTCGTCACGACGCTCGGCACGATGTTTCTCATCAACGGCTTGACCTTGACGATTTCCGGCGGTTTTCCGGTCGAGCCCAACGCAGCCCCCGCCTTGACCGCGGCTTTGGGGGGCATTGCATGGGCGAGGCTCGGCTGGGCGCTGGCGATCGCGATTGTGTTGCAGTTCGTGCTCAACCGCACCCGCTTTGGACTGCACACCATCGCCACGGGCGGCAACCTCACCGCCGCGGCGGAAGTCGGCATCAAGGTGACCAGCATCAAGATTCGCAATTTCGTGTTGTGCAGCATGCTCGGCGGCTTTGCCGGGATCATTGACGCGTTCCGCATCGGCTCGATCGACCCGCTCGCGGGGGGATCCGAGATCATGTTCATGGCCATCGCCTCGGCGGTGATCGGCGGCACGCTCTTGACCGGCGGCTCCGGGACCATCATCGGCGCCCTTATTGGCGCCCTGGCGCTGGCGATCCTCCAGGACGGCTTCACCCTTAACGGGGTGAGCGCCTACACCTTCGACATGATCCTCGGCGGCGCCATCCTCGTCACCATGGCGGTCAACGTCCGCCTGACGCTGTTGCGCGAAAAGGGGGGCGGATGATGGCGGTCGGGCCAGAGGTGCTTCGCGTCGAGCACGTCGAGAAATCCTTCGGGCGGATCGTCGCGCTCAGCGACATCAATCTGCGGCTCCGCCGCGGCGAGGTTTTGGGACTGCTGGGAGATAACGGCGCCGGCAAGTCGACCTTGATGAAGATCCTCACCGGCTACTTCCAGCCGAGCGGCGGCCAAATATTCTTTGAGGGCAGGCCCGTTCAGTTCCGCTCGGTCAGCCATGCCCGCTCGGCCGGCATCGAGGCGGTGTATCAGGACCTGGCGCTGGTCAATGAGCTCAACGTCTACCGCAATATGTTCCTTCAGCGCGAGCCGGTGTTCGGCGGGATATTGGGAATTCTCGATGAGCGCCAGATGCGCCGCCGGGCGATGGAGATGCTCGAGCGGATGCGGGTCAGGGTGCCGTCGGTGGACGTCGACGTCGCCAAGCTCTCGGGCGGACAGCGCCAGGCCGTCGCGATCGCGCGCTCCGTCTACCAGAAGGCCAAGGTGCTGCTGCTCGACGAGCCGACCGCCGCGATGGGCGTCAAGGAATCGGCGCTGATCCTCGACCTGATCCAGCGGCTGAAAGAGGGCGGGGACGTTGCGATCATCATCGTCGCCCACAATTACGCCCAGATCTTCGACGTCTGCGATCGCATTAATCTTATCGAAGCGGGCGAAATCGCCTTCGACAAGCCGACCTCCGAAACTTCGGTTCAGGAGTTGACCGACCGCGTCGTTCGCGAGTACCGGGCGGCGCGGTCGGACACGCAGATCGAGCCGCGATGAGGCGTCCGGGCGACGCCGCCGGAGGGGCGACGCGCGGGCTTCATAGGAGTCGGCGCCTTGGGCCCCGTCAGCTTAAAAAGGTCACCCCGCCGCTTTTGAGATCGTAGATCGCGGCGACGATCTTGAGCTTGCCGTCCTTGACAAGACCCGAGATCAGCGTGCTCAGCGCAGGAAGCCGCTCTGCGGTCAGTTCGGCGCTCTTCTTGGCGGCGTTGTTGACGTAGTCGCCCTCCATTCCGCGCACCGCGAGCGCCGCCGGCAGGATCGGCTGGATCATGGTCCCGATCACCCCGGGAAAGGTCGCGTTCTTGAGCACGACGTCGCAGGCGGCCTTGACCGCACCGCAACTCGTGTGCGCCAGCACGACGATCAGCGGAGAGCCGAGCACAGCCGCCCCATATTCGAGGGTGCCGAGCGTCGGAACGTCGACCAGATTGCCGGCGTTTCGGGCGACGAACAGCTCGCCGAGGCCGCGCCCGCCGAAGATCAGCTCAGGCGGAACGCGGCTGTCCGCGCAAGCCACGACAGTCGCCCAGGGCGCCTGATGGCCCGCGACCTGCTCGCGCTGCTCGGCGAGGTTGCGCGAGCAAAGTTCGGGATTCTTGACGAAAGCGTCATTGTCGGCCTTGAGCTGGGCAAGCGCCTCGTCGGGGGTCAGCGCCGTCGGCGCGCCTTCGGCGGCATAGGCCGGCCTGATCGCGCCCAGGCCCGCGGCCGCGAGGGCGCCTGCGCCAAACCTCAGAAATCCGCGCCGCCCGATCGCCTGCGCCTCGCACTTTTCGCACATCGTCGCCTCCATCCCGCATTCGCCGGAGATCGCCCCCGAATGACGCCACTATGGGGCGCCTTGGGCGACGTTCTCAAGAAGGTTGCGGATCTCCACCGCGCCCCGCCGCGCCGAGCTGCAATCATCGGGGCCAAGCCACGCGCGCCGCCGCCGTCCAGGTCCGCCAACGGTTGCACGCAATCGCCAGTGCGGGTATATACCCGTAAATGCGTACCTCCTGCTATTGCGCCGCGCTCCGCGCCACTACCCGCAAGACGACCGCGCTTTACGACGAGGCGCTCGCGCCCGCCGGGATCGGCGTCGCGCAGTTCAGCCTCATGCGGCGGATCGAGAGCGCGGGAACGGTTTCGTTGACCGAACTCGCCCGGCTCGCCGAGCTGGACCGATCCACCGTCGGGCGCAACGTCCGGGTGCTGGAGCGGATGGGGCTCGTGTCCGAGACGACCGCCGAGGACCTGCGCGAAACCGCGGTCGCGCTGACCGAGGCCGGCCGCGAGACCCTGCGCCGCGCCCGGCCCTTGTGGGAGGACGCTCAGCGCCGCATCGAGGCTGCGATCGGCGCCGAGCGCGCCGAGACGCTTCGCCT
Organism: uncultured Alphaproteobacteria bacterium; assembly: GCA_963709655.1. Lineage (GTDB taxonomy): Bacteria > Pseudomonadota > Alphaproteobacteria > Rhizobiales > Beijerinckiaceae > Roseiarcus. The sequence goes on from CAVPXF010000004.1 coordinate 289,587, forward strand.
CCTCGCCCAAAGCCTTTGACAGCGCCCTGCGAACCGACGGCCGCCGAACGGAGCCCCTCATGACGGAGTCGATCATCGTCCCGCACGACCGCGACGCCCCTGGCGCGTCCGCCCGGCCAGCCGCCCTCTCGCTCTCGAACCGCCTCTCGGCGGCGCTCGGCCGGCGCGGAATTTTTTACGGCTGGGTCGTGGCGGGCTCGACGTTCCTCGTCATGCTGGCGAACGCCGGCGCGATGGGCGCGCCGGGCGTCCTGATCAGACCGCTCGAACAGGAGTTCGGCTGGAGCGCTGCCGACATTTCCTCGGCCTTCGCCATCCGCCTTGCGCTTTTCGGCCTGATTGCGCCGTTCGCCGCGGCCCTGATCAACCGCTTCGGCGTCCGGTTCGTCGTCATCGCCGCGATCGGCATGGTCTCGGCCGGCGTGCTCGCTTCGCTCGCCATGACTGAGCTCTGGCAACTCGTGGCGCTGTGGGGCGTCCTGATCGGCCTCGGCACCGGCATGGTGGCGCTCGTGCTCGGGGCGACGGTCGCGGCGCGCTGGTTCCAGCACCAGCGCGGCCTCGTCGTCGGCATGCTGACCGCAAGCACCGCCACCGGTCAGCTCGTCTTCCTGCCGCTGCTCGCCAAGCTGACGGAGGTGTACGGCTGGAGAGCTTCGCTCGCCTTCGTCGTCGTCATGCTTTGGCTCGCCGGCTTCGTCGCGCTCATCCTTCTGCGCGACCGCCCCTACGACGTCGGGCTTAAGCCGTTCGGCGCGCGGGCGCTCGAGCCGCCCGCGGTCGAAAGTCACGCGCTGGGGGCCATGCTCGCCTCGCCTCTCCGCGCGCTCTACGAGGCGCGGACGAGCCGCACCTTCTGGGTGCTGTTCGCCACCTTCTTCGTCTGCGGCCTGTCGACCAACGGCCTCATCCAGACGCACTGGATTTCGCTCTGCGGCGATTACGGCGTCGCGCCGGTCGCGGCGGCGGGAGCGCTCGCGGCGATCGGCGCCTTCGACTTCGTCGGCACGATCCTGTCGGGCTGGCTCTCCGACCGCTTTGACAACCGCTGGCTCCTGTTCGTTTATTACGGGCTGCGCGGCCTGTCGCTGATCGTCCTGCCGTTCACCGACTTTTCGGTGATCGGGCTCTCGGCCTTCGCCGTGTTCTACGGCCTCGACTGGGTGGCGACGGTGCCGCCGACGGTGCGGCTGACGGTCGAGCGCTTCGGCGCTGAGAAGGCGAACCTGACCTTCGGCTGGATCTTCACCGCCCACCAGCTCGGCGCCGCCACGGCCGCCTTCGGCGCCGGCCTCTTCCGCACCGAGCTCCTGACCTATCTGCCGGCGCTCTATGTCGCGGGCGTCGCCTGCGTCGCCGCCGCCGCCCTGGCGCTGACCATCGGGCGTCCGCGCGCCGCCGTCGGCGTCGCGGCTGCCGCCTGATCGCCATCATCGCTGGGATAGCTATGACGTCGGGAGCTTTCGTTCGCTGAGGAAGTTCGCGTGAAGAGTTGCGTGATCGGCGTCACAGACTCCGTCGTCGCCAACGGTGCACTTTGCCCTCTGTCGATTGGCCGCGAGCGAATATCGATTCAATCCGGCCATAACACGGAGGAAATATACATGCCGTTCTACGGACCAGAGCCCTTCGATACTGCGGAGGCGACCTACGTATGGACCGGTCTTGGGACGCCCGGGTTTTTCCGCATCACCGTCAAAGGCCACGCCCGAAAGTTCAGCTCCGGCTTCAAGATCGTCCAGGACCCGCATTGGGTCGGCGGCCTCGCGTTCGACGTGATGGGATGGACCGGCCCGCTGGCCGAGCCGCCGTCAACCGAGCCCTACACCGTCACCGACACATTCCACGGGACGTTCCACAAAGAGATTGTCGTCATCGGCGCCAACAAGACCGAAGTCGTCAAAGTCAAGGAGACGCCATTCACCTCCGAGGAAGAGGTTCGCAAGGCGCTGACCGCCGCCTAGACGCAGCGACGGGCGCTACTTGGCGGATTCCGATAGACGAATACGGGCCTCCGCCGGCGCGCGCCGACGGAGGCCGATCCTTTTCCACGACGAGACCGCGCCTGCCGGACGGCGTTACGCAGGGCGCAGCGGCCGCAGTTCCAGGGCTGACTCCTCGCTTGTCCGCGACTATAAGCGCGCAGAGCCTGCGCCGCGACGTCGAACTTCCTCCGTCGCGGCCGGACTTGTTCCGGCCATTCCTGTTTGGCCGCCGCCGCTCTCGCTGGCCGCGCTCGAAGGCCGCGATCCGCGGAAGCGCGGCAACGGCCGGAACAAGTCCGGCCTTGACGGCATTGGGCGGGGAATGCGGGCGGGCGAGGATGGAAAGGCTTCCCATGTCCGGCTCGATCTTGAGCAGCGCTGCGCTCGATGAGCGCCGGCGCAAGATTCTGTTTCGCGCATGGCGGCGCGGCATGCGCGAGATGGACCTCGTCATGGGCCAGTTCGCCGACTTGAACCTGCCCACGATGACCGACGCCGAGCTCGACGAGTTCGAGCGGCTGATGGAGGCGCCCGATCCCGAGGTGCTGTCGTGGATCACAGGCGAGGCGCCGACCCCGCAGGGCTACGACACGCCGCTGTTTGCGCGCGTCTCGGCGGCGCCGCGCGAGGCGATCAGACGGGCGAACGAACGCAAGTGAGCTCGGCGACGCGAACTGAGCGCAGTCAATCCAGCGAAGTGACCGACCTCTCGTCCGCCGCCCGCCGCCTCGGCGAGGGCGGCGCGGTCACGCTCTGCCGCGCGCCCGAGGGCTACGACGCCTTCGTCGTAGCGGAGCTTGCGCGCCTCCTCGCCGAAGCCGGCGAAAGCCGCGCGGCGGCGCTCGTCTTCGTCGCCCGGGATGGCATGCGGGCGCAGGCCTTCATCGATGCGCTGGCCTTCGCCGCCCCGGAGATCGAGGCGCTCTATCTGCCCTCGTGGGACTGCCAGCCCTACGACCGCGTGTCGCCCAACGCCGCGGTCGCCGCCGAGCGGATGACCGTGCTGGCGCGCCTCGCCCGCACGCGCGGCGCGATCGAGCGGCCGCGCGTGCTCGTCGCCCCGGTCAATGCGCTGACCCAGCGCCTGCCGCCCTTAAAATACGTCGCCTCCGCCGCCTTCTCGGCCGCGCCCGGCAACAGCGTGCGGATGGAGGACCTCGCGCTCTGGCTCGAGACCAACGGCTACGCCCGCGCCAGCACGGTGCGCGACGTCGGCGATTACGCCTCGCGCGGCGGCATCCTCGACCTCTATCCGCCCGGCGCGCCGAATCCGATCCGGCTCGACTTCTTCGGCGACACGCTGGAGTCGATCCGCGCCTTCGATCCCGAGACCCAGCGCAGCGTCGGCCAGCTTCGCTCGCTCGACCTCGTGCCGATGAGCGAAGCGCGGCTCACGACCGACTCGATCCGCCGCTTCCGCCAGCTCTACGCCCAGGAGTTCGGCGCGCCCACGCCGGACGATTCCCTCTACGCCGCGGTCAGCGAAGGCCGGCGCGCGATCGGCCTCGAGCACTGGCTGCCGCTCCTCTACGACCGCCTCGACACCCTGTTCGACTATGTCGACGACGCGCCCTTCGTGCTCGACGCCCGCGCCGAAGAGGCGGCCGCCCAGCGCGTCGCCCAGATCGCCGACGCCTACGCCCAGCGCTGCGCCGTCTACAGCCAGGACCCCGCCCGGTCCGACTACAAGCCGCTGCCGCCCGCGCGTCTCTATCTCGCCGGCGAGGAATGGAAGGAGCGGCTCGAGGCCGGCCCGCTCGCAAAGGTCACGCCCTTCGACCACCCGCCGGGCGCCGAGGCGATCGTCGATTGCGGCGGTCGGGTCGGGCGCACCTTCGCCCCCGAGCGGCAGGCGGAGGCGTCAAACGTGTTCGACGCCGCGGTCGCCCATATCAAGGACCTCGGCAAGCGCGACCTCAAGGTGATCGTGGCCGGCTGGAGCGACGGCTCGCGCGAACGTTTGAGCCACGTGCTGGCCGAGCACGGGCTGAAATCGCTGGAGCTCGTCTCCTCCTTCCATCAGGCGAAGACGGCGCGGCGGGGCGCGCTGCCGCTCGCGGTGATCGCGCTCGAGCAGGGCTTCGAGGCGCCGGGGCTCGCGGTCGTCGGCGAGCAGGACATTCTCGGCGACCGGCTGGTGCGGCGCGTGAGGCGCAAGCGCCGCGCCCAGGACGTATTGGCCGAAGCGGCAGCGCTGACGGCGGGCGACCTCGTCGTCCACATCGACCACGGCGTCGGCCGCTTCGTCGGTTTGAAGACCATCGAGGCCGCCGGCGCGCCGCACGACTGCCTCGAGATCCACTACGCCGGCGGCGATCGGCTGTTCCTGCCGGTCGAGAACCTGGAGCTTCTGTCGCGCTACGGCTCCGAGACGGGCGAGCTCGACAAGCTCGGCGGGGCCGGGTGGCAGTCGCGCAAGGCGCGGCTGAAGAAGCGCGTGCGCGAGATGGCCGGCGAGCTCATCCGCGTCGCCGCCCAGCGCATGACCAAGCCCGCGCCTCGCCTGGCGGTGCCCGACGGCCTCTACGACGAGTTCTGCGCCCGCTTTCCCTATGACGAGACGCAGGACCAGGAGAGCGCCATCGAGGCGACGCTCGACGACCTCGGCGCCGGCCGGCCGATGGATCGCCTCGTCTGCGGCGACGTCGGCTTCGGCAAGACGGAGGTGGCGCTGCGCGCCGCCTTCGCCGCCGCGATCAACTCGAAGCAGACCGCGATCGTCGTGCCGACGACGTTGCTCGCCCGCCAGCACGTGCGCGTCTTTCGCGAGCGGTTCGCCGGCCTGCCGATCAGGATCGGCCAGCTCTCGCGCATGGTCGGCGCCGCCGAGCAGCGCGAGGTGAAGAAGGGGCTCGCCGAAGGCGGCGTCGACATCGTCGTCGGCACCCACGCCGTGCTCGGCAAGACCGTCGCGTTCAAGGACCTCGGCCTCGTCGTGGTCGACGAGGAGCAGCATTTCGGCGTCGCCCACAAGGAGCGCCTGAAGGAGTTGCGCACCGAGGTTCACATTCTGACGCTGTCGGCGACGCCGATCCCGCGCACCCTGCAGCTCGCCATGACGGGCGTCCGCGACCTCTCGATCATCGCGACGCCGCCGGTCGACCGGCTGGCGGTCAGGACCTTCGTCTCGCCCTTCGACGCGCTGATCGTGCGCGAGGCGCTGCTGCGCGAGCGCTACCGCGGCGGCCAGTCGTTCTATGTCTGCCCGCGTATCGAAGATCTCGACGAGGCGGCGGCGTTTTTGCGCCAGAACGTGCCGGAGGCGAAGTTCGTCGTCGCGCACGGGCAGATGGCGGCGACCGAGCTCGAGGACAAGATCGGCGCCTTCTACGACGGCAAGTACGACATCCTGCTGTCGACCGCGATCGTCGAGTCGGGGCTCGACATTCCTCGCGCCAACACCATGATCGTCCATCGCGCCGACATGTTCGGCCTCGGCCAGCTCTATCAATTGCGGGGCAGGGTGGGACGGGCGAAGGTGCGCGCCTATGCGCTCTTCACCACGCCGGCCAAGGCGACGATCACGCCGCAGGCCGAGAAGCGGCTGACCGTGCTGCAATCGCTCGACACGCTCGGCGCCGGTTTCCAGCTCGCCTCGCACGACCTCGATCTCCGCGGCGCCGGCAATCTGTTGGGCGAGGAGCAGTCCGGCCACATCAAGGAGGTCGGCTACGAGCTCTATCAGCAGATGGTGCGCGAGGCGGTCGAGCGCATCAAGTCCGGCGAGGACGCGGTTCCCGAGGACATGTGGTCGCCGACCATCCAGCTCGGCGCGCCGGTGACGATCCCCGAAAGCTACATCCCGGACCTGCCGACCAGGCTTGCGCTCTACCGCCGCCTCAGCGCGCTCGAGGACGAGGCCGAGATCGACGCCATGGGGGCCGAGATCGCCGACCGTTTCGGTCCGCCGCCGCCGGAAGTCGGGCTCCTGATGAAGCTGGTGCTCATCAAGGCGCTCTGCCGCAAGGCGAATGTCGAAAAGCTCGACGCCGGCCCGAAGGGCGCGACCCTCGCCTTCCGCGGCAACGCCTTCGCCAACCCGACGGGCCTGGTGAAGTGGGTGAGCGCGCAGGGCTCGCTGGCGCGGGTGCGGCCGGACATGCGGATCGTGGTGGTCGACGATTTCGAGCAGCTCGCCGACCGGCTCGACGGGACGCTGCGGATGATGCGCGAGATCGCCAAGATTGCGGGGAAGAAGGGGTAGCGATAGCGTGGGATGAAGATGACGCGGTATTTCGAGGAGCAGGTGTTGCGGAAGCGACCGTACCTCGACCTTGATCAGTGTGCAGGCGTGATCGCGACACCCTTGCGTCGGACTGTCCAGAACGACGGGCGCATTCGCTGTTGGGGAAGGGTGGTCGATGCCCGGGACGGTAAAACCCGGGCTTTGCGGGTCGTCACGCTTGACGACGGCGAAACAATCCACAACGCATTTTTCGACCGAGACTTTGTGGAGGCCGAGCCATGAAACTGCACTATTATCCGGAAACGGACAGCCTCTACATCGAGTTCAAGGCTGCGCCGGGCGCGGAGACGCGGGAAGTCGCTCCGGGCCTCAACATCGACCTCGATGCGGCAGGCGACGTCGTCGGCCTCGACATCGACGGCGCCTCGCGACGCCTCGACCTGACGACGCTCGAGACGATCGCGCTTCCGACCAAGGCAACGAAGGCTGCGTGATCGGCGTAAGATCGCCCATGGTTGTTCGCGAAGATGTCTATTTCACAAAGTTCAATTACATGTACTGAATGCGGCGCGGTCCTTGAGCCGGCGGCGTCGGCTACGGACGTTAAACCATGCCCGGCCTGCGGGGCCAAACGACGGACCGTTCAGGCATCGGCCACGGGTGGAAGACTAACACACTACGCTTTAGATAAATTCGTCGCGCACCGCTTGTCAGAATTGACAGAGTGCGGTGCTAAACAGGTGGAGGATGCGCCAAACTGGATCGGCGCGTTTGTTTTGAACTCCATTTTTGTCGCGCCAGTTGATACCAAGAAGCGGGCGTACATCACTAATTTTCTTCCTCGCGCAGACGGCGCGATCTCTAGCTATCAAACTGCGAGGGTAAATCTGATTGAATACCTGCAGACACCGGGCACTGCAGTATCTCGCTATTTTAGAGCTTTATTGAATTTCGAAAATTGTGTTGCGCAGCTGTATCAAGGAATGAAATTGCTTTCGACAGCCTCAAAGATTCCGTTTTTTGAAAATGCTGACGGAAGCAAAGAGGAGCGGTTAAATATAATATTCAACACTTCGAAGCACATGGATGAGAGGATTGAAAAGGGAAAAATGCCGCCTGAAGCGACAAGCGCCATTTGGATAACTAATCTCGGTATTGAATGTGAACAGGCAAAATTGTCTTTTGGGGAAATTGAGGAATTGTTAGCTTGGGTAAGGGACGGCGCGCGAAAATTATCAGAATTCAAAAGCACCTAGAGCCAAGAAACCGGCACTCCAAAATTTAACGTAAGCTGAATAGGGCCTCACCTCGGCCAGAACCCGCCGTCCAACACCTGCTCCGCCGTCCACGGACACGCGTCCGCAAACGTCGGTCCCGCCAGCCCCGTCTTCGCGAACGCCTCCAGCGCCGCGTCGCGATAGGCCGAGGCGAGGGCCTGGCACAGCAGGGGCTTGAGACTTGGATTGTCGTCCAGGTGATCGGCGAGGCGGTTGCGCTGGACGCGGATGCTGGCTTCCCAACTCGGGGTGCGCCTGCCCGGTTGAAAGCGCCATTTCAGCAGATGCAGCAGGAGGACGCTCAGGCGGCTGATCAGCTCGCGCTTTTCAGTGCGCCCCATGCTCTCGATTTCCTCGGCGATATGCTCGATGTCCGCGTGCGTCAGCTTTCCGGCGCGCAGCAGGTCCGCCTGTTCGCGGCTCCAGGCAAAGAAATCGCGGTCGTAAAGCGGGCTCTTCACGGGCATGGCGAGAGGATAGAGTCTCTCGTGCGGCGCGTCCATTGGAAGCGGCGCTGTTCGCTACGCTCCCGCCATGATCTTCTCGCGCGCCGCGCTGGCGAGAAACGCCGAGCGGCTGAGGCCACGCTCCTTGGCGGCGGCGTCGATCGCCTCGAGCAGCGCGGCGTCGAGGCTCACGTTGGCGCGGACGGTCCGCCCGGAGTCGAGCAGAAGCGGGATCATGACCGCGCTTTCGCCTTCGGCGATCTCTCCTGAAGCCACGATTTCCGTCAGGGTCGAGGGCCGCGGCGCGGGGAACTCGCCTTCGCGCTTATGGGCCAGGACGTCGCGCAGGGCCTCGGCCGCGTCGGCAATCGCCGCCTCCGGCGTGGCGCCGCCGCCGACACAGCCGGGAATGTCGGGAATACGCACGCCCCAGACTTCGCCGCCGCCGTCGAGCACGCCGACATAATAGGTCATCGCCTCGCTCCTTTTGTCACAGCCAGCCCGCCGCCTTGGCGATCGACCGCGCAACGCCCGGTGAGAGTTCGCGGTGACGGGGGACGACGATCATTATCTCCGGACGGTCTTTACGGACGAAGCGATCGTGATTTCCGCCGCCGATATTGGTCCAACCGTCCGCCTTGAGACGTTCGATCAGTTTGCGGACGTTGGTCTCGACCTTCGTCATGGCGCCGCCCCTAACGCTGATGATACGCGCCAGAACTTTCCGAGCCAAGCCGATTGCGCAAAATATTGCGTATCGTCGCGTTGGCGCGGATGGCGCCACGCTCTATTCGGCGGCAACGCCTGAGCCGGCGCTCTATCCCTCCGGCATCCAGAAGAGATCGTCAGGAGTTCATCCGGGGCGGTGTTCGCTAAGCGGGTTTGCTCTTGACCTCGGCATTTTTCGTAACTACAAAAAATCGTGACAGTTTGGGACGAAAACAAGCGGCTCGCGAACCTTGCCAAGCACGAGGTCGATTTTCGAGGATCGTCGCAGGGACTACGGCGAGGTGCGGCTGATCGCGATGGCGCCGCTTGGCGGGCGGTTGCACGTCGTTGTGTTCGTCGAGCGCGGCGGAGAGCACCGCATCATTTCCCCCCGAAAGGCCAACAGTCGCGAGGTGAGCTTCTATGAGAACGAAACTCGTTCGTCCGACCGCTAGCGAAGACGCCAGGATCGCGCGCGGCCTCGCTGCCGATCCTGACGCGGCCCCCGACCTCTCCGAACCCGTTGCGGGCATCGTGCGCCGGCCCGGGCGGCCGCTGAAGCCCGACCGCAAGGTATCCGTCACCTTGCGGCTCGACCGCGACATCGTCGATCGCTTCAAGGCGACCGGGGCGGGCTGGCAGACGCGGATCAACGCGGCGCTGAAGAGGAGCAAAGGGGTTTGACCGCCGACCGGCGGAGGGCGTCGGCACATTTACCCGCCAGGGGAACTTTTCGACGGCGAGCCGGGTTGAATGCGAGGCCAGGCCCGCAGACGGCCCGGCCGCGGCCGTGCTTTCATGCGAAGGTCTTGAAAAGCGCCACGAAGCGCGTGAGCGCTTAAGGTCGCTTCGCGGAGCTCGTTTCGAAGGAGACGCGCCATGCCGGATTCGTTGCTTGGGACGCCGCACATCCATTTCCTTGCGCTGATCATCATCGGCGGGCTCGCCGGCTGGATCGCCGGCATGGTCGCGGGGTGGCGTCACGGCATCCTCACCAACATTCTCGTCGGGATCGTGGGCTCCTGGATCGGCTCGCAGCTCGCTGCGATGGCGCATATATTCCCGGTCGGCTCATTGCAGCAGTTCGTCGCCGCGCTGGTCGGGTCGATCATCGTGCTCGCGGTCTGGCGGGCGCTGGAAGGAAGACCCGGCCCTCGCTGGCTCAGGCCCCGCTGGTAGGGACGCATTTCACGGGCTCCCAAGCGGTTCCGTCGAAGCCTAACCGTCAGCGCGAAGTCGATCGGCTTGCGAGCTCAAATCCATAGCAATCCGCTGCCGTGGGCTGTCTTGGATATCATAGGGGAAAAACCCGCGGTCCAGGGCTAGCGCTCATGGTTCGACCGATCGGCGCCGCGTCGGGCCGACCGCCGGCGGCCCGCCGGTCTCTTCCGCAAGCGGCTCAGATTTCAAGCGTGCGAGCTGCGACAGTTCCCTGACGACCCCCTTCAGGGACTCTTCGTCCAGGCGTCTCGACGACAGCGCAAACCCCAGATAGGCCCAGTTCATGATGCGAGCGCGCGTTTCGGCCGCCTGCGCGGGAGCGCCGCTGTCCTCCAGCAGCTCTCGCAGATAGCGTATGCGCTCGCGGTCCACCGCTTCGACGGCGGCTCTGGCTTGCGGGTCGACGGTCGCCCAGGCGCGCACGGCGCGCTCAATGCGGGAGCCTGCGCCAAAGGCGCGGGTGAGAAGCGCGTCCAGCCGATCGTCGGCTGTCCCCTCGACCTCCGCGATGATTTTTTCGAGAGCGACCTCGCGCCAGCGGCTTAGGATCGCCGCGTGGAACGCCGAGACGTGGGCGAAATGCCAATAAAAGCTGCCGCGCGACACGCGGAGGCGATTGGCGAGCGTATCCGCCTTGAGCGCGGCGAATCCGAACCGCGCCAACGCTTTGAGGCCTGCGTTCACCCACTCCGTCGGTCCCAGTCGATTGTGGCGCATTTTCCATACATACCTGTATTGACGTTGAGTGACCGGGATGATATCCGTTCCATACAGAACTGTTTGGAGATACGCAATGCGCGACCTCGCCGTCCAGTTGGCCGGAATCCTGGCGTTCGCGGCGGCGATCGCTCACAGTGTTCTCGGGGAGACGAAGGTGTTCTCTCGCGCCCGGATCGAGCCGGAGTATTTTCGACGGCTCATTCGGCTCGTCTGGCAATGCGGCGTCGTCGCTTGGATGAGCCTCGCAACTCTCCTCATTGCCGCTCCAAGTCTGGGTTCCAGCCAAGCTCGCAATTGGATTATTGCGATGTCCATCGTCACGTTTGCAACCGCCGCGCTCGCGAACGCCTGGGCGACCCGAGGACGTCATTTTGGCTGGTTCCTCCTCGCTGTTGTCGCCAGTCTCGCGGGCGTCGGGCTATGAGCCGCCGGCCGCTTCCCCAGGCGCCCACACATAAACGCGCCGACGCCGCGCCGCCCCACGCGCCCGACCCCAAGGGAGTTCCCATGTCCGACAAGTCCGTCGCATTGTCGCTTTCCGACGTCCTCGGCCTCGGCCGCCTCGCGGCCGATGGCGCGGCGGGGGTGACTGGCCTCGTCGAGGAGATGCACATGGCTGTCCTCGACACGCCGGGGCTCGCGCCGGTCGCCCAAGTGCTCACCGGCGGGATCGCGCGGCTCGTCTATCGCGGCGTCGGCGGCGCGTTCCGGCTGACCGGCCAGGGGATCGGCGCCGGGGCCGCGCTCGTCGGCCCCGGGCCTGACAACGCGCCAGCGTCGCGCGGCCGCGAGATCGCGCTCGCCATTCTCAACGGCGTCGTCGGCGACCACCTGGCCGACACCGCCAATCCGCTGGCGCTGCCCATGCGCTTTCGCCGCGACGGACGGCCTCTCACGCTCGAAAGCCAAGCGCTCGCCGAGGCGTTTCCCGAGGCGTCCGGCAAGCTCGCCGTGCTCGTCCACGGGCTTTGCGTCAGCGACCTGCAATGGACGCGCCAGAACCACGACCATGGCGCGGCGCTCGCGCACGAACATGGGTTTACGCCCGTCTACCTCTCCTACAATTCGGGCCTGCACATCTCCACCAATGGGCGCGCCTTCGCCGAGGCGCTGGAGGCGCTGGTCGCCGCGTGGCCTCGGGAGATCGAGGATTTCGTCATTATCGGCCACAGCATGGGCGGCCTCGTCGCCCGCAGCGCCTGCCTCGCCGCCGAGGAGGCCGGCCATGCGTGGCGAAAAAAGCTCAGAAAGCTGGTCTTTCTCGGGACGCCGCATCATGGCGCGCCGCTCGAGCGGATCGGCAATTGGGTCGATGTCGTGATCGGTAGGACGCCCTACGCCGCCGCCTTTGGCCGGCTCGGCAAGCTGCGCAGCGCCGGCGTCACCGACTTGCGCTTTGGCGCCATCGAGGACGCGGACTGGCGGGGCCGCGACCGGTTCGCCTGCGAGCCCGATCCGCGCCGCCCTGTTTCCCTGCCGGACGGGGTCGTCTGCTACGCGATCGCCGCCACCGCCGCCGCCTCGCCGGGCGACCTCAAGGACCGTCTCCTCGGCGACGGCCTCGTCCCCGTCACGAGCGCGCTCGGCCGCCACACGGAGCCGGCGCGCGATCTGAATTTCGCGCCCGACCGGCAGTGGGTGGCCTGCGAGACCGGGCACCTCGACCTGCTCAGTCGACGCGACGTGTATGAGCGGATGGCGGGGTGGCTGGCGCGGCCTTAAGGCCTTCGCAGATCTCAACCGAGTGGTCACTGCAACAAGTGAAGCCAGGAGGGGCCTCTGGGTAAACGACCTCATCCTGAGGAGCGATGCGAAGCATCGCGTCTCGAAGGATCATCCAGTGGGCGCTCCCTGTTGGTGCGCTCGACCGTCCTTCGAGACGCGTCGCCTTCAGCGCCGCTCCTCAGGACGAGGCGGGTGGTGACCAGTTACGGCCGCGATCGAGGGCTCGTCCGCCGCCATCACCGCCCCTCGACCTTCTCGTCCGTCATCACCTCGAAGCGCTTCAGATTGGCGACGCCGAAGGCGGTCGACATGGCGACGTCGGCGGCGTCGCGGCCGCGTCCCATCACGATGCGGCCGATGCGCGGATGGTTGTGGCGCGCGTCCATCGTCCACCAGCGTCCATCGAGGAAGACTTCCGACCAGCCGCTGAAATCGCCGGGGTTGACGTCGGGCGGCACGCCAATGTCGCCGAGATAGCCGGTGCAATAGCGGGCGGGGATGTTCATGCAGCGGCAGAGCGCGATGGCGAGATGGGCGAAGTCACGGCAGACGCCGATGCCCTCGGACATCGAATCGCTGGCGGCGCGGGTCGAGCGGGCGTCGGCGTAGTTGAAGCGGATTTTCCCGTGGACGAAATCCGAGATCGCCTGCACGACCCGGGTTCCGCCGGACAATTTCCCGAATTGCGACCAGGCGAAGTCGGCGAGCTTGTCGCTGTCGCAATAGCGGCTCGAGACCAGGAACGCCAGCGCCTCGTCCGGAAGATCGGCGATCGGCGTCGTCCTGACGTCGGGGGGCGTTGCGTCCGGCTCGCCCGAGTCGGCGATGACGAAGCGGTCGGAGAAGGTGACGAGCCCCGCCGGAACATCATCGACGCGCGTGACCCGGTTGCCGAACAGATCGAGATATTGCCGCATCGGGAGCGGCGGGTGCGAGACGATCGTGTCCGGCGTGAGGAGGTCGGCGTCGCGCGACGGATGGACGTTGAGCTGAAGCAGCATCGGCGTCGGGGCGGGGCATTCAAAGGCGATGGCGAATCCCGCTTCGATCAGCATGGGGACAATCCTCCTGTTGGGTCGCTCGAGGCGGCGCAGCCGAACTCGTGCGCGCTGCGCCAACGTCGGCGCCGGTCAGAATGTTTCCCGTTTCCGGCAGGCGCCGGACAGTGACGGACACGACCATCCCCTCTTCGTCCTCGGGGTCGCCCCAATAGGACCCGTGCAGCGGAATGGCCTGTCGGGCGTCTCGCGCCACGGCGACCCGAATGAGGTCGCGACTGCCGACGATGCCGTTGGTTGGGTCGAACTCGACCCAGCCGGACCCCGGCAGGAAGATCTGGAGCCAGGCATGGGTCGAGCCGCCGCCGCGATAGCCCTCTCCCTGGTCGCGGCTCGGCACGTAGAGATAGCCCGAGACGAAGCGGGCGGCGAAGCCGAGAGCGCGGGCGGCCTCCATCATCAGCGTTGCGAAATCCCGGCAGGAGCCGCGCCGCGACGATAACGTCTGCAAGGGGCTCTGCGTTCCCCGTTCCATGCGCCGTTCGTAGGCGAGGCCCTCCTTGATCGCGTTGGTCAGGGTCATGAGCAGCGCGGCCGTCTCGGTGACCCCGCCGGTGTTGACGAATTGGCGAACCCAGCGCTGGAGGTCGCCGGAGGGGTCGGGATAATGCCGCTCGATCGCGCGGGCGAGATCGGGCAGTTCCTCCGCGTCATAGGAGAAGGGATAGGTCCGCGCCCGCTCCTCGAGCTGGAATTCCGCCTCGTCGGGCGCAATGTGCTCGAGCGTGATGGTGTTCTCGACGCTGAGGCGCCGTGTCTCGCCGGCAAAGTCGGCGATGGCGACGCAATTGTCGAAAACGTCGTGGATCCAGCGAAGCCGGTGCGGACGGGGCTCGATGTCGAGGCGTGCGTTCAACAGCCGCTGGTCGTTGCTGTCGCGAGGACGCAGCATCATCCGATGCTCGCCGAGTCGTACGGGGACGGCATAGGCGTAGGTCGTGAGATGCTTCACGGTTAGGATAGCCACGCGGCTCCGATCGAATTTCGATCGCCACTATAACCACAAGGCGTCGGACGCGGGGATTGATTTCGCCCTGGCGCAGCAATCAAACAGGGGCGGCGGGACCGCGTGCAATTTATTGCGGGAAAGCAGAATGTTTGGTAGGCTTCGGACATGCCCAACCAGACGACGAGACCGCTGTCTTCGGCCGTTCGACGACCGCCGCGCGCCGCCGACGGGGAAGGTGCGAGGCGTAAATTTTATTTCGCCCCGGGGTCGCCTGTAACCCATTGAAAACACTCATTTCGGACGAGAGAATCCAAGGAATTCCAAACAATTCCAACGGTCGAAAAGGCCGGTTTTTGCGGAGCGGCGCAGCACGCCTGCGTAGGCCTGAGGAAATCCAAATTTAACAGGGTCCGTCGGGGCGGCCGCCACGCATGCGCTGGCATTCTGCGCAATCATTGATTATATCCGCATCACTGCAATCAGGACAAATCCGATGGCGAGCATCACGATCCGGAACCTTGAGGAGCCGCTCAAGTCGCGCCTGCGCATTCGCGCCGCGACGCATGGCCGGTCGATGGAGGAGGAGGCGCGCGATATCCTGCGCAACGTGCTGAACCAGGAACCCGTCAGACCGGCAAACCTCGCGAGCGCCATTCGTGCCCGGTTTGCGCCGCTCGGGGGCGTCGAACTGCCGGAAATCGCCCGCGAGGCCATTCGCGAACCGCCGGCGCTCGAAGAATGATCCTGCTCGACACCAATGTGCTGTCGGAGCTCATGAGGCCGGCGCCTGCGGCCGAGGTGGAGACATGGGTCGGGGCCCAGCCCGCCGAAAGTTTGTACATTTCCGCGGTCACCGAAGCCGAACTGCGCTTTGGCCTCGCCCTGCTGCCCGAAGGAAGACGACGCGACCAACTCGCGGAGGCGATCGAAGGCATGCTGGCTGCGGATTTCTCGGGCCGGATCCTGCCCTTCGACAGCGCCGCTGCATCGGTCTACGCCCGGATTGCCGCCGATCGCCGCCGGTCCGGCCGGCCGATCGCTCAATTCGACGCGCAAATTGCCGCCATCGCCAGTTCGCGCAGCGCGGCGCTCGCGACGCGCAACATGGTCGATTTCGTGGATTGCGGGGTTTCCCTGGTCGATCCCTGGCGCGGTGCGCGGAAATGAGAAACGAAAGGTTCGCGATCGAGGGCCGCGTCATCGCTCATCCCTTCGGCGGCAGCCCCCTGACGAAGGCCAGCGCCGCCTCGATCAGCCGGGTTCGCAGCGCGTCGTCGCCGTAAGCGCCGGGGCCGGCGCGGACCCAGCCGTGCATGACGCGGTCGCCCATCGCCATCGGCTCGACGTCGGGCAGGGCGAGCGCCCAGGCGTCGTTGCCCTTGCCGAGCCGGACGAGCATCCCGTCGCCGCGCGCGCCGACGAGCAGGTTGCCGGCGATGAGCCACGCCAGGCCGCCGAACATCGCCTTCTCCGTCATCTCGACGCCTCGCGGCAGATCGTTGCGGATCAGGTCTTCGAGTCCCGCGTCTCGCGCCATAAGTCCTCCTCTGGGAGACCTTGCAGCTTCGCACTCGGCGGGAACAAACGCCATGGCCGAGGGGTTGGCCGACGAGGCGGGATATCACACAAGGAAGCTCTCCATGCCGAACATCAACGATGCGCGCGTTCTCATCATCGCCACTGACGGTGTCGAGCAGGCCGAACTGATCACGCCGCGCGACGAACTCCGCAAGGCCGGCGCCAAGGTCGACGTCGCCACGCCCAGCGGCTCGGACATTCGAGGTTGGAACATGACCGACTGGGGCGACAAGATTCCGGCCGACCTCAAGATCTCCGACGTCAACTGCGACGACTACAACGCCCTCGTCATCCCCGGCGGCGTGATCAACCCGGACAAGCTCCGCGTCGACGAGACCGCGATGGACGTCGTCCAGTACTTTCTGGAGAGCGAGAAGCTGGTCGCGGCCGTCTGTCATGGCCCGTGGCTGCTGGTTCAGGCCGACGCCTGCGACGGGCGCAGGATGACGTCGTATCACTCGATCCGAACCGACGTGGAGAATGCCGGCGCCGACTGGGTCGACGAAGAGGTCGTGATGGACGGCCAGGTCATCACCAGCCGCAACCCCAAGGATCTGCCCGCCTTCTCGGCCAGGATCATCGAGGAGCTGAAGTCGGGCCGGTTCGCGGAGCAGGCGGCGCAATAGCGGACCTGGGAACTTGGCGAGACGCGCGACGCGAGGCCCGAGCGACATGACGTCGCCCGGGTCCGCCACATTTTCGCGCTCCCTCCGCGCCGATGATGCGCCCTCGGGGCGTGGGGCCGGCGGAGCGGCGATCATGACCAAGGTTCCAAGAACGCAAAAAGATGCTGGAGAGCGACAGCGCCAGGCGGATCGCGATCTCGACGAGGCGCTCGAGGAAACGTTTCCCGCGAGCGATCCGCCAGCCGCGACCCACATGTCGGCCGGGGCGCCGGATCGCCCGGCGGCGAAGCCGTCCCGGCCGAGGACAAGCCCAAAAAAGTAGATGTGTGCGGGGAGCTAGACGGTCGGCTTGACGACGAAGGTCCCCGCTTTCCAGTCGACGCCGTCCGCCTCGGCGAGGCGGAGCGCGCGGACGTCCGCCCCGAGCGGGCCTCGCCTCAGTTCGGCAAGTATCGCCTCGACCTTGTCCGGCGCGCCGGAAACCAGAGCCTCGACCGTCCCGTCCGCGCGGTTGCGCACCCACCCGGAAAGCCCGAGCCGCATGGCGGCGCGACAGGCAAAGCGCCGATACCCCACCCCTTGCAC
Organism: uncultured Alphaproteobacteria bacterium; assembly: GCA_963709655.1. GTDB lineage: Bacteria > Pseudomonadota > Alphaproteobacteria > Rhizobiales > Beijerinckiaceae > Roseiarcus. The sequence continues at coordinate 306,651 of CAVPXF010000004.1, forward strand.
GGCGCCTTCGACGACGACCCGGTGGGTGAGCGTTTCCTCATCGGGCATGGCGATCGGGTCCTGCGCGGCGAAGCGCAGGATTGCTCCGCCGCCCGACGCCGTCTATAGCCATCGGCGATTCGCTTACGCCGATTGTTTCGGCGAGTGAGCAAGAGGAGCGACATGATCCACGTCACTTTTCCCGACGGCGCCAGGCGCGCCTTCGAGCCCGGCCTCTCCGGCCTCGACATCGCCAAGTCCATCTCCCCCTCGCTCGCCAAGCGCACCGTCGCAATGATCCGCGACGGTGCGCTTGTCGACCTCGCCGATCGTGTCGACGAGGACGCGAGCCTCGAGTTCATTGCGCGCGACGATCCGCGCGCGCTCGAACTGATCCGTCACGACGCGGCCCATGTGCTCGCCGACGCGGTGCAATCGCTCTGGCCCGATACCCAGGTCACCATCGGGCCGGTGATCGAGAACGGCTTCTATTACGACTTCTACCGCTCCGAGCCGTTCACCCCCGAGGACTTCCCGGCCATCGAGAAGCGCATGCGCGAGATCATCGCGCGCGACGAGCCATTCGTGAAAACTGTGGTCCCGCGCGAGGAGGCGAAGAGCTTTTTCGAGACCAAGGGCGAGGCGTTCAAGGTCGAACTGATCAACTCCATTCCGCCCGGCGAGGACCTCAAGCTTTATAGCCAGGGCGGGTGGACCGACCTTTGCCGCGGCCCGCACATGACCTCGACCGGCAAGATCGGCGACGCTTTCAAGCTGATGAAGGTGGCCGGGGCCTATTGGCGCGGCGATTCCACCAAACCCATGCTATCGCGCATTTACGCCACGGCCTTCGCCAAAAATGAAGAGCTCGACGCCTACCTGAAGCAGATCGAGGAGGCGGAGCGGCGCGACCATCGCAAGCTCGCCCGCGAGATGGACCTCTTCCATTTCCAGGAGGAGGGGCCGGGCTCGATCTTCTGGCATCCGAAGGGCTGGGCGATCTTCCAGACCCTCACCGCCTACATGCGCCGCCGCCTGGCCGAGGACTATCAGGAGGTGAATGCGCCACAGGTGCTCGACAAGCGCCTGTGGGAGATTTCCGGCCACTGGGGCTGGTATCGCGAGAGCATGTTCATGGCCCGCCCGGCTGGCGAGGAAGCCGAGGGCGAGGACGAGCGCATCTACGCCATCAAGCCCATGAACTGCCCGGGGCATGTGCAGATCTTCAAGAACGGCCTGCGCAGCTATCGCGAGCTGCCGCTCCGCCTCGCCGAATTCGGCGCGGTCAACCGCTACGAGCCGTCGGGCGCTCTCCACGGCCTCATGCGCGTGCGCTCCTTCACCCAGGACGACGCGCACATCTTCTGCACCGAGGAGCAGCTCGCGGCCGAGTGCCACAAGATCAACGAGCTCATCCTATCGGTCTACAGTCATTTTGGCTTCGACAAGATCCTGGTCAAGCTCTCGACCCGGCCCGAGAAGCGGGTCGGCACGGACGCCATGTGGGACCACGCCGAGGATGTGATGACTCGCGTGCTCGACGAGATCAAGGCGCGTCACGGAAACGTGGTCACGACCGGCGTCAATCCGGGCGAGGGCGCCTTCTACGGGCCGAAGTTCGAATATGTACTGCGCGACGCCATCGGCCGCGACTGGCAATGCGGGACGACCCAGGTCGACTTCAACCTGCCGGAGCGTTTCGGCGCCTTCTACATCGCCGCCAACAGCGAGAAGACGACGCCGGTCATGATCCATCGCGCCATCTGCGGTTCGATGGAGCGGTTCATCGGCATTCTGCTCGAGCACTATGCCGGGCGCCTGCCGCTGTGGCTCGCGCCGGTCCAAGCGGTCGTGTGCGCCATCACCAGCGACGCCGACGATTTCGCCTTCGAATTCGCGGCGAAGGCAAAGAAGCGCGGCCTCAAAGTCGAGACCGACCTGCGCAACGAGAAGATCAACTACAAGGTGCGCGAGCACTCGCTCGCCAAGGTCCCGGCGCTGCTGGCCGTCGGGCGCAAGGAGGCTGCCGAGAACACGGTGTCGGTCCGCCGCCTGGGCTCGAACGCCCAAACGACTATGGGCGCGGACGAGGCGATCGAGGCGCTTGTCGCCGAAGCCGTGCCGCCTGACCTGCGCGGCTGAGCAGCGCGCGCCCCGGCAATGCGCCTAAGCGGACTCGTAACGAGGCAAACGATGGGGCCGGATGCCGCGGCGCGCCAGCCAGCCCATTCCGGCAAAGCCGACCAGTGTCATCGCCCAGGTCGAAGGTTCGGGAACGTCCGGCGGTGGGGGCGGGGGCGGGCCGCCGCTATTATTAGTATCGTATGTGCCGTTGATATAGAAGGCGACCTGCTCGAAGTTCGAACTCGTAAACGCCGGCGTGCTCTGGCCATAATAGACGGTCGAGGGTTGGCTGGTTGTCGCGTAGGTCGAAAAGCCTTTGCTGCTATCGAAATTGTTCTGGAACCCGATAAAGTAGGCGCCAGCGTTCAGGTGCAGGTTGATACCGTCGACAGTCGCGAGCAGCACGTCAGAACCCTCTAACGTCGCGCTGTCGACGCCGCTGATTTCGATGGGCGCCACCGACGTGCCCGGCGCGCCGCCGACTGCCTGCCAGATCGACAAGTTCGTGCTGGCGTAGTCGGCCGCCGTAAGCCGTCCCACAGCCGTGGCGCTCACCAAATACGAGTAAAAGCCGATTTCGGAGATCGTCGCGCCTTGATCGAGCGTGAAAACGTCAAACACCGTCCAGCCGGCCGGCGAGCCCGGAGAGGGCTGTGGGCACCCGGCGCTCGAGTCGCAGTAGCCCGTGTAGTCCAGCTCCGTTACGGCCGGCGTCAGTAGACCCGCTTTGGCCGTCGTCGTTCCCGTCACCGCCGTCGCCACGACGACAGCGGCCATCATCGTCTTCAGGCGTCGCATCGCGCGGATTCCGCGTTCAGGGGACGCCGACGCCGATGCGCCGACTTCCTGCCTGGCAAAAAAGCAGTCCATTCTATACCTTCCGCAAAGACAAACCTTTGTCCGAGAAGTGGGCGCTTGTCAACAAATCTTCACAACCCTAGTTGTGTCGGCTGCGGACGCTGTGATCCGGGTCACACTTCCGTTTGCCAGACAAACGCTTCATCATACTCTCAGCTCGAACGCAGGCGGACATTGTGACGGATATGCCGACAAGATCACGGGGAACGCTACGTTTCCGTTTCCGCGGCCGCTACGTCGAGATCGACCGTTTCTCGCCGCGCGCCACCGTGCTTGACTGGCTGCGCGAGGAGGCGCTCGCCAAGGGGACGAAAGAGGGCTGCGGCGAAGGCGATTGCGGCGCCTGCACCGTCGTCCTGGCGCGTCTGAAGGGCGAGCGGCTGCGCTACGAAGCGGTCAACGCCTGCATTCTGCTGCTCGGCCAACTCGACGGCGTCGAACTCATCGCGATCGAGGATCTGGCCGACGGCGACACGCTCCACCCGGTGCAGCAGGCCATGGTCGAGCTGCACGGCTCGCAGTGCGGCTTCTGCACGCCGGGTATCGTCATGAGCCTGTTCGCCGCCTATCATTCGGGGATCCCGGCGACGTCGGCGAGCCTCAACGAACAGCTTGCCGGCAATCTCTGCCGCTGCACCGGCTACCGGCCGATCCTCGCGGCCGGACTTTCGACCTGCGACGGCGCGCCCGCCGACCGGTTCGCCGCCACGGGGCGCGAGCGGGCCGCAGCGCTCGCTGCGCTGACCGATGGGAACGACCTTTTCGCTGGCGATGAGACGCGCTTTTTTGCCGCTCCGGCGAGCCTCGATTCGCTCGCCGCGCTCTATGCCCGCTACCCCAGCGCCACGCTGGTCGCCGGGGCGACCGATGTCGGCCTCTGGATCACCAAGCAGTTGCGCGAGCTCGGGCAGATCATCTGGCTCGGCCGGGTTGCTGGCCTCGACGCGGTCGGCGAGGCGGCCGACGGGACGCTGTCGCTCGGCGCTGGCGTCACGCTCAGCGACGCCGCTCCGCTTCTTCAGCGGATTCATCCCGATCTCGGCGAACTCATGCGTCGCTTCGGCTCCGTGCAGGTGCGCACGAGCGGGACCGTCGGCGGGAATATCGCCAACGGCTCGCCGATCGGCGACCTCGCCCCCGCCCTGATCGCGCTTGGCGGTCGGGTCGTCCTGCGCAAGGGCGAGGCGACGCGCAGTCTGCCGCTGGAGGACTTCTTCATCGCCTACGGCAAACAGGATCGCGCGCCGGGCGAGTTTGTCGTCGCGGTCGAAGCGCCTCCGCTCGCCGACGGCCAGCACTACCGCGCCTTCAAGATCTCGAAGCGGATCGACGAGGACATTTCCGCCGTGATGCTCGGCGCGCGGATCGATCTCGACGGACGGCGCATTGCCGGCGCGCGGATCGCCTATGGTGGCATGGCGGCCACGCCAAGACGGGCGGCCAACAGCGAGCGCGCGCTCATCGGCGCCGACCTCGAGGCGCCGGAAACCTGGCGCCCGGCGCTCGATGCGCTCGCCTCCGACTTCGCGCCGCTCACCGACCAGCGGGCGACGGCGGCTTATCGAATGACAGCTGCGGCCAGCGTGTTGCAGAAGACCCTGATCGAGATCGCCGGCGCCGGCGAGCCGACCCGCATTGGAGCGCTTCATGCCGCAGAATGACGTTCTGGAGGCCGCCGCCACTGCGGTCGTCCACAAGCCGCTGCCGCACGATTCCGCCCGGCTGCACGTGCAGGGCTCGGCGACCTATATCGACGACATCCGGGAGCCGGAGGGCACGCTGCACGTGGCCATCGGCATGTCGCCGGCCGCCGCGGGCGAACTAAGGAGCCTCGACCTCTCCGCCGTCAAGGCCGCGCCCGGCGTCGTGGCGGTGCTCACCGCGGCCGACGTGCCCGGCAGGAACGACATCGCGCCCGTGTTCGCCGACGAGCCATTGCTCGCCGAGCGCGAGATCCTGTTCCACGGACAGGCGGTGTTCGCCGTCGTCGCCGGGACGCGTGACGAGGCCCGCCGCGCCGCCCAGCTCGGCCGGATGGAGATCGAGGCGCGAGACCCAGCGGTCACCGTCGCCGACGCGCTGGCTGCCGGCGCGCGGGTGCAGGACGATTATGCCTTCGGTCATGGCGACGCCGCGGGCGCGATCAAGGCCGCGCCGCATCGTCTGGAGGGCCAGTTCGCCATCGGCGGCCAGGAGCATTTCTATCTCGAGGGCCAGGCTTCCTTCGCCATTCCCGGCGAGGGCGACGAGATGACCGTCCACGCCTCGAGCCAGGACCCGACCGAGACCCAGCACATCGTGGCGCGCGTGCTCGGCGTGCCCGACGCGTTCGTCACCGTCGAAACGCGCCGGATGGGAGGCGGCTTCGGCGGCAAGGAGAGCCAGGCCTGCACATGGGCGGCGATGGCCGCGGTCGCAGCCAAGGTCACCGGTCGACCCTGCAAGGTCCGCCTCGACCGCGACGACGACTTTGCGCTGACCGGCAAGCGCCACGACTTCCGGGCCGACTGGAGCGTCGGTTACGACGACAACGGCGTGATCGCCGGTTACGACGTGATGCTGAACGCCCGCTGCGGGTGTTCGGTCGACCTGTCGCCGGGTGTGGTCGACCGCGCGATGTTCCACGCCGGTAACGGCTACTGGCTGCCGGACGTCGCGATCGGCACGCGGCGGCTCAAGACCAACACCGTTTCGAACACCGCCTTCCGCGGTTTCGGCGGCCCGCAGGGGATGATCGCCATCGAGCGCGTCATCGACGCGATCGCGCGGGAGCGCGGCCTCGATCCGCTCGACGTGCGCAAGGCGAACCTGCTTCGCGCCGGTTTCGACCGCACGCCCTACGGACAAGTGGTCGAGGACTTCGAGACGCAGTTGGCGATGATCGAGGAACTCGAGCGGTCGAGCGCCTATCGCGCGCGCCGCGCCCGCATCGCAGCCTTCAACGCGACGAGCGCTTATCTCAAGCGCGGGATCGCGCTCACGCCCGTCATGTTCGGCATCTCGTTCACGCTGATCCCGCTGAACCAGGCCGGAGCGCTGGTGCACGTCTACTCCGACGGCTCGATCCATCTCAATCACGGCGGCACTGAGATGGGGCAGGGCCTTTTCACCAAGGTCGCCCAGATCGTCGCGGAAGAGTTCGGCGTGCCGCTGCACTTCGTTCGGATCACCGCGACCAATACGGCCAAGGTCCCCAACGCCTCGCCGACCGCGGCCTCCTCCGGCACGGACCTCAACGGCATGGCGGCGAAAATCGCCGCGGCGGAGATCAAGGGCCGGATGGCCGCCTTCGTCGCCGAGCATTGGGGCGTGCCCGTCGAGACAGTCGAGTTCCGCGACGGCCTCGCCGTATCCGGCAACCACGCGATGGAGTTCGGTCCGCTCGCCAAGGCTTGCCGCCAGGCGCGGGTGCAGCTCTCCCACGCCGGCTATTTCAAGACGCCGGAGATCCACTGGGACCGGGCGACGGCGACGGGCCGGCCGTTCTATTACTTCGCTTATGGCGCGGCTTGCGCGGAGGTGGCGATCGACACGCTGACGGGGGAGATGCGGGTCCTGCGCGCCGACCTGCTGCACGACGTCGGCCATTCGATCAATCCGGCGCTCGACATCGGGCAGGTCGAGGGCGGTTTCATCCAGGGCATGGGCTGGCTGACGACCGAAGAGCTCATCTACGACGCCAAGGGACGGCTCACCACCCACGCGCCGGCGACCTACAAGATCCCCGTCGCCTCGGACGTGCCGCCGATCTTCAATACGAAGCTCCACACCCGTCCCAACGCGACGCCGAGCGTCTATCGCTCGAAGGCGGTCGGCGAGCCGCCCTTGATGCTTGCGATCGCGGTCTATTCGGCGGTGCTCGACGCGGTCCATGCGACAAACCCGGTCGGACAGCCGCGGCTCGAGGCCCCGTGCACGCCCGAATCGATCCTCAACGCAATTCGCTCGCTGGACGGGGGGCCCTGAGGCGCCGACGATGCTGGCCTTCCACCGCCTTCTCGAAGCGATCGAAGTCGAAGGCGCCGGGGCGCTGGTGACGCTCGCGCGGGTCCAGGGCTCGAGCCCGCGCGAAGCGGGGGCGCGCCTCGTGGTCCGCCCCTCCGGCGGCTTTCATGGCACGATCGGCGGCGGCGCCCTCGAATGGGTCGCGCTCAAGGCGGCGCTGGCCGCGCTGAAGGCCGGGCGCGGGCCGGCGGCGCGGCGCTCGCTGGCGCTGGGCCCCGAGCTCGCGCAATGCTGCGGCGGCCGGGTCGACTGGCGGATCGAGGTGTTTGACCGGCGCGACGGCGAAGACCTCGCCGCGCTGGCGGCGGCCGAAGCCGGCGGCGTCAAGACCTTGACGGCGCGTATCGGCGTTGACGGGAGGGTCGAGCGGCGGCTCGATCGCGACCGCCCCGGAGGCCGCCTGACCGAAACCCTGCCCGGCGGCGAAGAATGGACCGAGCCGATCGGCGAGAGCGCCCGCGCGCTCTACCTTTTCGGCGCGGGCCATGTCGGGCGCGCGCTGGCGCTGGCGCTGGCGCCGCTGCCGTTCGTCGTGCGCTGGATCGATTCGCGCCGCGAGGCGTTTCCGGCTCGCGCGCCGGCCAATGTCGCGCTCATCCACGCGCCCGAGCCCGCGTCCGAGCTTGCCGACGCGCCGGACGGCGCGCTGATCGTGGTGATGACCCATTCGCACGCGATGGATCTCGACCTCGTGGCCGCGGCGCTGAAGAGCGGGCGGTTCGGCTACGTCGGCCTGATCGGCTCCGCCACCAAGCGCGCCCGCTTTCTGCGCCAGATGCGCGACGCGAGCGTGACGGAAACGATGCTGGCGAGGCTCGTCTGCCCGATCGGCGTCCCCGGCATCGAGGGCAAGGACCCGGCCGTCATCGCCGCCTCGACCGCCGCGCAGCTCTTGATGATGTCGGAGCGGCTGGCGGAGAAGAAAGAGGAGGGGGCCGACTGACCTCGCGTGCCTCAGACAAGTCGCCGTCACGCCGGCGCTGGCGTCCCTGAAAGGGAGCGCAAGCCGACTTCGCCGCCGGCTCGTCATCCGCAAGGGGTCGCCCGTCCCTCCAACTCATGAATTACGGATATGACCGCATGCCGCCGACGTCCACTAATGGATCGACCCTCGTGGACCTATGTTCGCGGCCGGGCGGCAGGGCCGTCGCCGGACGGTCGGAGGCAAGACGATGAAGACACGTGTTCTGGGGAAAAGCGGCCTCGAGGTCACCGCGCTCGGCTTCGGCTGCATGGGTCTCAACTTCGGCTACGGCCGGGAGCACAGCGTCGACAAGGCGGCTGGGATCGCGCTGATCCGCGCCGCCGTCGAACGCGGCGTCACGTTCTTCGACACCGCGGAAATCTACGGCCCCTTCACCAACGAGGAGATGGTCGGCGAGGCGCTCGCGCCGTTCCGAGACCAGGTCGTGATCGCGACCAAATTCGGCTTCCGCATCGATCCGGATACGGGGAAGCAGACGGGAATGGACAGCAGTCCGGCGCGGATCCGCAAGGCGGTCGAGGGATCGCTGAAGCGGTTGAAGATCGAGACGATCGATCTCCTCTACCAGCATCGCGTCGATCTCGAGACGCCGATCGAGGAGGTCGCCGGGACGGTGAAGGCGCTGATCGCCGAGGGCAAGGTCAAGCATTTCGGCCTGTCGGAGCCGGGCGCGAACACCGTCCGCCGGGCGCATGCGGTCCAGCCGGTGACCGCCCTCCAGAACGAATATTCGCTCTGGACCCGCGGACCGGAAACCAACGGCATTCTTCAGGCCTGCGAGGAGCTCGGGATCGGCCTCGTTCCCTACAGCCCGCTCGGCAAGGGGTTCCTGACCGGCGCGATGGGCAAGGACACGAAGATTGCGACCGACGATTTCCGCGCGATCCTGCCACGCTTCACGCCGGAAGCGATGGCCGCCAATCAGGCGCTGGTCGATCTTCTCACACGGATCGGAGAGCGGAAACAGGCGACGACGGCGCAGGTGGCGCTGGCCTGGCTCCTGGCGCAGAAGCCGTGGATCGTGCCCATTCCCGGCACCACCAAGCTGCATCGCCTGGAAGAGAACCTGGGCGCGGCGGACGTCGAACTGACAGTGGACGACCTCGCCGAGATCCAGCGCGCCGCGAGCGCGATTGCGGTCCAAGGCGAACGCTATCCGCCGGCGCTGATGGCGACCACCGGCCGCTGATTGAAGGGAAGGCAAGAAGGAAACCATGACTGAGAACATTGAAGGCAAGGTCGTCGTCATCACCGGCGCGAGCAGCGGCCTCGGCGAAGCCGCCGCGCGCCATCTTGCGGGCCTGGGCGCGAAGCTCGTCCTCGGGGCCCGGCGCATGGACCGGCTGGAGGCGCTCAAGGCCGAGCTTGCGCCAGGCGCCGTGACAGTGCAGAAAACCGACGTTTCCGACCGCGATCAGGTCAAGGCGCTGATCGACTGCGCCGTGGAGACTTACGGCCGCATCGACGTTCTTCTCAACAACGCCGGTCTCATGCCGCAGTCGCCGCTCGAGCGCGGCAAGATCGAGGACTGGGACCGGATGATCGACGTCAATATCAAGGGCGTGCTCTACGGGATCGCGGCCGCGCTGCCGCACATGAAGCGGCAGAAGAGCGGCCACATCATCAATGTATCCTCGGTCGCCGGGCACAAGGTGCGCGCGGGCGGCGCCGTCTATTCGGCCACCAAGACGGCGGTCCGCGTCATCTCCGAGGGCCTGCGGCAGGAGGCGAAGCCCTACAACATCCGCACCACGATCATCTCGCCCGGCGCCGTGCAGAGCGAACTGCCCGACAGCATCACCGAGCCGGACGTCGCCAAGGGCACCAAGGACTTCTACGCCGCCGTCGCGATTCCGGCCGATTCGTTTGCCCGTATGGTCGCCTTCGCCATGAGCCAGCCGGACGAGGTGGAGATCAACGAAATCCTGTTCCGCCCGACGGCGCAGGAATATTGAGAGCGTTGCGCGCGGTCGATGAGGTTTGTAGCCGCGGTCGCTGACCGCGGCTGCCGACCCCCGGGCTCGGACCCGGGGGGAGCGCGGCTACAGGGGCCGCCGCGCGCCGCCGCGCGGAGGTCGACGAGATGCTACTCTCGGCATGATGTCATGTCGGGAATTCATCGATGCGCCGCGAGGAGCTGGTCGATCTCAACGCCTTCCTGGTCGTCGCCGAGGAGCAGAGTTTTACCCGCGCCGCGGCAAAGCTCGGCACGTCGCAGTCCGCGCTGAGCCACACGATCCGTCGGCTGGAGGAGCGGCTCGGCGTCCGCCTACTGGTGCGCACGACGCGGCGCGTTGCGCCGACCGAGGCCGGCGAACGGCTCCTGAAGACGCTCGGACCCGCGCTGGACGAGATCGCCGCCCAACTCGCCTCGATCAGCGAGCTTCGCGACAAGCCGGCGGGAACGATCCGCATCACGGCGTCCGAGCATGCCGCCCGCACCCTCCTCTGGCCGGCCATGAAACGGCTGCTGCCGGACTATCCCGACATCCACGTCGAGCTGACGATCGAGTCGGCGCTCTCCGACATCGTCGCCGAACGGTTCGACGCCGGCGTGCGGCTCGGCGAGTCGATCGCCGGCGACATGGTGGCCGTGCGGATCGGGCCGGACCTCCGCATGGCGGTGGTCGGATCGCCGGCCTATTTCGCCGGTCGCGCCGTCCCTTTGACCCCGCACGACCTCAGCGAGCATCGGTGCATCAATCTGCGTCTGGCGACCGCTGGCGGCCTCTACGCCTGGGAGTTCGGAAGATATGGCCGCGAGCTGAAGGTCAGAGTCGATGGCCAGCTTGCGTTCAACAACGTCCCGATGATTGTCCAGGCTTGCCTCGACGGCTTCGGTCTCGCCTCGTTGCCGGAAGACATCGTCGCCGAGCGCCTGGCCGGCGGGAGCCTTGTCCGGGTCCTGGGCGACTGGTGCCCGCCGTTCGCCGGCTTTCATCTGTACTATCCAAGCCGTCGACAGCCTTCGGCGGCGTTCGCGCTGCTCGTCGACGCTCTACGCTACCGACGGCCGGGATAGCAGGGTGGCGCGTGCGAGAAATTTGGATTTCCTCAGCTCTACGCGGGCGTGCATCGGGGCTCCGCGAATTCCCGGGTTTCGGACGGTTGGATTCATTTGGAATTCCTTGGATTCTCTCGTCCGAAATGAGCCTTTTCAATGGGTTACGAGCGACCTGAGGCCAATTTTATTTTTCGATGGGCCCTTTCCCGCTGAAGGCGTCGCAAAGGCTGGCCGTCAAGGGTCCAAAGGTCGACCGCGCGCAGACCCCTCGCCGGGCGAAAGAGGCTGGGCAAGCCGGGAATCATGGCAGTCGTCATCCTGAGGGTCCGATTGGGCATTGGGATCAGACTAACGCCGTCTTCGCCTTTTTGCAAGAAATTGTCGTTTAGATACGATTTTATGAAAAACTGGCGTGGGTAACCGGGAGACGCCCGCCGGATTGGCGCCTTAGTCCCCGCCGCCGCGTCGTGATCCGACCGCGAACGTTTTGCGCAGGGCGGGCTTTTGTCCGATTTGATCTCGGATGGCCCGGCGAATGGTTTTGATCGGCGCCGGCAAGTCAGGCGGCTTTCGTCTGCCGCGCCGCCAGCGCGATGATCACCAGCGCGGCCGCGATCACCATGCCGAACGCCGCCCTCAGGCTCGACATGGAAGCGACCGCGCCGAACAGCGGTGGGGAGATCAGGCCCGCGGCATAGGCCATCGACGCGGACATGGCCACGCCCATGGAGGGCGTGGGCGCGGCGCGCGCGCTGGCGCTGAACACCGCGGGCACCATGTTCGCGATTCCGAGGCCGATCAGGCAGAAGCCGAGGATCGCCGCTGAGGAGCTGGCGACGGCCACCGCGAGCCCGGCGCCGGCGACGACGATCACGGCGCCGCAGACTATGACGAAGCCGCTGCCGTGGCGGCGCACGAACGCGTCGCCGAGCGCGCGCCCGAGGAACATCATGAAGGCGTATGCGGAATAGCCGGCCGAGGCGACGACAGCGCTCGAGCCGAGTTCGCTCCTGAGGTAGAGCGCGCTCCAGTCGGTGACCGACATCTCGGCAAACACCGCGAGCAGCGCGATCATCGCGAGCGCGATCAATCGGCCATGCGGAAGCGCGAACGCCGGCGCATGCGCGTGCCGGTCGCCAACGCCGATGCGCAGGCTCCCGATCGCCGCGATCAACAAACAAAGCGCCCCTTCGACGCCGAGCTGGATCTGCGGCGAAGCGCCCGCCGCAATCAGGAGCCCGCCGATCGCCCCGCCGATCAGCCCGCCCGCGCTCCAGGCCGCATGAAACGAGGACATGATCGCGCGTCCCCACGCGCGCTCCACGACGCTCGCGTGGGCGTTCATCGGCACATCGACCAGGATGTTGGCGAAACCGAACAGGAAGGCGCAGACGGCGAGGGCGAGGGCGGGCGAGGGCAGCGCGCGCATGGCGGGGATGGCTGCGAGAATCACGGCCGAGACGGGGCCGGAGACCCGCAATGTCCGCCCGGTGCCGCCCATCCGGGGAGGAAGCAGGCCGGCCACGGGCATGGCGGCGATCGCGCCGAGGCCAATGGCGAGCAGGATGATCGACAGGCCTCCGTCGGACAGGGCAAAGAGCGCCTTGACCTGCGGAATGGCGACCGCCCATGCGCCGATCGCAAGACCATTGGCGAAAAAGATGGCGGTCACGCCGATGCGGGCGCGAACGCGGGGGTCGCGCTCGGCAAACTCGGAGACCGCGTCGGATGTCGTCTCGTTCAGCAAATGGCGCCCCTGGCGTTCGAGACTCTAGCGGATGCGGACCGGATTAGGCTTAGGCTATGCGCCGAAAGCACTGAATCGATGCAGACAACCCGCGACCGTCATTGCGAGCAGCGACCCCCGGGTCGAAGAGCCCGGGGGACGATGCAATCCATGCCGTCGCCACGCCCTGCGGCATGGATTGCTTCGCCTTCGGCTCGCAATGACGGTGGCGGAATTTGGCGCACTTATTTTGCTGGGTATCCTAAGGCTTCGAGCAGGCTTCTGGCGATCAACACGGCGACTCGCGGCGCGCTACGACGTCCGCGTTCTGACGAGGACGCCGCCGCCGAGCCCGCCGCCGAGGCTCATGACGCCCCGGCTTGCGACAACGCCTTCATGGCCGTGCCGCTGGTTCTCGCGAATCGGGCGAAGTCGCTCGGATTGTCGTGCTCGGCGATCATGATCTCCGCGCCGGCGGCGACGCAAGCGCGCCACAACGAGGGCCACGGCAGCACGCCTTCGCCGACGTCCGCCCAGCCGTCCTCGTCCGGTCTTGCCCCGGTCGGCGCGACGTCCTTGACATGGACGAGCGGGATGCGGCCGCGATAGCGTTCGATCCACGTAAGAGGATCGGCGCCGGCGAGCGTCACCCAGGCGAGGTCGGCCTCCCAGGCGAGGTCGGCTCCCAGCACATGCTCGATCGGGAACGCGCCGTCGGGCAGCGGCTCGAACTCGAAGTCGTGGTTGTGCCAGGCGAAGCGCAGGCCCTCGCGCGCGAACGCGTCGCGGCTGCGCGCCAGGCGCTCGCCCAGCGAAATCCACCCGGCGCGATCGTTCGGCCGCCGTTCGGGCGAAAGGTAGGGCGCTACGACAAATTCGACGCCGAGCGCTCGCACGGCGCGAACCACCCCGCCCGTATCGCTCTCGATCTCATCGAGGCTCACGTGGGCGCTGATCGCGGCGAGTTCCATGCCGGTCGAGCAGGCGCCGAGTTTCGACCGCCTGCTCGTTCATGGGGCCGAACGTCTCGACGTGGGTGAAACCGAAGTGCGCGACCACGGCGAGTTGCAAGTCGAGGGGAGGAAACTTCCGTCCGCTGTAAAGCTGGACGCCGACGGGATGTCGCAAGGCCATGGGCTTCTCCTTTAGGTCAGAGCCGCACGCGCCGGCAACTCGTCGATCCAGGTGTCGGTCAGCTCCCAGGGAGCCTCGGCGGCGTCGAACGGCGCTCGCCCGACCCTTTGAGAGGGTCTGCAAGCGGCTACACGATGACCGTGGGCGGCCTCGACGACAAGGCGGAAAGGACGCCGTCTCGTCGGTTCTCGTCACCGCCTGCCAGATCGACGGCGCCATCATCCTCGCCAATTGCGCCGATCCGCTCGACCGAAAGTCGGCGCCAATCGATCGTCCGCCACGGCACAGGCCCCCGCGTGGGAGCTGAGACCCTTGGCCGGATTGTTGGAGCGAAGTCGTCAGAGCCGGCGCGGACCAAGGTCACACTCGACTGGTCTGGACAAAAGGCTATGATGTAATTACTTTCGTATCAACCCCGACAGGAAGTCCGTCATGGTCACGCTCAAGGTCCGTCGCTTCGGCAACTCCCTGGGCGTCGTCCTGCCCAAGGAGGTCATCACGCGGCTCAACACGCAGGACGGCGCGCCGCTCTATCTTACGGAGACGCCCGACGGCGGCTACCAGCTCGTTCCCTACGATCCTGACTTTCAAGCCAAAATGGAGAAGGCCGAGGAGATCATGCGCCGCTATCCCGACACCCTGCACGTCCTCGCTCAGTGAGGGACGATGTCGTCTGGCTCGATGCACGCGACGCCCTCGCGATCCACCACAGGCTTCTCGCGCTCCATGGAGGCGCCGCCGGCTTGCGCGACGAAGCGCTGCTGCAATCCGCTCTCGCCAGGCCCCGCCAAGCCGCAGCCTACGCCGAAGACCCCTCAATTCCGGAACTCGCCGCCCTCATCACGGCCGGCGTCGTCAAGAACCATCCCTTTGTCGACGGCAACAAACGCACCGGCTTCCTGCTGGGCGTCCTCTTCCTCGAGCTCAACGGATTCGTGTTCACCGCGACCCAAGAAGACGCCGCCAACGCCATCCTGGCTCTCGCGGAAGGCTCGTCTGACGAAAAGGCGTACGCGGCGTTCCTCAGTAAGGCCGCTTGCCGCCGCGGTCCGTAGAACCGCGATCATGCCGCCGCCGCCAGGGCGACGCCGGTTTCGACCGCATCCAAGCGGATCGCGAAAAGCCGGGGGTGAGGCGTTGCGGCCGAAGTCAGCGCCGCGCAATCGAGCATGGGCAGAATGCGCGCATGGTCTGGTGGCTGCAGCGTGGGCGCCAAAATACGCGACAGATCGAGGCTGAGGCGGACGCGCTCCTGGCCGGCTACGGATTCGAATCCTACGTCGAGGCGCGTCGGCGCGAACGCGACGCCAACGGCCTCGGCGAGGCTCGGTACTGGGACCGCGTCGCGATCGTCATCGCGCGCAAGACGTGCGAGCGCCTGGGCATCGACACGGAAACCCGATTGGCGCCGGCCGCCAGCGTCCCGATCCTCGACCTGTTGGCGCCGGCGCCGGCGCGACCGCGGGATCCGGATCCTTCAAGCCCGACCGATCGACTGCTCGTCCGGCCGGAAGCCGAGCCTTCGCCGTTCTACCGGCTTCGGTTTCTCGGGGTGGGCTCGGAGGGCCGACTGTCGATCCTGACCGAGATGGATGTGCCGGCCGCAAACGTCTCGGAGGCGATCCGCAGCGCCGCGCATCTCGACTGGCCGCCGCTCGCGGTCGGATTTCGCCTGTTCGACGCCGCCGGGCGCGAGATCTTCGGCTGGCAAAGCGACAAGCGCGGCTGAGGCGGCGGGCGGCGCGGCGAGGCGGGAAGACAACGAAATCGAATCGCGCGGCATGGCCTCATCCGGCCGGCTGTCGCTGTGCGCCTTCTCCCTGACGGAGAAGGGGAAGGCCGGCAGGGCGAGGGGGCCTGGCGCGAAGCGAACGGCTATCCCCCAGGCGCGATTCTTTGCAAACTGAGCCAAGTTATCGCCTACGATCGGGACGTTGCTCTTCACGTCGTTGATTGCGACCGCGCAAGCTTCAAGGAGGAAACCCATGCGCTGCAACGCTTTGGGACGAGGCGCAGCTCTCGGTCTGGCGCTTGCGCTGGCAACGCCGGCGCTCATCCAAGCGCAACCGTCGGGGGCGCAGGGCCAAGCCGCAGGCGACGGTCCCGGCGGCCCCGCCGCCTGGACAACGGGAAACAAGCTCGCCGTCGGCGCTTCGGCAGGCGTTGACAGCAAGGTCTGGTTTACGGTGGCGAAAGGGATCACCAGCGAGGTCTTCTACCCGCGCCTCGACATCCCCAACATGGAGGACATGCAATACGTCGTCACGGACGGGACGACCTTCGTCGACCTCGAGCGCGACGCGACATCGCACGTCATCTCGATGCCGGCGGAAAACGCGCTCGAGTACACCGTCGTGAATACGGACAAGCGCGCGTCGCCCAAGTACCGGATCACCAACACCTATATCACCGACCCTGACCGCAATACGCTCCTGATCCGCACCCGCTTCGAAGCGCTGGATAAAGGCGCCTACCGGCTCTACCTGCTCGCCAATCCAAGCATGGCGGGCGGCGGCGCCAACAATTCCGCGTGGTGGGACGGCGCGAACTCGGCGCTCATGGCGAGCGCGACGCAGACCCTGTTCGGCTCGCCCACGACGATCGTCTCGGCGCTCATGGCTGGAAGCCCGAACGGCTTTGTCGCGAACGACAACGGCTTTGCAGCCCAGCCGAGCGACTGCAACGTCGAATTGCACAAGGACATGACCCTGGCCAGCCGCTTCGACAGCGCCAGCGACGGCAATGTCGTCCAATGCGGCGAAATCGGCGCGGTTGGAGCGGACACGACCTTCACGGTCGCGCTCGGCTATGGCGGCGACGCCGCGACGGCGCTCGCCGCGGCTCAAGGATCGCTTGCCGCCGGATTTGCAGATCGCGAGGCCGCCTATCGCAAGGGTTG
This sequence comes from uncultured Alphaproteobacteria bacterium, assembly GCA_963709655.1. GTDB lineage: Bacteria > Pseudomonadota > Alphaproteobacteria > Rhizobiales > Beijerinckiaceae > Roseiarcus. The sequence goes on from CAVPXF010000004.1 coordinate 323,365, forward strand.
GAGCGACTATGTCGCCGGCCTGCGCCCGGCGCCGGCCAGCGTCTCGACGGATACGCTGCGCCGGCGGGTTTATTGGGTCGCGGCGATGGCGCTGCACGCCGCCGAGGACAAGGGATTCCGCGGCGCCAGCGTCGCCGGCTTCGGCACGCCGTGGGGCGATTTCGTCAATGGAGACGCGCTCAACGACGGCTACCACAGGGTCTGGGGCCGCGACCTCTACGAGCAGGCGACCGGACTGATCGCCGCCGGCGATTCCGGTCAGTCCCTGCGGATGGCCGAGTTCCTGTGGAACGCGCAGTTCATCGGCGCGACCACGCCGGGAGACGGGACGACCTATGCGCCCGGCGCCTTCCCGCGCTACAGCCCCGTCAGCGGCAGCGGCGCGGCGACGGCCAAGGACCTCGGCTGCTGCGAGCAACTGGACGAGGAGGCTTTCGCGATCCTGCTCGCGTGGACGACCGGTCTGACGGACAACGCCACGTACCGGAAGATCGAGACGACCGCGGATCATATCGTGGCGACGGGGCCTGCGACCACGGAGCGCTGGGAGGAGCAGTTCGGCCAATCCCCGTCGTCGATCGCGGCGATGATCGCGGGGCTCGTCGCGGCCGCCGACGTCGCCCGCCAGAATAACGACCCTGCGAGCGCCGCGGGCTGGGAGTTGACCGCCGATTCCTGGCGATCGAGCCTCGCCGGTCGGACGTTCACGACCGACGGGTATTGGGGCGGTCACCGCTACTATGAGCGCATCGATCCGGCGCTCGATCCGAACGGCCCCGCGTCGCTCTGTTTCCAGGAGGGCTGCTTTTACGCGCACGACGTCGCGGACTTCGGGTTCCTCGATCTCGTGCGGCTTGGCGTCGTGGCGCCCGGCGACCCCAATGTGTCGGCGTCGGTTGCGTCGTCCGCCGCCGCGTCGGACGGCAACTCCACGGTGCAGGCGACCATGCCCAACGGCGACATCTACTTTCACCGCTACGACCACGACAATTACGGCGAGAGCAATGCCGACTGCAGCGGATGGCCCGCCAGCGGACCCAATCGATTTGGCCGGTTCTGGCCTGTCCTGTCCGGCGAGCGAGGGGAATACGAGATCGCGAACGGCCGTCCGGCGACCGTCTACCTGCAGTCGATGGCCGACGCGGCCAATGACGGCTATTTCGTGCCGGAGCAGGTTTGGGACCGTCCGGACGTGGCCTGTTTCACCGCCGGCCGGCCGACCGGCAGCGCCGCGCCCTTGAATTGGGCCGAGGGGCAATACCTGCGTCTCGCCCAGTCGATCGACGCCGGTTCGAACCTCGACACGCCGACCGTCGTCAGGGCGCGATATCGTGGCGCAGGTCCGATTCTTGGTGCAGCCGGCATGTGCGTCGACGACGCCGGCGCGAGCACAAGCGACGGCGCCGCGATCCAGATCTTCGCCTGCAACGGTACGGCCGCGCAGAGCTGGGCCTGGATGAGCGGCGACGGCACGCTTCGCGCGCTCGGCAAGTGCATGGACGTCGCTGGCGGCGCGACCGCCAGCGGCGCGCCGGTCCAGCTTTATGACTGCAACGGCACAGGCGCCCAGGAGTGGCGCTGGCGACAGCAAGCCCGCCTCGTCAACCCCCAGTCCGGCCGCTGCCTCGCCATCTCCGGCGGAGGCGCCGCCGACGGGACGCGGCTTCAGATCGCGGACTGCGACGATAGCGCGGCTCAGGTCTGGCGCTTGCCTTGAGCAGGATCGGGCGCTTCGCGGAGCGGTCGATCTCCGCTCCTCGGCGCGAGACGCGCGGTCACGCAGCGGTCGCTTCGCCTGATCGGCGGGCATCAGCGTCTCACGCCCCGCTGAGTTAGTTCCGCAGCGCCCAAAAGGCCCAGACGAGCGCCGATCCGATCGCGAAGACGGCGAGAGGAGGGCCCAGCGCAATGAGCTGTATCGTCTCCTCTCCGTAGTCACGGAGAAACAGGCCGATAAACGTAGCCCACATCACCGAGCCGACGGCCCAGAACCAAAACAGACCCTTTGTCCAGTTCATGAGGCCTCGCCCGTCACGGTCCCCAAACGGCCCGGAGAGCAAAGGTAACGGTGTTTACGCGTGCGTCAACACAGCCAAGGCCGGACAATCCCGCTCGGTCGCGATCAGCGCTGCCCGTTAGATCTGCGGGAACGCCTCCGACCCCACGGCGGGCCGCCCTTGCGGTCTGAGAACGCGTAGCGCGCCCTGGATCGCGCTGTAGCAATGCGCCAACGTCTCGGCGTTGGCGTTCCCCAGCGCGGCGAGATCGCCGTTCATCAGCGCGGCGATCAATTCGGCTCCGTCACCGTTGCTTGAGTGCGCCACAACCCTTTGATTGTCGGCCATAACGGCCCACTCACCGCTCTCGACCCGCTGGGCCGAGAATCGCGAAACGCGCAACATTGTGTCCTCCCCGCATCCCCGCGGTCGGCGACATCCGGCTGAAATGGGTTGCCGCCCTCTAAACAGATCGTTACCAAGAGTTAATGTAAACGGACAATCACTCCCTTTGTCGAAAGTTAGTCGTACCACTTTAGTTGTATTCCTGTTTTGTTCTCGCACCGACGCCGCTGTCCCCGGCGACCGACGCCGACAAACTCAACTCTCCGCGGACCTCCGACCTTGCCCCAGCGCTCGACTTCGCGACCCGGACGCACGGTCGGGCGCCTACCGCTCGCAGCGCTTATCAGCGCGAGCCGCTGTGGGCTCACGCCTCCTCGCCATCGCCTGCGGCTCAAACATGCCGAAATTCGTCGCCGCGCGCGACTTGCCCTGAGCGGGGGCATTCGCAAACCGGGCCAGCCAACCCCGTTCACAGCCCCAGTTCGGTCAGGCCCGGGTGGTCGTCGGGGCGGCGGCCGGGCGGCCAGCGGAACAGGCGCTCGGAATCGGCGATGGGCACATCGTTGATGCTGGCGTGGCGCTCGGCCATATAGCCCTCGGCGTCGAACAGCCACATCTCGTTGCCGTGGCTCCGCCGCCACTGCCCGCCCGGATCGTGCGACTCGTAGACGAAGCGCACTGCGATGCGATTGTCCGAAAACGCCCACAGCTCCTTGATCAGCCGGTAGTCGAGCTCTTTCTCCCATTTGCGCTGCAGGAACGCCGCAATCGCCGCGCGGCCGGCAAAGAACTCGTCGCGGTTCCGCCAGCGGCTGTCGGCGGTGTAGGCGGCCGGCACGCGCGCGGGATCGCGGGTGTTCCACGCATCCTCGGCAGCGCGCACTTTCTGCAGCGCGGTTTCGCGGGTGAAGGGGGGAACGGGAGGTCGGGACATGAGGCGGCTCCATGGCGCCAGGGCAGGGAGTTCGGCCCTGGACGTCCGCCATCCTAACCGCCCTGGCCGCGTCGGGCGACGTCGGCGACGGCCCTGACGCGAAACGAGGGTGCGCCAATATGTCGGATAGTTTCGGGTCTCCTCTAAGCCGTGGAATGGTTTGCCTTGATGAGTCGAAGTCACGGCCGCGCCCCACGCGAGGCGGGCGGCGGCCGCGAGCCATTCGTCGGCTCAGGACCAAGCTGAGGCGAGGGCGCATCGAAGGCGCGTGGGCGATCTTCAAGCGCGCGAGACGTATGAAACGCGTGCGTCTCCGTCTACTTCCTCAGCAGGCGCTGCGGAGAAAGCCCGAAGGCCCTCTTGAAGCTCCGGCTGAAATGGGCAACTTCGCTGAAGCCGTGAGCGAATGCCGCCTCGGTCACGGATCGCACCTGGCCCTGGACGAGCGCCGCGCGGCTCGCCTCCAGTCGTTCCGACCATACCCACCGCATCGGCGTCGATCCCATGGCGCCGAACAGACGATTGAGTGTTCGAACCGATATTGCGCCCGCCGCAGCGAGCGTCTCCGGCGTGAGGTCGTGGCTATCCAGATTGGCCCGAACGAATCGCTTGACCTTCTCGAGCGCCTGGGGGCTCTGCGCTTCCGGGGACGCGTCCCTGCGCAGATCGCAAATCGACACGACGAGCTCGACGATCGCGTTCGAGAAGTCTCTTGGCGACCGGCGAGTCGAGGTCGCGCGACAGCTCGATGGCCAAGGCGCGGGTCAACAGTTCGCCGAGCACGGGGGAAAGCGGATTGCTGCGATCGATGTTGACCGCGAGGAAGTCGCGCGGCCGCTCGAGCTTGCTTTCCAAAATCTGTCTGGGGATCTTGATGAGCTGCGTCTTGGCGCGCAGCGTGTAGTCGAAGGGCGCGCCGGAATCGTAAATCGCAAGGTCGCCAGCGCCGAGGCGGGCGGAGCGTCCCAGCTGGGTGAGCTCTCCCTCCCCCTTCTGGATCAGGCTGACGATGAAGACTTCCTGGCCGTCGTTGCGTACGTGGTGTGGCTTGCGAGACCAGAAATGCAACGGCGCCTCGAGTTCGGCCGCGACAAGCGGCCCCAGCTCCCGACTGACCAGGCTTCCGGAAAATTCGGCGCCGCGGACATCCGTGGCCGCGGATGCGGACACGTATTTCTTGCAGACGATCTCCTGCCAGAACTCAAACCGCTCGGACGGCCTCTTGTCGTCGGTTGTCAGGCACTGGCTCATGGTGGACCCGCCTCAAGCTCGCGCTTCACATTGCGGTCATATGACTTGCAAGCAAAGGCTATGCCGAAGCGGAAGCGTTGTCGCGCCGTCGGGATGGGCGTTGATCTATCAAGGGCTTAGTTTGGCGCGAAGCTCATCGTTCGCCATCCGTTGGAGACCAACGTTCGGCCGCCGGAGTTATTTTTTAGGCGCCTCGCGGGCGCGACGTCAAAACCTCTTCCAATCCCCGTCGGCCTCGAAAGCCGCCGCGGCGGCGTAAATCGTCTCCTCGTCGAAGTGCTTGCCGATAAGCATCGCCCCGATCGGCAGGCCGTCGCCAAGACCGCAGGGCAAGGTCATCGCCGGGTGGCCGGTCACGTCGAACGGGGCCGTGTTGCCGATCATTTCGAATGCGCGCTGCAGGTACAGCGCCAGCGAGGCGTCGGGCGGCGGCAGGGGCGTGGCCTTGACCGGCAGCGTCGGCATCAGCAGGAGATCGTATGTCGCCAGCGCCCGGTCGTAGGCGGCCCGGACGCCTCGGGCGAGGTTCTGCGCCTTTGCGTAGAAGCGCCCACGATAGTGGGTGATGAAATACTGCCCGACCATCATCGAAATCTTGAGGCTGTCCGACAGATTGTCCGCCTTCTCGCGCCAGTCGGCGTGCGCGTCGAGGAGGCTGACGGTGTAGAGGCCCTTCCAGTTGAAGCCCATGCCGTTGCCGAGCATCATCTGCGCCTGCAGGCCTTCGAGCGCGATCGGCGTCCAGACCGCCGGGGCGATCAGATGCTCCGGGATGGAAATCTGCTCGACCTGCGGCGCCGAGAGCCTTGAAGCGGCCGGCCGCCTCGCGCACCTTGGCGTCGACGTCCGGTCTCGCTGTTGGCGTGGCCGAAGCCTTCGGCGACGACGCCGATCTTCAGGCCCTTGGCGCCGCTCTTCAAGGCCCCCGTGTAGTCGCCGACCTTCAGCGCGTATTGCCTCGGGTCGAGGCCGTCGGGCCCCGCGAGCACCTCCAGCATCAGGGCGTTGTCGGCAACCGTCGCCGTCATCGGGCCGGTGTGATCGATCGTCGATTCGATCGGCATCACGCCGGTGTAGGGCACGAGGCCGTGCGTCGGCTTCATGCCGTAGATGCCGCAGAACGAGGAAGGCATGCGGATCGATCCGCCCTGGTCGCCGCCGATCGCCAAATCGACCTCGCCGGCCGCGACCAGCGCGCCGCTCCCCGACGATGAGCCGCCGGCGGAATAGCCGCGTTTGTAAGGGTTGTGCACCGGGCCGAACGCCCCGGTATGGCTGCCGCCGGAAAGGCAGAACAGTTCGCAATGCGCCTTGCCCTTGATGGTCGCGCCCGCATCGAGCAGCCGCGTGACGATGGTCGCGTCGATATTGGGCACGTAGCCTTCGAGCGTGGAGGATCCGTTCATCATCGGCACGCCGGCGACGCAGACATTGTCCTTCACGGCCACCGTCTTGCCCTTCAGCTTGCCGGTCGGGGCGCCCTGGATGTCGGTCTTCACGTACCACGCGTTGAGCGGATTCTCCTCGGCGCTCGGCCGATAGCCGGGTGTGCGCGGATATTTGACCACGGGGATGGCGTCCGGCATCTGATCGATGAGATCATAGGCCGCGAAATTGCCTTCCATCAACGAGAGGAACTCGCCGACGCGCTCCGGGGTCATGCTCATGCCGAAGCTGTCGACGATGTCCATCATCTGCTCGAGAGTCGGTCGACTGACGGTCATTGGGTTTGCTCCTCTTCACTGCCTATTCGAGGGGAACCGCGTCCGGAGGCGTCTTTCGCCCTCGTCTCCGGTTCGAATTCAGCCGTCCACGCCAATGAACTCGTGGATGAGGCCGTGGTCGTGCAACTCATCGGGTTTGGTCGAGCGCACGATCGCGCCCTTCTGAATGATCAGCACGCGCTCGGACAGCGCCGCGATGAACTCGAGGTTCTGCTCGACCAGGATCATCGTCAGACCGCCCTGGGCGCGCAGCCTCAGAAGCGTCTCAACCATCTCGTCGATGATCGAAGGCTGGATGCCTTCGGTCGGTTCGTCGAGAAGGATCAGCTTCGGCCCGCCGACGAGGCACCGCGCCAAGGCGAGCAGTTGCTGCTCGCCGCCGGAGAGCGCCGCGCCCGGCCGGTCGGTCAGGCGATTGAGGCGCGGGAACTCCTTGAGCGCCGCCTCGATCGCGGCGGCTTCGCCGCCCTTGCGTGCGACCGCTCCCATGCGGAGATTGTCGAGCACGCTGAGACCGGGGAAGATCTCGCGGCCCTGCGGCACGTAGCCCATGCCGGCCCGAGCGCGCCGATAGGGCTCGGCGCGCGTCACGTCCTCGCCGGCAAAGGTCACGCGTCCCGCGGTCGCAGGCAGGTAGCCCATGAGCGTGCGCAGAAGGGTCGTCTTTCCCATGCCGTTGTGGCCGAGCACACCGACGAATTCGCCCGCGGCGACGGTGAAGCTCACGTCGCTCAGGATCGGAATGCGCCCGTAGCCCGCGGCGAGCTGGCTGACTTCGAGCATCATGCAGCGATCTTCTTGCCAAGATAGACGTCGCGCACTGTCTGGTTGCGCAGGATCGCTTCGACGTCATCCTCGACGAGGATGGCGCCTTGGTTGAACACGGTGACCTTGCTGGCGATCATGCGGATGAATTGCATGTCGTGCTCCACGACGATCAGCGCCTTGGTCCTATTGATGTCACTGACGAGCTCGGCGGTGCGCGCCACTTCCTTGTCGGTCATGCCCGCCGCCGGCTCGTCGAGCAGGACCAGGTCGGGGTCGGTCGAGAGCACGACGCCAAGCTCGACCCATTGCCGCTGCCCATGGGCGAGCTGGCCGACGATGCGGGACGCGATCGCCGTCAGCCCGACCCGTTCGAGCATGTCGTCGACGACGGTCCGGGCGCGCGCGCCGCGTTTCATGCGCGCCGCGGCTAGCCACAGATTTTCCCGCACCGTCAATCCGTCGAAAACGTTCGGCACCTGGGTCTTGATGCCGACGCCGAGCCGCGCGATCTCATGCGGCTCCGCGCGCGAGATGTCCTGGCCGCGAAATCGCACCGTGCCCGAGGTCGGATGAAGCTGTCCAGTCAGCATCTTGAAGAACGTGCTCTTGCCGGCCCCGTTCGGGCCGATCAGGCAGCGGAGCTCCCGCTCGGCGAGGACGAAGTCCACCTCCCGCACCGCCTGCACGCCGCCGAAGCGCATGCCGAGGCCGCGAGTCTCGATCAGCGGCGCGCTCATCGGGCGGCCTTCGCGCGCGGGCGCGCCAGGGCTGCGCCAAGATCGCCGACCGACGGCACGAGGCCTTTCGGGACAAGAAGAACAAAGGCGACCAAAACGGCGCCCAGAATGAGCGGGACGTTGCCGAGGAGCGCTGTCAACGCCGTGGCGCCGCTCGGCGCGTTCGCGCCAAGCGCCGCGGTCAGCCATTGAATGCCGATGCAGCCGACGATCGGCCCGATCAGCGTGCCCCGGCCGCCGACGATCACCCAGATGATGATCTGCGCCGATTGCGCGAGGCCGAAGATCGTCGGGCTGACGAAGGAGCCCCAGTTGGCGAACAGGCAGCCCGCGTAGCCGGCGAGCGCCGCCCCGATCGTAAAGGTCGCGAGCTTGTAGGCGCGGGGATCGTAGCCGAGAAGCTGCGCCCGGCCCTCGTTCTCCCGGATGGCGACCATGACCCGGCCGAAGCGGCTCGCCAGCAACGCGCGCAGCCCGAAATAGGTCGCCAGCAGGGAGGCGGTCGACAGATAGAACATGCCTTCGAGGTCGATCTGCCGGTCCTTGACAAAGGGCACGTTCAACGACGGAATGCCGGGGATGCCGTTAAAGCCGCCGAGCCGCGCGGCTCCGATATGGAATTCCGGTCCGGCGGTCGAATTGACCGAATTGAACAGGATCAGCGTCACGGTCAGGGTGATGACCCCGAGATAGACGTCGCTGATGCGGCCGTAGAAGATGAAATAGCCGAGAAGCGCCGCAAAGGCGGCGGGCGCCAGCACCGCCAGGACGAGCGGCAGCGTGCTCTCGCCGAGGTTGATCATCGCGATCGCATAAGTGTAGGCGCCGAGCCCGAAGAATGCCGCCTGGCCGAAGCAGAGAATGCCGCCGAAGCCCCAGATCAGACCAAGCGAGAGCGCCAGCACCGCCATGATCATGTAAACGGTGACGTTGAGCACCGTGTCGAGGTCATAAAGGCGCGGCGTCAGCACGAGGACGGCCATCCCGATCACGGCGACGAGCGTGAGCCCGACAATATCGAAAGCGCGTCCCGTCACAGGCTTCTCCGGAAAAAGCGTCCGGTCACGCCCTGAGGCAGCACTCGGATCAGCACAATCGCCGCCGCAAGCAGAGCGACTTCGCCGAAGACGGGGGTCGTGGCGTAGGTCGCGAGCTGATTCACCGCGCCAAAAAGCGCCGAAGCGGTCGCGGTCCCGGTGACGATCGCGGCGCCGCCGCCAATGACAGTAATGAAGGACTTGGCCACATAGGCGACGCCGATGGTCGGGAAGACGCCCGAGACCGGCGCGAGCACGCCTCCGGCGAGACCCGTCAGCGCCGCGCCAGCGGCGAAGGTGACGGAATAGACGCGGTTCGGATTGACGCCGAGCGCGGCCGCCATATTGGCGTTCTGCATCGCGCCGCGGGCGATGAGCCCGAAGCGGGTGAATCGCAGGACCGCCAGCACGCCGCCTAGGGCGACGACCGCGACTGAGATCACGAACAGCGTGTAATCGCTCACCCGGTAGCTTCCGATCTCGAAGCTCCCCAAGGGCGCCGAGAGGCCGACCGTGGTGTTGCCGAAGACGGCCGTCGTCAGGCCGACCAGGAACAGGCTGAGGCCCCAGGTGGCGAGCATGGTGTCGATCATCCGGCCGTAGAGCCAGCGGATGATCGCGCGCTCGACGAGGATGCCGATCGCGCCCACGACAAGCGGGGCGACGACGAGCATGGCGACCCAGATGTTGACCCCGAAGCGGTCGGCCTCGATCGCGGCGTAGCCGCCAAGCATCAGGAACTCGCCGTGCGCGAGGTTGATGACCTTCATCATGCCGAAAATGATCGCCAGCCCCAAGCTGATCAGGGCGAGGCTGGCGATCGCATAGAGAACCTGGATCGCCAGGAGCGCTGCGAGATCCACGAGAGGCTCAGAACTTGATCACGTACTGCTGATTGTCGTTCGGGTTCTTGATGAGATTGCAGACGGCGGCGGTGTCGGCCGGCTTCTGCTGCGGGAAATCCTCGAGCAGATCGAACTTCTTGTCTTTCACCTCGGCGATGTGGACGTCGAGAATGCAATGATGCGTCGGTGGGTCGATCGTCACCTTGCCCGAGGGCGCATCGATGCTGATTCCGGTCTCCAGCGCCTCGATCACCTTCATGCGGTCGACGCTGGCGGCCTTCTTCACGCCCTCGGCCCAGAGCTGGAAGCCCTGATAGGTGCCCATCGCAAGCTCGGTTACGTTGGGATAGTCCGCGCCGAAGCGCTTGTGAAAGCGATCGAGAAACGCCGTGTTGACCGGGTTTTTGACGCTCTCGAAGTAGTTGTAGCAGACGAGCATGCCATTGCATTCGTCGGGCGACAGGACAATCTGCTCGTTGCCGACCCCGAATGTGGTGGAGGCCATGGGAATGCTCTTGCCCATCCCCGCCGCCGCCCATTGGCGATAGAAGGATATATGGGCGCCCCCGACCAGCGCCGACCAGACGAAATCGGGCTTCGCCGCCTGAATTTTTGAGATGGTCGAGGCGAAGTTGGTGACGTCCAGCGGGAAGAAATCAATCGAGACGACTTCGCCGCCGTTTTCAGTCGCATACTTCTTGACCCATTGCGACGTGATCTGGCCGTAGTTGTAGTCGGCCGCGATCACATAGACCTTCTTGCCCCACTTCTTCATTGCGTATGGAACGAGCTTCTCCACCGTCTGGGCCGGCGTTACGCCCGTGTCGAACTGATTGCGGTCGCAGACGCCGCCTTCGTATTGCGTGTTGTAGAAGTAAAGGGTCTTGAACTTGTCGAGCACGGGACGAATGACCTCGCGCGAGGCGGAGGTGATGCCGCCGTGCACCACTGCGACCTTGTCCTTGAGCGCCGCCTGCTGTGCGAACTGCGTATAGAGCTGCATGCTCGACTGCGTGTCGTAGCTGATCAGCTTGAGGGGCCGGCCGATCAGCCCTCCCGCCGCATTGGCCTCTTCGATCGCCAGGGTCAAGGCGTCGACCATCGGCTTGCCGTAGATGTCGAGGCCGCCCGAAAGGTCGTGCAAACTGCCGACCAGGATCGGATCCGCCGCAAAAGCGCGCGAGCTGAAGACGCCGACGCCTGCCGTCGCCGCGGCTGTCTGCAGGAATTGTCTGCGATTGACGCTCATGCTGGAACTCCCGTTGCCTGCCCAGGCCGTCGATCAGACCGCCGCGGACGTCGAAGCGACATTTGCAGCCCTTCGCAGCGCCAGGCGCTCCCAGCTGGCGCTGCGGACCCTATTCTTCCCTTTCCTGGAGGAGCCGCGCAACCCTCGCCGGAAGCCGCACGCTCCAGCGCGGCAAGTCGTGAATCCGACGAGCGCGCGTTGTCTATCGACCTGCGGCGCCGGATCGCGGCGCCCGAATTATTCTCTCAACGGACCACTCTACCGACTGGCGGCGGACCCCGCTTGTCTGAGGCTGCCACGACGCTTGCTCGCGCCGCCTGCCGCGGCCGCGGAGTTAGAGCTGCACGCCACGCGTCAGCGCGCCGTCGATCACCAGGTTGGTCCCGGTCGTGAAGCTCGACGCCGGGCTCGCCAGAAACACAATTCCGCGCGCGATCTCTTCCGGCTTCGCCATCCGTCCGGTTGGGTTGAGCGCCAGCGCTTGCCTGAAAAGGTCTGGATTGTGGGTCTCGATTTGCTGCCACACGCCGCCGTCGAAATAGGTGTTGCCCGGCGAAATTGCGTTCACACGGATCGACTTGGGCGCGAGCTGAAACGCCAGCCGCTGCGCATAGTGAATGAGGGCGGCCTTGAGCGCGCCGTAGGCCGGCCCGGTGAAGTCGACCTCCCGTCCCGACACCGAGGAGATGATGACGACGGCAGCATGCTTCGACGTCTCGAGATAGGGCAACGCCGCGTTGACCACCCGAACCGTGTGCATCAAGTCGGTCTCGAACGCTTTCCGCCACAACTCCTCGCTGTCCTGAACCGCAAGCGCCGAAACGTTGGCGACGACAATGTCGACGCCGCCCAGCGCCTTGGCGCTATCGACGACAAAGTTTTCGAGAGCCGCCTTGTCCGCGACGTCGACGGGGGCGCCAAACGCGTCGGCGCCTTTGGCCTTCAACGCCGCCACGGTTGCTTCGACCTCGCCGGCGTTCCGCGCGCAGATCGCGACATTGGCCCCCTCATCGGCAAGGATGTCGGCTGCGCTGCGGCCAATTCCCTTGGTGCCGCCGGTGACGACGGCGTTCAGTCCCTTCAGGCCCAGATCCATTGTGGTCTCCTTAACTAGGCTTCTGGAAGGAAGGCTTTGCGGATCGAGGCGCCCAACGTGTATTTGGGATCAACCATGTTGCCGACGCGCATCCTGCCGGCCTGGGTCAGCAGGAAATAGGCGTCGAGCTCGTCGAAGCCGAAGTCCGCGACGAGCCAGCGGATCAACTCGCGATAAGCAATGCGGGCCGCATCCTCCATCGGCCGCGCCGATCCGATCGCCATCAAGACGTCCGCGTTCTCCAGCCGGGGCCAGCCGATCGCCCACTTCTTGATGATGTCCACCTGGATGGTCGTCGTCGAGTTGATTTCGACCGCAACTCCGCACAGCTCGCCGTCGCCCTGGCGTCCGTGGCAATCGCCGAGAAACAGATAGGCCCCCGCCGTCTGCACCGGAAAATAGGCGATCGCGCCGGGCGCCATGTCGGGCAGATCCATATTGCCCCCCCAATAGTCGGGCTGGAGGGACAGCACGGCCTCGATCTGAGGGCTGACGCCGAGGGTGCCGATGAACGGCTCGTACGGAAGCAGGATCTTGTCGTTGAAGCGGACCCCGCTTTCGGTCACCTCGTACTTCATGACGCGTTCCGGCAGCGGCTTGTTGAGCATGGGCGTGCCGGCGTTTGCGGCGAGACCGCCGAACTCGGCAATCAGCGCCGACGTGCCGGCCGGCTGCGGCCCCCGCGGAACGATCCGATCGATCCTGACGCACAGAACGTCGCCTTTGTCCGCGCCTTCGACGAAGATGGGGCCGTTCTGGGGATTGACGAACGGCATGTTGAGCCTCTGCGACGGCAGGTCGTCGACGCTCTTGATCGCTCCGCCAAAGGCGTCGAGAGTTTCCGCGACGACGACGTCGCCCGGGGCGATCGTCAGCACCGGCTTTGCGTAGGCCCCATAGACAAACTGATACTGGCCCTGCGCGGCCTCAGTAAGCTGATGCGTCCGTCCCGGCTCGCCACGAGCGATCCCATTGCGCGCCATGTACGACGATGAGAACCAATCGGTCATAAGGTCCTCCGACGGTTGCAAGTCCTGGTCAGACGCGGCGCGCCGCAGCGCGCTGCTTCCGTAAGCGGATACGCGTCAATCCGCTCACGCCGCGGGCGGATGACGCCTGTGCCAATCGGTCACGGCCTGAAACGCGTGGCCGACGCGCGCAAGGACGTCCTCCGAGAGATGGGGACCGACGACTTGCATGCTGAGCGGCATGCTGGCCTGATCGAAGCCGTTCGGCAAGGTGATGGTTGGGCTGCCGCTGAAGTTGAACGGCGCAGTAAAGCGCAATATGCCGAGTAGCACGTTCGGATCCTCGCCATAGGCCTTCATCAGCTCGAGGCTCGGAATGGGGACCGGCATGGTCGGAATCAGCAGGACGTCGACTTTCTCGAACAGGTCCGACAGCTCGCGCGCGAATCTCAACCTTTCGAGATTGATGGCTGCGATCTCGGTTCCCTTGGCCGCGAGGCCCTGGTCGATCAGCGCCGCAAGGTCGGGCCCATATTCGGGCCGACGCTGCGGATAGGTCTCAACATGCGCAGCCGCGGTCTCAACGGAGCACATCGTGATCCATTGGCTGACGAGCCTCTGATACGACGGAAACCGGACCTCGCGGATGGTCGCGCGGAGCTCGACGAACACGCGTTCGGCTTCGCCAAGCGCTGTGGCGACCTGCGCGTCGACGCCGTCTGTCGCGTAGCCGCGATCGACGCCGATTCTCAGTCCGCGCACGCCGTCGCCGAGGGTTTCGAGATAGTCCGGAACAGCGGCCGAATAGGTCGTCGGATCGTGGATGTCCGGGCCGGCGATCGCCCCCAGCATTGCCGCCGCGTCGGCCGCGGACCGCGTTATCGGGCCGACGTGGTCAAGCGATTCCGCCAGCGGGAAGACGCCATAGCGGCTGACGCGGCCCCAGGTCGGCTTGATTCCGGTGAGACCGCAGGTGGCGGACGGAAATCGGATCGAGCCGCCGGTGTCGCTGCCTAGGCTGCCGTAGCAAAGCCCCAGGCAGGTCGCGACGCCCGACCCGGTCGAGGAGGAACCAACCCAGCAATCGACATTCCACGGGTTGAGCGGCGCCTGCTCGTCAGGATGATGGGAGGTGTAGGCGCCCTCGGTCATCTTCAGCTTGCCGAGGACGACGGCGCCGCTCTCCTCCAGCCGATCGACTACGGTGGCGTTGAACGGCGGAACGAACGATTTGTGGATCGTTGTTCCGGCCGCCGTCGGCGCGTAGGTCGTATTGCAGAGGTCCTTGACCGCAATCGGCGCGCCGTGCAGCGGCCCGCGCCAAAAGCCGCGCGCGATTTCGGCGTCCGCCGCGCTGGCGCGCTCGAGCGCGCGTTCCCCCAGCACGGTGGCGTAGGAATGGAACCCGCCGTCGAGCCTCTCGATGCGCGCCAGCGTCGCCGCGGTCGCCTCGACCGACGACAGTTTCCGCCTGCGAATGAGGTCGGAAACGGTCGTGAGGGATGCGAAGTGTAAATCGGAGGATATGGCTATGCTCCTGCGCGATAGGCGTCCCAAACGCGAAGCCCGACCTGAACCAAGCTGTCGCCGTCGTTCGGGTCCGGCCGGTCGCGGGGCCCCACGCCGCCGCCGCTCGCTTCCCGGACGTCTGGCGGCGAGCTTAGGTCGGAGCGGCGGTCGGCGCTTGTCTGAGGGCGCCATCAGGTTTGCTTCTGCGCCGCGCCCGAAAGCGGAACCCTGGCTGCGATCAATCGAGGGGCTCGGGCTGGATCCGAAACCGGCGATCGGAGTTCGGAGGGGTCAACAAATCATCCAAGCATCCGTAGACGAAGCGCGTCGGGAACTCCGCGATGTCGCGGGCGCAGCGGCGCGCCGGGAAGAATGCGCGCCATCATCATGCATTCGAGGCGGACGCCCACCAAGAAGCGGGATGGTGTCATCGGCCGCCCGTAGCACGTCCCCATCAGGCGATCTTTGATGGCAAGACAACCCGATTGTGTCCGAGCCGGTCCGCCAGTGCGGCCAGCTCCTCCACGATCGCGTCCATGGCGTCGGAGGGCTCGTGCGGCTCCAAGTGCACGGCATGGACCAAGAGCCGACCGCCCTTGCGGTCGGCGCGACGATCGCTGACGGGCGCATAGCCAAACCCACCGCCGCCCAATGCCCGGGTACCGTCCCGAAGGGTCAGGAAGCGTTCAAAATCCTGATTGGCGCGCCGTCCAGGAAGGCGAGAGCGTTCTCGACGCTCAGCCGGTAGAAATCGCGCCAGGTCTCTTCAACTCCGTATCCGAGATGGGGCGTCAGCACCGTGGCGCCGGAGTCGCGGAGCGGGTGGTTCTGCGGCAGCGGTTCCTTGTCGTAGACGTCCAGCGCCGCGATGATTTTTCCGGCCCGGACCGCCGCGACAAGAGCGCCCTCGTCGATCAAAGGACCGCGGGACGTATTGATCAAGATCGCGCCCTCTTTCATGCGGCCAATGTCTTCGGCTCCAATGATGCCGCGACTTCGCGGCGAGAGGACCATGTGCAGGGAGATCGCGTCGGACTCGGCGATGAGGTCCGATTTTCCGACAAGACGCGCGCCTGCCTCCTGGCATCTGGCCTCGGTCAGGTTTGGACTCCAGGCGATCACCGTCATGTCGAGCGCGGCGCCATAGCGAGCCATGCGGCTCCCGAGCCGTCCAAGACCGACGATGCCGAGCGTCTTGCCGGCGAGGCTCATCCCCACGGGAACGCCGCGCTGGAAGCCGCCGGCCCGCATGGTTGCATCGGCAGCCGGGATGGCGCGGGCGGCGGCGATCATGAGGCCGAGGGCCAATTCAGCGGTCGCAAAGGGAGCGCCAGGGCCGCCGCCGGCGGTGTTGCTGACAACGACGCCTTGGCGGGAACACGCCGCGAGGTCCAGGGTTGCGACATGGGCTCCCGTGACGCCGATCATTCGCAGTTTGGGCAGGCGGCGGATGAGCGTCTCGGGGAAGGCGGTCCGCTCCCGCATGGTGAGCAGAATGTCGAAATCGGCAAGCGCGGCGGCCGCCTCGTCCTCGGTCTCGAAAGCGTCGGCAAAGAAGGCCAGATCGGCCCGAGAGGCAAGCGGGGACCAGTCGGCGCTCTTGCGGGCGACATCCTGCCAGTCATCGAGAACCGCGACCTTGGTCATCATGGTCTCCTGTTCATCGGCGACAGCGGCTGATTTCGCTCACCGGATTGCGCCCATCAGGCGGCTGGCGGCCTCGGCGATGCCGATCTCTCCGCGCAGCGCCGCCTCCAGGATCGTGTCGCTCTTCGCGTCGTCAAGCGCAAGAACCCGGTCTCGGATCTGACGGCCGGCGGATTGCGCAACGAGCCGGCGCACGCGACGCAGGCGGTTGGCTCGCTTCTGAGAGGGGGTACGTGCCGCGCGGGCGTCGATCGCGGCGGCGAGTTCAAGAATCCCGTCGCCGCTGGTCGCGATTGTCTCGACGACGGCCACGTCCCTGTTATCGACGCGCAGCTTCAGCATGGCCCGCAACTGGTCGACGGTTCGACGCGCCAGCGGCAGGTCGGCCTTGTTGACCGCAAGGACGTCGGCGATTTCCAGGATGCCCGACTTGATGGCCTGGACGTCGTCGCCAAGACCCGGCGCATTGACGACGACGCAGACATCCGCCACCTCCGCGACCTCCACCTCGGATTGTCCGGCGCCGACCGTCTCGATGACGATCACGTCGCGTCCCGACGCGTCCATCAGATCGACGACCAGATGAATGCTTTCGGAAAGACCGCCGAGGTGGCCGCGCGAGGCGATCGAGCGGATGAAGACGCCGGGGTCCTCCGTGTGCCGCTGCATGCGCACGCGGTCGCCGAGCACCGACCCGCCCGAAATCGGGCTCGAAGGATCGACCGCGGCGACGGCGACCGTGCGTCCGGCGGCGCGCACATGGGCCACGTAGGCGTCGATCAGCGTCGATTTTCCCGCTCCCGGAGGGCCGCTGAAGCCGACGACTGCGGACCGCCCGGTCGCCGGGTAGATCGCCCGGGAAATCGCGTCGGCGAGCGCGCCGCCCCGCTCGACCAGCGTCAGGCAGCGCGCCAGCGCGGCCGGCTCGCCACGCCGCAGCCGATCGAGCAGCAGCCCGAATGCGGGGTTGAGTTCACGCGACGATGAGGGGGCGTCCAAAGCCCAGTTCTTTGCGCAGGAGGCCGACGATCTCGCCATGGGTGACGCCGCGCTCCGCCGCATCGACGACCCTGGCGAACACATTGTCCTTCTCGTCGTGGGCGGCGCGCGCCAGTGCGGCGAGCGCGTTCTCGACCTCGCTCGGGCTGCGGCTCGCCTTGAACGCCTTGAAGCGTTCGACATGCGCCTTCATGCGATCGGGATCGGGCCGTTCGGTTGGCTTGACAACGGTTTCCGCTTCGTCGAGCGCGTAGCAGTTGACGCCGACGACCTTCTCCTCGCCGCGTTCGATCCGATCCTGATATCTGAGCGCCGAGTCGCCGATCATGGTCTGGACGAGTCCCGCCTCGACCGCCTTGTACATCCCTCCGGCCGCGTCGATCCTGGCGATAACCGCGAGGATCCCGGCTTCCATCTGATCCGTCAGCGTCTCGACGTAGTAGGAGCCGGCCAGCGGGTCGATCACGTCACAGAGATGCGCCTCCTCGCGCAAAATGTTCTGGGTCGCGACCGCGATGCGCGCGGTTTTTTCGGTCGGCGTCGCCACCGCTTCGTCATAGGCGTCGGTGTGCAGGGACTGGAGGCCGCTCAGAATGCCGGCCGTCGCCTGGACCGCGACGCGCGCGATGTTGTTGAGCGGTTGCTGCCGCGTCAGGTCCACACCCGAGGTCTGGCCGTGGAACTTGAAGCGCCAGGAGTTCGGGTTCTTGGCGCCGAGGCGCTCGCGCGCAAGGCGCGCCCAGATCCGCCGCGCGGCGCGGAACTTGGCGATCTCCTCGAAGAAGCTGATCGAAATGTCGAAGAAGAAGGTGAAGCGGCGCAGCAGCACGTCGATGTCGATGCCGCGCGCGACGCAGTCCTCGGCGTATTGCAGCGCGGTGGAGAAAGTGAAGCCGACTGTCTCGGCCGGGGTCGCGCCGGCCTGCTGCATGTGCTGGCCGACCACGGAGATGGGGTTCCAGTTCGGCACGCGCTCCAGGCAGAACGCGACGTGATCGGTCAGCACCCGGCGCGAGCCCTTGAGAGACAGGCGGTAGAACATGTGGTTGGCGACGAAATGGGAAATGTAGTCGCTCTGGTTGGACGTGCCGGACACGGCCGTCCAGGGAACGCCGCGGCGCTTGGCGACGCCGAGCGTGAAGGCGAGCAAGGTGAAGGGCGAGGGGTCGTTCATCGCCGTCGAGATTTGGCCCAGGGGCACGCCGGCCAGGGCGACGTCCATGTCGTCGACGGTGTTCGACACGGTGCCGCACGTACCGAGCAGGGCAGGGTCGACCTCGTCGCAATCGACGCCGCGGAATCCCGAGTTGCACGGCAGGAAACTGATCGCAGTCGCTCCGGCGGCGAGAAGCTGGCGCACGCGGGCGTTATAGTCCTCGGGCGTCCCGAGTCCGATCAACTGGCGCTGCGTCCAGGTACGCCCGCGGTGCATGGTCGGATAGATCCCGCGGGTGAACGGATACTGTCCCGGAAAGCCGAGATCCGTCTCGTAGGCGGAGCTATCCCAGTCGCGCGGCGTGTAGAGCGGCCTGACCTCGATGCCGGAGCGATTGACGACCTTGCGCTCCGAGCCGATCTGGCTCGCGTAATCGGCGCGCCATTGACCGCAGGCCTGGTCGAAGCCGGGCAGGGGAGGTTGAACGGCTTCCTTGGTCATGATGTCCATTCCCTGAGCTCGGCGTCGCGCGCCGCCCGCGCTTCGGCGGCGAGCGCGGCGATGCGGTCGACGATCTCGTCGCGCGAGGCGCCGGAGCCCAGGACCACCCTCACCCCTGAGGCGATCAGCGCCGGGCGCTCGTCGTCGGGCACGATGCCGCCGACGACGACGGCCACGTGCCCCAGTCCGGCCGCGCTGAGCGCCTGAATGAGTTGCGGCACGATCAGGTGGTCGGTGGCGAGCGAACTGACGCCGATCGCGTCGACGTCCTCCTCCATCGCCAGCTTCACCACGGCGGGAATCGATTGCCAGGGCGGCGTGTAGATCACGTCCATGCCCGCGTCGCGCAGGAAGGCCGCGACGATCCGGCTGCCGCGATCGTGGCCGTCGAGCCCGATCTTGGTGACGAGGACGCGGGCAGGGGGGTCGAGACGCGGCATGCTCATGACGCCTGCTCCCGGGCGAGCGCCCGAAGGGGCGCGAGCGCTGCGCGGGCGATCTCGTCAATGGCGGTCCCGTCCGGCCGATACCAGACCGGCGTCCAGTTGAGCGCGCCGAGCAGGAAGAGCCTGGCGAGCTGCGGGTTCACACTCTTCGGCAACCGCACCCCCGCGACCAGGTCGCGAAACCGCTGTTCGTAGCGGTCGCGCAGGCGGGTGAGATCGGCTGCGATCTCGGGGACGTCGTCAGGCAGGATGCGGATGACGACGCGCGCGTAGGCGCTAGCGTCGAGGATCGCTTCCAGGTGCGCTTCGACAGCCGCGGCGAGCCGTTCCCAGGGGTCCTCGCCGCCTGCGGTCGCTTTGTCCACGTGATCGACGATGCGCTGGACGCCCTCTTCGTAGACCGCAAGCAGCAGCGCCTGCTTACCGGGAACGTGGAAATAGATGGCGCCCGGCGTCATGTCCGTCGCGGCAGCGAGTTCGCGGATGGTGGTGGCGTGATAGCCCAGCTCGGCGAACTTCGCGGCCGCCGCGTCGAGCAGCGCTGGCCAGCGATTGGCCTGCCGTTTTGCTTCGGTCGCCGCCACGCGTCCGGTCCTCCGCATTAGCTAACTAAACGATTGTTTAGCACGTCGAGTCGTGCATAATCAAGCGACGCCGACCGGCGCTCGGAAGGAGCGTCAGGATGCGAAAGCGGATGGAACGCGATGCCTCAGGAGGATGCCGGCGCCGACGCGATCGGGGCCGCCTGCGCGCGAAGAATGCTGGCGGGCGACCGGGTGAGCCGCGCCCTCGGCGTCGCGCTCGTCTCGGCCGGCGCCGGGCGCGCCTTGCTCGAAATGACGGTCCGCGAGGACATGCTCAACGGCTTCGGCTCCTGCCATGGCGGGGTGCTCTATACGCTCGCCGATACCGCGCTCTCCTGCGCGTGCAACAGCCACAACGAGCGCTCGGTCGCACATCACTGCTCGATGATCTACCTACGGCCGGGCCGGCTCGGCGAGCGGCTTCTGGCGCTGGCGATGGAGCGCGCGAAGGCCGGGCGCGTCGGCCTCTATGACGTCAGCGTCACCGACGCCTCGGGCAGGATCGTCGGCGAATTCCTCGGCCACGCCCGCTTCATCGGCGGCGCCGTACTCGACGCCCAAACGATAGCGGCCGAGGCGGAAGCCGCCGAGGGTCCAAAGATCGTTTGAAGGAACGCCGACAAGGACGTTCGAAGAGGGAGGAGCATCATGGCGGATGGCGCCTATTGGGACCGCACCAAGGAAACGCGTTCGCGCGCCGAGCGCGAGGCCGAGGTGCTGGCGAATTTGCAGCGGCAATTGCACGATGTCTACGAGCGGTTGCCGTTCTATCGCGCCCATTACGACAAGCACGGCTTTAAGCCAGAACAGGTCAGGGCGCTCGACGATTTCGCCAAGCGCGTGCCGATCATCACCAAGCCGATGCTGCGCGACGACCAGACGGCGCATGGGCCGTTCGGGCGCTATCTCGGCTGCGAGCCGGTCGACATCATCCGCGTGCACGGATCGTCAGGGACCAGCGGAAAGCCGACCCTCTACGCCTTTTCGCGCCACGACTGGGACTATGTCGCCGACGTCATGGCGCAGGGGCTTTATACTTGCGGCGTGCGTCCGGGCGACGTGGTGCAACTCGCAACCGTGTTCAGCCTGTTCATGGGCGGGTGGGGGGCGCTCCTTGGCGTCGAGCGCCTCGGCGCCACCGCGTTTCCGCTTGGCGCGGGCGAGACCGAACGGCAGCTCGATCTGATGCATCGGATCGGCGCGACGGTGCTCGTCACCACGCCGACCTATGCGCTGCACATGCTCGAAACCGCCCGCTCGCTCGGCTACGACACCGTCAAGTCGCCGTTGCGGCTCGGCATATTCATCGGCGAGCCCGGCTCGTCGATCCCCGGGACGCGGCAGGCGCTCGAATGGGGCTGGGGCATCAAGGTGCGCGACATGGCCACGACGTCGGAGATGACTCCGTGGGCCACCAACGCCGAATGCGAGGCGGCGCAAGGGCCGCACGTGATGCAGGACGAAGTGTGGACGGAGATCGTCGCCAAGGACGATCCCTCGCGCGTCCTTGCCGACGGCGAGAGCGGCGCAATCGTCTACACCCACCTGAAGCGCAAGTCGCAGCCGATGATCCGCTTCTACGCCGGCGACGAATCCCATATGGTCAACGAGCCGTGCTCGTGCGGGCGCACCTATCCCCGGCTCCCGGCAGGCGTCTACGGCCGCCTCGACGACATGCTGCTGATCCGCGGAGCGAACGTCTATCCGAGCCAGGTGCAGCGGTCCTTGCTGGAGGTTCCCGGGACCGGCGTCGAGTTCAAGATCGTGCTCGAAAAACAGGGCCCTATGGACCATGCAACGGTGTTGGTGGAGCGCGATCCTGCGACGGCGCCGTCCGATATCGATCATTTCGTCGCCGACCTGAAGGAGCGGGTGCGGGCGAAACTGAAGAACGACACCGCCGTCAATTTCGAGGTCGACATCCTCCCCCCGAACACCCTCGAACGCGCTCTGTCGAAGGCCAAGCGTGTCGACGATCGAAGGCCCAAATATCGGCCCGAAGGCCACTGACAAAACCGAAGTCGGTTAAGGCCGAACCGCTGCGTTACAGGGAGGCCGGCGCCTATGCGGGGTCCCGTCTGTTTGTCAGCGCCGAGCCCGAACACCGATCGGCGTTGCAGTACGGCGCGAGGATAAGTGGGCAGGCGCCAATTCAAACTCCACCTGGAACAGAATTCGACCCTAAGCCTATCGCCTACACTTACACCTCAGGTTCTGCCTGTCCCGCCGGGCGCCATCCGCAGCAGGATGCCGTCGCGTCGGACAACGTGATGGTAGAGAGCGGCCGCGGCGTGCAGGCCGGCGAGGGCGAACAGGGCATAGGCCAGCAGTTGGTGGATCTTCTCCGCGGGATGAAACAGGGCGGGGCTCGAGGCGACGCCGAAATTCAACTGAAAGACGCCGTAGTCGAACCCTCGCCCGTGCCAGACTCGCGCCACGGCGCCGACGACCGGAATGAGCAGCATCAGGACGTAGAGGAGGTGATGCGCGGCCAACGACGTTCGGCGGCTGAACTCGCCGATATCCGGCGGAAGGTCCGGCGCCTTGTGCGTGGCGCGCCACAGGACCCTCGCGACGACCAAGGCGAAGTATATGAGGCCGACGCAGACATGGACATTGATCCAGAAAGGCCGCGCTTGCCTCGGAATATCGTCGAACAGGAGCCCCAGGGCGCCCAGGAAGACGATCAATGCGGCGACCGTCCAATGAAAAGTTACAGCCCCGGCGCCGTAGCGCGCCGGCGCGGGGGCCACGTTTCGCTTCACAATATCTCTCATCGGCAGAAGGACCTCATCTCGCAGTCGCTGTGGAGGCTGCCCACCTTGAGAGACGGATCCTCCGAGCGAGGCTGTTCGTTCCCGATTATCACGGGATCGAGGCAGGGCGCCGCATTTGATTTCAGCCACGCTTCTATTGGCGCTCGCGGACGGGCGAGGTCAGAACAGTGTCGCGCCGCGCGCTAGAACTGGCGAGCCGCCGCACGATGGCTGTTTTGGCCTCGTCGCGCTTTTTTTTCGGAGGTCGGCAGGGCGTCAAGCGGGGGGACAACGAAGCCGAAAGGTCCCCCGGCGATCGCGCCCCGCTCGGCCCAATAGGCGTCGTAGCTCGAGTACTTCGGGTGCTCCGGCAGCGCTCTATGGACGTGTAGCGCGTCGCCGACCGCATGAACAGCGCTGCCGAGTCCGTCGGAGATCGCCCCACGGCCAGAAGCGCGGCGTCCTTGGGCTCGAAGCCCATGAAGATCGCGCGTCACGTCGATCACCTCGCGCTTGTGGCCCGCCTTGGGACCCTGCATCCCGCCGATCGCCAGAGCGACGCGGCCGTCGACGGTGGAGAGACTGAAAGTCGCCGGCTGAGAAGCGCCGGTCCCCTTGCTACGAGACGCTTCCGTGCATTCGCCTTCGCGCTGAGTTTGCACTAATGTCGCATCGATCAGGAACAGGCGGAACGTGGAGTTTTCGGCCTTGAAGGCGTGCGAGTTCGACCTGCCTGCCCCAGCAAAGATCCGCAGGCAGTCGGCGCCCATAAGGCGCCGAACAGACGGTAGTGCTCGACGAGCGCGCTGAGGCGCGTCGCTGGATTGAGCCCGCGCCGCAAATAGCCGTGCAATGGTTTGGACAGGACCCGCGCGCTCGGGATCGCGGCGCGGTGCTGACGGTAGAGGCTCAGGGCATGGTCTCGCCAACTCCAGGCCACACGAGGCGCAAGCAATGACCGGAGCCAAAATCGCCGCATGCCGCGGTCGCCAAACCCGGATAAAGGGCCTGTGTCAGCGTCAAAAATCGTCCAGGTCGACAATGGCCACTCTTCCGCAAGCGCGGACGGCAGCGCCGCCGGCAGGAAATGACGTTCCGCCTGAAAGAACCGTTTCGCCGCGTCCGATTCTAGGGTTACGACCTAGAACTAGATTTTTTCGTAACGTCGCTGTCGGGAGCTGCGCGGGACGCCGATCATTGGACGGGCGGCACGTCATTGCAGCGCCTGAAGCTGTTCCCCGCGCGCGCGGGCGATGTGGGCCGCGATTGCGGCTTGCCTGATCTGGTTGCCAATGTCGTCTATCGTCATAGGAGCGCTAGGGAGACAGCCCCGACGTGCGTCGCATTGCGTGATCGCATCGTTCTGCTAAGTCGGCGGCATGAAGATACTGGTGGTCGAGGACGACGAGGGAACCGCCGACTTCATCGCGGCGGGTCTTGCCGCACGCGGACACGAGGCGACCCTCGCGCGAGACGGCCGCGAAGGTTACGAGCGTGCAAGCGCCGATCGCTTCGACGTCATCGTCCTCGATCGCATGCTGCCGAAACTGGACGGGCTCGGCGTCGTTGCGCTGATGCGCGGGGACGGCGTCTCGACGCCGGTGCTGTTTCTGACCAACCTCTCCGGCGTCGACGATCGGGTCGACGGGTTCGAAGCGGGCGGCGACGACTACCTCGTCAAACCCTTCGCGTTCGAAGAACTGATGGCGCGCCTGACGGCGCTCGCCCGCCGTCCGACCCTCGGCGCTTCCCAGACCCTGCTCGTGGCCGGGGATCTCGAAATGGACCTCGTCGCCCGCACCGTGCGACGGGGCGCAGAGGCGATCGAACTTCAGCCGCGCGAGTTCCGCCTGCTCGAATTCCTGATGCGCAGCGAGGGCCGGCTCGTCACCCGCAAGATGCTGCTCGAACAGGTGTGGGATTACCACTTCGATCCGAAGACCAACATCGTCGAGACGCACATCAGCCGGCTGCGCGGCAAGATCGACCGGGCCGGCCCCTCGCTGATCCAGACCGTGCGCGGCGCAGGATACATGTTGCGTGTCCCGAATCCGGCTGCTTAGGACGGCCAGCTTCCGGCTGGCGGCGCTCTACCTGGCGCTGTTCACCGCTTCGGCGCTGGCGCTCGGCGCCTTCGTCTATCTCTCCGTCCGGCATGAGATCCTGAGCGATTTCGACGAGCGGATCGCCGAAGAGTCGGATGCGCTGAAGAGCGCGTTCGCCGATGGCGGACGCGACAGGCTGGCCGAAATCATCGACGCGCGGGGATCGAGCGGCGCGGGCTTCGCCTACGGTCTTGTGGCTCCCGACGGCAAACTTGTCGCCGGAGATTTGCGCCTTCCCGGCTCCGGGGCCGTCAAGGGCTGGATCGAGGCGCAGGAAGCCGATGGCGAAGAGGCGCCCGAATCGAAGCCCGAGGTCGTCCGTTCGCTCATCACGCCGCTCGCCGACGGGTCGTCCCTCCTGGTCGGCGACGAACTCCGCCGATCGAGACGCGATCCTGACCGGCGTGCTGACCGCCTTCGCCTGGGCGGTCGCGGCCACGCTCGCGCTGGGGACGATCGGCGGACTGTGGCTGAGCGCGCAGTTCCTGGGCCGGATCGATTCGATGCGGCGGACCGCGCGCCGCCTGATGGACGGCGACTGGAGCCGGCGCATTCCGCTAAGCCGCACCGACGACGATCTGAATGCGCTGGCGCGGACCTTCAACCGACTGTTCGACCGCATCGAAAAGCTCTTGCAGGCGAACAAGCAGGTCAGCGCCGACATCGCCCACGATCTGCGCAAGCCCTTGGCAGGCGTGCTGCGCCGTCTCGAAGCCGCGCGGGACGACCCGTCGTCCGGCGCGGCGCGGGCGTCGATCGATACGGCGATCGGCGATGTCGAGGGCGTGCTCGAGACCTTCAACGCCCTGCTGCGCATCGGCCAGATCGAGGCCGGCGCGCGGCGCGCGGCTTTCCGTCCGCTTGACCTTGCCGAACTGGCGCGTGAAGTCGCGGAGACGTTCGCGCCGGCCGCCGAAGACGAGAACAAGATGCTCGTTCAACGCCTCGACTCGCCGCTGCCGATCTCCGGCGACAAGGAACTCCTCGTGCAGATGATCGCCAACCTGATCGACAACGCGTTGCGCCACACGCCGCCCGGAGTTCGGATCGAGGTTCGCGGCGAGCGGACCCCGGCGGGGATTGCGTTGTCGGTCTCCGACAACGGTCCGGGCGTAGCGGCCGGCGAAATGACTGCGATTTTCCAACGCTTCCATCGTGCCGGCGACCCGGAGCGCGCGCCGGGCAACGGCCTTGGTCTCGCACTCGTCGCCGCGATCGCCGAACTGCACGGCCTCGACTGCCGAGCCTCGGACAACCACCCTGGCCTGCGCGTCGCGGTTGCGACGGCTCTCGACGAGGAGTGAACGGATCAGACGGCTGCGTTGCGGCGCGCCGCGATGACGGCGGTGGAGAGCTGCGCGATCACGGCTTTGGCGAATTCGACCGACAGGACGATGTCGATCGCCTCGACTTCGCCGGGACAATCGGGGACCGCCGTCGTCACGGTGAGATAGATGTCGTCGTCGATCGCGGCGGCCGTGGGCGGCTGGTCCGTAGCGAAGAAGAATGGCGCGCCGCTCTCCTGCGTGCTGGTCATAAACCCCTCCGATGTGTCTTCAGGCCAAGTCGCCCGGCTCCGCGCCGCGCTTGACGCCGACGACCATGGCGCGAACCAGATTTTCACGATGGCGCAGGCTCGCGAGGAGCACGCCGGCGAGATGGAGGGCCACCAGCGCAAGCACGCCGTGCGCGAGAACCGAGTGGATGCGCTGCACGGTCGTCGAGCCCCAGAACGCGTCGGTCGTCAACAGCCAGCCGCTGACCGCCGTCGCCGCCATCGCGGCGAGCAGGACGACGATCATCGCCCCGCCCGCCGGATTGTGGCCGACGTACCGGCGCTCGGACCCGTCCTTGATCGCCCGAAGGTAGTCAATCACCGTCTTCGGCGACCGCACGAACTGGGCAAAGCGCGCGTATCCTGGGCCGAGGAAGCCCCAGACGACCCGGAGACCGACAAGAGCGCCCGCGGCGTAGCCAGCGGCGTCATGGAAGCTCTCTGCGTTTTCCGAGCTGAGCCAAACTGCCGCGAAACTCGCGGCGAGCGCCCAATGAAAAATCCGGACGAACGGATCCCAGACTCGGATCATGGCCTGAGCGCCGCGCCTCAGTTTTCACCGGCTTCGGCATTATCGAGCTTCTGCAGCGTCTGGGCGTTGTAGGCCATGTTGGCGCGCTTGCCCGTCTTGTCGGTGGCGTAGACCTCGTAGCAGCCGCCCTCGACCTTGATCTGGCGCACCTTGAAGCCGTCGGCCTGAAGCTGCAATTCGAGCGCGGTCCTTGGCTGCCACTTCGACTTCGGGGCGTTCGTGCATTTGCCTTCGGCGAGAGCCGGGCCGGCGGCGGCGATGGCGATGACGGTCAAGGCGCTGAGCAACTTCATTGGCAACTCCAGGGTTCGACGGCGGCGAGGATTGGGCGAAAGCCTGTCCTTTGCGTCGCCGGTCTGAATCGCGCCCCAACCCGCCGGATTTGCGTTGTTCAGATTACGGATCGCCAATGTCGGGCGCAGTGCAGCGCAGGGCGCCCCAATCACGTCGCGGACGATCGGACGGGCGGCGTCTTGCCGCCCAGGGAGCGCGAAACGCGCTCCCTCCATTAGCGCCGGTCAGGCCGCACAATATGGCTCAGCCGCCGGTCTTGAGGGAGGTCAGCGAAGCCTGCACGGCGGAAGAGCTTTGCGCCGCCGTGGAACTCGCCAGCGGCCTGTAGTCGCCATCGGCGTCCTTGGCTTGCGAGGTGTGAGAGTTCCTGACCTTGTAATCGCCGTCCACCGCCCGCGCCGTCGCCGCCGTTGCGGCCGACGCCGGTGCTGGCGCCGGGGCGGCCGCAGCGGCCGAACTGGCCGCCGACGCGGCTGCCGCCGGCGCGGCCGCGGCGACGAACTGGGCGGCGACGAGGCTGCCGCCGGCGCGCCGCCGCGGGCGACGACGAGGCTGGCGTATAGGCGGGCGTAGACGGAATTGCTGCAACCGACATGAACTGGGCTCCGGTCTGGAGGTTGGGCTGGCGGGCCGCTCCGCGTAACGCGCTCGGCCGCCTCGAGGACACTCAGCTGGAGCTGACCGGGGAGAACGGCGTCATGCCTCCGCCGCATAACGATCCGGCGGTCTGTCCGTGACCCAGACGCTACAGGAGAAATAGTGAACGATGTCCTGCCGCCGCGCTCGGCGAACGCGACAAAAAGGCTGGGGTCGGCGGTCGGCGACAGGGACGCCCGCGCGACGCAACCGGGCCAAAACCCCGCCCCCGATCCTGAAGTCGATCCGGTCGCGTCGACAGATATTTTGCGGGCGCCTTTTAGCCCGGAAGATCCCAATAAGGCTCGGGGGCAAATCGATCGACCAGGAAGTCGACGAAGGCCAGCACGGTTGGCGAGAGGTGGCGGGAATGGGGATAGACAGCGTTGATCGATAGGTCCTGCGCCACAAAAGTATCGAGGACAGTAATGAGTTTTCCGGACAGGACGTCCGGGCCGACAAGGAACGTCGGAAGATTGACCAGTCCGTGACCGGAGAGCGCCGCGATGCGAAGCGCGTCGCCATTGTTCGCGCTCAGCCGTCCATGAACGGACACGTGCAAGGGGGCGCCGTCTGGGCTAACGAAGCGCCAATCACGCGCCGAACCGATGTTGCTGTAAAAGAGGCAGACGTGAGACTTCAGATCGTCTGGCGTTTTGGGCGCGTCGTGTGCGGAGAGATATTCCGCACTGGCGCAGATCGCCCGCCTCGCAGGCGCGAGGGTGCGGGAAATCAAACTTGAACTCGGCAGCGTTGTGATCCGGACCGCGATGTCGAATCCCTCGTTCACGAGATCGACGAATTCGTCGTTCATCGCCAGATCGACGACGACGTCGGGATAGCGCCAGAGGAAGTCGCTAATCGCCGGCATCAGATGAAGATAGCCGAAGCTCATTGGCGCGCTGACGCGCAACTTTCCGCGGGGAGCCGCCCGCATCTCCTCGACGGCGCGATTGGCGTCTTCGAGATCGGCCAGGATCCGCGCCGCGCGCTGGAAGTAGGCATGTCCCGCTTCGGTCAGGCTCAAAGATCGCGTCGTCCGATGCAGGAGACGGGCGCCGAGCTCGCTCTCGAGGTCGCCGACTTGCCGGCTGACCGCCGATTTCGTGATCCGCAGGCGCCGGGCGGCCTCGGTGAACGACAGCGCCTCCCCGACGGCGACAAACGACTTGAGAGCGGTAAACTGGTCCATTTGCTCTCTCGGAGAACAGGAACTCGTCGCGTACGCTAATTATTCCGGGTTTCGTTGCAACCCCAAGGCTCATCGATCGTCATGCCGGTCCGGCTAAAGCGTCGGTTTCGTGACGTTCGCTGCGCCGATCGGACGCAATTGCTCCTGTGCCCGCAATGGCGCTAAAATCCCTCGGAATGATCAATCTCGCCAACCCGACGGTTTTCATCGACCTGACGCGCCGTGTGACGCCGTGGCTGGCGGCGGCGACCGCCGTGCTGTTCGCCGTCGGCCTGACGCTGGCCTTCCTCGCCCCGCCCGACTATCAGCAGGGCGAGAGCGCCAAGATCATGTATCTGCACGTCCCGGCGGCCTGGATGTCGAGCTTCGTCTACGGCGTCATGGCGATCGCCGCGCTCGGCACCCTCGTCTGGCGCCATCCCCTGGCCGACGCCGCGCAGAAGGCCGCGGCCCCGCTCGGCGCGGGCTTCACCTTCATCTGTCTCGTCACCGGCTCGCTGTGGGGCAAGCCCATGTGGGGAACCTATTGGGTATGGGACGCGCGGCTGACTTCGGTGCTGGTGCTGTTCCTCATCTATCTCGGCCTGATCGCGCTGTGGCGGGCGATCGACGATCCGGCCCGCGCGGCGCGGGCGGTGGCGATCCTGACTCTGGTCGGATGCGTGAACCTGCCGATCATCAAGTTCTCGGTCGACTGGTGGAACACGCTGCATCAGCCGGCCTCGGTCTTTCGTCTCGGCGGCCCGACCATCGCCCCCTCGCTCCTGTGGCCGCTGATCGTGATGTCGCTCGCCTTCACCGGGCTCTTTCTGACCCTGCACCTGATGTCGGTCCGCAACGAGATCTTTCGTCGCCGCATCGCCCGCGTGACCATGCTGGCGGCGGCCGAGGGCGACCGGCTCGGGGCGCCGACCTTCGCGACCGAAGGCATCTAAAGGCGATGCTCAGCGACCCGCATATCGGCTTCGTCATCGCCGCCTATTCGGTGACGTTCGTCGTCCTCGTCGGGATGATCGGCTCGGTCGTTTTGGACACCCGCCGCCTCAGCGCCCATCTCGACAAGGCCAACCGCGCGCTCGAGACCCTGCGCCGCGCGAAGGAGCGTTCGCGATGAGCGCGGTCCCGGAGGCGGCGCGCCGCCCGCGTCGCTGGCTGGCGTTTCTGCCGCTCGCCGCCTTCGCCCTGCTCGCGGCGCTGCTGTTCGTGCGCCTCTACGCCGGCGACCCGTCGAAGCTGCCCTCGGCCCTGATCGGCGAGAGCGCGCCGCCGCTGACGCTCGCCGGAACTCGACGGCCGGGCGGGGCTCGCCGACGCCGATCTGCGGCAGGGCCACGTCAGCGTCGTCAACGTGTTCGCCTCGTGGTGCGAGCCGTGCCGGTACGAACACCCGATCCTGATGGCGCTCGCCGCGGACGACGACCTCAAGCGGCAGGGCGTGGTCGTGTACGGCGTCGCGCAGAAGGACTCGGCCGAGAACATCCGCCGCTTCCTCGGCGCGCTCGGCGACCCTTACGCCAAGGTCGGGCTCGACGCCGACGGACGGGCGGGCATCGACTGGGGCGTCTACGGCGTGCCGGAGACGTTCATCGTGCGCGGCGACGGAACCATCGCCTACAAGTTCGTCGGCCCGATGACCGCCGAATCGCTCGCCGCCGAGGTCAAGCCGCAGATCCTCAAGGCGATGGCGCCGCCGCGATCCTAGTGATGTGCGTCGGTCAAATCGAGGGCGTTCTCCTCCGACGGGTCGCCTCGAAAGCCGCGCGCTCTTCCGCGTTTCCCTCCGGCGCGAGATTTGGATTTCCTCAGGTCTACGCAGTTGTGCATCGGGGCTCCGCGAATCTGCGGGTTTTGGGGGTTGGAATTATTTGGAATTCCTTGGATTCTCTCGTCCGAAATGAGCCTTTTCAATGGGTTACACGCGACCCCCGGGCCATTTTTAATTCATGCGGCCCCTTCCCCCGAAGCGGGACAAGAAGACCCGACCGTCATTCGATCCGACGGTCGACCGCGCTGAAACCACGCGCCCAGCGGAAACCGCCGGGCGCGCCGGGATCATGGCGATCGACATCGCAAGGGTCGGACCGGGCATTGGGATGAAACTAACTCCGCCTTCGCTTTTTGGCAAGACATTGTCGAACTCAGCGCCACCGACTCCGAAGAGCGCCGAGTCCAACAGCTAAGAATTGTTTGATACGATCGCCCTCAGTCGCTGTTCTTCTCCGGCGCTGAGGGCCGCCGCTTCGACGGCCGGACGACGGGCGGCGCCGGCGATCGCAAGACCGCCCAAGGCGAGAAACAGCGGCGCGCTGAGCCACAGCAAAAGGGTCTCCTTGTTGAGCGGCGGCTTGAGCAGGATGAAATCGCCATAGCGCTGGACGAGATAATCGCGCACCTGGTCGTTGCGCTCGCCTTTGGCGATCCGGTCACGGATCAGCAGCCGGATGTCGCGCGCCAGGTCCGCGTCGGAATCGTCGATCGACTGGTTCTGGCAGACGAGGCAGCGCAATTCGCTCGAGAGCGCGCGGGCCCGCGCCTCCAGCGCCGGGTCCGCCAGCATCTCGTTCGGCTGCACCGCGAACGCCGCGGCCGGGCAAACGATCAGCCCGACGAGAAGGGCGAGTGTCGCGTTCCTCATCAAACGTCAGCCTCTCGCCGCCGCGGCCGCCGCAGCGCCGGCGCGAACCGGCGCGCCGAAGCGGAGGCGCCGGTCGGCAAGCGACAGCGCGCCGCCGAACGCCATCAGGCAGGCGCCGAGCCAGATCAGCGTCACCAGCGGTTTCCAGTAGAGGCGCGCCGGGACGAGCCCGCTGCCGTTCGGATCCGACATCGAAACGTAGATCTGCCCCAGGTTTATCGTGACGATGCCCGCCTGCGTCGTCGCCGTCTGACGCGTGGCGAACTGACGACGCGCGGGTTCGACCACCGCGACGACGCCATGGGCGTTGCTGACCGTCATCGTGGCGACCTGCTCCTGATAATTCGGGCCGCCGCGCGTGACGACTCGGTCCAGGACGACCTGATAGGGCCCAACCTCGACCGGCGCGCCGACACGCATCGTGACGATTTTCTCCGCGCCGAAGCCGGTTGCCGCAAGGCCGAGAAGGACCATGCCGACGCCGAAATGAGCGGACGCGCCTCCCCAGAACGACAAGGGCAGACCGCGTGCGCGCGTGAGTCCAGCCGAGACGGCGAGACCTCCCCGCGAAATCCGGGCGAACACCTCGCTGAGCGTTCCCAGCATCACGACGACGGCGATGGCCGCTGCGATCGGCGCCAGAACCGGGCCGCCGCGGAAGAGCGCGAGGAGGGCGACCAGAACCGCCAAACCGCCGGCGAGCGCGACCGCAAGCCGCTGGACGACGCCAAAGAGATCGCCGCGTTTCCAGGCGAGCGAGAAGCCGAAAGGCGTCGCGAACGTGAGCGCGAGCAGCAGCGCCCCGCAGGTCATATTGAAGAACGGCGCGCCGACCGTGATCTTCTGACCCGTGAGTTGTTCGAGGCCGAGCGGGTAAAGCGTGCCAAACAGCACGGTGGCGCAAGACGTGCTGAGGAGCAGGTTGTTCAGCACGAGCGCGCCTTCGCGCGAGATCGGCGCGAAAATTCCGCCTTGTTTCAGGATCGGCGCGCGCCAGGCGAACAGTCCGAGCGAACCGACGATGAAGACGGCGAGAATGGCGAGAATGAAGACGCCGCGTCTCGGGTCGCTCGCGAAGGCGTGCACGGAGGTCAGGACGCCGGACCGCACGAGGAAGGTTCCCAAAAGCGACAGCGAAAACGCGAGGATGGCGAGGAACATCGTCCACACTTTCAACGCGTCGCGCTTCTCCATCACCGCGACCGAGTGGACGAAGGCGGTTCCGGCCAGCCATGGCATCAATGACGCGTTCTCGACCGGGTCCCAGAACCAGAAGCCGCCCCAGCCCAGCGTATAATAGGCCCAGTACGATCCCATCGCGATGCCGAGGGTGAGGAACCCCCAGGCGATCAGCGCGAACGGCCGCACGAATCGCGCCCAGGCGGCGTCGATCCGGCCTTCGATCAGCGCCGCCGCCGCGAACGAGAACACGATCGAGAAGCCGACATAGCCGAGATAGAGCAGCGGCGGATGGATCGCGAGGCCCGGATCCTGAAGGATCGGGTTGAGGTCCTGGCCTTCGAACGGCGCCGGGTCGAGACGCTGGAACGGGTTGGAAGTGACGAGGATGAACGTCAGAAACGCCGCGCCGATCAGCCCCTGAACGGAGAGGGCGTCGGCGCGCAGCCGGTTCGGCAGTCCACCGCCGAAAACCGCGACCACGCCGCCGAATATTGCGAGGATCAGAACCCACAGGAGCATCGAGCCTTCGTGATTGCCCCATAATCCGGAGAACCGGTAGATCGCCGGCAGCGCGCTGTTCGAATTCTCGGCGACGTTCATGACCGAGAAGTCGGACGTGAGATGGGCGGTCGCCAACGCGACGAACGCGGCGCCGACAAACAGCAACTGGGCGATGGCGGCGCTGTCCCCGACCCGCATCAGCGCCAGATCGTTCCGCCGCGCGCCCCAGAACGGCAGGACGGTCTGGATGATCGCGAGCGCGAGGGCCAAGGTCAGCGCATAGTGACCCGCCTCGACGATCATGGGTTGGCTCCGAGAAGGTTCATTGGCTTCCGACCTTCAGTTCCTTGGCCACGGATTCGAGCGAGGCGCTGCCGCTGGCGTCGCCGGCCAGCGCTTTGCGGGCGGACGCGAGCGCGTCCTTGGCCTTGTCCGGTTCGTTGAGCACGGAATAGGAGCGCACCAGCCGGGTCCAGTCCTCCGCGTTGCCGCCAGTTTGCGACAACCGGTCGGCAAGCCGCGTCACCATGCCGCGAATCATGTCCTGCTGGCCGCCTTCGGGCGCGGGCGTCGCAGCGCCCGCCGGGGCGCTGTCGGCGGGGGCGTTCTCCACCGCTCCGTCGAGCGAGGCGAGCGCGTTCGGGTCGCCAGCCAACGCTTTCCGCGCGGACGCGAGCGCGTCCCGGGCCTTGTCCGGTTGGTTGAGCACGGAATAGGAGCGCACGAGGCGGCTCCACTCTTCGGCGCTGCCGCCCTTCTGCGCCAACCGCTCGGCGAGCCGCGCGACCATGCCGCGAATCATGTCCTTCTGGCCGCCTGCGGGGGCGCCGTCGCCAGGGCCAGAGCCAGAAGATCCGTCGGCCGCGGCTTGGGGCGCGCCGGCCTCATTCGATGTGGAAGCCTGCGATGTGGAAGCCTGGGCGCTCGGCGCGGGCTCGCCTTTGAGCGCCGCCAGCTTTCCTCTCACCACCTCCTGCCAGTAGGGATGGTCGGCGACCTGGTCGAGCACCGATTGGTAGATGCCGATCGCCTTCTGCTTGTCGCCCTCCTGCTCCGCCGCGAGGCCGAGATAGAAGCGCGCCATCGGCAGACCCGGCGAGTCGGCGAGCGCGTGGTCGATCGAAGCGCGCGCTTCGGCGGTCACAAGTCCGCCGGCCGCCGCGACCTGGGCCTCGCCGAGCGCGGCGCGCGCCTCCGCATCCCCGCCGTTGAGCCGTAGCACCTGCTTCCAGGCGTTGACCGCGTCAGTGTAGCGGCCGAGGCGCATGTAGACCGGCGCGAGCGCCGACCAGGCTTTCAGGTTGTCCGGCGAGGCGGCCGCTTCCGCCTCGACATGCGTGACCGCCGCCTCGATGTCGTCCTCAGCGTTGGAGTCGGGCGTCCGCGAGGCGAGGGGAGCGTCGGGAAGGTCCGGCGAGCCGAAATGCAGGTAGAGGCTGACGGCGATGACCGGGACGACGAGCGCGGCGAGACCCGCCGCGATCAAGCGAACCCTGCCGGCGGCGGGCGCCGGCCGAGTTGGGACTGTGTCCGCGGCGATCAGCCGCCGGGCCGTTTCGGTTCGGGCCGCCGCGGCTTCCGAAGGAAGCAACTGGCCACGCTCCACGTCACGGTCGATCTCCGCCAGTTGCGACCGATAGAAGGCGACCTCGCTCGACGAATCGCCAGATCGCCGGCGGCGAGACAAGGCCGGCCAAAGCGCAATCCCGACGGCGACCGCCGTCATGGCGGCAAACACGACCCAAATCATCCATCGACCTTTCCAGGGCCAAAAGCCTTTCCGACGTGGCGTTGGACGCTGTTAGAGCACCGCGTCGCGTCCTGCAATCAGTTCGCGTGGGCAGGCGGCGGAGCCCGGTAAGGGACGCACGTCCGCAAAGATCCACCCGGCGGATTGACCCCGTTCTTTCGTAATACGGAAATTCGCGCCGCATGGCGATGCGAGACCGTATCGCCGTCGGAAGGGTCCGCGGCAGGGCGTCAATCTCGCAATGGATTGAATATCTTAACCGGGGGGACACGCCGAGATTGCGCCGGGCCGCCCTCCGATTGTCATATATTCGGCAACAATGTGTTGCCCAGAATGAATAATTATGGTCATGCGATCAATTCGTACGTCTAGCCCTGCGCGGTTTTGTCGCTGATTTCCGTCGAGAAATCGCCTTGCGCAGAGTTTCGCCCTCAGCAACATGTCGCCAACATTTCGACCTGCTGCTGTGGCTAAAATGTGACGGTCTCCATCAAAGTTCAACTACGGTCGGCTAGAGAATTGTTCGGCGCTTGAAAACCGTTAACGTCAGTCAAAAGGGCAGGCCGATTCCAACAGGCGAGTGCAGTCGGCGGCGTGAGAATAATGAGGCGGGGATGAGTGGGAAATTTCGAAAAGCGCTGGACCTGCTCCTTCTCCCGACGTCGAGTCGAAAGTTCTCCATGCGCATTCGCCGCGCCGCCGCCGCGAAGACCGTCCCGACATTGGCGCTCACGACGCGGCTCCTGATCGCCGGAGCGTTCGTTCTTGGTCAGCCGGTCTTCGCTGAGCCGACCCCAGATCTTCCGGTTCGCGCCAGTTCCGACGTTTTCAGCGCATTGCAGGCGTTCGTGCAGACGCAGCAGGTCGTGTCCATCAATCTCGCGGCCTCCCCAAGCGGGGAGACGGCGCAAGGCCAAGGCCAAGGCCGCGCAGCGACGCGACCCGTACGCCGTGCTGCACGACTTCGTCCGGGTCGCCGACGCGTCGGGAGCCGTGCCGCTGCCGGCGCAGGCGGCCG
This sequence comes from uncultured Alphaproteobacteria bacterium, assembly GCA_963709655.1. Classification (GTDB taxonomy): domain Bacteria; phylum Pseudomonadota; class Alphaproteobacteria; order Rhizobiales; family Beijerinckiaceae; genus Roseiarcus. The sequence continues at coordinate 359,314 of CAVPXF010000004.1, forward strand.
CGCCCGACGATGCGATTCATGCCGGGATGCGCGCCGCCGCCGCCTCGCCCGCAGACGCTTATTCCGTGCTGAAGGCCTTCGTCCAAGGCGCCGACGCCTCGGCCTCGCCCCAGGCTTCGGCGCCGGACGACGCCGTTCATGCGCGGCTGCACGGCTCCTCGACGTCTCAAGGGTCCGCTCCGGACGACGCCATTCACGCGGGGCTGCACGGCTCGACGACGACTGCCGATGCGTCCGGGTCGTCGCAAGCCGCGCCAGCCGACGCGATCCACACTGCCGCCGCATCGAAGCCATCCGCCAAGGACGACTACTCGACGCTGGCGGGCTTCGCCGAGGGCAAGGGCGAGGCGAAGCCGATCGTGCTCGCCGCCGCATCCTCCGAGGCGACGAAGGCTAAAAAGCCGGATGCGGCGACCGAACTCGGGGCCGGCCACCTATGTCGGATCGCAGGTCTGCCTGAAGTGCCACCGCAGCCAGTATGGCAATTTCGAGCAGACGCTGCACGGCGAAATCTTTCTTCACCATCCGCGCGACTCGCAGGAGAAGCAGGGTTGCGAGAGCTGCCATGGCCCCGGGTCGAAGCACGCCAAGACCAAGGCGGAGGACAGCGGCGAGCCGGGCGACATCATTTCGTTCGGAAAGGACGCTCCGCGTCCGGTCGCTGAGCGGAATGCGATCTGCCTGAGCTGCCACGAGCGCGGCCAGCGGACCTATTGGGACGGCAGCGTCCACCAGACGCGCGACCTCGCCTGCACCAACTGCCACCAGATCATGGAAAAGGTGTCGGTCAAGTTCCAGCTGATCAAGAGCACCGAGCCCGAGGTCTGCTTCCAGTGCCACAAAGACATTCGCGCCAAGATGGTCAACTCGTCGCACATGCCGCTGATGAACGGCACGATCGTCTGCTCTTCGTGCCACAACCCGCACGGCAGCGCGACGGACAAGATGCTTGTCGAAGCGTCGGTCAACGAGACTTGCTACAAGTGCCATGCGGATAAGCGCGGCCCGTTCCTGTGGGAACATGAGCCGGTCCGCGAAAACTGCCTCAATTGCCACAACCCGCACGGGTCCGTGTACGAGTACATGCTGAACCAGCAGCGTCCTCGACTCTGCCAGATGTGCCACATGGGGCCTGGCCACGGAAATCCAGGCAACCCGATGACGGTTCAGTCGATCAACAGGTCGTGCCAGAACTGCCACACCTTTATACACGGCTCGAATTCTCCGGCTGGCGAGTTGTTCCAGAGATGATCAATCGGGCGTTACGGTCGCGAATGTAATGTAAGAACTCAATAAGGCCGCCGGCACTGCGACACCCGAAGGGGGAACGCTTTGTCGGCGAGGGCAGGGCAAAATGAGAACTTTGCGACATCTGTTTCTAACGGGAACGGCGGCAGCGGCGGGCATGGCGGTCGTCTCGGCCGCCCGCGCCCAGGACCTCCCGTCGCTCCCGGCGCTGTCGTCCGGGGACGCCATGGGCTGGTCGATGGATCACGCCTCCGCCGAGTTCGGCGGCCAGGCCTTCATTGAAAAGCCCGGGTCAACGCCAAACAACAGCGCGGCAAAGTTCAACCAGTTCGGCACGCTGACGAACCCGGTCTTCCTCAATTTTTTCGACGTGGGCGCCCAAGGATACGACTACAAATACACGTTCGAGGCTTTGGGGCAGAATGTCGCGACCGACAACCAGGCCTATGAGGTCGATCTCAACCAGCCGGGCCAGCAATATCTGAGCTTTGGCTATTATTCGGTTCCGGACCTGCGCAGCAACACGGCGGAGACGCCCTACTACGGGGTCGGGTCTGGCTCGCTGTGGATGCCGCCGACCGTCGTTCAGCAACTCTACAAGGGGATATTCAACGGCGGATCGTATGCCACCGGCGCCGGCAACAACTCGACCGTTCCAGTGCAATTGCAGACGCTCGGTATTCCTCCCGGGACTACGACCAAGCAGCCGCTTGGGTGCTTCCTGCCGGGCCAGACCGGGACGCTCGCCTGCGCGAAGGGCGTGACGCCGGTCCAGACGACCGTTCAGGAAAATGTCCATCAGATCAATGTCGGCATCCAGCGCGACGCCGGCCAAGTGGACTATCGCTGGACGCCGACGCCCGCCTGGGACTTCCAGGCCGGTTACACCGACGAGCATCGCTACGGCGTGCAGGAAGAGGGCATGCTGTTCAGTTCGAGCACCACGACGCCGATGGCGGCGGTGCCGATGCCGGTCAACGACTATACCCAGAACGCCTTCATCTCCGGCGAATATTACGGGACTTCGCCCTGGGGCATGAAGTGGAACGGCAGTGTGAAGTACGCCGCGTCGATCTACACCGACGAGTACAATTCCTTTACTGCCATGAATCCGTTCGGCGGCCCCGGCAGCCCGGGGGTCAGCGGGGTGCCGGACTGCCCGGTCGCCAACGCCGGGACGAAGCCGAACTGTTACGGCTGGGGCCAGTCGGGGACGGAGCCCAACAACGCCTCCAACATGGTCACCGCCCAGGTCGGCGTCGATCTCCCCGGCTTTGTCCGCAACCGCTACATGGGGACGTTCAGCTACAATGCCATGACGCAGAACGAATCCTTCATTCCCATGACGATCAACAGCGCGGGCGTGAATGGCTTCTATCCCCTGACGTTGAACGCGAACGGGACCGTCGCGACCGGCCAGTATCTGTCGCCGATGCCGCGGTCGAGCCTGGATGGCCAGATCGATACGACGCTGTCGAACAACGTCATCACCACCCAGATCCTGCCGAACCTGCAGAACAAGCTGACCTACCGGTATTATTCCGATCAGAACAACACGCCGCCGCTGACGCTCAGCAACTGGATCGTCAACGACTCCGCCATCGCGTCGTCAAGTGCGAGCAGCATCGGTGGCGGCAGCTACGCGCCGCACACCACCCTGTTCCAGTCCTACACCAAGCAGAACGCGTCGGAGCAGCTCACCTGGAATCCGGCAAGCTGGGCGACTTTGGGCGGCAGCATCGGCTGGGAGCAGTATGACTATTCCGAAACCGCGGCCAACCAGACCAACGAATTCCAGGCTAACTTCTTCGCCACCGGCCATCCGACTGACTGGCTCGCCGTCCGGTTCAACGAGCTGTTGGCCTGGCGGAGTTACCAAAATTACAACTGGCAGCAGTTCGTCGGCAACGTGATGCTGGCGGGCGTGCCGTCGACGGCCACGGGCATGGTCGAGAATCCTTATCTGCAGGATTTCGACCTCGCCGATCGGGACCGCAACGCCGGCACCCTCTATTTCGATATCACGACGCCGCTCTCCGGGCTGACCGTGACGCCAAATTTCGGCTGGCGATATGACTCCTACCCCGGCGACCTCGCGCTCTATGAGACCAGCAACGGCCTTGGCCTGAACACCGACAATCATCTGAATGCCGGCCTGGAGGTCGACTGGGCGTTCAACCCAAGCATCTCGTTCACCGGCGCCTATAACTTCGAGAACATCATGCAGACGATGACCGGCACGTCGACGTCCAGCACGGCGCTCAGCTCGCTGACGCTGTACAACAGCCGGATGAGCGAGAACGTCAACACATGGATGCTCGGCTCGACCTTCAAGCTCATCCCCGATCGCCTGTCCCTCAAGCTCAGCGGAACCTACGAACTCGCGCAGGGCGCCTGGCTGACCGGACCCGAGCCGGGCTGTGCGGCGATCAATTCGACGGGTACGTCCTGCGGCATCGCGAGCGCCGGCAATCCAGCCTACCCGGACACGAACACGACCTTCGTCCATGCCGATGTCGGGCTCACCTACAAGGTGGACCCGACCTTCCTCGCCCAGTTCGGCAAGGCTGAGGTGTATCTGCAGCTCAAGTACATGATCGAGTACAACAATGTGACGAACTGGCAGACAACCGGCTTGACTCCGTACATGTACTCGACGCTGAACGCCAGCACGGTCGCCTTCAAGGACATGATCTTCATGGCCGGCGACAACCCGAACTATACCGCGCAGGCGATCATGGCGAGCCTGTTGGTCAAATGGTGAGCGCGGCGTGCGAGGCGGGACTCCGATGACCGGTCAAAGCGGCACGTCGAGACGTGCGGAAGAATGGAAGCAGGGACGAACAATGAGGCTAGCTCTTGCAGTGGGCGCGGCTGCGACGCTTCTGGTTGCGACAGTCGGCGAGTCCTCGGCGAACGTGCAGTTCGGCAGGCCCGACTTCTCGAATTTTCTGTCGCGGCCGCAGACGGTGACGTGCGACTGGCAATACGAGAACTATTTCCGCGCCTGTCCGACCCCCCATCCTCCGCCGAAGCCCGAGCAGCCTCCGACGCACAAGACCGGGCAGTCGTGATGCGGCGCAAGGTCGCGCACGCGCGGGACGCCGCAATCCGATCACTTTTGACACCGACAAGGCACAGGAACGCGTTCCTGGCGCAAGTGCGCCGGCGTCCGGCGGTGCAAGGCTAGATTTTGCGGATGTACGGAATGGTCTTCCTTCACAGCGCGCTGCGGATTCTCGCGGCCGGCGGCGCCGGCTTCGTGCTTTCGCTTTCCGGCGCCTCCGCTCAGACCCCGATCGCGCCGGGCGACGAAACCCGTCCGCTCTACGCGACCAGCGACGACATCCGGGACGGCAAGGAACTCGCCGATACGACCTGTTCGAAGTGCCACGGTCCTGGCGGAATCAGCGTGACGGCCGGGATTCCAAATCTCGCCGGACAACGTCCGTCCTATCTCTATCGCCAACTGAGGGCTTTTCAAGTGGGCGCCCGGCCGGAGGGCGGCGACGCAGTCCATAATATGAACCTGATGAAGTTCTTCAGCGAGGAAGCGCTGGCGAAGGTGGCCGCCTATTACGCGAGCCTGGATCCGGCGCCGGAGCCCGAAGGCCCGGCGCCGGCGTACGACGACCCGATCGCCGCCGGCAAAGCGGCCTCGGCGCCATGCGCAAAGTGCCATGGGGACAATGGGATCAGTCACAAGGAAGGCGTGCCGAGCCTGGTCGGCAGCAGTCCGAAATATCTGTTTGAAACCATGCAGGCCTATAAGGACGGCGACCGGCCGATCGACGATAAGACCGCCGACATGAAGAAGGCGCTGGACGCCCTGAACGATCAAGACCTCCAACATATCGCCCTTTATTACGCCCTGCAGAGCCAAAACCTCACGCGCGCGCAGACGCAGAGCCCGCCCGAAGCGCCGATCGCCAAAGATGCGCTCGCCGTTTGCGCCAAGTGTCACGGCGAACTGGGTAATTCGACGGGCGCCATTACGCCCAGCCTGGCGGGCCAGGACGCGACCTACATTCTCAAGTCCTTGCGCGCGTATAAAGACGGAACGCGCGAAGACGATACCATGTCGCCGAAGGTCAAGAAGCTCGACGATGTCGAGATGACGAACTTTGCCGCCTATTTCGCGGCGCAGACTCCGAAGCCGTTCAATGTTCCGAAGCCGCTGAGCCCCGACGAATGGGCCGAGAAATGCGACCGCTGCCACGGCGTCAACGGCAACAGCGCCCGGCCGGACGTGCCAGCCCTCGCCGCCCAGCGTCTCGACTACCTCGAAAAGGTTCTCACGGCCTATCGGAAGGGCGAACGCAAGAGCCCTGAGATGGATGCGATGGCGAGCATTCTCACCGACGCGGACATCAAGGGCATTGCCGCGCACTACGCCTATCAGAAGAGCCGCCCGGCGGTTTTCATAACCGTGCCGAGCAAATGAGATGGGACTCTCGAGGCAGCGCTTGGCGGTTCGGGCGCGCAGACCGAGCGCCGGGACCGCACGAGGCGCGCCGGGCCCAGAGGGACGCCGCGTAGGCGTAGGCGGAAATGTGACGCCGGCAGTGATCCTGTGCGGTTGGGAGAGCGTTCGGAGGCGCAATCGATGGATCAGAGTATGACAGACGCACGCCCTCCGCACGCGCTCTTCCGTCACTATTCCGAGCTGCCGTATAGTATGCGGGTGTTGTTCACCTGCATGCTGCTGATTCTCGGGTTCGGGTATCTGTTTGCGCTGTTGAATATCTATTTTACCTATGCTGGCCGCGCGGGCGGCAATTCGGCGATGCTGACCTACGAGGACATCGTCGCCGGCTATTCGGGCACCGGAAAAGGGTCGGTTCTGGAAGGCGCGCTGAGCGGCCCCATGTCGGGCATGCTGCCGAACGACGAACGCTCGATCATCATCAGGTGGGCGCGAGCCGGGGCTTCGGAACCGGCCTATGACACGGACGTCAAGCCGATTGTCGAGAAGCGTTGCTTCACCTGCCACGACGGCCGCAACCCGCACTTGCCGAACTTCACGAGTTTCGAGGGCATCAAGAAGGTGACGACGCAGGACACCGGCGCCTCGATCGCCACGCTGGTCCGCGTCTCGCACATTCACCTGTTCGGCATCACGTTCCTCTTTTTCATCGTCGGCCTGGCCTTCAGCCACGCCTATGTCCGTCCGGTCTGGTTCAAGTGCGCCGTTATCGCCCTGCCTTTCCTGGCGATCATGATCGATGTCATTTCCTGGTATCTGATCAAGCTTTACCATCCGTTCGCCTGGGTGGAGATCGGCGCGGGCGCGCTGATGGCGGCGTGCTTTGCGTTCATGTGGCTGATCACGCTCTACCAGATGTGGTTCATGAAGCCGCCTGAAGCCATTCTGCATCGGATGGGGGGAGACATTCCGCTCGCATAAGCGCCGCCGGCATACGCTTTGACTTGCGACCGTGCCGAGATCCATCGATTAACTACCCGGTCGCAAACCGGATTACCTGTGAAGAGGAGAACCCAGAAATGGCGAAGATACGGCTCTATTCGGCTGAGGTTTCCCGGCGCGGCCTGCTGCACGGCGTCGCATGCGCCGCCGCCGGCGTCGCGGTCGTGGGAACATCCAGCGGCGCGCTGGCGGCGAAAAAGAAGAAATCTCAGGCGGACGTCGCCTATCAGGACACCCCGCACGGCAACGAAAAGTGCTCGAATTGCGAGCCTTTCATCCCGCCGAACCAATGCCGGACAGTCGAAGGCACAGTGAGCGCAAACGGGTGGTGCAACATCTATTCGGCGAAGTAGGCCTAGGGACGGCGCTCCATTGGAGGCGCCACGTCAAGATGCATTGCGCCGGCCGACGTTTCACCGTCGGCTGGCCACCCAAGCGGCGCGCGCCGCCAATAAGGCGATGGACTATGGACTACGAGCGGCGCTTTTCGGATGCGATCGACCGCCTGAAGGCGGAAGAGCGCTACCGGACCTTCGCCAATCTCGAGCGCGACGCCAGCCGGTTCCCGACGGCGCTGTGGCGTCCCGAGGGCGAAGAGGAAAAGCCCCGCGACGTCACCGTCTGGTGCTCCAACGACTATCTCGGCATGGGCCTGCATCCGGACGTGATCGAGGCGTCGGTCCAGGCGGCTCGCGCCCACGGCGCCGGCGCCGGCGGCACCCGCAACATCTCCGGCACCCATCATCCGATCGTGCGGCTCGAGGCCGAGCTCGCCGACCTGCACGGCAAGCCCGCCGCGCTCGCCTTCACCTCGGGGTGGATCTCCAATCTGGCGGGGATCTCGACGATCGCGAGCCTGTTGCCGGACTGCCTGATCCTCAGCGACGCGCTGAACCACAATTCGATGATCGAGGGCGTCAGGCGGGCCGGCTGCGAGAAGAAGGTGTGGCGCCACAACGACGTCGCCCATCTCGAGGAGCTCATCGCCGCCGAGCCCATCGAGCGCGCCAAGCTCGTGGTGTTCGAGAGCCTCTATTCGATGGACGGCGACATCGCGCCGATCGCCGACATCCTCGACGTCTGCGAAAAATACCAGGCGATGAGCTATATCGACGAGGTCCACGCGGTCGGCCTCTATGGGCCGCGCGGCGGGGGCTTGAGCGACCGCGAGGGGCTCGCCGACCGCATCGACGTGATCGAGGGCACGCTGGCCAAGGGCTTTGGTTCGCTCGGCGGCTATATTGCGGCCAGCGCCGCGGTCATCGACGCGGTGCGCAGCTACGCCCCCCAGTTCATCTTCACCTCGACCCTGCCCCCCAGCGTCGCGGCGAGCGCCGCGGCGGCCGTTCGCCACCTCAAGGCCTCCAACGTCGAGCGCGAGCGACACCAGCACATGGCGCAACTCACCAAGCATGCGCTCAAGGCCGCCGGCATTCCAGTGATGGACAACCCCTCGCATATCGTGCCGGTGTTCGTCGGCGATGCCCTGAAGTGCAAGGCGGCGAGCGCGATGCTGCTCGACCGGCACGCCATCTACATCCAGCCGATCAACTATCCAACCGTCGCCAAGGGGACCGAGCGGCTGCGCATCACCCCGACGCCGGCTCACAACGAGGCGCAGGTCGCGGGCCTTGTCGAGGCGCTGGTCGATGTGTGGACGTCGCTGAACCTCCCCTTCGAAGAGGCCAAGATCATTCCGCTCAAGCGCCCGGCCGCCAAAGAGATGGCGCCGTGCGTCTATCCGGAGATGAAGAAGGCGGCCGAGTAGCGGTCGCTTGCCGAGGCGGCAGGGTTCGCGATCACTCGTCACAAGACCGCCCGTGCCCACCCCGGGACCTTCCGCTATGGGCGGGAGCGCTGGGGGACCTGGATCCACAGCCACACTCCGCGACCCTCGCAAAACCGTCCATCTCCGGCGACTTTGGGGTCCGGGGAACTCTTATTTTGGACCACACCCTTGGACCTTGCAAGGCGGCGTGACGGACATTCACCGATGCATGAAAGGCAAAGCGAACTGCGCGTTCGCTTTCACGGACTCATGTTCTGCTCTGCCCGTCTTTACAAAGCCTTTCGCATCGGACCGCTCCGTTCTGACGCACTCGCTTCGGCGCCGACGAGCCGGGCGATTTCGCCGCGGCAGGAGCCGCAGTTCATTCCCGCCTTGAGACGCGCGCCGATCGCGGCGACGGTCGCGCACCCCTGCGCGGCCGCCTCCAGAATCTCGTTGCGACCGACGTCGAAGCACGCGCACACGGTCGGACCGCGGTCGCGCGACTCGGCGCCGGGGCGCCCGGCGAGGAGCTTCAGGCGATCCTCGGGGGCGATGCGCTCACCAAGGCGTCCGGCGAGCCAGGAGCGAGCCGCGGCGGTCGGCTCCCGCGCGACGAACAACGCGCCGGCGAAGGTCTCGCCGGCGAAAGCGACGAAGCGGCGCTGGCCGGCGTCGTCGTGGTAGGCGGCAATCTCGACGTCGTCGTCGAGCGTGAGCGTTTTGCGCGCGAACGCCGTCCAGTCGTCGGGCGCGGCGAGGCCAGCCAGTTCGGCCCTCCAACCGCTGGTCGCGGGCGCGATTGCGAAGTAGTCGGAGCCGGCCGTCGCAATGGCGACGCACGACACGGCGAAGGCGTGCCATGCCGGGGCGTAGCGGTTCGCCGAGACCGCGATGAACTTCAGCTCTGGCTGGCCGGAGACGGGATCGACCGCGGATGAGGCCAGGGCGTCGACCCGCGCCAGCGAGGCGTATTGATCGGTCCAGTGCATCGCCGCGAACAGCGAGCCGCGCCGCTGCCGCTGGGCGACCACCACACGCAGCAGGGCGCGACCATGCTCGCTCTCGATTTCGACGAGGTCCGCCGCCGCGACGCCGATCGCCCTCGCGTCATCGGGATGAATCTCGACGAAGGGCTCGCCGACATGCGCCATCAGCCGGGGCGCCTTCGCCGTGCGGGTCATGGTGTGCCACTGGTCGCGGATGCGGCCGGTGTTGAGGATGAACGGAAAACGCGCGCTGGTCCGAGAGGCCGGCGCGCGGAAGGGCGTCGGCGACGAAGCGCGCCTTGCCGTCGGCGTGATAGAAGCGGCCGTCGGCGAAGAAGCGCGCCTCGGCTGGCGCTTCGCCGGCACGGCGCGGCCATTGGATCGGCGTCAGCGCGTCGTAGTCTGCGTCCGAGATGTCCGCCAGCGCGCCGAGGTCGAGATCGCGGCGGCCATCGTTCTCGGTCGCGGTGAGGCGCGCGTATTCGCCAAGAATCTCGGCCGGCGAGCGATAGGCGAAGGCATCGCCAAAGCCCATGTGCTTGGCGACTTCGCACATCTGCCGCCAGTCCGGCAGGGCCTCGCCGGGCGGTGAGAGGAACGCCCGCTGGCGCGATATCCGTCGCTCGGAATTGGTGACTGTCCCGTCCTTCTCGCCCCAGGCGGCGCTCGGCAGCAGCACGTCGGCGAGCGCGGTCGTGTCGGTTGAGCGGCAGACGTCGGAGACGACGACGAACGGACAGTTGCGGATCGCCTCGCGCACCCGATCGGCCTCCGGCATGCTGTCGGCCGGGTTGGTTCCCATGATCCAGAGCGCCTTCACCCGTTCGTCCTCGACAGCGCGGAAGAGGTCGACCGCCTTGAGGCCCGGCTTCGAGGCAATCGCGGGCGAGCCCCAGAAATCCTGGACGATCCGGCGGTGCTCAGAATTCTCGATCTCCATATGGGCGGCGAGCGCGTTGGCGAGCCCGCCGACCTCGCGCCCGCCCATGGCGTTCGGCTGGCCGGTGACCGAGAACGGCCCCATGCCCGGCCGGCCGATGCGGCCGGTGGCAAGATGGCAATTGATAATGGCGTTGACCTTGTCGGTGCCGGCCGAGGACTGATTGACGCCCTGGCTGTAGACGGTGACGACGCGCTCGGTCCGGGCGAACAGGTCGAAGAAGACCTGCAGCGCGTCGCGCGTGAGTTCCGTCGTTTTTGCGCTGGCGGCGAGATCGAAGGCACAGGCCTCCGTGAGCGCCGCCTCGAAGCCGACCGTGTGCTCTCCGACATACCGCTGGTCGATCCGGCCAGTCGCTGCAAGATGCGCGAGCAGGCCTGAGAACAGCGCGACATCGGCGCCCGGCGCGATCGGGAGATGCAGGTCGGCCGCCTCGGTGGTCGCGGTCGCGCGCGGATCGATCGCGACGATTTTCGTCCCGCGCTTTTCGCGCGCCGCCAGCAGGCGCTGGAACAGCACGGGATGGCACCAGGCGAGGTTCGAGCCGACCAGCAGCACGAGGTCGGCTTCCTCCAGATCCGCGTAGACGCCCGGCACGGTGTCCGAGCCGAAGGCGCGGCGGTGGCCGGCGACGGACGACGCCATGCAGAGGCGCGAATTGGTGTCGATATTGGCCGAGCCGAGAAAACCCTTCATCAGCTTGTTGGCGACGTAATAATCCTCGATCAGAAGCTGGCCCGAGACGTACAAAGCGACGCTGTCGGGCCCATGCGCTGCGATCGTCTCGGAAAAGCGCGCGGCGACTCGGTCGAGAGCCTCGTCCCAACTGGTCTCCGCGCCGTCGACGATCGGCCTCAAGAGCCGGCCGTCGAGCGACAGCGTCTCGCCGAGCGCCGAGCCCTTGGAGCAGAGCCGGCCGTAATTGGCCGGGTGCTCCGGGTCGCCCTTGATCTCGGCGCTGCCATCGCCTTTGGCGCGCGCAAGCACGCCGCACCCGACACCGCAATAGGGGCAGGTCGTGCGAGTCCAGCCCTCGGCCATTACGACGCCCTTTCGAGCGCCGGCCGGTCGGCGAGCGCCGAGAGGTCGATAAGTACGCGCCCGGCTTCAACTCTGAGTGGAAATGTCGCCGCGCGGCCTACGTCCGCCCCCTGTGCCTCGCCGGTTTCGAGACTCAAGACCCAGTTGTGCAGCGGGCAGGTGACGGCCTTGCCGTGCACGATCCCCTGGCTCAACGGGCCCCCCTTGTGCGGGCAGCGGTCCTCGAGCGCGAAGGCCTGATCCTCGGCGGTGCGGAACACGGCGACGCAACCCTGGGCCAAGCGGACCACGCGCGCGCCACGGCGCGGGATCTGGTCGAGCGCGCCGATGTCCGTCCAGACACGATCGGTCATGGCGCTTACTCCGCCGCGAGAGCGAGGTCGGCGATCGGCGCGAACTCGTGCGCATCCTTGCCGGCGACGCGCTCGCTCCACGGATCGGTCTGGGCGAAGCTTTGCGAGAACACGAACCGGTTGTAGAGCGCGCGTCTTTTGTCGCGGTCATCGACGATCTGCTCCTTGATGGGCTCGACGCCGACCCGTTTCGCCCATTTGTAGATGCGCTCGAGATAGCGCCCCTGCTCGCGGTAGAGCTGGACGAGAGCGGCGACGATTTCGATCGTCTCGTCCTCGCTCACTGCATGGCAGAGCGCCTCGGTCCCCTTGATGTCGAGCCCGGCCGCGCCGGCGAACACAATGTCGTAGCCGCTGTCGACGCAGATGACGCCGACGTCCTTGCAGGTCGCTTCCGCGCAATTGCGTGGGCAGCCCGAGACGGCCATCTTCACCTTGGCCGGCGTCCACGAGCCCCACAGGAATTTTTCCAGCTTGATGCCGAGTCCGGTGGAATCCTGCGTGCCGAACCGGCACCAGTCCGAGCCGACGCAGGTCTTGACCGTGCGCAAACCCTTGGCGTACGCGGCGCCGGAGATGAGGCCCGCAGCGTTGAGGTCGGCCCAGATGGCGGGGAGTTGCTGCTTGCGCACGCCGAGAAGGTCGATCCGCTGCCCCCCGGTGACTTTCACCGTCGGAATCGCGAACTTGTCGACCACGTCGGCGATGGCGCGCAGGTCCGCGGCGCTGGTCACGCCGCCCCACATGCGCGGCACGACCGAGTACGTGCCGTCCTTCTGGATGTTGGCGTGGACGCGCTCGTTGATGAAGCGCGACTGGCTGTCGTCCTGCGTATTCGCCAGGCCAGGTCGCCAACAGATAGTAGTTGAGCGCCGGGCGGCACTTGGCGCAGCCGCATGACGTTTTCCACTCCAGCGCCTGCATCACGGCGGGGATGGACTTGAGCGCCCTGGCCACGATCAGGCGGCGCACGTCGTCGTGGCCGAGATCGGTGCAGCCGCACATCGGCTGGGCGGCGGCCGGGGCGTAGGCGCCGCCGAGCGTGAGCTGGAGCACCTGCTCGACGAGGCCGGTGCACGAGCCGCAGCTTGCCGACGCCTTGGTGTGGGCGCGCACCTGATCGAGGGTCGTGAGGCCCTTCGCCTTGATCGCGTCGACGATCTTGCCCTTGCACACGCCGTTGCAGCCGCAGATGTCTGCATCATCCGGCAACGCTGCAACGGCCGCCGTAGGGTCCAGCGGGGCGCCTCCTTGGGCGCCGGGACCGAACATCAACGTCTCGCGCATGTCGGAAACGTCGGCGCCGCGCTTGAGCAGATCGAACAGCCACGCCCCGTGCGACACATCGCCATAGAGCACGACGCCGATCAGGCGATCGTCCTTCAAGACGAGGCGACGGTAGACTCCGCACGCCGCGTCGCGCAGCACGATCTCCTCGCGATCCTCGCCGTCGGCGAAGTCGCCGGCCGAGAAGAGGTTGATGCCCGTGACCTTGAGCTTGGTCGCGGTCGCGCTCGGGTTGAAGGCGGCCTGCGCGTCCCCGGCGAGCTGCGCGGCGACCACGCTCGCCATGTCGTAGAGGGGCGCCACCAGGCCGAAGCATTGGCCATGCGCCTCGGCGCATTCGCCGAGCGCGAAGATGTCGGGGTCGCTGGTCCGCATGTCCGGCCGGACCACGATGCCGCGATTAACCTTGAGGCCGGCGTCGCGCGCGAGCGCGGCGCTCGGCCGGATCCCGACCGCCATGACGACGAGGTCGGCGGAAAGCTCGGTTCCGTCGTCGAGCAGGACGGCGCGGACGCGCGGGGGGCCTTTGCCCGGGTCTGTCCCCAGAATCTCTTTGGTGTTGGCCTTGGTGTAGACCTTCACGCCGCGCGCCTCGATCGCTTCTTTCAAGAGGAAGCCCGAGGGCGCGTCGAGCTGGCGCTCCATCAGCGTCGGCATGAGATGGATGACGCTGACCTCCATGCCCTGTTCCTTGAGACCGATTGCGGCCTCGAGGCCGAGCAGGCCGCCGCCGATGACGACGGCTCTGCCGCGCGACTTCGCCGCGAGCAGCATGGCGTTGACGTCGTCGAGGTCGCGGTAGGTGAGCACGCCGGCGAGCTTCGATCCCGGCACGGGGATGACGATCGGCATGGAGCCGGTGGCGACGATCAGCTTGTCGTAGGGCGCGACCACGCCATGCTCGGAGGTGACCGTCTTGGCGTCCCGGTCGATCGCGACGACACGGTGGCCCTTATAGAGCGTGACGCCGTGGTCGACGTACCAACCGTCTCCATGGATGACGATCTCATTGAAGGTCTTCTCGCCGGACAGGACCGGCGACAGCATGATGCGATCGTAATTGACGCGCGGCTCGGCGTTGAAGATCGTGACCTCGTAGGCTTCGGGAGCGGCTTCGAACAGTTTTTCCAGGGCGCGCCCCGGCGACATGCCGTTGCCGACGATGACGAGGCGCTGTCGCGGTTTGGGCGTCGCGGCGGCCGCAAAGGCTTCCTTCTGGACGTGTTGCATGGAATGGTTTCCGGTGTCTGGCGCGCGCGAGGGCGCGGAGAAATACGGGAGGCGCCGCCAGCTGAAGCGGGCGACGGGCGGGATCAGGCGCTGGCTGCGGCGAGCGCCGACCGGTCGAGCCAGGTGCGGCGCCAGCGGATGCTGACGCTGGTGAGGGCGGTCAGCGCGGCGAGCGCGAGGAAGGCGAAGATCGCGAGCCCAATTCCGTAGCCGCCGGTGAGCTGCTTGGCGTAGCCGAGGCTGGCGGCGAGATAGAACCCGCCGACCCCGCCGGTCGCGCCGACGAGGCCGGTGACGACGCCGACGTTGCGGGCAAAGCGCTGCGGGACGATCTGGAACACTGCCCCGTTGCCCGCGCCGAGCGCGCCCATCGTCACGATGATCAGCGGCAGCGCGACCACCAGGTTCGGAATGCCGCGGCTGACGACCAGCAGCAGGACCGCGACGAGGCCATAGACGAAGCTCAGCGCCTTGACGCCGCCGATCCGATCGGCGACCGCGCCGCCGAACGGCCTGACGAACGAGCCGGCGAACACGCAGGCCGCGGTGCAGTAGCCGGCGGCGACCGGCGAGAGGCCGTACTGGTCGTTGAAGTAGATCGGCAGGAACGAGCTGAGGCCGACGAAACCGCCGAAGGTCACACAATAAAACGCCATCAGCCACCAGGCGTCGGCGAAGCCGAGGATCTCGGCGTAGTCCTTGAGCGACTTGCGCGCCGGGCTCATCGGGCTGTTCTTGGCGAGCAGGACGAACAGGGCGAGCACGATGGCTAGCGGGATGATGGCGAGGCCGAGGACATTCCGCCAACCGAGCGCGACCGCCAGCGACGGCGCGAACAGGGCGGCCAGCACCGTGCCGGAATTGCCGGCGCCGGCGATCCCGAGCGCCGTGCCCTGATGCTGCCGGGGATACCAGTAGGAGGCGAGCGGCAGCGCGACGGCGAAGGACGCGCCGGCGACGCCGAGCACGACGCCGAGCGCCAACGTCATCTCGAAGCTCTGGACGCCGAGGGCCCAGAAGGCGGCGAGCCCCCCGATCACGATCGTCTGCATGATGATGGCGGTGAGGCGGGGTTTCAGATGGTCGGCGAGCACGCCGGTGACGATGCGAAGCACGGCGCCGGCCAGCACCGGCGTCGCGACCATCAAGCCCTTCTCGGCGGGCGAGAGGTGCAGGTCCCGGGCGATGAACACGGCCAGCGGTCCGAGGATCACCCAGACCATGAAGCTGACGTCAAAATAGAGGAAAGCTGCGACAAGAGTGGGCAGATGCCCGGCGCGAAGAAATCCGCGGTTCATCAGAGGAGACTTTCAATCCCGGCGCATTTCATGCGCCGCCGGATTTTAATCCGGGAGCGGACCGTCGTTGGGCCGCCGATCGAACAGGGTGGCCTGAGGCCGCAATGATAACCGGCGCCGCCATTGGCGCTCGATCAGTCCGAGCTCTCTGAACATCGGACGGGATTGGAGGCGCAAGCGACGTGCCAAACCGTGCCTTAAACCATTTCAGCCGCTTGGCGGCGCGGCGGCGCTCTGTCGGCGCCTAATAGGCGATGGGCCCTGATGAAGCTTTGTGCAATGCACAATAGAAAGAGGCGCCCAAATCGGAAGTGGTCGGCCCGGTCGTCCGCCCTTCTCCGCGTAGCCGGGATCTTCCCGATCGTCGGGCGGTGGCGCCACGCCGACGGCAACCCCCCGCCGCTCGAGCCTCTCTGCCAAGCCACCCCTCATCCTTCGACAAGCTTACACGGAAGTTCCGGTCGTCAGGTGGCGGCGGGAACTTTCGTCCGCAGCGGGTCGGCCTCGCCGGTGGCCAACTCAGGATGAGGACGGCGCCATGACAACGCGGCTGATCACCGGCTTGGCAGCGGCAAACCCAACCTCCCCGTAACTCGTTGAAATCGTTAAATCACTCGTCGAAGAACCGCCCGGATGCGGACCTAACCCCTTGAAAACACAAGGCTTCCAACCAAAAACCGCGGTCGCTCTCGAGACCTGCGGGCGGACGCCCCGCTGCGTCCGCGGCGCCTAGGGGAGACGACCATCAGGCCGCGCCGGCGCTCCCGTACGCGGCCTCGATCATCAGGCCGGAGAGCGCGTCGTAGACGGCGAGCCAGGCGGCGCGAACCTCGTCGGTGAAGTCGTCGCCGAGGCTCCGCTCCATGACCCAGATCAGCGCCGCGCCGACCGGCGCGTAATGCTCGGGCCTGACGCCGTAGTCGACGTGCCGGATCGCGAGCTCACGCAGCGCCGGCTCTATCGAATCGAAAGTCGTGAGACCATTGACCGCCACAGTGAGCATGGACATGAACATGCGCCCTTGCGCGTCAATGTCGCCGCGAAAGAACGGCCTGACCTCGGGCGCGATTTCAAACAGGCGCTGGTAGAAGAGCACACCAGTCTCGTCGTCGACCGGCGCGACCTTGGCGAAGGACCTTTGGACCAAATCAATGTCTTTCGGAGTCATGAGATCGCATTCCTCTTCGCTCGGAGGCCGGCGGCGACGGCGCGGCAAGCGTCGCGCCGACAGGCGGCTTTTTCGTGAAATCCCGCCTTGGCCGCGCCGCAACCCTGCCTGCTGACCTTACACGCTCGTAGGGTCGAATACGGCGCCGTCGCAGAAAAGGTCCGCCCCCATCGGGATCGGGGCGGGCGAGGCCGGCAGCGACCAATCCGCCGCATGCTCGCCTTCCCGCTTCCGGTCCACGGCAGGGATCGGCGCGCCGGCCGGCGCGAGCGCGGCGGCGTAGAGGTCCGGCCGGTAGACGCGCTCGGCGATCGCGCCGAGCGGCAGGCCCTTCTCGATCAGGCCCCAGCGCGTCATCTGCGTCAGAAACCAGAGCGCATGCGACCGCCACGGATAGGTGGCCGCGTGGTCGTGGAAACGCGACGGGTTGCGGCCGACAGTCCCCGGCAGCGACGACAGGATGGCGTGGCTGTCGACCGCGAGCCACGCTCGGCGCGAGAGCAGCGAGGCGACGTAGGTCGCGTTGGCCGGCGCGTCGCAAAAGCGCGCCGCGCGATAGAGCCCGCGCAGAAGGCCCGCGAGCGGCTCGGGGTTTGCCTCGCACCAACGCTCGCGCACGGCGAGCGCCTTGCCCGGCCCGTTGCGCCAGGCATCCCCGGACGTGGCGACGGTCGCGCCAACGCCCACGCGCTCGGCGATGTCGCCCCAGGGCGCGCCGGCGCAGAAGCCGGCGATCTTGCCCGAACGTAGCGCCTCCACCATGCGCGCCGGCGGCGTGACGACGACGTCGTAGTTTCGATCGGCGAGCGCTCCGGACGCCGCGAGCCAGTAGCGCAATGCCAGATTATGGTTCGAATAGGCGTGAACGACTGCCAGCGTCTTGCCGCCTTCAGACGCTTTGAGCCGCGCCGCGAGCGCCGAGGCGTAGCCGACGCCGCGCGCCTCGTCGCGGAGGTCGTCGGCAAGGCTTTTGGCGAGCGTGATCGTGTCGCCGCCGAGGCTCACGCAGTAGGGAATAATCAGCGGCTCGGCTGGACCGCGCAGGCCGAGCGAGACGGCGAAGGCAAGCGGCGGGACGATCACCGCCGCGTCGAGCGCCCCGTAGGCCAGCTTGTCGGCGACGTTCGCCCACGACGGCTCGACCGATAGCGCGACGTCGAGGCCCTCGTCGGCGAAGAAGCCGAACTCGTAGGCGACGATCGCCGGCGCGGAATCGGTCAGCCGCAAGAGACCGATGGCGATTTTTCGGCCGGGCGCAGTGCGGGAGGAAGAGACAGCGTCACTCATTTGAGCAGCCCATCGGCGTCCTGGTCCTTGATGAGGTCGGCGGCGACCTGGGCGATGCGGCGATTGTCGTTCATCGCCTTGTTGCGCAGCCAGCGGTAGGCCTGCGGCTCGGTCACCTTGCGCTCGGCCATCAGCAGCGCCTTGGCGCGCTCGATGACGCGCCTTTCTTCGAGTTGCGCGGTCGCCGCGGCAAGTTCGGTCTCGACTTTCGCATAGCGCCGGAAAAGCGCGACCGCCGAAGCGACGATCGCCTTCATGTCGCGGTCCGAGACGCCGGCTAGGTTGTACGAGCAGACGCCCGCGGCGATCGCGTCCTCGACGAAGGCCGGGTCGTCCTTGTCGGAGAACATCACGATCGGCCTCGGCGCGCTGGACGACAGCGCCCGCACGCCTTCCAAGGCGTCGCGGTCGGGGAGCGCCATGTCAAAAATGACAAGGTCGGGCGTGAACCGGCGGACCGCGTCCACGATGTCAGCGCCGCCAGCTACGCGGGCGACATTCGAAAATCCTGCCCCGCCCAGCGTTCGTTCAAGCGAGCGCGCGCGGTCGGAATCCGAATCGACGAGCAAGATCTTCAGCGACATAGGCGATGGATCGCATCGAGCGGCATCAATGGTCAATGGCCGGGCAGTGTGCCTTCACGTGGATTCGGAAGTCGACGGCGTCGCTCAATTGGCCGCCTATATTTGATCGCGGCGGGGGGCGAGATCGTGGCAAACTGGATAATGGCTTCGCGTCACAAGGATTCGAGCGGACGACTGCCGGCGGACGTTTGTGCGATCCGCCGGCACGAACAGACGCCCACGGCCTGGCCAGGGCGTGGACGTCAAAGGCTAGGCCCGCTGCATCATTCGTGTCCCGTCTGGGCGGACGAAATGCGCGGTGACGCCCAACGAACTTACAATCGCCGCGGTCGCCGCCTCTGGCATGAGCGCGAACGCGTTGGACAGGGCGTTGGCCGCTGTCGCGTTGGCGCTCTCGACCGAAACCGAAAGCCATCGCCAGCTTGTGCGTCCGCTCCAAGGTTCGAAGATGTGGTTGAAGCGGCCAGCCGCGTCGAACAGGGTGCCGTAGCCGCCCGCGGCAGGATCGGGTCGACCTTCTCCCCCGCGAAGGCGCGCCTGGCCATGTCGATGTTCCACATCACCATCTAGCTGTCGATGAACGCCGTTGTGAACGCGTTGCCCTTACCATCGTAAGCCGTGTGCAGCGGGCCGAGGCCGATCCGCGGCTCCGCGACGACAGCGTCGCGCGGCTTAATCTTGTCATCGAACAGATCGTCGAGCTTACGCCGTCGATGACGCTGACGGTCGGCGACAGCTTGCCATTGATCACCACATGGATGCCGTCGGGCGCTGTGTTGACGCCATGCGGGGAGTTGGGGATCGGAATGTAACGCGTATATTTCGATCCATGCTGGCCGTCGACCACCTTGACGCCGCTCATTTCCCTGTAATCGCCGCTCTTCACAGCGTCTTCAATACGCTTGATATTGAAGACAACCACCCACGCCTGTTCGTGGTCGGTCATTTCGGCCAGGGTGCGAGAGACGAGGTCGAAAGCCGACCTGCGCGCGCGAGGTGTTGGATGCCCTGTTCTACTTGATCCGCTCGGGGTGTCCGTGGCGATATCTGCCCAAGGACTTTCCCCCGTTCACGACGGTGCAGAACCGGTTCTACGCCTGGCGCGACAGCGGATTGTGGACCCAAATCGTCTGTGTGCTGGTGATGAGCGCGCGAGAGGCGGAGGGCCGCGAGGCTGCGCCGACGGCGGTCGTCGTCGACAGCCAATCGGTCAAGACGACGGAGGCCGGCGGGCCGCGCGGCTTCGACGCCGCCAAAAAAATCAAGGGTCGCAAGCGCCATATCGCCGTAGATACGCTCGGCCTGCCGATCGAATGCCAGATCACGCCCGCCGACATGCAGGACCGCGATGCGCTGGCGCCCGTCTTGCGTGAGGTGCGCCGTAAGAGCCCCTTCGTGACCATGAGTTTCGTCGATTCGGGCTACATCGGCGACGAGGCGCAGCGCACCGCCTTCGAGGCGAGCCGTATCTCAGTCACCGTCATCAAGCGCAATGACAAGCAGATCAAAGGCTTCATCGTGTTGCCGAAGCGTTGGGTCGTCGAACGAACGCTCGGCTGGATCAACCGCGCCAGACGCCGCGCCAAAGACTTCGAGGCGACCATCGCGTCCGCGCTCGCGTGGCTCCTCATCGCCCTCGCGTTCCTGCTCACCCGCACGCTCGCAAGACTCTCAGGTCAGGAAACGTGATTTCGAGTCGGGCACTCAGGTGACCGGAGGAAACAATTCGGCCTCCCCCGCCTCAGGAATCCCTCATTTCGCGAATGGTCTGACTTCGAGGCCCTTTGGCCTTCCTTGGGCGCGAATGGACGGCCCTAAGGTCCCACATTGAGCACGGCGCGACCTCTTGCTCGACAATTCGGAGCCCAAAATCACGCATCAGTACTCGTCAAGCGCGAACTGTTGCCAGCGAAGCGCCAACCTTCAGTTGCATTTGGCCCTCGAAAACGAGGGGATAGCTGGGTTCCCCCACTCGGAGCGAACGATCGGCTTTTACTGCGAAAGTGGTAGTTAGGTACGGCTCGACATGGAACCCTGGGCGCGCGTACAGACGTAATGGTGCAAATATGCTGATAATTCCAGCGGCTCGAACGCCTGACTGAACGTCAAGGTGCGCGTAGATACTCTGGATCACGACTAAATATCCCGCCTTAAGCGAACGACTTCTCAGGGTTCACGCTGGCTTTGAATGACCCCGCTGGGTGCGAGACATCGCTTCACCCAAATGGCGGTAGCTTGGCTGGCGATCTTGAAATCACTTGGTTAGCCCAACGTTTGAGAGGGAGGACGAAACCCAACCAATCGCCCCCAGAGTTACACGACGGGCCAACGGATTGACTGTGGGACTTTTAGGAGAAGCCGGTGTTGGATAGTGTTCCTCTTGATAAGAGCGCGAGTGCACAATTTGGGTCTTTTGCCGGGCGACTGGTTTTGGAACGAGGGGAGCGTTGGTTTGTGGCGCGCGTGCATGCCCATCGCGAAAGCAGCGCGCAACTCAACCTCGATCGCTTGGGCTTCAGGAGCTTCGTTCCGAGAATAAGGCGCACGGTTCGGCATGCACGCAAAATACGCAACGTTCTAGCGCCGCTGTTTCCCGGCTATATTTTTGTTATTCTTGATCTCTCGAAAGATCGCTGGCGTTGCGTGAACAGCGCCTTCGGCGTCGCCTCGCTGATCATGGGAGCCGAACAGCCGATACCGGTGCCGTGTGGCATCGTCGAAGCGCTGGTGATCGCAACTGAGGGGTCCGGACTCGTTCGCTTTGATCGCGATCTCGAGATCGGCCAAACAGTTCGCATCTTGTCGGGACCGTTCGCTGAGACCCTTTGTCGCCTTGCGCATCTTGATGACAGAGGGCGCATTCGGGTCCTTCTCGAATTCATGGGTACAGAAGTGACTGCTCAATTAGACCGGTCGTGTGTTGCGCCAGCCGCTTGAGCCATGAGCACGTTGCGGATCGACGATCCGCAACGTCGCGACTGCCTCCTGCTTCTGAACGCTTTCGCCATCCTGCCGCTGACGGTTCTGGGCGCAGTCGGCGCGAGTCCCTGACATCGACCGTCAACTGCGGTTCAGCGCCGTCAAGCGTTGCGTCCACTTCCCGTTCCGGCGAGTCAGCCTCTTCTACCACCTCATCCCTAACGTGCCACAACAAGGCATGGGGCCGCTCGTGGAACGATGCAAGAACTCCAACGCCAAAATCCGACCTTCTCCGGGGCGTTCGGCGCAGCATGGATATGAAGGGATACTTTGAGGTTACACTCCGGGACCGTTCCGAGGATTATATCCTTTCGTTCAATCACACCTACGCCTATTGTTCGACGTTTGAAGTATAATTATCGTATAATTGGTGTATTTTCGTGACTCTGACACGCTTAGGCCACGGGTCGCAAGGTATCTGCAATTTCGAAGAGCGTGAAACGTTCGATGCGAATGAGTCAGAAGGTCATTCTCACCCGAGACATTTATAACACATCGATTTAATCGATCGGTAAGCTGCGCGTGCGCCGGCGACCGAGGTCGCTGACGAAAGAAATTATCTCGATCGTCTCTGACCGGATGTGGTGGAATCTTTCCAAAACCGGAGACCTATATGACCAACTCGCAACTGAACTTCGTGCGGACGGTGGACTCCGAGTTGAACGGTGCGCTAACATCGTCTTACGGGCTCCGCGGGGCGGAGCGGCCAGGGACCGCGAACGGCGCACTCTCGGCCCAGCTGACCGCGAACGACAGAGTCAACATCCTCGGCGTCGGAGCGATGCCGCTCGACCTTGGCAAGGCGGTGGCAATGCTCGAGCAGTGGCGAGTCGAAGGTCGGCGCGAGTATGTCTGCCTCATCTCCGTGCACGGGTTGGTGATGGCGCAGCGTGAGCCGGCTGTCCGCAGCGCGCTCAATTGCTGCGGCTTGGCGGCCGAGGACGGGATGCCGTTGGTCTGGTGGTCGCGCCTCGCAGGCTTTTCGCAGGCGCGCCGCGTGTGCGGCTCCGACCTGCTCGACCAGGTGTGCGCTTACGGCGTGCCGCGCAAGTACCGCCATTACTTCTACGGTGCTAGCCCGCGCGTCTTGGAACTGCTGGTCGATCGTCTGCAGCGGCGCCATCCTGGCCTGGTCGTGGCCGGTTACAACTCGCCTCCGTTCCGGCCTTTAAGCAAGGCCGAAGACGCCGCGGATGTCGCCGCGATCAACGAAACCCGCCCGGATTTCGTCTGGGTCGGGCTCGGGATGCCCAAGCAGGAAAAATGGATGGTTGAGCACCTCGGCAAGATCGAGGCGACGGCGCTGATCGGAGTCGGCGCTGCGTTTGATTTCCATGCTGGCACGAAGCCACGCGCGCCGGTCTGGATGCAGCGCTCGGGGCTGGAATGGCTGTTCCGGCTGCTGACTGAGCCGCGCCGACTCGCTCACCGCTACCTGATCGACAATGCGTTGTTTGTTGGCCATATGCTGCAGCAAGTTACGGGGCGGAAGACCTACGCAAGGGATTGGTAAAGCGGCTGCTCGGCCCAGACCGGCTCAACCAGCCGGCATTTTCCGGAAAGCTATGCCCCTACGCCGCGTTGCGTCACGCGGAGGGTTGCGGCCAAAGGCCGGTTCGACGCCGCTGCTGTGCGCGAGACTGATATGGGCCAAAGAGACTTCGATATTGACCCTATAGACTTAGTGTCCCTGGAAACGAGGAAACTCTCCGGAAAAAGGAATTATGGCCGGGTGAAGTTCGACCTAAGTCTGATTCTGCTCGCGTTATTGACTGTTTGCACAGCTTACGTCCTAGCGAAGCTTCCATGATACTGACACGGCAGCTGCCATGGACTCGCATGACCATCATCTAAGCCTAAGGCAAATTTTTGGTCGCGCTCGCAGTGCATCCGGAGGTCAAAGGGGTCGATAGGCACGAGCTCGGGCTCAAGGCTCTGGACTTATAACCAGAAGGGGCCTTAGTTGGAAGCACAGTGACTAAGTCGCGTTTTCGGCTTTGAGGTCGGCACGGGAGTGAGGACGAGGAGCGCTGCGCATTCCCTGTCTACGAGGGCGATCAGTCCGAAGGCCAGCGCGGCCTCCGCTCGCAAGACGAAAATGAGGCGGTATGCCGCCTGTGCGGGCTGCCTCGGCGTTCCCGAACCGTGGAGGGCGCGGATCAGCACGCCGAGGGCGAACCCGGCGACATAGATCTAGAGAGAGTTCTGGCTCGCTCTTTACCCCGCAGCGGACCACTCCAAGCCCCAATTTCCGCGCCGTCGAACTTCGTGTTAAGTGTGATACCCGGTTGATGGCGGACCGACCGACCGAGATTTCAGGTGACCATGTTAGAGTCGAAGAATCAGGCAAACTTCCTTGCGTCCGAAATGTCGCCGTTAGCGACAGACGAACCGTCAGCAGCGGAATTGTTTACCAATGCTCTTGGCATCGTCCGACGACAGATCTTTGTCGTCCTTTTTTTTGCCTCTGTTGGCGCGGCTTTGGGCGGGATTTTCTTCCTGAAAAACTCGCCAAAATTTACGGCAACGGCGACACTGTTGATCAACACTCGGAAAATCGAGATATTTCAGCAACCCGCAGTCGCCGACGAAATGTCCATGCAGACTTCGGGCGCCGTGGAAAGCCAGGTGGAGTTACTGAGGTCGGATGACGTCGCCGTTCGAGTAATCAGAAAGCTTAATCTTTCGGGAGACCCAAGATTTATCCAAGGTAAAAGCTTTGTGGGACGGCTGTTATCCAGACTTTCGCCTTGGTCCCACTCCAAAACGCCCGCGCCGAGTCAGGACGAACGTCAGAGCGCGGCTCTCAGGCTCTTTGATCAGAGCCTGACCGTACAACGACTTGGCGCAACCTACGCGATCCAGATCGCATTCCAGTCCGAATATCCGGATCTCGCTGCCGAAGTGGCGAATGCAGTTGCAGGCGCTTACATCGACCTGCAACGAGACTCGGAATATGATGCGGCTCGGCGAGCCAGCGATTGGCTTGAAGGGCGTATCCCGGAGTTGCGCCTCAAGAGCGAGGCTGCCCAGCAAGCAGTGGTCGAATACAAGCATGCCAACGACATCGTCGAAACAGGCGCCGGCCAGTTGATCGACGATCAGAGGTTGGTTGACATGAATGTCAGGTTGAATGCCGCGCGCGACGAAACGCTCAAAGCTAAGGCTAGGTACGACCAATTGGCTGCAACCAGCGGCGGCGGCTTTCCAAGCCCAGGTGCGAGCGGATCGGACGCTAACGGTGCTGGCTCTGATTTATTGAGCAAGCTGCGCATCCAATATTCTGAGCTTGTTTCCAAAGAGGTCGAATCCTCGGCGAAATGGGGGCCAAACAATCCCAGTATCGTTAGCCTTCGCAATCAGAAAGCTGAGTTACGTTCAGAGATAGCAGAGGAAAGTCGACGCCTCACAAAGATGAGCGAGAGTGACTACGAAGGAGCGCAATTGCGTGAGGCGACCCTGAAAAAGGAATTCGACGCTGCCGTGGCGAGGTCTCAGGAGGGCAAGAAGGCGCAAGTGAAATTACGGGAACTGGAAGGTTCCGCACGCGCATATCAAGACTTATACAATACATACATTAGTCGCTACGATGCCGCCCTTCAACAAGCGGCGTCGCCGATCGCAGAAGCGAGCGTCATTACGCCAGCCACTCCGCTGATCAAAAGAGATTATAAGAAGACTACCCAGCTGGCTGCGCTTTTCCCACTCGCGGGGATGATGCTCGGGTTCGGCGTCAGCCTTCTGCGTGAGATGCTTAGCAGCCGCGTCTTCCTGACGAGCAAATCTGTTCAATCGCGGTTGCGCATCGCATGTGTCGGCCTCCTTCCAAAAGTTAAACATGGCAAGCGAATGAGAGCCTGGGCAAAGCGGCCGCAAAGCGCCGCTGAGTTGAGAAGCCTCGTGCGTGGGGACCGTGGAATCGGTTGGACCGTAGTCGATCAGCCGTTTTCACGGTTCTCTGAGGGCGTGCGCTCGATGAAATTGGCGATCGATTTGGAGAACAAGTCGAGGTCGACTAGGGTCATTGGGGTCACTTCCGCGACTCCAGACGAGGGAAAATCGACTGTCGCGCTGGCGCTCGCCCAGCTGATTGCGAGCAATGGCGCTTCCGTCGTGCTTGTTGACTGTGACCTCAGAAACCCATCGCTGACGCGCTCCGTGGCTCCAAAAGCAGCGAGTGGAATTGTCGAACTCGTTTTTGGGAAGGCGTCGATTGAGCAAATTGTTTGGAAGGATCAGTCGACCCAAATGGCGTTCCTCCCGGCGATTGCCCACGCGGGGCCTCCTGATCCGCCTTCCGTTCTCTCCAGCGATGAATTGAGTTCGGGTCTTCGACGAGTTGCGGAAACGATACCAATTTGTTATTGTGGATCTTTCGCCTCTTGCACCTGTCGTTGATGTTTGTGCGACAACTGAACTTGTCGACGCATACGTGCTTGTTATTGAATGGGGGCGGACACCCGCCGACGTCGTGCAGCGTGCTCTTCGTGCTGCGCCGCTTGTTTCCGAGTCGATCCTTGGCGCGGTTTTGAACAAGGCCGAGATCAAAGTGCTCACCACCTACGATCCTTACGTGACAAGTTATTATTTCCGCAATGAGGACTGACAATAGGTGGTTTGGGGACTACCGTCGTTAGCCTCGCCGAGAACGCGCAGCCTTTCGCCGAAAGCGATTGGTTCCTGGTCACGAGATCGGGATGGCTCATAGAGGCACGCTTCGCGATGCAAGAACACATGGGGCGCCGATGCAACCCGATATGATGCGGCCGATTAAAACTGGCGCGAAGCGCCAGTCGTTGCTTTGTTTAGGGCGAACGTCGCGTTCGCGTTTCGGGGAGTAGCACATATGCGAACTGCTTTGGTATGCGGGGCAGGTGGCTTCATCGGAGGGCACTTAGTCAAGCGCTTAAAGGCGGAAGGCTTCTGGGTTCGTGGCGTGGATCTCAAGAGCCATGAGTTTTCAGTGAGTGAGGCCGACGACTTCCTGATCGGAGACCTCCGCGATGCGTACTTCTGTCGCCATGCGGTCGACCGCCGGTTTGACGAGGTTTATCAGTTGGCGGCCGACATGGGGGGCGCCGGGTTCGTCTTCGTGGGTGAGAACGATGCCGACATTATGCACAATTCAGGTATGATCAATCTTAACCTGTTGGATGTTTGTTGCACGCGACTCGTCCCCAGGATTTTCTATTCGTCCTCGGCATGCATTTATCCGGCCTACAACCAGATGAACCCCGATTCGCCGAACTGCGAAGAGAGTTCAGCGTATCCCGCCGCTCCGGATAGCGAATACGGGTGGGAAAAGCTCTTCAGCGAGCGGCTCTACCTCGCTTACTCCCGCTGCCGAGGGATAGAGGTCAGAATCGCTCGCTACCACAACATATTCGGCCCCGAGGGGACTTGGACCGGTGGCCGAGAGAAGTCGCCCGCAGCACTATGCCGCAAAGTGGCTGAGGCCGCGAGCGGAGGGACAATCGATATTTGGGGCGATGGCAACCAGACCCGATCATTCTTGTATGTGTCGGAGTGTATCGAGGGCACAATCCAGCTGATGCGCTCGATGTTCGAGGGGCCGGTGAACATCGGCTCCGACGAGATGGTTACGATCAACCAGCTCGCTGATATGATAATGTCCATCGCCGGGAAGCGATTGGAGAAGCGACACATCACGGGGCCGCTCGGCGTGCGCGGCCGCAATTCCGACAATAGGCTAATACAAGAAAAGCTCGCCTGGAAGCCCTCCCAACCACTGTTGGTTGGCCTGGCGGCGACCTACGAGTGGATAGAGCGCCAGGTCATGTCGAATAGTGGCGCGATGACGCGGACAGTGGCGCCAGCTGCTTAACCGTCCGGTGACGAAGTCGCGTTCTCAGCTTGAGGGCGGCACGGGAGCGAAGAGGACGACGAGCGCGGTTAGTTGGCCGTCGATGAGCGTGATCAGGCCGAATGCCAGGGAGGCGTCGGTTTGCAAGACGAAAATGAAAGCGGTGCGGGCCTCTGCTGCTTGCCTCGGCGCTCCCGAACCATAGAGGGCGCGGCGTCAGGACCCCGAGATTGAATCCGGCGACATGAATCAGGTAGCGCTTGTGAATGTTCTCGAGTCCGCACAGCCAACGGCGGCGCGTGACGCCGCGATCGAGGACATAGCGGAAGGAGCGTTCGACCAATTCGCCGCGTCTGCGCATGGTCTCGCGTCCGATCCCTGATTTCAGCCGCGCCCGGTTGGCGTAGACCGCTTTCCGGGCCGCGGTGTCGCAGCGTCTTGCCCTTGCGCTTGCGGTCGAAGCGCGCCATGTCCTCGGCGCTCGGCGTGTCGATCCCGCTCTCTTTCGCGATCTGCGTCAGCATCTCGTGATAGCTCTCACCGCTGTCGCGCCGCACGATCGTGCGCGAGGCCCAGGGCTGTGCAGTTCTCTATGCCTTGAGTGGTCTTGAGGTGGGGTCTGGGATTCCCGCGGGCGAAAATGTCTGAATCTATAGGCGACAACCCGATTCGGAGGTTGTCCCATGCCGGCATCGCTGCTGGAGGTTTTGCGCACCATCCCAGACCGTCGTCGTGACGAAGGCAAGCGGTTCGATCTGGCCACGGTGTTGCTGTACGCCATTCTCAGCATGGTCGCCGGGGCCAACTCCTACCGGCAAATGCATGAATTCATTCGTATTCATTTGCAGCGGCTGAACGAAGCGTTCGGCCTGCGGCTCCGCTGCTCGCCTTCCTACACCGGGTTGCGGTTGATCATTCAAGGCGTTGATCCGACCGCTTTGGAGGCCGCGTTTCGCCAGCACGCATTATCGATTTCGACGCCGCTTGCTTCGGACGGCCTGACTGCGATCGCGGTTGACGGCAAGACCCTTCGCGGCAGTTTCGACGCCTTCAGTGACCGCAAGGCGACGCACATGATGTCGGCGTTGCGGCAAGCCGATCAGATTGTGCTCGGCCATCTGATGGTCGACGAGAAGAGCAACGAGATTCCGGCCGCGCCGGAACTGATCGAGGCGCTCGGCTTGAAGGGGTGTGTGTTCACGCTCGACGCCGAACACGCCCAAAAAAAACGTTCGAGCGCGTGATCGCCTCGGGCAATCATCTGCTCACTCAGGTCAAGGACAACCAACCAAGCCTGCGCCGTAAGCTTGAACTGGGAACCGCAGGACGAAAGCCAACCGGCTCGGACAAGAGCCAGACCGCGGGCCGCAACCGCTGGGAAACCCGCGAATTGACGGTGTTTCCGGCCAAGGCGTGGTTCCGCGGTTCGCCGTGGGACGGCCTCATCCAAACCGTGCTCCGCCTGGAGCGAACGGTCTGCAAGCGCGATCCCAAGACCGGACTTTGCAAGCAAACCGCCGAGACCGTCTTCTGGGTTTCCTCGGCTTCCAACCAGACGCCCCAGCGCTGGAACGAATGGATTCGCGCGCATTGGCGCATTGAGAATGGCAGTCACTACGTGCGCGACACCGCCTTTGCCGAGGACGCTTGCCGCATCCGAAAGAACCCCGATATCGTCGCGCGCCTACGATCCTTCGCATACAATCTGATCAGGGCCCCCGGATGCGACAACATCCAAAATGCCCGCTGGCGGGCCGCTCTCGACATCAATCTCATGCTCGAAATGCCCTCTTTAGCGTAGAACTAAACGGCCCTGGCGCAGGCCGCATTGGCCTCCATCGTCGAACCGTCGACGCCAATCTGCCCGCGCTTCGTTCACGACGCGCTCTTGTGCCCGTTCGGTCATCCGATCCATCTCACACGACACGTAGTTCCATCCCACTCAGGTAAGGCAGAAACTTGATTCGCTTAGGAATGAGTGAGGTTGCCTTGAAACCGGGTTGCGCGGTTCAGGAAGCGTCGGTCGCTAATGAGATTAGATCCAGCGCGGAGCTATGCCGCGCAGCGCTTGCAACCGATCCCCTCGCCTCGGTCGGCCAACTAAGCCTAGCCCCGCAAAGCCCGCAAGCCTGCTTTGACCTTGTCCTTGGCATTCCTTACGACGCGCGGTGTATGGAGGTCGTGCGGCGCCTAAAGCGGGACGCCGCTGAACGCGGACACAGTGCTCCCTTTGCGGTTGAGCGCTTCCTGGCGTTGCAGACATATCTTGTGGCCTTGCCGCTGCTGCAGCAGATGCCTGTGCCGGACAGCATCAAGCGGCAGTTCTGCATCACCTGCCGAGATATTGCATCGACACCGCAGCAGCCGGACCAGCGGCTGGCGCTGGAGAGCCACGAGTTCCCCGAACTCGCCCAAATCGCGACTCTCCGCCGAATTCCATGCAGGCCAATGCAGCTTCGATGTCATCCGCCGCATGCCGTTTGCATGGCTGCTGAAAGCGCATCCTTTCGACCTGTCCGGCTTCATAGGGACGCTCTGCTTCGGCATGCGTGGCGTTGGGCCGATGGTGGAGCCGCATATCAATTGGTGGCGGGCCAACCAGATGCTCCTCACGAAGCGCGAACACGAGCGCTCGATTTGGCGGATCGCACAGTTCGTTGAGGAGCGGCCCGAGATCAAGGGACTGGTCAGCTCCTCATGGCTGTACGGGGTTGAAACGGGGGATCAGTCCCCGCATCTGGCTTGGTTGCGCGAGTTCTACGCGGCCGAGAATGCGCGAATTATAGACGCGGGGCCAGTCGTTGACGCAGAGGAAAGGGGCTTCCTTGTCGGCAACGAGCTGCGGCGGAAGCAATACGTCAGCGGCGTCTTTCGCCCACGCGAGACAATCGTACTGTGGTCTCGTGCGGACATGCTGGCCTGGGCGCGCCGCCACCCCGAACTCGCCGACGGAGCCGCCAAGCGCGCCGCTCCACCGGCGCCCAAGACGATTACCAGAGCGCCTGCTCGGCCCCCGGCCCGCCGCTGGCAGAGCGGCAGATGGACGCTGATCGACGGCCGGCGCCTGCTGTTCTATCGGCCGCGGCTCTATATCGCGCGGAGTCCTGCTGCTGCCGGCGCTACTCGGCGCGGGCATTGCAGGAGCGATGTGGTCGCCGGCCGCGATGCCGCTGGCGTTTGTCGGGCTTGTCGCCTGCCTTTGGGTGTTTCAGTACTTCTTTCTCCAGGGAGCCAAGCTATCGTCACGAAAAGCTTTGCGGCAAATTGCCCAAGCGGCGGAGAGGTCTTGATAATGTTGACGGTTTTGTCGTCACTGCCGCCGCCGCGGGGAGGCCGGAGCAATTCATCTCACGATCTCGGCGGGAATCATCAGCACCAGCCCCGCGCAATTGCGTAAATGACCCAGTCATCATAGCCAGTGGGGAAATAATCAAGCGACGCCCCGAGTTGTTTGTGGCGCCGTATGAGCTGCACGGAGGCCACGGCCGCTCGCACGTACCGGATGCCCCAAAGGCGCAGCGGCCATGGAGCCGGCGGCGGCAGCTCCCAGCCCTGGCTTCGACCGACCTCCCGCCACTCTTCGTCCCACCGCTCGTGCTTGCTCACAATCTCTCCGTGTGGACGGTGTGAGAACATTGTGGATCACGCGGATCGGGGCAGCAAACAAGAATGCGGCAAGCTTCGCAAGACAAAGTGGCGGCGACTGCCAAGGCCGCTGACTTTGGGGCGAAGCGCGCCCCGTCCATGTCCGGGCCCATTTTGAGCCTTTTCAAGGGCTTGGAGAGACTTTTCCGGGCGAGCCATCCGGCCGGAGGGGTCGCGACGGGTAGCGGCTTGGCAGTTGCAAGAGGCGGCCACGGGGTCGCTTTTTCTCTTCGCCGCTCGCATAGGGTTATACATATGGAGAATGTAAGATCGGCGAGGCGTCATCCGCAGTCCGGTCGACCAAGCGATCGGCCGGCCCGGAATGCCGACGACGGGTCGGGGGCGCCGCCGATCAATGTCCTCGTGCTTTGTCCCGGCGGCCTCGAGCACGGCGGCGGCATCGGTCGGCAGATGGGCTATTTCCTGGCTGCCCTGCCGCGGACGCCGGAGACGCCGGCCTATCGCGTCATCGACACGCGTGGGCCATGGTTCCTCGGCAGCGCGCGTTGGCGCATTCCCCTGTCCGCGCTCTACCTTGCGGCTGCGGCCTTCCGAATCGCGTGGGCGGGGATCGCCGGCCAACCGAGCCTGCTGCACGTGAACATCACCGGCCGCGGCAGCACCACGCGCAAGCTGGCGCTCACGGCCATCGCCCGCGCGGTCGCGCTGCCCTACGTCCTGCACATCCACGACTACGATTACGCCATGGATGTCCGGGCGCGGGGTGGGCCGATGCAGCGCCTGGTGCGCGGCATGTTCGCCGCTGCGGCGCAGATCATCGTCCTGGGGACGGAGGCTGAGCGGACTCTGCGCGCCGCGCTCGCGCTGCCGGACGCGCCCGTCCTGGTCCTGCCGAACGCCGTGCCCGATCCGCACCCCGCGCCGCGGGCGGCCGCGACCGCGGCGGCGGCGGATCCGCGCGCACCTCGTGTTCCTCGGCTATCTCAGCGCCCGCAAGGGCGTGCCGGAACTCTTGGAGGCGTTGGCGAGCCCGGCGCTGGCCGCCCTGCCATGGCGTGCGACGCTCGCCGGCGGCGGGCCCGTGGACGAATTCCGGGTGCGCGCCGCCGCCCTTGGCCTCGCTGACCGGGTGGCCTTCCCCGGCTGGATCGATCAGCCGGCGGCCAGCGCCCTGTGCGCCTCTGCGGACATCCTGGTGCTGCCCTCGCACGCCGAAGGACTGGCGATGTCGGTGCTGGAGGGGCTGGCGCACGGGCTGGCGGTGGTGGCGACGCCGGTCGGCGCCCATGCCGAGGTGATCGAGCCGGAGCAGTCCGGGCTGTTGGCGCCGCCGGGCGACGTGGCCGCGCTCGGCGCCGCGCTGATCCGCGTGATCGGCGATCCAGCGCTGCGCGAGCGCCTGCGCGCCGGCGCCCGCCAGCGCTTCCTCGACCGTTACGACGTGCGGTCTTACGCCGCGCGCCTGGCCCGGCTGCATGTCGGGCTGCTCGGCGGCCGCCGCCTGCCGGGCGGGATTGAAACCGAGCCGCTGTCATGACGGCTGCGACTGCCGGGCGGTGGCGCGTCTGCGCTGGCGATAAAGGTTCTGTTCGCATGAAACTCCTGATCTCGGCCTACGCATGCGCGCCGAATCGAGGCTCGGAACATGCAGTAGGCTGGACCTGGGTCACTCAGGCGCATCGGCTTGGCCATCAGGTCTGGGCGCTTGTGGCCCCAAATCACGAAGAATCGATCTTGCGAACTTGCGAGGAACATCCGGAACTCGCGGGTATCACCTGGCTGTTCCCGAAGGTCCCTGGCTGGCCTCTTAAGCAGGCAATCGAACCAGAGTGGGAACGAACCTATAATCTCCTTTGGCAGGTCTGCGCTACCAAGGCGGCCTTGAGATTACATGCTACGGTCGGCTTCGATGCCGTCCATCACCTGACCTGGGGCGGCGTCCGGGCGCCGACGTTCCTCGGTTTGGTTGGAGCGCCGCTGATCGTGGGGCCCCTCGGCGGAGGCGAGACATCGCCGCGATCTCTACGAGATGCTTTCCACCTGAAGGCCAGGATCACCGAGACGGTGCGAGACCTGTCCAACCATACGATCACGCTCAACCCGCTGGTACGCTACGGTCTGACGAGCGCTGCGGCAATCTTCACGAAGACCCCCGACACCGCGCGCATCTTGAGCCCCTCCATGCAAAGGAAGTCCATCAACTTCCTTGAGCTGGGGCTGGAAAGTGCGCGACCGTCGCGGCCCCAAAGGCCGCCGGGGCCGCCACGGCTGCTCTTCGCCGGCCGGCTGCTCTACTGGAAAGGCGCGCACATCGCGATCCAGGCGCTGGCCGAACTGATTCGCGTGTCGCCAGACGCGCAGCTGACCATCGTTGGTAAGGGGACAGAGGAAGGTCGATTGCGAGCTGCCGCCGTCGCCCACGGCGTCGCCGGCAACGTCCGCTTTGTGCCGTGGCTGCCGCAAGAGAAGCTCTTTGAGCAATATCAAAACCATGATCTCTTCGTCTACCCGAGCCTGCACGATTCCAGTGGGAATGCGGTGTTGGAGGCATTGTCCTTCGGGCTGCCGGTGGTCTGTCTCGACCTGGGCGGCCCGGCGCAGATCGTCACCCCCGATGCAGGCGCAATCGTCCCCACGGCCGGTCGTGACACGCCGCAAGTGGCGGCCGCGATGGCGGCTGACATCTTGCGGGTTCTGAACTCTCCGGAACTGCTGAAGGAGCTTTCCCGCGGCGCGGTCGCCAGAGCAGCGCAGTTCGCATTGACGGGCCGCGTGGCGCAGTTTTACGAGATGGTGGAGAGTGTCGTTTCGAACACCGCTGGGTCCCCAGCAGGAATCGGGAGTGAGTTGCTTGACCGAGAATTCTGGAAAAATACGTCAAACAAAATCTTGAACAGGTCGATTCCGAGACGGATCTATTCACAGGGGAACGTTACGTCCAGTTCCACCGCTTTTTGCCGAAGGATGCCAAAACGATCCTGGACGTGGGCGCCAATACCGGTCGGGGCGGTCAGCGGCTAGCCGAACTTAATTCGGTTTATAAACTGACCGCGCTGGATTGTGTCCAGTCACGGCTGGAGCGCGCTGCCGAAGTGTTATTGTGGGGTGATCTGCGGCTTATCGAATGCATTCCAGCGGAAGACCAGAGCTTCGACGCGATCGTCGCGGGCGAGTTCCTCGAGCACCTCTACCGGTCGGATGTGACCCAACGTTGTGCGAATCAGCGTGTGCGCAAGATCCGAGGCCGGCTATAATGACGACGCAACCCCGGCTATGTCGACTTTGGCTGTCTGGCGGAACAGTCTACACCGTCAGCCATCTAACTCAGCATTGGCCGGGGGTACTGAAAAGCAGGCTGCAAGCGCACGGGTTTTCTCGAGTGAGAATCTGCGGATCAGGCAAGATGAGCCGTTATCTCGGATATTATTTCCGATCCGTGCGCTCTACGGGAGTTATCTCATCATCGGCGACAAGTATTGACCGGCCGGTGTCGAGGGACAGGCAACGCTATATATGCTTCTGCAAGGCAGGGTGGCAGAACGAGAACTTCGTGAAATTGTCTTCATGGACAACCGAAAATCCGCAGAGCCTCGTTAGAGCAACGTTTCTCGTGCGAAGAGTAACGACAAGCCCGACGCACTTGTCTATGAAAGCCGAAGACAAAGTCGAGGAAAATATCAATGCGAAAGAATAGCTTGACATGACACACAGCGCGCTTCGGCCGAACGCGGTCGACCCCACCGCTGGGCGCCTCTCCGCCGGAGCCGAGAAGCCGCGACACGGGCGCCGCGGCTGGATCCGCGCACGCCTGCCGGCGGTTTCTCCGGTGGTCTGGCTGACGTCCGAGCGCGTCACGCAACAGGCGCTATCGCTGATCCTGTTCGCGGTCCTTGCCCCGATCCTGGGTCCGCGTCCGTACGGCCTCTTCGCCCTCGTCATGGTCTTCGTCGGGTTCTGCGAGGCGATCCTGCTGGATGGCGCGGTCGAGGCGCTCGTCACGGTCGACGATCTGCATCACTTGCACACGACCGCAGCCAACCTCACCAACGGTCTGATGGCGCTCGTCGTTCGGCCTGGCGATGTTTGCATCGGCGCCGGCGATCGCGGCCGCGATGCATGACCCCGAGTTCAGGAATGTCATGTGGGCGCTGGCCCCTATGCCGGTGTTGTCGACGCTGTCGGCAGCGCCGATCGCGGTGCTGCGGCGGTCGCTCAAATTCAAGCAATTGGCCATTCGCTCGATTCTGGGCCTCACGATCGGCGGCGTGTTCGGCATCGTGCTTGCGGTGGCGGGCGTCGGGGTCTGGGCGTTGGTGCTGCAGGTGCTGGCGCAGCGGATCGCCGAGCTCGTGATCGGATGGATCGCCGTGCCGGTCCGCTTCGGCCTCACCTGGTCGGCGCCGCATTTCCACGAACTCCGTCCGGTCGCCCTGAATGTCTTCGGCGCACGCATGATGGCTATGGTGAACGGGCAATTGCCGCGCCTCGTGCTCGGCTTCACGCTCGGGCCGACGGATGTCGGCCTGTTCGCCCTCGGCAGCCGGTTTCACGATATCATCGTCACCACGATGGCCGTGCCGCGGACTGCGGTGGGTCGGATCGAGCTGCGCGCGGCGAAGATCGGCTCTGCGGAATTCCAGCGCGATTTCGCAAAGATGGTGCAGAACGCATCCATCCTGTCGTTCCCTTTTTTCCTGGGAACGGCGGCGCTTGCGCCGAGCCTGTTTCATTTATGGCTCAAACAACAATGGCAGGCCGGCATTGTTCCTGCGCAGCTCATCGTCCTCGGCGGCGTGCCGATGGTGTTGTTTTACAGTTTCGACGCGGCGCTGCTGGCCGGCAATCTCTCATCCGTCGTCCGCAGGATCGCGACCCTCCAGGCCGTGACGGTCGCGGCGACGGTGCTGTGCGCCGCCCCGTTTGGGCTGATCGCCACCTGTCTTGCGCTCGCGGTGCGGCCATGGCTGCTGCTGCCGGTTGTTTTCATGATCTTTCGGCGCGCCACCAACATTCCGGGCCGTAGCGCATTGCTGCCGGCCGTGCGCGCGCTGATTGGCGCCGTCATCATGGCAGGGCTCATAAGTTTGCCCTTCCCGCATCCGACTTGGATGAACGGCGCTCTTGAGTTTGCGTTACGGGTGATCGCGGGAATCGTGTTTTATTTTTCTTACTTATTTTTCTTTTCGCCTGAAGCCTTAAGTCAATTTTCACCGGCTCTGAACTCGCTTCGCCGGCGGTTGCCAATGCGAAGGGGCGTCAGAAAGTCATGAGCGGCGCCATGCCTCGTTGGTACTATTGGGTTTCCGGCTTCTTTCTGCTGGATACGATGGAGGCCTTCGGCTTCATCTCCCGAATGGTCTATGGGAGCTGGGCTGGCAAAGGCGGCGACAATATCACGCAAACCCTGAATTTGCTGATGATTGCGGCAAGCTTGACGCTGTTCGGCGTCAGCTGCCGCCGGAGCAAGAAGGGCTTTGCCACGGGCAGCGTCCTGGCCCTCTCGGCGGTCGGGTTCCTGGGTCTGTCCGCCCTTTGGTCGTTGGACCCGCCGACGACCCTCCGGGTCGCCATCGTTTACCTGTTCGTCATCCTTGGCGCGATCGGAATCGCCCGCACCATGGATGCCGACGAGTACATGCATCTGCTGAGTTGGTGCTGCTTCCTGTCTGCAATCGCTTCGATCTTCCTGCTCGTTGCCTCCCCCAGCAGCGCAGCATGGTACGGAGGGAACGGAGGCGAGGTCGATTTCATCGGGATATTCGCTCAGAAGAATGTCCTGGGGCAGGTCATGGCGACCGGAGCGCTTGCCACCCTGCACGGCATCAGGGTCGCCCGGCGTACGATATCTGGGCAAGCTTTGTATGTTGTTCGTGTTTTTGGGAATGGCGTACGCCTCCAAGTCCACGGGCGCGTTGATGGCCGCGTTGCTTTTCTGCGGCATCAGCGGATTCGACAGTCTATGGCGGAAGGGCGGCGCGGCGCGCATGACCGGCGTCATTTTGGCGGTCTTTCTTGCGCCGGTCGCTCATCGTTGCCGTGGTTGCGCCGGACACGTTTCTTGAACTGATCGGCAAGGATCCGACCCTGACCGGGCGAACCGAGATATGGGCCTATGTCATCCAGGACATCTGGATGAAGCCGTTTCTGGGATGGGGCTACTTCGTTTTTTGGCAGCCGACCAATCCATCCGCGGTCGAAATTTCCGATGCCGTGCATTGGGTTGTGCCCAATGCGCATAATGGCCTGCTCGAGTTCCTGCTCGACGTCGGCGTGCTGGGCACAGCGCTCTTTGCCTTCATTCTCATCAGGATCATCGTCCTGGCCGTCCGGTGTCTCCGCACGCCGAAAAGGGCGCTGGCGATATCGACGATCTCATGCTGTGCGGGGATCCTGTTGATAGGCGTGAGCGAGACGGTGTTGTTGACTTCGACGCAGTCATCGACCTCCGTCATGTTCATCACCGGCCTGATGTGCGAGCGGGCGCTCTATGTGGCGAAAGGACGGCGTCGGTATCGTGTGCCCGATAGCCGGGGGCAAATCGGCTGCGGTCTGTCCGGTCCCAGGAGGCCAATCCGAGCACAGGCGTGACATCTGCCCGTACCGATCCCGGGTACAAATTATCATATACTTTCTGATCCCGACAACGGATTCATTGATCGTCCAAATCGCCCTCGAGATCGCAGACCGAGCAATGCAACTCGGATCTAGCGAGCCCGCCGCACGATGCATTTTGTTGGTCATTTCGGGCTCTGGCCCGTAGATCGAAATTCGAGGATTAGGGAGGCCAATATGGCCCGTTCTGCTTTGCATGGGCAAGACGGAAATTCAAATCTGCGAGGTCGGGTCGAATGGGTCGACTTTGCAAAGGGACTTGGGATCTTTCTTGTTGTTTTTGGCCATACTTTAGGTGGACTGAGCCTCAGCGGTGTTCTAAAAAACTCAGCTTGGGGCGACCTAACTCAACATTACATTTATGTTTTCCACATGCCGCTCTTCTTTTTCCTGGCGGGCATTTTTGTCGCTCAATCGGCTCGACGAACATTTCATGATTATTTTTTGAATAAGGCTTCAGTGATAATCTACCCATATTTTCTGTGGTCGATTTTGGCGGGCACAATTCAATATTACGGTTCTAGATATACAAATAATCATTTGTCAATCAGCAGTTTGCTTAAAATAGTATTTCAGCCTATTGATCAATATTGGTTCCTGTATGCAATCTTTTTGATGTATATGGCATACTGGTATGCACGTTCTAAGAATATAACAAATATTCAATTCCTAATTGGCGCAGGCTTGCTTTACGTTTTACAAGTAACACAACTAAATGTTGTACCGTGGGATCCTTTTCAAGCGTTCTGCTCCTTTTTGATATTTTTCGCTTTAGGCGCAAGGGTTGCGGACACTTCGCTTTTACAAAATCTAAAGTTGTTCGATGGGTTACGACTGTCGGCTGTTGCGATCGGTGGATACGTCTTGATTGCCGTGGCGGTTGCTGCAAATGTTTCCAACATGTCCGAGATGCCATTCCTTCACGCTGTACTCGCCGTAGTGGGAACGTTCGCAACAATTGCGTTAGCAATGTTGCTCTCGAGGTCTTCCATTTGGTGGTTTGTGAGGATAATGGGAATATATTCCCTAGAAATTTACGTCAGCCATACGATTTTCTGTGCGGCGACGCGAAATCGCGATGCAGAGTCGACTCGGCGATTCCTGGCCGTTTCTGCAAATCGTCGTGGGAACCGCGGTGGGAATATGTATCCCGATGCTTCTGGCGGTATTGGCTCCAAAGGTCGGGCTTCCATGGTTGTTTACCTGGAGCCGATCACGCCAAATCACGGAGATTTCGGCTATCAAACTACCTACCGCTTGAGGGCCGCGCGCTCGATGAAGTCGGCGTCTCGTCCCGTGCCACAACAAACTGGAGGGTGAGGCATTGCGCCCCACCCTCCACTCGCAACATCGCCTGAGCATAGCGCGACAATCAGCTAACGAACCCAACTGCAAGTCGAGACTACATGTTGCAGGGCTTCGTAACCAAATCGCCGTTTTCGCTCAAGGTCGATCCGTTCCATTGGAGATAGACGATGCCCTTGAGCCACGTCGGATAATCCGCGTTCGCCGCGCATGTCGTGGAGGGCAGTTGGTATCCCTTCCCCGTCGTGCCGCTTGCGGTCGGAACAAGATCGCTGATGATGCTCGGCGTCGTCAGCGTGCTCGTGTTGGCGTTCCATCCCATGCACTGCGTCGT
The DNA here is from genome assembly GCA_963709655.1 of uncultured Alphaproteobacteria bacterium. Classification (GTDB taxonomy): domain Bacteria; phylum Pseudomonadota; class Alphaproteobacteria; order Rhizobiales; family Beijerinckiaceae; genus Roseiarcus. The sequence goes on from CAVPXF010000004.1 coordinate 398,595, forward strand.
GTTGACGAAAGCGTTGCAGTTCGGGACGCCAAGCTGATTGGCGAGAAGATCGGTCGTGTTGGTGAAAGCCGGATTGGTGTAGGTGTTTGTTCCGAGGATTGCGCTTGCACCCCATGTCTGCGCGTCAAATGTCGAATTGCAATAGGTCGCCTTGCATGAACTATTATTTGCTCGGAAAAAGTTCTGCGGACCTGACCCGCCGTTTGTCATGTGACGTTACTTCACGCTCCCAGGACACAACAGCTGCATCGCCACCGCCGCCACTGCTAGCTGCAATGGCTGATAGGCGAGATTATTGTAAGATGTTAAACATAGGTCATGGGCGATATTCCGGCGCCGTTAATGTTAATCTCTCCGTCATATAGTTATTGCCGCCGTGTAGATTATTATCTTGAAAGCACGTATTGTTGTATACTTTGATCGTTGGCGTCGGCTGTGCTGTAGTTCTGTTCGAAGATCTGGATGCACATTCGGTCTGCGTCAAAGCCGATATTATTTGCAAAAGTGCCCTGCGTGTTGGCGTCGTGGCAGTCCCATGTATCCGCCATGTAATCTTCCGTATCGGAAACCGACCGGCAGGCCGTATTTGCATTCGCGTAGGAGAAGTTGCCGTAGATGAAATAATGCGTCCCGGCGATCGTGTCGTAAACTCCCGGCCCGACGACATCGATCGCGGCAAGACAGATCGGGTCTTGAGCCGAGTTCTGTGCGATCATCCCGACCACGGCGAAATAATCTGTGCCAACTGAGTTGCACCGCGTGCTCCAGACTTGCCGCAATCGTTGGTGTCTGCTGCCTGCAAATTATCGGCCGAAATGTCGTTGATGAAAGCGATGTGATGAAGTAACTCCTCGATACAACGCATAGGCTTCAAATGCTCGCCCGTGGTCGCCGGTATTAACGTACCATCCCTCAACCGCCCAATTGCTGCTCGTAACCTGAAACGTCTCGGTGTTGCCGCTCGTAGGGGCCTTTGCCGTGATATAGCACGCGCCCACGTAGGATCCGCCGCAAAGCAGCGTGGCGAAGTAGACGCCGCCCGTCCCGTCTATACCGCCCGAAGTGGACGGGCAATTGCTGACCGTTCCCCAAGGCCTTGAAATGGTCCATAGGATCCCGCTGCCGCGATGATCACGTCGCCGCAGTTGACCGCGTGGTTCGGCGTCGCCCAAGGCGTCGAGGCGGTGAGGCCGTTGTTGCTGTCCGAACCGGTCGGCGACATGAAATAGGTATGCAGCGCCGTGAACGCCACCCCATTGGATCCGCTATTGGATGCGGAAGGCGAACTCGCCGCCACGATCGGGACCGTCGGAGCGCTGGTCGCTGACGCCGCCGTGCCCGAAGATCCTGTCGCCGTCACTGTGGATGTCAGCGTGTGTCCGGCGTCGCTCGAGACAGGCGTGTACGTCGCCGCCGTCGCCCCCGCGATCTTCGTCCCGTTCCCGGCCCACTGATAGGCATAGGACGTTGCGCCCGTCCAGGTGCCGGTCGTTGACGCGAGGGCGTCGCCGACCTGGGCCGTGCCGCTGACCACCGGCGGCGACATATCCGTCGGCGCCGCTGCGCTGGCGGCCGTGACGGTAAGCGCCGTGGTTGTCTGCGCGTACTTGACGCTATAAGTCGGGTTATAACACGGCGACATACAGGGTGTAGGTTCCGGCCTTTGTGCCGGCGGGCACGGTCCAGCTATAGGCTTCGGTCAAGGCCGCGCCCGCCTTAAACGTTGCAGGGAGACAGACCTTGCATGGTGTTGTGCGGAGCGCGCCAGGGGCATCAACGAAAATTCGACTGGATAATTCGATACGTTCTGACTGGAGGTCATCGTGGCGGTGAAAGTGACCGCTTGTCCGGGCTGGACGCTGGCCGGGCTCGCCGTCACGGAACTGATCGTGACGGTCTCGGCGGCGCGGGCCGGCGCTGGCAGCGCAAACAAGGCCAGCAACGCCGACCCAGCGCGCCGACGTATCGGCCGCGCGATGCACGACTTGCGCCGGCGGCGGTCGATGCAGGCGCGGCTCGCCTGCCGTCAAACTCGGCCGCGACGGGGGAGCCGTCGTCGCCGCAAACATCGCGCTATAAATTCTCATCCCAGCCTCCATCCATGAACTCCGGCATGATCACAGTTGCTGGCGATATCGTTGACGACAGCAACGGCATGCAGGGTCGTGTTGATTTCCGTTCTTGCTGCAAAGCGCCCGTTACATCGGCAGGCCTGCTAAGACCGTAACAGCGATATTATACTAAGGACTATTATTCACATCTCACACTCGGCAGGCGGCAGGCAATTCGACGGTCGCTCTTTAGTCTCTAAGGCCGCGTGTTGTGCGGTGGCAATCGACAAATATGTCAGGGAGATGGGATTTTGCTCGGTTGTTGCAAAATTGCGACTGATAACATCAATAACATCGGCGTTGACACAAGTTAACACACAGCCAGTTGAGCGGTTGATCGGAAACTGTCAGCGTAGTTCCAAGTCCCATCGCTTCCGAGCGCGAACAACATTGGCTTCGCCGGGTTTCCCTTAGGGATTTGAGCTTTCGGCTTGCATTTCTAAGCTTTCGGGAGGGGGCGAATGGCCGGCGCGCCAATCTCAAGGCCGTCCGCCGCCTATCCTGGCCGCGCCCTGCGGCCGGCCGCCCTGGTCTCGCGCCCTCGACCCGCCGCCGGCTTCTGGCCTGTTCCGGCCTGGCCGCCGCCCGCTGGGCGCGCTGGCCGCAAGATCCTATTCATCGATTACGGTTATCGGAAGAAACCGGAGTACGTGGTCCGTCGCCTCAAGTCTCTGCTCGAAGCGACCCAATTCATGCATGAGGAAGACCAGATGAAAAGTGTCAAAGATTTGCAAGTCAAGCTCTTCGCCGATGGCGCGGACAAGGGCAGTATGCTCGAAATGAATGGCAATCCGTTGATTCAGGGACTGACGACCAATCCGACGCTGATGAAAAAGGCTGGCGTCACGGATTATCGCGCCTTCTGCAAGGACATACTTACTTACGTCAAAACCAAACCGATTTCATTTGAAGTGTTCTCCGATGATTTCGACGAAATGGAACGTCAGGCGGTTGAAATCGCCAGCTGGGGCCAAAACGTCTACGTCAAAATTCCGATCTCGAACACCAAGGGCGAAAGTGCGGTCGGTCTCGTCAAACGGCTGGTCAATAAGGGGGTGAAGGTCAACGTCACCGCGCTGATGACGCTCGCCCAGGTGCGCGACATTGCGTATGTTCTCAGCCCGACGATACCGAGCTATGTTTCGGTCTTCGCGGGCCGGATCGCCGACACTGGCCGCCCCACGGTCGGGTTGATGACCGCGGCAGTCGAACTTCTGAAGGTTGTCCCGGCGGCGGAACTGATCTGGGCCAGCCCGCGCGAGCTTTATAACATCTTCGAGGCGGATCTCGCCGGCTGCCACATCATTACCGCCACGCCGGACGTTTTGAAGAAGCTTTCGCTGGTGGGCTACGATTTGGACGCCTACTCGCTGGATACGGTTAAAATGTTCTATAACGACGCCGTCTCGGCGGGTTTCAAGCTCTGAGAAACCGTAACCCCCGTCCTCAGGCGACCGGGATGCGACGCTTGCGAGAGGGTTCGGCGATGCGCGACCTCAGCCAGTTCCGCCGCCCGGCCGCTGCCGCAAACGCACAGCTCGCGCCATCAATCCAGGGGCGCTCACAGTAGGAAGGCGGTCACGCTGATGCTGACGGTGTCTGTCGTCATCCCAACATTGGATAGACCCAACCTGCTGCTGCGCGCTCTGCGCAGCGTGTTCAACCAGACCTATCCACACCTCGACGTGATCGTGGTGGTCGACCGGCCGAGCGAGGAGACCCTCTCGGCGCTGCGCGCGATTGAGGATCCGCGGCTGCGGGTGATCATCAATCCCCGTCCTGTGAACGCGCCGGCGGCGCGCAATGTCGGCGCCGATCACGCGAAGGGCGACTGGATCGCCTTTCTGGACGATGACGACGAGTGGCTGCCCGAGAAGATCGAAAAGCAGCTCTCGTTCGGCCTGCGGCGCGGCGAGGTGCTGGTGAGCTGCCTCAGCCGGATCGTCACGCCCCATTCCTCGTATGTCCTGCCGCAGAGGATCTACGACAACGAGACCAGGCTGGACGAGTACCTGTTCGACCGTCGCTCGGCGCGCGCCGGGGAGGGATTCCTGCAGACCTCCAGCTTCATGATGCCACGGTTCTTGTTCGAGAAGGTGCGCTTTTACGAAGACAGGCTGCACGACGACTGGGATTTCGTCCTGCGCCTGTCCAACGAATGGAAGATCCGCATTGAGACAGTCCCGGAAGAGCTGACGATCCTCTACATGGAAGAGCAGCGCGCGTCGCTGACGTCGCGTTCGAAGTGGCGCGGCTCGCTCGTCTGGATCGACCAGGTGCGGCCGATGATCAGCCGGCGCGCCTATGGCGGCTTCTGCTTGGGCGTCGTCGGGTTCAAGGCGGCCCGGGAGCGGGCCTACTCAGCGTTCGGGCTGATCCTGTACAGGGCATTCCGCTACGGTTCACCGAGCCTCTGGCGCATTTCGACGTACATCAGCGTCTGGCTGCTCCCCGAAGACGCCTATCGGCGTGTGAAGGTTTATCTGAAGCGCATGGCAAATCCTGCTCATAATGCTCCTGTTTCGTAGCGGAGCGGGTCACGCTGCGGCGTCGCCGCGTTCCAGGTAGAGCGGACCGTGTGCGGCTTCGCTTCTTGCTCATTGAGGATCATGCACCCCGCGCCCAGAGACCAGCTTGCCGAGGCTGGCGCGCCCTTCGGCCACTCTATGCTCGCGCGCATGGCGAGCAGGAACCGCGTCGTCTACAAATCGTCCGGATGGGTCGGATCCTTCGCCTTGCGGTCAGGCGCCGGGTCCATGGAATCCAACTGAGAGCAACGATATCAACGTAAAAGCACTCGGTTGTCGGCGAGCGGCCCGCTTGCGTGCGCGCGCGATCCTAAGTTTTTGCCTGGTTCACCGCGGTAAGGAAGCGTCCGCCGCCGACGTAAATACGGCGCTTGCAGTTCGCGTCGGCGGACGTCCCCGTTTGGGGGAACATATGCAAAAGAAGGATGGCGTTAAGCCTTTCGCGCCCTTGCCTCTCGCCTCATCCCGATATCCAATGGAAAATACGTCGGGCGATTTGCGGGCTACCGCAAAGAGGATCGAAGCTTGGCGGAAGGGAAGAAGCGGAACCCGCGGGACCGAGGCCCTCGCGCATGGGACGGCCCCCTTTTCCCCTTCCCTAGCAACGGCTCAGACGCTCCGCAGTCTGAGCCGTTCAGTTCTCGAGAAGGGCATCTCAGCGGATGCGCTTGCCGCTGGAGATCATGCGCCGGAGAAGAGCAGTTATAAGTCGTGACAGTGAAATAAACACGGTTCGAGACTTGATCGACTGCAGAGCTGGCACACAGCCCGATCTTGCTTTTTTAATCAGCCCCGAAACGGGTCGCGTGTCGACCTTCAAGGGACTGCGGGAGCAGGCCCATCATTTGTGCGCGCGGTTCCGGCAATTAGGCTTGGAGCGCGGCGACAAAATTGCGTTCTTGATGGACAACGGGCTGTTCACCGCGCAGTTGTTCCTGGCGGCGATGTACGGCGGCTTTGTCTCGGTGCCGCTCAACGCGCGCGCCGGCGTGTCTCAATTGTCCTACATGTTGGACCATTGCGACACGAAGGTCGCGTTCGTGGCGAGCCAGTACAACGCGCTGATCAAAGAAGCTATGGCCTCCATCCGCAGACCGGTTGAAATCATTTCCGCCGACCCGGATAGTTACTTGGAAGGAAGCGAGAGCTTATCGATAACCGGCACATTGACGCCGGTCAGCGCGGAGGATCCGGCTCTGCTGATGTACAGTTCGGGAACCACCGGGCAACCGAAGGGGGCCGTTCATACCCACAAGTCCATTTTGGCTCATGGAAGGAACTCTATTCTCGCCCATGAGCTCACATCGCAAGACCGTTCCCTCCTTGTTCTTCCCATTTATCACATCAATGCCGAGTGCGTGACGCTGATTCCGACCCTCATGAGCGGCGGTTCAGTCGTCGTTCCGCACGGCTTCCTCGTTAGCGAGTTCTGGAACTGGTTGGACGACTACCGTTGCACCTGGTCGGCCGTGGTGCCGACCATCATCGGCCAACTCCTGGATTGGAAGGACCCAAAAGCGGGGAGCCGAGCGGCCTGCTTCCAACGCATCCGCTTTCTGCGATCTTCGTCGGCGCCGCTCTCGCCCGCGCTGCATCAAGAGTTCCTCGACAAATTCAAGTTGCCGCTGATCCAGGCGATGGGATCGTCCGAAGGTGGCAACGTGTTTTCAAATCCCGTGCCCCCGGGCATGAACAAAATTGGGTCACCGGGATTGCCGTGGGGATTTGAGACGAGGATTATCGATCGCGAAGGAGCGGAAACACCTCTCGGAGAGCCGGGCGAGGTGTTGCTTCGCGGCGACGCGATGATGCGGGGCTATTACAAGGACCCGGCCGGAACGGCGGCGGCGTTGGACGCCGAAGGGTGGCTGCACACCGGCGATCTCGCCTATCAGGATGAGGACGGCTACTTCTTCGTCGTCGGCCGCTCGAAGGAACTAATCATCAAGGGCGGAATGAACATCGCCCCCAAGCAGATCGACGAGGTTCTGGAGTCGCATCCGGCGGTTCTGGAGGCGGCCGCCGTCGGCGTTCCCGATCGCTACGTCGGCGAGGATATTGTCGCATTCGCTGTCTTGCGGGACGAAGCTCACTGCGACGAAAGCGAACTGCTAAGCTTTTGCGAAGGCCGTCTCGGCCATTTCAAGACGCCGAGCGCGCATTCATTTTGTCCGCGATCTGCCGAAGGGGCCTTCGGGAAAAGTGCAACGGCTGAAGCTTCAGGAGGAATTGGCGACGCAGTCCGTTTCCCTGCCGACATCGGACATTCAGAATCGGACGAGGTCGTTAGAAGAGGCGCAGGCGGCGTCGACGCCAAATCGAAGAGACCATCGCGGAAACATGGGCAAGTTTGCTCAAGCCGCCGTTGGTGGATCCGCAAAGCAACTTTTTCTCATTGGGAGGACACTCGCTTCTCGCCATACAATGCCTGTGCGCGCTTCGCGACAAGCTGCCAATTCGAATGTCGCTTTCGGATTTCTTCGAGAACCCGACTGTCGCGGAGCAGGCGGCGCTAATCAGGCGTCGGGTTGCGCTCGCCGACAGAGTTTCGGCCGACGTCGCCGCTTCATGGCGTCCGGACATGTCGCACGATGCGGCGGCGCGCGTCTTGAAGAGATGATTCTGCCGCGAGACCGCTCCCTTCCTTGCCCTCTCAGTCCTAACCAGAAGGACTCTGGTTCATGGAGCAGTCGGATGGCGGAGAGCCCGTTTACAACGAGGCTGAGGCGGTGCGGCTCAGGGGCGAACTGAAGCTCGAGGTGCTGGACGGGCGCTGAACGCCGTCGTGGCCCGCCACGAAAATCTACGCACGAGCTTTCGAACGGTCGACAGCGAGCCTGTGGCGTTCGTCCATGACAACTGGCGACTGCAAATCAAGCAAATCGATCTGAGTTCGCTGACGCCGGCGCAACGCGAGGCCGAAGTTCGAGCGCTTGCTGATCGACGAGCCGCGGCGTCCATATAAACTCGATACAGAGCCGGCAATTCGTGTCACATTGCTCCGCCTGGGACCGACAGAGCACATCTTGATCTTGATGATGCACCACATCATCTGCGATTGGGGGTCGACTGGCAATCTCTGGCGGGATCTGTCGACCTCGTATCGGGCCGGCTGTCGCGGTCGCCGTTGGAGTTGCCTGCCTCGCCGATCCAGCATGGCGATTACGCGGTTTGGCAGCAAGACTAGTCAAGCCGGACGAAGTTCGCCGAGGACTTAGCGTATTGGCAGGAGAAACTGCGCGGTGCCCCCGCGCTGCTCGAACTTCCGACGGATCGACCTCGACCTTCCGTCTTTCCTACCGCGGCGCAAGGCGGCGCTTTCAGATCCCGACGAGCCTAACGCAAGCCTTGCGGAATGCAGCGCGCAAGAAAAGGTCAGCCTGTTCACGATTTTTGCGCGGCGCTAAACGTCCTGCTTTACCGTTACACGGCGCAAGAGGACATCCTGTTGGGAATCCCGCTCGCCGACCGGGATCGGCCGGAATTGCAAACAGTGATCGGCTTTTTGCTGCATACGCATGTGTTGCGAACGCAGCTTGACGGAGACTTGCGCTTCCGAGAGCTGCTGCTTCGCGTGCAGAAAGACAGTCTTGATCTTTATGCTCATCGCTCTCCCCCTTCGATCGAGGTGGTGAGCGCTCTGCGACCGGCGCGAAGCTCGAGTTATTCGCCACTCTTCCAGGTGATGCTCAACTGGCGCGATCGCGATCAGCTGCTCTCGTTCATCGGGCTCGAGGGAATTGAGGTCGAAATCGGTGCTGGCCGAAAGTCGAACCTCAAAGTTCGACCTGACGCTGATGCTGACTGACGGCGATGACAGCATCGAGCTGGAAATCGAATACAGCACCGATCTATTCGATGAAACTCGCATCGAGCGCATGCTCGGGCATTTCAACACGGTGCTCGAGGCCGCGGCTGCCAATCCGGACAGCACGACTGTCGGAATTGCCCCTGCTGACCGATGCAGAGCGCAGCAAATGCTCGTGGAGTGGAACCGGACGGAGGTTCCCTATCCCAAGGACCGGTGCCTGCATGAGCTTTTTGAGGAGCAGGTCGAGCGCACGCCCGAGGCCGTGGCGGTCGTGTTCGAAGACAAGCAGCTGAGCTATCGCGAGCTCAATCAGCGCGCCAACCAGTTGGCTCGCCATCTGCAGAAGCTGGGGGTGGGTCCAGACGCGCTCGTCGGAATATGCGTTGAGCGATCGCTCGAGATGGTGGTGGGGCTGCTTGGGCATCCTCAAGGCAGGCGGGGCCTATGTGCCGCTGGATCCCACCTATCCGAGCGAACGGCTGGCGTTCATGCTTCGGGATTCGGGCGGCCTCGTGCTTCTGACCCATCAATGCACGCGCGACCGATTAGCGGTTGGAAGCCGCAACGCCACGGTGCTTTGTCTCGACGCCGATTGGGAGACGATCGCCGCGTCTTCGACCGAGAATCCCGAACGCGCCGCGGGGGCCGAAAATCTCGCGTACGTGATCTACACCTCCGGATCGACCGGAGAGCCCAAGGGGGTCGAGATCAGGCACCGGAATTTGGCGAACGTCCTATGCGCGATGGCGAAAGAGCCCGGCGTCACGCCTGGCGACAAGCTGCTGGCCGTGACGACGATAAGCTTCGACATTGCTGCTCTGGAGATCTTTCTTCCGCTTCATCGCCGGCGCACAAGTTGAGGTGGCGCCGGCGCGGGAGCTACCCGACGGTTTCGCTCTGCGCCAGAGGCTAGAGCGGTCCGGCGCCACGGTCATGCAGGCCACACCGGCGACGTGGGCGATGCTGATCGAGGCGGGTTGGTCTGGCAATCGCGAGCTGCGGGCGCTGTGTGGCGGCGAGGCGATCACGCCTGCGCTCGCCGATGGATTGCTGATGCGCGCGAAGGAGGTCTGGAACGTCTATGGTCCTACAGAGGCGACGATTTGGTCGTCGTTCGAGCGTATCCGGACGGGCCAGCCAATCACGATCGGCCGCCCAATCGCCAATACGCAGTTCTATGTCGTGGATGGGTCGGGTTATCCCGTTCCGATCGGCGTGCCCGGCGAGTTGCTGATCGGCGGCGACGGGCTGGCGCGGGGTTACTTCCGCCGGCCCCAGTTGACGGCGGAGAGGTTCATCGCCAACCCGTTCAGCCGCGAGTCCGGGACGCGTCTTTACAAGACCGGGGACCTGGTTCGGCGCCTGCCTAGCGGCGCCATCGAGTTTTTGGGGCGCCTGGACCATCAAGTGAAGATTCGCGGGTTTCGCATCGAGTTGGGCGAAATTGAATCGGTGTTGGCCGGGCATCCAGCGGTGCGTGAGGCGGTCGTGATCGCCCGCGAGGACGTCCCGGGCGAGAAGCGCCTCGTCGCCTACTTTTGCAGCGAAGAGGATATCGCTGCAACGGCTTTGCGCGCCCACCTGGAGCGCGCTTTGCCCGAATACATGGTTCCCGCAGCCTATGTGAGGCTCGGCGCCCTGCCGCTTACCCCCAACGGCAAACTGGACCGCCGGGCGCTCCCAGCTCCTGGGGACCAAGCCTTTGGCACACGAGCCGACGACCCGCCCCAGGGGGCGATCGAGACCGCCATCGCCGCGATCTGGGCAGAATTTCTGCATCTCGAGCGCGTCGGGCGCCATGACGATTTCTTTGAACTCGGTGGACACTCGCTGTTGGCGCTCCGCGTCATTGGCGCAATCAACAAGGCGCTGAAGGTACGTCTGCATGTTCCCGCATTTTTCCAGAACCCGACGATCGAGCGTCTGGCGAAGGCTGTGGAGCAGAAGGATCATGTCGGACACGAACCGCGGGTAGTGCAGTTGCAGTCCGGGCGAGGCGGCCTGCCGCTTTATTTCTTTGGCGCTCGGCCAGAAGAATATCGGCTGGCGCAATCGCTCGGCGAGAATCGCGCCATCTTTGCGGTCGATGTGCCAATGCCGGCGGACATGCTCGCCACCATGGCGGCCCCGGATCGGTCGGTACTGCCGACCATCGAACAACTGGGCGCGCGCTACGCCGACGTGGTGCGCGCGCATGCCAAATCGTCGCCCTGCGTGTTCGGGGGATATTCCTTAGGAGGCAAGATAGCGTTCGAAGCCGCGCATGCGCTGCGGCGTGGCGGGGGCGATGTCAGATTGGTCCTTCTCGTCGGCGCATGGGCATTCACCTGGAGTGGGGCGACACGCGGTCCGACATGGCAGAGTTTGCGCTGGATCTGGCAAGGCGTCGCGAACGGGAGGGGTAGCGCCCCTAGTTACCTGGCGAGATTGAGCGCATCGCTCGCCGATTCCTGGCGTTTGCTTTTGTGGATGTGGGCGCGGATTCCGCAAATGCTGAAGGGCCGCCTACGTTTGGTGAAGAATCTCTTCTCGCCCGAGGGTCGCCCTTCGGGCTTCATTGATACGCAGGGCGGACTGGTCGACCAGTTGGCCATCGATCGGTTGGTTTACATCGCCGGGAGGGCATGGCGGCCGAGGCCGCTCGATGCATTGGGCGTGCTTTTTCGCGCGAAGGAGCCAAACGAGGAGTTGCTGCCCGGCTACGATTTTGCCAATGGATGGGGTGAACTCTTTGATCGGGGCCTTGAGATCGTCCAAGCCGCGGGAGACCATTCCTCGATGGTGGTCGATGAAAACCTTCGGGCGCTGGCGCGGCAGATCAACTCCGCGCTCGACCGGTATGAGGCCGAACACAACCTGGGGGTCGTTAGGTCTGGTGACGAAACGGATGCTGGCCGCTCCGCTGGGCAACCGGGGTCCGACCGAGAGCTTTCGCAGACCGAAGACGCGGGCATTTACGCTTCCCTCTAACGCAACCGTCTCGCCTATTGACGAGGCCGCTAGACTGGGGAGAGGCTATTGGCTCGATCGAACGTCCTACTATTCATATTATAGCTTTCACGCTGCCAAACTGATTATTCTACGTAATTGTAAATGATAAGCATTTGAAACGGCCACGGGCAGCGGGACTATTTTCTTGTGGTGGCCAAGTTGGATGTCGGTCTGCTGGTTGTCGATAATCAAGCCGGCAACCTGACCAAGGCTTGTCCCTTATAGAGCGGTTGGTCAGCGGTGATCGTTTGGCGTTGCGCGACCTCGAACAGCGGCTTGGGGTCGCGGATCGGCTGGCCGCCTGGCTGGTCATCGGCACCCGACAGATCACCCCTCAGTCGGGCGCCATCCGGCACCGGCTTCTGATGATCGGCGCCGGTTCGAGGACCGGATCGACGCAAATCCCCTTCTGGCATATTATCCAATAGCAAATGTTAATTGCGAGCACAACGTTCGCCCGCTGTTGCGTATGGGTCGCGATGGTCGCTCTCTGTCGGTCATTGGCCAAGATTCCCAAACGGGCCATGCTCGATATCAAACGATGCGCTCGACGCGGTGCACGGCGACCAGCAGTAGCGGCTGTTGACGACCCACTGGCCCTGTCCCGGATGACGCCGTCTTGCAATGATTACGAAGTATTGGTTACGGCAAAGCGCAGCGCCTGATCGAGATCGTCAAGAATGTCCTGGACGTGTTCGATCCCAACGCTGAGCCGAATCGTCTCCGGACGCACGCCTGCGCGAAGCTGTTCTTCAGGCGTCATCTGCCGATGCGTCGTCGAGGCCGGATGGCAGCATAGCGTGCGGGTGTCGCCGATGTTGACCAGGCGTTTGACGAGTTTGAGCGCGTCGTAGAACCCCTTGGCGGCCTCCAGACCGCCGACGACGCCGATGGTGAGAAGCGAGGGCGCGCGCCCGCTCAGATACTTGTTCGCCAGCGCGTGGTACGGGTTGTCGGCGAAGCCGACATAGTCAACCCAGGCGACGCGCGGATCCGCGCGCAGGAAGTCGGCCACGTCGCGCGCATTGCTGACATGGCGCTCCATGCGCAGCGCGAGTGTCTCGATGCCTTGTAGCAGCAGGAAGGCGCTCATTGGCGCGAGGACAGCGCCGGTGGTGCGCTGATAGACGCTGCGCGCGCGGGCGAGGTAGGCTTCACGACCGAACCGGTCGACATAGACAAGCCCGTGGTAGGAGTCGTCAGGTTCACAGAACATGGGGAACCTCGAGGCGTGCAACTTCCAATCAAACCCGCCGGAATCGACGATCGCTCCCCCCATCGCGGCGCCGTGGCCGCCCATGAACTTGGTCAGGGAGTGTACGACGATATCGGCGCCGTGCTCGATCGGCCGCAATAGGATTGGCGTCGCGACAGTATTGTCGACGATCAGCGGCAGCCCACGGGCGTGGGCGAGGCTCGCCAGCGCCTCGATGTCGCCGACGTTGCCGGCGGGATTGCCGACGGACTCGCAAAAAATCGCGCAGGTCGTTTCGTCAACCAACCGCTCCATATCGGCTGCGCTTGCGCTCCTAGCGAAACGCGCCTGAATGCCGTTGCGCCGTAACGTGTAGGCGAGCAGTGTGTGCGTCGTGCCATAGAGTTGCGAGGGCGCAACAATGCTGCCGCCGCGATCGGCGAGTGTCAGAAAGGCATAGTTTAGCGCGGCTTGGCCCGATGCAACGGCAAGCGCAGCAACACCGCCCTCGAGCATGGCGACCCGCTTCTCCAAGATGTCGGTGGTCGGATTTGCGATCCGACTGTAGCGAAAGCCGGGGACTTCCAGGTTGAACAGCGCCGCTCCCTGGTCCGCGCTGTCGAATTCATAGGCGACGTTCTGATAGATCGGTGGCGCAACCGCTTTCGTCGCCGGATCGCAAGTGAAGCCGCCGTGAATTGCGATGGTTTCTCTACGCATGCCGCCCTCGAAGCGCCCGCGACCCACTCAAGCGCCGCAAGCAGGGAACGCGGAAAGAGCCGCGCCCGGTTGATCGTTGTTTCGATCCTTACCCGTCATAAGCTCAGATCGAATGTAAACATAGGTTAGGATAAGATTTGCTCCGTGGCCAGAGGGCGGAGTCGGATCTGCTCGAAAGGGGTACCAGGGTCGGTGTGCGGCTCCGAAGGTAGTAAGATTCCAAATGGCGAATGCCCGAATTTGCTGGAGAAAGACCGAAAGATCCTGGTATAGAATGCTACCGTTCGATTGCATGTTAACATAAGATCGAACTCGTCATTGCCACGTGTTCAGGGCCGAGCTAGCTGGGCGTGCCCTGCGCTGGCTAGAAGGGGGTTCGATGCTCGATGTACAACTGTCAATCCCCCAACTGCTTGCTACCTCGTGGTGATGATCGATCGGCTCAACGTGGGGGTATGAGAAGCTGCAATTCATGACGGATCTGCATTGCGGGGGATAAGCCGAGGCATTGTGTTCAGTTTCTCTGGCACGTGACGTGAATATACCAGCAAGAAAGGGGAAAATGGCTATGACAATACATACATTGAACCGTTACCATGACTCTGTGGACGAGATTGCCAATCTAAATTGGGAAAGTTTGAACCCTAAAGAGTTAATGTCCGTATCAGGAGCCTATTACTATTTCTCTGTTCAGTTCCGTGAAGCGCTCGAGATCGCCTGTGAACTTTATCCGTCGGATCACAATCTCGTTGAACTTCGCAGTGGAGAGTGTGATACCGATAATCTTTCTCCCTGTCCCAATATAGCGTCCGATGGGGAAAAGATGAATCATGATGAATTCATGAGGCGCGTTGTGGCCATGGCGCCCTTGGATCCCGGTGAGCGCAGTCGACTTGAGCAACTCGGTCGGTCATATTTGGCTAAAACCCACGAAATTGATGCACTCACGCGGGCGATGTGCCTGTCGAGCTATGAAGATGGGGGACTCGAGAAAGTTTTCGCCGCAATTCTGCGGGCCCCTTATTGGGACGAGCCTTCGCTCCGCGCCTTTCGTCATTTCCTGGTCGAGCACATTCGCCTGGACGGTAACGAACACGGCTCCTTGTGCAGGCATCTCGTGGCTGACGACCGGGTTCTTCCCTTATGGATTGCCTTCCGGAACATTCTCGTCGAAGCCGCGCCGCGTCTCGCCGACGGGGACCGTTCGTGATGTTGCCGGCGAGCAACGACTTTCTGAACGTCGATTGGGACGCGCAAGCGTCTCGTCAACGTTCCATCGCGTAAGCGCTCGCTTCGGACCTTGTGGCGACAAACGCAAGGGTTCCGACCTAAGACCAAAAGGGACCACATTGCGGGCGCGCGGGCGGAACAAACCGATAAGGGAACCGTCTCATGGACATGAAGGTTCTGCGACAAGCCGGAAAAACAAGGATCGATTGTTTTCCGCGCGCCGAAGGGCACAGGATCACCATTGGTTTGCTTAATAATATGCCTGACGAGGCCCTGAGAGTTACAGAGAAACAGTTCAAGAGCTTGGTCTATACGGTGGCAGACGGTATAGACATCGATGTGCGCATGTTTGCTCTGCGGCAAATGCCACGTTCGTCGACCGCTTGTGAGTATCTGGACGCGAGCTGTGAAGGAATGTCTGTATTGGACTCCGACCTGGATGGTCTCATTGTGACCGGGGCGGCCCCAAGCGCGGCTCGCCTTGAAGACGAGCCGTACTGGCGGGAACTGTCCGAAATCATCGAATGGGCCAAGACCGGCACGGCCTCAACGATTTTCTCGTGTTTGGCTGCGCACGCCGGTGTTTGGTATCTTGATCGGGTCGAACGGCGCGCTTTACCGGAGAAGCTCGTCGGCCTATTTTCTTTTGCCGTTGAGCGTGATCATCGCTTGGTGGGTCGACGGGGGAGCCTTCTCGTGACGCCTCACTCTCGCTACAACGGGCTGTTGCAGAGCGACCTGGAACGCGCTGGTTATGACGTTCTAGCGAGTTCGCCGGGCGCGGGCATTGATATCTTCACAAAATCATTCGGCAGCGAGTTTGTATTCCTCCAGGGGCACCCGGAATATCAAGCCAATTCCTTGGCGCGAGAGTACCGCCGCGACGTCGGTCGATATCGGCTTGGCGAAGCGGATAGAGTTCCAGTGATGCCCAAGAACTACTTCAGCGCGGAAGCCGAAGCGGATCTGCTCGCGCTCGGGCGTTTGACCCACGACGAAGCATGCGGCGGCCCGGAGAAACTGTCGACAATCGAGGCCCTGGCCCCATCCCGCGCGGCGTGGCGCGAGCAAGCAACGTCATTTTATCGGAACTGGATCGAGGCGATCGTCGCCAGGACCCAACAAACGCTCGGGGGCGCCTCGAAGTTTGAATTGCTGGCTTGATCGAACGCCGCCAAGGGGACCGCACCGCGATTCGGAAGCAGTCGGCGGACATAGGGCATTGGTGAGGCGAATGAAGGTGCTGCACAAGAACTACGTTGCGGGCGAGTGGGTGGAGGGCGTGAGCGTCTCGCGCAACATCAGTCCGTCGGACACGAACGACGTTATTGGTGAATATGCGCGGGCCGATGTTGTCCAGGCAGGCGCCGCGGTCGAAGCGGCCCACGCCGCCTCTGCTGCATGGGCGCGCACGACGCCACAGGAGCGGCACGACATCCTCGGGAGAGCCTCGACGGAGATCCTCGCTCGGCGTGAGGAATTGGCGCGCCTTCTGGCGCGCGAAGAGGGTAAAACCCTACTCGAAGCGACATACGAGGTCGGCCGAGCCGGACAGATCTTCGATTTCTTCGCCGGCGAAGCCTTACGCATCCCAGGGGAGAAGTTTGCGTCGGTCCGCTCTAATGTTGAGATTGAGGCGACGCGCGAACCTGTTGGCGTCATCGGGGTCATTGCTCCGTGGAACTTTCCCATCGCGATTCCCGCGTGGAAAATCGCGCCGGCCCTGGCTTACGGCAACGCGGTTGTATTCAAACCTGCTGATCTCGTACCCGGCTCGGCGCACGCCCTTGCCGAGATCCTCGTTCGCGCTGGCGTCCCGAAGGGCGTGTTCAACCTCGTCATGGGGCGCGGGTCGACAGTCGGCCAGGCGATCCTTGACCATCCGCAAGTCGACGCCGTCACATTCACCGGTTCGGTTGCGACCGGCCGGCGCGTCGCGGCGGCGTGTGCGGGCGCGATGCGGAAGTTCCAACTCGAAATGGGCGGCAAAAATCCGCTCGTCGTGCTGGCGGACTCTGATCTTGCCAATGCGGTCGAATGCGCCGTCAACGGCGCCTATTTCGCCACCGGGCAACGCTGCACGGCTTCGTCGCGGATCATTGTCGAGAAGTCGATCTACAAGCGATTTGCGGAAGCGCTGATCGAGCGCATGCGTGCGCTCGTGGTCGACAACGCCTTGACGCCGGGGACGCACGTTGGACCCGTGGTTGATGCAACGCAGCTCGAGCAGGATCTCTCGTACATCGCGATCGGCCAAGCAGAAGGCGCAAGATTGGCGCTCGGCGGAGAACGCCTCCAGCGCGCGACGCCCGGTTTCTATCTGTCGCCGGCTCTGTTTGTCGACGCCGACAATGCGATGCGCATCTCGAGGGAGGAGATTTTCGGCCCCGTCTCGGCCATGATCGCCGCGCGCGACTACGACCACGCCCTGGAGATCGCCAACGACACCGCCTTCGGCCTGTGCGCGGGCATATGCACGACGAGCCTCAAGCACGCCACGCATTTCAAACGCAACGCCGAGGCGGGCATGGTCATGGTCAACCTGCCTACAGCGGGTATCGACTACCACGCGCCATTTGGCGGGCGCAAAGGCTCCAGCCTCGGGTCCCGCGAGCAAGGCCGATACGCCGCGGAGTTCTATACGACTGTGAAAACGGCTTATACATTGCCCTAAAGGCAAGAATTTGTGAGCATGTTACTTGGTTGATGGGGCCGCAACTGAAGGATCCGCCGCGACGGCAAGACTGACGGTAAATTCCATTTAGATAGCGGACCGTCCAGATCCGGGTATTCGTCTTGACGGCATTTGTCGTTCGCGCCCGGCTTCGTTTAATGATATGGCGAGATGGGCATGGGGTACAAAATCCTGACCATGAGACACGTTCTGGACGAAATTCGTGCTGTCGTCGCGGAACCCGATTCGCCGTGCTTCGCGATGTTGTCGTGTGAATTTGTCGCCTCTCACGAGGACGCCGTTGTCTGAGGCGCCAACCCTCGCCAGTCTCATTCGTCGAAGCGGCGCCGGCGATCGGGTCATCGCGACGCGAGACCATAGCTTGAGGCTCGACGATTTCGCATGGGCGTCAAGCCTCGGCGCCCGCCTTTCCGCGCTCGAGGGCCGCTCGGTGGCGCTCTCGGTCGACGACATGGCCAAGCCGCCGCGGCCCTGATCGAGCTTGACGGCTGGGCCCGCCGGATCCTTCTCTGCCCGCCGGGATGGGGCGCTTCGCAACTGGCGGCCGCCATGCGCGACGCGGAGGCGGATTTCGATCGTGCACGGCGCGGACGGCGACCCGCCGATCCCCGTCGAAGTCGCTGCGCCCTGCCGATTGCCGTTGCAGAAGCTGGAATGGACCCGGGAGGCGCGGCGCGAAACCGAATGGATTCTGCCGACGTCGGGCACGAGCGGACCGCCCAAGCTCGTGGCGCATACTCTGCGCACGCTGACGGCCGCGATCGCGGAAGCGCCGTTGCAGCAATGGGCGACCTTCTATGACATCCGCCGCTACGGGGGGTTGCAAGTATTGCTCCGCGCTCTCAGCGGCCGGGGTTCGCTTCAACTCGGTTCCGCAGGGGAAAGTCTGGATTCCCTCCTCGTCCGCTTCGGCGAGGCGAAGGTCACCCATATCCTTGGCACGCCGTCGCACTGGCGTAAGGTCTTGATGAGCGCCGAGGCCGGCCGCATCGCGCCCGATTACGTCAGGCTGTCCGGCGAGATCGCGGACAACGCCGTCCTGGGCGCCCTTCGCGAAGCCTACCCTCGTGCGCGCATCGAGCACGCCTACGCCTCGACCGAGGCCGGCGTCGTCTTCACGGTCGATGACGGCAATGCGGGCTTTCCGGCATCCTGGCTGAACGGAAATGGCCCGGTCCGGATCAAGGTCGTCGGCGGGACCCTGCGCGTGCGCTCGGACCGGCGCGCCCTGCGCTTCCTCGGGGATGTCGAATCCGCGCTCGCGGACGAGGACGGCTTCGTCGACACGGGCGACATGGTCGAGCAGCGCGGGGACCGGCTGTATTTTGTCGGCAGGCGCGGCGGAATCATCAATGTCGGCGGCTCCAAGGTTCATCCGGAAGAGGTGGAGGCGGCGCTCAATGCGCATGAGGCGGTGCGCGCAAGCCGGGTCTACGCGCGAAAGAACCCGATCATTGGCGCTCTCGTCGTCGCCGACGTCGTTCTTCAGCGACGACCGGATGGCGCGCCCCGGACTGGAGGCCGATATTCTTGCCGCCTGCCGAGCGAGCCTGGCCGCGCACATGGTTCCGGCGACGTTGCGATTTGTCGACGACTTGCCGATGACGGACGGCGGAAAGCTTGCGCGGCATGGATAATGTTCTCGTCACCGGCGCCAGCAGAGGCCTCGGCCTCGCGATCGCCGAGCGCCTCGCCAGCGACGGTTACAACGT
This sequence comes from uncultured Alphaproteobacteria bacterium, assembly GCA_963709655.1. GTDB lineage: Bacteria > Pseudomonadota > Alphaproteobacteria > Rhizobiales > Beijerinckiaceae > Roseiarcus. Next base: position 417,588 of record CAVPXF010000004.1, read on the forward strand.
CATCGCGGTCGCGCGTCGCGACACGGAATCCCTAGCGAAAGCAAGGACGTCTCTCGAGGATCGCGGCGGCTCGGGCGCGCTCGCCTTCTGTCCGTTCGATCTCGACAAGGTCGATGCGATCCCCGCCTTCGTCCGCGAGCTGCGGCGCCAATACGGGGCGATCTACGGGCTCGTCAACAATGCCGGCCTCGGCACGCCGGGACTGCTCGCCACCATGCCCGACCGCGATATCGAGAGCCTTATCCGCCTCAATACGCTCTCGCCGATCGTGATGAGCAAATATGTCGTGCGCGGCATGATGGCGGAGGGGCGCGGGCGCGTGATCAACATCTCCTCGATCGTCGCTTCGACCGGGTACAACGCGCTTTCGGCCTACGCCGCCACCAAGGCTTCGCTCGTCGGGTTCACCAAGTCGCTCGCGCGCGAGGTCGGGCGGGTCGGCGTGACCGTGAACGCCATCGCGCCCGGTTTTATCGAGACGGAGATGACGCACGAGCTCGACGGGAGCAGCCGTGCACGCGTCGCTGCGCGCAGCGCCCTGCGGCGTATGGCGGAGCCCAGCGACGTCGCCGCGATGGCGTCTTTCCTGATGGGCGAGGGCGGACGCAATATCTCAGGCGCCGTTATGACAGTGGACGCGGGAAGCACGGCATAGGGCAGGGCGCTCCGCTCGAGGACCCCGCGCGAATGGCTTGAATCAAGACGCAGGGTTCAAATCAGAAACGGATGGCGCCGCTTTCGATCGTCGCATAGCGATTTCCGTCGAGCGCCACATAGGCCTGTCGCTCGGTGTCGTAAACGTAGAGCGGGTCGGCGATTTGCCCCGGGTCGAAGCCTTGCTCGACGTAAACGGCCCTCTTCGGCTTAAAGGTTTCCGTGGTTTCGAGCTCGCGCGCAAGACGCAGGAAGAGCGGTCGGGCGTAGCTGGGTAAAATCTCCAAACTGCGCGCAAGCGCATCGAGATCGAGATGACCTTCGGTCGCCAGGAGCGCCATCCCGGCCCGACCCTCCGCTCCGGGAACTTTGACTCCATAGACGATCGCGTCTTTGACCCCCGGACATGCGCGCAGCGCCATCGCGACTTCGAGCGTGGCCACGTTCTCGCTCTTCCAGCGGAAAGTGTCGCCGATGCGATCGACGAAAGCATAGAATCCATCGGCGTCGCGACGCATCAAGTCGCCAGTGCGCATCCATGCGTCGCCCGTCTTGAAGACGTCCCGCAGGATTTTGCGCTCAGTTTCTCCAGTTTCGCTGTACCCCTCGAAGCGTGAGCCGGGTTCATCTCCAATGCGCCCCAGGGCTTCGCCGACTTCTCCGTCCGCGCAGCGCCGGCAGAAGCCGTTGACGTCGCGGGCGGCTGTCTGAGACTCCCGGTCGAAACGCACGAGCGCAAGGGGATCGCGAGGCGCGAGATACGGCGGCAGCTGTCCGATCGATCCGATCCTGCCCTCGACGTTGTACAGCCAGACGTTACCCTCCGTCGATGCGTAAAATTCGAGCACGCGGATGGCGCCGAACCGATCGAGAAACGTTCGCCAGACCTCCGGGGACATTCCATTCCCGATCGCGATGCGAAGCTTGTGCGCCTTCTCCTCGGGCCGGCTCGGAGCCGCGACGAGATATCGGCAGAGTTCGCCGATATATTGAAACGCCGTGCAATCCCAGCGCGCGACGTCGTCCCAGAACCGATGGACGGAAAACCGCTCGGCGATAGCGACCGAACCGCCAAAGACCAATGGGGCGCCGATCGCAACCACGCCGCCCACGCTGTGATGCATGGGGAGGCAATTGTAGAGCCGGTCTGCCGGAGTCAATTCCGCGAGTCCGGCGAACCAATGGGTCCACATGACGAGCCTGCGGTGCGACACCTCGGCCGCCTTGGGAAGACCCGTCGTGCCGGAGGTAAAAATTCTCAGCGCCCGATCGGCGAGCGTCACCTGACGCCGTTCGTCGGGCGGGAGCGGCGCGCCGCTCCACTTTGAAACAGCCGGATCAATTGGGCGCCCGTCGGACGTCTCTTGGCCGGAAGTCCACAATTCCACAGCCTCGTCGAGGCCAGCGATCGCTTCGACGCACGTGTCCGCATGTTGGGCGTCGGTGATAAGGCGCCGCGCTTGTGCAACCTTGAGCGCGTAGGCGAGCGCGGGCGCGCGCAAATCAGGGCTGAGAAGCGCAACGATCGCACCGACTTGGGTGAGCCCAAGCCAAATCGCGAAGGTTTCGGGCCGGTTTCCCGTCATGAGGCCAATCGTCTCGCCGGCGGCGACGCCGACGGCCAGCGCCCATCGGGAATACTGGTTCATGCGCGCATCGAGCGCACGGAAACTGAAGCGCTCGCCGTCGCTGACGAGCGCGGTCGCCTCGTCGTACTTTGCGGCCCATTCCGAGACCGCGCGCGGAAGAATGCGTTCAGGATCGCGGGTGGCGAAGGCGACGGTCTCAAGGGCGAGCCGCCATGCCCGCTTACTAGCTGCCTTGTGCTCAGGAACGGGCGCCGCTGGCAATGCATCCATGTGTCGGCTTTCTGGCTTCCGGAATCGTTGACGCCGCCTATCAAGTCACGATTGGGATATTTTGACTAGGGCTACTGCGCCGCGACGTCTGCGCGACCTCAACCTCGGTTGGGCATTGGTTGGGCGCCATGTTGACATCGCAAACGACTTGGCCTTTTATAAGTGTCAGTGCGGTGAATGGTGGCGCAGACGCCGCCACTTGCCGAGTAGGCTTGCTGCAAAGGATCGGGGTCAGTGCGCCAGGCGAAGGTGGCGTGTTCCAACCGGTGCAAGTCCGGCCCAGAAACGGGTAGCGCCCGCCTGGTAGCGAGTATTGTACGATCGTGGGCGACGGCGGGCGAGAAGCGTACGCAGCGATGGTGTGGGGTGGGCTATTGAGCCGCGAAAATTACAATCTCGCAGAGGTCGAGGCCATTGGCATAGCCGAAGGCGAAATGTGCGGCGCCGTTATAGCGACGCGCTGACGCTCTGCCGTGCTCGAAGACCGCATCACCCAGGAAGGGGAACGCCTCCTCATGCTCGACCACGGGCCACAAGGCCGTCCTGGTCCGCATCGGGAAGGCGAGGAGCCGAAGCCGATGATGCACTGGTGTGAGAGGTCAGGCCCTGTCTTAGGAGCGGGGAAGCCGGCGAACAAGACGGAGCGATCCGCTGCGGAGCCGGTGGAGCGAAGGACAGCGGCCGAGGGGAATGCGCGCCAGAACCGCGAGCGCCGGGCGCAGAACCAGCGTAGCGCGTCAGAGGCGCTGGCCGCGCAACGGCGCGCGTCAAGGAGCGTCTCGCCGTCACCGGCCCGAGTTGGGAGCCGATTACGGGCAAGCCGCACGTACGGATCTGCGCGGTGGACGCGCAGTCATGCGCGTCCCTACGGCGATCAATTCACTTGTGCGAACCTGTTACTTGTGTGAACCTGTTAGAGGACGATGCCGCGTTGTTCGGGCCTCGACTTCTCAAGACTATAACTTCCAAGTTGACTGAGGTGGGTCGTGATTATAGCGTTTAAGGAGACAATTTTCGACGAAATTCGACGCGTGGCCCTTGAGCAAAGCAAGAAGTTGCCACCGCTAACCGACGACCTCGCCCTCTCAGATTCGGGGTTGGATTCGCTTTGCTTCGCCATACTCGTGACGCGACTTGAGGACATTACCGGTCGCGATCCGTTTGCCTCAGCGAGTGTTGTGGTTTTTCCCCGGACGCTGGGCGAGTTTGTCGCAATGTATGAGACGTCTCTTGGCTGAAACTACATGGCCGTGAAGGCGGGAGCTGTTGCGATAGGGTGATCGCGACTCGAGCGCAAGGTTCCCGCTCGATGAGATCGAGTTTGCGTCAGTGGGCGCATCGCTTGTTCGCCTCACATCGCGCCATCGGTGTCGTCGCGCCAGGAGAGGATGCGAAAGGGCTCTGTCTCGTCGCGAATAACCAGGATCACAGCCTCGGCGCGGGCGCTGCGGCCATCGTCAAGCTGGATTTGAACCTGGATCCGGGCGGCCGGATTTTGGCTCGCATTGGCCGAAGCCGCGGCGGACCCCAGGAGCTTCAACAAGCCTTGGCCGTCCCCCGGGTTGTGCGCGCGTTGCGCGAGAAAATCCTGCAGTCGCTCCGCCGTCATGTCCGGCAGCGCGGACAGGACCTCAGGCGGCGCCACGCGCACGTCGATCTGGCCGACGCCGCTGTAAACGGTCACGAGCGGGAGAACGCGCTGGACGATGTAGGGGGGGATTCCGAGCACCAGCGGCAGTTCGAGCACGTTTTGAAACGGTCCTTGCCTCGGCGGGTAATTGAGGCCGGCTTCCTTGTAGGCCTCGACCTCGCCGCCGGCGTCGCCGGCTGGGTCCGCCTTCTTGCGCCAGCCGACGATGCGGTCGGCGAAGGTCGCGGCCTGGTCCGGGGTCGCCCCCACAGCGGCGAAAAGGCCCGCGAGCAGGGGCTTGGGCGCGGCGTTGAGATCGATGCGCGCGCTCTCGGATATAAAGCTCACGTTGACCGTCGAATGCGCCAGCCGAACCGAGAAGGCGCCCTGGGGCGGCCGGGCTTCGTCCGGACCGGCAAGCAGTTGGTAGGCCGCGAGCTCGATGCTGGTCGAGATGGCGTTTCGGATTCGCACCCTGTCGTCATTGACTTCGGCTGGCGAATGCGGCGTTGTCGACGTAAACCATATAGCTCGCCGAGAGCGCCGAGAGCGCCGCGAGGATCCAGAGCACGACGACGAGGATGAAGCCGCTTTCCCCGCTCCTCGAATGCGACGTCGTCCGCCTTGACTGTTGCGATCTCACGGCCGGGCGCCCGCCAGTTGACCTGGTCCGTCGCGCTGCCCCGCCTGCTGTGCGCGAATCCCGTCGATGCATTTCTCCGAAGACTTTTGCGTGACGCATTCCGCGGGAAGATCCGTGTCCAGGAGCGCCGCGGTCGAGACCGCGAGAACCCGCTGGGTCGCAGCGTCCCGAATCTGGATGCGCACGGCGGACGGCAAGAGGATCTCGTCGCGCCAGGAATCGCGCCAGCGCCGATCGGCTGCGGCGAAGGCGAACGAAACCCGATAAGGCGCGCGCACAAGCACCACCGGATCGGAGAAATACAGTTGGGCGTCGAGAGGCTGATCGGGAGCGAGCGGCCTGAACGGCGCATCGGAGCGCACCAGGGCGAAGCCGCGTTCGTCGACAGTTTCGGCGAGCCGGACAAACTCGAGATGCGGGGACGTTCCCGGCGAGCTCGCGACGCGAACGAGGATCACCGATTTCGCGTCGCCGGTGAAAATCGGAATTTTGGACGCCGCGTTGGGCGTGACGAACTCGGCCGCTGCGAGATCGGAGACTAACCGCTGCAAGCCGACGTCGAGCGATTCCAGGCGTTGCACCTGACCGAAGCCGCGATTCCAATTGGGCGCCCACTGGCCGGTGACGGCGCTGAGCGCCGTGACGATCAGGCCCATCAACGCGACAGACACCAGCGCCTCAACGAGCGAGAACCCCGCGGCCCGTTGGCTTCTGGAGGCCTGACGCTGCGCTCGCGGCTTCATTTGCCGGCGGTCTTAACGAGCCGGATCATATCGAAGCTCATCGGTGCGCCGCCAGGGCCTTGGACGGTGAGGACGATCCTTTCTGGCGTCCAGGGAGATTGCGCGCGGGCGACGAGGAAGGCGGCGGTGAACGGTTGGGCGTCGAGCCGCCAGCGGTAACCCGCCCACTCGCCGGTCTGCGTTCCCTCCGCCATCTGGTCGCGCCCTGGCAGCCCCGCAATAATCTGCTGGATGCTTTCCATCTCCGCCACATGACGTTCGACATACCTGCCTGTCCGAAACGACGCCGCGCTCAATCCGCCAATCGCCGACAGCACAATCATCATGACAGTGAGCGCGACGAGCGACTTCGACGAAGCGTGAACCCCCGCGAATGGCTATTGCGGTGCAGAGTTGGAGGGAACAACCTGAGTGCCTCCTGTGAGCCAATTGACCCGGACTTGAAAACCGACGCCTCCGCGCCGCAATTGGATGGTCCCGCCGCATGACATGCCGCTGGGAAAGAAAACGATTGTAGCGCCGGCTTTGCGACCCCCGCAGGAGTCGGCGAGCAAGGCGTCGAATCCAACGTCGCGCGGCAACTGAATGCGATCGACGCCAGCGCCCGAGTGTATGGCCCCGGAGGCCGCGTCGAGCGCAGTGAAGATCTCCATGTGCCGCCTGATCGCTGCGCTGCGATCCGCGGTCAGGAGCGCGGCGACCTCGAGCGCGTAGCCTTCGAGCCTCGGCCTGGAGGTTGCAAGCGGGATGGCCGGCAGAACGAGGCCGGCCAGCAACGCAATAATCGCCAGAACACAAACGACTTCGATGAGCGTAAACCCCGCGGCCCGCCTCATGGCGCGGCTATTGCGATGTGCTCTTGATAGCAACGGCGTCGTCCGCGCCGCTTGCTTCACCGGTCGGACCATACGAAGCGATTTCATAGGGCGCGTGGGTCCCTGGGGAACGATAGATGTAGGGTCGCCCCCAAGGATCGGCCGGAACAGTCGCCGTCTTGAGATAAGGTCCGTTCCATGACCCAGAATTAGCCGGCCGCTGGACGAGCGCCGGGAGACCCTCCGATGAGGAGGGATAGCGCCCGTTGTCGAGATAGAATAGGTCGAGCGCCGAAGAGAAGCTTTCGATTTGAATTCGCGCCGCCTTGACCTTCGACTCGCCGAGGTAGCCCAACACGCGCGGTCCCACTAACGCCATGATCAGGCCGATGATCGTGATGACCACGAGCATTTCCACGAGCGTGAATCCGCGTTCGCCGTCCCGTCGACGAGAGCGGCTACGGGAGAATCGAACAACGCCGTTCATTTCGAACTTCCCTCTATGTTTACTGCGCCATTTGATTGACCGACAACAGGGCGGTCATGACGGAGACGATAAGACCTCCGACTATCGTGCTGATGACGATGATCGAGGCGGGGCCGATGATCCCGACCAGCCGGGCAAGGCTGCGTTGCAGCTTGGCGTCGTAAACGTCTGCGACGCGTCCGGCCAGCATCGCCAGTTGCCCAGAATCCTCTCCCAAACGCAGGGTGCGCACCGCCATCGGAGGGAGCGCTCGCGTCTGCGCCAGCGCATCCGAGAGCTTGCCGCCCTGACGCACCTTGTCAACGACTTCGGTCCAGATCGAGACGTCGCTGGATGTCGCCATCATATCGGCCAGAACGCGCAGGCTCGCCGGCAATGTCACTGCGCTTGCGAGGAGCAGGCCAAGGTTGCGACAGAAAAGGGCCGTCCGGCCGTATCCAACCACCGGACGCACAAGCGGAAGGCGCGAAGCTCCGGCAATCATGCGAGCGCGGATCTCGGGTCGCCGAAACAAGAAAAGACCGATCGTCAGCAGGCACGTCAGTACGATGAGAACCGTGCTCATGTCGTTTCGGAGAAAGTTCGAAATGCCGAGAAAGGTCACAAGAACCGGATCGAGTTTCGCATTGAAGTCTTGAAACACGTTGGCGAACTGCGGCAGAACGACGAGAAGGAAGAATAACAGCACGCCGCCGGCCGCCACCAAGAGGAACGCGGGGTATCGCAAGGTGTCGGACACATGCCGACGCAAGGCCTCGGCGCGCTGACGCTCCCCGCTTATCGCCTCGAGGATGGGCGCCAAATTTCCCGACGCCTCGCCTACCCTGACGAGTGCGACATAAATCTGCGGGAAAACGCTTGGGTGGTGCGCAATCGCGTCGGCGAAACTCTCTCCGGCGACAATTGCCGCTGTCACCTTCTTTGCCGTCGAGCGCATGCGGCCAATATCGGAATCGGCCGAGAGCAACTCGAGGGCCTCGTTGAATTCTGACTCCGGTACGCAGCAGCAAGGCGAGATCGCCGGTGAAAACGGTCACGTCCTCGGCGCGCGGCCGCGAAAATAGCGCGAAGCCATCGCTACGGTCGATCAATGCATCGGATCCCTGCGCGACCGAGTCGATGGGGATCAAACCTAGATATTCGATGCGTCGTCCAACCTCCGCCGCGGTCGGCGCCGTGATCGACCCGCTGACGATCTCGCCGACTTGGCTCAAGGCTCTGTAACTGAAGATCGGCATTGCCTTAGCGGATGGTCGTGACGCGGAGCGCTTCGGCGAACGACGTGGCGCCGCTGCGACATTTACGGACGGCGTCGTCAATCATGGTCGTCATGCCTGCCTTCCTCGCCGCCGCGTCCAGCGCACGGGACTCGGCGTTTGGGCCGATGAGGTCGCGGGCCTCCCCCGTGACATCGAAGACCTCAAAGACGCCGGAGCGGCCTCGATATCCGACGCCGCCGCAATGCTCGCAGCCTTTGGGGCTGAAAACCGGCTCGCCGATTTTGAACCCCATCGCCGCAAGCCGCGGATCGGCTTCGAAATCAGCGCGGCTCAAGGCCCGCTGCGTCTTGCAGTGGTCGCAAAGCAACCGCACCAGCCGCTGGGCGATGACCGCCCGCAAGGTCGATTTCAAGAGAAAAGGCTCGACGCCCAAATCGATGAGTCTCGGCACCGCCGCCGTGGACGTCTCCGTATGCAGCGTTGTGAGAACGAGGTGACCCGTCAGCGCCGCATGGACGGCGATGTTCGCGGTCTCGGCGTCACGGACCTCCCCCACCATAATGACGTCCGGATCCTGTCGGACAAAGGAGCGCATTGCGGTGGCGAAGGTGAGCCCGATCGCGGGCTTTACCTGGGCTTGATTGACCCCAGGAATTTCATATTCGACTGGGTCCTCGATGGTGAGAATCTTACGCGAGGGCGAATTGAGCGCCGAGAGCATCGTCGCAAGCGTGGTGGTCTTGCCGCTGCCTGTGGGCCCTGTGACGGCGATCAGGCCGCTCGGCAGATCGAGAAGGCTTCGCAACCTTCTTTCGTCAGACGCGGACAGGCCAAGTTTGGGAATGTCCAGTAGACCGCGATCGCGCGGCAGGAGGCGCAGCACTGCCGATTCACCGTGCTGAGTGGGCATCGTTGCGACGCGGATGTCGATGTCCGTGCGGTCCGCCCGCAATCGCGTCGCACCGTCTTGAGGCAGACGCCGTTCGGCAATGTTCAGGCCGGCGAGGATCTTGACGCGCGAAATGACCGCCTGAGGCGGCACTTGAGCCGGCGCGGCGACCGTTCTCAATAAACCGTCGACCCGCATGCGAACGGCGAGGCCGTCGCGAAGGGGCTCGATATGGATATCGCTCGCACGCAACTCGACCGCTTTTTCGATGAGGTCATTGACCGCCCGCACGACAGGCGCGCCGCTGGCCAGGTCCCTCAAATTGTCGACGCTGTCGTCGACGGTTCCGACCTCGCGATCGCGACCGCCGGCAGCGGCCTCGTCTGCATCGAGCTTGTCGCCCAAAGCCGTCGCAATGTCCTCGAACGAGGCCGTCACGATTTCAGGGGGCGCTCCAAGAACGATTTCAGCCGCTCTTAGCGCCTCGGCGTCAGCAGGATCGCCCGCGGCCAGCGCAAACGTTCCATCACTGGTCTCGAATGGGAATATCGAAGCGTCGCGTAAAAACCTTGGCGCGAAACGGTCCGCCAAGGACCGGTGCTCCGTCAGCTGTGACAGAGTCATTCTCCGGAAGCCGAAAAACGTAGCGACTTCGTTGGCGAATTCATGAGAGGAGAGATTGGTCAATCTCCACAATCTCTTCAAGATAGAATTTGAATCAAACGGCTCGCCGGAGCCGAATAAATCCAATTTATCCGAGCCTAATAGCTCCCTTGCCACCAAATATGTTGCAAAGTCCGGGACGTATTCCGCCTTTTCGATTGATAGGGCGCTGACTTCGCTGCGGACGTTCATTGGGTTGGTCCACCTAAATGCCAAAACGCTGCTGACCTGTGGCCCGCCCGCGAGACGGTCTCATTCGACTCGGACCGCTGTGATTTCAGCGCGTCGAGGACGGGTTAAAAACACGCTAAATATGAAGTTCATTGTTAACGTCGTCCCCGCAGCCGAGTCAGTGGCGATCTCGTTCGAGATCGGATTTCCTTAACAGTCCAATATTTCAGTTTTGTTACTAGGGTAGCCCCTGAATCTCAAAAAGGAAACACTCTTATATTGGCAGATTGTCGCACACGCAAGTCACTCTGATGTCGAGCTGAAAGTTCGTTTACAGTGTTTTCTTACCACGCGTAAGTCCAGACAATGCGCAGAGCCGATAAATGGATGGTGACTTGTCCAAAGCGTTACCATCCGGATATTTTATGCCATACCCTCATATGACTGTCGTGCACAACACTATCCTATCTTGCGAGCAGCAGTTGACCACTCGACCCCGTGTTATGAGCATGCGCGATTTAGGGATTTCACAGTAAAACCGCCAAATACAAAAGAACGGACAGCGGAATGATCAGGAGACCGCCAATAGCAGCAGCAGTTGTTGTCAGGATCGCACGGTCAGCGTCGAATTTACTGACACCAGGACGCCTACAACTATAGTCTGAGTTGGCGACGCTACGGATCGAAAACTGAAATATCTATTATTTACAGGGATAATATATACCCATTAAAATTGACTCGCGTCGCTGAACCAGTCCTGCTAAGAGGCATCGTCGTTCTAGCTGACACGAATCAGCTAGCAGAACCGAAACCACGACTGTTAACAATGGCCTGGGCTGGGTTTCAAGCGCGAATGGCGGTGTGCGGGGACGCGGATTGACGAACCGGAGCCTGGACGCTCGCGCCGTCTCCCGATTGTGCGCGACTTTCGCGTTGGCCGTGACGTTCCTCAGCGGCTGCCTTCAAACTGCGTCCGACGTAACCAGCAAAGACCCTCCGAACGCCTACGACGCGATCCGCTCGGTGGATTTGCAACCGCGTTTTCCGCAGGCGGTGGGGAACTCGGGCGGCGGCGCGACGGCCGCCGCGCCAGCCAGCTATTTTGGAACTCCGGTCGAAGCCGACGTCAAGGCGACCCGGCGACCCCGGCGGCCAACGGCGCCGAAGGCGGCGAGGGGTTTTCGCTGAATTTCGAGAATACGCCCGTGGCGACGGTCGCCAAGGTCGTTTTGGGCGACATCTTGAACGTGGGCTACGTGATCGATCCGCGCGCGCAGGGCACGATCACGCTGTCGTCCGGCCGCCCGGTCCCGAAGAGCGACATGCTTTTTGTTCTCGAAAACGCGCTGCGGATGAACGGTCTGGTCTTGAGCCGGGGCTCCGCGGGCTATCGGATCCTGCCGGCGAACGATGGGGCGATCGGATCGGTCGATCGTCCTGGCGCCGACGGCGCCGTCGAACCCGGATACGGCTTGACCGTCATTCCGGTCCAGTATGTATCGGGCGCGACCCTGGTCAAGCTGATGGAGGGCTTCGCCTCCAAGCCGGGCATGATCCGGACAGACCCGAGCGGCAGGATCCTGCTGGTTCTGGGAACCGGCTCCGAGCGCCAAGCCGCCGTCGACACGGTTCGGAGTTTCGATGTCGACTGGCTACGGGGGCAATCCGTCGGCATCTATCCGGTGGCGAACGGCGCGCCCGCTCAGATGGTCACGGAGTTGGAAAATGTCATGGACTCGGGCGAGAGTGGATTGGGCCACAATCTGGTGAAATTCCAGGCGCTCGATCAACAAAATTCCGTCCTCGTCGTGGCCTCCAAACCGCAATTGCTGCGCGCGGCGGCTATGTGGATGTCAAGATTGGACCGGTCGGCGGTGGCCAATACGGGGGTCAAGGTCTATCGCGTGAAATATGGAGACGCCCGTCGGATGGCCGAGATCCTGAGCAATATTTTCACGGGCGGGACCTCCGGGGGCCTCGAGTCGCCTTCCAATCAGATAGCGCCCAACTCCGGGGCGACGACCATGAGCACGACGGACCGGCTGACAGGCGGGCCAAAACAGGACGCGCAGAGCGGAACGGCCCAGCCGGGTCAGGGCGGCGGCGTCGAAGCTGCATCAGCCATCTCGACGACGGGGGCGCTTGGCCCGCTGGCGAAAGGCGGTGGCGGCGCCGGAGGGGGCTCGCCGCTCCCCGACGTGCGCATCACGGCCGACGTGTCCAACAATTCGATTTTGGTTTACTCCACAGAGGAGCAGTACAAAGTCGTAGAGCGCGCGATCAATCAGCTCGACCGGCCAACGATGCAAGTCGCCATCGATGTCACGATCGCCGAGGTCACGCTCAATGACCAATTGAACTATGGCGTGCAATTCTTTCTCGACAAGGGAGCAATCATGAACGTCTCCCAGACTTCGCTGCCAATCACCCCCAGCCTGCCGGGATTCAACGTTGTGTTGGGAAATGCGCTCTCGCCGCGCGTGGTCATCAATGCCTTGCACCAATACACCGATGTGAAGATTCTTTCGAATCCTTCTCTTGTGGTTGTGGACAATCAGCCAGCAACACTTGAGGTTGGCGACCAGGTGCCGATCACGACCGGCAGCGCGACAGTGCTCAGCGCCAACAACGCGGTCGTGAATACGGTCGACTATAAGAACACCGGCATCATCCTGAAGGTCCAGCCACGCGTGAATGCCAACGGCACCGTTCTTCTCGACGTCGACCAGGAAATCAGCGCCGTGGTCAACAACCTCACCGCCGGCAGCGCCCCCACCTCGACCACCACCGATCTCACGCCAACCATCTCAGTGCGGAGAAGTCAAGAGCGAGTTGTCGGTCGCGAATGGACAGACGGTGCTGCTCGCCGGATTGATCAGCGAAACTCAGAACGTCGCCCATTCCGGCATCCCCATCCTTGATCAAATTCCATTTTTCGGCGACGCCGCCTCGTCAAAAAACAAATCCATCAGCCGAACTGAACTCATTCTCTTCATCAGGCCGCAGATCATCCGTGACGGCGCCGACGCATCCGTTGTCGCCGAAGAACTGCGATCGAAGATGCGCGGCGGACAATTGGGTTCGCTTGGCCTGCCCAAGCTTTTTGCGCCACAGCCGCCGCGGACCCTGCAGTGACCACTCTTGAGCGCGCCGTCATTTCGCGCACCCCGTCCGAGAGTGTCGACGGCTCCGACGTCGCGCCCGCGCAGAGGCGCCGGGCGCCGAGGCGAGGGATGCGCTTTGGATGGGCCCTTGCGGGGGCGGGCGTCTTGCTCGCCAGCGTTGCGGCGGCGCCGGGCGTGGATGGCGCGCTTGGCGGCGCGCTCGGGCTCCTCATGCTCGGGATTGCATCGTCGGACGCGCGCCGTTTTGTCGTTCCCGACGTTCTGAGCGCGGCCGCATTCGCGCTCGGCCTTGTCTACGCCGCGGTGGCCAGCCCCGACTCCCGCTTCGAAGGCGCGCTCATGGCGCTTTCGCGCGCCGCCCTCGCTGCGGGTTTGTTGCTCTTGATCCGCGTCGCCTATCGGCGCCTGCGCGGGCGCGACGGCCTTGGCTTTGGCGATGTGAAACTGGCCGGGGTGGCGGGCGTCTGGCTGAGCTTGCCGATGCTGCCGATTTCGCTTGAAATTGCGGCGCTCTCGGCGCTGGCCGCCTATGTCCTTCGTCAGGGCAGGCGCGCGCGTCTGCTGCGAGCCGCCGATCGGATTCCGTTCGGAGCGTTTTTTGCACCCGCGATTTGGCTGGGCTGGATTCTGGAAGCGATCCTCCCCTACCTGAGCTAGGCGGCTTCATCAGGGCGGTTTGCGGATGTTGAGAGGGGCTGGCAAAGACGCGTTTTTGCAACGGGGCGCGCGGCCGCGCGCCGTTCGTCTGCGGCTGGCCATGATTTTGCTGCTGTCGCTGGCCGTCGTCCCGGCCGCCCGAGCGGACGCCTTCGCAGCGGGCGCGCGGGCCTACGCCGTTCATAACTATGTGCAGTCGGCCGAGATCTTTGCTCGCCTTGCGGAGCAGGGCGATCCGCGCGCGCAAACCTATCTCGGCGTGATGTATCTGCACGGGCAGGGCGTTCCGCAGAATTTCGACGCCGCAGCCTTCTGGCTTCATCGCGCCTCGGAGACCGGCCTCCCCGAGGCCCAATACTTCCTCGGGTTGATGTACGACAAGGGACAGGGTGTGGCGCAGGACTTCGTGGTCGCCCATGCGTGGCTGAACCTCGCTGTGGCGCATGCCGAGCCGAGATTGCGCAGCCGCTGGGCGCTCATTCGCAACGCGGTCGCCTCGAAGATGAGCGAGGCGCAGCTCGCCGAAGCCCGCCGGCTGGCCTATACATGGCGGCCGGAACCGCCCACGGCGTTTGAGTGGGGTCCCGACCCGCTTCGATGACGGCTTCGCCGCGGGGGAGAGTTGCGCTAGAGCGGTTTCCGATCAAATCGAGGCGCCTCGTCATTGCGAGTGAAGCGAAGCAATCCAGGGCCACCGCCGCCGCCCTACGATCACTGGATTGCTCTTCGTCGCTTCGCTTCTCGCAATGACAATTCTGCGTGGTCGAAAACCGCTCTAACCGTTCTGGCCGGAACTAACGAAACGGCCTTCCGATACGCATAAGGGGACGAATTGAGAACGCCGAGACGTGTAGGCCGCGGAACTCCGTCAAAAATCGCATGGACGGGTCGGGCAGGCTGAGCGGTCACGCCGTCAGCCCACGCTCCCGCGCCCCGACCGCCAGAAACCAGTAACCCCCTCATCGATCTCGATTATGCGCCCGGCCCGTTCCCGCTTTGTCTGCCTATGCGTATCAGAAGGCCGTTTCGTTAGTTCTGGCCCACGAGCTCAGGGGCGTCAGCGAGAAGCTCGGCGAACGGCTCGCTCTCGTGAAGGGCCGGTATGTTCGCCTCAAGTTCCTGGGGCTCGCCGGCGGGGGCGGCGCCGCGATCGGCGCCGCCTTGGGCGTTCTGATGGCGTTGTTCCTGCCGCGCTTCCTCCCCGCCTCGGCAGCGATGGCCGCCGCATCCACCGTCATGGGCGAGGATCGCTGGGACGCTGGCGCAGCCCTTATGCGGGGGGGAGACCCGCGGAAGTGGGACGACTACATGTATGCCGCCAGCGTGGTCTGGACGAATAGAGCCGCGCTCTCCGACTGCCAGGACGCCGCGGCCAGGGCGAAGAAAAAGCAGCCCTGCCTGTTCGTCATCGACGGGGCGGCCGAGGATTGAAGGGCATTGTCACGTCGGCCAAGAACAGCGGATTCCCGAGGTGTCCGGCGCTGCTCCCGAACTCTGCAAGCCATTGATTTCGCTGCGTGCGGCCCATAAGCGCGTCGCGCCATTCACAAGTAGAACTGGCCAACGTGACAATGCCGTCAGGCAGCCCCTCCCCAAACCGGATCATTCTCTGGTTTCCAACGCCTCTCAATTCTTTCGATTAGCAATGGGTATGTCCACACAGCTAGGAGAGGGTATCTGCGCTCCTCAGGAGTCAACGTGCCGACGCGCCATTCCTTATTGCCATCCCATAGCCACCACGCTTTAACTTTCTTGCTATTTGGGTCTGGAGTTCCGTTCCTAAATATCGGAAAATCTGCCAGACGGTCAGGAACAGATACATTTCCAACAACACTCAGAAGACCTTCATTTACCGCTGCTTGTAAAGGGAAAAAAGTGCTGAACATTACCTCGTTTTCAACCAGATCTTCGAGGCGCTCCGGCCTGATCTCATATAGATGATCAAAAACCCGTATCAAAGAGCCGAACTTTGGAGGTGCGGTGTATTGATGTGAATACAACGCATAAGCAATTCCGGCAGATGTCTTTATCTCAACAATATCACCAATCTTGATTTTCATGGCGTGCCAGCTCCAAAGTAATCTATCGAATGTAACCTATCGAATTTAATATCACGATTCCCCACGACAGCGCACCAAAATAGATTGGGTTATTTGGCGATATACTATTTATCTGGTTGAGAAGGCTGCCGCCATTTCGCGGCAAACCATAAGTGTTAATCAATGCCTGCTCAACGGCGCGCGCATCGGCCCTCGACAGGTTTCCAAGCAGACCGGGAACCGGCGCGATAGATAGCCCATTTGCAAGCTGCTCTCCTGCCCGACGCTCAAAATTGTTCGTGATCCCAACGTAACTCACTTCTCCTGCGCTGGTAAACGATTGATAAACTGTGTTCGTTCCTGTGGAAATCAGTTCTGAGCCTACGCCTTCTGCGGCTCGCAACCCAGCTTCGACCTTTGTACCTAAGCCTAATGTGAGGACACCGACTGCGGCGTCTGCCACGGAGGCGGTTCCATAGACGGTGGCCGAACCATAATTCCCTTGCTGAAATTGCTGTTGTGCCAATCCTGCATAGTAAGCACCGGGAACCGAGTTGATACTGGCTTGCGCCAAACTCTGTCCAAAGGACGGACTATCGGGCGTCAACCCAAATGGATCGACGAGGTTCAGCGGGTCATTGTTGCCATATGCGTAAAGGTTCGCTCCGCCCGCGTACCCAATCGGGTCCGGCTGCAAGAACCTGCCCCAAGTCGGCGCGTACATGCGCGCGCGGTAATAGTAGAGCCCGGAGGGCTGCGAGGCCGAGGCGAGCGTCTCGGGATCAAGCCGGCGGGCGGTGTAGCGATAGCCGCCGGCGGTCAGCGACGGGTTCTCGCCGAACGTCTGGTAACCGAATTTTGTGAGCGTCCCGCTCGCCGCGTCGAGCGAGCCGGCGATCGAACCGATCACATCGGGGATGAGGGTCGCGCGGGTCGAGCCCGCGACGTTCATCTGGTTGAGAACCGCGTCGGGGCCGAGGGCAAACGAGTACCAGTTCTGGATCGCCCCCGCGCCGTTGTATTCGAGCACTTCGCGATTGTCGGCGTCGGTCGCGTAATAGGTCGTCGTTGCTCCGACCGTCTTGGATTTGCGCCGCCCCTGCGAGTCGTAGGCGTAAGCGGCGACGATCGTCGTCGGCGAAGCGCAGGTCCCGGCGCTCAAGATGGAGGTCAGCCGGCTCTCAACGTCGTAGCAATAGGTGAAATGCCCATCGTAGGTCAGATTGCCGTTGCCGTCATAGGTCGGGCTCGCCGAGCCGACGGCGGTGTACTGATTGAGGTTGTTCGCCGTGTAAGCGATCGAGGCGGCCGTGGTCGGATAGGTCCACCAGCTCTTGTCGGTCGCGGTCTGGCCGATCCGGCGGTTGTTCCCGTCATAGGAATAGCCGAACATCACGCTGGTCGACCCCGAGGGAGCTGTCTGCGCCGTCGCCGGCCACGAGACGTTGATGGGTTCGTTGCGCGCGTCGTAAGCATAATTCGCCGCGTAGCTCGCGGACGCGGACGGCGCGATGATCGAGGCGCCGTTGTCGCTGGCGCCGATGAGGCGGCTCGCGAGATCGTGGGCGTAGCTGACGAGGTAGCTCGAGGACGTCCCGCCGCAGGCGACGGGGCTGGTCGCCCAGACCTTCGTGCAAAGCCTATTCAGCGTGTCGTAGGCGAAAGCGATCGTGTCGCCGCGGCGCGTCTTGCGGGTCAGAATGTTGGAGTTGGCGTCGTAGGACAGGACTTCGGTGCTGCTGGCCGGAACTAACGAAACGGCTTTCCGATACGCATAAGGGGAAGAATTGAGAACGTCGAGACGTGTAGTCCGCGGAACTCCGCCAAAAATCGCATGCACGGGTCCGGCAGACTGAGCGGTCACGCCGTCAGCCCACCCTCCCGCGCTCCGACCGCCAGAAACCAGTAACCCTCTCATCGATCTCGATTATGCGCCCGGCCCGTTCCCGCTTTGTCTGTCTATGCGTATAAGAAGGCCGTTTCGTTAGTTCTGGCCGAATAGACCATGAGGCCGATCAACGCGCGGTCGCGGAGGCCAATGACGGTCGTGGTGTCGATCGCGTCGATGAACTGGCGCGCCTCGGCGGGGTCGAGCACCGGCGTCTTGCCGCGCCGCACGATGTGGCGCGGCCCACGCACGGCGGCTGCCGGATTGGTCCGCATGATCCGGCCGATCACCATCCAATCGAACAGGTGACGCAAGGCGGCCAGGCGCAGCTTTGCGGTCGGCGCGGACGCGCTCGGCTCAACTGCTCGATGTAGGTCGCGACATGCGCGCTCTCGATCGCCGCGAGCTGCGTGACGCCCTTCGCCTCGAGCGAGTTGAAAATTCCGTCGCGGCGCGCGCATCGGCGCGG
The DNA here is from genome assembly GCA_963709655.1 of uncultured Alphaproteobacteria bacterium. Lineage (GTDB taxonomy): Bacteria > Pseudomonadota > Alphaproteobacteria > Rhizobiales > Beijerinckiaceae > Roseiarcus. The sequence goes on from CAVPXF010000004.1 coordinate 435,540, forward strand.
CGCGTGTGTGCGGGTTCAGGATCTCCGCGGTGAAGAATTCGAGGAAACGATAGGACGCCCACCCGCCGGCGACGGCGATGATGGCCGGGGCGCGATTGGCGAAGACAGGGACAAGGGCGTCTCATTGGACATTCTTGCTACCAAGTAGTAAAATATGAGCAGACCAAAAATGGAGATACGGAGATACACCGTGGCCGATATCCAGAAAGTCAGCATAGCCCTGACCGGGGGGCAACTCGCCGCCCTCAAGGCCGCGGTTGAAGCTGGCGAATACGCGACCACAAGCGAGGTCGTGCGCGAAGCCGTCCGCGATTGGCTGTTCAAGCGCGAACTTCGCCTGGAAGACATCAAGCGCCTCCGGCGACTGTGGGACGAAGGCAAGGCCAGCGGCCCGGCAGAGCCTTTCAATATCGAACAGACCCTCGCCGCCGCGGAAGCGCGCCTCAGGGAAGTGGACGCCAAATGACGCGCGTCTTCCGATCGCCCGCCGCCGAGCGGGACATGGAAGAAATCTGGTTGACGATCGCCGCCGACAATCCTCCCGCCGCGACGCGGGTCGTGCGCGCCATCGGCGCGCGGATTGACCAACTGTCGGATCACCCCCGGCTCGGGCCACGCCGACCCGATATTCAACCGGCTGCGCGGGTGCTGGTCGAGGGGTCGTATCTAATTCTGTTTGAAACGCCCCCCGACACGGACGAGGGCCTGGTCGATTGGGTCGAGATCGTGCGCGTCGTCGACGGACGGCGCGACCTTCCGAACCTGATCTGAGCGAAATGGCGTCGACGATTGCATCGGGGAAATTCGGCGCCGGAAAATACAACAGGCTTGAAAAGGGATCGTCCGTCATGTTAATCTAGTCAGCATGACCAGAATTGTGAAATCCTCCGCCAAGCCGCCCAAGGCCCGCCGCGCCCGCGACCTGAAATCCGGCCGCTGGCTATTGCAGGACGCCAAGGCGCGATTCAGCGAACTGGTGCGCCGCGTCCGCAGCGAAGGCCCGCAGCATGTGACCGTGCACGGGCGCGACGAAGTGGTCGTGATCTCGGCCGAAGAGTTCCGCCGTCTCAAGGGCGATCTCACCGGCCAAGCGCTGATCGCCGCCATGCAGGCGTCGCCGCATCGCGATATCGAGATTGAGCCGCAGCGCGCCGCGATGCCGGTGCGCGAGGTCGTCTTGTGACGGGTTGGCTTCTCGACACAAACGTACTTTCGGAGCTGCGCCGACCCAAGCCCGAACGCAAGGTGCTGGAATTCATCGCCGCGCAACCGCTCGATCTGCTCTATGTGAGCGCCGTGACGCTCGCTGAAATCAGGTTCGGAATCGAGCTTGTCGCCGATGCCGGCCGCCGCGCGGAATTGAATGATTGGCTCGCGCATATGGTGCGGCCGATGTTTGAACAGCGCGTTCTCGCGGTGACCGAGGATGTCATGTTCAAGTGGCGGCTGCTGGTCGAAGGCGGCCGCAAGGTCGGCCATACATTTTCGCAACCCGATCTGATCATCGCCGCGACCGCGCTTCATCACGGCCTTACCGTCGTCACCCGCGACGTGAGCGACACCCAGAAAGCGCGCGCCCCCGTGTTCAATCCCTGGCTGGACGCCGCGCCGACAAGCGCCGCGTGAGCGGGTTCGTTCTGCGCCTGATTTCCGCAACAAAAATCGCTGCAAGATCAAAGGCCTTTTGCCGCTCCAAATGTGTTGATTTTTGAACGGCGCGATGTCCGCAATGGGCGGATATCGCCTGTCCGGGCGCGGGATCTGAACGCGCGTCGTGCTCGCCAGACCCGCCGTTCGGCCTAAGCCCGCTTGCCGGGCCTCCGAGCTGGCGTCGGCTGCATCTGCAATTCACCGACGTGCGCGCCGTCAAGTCCACCGGCGGAAGACTGCGCTGTCTCGAAGCCTCGCGTCCTCACCCGCGAACCGCGTCTCGCTGCACCGGCGCCGAAGGGCTGGCCCCGCTCGTGAGGCTCGAGGCCCGAAAATGCAGCAATTTGTTGACAATTGACAAAAGTCGTTCTCATAATGTTCTCATACACGCATTCACGGAGACCACGCCGCATGTCCGGCGCCCCCAACGCCCTGTCGGCCAAACCCTCGCCTCGGCCGAGCCACGCCCGTGCGGCGCGGCTCGAGACATTCCGGCGCGAGCAGCTGATCGTCGATTATCTCAACCGCGTCGCGATCCAGGTGAGCCGGCTCAGCGAGGCGCTGCTCAACGCCTTCAGCGCCATGTCGCCCTCAAACCTGAAGGCGGTCGACCAGGTGGTGAAGATCGTGCGCGAGCTCGCCCGCTACGGCGGCGCCTTCACCGCCGAATGGGCGCGGGCCAACGCCCCGGGGCGCGATGCGCCGGCGGACGAGGATGTCGCGTTCGCCAAGGCGTGGCTGGGCAGCGGCGAAGTTCCGCTGGAGGGCGGCGACGATCGCCCGGAAAACCCGGCGCAAGGCCTTGAAAACATTGAATCAGCGCCCGGCGATCTGCCCCTCGCCCCGCTTCAGCCGGGAGAAACGCACCCCCTTCTCCGCGAAGCGGGGAAGGTGTCGCCGAAGGCGACGGATGGGGTGTGGTCCGCCGCCACCAACTTCGTTCGATTTGCACGATCGTCACAGCCAACCGCGGGCGGAGCCGCTCCGCTCGCCGCACCCCATCCGGCCCTATCGGGCCACCTTCCCCAGCAAGCTGGGGAAGGGGTTCGCGCTGAGCGATTGGAGATGTGCGCAACCCTTGGCGTCAACGGGGAGCAGAGACGCTCGGAAAACCCGGCGCAAGGCCTTGAAAACATTAAATCAGCGCCCGGCGATCTGCCCCTCGCCCCGCTTCAGCCGGGAGAAACGCACCCCCTTCTCCGCCAAGCGGGGAAGGTGTCGCCGAAGGCGACGGATGGGGTGTGGTCCGCCGCCACTAACTTTGTTCGATTTGCACGATCGTCACAGCCAACCGCGGGCGGAGCCGCCCCGCTCGCCGCACCCCATCCGGCCCTATCCGGCCACCTTCCCCAGCAAGCTGGGGAAGGGGTCCGTGCTGAGCGATGGGAGATGTGCGCAACCCTTGGCGTCAACGGGGAGCAGGGACGCCCGGAAAACCCGGCGCAAGGCCTTGAAAAGATTGATTCCGCGCCCGAGAAATCGGACGGCGCGGCGGCCTTGAGCCAACCTCGAGACGCCGAGCCTTGCGTCGCTCCTCGGCCTGACGATCGCGAGATTTCTCCCAACGCCCCGGCCAGCGCCGATCCGGCGTCATCGCAAGGCGCGGAGCGGCGTGGCTGGGGATCGGCCGAACCTTTCGCCTTCAGGCGTTGCGATCGCCCGGAAAAGCCCGCGCAACCCATTGATAAAATTGATTCCGCGCCCGAAACCGTCCGGCCCGCGTCGGCGGTCGCCGGGTTCGACACCCCGATGATCCTGACCCCGAGCGGCTGGAAGCCCGCGACCATGCGGATGCTCTTGAACGGGGTGGCGGCTCGAGGACATGACGACGGGCAGCAGAACGGGTCGGATCGCCTCGAGCGGCGCCCCAATCCATCACGTGATCGTTGTCCGCGATCACGGCGTCGGCGCGTCTCGACCGCATCAGCCTCCCGGCGAAACGCGGCGCCTGTTCCGCGGAGGCGGCGGAGGCGCCGGGGGCGTCGGATCCGGCTGCGCAGCGGGTTCGGGCGGCGCCGGGCCCTGGGCTGCGGCGGGTTCGGGCAGATCGAGCGTCACCGTGCGGCCGCTCATGTCCAGCACCGCCGACAGTGGATCGACGGAGCGCAACAGCCATCCAGCGTCGCTGTCGCCCTGCTTGACCCCGATCGCAGTCTTGAGGGTCTCATCAAACAAGATCGCAATTCGACTGTTTTCGCCGATAATCGTTCCAACCAGAGTGAAGGGCGGCGCAGCCGGCGCAAGCGGTTGTGCGACCATGCGCGGGGGCGGCGCCGAAGCGCCGGGGACGGCCGGCTGGCGGGGGTGGCGCGAAGCGGAGAAGAGCGGCCGATCGCGCGTCGCGGAGAGCTTCGAAAGGGGAATGGCCCAAAGCGGATTGCCCCTCGTCGAGAGGTCGGGCGCCGGGCGCCCGGCGTCGGCCGAGGCTTCGCCGTTCACGTCGGGCCCGGCGCTTTCGGTCTCGATCGCGGCGAGCGAAACCGGGGAAGATCGAGGCTCGGCCAAGCTCGCGACTTGGCAGGCAAAAACTCCGATCCCGGCGAGGGCGAGCGCCGCGCGTCTCATTGGGACTCTCGCCACTGTCCCGACACCACCACAAGGACGCGCATGGGTGCGCCTTCCGCTTCGCCAAACGCCTGGGGGGCCTGTATCGCAAGATTCTCAACGAAAAGATACGGCATTCCCGCCTCGAGATCGTAGAGCAGCGATTGCAACGAGGCCTGATCGATTTCCAGACTTTCGGTGAGGCTGATGAACCCTTCCGCGGAATGCGGGCCCTGCAAATCGACCTGGGACGACAGAACATTGCCGCCAGCTTTCTTGACCGCCGTCTCGACGCGTTCCTGCAATGCCGCGCCTGCGATGGTGATGGTCTTGCCGCTCAGGAAAGGTTGTTCGGTGTCGGCCGCGCTCGATGAGTTCGGGCGCGGCGAGGAGGGATGCTGTTGCCGGTCGAGACGCGCGAGCGCGGCCCGGCTTTCGTTCAGCGCCGCAAACGAGTCCAGAAGGTTGGATATGGAGGTGTCTACGGCCGCGAGGAGACCAGCCAGCACGATCACGTAGGCCAGCAGCGCCAGCCCCTGGCGGCGCGAGGATCCTTGTGTCGTCAAGCTTGCTGTGCTCATCGCAATGCGGGAAAGTAGGGCACGATCTGGGCTTCGATATGGAACTGTTCGCCAACCTCCAGCGGAGCCCGCGTGGTGGGAGCGAAGAAAGTGGCGTTCTTGAATTGATCGGTCTGTTCGATGATTTGGATCAAAGACGCGGCTTCGCGGGTGACGCCGGTGATCTCCAGTTTGCCGTCCTCGACTCGCAACTCGGTCAGATAGGTATCGTCCGGCAAGGCCTGCGAGAGCGACTCCAGAACGATGACGGTTGCCGCCGATTCGCGCTTCTTTTGCGCCAGCTTCGCAGCTCTTTCCTCGAAGACGCCTAGGCGTCCGCTCAAAAGCGCAACACGCCTTTCGGCCATTTGTCGTGAGACGCTTAGCCGAGATGCTTCAAGATCAGCGCCGACGAACATCCACGTCGCGAACGCGGCGAGGGCCGCTATTCCCGCGGCCGCCGGCGCCGCGATGAGAAATCGACGCGTGCGCCGCATTGATCGTTCGCGATGGGTCTGCTGCGAATAGACAATGGTCATCGCCTTTTCGTTGTTTGCGCCGTCTGACGCCGCCGATACGATGATCGAGTTTGGTTTCAGCGCCTCCAACGCAGTGACAAAAGGCATGACCGACGATCGCGCCGTCGCAGCAACAACGACGCCGATGCGTCCGCTCGACGTTTCCGTGGGAACGCCGTGGCCGAAGACCGCCTGGGAGGGAATCCACGGCGTCAATCGGTCAACTTGCGATCGGACGATGGCGTCGAGAAAATCAGCGGCCTGTTGCGGCAGCTCCAAGGTTCGAAACACAAAACGGCGCCTGGCGAGGATAAGTTGGATTTGCGCGCCTCCAAGTCGCGACGCAGCTTCTGCGCCGGAGTCGTCGGCGAATCGCCCCTCGACAAACCGCAGTCGCCCGCCGATGGCGCGGCGCGCGGATCGCGCTCTCGTTGGCTCGATATTGAAGGCAAGATCCTCCTGCTCGACGAGCCGGAATTTTCTTACCGGCCGGATCACGCCGCTGATCGAGATGATCGCAAGAGACACGTTATCGATCCAAGCCGACAGCAGCACCGCCAATCGACGCAGGAAGTTCATAGCCCCGCTAAGCCTCCTCCTCAGTTTGAGTTATAAATCCTAATAATTGTCGAGCAGCTCCGAAGCGACCGCTTCGCTTCCTTATGCCGCGCTTCCTTATTCCGCATGCGTTCTTATGTCGCATACGTTTCAGGGGTCCAGCGGGAAATGGAAAGTAAGCGGCCTTTAGACCGCACGGGCCGTTCAAGGGTTCGGGAAGTCGCCGAGTTCGGGCAGAGGCGCCGTCGTCTTCGGCGCGCTTGGCGACAAAGCCATGAAGTTGGATCCGACCCCAATCGGATCGATCGTCAAGCAGCGGCCTGTTCCGGTTCTGCGATCCGGTGCGCGGCGCCCCAGGCCCGGGGCATGAGCTCGTCGAGGCGGGAAGCGGGCCAGAGGTTGACGAGCTTGTCGAGCACGTCGGCGAAATAGGCTTGCGGATCGACGTCGTAGAGCTTGCAGCACTCGATCAGCGAGGCGATGCAAGCCCGGTTCGCGGCTCCCTCGTCATGGCCAGCGAAGAGCGCATTCTTGCGATTGAGTACGATCGGCCTGATTCCGCGTTCGACGATATTGGTGTCGAGTTCGATGCGGCCGTTGTCGAGGAAACGGACAAGCCCGTCCCAATGGTTCAGGCCGTAACGGATGTCCACGGCGATCGTCGCCTTGGCGGAGACGCGGGCAAGCTGCCGCTCGAGCCAGGTCTTAAGCGCCGCGACCAGCGGCTTGCCTCACCACGTGTTGCGCCTGTCTTGAACTGAGGTCCTTTCCCTCCCCCGGCGTTACCCGGCTTCAGCGGTACTACGAACCTCTCCGCCGCCCCAGAGCGCCCGGCCTGTCCCTCACGGGCGTCCGGTTGTTCATCCCTGACCACGCCATGGGGCTTCCCGTGTTGCGTACGCTTTCCTTCATGTACGTGCTGCCGCCAGCACCCCGGTGCAGCGACTGGGCGTCGTCTTCGCTCATCTCACCCAGCCGTATCAACCTTCCCCGAAATTGCGGTCGGGTCGGCTTGCGCATCGTCCTTTTCGAGGCTTGCTCGGCGTTTACGCGCGTTGCGGCCCGCACACTCTCGCCGTCACCTATTAAATGTGACAGCTACACCGAAGGCTTCAGCCATTTCGTCACCTCCATGACTGCTCCGGTTGCTTCCGGCTGGAGCGTTCGCCGGGTGGGGCTTGCACCCACTGGAAAGCGCCGCCTTGTCACCGCGCACAGACAACGCGGACATTGCGGGTCGGGGCGGCGGACGTCGCCGCCGGGAGAGGTGCTCAAAAGAAGGATGCAACTTATCCTTTCGTGCCTTTGTCTTCCGCCTCAACGTAATGTCTAAGGAAAGAGGCCGTGGGGCGATTGTGGGCTACTGCAGAAAGGATCGCGGGCTAAGCCGGCCTCTCAGACGCTCGCACGTCTCGGCTGATATCTGAATTGAAGAAAGTATATGAAGTTTATGGAGTTCCGCAAAAAAAATTGGCCCACCGCGGAAGGCGACAGCGGTATGTACGAAAATGATGACCTATGGCCTTTCAAATGTCCGTGGTGCGGCCACGGGTTCACCGAGAGAATTGGACGCGTCAAATCGCGCCTGGTCTCCAGCTGCCCCGAATGCTCCCTAGGTTTCGCCCACGATGAACAAGAGTTTTTGTTCGAGCTGTCCGAGGCACGAGAGGGACGTCATAATCCATGGTGGCAAATCCTCAGCCATCGTCCACGCGATTAATCTGTAAATCGAGACAGGTGTTGGTAAATCGAGACAAGTGTTGGCTCACGCACAACCGCTCACAACAGATTGGGACTTGATCGCCACCTCCGTCCGGTTCCTAGCATTCATTTTCTTCATGATCCGACGCACGTGGACTTTGACGGTACTTTCGCACATCCCGAGCTCATAGGCTATAGCTTTATTCGACTTGCCGCGTTGGATCGCTCTAACGACAGCAAGTTCCCGGGGCGTGATCTGGAACGATGCCGATAACGGCTCAGAGGGGATGGCCCCTGGCCAATTTCTCATGAGCAGATAGTCAACCGGCACGTACGTCCCGCCGGCGAGAACAAAACGCACAGCCTCAAGCGCGATTTCAAATCCCAAAGCTACTGGGATATAGCCTTTCGCGCCATTGGAAATTGCAGCCTGGGCCATTTCTATGTCATTATTGCAGGCAAGAACAATGATCGGTATTTCCGGCGCAATTTGAGAGAAATTCTTCAAGTGGTTCGCAATCGTTTCCTTGCTATCGCCGATTCCAGACAGTATTATCAATTTTGGCAAATTACGGCATTGCCTTTGCAATTCGACAGATCCCATAAAAGCACGGACTTCCAAGGGATACGCTGACTGCATGCTGCGCCGAATACACTCGCGTATGAAAGTACGGCTTTCTATCACCGCGATAAAGGCCTCGGTTGCTGCACTGACAGCTTCGTCGGAGGCCCGCCGACCGTTTTCCTCATACGGTTCGACATCCTCCATGCGCAGTGTCAGCGCCTGACCATCGCCGACATAATCGCGTACAATATTGTCATCCATCGCAAACTCCCCTTGTAACGTCAAATATGCCCCAGACCCGCTGCCACCTCCTATCGAACGCGACCACAACCCCGCGATTGCGTCCGCTGCCCTTAGGTAAAAAGCTACCTTAGGGTTGCAGCAATGTAAACAGGGATTACGCGGCTCGATCAAAAGAGGTAGACACCGGGTGCAGCGTCCATCTTTTGGCCATAATCGGCCGCCAACAAACCGAGATATTAATGTTAACACCCAATTCCGGCGGAATCATGCCCTCCCCTGCCGGTGTTATATTACAAGTTTTCCGAAGCCGCCCGCATGGCTTTTGGTTTGCAGAACGATGGAGCTGAGGAGCAATGAGGTTGCATTTCGTAAAACAACCTCGATGAGTTTATGATGTGCTCCGGCCTTGCTCGACCAACAAAGCCCCGAAGCGCATCCATCAATCTGTCGCGGAAGGCCTGGTTGTGAACCGGCGTCGAACTCTTGGACGCCGATCCAGGGTCACTTTTCGACGCCGATTGACAGTTCGCCTGGTAAGCGCTCGGGACGAGCGCGCGCTTGGCGTTTCCGCGCTAGGGTTCGCCTATCTAACCGGAACTTTACCCCCTTTGCGGGCGCGTCCCTTTGATTTCTCTCGATTTTCCGAGAGAAAGGCGGGGTGTTTCTGACTACAGTTCGGTTTTCGGCGTGACGCCGAGGAGTTGGAGTGCGCGGTTCTGCGTCGGGGTCGGGGTTGCGAGGATGGTGGCGATCTGGCCGTTGCCGAAGCGGACCCGATTGCGGGTGAGGGTGGCGAGATCGGCGAGGAGGGAGCGGAAGCTGTGGACCGGCAGGCCGTCGTCGGTTCGCTTGGCGTGCGCTTTGCGTTTGGCCGCCTCCGACACGCGGGCCTTGGCGACCGGAGAGTTGCGCTGAGCCTCGGCGCCGGCGCGGTCGTGGTCGTCGAACAGGATCGGCGCCAGAGCTTGGCGCATGCGCCATTCGAGGTGGTAGGCGAGCATGCAGAGGAAGACATGGGCGCGCACGCGGTCTTCGGCCCAATGGAAGACCGGGCGAACCTCGATGTCGACGGTCTTGATGCTGCGAAAGGCGCGCTCGACGCGGGCCAGACCTTTGTAGGCGCGCACCGTCCCGGCGGCGTCGAGTTCGTCCTTGGCGAGGCTGGTGCGCAGGACATAGATCCCGTCCAGTTTGGCCTCGGCTTCGATGCCGGCGAGGTCGCGCTCGAAGGCGAAGTCGTCGTCGGCGACGGTGCGCAGGAAGTGCTTGGCCATTTTCCGCCGGCCGAGCACGGCGCCGACCGCTTCGCCGATGGCGGCGGCCCCCTTCAAGGGATTGCGGCTCCGCCGCACCCGCTTCTGGATCTTCTGCAAGTCGCGTTCGGTGGCGGCGAGGAGGTCGAGGCGCTTGCGCGTCCGCTCGGCGGCCAGGGCTGGGTTGCGGCAGACGATCAGCCGTTCGCCGGGATAGTCGGGACTGATGATCTCCGCCAGGTCGCGATCGTCAAAAAGGGAGAGTTGCAACGGCCCGGCGTCGGCCGCCAGGGCCTGGATGGCGGGGGCGCGCAGCGCGGTGATCCAGTCGAGGCCGGCCGGGTCCAGATCCTCGCGCAGCCGCGCTTGGGTCAGCATGCCGCGGTCGCCGACCATGACGATGCGGCTCAGGCCGAAGCGCTGTTTGAGCTTGACGATCTGCGCCGGGACGGTGGAGGGATCGCCGGCGTTGCCGGCGAACACTTCGACGGCGACCGGGCATCCCTCCTGAGTGCACAGCACCCCGAACACGATCTGCAGCTTGTCGCTGCGCCCGTCGCGGCTATAGCCGTGCCGACCAAGGGGACAGCGGCGGCCTTCCAGATAGGTTGAGGTCAGGTCGTAGAGGACCAGCGTTCCCTCGCTCAGATGCCGGCGCGCGAGCGCCTTCTCGATCCTGGCCTGCTGCTCGCCCAGCCAGTCGAGGGCTTGGTAGACGTCGTTGGCGCTCACCTGTCCCAGCCCCAACAGCGCCCCAAGGGAATGGCTCGCCGTCTCCTCGTCGAGCGCCCGGGCGGTGGCGAGCTTGGACTCCGGGTCGATCAGCCGGGCGACGATCAGCGCCATGGCCAGATTGCGCTTTCGCTCGGGGGCCGCGGGCAAGAGCGCGTCCAGGCCGATCCGCTTCATCGTCCCGATCGCCGCGATCACATGGCCGTGCGGAACGGCGCGGACGATCTCGATCCCCTCGCCGGCCGGGGCGAGCTTGTCGCCGCGCAGCACCGCCCGCAACGCCTCGACCTTGTCCGGCGGCCATTTGCTCAGATTGGCGATCGTCCGGTTCTTGACCTTGTCGCCTTCCCGGTAGCTCTCGCGCAGCAGGACGGCGGGCGGAGAGGCTCGGTTGGGGACGACGGCAACGTACATGCGACTAATCTAGCATGAACAATCCGAAAACGAAAGAGAAATATTCACATATACATGACTACAAAGCGCCACAAAAAATCGGCCGCAGCCCTTGCAACCCGCCGCCTTCCGCCAAATCAGAGGGGTAAAGTTCCGTCTAACCAACTTGAGAGTTCCCCCGGCTTTGCCGGGGTGGCAGTAGTAGTTTGACTTTTACGGGGGTCCACCGTGATTTTTGCTTTTGTGAGCCGCCAAGCACACAAAAGGGTCAAACCACGATGGACGAATTCGAGAGCTTAAATCACACCAAGTGGGAGTGCAAATATCACGTCGTTTTCATTCCGACATACCGCCGTAAGGTGCTGTACGGCGAACTGAAGCGACATCTTGGGCCGGTATTTCGGCAACTGGCGGAGCAGCGGGATAGCCGCGTCGAGGAAAGTCATCTGATGCCGGATCATGTTCACATGTTACTGTCGATCCCGCCGAAATATGCGGTCAGCCAAGTGGTCGGGTATATCAAAGGCAAGAGCGCGATCCACTTGGCGCGAGTTTATGGCGAGCGCAAGCGCGGGTACGTGGTCCAAAGTTTCTGGGCGCGCGGATATTTCGTTTCGACCGTTGGTCGAGACGAAACCGTCGTCAGGGACTACATCAAGAACCAAGAGAACGAAGACCAAAAGTTGGAACAACTGAACCTGTGGCGCTAGCTGACCACCTTCAGGTGGTCATATGAACCGGGGCCGCGCCAGCGTCCCCGACAAGCCACCTTCAGGTGGCCGCAAACCGGGGTCGCGTCAGCGACCCAAATCAGCCGCTTTGAGCGGCTCACATCATAAAAGCCCCCGGCTTTGCCGGGGGATTGTTACTGGTTCCGCATGCCTGAAAGCGCTGAGGCGCCAGTCCGATCAGCCGCCGAACTCGATGATCGAAAGGCCAGCATTGTAATCCGTTGCGTAGAGGAGGCCGCCCGCGTCGACGAAGACGTCGGCGGTCTGGATGACCTTTGGACGGCCCGAGCGTCGGTCGATCACGGCCGGCGGCGCGCTGTTCGCCAAGCTGAAGAAGGGCGACGTGATCATTGCCGCGAACCTCGACCGGCTGTTCCGATCAGCCCTGGACGCTCTCAAGATGGTCGAGGACCTGAAGGCGCGCGGAGTGAAGCTCCATCTTCTCGACCTCGGCGGTGACATCGCCGGGAACGGCCTGTCAAAGCTGTTCCTGACGATCGCTGCGGCCTTCGCCGAGGCCGAGGGGTCGCGAGCGCATCAGCCAGGTGAAGGCCGATCAAAAGGCGCGAGGCCGCTATCTCGGCGGCAAGAAGCCGTTCGGGTTCCGTCGCGGCGACGATGGCGAGTTCGTCCGGCATGAGGGCGAGCAAAAGGCCATCAGCGAAATGGCGGCGCTGTGGGCGCAGGGCGAGCCGCTGAGGGCCATTGCGGACGCGGTGCGGGGAAAAAGGGCTATCCGATCAGCCATGAGGGCGTGGCGGGGCGTCTTGCGGCCCGCAGTTACAGCGAAGCAGAATGTCTCGGCCTGCGGCAACGAAACGCTCTTCTGTGGGGCGAGATCGAAAGGACGTTTTTGAACGCCGCCCCTAGCAGCCCGTTGACGAAGTCCTGGATCTCGGATTCCGTCGCGTTGTTGAGGTTTGGGGGCGAATCAGCGATGTCGATGGGACGGTCGGGCGCTGTTCAGGATGACCTGATGGCGACGTGGGCGGAGATGCCGCGCTCGCCGGGGCACGCGTTCTACGATCGGCTGCAGGAGTTGCTCAGCGAGGCGGGTTTCGACGCGTTCGTGGAGGAGGTGTGCAAGCCGCACTACGCGCCGCGGATGGGCGCGCCGTCGCTGCCGCCGGGGCGGTATTTCCGGATGCACATGATCGGCTATTTCGAGGGCCTCGACAGCGAGCGCGGCATCGCCTGGCGTTGCGCGGACTCATATTCCTTGCGCGATTTCCTGCGGCTGTCGAACGTCGAGAAGGTCCCCGATCATTCGTGGCTGTCGCGTACGCGCTCGCGTCTGCCGCACGAGACGCACGAGACCGTGTTCGGCTGGGTCTTGAAGCTCGTGGCCGAGCGCGGCCTGGTGAAGGGCGAGCGGATCGGCGTCGACGGGTCGACCATGGAAGCCAACGCCGCGCTGCGCACGATCGTGCGGCGCGACAACGGCGAGAGCTACCGCGCGATGCTGATGCGGATGGCGCAGGAGAGCGGGATCGAGACGCCGAGCGCCGAGGACTTGGCGCGCTTCGACCGCAAGCGCAAGGGCAAGACGCTGTCGAACGCCGACTGGAAAAGCCCGACCGACCCTGACGCCAGGATCGCCAAGATGAAGGATGGAACGACGCATCTGGCCTACAAACCCGAACACGCGGTCGATCTCGACACCGGCGTCGTGGTGGCCGCGCCGATCCATCCGGCCGACGAAGGCGACACGACGACGCTTTCGCCGACCCTCGAAGCCGCCGAGCGCAACCTCGACGCAGTCGGGTTGGCGCCGACCGAGGATGAGCCTTGCGTTCTGGCCGCCGACAAGGGGTATCACGCGCGTGAACAGTTGAAGACGCTCGAAGGCGGCGTGTGGAAGACGCGCATCGCCGAACCCGAGCCGGCCAACGGCTATCATCGCTGGCATGGCGACGAGGCGGCGCGCAAAGCGGTTTACGCCAACCGGGCGCGGTTGAAATCCGGGATCGGGCGGGAGACCATGCGCCGCCGCGGCGAAATGGTCGAGCGGTCCTTCGCTCACATTCTCGACCGCGGCGGCATGCGGCGGACTTGGCTGCGCGGACGGGAAAATATCCACAAGCGCTATCTGATCCATGTCGCCGGATTCAATCTCGGCGTGCTGATGCGCGCCCTCCACGGCCGGGGAACGCCCAGAGAGGCCGCGGAGGCCCGCGCCGCCTTCATTTTCGCCTTCCAAACCGACGGTCTGCTGGTCTTCGGCCTGATCGCGCTCATCGACGCCAAACCCGCCGCCCTCGTCCTCACCATCGCCCTCGCGCCAACCGCAAACTGAAAACGCGATTTCGGCAACGGGCTGCTAAGGCGCGCGACGCGGTCAACAGGATTGCGGCCGAACTTCCCATGCCCACTGGCGAACCCGAACTTGATTATCTGAAACTGGTTCACGCTAACCTCATCGAGAGGAGCCGCGTGCTCGAGGCCGCCGGCGCGCTATGAGCGACAACAGGCCAGGACAACAAGCCCCGCGCGACAGTTCTCGACGGAAAGGACCTGGGCGTCGCTGACGCCGGGCCAGCCATGCGGGTGCGACGTTTGTGACTCCCGACGCGGTTTCGTCAGCTCAGCCACGCCCGTCCCCAGCCCCGTCGCTATTTAAACCACATAAAGTAAGCATAGACAGCACAGATGCCGAGTATTAAGCCTACGATCACTCCAGTTATAGCTCTGATCCATGTATGGGCGGTGGATTTTTGCTGTATATCCGAGGCGGATGCGCTGATTCCGAAAGCCTTAAAATTGACAGTCCGAAATCTCGAGAGCCAGGCAGCGATTAAACGGAGCTTCTTTCTTTCGCGAAGGTCAAGCCTCTGATTTTGCGCATCTTTGGGCTGGCGAGGGGTGAAAAGTGTAGCCATGTAAATCGAATATTTTTGTTGATTGTGCGGGTTTCTCCGCTATCCTACGTCCATGTATATCGAAACCGTGCCCAATCGCGGCTCCCCACCGGCGATCCTGTTGCGCGAGAGCTATCGGGACGGCGGGAGGATACGGAAGCGCACGCTGCTCAACCTCAGCCATTGGCCGGCCGAGCACGTCGAAGGGCTGCGCGGCGTCCTCAAGGGCGGGGTCGTGCTGCCGCCGGGCGAGCAGCCCTTCGTCGTCGAGCGCTCGCTGCCGCACGGGGCTGTCGCCGCCGTGCTGGGCGCGACGCGCGCTATCGGCCTCGGCACAATCATCGGACCCAAGCAAGCGCGCGGGTCCGATCCCGAGAGCTGTCGGCCGGTCGACCTCGTCCTGGCCATGATCGTCAGCCGCATCATCGCCCCGGCGTCGAAACTCGCCACCGCCAGGGCGCTCGATCCCGTCACCGCCGCATCCAGCCTCGGCGTCGAACTGGGCCTCGGCGACGTCCACGAGGACGAACTCTACGCCGCGCTCGACTGGCTCCTCGAGCGTCAGGGCGCGATCGAGACCGCGCTCGCGAAGCGCCATCTGAAGGGCGGGACGCTGGTGCTCTACGACGTCTCGTCGAGCTATGTCGAAGGCCGCTGCTGCCCTCTGGCCAAACACGGCTACAACCGCGACGGCAAGAAGGGCAAGCTGCAGATCGTCTACGGCCTTCTCTGCGCGCCCGACGGCTGCCCCGTCGCCATCGAGGTGTTCGAGGGAAACACCGGCGATCCCGCGACCCTGGCCGATCAGGTCGCCAAGCTCAAGCGCCGCTTCGCCATCGACCACGTCGTGCTGGTTGGCGACCGCGGCATGATCACCCAGGCGCGCATCGACGAGGATTTGCGTCCCGCCGGCCTCGACTGGATCACGGCGCTCCGCGCCCCCGCGCTGCAGGGCCTGGTCGGCGGCGGCCATCTGCAGATGTCGCTGTTCGACGAGCGCGACATGGCGGCGATCACCTCGCCCGACTTTCCCGGCGAGCGGCTGATCGTCTGCCGCAACCCCGATCTCGCGCGAGCGCGCGCCGGAAAGCGCGAGCACCTCCTCGCCGCCACCGAGCGCGACCTGGCCAGGATCGCCGCCGCAGTCGCGCGTCAACGCCAGCCCCTGCGCGGCGCGGCCGAGATCGGCATGGCCGTCGGCGCCGTGCTCGACAAGCACAAGATGGCCAAGCACTTCGACCTGACGATCGCCGACGACCGGTTCGCCTTCGCCCGAAAGCGCGATGAGATCGCACGGGAGGCCGCGCTCGACGGCCTCTACGCCGTGCGCACCAGCCTGCCCGAACAGACCCTCGCCGACGAAGCCGCGGTCAAGACATACAAATCCTTGTCCATGGTGGAACGGGCCTTTCGATGCCTGAAGACGGTCGACCTGCATGTCCGGCCGATCCACCACTGGCTCACGGATCGGGTTCGCGCCCACGTGTTCCTGTGCATGCTGGCCTACTATGTCGAGTGGCACATGCGGGCGCGCCTCGCCCCGATGCTCTACGACGACGACGACAAGGAAGCCGCCGAAGCCCTGCGCGAGAGCCCCGTCGCCAAAGCGCAGCGCTCTCCCGCCGCGCTGGCCAAAAGCGCCACCGGCCGCGCCGCCGACGGCGCCCCCGTCCACTCCTTCCAGACCCTGCTCGCCGATCTCGCGACCCTCGCGCGCAACACCGTCGTGACCGCGGGCGCGCCGGACCGCCCCTTCACCATCCTCACCCGCCCGACCCCGATCCAGCAAAAGGCCTTCGACCTCCTGGGATTCCCCATCGCCTGTACCCAGTAGCAGCGACCCCACAGCCGCTCGCCGCGAGCGAGATCAATGGCTTACGCGTCGTGAAAGAAAGAAGCTCCGATTAAAAGCAATGCAAAACCAATAATAAATGTTATATATTTTTCATTCGGCCCAAAAACCAATATAATACCAACGGCCGATTGAATTAACTCGCGTGGGGGGGGGGGGGGCCGAATCGCAAAAAGTCTAAATCGATATGCGCTTTCGGCTCGGGAGCCAGATCGATGGGCGGAGCGGTTGCGATTGGGCGATTGGAATTGACGGCGGAGGGGCTTCGCAGCGCGGCCTCCGTTGAAAAGGACGGCGCGGCGGCGCGTAAGATGTTGGCGCTGGCGCTCATTCTCGAAGGCGCGGACCGCGCGAGCGCGGCCCGGACTTGCGGGATGGACCGGCAGGCATTGCGTGACTGGGTGCGCCGATACAATGACGAAGGTCTGGCCGGGTTGCGTGACCGGACAGGCGGAGGACGTTCGCCGAAGCTTTCCCGGGAACAGCGGGCGGAGTTCGCCGCGCTGGTCGAGACTGGCCCCGATCCGGCGGTGCACAAGGTCGTTCGCTGGCGCCGGGTTGATTTGCGCGATGAGATCAAGCGACGCTTTGGCGTCGATCTGCATGAACGTTCGGTTGGCAAGATCCTGGCGTCCATGGGTTACCGCCGTCTGTCCGTGCGCCCGCAACATCCCAAAAGCGATCCGGCGGCCCAGGAGACTTTTAAAAAAACTTCGCGGCGACCCTGGCCGACGCAATCCCCGAAACCGCACGAGGAAGGCCGATCGAAATCTGGTTCCAGGACGAAGCGCGTCTAGGCCAGCAGGGCACGCTGACCCGTGTGTGGGCCAAGCGCGGCGCCCGTCCGCGCGCGCCGCGCGACCAACGTTATGAATGGGCCTATATCTTCGGCGCCGTCTGCCCCGGGCGCAGCGCGACCGCCGCCCTCGTCCTGCCCTGCGCCAACGCGGAGGCGATGAACCTGCACCTGGAAGAGATATCCAAACGGGTCGCCGCGGGGGCTCACGCCGTCCTCGTGCTGGATGGCGCCGGTTACTATCAAGAAGCGACCCTCGAGCTCCCGCAAAACATAACCCTCTTGCCGCTGCCAGCCTACTCGCCCGAGCTCAATCCAGTCGAAAACATCTGGGCCTATCTGCGCGGCAACAAGCTCGCCAACACCGTCTACGAAACCTACCACGAAATCATCGACAAAGCCTGCGAGGCCTGGATGTTCTTCGCTGACGACAAACAACGAGTTGTCTCAATCGCCACCCGCGAATGGGCAACGGTCAATGCTTAGGGCCCCTGGTATAAGTCATTGACTTCTAAGTGGCTGGGGGACCTGGATTCGAACCAAGATTGACGGAGTCAGAGTCCGCTGTTCTACCGTTGAACTATCCCCCAACGGCCGCCGGTGCGAAGCGCGTCCGACGCAGGGGGCGTCAATAGCGAAGGCTGTGAGCCGACGCAAGCCTTTCGCGCGGGGTCCGCGGCCGGCTTTCTGCGCCGTTTCACACGTGCTCGACCGCAACCACCCCCGGAGCGGCCTTGAGCGCGCCGGCGACCGCCGGGCTCACGGCGTAGCGGCCGGGCAGGCGGATCTCGACCTCGCCCTCCTGAGCTCCCAGCATAACGACCAGCGACACTTCGCCGTCACCCTGGCCCCTGAGGCGGCTCTCGATCGAGGCGAGCGGGCTCTCGTCGCGCACAAAGATGCGCAGGCCCGTGTGCACCTTAGCTGCGGCGTCGTTCAGCCGCTCGACGCCGACGATGCGGGCGCGCACGTCCTCGCCCTCGACGTTGGCCTGCAGCGTCACGAGAAGATCGGCGCCCTTCTCGATGAGGTCGCGATATTGGTTCAGCCCCTCCTGGAAGATGATCGCCTCGTACTGGCCGGATGGATCGGAAAGCTGCACGATCCCCATCTTGGAGCCCGACTTGGTGCGGCGCTCGGTGCGGTCGAGGACGCTCGCGCCGAGGCGCGCGGTCGTCCCGCCGGCGCGCACCGAGCGGACGAAATCGGCCCAGCGGGTGGCCCGCAGCCGCTTCAGCGCCGAATCGTAGGCCTCGAGCGGATGGCCGCTCAGGAAGAACCCGACCGCGTCGAACTCGCGCTTCAGCTTTTCGGACCCCGTCCACGGTGCCGTCCGGACCCGGAGCGGGGCGGCCTCGGTCTCGCCGAAGAGCGCGTTCTGCCCTGCGGCCTTTTCGGAGGCGCCGCGGTTGGCGATCGCCAGCATCGGCTCGATCGAGGCGAAGACGACGGCGCGGTCGGGCTCGAGCTCGTCGAACGTCCCGGCCGCAGCGAGGCTCTCCAGCGCCTTCTTGTTGACGAGCCTGGGATCGAGCCGGGCGGCCATGTCGGCGAGCGAGGCGAAGGGCCGGCCGCCGCGGGCCGCCGCCAGCGCCGCCGCCTGCGCGTCGCCCACGCCTTTGACGGCGCTCAGCGCATAGATGATCGTCGGCCTGCCGTCGGGGCCGAAGCGGACGTCGAAATCGACTTCCGAGGCGTTGGCCGAGGGCGGCGCGACCCGGATGCCGAGGCGCTGCGCATCGCCGCGAAATTCGGCGAGCTTGTCGGTGTTTCCCTTGTCGAGGGTCATCGAGGCCGCCAGGAACTCCGCCGGATGGTTGGCCTTGAACCACCCCGTCCAGTAGGCAATCAGCGCGTAGGCCGCCGCATGGCTCTTGTTGAAGCCGTAGTCGGCGAACTTGGCGAGAAGGTCGAAGATTTCGTCCGCCTTGGCCTTGGTCAGGCTGCGCGCCACCGCGCCGTCGACGAAACGGGCGCGCTGGGCGTCCATCTCCTTCTTGATCTTCTTGCCCATCGCGCGCCGCAGCATGTCGGCTTCGCCCAGCGAATAACCCGACAAGGCCTGCGCGATCTGCATCACCTGCTCCTGGTAGATGATGACGCCGAACGTCTCGCGCAGACTGGGTTCCATCAATGGGTGCAGATATTCCGCCTTCTCGTGGCCGAGCTTGCGCGCGCAATAGGTCGGGATGTTGGCCATCGGGCCCGGGCGATAGAGCGCGACGAGCGCGATGATGTCCTCGAACCGGTCGGCGCGCATCTCGACCAGCGCCTTGCGCATGCCGGCGCTTTCCACCTGGAACACCCCGACCGTCTCGCCGCGCCCCAGCATCTCGTAGGTCTTCGAATCGTCGAGGGGAATCCTGGAGAGGTCGATCCTGTCGCCTTTGCGGGCAATTAGGTCGACGGCTTTCTGCAGCGTCGTCAGCGTCTTGAGGCCAAGGAAATCGAACTTCACCAGGCCCGCCGGCTCGACCCACTTCATGTTGAACTCGGTCGCCGGCATCGAGGCCTTCGGGTCGCGGTAGAGCGGCACGAGTTCGGTCAGCGGGCGGTCGCCGATGACGACGCCCGCGGCGTGGGTGGAGGCGTTGGAATAGAGCCCTTCGAGCCGTTCGGCGATGGCCAGCATGGTCGCGACCCGCTCGTCCTCGGCCGCCGCCTGCTGCAGCCGCGCCTCGTCGGCGACCGCCTGCTTCAGCGTGACCGGGTGGGCGGGGTTCTGCGGCACGAGCTTGGCGAGCTTGTCGACCTGGCCGAGCGGCATCTCGAGCACGCGGCCGACGTTGCGCAGCACGCCGCGGGCGAGGAACGAGCCGAAGGTGATGATCTGCGCCACCCGGTCGGCGCCGTAGCGGTCGCGCACGTAGGCGATCACCTCGTCGCGCCGCTCCTGGCAGAAGTCGATGTCGAAGTCCGGCATGGACACGCGCTCGGGGTTCAAGAAGCGCTCGAACAGGAGCGCGAACCGCATCGGGTCGAGGTCGGTGATGGTCAGCGACCAGGCGACCAGCGAGCCCGCGCCGGAGCCGCGGCCCGGGCCGACCGGAATGCCGTGGGCCTTCGCCCATTTGATGAAGTCGGCGACGATGAGAAAGTAGCCGGGAAACTTCATCTTGACGATGACGTCGAGCTCGAACGCTAGGCGGCGGTCATAGTCTTCGCGGGTATGACCCTGCGCGAGGCCGAGATGGGCGAGCCGCGCCTCGAGCCCCTCGCGCGCCTGCCGGCGGAGTTCCTCGACCTCGTCCACCGTTTCGCCGCCCGGCGACGAGAAATGCGGCAGGATCGGCTTGCGGGTCAGCGGCCGGTAGGCGCAGCGCATCGCAATCTCGACGCTCGCCTCCAGCGCCTCGGGCAGGTCGGCGAAGAGCGCGATCATCTCGGCGCGGGTCTTGAAACGGTGCTCGGGCGAGAGCCGCCGGCGCTCCTCCGTCGAGATGAGCGCCCCCTCGGCGATGCAGAGGAGGGCGTCGTGCGCCTCATAGTCGGGCAGGGCTGCGAAATAGGGCTCGTTGGTCGCGACCAGCGGCAGCCCGCACCGGTCGGCGAGGTCGATCAGCGCCGCCTCGGCCGCGATCTCGGACGCGACCCCATGACGCTGCAGTTCGACGTAGAGCCGGTCGCCGAAGGCGGCGGCAAGGCGCTCGAGGCGCGCCTCTGCAAGGTCGGGCATGTGCGCGCCGAGCGCCCGGTTGATCGGGCCGTCCGGACCGCCGGTGAGCGCGATGAGGCCGTTGGCCCCGATGAGGGCCTCGAACGGGATATGGGCTTCGTCGCCTTCCTTCGGGTCGAGCCAAAGGGAGGAGACGAGCCGCATGAGCGTGCGATATCCGACCTCGGACTGGCTGAGGAGCACGATCGGGGCGCGGGCGAGGCGAAGCTCGGCGAGACGCGAAGCGGAGGCGGGCGCATCGCCGAAATCGACCGTGACCTGGGCGCCGACGATCGGCTGGACGCCGCTCTTGGCGAGCTTTTCCGAGAATTCCAGGGCGCCGAACAGGTTGTTGGTGTCGGTGATCGCCAGCGCCGGCATGGCGTCGGCCTTGGCGAGCTTGGCGAGCGTCTCGATCGTCAGCGCGCCCTCCCGAAGGGAAAAGGCGCTGTGGACATGCAGGTGGACGAAACCGACCGCTTTGAGGATCTCTGATTCCATGGCGCTGAGTGTCGCAAGCCCGCCCGGCGGGAGTCGAGGGGCGGCGCCTGTGGATGTCGGGGAGATCGGCGCTTTGCGCCGCTTTAGCGCCGTTTATCGACCGGGCCCTGATTTTGCAGAGGGTTGCGGGCCGCCTTAGCGACCGCTGGCCGGTCGTGCCGAAAACGGCCGATCCGCGTGGAGACGAGCCCGGCGGTGTGCCGAAATGGGAGCCGCTCTTCCCGTCGCGCCAATGTGAACCATCGTTAACTACGGGTTAATCAAGCGCTGGACTGGCGATGTGAACGAATGTAAACGTCGGTTGTCAACAAGGAACGGGGATCATCACCATGCGCGTTTCGCGTCTCGCTCATCTTTTCGCCGTTGCGGCGGCCGGCTTGTTTTCGCAGCAGGCGCTCGCCTACACGATTAGCGTGCTGCCGGACGGGATGCTCTCGCCGACGGGCTACGGGACCGTGGTGACGTTCGACGAACCGGGCGTGACGGCCGAGACCTTCGGGGTCACCACCCCCTATGGGACTCTGAGCCAGGGCGGGGCGAACTTCTCCGGATCGGCCGTCATCATGAACAACCCGACTCAGGGCTCGGGCGGCCTGTACGCCGAGCCTTACGGCGACAGCGCCAACTACATGGCCGTGCTCGGCGGCGGCATCGAAACGATCGCCTATTCCGGGCCCAGGACCGGCTTCGGGCTCTACTGGGGCTCGGTCGACTCCTACAACGCCCTGCAATTTTACGACGGCTCGACGCTCGAGGCGACGATCACCGGCGCGAACGTCTCTCCGCTGCTCGCCAACGGCGGCCAGTCGGGCTACACCTCCAACGGCTATGTCTTGATCAGCGGCCTGCCGGCATTCACCTCGGTTGTCGCGACCTCGTCGTCGAATTCCTTCGAGTTCGACAACGTCGTCGCCACGCCCGAGCCCTCGACCTGGGCCATGCTCGGCATCGGCTTCGTCGGCCTGGCGTCGTTTGCGACCCGCCGCGGCCGCAAGGACCGGCTCGCGCCGGGCCTCGCCTGAAAGGGACGCCGCGCCTGGACGATCCCGAGGACCGCCGGGCAGGGCGCTTCCGCGGGGTCGCCACGACGCGAAGGCCCGCCTCGCGCGCCATCGTCCGAGAGGCGGGCCCTTCGCCGCGCGATGGCGAAGCCGATCCGAAGGGCGACGTGCCGCCTCTTAAGGAGCGCAGCAGCCCGGGACGGTGAAGTTGTTCGGGATCCGGTCGAGGCCCCTGACGCCGACGAACGTGTGGTCGACATCGGGCATGAAGGTCGTCGGGCCGCCGCCGAACGTGCTGTACACGTAGCCGTTGTAGGAGCCGACCGGCACGACCGGGCCGGCGGTCAGGTAGGACTCGCCGCCGTGCACCACGATCTGGCGCCCTTCCGCGACCGGACGATGATGATGCGCCCGATGATGGACAGTCTCAGCGTCGGCCGTCGCGACAAACCCGATGAGGCACCCCAGCGCAACGGCGCCGAACGTTTGAATTGGACGCGGCATGACCATTCCCTTTCGCGCTGCAGGCCCGGCTTCGGAGCGCTCGCATTTTGTGCGATGATGCGCGAAAAAAGTAAATGACGCGCGCACGGCGCACGGATCCATCACATGGGCTCTGCCGGGATGACTTGCGAGGGGCGAGGAAATTCTTTCTGGGCCTCGATCAGCGCCAGCTCCCGCCGGCCTGCGGACAGCGTCGCCGCCACGACGGCGAAGGTCGACGAGACCGCCAGGGACAGCGCCGTCGGGGTCGAGCCGCTCGCGAGATTGTGATGGAAGAAGAGCGCCGCGAACAGATCGCCTGCGCCGTTGACCGCGATCGGCAGCTTTGGCGTCCGCACGCGCCAGAGCCCGGTCCTGTCGGCGGCGAGGACGTCCAGCGCGTCCGCTGGCGTGTCGTCGAGCGTGAGCGAGGTGACGGCGACGATTTTGGGGCCGCGCGACCTGAGCGCGGCGATGGCGGAGCGCGCGTCCGGCAGGGTCCGCGCCGGGCCGCCGGTCAGCCATTCGAGCTCGAACGCGTTCGGCGTCGCGATCGTGGCGGCGGGCAGCGCCCGGTCGCGGAAGAAGTCGGCGACCTCTCGAGCGACATAAGAGCCGCGGCCGACGTCGCCGATGACGGGATCGCAGCAATAGACGGCGCCGGGATTGGCGGCGCGCACGGCGGTCAGCGCCCGTAACGCCGCTTCGCCGATCTCCGCCTTGCCGAGATAGCCGGTGAGCAGGCCCTCGCATCCGGAGAGGACGCCGATCGCCTCGAGCCCGGCGACGCACGCGTCGATCATGCCGGCGTCGAACGCCTGTCCCCGCCAGCCCGGATAGCCGGTGTGGCTGGAGAATTGCACGCTCATCAGCGGCCAGACCTCGCGGCCGAGCCGCTGCAGCGGGAAGACCGCCGCATCATTGCCCACATGGCCGTAGACGACATGGGACTGGATCGACAGGATGGGTCGCATGGGCTGCGACCTGACGACGATTCGAACGCGCCGTCAAAGCCGGCTTTGAGCGCGCTAGGGGCAAGAACCCACATTTGGCGCCCGTCCGGGGCGTCAGGAAGGGCGAGCGGCGGCCGGACGGCGGGAATGAGCGGGATAGCGGGCGGACAAGGCCAAGGTTGTAGGCGCAGTGTCCTTCACCGAAGCAGACATTCGCGCCATTCAAGAAATCAAGACTGATGGAACAAAACTAGCCCCCTTGGTACACTTGGACTTCTTTGTTCCGAAATTCTGTTCCAGAATGGAGGCCGGCTTTTCCCTCGCCGACCGGGGGGCTTTATGCTAGAGTTCGTTCATGAACGTCGTTTCACCAGACAGGCCCATTCCTGAATCGATTTCCGCTAGCCTCGCCCGTAGCGAGGCGCAGATTGCGGCGGGGCAGACTGTGCCGCTGGAGCCGGTGCTCGACCGGCTTCGTTCGAGCATCGCCCGCATGCAGAAGGCCGAGGACGAGAAGCTTGAGACGCCCACCCCCAACAAGGGATGATTGCGCTCAGTCCTGAAGCCGAGGCTCAGCTTGATGCCCTCATCGTCCATTACGAGGCGCTAGGCCGCATCGAGGCCTCGATTAATCTTCTCAATGCTCTTGAACGCGCGAAGGCGCGAATTTCCGAGATGCCGGAGGCGGGCTTGCCCGCCCCTCGTCCCTATCCTGCTCTTGCCAAAGCTGGCCGCCGCTGGATCATCGAAGGCAGCTATTGGATTTCTTACAGCTTGACGACGCCGCCCGTCATCTCGGGCGTCTTCTACGCCATGGCCGACATTCCCAATCGTTTGTGAGGCCGTATGATCTACGGCTACGCCCGCGTTTCAACCGACTTGCCGCGTTGAAGGCGGCGGGCTACGAAAAGATCTTCCGCGGTAAGCTCGCGGGCGCGCATGCCGAGCGCCCGCAGCTTCAAACGCTGTTGCGGACGGTGACACAGGGCGGCGTGGTTCTTGTCGGCGCCTTTGACCGCCTCTCGCGATACGACCGACCTACTCGTTATCGCCCGCGACCTTGAAGAAGCGGGCGCTGTCCTTCGCTCGCTTGCCGAGCCGCTGATTGATACGACCTCGGATTTTAAGGAGCTCATTCTTGCGATCTTCGGCATTGCGGCCAAGCTTGAACGACGCCGGATCATCGACCGCACGGCGCGAGGCCGCGCCGACGCCAAGGCGAAGGGCGTGAAATTCGGGCGCAAGCCGAAGCTCACCCCGCACAAGATGGCCGAGCGCCTGTTCATAGGGCTGAGCCTGAAGATCAGCAACGGTCGCTTCCGTCCGATTAGCGGCGGATCTAGTCGAGCGCCGAGCGCCAGGCTCCATTCGTTCGGATTATCTCGTGACAGCGCCCCTGCGCCGCAATTCCGCTCCAACCGGCTGCCCTGTTGAGCGGTCTCGCCAAGCCTGAAACAATGCCGAGGCCAATCTCGAGGAGCACCACCATGAGCGACGCCATCGCTTTTCTCAGCCGCGCGATCGAGCAGGGGCAGGGGCTCGCCAAGGCCGACATCGTGCTCAAGGGCGGACGGATCTTCGATCTCGTCAGCGGCGAACTGATCGACGGCGACGTCGCGATCTGCAACGATCGGATCGTCGGCACGCTCGGCGAATATTCGGGCGTCAGAGAGATCGACGTCCGCGGCAAGATCGTCGTCCCCGGCTTCATCGACACCCACTGCCATGTCGAATCGTCGCTGATCACGCCGCTCGAATTCGACCGCTGCGTGCTCGCCCACGGCGTCACCACCGCGATCTGCGATCCGCACGAGATCGGCAACGTGCTCGGCCAGGCGGGCCTCAGATATTTCCTCGACGGCGCGATGGCGACGGCCATGGACCTCAGGGTGCAGCTTTCGAGCTGCGTGCCCGCGACCGACCTCGAGACCGCCGGCGCGCGGCTCGAGGTCGGCGACCTCATCGAACTCGCCGACCATCCGAAGGTGCTCGGGCTCGCCGAATTCATGAATTTTCCGGGACTGCTCGCGCGCGATCCGGCCTGCCTCGCCAAGCTCGCCGCCTTTCAGACCCGGCCGATCGACGGCCACAGCCCGCTGCTCGGCGGCTACCGGCTGAACGGCTATCTTAGCGCCGGCGTCCGCACCGACCACGAGGTGACGAACCTGCCCGAGGGCCGCGAGAAGCTCGCGAAGGGCATGGCGGTGCTGATCCGCGAGGGCTCGGTGTGCAAGGACCTGCATGCGCTCGCGCCCCTGATCACCGAGCGCAATTCGCCGTTCATCGCCTTCTGCACCGACGACCGCAATCCGCTCGACATCGCCGAGGAGGGCCATCTCGACTTCCTGATCCGCACCGCGATCCGGCTCGGCGCGCCGCCGCTCGCGGCCTATCGCGCCGCGTCCATATCGGCCGCGCGCATCTTCGGCTTACGCGACCGCGGACTGGTCGCGCCCGGCTGGCGCGCCGACCTCGTCGTCGTCGACGATCTCGATTCCTGCGCGGTCTCGACGGTGCTGGCGGCCGGCCGCGTCGTCGACGACGCGCTGTTCGCCGCGCGCGGCGATCTGGCGCCGGTCGGGCGCGACAGCATCAAGGCCCGGCGGGTCGAGCCGCAGGATTTCGTCGCCCGCGGGCAGGGGCCCTCGACCCAGGCGATCGGCGTCGTTCCGGGCAAGATCATCACCGAGCGGGTCCCGGTGACGCTGCCGTTCCGCAACGGCGAGCGCGACGTCGACCTCGATCAGGACGTGGTCAAGGTGGCGGTCATCGCCCGGCACGGGGTCAACGACAATCACGCGACCGCCTTCGTCAAAGGCTTCGGCATGAAGCGGGGCGCGATCGCCTCGTCGGTCGGGCACGACAGCCACAACCTCTGCGTCGTCGGGACCAATACGACCGACATGGCCGCGGCGGTGAACCGGCTGCGGGAGATCGAGGGCGGCT
The DNA here is from genome assembly GCA_963709655.1 of uncultured Alphaproteobacteria bacterium. Lineage (GTDB taxonomy): Bacteria > Pseudomonadota > Alphaproteobacteria > Rhizobiales > Beijerinckiaceae > Roseiarcus. Next base: position 462,033 of record CAVPXF010000004.1, read on the forward strand.
TTGCGGTGGCCGAGGGGGGCAGGGTGGTCGCGGAACTGCCGCTCGCGGTCGCGGGCCTGATGAGCCTGTCGAGCTTCGAGGACGTGCGCGAACGGCTGATCCCGCTGCGCGCCGCCGCCAAGGGCCTCGGCGTCACGCTGGCCGAGCCGTTCCTCCAGGTCGCCTTCCTGCCGCTGCCGGTGATCCCGCACTTGAAGATCACCGACCGGGGTCTCGTGGACGTGGACCGGATGGAGTTCGTACGGGACTGAGCGCGGAGCGCTCGCGTCAAGGCCTCGTCGCCGTCGCCATCGGGGACCTCTAGAGCATGATGCGATAGGGTTGCGCCCGCCTACCCTCACCCTGCCGCCAGAGCCCGTCGAAAGACGGGCGTCCTCCCGAACGCCCTATGGCGGCTTCCCTCTCCCGATAGCCCGTCGAGAGACGGGCGTCCTATGGGGAGAGGGGCGGCGGCCCTTCCCCCTCGGGGGGAAGGTGGCGCGAAGCGCCGGATGAGGGTTCTTGGCGCGATTCGATCAGAATTCATCGCGCTCTAGAACTCGCGCCAGTCGTCAGCCTCGGCCACGCTCTCCGCTCCGCCGCCCGCGGCTGCGCGCCTGCCGGCTCTCGGGCGAGCCGCGGAAGCCGGTTCGGCCTTCGCGGGACGGCCTGCGGCGCCTCGGTCCTGACCCGCCGGGGCAAGTCGTCCTGCGAAACCTTCGACACCGCGAACTGGTCGATCAGCCGGGCGAGCTGCTCGCCCTCCGTGGCGAGCGATTGGCTGGCCGCGGTCGCTTCCTCCGCCATCGACGCGTTCTGCTGAGTCATTTGATCCATCTCGGTGATCGCGGAGCTGACCTCGGCGAGCCCAGTCGCCTGAGCTTGCGCGTCGGCCGCAATCGACGAGACGGCGCTGTCGATCGCAGCGACGCTGCTCTCGATCAGCGACAGGGATTTGGCGCTGTCGGCGACAAGCGTCACGCCGTCCTTGACCTCCTGATGCAACTCGGCGACGAGGCCCTTGATCTCCTTGGCGGCGTCTGCGGCCCGCTGCGCCAGCGCGCGCACTTCCGCCGCCACCACGGCGAACCCGCGCCCCGAATCGCCGGCGCGCGCCGCCTCGACCCCGGCGTTGAGCGCCAGCAAATTGGTCTGGAACGCGATCTCGTCGATGGCGCCGCTGATTTCGCCGATCTTGCGCGACGATCCTTCGATCCGCTTCATCGCGTCGGCCGCATTGCGCACCGTCTCCATTCCTTTGGCGGAGATATTTCGCGCGGTCGCGACGGCCGCGCTCGCCTCGCGCGCGCCCTCGGCCGTCTTCGTCACCCGCGACGTGATCTCGTTCAGCGCCGCCGCAAATTCCTCGAGGCTCGAAGCCTGATGCTCGGTCCGCCTCGACAGGTCGTTCGCCGCGGACGCGATTTCGAGCGTTCCCTTGCCGACCGCCTTCGCCGAACCCGCGACGCTGGCGAACGCCTGCTCGAACTGCTCGAACGCAAAGTTGAGATCGGCCCGAAGCGGCTCGTATGTGTCCGCCAGGCGATCGGTCACGCGGAATGCGAGGTTTTTCTCCGCGAGTTTCGAGACGGCGGCCCCGAGCCTCTGGATCGCGGTGTCGCGTTCGGCGGCCGCGGTCGCCTGTTGCCGGGCGTTCGCCTCGCGCTCCGCGGCGGCGGCGGCGCGCGCCTCGGCCGCCTCCGCTTCTATCCGCTTAGCCTCAATCGCATGGTCCTTGAAGACCTGCACGGCCGAGGCCATTCGCCCGACTTCGTCGCGCCGCCCGCGGTTCTCGATCTCGATTCCGAGGTTCCCACTGGCCAGGCGCCCCATTCGGTCGGCAAGCCGCGATAGCGGCAGGGCGATCTTCCGGGAGGTGATCCAGATCGACAAGACGCCGGCCATCAGGGTCGCCGCGAACCCGACCGTCGCCAGCAAAAGGAGGGCGAAACGCCCCCTCGCCTGAAGGTCCTTGGTCATCAATTCGTTCTCCGCGATCAGGTCGTTGATGATCGCGGACATATCGTTGACCAGCGCTGTCGAGGCGTTGTCGACGTGGTAAAGCGCGCGGGCGCCCTCGGCCAGTTTGTCGAGGTCCTCGGGCTTGGTGTCCCGGCCGTTGCCGACCCCAGAACCGTTCAGGCCAATATCCAACGGAGATTTCGCGCCCTCGACGATCTCGTCGAACTGCTTGGCAAACTGGGAAATCTGAGGCGCGTGGCTCGGGAGGAGACGCGCGGCCTCGGCCAGGAGGTCGTTGGTCCGGGTGCGCGCATCGTCGAAGGTTTTCTTTTCCTTGTCGTTCTGCCCGAAATCCGTGCCATCGTAGATCAGCGACTGGAAGACGGTGAGCTTCAGACGGTTGACCTCGCGCGCGGCCGTCAGGATCGCCACCAGCCCACGGTCCTGCCGGCCGATCATGTCGTTTGCGGCGGCGGTGAAGGACGACGTCTGGGCGCCGGTGATGACCAGGATCGCCACCACCGTGAGGGCCATGACGACGACCGGGATCAAGGCCTTCGTTCGAATCGAGAGATGGTCCAGGAACATGGCGGAGCCTCGCGCCCGCCGCGGCGTGGAGGGGCGGCGCTTCGAATGGGAGGGGACAGCCCGTCGGCGGGGCGCGTGCGCGGCGTCATGCCTGGGCCGGGGGAAACCCGGCCCGCACGCGAGATTTAATAATCGACAGGCGTTAAAGACCGCTTAGGGAGGCTGGTCCTGGCGGGAACCCGTGACGAGGGCGCGGCGTTCAGTCGGGGACGGGACAAGGCCGAGGGGCCGCGTCCGCGGCCTCCGGACGCCTGGGTCCGCCGCGACGACCCGATGACCGGGGCGCAGGCCTCTTCTGTCAAGACGCTTTCGGAACAGGCGCACGACCCTGGCGCCTATGCGCCCGACCTGACCAAAGCCGAGGCGAGCAAGCGGATCGACGCCCTCAAGCGCCAAATCCGGGAACGCGGCGGCCGGGCAGGCGGCGGGTATGGCTTGCCGGTCCCTTCTCGCCGCGAAAGGGCGTCGAAACACGCCCGCCTCTCGACCGGCTATGCCTCTCCCCGCGCTGCGGCATCGTTAATCGCGGTTTTCCTTCATGACATCAAAGAGATAATCTAGGCGACGAAACAATTTCTTTCCGTAAAACAAAATCCAGGCTACAATCGGGGAATTGACCTCTCAGCCGCCAGGAGCGCGAACATGACCGACACCCCCGAAACCTCTACCGCTTTCGATCGCGCGCGCTTGCGGCGACAGAAGCGGCGGGCGGCCAAGCGCGAGATGCGCGAAACCTGTTTTCAGGCGCTGGCCGACGGGTTCACCCAGGAGCAGATCGCCCAGGCGCGCGGCGTGAGCGTGGCCACGGTTCGGCGCGAGATCGACCGCGCCATCGCCGCGCGGCAAGTGCGGGGGGTCGAGGCGCACGTCCGCCTGCAGATCGCGCGCGCCACCAAGGCGCTGGCGCTGCTCGACATCCGCATCAGCGCCGGCGAGACGGCGGCGGTCGGACCGTATCTGAAGACGCTCGCCGCGCTCGACCGCTACCATGGGCTCGACGCGGCTTTCGGTCCGCCCGTCGCGGAACTCGCCCGGCGCGGGCCGCTTCCGCTGCCTCCGCCGCCGCTCGCTCTCACCCACGCCGCCGCGGCGTCGGCGCCGCCCCTGACGGAGATGGCGGACGCCGGCTGCGACGACGCCTGAACCGGCGCCTTTCGCCGCGATATCGCTCAGGCATCAGGTGAGCTATCGTGCATAAACAATTGAAATTGTTGCATCCGTGATCGTCACGGTCCAGTCACAATATGGCGTAAATGCGGCAAACAGCCCGCGAGGGCGGAGCGCGATTCACAATCTTGAGCCTAACGTCATGAAATCATTGGCTCGATCGCCAAAACCGGCGCCGACGCGGCGGCCTTCGCGGCGTCAGCCGCTGTCGGCCGCCTGGATTTGAGCGCTCAGCCGCAGGACGTCGTTGATGACGATCGCGCCCCGGCGGCGCTCGATCAGGCCGCTGCGCTCCATAGCGTTGATCTCGCGCGACACCGTCTCCCGACGGGTATTGATGCGGGCGGCGAGCTCGGACTGATTTGGGGGCGTCACGATAATCGCCCGTTTGGGATTGTCGCGGTCCTGCCGTGCAAGCCGGAGTAGCTCCGCATGGACCCGGGAGCGCACGTTGAGCGAGCCCAGCTCGTGGACCCGGCCGGACATGAGCCGGAGGCGGTCGATCAGTGTCCGGACGACGGCCTCGCAGAGCGGGCGGTGGGTGAACATCGTCTCGACGAACACGGGAGCAGGCATTTTCGCCACCACGGAATCGACGATCGCGAACACGCTGGCGGCCCGCGGCTTGCCGTCGATCGCCGCCAACTCGCCGAAGAACGAGCCGACGTTCATGTCGTTGAAGATCAGATCCTGGCGCGCGGTGTTGTAGACCGCCCTGAGCTGCCCGGACATGATGAAATAGACGTCACGGTCGTTGGCCGACTGGTCGACGATCCAGGCGCCGGCGGTCGTGCGCAGCCAGATGCATTGCCGATCGAGAGTCCGGCACGCTTCCGCATCGAGTGTCCGGAAATAAGGATGCACCGACAGCGTGCTGGGGACCAACATCTTTTTCCGCCCGAGGCCACGGACGGACCGTGGACGACCTTGGGCGCCGCGTCAAGCGCCGCGCATAACGCCAAAAGCCCCACCCGCTAATGCAGGTCGGGGGTTTGCCGATCGGGCCGGCGGCGCGCCCTCGTCGGCGGCCGCCTCGCGCCTCCAATCTTGCCCGACCAGGATCGCTCCTGACTGTGACGCGGATCACACTCCAGGCTTCCGGTTGGAAATCGCCGCGGTGCTGTGAGGGGCCTCACAGCCGGTGGATCGTGAGTTGGGCTATGGTAGCATCTGAGGGCAGCCGGAGCGCTCCGGCCGTCCGATGGACAGCCGCCATGCGCCGCGTGAAGGGGGCGCGGTTCTGGCGGCGCCCCGCGCGGGGCCTCCCGCCGCGCAGGGAGAGGGCGCGGCGCCCGGGCCGTTTCCCGCGGGTTTGGGCGCCGCGCCCGTGCTCTCCGAGACGGGATCTATCGGATATGGAATTCCATGTGGATGCGCCCGTGGCGCCTTGCGGCCGCCGGGTAGCGCCACCTGGGCGTTGCCGCTTCGGCGGGCGCTCTGCCGACCCGGTCGCTGCCGTGCGCGCCATCCGCCGGCTCCGGCGAAACCGCAACGTCCTTGGCGCGCGGCCCGTGCGCGGCGAGGCACGCGTTATAGGCTAGCGGCTCCTCGATTTTGGCGCAGGCCGGATCCACGTCCGCGCGCGCCCGCATCGGCAGGATCGCCGCCGCGACGGCAAGAATGAGCGCCGCGCGCATCGCCCGCTAGGCCCTCAGCGCCGCGCCGGTCTTCTTGGCGACTTCAGCCACGATCCTGGCGACCGCCGCCTCGATCTCCGCGTCGGTCAGGGTGCGCTCGCGCGGCTGCAGGGTGACGGCGATCGCGATCGACTTCGTCCCCTCCGGCAGGCCCTTGCCCTGATAGACGTCGAAAACGTCGATGTTCGAAATAAGCGTCCGCTCGGCGCCCTGCGCGGCCTTGAGGACGTCGCCCGCGCGCACGCCCTCGGCGACGACGAAGGCGAGGTCGCGCTCGACCGGCATGAAATCCGACCGGTCGAGTTTCGGCTTGGCCTTGGTCGGCCTCGCCTTCGGGGCGGGAACCGCGTCGAGCACGATCTCGAAGGCGACGATCGGCCCATCGGCGTCGAGCGCCTCGCACACGCTCGGATGCAGTTGCCCGAACCAGCCGACGACGAGCTTCGGCCCGAACTGCAGCGTGGCGGACCGGCCGGGGTGCAGGTAGGCGGGGCCGCCGGGCGCGACCTGGACCGCGTTGGCGACGCCGAGGGCCCCGAGCAGCGCCATCGCGTCCGCCTTGGCGTCGAAGGCGTCGACCGGGCCGCCGCCCCGCCAGCTGCGACCTTCCTGGCCCGCCTTGGCGAGGCCGCGCCGCACGCCCGCCGCCGCGACCCTCTGGTCCGCGTCGCCGGGGCCCAGAAAGATCTGGCCGACCTCGAACAGCGCTACGTCGGTGAGCGCCCGGCGCGCGTTGCGCTCCGCCGCGGCGACGAGGCCCGGGACGAGGCTCGGGCGCATGTCGGAAAGATCGGCGGCGATCGGATTGGCGAGCGCCAGCGCCGGCTGTCCCCCGCCGAACAATTCGGCCGCCGTGCGCGAAATGAACGACCAGGTCACCGCCTCTCTGAGGCCGAGCGAGGCGAGCGTGCGCTTGGCGAGGCGCGTGCGCTTCTGCAGGAGCGTCAGCACCGGCGCGGCGACGCCGTCGTCGAGCCGGGGCAGGGGCGCCGCCGGCGCCCGCTCGAGGCCGGCGATGCGGATGATCTCTTCGACCACGTCGGCCTTGACCTGGACGTCCGGGCGCCACGAGGGGATCTGGACCCGGCCGTCCTCGACGCCGAAGCCGAGCCGGGCGAGGATCGCCTCGCCTTCGGCGCGCGGGACGTCGACGCCGATCAGGCGTCTGACCTCGCTGTAGGGGAAGGCGATCGCACGATACGGCGCGGAAGGGGCGCCGGCGACGACCATTCGCGACGGCTCGCCGCCGCAGATCGTCAGCACGAGTTCGGTCGCCAGATCGCAGCCGGGCAGGCAGAAGTCGGGGTCCACGCCGCGCTCGAATCGATACCGGGCGTCCGTCACGATTCCGAGCTTGCGGCCGGTCTGGGCGATGTTGGTCGGGTCCCACAGCGCGCTCTCGATCAGCACGTCCCGCGTGCCTTCGTCGCAGCCCGAATGCTCGCCACCCATCACGCCCGCGATCAATTCGACGCCGTTTTCGTCGGCGATGACGACCATGCTCTCGTCGAGCGCGTAGGTCTTGCCGTCGAGAGCCAGCACCCTGTCGCCCGGGCGCGCCCGGCGAACCGTCAGGTCACCATGGACCTTGGCGAGGTCAAAGACGTGTAACGGACGGCCGCGGTCGAAGGTCACATAGTTGGTGATGTCCACGAGCGCGCTGATCGGCCGGAGCCCGATGGCGCGCAGGCGCTTCTGCATCCATTCGGGCGAAGGCCCGTTGGCGACGCCGCGCACGAGCCTAAGTGCGAAGGCCGGGCAGAGATGCGCGTCGGCCGGCCCGAAATCGAGGCGAACCTTAGTCGGGCAATCGAAGGCGCCGTCAAACGTCCTGGGCTTCGGCGTCTTGAGCGTGCCGAGGCCGGCTGCGGCGAGATCGCGCGCGATCCCGGCCACGCCCGTCGCATCTGGGCGGTTGGGCGTCAGCGCCACGTCGATCACCGGATCGTCGAGCCCGGCGAAGCGCGCGTAAGCGACGCCGATCGGCGCGTCGTCCGGCAGCTCCATGACGCCGTCATGATCGTTGCTGAGCTCGAGCTCGGCGGCCGAGCACAGCATGCCGTTCGAACTCGACGCCGCGGATCACGCCCTTGCCGAGGGTGATGTCTTTCCCGGGGATGTAGGTCCCGACCGGCGAGAACACGCTCTTCATGCCGGTTCGCGCGTTGGGCGCGCCGCACACGACCTGCACCGGACCGGAACCCGCCTCGACCGTGCAGACCCTGAGCCGGTCGGCGTTGGGATGCTGTTTGGCCTCGACGACATAACCGACCACGAAGCCGGCGTATTTGGCGCCCGGGTCCTCGACGCCTTCGACCTCGAGGCCGATGCGGGTCAGCGTGTCGACGATCTCGGCGAGCGAGGCCTGCGTGTCGAGATGGTCCTTGAGCCAGGAGAGGGTGAATTTCATTGGACTGGGATGGTTTTCCGGGTTCTCGGCACGAGCCGCGTCGCGAGCTTTAGCCGCACGTCGTCGTCAAGCCGATCGACGATCGCCACGGCCTCGGCCGCGAGCTCGACAAGTCGCAAAGCTTCCTGGCGGGTGAAGGAGGAATCGTTTGTTCCTGGCCGGTAGTCGGGCCGCGGCTCGGGATTGTAGTCCGCCCATTCGCGAACGCTCTGAAGATCCTTCAACAGCGACCCGAGACGGTGCAATTCTGGCGTCGTCGCGAAGGAGGGTTGCCGCAGCGCCTTGGTGGTTGCGTAATGATCGAGCGCGCGAAAGACGGGCGTATACACGTCCCACGGCTGCCTCCGTCCGACCAGCCTGTCGGCGCACGCGGTGCAAAGCGCTTGAAACACCGCGTAATACGCGGTCGACACCGCGCGCCGCAACGAAGCCGAACGCGGGCGACCCTTGTCGGTCGTCGCAAGCAGACGGGCGGCGTCGATCTGATGCTGGAATTGAAACAACATGGCGGACCTTACGCCGTCGGCCGCGGGTCGTCTTCCGCATGCTCATATCCGGGCGCAAGGAAGGTCACATAGGGGAAGCGACGATCGTCGATGTCGGTGAGCGCGTCCGAAACCGCGACGATCGCGTCTCCCAGACGCGCGCCCGATACGTTCTCGTCGGCCGTCTTGAGGAAAACCGTCACCGACAAACCTTCTTCACCGGACGAATCTTCGGTCGGAAATACGTCGATCCGATCGATTGCGTCCTCTCCGAACAGGCGGACAATCGCCGACTTGGCGACCGCTTCGGCCTGTTCATCTCTCCGGGATTGCGACATCGCTCCGCCTGCGCAAAAACATCTTGATATTCTTAGCACGTTTGGGCGCGTGAGCGCACCCGTCTCCGTCCAGCCTCACCCGCTCAAGCCGCCCGCCAACGTCGGCACGTCGAGCGGCTTGAAGCCGTAGTGGTTGATCCAACGCAGATCGGCGTCGAACAGGTCACGCAGGTCCGGCATGCCGTACTTGAGCATCGCCACGCGGTCGATCCCCATGCCCCAGGCGAAGCCCTGATAGACCGCGGGATCGATGCCGCAGTTGGTCAGCACGTTCTCGTGCACCATGCCGCAGCCGAGAATTTCGAGCCAGTCCTCGCCCTCGCCGAACCGAATCTCGCCGCCCGAGCGACGGCACTGAATGTCGACCTCCATCGAGGGCGAGGTGAAGGGAAAGAAGCTCGGCCGGAATCGCATCGCGACCTTGGGGACCTCGAAGAACGCCTTGCAGAACTCCTCGAGCACCCACTTGAGGTTGGCGAGCGTCGCGCTCTGATCGATCACCAGGCCTTCGACCTGGTGGAACATCGGCGTATGGGTCTGGTCGAAGTCGGTGCGGTAGGTGCGGCCCGGGCAGATCACCCGGATCGGCGGCTTCTGGCTCAGCATCGTGCGCACCTGCACCGGGCTCGTGTGCGTCCTGAGGAGCTTCCGCTCGCCGTTCCCGTCGGGCCTGAGGAAGAACGTGTCGTGCATTTCGCGCGCCGGGTGCCCGGGCGGGAAGTTGAGCTTGGTGAAGTTATAGTCGTCGCTCTCGATGTCCGGCCCTTCGGCGACCGAGAAGCCCATGTCGGCGAAGATGGCGACGATCTCGTCCGTCACCTGGCTGATCGGATGGATGCGGCCGGTCTCGACGCCGGCGGCCGGCGCGGGCAGGGTGAGGTCGAGCGCCTCCCGTTCGAGCTGGGCGACGAGCGCCGCCCCTTTCAGGACGCCGCGGCGCGCAGCCAGCGCCTCGGTCACCGTATCCTTGAGCGCGTTGATCGCCGCGCCCCGGGTCCTGCGCTCCTCGGGCGAGAGCTTGCCGAGGGTCGCGAGCAGGGCCGACACGGACCCCTTCTTGCCGAGCGCCGCCACGCGCACGGCCTCGAGCGCCGCCTCGTCCGCCGCGCCCGAAATGGCGGCCAGCGTCTCATCCTTCAGGGCGTCGAGGTCGGACATTGGGACTTGGTCTCAAAAAAACGATACCGCCGCCCCACGCAGGGACGCATGGCGGCGGCGGACGATGCGTTTGGCGGTGCGAGGTCAGGCCGCCTTGGGCAGGTGACCCTTCGCCTGCTCGACGATCGCGGCGAAGGCCGCGGGCTCGGCGATGGCGAGTTCGGACAGGACCTTGCGGTCGACCTCGATCCCCGCCGTGGCGAGCGCCGAGATGAACCGGCTGTAGGTGAGGCCGTGCTCGCGCACCGCCGCGTTGATCCGCTGGATCCACAGGGCGCGGAACTCGCGCTTGCGGTTCTTGCGGTCGCGGTAGGCGTACTGCATCGACTTGTCGACGGCCGCCTTGGCGGCGCGGATGGTGTTCTTGCGGCGGCCGAAGAACCCCTTGGCCTGCTTGAGAACCTTTTTGTGCTTGGCGTGGGCGGTTACGCCCCTCTTGACGCGCGACATCGTTCAAAACTCCGGGAAGTAAGGGCTTAGCCGTTCGGCAGGAAAAACTTCTTGACGTTGGCGCCGTCGGTCTTGAACAACACCGCCGTGCCGCGCAGATTGCGGATCTGCTTCTTCGTCCGTTTGATCATGCCGTGCTGCTTGCCCCGCTGGGCGTAGATGACCTTGCCGGTCCCGGTGATCTTGAAGCGCTTTTTCGCGCCGGTCTTCGTCTTCAACTTGGGCATTTGGCTCTCCCGGGCTTGACGCCCTGTTGGAAGGAATGCGGAGCGGCTGAGCTCCGTCGCGTCGGAACGAGCGAAAAGAACCGCCACGGCAGCCCGGCCGGGCGGTTCTTCAAGGGGCTGGCTCATACGCGAAAGGGGCGGAGAGCGCAAGGGGCGCTTTAAGGCGCGACCGCGATTTTCGGACAGAAGTCCAATGCGATCAACGGGTTGCGGGGCGTATGGGACGATTCTCGAGCGAGCGGTTCAATGATTTCAAAGGGTTGCCGGAGGGTTGGCGGACGCCGTGACGCTGCGCTGCGGAACCGGGCGCCGGCGCAAGGGGCCTCGGCGCTTCACCACAAAGAACACGAAGAACCACGAAGACGTACAAAGAGCCCTGTCGTTCTTTGTGTCCTTCGTGCCCTTTGTGGTGAAAGTCGAACTTTAGCTTTGCCCAGTCGTTGGGCTGGCTCAAGGAATTCCGCTATGAAAATGGCTGCTGGGCGCTAGCCTCACGTGGGCTGGGCATTGGGTTCGAGGGTGACTTTGTAGCCGAGGCGTTCGAGGCGGCGTTTGAGGTTGGCGACGGTTCGGGTCTGGCTGATCTGGTCGAGATAGACCTCGCCGAGGTCGTGGTAGGGCAAGTTCTTGGCGAGCATGTGATAGGCGGAGACGAGGATCTTGTGGGCGATGGCGAGCGCGGCGCGCAAGCCGCCGCGGCGGGCCTTGAGGCGGTGGAACTTGTCCTTGAGGTAGCTGCCCTTGACCCTTGAAGCGGAGATCGCGGCGCTGACCAGGATGGTGCGGAGGTGGATGTTGCCCTTGCGGGCGCGGCCGCTCTTCTGCCTGCCGGCGCTCTCGTGATTGCCGGGGCAGACGCCGGCCCAGGCCGACAGGTGAGAGACGCTGACGAACACACTCATGTCGACGCCGATCTCGGCAATCAGCACGGCCGCAACCACCCAGTCGACGCCGGGAATCTGCATCAGGAGCGCGTGCGCCGCGGAATAGGGCTCGAGCCGCTCGCCAATGCGCTGGTCGAGCGTTGCGATGTCCTGCCTCGATCGCTTCGAGCCGGCGCAACTGCATCGCCAGGAGGAAGCGGTGATGCTCCTCGAGACGGCCGTCGAGCGCGAGGATCAGGTCGGCGCGCTTGCGGCGAAGCAGGCCCCGGGCGAGATCGGCCATCGCCTCGGGCGAGGCCTCGCCCGCGATCAGCGCCCGGAGCATCGCGCGGCCGGAGACGCCGAAGACGTCGCGACGCGACGCTCGCAAGCTTGATGTTGGCGGTCTCCAGGAGCTTCAGCAGCCGGTTGCGCTCGGCCGCCTGGCTCTCCACCAGCTTGCGGCGGTAACGCAGCAGCTCGCGCAGTTCCCGCAGCGGTTGGGGCGGCACGAAGCTCTTGGCGATCAGCCCGTGCCGGACCAGATCGGCGATCCACTCGGCGTCCTTCACGTCGGTCTTGCGGCCCGGCACGTTGCGGATGTGCCGGGCGTTGCCGACGATCAGCTCGAAATGCCCCTCGAGGACGGCATAGACCGGGCGCCAGTAAACGCCGGTGCTCTCCATCCCGACGTGCGTCACCCCGGCTTCCGCAGCCAGTCCCGCAACGCCTCGAGATCGCGCGTCATGGTCCGGAAGGTCCTGCATCTCCTTGGTCGGCCGCTCCCCGGGCGCGCCGATCAGAAGGCAGGCGACGACCGTCTCCTGATGCACGTCCAGTCCGCAACACCGCTCAATGATCGACCTCCATCCTCGCCTCCATCCAGGGGAAGGCGACCGTGACGCCGCAGGTATAGTCGAGACACTGCTATGCGTGCTCCCTGTTCCCGAGGGCGACAAAGAATGGTACCTCTACGCAGCGCGGGCCGGACTGCCTATCGGGGTCGCAAGCCACCGCAGTTATGTCAGCCTGACACGATCGCCCGTCGTGAAGGCTCCGACAAATCGGTCCGCGCCGCCACCCCCGATTTTCATCCATAATGGCGCGCCGCAGGCGCTGGATGGCTGCCTAGTCCAGCCGCTCGGCGAAGCCGGCTTCGGATTCGTCGCCCGCATCCGGCGCCGCGTCGTACGCTTTGGGCGCGGCGGCATGCGCGATCGCGAGCGGCGGGGTGGGGAGCGCGACGGACGGTTCGCGCGACTGAAGGCGGACTTGCGGCGGCTCGGCGGGCGCGCCCCCTGGCCCATCATAGCGGTCGAGCGCCGTCACCAGCTTCACCAGCGGCCCGATTGCGGCCATGTCGCCGCCTTCGATGCGATGCGTGACGAGCGCGAGACCCCTGGTGAGGCGGGCGATCTGCAATTGCGCGTGGCCGTCGCGGGTCTCGATCTGGCGCGCCCGGATCGCCCTGGCGATGTCGCGCCGCACGACGGCGACGCTCACCTTGCGCACGGCGGCGATCTCCTGATGGGTGAAGCCCTCGGCGAGCCAGTCGAACGCGGCGTTGCGCATCGCCGCCGCCCGCGTTCGCCGGGCGCGCCGGTCGAGGCGCCGCTTCGTCTCCGGGGCGGCCGCCGGCGCGCACTCGTCGCTCGCGCCCTCGGGCGCAGACGTCGTCGCGGGCTGGGGTTCCAAGGTCGAATTGTTCGGGGAAGCCCCGCCGATCCGAGACGCGCCCGCCGACGCTTCGCCGCCGGGCTCGGCAAACGGCGGATCGATCCCATCCGCGCAGGACTTCGGCAGTTCGGTCATTGAGGCGCTCCTGATATGGTCTATCGGAAGCACAATATAGCGGTTTGTGATTTTCGGAAAGAATTTGTTTTGGGCGCCGGGTTGGCTTGCGGAGCGCGCGCGCCCGAAATGTGCGGGCGCGAGCTCCCTTCTCCCTTGGGGTGAAGGGCTGGGGATGAGGGGCGCTCGCGGAAATCGTTTGAGCGCGGGTCCCCTCATCCGGCCCCCCGGATCAAGTCCGGGGGCCGCGCCACCCTCGGGTCAAGCCCTACGGGATTTGTCAAACGACATCCGGAAGGGGACCGGCGGCGACATCGAAAAGGATACCACCGGAAGAAGGGGATGATCCGCGTTTTCCGCCTCGCAGGGAGGCGTAGCCGACCGGAGAGGCGGAAAACGCGGGCGGCGGCGAACGAGGGTCATGCCAGTCGCTCCTGGTCGAGCATGGCGGGCTTGATCAGGCCGCTTCGCCGCTTCTCGCGCAGTCGATAGCTGTCGCCGCGGATGGTGACGACGGAGCTGTGATGGAGCAGCCGGTCGAGGATGGCGGTTGCAACCACTGGATCGCCGAACACGGTCCCCCACTCGCCGACCGCGCGATTTGAGGTGATCAGCATGCTGCCCCGTTCGTATCGGCGCGAGACGAGCTGGAAGAAGAGATGCGCCGCGTTGGGTTCGAACGGCAGATAGCCGAGCTCGTCGACGATCAGGAGCTTCGGCTTGGCGAAGAAGCCGAGCCGCTCGTCGAGCCGGCCTTCCGCGTGCGCCTTGGCGAGGCCGGCGACCAGCGCCGGCGCGGTGACGAACAGAACCGAATAGCCTTCGCGGATGGCGGCGCGGCCGAGCGCGATCGCCAGATGCGTCTTGCCGACCCCAGGCGGCCCGAGCAGGAGCAGCGCGTCGCCGTTGGCCACCCAGCGGCAAGCGGCGAGTTCGCGCACCTGATTCCTGTCGAGCGAGGGCTGGGCGGCGAAGTCGAAGCCGTCGAGATCGCGAGCGCAGGGAAAGTGGGCGATCTTGGTCGCCATCTCGACGCGCCGTTCGTCGCGCCGGCCGACCTCGCGCTCGACGAGGAGGGCCACGGCGTCGCGCAAGCTCAGCTCGCGCTTGGCGGCTTCGTCGAGCAGGCTGTCGAGCTGATCGCGGATGGCGGTCAGCTGCAGCCGGGTCAGCATGTCGGCGAGCGCGTGGCGGTCGGGGTTCATGACCAGGTCCCTCCCGCCGCCTCTTCGTACTCGGACAGGGGCCGCAGCAGCTCGGGCTCGACGAGGGCCGGCGCCGGCGCGGCCGCCGGCTGGCTCGCCGGAAACGGCGGCCGGCCCAAGGCGGCGAGGCCTTCCAGGTGGGCGGCGACCATCGCCCGCTGGCGGCGGCCGGCGATCTCGCCATGGCTGGCGACCTCGCCGCCGCAATGGCGGACGCTGATCCGCCCGCCGGCCACCGTCACCGCCACCGTCTCGCCGATCAGCCGCCAGGGCACGCTATAGGAATTGGTGTCGACCTCGATCGTAGCGTCGGTCTTGACCCGTCGGATGAGCTCGCGCATCGGGTCGAACGGAGGACGGCCGTCGAGCGGACGAAGAGCGGCGGCCTCCTCGCGAACGAACCGCGCCATCGGCGTTTCGCCCGTGGTCCCATGGACACGCTGATCGGCAATCTCGCGCATCCACCCGTCGAGATGCGCCTCGAGCGCGGCCCAACTGTCGAAGCCGCGCCCGGCGATCGCGTTGTGCTTCACGTAGCCGACGCCGCGCTCGTCCTTGCCCTTGGTCCGCGCCCGGTAGGGCGCGCAAGCCCGCGGCCGGAAACCCCAGTAGCGCGCAAACCCGTGCAGCCGCTCGTTGAACCGCACCTCGCGCGTCGCGGCGTCGTGATCCTCGACCAGCGCTCGGGCGTTGTCGAAAAGAACCTCCTGCGGAAGCCCGCCGAAGTGGCCAAACGCCGTCTCCATGCCGTCGAACCAGGCCGATTGACGTTCGTGCCGGAAGGCGCGCACGAATACGCGCCGCGAATAACCGAGCGTCGCCACAAACAGATGCAGCTTCACAACATCGCCGCCGATCGAGACCCGCGTCTCGCCAAAGTCGATCTGCAGCTGCCGCCCCGGCGGCGTCTCGAAGCGAAGCGTCGCCCGAGCCTCGGCGGCCAAGGACCGGCGCAGACCCTTCACCGCCCGCTCCACCGTGCGCAGGCTCACCGTCACGCCCTGCTCGCGCTCCAGTTCCTGGCGCACAACGTCGGCGTTGCCGCGGTGGCGGAAAAACCGCTCCTCCAGCCAGGCCTCCAATCCCTCCAACCGCTTCGACCGCCGCGGCCTCCGATAGCTCACCCAACCCTCGGCCGCCAGGTAACGCCGCACCGCCCGACGGCTGCATCCCAACGCCGTCGCGATCCGCCGCTCGCCCCAACCCAACGCCCTCAGCCGCAGCATCGCCGCAACCTCATCCGGCGTTCGCATCTCGTCTCCTCGCAGCTCATGACGCTGCGAAAAGCACCCCGCTGATTCGTTAACCAAAGGCGCCTCCTCTCAGGTAGAGGTGGTACCCTTTTGCCTGTCGCCTCCGGTCCACTTTTGCATGTCGCCCGACAGGATTCACTCATCTCTCGCGGCTCGCTGCCGCCGTGCCCGACGCTCGGAGGGCGGCTTCCTCCCCCCTTGTGGGGGAGGATTGAGGAGGGGGGTCGCGCCGACCTTCGAAAAGTTTGGCGCCATTTCCCCCCAAATGAGAGGTCGGCGCGACCCCCCACCCTGTCCCGCCCCCACAAGGGGGGCGGGGACGCCAGCCGCCGTTGAGTGGAGCCCGACCGCTAAAAGATGTGTGCATCCCGTCGGGTCAAGCCCGAGGGCAGGCTCTTCTCCCCATGGGAGAAGGGGAGCCGCAAGTTGCAGACGCTCTGCGCCAACTGCAACGACCTCCGGCTCGGTCAAGTTGCTCACGCCAGTTACCTCGGCCCGTTGTTCGGCTGACGCTGCAAAGCCTGCTCAATCGCCATGCGAATGAAGCGCTGATAGGGGATTCCGGCGAGCTCTGCGCGTTTCCGCACAGCTTCCAAGAGCTGCTCGGGCAGGCGCAGATTGACGGACTTATCCTTGCGTTTCAGTTCGAAGCGCATAGAGACCATTTCCGACAGATCGTATTCCGACAGATCGGCGGTATCGACAAAGGCCTCTGCCTCGGCGTCAGTGGTGAGGACCGGAAGTTTCTTTTTCATAAGCTCTGATCTCCCTTTGATGCATGTAGCGGGCGCTCACCGGCCTGATGAAATTTTCGCCGTCACGGGTCCGCCAGGTAAAGACGACGAGAAGTCTTCGGCCTTTCGCACCCGCGCCAATGGCTTTGAATCGTTCCTCCTTCACGGAGTGCAGCGGGTCGGACGCGACCAAAACGGTTCCGGTGAACATGGCCTCGATCTCGGCAATCGAGACAGCGTGCTTCTGGCATTTCCCCCGGTTGCCATGATCCCAATCGAAACCCGCAAAATCCATCGTCCCAGCGTCCTATGTACCATTATGCCTATACAAATGTCAACACTTGTGCGCTGCGGGTCGTGGGCCAATTCGAATGTGGCAGGTTTTGGTCGCGGGCCAACCCGGACAATTCAACGGGGCCGACCCATCCGTCATGGCCCATCGGCTTGCCGAGCGCGTGCGTACAAAATTTTGCGTTTCCGCCCCCTTGGGGGCGTCCGGCGCCGACGCGGAGCGATCGAAAAGCAGACGATCGCCCATCTGTCTCGGATCTGGGTTGAAATGGTATAGTTATTATCCCACCTTGGGCGATGGATTTCGAGTTCGACCCGGCGAAAAGCGCGGCCAATAAAGCCAGGCATGGGGTCGATTTCGTCGAAGCGCAGAGGCTTTGGCTGGACGAGGCGTTGATAGAAGTTCCGGCGAAGACGGAAGACGAGCCGCGGTTCCTGGCGATCGGCCGCATGGCCGGGAAGCATCGGTCGGCCGTCTGCGTTCGCCGGGGGGGAGCGGACGCGGATCATCTCGGTCCGCCGAGCGCCAAAAGAGGAGATCGACCGCTATGAAAGCGAGTGAATTCGAGAGGAAATTCGACGCCGGCGAGGATATTTTGGGCGACGTCGACTGGTCGAAGGCGCGGCGTCCCAATCTTGCGCCGAGGCGCGTCAACGTCGACTTTCCCGCCTGGGGCGTCGAGGCGCTGGACCGCGAAGCCGGCCGCCTCGGCGTGACCCGGCAGGCGCTGGTCAAGCTCTGGATCGCCGAGCGGCTCGACAAGACCTGATAGGCGCCGCGGCGCGCCTTCAAATGCGGCAGGGCAAGAGGATTTGGCGTGTCTCCAACCCTCGAAGGTGTTCGCCGAGCGCCGAGATATTGAGCCGGTAGCCGCCGCCGCGCCGGAGTTTATCGAGGGATCGTCGCCGGCGCCGCGCTCGGCGCTTCGCCGGTCCGTTCGGCGCCGCCCGGAGCCGACCCGTTGCGGCCATTCAGGATCGGTCCAATGAACCGGCGGTAAGCGCAAGGAAGCGAGCTTTGGCGAAAGGCGGAGCACGCGGCAGGAGCCGACAACAGCGTTGACGTGCCTCCGAGGGAAGAATATTGCGCGTCATTTCGAAAAATCCGGGAAATGGCTTATCCCGTTCGCTCTGGCCAGTTGGGGCGCCGGCCTGAAGGTCGCGTCCATGAGCAGCGGCATCCGGAGGTGGGCGTCAACCAGTTTTCGACGCCGACGCCGCCGTTCAACCGACAGTCGCTTCCCGCACGTTTGGCGCCGGCGCCGGTCGCGCCCGTGGCCGGCGAAGGAAAAAGCCGCCCCTCGCGGGCGGTTTGACCGAGGGGCCGAGGCGGGGCATTTTGCGGCCGCGCCGAGCGTTCCCTTCGAACGTGACGTCACGAGCGGCGGCGCGGGTTTTGAGAGCAGCATGGAACCGGATTACGACGCCCTGATCTATCAGACCGGGACCGTGTTCACGCCCGGCGCCCCGATCAACGAGCGCGATCTCTTCTCCGGCCGGAAGGATCAGGTCCTCAAGATCATCGACGCGGTGTCCCAGCGCGGCTGCCATGCGATCCTGTACGGCGAGCGCGGGACGGGCAAGACGTCGCTCTCCAACATGATTTCCGCCTTTCTCGCCAAGCGCCAGGCCTTCATCGTGTCGCGAACGAACTGCGACATTTCGGACAGCTACGCCTCGCTGTGGACCAAGGCGTTCAAGGACATCGAGGCGGCGAGGCGGCAGCCGAACATCGGCTTCGGCGCCGTGCGCAACCCGCTTGCGACCTCGCCGCCGCCGGGCTCCGACCTCAATGCCGAGACGCCCGACGGGGTGCGGCGGACGCTGCAGGAGCTGTCGAGCGCCGCGTCCCTGATCGTGATCTTCGACGAGTTCGACCGGATCCGGCGCCCCGAGGCGATCACGGCCATGGCCGACACGATCAAGGCGCTCTCCGATCACGCGGTCAACGCGACGGTCCTGATCATCGGCGTGGCCGACTCCGTCGACGAGCTCATTCGCGAGCACCAGTCGATCGAGCGGGCGCTGGTGCAGGTCCACATGCCTGCGATGTCGGCCAACGAGATCCGCAGCATCGTCATCGCCGGGTTCGAGCGGCTCAAGCTGGAGATCGACTTCGAGGCGCTCGAGGACCTGGTCAACTACTCGCAGGGGGTCCCCTATATCACCCATCTCCTGTGCATCTACAGCGTGCGCGCGGCGCTCGAGGAGCGCCGCCTGGAGATCACCCCCGACCATGTCGAGCGGGGCATGCGCAAGGCGCTCGATCAGTGGCAGCAGTCGATCAAGTCGCTCTATAACGACGCGATCAAGAGCGCGCAGAACTCCAATTTTTACAAAGAGGTGCTGCTCGCCTGCGCGCTGGCGGAGGTGGACGGCCAGCGCTACTTCACGCTCTCCGCCATAAAGGCGCCCCTGTCGCTGATCCGCAACGTCAACTCCGAGCCGGCGCTGTTCGCCCGCGCCCTGCGGCACTTGAGCGAACCTGGGCGCGGCAGCGTCCTGCACCGGGTCGGCGACGGCTTCCGCTTGCGCTACCGGCTCTTCAACCCGATCCTGAGGCCCTACATCATCATGCGCGGCGTTCGGGATCGGCTGATCGACAAAGCGACGCTGGAGCGCGCGGCGGCGCTGCCGGCGGAAGAGGAAGACGAAGAGGAACACGTGAACTGATCGCTGAAGGGCGAACGACGGCCGCGGCCCCGGATGGGGTGTGGCCCTCTGCCGGAACTTTGGGTCGGATTGCACGACCGACACCCCGAGCCTTCATCGAGCCATCCCTGCTTTCCGCACCCCATCCGGCCCTCCGGGCCACCTTCCCCGCTTCGCGGAGAAGGAGTCGCACGACGCTCTTTTTTAAGCGACTTCCGATAGATTCGCCTGGCGACGGGTCTCGGCGATGGCGTTGAACTTGGCGCCGAGGTCCGGATTGGCCCGCATCAGGCGATCGAAGTCCACCCGGCGCAGCACCAGGAGGCGGCTGTAGGTCTGCGCCTTGACGTCGGCTTGCCTGGGTTCGCCGGTGATGAGGGCCATCTCGCCGAACACGTCGCCGCTGCCCAGCAGCACGTTGCGGCGGGGCAGCACGACTTCGGCCGCTCCCGAGGCGATGAAGAACGCCGCGTCGCCCCGGTCGCCCTTGCGCACGATCAATTCGCGCGGCACGACGAAGCGGGGCCTGAGCAGCCTTGCGATGCTGTCGAGATGCTTGTCGTCCAGCCCGGCGAACAGGTCGAGCCGCGTCATCAGCGTGCGCGAGTCGAGACCGATGTCGAAGCGGGGCAGGGCCTCGGCGTCGCGCGCGACCGCGGCGCCCGCGAGGAGGTCGCGATAGACCTCGACGGCGATCAGCCCCTCTTCGTAGAGCGACTTGTACCGCCCGAGTTCGCGTCTGAGCGCCGTCTGCCGCAAGAAGCGCGCCTCGAGCGCGGCGGCGTACTCGGGATAGGTGCGCCGCAGCGCATCGACGCCGATCTTGATCCGGTCGAGACGGTCGGTCAGCATCCGGTCGACCAGGGCCTCGACGCGGTCGCTGAAGATCGCCCGCGAGCGCTTGGCCATCTCGCTGTTGAGCTCCTGGATGACCAGCCGCATCGTCAGGAGCCACTCGAACCGCTCGCCGAGCCGCTCGGCCAGAAAGCGGCGAATGCCGAGGCGTCGATGCAGGAGATAGGCGACGCGAAACCCGATCGGGAAGACGAGCCCTGCCTCCCAGGCGCGCTTGTAGCCGAGCCGCCCGTCGGCGCGCGCGCCTTCGACCATGGCGTCGGCGCTGCGCATCAGCGCCTGCACGACGGCCGGCGAGGCGGTCCGGGCGGCGAGCGTCTGCATCACCAGGGCCCGCTCCTGGTTGCCGAGCGCGACCAAGGACACCGTGATCCGCTCGTGCTCGGTCAGCCCGATTCCGCCCACCGCCCGGCGTTCGGCGGCCTGCCTCATCCACACTTCATAGGGGGCAAGCGCGGCGGCGGTGGCCTCCTTCTCGAACGTGTGGTCCTCGGCGGCCTTCCGGATCAGCGCGACGGCGTCGGCGTAGGAGACTTCGAGCACCCGGTCGCGCAGCACCTGGTCGGTCGGCGACAGGCGGTCCAATCGGAAGGCGCGGATGACGAGGCGCAGCGTGCTGCCGTTGACCAAGAGGGTGAAGAACACGAGGCCGGTCGCCAGAACCGCCACGAACTCCCGGACCGAGGCGGAGACGCCGGGAGTCTCGGTCACGGAAAGGGCGAGCACCAGCGTCAGCGCTCCGCGCAGGCCGCCCCAGGCGATGGCGATCTTGTAGGCCGTGCTGATCGGCTTCATCAGCCGGGCGAGGCTCAAGAGCGGCAGGAGGAGGAACAGCACCGCCAGGCGAGAGACGAAGGCGGCGACGACGAGCGCGACGAGCAGGATAAAGTCGCGCAGGCCGAGGTTGACCAGCAGTTTCGGCACCATGATGGAGGCGAGCAGGAACACCAGCGAATGCGCCCAGAACGCCACCTGCCGCCAAACGCCTTCGAGGAACGACCAGTTGACCGGGTCGATGCGCGTGCGCCCCAGCGCGCTGACCGTCATGCCCGCAGTGAGCGTCGCGACCACGCCCGAGACGTGGAACACCTGGTCGGCGACGATGTAGGCGAGATAGGCGAGCGCCAGGGTCAGCGTCGCTTCGGCGAGCGGATTGTCGCGGGTCCAGCCGACCAGGGTCAGCATCAGGCGCCCGGCGACGACGCCGAAGACCCCGCCGCCGATGAAGGAGACGAAAAACGCGATCGCGCCGTCGCCCAGATGCGGCTCGGTCCCGTTGACGATGATGCCGAGAAGGACGGTATAGGCCACGATCGCCGACGCGTCGTTGAGCAGCGATTCGCCCTCGACGAGGCGGGTGAGCCGGGCCGGCGCCCCGACGTCGCGGAAAATGGCGATCACCGCCGCCGGATCGGTGGTCGAGACTACCGCGCCGAGCAGCAGGCAGACGACCAGCGGCTGCCCGGAGATCGGCCACAGCGCGAGGCCCACGATCGCGGCGGCGACCAGCGTCGCGATCACCGCGAGGACCAGGATCGGCGCCGCGTCGTCGAGAACGCGCCGGACGTCGGTCGTCATCGCCGCCTCGAAAATCAGGAGCGGCAGGAAGACGTAGATGAACACCTCCGATCCGATCGGCAGGTCGGCGAACAGCTGCGCCACCTCGGCGGTCCTGCTCGGAAAGATGTTCGTGGGTCAGTAGGGTCGAGACGCGCCGATCGCCACGCCGATCGCGGCGAGCAGAACGACCGGAGCGAGCCGCAGCCGCTCGGCGACCGGCTGGCTCAGCGCCACCAGGATGAGCAACGCCGCAAAGACGGCGAGAACGGGGATAATGTCCTGCAAGGGGCTCCTGCGTCGCGATTGGGCGCCCCCACCGCGAGGACGCGGCGCGCACTGTCGTGGCGACGCCTGCGGCTTGTCAACGGGGCGAAGCGGGCCCGAGCGGTCGTCATTGCCAGACGATGTGCGCCGTCGTATCGCTGGCGCCGCCGCGGATGGGCGACAGCGAGGCTCGCCATGGACCCGTTGATCGAAGGCTACCGGAGATTCCGCGCCGAGACGTGGCCTGCGGAGCGGGCGCGCTACGAGGCGCTCGCCCATTGGGGGCAGAGCCCCGAGGCGATGGTGATCGCCTGCTCGGATTCGCGCGTCGATCCGCAGACGATCTTCGCCGCCGTGCCGGGCGAGCTCTTCGTGGTGCGCAACGTCGCGGCGCTCGTGCCGCCCTACGAGCCGGACGCCGGCTACCACGGCACCAGCGCCGCGCTCGAATTCGCCGTCAAGGTCCTAAAGGTTTCCCGGCTCGTCGTCCTCGGCCACGGCCAGTGCGGCGGCGTGCGGGCGCTGGTGTACGGGCCACCGCCGCAGGCCCGCGACTTCATCGCCTCCTGGGTCGAGATCGGCCGCCCGGCGGTCGACGCGGCGGGGGAGGTCGAGGCAGGCCGGCTTTCCCGGATCGAGGCCGAGGTCGTCCGCCTGTCGCTCGCCCATCTGATGACCTTCCCCTGGATCGCCGAGCCGGTCGTGGAAGGCCGCCTCGCGCTGCAGGGCTACCTGTTCGACGTCCACACCGGAGTCCTGACGAGCGTCCGCAAGGAGACGCTGGCGCAGGTCGAGTGAAGGGCGCAGCGGACGGCTCGGGGCCGTCCCGGCTGGCGGCGACATTTCCCTTTACGCGGGCGCCCGGCGGGGCGATATCGCGGGTTGCAGATGGAAAGCGTGGAGAGAGGGATGCGGGAAGGAGCGAGCGTCGCGGCTGCGGAGCGCCGCTTCGACGCGGCCTTCCAGGCGGAATTTGCCGACCTCGTCGCCTGGCGGCGCGACGTGCGTCGGTTCCGCACGGACGCGATCGCGGAAGAGACGCTCGAGATCCTGTTCCGCCTCGCCGAGCTTTCGCCATCGGTCGGAAACTGCCAGCCGACCCGCTTCGTCCGGGTCGACGACCAGGCCCGGCGCGCCGCGGTGCGGGCGAATTTCGAGGCCGCCAACCGGGAGGCGCTCGGCGCCTATCGGGGCGAGCGGGCCGAGCTCTACGCCCGGCTCAAGCTTGCGGGCCTCAGCGAGGCGCCGATCCATCTCGCCGTCTTCTGCGACGAGGAGACCGCCGAGGGTCATGGCCTTGGCGCGCGCACCATGCCGGAGACGCGCCGCTATTCCGCCGTCTGCGCGCTCCACACGTTCTGGCTCGCCGCCCGCGCCTACGGGCTCGGGGTCGGCTGGGTGTCGATCCTCGATCCCGCCCGCCTCGCCGAGACGCTCGACGTCCCGGGGGCGTGGAGCTTCGTCGGCTATCTCTGCGTCGGCTGGCCCGAGGAGGAGCACCGGACGCCGGAGCTGGAGCGGACGGGCTGGCAGGCGCGCACGGTCCATCCGGTTCTGAGGCGCTAGGCGCCTGCGGCGCCAGCGCGGCTTGGCGGCCGCGGGCCGCCGTCGTAGTTTGGCCGCATGAGCGAGGTGATCCCGATCGTCGAGGCGCCGACCCGCCTGACCGCCCGCGCCCTGATCGTGGGCGAGCGGATCGACACGGCCGGGCTCGAGCGGCCCGACACGATCTCGCTGCTGCCGCTCGCCTTTCGCGTCGGCGCGCACGGCATCGTGGCCCTCTTCCGCTTCGGGGTCGCGGTCATGGTCGGGCTGACGCCGCTCGAGGAGGAGGACACGCTCGCCAGGCTCGCCTCGCGCGTCAGCGGCGAGCGGGCGAAGGGCGACGACGAGACGGCCTTGCTCGAGATCACGCCGGTCGGCGACGAGCAGAAGTCGTCCGGCGGCCCGATCCAGATCAAGGACCTGTCGCCGCAGCGGTTTCTCGTGGTCGCCGACGCGCTGGCGAAGTCGGTGGCGCTGGCGCGCGACGAGCGCGAGGTCAACAAGGTGTTCGACGTCATCGAGCCCTTCGCCGCCCAGCTCGCCGCGACCGGCTCGACGCCGTTCCGCCGCCGCGCCATGCTGCGCCTGATCGGCCAGGCGCTGCTCGTCCAGCACCGCGTTTCCGGCCGCGTCGCCGTCGAGGAGAAGCCCGACGTGCTGTGGGACCGGCCCGACCTCGAGCGCCTCTATGCGCGGCTCGAGGACGAGTACGAGCTCTCGGAGCGCGCCGGCGTCCTGAAGCGCAAGCTCGACGTGATCGTCGAGACGGCGCATGCGCTGACCGACATCATCGACGCCGACCGGGCGACCCGGCTCGAATGGGCGATCATCCTCCTGATCGTCGCCGAGTTGATCGCGGCCGTGGTGCAGATCTGGCTCGCGACGGGGGGGCGTTGACGCCGCGCAGCTGCAGCGACGTCATTCGACCCAGGGGTTGACCGTCGTCACCCCCGCCGCCCGGAAAGGCGCTTCGTCCCGGGTCGCGACCGATAGCCGGTTGGCCGCCGCGATCGCCGCGATCTGACCGTCGGGGACGGAGATGGCGAGGCCCCGCGCTCGAGCGCCGCTCATGATCGAGGCGTAGGCCCGCGCCGCCGCAAGGTCGAAGGACATGATGCGGCCGGCAAAAAGACGCTTGCACTTCGGTCTCGAACGCCTCGGCGAGCCGGACGCGCCGCCGGCCCGCCGGCAGCGCCGCCACGCCGAACAGGATTTCCGCGATGCTGATGGTCGCGATGAACAGGGTTTCGGCCGACTGGCGGTCGAGCCACGCGGCCACCCGGAAGTCGCCTTGGGCCTTCATCGGCTCCGAAACGACATTCGTATCGACCAGGATCATTCGAAGTCGATCGGCTCGGGGGGCGTTCGATCGCGTTCGATTTCGAGCTCGACGCCGCGAAAGCGGCGCCCGAGCCGCGCCAGCGCCGAGCCGATCCCGGGCTTCGGCGAAGCCGCGACCGCGTCGTCGAGGATAGCCCGGATTTCGGCCTCGGTCGACCGACCGTGGCGCCGCGCGCGCGCCTTCAGAGCACGGTGGGTTTCGGCAGAAATCTGGCGCACGGTCACGGCGGGGATGGGACACCTGTTGGTTGATATCGACTTGGTCAGATTGATATCATGACGCGGCTGTTCGGAGCAAGTCTTTTGCGGCAGGGCGCGCCAGTCGCGGGATTGGCGCGCAGCGTCGGTGCGGGAGGGCCGTCGCTGTCCCCGCCGCTGCAAAGGCGGGCGAGGCAGACGCGGCGTCAGCGCAGCCATTGATGTTCGCCTCAGTTGGGTCCATATTTTGTCTCAACTGATAAGGAGCAAGCGATGTTCGCCTCGAACGAGGTCGCCTGGTCCTGGGGCTTCCGGCCGACGCCCTTGGGACGCTGTCCCCGATCAAGCTCATTGAACGCATCGAGCACGGGCTGCCGATCCGGTCGGTCGACAAAATTGCGCGCCTGCTTGCGCCTGACGATACGCAGTTCAAATACCGCCTGATCCCGAAGGCGACGCTCGAACGCAGAAAGACGACAAGCAAGCTGTCGCCGGAGGAGGGCGCGCGAGTGGCGCGTCTCGCAAACGTCTGGAATGTCGCCCGCGACGTTTGGGGCAGCGATGGCGAGGCGCGCGATTTCCTGTTTCGCCCGCATCCTATGGCGGAGGACAGGCTACCGATCGATCTTGCGATTCAGAGCGAGTTCGGCGCCGAATTGATCGTCGACATCCTCGGCGGTCTCAAGTACGGCTCGGCGGCGTGAACGCTCAGGTCCTCGATAGAGGACTGACCGCGTACCGAATCGGCGATCCCTTCGGCGCCCATCCTATTTTTGACGCGACAGGTTCGGTTCTCGCTCCCGGGCGCTGGAACACGCCAGGAAGTCCGATGATCTACGCGAGCGAGCGCTTTTCGACCGCGATGCTGGAGAAGCTGGCGCGTGGCAGCGGCCGTCTCCCGCCCAATCAGCATGATGTCCAGATGGCAATTCCGCGCGGACTCACGTACGAGGTCTTCTCGCCGCCCAGCTTGCCCGGCTGGGACAGCATGCCGACCACCGTGAGTCGCGCATTCGGGGAGGGATGCTGTGTCGAAAGGCGCAGCCTGATCCTGATCGTTCCCAGCGTCGTCGCGCAACTCGACAACTATATTCTCATCAACCCGGCGCACCCGGAATTCCACGCCATCGAGGCCAGCTTGCACCAGCCCGTGTTCTGGGACCGTAGGTTGTTCGGGTCGTCGGCGTAAGGAGGCGGAAAGGGACGCCCTGGCTCGGCTGTGTCGGCGTTTCTTTCCCGTTCCTGCGGTCGAGTGGTAGAGTGCAGACCAGCAAGGGGCCGAGCCCGAGGACAGGATGAGCAAGCCG
The DNA here is from genome assembly GCA_963709655.1 of uncultured Alphaproteobacteria bacterium. GTDB lineage: Bacteria > Pseudomonadota > Alphaproteobacteria > Rhizobiales > Beijerinckiaceae > Roseiarcus. The sequence goes on from CAVPXF010000004.1 coordinate 488,293, forward strand.
ATAATCTTCACGGCGTCTGCGGTTTGGGATCCGGAAGCGGGCGTGTGGAGCGGGCATTGCGACGATATTCCTGCCGCCGCGGACGCGCCGACGCTCGATGAATTGCTCGACAAGATCTCGCGAATGGCTGTCGACGTCGTGCCGGACAATCATCCCGGCGTGGCCCCCGAGTCCATCTTCATTCAGGTGATGGCGATGCGCGAAGCGGTTCCCGCGGCCGCATGAATGGCGCCGCAGTTCGATCGGCCGCTGCGCGACTTGTTGATCAAGGCGGGATACGAATTCGTGCCACAGGGACGCGGCAATACGGCGAACGCGATCCTTCGGCAGGCGGGTCTGCCGAAAGCGTTTTGACCTGGAACCCTCGCGCCTACAATCGCGAGTTCGATCACCTCTTCACTGCGTGTGGACAACGCCCCCTTTCGCATTGACCCTCGACCGGCGCGGTGGCTGCCTCTCTGGAGGAAAATCGGCATGGCGATCGAGGACCAGCTTCGCGAACGTTTGAGGAAAGTCGAGGCGCTGTTTGTCGGCGGCGCGACGGCGGGCGAGCGCGATGCCGCCGGCGCCGCGGCCGCGCGATTGCGCGCAAAGCTCGAGGAGGCCGCCCGCTTCGATCGGCCGATCGAGATGAAGTTCACGATGCCGGACATGTGGTCGGTCCGTTTGTTTGTGGCGTTGTGCCGGCGCCACGGCTTCAAGCCTTTCCGCTATGGCGGCCAGCGTCACACGACCGTGATGGTCAAGGCGCCGAGGCAGGCCTTCGAGGCCGTGGTCTGGCGCGAGTTCCACGATCTCCACGCCGACCTTCAGGCGTATCTCGAAGAGACGACCGAGCGGGTGATCCGTGCAACGGTTTACGCGGACGCAGCCGACGTCGACATTGCGCCGGAGCCTGCGCGGCGACGCTGACCCGTCGGAGTGCGCCGTTCGGTCCGATTGTCGTCGAGCCTGGACGACATTAGGAAGCAGGGCATGTCCAGGCACATTTTCATCCTCACGGGCGCCGGGGTGTCCGCCGAAAGCGGGCTCGGAACCTTTCGCGACAAGCGCGGCGAAGGGATCTGGGCGAAGTTCGACCCGATGGAGCTCGCCACGCCGCAAGCCTTCGCGCGCGATCCGAAGAGGGTGCTCGCCTTCTACGACGCGCGCCGGCGCAATCTTCTCGAGGCAGAGCCGAATGCGGCGCATATCGCGCTGGCGCGGCTCGAGCGGGAGCTGGCGGGGCAGGGCGGCGAGTTGACCCTCGTGACCCAGAACATCGACGATCTGCATGAGCGCGCCGGCTCGCAGCGCGTCCTCCACATGCACGGCGAACTCTTGAAGGCGCGCTGCCGGAATTGCGAAGCGGCGCCGGTCTGGCGGGGCGACCTGACCGTCGAGGACGCCTGTCCCGACTGCGCGCTTCCCGGCGCGCTGCGCCCGCACGTCGTGTGGTTCGGCGAGGCGCCGCTGCATCTCGACGATATCGACCGGGCGCTGCGCAACGCGGACCTGTTCGTCGCGATCGGGACGTCGGGCGCCGTCTATCCGGCGGCCGGGTTCGTCGCGGAAGCGCGCGCCTGTGGCGTTCCGACCTGCGAGATCAACCTCGAGGCCGCCGACAACGCCTATTGCTTCGACGAAGCCCGCTACGGCCCGGCGAGCGAAACCGTGCCGGCTTGGGTCGAAGACGTGCTGCAGAGCTGACGGGCCGGGTCAGACCGCGAGTTCGAGCCATCGCGCCTCCTTCTCCGCGCAGCGGGGAAGGAGGCCCGGAGGGCCGGATGGGGTGCGGAAAGCTGGGATGGGCCGACGAACGCTCGGAGTGACGATCGTGCAATCCGACCCAAAGTTGCGGCAGCGGACCACACCCCATCCGGCGCTCCGCGCCACCTTCCCCAGCAAGCTGGGGAAGCATAGCGCCCGCTTTCGAAATGTGAATGCCATAGCCTTGCGTCCAAGGACGGAACCGGCCTGAGCGTCGTCGACAATCCGGTTGACGGCGATCTTTTCACCCGCCGGCTTGAGGAATATCTCAAGACGTGGTGGAAAAAGGGCGGGGGAAGACGGTCGGCGCGGGCGGCCAACGCTCGAGCCCAAGCCCGCAAAAAGGGTCGAGCGCTATGTCGGACACCCTCCTCGTCTTCAGCTTTGTCGAGGTCAACGGCGTCACCCTTCATTGCGCCTCGGCCGGCCCCGAAGACGGCCCGCTGGTCGTGCTGCTGCACGGATTTCCAGAATTCTGGTTCGCCTGGCGCGACTATTTCGCGCCGCTCGCCGAGCGCGGCTTTCATGTGGTCGCGCCGGACCAGCGCGGCTACAATCTGTCGAGCAAGCCCGAGGGGGCGGGCGCCTACAAACTCGACCTCGCCGCCGCCGACGTCTTCGCGCTCGCGAGCGCGCTCGGCCGCGAGCGTTTCCATGTCGCGGGCCACGATTGGGGCGCCGCCGTCGTCTGGACCATGGCGGGCCTGGACCCCAAACGCCTCACCAGCGCGACGATGATCCAGGCGCCCCATCCCGCCCTCTGGCTCAAGGCGATTCGGGAGGATCCGGAACAACGGATGAAGAGCCGCTATGTGCAGATCCTGCGTCTGCCCTGGCTGTCGGAGATGGGTCTCAAGCTCGGCAATTTCGCGGGCCTGGCGCGGGCCTTCCGGTCCGCGGCGCGGCCGGAGGCCTTTGCCGGCGAGACGCTCGACGTCTATCGGGCGGCCTGGCGCCAGCCCGGCGCGCTGACGGGCATGCTGAACTGGTATCGCGCCCTCTACGTCGACGAGCCGGCGACGCCCGCGGCGGCAAGCCTCATCCCGCCGACGCTGGTGCTATGGGGCGACCGGGACGAGTTCGCCGTGCCGACGCTCGCCGACGAAAGCGCGAAGCTTTGCGCCAATGCGCGCCTGCGCCACCTGCCGCAGGCGACCCACTGGATCATCCACGACGCGCCCGACCTCGTGCGCGACGCGCTGCTCGATCATTTGTAGGGCGGAATGATTCCTTTTTGCGCCGGCGCCCGCTCGTGTCATCCCCGCGCACGCGGGGATCCAGGGTCGCGACCCGGGCGCCTGTCGCGATTGTGCAAAGACTGGCCCGCCCGCCGCCGCCTTCAAAGCGCCGGCTCAGCCGCCGGCAATGTCCACGCGCCGTTGAGGAGGGCGGCGCGCGGCCGGTAGAGCCGGACGATGTAGCTCCAGTCGGGCGGCGTCGGGATGCAGTTCACGACATGGCCGTCGCAGCCGCCGAACTGCACCACGACCGCGCCGTCGGGGCCGGCCGCGGCCGTCACCGAATTGACCGTATAGGCCTTTTGCGGGTTGGCCGCGAAACGGCCGTCGGCGTCGTACACGCTGACTGACCAAAAGCCGTCGACCGGCGCGTCCTTCAGCGTCAGACGATAGACGGTCCGGCCGTCGTTGCGGTCCGGGACCACGTTGACGAACAGCGCGTCCGTCTGCGGCAGGCCGCCCCAGGCGGCGCCGGCGCCGATCAGCCGGCGCACCGGATCGCCGGCGCCGCGCGGGCCCGCGAGCCCCTTCGCGTCCGGCAGGGTCTCGGCCAGGACCATGAGGCCGGTGCGGACGTCGACCTGGCTGGTCGCGTCCCAATTGGGGACGGTGAACGCGCCGGGGCCGCCCGGCTGGTCGATCTTGATCGCGTTCTGCAGCGCGCGCACCGCCTCGATGTCTTTCGGATCGCCGGCGTCGACAAAAATCCGAACCGCCGCAAAGGCGTAGCGCGAGCCGAGGGCGTCCTTGGTCAGGGTGGTCGGGCCGGGCCCGTAAACGACCTTCACGGTGTTGGCGTCCTCGTCGACGATCTGCATCGACAGAAAGCGCTTGCCGGCGTCGGGCAGCGTGATCGTGACCGGGCCTGCGGCGAGATCGAACACCGCCGCGGAATAGAGCGTGTCCCGGTTCATCCGCGTCACGCCCTGATGATCGAGCGCGACCGGATCGCGGCGATGGACGAACTTGCCGAGGCCCCCCTCTTTCACGAGGGCGGCGAAATGGAGATCGGATTCGGCGCGCGGGAAATTCTCGGGCGTGACGGGGATCGGCGGCGGCGGATGATGGGCCGGCGGCTGGGCCATCGCGGCTGCCGCGGCGGCGAGCAGCAGGGCGAATTTCATCGTCGTCTCCGTCGCAACGGCCCGTGGTTCATACAACTCTTTGGAAGGCGAGCGCCCCACAGCCGGCAAGAGCAAAGTGTGTCTCTTCGGCGCGGCGCAGGCAATCGCCATTTCACGCGTGCAGCCCGCGTTCGGTCAAGCCGCGGCGTCGTCACGCGCTCCGACCATGGATTGCACGGAGCTCCTCGGCGGTCGTCTGCGCCGTCGCCTTGTCGAGCCCCTCGCGGCCGCCGCGCACGAAGATCAGCGCCATGCCCGCCGTTGACGAAAGGGCGCCACGCTGCGAAGCTGAGCTTCGGGGCGCATCATCAAAGCGCGAAACAATCAAGAGCGTAGGGAGGAAGTCGTGGAACGACGTACGGCATTGAAACTCATGGGCGCTGCGACGGCGATGGCTGGCGCCGGGCTCGCTACTGGTCGCGCCAGCGCCGCCGAAAAACCGACGATCGCCCTGATCCCGGGCCTGACGTCCGACGGTTTCTACATCACCATGCACAAAGGCGCGGAAGCCGCGGCGAAGGCGGTCGGCGCGGAGCTCGTCTACCAGGGCGCGGCGGAATGGAACGTATCGCTGCAGGTTCCGATCCTTGACGCGATCATCGCCAAAAAGCCGGGCGCGATCATGATTGCGCCGACCGACAAGGTCCAGCTCATCAAGCCTTTGCGCAAGGCGTTCGACGCCGGCATCACGGTCGTTTGCGTCGACACCTTCATCGGCGACGGCGTCTTCCAGACCGGATCGGGCGACGCTGATTTTCCGATCAGCTATGTCGCGTCCGACAACGTGCTCGGCGGTCGTATGGCGGCGCGCGCGCTCGCCAAGGCGATCGGCGAGAAGGGCAAGGTCTATGTCTCGAATGTCAAGCCGGGCGTCTCGACCACCGACCAGCGCGAGGAGGGCTTCAAGCTGGAGATGAAGAACTACCCCAACATTTCGGTGCTCGAGACCCAGTTCAACGACGACGACGCCAACAAGGCCGCGGCGCAGGTGCAGGCGGTCATGGGCCGCGTGCCCGATCTTGCCGGCGTCTTCGGCGCCAACCTGTTTTCGGCGACAGGAACCGCCAACGGCGTCAAGCAGGCGGGCAAGGCCGGCGTGGTCAAGATCGCCGGCTTCGATGCGCCCGAGTCGGTCGTCGCCCTGTTGAAGGACGGCACGTTTCGAGCTCACCATCGCCCAGCATCCGGCCGAGATCGGCTATTTCGGCTACATCGTCGCTTACGCGCACTTGACCGGCAATCCGGTTCCGACCGCGATCGGGACCGGCTTCACCGTCATGACCAAAGCCAATATCGACGATCCGAACGTCTCGAAATTCCTCTACAAGAGCTCGTGATCGCACGGTTTCGCGGAGGCGCCGCTGGCCCCTTGCGGGCCAGCGCTTTGCGCTTTCAAGTTCGTCCAGGAACCGCATGACGATCGCAACGACGACGCCCCCGGCGAGACTTGCCCACCCCATACTTCTCTGGATCGCGCAGCTCAGGGCCTGGGCGTTCCTGATCGTGCTCGTCGCCTTCTTCGAGATCTGGGCGCGCGCGGCGGAAGGCATCTCGTTCCTTTTCAATGTCTACAACATCCAGTCGATCCTGGTGTTCGCCACCGCGCCGCTGTTGCTGGCGCTCGGCCAGACCTTCGTCATCATCTCCTCCGGCATCGATTTGTCGCTCGGGTTCGTGATGGGCCTGTCGTCGGTGATCGCGGCCCATGCGTCCAACTATTTCACGGCAGAGCTCGGTCTGCCGCCGTTCGTGGCGATGCTGGCGGCGATCCTTTCCGGGGCCGCGGTCGCGCTCGTTCCCGGCCTCGTCAACGGCCTTCTGGTCTCCCGCCTGCAGATCCCGCCGTTCATCGGCACGCTCGGCATGTACGGCGTCGCGCGCGGCGCGGCCTATCTCTTCGCCGGCGGCATGACGGTCGCCATCGACAACGACTGGTACAGCGCGATCGGCAACGGCCGGGTTTATGGGGTCCCGGTTCTGGTGATCCTCACCGGCGTCGCCTGCCTGATCCTCCATTACATGCTGTCGCAGACGCGCTTCGGACAGCACACCTACGCGCTCGGCGCCAGCAAGCCGGCCGCGAATCGCGCCGGGATCGACATCAAGGGACTGACGCTCAGGATCTATCTGCTCTCGGCCGTGATGGCGGGCTTTGCGGGCGCCATGTACACCGGACGCTTCACCGCCGGCGCCCCCCAGGCGGGCGAGCCGCTGCTCCTGGATTCGATCGCCGCGGTCGTCATCGGCGGCGCGAGCCTGTTCGGCGGATCGGGCACGATCTGGGGCACGATCGCCGGCGCGCTTGTCATCGCGGTCATCCAGTACGGTCTGGTCTTTATCAATGTCGAGCCGTTCTGGCAGTTCATCGCGGTCGGCGTCGTCATCATCATTTCGGTCTTCGCCGATCAGACCCAGCGCCGCCTGATGGGAGGGCGACAGGTTGAGTGACGCGGAGCCGATCCTGGCGGTACGCAACGTCTCGAAAGCCTTCGGTGCCGTGCAGGCGCTGAAAGGGGTGTCTTTCGACGTCCACCCGGGCGAGGTTGTCGCGCTCGCCGGCGACAACGGCGCGGGCAAGTCGACGCTGATCAAGGCGATTTCCGGCGTATTCCAGCACAACTCGGGCGAGATCCTGCTCGGTGGCGAGCCGATCAACTTCGCCACGCCCCAGGAGGCGCGTGAAAGCGGAATCGAGACGATCTACCAGGACCTGGCGCTCGCCGACAATCTATCGATCGGCGAGAACATCTTTCTCGGACGCGAGCCCAAGCGCATGCTGCTCGGCGTGTTGCCGATCCTGGATCGGGGCCGAATGGCTGAAGCCGCAAAAGAGGCGATGGCCCGGCTCGACTTCCACGTGACGCGGCTCGACGCGCCGGTCGCGGCCTTTTCCGGCGGACAACGGCAGGCGATCGCCATTGGCCGCGCCCTCTACTGGAACGCCCGGCTCGTCATCATGGACGAGCCGACGGCGGCGCTGGGCGTGCCCGAGCAGCGCCGCGTGCTGGCGCTGATCAAGTCGCTCAGGGGCCAAGGCAAGGGGATCATCTTCATCTCCCACAACCTGCGCGATATATTCGAGGTCGCCGACGAGATCGTCGTCTTCCGGCACGGTGAGAACGCGGGCCAGCGCAAGCCGTCCGAAACAACTCACGACGAGGTCGTCAAGCTGATGGTCGGGGTCTAGCTCATCTGGCGGTGGATCAGCTTGTCCGGCCTCAAGCGGCGATCTCGTTCCACAGCACGCGCAACGGAGGCTCGTCCTCCTCGATCTTGGCGAAGCGGCCGACTGGTTCGAGAAAGTAATTGTCGGTCTTGTCGTCGTTGACCTGGCTGACCTCGCCGACCAGCACCGCGCCCCCGCCCTCGTCGCCGTAGAAGCGGTGGTAGACGCCGCGCTCGATGGTCACGCTCTCGCCGGGATGAAGCCGAAGCCTCTCCCAAGGCCGCAAGGTCCGTGCAGCGCCATCGACGAGCAGGGTCACGGGCTCGTCTGTCGGCCTTCCGTCCCTGTCCGCATGGGCGAATTCCAGCGCCAGGACGCCGCCGGCGCGGTTGATGATGTCCTCCATCTTGACGCGATGGAGATGCGTCGGCGTCTCCTGGCCCTCGCCGACGATCAGCAGCTTCTCGGCGTAGGGTTTGCCCTTGGGATCGCTCTGGACGCCGTTGCGCACGCAGAACAGCGTCAGTCCGCGCCTGGAAAAATCGCCGGAACCGAAGTCGGTGATGTCCCAGCCCATCTGATGGTCGCGCAGATACTTCGCCGTCTCGCCGGCTTTGGCGAAATCCTCGACCGTCCAGTGCGCCCAAGCCGGCAGGGACCAACGATTGGCCTTCAGGAGCTCGATGGCTTGACGGATGGCGGCGTTGATCTCCGATCTTTTCATCTTGCGCCTCGAGAGCGCCGGCGTGAGAGCCGGCTCAACGCAGTTTGGAGCGTTTCGACGCGCGCGTCCACGGCAATCAATGGGTCCGCCCGCAAGCCGCGGGCGGGGAGACGCATCGCAATTCGAAGTCCGGGCGAGGCGCCCACCGGCGACGCGCTCAGTGTCGCGACGCCGGATTCCTAGGCTGGCCAACGGAACAAGCGAGACAAATTCACCACAAAGAACACGAAGAACCACCAAGGCGTAGAAAGAGTCCCATAAACGGGCCGGATGAAGCGTTATCGCGCGATGTACGCTGATGCATGGTTGTCAGGGAACAGCGAAAAGTCTATATCCATTGCCCAAGTGCACCAAATCCGTCACTCGGGCGACCAGCCTGACGCTCAGCATTGCGACGCGGATTGCATAGGACGAGACTAATCCGTCCGGCACTGTTCCAGCCAAACATAGATAACCTTTGGAGGATGAGAATGATCTCAGCCGGATATTGCCGACTTATGTCCCGCTATAACACTTGGCAGAATGCCTCGTTGGTAACGGCCGCCGATGGGCTAACCAACGAGGATCGCTGGAAGGATAGAGGTGCTTTTTTCCAATCGATCGCAGCTACATTGAACCATCTTTATTGGGCTGACGCCCTGATACTGGCGCGATTAAAAGGGAACGAGCGTCCAGAGGAAACCATCAAGCACTCCCTTACAAGTCCGTCGGATTGGGCTGACTTCAAGGCGCTCCGTTTGCAAAGGAACGACGAAATCGAAGAGTGGTCCGCGAGATTGCGCGACGCGGACCTGGACGGGATGCTTGTCTGGTATCCTGGGGATGGTTCCACCCGGATCGAGAAGGCAAAAGCGCTCTGTGTCATGCAGCTTTTCAACCACCAGACACACCATCGGGGCCAGGTCCACGCGATGCTGACCGCAGCGGGCGCGAAACCGGAGCCGACTGATCTTCAGATGCTGGAATACTAAGGCAGGTGCATTCTTAAAGTAACGGTGCAGGCTGGTTCACAGAATTCGGAGGCCCTTAGCGTAGGATTTCGCCCTCTCCCGCAGCCCAGTCGTTCTTTGTGTCCTTCGTGCCCTTCGTGGTGAAAGTCGGTCCATTTCGTTGGGCTGGCTGAAGGAAACTGCTTAGGATCGAGAGGTGGCGGCGCCCGGAAGGTCTTACGGCGCCGATCGGAGGGCGAGCTATGTCGGGTCTCGAAGGACGGCCGGTGCTCGTGACAGGCGCAAGCGGAGGCATCGGCGGGGCGACCGTTCGCCAGCTCGTCGCGGCGGGCGCGGACGTCATCGCCAGCGGCCGCTCGAAAGGGGCGCTCGAGGATCTCGCCGCAAAGACCGGCTGCCGGACGCTGGCGTTCGACCTGACCTCGGAAGAGAGCGTCCGGGGCGCGTTGGAAGGGCTCGACGTGTGGGGCGTGGTCAACTGCGGCGGTTTTGGCGGCGAGATCGCGACCCCGATGGACACGGACATCGCCGTGTTTGACCAGGTCATCAGCGTCAATGCGCGGGGGGCGTTGCTGGTCATCAAATATGCATCACAATCGATGATCCGCCTCGGCAGGGGCGGGTCGATCGTCAACGTGTCGAGCCAAGCGGCGCTGGTCGCCCTCGCCGGTCACATTTCCTACGGTTCGTCCAAGGCGGCGCTCGACAACATCACCCGGGTTTCGGCGCTCGAACTCGGAAAATACAACATCCGGGTGAACAGCGTGAATCCGACTGTGGTGATGACGGAGATGTCCGCCTTCTATTGGGGGCGACCGGAGATCGGGGAGTCCTTCCTGAAGCAGATGCCGCTCGGCCGCTGGGCGACCGAGGACGAGATCGCCGCGCCGATCGTGTTCCTCATCGGCGACGGCGCCTCGATGATCACCGGCGTGTCGCTTCCGATCGACGGCGGTTTCACCTGCTGCTGAGCAACGAGGTGGGAGGCTTCTGCCGCGCCGCCGGATGCGATCGCCGGGCGCCGCTCTGCTTTCGTCCCGCGCGAGCGATCAGGCGTCTTTCCCGACAGCCCCCACTCGCCCTGGAGGACGCGGCGCCCGTTTCGGTTCGATGACAGCATTGAGCGATAGGATGGCGTCCTTGATCGAAACGGCTTTTTCTCGAGTCTGCTGTCCGCGAGCGGTCATCCGCGCGGCGACGGGCCCAAAGGGAGAGACCGAAAGCCGGATCGGCGCCGACCCACATTCCCAGATATACACGTGAACCTCGGATCGTTTCGACGGAGCCCTGCCCCGGGCGAGCCAAACCCCGGCTCCCGTTCTGTTCGCTATCTGTTCAGTCTGACAATCCGCCAGCAGAAGCCAATGCAGTGTTTGTGAGCCCAGCGCTCCGCTTCGTCGTGGGTTTCGAAAGCGCCGTGAACGTTATCCTGGCGAGCCTCATTCGTGACGACGACAAACATTGGTGTTCTCCTTCTGGGTCCGCCCGAGGCGGCCAGCCTTGCCTTGGTTGTTGAGTTGGCTCCTTACGAATCATGGGCCCACGCCGCCGCCAAGCCGCTTCACTCCCGAATTGTTCCGTTAAAAATGCTTCAGATCGCGATTGATTCTTCTAATTTTTTATCGATCTTTATGTCATCTTAACTCAGCGGAACATACACACGCGCTTCACTCGATTTTGAGCAGCCTAGCAAGGCTTAGCAAAATTTTGGTAAAGTTTGCGAGCGATTCGGGCCCGTCAGCCCGACCAGCGGCCCATAATCGGTCATCGGCCTTGAAAATCGGCGCCCTCGCCCCATACGCTGTGGGACGAGATATTGAGGGCTGGTTCCAACGTGCAGCGCGAAAAGACGACATTGAGCGTGCGCCATCTGACGACCTACCGCTACGCCCGACCGGTCGAACTCGGCGAGCACCGCCTCATGCTCAGGCCCCGCGACGGTCACGATCAGCGCCTCGTCGAATCCACGCTGACGATCGAGCCGAGGCCTGCCCGGATCCGCTGGCTCTACGACGCCTTCGACAATTGCGTGGCGCTCGCCACTTTCGCCGGCCCGACGACACGGCTCAGCGTCGAGACGCGGTTCATCGTCGACCGGACCGAGGACGTTTCCCCCGGCGGCGAGATCGATCCGCGCGCGCGCCTCTACCCGTTCTCCTATCTGTCCGAAGAACTGCCCGACATTTCCCGCTCGATCGAGCGGCTCTACGCCGATCCGGCCGGCGACCTCGATCGCTGGGCGCAGCAGTTCGTGGTCGCGGGCGGATCGACTCAGACGGGTCACCTCCTGATGACGATGACGTATGCGATCAAGGAAAGCTTCACTTACGAGCGGCGCGAAAAGGGCGGCGTGCAGCCGCCCTGGGTGACGCTCGACCGGCGGAAAGGGAGCTGCCGCGATTTCGCGGTCTTGATGATGGAGGCCGCGCGCGTGCTCGGCATCGCGGCGCGGTTCGTCTCCGGCTACATCTACGTGCCGCACGGCGAGAACGAGCCCGAGCGGCTCGGCGGCGGCGCCACCCACGCATGGGTGCAGGTCTTTCTGCCGGGGGCCGGCTGGATCGAGTTCGATCCGACCAATGGCCTCATCGGCGGAAAGGACCTGATCCGCGTCGCGGTGGCGCGGGTGCCGGCTCAGACCGCGCCGCTGACCGGCACCTATTACGGCAATCGCGAGGATGAACTGGGCATGGATGTATCGGTCGAGGTGACGCAACAAAATTGAATGTCAGGCGTTTCCGCTGGCGAACTTTTTTTTCGCCGCAGAGACCTGCGCATGATCATTCGGCCGGCTATTCCATCGCCTTTCAGTGTTCGGTCGCCACGCCAATGCTGCTGATGCTCGAGGTTCACCCGTCCCGTGAAGCCGACCTTTTGACTCCCGATACGATCAGGGCGACCCCGAGCGCGCCGATGGACGGCTATATCGACATGTTCGGCAACCGGGTCACGCGGGTTGCCGCGCCCGCGGGCCCGACCGCGTTCGCGAGCGACTTCGCCATCCGCGACAGCGGATTGCCCGACGAGGTTCCGCAAGATCTGCCGCTGACCCCGGTCAAGGAGCTGCCAAGCGACGCGCTCGTCTTTCTGATGCCCAGCCGCTATTGCGACAGCGACGCCTTGAGCAATTTCGCCTGGAGCCAGTTCGGCGGGATCGGGGGCGGAGCCCGGCTCGTCCGGAGGATTTGCGATTTCGTCCACGACCGCATCCGGTTCAACTATCAGCTCGCGAGTCCCTTTCGCACCGCCTCCGACGCGCTCGACAATGGCGTTGGGGTCTGCCGCGACTTTACCCATCTCGCGGTTGCGCTGTGCCGCGGGATGAATGTGCCGGCCCGCTATTGCACGGGCTATCTGGGCGATATCGGCGTGCCGCCAGACCCGGCGCCGATGGATTTTTCCGCCTGGTTCGAGGTTTTCCTGAACCGCAGATGGTATTCGTTCGACGCCCGCCACAACATCCCCCGCATCGGGCGCATCGTCATGGCGCGCGGCCGGGACGCCGCCGACGTCGCCATCTCGACCGCGTTCGGCAATGCCCCGCTCGACCGCTTCGAGGTGACGACCTACGAGGCGGCGAAGGCCGCGTTACGGGCGTGAGGCGCCGATCCTGCCCCGTCTTGCGTGACGCCTCGCGCTCCCCGTGACGGCGGCGGCGGCGCGGACATCATCGCGCAGCATGCCGGACCGCGAATTGCCAAACTCCCGCTAAGCCTTTGAAATCGTTTGGACGCTGGATTGAAAAAGCCCCGCCAGGGGGTTCAACCCATTGAAAAGAAAGGGGTTCCACCCAAAAATCGCGGTCACGGGTCCGGGAGCGGCGCGGGGTCCATGCGGCGCCGCAATCGCCGAAGGGGGAGCCCGGACGCGACGCCCCGCTACTTCCGCCGCTTGGCCGGATGCATCGAGGTCTCGAGGATGTTCTCGGCCGCGCCGATGACGAGGGCGGAGGACCCGACGATCAGCGGGTCGGGACCGACGACCACATGGCGGTCTTTGCTGGGGTAGGGCAGCGACGACAGGAAGTGCTGCATGGCGTTGATCCGGGCGCGTTTCTTGTCGTCCGACTTGACGATGGTCCACGGGGCGTCGGCGGTGTCGGTGTTGAAGAACATCGCCTCCTTGGCTTCGGTGTACTCGTCCCACTTGTCGAGCGAGGCTTTGTCGATCGGCGACAGTTTCCACTGCTTCAAGGGGTCGGTCTCGCGCGCTGCGAAGCGGCGGCGCTGCTCCTCGCGCGTCACGGAAAACCAGTATTTGTAGAGCCTGATCCCCGACCGCACCAGCATCCGCTCGAGTTCGGGACACTGGCGCATGAATTCGAGGTATTCGTTGGGCTTGCAGAAGCCCATGACGCGCTCGACCCCGGCGCGGTTGTACCAGGAGCGATCGAGGAACACCATTTCGCCGGCGGCCGGAAGGTTCTGGATGTAGCGTTGGAAGTACCACTGGGTGCGCTCGCGCTCGTTCGGTTTCTCCAGCGCCACGACACGCGCCCCGCGGGGATTGAGGTGCTCCATGAAGCGCTTGATCGTCCCGCCCTTGCCGGCGGCGTCGCGGCCCTCGAACAGCACCACGATCTTTTCTCCGGCCTCCTTGACCCAGTTCTGCGCCTTGAGCAGCTCGGCCTGGAGCGGCAGCATGCGCTCCAGGTAATGGGCTTCGGTGACCTTGGTCTTGTAGGGATAGTCGCCCGTCTCGAAGCCGCGCCGGATGGCGTCCGGATCGTGCCGCAGGGTCTGGACCTCGACCCTCTGGGGACGCTCCAGATCAGGCGCGGCCGCCGGGCTGGCGCGACGCCGGGGCAGGGGCGCGGTGACCACGATGGTGGTGGGCTGGAGCGCAGCCGATGGGTGGGATTGGCCGCCGACCGCCGCCCCCTCCTCGGCTTTGGCCGCGGACTTCATCTCGGTTTCCATTGCCACTCCCACCCGCTTGCTCTCACGGCGCCGGCGCGGCCGGGGCCATCACCGTCCGGTATTCGCGACTTGCCGCGGCAGGTGTCAAGGCGACGCAGCGCCGCGCCGCTCCGGATCGACGGGCCCCCCGCGTGGCGCCGATGTCACATGGGACGCCTAAATCGCTAAGCTCGAGTTGCGCGCCTCCCCGCGGCCTTGCCTCCGCTGCGCCGGGGCCGCTACAACGACACGGATGTGAGTCCAGGGGAGACTACCGACTGTGGGGTCCGGATTTGGCGCGGCACTGGTTTTGACATGTGCTGCGCTCGGTGGGGCTTCCGCTCGGGCTGCGGATGTCGGTCCTCAGATGGGTGTGGAGACGGCGCAGCCGAGTGTAGAAGCCGAACCCTACGCCTGGGATCCCTTCGATGAGATCCGCGCTGGCGTCTTCGCCCACAATTGGATTCACGACGAAGCGGCGCCGGTCGATCTGTCCGTCGAGGCGTTGTCGGCGCCGATCGGGTTTCCGGGCTACAACATTCCTGGGATCGCCGGGAATCCCTGGATTTCGTGGTTTTTCCAGCCGCGCCTCAACCTCGGCGCGATGATCAACACCCGCGGCAGGACCAGCTACGCCTTCACCGGATTCAACTGGCGCATTCCAATCATTGGCAAGTTCTTTTTCGAGGGCGAATTTGGCGGCGCCGTCAACAATTCGCCCGACTGGCCGGAGCCTGGGCGCGTGGACATGGGCTGTGCGCTGACATTCCGCGAATCTGGCGGGTTCGGATACCAGTTTTCGGAAAACTGGGACATGATCGCCAGCATCGAGCATGTCTCCCACGCCTCCTTTTGCACCCACATCAATCCTGGGCTGACCCAGGTCGGCCTGCGGATCGGCTACAAATTCTAGCCCGCCATCAGGCGCGGCCGTTCGCCCTTCCCACCACGACGATTTTCGTCTATCGACAGGCCCGCTCATCAGGGCCGGGCGCCGCCCGGACTTCCGGCGCTTGCACCAAGGACGCATCGCGGCGAAGGCCACCCGCGAGGCGGCCTTTTTTTGTGCGCCCGAAAGAGCGGTTTGCGCCGCGATCCGGAAAGGCGCGCGCCAAGAGGACCGAATGCCCAAGCGCACCGACATCTCGACTATTCTCATCATCGGCGCCGGCCCGATCATCATCGGCCAGGCGTGCGAGTTCGACTATTCGGGCACCCAAGCCTGCAAGGCGTTGCGCGCGGAGGGCTATCGCATCGTCCTGATCAATTCCAACCCCGCGACCATCATGACCGATCCGGAGATGGCGGACCGGACCTACGTCGAGCCGATCACGCCCGAGATCGTGGCCAAGATCATCGCCAAGGAACGGTACGCCGTCCCGGGCGGCTTCGCGCTTTTGCCGACCATGGGCGGGCAGACGGCGCTAAACTGCGCGCTGAGCCTCAGGAAGATGGGCGTGCTCGAGCAGTACGACGTCGAGATGATCGGCGCCGCCGCGCACGCGATCGACAAGGCCGAGGACCGCGAGCGGTTCCGCAAGGCGATGACCAGGATCGGCCTCGACACGCCCCGATCGCATCACATCAAGACGCTGCCCCAGGCCCTCACCGCGCTCGAGGACATCGGCTTGCCGGCGATCATCCGGCCGAGCTTCACGCTCGGGGGCACCGGCGGCGGGGTCGCCTACAACCGCAGCGAATTCATCGACATCGTCGAGCGCGGAATCGACGCTTCGCCCACCAACGAGGTGCTGATCGAGGAGAGCGTGCTCGGCTGGAAGGAGTTCGAGATGGAGGTCGTCCGCGACAAGGCGGACAATTGCATCATCGTCTGCTCGATCGAGAACCTCGACCCGATGGGCGTCCACACCGGCGATTCGATCACCGTCGCGCCGGCGCTGACGCTGACCGACAAGGAATTCCAGATCATGCGCGACGCCTCGATCGCGGTCCTGCGCGAGATCGGGGTGGAGACGGGCGGTTCGAACGTGCAGTTCGCCGTCAATCCGGCGGACGGGCGGATGATCGTCATCGAGATGAACCCGCGCGTGTCCCGTTCCTCCGCGCTCGCTTCCAAGGCGACCGGCTTCCCGATCGCCAAGGTCGCAGCCAAGCTGGCGGTCGGCTACACGCTGGACGAGATCGCCAACGACATCACCGGCGGGGCGACCCCGGCCTCGTTCGAGCCGACGATCGACTATGTCGTGACCAAGATCCCGCGCTTCGCGTTCGAGAAGTTCCCCGGCGCCGAGCCTACGCTGACGACCGCGATGAAGTCGGTCGGCGAGGCGATGGCAATCGGCCGCACCTTCGCGGAATCGCTGCAGAAGGCGCTCCGCTCGCTCGAGACCGGGTTCGACGGACTTGACGAGATGGAGATCGAGGGGCTCGGCAAAGGCGACGACAAGAACGTGCTGCGCGCCGCCGTCGCGACGCCGACCCCGGACCGTCTCCTCAAGGTCGCCCAGGCGATGCGGATGGGGATGGGCGTCGAGGAGATCCACGAGGTGTCGAAGATCGATCCGTGGTTCCTCGAGCGGATCGCCGAGATCGTCGCGCTCGAGACCAAGGTGCGCGCCTACGGCCTGCCGCAGGACGCAGGCAACCTGCGCGCGCTGAAGGCCGCGGGCTTTTCCGACGTGCGCCTTGCAGGGCTTGCGGGCCGGGACGAGGACGACGTCGCGGCTTTGCGCAAGCGGCTCGGCGTTCTGCCGGTCTTCAAGCGGATCGACACCTGCGCAGCCGAATTCGCCGCCCCGACCGCTTATATGTATTCGACCTACGAGGCCCCGTTCGCCGGCCGGGCGAGCTGCGAGGCGGACCCATCGGGGCGCGAGAAGATCGTCATTCTCGGCGGCGGCCCAAACCGCATCGGCCAGGGCATCGAGTTCGACTATTGCTGCTGCCACGCCTCGTTCGCGCTCAGCGAGGCGGGCTACGAAACCATCATGATCAACTGCAATCCGGAGACCGTGTCGACCGACTACGACACCTCGGATCGTCTCTATTTCGAGCCGCTCACCAAGGAGGACGTGCTCGCGATCCTCGACAAGGAGCGGGAGAAGGGGACGCTGAAGGGCGTGATCGTCCAGTTCGGCGGCCAGACGCCGCTCAAGCTCGCCCACGTCATCGAGCAGTCGGGCGCGCCGATCCTCGGCACCTCGGTCGATTCGATCGACCTCGCCGAGGACCGCGACCGGTTCAAGCGGCTGCTCGACAAGCTGGGATTGAAGCAGCCGAAGAACGGCATCGCCTACTCGGTCGAGCAGGCGCGGCTCGTCTCGGGCGATCTCGGCCTCCCGCTCGTCGTGCGGCCGTCCTACGTGCTCGGCGGCCGCGCGATGGCGATCATTCACGACCAGACGGCGCTCGACGATTACCTGCTCGGCGTCCTGCCGAGCCTGGTGCCGGCCGACGTCAAGGCGCGTTATCCCAACGACAAGACCGGCCAGATCAATACGGTGCTCGGCAAGAATCCGCTGCTGTTCGACCGCTATCTTTCCGACGCGATCGAGATCGACGTCGACGCCCTCTGCGACGGCAAGACCGTAGTCGTCGCCGGAATCATGGAACATATTGAGGAGGCGGGCATTCATTCCGGCGACAGCGCCTGTTCGCTGCCGCCGCGGTCGCTGCCGCCCGAGACGATGAAGCGCCTCGAGGAGCAGACCAAGAAACTCGCGCTCGCTCTCGAGGTCGGCGGCCTGATGAACGTCCAGTACGCACTCAAGGACGGCGTCATCTACGTGCTCGAGGTTAACCCGCGCGCCTCGCGGACCGTGCCCTTCGTCGCGAAGGTGATCGGCAAACCGATCGCCAAGATCGCCAGCCGGGTCATGGCGGGCGAGAAGCTGAGCGGCTTCGACCTCGATCTCGGCCGGCTTGGCCACGTCGGGGTGAAGGAGGCGGTGTTTCCGTTCGCCCGCTTCCCCGGCGTCGACACGGTGCTGGGGCCGGAGATGCGTTCGACGGGGGAAGTCATGGGCATCGACCGCTCCTTCGAGATCGCCTTCGCCAAGAGCCAGATTGGCGCGGGCTCCCGGCCTCCCACCAGCGGGGCCGTGTTCGTCTCGGTGCGCGACGCGGACAAGGAGGGGATCGTCCAGCCGTTGAGGGCGCTGCAGGCGCTCGGCTTCCGCATCCTTGCCACCAGCGGCACGCAGCGCTTCCTCGCCGCCCGCGGCCTGAAGGCCGAAAAGGTCAACAAGGTCTCGGAAGGCCGGCCGAACGCGGCCGACATCGTGCGCAACGGCGGCGTGCAACTGATGTTCAACACCACCGAGGGCGCGACGTCGCTCGCCGATTCGAAGCCGCTGCGCCGCGCCGCCCTCTTGCAAAGAACGCCCTACTACACCACACTTTCCGGTGCTGTCGCGGCGGCCGAAGGGATCCTAGCCGTCGCGTCCGGCGACCTCGAAGTCAGGGCCTTGCAGGACTATTTGGCGTGACGGCGTCCGGAGGCGCCGCCGCGGGAAACTCTTTTTAGCGGGTATGGAATGGAAAAGCTCCCGATGACCGCCGCAGGCCATGCGGCGCTTGAAGCCGAGTTTCTTCGCCGGCAACAGGTCGAGCGGCCGCGCATCATCGCCGCGATCGCAGAGGCGCGATCGCACGGCGATCTCTCCGAGAATGCCGAGTATCATTCGGCCAAGGAGGCGCAGTCGCACAACGAGGGCCGCATCGTCGAGCTCGAGGATCTGCTGCAGCGCGCCGAGGTGATCGACGTCACGAAGCTGAACGGGAAGACCATCAAGTTCGGCGCCACCGTGACCCTGATCGACGAGGACACCGAGGAGCAAAAGGTGTTCCAGATCGTCGGCCAGAGCGAAGCCGACGTGAAATCGGGCAAGGTCTCGATCACCTCTCCGACGGGCCGGGCGCTGATCGGCAAATCGGCCGGCGACAGCGTCGAGGTCATCGCGCCGGGCGGCGCCAAGAGCTATGAAATCCTGAAGGTCGCCTTTATATAAGGGGAAGCCCGCGTCGACGGCGCGCTTTCGCCCGAGCGCGGCGCCACGAAAGGATGCTTCCCATGACGACCCGCGTCCTGACCCGCCGAGCCGCCTTGACGGCGGTCGGCGCCATTACGCTCGCGCCGATGGCCGCGCTCGCTCAGGCTCCCTTGAAGTTCCGCGCCGTGAAGGTGGATGTCGGACCCTTGCGCGAGAACGCCGGGGATCCGACCGCCGCCTGGGTCGCGGAGTCTCTGGCGCCGGCGCTCGCCCAATCTCTCGCGCCCTATCTCGCCCCGGGCGACCGCAACGGCGCGACGCTCATCGCCCGGATCGGCAACGTCTATCTCGGACCGAGCGGCGGCGGACCGAACCCGTGGGGCCGTGGCCAGGATACGATCGAGGGCGACCTCATCGTTCGCGGTCCGCGCGGCGTCGTTTCGGACGTTCCGCTCCGGGCGATCGCCTCTTATT
Source organism: uncultured Alphaproteobacteria bacterium (assembly GCA_963709655.1). Classification (GTDB taxonomy): domain Bacteria; phylum Pseudomonadota; class Alphaproteobacteria; order Rhizobiales; family Beijerinckiaceae; genus Roseiarcus. The sequence continues at coordinate 507,568 of CAVPXF010000004.1, forward strand.
GGCCCAATGCGACCGACCAGGTCCTGTGGGAGCGGTGGAACCGCGACCGCGTCGATGCGCTGGCGCGGGCCTTCGCCGGCTGGACCCCGAGGCAGCTCGGGCTGTGACCCGGTAACGAAAAGGACGCCTTCCCTCGCGGCGCTCTGATCGATCGCGTCGGCGTTCGGGTCGAACGCTTTCCACGTCAGATCGAGCGCGAACCTGACTTTGATCTGCCCAGCAGGGGCTTGTCCTGATGGCGGCTGCGCTCTAGACGGCGGCGATGGTTGGCGCGGGCACCGACAAGACGAAACCGCCGCTCGGGGGCGGCCCGGCGGTCATTCTGGTCAGGCCGCAGCTTGCGGTGAATATCGGCATGTGCGCGCGGGCGATGGCCAATTTCGGCCTCGACGACCTGCGCCTCGTCAATCCGCGCGAGGGCTGGCCGCGCAGCGACGACTACCGCAAGGTCGCCTATTCCGCGGCGGCCGGCGCAACCGCGCTTCTCGATGCGGCGCGCGTGTTCGACAGCGTCGGCGCAGCGGTCGCCGATTGCCATCGCGTCTACGCCGCGACCGCGCGCGAGCGCGGGCAGGCGAAGGCCGTCATGACCCCGAGTGTCGCAATGGCCGCGACGTCCGCCGCGGCGGACGAAAAGCACGCCATTCTGTTCGGCCCGGAACGCACCGGCCTCGACAATGACGAGGTCGCGATCGCCGACGCTATCGTCACCTTTCCCTCGAGCCCCGCCTACGCCTCGCTCAATCTGGCGCAGGCGGTGCTCCTGTGCGGCTACGAATGGTTCAAGGCCGCGCACGGCGACGCCCCGCCGCCTTCGACCATTCCACGCGCGTCATCGCCGCCGGCGCAACGCGAGATGTTGCTCGCTTTCTTCGACTACCTCGAGGCGCGGCTCGACGAGAACGGCTTCTTCCGCCCGGCTGCCAAGAAGCCGGGGATGCGGCGCAACCTGCGCAACATCTTTCACCGAATGGAGCTCACTCAGCAGGACGTGCGCACGCTCTGGGGCGCGGTCGTCCGCCTCGCCGAGGGGCCGAGGATCGAAGTCCAGACGCGCAAGCGCGTCCGGCCGAAGACGACCGCGGAGTAGGTCCGACCCGCTCTCGGCGAGGCGCACGGCCGTTCAGCGTCGCGCTTTTCTGTGCCGCTTCAAACAAAAAGGCCTTCCGGACGCGTTCGCCCGGAAGGCCCATTCTCACCTTGTGCGACCCACGAGGCCGGCGGCGCGCCTCTACGGAGCGCCACTCGACGATGTGGGAATCCGCGTTAGCTCTTGGAGCGTTAGCTCTTCGGCGCTGCGGGCGCGGCCGGCGCCATTTCGTGGTGCATGTGATGCATGTGGTGGTGATGATAGTGATGGTGATGGTGATGGTGGTGGTGATGATGGTGCATGGGATGCTCCATCGGCGCGGCGGGAGCGCCGGCCGCGGGGGCGGCTTCCTGCGCGACGGCGTAGCCGGCGAGCCCGATGGTGAGCGCGGCGGCAACGACAAGGCTCTTGATCATAGACAAAAATCCTCTCGACGAAGGGCCCAGCGGCCCACGCCGGCGAAATTGACGCAGTTCGCATGAACTCAAGATGAACCGGGGCTCGTCAGCGTGACTTCGGGCCCCTATCCGTGCTCAAGAGGCCCGGCGGCGCTCGAGAGGCCTGGCGGCGCGCGGCGCGCGAAAACTGGCGCGCGAAAGGAGCGACGAACATGGCGGTGAGCAGCATGACCGGCTTCGCCCGGGCGGCGGGCGCGAACGGGGCTTGGCGCTGGGCGTTCGAACTCAAGACCGTCAACGCCAAGGGGCTCGACGTCCGCCTCAGGATGGCGCCGCCGTTCGACCGGGTCGAGGCCGAGGCGCGCCAGCGGCTCGGCAAGGCGCTGGCGCGAGGCACGTGCTTTGCGGCGCTTTCCGCCCAGCGCGAGGGCGGCGCGAGCGCGCCGCGCATCGACGAGGCGGCGCTCGCGGCGCTCGCCGCGGCCGCGCGCGCCGCCGCCGAAAGGGCCGGGCTCGCGCCGCCGACCATGGACGGCCTTCTGGCCGTGCGCGGCGTGGTGGAGATCGCCGAGGCCGAGGACGACGAGCCCGCCATCGCCGCCGCCTGCGCGGGGGCGCTGGCGAGCCTCGACGAGGCGCTCGTGGCGCTCGCCGCCGCCCGCCGCGCCGAGGGCGAGGCGCTGGGGAGGGTGATGCGCGAGCGGCTCGACGCCATCGAATCGCTGACGCTCGCCGCCGACGCCAATCCGGCGCGCAAGCCCGAGGCGATCCGGGGGCGGCTCGCCGAAAGCGTCGCGGCGCTGATCAACTCGGGCCGCGGCTTCGACGAGAACCGTCTGCATCAGGAGGCGATTCTCCTCGCCTCCAAGGCCGACATTCGCGAGGAGCTCGACCGGCTGAAGACCCATGTCGCGGCGGCGCGGGCGCTGATCGAGGAGGGCGGCGCGATCGGCCGCCGGCTCGACTTTCTCGCCCAGGAGCTTTCGCGCGAGGCGAGCACGCTCTGCGCCAAGGCCAACGACGTGAGCCTCACCGCCCAGGGACTTGAACTCAGGGCGCAAATCGAGCAATTCCGCGAGCAGGTGCAAAACATCGAATGAGTCCCAAGACGATGACGCTCAGCCGCCGCGGCATGATCCTGATCCTGTCTTCGCCTTCGGGGGCGGGCAAGACGACGCTGACCCGTATGCTGATGCAGGACAAGGCGCTCGACCTCACCCTGTCGGTGTCGGTGACGACGCGGCCGCGCCGCTCCTCGGAGGTCGACGGCATCCATTACCGCTTCGTCGACCGGCGCGAGTTCGACCACATGAAGGCGGAAGGCGACCTGCTCGAATGGGCCGAGGTGCACGGCAACGCCTACGGCACCCCGCGCGCGCCGGTCGACAAGGTGCTGGCCGAAGGCCGCGACATGCTGTTCGACATCGACTGGCAGGGCGCCGCCCAGGTGCGCGAGCGGCTCGGCGACGACGTCGTGTCGATCTTCGTCCTGCCGCCGTCGATGACGGAATTGCGCGCAAGGCTGGAACGGCGGGCCGAGGATTCGGCGACCACCATCGATCGGCGGCTCGAAGCCGCAAGGGCCGAGATCGAGCGCTGGCGGGCCTACCACTACGTGATCGTCAACGACGACCTGCAGCGCGCCTACCAGGACGTGCTGGCGATCGTCGCCGCCGAGCGGCTCAAGGTCCGGCGGGTGCAGGCGGGCGTCGAACCTTTCGTCGAGGGCCTGATGCGCGGGTAAACGTCCAAGCGGCAAAAGGCGACCTTGCGCCTTTTTATCGACCGGGGCCAACGATTCCATGGGCTTGGACCCCCGCTTAACGACCGCTCGGGACGGCGCTCGACTGGCGCATTTTGCCTGATAATTTATGTTATTTTTTACGAATTCCCGAACTCTGGCGACAAAGCCATGGTCGGCGCCCGTTCGCGGTCACCGGGCGGGAGGGTGCAATCAGCCGACCGAGCGTTGCTTTCCGCAGCGTCGCCCCGTAATCCAAATCGCGCACTGTTGCGTGGCCATACTTGCGCGCTCTCCGTAGGCCGGATGAGATCTGCGCGGCCGCAGCGCGGAGTTCCGGACTCGGGCGTCGGGGCCAACGCATGCTCGTGATAACGAACTAATAGGGGCGGGGCGATGCGGGTGAAGGTTGGCTCCGGCCGCAACGGCCCTCGCCGGCATTGGCGGCGCGTCGCTTCCGCCCTGGCCTTGGCCGTGGCGATTCCGCCGAGCGTGTCGCCGGCCGGGGCGCAAAATGCAGGCGGCGCTGGCGCCAGCTCCACGATCAGCAACGACATCGCGGCTGCCGGCGATCCGATTTTCGCCCCGGCCGCCGGCACGACCTTGACGATTACGGGCGTCATTTCGGACGCCACGCCTCCGGCGCCGTTGGGCCAAGTGTCGATGCAGGGGCAGGGGACCCTGCTCCTCGAGGGCTCGAATACGTATAGCGGCGGAACGAGCGTGCAGAGCGGCACGCTGCAGATTTCCGGCTCGGGCACGCTCGGCGCGTCGTCTGGTTCGACCACCGTCAGCGGCGGCACACTCGATCTCGGCGGCACCAACCAGACCCAGAACGGCGGCCTGACTTTGACCAGCGGCGGGGTCCAGAACGGCATGCTGACGTCGAGCGGGACATTCGCCCTCCAGTCCGGGCAGATGGGCGCCATCCTGACAGGGACGGGTGGGCTGACGAAGACCGGCGCCGGGGCGGTAAACCTCGTCAATCTCGCTGGCGCCAACGCCTACACCGGCGCGACCACGGTGAACGGCGGGACCCTGGACGCGTTTGGGACCAACAGCTTTTCAGCGGCCAGCCCGACGACGGTTAACGCCGGCGGCACGCTCGAATTGGGCGGCGGATACCAGACCATCAACACTGTCAAACTTTCAGGCGGAACGCTGGCGGAAGGCTGGCTCACCGGCGCCATGACTTCGACCGGCGGCAGCATAATCTACATCAACGGCTCCGCCACGCTGACCACGACCGCCGGCACGACGGTGCTGGGGGAACCGGGCAGCGGTTACACCGGCGCGACGATGGTGAGCGGCGGGATCCTTACCGCATCGGCTGCGAACGGTTTCTCACAATACAGCGCGACAACGATCACAGCGGGCGGCACGGCCGACTTGGGCGGCTTTGCGCAGGCCATCGCCATGGTCAATCTCTCCGGCGGCACGCTGCAGAACGGCGCGCTGACGGGCTCCGTAACATCCACCGGCGGCGGCATGAACGGCATTAGCGGCGCCGCCTCGCTGCTGACGACCGCCGGCGTGACGGTGCTGTCGGGCTCGAACACTTATGTCGGCAATACGGACGTCGGCGCCGGAACCCTGACGGCGTCAGCCGCGAATGCTTTCTCGTCTGCCAGCGTGATGATAATCAACCCCGGCGGTACGGTCGACTTAGGCGGCTTCTCGCAGGCGATCAACATCGTCAATCTCGCCGGTGGAACGATTCAAAACGGCGCCATTTACGAGCAGGGCCTGCCGCCTTGGAGCCCCGGCCCCGTCATTTTGTCCCAAGGCGGCGCCATAAGCAATATTGGCGGCATAGCGGGCCTGACGGTGACTGCGGGCACGACGACGCTGTCCGGCTCGAACACTTATCTCGGCGGGACGGATGTCAGCGGCGGCGGCGTCTTGACGGCTTCGGCGGCGAACGCCTTCTCGCCGGGCGGCGAAACCTTCACGTTAATCGCCACTCACGGTACGGTGGACCTCGGCGGCTTCGCGCAGACCATCAACTTGGTGGATCTCGACGGCGGCACGCTACAGCACGGCTCGCTGACAGGCGCGGTTTTGTCCAGCGGCGGCGCCATCAGCGGATTGAGCGGCTCTGCAACTGTGACGACAGAGGACGGCGTGACGACGCTGTCGGGCGTGAACAGTTACACCTCCGCGACGGCGGTGGAGGGCGGAACCCTGACGGCGTCGACAGCGAACGCCTTCTCTCCGGCGAGTGTGACGACCATCAGCGACGGCGGCGCAGTCAACCTCGGCGGCCTCGCGCAAACGATCGATACGGTCAATCTGTCGCGCGGCTATCTGTCGGGCGGCGGTCTGTACAACGGCTCTTTGACCGGCGCCGTTTCGTCCACAGACGGCTACATCGACGGCCTCGGCGGCTACGCCACGCTGACCACGACCGGCGGCACGACCGTGCTGTCAACGATTTGGGGTCCAAACACCTACACGGGCGCGACGACGGTGAACGGCGGGGTCCTGACGGCGGACAACGTTAACGCGTTTTCGCCGGCCAGCGTGATGACCATCAACATCGCAGGCACAGTCGACCTCGGCGCCCGCGAGCAGGCGATCAATACCGTCTATTTGTCGGGCGGCGCCATTGGGGACGGCTCGCTGACGAGCGCGAACGGCATCGTCTCGACGGGCGGCTCGGTTACGAGCGTCGGCGGCTCGACAGCGCTGACGGCGAACGGCGGCGTGACAGCGCTGCTCAGCAACACCTATACAGGCGCAACGACGATCAATAGCGGCGCGACGGTCATTGCGTTCACGGCGTCGGCATTCAGCGCGAACAGCGCGCTGACGATCAATGCAGGCGGCGCGGCCGACCTCGGCGGTTACAACCAGACCGTTGCTTCGCTGTCGGGCTCGGGAACGGTGACGAACAGCGGCGCCGGCGCGGCGGTTCTCACGACCGGCGGCGACAATACGTCCACGACCTTCAGCGGCGTCATTTCAGACGGAACGGGCCAGACCGGTCTCGCCAAGACAGGGACCGGCTCTCTGATTCTGACCGGCGCCAACACCTACTCGGGCGGAACAAACGTCACCGCTGGCGTGCTCGGCGTGGGCGCCGATAGGGCGCTCGGCGTGGGCGCGCTCACCATGCAATCCGGGACGACGTTGCAGTTTGAGGCGACCGGGCTGACGATCGCGAACCCGATCGTGTTCGCAGCCCCGGCCGGCGTCGCCGCGGGCGGATCGTCGTCAGGAGGCGCGGGCGGATCGACGACGGGAGGCGCGGGCGGATCGACCGGAGGAGCGGGCGAGTCATTGGGGGGCGCGGGCCTATCCAGTTCGGGCGGAGGCGGGACGATTTACACGTCCGATGGAGCGGGCCTCTCCTTGGCGATCGCGAACCCGCCCACCTTCCAGGTCGTGGCTGGCGATCCCACGATCGACACCGGACCGTTCACCGACACGATCTCCGGCGTTATTTCAGGTTCGGGCGCGCTGACCAAGATCGGCTCGGGGACTCTGATCCTCTCCGGCGCCAACACCTACACCGGCCCGACGCTGGTCGAGGCGGGCACGCTCGCGGCCAGCGCCGCCGGCGCGTTCAGCCCGAACTCTACGGTGAGCGTTGCGAGCGGAGGCAAGCTCGATCTCGGCGGCTATTCCAACGCCATCGCGGGGCTGGCGGGGGCTGGCTCCGTGACCAACGGCGGCGGCGCCAACGCCACCCTGACTGTCGATTCGACCGCCTCGGCGACATTCAGCGGCGTGATCAGCGACGGGCCGACCCACACGCTTGCGCTCGTCAAGTCGGGCTCCGGCGCGCTCGCGCTGACCGGCGTCAACACCTATTCGGGCGGAACCGATCTCGCCGGCGGGACGCTGGCCATCGGCTCCGGCGCAGCCCTCGGCTCCGGCCCGCTCGCCATGCAGGACGGGACGACGCTGCAGCTCCTCTCCAGCACGGCCATTCCGAATCGGATCGTTCTGGCCGCCGCCGATCCGACCATCGACACGGGATCGTTTAGCAACACGATTTCCGGAGTCATCTCCGGGCCGGGCGCGCTGACCAAGATCGGCTCCGGAACGCTCATCCTCGCCGGGGCGAACACCTATACCGGCGCGACCGACGTCCAGGCGGGGACGCTCGACGTGAGCGGCTCGGTCGTCTCGACCGTGACGGTGGAACAGGGCGCGACACTGATCGGAACCGGCTCGTTCGGCGGCCTTTTCGCCAACAGCGGCGGGACGATCGCGCCGGGGGCCGTGACGCCGTTCTCGACGCTGAGCGCGTCAACTGCATCCTTCGCCGCGGGCTCGTTCTTCGCGGTCAACATCAACCCGGCCGGCCAGAACGACAAGCTCGTGACGACCGGCGCGACGACCATCTCGGGCGGCACGGTTCAGGTCACGTTGGCCCCTGGAACCTACACGCCGCAGAACAAGTACACTCTCATCACCGCGGGCGGCGGCGTGTCGGGAACCTTCGCCTCGCTGTCGACAAACCTCAATAGCTTCGCTTTCGCGACGCCGGCGCTGAGCTACGACGCCAATGACGTCTATCTGGGATTCGCTCAGACGGCGTCGTTCGCCACGGTGGCGCAAACGCCGAACCAGATCGCCACCGCGACGGCGCTTTCGGCCCTTCCGGTCGGCTCGCCGCTCTATAACGCGATCATCGGCCAGACCGTCCCGGGCGCGCTGACCGCCTTCAACAGCCTCTCCGGCGAAATCCATCCGAGCGCGGTCGGCGCCGTGCTCGACGACACGCGGCTGCCGCGCGAAGCGGTGCTCGACCGGCTGTCGACGCCCTATACGAGCGGCCCCGCCCCCAGCGGCGCGCAGAACGTCAAGACGCTGATGCAGGCGACGCCCGCTGAGGCGGTCTCGGCATGGGGCCAGGCTTTCGAATTCGTGGGGCCATCTAGGGGGCGACGGCAACGCCGCGACCCTCTCCAACGATCTCGGCGGCTTCATCCTCGGCGCCGACGCCACGCTCTCGGGCCGCACCCGTCTCGGCGTCGCCGGCGGCGCCACCAACGCGAGCCTCGAGCTTCCCGACCGCGGCTCCTCGGGCAATGTCGGCATGACCTATGTCGTCCTCTACGGCGGCGTCAGCGGCGACGCCTTGCAGCTTCGCGGCGGCGCCTTCTACGCCTATGACCACTACAGCCTGAACCGCACGGTTTCGTTTCCGAACTTCAGCAATTCGGTCGGATCGGGCTACGGCGGCGACAATCTGCAGGCCTTTGGCGAAGCCGGCTGGCGCATTCCGGTCGGCGCCCAATTCCTCGCCGCGTCGTGGGTCGAGCCCTTCGTCGGCGTGACGGGCGTCGACCTGCACACCTCGAGCTTTGTCGAGAACCCGGGCCCGGCCGCGCTCGCCGGCGCGTCGGAGAGCTACGGCTACGGGATCGCCACGCTGGGCTTAAGGGGCGAGGCCTCGCTCTACGCCTCGTCGCCCCTTACGGCTAACGCTATGATCGGCTGGCGGCATGTGCTTGGCGGCGAGACGCCGACCTCGACGCTCGCCTTCGCCAGCGATCCGCTCATCCCGTTCTCGATCGCCGGCGCGCCGATCGCGCGCGACGCGCTCGCCCTCGAGGTGGGCGTCGACTGGCGCCTGACGGCGACCGTGAAGCTCGGCGTCACGTATTCCGGGCGCCTCGCGTCGAGCGCCAGCGACAACGCGATCAAGGCGAAGCTCGAGGCGAATTTCTAGACCAGATTGCCCTTCTCCCCGCGTGCGGGGAGAAGGTGGCCGAAGGCCGGATGAGGGGCGGCGCTAACAGTCGAACGTTGGCGCTGCCCCTCACCCCAGCCCTCTCCCCGCTTGGCGTCGCTTCACTGCGGCCCCGTCGCCGTCGGCGAGCTCGGCGCGCTGAAAAAGGAGATCGCCCTGATCGGCGACGCGATGAACACCGCGGCCCGGATCCAGGCGGCCTGCCGCGAGACGGACAATCGCGTCCTCGCCTCCGCCGCGCTCCTCGATCGGCTCTCGGCGCTGCCGCCCAGCGTGACGAAGCTCAAGCTCGGCGAACTCCCGATGCGCGGCAAGGAGCGGCCGATGGAGCTTTGGGCGCTGGAGGCGAAGGCCGACGGGCGATAGGTCGCCGTACCCACAGAACGTCCGGGCGAGCCCAACCGGGGTTGGAACTTCTTCCCGAGCGCCCGCCGGGAGCCCCGGCGGCCTGCAAGTTGAGCGCCGCCCGAAGGACGAGCGGCGATCAGACTGGCGAGTCAATGATGCCTGTGTCCGCCGCCGCCATGGTGTCCGCCGCCATGATGGTGGCCGCCGCCGTGGTAATGGCCGCTGCCGTGATGGTGGCCGCCGCCGTGATAGTGGCCGCCGCCGTGATAATGGCCGCCGCCGTGGTAGCCGCCGCCGTGGTAATAGTGGCCGCCATGGACATAGGCGCCGCCACGATAGCCGTAGCCGCCATGCCAGCCATTCCACCCGTAGCCTCCGCCCCAGCCCAGGCCGTGGCGGTAGGCGTAGCCGCACCAATACCAGCCAGGCCCACTCCACCCATCGTCATACCAGCAGTAGGGCCGGCCGAGGTAGACGAACTGCGCCTTGTCGATCGGGACGACCTGACCCGACGGATTGGGCGAGCCGATAACGCCGTCCATCATTGCCGCGTCGGCCGAGCCGGCGAAGGGCAGGGCGAGCCCGGCGGCCAGCGCCAGGCCAAGAGCAAATTGTCGGAGCATGAGCGAAGCGTCCTTTCGCTTCTGAGATGCGGAGACGCGTCTCATCGGCGATGAGACTGGACTGTCGTCCTTGAACGCGTGCTGAACAAAGGCGGCTCTCGGGCGCCAACGGTTATGTTGGGCTGGAAGGCATGGATTTGCTGGTCACCGCGGATGTCCGGCTCTCGCCGAGGCCGTCGCGTCCACGCTCTAGCGCGCATCCAACCCGTAGAGCGCATGCAGTGTGGGCGCCGCAAGCTCGGTCAAGGGCTCGTCGATCAGCCTCGAGAACTTGATCTCGGAGGTGGTGATCGCGTGGATCTTGGCGCCCTTGGCGGCCGGCGCCTGGAAGGCGCGGACCGCTAAAAGGCCGCGCCCGGCGGAAGGAACGCGCGGATCTCCTGCGCCGGGACAAAATATTTCGCGATGTCGATTTTCCGGGGCGGCGTCCCCTTCAGCTCGATCGTGAACTTGCGGCTCATGATCCCGAGGAGGCACTGTTTCCAGGCGTCGAACACGCCGGAGCCGGAATTGCCCGTGGTGGCGACGTCCGGGATGGTGGAGCCGCCGAAGCGGGAGCGGAATTCGGGCGGGATCGCCGTCGGCGGCAGCACGCGCGAGCGCGCGACGCCCTCGGGCGTTGCGACGACGACGGCTTCTCCGGGTTCGGGATTGCGTTCGCACAGCGGCGTCCGCCTGAGGCGCAACCGCATCGGCAGGGTCGACGGGTCGAAGCGCAAGAGCGTGAGGTCGACAGTGTCGAGCGTTCCTTCCTTGACGAGGCTTGTCGGAAAATCCCGTCCGCCGACCACGACATGCGGCTTCGACCACGCAAACGGCCCGGGCACGTGCGAGGCCGTCAGCACGAGGCCGGCGCCGAGGTAGACGCCGTAGCCCGGCCAGCTCTGCTTCGGCGTCCGGTTGACATGGGCGGCGGTTTCGATGAGGTCCGCGTCGCCGGAAGCGTCGGCGGCGCGGGGCGTCGGCGCGGCGGCGTTGGTCGCGGTTGCGGCCGTCACGCCGGCGGCGAGCAGGGCTGCGACGATCGCGCCGCGCGTCAGGCGCATGTCAGGCCCGCGCGTCGAGCCCGTACAGCGAGTGCAGCGTGCGCACCGCAAGCTCGGTGTAGGGCTCGTCGATCAGCATCGAGAACTTGATCTCGGAGGTGGTGATCGCGCGGATGTTGATGCCCTTGGCGGCGAGCGCCTGGAAGGCGCGCGCGGCGACGCCGGAATGCGAGCGCATGCCGACGCCGATGGCCGAGATCTTCACCACCTCCTCAGTGCCGTTCATCCGCGCATAGCCGATCGCCTCGCGCCGCCCCTCGATGATCTTTTGGGCGCGCTCGAAGTCGGCCCCGGACACGGTGAAGGTGATGTCGGTCGTCGCCGCGTCCTCCGACACGACCTGGATGATCATGTCGACGTTGATGCTGGCCTCGGCCAGCGGCCCGAAGATCGCCGCGGCGACGCCGGGCTTGTCGGCCACGTCGCGCAGCGTGATCTGCGCCTCGTCGCGGGAGAAGGCGATGCCGGTGACGACCTGCTGCTCCACGATATCCTCCTCGTCGCAAATGAGCGTGCCAAGCTCAGGCCGCGCCGGGTCGTCGAACGACGAGCGCACGTAGAGCTTGACCTTGTGCACCATGGCCACCTCGACCGAGCGCACCTGCAGCACCTTGGCGCCGAGCGACGCCATTTCGAGCATTTCCTCGAACGATATTTTGTCGAGCCGCCGCGCCTTGGGCACGATGCGCGGATCGGTCGTGTAGACGCCGTCGACGTCGGTGTAGATGTCGCAGCGGTCGGCGTGGATCGCCGCGGCGAGCGCCACCGCAGAAGTGTCCGAGCCGCCGCGCCCGAGCGTCGTCACCCGGTTCGTCGCGCCATTGAGGCCCTGGAAGCCCGCCACCACCGCGACCTCGCCCGCGCTCAGGCGGTCGAGGAGCGCCGCGCCGTCGATTTTGGCGATGCGCGCCGCGCCATGCGCGTCGTCGGTGAGGATCGGGATCTGCCAGCCGGCCCATGAGCGGGACTCGAGGCCCATGTCGCTGAGCACGAGGGCGAGCAGCCCCGCGGTGACGAGCTCGCCGGAGGCGACGATCGAATCGTATTCGGCGTTGTCGAACTCGGCGCCCGCCTCCTTGCACCAGGCGACGAGCTCGTTGGTCTTGCCGGCCATGGCGGAGACCACCACCGCGACCTCATGGCCGGCGTCGACTTCGCGTTTGACGTGGGCAGCGACGTTGCGGATGCGCTCGACGTTGGCGACCGACGTGCCGCCGAATTTCATCACCAGACGCGACAAGAAGAACCTCGGACCTGTCGGGAAAAGCTGCGCGGCTCGCGCAAGGGGTCGCGGCGCCGTATAAAGGCGGGACTCTGGCCGGTCAACGGCGCGACGGCGCGCAGTCGCGCGGCGCGGACTCCCTCGCCCCGCATCAGCGGGGAGAGGGCTGGGGGTGAGGGGCTGCGCTGACGGCTGAGGTTTGCGCAGCCCCTCATCCGTCGCTTCGCGCCACCTTCTCCCCGCGAGCGGGGAGAAGGGACGAAACTGGTTGCAAGCGAGGATCGCATGAAGACCGCCCCCGCCCCCAGCGTCATTGTCGACGAGGTCGCCCGCTTCGATGCGCTCGGCGAATCGTGGTGGGACGAGAATGGGCCGATGGCGCCGTTGCACCGCCTGACCCCGGTCCGCGTGGCCTGGGCGCGCGACGTCGCGGCCCGCCATTTCGGCCGCGAGGCCGAGGCCGCTCTGCCGCTCGCGGGCCTGAAGTCCTCGACGTCGGCTGCGGCGCCGGCTTGTTCGCCGAACCGCTCGCCCGCCTCGGCGCCGACGTTTTGGGGATCGACCCGGCGCCGGCCTCGATCGCGGTCGCTGGCCGCCACGCCGAGGAGACCGGCGCGAAGCTCGCCTATCGCGCCGCGACCGTCGAGGAGCTGGCCGCAGAAGACGCGCGGTTCGACATCGTCGCCGCCATGGAGGTCGTCGAGCATGTCGCCGATCCGGCCCACTTTGTCGCCGAGGCCGCTTCGCTCCTGAAGCCCGATGGGCTGTTCCTCGCCTCGACCCTCAACCGCACTCTGAAGAGTTTCGCTTTAGCCATTGTGGGCGCAGAATATTTGCTGCGCTGGCTCGAGCCCGGCACCCACCGCTGGGAGCAGTTCGTCACGCCCGAGGAGCTGGCGCTCGCGGTCCGCCGGGCGGGGCTCCGGGTCGTGGAGCGCCGCGGCGTGGCGTTCGATCCGCTGCGCCGGAGCTGGCGGCTCACGAGCGATCTCGGCGTCAACTACCAGATGGCGGCGAAGAGGCCGCGCTGACCCGTCATGGCGAGGATTGCGCGCTACGGCCAGCACCCCCACCACCATGCTTCGCATGGTCCCCCTCCCCCGCGCTGACGCGCAAGGGAGGAAGGCGCCGACGCCTCTCCTCCCCCGTGGAGCGAAGCGGAAAGGGGGAGGGGGACCACCCGATAGGGCGTCGAAAGACGCCCGTCTTTCGACGGGCTATGAGGGTGGTGGTGGGGGCGACGCCGCCGGCGGCTTGGGATAAAGGGCTTACCCCTTGCCCGGGCATTCCTTCGCCAGGCGGTCCATGGCCTGCGAGAACCCGGTGAGGGAATAGCTGTCGGTCGTGTCGCCGCCCTTGACGCCGGCGGCCTTCACTTCGAGCGACTCGCCCTTTTTCATCTCGGCGATGAGGGCGCTCTCGCGGGCGGCGTTCTTCACCCAGAGATTGGCGCCCTTGGGCAGGAGGTCGAACGTCTCCTCGCCGACCGTGGCGACAGGCGCCGGGGCCGCCTTGCCCTTGGCTTCGGTCTTCGCCTTGGCTTCGGCCTTCACCTTGGCCTTCGCCTTCGTCTTGCTGGGCTTCGAGTTCGGCTTTGTCGGCCTTCTCGGGCTTGTCAGGCGTCGCCGCGACCCCGGCGACGTCGAAGCCCATGATGAACGACACCTCGTTGCGCACGCCTTCGGCCGGCCGGTCGGAGATGAAGGCGTAGCCCGCGTCGCGCTTGGCGGCAGGCTCGCGCGACTTCGGCTGGGCGAGGGCGTAGCAGATCTTGCCCCTGCCGGCCTGGCCGACGAACACGTTCCAGTCGCCGAAGCTTGCGACCAGATTGGGCTTGGCCGCTTCCGCCTTCTTGTCGAGTTTCTTCGTCGCGGCTTCGGCGGCGGCGAGGGCCGAAATCAAGGCGACGATGGCCGCGGCCGTGGTGGCGCAGGCGCGCCAACGAGACGAAACGCTGCGAGATGTCATAAGCCTCAACCCTTTGAATCTTTCGCCGCCCGCTGCCGGCGCTTAAGCCCCTTGCCGTCGGATCGGGGCGAAATTCTGGCCCAGCGCTTTGCGCCGCAGGGCGGGCCTTGTAAAGCTGCCCGTGGTTAATGAAGAATGAGTAAAACGAGGAGACGAGGATGAAGGCCCTGATCTGTCCGTCGCTTGGCCCGGCCGCGACGCTGAAGGTGATGGACATCGATCCGCCGACGCCAGGGCAGGGCGAAGTCGTCGTGGACATCGTCTATGCGGCGCTCAATTTCTTCGACACCCTGATCATCGAGGGCAAGTACCAGCTCAAGCCCGAGCCGCCGTTTTCGCCGGCGGGCGAGTTCGCGGGCCGCGTCGCTGCGGTCGGCCCCGGCGTGACCGGATTCGCCGTCGGCGACCGGGTCATGGGCTCGACCGGCTTCGGCGCGGCGCGCGAAAAGATCGCCATCGCGGCCAACCGTCTCGCCCATGTCCCGGACGGCCTGCCGCTCGACAAGGCCGCGGGCCTGTCGATCGCCTACGGCACGACGCTGCACGCGCTGAGACAGCGCGCCGAGATCAAACCCGGCGAGAGCCTCGTCGTGCTTGGCGCCTCCGGCGGGGTGGGGCTGGCGGCGGTCGAGATCGGCAAGGCGATGGGCGCGCGCGTGATCGCCTGCGCCTCCTCGGACGACAAGCTCGAATTCGCCCGCCGCTACGGCGCCTCGGAGACGATCAATTACGCGACCGAGGATTTTCGCGCCCGGCTGAAGGCGCTGACGGGGGGCAAGGGCGTCGACGTCGTTTACGATCCGGTCGGCGGCCCGCTCACCGAAGCCGCGCTCAGGTCGCTCGCCTGGAAGGGGCGGCTCCTGGTGATCGGCTTCGCCTCCGGGGAAATCCCGAAACCGCCGCTGAACCTGACCCTGCTCAAGGGCTGCGACATCCGCGGCGTCTATTGGGGCGATTTCGTCGCCCGGGAGCCGGAGGCCAACCGCGACAATATGGCGCAGTTGCTGACTTGGGCCGAAAGTGGGGCCCTGAGAGTCCATATTCATGCAAGGTTTCCGTTGCAAGATTATCTCGAGGCGTTCGAGGCGATCTCGAAGCGCCAGGCGCTCGGTAAGGTCCTTTTGCAAATCGGAAAGGATCTGTGAAAAGATAAATCTTTCGCCTTGAAAATTATGGTGCAGTGCACCATAATAATTCGTGGGGAATGAGACGCCGAGGCGCAGTTCGGCGAGGACCGCATGAGCGAGACCAAGTCATCGATCGTGGAGGTCCGGCGGCTCTGGCCGTCGGACATGGAAGCCTACCGCGACCATCTGTTGCGCCTCGACCCGCGCAGCCGGCACGAGCGGTTCGGCGGCGGGATGTCGGACGACTTCCTGGTTCATTACGCCGAGCATTGCTTCGGCCAGGGCGACCTCCTGTACGGGGCCTACATCGAGGGCGAGCTGGTCGGCGCAGCCGAACTGCGCTCCAACATGGCGATCTGGAGCGAGCAGGCGCCGTTCGGCCGGCACATCCACGCCGAGGCGGCCTTTTCGGTCGAGGAAGACTATCGCCGGCGCGGCATCGGCGAGAAGCTCTTCCGGCGGATCCAGCGCGCGGCCTCGAACCACGGGGTCGAGACGATCGAGATCATCTGCCTGCCCGACAACATCAGCATGCGCAAGCTGGCGCAGAAGTTCAAGACGCAGTTCACCTTCGAGGAATGCAACCTGACGGGCCGCCTGCGCGCCCGCCGTCCGACGCCCTTCTCGCTGATGCGCGAGGCGGCTGGCGACGCGGTCGACTTCGGAACCGCGCTGTTCGACGCGCAGTGGCGCGCCTACAACACGGCGCACATGCCTGAGCCACACCCAAGCCAGAACGCCGCATAAACCAGCGCTCCCACGCGACGCATTTCGGAAAGCCGGGCCGGCAAGCCCGGCTTTCCGCGTCTTGCAGCGGGCCGCCGCCGGGCTCTGTCGGCCTCGTTCAGGCGATCGCAAAGCCGCCGTCGACGCGGAAGGAGGCGCCCGTCACCGCCGAGGCGCGGTCGGACAGCAGGAAGGCGATGGCTTCCGCCACCTCGGACGGCTCGATGAACCGGCCGATCGGCATGCGCGAAAGACGCGGCGCGGAGCGGGCCGGATCGCTCCAGGCGAGCCGCGCCATGTCGGTCAGCGTAATCGTCGGGTTGACGCTGTTGACGCGGATGCCGTGGCGCCCGAGCTCGTTCGCCATCACGCGCATCGCGGCGTCGAGCGCGCCCTTCGACGCGCAATAGGCGGTATGGTCGATCACGCCGAGAAAGGCCGCGTCGCTGGAGACGTTGACGATCGCTCCGGGCCGTTTCGCCGCGATCCGGTCGCGGGCGTACGCCTGCGCCACCACCAGCGGCGCCTTGGCGTTGACCGTCATAATGCGGTCGAAGGTTTCGAGCGAAAAATCGACGAAGGGCTCGAGCGCCGTGGTCCCGGCGCAATTGACCAAGAGGTCGAACGGCAGATGGGCGCTGACCGCAGCCCGCGTCGCCTCGAGGTCGGCGAGATCGACGGCGACGGTGCGGCAGCCGATTTCGGCGGCGAGCGAGGCAAGCTCGTCGTGCGTGCGGCCGAGGGCCAGCACGGACGCGCCGCGACGCGCGAGCAGCGTGGCGGTCGTGCGCCCGATCCCCTTGGTGGCGCCGGTCACCAGCACGGTCCGGCCGGCGAATTCGCGAACCTCGTCGTTCATGGGCGCTTCCCCCGGGATCTTCAGCGTTGCTCCGAATGACGATTGTCGCCCAAACGAAGCGGCGCGTCGATGGGCTACGGCCCTGTCGCGCTGTCGCCGCGCGCGGTCAGCGACCGCGCCTACAGGGGGGGCGGCGCGGTCAGCGACCGCGCCTACAGTGACTGTCGTTACGTGTTAGAGTCAGTCACTGACTTCATAATGCGCCGGGCGAAAGGCCGTGTCGATCAGCAAAGACCCCAAGGCGGGCGCCGGCGAGAGGGACAGCGTTGATGAGCATGCAGGGCAAGACCGTGGTTGCGACCGGCGCCACCTCCGGGATCGGCGAGGCCGCGGTTCTTGCGCTCGCCAAATCGGGCGCGCGAATCGTGTTCGTGGCGCGCGACGAGAAGCGCGCCCAGAGCACGCTGGCGAAGCTTGAAGCGGCAGCGCCGGGGCTCGGACACCAGCGCCGCCTTGCCGACCTTTCGAGCATGGCGGAGACCCGGCGCGCCGGTCTCGCCATCGCGGCGAGCGAGCCGCGCATCGACGTGCTGATCAACAACGCCGGCGCCATGTTCACCGAGCGGCATGTGACGCCGGAGGGGCTGGAGCTCACCTTCGCGTTGAACCACATGGCCTATTTCGTCATGACGGCGGCGCTTCGCGACAAGCTCGTCGCGTCCGCGCCGTCGCGGATCGTGTCGACCTCCTCGATGGCGCACCAGGGGAGCCTCGACTTCGCCGATCTGCAGGGCGCGAAGCGCTACAACGGCTGGCAGGCTTACGCCCGCTCGAAACAGGCCAACATCCTGTTCACGCGCGAACTCGGCCGCCGTCTCGGCGGGACGGGAGTCACCGCCAATTGCTTCCATCCCGGCGCGGTCGCGACCCGCTTCGGCGCTTCGGCCGGGGGCTTCACAGGCTTCCTGCTTCCCATCGCCCGACGCCTTTTCATCACGCCCGACAAGGGCGCCGACACGCTCGTCTATCTGGCCTCCTCGCCCGAGGTCGCGAAGGTGACGGGAGGGTACTTCGTCAAGCGCAAGGTCGCCGAGCCCTCCGCGGCCGCCCGCGACGACGACGCCGCAAGGCGGCTGTGGGAGGCGAGCGAGAAGCTGGCGGCAGCCGCGGGCTGACGTCGGGGCCGCGACGCAGCGCCAAGTCGAGCAGTAAAACCTCGTCTCGAAAGGTCTCCCGATGAAAGCCGTCGTTCTTCATCGCTACGGACGAGGTTCAGCCGGCCGCGGCGGCGTCGAAGGCGCTCAGGCGCAGATCGCGTCCGCTGGCGGCGGGAGCCGCAAGCTCGATCGGCCCACGACCGCCGCATAGGCCTCGATCGGTTGCGGCGGACCGATGAGAAAGCCCTGGGCTTCCTGGCATCCCGCCGCTCGCAGGAACGCGAGCTGGCCCTCGGTTTCCACGCCCTCGGCGATCAGCGGCACGCCAAGACCGCCGCCAAGGCCGACGATCGCGCGGATGACCGGCTCGGAGCTCGGATTCGAGTGCAGGCTCGACACGAACGAGGCGTCGATCTTGATCTTGTCGAACGGGAACGAATGAAGATAGGACAGCGACGAATAACCCGTGCCGAAGTCGTCCATCGCCACTCGCACGCCCAGGGCTTTCAGCTGGCGCAGCATCGCCGACACGCGCGAGAAATCGTCGATCAGAACGCTCTCGGTGATCTCGAGCTCGAGCCGATGCGGCGCCAGGCCCGTTTCCAGGAGAACCGCGTGGACGAACTGAGGCAGCCCCTCCTTGAGGAATTGCTTGGGCGACAGATTGACCCCGACCGTCTTGGGCAGCGGCCATGACGCCGCTTCCCGGCAGGCTTCGCGCAGCACCCATTCGCCGATCGGCGCGATCAGTCCGCTTTCCTCGGCGACCGGAACGAATTCCCCCGGCGCGACGAGGCCGCGCCGGGGATGGCGCCAGCGCAACAGCGCCTCGAAGCCGAAAATGTCGCCGTTTGCGCCCGCCTGCGGCTGGTAGTGGAGCAGCAGCTCATTGCGATCGACGGCGGTTTCCAAGTCCTTGACGAGCGCGCGGCGCTCGCGCAGGCGCGTGTCCAGGCAAGAATCGAAGAAGCAGACGCCGCCGCCCTCCGCCTTGGCCCGGTAGAGGGCGGCGTCGGCGTTGGCGAGCACCGCTTCGACATCGCCATGGTCCGGATAAAGCGCGGCGCCAATGCTGATGCTGATGCGAATCTGCCTGCCGTCGATATCGAAAATCGCTGCGCCCGCGCCGTGCAGTCGCTCGGCGAGATCCGAGGCGCGCGCCGGCAAAGACTTCCCGGAGACGATGCAGGTGAACTCATCGCCGCCGACACGGGCGATTTGCGCGCCATCCCCCACCGCCCGGAATCGCTGTGTCACTCGGCGCAACAGCTCGTCGCCGACCGCGTGGCCGAAAACGTCGTTGACCTCCTTGAAGCGATCGAGGTCCAGGCACAGAACGGCGACCGACGTTCCGGTCTTGTCGGCCTTGGCGATCGAGGCCGCCAGGCGCTCGTTGAAGGCCGCCCGGTTCGGCAGGCCCGTCAGGGTGTCGTGCAGCGCCAGATAGCCGATTTTCTCCTCGGACTTCTTGCGATCGGTGATGTCGATCACGACGCCGGTATATCGTTGGGCCGGGTGAACGGGAGAATACATTGGCCCGCCCCGCGCCATCAGCCAGCGCTGTGCGTCTCCCGGCTCGCGGGTTCGCCATTCAATCTTGATCTCGCCGCCCGCCGCGACGGCCTTGCGAGCCGAGCGCTCCACGCCGGCGCGGTCTTCGGGATGGATGGTCTCGAGCCACGCAGCCAGGGACGGCTCAGAATGCGGCCCAAGCCCGTAAAGCCTCCACATCTCGGCGGACCAGGCGCCTTTCTTCCTCGCATCGTCCCATTCCCACGCGGCCGCGTTGGCCGCCGTCAGGGCGTAGCGGAGACGCTCCTCGCTGCCGCGCAGCGCTTCCATGGCGCGCACGCGCTCGATCGCCTCCCAGGTCCGCTCGGCGACGTCCTCCGCCAAGGACACATCCATGGCGGACCAGCGGCGCGGCGTCCGGTGAAAGATCGACAGCACGGTGACGAGCTTGCCGTCCTTGACCAAGGGCGCCCGCATAAACGCGGCGATCCCGCGCGCGAGGTAGTTCGCCTCGACGTCCGACCCAACGCGCGGATCCGCCGTGACGTCATCCACGACGCTGACCTTGCCGGCGCGCTGCTCGTCAAACAGGGCGCGGCCGTAATCCACAGGCCTGTGCACGCCGATGCTCGTCGGCATCGATCCGTCGGTCCATTCGCGCTTGATGACCGCATATTCCTCGTTCGCGTCGATCTCGGAGTAGACGACCTGATGGCAACCCAGCTTTTTGCCGAGGCGTTCGCTGACGACCGCAATGATTTCGAACGGGTCGATCAGCGGCTTGATCGCGTCGGCAAGTTCGAGCCGGAAGGAATCGCGTTGCGCCGCCTCGAGCAGCTTGGCCTCCAGCTGCTTCTCGGCCGTGATGTCCGTCCCTACGCCGTTGCGAACGATCGCCCCGTCCGACTGTCTCTCCGAGTTGGACCGCAGGCGCATCCAGCGCAGTTCGCCATCCTTGCGGCGAATGGGGACTTCCACCGCCAAATCGGTCAGGTCGCGCGTGGCGGCTTCTTCAGCAGCCAACAGCATCGGCAAGTATTCCGGCAAGACCCGCGCGTACACGGCGTTTGGGTCCGCCATGACCTCTTCGACAGTGACTCCGGCGAGCCTTTCGACGCCGGCGCTGACATAGAGAAATTTCGCGTTTCCGGCCGTGTCGCGCGTAAAGCGGTAGACGACGCTGTCGGGCAGGTTGTCGCCGACAGCACGCAGCATCGCTTCGCTCTGGCGCAACTTTTCCTGATGAGCGACGGCTTCTGTGATGTCCGTCGCAACCCCGTTGTGGACGATCACGCCGTTCGTCTGTCTCTCCGGGCGAGAACGCAGGCGCACCCAACGCAGTTCGCCATCCTTGCCGCGAATGGGGACCTCCGCCGTCACATCGGTCAGATCGCGCGTGGCGGCTGCTTCCGAAGCCGCCAGTATCGGCCGGTATTCCGGCAGGATCAGCCCGAGCACTGCTCCAGAGTCGGCCAGCGCTTCCTCGACTGTGACGCCGGTGAGCCTTTCGACGCCGGCGCTGATATAGAGATATTTCGGGTTTCCGGCCGCGTCGCGGGCAAAGCAGTAAATGGCGCTGTCGGGCAGGTTGTCGCCGATCGCGCGCAACATCGCTTCGCTCTGGCGCAGCCTTTGCTGGTCCGCGACGCTTTCGGTGATGTCCGTGCAAACGCCGTTGCCTACGATCGTGCCGTCCGGCCGTCTCTCCGGGCGAGAACGCAGCCGCACCCAACGCACTTCGCCATCCTTGCGTCGAATCGGCAGCTCCACCGCGAAGACGGTCAGGTTGCGGCTGGTCGCTCGTTCAGCCACAGAGAGCTTGGGCAAATATTCGGGCAGGACTCTGGCGTACAACGCATTGGCGTCGGCCAGGGCCTCCTCGACCGTCACGCCCGTGAGCTTTTCGACGCCGGCGCTGACGTACAGCAATCTAAACTTGCCGTCCCGGCCGCGCGCATACTGATACACGACGCTGTCGGGCAGGTTGTCGCCCATCGCGCGCAGCATCGCCTCGCTCTGGCGCAATTTTTCCTGGTGGGCCACGGCCTCGGTAATATCGGTCCAAACGCCATTCCAAATGATGTGTCCGTCCGGCTGCGGTTCGGGCCGCGAATGCATCCGCACCCAGCGCACATCGCCGTCCGTGCGCCGAATTGGCGCCTCCACGTCGAAATCAGACACCTCGCGCTGCGACTTTTGATCGGCCGCTACGAGCGCCTGACGATATTCGGGCAGCACTTGCGAGAGCACAGCGCCGTTGCCGGCGAGAAGCTGCTCGACCGAAAGGCCGGTCAGCTTTTCGATGCCGGCGCTGACGTAAAGATATCTGGCGACGCCATTCTGGTCGCGCGCCCACCGATAGAGGCCGCTCTCAGGCAGGCTATCGCCAATTCCTCGCAGCATGGCCTCGCTTTGGCGCAGCTTTTCCCGGTCGGCGACGCTTGCCGTGATGTCCGTCCAAACGCCATTCCAGAGGATCTCGCCGTTCGCCCGTCGCTCCGGACGCGACCGAAGCCGCATCCAGCGCACTTCGCCATCCCTGCGGCGGATCGGGGCCTCCATGACGAAATCGGTCAGGTTGCGCCTGGCGGCGTGTTCAGCCTCGATCAGCTTCGGCAAATATTCGGGCAGGACCTGGGCGTACAACGCATTGGCGTCGGCCAGCGCCTCCTCGACCGCCACGCCCGTGAGCTTTTCGAGGCCGGCGCTGATGTAAAGAAATCGCGCCTGTCCGTGGCGATCGCGCGTATATTGGTAGACGACGCTGTCGGGCAGGTTGTCGCCCACGGCGCGCAGCCTCGCCTCGCTCTGGCGCACTCTTTCCTGGTCGATGACATGGTCCGTGATGTCTTCGACATAAGCGACAAGGCCGCGGACAGAGCCGTCCGGGCGCCGCCACGGATGGAGCTCCCACCGCAGCCATTGCTCCGTGCCGTCGGCGCGGACGAAAAGCTCGCGATCTTCGGTGACCGTCTCCCCGGCCTGGGCTCGCCGATGGCGATCCTTCCAGTGCGCAGGCGCCTCCGGAAAGACATCGTCATGCGACCGTCCGACGACATCCCCCTCGAGGCGGAAAACGCTTCGCCAGCTGCGGCTGGTCGCGAGATAGCGCATCTTCCGATCGAACATGGCGACGCCCGAAGGCGACAGCGTTATGAAGAGGCTCAACTGCGCCTCTTTCGCCGCGGTCAAGCAATGAGCGCAGTCGCGACCTTGCTTATCCGCCGAAGGGTCCGCAACGACAGGCAGGCATCGATCCTTTTGACCGGCGCGAAGACGTGCTGGAGCTTTCTGCATCGGCTGTCGACACGATAACCTTCGCGCCGAAACGGCGCGATAACTGGTCGGGTTGTAGCGCAACAAACTCGGTGCGACTCTGAGTGCAACCCCTTAAGAAACAATGTTAGGGGGGACGTGTCTTCGACTAGTCAATTCGTTCGACAAGTCTTCGCAGGCCTGCATGGCCGACTTGCCAATCGCGGCGCGCGTAGCGCCGACGCCTCCCAAGGGCTTCCTATCCATCGGCTTCGGGCGGACCGTCGCTCGGACCGTTTTCGCCCAATCGGTCGAGCAACCGCGCGGCCACGAGGAGAATGTCGCTTTCGGCCGGCGTCAGCGCCGTCGTCATGGCTTCGGCCAACCAACGAGTTTGTCGGCGCGCATCGGAGGCGAGAAGATCATGTCCTTCGCCGGTGATCTCGATCAGAATTTCGCGCCTGTCGACGCCCGACGGTTCGCGGCGGACAAGACCGCGCGCTTCGAGATCGGCCAGAATGCGGGTGAGCGATTGGGGCTTCAGCCCCTCGGTCTCGGCGAGACTGGCCGCCGTCACTTTCCGTCCGGCGCGCGCAAGCCGTCCGAGGATGACGAGCTTTGACGGGCTCACGCCGTGGTCGGCGCGCAGCCGGCGCAGGCGCCTTGAAACGCCTGTGACGCTGCGGCGAACAGCGTTGGCCGCCTTCAATGCGTCTGAGGAAAGGTCGTTGGTGGTCATCGGTACGATTTGAAGCGATCCCAGGTCAAAGAGAGGTTGCGGCGAAGGCCGCGGCAGATGAAGATCGGTCGACCCGTCTCATAAGGCATCGCCCAGGGCGCGCCGAACGATCCGGCGATGACGACGCTGTCGCAATAGTTCCGCCAGCGTTCGGGGTCTCCATTCACATGGATGACGACCTTGCCGTCATGGCCGCGCGGCCCCCAAAGGAAATATTGATTGTTGCCGCTGATCGCGGGCGGCAGGCCGTCCGCTTCGCCGTAGACGTCGATTGCAGCCGCCTCGCCGTAGTTGGAGGCGAGGATGGCGGCGCCTGCTCGCTCGTCCTCGGGCAGGGCGCGGTAGACCCGCGCGACTTCGGATTCGAGCGCGCGCCAGCCCATCTCGTCGGAGAACACCTGGGTAAGCGGCGCGCCGACGGCCGCCCGTTCGTCCGGCGGAGGTCTGAGATGAAAGCGATCCAGGTATCTGGCGAGTTCGGGCGGGTCCAGAATCGGCAGCGCCGCCGGCGCGGCCACGAGGAAGACCGCCAAGGCGGCGGCGAGCCAGGCGCCGGCGAGCCAGGGCCGCATCCCAGCGCAGGCGGCGGCGCCGACGGCGAACATCGTCGGATAGGCCGGGAACAGATAATAGTCCTTGCCGCCGGAAACGATGACGAGGACGGTCGCTCCGACAAAGGCGATCGACAGAAACCGAAAGGGCTTGAGCGCCGTTATGAAGAACGGCGCCGCGACGCCAACGAGCCAGAGCGGCGCCAGAACGGGATTGAGCGCGAGGACCTGCGAGATTTCGAATGCGGCCGGGCCGCCGCCCGTCAGGATCGTGCGCGCATGGATCTCGGTCATCGCCAGAAACGGCCACCCATGCGCCGCCTGCCAGATCAGATTCGGCGCGGCGATCGCGGCCGCGAGCGCTGCGCCGAGCCAGAATTCGCGAGCGGCGAAGAGCCTGCGGTTTGCGGTGAGCAGAAGGCCGCCGGCCAGCGGTAAAAGCCAGAACACGACGCCGTACTTGGTCTCGAGCGCGAGGCCCGCGATGACGCCCGCTAAGATCAGCTGGCGCCGCTCGCCGAGCGCGACCGTGCGAGCGACGCAGTAGGCGATCGCGGTCCAGGCGAGAGGCTCGAAGGTCGACGGGGTGATGAGAGCCGCGATCCCGGCGAGGGCCGGCGAAAGGGCGGCGGCCGCCGCCGCGAGCGCCATTGCGACCGAGCGGCCGTTCATGAGTTTCGCCAAGGCCGCGCTGACGACGACGAGCGCCGTCGCGGCGATCGCTCCGGGCAGCCGCATGAGCCAGACGTTGACGCCAAAGAGCTGAGTCGCCGCAGCGATAAGGGGCGCGAGCGGCGGCTGATCGACGTAGCCGAAATCGGGCCGCCGGCCGCAGACGATGAAATAGAGCTCGTTGCGCATCGCGTCGTAACGGCCGCCAAGCGCGAGATGCACGAGCGCCGTCGCAACCGCGATCGCCGCCACCAACGCCAAGGGCGCATAGCGCGTCAGGCGGGCGGTCCGCGGCTCGAGCGCGGCGGCTGTCTCGGCCGGAAAGGATTTGGGAGTTATTAAGCTCATGCTTCCATCTTTGCGTCGTTCGTGACCTCAGCGGCGGCCGGCATAAGCTCGAGAATGGACAAAAATATTGGAGGCTGTTGTCGATGGCCTCTTGCACGCGATGCGATATAATACGCATCTGCGTATGAATTGGAAGGGCTTTGTCGAGCGACCACTGGCTCGCAAGATCGGCGGAAAAGAACGCGCCGACGTTCAAACAAGTGACGTGCGTCGTTCAAATCAAGGGCGTTCTCCTTCCCCCACCCGGGCCGCGCTTGGGCGCGCCCGGGTGCAGGCTCCTGTGGGGGAAGGTTGGGATGGGGGGTCTCGCCGACCTTGCAAATTGAGGTCTCGCTCCTTGCGATTATCGGGCGGCGCGACCCCCCTCCCTAACCCTCCCCACAAGGCTACGACATTCACACATCTCGAAAGCCGGGCGCTATCCTTCCCCAGCAGAGCTGGAGAAGGAGGCGCGCCGAGATCGACTTGCGTGAATCTCATAGCCCACAAGAGCTTGCGCCCGTGCGCGCGCAAGCGCGGCCCGGGTGGGGCAGGGGATGTCGCCTCCCTTCGATTCAATTGACGCGCGCCCCTAGTGAAAGTTAGACCCCGGCCGCAGCCCCGTTGGGAACAAGGCGCCGCGGTTGACCGGATGGTCCGGGTCGCCGTCGCCCGCCTGCTTTTCTGGCGAACGCTGTAAATAGAGATCGAATCACAAGAAAGAAAACCGGACTTCGGAAGGGGTTTTGTCTCGCCGCTGAGCGCACGCCCGTTCGCCCGGATCCCCCGATTCTCTCCATTCGTCTTATGAGGCCCGGTGACAAACCGAAAGTTTGCAGGCAACATAGACCCGTCAGGGAGGAAAAGCCGATGGCCAAGGTCGCTAATCATACGCTATTGCTTGGATCGATAGGTGTCGCTGCTTTCCTTTGCATGGGGCCAGCGGCGGCCCAGCAGGAAATCAAGGGCGCCGCCGGGGGCGGTATGCCCCGGACGGCCATGGAGAGGCCGGTCACGCAAGCGGAACTCGACGGCGCCGCGCGCGACGGGACCAACTTCCTTCATACCAATGGGAACTACGAGCAAACCCGCTTCTACCCGAACGCGCAGATCAACCGCAGCAACGTCAGGCGCCTGCATCCGGCCTGGATTTTCCAGACCGAGGTCAAGGAGTCGCTCGAGACGTCGCCGATCGTGGTCGACGGCGTTATGTACGTCACCACCTCGTACAGCCACGTTTATGCGATCGACGCCAAGACGGGCCAGGAAATCTGGCACTTCAAGCCGAAGCTCGGGCTGGTGACCACCTTCTGCTGCGGCCCGAACAATCGCGGCGTCGCTGTGTACAACGACAAGGTCTACGTGGGCACGCTCGACGCCAAGCTCTATGCCCTCGACGCGAAAACCGGCTCGGTTGCGTGGAGCAAGGACGTCGGCGATCCCGAGAAGGGATACAGCGAGACCATGGCCCCCACCGCCGTCAAGGGCAAGATTCTGATCGGCACCAACGGCGGCGAATACGGCATCCGCGGCTTCGTCAAGGCCTACGACGCCAACGATGGCACGCTCTTGTGGACTTTCGACACGATTCCCGAGAACTCGGTCGGAGTCTGGGCGACGACCGACGCGACGGGGCGAGACGAGCACCGCGATATCGGGGCCGAGAAGGAAGCGCTGGCCAAGAACGGCGATCCCTACAAGACTCTGGGCGGCGGCGTGTGGCAGAACCCCTCGGTCGACGAGGCGGCGAACCGCATCTACTTCGTGGTCGGCAACCCCTCGCCGGACCTCGACGGCGCGCCGCGTCCCGGCGACAACCTTTATACCAACTCGCTCGTCTCCGTGGACCTGGACACCGGCAAGTACGTCTGCCACTTCCAGTTCGTGCCGCATGACCTCTGGGACCTCGACGACGTGAGCCCGACGGTGCTGGTCAGCGCGCGCGACAAGTCCGGCAAGATGGTCCCCGCCGTGCTGCACGCCGGCAAGACCGGCTACGTCTACGTCAATAACCGAAAGGATTGCAGCCTCATCCGCTTCTCCGAGCCGATGGTGTCTGAAAAGGACCGCTGGACATTGCCTTCGCCGACCAAACCGCTCGACGCCAACGCCGCGCGGATGTTCCCGGGCGCGAACGGCGGCGTCGAGTGGTCGCCGATGGCGACCGACCCGAACCACGGGATGGCCTACGCCATCAATCTCGAACAGGAGATGACCTACACCGTAGCCAGTTCGCCCTACCCGGATGGCAAGCTCTGGCTCGGGGGCGCCTTCACCAACGTGCCGGACGGAATCCAGACCGGCAACGTCACCGCGGTCGATTACAACACCGGCAAGATCGCCTGGCAGGTCAAGACGCCGCAGCCGATGATCGGCGGCATCCTGGTCACGGCCGGCGGCCTCGTCTTCACCGGCGAGGGCAACGGCGCGTTCAAGGCCTACAATTCGGCGAACGGCAACCTCTTGTGGCAGTTCGAGGCGGGCGCCGGCGTCAACGCGCCGCCGTCCTCCTACGCGATCGGCGGAAAGCAATATATCGTGGTCGGCGCGGGCGGGAACACCCAGATCGACTACAAGCGCGGCGACGCCATCATCGCCTTCACCATCGACTGAAGGTCGCGCATCGACCTGGCCGTCTCGCGTCATCGCCGAGACGGCCGTTTCATTGGACAGACGATCGGCGCGGCGGGCAGACTGCCCGCGTGGGGCCACTCGATGAGTTGTTCAGCATGTTGCGAATTGCCGTCGCCGCGTTCCTTCTCGTCGTTTCGGCGGCGGCCCGCGCAGAAACGATCGAAGACAAGGCGGTCCTCTGCGGCGTCTGCCATGGGCCGAAGGGCATTCCCCAGGACAAGTCGATTCCGATCATCTGGGGACAGAACGCGGGCTATCTCTACTTGCAGTTCCGTGATTTCCAGAAGGGCGCGCGCACGGACGAGCGCATGAGCCTGGTCGCCAAGGAAATCGTCAAGGAGGACGCGCTTGCGCTGGCGGAATATTTCGCCGCCAAGCCGTGGCCGAACACCGGCGCGCCGGCGCCCGGCAAGGCGGAGGCCCACACAGCGCAGGTCGCCATCAAGTCTGTGGTCTGCACGAGCTGCCATCTCGAAGAGTTCCAGGGCGATTCGTCGGTGCCACGCCTCGCCGGCCAGCAGCGCGACTACTTGCTGAAAACGATGACCGACTTCCGCAGCCGCGCGCGGGCCAACAACCCCGGCATGTCGGACCTCATGAACACGGTCACGCCCGAGCAGCTTTCCGCGATCGCTGCCTATCTCGCGGGTCTTTGACCCAAGTCTCGGACCCAAGTCCCGGACCGATGTCCGGCGGCGCTCATTCCCCGAGGATCTTCACTTCGCGCGCGCGTCCAAGATTGCGGGCGATGTCGGCGGCGGTCTCGCCGCGGTCGTCCTTCGCGTCGCGATCGGCGCCGCGCGCCAAGAGAAGATCGAGCGTGGCTTCGACGTCTTGGCTTCCCTCGCCCGCGTCATGGCCCGCAGCCCACATGAGCGCGGTCAGGCCGTGTCCGTATCGTCGGTTGACATCGACGCCGGCGTCGAGGAGCTCGCCGACGATTGGCGCGTGGGCGCGCCCCGCCGCGTAAGCCATCGCGCCCTTGCCATCGTCGTCGGGCGCGTTCGGGTCGGCGCCGCGCTTGATGAGCAAGGCGACTGTGTCGGCTTCGCCGTTGAAGGCCGCCGCGGCGAGCGGCCGTTCGCCGCTCCGGCCAGGAATGTTCGGGTCGGCCCTATGGTCCAGGAGAAGCCGGACGGCGTTCTGGCGATCGGCCTCGGCGGCATAATAGAGCGGCGTCGAGCCGTTGATAGCGCGCGCGTCGACATTCGCGCCCCGCTCGATCAGCAACTGCATGACCCCCACCTTGGCCGTTTGAGCCGCCTTCGCGAGGGGGGTCATGCCAGCGCGATCCCTTGCATTGACCGCGGCGCCATGATCGAGCAGCGCTCGCGCCTCCGGCTCGCAGGCGAGGCGCGCCGCAACGAAAAGCTGCGCGGTAGCCTGGAAACCGTCGCCCGGCTGCAACTCCGAGACGCTGCGCGCAACGTCCGCGCACGAATCCGCTGCGCGCGCCACCGCCGGCGTAGCGAGAAACGTCAGAACCACAAATGACGTCAGCCGCATGACCTTTCACCTGTTCGACCCAGATAAGACCACCCACGCCCCGGTTTGAGGTTCCGCGGCGGGAGCGTGACAATCCTCGAAAATGGCCAGCCGACAAATCGAGGCGAAGCCCTTCCAAATTGCTTATGGCGCGCGTCATGTCCCGTCGCCAGCTCCAGTCGAGCCAGGCCGGCAAGGCTAGAGCGGTTTCCGATCAAATCGAGGCGCGTCGTCATTGCGAGCGACCCCCGGGTCGAAGAGCCCGGGGGGAAGCAATCCAGCGCTGCCACCGCCGCCCTACGATCACTGGATTGCTTCGTCGCTTCGCTTCTCGCAATGACAATTCAGCGTGGTCGAAAACCGCTCTAAACTCTCTGACCGCGCAGCTTTCGGATAGGCGGGTTGAATGCCTTCGATCTGTTGAGGAAGAGCCTGAATACTCGGTGTCGCTAAAACCGCGACGGTCATGGATCTGTGGTCATATAGGTGGTCATTTTGGCGCCGGCGCGGATTTCAAGGACGACCGGTGCGGTCGAGCTCATGCCGAGCTCCTCGAGGCTCGTTTCCGAAAGTAAGAGTGATCCTCATCCCCGCAGACATAACAAGGGACTTTCAGGCCGTCACCCGCCTCCAGACCGCCCGGATGGAGAAGAGGACGTCCTGAAGGATTACGGTGAAAGGCGCTCAAATCCCTTTTTGCAGGACGGCGGACTCGCGATGCGGATCATGGACAGAGATATTGGCAGGCGGCGTAATCGCAAAGACGGTCGTATGACCGTAATCCGGCACCGTAATCCGGAACAAAAATCAACTCGACGCCGGCCGGCCGAGGCGGTCTATCCGAAGGGAGCAGCGTCGAAGCTCAGGCGACTACAGTACTCGCTTGCCCACCTCTCGTTTTGCGGTAGACGGCGCAGCCTAGTCCTGCAAAGCCAAGAACCATCATCACCCAAGTGGAAGTTTCCGGAACAATCCCAGTAAGGACTAAGGACTTGGACCCGGATATATTGGCTGTTGGTTCCTCGGCGCTTAACGTAAAGCCGTAGCTCCATCCCTGATAGACGGTGAGGGTGTCGGTTTGCTCATTCACCGACGACAATAGCGTGATGGCATCGAAGCCTGCGTTCGGCCAGTCGCCCTCGGGAGCGTCGTAGAAGGGGTCGACCCCAAGCTGCATCCCATCGAGACTATAATCTGCTAAAGTCGAGCCGTACTGGAACGGATAGATGGGCCCGCAAAACGCTCCGCCCGATGGGGAGGCCCCGGACGACGCTGGCGCGCAGGCTTTCGGGAAGTTCGGGTTGGCGCCGGCCGCGTTCTGGCTAAGGCTGAATGTGTCGAGCGTTTCTTCAGGTTTCGCGAGCGGCCCCGTCAACGGCAAATAATTGATGACCAGCGCCTGCGTCCAGACCAGGTTTTTAAGGATGGTCTGGCTGCCGCTCACAGTGAATAGCACGGGGCTGAGTCCTGCCCCGTCAACACTGGCGTTGATTCCGGTATAGGCGGACGTGGACACGCTGATCGTACCGCCGTTCACCAGCTTCCATGCGCCGCCGCTGGCCTCGTCCCAAGCGTCGAAAGCTGTGGTGAATGTGGCGGTCGCTCCATTAACACTGGGCAAGCCGATAAACTCGCTGGTCGCGCCGACGAGGTTCGTATTTAGGAAGGCCGTGTCGGTGCAGTCCGATCCCGCGCCGCCAAGAGTGAGGCATGACGGCAAGCTCAATTTTGCACTCTCAACGGTCGCTTGCGCGGTTGCGGGCCCTAGGGTGACGAGCGCCGCAAGCGCCAGACACTTGAGCGCCAGATCCCGTTGAATCCACGTTCTCATGCAGGCCTCCCGCCAGACAGGATGTTCGAACCTGATTTCGTCTCGCCGACCGACGCACCGCCGCCTATCGGAACCTCCTGGATGCAACTGCGATTCTTTTGCCGATACTCCGATGCACGTGCGCCGATACTCCGATGTACATGTTGTTTACGGCGCGTACATTGTCGGTGTCGAGCGATTACGGTTTGACGCTGTTTGATAGGCCCGAAGGCTGGTGCGAGGCTTCCCGCAATACGCGACGCCGAAGGATCCGATACCTTGGAGGGAGGATCTCCGGGACGGATTGAGCCAAGCGCAGGGCTGAACGTTTGATCTACGTCGATTCCCGCCGTACAGCTTGCTTCGGACGAATGTGCGCGTTTTGGACGGGTGGCGACATCGCCGTTGAGCGCCCGCTTCCTGCTCGTCGGGCGACCTCGCCTGACTGGGGCCAGTCCCTCGTTCTCCGCCGCCAGACGGTTGAGAACAGAAAAAGAACATTTTCTTCCCAAAAGCAGAAGCCAGCGCTATGATCGTGTTTTCGACCCAAAGCGAGTCGAGAGGCGAGGCGGCATGGACGCGAGAGTTGAAACGGCGCGGGCGCCGAAGCGGCAGCCCGGGGGCAGGCTGTTGAGGCGGCGGCGGATTTTGGCGCGGATGCGCGAGGGCTGGGCCTATGAGGAGATCGCGCGCGCGGAGAGCGTGACGGTCGACCGGATCCGCAAGATCGTCGCCAAGTTCTTGTCGAAGCGGGTGATCGACGACGATTCCGATCACGCCCGCGTCCAGCTCGCCCGCCTGGAGGCGGCCCTCCAGGCGGCGGGCGAGGCGGTCGCGGGCGGCGACATCAAGGCGATCGTGCCGTACCTGCGCGTGCTCGATCGGCTCGACCGCTACCGGGTCGCGGCGGCGGCGCGGCGCGAGTCGGACGGGGTGTACCGGAAGAAGCTCATCGACAAGCTCAACCAGGCGGCCGCGGCGATCGACGAAGAGAAGTTCGAGAAGGAGCGCGAAGCCCGCCTCAAGGAGGCGCTCGCCGACAGTTCGATCGGCGAGGAGGACGGCTACGCCTCGGAGGATGCGCGTTTTTTTCTGAACTTCGGCGTAAGCGCTTGAGAACGCTCAAAACACGGGTGGATAAGGGGCCCGAAAACCCTGCTGAACGCGTGCTGAACGCATGCTGAACGGCGCCGAACGCGTGCTGAACGGCGCTGAACGCGTGCTGAACGCATGCGAAATCCTGATCGAATCGCGCCGAAGACCCTCATCCGGCCGGCTGTCGCCGGCCACCTTCCCCCTGAGGGGGAAGGGGACACCCCTCTCCCACCGGGAGAGGGAAGCCGCGAAGCGGCAGGGTGAGGGTTCGCTGGCGCGCTTTGCCCATAGCTGGGCGGCGCCGTCAGCCCACGTGCCGTTCGACCATCATCGCCTTGATCTCGGCGATCGCCTTGGCCGGGTTGAGGTCCTTCGGGCAGGTCTTGGAGCAGTTCATGATCGTGTGGCAGCGGTAGAGGCGGAACGGGTCCTCGAGGTTGTCGAGCCGTTCGCCGCGCGCCTCGTCGCGCGAGTTGATCAGCCAGCGGTAGGCCTGTAAGAGTACGGCCGGGCCGAGGTACTTCTCGCCGTTCCACCAGTAGCTCGGGCAGGAGGTCGAGCACGAGGCGCACAGGATGCACTCGTAGAGGCCGTCGAGCTTGGCGCGGTCCTCCGGCGACTGCAGCCATTCCTTCTCGGGCGCCGGCGTCGTCGTATGGAGCCAGGGCTCGATCGAGGCGTGCTGCGCGTAGAAGACGGTGAGGTCGGCGACGAGGTCCTTGACCACCAGCTCGTGCGGCAGCGGGCGGATCACCACGGGGTGGCCGACCTCGTCGATGCCCTTGGTGCAGGCAAGCGTGTTGAGCCCGTCGATGTTCATCGCGCAGGAGCCGCACACGCCCTCGCGGCAGGAGCGGCGGAAGGCGAGCGTCGAGTTGATCTTGGACTTGATCCAGATCAGCGCGTCCAACACCATCGGCCCGCAATCGTCGCGGTCGACGAAATAGGTGTCCATCCGCGGGTTTTCGTTGTCGTCCGGGTTCCAGCGATAGATGCGGAACTCCGTCACCCGCTTGGCAGTGGAGGGCTTGGGCCACGACTTGCCCTTGGTCGGGCGCGAGTTCTTGGGCAGGAAGAATTGAACCATCAGCGTTGATCCATGCGCCGGGGCGCAGTTGCGTCAGTACACCCGCGCCTTCGGCTCGATGTACGAGACGTCGTTGCTCATCGTGTAGGTGTGGACCGGCCGGTAGTCGATCTTGACCGCCTTCCGGTTGGGGTCGATCCAGGCCAGCGTGTGCTTCATCCAGTCGGCGTCGTTCCGGTTCGGGTAATCCTCGCGGGCATGCGCGCCGCGGCTCTCGAGCCGGTTCAGCGCGCCTTCCATCGTCACCACCGCCTGGACGATCAGGTTGTCGTATTCGAGCGTTTCGATCAGGTCGGAGTTCCAGATCAGCGAGCGGTCGGCGATGGCGACGTCGGCGCCGGCCTGCCAGGCCTCGTGGATCTTCTGCTTGCCCTCCTCGAGCGACTTGGCGGTGCGGAACACCGCGCAGTCGGCCTGCATGATCTTCTGCATGGCGAGGCGGAGCTCAGCCGTCGGCGTGCGGCCCTTGGCGGTACGGAAGAAGTCGAGCCGCGAGAGTGCGCGCTCGGCGCTGTCCCTGGGGAGGTCGGCCTGGCGCTCGCCGGTCTTGATCGTCTCGGCGGCGCGCAGGCCGGCGGCGCGGCCGAAGACGACGAGGTCGATCAGCGAATTGGAGCCGAGGCGGTTTGCGCCATGGACGGAGACGCAGGCCGCCTCGCCGAGCGCCATCAGCCCGGGCACGATCGAGTCCGGATCGCCGCCGACCTTGGTCAGCACCTCGCCGTGATAGTTCGTCGGGATGCCGCCCATGTTGTAATGGGCGGTCGGCAGGACCGGGATCGGTTCCTTGGTCAGGTCGACGCCGGCGAAAATGCGCGCGAGGTCCGAGATCCCGGGCAGGCGCTCGTGCAGCACCTTCGGATCGAGATGGTCGAGGTGCAGGTACATGTGGTCCTTCATCTTGCCGACGCCGCGCCCTTCGCGGATCTCGATCGTCATCGAGCGGCTGACGACGTCGCGCGAGGCGAGGTCCTTGGCATGAGGCGCGTAGCGCTCCATGAAGCGCTCGCCTGCCGAGTTGACGAGATAGCCCCCTTCGCCGCGAGCGCCCTCGGTGATCAGGCAGCCCGCGCCGTAGATGCCGGTCGGGTGGAACTGCACGAACTCCATGTCCTGCAGCGGCAGTCCCGCCCGCAAAACCATGCCGTTGCCGTCGCCGGTGCAGGTGTGCGCCGAAGTGCAGGAGAAATAGGCCCGGCCGTAGCCGCCGGTCGCGAGCACCGTCGTCTGGGCGCGGAAGCGGTGGATCGTGCCGTCGTCCATCTTGAGGCAGACGACGCCGCGCACCGCGCCCTCGGAGTCGCGGATGATGTCGATGGCGAAGTATTCGATGAAGAACGCGCACTGCGCCCGGAGCGCCTGGCCGTAGAGCGTGTGCAGCATGGCGTGGCCGGTGCGGTCGGCTGCGGCGCAGGTGCGCTGGGCGGTGCCCTTGCCGAACTCGGTGGTCATGCCGCCGAACGGGCGCTGGTAGATCTTGCCCTCTTCCGTGCGGGAGAACGGCACGCCCCAGTGGTCGAGCTCGTAGACCGCGGCGGGAGCGTTGCGGCAGAGATATTCGATGGCGTCCTGGTCGCCGAGCCAGTCGGAGCCTTTGACGGTGTCGTACATGTGCCAGCGCCAGTCGTCCGGCCCCATGTTGCCGAGCGAGGCGGAGATGCCTCCCTGCGCGGCGACCGTGTGCGAGCGGGTCGGAAAGACCTTGGAGATGCAGGCTGTCTTCAGGCCGGCCTCGGCGCATCCGACGCTTGCGCGCAAGCCTGCGCCGCCCGCGCCCACGACCACCACGTCATAGGTGTGGTCCGTGATCGGGTAGGCCATGCCGCCGAGCGCTGCTGCGCTCGCAGCCGGGGAGCCGTTCGTCGCCATTGCGAGGGTCCGTTCTTTATACGTTTTCAGGTGAAGCTGATGCGCAGCGTCGCGTAGATGCAGGCGAGGCCAAGCAGCACGGCGAAGCAGGTGTTGGCGAGGAGCGCCCACGCGCAGGCGTGGCCCTGGACATAGTCGAGAATGATCGACTTCATGCCGATGTGCATGTGCACGACGCCGGCAAGGATGAAGGCGAGAAGCAGGATCGCAGGGATGGGCTGGCCGAGCGTGGCGCGCACGCCGTTGTAGTCCATGTGCAGGAGCGCGAGCATCATCAAGACGAAGATCAGGCTCAAGGGAACGAGCGCAATCGCCGTGACATGCAAGGTCCAGCTCTCCCCCGTTCCCTTGCGCGAGGACCCGAGAAAGCGAACCCGGCCAAGAGGTGTGCGAAGGCCGTCGGAATTGCCAGACATCAGAAGCGCCCCCTACCAGACGAGATAGCCGATCGCCCAGACCACGATGGCCAGCCCGAAGCCGAACACCGCGGTCGCCCAGGCCAGATAGTCGCGGGTCGGCGCCTCGAGACCATAGCCGGCGTCCCAGATGAAATGGCGAATGCCGCCAAACATGTGCGTAAAAAGCGCCCAGGTGAAGCCGAACAGCACGAGCTGTCCGATGATCGAACGGATGAACCATGAGAAGGCGCCGAACGCCGCGGCGTCCATCGAGGCCGCGATCAGGAACCACGCCAGCAACAGGACGCCGACATAAAGCCCCGCGCCGCAGATGCGATGGACGATCGACATCACCATCGTGATCGTGAATTGATAGATGAGGAGATGGGGCGACAGCGGGCGCGGACGCAGCTTGCCCGGCGCAACTTCAGTCGATGCCATACGATCTGTCCTGTCTGGTTTACGCCGCTTCTTAAACCGGCGGTCGAGCCCCCGCAATGCTACAGTTTGTCGCCAAAGGGCTTATGCCGGGTCAAGACCGGCGCTCGAGCGCCGTCTCGACCTCGGCGCGGGTCGGCGGATTCGAGCCCTTGCGGGTGCAGGTGATCGCCGATGCGGCGGCCGCAAATTGCAGCCAGCGCTCGAGCGCAGCGCGGTCAGGCGCCGGCGAAGCGGCGCCGAGCGCCGAATCCTTGTCCATGGCGGCGAGCAGCGCCGACATGAAGCTGTCGCCGGCGCCGACAGTGTCGACGACTTCGATTTCAGGGGCGGGCGCCTCGATCCGTTCGCTTCCCAGCATCGCGATCGCGCCCCGCTCGCCGAGCGTGGCGACGCAGAAGCGCGGCCCGGCCGCCGCCCACGCCGCTAGACTGTCTTCGACGGAACGACCGGGATACAGCCATTGGAGATCCTCTTCGCTGGCCTTGACGATATGGGCGAGCGCCGCCTGCCGCTCGACAAGAGCGGCGACGGAGTCGCGGTCCGGCGTGACCAGAGGTCGGATGTTGGGATCGTAGCTCACGGTTGCGCGCTGGCGCGCCGCTTTCAGCGCCTCGACCGCGCGCTCGCCATGTCGCGGGTCGACCGCCGAGATCGAGCCCAGGTGTAAATGCCGTCCGGCTTCCGGCCAATCGGTCGGGAACGGCCATGGGCCGTCGAACGAGGTCGCGTCGAGGTAGAAGGCGTAGCGGGAGCCGGTCTTGGCGGTGCCGCGCATCACGAAGGCGAGGGTGCTGGGCCGCTCGTCGCGGAGAACGTAAGCCAGGTCGACGCCGTTGCCGGCCAGCGCCGAAGCCAGCGCATCGCCATTCCCGTCCTTGGAAATGCGCGACACGAACGCGGTGTGCGAGCCCAGCCGCGCGAGGCCGATCGCGACGTTGTAGGGCGAGCCGCCGAGCACCGCGTCGTAGGCGTTCGGCCGCTCGGGATCGGGGATCAGGTCGATCAGCGCTTCGCCCGATATCAGAATCATACTCGTTCGCCTCGGTTGGCTTTCCGGATCAGCCTATACGCCGTCTTCAGCGCTGCATGAAATTCCGCCGCGTATCGGCCTTGCGGCGTCGCCGCGACGCTCTCGTTTCGCTCTCCGGCGATCGGTTCCCGCGGATCGCGGTCATGTTCGCCTCCGCCTTCGCGCCGACATAGTCCGCTCGACCCGGGCAAAGCAACGGTCCCCGTTCGTCGACGCCCCTTCGCCATGTATTGACGCGGCGGAGACGGCTGACTAGCCTCTGGCATGCTAGTTCAGGACGGACGAGTAAGCGGCGTTCCCCCGGTTGCGGGCAGGACATTGGCAAAGGGCGCCCATTCGAAGGCGGACGCCGTTTACGGCGAACTCAAGAGGGCGATCCTGACCGGAGCGCTCGAGCCGGGCAGTTTGATCGAAAAGGCCGAGCTGTGCGAGCGGTTTAGGGTTTCGCGCTATCCCGTGTCCACCGCGGTGAGCCGCCTCGCCTACGACCAACTCGTCGACGTCGCGCCGCAACACGGCTCGTTCGTCTCGCGAATCTCGCTTCACGACGTCCGGGAGCGGCTCTTCATTCGCAGCGCCCTCGAGGGCGAAATCGCCGCCGAAGCGGCGCGCCTGATGGCGCCCGCCGACAAGGCCGCGCTCGAGGCGAACCTGAAGGAAGCAGAGGGTGCGGTCGCGGCGGACGATCGGGCCGCTTTCTACGCGGCCGATGTCGCCTTCCACCAGATCCTGACGACGCGGCTGGCGATGGCGCGCGCCGGCGAAGTGCTCGATGTCCTTCGCGTGCATCTGGAGCGGGTGAGGCGCATTCTCATGTCGCCGCCCGGCCGGATCCGCGAGGCGCTTGCCGAGCATCGCGCTGTCGTCGAGGCGATTGAAGCCGGCGAGGCCGCTGCGGCCCGCGATGCGATGAAGCGACATCTCAGCGTGACCGGCGCGTTGCTCGAACAGGTCGCCCACCAGCGGCCAGGACTTTTCGCCGCCTAGCCAGAACCGAACGATAAGGAAGTTAAAGCCATGGCGAACCCGCGCACATTACGGCTGAACGCGTCGGACAACGTCCTCATCGCCGTCGACGAGATCCCCGTCGGGACGGCGCCGGACAGCGGGACAAGCGCCCGCGAGCGGATTCGCAAGGGGCACAAGATGGCGATCGCCGCCATCGGGCTCGACGAGCCGATCCGCAAGTTCGGTCAGATCATCGGGTTCGCGTCCCGGCCGATCGCCGCCGGGGAGTGGGTGCACGAGCACAATTGCGCGATGAAGGACTTCGCCCGCGACCATCGCTTCGGCGAAGACGCGCGTCCGACGGCGATTGAGCCGATCGACCGGCAGCCGACGTTCCTCGGGTTTCGTCGCGAAAACGGCAAGGTTGGGACGCGCAACTATCTGGCGATTCTGACTTCGGTGAACTGCTCGGCGACAAGCGCGCGGCTGATTGCGCGCGAGGTCGAGCGCTCGGGGATGCTGGCCGATTATCCGAACGTGGACGGCGTGATTCCGCTGGTTCATGGAACCGGATGCGGCATGGCGTCGAAGGGGGAGGGGTTCGAGACGCTCATGCGCACCGAATGGGGCTACGCCGCCAACCCCAACGTCGGCGCGACGCTGATGGTCGGCCTCGGATGCGAGGTGTTCCAGATCGGCCGGCTGAAGGAGGAATATGAGATCGTCGAGGGCGACCAGTTTCAGTCCCTGACGATCCAGGCGACCGGCGGGACGCGCAAGACGATCGAGGCGGGTCTCGAGCGGATTCGCGCGATGCTGCCAAAGCTCGATCGGGCGCGACGCGAGCCGCAGCCGGCCGGCGGGCTGACGCTGGCGCTGCAATGCGGCGGCTCGGACGGCTATTCCGGGATCACGGCAAACCCAGCATTGGGCGCGGCGGTCGATAGGCTGGTGCGCAACGGCGGCACGGCGATCCTCTCGGAAACGCCGGAGATCTATGGGGCCGAGCACCTTTTGACGCGCCGCGCGGCGACGCCGGATATCGGACGCCGGCTCCTCGAGCGCATCCACTGGTGGGAGGAGTATTGCGCCCGCAACGGCGGCGAGATGAACAACAATCCCTCGCCCGGCAACAAGGCGGGCGGCCTCACGACCATTCTGGAGAAGTCGCTCGGCGCGGCCGCGAAGGGCGGGACGACGCCGCTCATGGCCGTCTACAAATACGCCGAGCCGGTCACGGCGAAGGGCTTCGTCTTCATGGACACGCCGGGCTACGACCCGGTCTCCGCGACCGGTCAGGTCGCCGGCGGCGCCAACATGCTTTGCTTTACGACCGGCCGCGGCTCGGCCTACGGCTGCAAGCCGACGCCTTCGATCAAGCTCGCCACCAACAACGACGTCTATCGATCCATGATCGACGACATGGACATCAACTGCGGCGACGTGCTCGACGGCGTGACGATCGAGGAGAAGGGGCGGGAGATCTTCGACAGGATCCTCGCGGTCGCGTCGGGCGAGCGGACGAAGTCCGAGACGCTCGGCTACGGGGAGGCCGAGTTCACGCCCTGGCAGATCGGAGCGACGATGTGACGGCGACGGGCGCCGCGTTGCTCTTCGACCTCGACGGGACGCTGATCGACAGCGACGCCAAGCACCTCGCGGCCTTCCAGCGAGTCTTTGCGTCCTACGGGATCGCGGTCGATCAGGAGTCCTACAACGCGAGCATCCATGGCGCGTCCAACGAGTTGATCGGACAGATGTTTCTGCCGCATCTGTCGCCCGAAGCCCAGCGCGCCGCGCTGGACGAGAAGGAGGCCGCCTACCGCGCCGGCCTCGCCGGCGTCGAGCGCATTCCCGGGACGGTCGAGCTTCTCGACTTCGCCGAACGACTGGGAATGCGCGTCGCGGTGGTAACCAACGCGCCCCGCGCCAACGTCGACGCGGCGCTCAACGCGCTCGGCCTCGCCGCCCGGTTGCCGATCGCCGTCGTCGGCTCGGAACTCGAACGGTCCAAACCCGATCCGCTGCCCTATCTGCGCGGCCTCGAGGTCACCAGCGCGGCGGCCGAGCGCTCGGTCGCGTTCGAGGACTCCCCGACCGGCGTCCGCTCCGCTGCCGCGGCGGGGCTCGCGGTCGTCGGCCTGACGACCTCGCTCGACGCGGCGTCCCTGATCGCGGCCGGCGCGACGTTCGTCGCCGCCGACTTCGCCGACCCGCGTATCCGCGATCTGATCGAGAGGCGCTTCGCGGCGGCGCGGCCGGCGTCACGGTTCGCCAGGACAGGGGCGTGACGAGGGGCGGCGCGGAATTCCCGGGCGCGGAATCAACCTTTTCAAGGGCTTGCGGGGGAATTTCCGGGCGACGTGATGGCGCCCCTCCCCATTAGGGACTGCCCGCGCCGGGGCTTTGGCCGCGTCCCCCCGGTGACGAACAGGGATGTGGAGTTTCCGGGCGCGGAATCAATGTTTTCAAGGCTTTGCGGCGGAATTTCCGGGCGGCGTGGCGGCGTCCCTCCCCACAGGGGCCGCCCGCGCCGGCGCTTTGGCCGCGTCCCCCCGGTGACGAACAGGGGTTTGGGGTTTCCGGGCACGGAATCAATCTTTTCAAGGCCTTGCAGCGGAATTCCCGGGCGGCGTGATGGCGCCCCCTCCCCACAGGGCCGCCCGCGCCGGGGCTTCGGCC
>CAVPXF010000005.1:0-43060 GCA_963709655.1 uncultured Alphaproteobacteria bacterium
CCGCGCTCTGCTCTCCTGACAGGCGACGCCCACTCCGCCGTTAGCGGTTTCCCAATTCGACGACGGCCGGATCGAGCGTGGTCGGCGCGAAGAGGACGGCTCGAGCCGACGTGAACCGGGCGCCGGAAACCACCGCGCGTGGATGCGCGCTCGGCAGTGTTAACGGGCGGCCGCGTTCTTCCTCTTCTAAGCCCAAACGTGAGACATCAATCTCGTCGGCCGTCCGCCAGCCGACCGGCGGCGAGGCGTAGGAGCGGCCTCTGGCGCCGTATCTGTCGCGGGCTCGCTGGGCGACTGCGGCACGGCGATACGCTCAAGGATCTCCCCGACAAGGACATGGGCCTGTACCGCTGTCAGCCCTTCGGCAATCGCGCTCGCGTCTATCCGCAGTCGGAACATGGTCCGGGAGTCGCCAGGTGTTTCGGCCTCAATCACGATCTGCCGGACCATCGCCAGTTCTCCGTGCCAACGTCGGTAGGAAAGACTACGTCGCTCTTTGCGTTAGGTCGAGCCAAGGAGCGTGTCCGGTCAGGGTTTCTCTGCGACTGCCCACAAACAGTGGGCGCGCGGCTGTCCTTTCAGGGTCGCAAGGCAGTTGCCGATGAGACGATTTTCGAGCCGACCTCGCGTGAGGACCGCTATCCTGCGAAGCCGTGGCCAGCGACGCCGAGAAACCTCATCGCCTAAGTCGAAAATATCCCGTGCGCCGGACACCGACGGGCCGATCGCTCCTTGCGGGTTGCCGGTGTCTTTTGTTGTGGCGCGTCTCACCGCCCCTTGGATAAGCGCCGCTTCCAATGTTCGCCGGGCTTGAGCTCATCGCCGAAGACATAGCGACCCATGATGGTTCGCTTTCGCTTTGGACGCGAAACGTCGTCTACGGTGGTCAGGAGCGCGGCGTTGGTGCACAAATCGTCGCGCACGGGGTGCGTGGGTCGTCGGAGTAGGATGCTGGACACGCCGTCTGGGCCTGTGACGATGATGCGCTGATGCCGTACAAGCATAATGAACCCCGCCGTCACAGGATCCCAAAGGCGCGATACCGGGTGGAGAACTGGCGGGAGTACGACGCCGCGTTGCGCGATCGCGGCAGCCTGACGGTGTGGGTGACGCCCGAGGCGATCGCGGCGTGGCATCCGGAGAGGAACCGGCCGTCCGGGGCGGTCAGCTCACTATTCGGACCTCGCCATCGAGACCGGCGTGATGCTGCGGCTGGCATTTGCCCGGCCATGGCGGCAGACCGAGGGGCTGTTGCGTTCGGTGACGACGTTGCTGGGTCTGAGCCTCGATGTCCCCGACCATACGACGCTGTCGCGCCGCAGCGCCGCGTTGTCCTTGGTCACCGCCCTGGCCGTGCCGGCTGGTCCGGTCACCGTGGTGATCGACAGCACCGGCTTGAAGGTTTTCGGCGCCGGTGAATGGCGGATGGCCAAGCATGGCGGCCGCGATCGGCGGAGCTGGCGCAAGTTGCACCTGGCCATCGATCCGGACACCGGCGAGGTTCTCGCTTCGGCCTTGACCACGACCGAGGAGGGCGACGCCTCGCTTGTTCGCCCGCTGCTTGACCAGATTGCGGCCCCGATCGCCGCCGTCCTGGCGGACGGCGCGTATGACGGCGATCCTGTCTACCGGGCCGTTGCCGATCGGGCTCCCGCGGCCACCGTGATCATTCCGCCCCGCGCTACCGCTGTGGTCAGCGAGGTCTCCGCCGCGGACACTCCGACACCGCGTGACCGCCACATCGAGATGATCGCCACCAAGGGCCGACTGGGATGGCAGAAGGCCGTCGGATACGGCCGGCGTTCGCTCGTCGAAACCGCGATGTTGCGTTACAAGACCATCATCGGCCGAACGCTCCGCGCCCGGACGCTGCCCGCGCAGAAGGTCGAGGCCAGAGTCGGCTGCAAGGTGCTCAACCGCATGACCGCTCTCGGCATGCCAGTCTCTCGGAAGCTCGCCTGAAGCCCACACAAAGGCAACCGCTCGCCAAGATCCCGATTTGTGCACCAACGCCAATCGGAAGTACTCCGGCAAGACCCAAGGGTCTCGCAGAATGCCGGTTCGCTATCGAGTCCTGCCGTTCCCGATGATCGCCAGACGGCGCATCCGTCGCGTTGCGCCATTGCCCGCTTAACCGCGCATTCCGCGCGTTGCGCAGTCCCCCTCGAACGCAGAGACTCCGCCCAGAGCGGAAGTTGCTGTGTCCCTTGTCAGTTGCCGATCGGGACGGCGATCCAGCGCCGCTATACGAGTGGAGGTCGCGGATCGTCTACTAGACGAGCGCCGCCCTCAGACAGGCCGAAAGGTGTTCGAGGAAGGCCTCGCTCAGCGGCGGAAGGGTGCGTCCGGACTTCTTGATGATGGAGACCGGCCTTTTGAACGACGGGTCGTCGATCGGTTTCGACAGAAGCCCCGGCTCCGCCTTGATTTCCCGAGCGGCGCCGGGAAGGATGGTCAGCCCCAGGCCGGCGCGCACCATTCCGACCGCCGTCATCATGTAGATCGCCTCGCAGGTCACCTTGGGCATGAGGCCGGCCGCGTGGAATCCCGCTTCGACGATGGCGCGCACGCTCGTCTCTCTCTGCATGAGGATCAGCGGAAACTCGGCGAGCGCGACCGGCTTGACGGTTTTCAGCCGCGCGATCGGGTGTCCTTTCGGATAGACGACGTGGAGGCGGTCGTGCGTCTCAAACACGGTTTCCACGTCGAGAGCTTTCACCGGTCCGCCCATGACGCCGAAATCGACCTCTTCCGATTGAACGAGGCGCAGGACCTGGCCGGCAATGACGTCCCTGAGATCGAAAATGACGTTCGGCCTCTTCTCGCGAAAGCCCAGGATTGCGTCGGGCAGGACGCTCGCCGCGACCGACGGCAGCGCAGCCAGCCTGACGATTCCGCGCGCCTGCGTGGCAATGTCGCGCGCGCTGCCGAGCGCGGCGTCGAAATCCTGAAGCGTCCGCTCGAACGCGGGCATGAGATCGCGCGCGACCCGGGTCAGTTCGACCGAGCGCGTGTCGCGGTCGAACAAGGTGACGCCGAGCGCCTCTTCCAGTCGCCGGATCTGCATCGTGAGGGCGGGCTGGGTGACGTTCAGGATCGCCGCCGCCCCGGTGAAGCTCTTCACCCGAGCGACCGTCAGGAAGGAACGAACCTGCCGCAGACTGACATCCATAACGCTATATTATTACTCGGATCAAATAAATTCAATTGTCTTATCGCGCATTTCGCCGCATGACGCCTCCCCGGCAG
Source organism: uncultured Alphaproteobacteria bacterium (assembly GCA_963709655.1). Taxonomy (GTDB): domain Bacteria; phylum Pseudomonadota; class Alphaproteobacteria; order Rhizobiales; family Beijerinckiaceae; genus Roseiarcus. The sequence goes on from CAVPXF010000005.1 coordinate 3,250, forward strand.
CCTCGCAGAGACGAAGGCTGAGCCGCGAAAAGGACGCGCAAATGCTGGCGCTTCTGGGCCTCGTCACCATCGCCCTTCTCTTGACCGTCATCATGACGAAATGGATGTCGCCCTTGATGGCGCTCATCCTCATTCCCATCGCGGCCTCGCTGATCGGCGGGTTCGGCTGGGACACCAGCAAGTTCATCGTCTCCGGCATCCAGAGCCTCGCGCCGGTCGTCGGCATGTTCGTCTTCGCCATCCTGTTCTTCGGCGTCATGACCGACGCGGGCATGCTCGACCCGATCATCGACCGGATCCTGAAGACCGTGGGCACGAAGCCGACGCGTATCGTCATGGGCACGACCCTGCTCGCGCTGCTCGTCCATCTCGACGGATCGGGCGCGGTGACGTTCCTCATCACCATCCCGGCGATGCTGCCGCTCTACGAGCGGCTCGGGATCGACAAGCGCATCCTCGCCTGCGCCGCCTCGATGGCGGCGGGCGTCAATTTCCTTCCCTGGACGGGGCCGATGATCCGCGCCTCGGCCTCGCTGAAGCTGCCGATCCCCGAGATTTTCAATCCGCTGGTGCCGATCCAGGCGATCGGACTCGTCTTCATCTTCACGGTCGCGTGGTGGCTCGGCAAACGCGAGGAGCGGCGGCTCGGGCTCGACAAGCCGCTGCCGGCCGACGTCGTCCCGACCCGCACGCTGACCGAAGCCGAGAAGGCCCTGCGCCAGCCGCAGAACTTCTGGATCAACATCGCGCTGACGATCGCGGTGATGGGCACCATGGTCGCGCTCGGCGACAAGCTGGCGCCGGCGATCGTCTTCATGGTCGGCCTATGCCTCGCGCTGCTGATCAATTATCGCGACGTCGACATGCAGCGGCAGCGGATCGACGCGCATGCCCGCGCCGCGCTCTTGATGGCCTCGATCCTGCTCGCGGCCGGCGTGTTCACCGGCATCATGCAGCACAGCGGCATGCTGAAGGCGATGGCGCAAATGGCGGTCGCCTTCGTTCCGGTCGCCATGGCGAAGTTCATGCCGATCGTCCTCGGCGTGCTCTCGATGCCGCTGAGCCTGCTGTTCGATCCCGACTCGTTCTACTTCGGCGTCCTTCCGGTCATTGCCGAGGTCGGACACCAACTTGGCGTGCCGACCGTGCAGTTCGCCCAGGCGGCGCTGCTCGGCCAGATGACGACGGGGTTCCCGGTGAGCCCGTTGACGCCCGCGACTTTCCTGGTCGTCGGCCTCTGCGGCATCGAGCTCGCCGACCATCAGCGGTTCACGATCCCGTATCTGTTTGGCGCGTCGATCGTCATGACGATCGCCTGCGTCGCGCTCGGCATATTCCCTATCTGAAACAGGTGACTCCATGAGGACCATCAGGGTCGGTTCTGGCGCAGGCTATTCGGGAGACCGGATCGAGCCGGCCGTAGAGCTCGCCGAAAAGGGCGGTCTCGACTACCTCGTGTTCGAGTGCCTCGCCGAGCGGACGATCGCGCTCGCGCAGCAAGTCAGGATGAAGGACCCGAACGCCGGCTACGATCCGCTGCTCGCGGCGCGCATGCGAGCGGTCCTGGCCGTCTCAGCCAGGAACAAGGTGAAGATCGTCACCAACATGGGCGCCGCCAACCCCGCCGCCGCGGCCGAGGCGACGCGCGCCATCGCCCGCGAGCTGGGCCTGAAGGGGCTCAAGGTCGCCGCCGTCACCGGCGACGACGTCTTCGCCTACCTGCACGACCACGACGTGGCGCTCGACAACGGCAAGACGATCGCCGCGCTGGGCAATAGCGTCATTTCCGCCAACGCCTATATCGGCGTCGCCCCGATCGTCGCGGCGCTGAAGAGCGGCGCGGATGTCGTGATCACCGGCCGCGCGGCAGACCCCGCCATCTTCATGGCGCCGCTGATCGCCGAATTCGGCTGGGCGATGGACGACTGGACGATGCTCGGCCGGGGCACGCTGGTCGGCCACCTGCTCGAATGCGCGGGACAGGTCACCGGCGGCTATTTCGCCGATCCGGGCGCGAAGGACGTGTCCGATCTCGCCCGGCTCGGCTTCCCGATCGGTGAGGCGCGCGAGGACGGCGAACTTGTCGTGACCAAGGTCGCAGGTTCGGGCGGCGCGGTGACAGTGCGAACCGTGAAGGAGCAACTGCTCTACGAGATCCACGACCCCGCCGCTTATCTCCAGCCCGACGTGATCGCCGATTTCTCGGACGTGCAAGTCGAGGAGATCGGCCCGGACCGGGTGCGGGTCGCCGGCGGCAAGGGCGCGCCGAAGACCGGCCTGCTCAAGACCTCGGTCGGCTATGTCGACAGCTATGTCGGCGAAGGTCAGATCTCCTATGCCGGTCCGAACGCCGTCGCCAGGGCAAGACTCGCACTCGACATCGTGCGCGAACGTCTGGCCCTGACCGGCGTGCTGACGACGGAGACCCGCTTCGACCTGATCGGAATCGACTCGCTGCACGGCGAGGCGCGAACGCGCGACGGCGACCCCTATGAAGTGCGAATTCGCGTCGTCGGCCGCACCGACAGCCTGGCCGAGGCGCGCCGCATCGGCGAGGAGGTCGAGACGCTCTACACCAACGGGCCCGCCGCAGGCGGGGGCGCGTGGAAGTCGGCGCGGCAGGTGGTCGCCGTGGCTTCCGCGCTCATCCCCGAAGCGGCCGTCCAAACCGCCGTGACCATCGTGGAGGCGTGACGTTGATGAGACTGCGGGCAATCGCGCATTCGCGCACTGGCGACAAGGGCGACATCTCCAACATCTCGGTGATCGCCTTCGACCCGAAGGACTATCCGCTTCTCCTCGAGCGGGTGACCGCCGAGCGGGTCGCCGCGCATTTCGCCGCGATCGCGACCGGTCCCGTCCGGCGCTACGAGCTGCCCAACGTCGGCGCGCTGAACTTCGTGATCGAGGGCGCGCTCGGCGGCGGCGTGACCCGCGCGCTGACCCTCGACGCCCACGGCAAATCGCTGAGCTCGCTGATGCTCGATCTGGAGGTTTAGCGGAGTCCCGCGCCCTGGGCGGTTGGAAGTGCACGTCAACGCCATCAAGCGCAGCGGCTTCAGGCCGCAGAAAACGACGGAGGAATACATGAACCCGGGATGCGAAACCATGAGGCGCTTTATGGCCATCGCAGCACCGGCGGCGGCCCTCTCCATCGCCGCTTTGTCGCCTGTCCCGGCGATCGCGGCGTCCTGTGACGCGCTCGCCAGCATCAAGATCGACAAGACATCTATCGACGCCGCCGAATCCCATCCCGCCGGCGCCTATACGCCGGTCGGCGGCGCCGAGATCGCCGGGCTTCCGGCGTTCTGCCGCGTCCACGGCGTCGTCACGCCGGTCGAGGACTCGCATGTCGGGGTCGAGGTCTGGCTGCCCGAGGCCGACTGGAACGGCAAGATCGAAATGGTCGGCAACGGCGGCTACAGCTCCGCGATGGCGTTCCCCGCGATGGCGGATCAACTGAAGCGCGGCTACGCGGCGGTCGCGACCGACACCGGCCACAAGGGCGACGATCCGGACTTCGCCGTCGGCCACCCCGAGGCGATCGTCGACTGGGCGAGCCGGGCGGTCCACGTCTCGATCGGCGCGGCGAAGTCCGTCGTCTCGGGTTATTACGGCGAGGCGGCGCGCCACGCCTATTTCTGGGGCTGCTCGACCGGAGGCCAGCAGGCGCTGACCGAGGCGCAGCGCTACCCGAAGGACTTCGACGGCATCCTTGCGGGCGACCCCGGCAACAATAGGACCCATCTCAACGCCGGCTTCCTCTGGCAATTCGTCAAGAACCACCGCAGCAGCGATCTCAGCGTCATCGTTCCGCCGGAGAAACTCGCGCTCATCACCGATGCGGTCATCAAGGCGTGCCGGGGCAAGGACGGCGGCGCGCCGAGCGACGAGTTCCTGACCGATCCCGAGGCGTGCGGATTCCAGCCGGCCGAACTCCTGTGCAAGAGCGCGGACGCTCCGGATTGCCTGACCCACGACGAGGTCGATGCGATGGCCGCCATGTATGGCGGCGCGCATGATCCGAAGACCGGCCAACAGATATACTACGGCTGGCCGAAGGGTAGCGAGAATTCTGGCCGCGTCGTCAAGACCCTTCCGGGATGGAGCCTCTATTGGGCCGATCCGGCCCATCCCGATCGCCCGGCGCGGCTCAATTTCTGGAAGATCTGGGCGTTTCAGGACCCTAACTGGGACTGGCGATCCTTCGATTTCGACACGGGCATGAAAACCGTGGACGACCGGCTCGCCTCGACGATCAACGCCATGAGCCCCGACCTCTCGGAGTTCCGCGCCGCCGGCGGCAAGCTCATCCAGTACCACGGGCTCGCCGATCCGGTCGTCCCGCCGCGCGAGTCGATCGACTATTACGAGCGCGTGCAGGCGGCTGAGGATGCGGGCAAGCCGCCGCGCGTCGATGCGAGCGCAGATTTCTACCGCCTGTTCCTCGCGCCCGGACTCTATCATTGCCAGGGCGGCCCGGGGCCGAACGTGCTCGACCTCCAGGGCGCGCTCGAAGGGTGGGTCGAGCAGGGCGTCGCGCCTGAGACGATCGCCGCGACCAAGTACCGCGACGACAAGCCGGCCGAGGGCGCGATGATGAGCCGTCCGCTCTGCCCCTATCCGAAGCGGGCGCATTACAACGGCGCCGGCGATCCCGCCGCGGCGTCGAGCTTCTCGTGCGTCGAGGCGGCGCGCTATCCGAACCCGCTGCCGGCCGCGGCCTATCTTCGCTGATCGCGTATCGGCGCGGCCGCCCGCGTGGGCGACGGCCCGCCGCCTCGAGCATACTTGGTTGGGAGACACGAACATGAAAACTCTGCTTGCGACCGCCTGCCTGTTGCTGAGCGTCCCCATCGCGCTCGCCGAAGAACCCGCGCCCCCGTGGCTACGCCTCGGTCCGCATACGACCTACGACGGCGTGACCGACGACCTTGTCACCGGCGGCCTCGGCGCCGACGCCATGCTCGGCAAGCGGCCCGGCTACGCCGATCCGCTCCACCCGACCGCCGCGGAGCTTCGCCGCGCGGCGCTGTTCCAGTCGGGCAGCGCTGGCCAGGGGTTCGGGCGACTGTTTGGCCCGGACGTCGACGAGACGACCGGCCAAAAAATTCCGGGGCAGGGCAAGGTCGCCGGCGAGGAATACTTGGCCTATGCCGATGATGGCGACGGCAAACAGAATGTCGCGATGCTGTTGCAGATTCCGGCGAGCCTGGTGAGCGACCGCCGCTGCCTGGTCGCGATCCCGGTCAACGGCTCGGCGAGCCTGTTCCGCGATGTCGTCGACTTCGGCTACTGGGGCCTGCGCCACGGCTGCGCGGTCGTCTACACCGACAAGGGTCATGGCGACGGCTTCGACATGCTGGAGCAGGATTCGGTCAATCTCCTCGGCGGACGGCAGGTCCCGGCGGCCGAAGCCGGCCTCAACGCGCATTTCCACGCTGACCTCGACGACCCCGCACGGGCCAAATTCCTGGCCGAATGGCCCCACCGCATCGCGTTCAAGGCGGCGCACTCGAAACAGAACCCGGAGAAGGACTGGGGCGAGGATCTTTTGAAAGCGATCCGGTTTGCATTCTATCAGCTCGGCGAGCGCGACCCGGGATTCACTCGCGACAAAACGCTGGTGATCGCGACCGGAAGCTCGAATGGCGGCGGCGCAGTGCTTTACGCGGCCGAACGGGACGCAGCGAGCGGCGCGCACCTGATCGACGCCGTCGTTGCGCGTGAACCGCAAGTTCAGCTCAAGCCCGACGACCGCGTCGTGGTGGCGCGCGGATCGATCGAACGGCGCGGCAGTGGGCGCACGCTGCTCGACTACTTCACCTTCGGCAATCTTTATCAGCCCTGCGCGGCGCTCGCCGTGCCCGACATCCCGCTCCGCGACCGGATCGGCTTCGCCCCCAACCGCTGCGCTTCGCTGCACGACAAGGGCCTCCTCGACGCCGACACCCTCGAGGGCCAGGCGAAGGAATCGCTCGACCGCATGCACGCCTATGGCTGGGACGCCGACACCGACGTCGGCCACGCCTTCGGCTATTTCGTCGCGCCGGACGCGACGGCGACCAAATACGCCAACGACCACGGCCGGTTCGACGTGCGCGACCGGCTATGCGGCTACAGCTACGCCGCGGTCGACAAGGAGGGGCGGCCGATTCCCGTCCCCCCGGCGGAGCTCGCGCAGAATTTCGCCATCGCGCCGGGCGGCGCGCCGGCCGGCAGCATCGATGTGATCAACGACAACGATCCGACCGGACCGCGCCGGAGCTGGCTCTCCGAGTCCAGGAGCACCGGTCGGCAGGACTATAATCTCGACGGGGCGATTTGCCTGCGCGGCCTCGTGACCGGACAATCGCCCGAGGCGAAGCGCGTGCAGGCCGGGATCGCCGAGTTCCTGGCGAGCGGACGGCTCGACGGAAAGCCGACGATCATCGTCCACGGCCGCAATGACGACCGTGTGCCGGTAAGCTTCTCGTCCCGTCCCTACGTCGGACTGAACGATTTGCAGGACGGCGGGCGTTCCCAGCTCCGCTACATCGAGGTGACCAGCGCCGAGCATTTCGGGACCGATCTGCCGGGCTTCGACACGCGAATGATCCCGTTGACGCTCTATCACCTGCGGGCGCTCGACCTGATGTGGGACCACCTGACCAAAGGCGCGCCGCTGCCCGAGAGCCAGGTCGTGCACACCACGCCGCGCGGCGGCGAGGCCGGTCATGCGCCGCCGCTCGAGGCCGTCAACGTCCCGCCGATTCCGCTCACGCCGCGCCCCGAGGACCGCATCAGCGTGGAAAAAGGGCGCGTTGCAATCCCTGAATAGTGATCGGGGTCCACTCGCACAAACCCGTGCGCGATTTGGCGTGTCCCAACGCTGTGACCGAGATGTTCGGCACGGCGCTGGACCGCGGCTCCTGGCGCAATCTTCGCATTCAGGTTTCGAGCGCATCCTGCCGCATGTAGTCCGGGCTCCGCAATCACATTTGCCGGGTTCGTCGTTTATTCTTCGATGATCGCCACCGCCCGCGTCCAGCCTGCCGAGGCGCGCTCGATTTTCGCTGGAAAGCAGCAGACCATGTAGCCAGTCGAGGGCAGCGCTTCGAGGTTGTGCAGCTTCTCGATATGGCAATAGCCGATATGTCGTCCAGCTTTGTGGCCTTCCCAGATGATCGAGGGATCGTGGGCCTCCGCATAGCGTTTCGCGGTGTGCAGGAAAGGCGCGTCCCAGCTCCAGCCATCGATGCCGGTCACGCGCACTCCGCGCTCCAGCAGGTAAAGCGTCGCCTCAGCGCCCATGCCGCAGCCGGAGGCGACATAGTCGGGCCGCCCATATTTTGCGCCGGCGCTGGTATTGACCACGACGATGTCGAGCGGGCGCAGATCATGGCCGATGCGCTCGAGCTCGGCCTCGACGTCGGCGGCGGTGGCGACATAGCCGTCGGGGAAATGACGAAAGTCAAGCTTCACCCCCGGCTGGAAGCACCATTCAAGCGGGATCTCGTCGATCGTCCATGCGCGCTCCCCGTCGTTCATCGTCGGATGATAGTGCCACGGCGCGTCGAGATGCGTCCCGTTGTGGGTCGAAAGCACGACCCGCTCGATTGCCCAGCCCTGCCCGTCGAGCAAATCTTCCTTCTTCAGGCCAGGGAAAAATGGCAGGATTTGCGACAGGCTCTGCTGGTGATCGACGTATTCGATTTTCGGTCCGAGCCCCGGCGGGTCGGCAGCGACGCCGTTTTGCAGCGGCGCCGATATATCCACCAGTTTGCGGCTCATCCTTATCCTCCTCGTTCGGTTGTCCGTGGCGTACGCGGTGGGGACGTTCGCGCGTCCGCTGACCGCATGGACGATAGACTCATCGATCCGATCCCGCAGTCGGTCTCATTGCCCAGGCGCCGTCGCCGAGCAATGCGATGACGATCAGCGTGATGGTCCAAAACGCGGGATATTCCCAGCCACCCCCCGGAGCGGCGAAGACGAATCCGTTCTTGAGGCGCACGAGCCAGATCGCGCCCAGGAGATCCGGCGCGCTCAGGATGGCCGCTACCCCAAGCGTAAAAGCCCAGGATCAGCGCGAGTCCCGCCAAAATCTCCGCCGCGATGATGAACAGGCCGAACCAACCGGGCAAACCCAGGCAGGCGAAGACATGCATCGCGCCTGCCGGCGTGAAAACAAAGAGCTTGATCGCCGCATGCGCAAGGAGAGCCAGTCCTGCCGTTATCCGCAAAAGGGCTGCGCCATACGGGGCCGTCCTGTCATCGATCATGGTTTGCTTCCTTGCCCATCGCGACCAGTGTCGGGCGCGTGACCCTGTGTGCGCGAGTCACTCGGGCGATTGGCGCACGACCGTGTTTCGAAGGACCCCGATGCGTTCGACCTCGAGTTCGATCACGTCTCCGTCCGCGAGAAAGCGGCCGGTCTCGAGGCCGCAGCAGTTTCCGACCGTGCCGGAGCCGAAAAATTCTCCGGCATGGACGGTTTCGTCCTGCGACACGTAGGCGAGAAGCTCCTCGAAGGAGAACAGCATTCCGGCCGTCGTCCCGGTTGCGCGCATCTCTCCGTTGACGCGTACGGCGACCTTGAGGCCTTGCGGGTCGCCGAGTTCGTCCGGCGTCACGATCCAAGGCCCAAGGGCGTTGGCGCCGTCGAAGCTCTTGCCCTTGGCTGGGCCGAGGCGGCCCCGCATCTCGACCGCCTGCCGGTCGCGCGCCGAAAAGTCGTTGAAGATCGTGTAGCCGAAAATATGCGCGCCCGCCTCTTTGGCGGGAATGTTGGCTCGGGCGCCTCGCGTCACGATGCCGAGCTCGAGTTCGTAGTCGATCACCTCGCTGTAGCGCGGCCATTTGACGGTCGCGCCCGGTCCGACGACGGTGAAGCGGTTGGTGATGTAGTAGATCGGAACTTCGCGATAGACCGATGCAAGCGCTTCGAGCGGCTCCGCCATCGCGGCCTTGAACGCGTCGCGACCGCCGGAACGCATTGCCTGGAGTGCGCGCGAACCGCGCGCTGCCTGGCGGATGTGGAGCGCAAACGACATCGCGTCTCGCATCTGCCGCGGCTCCGGCAACGGCGCGAGTAGTTCGACATCCGCAAGATCGGACCACAGGTCGGCCTCGCCGACGTGTCTGTCGACCAGCGAACGCGCCAGATCGAGGCCGGCGCTTTGCGAATCGATGAGCGCGAGCATCGAAGCTAACGGGGCCTCCGGGGCGCCGGCGCGCCGCGCCGCGCCGGCGAGATCGAACAGCCGGCCCGCGTCCGCATCGACCGCGCCAACCCTGACCGCGCCATTCGATCGATAGGTCGCCAATTTCATCCAACACTCCCCTTGCTTTCGGCTAGTAAATATATGATCATACATTTCATCGATAATCAAGACGTCCATCGACGAAGACCGCCAAGGAGGAGGAAAATGATGGGAAGCGCGTGGAACCGAACTCTTCGCGGCGGTCCCGGCCGTCGCCGTTCCTTTCCAGCTGGGGATTACCTGCGCCGCGACGTCCGAGAGCGCGTCGGCGAAGCTGGCGCGGCTCGGCCTGCATCAGCGAGCGCTGCTCCATCGAAGTGATTGATTTCGGACGCCGCCGAAAGCTCGGGATCAGCGGGGCCGTTCGGCGTTCGGCAACATCGTCCAGCGCGTCGCGCGGTACGGTCGTTCATCAGGAGGACGAGAAAATGCCAACCGCAATTGGTCGACATCAGGCGAACGGGATGGTCAAGGAGCCGGCGCAGGCCGGGTGGACGCTTATTCTGACCGTTTGGTTCTTCGGGGCGTTAGCCGGGGCAGGCCTTGGCAAGACGATCCCGCTGGTCGGCGTGGTCATCAAACTGTACGCCGCGCCCCCGACCCAAGCCCCTTGGTTTATTTCCATCGTCACCATCGCCAGCGTCGTGCTGGCGCCGTTCGGCGGTTGGTTGATCGACCGTTTCGGGGAGCGCCGGATCCTCGTGTTGTCGTGTCTGATCGATATCCTCGGCAATCTCATTGTCGTCGCCGCCGGATCATTCGCCGCGGTGATGGCGGGTCGCGTAGTCGAGGGATTCGGTTTCACCGGATTGCTGGTGGCGGGCACGGCGATGATGGTGCGGGTGACCCGCGGAGCGCAACGCAATATCGCCATGACGCTGTGGGGGACGTCGGTCCCAATCGGCGTCGGCATCGCCGAGGCGCTGAGCAGCACCTTGACCGAGGGCGTTTTCCAACGCCCGTTCTGGGGGCACGCCGCCGCATTGATCGTGGGGCTTACGCTGGTTCGCGCCTTGCCGCGATTGCCCAAGGCGGTCTCGGCGCACAACTCATTCGGGATATTCGAAATGTATCGTCATTCCGGAGCGGTACGGCTGGGCGCGGCGCTGACGGCGGTGGTCGCCGTTCAATTCGGCATCGCAGCAATGTTTCCGCAGTTCCTGAAAATCGCGTACGACCAACCGATCGAAATCGCCGGACCGATTGGGGCCGCCAACATCGCCCTAGGCGTGCTGGGCAGCATCGGCGCGGGGGTGCTGCTGAACAAGAAAATGTCGCCCCTGACGCTCGGCTTGACCGCCGTCGCCTTGGTCGGAGCCGGCGGCGGCTTGATCTTCGCGCCGAACATCGGCGTGGCGCTCAGCTCCCTGATGCTCCTTTTGTGCTCCATTGGCGCAGGCGCCGCCATCGGTCTGGGGTTCGCGATGGTGCCGGTGGTCGCGCCGAGCCCGGCAGCCTATGGAGCGGCGGGAGCCCTGTGCAATCAACTGGTCAACCTGGGATTCGTAATCGGACCTCCGGCTGCCTTCTTCGCGTTGCATGCCCAGATAAGGGGGGGACCAATGGCGCTGGCCGTCGGAGGGGCGCTGCTCTCGGCGCTGTTGCTTCCGAAGGCGATCCTTCGCTCGAGGAGTTTCGAGTTGGGATTCGAGGAGGCGGCGCCGATCGGCTACTCGGATCGCGAACAAGCCACAGCGACGATTTCGAAGTTCGCCAAACAGGCCGATTGACATCATGCGCCTGAAACGCCCCAATCTCGCGACGCCGCAGCTTAAGGGACTCGGGATTTCGCCTGGTTGGTCGAGGCCGTGAAGGAGAAGGACATGCTGCAATCCGCCGCCGACCTGAACAGGCTGGTTCTGCGGTGAGCCTGGCGGCGCTCGCTTCCGCCGAGACGCTGACCGAGCGCGCCTCGGCGCTGGTCGAGGCCGACATCGTCTCGGGCGCGCTGGCGCCGGGGCGCGGCTCGGCATCGCCGAGATGGCGGCACGATACGGCATCGGCGCAACGCCGTTGCGCGAGGCCCTCTCCCGACTCGCCGCGCGCGGACTCGTCGACGCCATCGGCATGCGAGGCTTTCGCGTCAAGGCGATCTCCTACGACGACCTTGCCGATATCGTGCGCATTCGCACGACGATCGAACGCGAAGCGCTGCGGCTCAGCATTGCGAACGGCGGAGGCGACTGGGAGGCGGGCGTCGTCGCCTCGCTGCACCGATTGCGGCATTACGCCCGGCTCAATCCGCGCGGGTTGACCGAAGGCGAGCAAGAGTTCGACGCGCTTCACAAGGCCTATCATACCGCGCTGATCGCAGCCTGCGGCTCACCACGCATGCTTGCCGCCCACTCCGATCTGTACAATCAGACCTACCGCTACCGCCGGCTGATGTTGGCCCGCTTCCCCGATCCCGAGGAGTTTCTCGCCGAGCACGACCGGCTCGCGGATCTCGCCATCCGGCGGGCTGAGCGTGAGGCGATCGTGGCTCTAGAGACTCACATCGCTTCGACGCTGGCTCATGTCTACCCCGAAGCGGAAGTGCGCTTCGCATGACCTCCGCGCCGCGGTCGTGCCGTTTGGTGTGGTGTAGCTGGGCGGACGGCCACTCCGGTTAAACGCGCCTCGTCGACCCGTGCTTCGGAAAGACCGTAGTTGGCGCAATCTACGCGTTCAGCCCAGGACCGCTTTCTGGTGCATTGCTCTCGTTCGTGTCGCCCCTCGCTAAAAGAGGGTGTCCGCCCAACTGCGACCTCCGCGGCCGCGATCTGCATCAGCCGTGTCGGTTGGCATTCAATTAGGCACTGGCTCACATCTGGTGATACTCAACTTCGCGAAGGGGAAGCGTCGGAGCACAGAGCAACGCGACGCTCGCTCGCCCATACATTGCGCGCTTGAGGGCTTTCAGGCGATTGATCTGGCCTTCGTCTGGCCATTGCTCCATGGCTCGATCCCGGCGTTGCGGACCGCCTGGATGTCGACCGTCAATGTCCTTGCGAAATTCATGACCGCTGGAATTCCACATCCCTTGGCATCGATGAGCCACCGCTCAAGCTTCTTTTCATCACGGTGTCGCAGCAGGCTCTGAAAGCGAATGGCCAGACGACGGATCACCGCAAAGCCCGGTACTTCATCGTTCAGGACCGCGAGCATTCCGACCTGGCGCTCGGTTAGCAGAGGTCGCGGCTTCATGCAGATCGCTGCAGCTGCGACGGGGGTAATGCGCGAGCCGGACGCCGGATCAAGCGGCACCGCGCTCCCAATTTCGCCGAGGCGATCCGCCGCCGCTTTGCGCCGCTTGGCGGCGTCGATCTTGAACCTCATCCACCCGTGACGCCGGGAGCGCCGCCAACGTTCGAATCGTGATCGTCGTCGACACAAACGTCATCTCGGAGATGATGCGCTCCGAGCCAAATCCCAAAGTCCTAGCCTGGATCGCCGCTCAGCCACGCGCGCAGCTCTATACGACCCACAGTACGCGTCCGACAGGCGCCGCCTTGGGGGGCATCGGCGCGCGTGCGGACGACGTGGTGCACATGAAGCGAACCGCGGACCGGCTGTTCGGCGACAACTATCGCTGGTCGGTGCTCGGCGCGGGGCGCAACCAGATGACGGTCGCCGCCATTGCGGCTGCGATGGGCGGCAATGTCCGCGTCGGGCTTGAAGACAGGCTTTGGGTTGATGCGGGCCAGTTCGCCCCTTTGAACGCGAGCCAGGTCACGCAGGTACGTAAGATCATCGAGGGCCTCGGGCTCGAGGTCGCGACCCCTGACGAGGCGCGCGAGATTCTCGCCCTCAAGGGTGGCGACCGCGTCGCCTTCTAATCCCCGCCGCGCCCCTCACGAGGACTGGACATGACCGCCTCTCCCCCGGACAATCTCAAGTAGTTCCGAGTTCGAACTCCCCGGCAATGGGCTGGCGCACATCATCTTCGACGCGCCGGGTCGCTCATTGAACGTTTTTCGGAAGCCGCGATCGTCGAGATCGCGCGCATCGCGCGCTGGCTTGAAGACGCAGACGTCAACGGCGCCTTGATCCGCTCGGGCAAGGCGACGGGCTTCTGCGCGGGACCAACCTGCCCGAAATCTGGGCGGCCCACGACATGATCATGGCGACGCCGAAGCCGCGCCGCTTCCGCGCTGCGTATGATCATTTCTCTCACTTGAGCCTCGCCCTTCGGGCTCTGGAGACGTGCGGCAGGCCACGAATCATCTCCATCGCTCGATCGCGATACCACAAATTCAGGCGATGCCGTCAAAGGCAATAACGTGAGCCGCGAGGCGAAATGTCATCCCGGCCGATGCTCTGGGGTGTGGCGGTGGCGGAAGGCTCGCGGCGTCGTCTGCTTCAGCGCTCGGAACTGCCGGTTGAAGTGAGACAGGTTGTCATAGCCGGAATCGGCGGCGATATGGCCGATCGGGCGCGCCGTCGACATCAGCAATTGGCACGCGCGGCCGACGCGAAGCTGCGCGATGTAGTCTGACGCGGTCATCTGCGTATGGCGGTGAAGCAGGCGATTAACGCCGGAAACGCTGAGATGGGCGACTTCCGCCAGATCGTCCATGCTGAGCCTCGACTGACAATTGGCATGAAAATGATCGAGCACCCGCTCGATCCGGGACCAGTCCGCCTGCGTCATGGGTTTCGGTCGCCAGCTCGGGCCCGCCAGACCCGCGGGCGCCGCGTCGCGGGACAGGGTGACGAGGACATGCAGCAGCCCGATGAGCCGCTGGGCGGGGTCGAACCCCGCCAACTCCACCAAGGCGGGCCGGACCGCCGCCGTTGCAGCGCCGGAGAAAAGGATGCCGCGGCTGGCGTTCGCAAGCATGGGTTTCAGAATCGCGAGTTCCGCGGCGGTCGTCGTCAACGCGTCGATCCATTCGGACCGAAACCACACGACGATCGCGACGTGCGGTTCATTTTCGATAAATTTGCTACGCGAAGCCCACGTATGCGGAAGATTTGGGCCGAGCAGCGCCAGATCGCCGTCGCCGTAGGTTGCGATGTTGTCGCCAACGAATCGCTCGCCGCGGCTGTTGAGCGTTAACGTCAGCTCGAATTCCGGATGATAATGCCATTGGAACGGAATGCCGCCGTCAAGGCGGCGATATAGGAAGGCGCAGGACTGGCCCTCTGGAATCGCGAGTTTCTCGACGTAGGGCCTCATCGACCGAGAATATCCCTGTTGTCTCGCGTCGCAGATCGCATATTGGCAAAAATCGTATCAGTCTTTGCGCGTTTCATACAACACGCCTTCGACGGCGACCGCATACTCCCGGGATGCCTCGCGCGGAGGGAAACAAATGAACGCAACGAACAGAATTCAAACCATTCAAAGTCATCCGACGGCCCGTCGCTCGAACGTCCAGCTTAAGGACATCCAGAAGACGTTGCCTCTCCGGGTTCTCTCACCCGCGGACTGGCGCCACTGGATCACCAAGGGCTACGTGATCGTTCGCCAAAGCGTTCCAGCGATCAACGTCGAGCGCCTTGCTGACCTGCTTTGGACGTTTGAGGAAAAGGACCCGCGGGATCCGTTGAGCTGGTACGCGCCGCAGCGTCGAGAGCACGCGATGAAGGAGCTGAACGACACAGGAATGGTGGAAATATACAACCATCAGTTTCTTTGGGATAATCGGCAGGAGCAACGCGTCTACGACGCCTTCGTCGACATTTGGGACCGCGAGGATCTGTGGGTGACGATCGATCGCGCGAACCTCAATCCGCCGAAGATTGTCGAAGGCCCTCCCTACGGCTTCATTCATTGGGATGTCGACACGTCGATCCGCCCGCTTCCGATCGGCGCGCAGGGCGTGCTCAGCCTCAAGAAGCAGGACGCCGCCGTCGGGGGATTCCAATGCGTCCCGGACCTGTTCCGGGAGTTCGAAACGTGGGTGAAGACCCAACCGGCGGACCGTGATCCGATGCACCCCGACACAACGGGCTTAACGATCGAGAACGTCGAAATGGGATCGGGCGACCTGCTAATCTTCAACAGCCTGCCCTCGCACGGCGTGAGGCCGAACCACTCGGGCGATCAAGTCCGCATGGCCCAGTATGTTTCGATGTATCCGGCGGAAGAGGACAACGAGAGCGAGCGTCAGGAGCGCATCCGGCAATGGCGCGAATTGGATCACCCGCGCCGCGACGCTTTTCCCGGCGATCCACGCGAGTGGGAGAAGCGCAACACCACTACCGCTAGGCTGACGCCTCTCGGCGAGAAATTGCTCGGCCTCGAGTTCATGGCGGTGAACGGCCGGCCCGCTTTGTCGCCGACATCTCCGGCCACCTCCTCAAGGATCGCTCAACGTCGGCACCGGCCGTCTGCTGCGCGCAAATACCGCTCGTTCGCCGACGGCTTAGCGAACGAAATCACGTGGAACCGTTCCCGCCCTTCCCGGTACGGATGCAATGCGCGGCCATTCCCCGACTGCGCGGCGAATGGGTCAAATTGAACGACGAGCTGGCCGAGACCGATTGTCGCCCCCAGGCACGCCGTTCCCGCCGTGGTTACTGAACTGCAGAACTGGACCCGCGATGCATCCCCTGAGCCGGACTGGCTGTGTGCGAACTTGCCATGCCTCGGCTCTGCAGGTTTCGACAGACACGACGTGATAGCGATCGCGCTCCTGCTGTTGGCCGCCATCAGGGTGCAGAGCGTCCCGCGTTTATTTCCCCTGCTCCTGCTCGCCGGGAGTACGCCACCTTCAGGCGGCGCACCGGGTGTCGCGGGCACTTCGAGTGCGCCATTTACTCCTCGATGATCGCCACCGCCCGGGTCCAGCCGGCCGAGGCGCTCTCGATTTTTGCGGGAGAGCAGCAGACTGTGAAGTCCGTCGAGTGCAGTGCTTCGAGATTGTGCGGCTTCTCGATATGGCGATAGTCGATATGCCGGCCCGCCTTGTGGGCCTCCCAGATGATCGAGGCGTCGTGCGTCTCGGCGTATCGCCGGGCGGTGTGGACGAAGGGCGCGTCCCAGCTCCAGCCGTCGATGCCCGTCACCCGTACGCCCCGCTCGAGCAGACAGAGCGTCGCCCCGGCGCCCATGCCGCAGCCGGAGACGACATAGTCGGCGCGGCCGTATTTCGCGCCGGCGCTGGTGTTGACCAGGACTGTAAATCGGCGTCGAACATTGACCCCCACGATGTTTCTCTGAAATCGTTGATTCTGAAAGGTTTATTGTCGATATGCAGGGGTCAAAGTTGGACGCCGATCGATTCGGCGTAAGATGACGAATTACTCCAATATTTCAGATGGTTACTTGTAAAGATAGCGGGTCAAAATTGGACGCCGAAACACACATACATAGAGGCCGAGGTACAGAGCAGGGAGTGAGGCTCCCCTCAGCGAGAGCGATGAACATGTGAAAGACCAGGACGCCTTGCGCCGCCGCGCCCCCAGGTCATGGACAATGCCAAGACGTGAACGATCACCCGGCTCCATTAGACTGATCTTCTACAGTTGGAGCAGGTCGGCACGGCGTAAG
This sequence comes from uncultured Alphaproteobacteria bacterium, assembly GCA_963709655.1. Taxonomy (GTDB): domain Bacteria; phylum Pseudomonadota; class Alphaproteobacteria; order Rhizobiales; family Beijerinckiaceae; genus Roseiarcus. Next base: position 19,975 of record CAVPXF010000005.1, read on the forward strand.
ATATTGAAATCATTGCAGGTGATTGGTGCCGAACGCGGAAATGTAGTGCCACGTTTCTGGCAGATTGATGTTGATTTCATTAGATTATTGACGCACCCTGTGCGAACCAAGACCGAGTTGGCCCCAACTTTCGGGCACGCATCTCAGCAAAAAGATCTCGGATTGGCGCACCGCGATGCCCTGGCGTTGACTCCAGACCGCGGCGGATGGACGTAGCGCCCGACGTCACGTCGCAAACGGCCTATCAACATCTAGATATTGTAATGTAGTGCCACGCCTTCAGATCAGCGCGTTTTTGCGCTCGATATCAACGGCTTAGTTTTTCCAACTGTCGAAGATCAGTTAGAGTTGCCGTCTAGACGGAGAAAGAATGCGCCAATGCGCGCGAAAAGGTCGAACGTTCTTTTTGGTGGGGAATAAGGCTCTTGCTGCGTCATCCCGATCAAGCAAAGTTAGCTAGGCCCCTTCGAACCGACCGTAGCGGTTCAAGGCCACGTCAGATTTCAACAGGCGAATCAAACTGTCGCCCGGCATTTCAAAGATGTGCGCGTGGGTCAATGATTTGAGAGTGAACGCTCGTGGCGAACTCGTAATCAGCCCAAGTTCGCCTATGTATTCGCCGGCCTCGAGACGGCCACGTTTTTCGCAGTCGGAGAGGGGGGTGGAGTAAAGCGTCGCTGTAATTCGTAATTCGATATCGCACTGGCGATTGCCGTCGCACAGCATCTCCATTCGCACATTTACTGTAGGGAAGCGGGAGCACATAGATTTTCTCTTGGAGTATGGGTGCAAGTGAACACGGGTTCTGTCAACGTCTGGCCGGCCAATTGGAAGAGATCGAAGTTGGCCTGGCCCAGCAGGTCCAACATCGACCAACAGAACTTCGTCGTCGACAAGACCGGGACCGAAAAGGGTGTTTTGGGGCAAGCACTTGTGGGCTCGGCCGCATACTGGATATCGTGGTAATCCACCTCCACAGACTGGACAGGGGACGAACCCGTCAGCGGAGCACTGGTAGACGAGCATGATGTTGCAAATGTATTTCCATATGCGGAGGAGGGATTCGTTCCAGCGGGCGTGCAGTTGAAGAAAACATTCAGCACGTTCAGGGCCTTCTCCTCCGCAAGGTTGCACGGAGGACCCCCTTTCACGCATCCCTCTTTCCTTGAAAGCAGTCCGCTGGCAACAGGATGATCGAACTGGGACGCGCCGAGTAACGGCGTCCACGGCGCTGTTTCCTGAAGCAACTGTGTCGAAGCCAGGATCTTGACGCCGATAACGCTGATGTTGCCCGGCATAGTATTTGACGACGCTGTCATTCCGCCGACCTGAGTGGCTTTCAGGTAGGAGGGTTGCGGCCCTGAAGCCGGGGCGGCGAAATGGGACAGGACTTCCACCTTGGCTTGGCATGATACTGAAGGAGTCATGCCGCAATCATCCGGCAACAACGAGCGCTGAGTCTTCTCATTCGGCAACAGCGCATTGTAGATCGGAAGATTGACACCGCGGATCGTTTGTTTGTTCGGATCGGGCGGGAATCCGAGGTCGGGCAGGCCGCTGCCGGCGTCCGCAACCAGGACCAGCGTCAAGTTCGAGCTGACGAAAATTTGCTCATACATGTCAATCGTCGCATTCCACGCGTCGACGAAGACTTGTTCAAAACTCTGGCCGTAAACGCCATAATTTGGATAACTGGTCAGAGTCTTGCAATTGCTGCTGCTACACCCTAACGCGCTCCGGATCAACGATGTCCACACAAGGTCAATGTGTTTGGCTGTCGGATCGGTCGGCAGGATCATCTCGGCTGACGCGCCGACCGGACCCGCGACGGCAATCGAGACGAGCGGCGGAGACGTGCTCTCGTTGCTGGCGGCAAGAGTACTGAGAAAGGCTGTCCAGTAGCTGTTATACAGATCGTTCCAGGGCACGGGCAAGTTGTTGCTCTGGGCGTGGCTTTGCTCGGGGATCTTTAGGAAGGGCACCCATCCGCAATTGGCGACAGAGACCCCGCCGTCCGCGCTGCAGGCCACTATGCCGTTCGCCGACATGACATTCAGAAGCCACGACGGGCTGTCAACGCCCGGAACGATGGTCAGTTGGACGGTGGGAGGCGGCCTGCTGACTCCCTGCGCCTTGTTGATGGCCGCCACCGTGTTCGCCGCGATTATGGCGTCCTGCACGTAGCTCAAGTCGTAGCCTTTGGGGAAGGTGGGGGTGGCCGTGCACCATTGCTCGATGCTCGGGGGATTCGTTTTAGGGGGTGGGCAGGGCTGGACCAGGCACCAAGGTATCCCCAGAGATATCCCGGAAACGGCCCGATCTTCCATCATTGATTCATAAAAGTTCTGAAGGCTCGTGTGCAGATCGTTTGTTTGGCTCGTCTCATATGCCGGCACCCGACTGCATAAGTGTTTAGTCTCTTTCGTCTTCTGAATGTCCTGGATTGCCTCCACGATATCGATATGGGCATAGACGCCCAACGGCGGCTGGGCGGCAGCCTGCGACCGGCCGGCGCCAGTCACCAGCATCAGGCTGCAGATCAAAACCGCAAGCCAATCTCGCGACCCGGCCAATGTTACTGTCGTCGAGATCCCGCAGAACTGCCGCATGTGACGCCTCCCAATGTCGGCGCATAGCCATCAAATTGAATCCGAACGTCAAAGTCGAGGATTACGGCGATGCTTTCGGATGATGTTGGCACTCTACTAAAACCCTTATGCCGATAATTAGGGGCCAACCGACATTCGCTTTTCTTCGCTCTTTGACCCATCCAGTTAAGTGAAGCTGTGGTACATTGCGCAAGTGCCTAGGTCGCTCGCGCCGGCGGTCCAGATCGAGGCGATTTCGTCGCCCGAGAGCAGTCGGTTCCAGATCGCCAGATGCGCGATCGCCCCCTGGAAGCCGGTTTCCTGCGACCCCCCGATCGTAATCGAGCCGGATCCTTGCTGTGGGTGTACGCCGAAATCGCCGTATTTATCGGCAAGTTCGCGCTTCGCGGCGACGCCTTGTTTCCAGAGCGCACAGCCCGTCGAAAGATCGCTCGGCGAAATCCAGGGCTCGGCCTCCCCAACCACGAACACCCATTGCCCGAGTTCGATCGGCGTTTCGTCGTTCTTCGAGACGCCATATTCCATGTAGGAGCCATTGCCCTCGCCGGTCGGCGAGCCGAGGTTGAACGTATAGAACGAGAGCCGCGAATGGCGGGTCTTATTGAGCTGATTGTAGAATCTGAGCGCCCACTCGGCGTCGACCGACTCCGAAACCGCCTTTTCGACGTAATGGACATACTTGTCTTGGCCGCCGACCACGTTCGCATTGTTGAGCGCGAGCGGGCACAGCCAGGTTGCGACGGTCAGAGCATTGGCGAAGGGTTGCGAATAGTGTGGATCGTCGGGAATGGTCATGACGCTCCCCAACGCGCCGTTGAAGAACGGCGCCTGCGCCGCCCCGAAGGGAAGGACTGAAAGCGTGACTCCGGCCACGGGCAACGACGCATCGTGCAGCCCCATCTGGTCGTGACAGGACGAGGAGCCGCCGAGGTCGTCGAGCGGCCAGTAGCTGGTCGGCTGAGTGGCGATAATCGCGTCCTTTACGCTCATGCCTGCCTCCCGAGCTGCCCCTCTGTCGCGGATCGCGCCGACGGCACGCAGCCAACGAGTGTCGATACGCCAGAAAGAGAGGAGCATGCAAAAGTGTGGGCAGCTACCGGCTGGCGGGCCCTGTCCGATGCACCGTTCATTTCGTCGTTATTTGGTCGAATTGCAACCCACTGGAACCGGTTACCGCGCCCGTCGTCTTCCGCCGCGCTAGCCACAGGTGTGTTGATCCGTCGGTCCAACGCGCGAGGCGATAGAGTCGGTCGATGCGCACGCCTTCGCGGATGAACTCTTCCTCGAACACGGGAGTGTCGGAAGCGAGGATGCGGCCAAGCGGCGTGATCGGGGCACGGGAGCCGTCGACAGCCAACAGAGCGGCGCGCTGCATACGCCTTTGACCGTCGCTGGCGGCGTTGGCGACGAAGGGGATGTAATAGGCTGGCGCCGACGTGCCGAGCTCGTAGCGAAGCCCAGTGACAGGCGTTGGTGGCGGTGGAGTCGGTGTCGCGATGGCAGCGGCGCTCGCGCGGTCGATTGGAGTCCCACTGGCGCCGGCGACGATCTTTTCGACCCCCCATGCCATGCTGGCCGCGTCATCGCGGACGAGCAGCACTTGTTCTTGCGGTTGGCTGTCGAGTTCCCTCGCTAAGACTGGCGGAAGGATCAGGCGGTAGTCGATCGCGTCGCCGCTGATTGCGAATATCCGCCAGCGACCGCCGTCCGGTGTGGCAGAGTAGTGTGGGATCGTTTGCGTGATGCCAAACGTGTCGGTCACGAAGAGGGAGGTGACGTGCGCCACCGCGCCGACCGTGACTGGAATAGGAACGACAAACCAGTCATTGCCGTAGATCAGGGCGAACTCACGAAGCATCAGGCGAGCGGTGTCGGCGGGCCCGGCGTCGACGGCGCCGATGTCGACTGAGGCATCCTCGAGTTGCCAATAGCGTGGGGCCGGCATGCCCTTGAAGGTGACGGGCGCCGGGATGAGGGTGTGGGTGACGGCTGCCGGCGGCGTGCTGATGGCGCCGAGTGGGGTGGCGGAGTGGTCGAAGGAGAGCCAATCCAAGGGCTCGCCCGTGTAGCGGTCGGCGACGAACGCGCATGGTGTGTCGGTGGCGCTGGCGTCGACAGAGAACTCGTATTCCATGCGGGCGTCGACCCACGATGGCGAGGGCCCTGTCGCCGGCGCGTCGTAGAGCGAGTCGTACCACTCTAGGTAAGCGTTCGCCGCGGTCTGCACAGCCGCCCGGTCCGCTGAGGGAATCACCGGAGTCGCCGGCAGCCCAGGCTGCGCGGCGCGGAGATCGGCGGCGAGCCGTGCGCCGTCTGGAACCCGGTTCGCTACAATGGCGGCCACCGCTAGGGCAGGCGCGTCGAGCGACGCTTGGTGGGCCGCGGTCGGCGCCGCAATGCCATACTGCGTGACGTACAACGGCGCGAGTTGGCCGACGTTGCCTACGCGCAGCAGACGAAGGAAGTACAAACCCGCATCCGCCGATTGACGATACTCGATGTCCGAGGTGGATGGGCGCACAGCTTCGCGTTCAATGAATGCTTCGAGCGGAGTGCCGGGAGACAGCGTGGTCGCGGCGTTCGAGCCCGCGGCCACGCGATTCAATACAGACTCCGTGGTTGTGACGGCGGCCAGGACCGGGGAACCCGCGTCGTCACCCAGCATCTCGCCGAGTTGCCACTGGCGCGCGAGGAACCACATGGGGTCGTGCGTGCGCGCTTGGAGCGCGGTCGTGAGGTCCGCATCTCGGCAGCGGGGCTCGAGACGAGTCCAGATAGTCAGCGATGGCATGGTCAGCGCTCCTGACCCGTAGGACTCACCGGTCTCAACGGCGGGGGGCGAATGATCCGATGGTACGGCGCCGCCAGGGTCAGGTCGGTCGAGATCGTGTCGGGCTGTGTGTCGCCGAGGTTGATCGGGAAGAGGAGCGCCGGGAGGAAGTGGCCGACGTTGCCGAGGGAGTCGGGGTCGACCGTGCGCAGCTGCACGAGGTCGATCGCCTCCAATAGCGTTCCCTCCACACTATCGATCGTCCAAGACGGCGATGCGTCGGGTTGTACGCCGAGGAGGATCGCTTGCGGAGCGCGCGCCGTTGGGTCATTGACGTTGAAGGTCAAGCCAGTCGTCTCGGCCGCGTTCGGAACCATCTCGGTCCATTCATCGATAACCAGAGCGGCGGTCGCCCCTTGCAGTGCGCCAACCGCTACCAGCGATACGCGATCGGCGGGCGCCGCGCCCGACTTGAGTAGTAGGCCCGCCCAGACATCGCCTGCTACGACCGGTAGCTGGGCGACGACCGGAGTCAGCGGCGCCGATGAGCTCAGCGCTTCGCCGTACAGCATGCATTCTGACAGGCGCGCGACGCCCGCGCGGACTCTTGCCGAACGGGCAAGCCATGTCACGGGTTCCAGGGGCCGATTGGCAAGTAGCGTCGCGCTCGAACCGAATAGCGCCGGCAGCGTGCCCGCAAACGCCGCGGTCAGGGCTGCCGCCACTTGGAACCCTGCGGCGAACACGACCTGTAGTCGTGTAATGTCATGATCTCTGAGCGCGGTCTCCGAAGCGCCGGTGCGATCGAAACTCGCCTCGAGGGCAGCGACCTGTGTCGAGCGAGATTGGAGCTCGGTTCGTGCGGCGGCGGTCTGTACCGGCCAAGCCGTAGCGTCGAGCAGCGCCACGGAGTTGGGCACGCCGAACGCGGCGGCATCCATCAGGGCTGCGTCGGCGGCGGTGTTGTCGGTGAAGTGGCCGAGTGCGGTGTTAAGCGCGACGACGGCCGCATCGGCCCGCGACTTGAGCTCGGCAATGTCGATGGCCGCATCGACGGTCTGGTCGGGGGTCGTGAAGTCCACCGCGGTCGCCGCCCGAGCGCCGGCGATTAACGCGCTGGCTGATGTCGCGACTGTCATCAGCTCGTTGACCGAGAGCTTGTCGGATGTCCAGGCGGGCTCGCGCGCGAAGTTCAATGCAACGGTCGAACCGGCTGGCGTGGACGAGGGGCGCTGGCTCCACGCGAACCGACTGAATCTCGCCGCCAATTCCGACGCTGAGAGCGCCAGCACATCCAGCGGGCCGAGTGCCAAATCGGTCAGTGTCATCGCGACAGTCGCTACCACTGCCCCGTTCGGTCCCATGATCTGCGCTCCGGCGAGCACGCGCGCTGGTGCGCCGAGGACATTGGCCGCGAACGCCGCCAACCTCGGCTCGGCCTGACTCCGGGGGGTGTTGGTCCAGCCCGATGGAATGGCGCCGCCGAGTGTCGCCAAGACACGATGATTGACGATGCCGCCGCGGCGCGGCGTGCGCGTGATGTCGAGCACCGGCGGCGGCGTGTCGCCTCGCCCGATTGCATCGACGGTTGCGCCGGCTCGGAGCGCGTTTCCACCTACCAGTTGGTGGACGCTTTCGGCGAGCATCAGGTCGGAGATGGCATCGATGGTGTCGGCTAAGATCGAGATCTGCTGGTCAACGGATTGTTGTGTGGTGCTGCCAAGCGTGGGGAGTCCATTGTTGCCCCAGGGGATGCTCGATCGCTGGTCGAGGAGTGTGAGGCCATCGATCGTGCGATCGCCGGTTACGCCTTCGATTGGCGCGAACGCACGGAGTGGTGCGATGAACGCGTCCAATGTTGCGTTATGAAGTGCGCGCTCCAATTGGTAGCCCAGCAGTGCGCCGAGGGCTTGGCCGGACCGTACACCATCCAACAGGTTCTGTGACAGACGTACGCGCGTCGACGACAGGTCGATCGCGGCTGCGCCGCTGCCGCTTTGTTGATGAGTGAGATACGCGCTCCGCAGGACCGCGGCCGTCGCGGCGTGCGCGGGCGAGGGGGCGTGCACGTAGCCCCACGTTGTAGGGGCGGGTTGCGGGCGGACGTTGTCGACCCATCCGTAGGCGCCAATGTACAACGTCAATTCGTTGCCCTTGATTTGTCGAAGCGCGTCGAGCTTCGCCGATGCGAGGGCCGTGTACCAGGCGTCCAACCGATGCGAATGCAGGTCGAGGGTTTCGCGTAGGACCTGGTCGAGGTCCGAGTCCGTCATGGTGGCGAGACTGGCAAGCGCTTTCCAGAAGGCAACGAACGGGGCTGGGCCGTCAGTCTTGTGTTGGTCGAGGTAGTCGGAGACGGCGCCGGTTCCGGCGGAGCCGCCAGGAACAGTCAGTGCGAGGTGATCCCACACTGTCGGTGTGTGGCCGATCGGCGAGATGTCAATCAACTCGGGCTCGATTTGATCGGCGGCGCTGACGGCTGAGCCAAGGAGCGAGTACGCGGTGCTCGCGTATTGGCGGAGGGCGGCATGACGCGTGAGAAGCCAAAGAAGCGGTGCGGGACGACCCGGTGGGCTGGCGGATTTGAGCTGGGCGAGCGTCATGCCACCCAACGTCGTCATATAGTTGGTGGCGAGCGGCGAATTGGTGAGCGTGGAGTCGACGAGATCATCCGACAGATTGAAGTGCTTGCCGAGGTAAGTCGAGTTGCCGAGTCGGGTGGGCGCGGCGGCGGTGGCGAGGGTGCCGAGGTTGGAGCTGGCGAGTTGGCCGAGGCGTGTCCACCAGGCGGCGTCGATGGGCTTGGCCAGGAAGCGCCAGTAGTACTCGTTGTACTGTGGGCCAAGCACAGTGCGACCGACGAACGTGTTCGATCGTGGGCTCATGCCGAGGACGCCTGCGAGCGTCGCGTCGGGATCCGTGCCGAGCCCTACGCGTGGGACTTGCGTGGAGGCTGACTGCCAGGTTGGGCGAAGCGTTTGCAGTAGCGATAGGAGGGGCGCAGAAATCATGTCGCCCTGGCGTGGTTGATAGGTGGCGCTCAGCGTGACAGGGACGATGCCGTATGGTTGTCGACCGATCCGCAGGGTGGGCCACGGGCCTCGGGCACGTACCCAGTTTACAAAAAAGTCGCGCGCCGCCGGCACGACGCTCGCCGGATTGGGCACGGCGCCGTTTACCAGATTCGTTAAATAGTATTCGAACGTCGCCGGCCATAAGAGCGTGTTCATCGCCATCGGCGCGTCATCGTGCCAGCCGTCGGCGCCTCTGACATGCGCGAAGTGTGAAGCGGCAACTCCAAGCGCTCGCGCCACGCGATCGCCATTGCCTCGTCCGTCCGGACTCGGCGTCATCGGCTGGCCGCGTTCAATCGCGAAACTCAGCGTGTAGCCAGGATCGCTCGTGGTGTAGCCCGATTTGATGCCGTCGCTGTTGTTCGTCGGGGCGCCAATCGGCAACAGCTCTAAACCATCGGTGTAGTGGTGCGCTTCGAGCACGGCGGCGAGCGTGGTCGCGGACGTCACGGGATCGAGCTTGGACTTGACGCCAAGCACCAAGACGCGTTGGAAGCCGCCCTTGGCCGCGTTTTGCGCGATCGGTATGCGAATGCCTAAACCGGCGGCAACCGCTTGATTGAAGTCCCGCATCCAAGCGAGCGCCGGATCGGTGGACGGATTGCCGCCACTCGGCGACGGCCCGAGCGACAGGCCATCGGGGATGTCAGCGCCGGCCTGGCGAGTGACAGCGCCGGTATCGTCGAACGCACAGACGATGAATCGATCGGGGAGGAGGCCGGTCTTCGCCGCCATCGTCCAATCGGACGATTTACTGCCACTGGACGCCGCGCCGTCCGACGCAATCCACGCCGCGCGCAGTGCGCCGAACTGCCCAGCGAGCGCGGTCCACGCCGCTTGCGTCGGGTTCGCGAGAAATGCAGTTCGCGCCGCCAACTCCGCCACGGTGAGTGCGGGCTCGAAGCTGTCGACGTGCACATCGTCGGGGAAGACACGCACCCAGAGCTCGGGGCTGCCATCGGCGGCGCTGCCGAATCGTGTTTCGATGCGCACCGGCAGAAACGCGATCGGCGCCTGACCTTGCAGCGGGTTCGCGAACCATTGAATGTTCTCGGCCATGGCGTCTACCCGAGGAGAGCGGTGGCCAAAAGCGCGACGCGCACCGGCTGCCGGTAGGCGATATACGCCTGTTGCGCCGCGTTCGCGCCCCAGCTGGCGCCCGGCGCGGAGGCGGCCGGCGGCGTGGCGACGACAACGTGATTGTTCTTGACGGTCACCTGCGGCCAGCCGAGGTCGTTCCAGTCTTGCAGCGGGGTCGCCCCTGCGGACGGCTCGAAGCCGAAGCGCGGTTCGCCCGGATGCGCGGCGAGGACGAAGTAGTAGCCTAGCCCAGCTGTGGCCTGCTCTTTGGTGAACGCGAACCCGAAGAATGTCATGTCGGGGTCGATCGACCCACGAAAGACGGGCATGATCTCGGCGGCGCCCAATGCACGGAGCCCGTTCGCGCCTTGGACTGCCGGCACGGCGCTGATAATGGTGTTTGGATAGCGCCGCAGGACTTCGCCGCGCACGAGCAGGACGACCTGGGCGTTGTGCGTGTCGGCGTTGGCGCCGAGGGGGTTGGTGGCGGGCCAGCTTGCGATCGGGGGGATGTCCGGTGTGGTGCTCCAGAAGTTGGCGAAGAACGTGGCGGTCGCGTCGACCGGATACTGGCGCCAGGCGAGCTCGCGGCGGATCTCGTCGTCGAGGCCCACCATGTACGCCTCGACGAAATCTCGGGTTCGTCACCAGCAGCGCCGCCGTTTCTTCCGGCACCTGATCGACGCCGGGTAAAAGTTGCTGAGGCGTCAGCGACAGCGACATCGGCCGTGTGAACTGGGGCGCGCCTAGCTGTGGCCTGAGCGGATCACCGGTTGCCGGGAGGACCAGCTGCGCCGCGGCTCGCGCTTCGAGCGTCGTGCGCGGGTCGATCGCAGTGACCACCATCTGTTGCGCGACTTGGAGCGTAATCGACAACGGTGGTGGTGGCGCCGGGTCATCAATCAGCGCCGTGTGCGCAGAGATATACGAGGCCACTGTGCTGGCCGCGGCGCGGAATCGCTGCTCCATGAGAACGAACTGCGACAAGATCGGCGGGAACTCGGGCAGCGCTGGCAGATTAGTCGCGCCGGTGCGGAGCCAACCCGGTGAATTGGGATCGTTCTTCCACGCGGTCATCGTCGGTAGCGGCGGTGGTGACGCCAGCGGCGCCGGCCCGGGAGCGGGCGCAGCAAGCGGAGTCGTGCTCCAACCCGGCGCGGCCGCCACGGCCGCCGTCGTCAGTAGCGACAGTGGTGTGGCGGTGGAGACCGCGTCCAACAGCACTGTGCCGGCGGGCGCGATGAGCGTTCCCACGACGGCGAGGGCGCGAGAGGCGCCGGTCGCCTCGTTCAAGCGTTCGACGATCTGGGAGGGCGGGGCCGCCGTCGGGTACAGCTGGCGGCCGAGTGGGCCGCGACGGCGGATAAGGCGGCGGAAGGCGGGCGCCATCGAGCCCGACGCAATACGTGTGGTTGACAGGTGCGATGCGAGGGTCGCCTCGGTCCCAATATTCACTCGCACCCTCGTGTGCAGTGGACGTGTTAGCTGCAGGAACGAGCCTGCGCCTTCCAGGACGTTGATGTGGCGCGCCATAATGGATTGCGCCGTGACCCGCGCGAGCTGAAACTGGCGCAGCCGCTGGTTGGCGGACCGCAGTTGTTGGAACTGATCCCACGCCGACGCGATCAAGTCGTCCTGATCGCCGCGCACGACGTTGACCGCGATGCCGGCGGCGGCGCGCATGCGCGGGTCGAAGTTCAGGTCCTGGAGCCAGGATGGCTGCGCACCCTTGGCGGGCCACGTCCCATAGGTGGGCGGCGTGACGATCGGCTCCGGTGCGGGTGGCGGCGATAGCAGAGGCGTCAACGCGGTTTGTACTTGTGCCTGAATACCAGCGCGCCAGGGTGTAGAAGTCGTCTGGGGCGCTTTGAGCGCGCCTTCCATACTAAGCGCCAGACCCGGAAAGTGCGGCATCCCAAAGCCCATCGCGCTTTCGTCCATTGGAGCGAGTTCAACGTCGAGTGGCGTCGTCGGCGGACGGATCTGGCGGACCAGCGACGCGAAGTCGCCTGCGCCGCCGGTGCTGAACGTCCACGATGCGTAGACCGGCAGCGCAAACGGCGCGGCCGTCGTCGCGGTCCACGCGGGCGACAGATCGCCGTCGTTCGTCGGGAGATCCGGTGAGATGCCGGTCTGAGCTCCGACGTTGTACGTTGGTACGAGGCACGCGATGTACGACGCGTTGGGATCAAGCTTGCGCGGGCAGATGAGGCGCGAGATGCGTCCGCCGTTCGGATCGTTCAACGCGGCGCTCACGTCGGCGTCCGTCGCCGGTGTGGCGCCCGAGATTTGCGCGTGCGCCCAGGTCGTGGTCTCGTCGAGGTTCGGCAGCTCGTTGACCGGGACGGCGGGCGACGAAGAACTGGAGGAGCGGCAACGCGGCGCCGCGAGGCGCGAGGGCGACGCCGGGTTGCACTTTGACGCATATAAGACAGAGCCACGGCCGCAGCGCGGCGGCGTTGGGCACGGCGGGCGAGAACATCCATGGAAAGTCGGGCGTCGCGAACTCGACTGCCGGGAAGTAGTTCGGTTCGAAGGAGACGGCGCCGGGCTTGGGCTCCATGCGCACAATCGCGCGCGGGTCTATGCCGGTGACTTGACCCGGTCCGAACAGCCGTACGGACACGGGAGGCGCCGCAGTGGTGTTGACTGTCAGCGCGACGTCGAGATTGACGAAGTTCTGGGTCGGCGGCGTCGTCGCCAACGACGCGAGGCCAGTGCGGACCCACGGCAAAAATCCATAGACGGCCGTATCAGCCACTGGTCACCTCGTAGAGCGCCACGACCTGTAGTGCGCCGCGTTGGCTCGGGTTGCCGGCAACGGCATCGCTAAGAGCCGCCTGGGCTTGCGCGTACGTTTGGCCGGTGGCGACGCCAACGCCGGAAGCGACGATCTGATCTGTCGTCGCGACGACATAGTCGAGCGTCGCAGCTTTGACCATTGGTCGCGTCGGCGCATTGTAGCGCAGGAGGCCGCTGTTATTGAGCGCCCAAAGGATGCCGGAGAAGCGGTCGGGCGGCACGGGCAACCCCGGGTCTTCGCGCATGTCGCCGCCAGGTGTGTCGACGAGCCACGTCTCGTAGCTGACCGGATGAACGATTGCGGACATGCCCGACGTGTTCGCGTTGCCAAATGTCAGCGCGCCGTCGGCGAGCGAGATCCCGGCGTCGAACGTCTCGAACGACGGGCTCGCCAGTTCGTCGTCGTCGCTCATGTTGAGAAATTGCGCGGGCGCGAACTCGTCCTCGACGGGCGTCGTGTTCTCGTCGGCGCCGTCGGCCGTCACCGCCGTGATGCTGAACTGCGTGTCGCCGGACGGCGCGCCGGCGCCGAACTTCTGGATCGTGAGGCCGAACGGGACGACGCGCTGCATCACCTTGAGTCCAGCCGCCGGATGCCCGACCGCCACGCCCTGTGTCGAGGGCGTGAGCAGCGATACGAGTCCGTTTTGGTTGGCGGTCAACGTCGCTGTGAAATTGCGCGGATCGCTGAGTGCTGCGCGCACCTGCGCGCCGACGTCGATCAAGTCGGTCGACTGCGCTGGCGCCGAGCTGCCGAAGGTGACCGAGAAGCCCTTGGTGACGCCGAATCCGAGGACACTGAAGTGCACCGAGCCGGCGCAGTGCCACGGGGCCGGCCCCGTCAAGTCCGCCGACATGTCGAGCGACATCACGTTGTCGCCGTCGACGCTCAGCGTGACGCCGCCTGAGATGTCGCCGTCGAAATAGAACGGATTCCGCTCGATCAGCGCGTCGAAGTTCAAATACCCCGCGATGCCAAACCCATCGACGCCGACGAAGAGGTCAACGTGGGCGCCAAATTGCAGTGTGTTCGACGAGACGGCGAAATAGCCATCGAGATTGAGCTTCGTGATCTTGCCCGACGGCATGCTGACCGACACACGCTGCAGCGCCGGGAAGCCGGGCGGCGGCTGGAACTTGGGATTGAACCCGCCGACGGAGAGCAGGAATGTCTTGTCGCTGCCCGACCAGCAACTGCGGAGGGCCATCGACCCTTGCAGCGGAAACTGCACCAACCTGGAGTTGTGCAGCACCGCGTCGAGACTCCCCTCGTCAGCGCCGAAGTCCACCGTGCCGAGGATGTCCATGTGCATCTCGAGGAGCACGGCGTTCGGGTTCGGCAGGAGCACCGTCAGCTCGCCGATGAGGACGAGCCGGACGGGATCGGGCAGCTCGAGCAAAAGCGCGAGGTCGATCGTGATCGCCGTCGGCGTGCCCCAGCCGATCTGCAGGAGCGGGCCAAAGACGTAGCGTCCCTGCGCCGCCGGGAAGACCGTCGCCAAGTCCGTCAATAATTGGGCGGCGTTGGCGACCGGATTCTTAGCGAAGAGGAAGTTCGAAAGTGTCTTGGCCTTGATGCCCGCTTGGAGCGCGTCGGTGCTCACTGTCCGGTTGATGCCGAGCAGGCCACCGACGCCGTTGAGCGTAAACCCGGCGACCAACTCGATCGGTGGGAACGTCGCATCGACCATCGCCACCATCGAGTACCCTGTCCCCGCGGGCAGTTTCGTGGTGATGAGACCGAACGCCTGCAGCTGGAACGCCTGATAGCTGAGCTGCAGCATGCCCGCGTACTGCGAAGCCGCGTCGTCGTGCGACAGGAATCCGCCGCCCGTCAATCCAGCGGTGTCGATCGCGACGCCGACACCTGATGGGCTCTTGAAGCCGAAGCCGAAGTCGATGTTGCCGAGGACGCCTGGCGGCGACGAGTTGGCCGATGGGATGATGTAGACAGCCAGACCGACGCTCTGGACCTCGAGCTGCACTGGTCCGATCGATGTCGACCCGGTGAGCATTGCATCGAATTCCAGCCGACCGTTGCTCGCGGCGCCGAGCGAGAATCCTATGGCTTGCAGGGTCGCCACGCCCGCCAGGGATTCTTGGACCGGAATCGTGATCGCGAGCTTTGGCTGGCCGCCGAGTGCGAAACCGGTCTTGCTTGACCATTTGATGGTGAACGACAGCGCGCTTTTGGTCGGCTGGCTGCTCACCGTACTCTGCATCAAGCTGTCGCCTTCGCTGAAATCAACGACCAGTGCAGCACTATCGAGGCCGACCTCCGCAGTGAGCTCCATGTCGCCGTCGAGCGTGCCGGTCAGGCCAAAGGCGACGTGCGCGGCCGACAGCTCCAGGCGGCTCGACGTGCTGTTGCCGATCGGAATCCATGGCCCGGTTGACGGCGCGGTTGCATCGAGTTGCGCCGTAGCGTCAACATGTGTATCGCCCGCGGTCCCGCGCAGCACTGCCTGTTCAGGATGAAGCTCCGCACGTACTGGTCGTGTGAGAAAGTCGCCGGCCAACTTTAGAGTGACCGAGTTTGTGAGATGCACGGTGTCGCTTGTCTGACCTGTGATGAGCGGCATTACAACCACACCGTCAATCGGCGTGACCGCAGTCGCGCTGTGCGGAATAGGCATAGCCAGGATTGCCAACTTGACCATCGCCTGGGCCCCGCCAGCAGCTATTGTCTGATTTCGGGCTAGGCGCTGAGATCACCGCTGCCCGGAGCCTGACCGAATCCGGTGAAAATGGCGCAAAATACTGGCTTACGAGCTGCCGCTGGGGCGCGAACATGCCTGCATGTGCGCCCAATCCGCTCGCAAGCATCGCCAAGCTACGGACGAGGGCGTCACCGTCGAACGTTGGCGCGCCCCATTCGTAGACCTCTTTGAGGGTGCCGAGCGGATCGTCTGCGATTGTGCCCAGTAGGTCCCAATGCACCTGTCGCGCTATGTACTCGGCCCGGCTCGTCGCAGGATTGGCCGCGATCCGCTGCTCGCTGAGTAAGCCCGCGAAATGCAAGACACCGAAGAGCGGACGCGCATGCTGCGCCAGAGCGGCATACGCCAAATAGTCGAGCAACTCCCGCGGAAACGTCGTGGCAAAGGCAACCGGCGCACCGCTCGACGCCACTTTCCGCACGGCCGCTGCCGCCTCGACGAGATCCTGGGTCAGCTGGTCCAGGCTAAGGCTTGAGGGGTTGGACGCCAACGTCGAGATATCATGGAGCGCATCGAGGACGGACGTGACGTTGGCGGCTTGCAGCGTCCAGCCGAACTGAGCCAGAAACGCAGTGAACGCATCTGGCGATGCGACCGCGTCCCGCAACGGCTGCAGGGTATCGGCAAATCCGGTCAGAACCTCTTTGAGGAAGTCGGAGGAGCTCATGACCGCCCCGTCACGGTGGATCGAGGACGTCCCAGCCGTAGAACCCAGCCGTTGCTTGGGCGTTAATCAGTTGCTGATTTAGATCGTCAGTAAGGAACCAGGATCCGCCGTCTCCCCAGTCCGTATCGGGATCAGCACCTGGGACGCAGTTCCAATTACCGGGCATGGGATGGCTGGCGTCCACGGCCCTGAACTGCCACCGGTTAGCGTGATACCAAGGATGGTTTGGGGGTTGGTTGCCCGCGGTGCCCGTAGACGGCGACTGCCAGAAGTATGACACGTGCCCGAGCTCGTAAAGCCACTCCAGCACAGCGCCGGCCGCGTACACCCCGATCAGAAAGTACCGATCGGGGTGCTGTTGCGCAAATGCATCGCGGGCTAGTGCGACCTTAGCGAAGTATTGGGAGATATAGTTCTTTGCGTTCGGGCCGCCTCCCTGAACTGGGTCGGGGTCGCCCGCGTCATAGTCGACGGCAAAGAAAACCGGCGTTTGAGGGGGCTGCTGCAACGAGACGCCGCAGTCAAAAAACGCGTCGTGCCCATCGGTGGTCCCTCGGTCTTGGGCCGGATCGAAGTAAGCCGTTGTGTTGGGGGCGCCGCGCTCCCACACGGAAAACATGGCGATGTTGGCGTTGTTGAGGCGCAACACCTCAGCGGCGTTCACAGAATGTGTTTTTCCGTGCGCGTCGGTTTGCTCGATGTAGCGGCCAACGGTCGATACACTAATGGATGGAAACATCAGCGAGTTGTTCAGGACGTCAGGCATTTCCGGAAGCGGAGTAAGCTGAAGGCACGTGACTTGCGCGTCCGTGACCTGATCGGCGGGCGGCGGGTCTACGAGCGATGCCGAAATTCCTATGTTAAGAATCCCTGGGATAGTCGGCTGCCATTTATTGGCGGTCAGCATAAATGCTGTAATGGGTGGAATCAGCGGCAGCGGCGGTATGATCGCGTCAACGCAGTAGTCCTGATCCGTAGGCGTTCCTCCCGCATCGCCAACGCCCTTCCCTACTCTCCAGATGAGCGGTGTGGTGGTCGGATCAAACGTTCCCGTCCAGTTAATCTGCGGGTTCGGTGGTAGGCCGTCATGATTCGGATCAGGGGCATCCGCCCAGTACGCAAACAGCCGCGTGTTCTTACCAGGCGCGTTCACAGCAACGGCTGCTGTGACGTGGGGATCCGGCTGCAGAATCTTTTTGGCGTCTTGAGCGTACTGACAAATAATTGATGCATAAAATGGCTGCGGCGCGCTCGTACCCGGAATTCCTGTGGCTGGGTACTGGTTGACGTAATTGGCCCAGCCTGCCCAGTAATCGGCGCTGAAGGGAGCCCTTGGGTCGACCGTCAGCCACAGGTTCACGACCCCCAAGTCCGGCATGCTGAACTCCGTCGCCGTCAGACCGCTGACGATACGCCTGCAAAGGGCCTGTGCATCGAGCGCCCCAGCAAGAAATCCTCGCAAGCCGGTGAACTGCTGGCGATCGGTTTGCATGCCCTGCATCGGCGCGATGAGCGATGGGCCGACGAGATCCAGAAGGGTCGGGTCCTCCGGGTGCGGATGAATCTTGGCGTTCGTTGCCTCGGCCCGACCCCACAGATAGTCCCCGCCGATGAAGTTGCGTCCGGCAAACGTCGGCGTCGAGCCGCCGCTCCAAGCTGTGTAGGTTGGCCAGTTAATCAAGTCGAGGTGGGTGGTGACCGTGTCGATCCCAAAATCCACACGCGCCTCCTGTCACCTGGCCGCTCGCTTCCGGCGCCCAAGACTGAGAATGGTCAAGCTAAATCATAATCGCTAAGGCGTCCACATAGCCATAATGCACGAGCATGTCCCTGATATGATTGTCAGAAGGGCGTTGTCACGCCGAGTTGGGCTTGCGGTCCGACCCGTGGCCGAATAACCGAGCGTATGAAGAAAATCAGCTACATCGGGTATCGTTTCCCTCCCGAGATCATTCACCAAGCAATATGGCTCGCGTCCGGGCCGAGCGCGGCGCGGATGCGGTTCGCCATCTCGCTTGCAGCCTTGTTGGTGAACGTGACGGCGAGCACCCGATGGGGCGGGATGCCGTCGACCGCGACGCGGTGCGGGACGGCGGCGGTGAGGGTCGAGGTCTTGCCGGTCCCTGCCCCGGCCAGGAGAGCCGGGACGCGTGAGCAAGTTCGCGGAACCGCTGCATGAAGAGATGTTCCGCCGCTCCGGGCGGCCACGGCTCCCATGGCGCAAACCCGTTCCGAGGAACAGGATCGACAAGGAGCGGGCGAATCTCGATGCCCAGCGCCTTGACCATTTCGGTTCGGCTCCAGCCGACGACGTGGAACGCTTCGGAGGCGGCCGCGAGTCGATCGGCCCGTTTGTGCTTCGCGTAGTCCTCGGCGGTCCATGACGGCAACCGATAACGCGCGTCGACGGCGGCTTGCAGGCGGGCTTCGGGTTGGCGGAGCGGCCTCTCGACTTCAGGAGCACGAAAGCGCGGGCGTCAGCGCCCAAAGGAGCGGCGGTCGCATCGAGCATGGTCAACGGCGTGCTCCTCTCGTTTCGGATCTGGCGCTGAGGACGTCGTTCCAGTCGCCCCGCTGGATTGGAGGACGAAGCCGCGCGAATGGGATCCTGAATTTTTCGGCCAGCGATCGGTGGCGGTCTGCGAAGCGGTCGCCGGTCCATTGGCGTCCGCAGCGCTGCAGAAAAGCGCGCCGGGAAGCATTGCGATACCGCCGAGCAGCGCCTCGAGCGCGGCGATCGTCCCCGGCCCCATGCCCCCGCCCGTCGCGGCATAGAGCGTGTCCTTGCGCAGGCTCTCGATCGCCGCGACGCTCAGCGCATCGATCGCGGCCTCGGCCAGAACCAGCCTTGGAAGAGGCGGACCCTTCGGGGGCAGGCGGAAGAGCGATTTGGCGCCGCCTGTCAGCGACCCCTTGTAGGTCGGTCCGCGCACGTCGACGTGGGCGACAATGCCGTGACCATCGAGATGGGCGAACCAGGCGCTGCCGCCCGGCCCCTCCCGCAGAACGCCGGCCGCCGAGGCGGCCTCGATGATCGCGGAGGGGAGCCAGCGCTTTCGCGTGAGATTCCGCCAGGTCGGAGAATTGGGCCAAACAGCCTTTCGCTCGGCCCAGCGGTCGGGGATGGGCCTATCGGGTTCTTCCGGCCCCCTGCCCTGTCGACTGGCGGGAAGCGCGGCGACAGGCCGGCAAATTCGCGCAGGCGCTTGCGGACGTGGCCGAAGGTGAGGCCTGGCTCGAGCCTCTGCACCAGTCCAAAGACATCGCCTTTGGCGTCGCTGGTCGGATCCCACCACCCGCGTCCGGCGTGGCTGACGATCAGGATTTCGCCTTTGCTTCGCCGGTACTTCAGGCTGAGCTCGTGCTCTCCTTCCGATCCAACCTCCACGGTGGCGGGGTTCGCTCCAGCACCACGGCGCAATGCACCTTGTCGCGCAGTTCCTCGATTTCAGGGTCGTGTCCGGTCATGTCCGCTCCTCGCGTTCCGACCGCAGGAGCTGGGCTCAATGGCCTTTTCGCTTGTCTTCGCCCCTGCCCTGCCCGCCGACCGCGAGGCGGTCGCGCTGCAAGGGCGCGCGGAACGCGCGGGAGCCTGCGACGCACCCTTGTCGGCGCGGCCGGCGCTAGCGGTAGCCATCCCTTTCTCCTTCGCTTCTTACGCGAAGGCTCTGCGGCGACGGCGCGAACAAGAAATTTGGCCTCTGGCGAGGGGTTCGACCTCCAACGGCCGCCAACGGATCGGCGGCTATGACTCTCGTTGGCGCGCGAGCCGAAACAGTCGCGGCGCCTATCCGGAGCCCTCGCCGATTTGCAATCGATTCGAAGTCTGAATCGGAGCGGTCCAATCGATTCAGATCATTCGTTGGACGCGAGGGCGTTCTTGCGTCTTAGGTTTGGCCCATGGCCACGGACACGGACAACCCGACCTTTCTTCAAGTTCTCGTGCTCGAACGGGTCGACCGCGCCAGGAACATGGCCCGATTCTACGTCCTCTCGATCGAACCAACGCTCTTCGAGGACCTGGCGCTTGTGCGCCGGTGGGGCCGCATCGGGAGCGCGGGGCGTCAGCGGATCGACCTGCACCCGTCCCGGCCAGTCGCGCAAATCGAGCTCAAGAAATGGCTCGATCGCAAGAGGCGCCGCGGATACCAGCTCCGCGCCTGAGCGCAGGCGACCGGCTTTGGGATGCCGACACATTCGCGAGGGCGGCGCGCCGCATAAGCGCGCGAAGCTCCTATCGCTGTATCATGCCCTCGTTTTAACGAGCGCACGGCGCACTCGCTCAGCCGGTCGCATGATGCATTCGGAGTTGAACGCCAACCGACACAGGCCTCCCGCGCGAAGCTACGACAGCGACAATCGCCAAGGGCTGCGCCTTGCAATGAGTGGCGGCTCAGCTAGGTTCGTCGGGCAATCCGAGAGGAGCGTCACTATGGCGACGGGTACAGTGAAATGGTTCAATGCGACGAAAGGCTTCGGGTTCATTCAGCCCGACGCCGGCGGCCCCGATGTGTTCGTCCATATCAGCGCGGTCGAACGGGCTGGAATGCGTGAACTGAATGAAGGGCAGAAAATCGCTTACGAGATCGTCGCCGACAAGCGCTCCGGCAAATCCTCGGCGGACAATTTGAAGCCGGTCTGAAATTGGGGATCAGTCGAGGCGAGCTCCCGGTCGCTATCCTGTCGCTTTAAGGAGTGCAGTCGGGGCCAACAAATTTGAATCTCTCGCAGCGTTTCGATCTTTTCTTGACCGGCCTCCAGCCGGAGCTATCTTCAGTCGCAGTCTGAGCCAGGGAGCAACGACGCTTTGTCCGCGGAATCTCTCAGAGGATCAGATGCGATCTCTGTTCAAGAACTTGCGGATATGCGGAGCACGGGAAGGGAGCATGTGGTTCTCGATGTCCGTGAGGCGAGAGAGCTTGACATCTGCCAGTTGGAAGGCGCCCTGCATATTCCGATGGCGGAGATCCCAGCGCGCGTCGACGACCTGCCGACCAATCATCCCTTGGTGGTCCTTTGCCATCACGGCGCTCGCAGTCAGATGGTCGTCGACTTTCTCCGAGACGCCGGCTTTGACAATGCCCTCAACCTAGACGGCGGCATCGAAGCCTGGGCCTGCGAAATCGACCGATCGATGCGGCGCTATCGATAGCGAGCGCCCATAAAGGGAAAATCGCGACGCATGCCGCCGACTGACTCCATGGAGAAGCCGCCGACCGTCGAACGCACGGCCGGTCCGATCATGGTCTTTTCCAACAGCTACGCGCGCCTGCCCGAGCGTTTTTTCGCGCGGCTCGCTCCCACGCCGGCGGCGAGGCCCCGCCTGATCGAGTTCAATGAATCCCTCGCTTCGGAACTGGGGGTCGATGCGCAAGGTCTCGAACCGGACGAACTGGCGGCGGTGTTTGCCGGCAACGTCACGCCGCCCGGCGCCGAGCCGATCGCGATGGCCTATGCCGGGCATCAGTTCGGGAGTTTCGTTCCTCAGCTTGGCGACGGCCGTGCAATCCTCCTCGGCGAGGTCCTGGACCGCAACGGCGAGCGGCGTGACATCCAATTGAAGGGCGCGGGCAGAACGCCGTTCTCGCGGCGCGGAGACGGCCGCGCCGCGCTGGGGCCGGTCCTGCGCGAATATCTCGTCAGCGAAGCGATGCATGCGCTCGGAATTCCGACCACACGGGCGCTGGCGGCCGTCTCAACCGGCGAACCTGTTTATCGCGACCGCCCGTTGCCTGGAGCCGTGCTGACCCGCGTCGCGTCCAGTCACATCCGTGTCGGGACCTTCCAATATTTCGCCGCGCGCGGCGACCTCGAAGCCGTCGAACGTCTTTCCGACTATGTCATTGATCGTCACTTCCCCGAGGCCCGCGACGCCGAGAGGCCCCGCCTGGCGCTCATTCAGGCCGTTGTGGAACGCCAGGCCCTGTTGATCGCGCGTTGGATGCATGTTGGTTTCATCCATGGCGTGATGAACACCGACAATACTGCGCTTTCGGGAGAGACCATCGATTTTGGACCGTGCGCCTTCATGGATTCGTACGATCCTGCGACTGCCTTCAGCGCGATCGATGAATTTGGGCGCTACGCCTACGCCAATCAACCGACCATTGCGCAATGGAATCTCGCCAGGTTCGCCGAGACCCTGCTTCCGCTCGTGGATCCCAACCCAGAGCGGGCTGTCGAACTTGCGAACGAGGCGATCTCCGCGTTTTTGCCGCGCTATCAGGAGCATTGGCTTGCCGGCATGCGGGAGAAACTCGGAATCTCCGGCCATGAAGACAGCGATCTCGACCTCGTCCGCGACTTGCTCCAGGCGATGCATGAGAACGCCGCGGATTTCACCCTGACCTTCCGTCGGCTCTGCGCCGCCGCCGCGGATGAGACGGCAGACGCCGAGGCGCGGGGCTTGTTCGCGAACCCAGGCGCCTACGACAGTTGGGCCATGAGGTGGCGCTCGCGCCTTGCCATTGACGGGCGGGAACCCAACGAACGCGCCAAGGCGATGCGAGCCGTCAATCCAGCCTTCATCCCGCGCAATCATCGCGTGGAGCAAGCGCTCGACGCAGCGATCGATAACGCAGACTTTTCGCCGTTTGCCGACCTGCTGACGATTCTCTCGCGCCCTTATGAGGATCAACCGGCCTTCGCCGAATATGCCAACCCGCCTCAAACAGGTGAGCGCGTCTTCCG
The DNA here is from genome assembly GCA_963709655.1 of uncultured Alphaproteobacteria bacterium. Lineage (GTDB taxonomy): Bacteria > Pseudomonadota > Alphaproteobacteria > Rhizobiales > Beijerinckiaceae > Roseiarcus. The sequence continues at coordinate 42,387 of CAVPXF010000005.1, forward strand.
GACATTCTGCGGGACTTGATTGGGCTATAGGCGCGTGGCCGCGCCTCGAGAGACGAATGTTCAGCTGACAACTGCCCGTTGGCTGAGGTTGGATTAGCGGTGTCAGCCGGTTCCAGCCGCTACCGCCGGAATCAATGGCCTTGAAGCGCCGATCGTCCGCAAACCCGCGTGGTGCAGTGAGAACAACCAAAAGTTCGTCGCGGCTTGGCGCTACGCCGCCTTTGCTTGTGATGACCCGGTGCTCTCCATGGCTCTGAGATACAGGTCGAGCAAGGATTCCTGTTCGTCGCGCTCGTCCTTGTCCTGCTTGCGCAGGCGCAAGATCTCCCTGAGGACTTTCACATCGAAGCCCTCTCCCTTGGCTTCTGCGAAGACTTCTTTCTTGCCCTCATTCAACGCCTTGATCTCGTCGTCGATGTGCTCAACTCGCTCGATGAAGGAGCGAATGCGATCGCCCGGGATTCCTGCCGTGTCCGTCATGCCTGCTCCTCGTTTCAAGAGGTCATACGGTAGGGCAATGAACGTTACCGAGACCTTAATCGAGCCGCCGAAATTCCGGCTGACGCGAGCCCTCCTGTTGCCGCTGGCGCCGACGCCGACGCACAATCGCGTCGCAATCACGGGTATGTGAGTTCGACTCGCGCTGATGGTGCAGATCACGACAAACGCACTAT
>CAVPXF010000006.1:0-94446 GCA_963709655.1 uncultured Alphaproteobacteria bacterium
GCGCAACCTACGCGTTCAGCCCCGGACCGCTTTCTGGTGCATTGCTCTCGTTCGTGTCGCCCCTCGCTAAGAGGGTGTCCGCCCAACTGCGACCTCCGCGGCCGCGGTCTGCATCAGCCGTGTCGGTTGGCATTCAATTAGGCTCTGGCTCACATCTGGTGATACTCATCTTCGCGAAGCGGAAGCGTCGGAGCACAGAGCATCGCGACGCTCGCTCGCCCATACATTGCGCGCTTGAGGGCTTTCAGGCGATTGATCTGACCTTCGGTCTGGCCATTGCTCCATGGCTCGATCCCGGCGTTGCGGACCGCCTATATGTCGACCGTCAATGTCCTTGCGAAATTCATGACCGCTGGAATTCCACATCCCTTGGCATCGATGAGCCACCGCTCGAGCTTCTTTTCATCACGGTGTCGCAGCAGGCTCTGAAAGCGAATGGCCAGACGACGGATCACCGCAAAGCCCGGTACTTCATCGTTCAGGACCGCGAGCATTCCGACCTGGCGCTTGCTCAGCGGAGGTCGCGGCTTCATGCAGATCGCTGCAGCTACGACGGGGGTAATGCGCGAGCCGGACGCCGGATCAAGCGGCATCGCGCTCCCAATTTCGCCGAGGCGATCCGCCGCCGCTTTGCGCCGCTTGGCGGCGTCGATCTTGAACCTCATCCACCCGTGACGCCGGGAGCGCCGCCAACGTTCGAATCGTGATCGTCGTCGACACAAACGTCATCTCGGAGATGATGCGCTCGGAGCCAAATCCCAAAGTCCTAGCCTGGATCGCCGCGCAGCCACGCGCGCAGCTCTATTCGACCCACAGTACGCGTCCGACAGGCGCCGCCTTGGGGGGCATCGGCGCGCATGCGGACGACGTGGTGCACATGAAGCGAACCGCGGACCGGCTGTTCGGCGACAACTATCGCTGGTCGGTGCTCGGCGCGGGGCGCAACCAGATGACGGTCGCCGCCATTGCGGCTGCGATGGGCGGCAATGTCCGCGTCGGGCTTGAAGACAGGCTTTGGGTTGGTGCGGGCCAGTTCGCCCCTTCGAACGCGAGCCAGGTCACGCAGGTACGTAAGATCATCGAGGGCCTCGGGCTCGAGGTCGCGACCCCTGACGAGGCGCGCGAGATTCTCGCCCTCAAGGGTGGCGACCGCGTCGCCTTCTAATCCCCGCCGCGCCCCTCACGAGGACTGGACATGACCGCCTCTCCGCCGGACAATGTCAAGTAGTTCCGAGTCGAACTCCCCGGCAATGGGCTGGCGCACATCATCTTCGACGCGCCGGGTCGCTCATTGAACGTTTTTCGGAAGCCGCGATCGTCGAGATCGCGCGCATCGCGCGCTGGCTTGAAGACGCAGACGTTAACGGCGCCTTGATCCGCTCGGGCAAGGCGACGGGTTTCTGCGCGGGACCAACCTGCCCGAAATCTGGGCGGCCTACGACATGATCATGGCGACGCCGAAGCCGCGCCGCTTCCGCGCTGCGTATGATCATTTCTCTCGCTTGAGCCTCGCCCTTCGGGCTCTGGAGACGCGCGGCAGGCCACGAATTCATCTCCATCGCTCGATCGCGATAACACAAATTCAGGCGATGCCGTCAAAGGCAATGACATGAGCCACGAGGCGAAATGTCATCCCGGCCGATGCTCTGGGGTGTGGCGGTGGCGGAAGGCTCGCGGCGTCGTCTGCTTCAGCGCTCGGAACTGCCGGTTGAAGTGAGACAAGTTGTCATAGCCGGAATCGGCGGCGATATGGCCGATCGGGCGCGCCGTCGACATCAGCAATTGGCACGCGCGGCCGACGCGAAGCTGCGCGATGTAGTCTGACGCGGTCATCTGCGTATGGCGGTGAAACAGGCGATTAACGCCGGAAACGCTGAGATGGGCGACTTCCGCCAGATCGTCCATGCTGAGCCTCGACTGATAATTGGCATGAATATGATCGAGCACCCGCTCGATCCGGGACCGGTCCGCCTGCGTCATGGGTTTCGGTCGCCAGCTCGGGCCCGCCAGACCCGCGGGCGCCGCGTCGCGGGACAGGGTGACGAGGACATGCAGCAGCCCGATGAGCCGCTGGGCGGGGTCGAACCCCGCCAACTCCACCAAGGCGGGCCGGACCGCCGCCGTTGCAGCGCCGGAGAAAAGGATGCCGCGGCTGGCGTTCGCAAGCATGGGTTTCAGAATCGCGAGTTCCGCGGCGGTCGTCGTCAACGCGTCGATCCATTCGGACCGAAACCACACGACGATCGCGACGTGCGGTTCATTTTCGATAAATTTGCTACGCGAAGCCCACGTATGCGGAAGATTTGGGCCGAGCAGCGCCAGATCGCCGTCGCCGTAGGTTGCGATGTTGTCGCCAACGAATCGCTCGCCGCGGCTGTTGAGCGTTAACGTCAGCTCGAATTCCGGATGATAATGCCATTGGAACGGAATGCCGCCGTCAAGGCGGCGATATAGGAAGGCGCAGGACTGGCCCTCTGGAATCGCGAGTTTCTCGACGTAGGGCCTCATCGACCGAGAATATCCCTGTTGTCTCGCGTCGCAGATCGCATATTGGCAAAAATCGTATCAGTCTTTGCGCGTTTCATACAACACGCCTTCGACGGCGACCGCATACTCCCGGGATGCCTCGCGCGGAGGGAAACAAATGAACGCAACGAACAGAATTCAAACCATTCAAAGTCATCCGACGGCCCGTCGCTCGAACGTCCAGCTTAAGGACATCCAGAAGACGTTGCCTCTCCGGGTTCTCTCACCCGCGGACTGGCGCCACTGGATCACCAAGGGCTACGTGATCGTTCGCCAAAGCGTTCCAGCGATCAACGTCGAGCGCCTTGCTGACCTGCTTTGGACGTTTGAGGAAAAGGACCCGCGGGATCCGTTGAGCTGGTACGCGCCGCAGCGTCGAGAGCACGCGATGAAGGAGCTGAACGACACAGGAATGGTGGAAATATACAACCATCAGTTTCTTTGGGATAATCGGCAGGAGCAACGCGTCTACGACGCCTTCGTCGACATTTGGGACCGCGAGGATCTGTGGGTGACGATCGATCGCGCGAACCTCAATCCGCCGAAGATTGTCGAAGGCCCTCCCTACGGCTTCATTCATTGGGATGTCGACACGTCGATCCGCCCGCTTCCGATCGGCGTGCAGGGCGTGCTCAGCCTCAAGAAGCAGGACGCCGCCGTCGGGGGATTCCAATGCGTCCCGGACCTGTTCCGGGAGTTCGAAACGTGGGTGAAGACCCAACCGGCGGACCGTGATCCGATGCACCCCGACACAACGGGCTTCACGATCGAGAACGTCGAAATGGGATCGGGCGACCTGCTCATCTTCAACAGCCTGCTCGCGCACGGCGTGAGGCCGAACCACTCGGGCGATCAAGTCCGCATGGCCCAGTATGTTTCGATGTATCCGGCGGAAGAGGACAACGAGAGCGAGCGTCAGGAGCGCATCCGGCTATGGCGCGAATTGGATCACCCGCGCCGCGACGCTTTTCCCGGCGATCCACGCGAGTGGGAGAAGCGCAACACCACTACCGCTAGGCTGACGCCTCTCGGCGAGAAATTGCTCGGCCTCGAGTTCATGGCGGTGAACGGCCGGCCCGCTTTGTCGCCGACATCTCCGGCCACCTCCTCAAGGATCGCTCAACGTCGGCGCCGGCCGTCTGCTGCGCGCAAATACCGCTCGTTCGCCGACGGCTTAGCGAACAAAATCACGTGGAACCGTTCCCGCCCTTCCCGATACGGATGCAATGCGCGGCCATTCCCCGACTGCGCACCGCTTCACTCCGCGCCAGTTAGGCTCGATGGGCTCCTGCGCCGACGAGCCCGACATGAACAAGTGTGGTTAGAACTCGGCCGCGGCCGTACTTTCGGCCGACACCGAATTCTCGCTTTGGCGCAGCGAAGAATTCCCGCAGCACAGCGGCAATATTGTCGACGGCCTCGGGACCGCTGCCGGTTCCGACCACATTGAAGCCCGGGCGAACCAACGCTGTGTCCGCGCCGAGGCCGTCGAACCAGACGGGATCGGCGCCGGCATCGTCGTTGACGCCCTGCGGGCCAAAACCTGCGCCGACCGACCGCCGTCGTGCTGACGATCGCTATGGCGACGCTCGGCGTCGCGGAGACGCTTTTGTGAGCACATGGCAATCGCCTTTCCCGACGGCATGCGGTCGCCGGATTTGGCGGCGGCCCGTGGCAACATTTTGGCGCACGCCCTTCGTTTTTTCGACACGGGTTGGACGAAGACTTGTCAGGAGAACTGCGGCCGAAGGCCCTTGTGAACGACCACCGGCTAAAGCCGGTGGCTTCGGGTTACGGCTTAAAGCCGGATTTGGTCGGCCCAGAGGGCCGAACTCGCTACACCACGCTGAAGTGATCGTCCGGGACCTCCGGTTTTTGATCCTCGATGTATTTCTTCCACACCTCGTCTGTGACGTTGCCGCTCGTCGCCACCCAGTAGCCGCGACCCCAGAGGTGTTGGCCCCAATAGCGCTTCCGTAGCGATTGATATTCCGACAGAAGCTTGTGCGAACTCTTCCCTTTGAGGTACTGCACAGCTCGCGATACCGACAGATGCGGCGGTATTCCGATAGAGGCTTATCCCGCTGTCCCAGGTACGTCGGTCCCGCGCGCAAGGGCTCTTAGAGCCAAATCGGCGACCGCCGGCGGCCAAAACGGGTTAGACCAGATTTGCCCAGCCTGAAATTTCATGGGGCTTTGGGAACCCTCGTAGCGTCAGCTCGGCCCGTCGTGACGGTCGCCTGGGACAGCGGGATAAGCCCCTTCCGATAAGCATGTGCACATGATCGCGATTGATCGACCCCGCATAGATGATCATCTCGTGAGCCCGCGCAATCTCGCGCAGCAGTTCTCGCGCCCTCTGACCTACGTCCCCACCCAACACCGGGAACCGATATTTCGTGATCCTCACCACGTGATACTTGCAGTCCTAAGCCGTATGGCTACCCGGCTTCGCATCTTGCATAACCGAAGCGCCGCATCCCAGTCGCCTAAAAGGCGAGGGTTTTACGGATCCCCGATGGGGGACTCTAAATCTCCGCGACTTGCTTCATGCCAGAAATCGCCTGTACAAGCTTGTCCTCAGTCACCTCTTCCGAGGAAAACTCGCGTATGATGCGACCTCGGTATATCGCCACGACCCGATCGGAGACCTGAAGCACTTCTGGCATTTCGGAGGAGATGACGATGATCGCGTATCCACTTGCGGCCAGTTGTCGGATCAGGCCATGGATTTCCGCCTTCGAGCCCACGTCAATTCCGCGGGTGGGCTCGTCGACGATCAAGATCTTTGGCTGCATGGCCAGCCATTTGCCGATGACGACTTTCTGTTGGTTGCCGCCTGACAAATTCATAACAACCTGGCGCCAGGATGGGGCCTTGATTTTCAGCAGTTTGCGATAGCGGTCGAAGAGCTCGATTTGCGCGGACTCCGCGACGAACGGGCCAATGGTCAGCGCCCCGATCTGCGGCAAAGTGAGGTTGTCGCGACAGTTCATCCCCAAGACGAGCCCCTGGTCTTTGCGGCTCTCGGGGACAAGCGCGATCCCCTCTTTGATAGCGTCTGTCGGCGATTTGAACTGGACCGCCTGTCCATGAATAAAGATGCCGCCGCTAGTTGGCCGTCTCAACCCAAATAGCGTCTGGGCGATTTCGGTGCGGCCGGAGCCGATCAGACCGTAGAACCCCAGGACTTCCCCCGCGCTCACCGAAAAACTGACGTCAGAGAACAACTTACCGCATGAAAGACCTCGCACTTCGAGGGCTGGTTCGCCTACCAAGCCGCTGCCGGCCGCTCGCTTGTGCTCGAGTTTGCGGCCAATCATGAGCTGGATGACCTCCTCCTCGTTGGTCGCCTTCGCGTCGAGAGTGCCTCGATGGCCGCCGTCGCGAAGGACGGTGATGCGGTCGGCGAGCGCGAAAACCTCGTCCATCCGATGGGAGATATAGACCACTCCAACAGAATGTTCTTGGAGTTCGGAGATGATGTCGAACAACACGACCTTTTCGGTGTCAGTCAGCGACGCGGTCGGTTCGTCAAAAATCACCGCACGGGCGTTGACGGTCAGCGCCCGCGCGATTTCGACCATCTGGCAGTTGGCGACGGAAAGGTCGCCAACTCGGGTCGTCGGATCGAAGCGACACCTCAGCCAATTCAGGATCGCGCGGACCCGCTCGTTCAAAACGTTCCAGTCGACTCGCCCGAACGACCGGTGCGGCAGCTCTCCGAGATAAATGTTTTCGGCGACTGAGAGGTTATCGGCAAGGCTGAGCTCCTGATGAATGAGAACGACGCCCCTCCGCTTGGCTTCGAGCGGCGAGCGCATGATCACTGGACGACCTTCGATCAGGATGCGACCCTCGTCGGGCTGATATATCCCTGCGAGCACCTTCATGAGCGTCGACTTCCCTGCGCCGTTCTCACCAAGCAGGGCGTGGGTCTCTCCTGGCAGCACATCGAAGCTCACGCCGTCGAGCGCCCGCACGCCAGGAAATGTCTTGACGATATTCTCCAAGCTCAGAGCTGGCGTCCGGTCGGAAGGCGATGTCATATTTGGAGTTCTCCTTCGCCCTGCCGGTTGAGCTGCTTATCGAGCACCATGACGGCAATGAGGATCACCCCCAGGATCACGAGGACGTAGAAGGCGGGCACCTGCATCAAATCCATTCCATTGCGCAGAATCCCAATCGCAAGGACGCCGCCGATTGTGCCCAATATCGAACCAACTCCTCCGGTCAGTTTTGTTCCGCCAACGACAACGGCGGTGATGACCCACAGCTCGTAATTACGTCCGAGAGTCGGCGTCGCCGCGCCCATCTGGCTCGAAAGCGTGACGCCCGCAAGCGCGGCGAAAAAGCCGACGATCATGAAGTTGATCATCATGTGCGGTCCGACCGGAAGGCCTGCGTTGATCGCAGCGGCGCGATTTCCGCCCACGGCGTAGGTATTTCGACCATGAACTGTCTGATTGAGCAGAAAATGGACACCAGCCGCACTCAAAAGGAAGAGAACGGCGAGTGTCGGCAAGGGTCCGATGTTGCTCGAACCGAGGTCCGAGAATGCCAAATTGCTGGCGTAGAAGGATTGTTCCTTCGTATATGCGAAGACAAGCCCCCGCACGCCGATCATGGCGCCGAGCGTTACTATGAACGCGTCGACCCCAGTCTTCCAGACGATCAGGCCGTTTAGCGCACCCAGAGCCACACCGGCGGCGAGGGCCACCCCAATCGCAGGCGCCATCGCCCAGTCGCCCCAGCTTGCAAATGCCGGCCAGTCCTGAATGTTGACCGCAAAACTCGCCGACAGCGCGACCACCGATCCGACCGAGAGGTCGATATTGGCATCGAGCATAACAAGCGTCATGCCGAGGGCGACCAGACCGATGGTCGAGGTTTGGACGAGGATGTTCTTGAAGTTTTGCAGGTCGAAGAAGAAAGGGTTCGCAAGGCTGAAAAATGCGAAGACAATGACGACGAATCCCCAGATCGGATTTTTCGACAGCCAAGCCAGGATCGCTCTCGCTGCGCCAGACATCGCGTCCTCCTTAGCGGATCGCAGACAGAAGACTGCCCCGCTTCCCCGCAACGTCCAGCCAGACGGCGAGGATAATGACGAGCCAAGTCACCAGCCACTGAGCGTAGTATTCGAAGCCAGCGAGCAAAAGACCATTTTGAATGAAACCTAGAATGAGTACGCCCACGACACTCTTGGCGATACTGCCCGAACCGCCAAGCAGCGACGTCCCCCCCAAGACGACCCCGGCCAGGACCTGCAACTCGTACCCGTCGCCCACGTTGTTCTGCGAGCCCATGACGCGGCTTCCCAGGATCAGGGCTGCGACCGCTGTCGCGGAGGCGGAGATTAGGTAGGTGGCGAAGGTCACGCGTTTCGTGGAAATGCCTGAAAAGGCCGCTGCAACTGGATTTCCGCCGACGGCGTACACCCATCGGCCAAAGGCCGTGTACGTCATAAGCACATGCCCAAGAATCGCGGCGATGCCGAATATGAGGATCGGCGTCGGAACGTCGAGGAGCGCCCCCCGGCCGAAGATCGCAAACCAAGTCGTGTCCTGATGGACGATATCGACGTTCTTCCCGCCCGTGTAGATGAGCGTCATGCCCTGGACGGCTGAGAGCATGCCAAGCGTAACGATCAGCGAGTTCAACCTGAGCATGCCAACCAGCGCTCCGTTGATCGCGCCGAGGGCGAGCGCCGCCGCAAACGTGACGATAATCGCGGGTCCGGGCCCGATCTTGTCGTGCAGGTCGACCACAAGAACCGTTGTGAAGGAGAGAATGGATCCCACGGAGAGATCGAGATGCCCTCCGATAACGACCACGCTTACTCCAACGGCCATGACGCCGATGACGGAGGACTGGCGCAACACGGAAAGAACGTTTTCGACTGCCAGAAAGCGATCGGAAAACAAGGCGAAGGCCGCAAGGCAAAGAAGGAATGCGACGAGGATGCCTTGACGGGCGAGCACGGCGCTCAAGCCGCGAACGGCCTCCTTTGTGTTCGTCATACGGCCATCCGCCGCTTTCCCCGCTCGATTGAGCCTCGAGTGCATCGGCGTTCCGTCAGACGAGCGCCATGCCGCCGTCGATCATCACAATCTGGCCGGTCATGTAGTCGCTTTCCCGCGAGGCAAGAAACGTCGTCGTTCCGGTGATGTCTCCGGGCGTCGCGACTCTGCCCCTCAGAATCGAGCCCGAAAACTCCTCCATGGCCTGCCCAGGCCTCTGCGAGGCGCCAATGTCCATCAGGTCCCGGTCGACTTCCACCCACATCTCAGTAGCGACGACGCCCGGAGCGAAGGCCATCACCGAAATATTGTGTCTGGCCAGCGCGCGGGCGCCTGACTAAGTCAAGGAGACGACGGCCCATTTCGACGCGCAGTAGGGCGCGACGTTGTCGTAACCTTGGCGGCTCGCGACGGAAGCCGTGTTGATGATCTTGCCGCCGCTTCCTTGGGCGATCATTTGCCTTGCCGCCTCCTGCGTGCCAATCAGGACCCCCATCCCATTGATGTCCATGATTGATCGCCAATTATCCTCGGTTACGTCGAGGAAGTTCAATGGTTTGTTCACGCCGGCGTTGTTGAAGTTGACGTCGAGTTTGCCGAACGTCGCGACGACAAACTCGATCATCGCTCGCACTTCGTCGCGCCGCGTCACATCCACGGTGGCGCACATCACCTTGCCGCCGCCGTGTTTAGCGCGCTCGCGACTGGCTTCGGCCACTTCGGCCACGCGCGCGCCATTGACGTCGGCAAAGCACACATCGGCGCCCTCGTCGAGCAGAGCCTCTCCAATCGCGCGGCCAATGCCACGCGCCGCTCCCGTGACGAGACACGAACGTCCTGAGACTTTGCCCATCAGTCTCCTCATTTCAAGATTTGGGCCTCGCGCGGGCCGAATGCCCGGCCCACGGGGAACTCGAGTGGTTAAAACACCGGTCTTGTGAACTCTTTCATATTGTCCGCGGTGATCGGCGGAGTCTTGAAATAGTTCATCTTGGGAACCGGCTCGTGCTTAATCACTTTGATTGCTGTATCCAGCGCGTTCTTAGCGTCATCGACCGGCGACTGATAAACGGAGCCGTAGTATTCGCCCTTGCCGATCGCGTCATAGCCGACGGCGAAGTTCGTAGCGCCGACGAATTTGATATTTCCCGCTCTCCCGGCCGCCTTAGCCGCATTCAGGGCGCCAACGCCCATATTGTCGTCGCCAGAGTAAACGCCGTCGATTTTTGGATACTTGACGAGAAAGTCCTCCATGACGCGTTGAGCTTTTTCCCGGTTCCAGTCGGCGGGTTCGTTCGCCAGTATTTTCACGTCCGGACAGGATTTCGCCAACTGGTCCTCAAAGCCCTTTTCTCGTTCCATCGCCGTCGTATAGCCGGGCTGCCCCGAGATCTGCACGATCTCTCCCTTCCCGCCTAAGGCCTTGCACATCATCTCCGCGGCTTCGTTGCCCTGATCAATGTTGTTCGGACCGGAAAATGAGGCGATGTAGGGGAGGCCGGCCTCTGCGATATTCGAATTTGTTATAATTACGGGAATGCCGGCGTCGAAGGCCTTTTTGACCGCGGGCACGACGGCCTTGCCGTTCGTCGGCCAGACGATGATCGCCTGAACCTTCTGCTGAATAAGATCCTGGATCTGCGCGATCTGCCGCGCGACGTCGCCCCCGGCGTCGAGAACGACGACGTCGACATCCGGATTCGCCTTCGCGGCTTCCTTGAACGCCTTTTCATAAGTGGTCTGGTAGCTGTCAACTCCAACGTTGTTTTGGGTGATCCCGATCTTCATTGGCGCGGCCCACGTCGAACCCGCCCAGGTGAGTGCCGACAACGCGGTCGCAGCAGCAAACGCTGTTTTCAGTCGAAAAGTCATCGCTATCCTCCCGAAGGTTCGTTTTTGCGTCGGCGCGACCGAGACCGGGGCTTCGGCGGCCTCGAGAGAAGGTGATCTCGTCCTCGGGCTACATCATCGCCAAAGAAATCCAAAATGAATATCATGAAGTGCATTTTGGATTTTTTCGCGGAGGCGTTGACCTTCGACCTTTGACACCTTGGAGGAGCCCGCAAATGCGCCGCAGACCAGTAACCGCCGGGCCTCAACCGGCCTCGGAGACGACCGATCTCCGGGCAGGCCGCGAGGAAGGGAGGACGAGATTGAAACTGGCGAGCCCACCTCGGCAGGGGCTCGAAATCGCCGATGTTATTGATTTTGTCGACGCATTCGCGACCGAAATCTCAAGCGCTATCGATCTCTCCAGTCCCAATCCATACCTCGCCATGGCATCGCACCTCATTGGAAATCACTTGGAAGGCAAGACCGTGACCGCGGCATCCCTGGTTGCCGCGGCTGGCGTTCCGTACACCACGGCCACCCGGAAATTGTCTGAGATGAGAACGGCCGGCCTAATTGAACATCGTCCTCGAAGTCGGACGGGAAAATCCTTCTCTCTACACCCGACGGCGAAACTCCTCGACAGCTGGGTCCAACTCGGCGAACGGCTGCCTCGACTGGCGCGCCAACATCTTCTGCAACCCGCCGCCGCGTCGATCGACGCCGACGACCAGTTCGTCAATTCCTACGCACAAGGCCGTACGATACGCCCGCCGCGCGTCCTGCCCGAGGCAATTCAGTTGTCCGGGGGAATCCGCGTCCTTGTTCACGGCGACCCGACTTTCATGGTCATGGTGAACCTCAAGCGGCAATTCGAACAGATTATCGGCGCGAAGATCCAGCAGCGCGCATTTTCGATCGACGCCCTACATCACGAAGCATTGCGAAACGCCGAGCGGCGCGTGAGCCTTTACGACATCATGGCCGTCGACCTTCCCTGGGTCGGCGAATTTGCGACCCGCAGGATCTTGCTGGCGCTCGACGACGTGATGGACGTGCAGCGCCTTGATCCGAGCGACTTTCATACGGCGGGATGGCGGGCGGCGCATTGGGCCGGGCGGCCCTACGGCGTTCCAAGTCAGACGACGCCTGAGGTGCTCTTTTACCGCCGTGACCGCTTCGCGGAACTCGGCCTCGAACCGCCGGTGACGACGAAAGCGGTGCTCGACACCGCGCGCGCCTTCCATAAGCCCTCTCTCGGGCATTACGGAATCGCGTGGAACGCGGGGCGCGGGACTGCGCTCGGTCACACCTTCCTGCTGACCTGCGCCGACTTCGGGCATCCAGTGCTCAATTTGCGCAAGATCTCCGGTGGTTTCGACGCGGATCGATTGGATCGCGACGACCTGGTCCCGCAACTCGACGCGGCACGTGCGCTCGAGGCGGCTGAGTATCTTCTTGAGCTTATGGCGGTCTCTCCACCGGATATTCTGTCGATGTCCTGGCACGAGAGGATTCGGCCATACGCCGCCGGGAGAGTGGCGATGGCTTACGGCTACACGCTGCTTGCTCCCTACTTCGAGCTCGACCGCAATTCCCCGGCCTACGAGGCGACAGGCTATCTGCCGCATCCGGCGGGTCCGGGAGCGACCCCGGTCGCGCCGGTTGGAGGATACGTATTGGGAATACCGGCCAACCTCCCCGCCGAGCGTCGTGCCGCCGCCGCCGAAGCGCTCATCGCGTTCACGTCGCCCGAAGCGCAGAAACTGTATGTGCTGAACGGCAGCCGAACCGCGCCCCGTTACTCGGTTGGCGCCGATCCCGAAGTGCGACGGCTTTCTCCGATCTTCGAAGCCGTCGACGGGATGTCGTGGCGCGACGAACTGCAATTCTGGCCGCGGCCACCGATCCCCGAGATTTCGGAGATCATCAACATCTGCGGAGAGGAGCTTCATGACATGCTGCGCGGCGTCGTTATTCCGCGGCTTGCGCTCTCCAAGGCCCAGGCGCGGGCCGAACAGACGATGCGAAGACGGAATATTTGACGAGAGAGCCATGACTCGATCGCGGCGAAGGAGAAAGCGGGTGAAGTCATTCGTATCCAAATTGGATAAGTGCGGTGTTCTTTCAGCACAGCGGTTTGGCCAGTTTGGCGAAGGCCCAGGCTGGAGACGCCCTCCGTCGCTGGGCGCGGCCGCAGACGCAAGCGTCGTTGTGCTGGCATTCCTGGGCTCCTCGCACGGCGGTGATGGCTCGTCTAGGGGCATACGCGTGAATGCCGCTGACGCAGCGGGGAATTCAGGGTCGCGCAGCCGCGTCTTTTGAACAGAATTTACTAACCAGGAGGAATGCCTCAATGGATCCAAACCGTCTCAAAGGAAAGAACGTCCTCATCACTGGCAGCGCACAAGGGATGGGCGCCGCGATCGGCGAGTATTACGCGGCTCAAGGCGCCAATGTCTGCCTTGGCGATATCAATGTATCGCTTGCGGAGACGGTGGTGGCGCGGATTAACTCAGGCAAAAACGGTCGGGCGATCGCGGTCAAGCTCGATGTCACGAGCCGCGGTGAAAATGCCGCCGCCGTGGCGGCGACTGTTGAGGAGTTCGGCTCGATCAATGTCGCGCTCTTCAACGCCGGCATCAACAAGCCCCTCATGTTCCTCGATATCACCGAAGAGAACTGGGACGCGATCATGAACGTGAACGCCAAGGGCATGTTGTTTGGCATGCAGGAGGCCGCAAAGCAATTCATCAAGCAGGGCACAGAGAATGGCCCGTACAAGATCATCAACGTTGGGTCGATCGTCTCCCGTCAAGCGTTCTTGGACGTGATTCCATATTCGGCCTCCAAACACGCAGTGCTCGCCCTGATCAACGGCGGAGCTAAGGCCCTTGTGCAGCATAACATTACTGTAAATGGATATGGACCCGGCGTCGTCCGCACTGAGCTTTGGGAGCAGCTCGACAAGGATCTCGTCAAGATTGGCATGTTCGAGAAGGAGGGCCAGTCTATGGATCACCTCGCCAAGACGATGATTTTGATGAAACGCTATTCCTATCCCGACGATGTGGTCGGCACGGCAGCGTTTCTAGCGAGTTCCGAATCAGACTACATGACCGGCCAGCTCATCATGATCGACGGCGGTATGATCATGCAGTGACTGCCTAAACTACAGCAGCCTCCCGCCTTGAACGAGAAGTGGGCACCCATGTCAGCGCCTCCGCGGAGCACCTCATGAAGACGACCAACGCGCTAAACCCACGAATTCTGCAGCCCGGCGACACAGACCCGAACTGGCGTTGGGACAAGCACTTGTCGGCCCTCGGCCATACCGCCGTGGACTTCGAGCGCCGGGTCGATCACGACCGACTCCGTCGTTACCGGCTCAGCCGGGCGAAGGCAGCGCTAAAGAAATCGCGCTGCGGGGCGCTTCTGCTCTTCGACGTGAACAACATCCGCTACGTTACCGGCACCAAGATTGGCGAATGGGAACGGGACAAAATGTGTCGATTCGCCCTGCTAGCGGGCGACGAGGAGCCGTACGTCTGGGATTTCGGTTCTGCGGCAGTGCATCACCGGCAATATTGCGACTGGCTTAACCCCGAGCACTGCCGAGCCGGCGTGGTCGGGATGCGAGGGACGATTCCGCCCTCCTTCGGACTGATGAAACATTATGCGGAGGAAATCTACGGCCTGCTGAAGAAGGCCGGCGTTGCCGATATGCCTGTAGGTCTCGATTATGCCGAGACGGCCATGTTTTTCGCTCTACAGGAGGCCGGGTTGAAGATCGTTGACGGACAGCAGGTCATGCTGTCCGCGCGCGAGATCAAGAATGTCGACGAGATACAACTCCTCAACCAAGCAGCAAGCATGGTCGACGGTGTCTATCACATGATCTGGGAAGAGCTGAAGCCTGGCGTGCGGGAGAACGACATAGTCGCCATGGCGAACAAGATGCTTTACGAGATGGGATCGGACGATGTGGAAGCCATAAACGCCATTGCGGGCGAGCGCTGTAACCCACATCCGCACAATTTCACGGATCGCTACTTCCGGCCGGGCGATCAAGCGTTCTTTGACATTCTGCAGAGCTATCAGGGATATCGCACTTGCTACTACCGCACTTTCAATATCGGCCGCGCGACACCGGCGCAGCATGACGCATACGTCAAGGCGCGCGAATGGCTGGATGCGGCGATCGCGCTGATCAAGCCCGGGGTGACTACCGACGTTGTCGCCAAAATCTGGCCGACGGCCGAAAGCATCGGGTTCCCGAACGAGCTAGCCGCGTTCGGGCTACAGTTCGGCCACGGGCTTGGGCTAGCGCTGCACGAGCGCCCGATCATCAGCCGAGCGGTTAGCCTCGACCATCCCATGGAGATTGAGACCGGCATGGTCTTCGCGCTGGAGACCTATTGTCCGGCAGCCGACGGCTATTCGGCTGCGCGCATCGAGGAGGAGGTAGTCGTCACCGACAAAGGTTGCACGGTCATAAGCCTCTTCCCAGCCGAAGAATTGCCAATCGCTAACCGCTATGGACACAAGTAGCCGCGCTGGCGCGCTTTCCGGCGTGGCCCGACCGGGCGAGCAAAATGACCAAATCCAAGACAAATTCGGAAGCCTATCTGCGGATGTACCGCCAAATGGTGCGTATCCGTGCTTTCGAGGACAGGGCGAACCAGCTTTACTTGTCGGCCAAGATGCCGGGCCTCACCCACATGTATTCCGGCCAGGAGGCCGTGGCAGTCGGCATTTGCGAGGCGCTGACCCGAGACGACAAAATTACCTCCACCCATCGAGGCCACGGTCACTGTGTGGCCAAGGGGGCTAATTTCAAAGAGATGTTTTGTGAGCTCCTGGGCCGCGCTGAAGGCTACTGCGGCGGGAAGGGCGGCTCGATGCACATCGCCGACCAGTCCAACGGCAACCTCGGCGCTAATGCTATTGTCGGCGGCTCCATGGGTATCGCCACAGGCGCCGCGCTCTCGGCCAAGCGGCTCGGGCGCAAGGACGTAGTTGTCTGCTTCTTTGGTGATGGGGCGACAGCCCAGGGCCTGCTCTATGAAGTCATGAACATGGCTGCCCTGTGGCATCTACCGGTCCTTTATGCTTGCGAAAACAATGGCTACAGTGAGTACACCAAGACCGCGGAAATCGCTGCGGGATCGCTGCTCGCACGGGCCGAGGCCTTCGGGATCGAGGCCTTCCGGGTGGACGGACAAGACGTGCTCGCTGTGAACGAACTTGCCCAGCGGCTGGTAGCGCGCTGCCGCGCCGGAGAGGGACCGTTTTTCGTCCAGCTCGACACCTACCGATACCATGGCCACCACGTCGGCGACATCAACCGCGAATACTACCGCACAAAGGAAGAGGAGGCGCTCTGGAAGACCGAGCGCGACCCAATCTTCAACTTCGCGCGCTGGCTGAGCGCCGAGGGACTAGCCACGGCGGAGGAGCTCGCCGCGGTAAATGTCGAAGTGCAGGCCGATGCGGAGGTCGCGGTCGGCTATGCGCTGGCCGCGTCCTTCCCTGACCCGTCGCAGGTGGGGCGCGATGTCTTCACCGACATGAACGTCGCCTAAGGAGACCCAGTTGCGCGAGATCACCCTCTCCAAGGCGGTGAATGAGGCTATCGCTGAGGAAATGCGCCGCGATCCGTCGATCTTCTTGATGGGCGAGGATGTGGCCGAGGCGGGCACGCCCTTCAAGGTCCTTTCAGGTCTCGTCGAAGAATTCGGTCCCGAGCGGATAATCGACACTCCGGTTTCTGAGCCCGGCTTCATGGGCATCGCGGTTGGCGCGGCCATGACAGGATCCCGGCCTATAGTTGATCTGATGTTCGGCGACTTCCTCTTCCTTGTAATGGACCAGCTGTGTAACCAGGCGGCCAAGAACTCACTACATGTCCGGCGGCAAACTCAAGGTGCCACTAGTTCTGCGCACCAATCTGGGCGCGACCCGGCGATCTGCAGCTCAACACAGCCAGTCACTCCATGCGCTGGTTGCCCATATTCCCGGGCTCAAAGTGGCGCTTCCGTCTTCTGCCTACGAGGCGAAGGGCCTGATGAAAACGGCGATCCGGGACGACAATCCGGTCGTCATCTTCGAGGACAAGCTGATGTATCAGGAAAAGGCCCCAGTTCCGGAGGAAGAATACTTAATACCGTTCGGCAAGGCTGCCGTGCTGCGCCCCGGCCGAGACATTACATTGGTTGCCACTTCATCGATGGTGCAAGTGGCGCACAAGGCGGCCGGTCTTCTTGAGCTGGAGGGTATCTCTTGCGAAGTAATCGATCCGCGCACGATCGTGCCTCTCGACATGGAGACCATCCTCGATTCCGTCCGGAAGACGAGCCGCGCGATGGTCATCGACGAGGGACACCAAAGTTTTGGTGTGACCGCCGAAATCGCGAGCCGCATTTACGAAGGCGCATTCTATTACCTCGATGCACCGGTCCAGAGGATCGGCGCAATGGATGTTCCGGTGCCGTTTTCGCCGGCCCTTGAGGATCTCACGGTTCCAACCCCTGATTCCGTGGCGAAGCGCGGCCGCGCCACAGTGCGGGGAGAGTTGTCCCGTGCGGCATGAAATCATCATGCCCGCCTTGGGCATGGCGCAGAAGACGGGCATTATCGTCGCGTGGCACAAGGCGGAGGGCGACGCGGTCAAGGCCTCCGATATCCTCTTGGACGTCGAGACCGACAAGTCGACCATGGAGGTCGAGGCCGGGTATGACGGTTATGTCGCTTCGCTCATGGCTAAGGCGGGTGAGCATGTTCCGGTCGGCGACACTATCGCGATCATCTCGACCGAGAAGCCCGAGGCAACGACATCTGGGGTGGGTGAGACAGAGCTCGCACCGCCCACTGTCGCCCCTGCTTCGGCGGTGATCCTCTCCGTGAAGCCTGTCTCGCCAAAGGCGTTTCTCGCTACCCCGACACCGCGTTCCGCTGCCAAATCATTTGCCGCGCCGATCATGTACGGCCGCATTCTCGCCTCGCCGAAGGCGAAACGCGTGGCGGCAGAGCGCGGCGTGGACTTGGCGCGACTCGTTGACCTGAATTTCCCGCAACCATTCCACGTGGCGGACATCGACGCCATTCCACGGGCTGAGCCAGCAGCCTCCGTGACCGCGCTTCCGTCCGAGATTGACGCTAGCGTCGATCCAGCCGGTCTGCCTGGAATGCTGGACCTCTTGCGCAAGGAGGGCGGTGGCGCTGGTAGCCCCGCACTTTGGGCCGCTTTTGCCGCCTCCAGCCTGCGTGCGTCCCTAGATGTGCAGAAGGATATATCGGTGCAGGTGGAGCAGGGTGGCAAGATCCTACGCTACCGCAATCCTGATTGGATGCCGCTCTCTCGTCTCGAACCCGATCCGCATGAGTTTGAGGTCGACGTAATCGTGCGCGACCTTACCGACACTTGCCTAGTGTCCACCCGCATTGCAGGCGAAGCAGCCCCTGTCCTGACCCTTGTGGACTATGGCGGCAAGGCAAACCTGCGCCTCGCCTTCGATTCCTTGCTCATGCCGCCATCGGCGGGAGCGGCTTTCGTGATCGGTTTTGCTGCGCGGATGCGCGATCCGCTGCGCCAACTTCTTTGAGGAGACTTTACATGTCGTCCTATGCCGGTCCCGTCGACCTTTACATTGGGGGTCGCTGGCTTCCTGCTTCGGAAGGCGAGCGTTTCGACGTCCTTAATCCTAGCGATGAAACCATTATAGCTTCAGTGGCATCCGGAACCGAGGCCGACGCGAAGGCGGCGGTCGACGCTGCTGATAGGGCCGCGGACGGTTGGGCTGAGAAGCGCCCACGAGAACGGGCCGAGATCCTACGCCGTTGTTTCGACCTCATGAGCGCGCGCTTGGCGGATTTCGCCCGTCTCATCACTTTGGAGAATGGCAAAGCGCGGGCCGACGCGGCGGGCGAGGCGGCCTACGCGGCGGAGTTCTTCCGCTGGTTCTCCGAGGAGGCGGTCCGTTCTGAAGGGCATCTCGGGCACGCCCCGGCTTCTGGCGCTCGCATTCTAGTTCACCAAAAGCCGGCCGGCATCGCGGTCCTCGTGACGCCATGGAACTACCCGGCGGCGATGGGCACGCGCAAGATAGCACCCGCGCTCGCGGCGGGATGCACCGTAGTAATCAAGCCAGCGTCTGAGACGCCGCTAACTATGCTGGCGCTGATGCCGTTGCTTGAGGAGGCGGGCGTTCCTCAAGGCGTCGTCAATGTCCTGCCTAGCCGCAGGTCTGGCGCGGTCGTGGACGCGATGCTGCACGATCCTCGCGTTAGAATCGTGTCCTTCACTGGTTCCACGGGAGTCGGTCGAAAGCTCCTGCATTCCGCGGCGGACCAGGTGATCAAGCCCGCGATGGAACTCGGCGGCAACGCGCCGTTGATTGTGTTCGAGGACGCCGATCTCGAGCTGGCGGTTGAAGGCGCGATGGTCGCAAAGATGCGCAATCTCGGGGAGGCCTGCACCGCAGCCAATCGATTTTATGTGCATGAGCAAATCGCCGAAGAGTTCACGCGGCGCTTTACCACCCGCATGGCCGCCCTGAAAATGGGCAACGGCCTGATCGACGGGGTCGATGTGGGCTCACTGGTCAATGCGGAGACTTCGCAATAAGGTCGCTGCTTTCGTCGAGGACGCGATTGCGCGGGGAGCGGAGTTGCGGCTGGGGGGAAAGATACCTGAAGGCCCCGGCTTCTTCTATCCGCCGACCGTACTGTTCAAAGTGCCTCGAGACGCTGCCTGCGCGCGCGACGAGATTTTCGGCCCTGTCGCCGCGATCCAGACGTTTGGCGACCGTGACGATGTCGTCGAGCGAGCTAATGACACGGAATACGGTCTTGTCGCTTACGTTTTCACGCAGGACCTGCGCCGCGGCTTGGGCGTGTCCGAGCGCCTTGACTTCGGCATGGTCGGCCTCAACCGCGGGCTAGTTTCCGACCCCGCGGCTCCCTTCGGCGGTATGAAACAATCGGGCCTCGGCCGCGAGGGCGGCAAGGAGGGCATGATCGAGTTCATGGAAACCCAATATATCTCGACGAATTGGTGAGCGCCATGACAGGACCAATCGCCAGTCCTTCAACCCGACGTCGAGCACTCGAGGCCGGCGTGGATCCGACGGCGCTGGCGTCAGAACTCGGCCGTGACGTGGTTTCCGCGTGCGACGTCGACGATCGCGTAGAAGGCCGGCGCTCAGGAGCCTCAGAAGATCACCGCCGATACTGGGAGGTTGATCACTCACTGTACGGGCCGGTGTACGAGGAGGCGACAAGCCGCTTCAGCCAAGTATCGGCCGCCAACCTGTCTGCCGCGCAGCGAGTCATCCCCGCGGTCACCCATCACGATCGCGTCGACATGGCCGCGGCAGAGGCGGCTAGGACGGCGTTGAAGGCGGAGGCGGCACAACGCGGGCTGAAGCTGACCGCGCTGACCTTTCATGTGAAGACGCTTGCCCGCACACTCGTCGACTTTCCTCGCTTCAACGCATTGTTGTCGGCCGACGGCCGGACCCTATTCCTCAAGCGATACGTCCACGTGGGCATCGCTGTGGACACGCCACACGGCCTGATGGTCCCTGTCGTGCGCGACGCCGACCGCAAGGGTCTTTGGCAGATCGCCGCGGAGATTGGCGATCTCGCCGAGCGCGCTCAGCAGCGCAAACTAGGCGCTGCAGAGTTGGGCGGCGCGTCAATGTCGATTAGCAATCTCGGCGGGATCGGTGGCATTGGGTTTACGCCGGTCGTGAACCCGCCTGAAGTCGCCATTCTTGGCATTTCCAGGACGGAGATCGTTCCCGCCTGGAACGGAGACAGCTTCGTGCCGACGCAGATGACGCCGCTCGACCTGAGCTACGACCATCGTGTCGTCAATGGCGCAGACGCTGCGCGCTTCCTCGTGCGCTACGTCCAATTGCTCGGCGATCCGCGACGCTTGCTGATCTGAGATGCAAACGACCTTAAGAGAGCATGCAAAGTCGTGGGGTGCGGTAAGCTTTGCGGTGATGACGGCGCTTTTGCTCTACGGCTATTGCAACGGGGTCTACTCGTCGCGGCGGATCGCCAAGGCCTGCCGGGAACGCGTCGACTTCATGAGCGTCGTTGGTCTCGACCGGCCGGAATTCCGCACGATCTCGGAGTTCCGCAAGCGTCATCTGAACGCGTTGTCGGCGCTTTTCGGCCAGGTGTTGCGCTTTTGCGAGCGGGTCGGGCTGGTCAAGCTCGGCCATGTCGCGCTCGACGGGACGAAGATCAAGGCCAACGCCTCCAAGCACAAAGCCATGAGCTACGAGCGGATGGGCAAGCGGGCGGAGGAACTGGAAGCCGAAGGCCGCAAGAAACCCGGAAGACCTGCCGCACCTCCCTCAGAACAGCCCGACCCGAAAGCGCAGAAGAACTTCACCGATCCAGAGAGCCCCGGTTTGCATTCGCGCGCAATGGTAATTCGGGGAAAGAATTCGCTGAAGCCTTGGTCAGCGCCGGTGCCCGGGCCGGAACCCTCGCAACGATGTTATCTGATGGCGACGCGGGGCTGTGGAAATTGCACGGCCAGGATTGTACCAAACGCGACTCTTTGTCGATTGGTGGCCTATCGCAATGCGCTTTGAGCATGCGCTACAAGCGGCGCGGGGTTTGGGCGTAGGCACGGGCAGCGCCTATCTTCGCTCCGTTCCGATTCAAGAACTTGGAACCGCCAAGTGGAAGCTTTCACATGGCCGTACGGAATCCAGTCTTGGTCGATTGGGCAAACTGCTGGATTGGCTTGATACCCAGCACGTACGTGACGCGCGCTACGCATCTACAGACCGCCGACGCGTCGGCGATCTTGTTGAATATCTTCACGCGAATCGCAGCGCTCTGGTCAATTATAGGCAGCGCCGTCATGACGGACTGGCGATTTCAACTGCTTTCGTGGAAAGCGCGGTCAACGAGATCGTCTCAAAAAACGCATGATCAAAAAGCAGCAAACGCGCTGGAATCGCTGGACCGTGCAGCCATTTCTCGAAGTGCGCATCGCGGTTCTCAACAAAACGCTGAGAGGATCGTTCAAACGGCGCTGCCCCGCATTTCAAGCGCCGAATGACAATTGCATCCTACCACGCGTAGCGTGACCCCCACGACTTTGCGTGCTCTCCTCCGGTCATCATCTGGGGAATGTCGGTTCGTGATAGTGCCGACCACAAGGAAGAACGCGTGAACGACATGACCTTTGCCACACCAATCGACGATCGCTGGTTTGAGGATTACGTCATCGGCTCGGTGCATGAATACGGTCCGATCGACGTCGTGCAATCCGAGATCATCGCTTTCGCCGAGAAATTCGACCCGCAGCCAATGCATATCAACCCGCAGACCGCGGCGCGGGGCGCCTTCGGCGGACTGATCGCCAGCGGCTGGCACACGGCGGGGATGATGATGCGGCTCGCCGTCGATCACTATCTCTCGTCGGTCGCGAGCATCGCTTCCCCCGGCATCGACGAGTTGCGATGGAAGGCGCCCGTCCGGCCGGGCGACAAGCTACGACTGCGCGTCACCGTGCTGGAAACGCGACCATCGGCGTCGAAACCAGATCGCGGCATGGTCATTTCGCTGCTCGAAGGGGTCAACCAACGTGACGAAGTCGCGTGCAGCTTGCGCGCGATGAACCTTTTGCGCGTCCGGCCGACCTGACTCGCTTCACCGACTGTGTGTCAATGCCGGTTGAATTTTCCCCAAAAGCGCCGCCTGACCGATCTTCGACAGTGCCCGGAACCAAGTTTTTGATTGCGCACGCAAAATCGCGCTGCGCCGCGGGCGTGGCATTACAAAACAGAAGATCCGCGTAAATCAGGCGTCCGCGGCCTGGCGCATCGTAGGCGGCAGGGCGATGCCGAGGGCCGAGAGCGCGAGGCAGGCTGGCGCCGGGGCGTGGCGACGAGCGCGGCAGGAAGCGCTTGCCGTCCTGTTCGACCTCGGTCTCGGTGAGCGAGTTGAGATCGTCCATCACCGCTGGCCAGGAGGCGCGGGTGCCCCTGTCGGCGGCGGCGAGGCAATCTATCTGCCGCGGAGGAGCTCTGCGCCGCCACCACGTCCGTTCAATCCGCTGAACCATCTATGCCGAAGACAATAAATAAATCAACATGAATGCTGAATTGACTTTCGAATCCCAGCGACCTAGGTGGAGTTGGAAGTCAAAAGTGTTCAGGCAGAATTGTCCGAATTGGGCTTACGATTGTGCGCAGCCCTGGCGTCTTGCAAGGGAGTGGCATGGGTAATCGTGCCCGGCCGGCAGTCTTGGGCGGTAGGGAGGACGAGGTGGGAGCCGTGCAGATTGGGAGCAATCTGGCGAAAATAGCGAATGACCTCCCCACGAGGGGCAGCAACGCAACAGCGTTGAAGGCTTACAACGAGCGGGTCATGCTCTCGTTAATCAGAGCATACGGGAGCTTGTCCAAGGCCGAGATTGCGCGAATAAGCGGTCTTTCCTCCCAGACATGCTCTGTTATTATGAAGGAGCTTGAGCGCGACGGATTGATCTTAAGACGCGAGCCTCAGCGCGGGAAAGTTGGCCAGCCCCTGGTGCCGTTTTCTCTCAATCCAGATGGAGCATTCTCGATCGGTTTCAAGTTCGGCCGCCGAAGCGCCGATCTGGTCCTCGTGGATTTCTTGGGTTGCCTGCGCCACGTTGTACGCTCCACATATGCATACCCGGAACCTCGCCAGCTCGAGACCTTCGTGCGATCGGGGGTCGAGGACGTCACCCGCTTCTTGTCCGCCGCGCAACGAACGCGAATTTGCGGCTTGGGCATTGCGGCGCCCTTCGAGATGTGGAGTTGGGAAGCCGAAGTCGGCGCGCCTGCGCATGTCCTGGAAGCCTGGCGTAGCTACGACATTGCTCGTGAAGTCCGTCAGATGGTTCCATGGCCGGTCCACTTCTGCAATGACGCCACGGCCGCCTGCGCCGCGGAATTGTCGTTCGGATCGCATTCGCAACACCCGGATTTCTTTTATGTTTTCATTGCGACGCTGATAGGAGGCGGCGTTGTCCTCAACGGTAGTCTTTATCCCGGACGGACGGGATATGCCGGATCGTTCGGCTCCGTTCTCGTACCAAACCCGTCAGGCACACGAACCGCGCAGCGCCTGATCCGATGCGCCTCCATCTACCTTCTCGAGGAGATGCTGCGAAAATTGGGACGCGATGCTTCGGTGCTGAATAATCCGGACGACTGGAGCGAAATCGGGTCGATCCTGGACCAATGGGTCGAGCAAGTCTGCGAAAGTTTGAGCATGGCGATCAGTTCGGCCATCGCGATCTTGGACTTCCAGGCCGTCGTGATCGACGGGGCGGTTCCGCCGGCTGTCCGCGCGCGCATTGTCGAGCGCACGAGGGAGAAAATGGCTGGCGTCGAACAGCAGGGCGTCGCGCCCGTGGAAATCGTGGAAGGCGTCGTTGGTCGTGACGCCCGGGTTCGCGGAGCGGCGCTCCTTCCGTTGATCGCAAGCTTCGAGCGTGACCGAGACCTGCTGCTGGTCAACGAAGGGTGAGGCTGGGGGGTCGGAGCGGCGACACATGATTGTGGAGATCGAATGCTGATTGGAATTGACTGGGGCGGCACGAAGATCGAAGGCGTCGCCATCGAACCTAACGGCCTTGAGGTGTTGCGGGTCCGAGAGGACACGCCCCGGAATGACTACCACGGATGCATCCGGATCATTGGCGGCCTGATCGCCCGCATTGAGGCGGAGACAGGCCGCACAGGCAGTATCGGCGTTGGCATCCCCGGATCGCTCGAACCGCGCTCGAGGCTCGGGAAGGGGGCGAATTCAACCTGGCTGCTTGGCCGTCCCGTTGAGAAAGACCTGTTCGACGCTCTCGGCCGCGAGATTCGGGTCGAGAACGATGCTGACTGCTTCGCCGCATCGGAAGCGGTCGACGGCGCCGGGGCGGGTTTCAACGTCGTCTTCGCCGTAA
Organism: uncultured Alphaproteobacteria bacterium; assembly: GCA_963709655.1. Lineage (GTDB taxonomy): Bacteria > Pseudomonadota > Alphaproteobacteria > Rhizobiales > Beijerinckiaceae > Roseiarcus. The sequence continues at coordinate 24,340 of CAVPXF010000006.1, forward strand.
TCCTCGGAAGCGGAGTGGGCGCCGGCGTCTCCGTCGGCGGCCGCGTTCACCATGGGCCAAACAACAGCGCTGGAGAGTGGGGCCACAACCCGTTGCCCTACCCGACGACCAGCGAGATCCCAGGGCCTCCGTGCTATTGCGGCAAGAGCGGCTGCAACGAGACTTGGTTCTCGGGCAGGGCCTTTGAGGCCGAATATGCGCGTCACGCCAACGTGGAGCTCAAAGCCAGAGACATCCTCACCAAGATGCGCGACGGCGACCATCTGGCGCGCCTGCTGTGGAGACGTTACGTGGACCGCGTCGCGCGAGGGCTCTCAATCGTCGTCAACACGCTCGATCCCGATGTGTTCGTCCTAGGCGGCGGCATGTCCAACGCCGACGAAATCTACCGTGACCTTCCTCCAGTCTTGTCGAGCTACACTTTCTCGCCGGTGTTCGAAACGCCTATCCGCAGAGCCGTCCATGGTGACTCGAGCGGGGTTCGCGGCGCGGCATGGCTGTGGAAAGACCGTTGAGCCGAGAGCATGCGGGCGTCAAAAAAGGTTTCGCGTTTAGCGCGGCCGCCCGTGAGGGTCGCGACAGGAGGCGGTGCACGCTCAAGGCAATGTGTTGAGCGCCGCGCGGACCCCTGGGCTTGAGCGCGGCCGCTGCTGCGACTGGCAGCGCCGCGCCCGCGGCTCTCCGGACTATGGCGATAGCGGAACGCTTCGCAAAACGAGAGCATGACAATGGACAATTCCGAGATTTCGTCGCGCTATGCCGTCGCCCTCACTCTGATCCGCGAGGCCGGCGACCTCGCCCACGGCTACTTCCGCCGCAGACGGTCCCTGACGATCAAGAGCAAGGGCCTGCAGGACATGGCGAGCGAAGCCGATCTGAACACCGAGTTGCTGATCAAGCGCAGGCTCGAGCACAGTTTCCCCGATGATGGCTTTCTCGGCGAGGAAACCGGCAGGACGGCGCTGGAGCCTGGCCAGGGCGTGTGGGTGGTTGATCCGATCGACGGGACGCAGCCATTCATCAACGGTATGTCGAGCTGGTGCGTCTCGATCGCCTTCGTCATCGACAACGCCGTGAAGTTCGGCATGGTGTATGCCCCGGCGCGCGACGAACTGTTCGCTGGCGGCGAAGACTTTCCGGCGACGTTGAACGGCGCGCCAGTCGAACGTCATTCCGGCCGCGCGATTACTGAGGGTATCGTCGGCGTCGGCTACTCGACCCGCGTCACGCCCGATCAGTATCTGCCGGTTTTCGGGCGATTGCTGAGAGCCGGAGGGATGTTCTATCGCGACGGGTCAGGCGCGCTCGCGCTCTGCTATGTCGCCTGCGGCCGGCTGATCGGCTACATCGAGCTCCATATCAACGCGTGGGACTGCCTCGGCGCCGTCGCCGTCATCCACGCCGCCGGACTGAAGACCAACGACTTCCTCGCCGGCGAGGCGCTGCGGATCGGCAACTACCTCGTCGTCGGAAACGACGAGGTCTACGCCGCGCTCGATGCCATCTATCGCGACGCGTGACTGCTCGGCGATCGGCCGACCCGTCCCTGCAACGAGGCCTTGGCGAGGGTACCCTCAATCGCGGAGCCGCAACCGGCCTCGCGCGTGACGCCCAGCGCTCGCGAGTTCGAATTCGCGGGCGCTTGGACCTGGCCCTTCAGGCCGTCATGCGACGCGGCGGCAATCAGCCCCAGCAGAGCTTCGCCGCTTCGTCGGTGGTGATCGAGGGCAGGCCGGCAACCGGGTGGTCGGTGATCAGCTTCTCGCCGCTGTCGATGCTCTCCGGCTTCTTGCCGCTCTTGAGGAAGTCGACCACCTCCTGGACCCCATCGGCCGCCATCAGCAGCGGAAATTGCTGCGAGTCGCCGCCAATAATGCCGCTCTTTATCATCTTCACGCCGTTGCAGCCTCCGTCCACGGCCACAATGGTCACGCCCTTGTCTTTACCGGCCGCCTTCAACGCTGCATAGCCGCCATAGGCGGCCGGCTCGTTGATCGCGTAGACGAGATTAACGTCGTCCTTTTGCAGGATCTTCTCCATCGCCGCGCGGCCGCCTTCCTCCGAGCCGGCGGTAACGTCGGAGCCGACGATCTGTGGGCTGTCGCTCTCCGAGTAGGTCTTCGGATCCTTGAGCGTAATGCCGAAGCCCTGGAGGAAGCCGTTGTGGCGTTGAACGTCGACCGATGGCTTGCTGACGGCTCCGTCGAGGGTTGCGATCTTCGCCGACGCGGCCTTGTCGCCGAGCATTTGCTTCGCCCACTCGCCGATCAGCAGGCCGGCCTTGAAGTTGTCGGTGCCAATGTTGGCGTCGGCGGCATTCGGCGGATCGAGCGACGTATCGAGCGTTATGACGACCACGCCGGCTTTGCGCGCTTTCTCCACGGTCGGGACAATCGCCTTCGAGTTGCTCGGCACGAGAAGGATGCCCTTGGCGCCCGCTGCCATCAATTGTTCCACGGCGACGACTTGGCCGTCGTTGTCGCCGTCGAACTTACCGGCGTAGGCTTGAAGGGTCACGCCGAGCGCTTTCGCCTTGGCTTCGGCTCCCTCCTTCATCTTGACGAAGAAGGGATTGGTGTTGGTCTTAGTGACAAGGCCGATCAGGGTCTCATCGGCCATCGTCGGCCCACTGAGCAACGCCGCCGTCAGCGCGGCGATCGCGGTGGTGGCCAAGCCTCGGAATATTATGGACATATTCTCCTCCCAAGCAGATGCGCCCGCGACGGCTGACGGAATTCCTCGCGGTCGGCCGCTCCTCTGGACCAGAAGCAAACCGTATTAGCGCCGTCCTGACGGCATTGGGACAGAGTCCCCTGGCAAAGTCAATGATAATTCTCTATGATTTATTTATCCGGGCGACAGTTATGAGCGTGCAACCGAGATCGGCGTCCCTACGGCGGATGGCTCGAGCAGGTCGGAGCCTGTGAATCGGCTCCGAAGGTTGACCCCACCGATTCCAATTCATTCAAGGACTTGCGGTGCCGATCGGCATTCACACCCCACGCCGAATGACACCCGCCCGTCTCCCGCAGCGCGGCGGCGAGCTCCACGGCCTTTTGCGGATCGAGCGGCGACTGCAGGTCGGCCGCGACGGCTGCGAGGCGCTTGGGGCGAAAGGGGTCGCCGGGGCCAGCCAGCATGCGGAAGGCGGCATAGACCCGTCCCGCCGGCCCGAGCTCCTGTCCGGGCCTGGCGAGGGCGATCGCGTCCCGGAGCGCCGCCTCGTCCTCGCTCCGTTTGAGCAGGTTTGCGGTGACCGCCGCGGCGCTTTTGAGCGCCAGGCGACGGCGCCAGGCGCCAGCCCACGGCGGGTCGGATTGGGCGACGGAATCGAGCGCGGAAATGGCCGCGCCGGCGAAAAACAGCGCCTCGGCCTCGGAATGGTCGCGAAAAGACCCGCCCGGCCGCGCCCAGGCGGGGGCGCGAAGGGGTTCGGAGGGGGCGAGCTCGGCGCGAATCATCGCCGCAATCGTAGCCGACGGCGGCGCTTATGGCCACCGTAGGGCGGCGAAACCGCCCCACCTGTCGACAGGATTCGATGTCCGATAATCTTGCATTATCAGCCAGTTATCACATTAACTCGTAACTCGTGTCATTTTAAACCGGGCGAAACGGCGAACGTCGGCCGCAGCAATATTCGCACCGATAATTCAATCTCGACCGACGCGCGGGCGGAAGGCAATGCGCGGCTTCCTAATCTTCGGCATAGTCGCTCCGATATCGGAACGCTTCCTACGCCACTCTCAATATCCCAGTGGCGAATACGTCAATGCTACGCTTTGATTGGCCAGTTAGCCCGTTGCACGTGCTCGTGCGCGACGCCTATGCGCCACAGGAGGCAAAGCTGGCAGAGCCGGCGCTCCCGTCGCCTCTCGCGCGGCGCGTTTCGCGGAGAGCGGTACGAATGCGACCTTTCGTCCCTTCAACTTTGGCTTCGTATTGCGCGCTTCATCTGTGGCCGCGGCGGCCGCGTGGTCGTCGTCAAGTCGGCGCATCAACGCCTCCGTCGTCGCTGCCAAGGCCTCAATGCCTTGTGTCAATTCGCTAGCCTTTTTGAGCTTCGACGGGCGCGGTTCAACCTTCGTTACGGCCGGCGCGATCGGTTTGTGCGTGGCGACAGAAGCCCGCATCAAGGCCGGCAGGGTCACCTCGACCGCCTCGAGCCGACTTGAGTTCGCGTCGGCATCGCGCATAGCGGCGAAGTCTTCAACGATGAAGTCGGCGATCCGTTGCGTGTCCGGTACGGTTTCACTGCAGGCGACGAGGCCGAAATCGAGCTGATCGAGATAGCTCTGAACCGTGATGTTAAGCGCGCAGCCATGGTAAGGAATTGAGACTGGAAAATAGTGCGTGGCCGGCGCTCCCACGCAGTGCATAGCCTGTCTCGGTCCGGGCACGTTCGAGATGGCGACATTGAAGGACGGAGAGAGGTAGTTCGCGGCCCGAGCCCCCGCCCACAATCTTGTCAACCCCATCGCGACGAGCGGCGCGCCGAGGATTGAGATGTCCGTCGTCACCAGGTCGCGCATGTCGGCGAACAAATTCTTCGCCTCCTGCCCGGCGGTCTGGGCCGCGGCGAGCCGAGCCAGCGGCTCGGCGACGTCGGTCGGCAGGCGCGAGAGCGTGAAAAAGACCTGATTGTTGAGCTGCGCATTGCCGGGAGGCCGCACCGACACCGGCAGGCCGGCCCTCAGGGGCCCTTCTGGCAGCGCCTCATGTTCGGCGAGGTAGCGCCGCAGGGCGCCAGCGCAGAGCGCCAGCACGACGTCGTTGATCGTGGCGCCCCGCGACTTGGCGAGCGCCTTGACCTCGCGCAGAGGAAGCGATGACGTTGCGAATACCCGATGTTCGGAGATCACCTTGTTGAATGGCGTCCGAGGCATGTCCTTGACGTAGCCATAGAGAAAACGCGCATCGCGGCCGAAGTTGGGGGCAGCTTTCCTCAACGCCCTCACGACGCTCGGCAGCGACTTCGCCGCGCGCCAGCCCTGGCGGACAAAATCGCCTACGGCCGTGCTGGTGAGCTCGATGAGGTCGGACGGCTCGGCGTCTTGAGGAACGATCCTCAGCGGCAAGTTTTCAGGCTCCGCGCCTGGAGCGAAATCGTAGGTGACGCCGAGCGTCGCCATACCGGCAAGCCCATCCATCGTGCTGTGATGAACCTTGACGTAAACGGCGAACGCGTCTCCTTCGAGCCCTTCGATGAAATGGTACTCCCACAGCGGGCGGCCGCGGTCGAGCGGAACGGCGTGCAGTCGTCCGATCAGGTTCCGCAACTCCTGCATGCCGCCGGGCTTGGGCAGCGCCTGGTGTCGGATGTGGTAGTCGAGGTCGAGCTTGTCTTCAATCACCCATACCGGGTGGTCGATGCCGAGCGGCGTCGCCTGCAGGCGACGGCGATAGGACGGCAGCAATTCAAGTCGCGCCGCCACGTGCTCGCGGAAGCGCGCGAAGAAATCGTCCCGCGGCGACGTCGGCTTGAAGATCGTCACGCTGGCGACATGCATCGGCGTCTTCGGCGTCTCGGCGTAGAGGAAAAGCGCGTCAAGAAAGGAAAGACGTTTCACTGCAAACTCCTGGCGACGGGCGCGCCCCTGTTTTGCGTCGCGTTCTCAACCTTCAGACAGTGTCCGGCGATCTCCTCGACAAGCAGCGGGATCAGCTGCTCAGGCAAGGAGTGTCCCATACCAGGAACGACGCGCAGGCGGGCGCCGGGGATGTTGGCCGCGGTATCCTCTCCTCCGGCCAATGGGACCAAGGGATCGTGGGTGCCGTGCAGGACGAGGGTCGGCGCGCGAACGGCCCGAAGTTTCCGGGCCCGACTTGGCGCGGCCTGGATGGCGATCAGCTGACGCCCGAAACTGTCGGGGCGGTAGCTTCGGCGGACGGCGCGCTCGACCTTCGCGCGAAGCTCGGCCTCGGTCGGCGGATAGTAACCCCCGCCAATGAGACGAAACATCTCCAAGCTGCGTTCGACCGCCGTCGCTTTATCGCGAGGGCGTGGACGAAGCAGCGCGCGTCGCACATTGCCGTTGGGTCCCGGCAAGGCGCGGTCCCCGGTCGTCGACATGATCGACGTCAAGCTCCTGACGCGCTCGGGGTGCTCGATGGCGACGATCTGCGCGATCATGCCGCCCATCGAGGCGCCGACGACATGGGCCTGGGCGATGCCAAGCGCGTCCGTCAGCCCGACCGTGTCGCGCGCCATATCGTCAAGCGTGTAAGGCGGCCGAACCGGCAAGCCAAGAACGGCCCGCGCCATCATCGCAGTGGATGCGAGCCGACTGACGGACGGCATTCGCGTCGAGAGCCCTATGTCGCGGTTATCGAAGCGGACAATCCGAAATCCACGGGCGGCAAGCCCTTCGCAAAACGTCTCCGGCCAGGCGATAAGCTGCATCCCAAGACCCATGATGAGCAGGATAACTGGCGCATCGGTCGGGCCGATCTCTTCGTATTCGATCGTGATGCCGTTGGCCTTGATCGCGGTCATTTCCTGGCCCAGCTGTTCAACGCCCGACCGTTTCCAGAATTGTCACTCATCCGCTCTTCCGTTTGCGCGAACCCCGACCTTTCCTCTCCAAGACCGAAACCGGTACACCCTAGCCCTAAGCCGCAGTCGGGAAATGATCGAGATCAACCGGATGCCAGATACGTCGCCGCGGCGTTCTGTCGCTCCCACAACGGGATGGACTTTGGGGACTCGCGCGCGACGCGCGGGACGCGCTCAGAACTTGCTGTAGCCACCGTCGATCACCAGGCAATCGCCAGTGTGATAGGAGGACAACTCGCTCATCAGATAGACTGCGATCCCGCCGAAATCAGCAGGGTTGCCGAAGCGGCGCATCGGAATCCGCGGCATCGTGGCCCCGACGAACTTCTCGTTGGCTGTAAGGCCTGCCGTCATGTCGGTCTCGATCCACCCCGGCAGGATCGCGTTGGCGGTGACGCCGTAGCGCGCATGCTCGACCGCAAGCGAGCGAATGAGTTCGTTGAGCGCCGCCTTGGTCGCGGCGTAGTGCTCGCCGCGCGGCATGCCGAACAACGACGCGAGGCTCGACGTCGCCACGATCCGGCCGAAGCGGTCGCCGCTCGCGGCGCGCTTGATCATGTGCCGGAGCGCCACCTGGAAGACATGGAAGACGCCGTCGAGGTTGGTTGCGAACATGCGCCGCCAGTCTTCTTCGGAACGCTCGACGAAGGGCTGCCGGCCCGAGGACCCCATGCCCGCATTGGCGAAACAGCCGTCGACCCGGCCGATAGCCTCAAGCGTTTCGGAAAAAGCGTTTTCGATCGCTTCGCGATCCGTGACGTCGCAGGTGCGCGCCTCGACGCGCTCTCCGCATTTGCGGAGTTCTCCGAGCGCCACCCGATTCTTCTCTGGATTGCGGCCCCAGATCGAGACAGCGCAGCCGGCCCGAGCGAGCGCCTTCGCCATGCCTAGACCGATTCCGCCATTGCCTCCGGTGACAATCGCAACGCGCCCGGTAAGATCGAAATCGCTTCCCATGAAATGGTCCTCCCTCTCGTCGCGCTCCTCATTGGCGACAGCCTGAACATGTATGGCTCGAAACGAAGCGAAGCGGCCCCATCTCCACCATCGCGGGCCGCTCCATGGATCAGCCGGCGCGCCGGCGCTCTTCGATCTCGCGCAAGTCCTTCTTCGAGATCTTGCCGGCCCCGGTCTTCGGCAGTTCGTCACGCAGCTCCAGTTCGACGATCATCTCATGCCTGGCGAGCCGGTCCTTCAGAAACGCCTTCATCTCGTCCAGCGTCAGGGTAGGCGACCCGGTCTTGAGTTTAACAAAGGCCTTCGGCTTTTCTCCACGATAGGCGTCGGGAACCCCGATAACTCCGGCCTCCTCGACCGCAGGATGCTGGTAGATCGCCTCTTCGATGTTGCGCGGATAGACGTTGAACCCGCCGACGATCAGCATGTCCTTGATGCGGTCAACGATGGTGACGTAACCATCTTCGTCCATGGTTGCGACGTCGCCGGTGCGCAAATAGCCGTCTGCCGTTATTGCCGCCGCGGTCGCTTCCGGGTTCTTCCAGTAGCCCTTCATCACATTAGGCCCCTTGATGCAGATCTCGCCGCGCTCGCCGAGCACGACCTCGCGGGTCGGGTCGGCGACGTCGACGAATTTGAGGTCGATCCCCGGCAATGGAATGCCACACGAACCCGGCCGGGCCGCTCCGGCATTGGGCGTGAAGGTGCCGGTCGGCGATGTCTCGCTCATCCCCCAGCCCTCCGCGAGCCGGCAGCCGACCAGCTTCTCGAAGTCCTGTTGAACTGCATAGGGCAGCGGCGCGCCGCCCGACGAACATTGTTTGATCGACGAAAAATGTTTCGGTTGGACGTCCGGCAAATTGAGCATGGCGATATGCATCGTCGGCACGCCGACATAGACGGTGATTTTCTTGTGGACGATGTCCCTCAGCGCGGCCGCCGGGTCGAAGCGCGGATGCAGGACAATTTCGGCGCCCAGGCGCAGGCCGAGCACCAGAAGCACGGAAAGCGCGTAGATATGGAACAGGGGCAACACACAAAGCGTGCGCTCCTCGCCTTCGAGCAGCGGATTTGGTCCGACGTGCGTCGTCTCCAGATATTGCGCGCAAGCAGCGCTCAGGTTCGCATGCGTCAGCATCGCGCCCTTCGGCTGGCCGGTCGTGCCGCCGGTGTACTGGATCACCGCCAATGCGTCCGTCAGGTCGCCGAGCGGATGGGCCTGGAAAGCGCCGTCGTTGTCAATGAGTTCCCGGAAGGCGAGCAGGCGTTCGCCGTACTTCGGCTCGCTCAGCATGCCGCCAGCCCTCATGTGCGCGTTGACCGGGTCCGGCGCGAGTGCCCATTCGGCGAATTCGCCGACCACCAGTGTCTTGAGGCGAGTGGCAGCCAGGAGTTTCTCCGCCTGTGGATAGAGCGAAGCGAGGTCGAGAGTTACCAGAAAGTCGGTCTCGCTGTCCTCGATCTTGAACTCCAACCCGCGCAGCGACTCGAGCGGTGAGATATTGACGACCGTTCCGCCCGCCTTCAGCACCCCGAAGAAGGCGATCGGGTAATGGGGCGTATTGGGCAGATAGAGGGCGACGTGCACGCCCGGGCCGACGCCGAGCTTCTGGAAGCCCGAGGCAGCGCGATTGGCGAGCGCTTCCAGCTCTGCGTAGGAAATCCGCTTGTCCATGAATTGGAGCGCCGGTAGCGGGTCGAAGCGCTGAGCAGCCGCGTCGAGGATGCTTTGCACCGGGCAAAATTCGATTGGCGCGTCCCAGCGCGCGCCGGGCGGATAGGACTTCAACCATGGCCGCGTGTTCATTGGTTCCTCTTGTTTCCTGCCCTAGACCACAAACTCGCCATTGCGCCTCTTGCGAGCGACATTCAGCAAGTAATCGTCGACTGCCGTCGCCGCCTCGGGATTGAAGCAGACTTTGGCGCCAAAGGCGTCGCCCTGGTCGCCCAGCACCAGCCGCTCGTTCTTCGCCACTCCCGCGAGGATGGTCCGCGCGGACTGCTGAGCCGACTGCGCGCCCGGCGGCGTAGGCACTCCGCTTGCCGCCCAGATCCGTGTCGCCGTCACGCCGGGCGTCGCCGAAGACAAACGGATGTTCTCGTCCCAGAGTTCGTAGCGGAGGGCGAGCGTCAGGGCGTTCAACGCCGCCTTTGTGGCGGCATACATTGTCTGCTGCGCCATAGGCGCGAATGCGATGCCGGACACGATGTCGACGATTTGCCCGCCGCCCTGTTGGCGCATGATTGGCAACACGGCGCGGATTCCATAAAGCGCCCCGTAGAAGTTCAGCGCGAAGGCCTTTTCCCAGTGCCTGTTCGTCAGTTTGTCGAAAAGCCCGCCCAAGCCCGCACCCGCATTGTTGAACAGGATGTCGATGCGGCCGCCGAACTCGGCCGCGTCGCGGATCATGGCCTGGACTTCGATTTCATTCGTGACGTCGCAATGGAGCCCGAGCGTCTGGCCGGGATACGCAGCGTCCAACCGCGCCGTCTCCCGTCCAAGGGTCTCGTCGTTGACGTCGGCGAGGACAACCTTTTTCGCCCCATAGGAGAGCATCTTCTCAGCCAGAGCCAACCCAATCCCCGACGCCGCCCCTGTCACGACGGCGACCTTGTCCTTGTAGTATTCGCTCGTCGCGCTCATCGTGGACAGGCTCCCATTGGATTCCTCAATTCCGCAAAACCTCGATCGACAGCCGGGCGGCGACCCAGCGATATTGGCCGGTTCGCAGTCCGCCGGACGCCCAATTTCGGGCGCCCGCCTACGACCTCGGTCTGGACCCGCAAGCTCTGTCGGAGTCTCGAACTCTTTCTTCCTGTTATTCCTGGACTCAATGCGCAGCCGCCATCTTGTGCGCCACGGCGTCATTGAACTTCTTGCCCATCCAGCCAACGCCCAATCGGCAAGCGACATAGACGGACAGGAACACCACGAGGAACTTCAGGACCATTGCAGTTCCGAAGGAGATGACCGCGACGCCTGTGACGGGCGGAATCAAAGCAAACAGAATCCCGAGCGCCACGCCCATCAGGAGGATGAGGATGAAGAACAGGAATCCATTGATTCCGCGCGCGTTGCCCGAATAAGACATCTCCCCTTCCCACATATCGGACGCCGTATGCGCCATCACCGCAAGGAAGGTGAAGTTGCAGACGAACATGAACGTGATCGCGAAGTCTGGCCCAAGCGCTGCGACAGGCACGAATCCCGGCCCGACCTTGTCCGCAATTCCGGCCGCGGCGTACGAGAAGCCCCGATAGCCGAGCGGCAAGTTGATGATCGCCTGAAACACAAGGTTCGGGATGATGTAGGTCAGCCAGATATGCTGCGTCTTCAACTCCACCGCCTTAGCCCGGAACGCTCCCTGCGTCGCCAATCCCTCGATGTCGCGGAAGATGTTCAGCCAGACGATGATCGCATAGGGAACGACGAAGAGGAGAGACGCCAGCGTTGTCACCAACGGCGATGGCAGCCATCCGCCCCAATAGACCAGCGCATACGCGATGGCCGTGCCGGCCGCGGCGAATGCGACCCCCAAAGGCGCTGTAGCGAGTAGGGGATTGGCGATCGGCGCGAGCGCACCGGTTTTCTCGTCCTCCCGAACCTCGACGTTATCCTTGGCGACTTCGGCCCGGGCCGCAAATAGCGTTCCGGCCGGGAGGAAAACGATGAAGGCGAAGAACACCGTCGCGAAGAAGCCGACGACGGTCCATGCGCTGTATTCCTCGCCCATGACCTTGAAGGTCAGGAGCGCGCCGCACGCGATCAGGACGGCGACGACGATGAAGTTTAGCGCCACCTGTTGCCAGAACAATTTTCGTACGCTTAATCTCTCCGTTGTCTTGCTCATAACCGTCACTCCCTTTTTTGGCTCTTCTTGTTTTCTGAGCCCTTTTTTTGACCGCGGGCGCTAACGCTGACCTCGTCGAGAGACGACGTCACTCCGCCGCTGAGAGCATGCGCCCGGCGGGCAGTTGAGCGTGGTGCTCCGCACGCAGCTTCTTCTTGTCGATCTTGCCGACGCTGGTCAGCGGCAGCGTGTCAACGAATTCGACGCGCTCCGGCACGGCGAATTTCGAGATCAAGCCCTTCTCAACGAAGCTCATCACATGTGCACGAATCTCGTCCCTGCCGATCTTTCCCTTGAGTTCTGGTTGAACGTTGACCAGGACCAGCGGTCGCTCGCCCCATTTGTCGTCATGCACGGCAATCACGGCGGCTTTTGACACACCGTCCCTCTGCAGGATGATGTCCTCCAGGTCGATCGAGGAGATCCACTCGCCGCCGCTCTTGATGATGTCCTTCAACCGGTCAGTGATGTGCACCGTGCCGTCAGGGCCGATCGAGCCAATGTCGCCGGTATGCATGTATCCCCCGGCCCAGAGCCGCTCCGACGTCTTGGGGTCGTTCAGGTATCCCATCGTCAGCCACGGCGCGCGCGCGACGATCTCGCCGGTCGCCTTGCCGTCATGCGCAACGTCCTGCATGTCGAAGTCGACCACCCGCAACTCCACCAGCGGCGGGGCGTAGCCGGGTTTGATCCGAAGCTCGACCTCCGCGTCCAGGTCTCCAGTCGTCTGCGCCGTCGAGAGGTGCATGATCGTCAGCGTCGGGCAGGACTCCGACTGGCCATACCCGGCGCACACGTCCATGCCGCGCTTCAGGGCGGCTTTCGCCAGTGGCCGCGGCATCGCCGAGCCGCCAACGATCATCTTCAACTTCGACAGGTCGACATCCTTGCTGCCAGGCGCGTTCAGCAGCATTTGCAGGATCGTCGGCACGCAGGTCGTGAACGTCACCCCCTCGTCCCTGATCAGCCTCAGGAAAACGTCGGGCGCATATCGACCGGCATAGACCTGCTTCAGGCCGATCAGCGTCGCCGAGTAGGGCACGCCCCATGAATGCACGTGGAACATTGGCGTCATCGGCATGTAGACATCGTCGCGATGGACCCGCCCCTGCACCGTCGCAACGCCTAATTCGGTCAAGGTGGAGAAGACGTGCAGCAGGATCTGCCGGTGGCTGAAATACACGCCCTTTGGCTGCCCGGTGGTGCCGGTGGTGTGGAACGTCGTCGCGCGCGTCCTCTCGTCGAAGTCTGGGAAGACGAAGAACGGCGAGCTTGCCTCAATCAGCGCCTCGTATTCGCCGACCACCGGCAGCGTCGTTGTCGGCAGCTCCGGCCGGTCATTTAGCAGGATGAAGCGGCGCACGTTCGGCAGCCTTGCCGCCAAAGGCTCGATCAGCGGCAGGAAGTCGACATTGAGAAGCAAGGTCGATGCGCCGGTGTCGTTCAATGTGTAGAGCAGCTGCTCGGGCGGCAGGGCGAGGTTCCCTGTCTGCAGCACAGCGCCCATCATTGGGATCGCAAAGTAGCATTCGTGGTAGCGATGGCTGTCCCAGTCCAGCACGGCCACGACATCGCCGGCCTTGACGCCAAGATCGGTCAGCGCGCTCGCCAGGCGCCCTAGCCGGTCGCGGAACTGCCGGTAGGTATGCCGGTGTTCGCGATAGACAATAAGCTGGTCCGGCGAGCGAATGAGCGGCGCGTGCAGCAAATGCTTGATAAGTAGCGGATAATCGTATGCCGATGGGCTGATCTCGATCAGATTGTTCGACATTGTTTCCCCCCGCTTTTCTTTGCTCTTCCGGCCGTCGCAACGCCCGATGGTCGCACGGGAGCGCTGCCGATGCCGACGAAGTCGCTCGGGCGTTCGCATTTCGCGGCCTGATGTCGCGAGGAGCTGGCCCTTGGTTTCGAGCCGATGGCCCCGGGCGCCAGGACGGACGTTGTGACCTAATCCTCACCCGGCAATGCCTTTCGGCATCGCCCGCCTCTCTGTTCGACAGATGCTCCGCCGGTCGTGGGCCTTCGCCGCTTCGTATCGACCAGCGCTGTTTCGCATTAAGGCGCTGAGTTCAATAGACCGCGCTGTGACGGCGGCATTGACCGCGCGCAAAGGTTTACATGTAAACAATTGACGCGTGACCGATGGGACCGGCTTTCAAGCGCTGAGCAGCGAGGCCAAGACTTGATAGGCTGCCTCGATGTCGTCGCGCAGGGCGCGACTGACCGCGCCCGCGTCGCGCGCTCGAAGCCTGTCCAGCATGAGTTCATGCTGCTTGTTCGCCCTGAGATAATTGCCGGATGCGTGGAGGAGGTGAAAGTACGGGCTAATCTGGAGCCACAATGTCTCGATGATCGCGAGCAGCGCCTCGGAGCGCGCGGCGCCGTAGATGCCGAAATGAAATGCGCGGTTCCAACGCAGGTATTGCTTGTTTTCGCCGCGGCGGACCGCTTCCTCCATCGCCCCGACACAGTCCTCAAGGTGCTTCAATTCGGCTTCCCCGAGGTTCGGGGTCGCCCACACGGCCGCGATTCGACTCCACCTCGACTCGCACTCGCCGCAGGTCATAGAGACGCTCCCTGGTGAGCGGCGGAACGCCAATCGAGCGGCTGGAGATGACGGTCAGCACCCGCGCTGCGCTCAGCCGTTGCAAGGCCTCGCGCACGGGCATGGCGCTGACGCCGAACGCGTCGGCGAGCGCCTGGATGGTGACGAGCTGGCCGGGCGCGATCTCGCCGTTCAAGATGAGTTCGCAAAGCTGCCGATAAACCTGGGCCTGCATCGTGTTCCGCGGAACCCGATCGACCGGCAGCCCTGACCTTACAAGCGTGTCGCTCATTACCCTCGTTCCGCAGCCCGGTCGGCGCCGAACTCGACAGCGGCCTGTCCGTCGCCCAGCCGGCCGGCCGCACCAAGCTTGCCAAGCTTGCCAAGCTTGCCAAGCTTATGATCATTGATCTATGATTACAAGGTCCCAGAAGTTGGTCGGCCAAAGATGCAAAACGAAGCCGTCTAAAATGGGCGATGAGGGAGGACAGCTATGAAGGGCATATTGAAAGGATGGGTCGCCTGCACCGGGGCCGCCGCTCTCGCGGCGAGCATCGCATGGACCAGCGGGGCGCACGCCGCCGACAAGAAGTTCAAGATCTTCCTGTCGATGAGCTACATCGGCAACGACTGGCAGGCCGAAGCCGCCAACATGGTCAAGGCCATGGCCGCGCACAAAGACTTTGCCGACAAGGTCGACCTCCAGGTGCAGGTCGCCGGCCCGAATGCCCAGCGCCAGATCCAGCAGATCAACGCCATGGTGCAGCAGGGCGCCCAGGCGATCATCGTCTACCCGATCTCTCCGACGGCGTTGAACAACGCGGTCAAGAACGCCTGCGACAAGGGCGTGATGATCATCGCCTACGACGCCCAGATCACCGAGCCCTGCGCCTACAACGTCTCGATCGACCAGGAAGAGGCGGGACGCACCACCGCCGAATGGCTGGCGAAGAAGCTGAACGGCAAGGGCGACATCGTCATGATCACCGGCGTCCCGGGAACCTCCGTCGACACGCTGCGCACGAAGGCGGCCAAAGAGGTCTTCGCAAAGTACCCCGACATCAAGATCGTCAACGAAGCCGTCGGCATGTGGAGCCAGGCTGTCGCGCGGACGGAGCTTTCGAAGATTCTCGCGACCCGCAATTGGGATCAGATCGACGGCCTTTGGATGCAGGTCGGCTGCTACACGGCGAACACCATGCAGATCGAGGCGGGCAAGAAGTCGGATCAGCTCAAACCCTGCGCCGGAGAAGGCTCCAACGGCGGCCGTATCCAGATGCTTCCCGCAGGAACGGAGGTCGAAGGCGCCAACGGAACCTATGCGCCCATGGGCGCCCCCCGGATCTCGTACGCTTCGCCCCCTTATGCAGGCGGTTATGCGCTGAAGCTCGCGGTCGAAAAGCTCGAAGGCAAAGACATCCCGAAACGCATCACCTTGCCGCTGCCGCTCGTCACCAACGAGACGATCAAGTACTGCAAGGAGGGAACATGGGCCGAGATGAAGGAGGGCTGCAACGCGTTCCCGCCGGCGCTCGTGCCCAATCCGGGATGGTTCGCCTCGATCTATTCGCCCGAGACGCCGGAGATAGGATTGCAGGCCGCGCTCGTGGGCCAGCCTGAACCCTGACCAGGAGATGCGGCGGCTGAACCCCGCCGGCCGCCGCCTCCCTTCTCTCTCGTTCTCCCCGCGGAGACCGGCACCATGTCCGACACGACCAATTCCGGCAGCGCCGGCGTCCCGGCGATCTCGGTCGAGCATGTACGGAAAGCCTATGGCGCGACGATCGCGGTCGATGACGCCTCGTTCTCGATCGCCCGCGGCGCTGTTCATGCGCTGCTCGGCGAGAACGGCGCCGGCAAATCGACGATCGTCAAGTTGCTCTCCGGGCTCACACAGCCGAACTCGGGGAGCTTGCGTGTATTCGGCCAGGCGGTGCGTTTCTCCTCGCCGAGGAACTCCCAGGCGCGCGGCATCCAGACGGCGTTCCAGGAAATGACGCTGGTTAAGGACCTGACGGTTCTCAGCAACATGCTTCTGCCGCGAGGTCAGGTCGGTCCCACCGGAATGATCCGTCGCCGTCAGGCGCGGGCGCTGGTCGCGGCGCATTTCGACCAGCTCGGCATGAGTGACGTGCCGCTGGACGACGAGACCGGCGAACTGGATCTTGCCGTCCAGCAAAAGATCGAGATCGCCCGGGCTCTGTTCCGCAAGCCGCGCATCCTTCTGCTCGACGAGCCGACGTCCACTCTTACCGGACGCGACGTCGAGTGGCTCGGCCGGATCATCGAGCGACTGCGCACTGAAGGCGTGACGGTCGTGTTCATATCGCATCGCCTGCGGGAGGTTAGAGCCTTTTGCGACACGATGACGGTGCTGCGCAACGGGACGCATATCGCAACGGGCCCTGTCGCGTTCTATCTCGACGACGAGGTCATCCGGATGATCGCCGGGCGCGCGCTTTCCCACGCATTCCCGCCGCGACCGGATAACGGGCCGCGCTTTGGAGCCGAGGTGCTTGCCGCGGAGCGCATTTCGACTGCCGGCAAGCTCCGCGACGCCTCGTTCAGCCTGCGGTCCGGCGAGATCCTCGGCGTCGCCGGCCTTCAGGGCATGGGGCAACTCGATCTTTTCCTGGCCTGTTTCGGCATGGCCGACCTGACCGCGGGGCGCCTCCGGGTCGATGGCGAGCCCATCGTCATCACCTCGCCGACCGACGCCGTTCGCGCCAACATCGGCATCAGCCTCGTCCCGGAAGACCGCAAGACCGAAGCGCTGTCGTTGACCTTGAGCGGCAAGCACAACGTGTCGCTGCCGGTGATCGACCGATTTACCCGCGGGCCGCTGATCGATGTCGCCCGCGAAACGGCGGCGGTCGAAGCGCTTTTCGAGCGTGTCGACGTGGATCGCCGGGCATTGTGGACGCGTGTCGGCGCGTTTTCCGGAGGCAATCAACAGAAGATCGCCATCGCCAAGTGGCTGCTTGCCGAGAGCCGAGTCCTGCTGCTGTTCGATCCGACGCGCGGCATCGACGTTGGCACCAAGAACGAGCTCTATCGCCTCGTTCGCGCTTACGCGGATGCGGGCGGAGCGGTTTTGTTGCATTCGACCGAAATTCCCGAGCTGGTCTATCTCTGCGATCGCGTGCTTGTCTGCTACGCCGGCCGGATCGCCTGCGACATTCCCGCGGATCAGCTCTCGGAGGAGGCGATCCTGCGCGCCGCGCTGGGTGGAGAGGCTGGCCCGCGGAGGGCCGCGTGACGATGGCGACCGCGGCGACCCACGCGCGCGAACTCCTCGAGCCGGCCTCGCCGTTCAAGCGTCTGGCGAGGGAGCGGCGGCTCCTGATCGCCGTCGCGGTTTTCCTCGTGCTGTTCGCGACCGTGGCCAGCATCGGTTCGGCCCGGCTCACCTACTATGATCTTTCCCAGCTCGCATCGAGCGGAGCCCCGCTCGCGCTTGCGGCGATAGGCCAGACCATTGTCATCCTGGCGGGAGGTTTCGATCTCTCGGCCGGCGCGGCGATCTCGCTCGTCAATGTCGCGTTGGCCTCCTCGCTCCAGGACCCGTCTTTGTCGCCGCTTGTCGTCGTCGCCGCGGGCGTCGGGATCGGAATGGCTTCCGGCGCCTTCAACGGCTTTTTCGTTGCCGTTCTACGCATGCAGCCAATCGTCGTGACGCTCGCGACCATGTTCATTTTACAGGGCGTCACCCTGCTGATCATGGACAAGCCCGGCGGCCAGGTCTCGCCGGCATTGGGCGACCTCCTGCTCGGCGACGCCGTTCCGAACCTCCTGCCCAAGTCCGTGTTGCTGATCATCCTGGTTCTGGCGGCGTGGGCCTGGCTCAAGCGGACCAATTTGGGCGTTGGAATCTACGCCGTCGGGGGCGACGTCAATTCGGCGCGCGCCGTCGGCGTGCCGACGCGTTTCGTTCAGTTCATGGTCTTCGTCGTGGGCGGCGGCTGCTATGGCTTGGCGGGCGTCTTCATCAGCGCTCAGACCGGATCGGCCGATCCGCTAATCGGAAACCCGATGCTGCTCCAGATGTTCGCGGCCGTCGTGGTCGGGGGAACAACGCTCGGTGGAGGACGCGGCGGTCCGCTCGGCACTGTGTTCGGCGCCTACATCCTTATGATGGTGGTCAACATCCTCCTGGTTCTCGATGTCTCGGCCTATTATTCGACCGTCGCGGAAGGGTCGATCCTCATTCTCGCGGTCCTCGCCGCGGAGCTGCGCCCAGGTTCGCCGCTTGCCCGGCACATCCGCCACGTCGCGCTCCGGACCCGGGGGCGCGCGCAAGGGACGCTCCCTTCGCAGCGTCCGGCGGAAGCCCGACGTCTCAGCCTTCCGGCCGTCGACAAGCCATCTCGCGCGAAAGCGTCTCCGAGGCCCAACATTCTCGTCCGCAACGCCGAAACGTTGCGTTTCGCCCTGCCCTCCTATGTTTGCTTTGCCTTGGTCGTCCTGGCGACGCAGGCGACGCTGGGTCATGCACTGACAAGCTGGTCCTATTTCAATTCGCTGCTCGTCCTCTCCTCGTTTCTCGCGGTGCTCGCGCTCGGGCAAGGGACCGTCATTTTGACGGGCGGCCTCGATCTCTCTGTGCCCTGGACCATTGGCCTAAGCGGCATCCTGCTCGCCGGACTGGTCAAGGGTTCGGACGCCGCGCTTCTCTACGCGCTGCCGGTCGCGCTGCTCGTCGGTCTGGCAGTGGGTTTCGTCAACGGCGCAGGCATCGTGCTTCTCGGTGTCTCCCCGATCGTCATGACGCTCGCCCTCAACGGAATCCTGCAAGGCGTCGCCCTCATCTATTCCAATGGCACCCCGGACGGATTCTCCTCGCCGCTGCTCAGGCTATTCATGACGGACCACGCGCTGTTCGCCACACCGGTCGTCCTGTTCGTCGCGCTCTTCGCCGTCGTCGCGGCTCTGCTGCTCGGCCGCACGGCATTCGGCCGCCGCGTCTATTCCGTCGGCAACGGCGAACGGGTCGCAGCGCTTTCCGGGGTTCCGGTCAGCCAGACGCTGATCGCCGTTTACATGCTGTCTGGTCTCTGCTCGTCGATCGTCGGGATTCTACTGACCGGCTTCTCCGGCCAGGCGAGCCTCGGCATGGGCGACGAGTACCTTTTGCCGTCGATCGCCGTCGTCGTGATCGGGGGCGCTCTCATCACCGGCGGCCGCGGCAGCTATCTCGGGATGCTCGGCGGCGCGCTGCTCCTGACGGCGCTGCAAACCCTGCTCGCCGGAACCATGCTGCCATATGCGACACGTACCATAGTTTTCGGCGTCGTCGTGCTCGCCGCGGTGATGGCGCTGCGCGAGAGGCGAGGTTGAGCAATCGGAGCGGCCATGAGCGACATCCCTGACGTCTTCGCCCTCGCCCGGGGCTTGCGGATCCTGGTCACCGCCGGCGCGTCCGGAATAGGCCGGGCGATCAGCGACCTCTTGATCGCGAGGGGCGCGCGCGTGCACATCTGCGACGTCTCCGACGACTTCCTCGCCGAGTTTCGCGCCGCGCATCCCGAGGCGGTCGTAACGAAGGCGGACGTCGCATCGGACGCCGACGTGTCTCGTCTCTTCGCCGAGGTCGCGAGGTCGCTCGGCGGCCTCGACGTCCTTGTCAACAACGCGGGCGTCGCGGGTCCGACTGGCGGCGTCGAGGAGATCCGGCCCGAGGATTGGCGGCGCACGATCGACGTCTGCCTTACGGGACAGTTCCTCTGCGCCCACCATGCCGTGCCGATGCTGAAGGCCGCGGGCGGCGGCGCAATCGTCAATCTCTCCTCTGCGGCGGGACGTTTTGGCTATGCATTCCGCACCCCCTATTCCGCTGCGAAATGGGGCGTCATCGGCTTAACTCAGAGCCTCGCCAAGGAACTCGGTCCCTCCAACATTCGCGTGAACGCAATTCTTCCAGGAATTGTCGAGGGTCCGCGCATGACGGGCGTGATTGCGGCCCGAGCCAGGCAGACGAACGTGTCGTACGAGGTCATGGAGAAGACCTATCTCGATCGCGTGTCGCTGCGTCGCATGGTGACGGCCGAAGACGTCGCCGCCACAGTCGCCTATCTGCTCTCGCCGGCGGGCCGCAACATCTCCGGCCAGTCGATCGGCGTGGACGGCAATGTCGAAACGCTGTGACGCGCGCGCACAATAGAAGGAACGGGCCGTGAGCAAGGTCGCCGTCATCGGATCGGGCTTCATCGGTCGGGCATGGGCGATCAGCTTTGCCCGCGGCGATCACGAAATTGCGCTCTGGGACGTGGATCCGCAGGCGGCGGAGAGAGCGCTTGCCTACATCGATCAGCTCCTGCCGGCGCTTGAAGCGAACGATCTTCTGAATGGGACTACGGCGAAAAGAGTCGCAGCGCGTATGCGAGCGGCGCCGACGCTGGAGGTGGCCCTCGAGAGCGCGGTTCACGTCCAGGAAAACACGCCTGAAGACGTCGAGATCAAGCGCGAGGTCTTTGCCAGGCTGGACGCCGCCGCCGCGCCGGGCGCCGTTCTGGCCAGCTCGACCTCGGCGATCCTGCCCTCGGCGTTCACCGAGACATTGCCGGGACGCGGGCGCTGTCTGGTCGTTCACCCCATCAACCCGCCCTATCTCGTTCCCGCCGCCGAGGTCGTGCCAGCGCCCTGGACTGACGCCGGCGTCGTCGAGCGGACGGCGGCGCTCCTGCGCGCGGTCGGGCACACGCCGATCGTGATGCGGCGGGAGATCGACGGTTTCGTTATGAACCGACTTCAAGGCGCCCTGCTCGAAGAGGCGTTCCGGCTGGTCGCGGACGGGTTCGCCAGCATTGAGGATGTCGACGTCGGCATCCGAGACGGGCTCGCGCTTCGTTGGTCCTTCATGGGTCCGTTCGAAACCATCGATCTCAATGCGCCTGCCGGCGTCCGCGACTACGCCAGGCGGTACCAGACAATCTATTCGCGCATCTTCCCTTCGACCCAGCGGAGGGTCGACTGGAGCGGGCCGGTGATGGACGAAGTCGAGGCGGAACGCCGCAAACGCTTGCCCACTGACCGGCTGGTGGAGCGCCAGGCATGGCGCGATCGCCGGCTCATGGCCCTCGCGGCGCACAAGCGTCGCTCGGACACGGATATCGGAAAATAGGCCGATTAAAGGAGGAGCGCGTTATGTCGTCCGGCAACAAGGTCATCATCACCTGCGCGATCACGGGCGCAATCCATACGCCGTCCATGTCGCCCTACCTGCCCGTGACAGCCGACGAGATCGCGGAGGCTGCGATCGGGGCGGCCGAGGCGGGAGCGGCGATCGTCCACCTGCACGCGCGTGACGAAAAGACTGGGCGGCCCGACCAAAGCCCGGAGGCCTTCGCGCGCTTCCTGCCGCGGATCAAGCAATCGACCAAAGCAGTCGTGAACCTGACGACCGGCGGCGCCCCCTACATGACGGTCCAGGAGCGGGTGAAACCCGCCGAAGTCTTCAGGCCCGAGGTGGCTTCGCTCAACATGGGCTCGATGAATTTTGGCCTCTTTCCGATGCTCAATCGGTTCAAAAGCTTCAAGCACGACTGGGAGCCGCAGGCGCTGGAAAACTCGCGCGACCTGGTGTTCCGCAACACCTATAAGGACATCGAGTTCGTCCTGCGCACCCTCAGCGACGCCGGAACGCGGTTCGAGTTCGAGTGCTACGACACTGCGCATCTCTACAATCTCGCCCACTTCCTCGAACGGGGGCTCGTGAGGCCGCCGCTCTTCGTGCAAACCGTGTTCGGCATACTCGGCGGCATTGGCCCGCATCCGGAAGACGTGATGCACATGAAGCGCACCGCGGACCGGCTGTTCGGCAAGCAGTACAAATGGTCGGTGCTCGGCGCCGGCCGCAGTCAATTGCCGATCGCCGCCCAGGCGGCGGCGATGGGGGGCAACGTGCGCGTCGGACTCGAGGATTCGCTTTGGGCCGGCCCCGGGCGGCTCGCGACCAGCAACGCGGAACAAGTCCGCGCCGTGCGCCAGATTATCGAGGGTCTCGGCCTCTCGGTCGCGAGCCCCGACGAGGCGCGCGAAATCTTGGAGCTCAAAGGCGGCGACCGCGTCGCATTTTGATCGGAGGATCGGGACATGCTGCGGATCGAGCTTCTGATCGACGCCCACGCCGAGCTCGGCGAAGGTCCGCTTTGGGACGTCGCCGAACAGCGTCTGTTCTGGATCGACAGCCTCGGCGCCAAGGTTCATTCCTGCGACGCAGGCGGCCACGACCCACGGAGCTGGGACGTGCCTGAGCACATCGGTTCGCTGGCGCTACGAAAGTCCGGCGGCGCTGTCGTCGCCCTCCGCGACGGCTTCTACACGCTCGATTTCGGCAGCGGCGCTTGCCGAAAGCTCACCGATCCCGATCCCGGCAGGGCGCGCATCCGGATGAATGACGGCAAGGTCGACCGCCGTGGTCGTTTCATTGCCGGCTACATGGATTACGAGGAACGCGACCCTATCTGCGGGCTCTTTCGCCTCGACCCGGCCGGCGCCGTTGCGAAGCTCGACGACGGCATTGTCTGCTCAAACGGGCCATGTTGGAGTCCGGATGGCCGCACCTTCTACTTCGCCGACACCTATACCCGCGAAATCTGGGCCTACGACTACGACGAGGAAACCGGGTCGGCGTCGCGCCGCCGGGTGTTTTGCTCCTTTCCTGGTCTTGGGCTCAAGGGCCTGCCGGACGGCGCGACAGTCGACGCGGAAGGCTTCGTCTGGAGCGTGTCGGTCTATGAGGGCAAGCTCGTCCGCATCGGGCCCGACGGCAAGCTGGATCGCGTCGTCGGGCTCCCGGTCGAAAGCACGACCAGCCTCAGTTTCGGAGGCCCCGGCCTCGACGTGGCCTACGTGACCTCGATGGCGCGCGCCGTGAAAGGCGTGAGACCCAAGGAACGTGAGGCGGGCGCGCTCTTTGCCGTCCATGGCCTCGGGATCCAGGGACTGCCCGAGCCCCGCTTCGCTGGGTGAAAACGAACTAAATTTCGCGTCCAATGGGAGGAACTGATGCGCATAGAGGTGCTGATTGACGTCAAGACGATTCTCGGTGAGGGGCCGCTCTGGGATGTCGACGAGCAGCGGCTCTATTTCATCGACAGCTTCGGCTGCAACGTTTTCCGGTGCACCGCCGACGGCGCGGAGGTTCGCGCCTGGGACGTGCCAGGAAAAATCGGATCGATGGCCTTGCGCAAGCAGGGCGGAGCGGTGCTGTCGCTGGAAAACGGGTTTTACTTTCTCGATTTCAAGTCCGGCGAGTGCCAGTTGATCGTGGACCCTGAACCCGACAAGCCCGCCAACCGCATCAATGACGGCAAGGTCGACAAACGCGGTCGCTTTGTCGCGGGTTCCATGGACACGATGGAGAAAGGACCAAACGGCGCGCTCTACCGCCTCGACCCCGATCTTTCCCTCCACAAGCTGGACGATCGGATCATCGTTTCCAACGGGCCGTGCTGGAGCCCGGATGGAACGATCTTCTACTTCGCCGATAGTTGGTCCGGCGAAATTTCGGCCTACGATTACGACCTTGAAACGGGCGCGATCTCCAACAAGCGCACCTTCTGCCGAATCGATCGCTCTCGCGGTGGCGCCGCCGATGGCTCCACGGTTGATGCGGAGGGCTGTCTGTGGAACGCGCAAGTCTACGATGGCAAACTCATCCGCTATACACCGGATGGAAAGGTCGAGCGCGTCATCGACATGCCGGTCAAGAAGGTGACCAGCGTCATGTTCGGCGGACCAAACCTAGACATTCTCTTTGTGACATCGATGGCCAGGCCGCCGCTGCCGCGCTTTCCCGGCGACGGCGTTTTGCGCGGCAGTCTGTTTGCGATTCACGATCTCGGCATCCGCGGCATGCCTGAGCCCCGCTTCGCCGGCTGAAGGACATTCAGAAAGGAGATGATCGCGGTTCGGGAACACAATTGGCATAGGCGCCAAACACTATGCGCCTGAGGAGGCTTTCCCCGTCCCACTTACCGGACGACGGTGACCCCGTTTTTGGCTGTGCAAGGACCTGACGAACAAACGGAAGGTTCAATTATGGCGCACTCCGCACGTAGAGCCTGCGCCGCGTTTCCGCGTGACAGCCGGCGTCGGCTTGAGCACCTATCCACTGCCCGACAGCAACGCGCCATCGGACGTCTATCGCACCGCAGCGGCCCGTTGACCTGTTACGCCGCAGAATTGAGTTACAATTTTTGGGCCCCCGAGTGAGGGCGCTGCGGTGGGAGGGTCGGGCGTGGAGGTCGACCATGTCCGCCGAGACCAAGTCGAAAAACGATCATTCCCCTGCGCCGTGGAATAAGGGCCGGCTTGTTGGCCAGAAGCGTCCACTCAGGACGGAGCTCTCCGTCGCGCCATCGCCAATACCATCCGCCTGCTGCCCGGCCTCTCGCCTCACGCCCCCCGCGCAGCGGGCCGGAGCGGAGCGACTTCGTGCCCTGGCGCTTTATTCCCGTTGCGCCATTGCGCGCTTTCCGTTGCATCGCTGCCGTTGCGGAGCGCATGTCGATCGCGGGGAGTCCGCCCTGAACGGACGTATCCATTCATGTTCTGATCTCGTGGGCGACCGGCCCAGCGATTGGAATCGGGACAGATTATCGACTGCGCGCACTGTCGAGCCGCGCTTCGCCTAACGAGTCAAGCTTTTGAGCAATGGTCTGCGCCTACGATCCTCGCGAGCGGTCGGCGGGCCAACAGTGGGCGCCGCCAGTGCGCGCGATCGGCGTGACCGGCTCGTTGGCGTTCTTGGCTTTGGTAGGAATTGGGGAAGCAGTACGAGCGGGGGCGCGAACGAGAGCCTAGCGGTTTGAGAGGCGGAAGAAAAGCGCTTTACTAAAGCGCTTCACTATGAAACTCTCAATGAGTTGGGGAGGCCCGGACATGATGAGGTCGGCGACCCTTGACGACGTGGCGAAGGCAGCGAATTTGTCGCCGTCGACGGTTTCCCGCCACCTTAACGGCTCGATCCATCTTCCCGAAGAGACCGTGCGGCGCATTGATTCCGCGATCGCCACGCTTCGGTACCGACCCAATCCACACGCGCGCAGCCTCGGCCGAGGTCGTTCGGACACGATCGGGCTGGTCATTCCAGACATCGCGAATCCATTCTTCGCAAGGCTCGCTGCGGCAGTCGAGAAAGCCGCTTCTGAGAACGGGCTAGGCGTCATGCTCTGCTCGACTTTCAACCGGCCGGAACGTGAACTCGACTACATTGATCGCTTGAGGAAGAACTTCGTGGACGGTTTGCTTTTTGCGACCAACCATGCGGATGACGGCGCTCTAGCCGCCTCGATCAACGAAAGTTCGGGCGTGGTGTTGGTCGACGAAGATATTCTGGGATCGCGAGGGCCAAAAGTCTTTGCGGATAACGAGCGCGGTGGGGCGCTTGCCGCCCAGTGCCTGCTGGCCTCGGGTCATCGAAGCCTCGCTTATCTCGGAGGCCCGCCAGGACTGATGAGCGCGCGTGAGCGGGCGAAAGGGTTTCGCGAGGTCGTAGGAGAAAGCGCCGCTGGAAGCGTCGCCTGCGAATTGTTCGGCGAATACACCGCCGCACATGGACGCGCGGCGATGAAATCGATCCTGGAAGAGCGTCCTGAGGTGACGGGGGTCTTCGCCGCAAGCGACGAAATCCTCATGGGGCTGCTTGAGGTGTTGCGCGATCGACATCGGAGGGTGGGGAGCGACGTTTCGATAGTCACCTTCGACGATGTAGGGCCGCTCACCCTGCTTGATCCTCCGGTCACTGCCGTCCGGCAACCGATCGATGAAATCGGGCGAGCGGCGCTCGGCCACATCGCGGCTCTCCTTGCAGGATCCTCTCAAATGGAAACGATCCGCGTTCCGGTTGAACTCGTGGCTCGGAGTTCGGTTGCGCCTCCGAAACGCGCTCGCACGCGAGCCAGAAGGACTAGAAAACAACTGGAGGGCGTTTCGTGACGGGTCCGATCTTCATCGTCGGCGAGCATCCCCGGCAGATCCTTGTCACCTACGCCGAAGAGAATTGGACCGCATCCCATTGAGCCGCGATCGAGCGGCTGATCGCATTCGCCGGCTGTGGCTGCAACGGATCCGAGGGCAATGACGCTCCGCATCCGGGCAGCAAAAGGAGGGTGTCATGAATAGGTTGATCAAGCGTCTCGGCCTGGCAAGCGCATTTTTTGCGACAGCCGTCTTCATGGGAGCTACGGCCGACGCGACCACGGTCGCGCTCGTAACAATCAATCAGCAGGCGCTGTTCTTCAACCAGATCAACGACGGCGCCAAACAGGCGGCCGACAAAGCGGGCGCCACACTCGTCATCTTCAACGCCAACAACCAGGCGACAGCCCAGAACAGTGCGATCGAGGACTACATCGCGCAGAAGGTCGACGGTATTGTTCTCGTCGCGATCGACGTCAACGGCGTCAAGCCCGCAATCACGGCGGCCAAGAATGCCGGCATCCCGGTCGTCGCGATCGACGCGCGCATCCCGGACGGCGACAACGCAGCTTTCATCGGGGTCGACAACAAGGGGGCGGGCGAAGAGATCGGCAAGTATTTCGCCAACTACGTGAAGGAGAAGATGGGCGGCTCGGCGAAGGTCGGCATCGTCGGAGCGCTCAATTCGTTCATACAGAACCAGCGCCTTGACGGATTCAAGGAGGCGGCATCGGCCGGCGGATCGGTCAAATTCCTCGATACGGTGGACGGTCAGAACATTCAGGACGTGGCCCTGACGGCCGCGGAGAACCTGATGACTGCCAATCCGGACATGAACGCACTTTACGCGACCGGCGAACCGGCGCTCATCGGCGCGATCTCCGCGGTGACCAGCCAGAAGAAGTCCGACCAAGTCAAGGTGTTCGGATGGGACCTCACCGCCCAGGCGATCAAGGGCATCGACGAAGGCTGGATCGTCGCGGTCGTCCAGCAGGATCCCTTCCAAGAGGGAGTCGCAGGCGTCGAGACCATCCTCAAATTGAAGAAGGGCGAGAAGGTCAATCCGTCAATCGACATTCCCGTGACGATCGTCACCAAGGAGAACGTCGAAAAGTATCGAAGCCTGTTCAAGTAGGCGTGGCGAGCCGGACGCCGAACCGGCGTTCGGCCTCGGGTCACTGAGCTTGGGACGTCAGCAAATGTTGCGGGATGGCGCGCCGATCCGAGTGCGGATGGAGGATATCAGCAAATCGTTCGGCGCGATCAAGTCGCTCGACCAGGTGAACCTGACGCTGCGCGCGGGGGAGGTGCTCGGCCTCGTTGGTGACAACGGCGCCGGCAAGTCGACTTTGAGCAAGATGCTCTCGGGCGCGCTTGTCCCGGATTCGGGGCGCATGGTTCTCGACGGACGGGAGGTGCGCTTCGCGTCGCCGGCAGACGCGCGGCGCGAGCGCGTCGAGATGGTCTATCAAGACCTGTCACTTTGCGACACCGTCGATGTAGCCGGAAACTTGCTGCTCGGCCGCGAACCGACGCGCCGCATCCTCGGCGTGCCGCTGATGGACAAACGCAGGATGCACGCCGAGGCCGGACGCATGCTTGAGCATCTCGGCATCCGCATGCCGAGCACCAAGCTCAAGGTCGAGAACCTGTCGGGTGGGCAGCGCCAGAGCATCGCAATCGGCCGCGCCGTGTCCTTCAACCCGGTCGTCCTCATTATGGACGAGCCCACCGCTGCCCTCGCGGTGGCCGAAGTCGACGCGGTTCTCGACCTGATCAAGACCGTGAGCGCAAAGGGCGTCAGCGTCATTCTCATTACGCACCGCTTGCAGGACTTGTTCGTCGTCTGCGACCGCATCACGGTGCTGTATGAGGGTCGCAATGCGGCGGAGCGCCTCATCGGAGAGACAAATATAGAAGAGATCGTCAATCTGATCGTTGGCCGGAAGTTCCAGTCGATCTCGGCGGGTGCGCCTGCGAGTCGGGGAGTTCAGACATGAGCGGCGCGGTCCCCGCCGAGACAGGGCGAGCGCGCTCCGGCGAGTGGCGAGCGCGCCTCAAGCTGGTCGTGCGCGACAGCGGCGGCGTCGTCAGCATCGCGGTCTTCTTCGCCGTGATGGTCGTGGTCTTCTCGCTGATTACTGACACGTTCCTGACCAGGCGAACATTCTCAATATTTTGAGGCAGATCGCGCCACTGATGATCGTCGCGGTCGCGATGACCTTCGTCATCACGACTGCTGGCATCGATCTCTCGGTCGGCTCCGTGCTGGCGCTGGTCAACGCGCTCGCGGCGATCTCGCTGCAGGCGGGCGTCCCCTGGCCGCTTGTCGTCGCGCTGATGTTGCTCATAGGCGTCGCCATCGGCTTGGTCCAGGGCTTCTTCGTCGCCCACGAGGGCATCCCGGCCTTCATCGTGACGCTCGCCGGGCTCAGCGCCATCCGGGGGACGGCGCTGCTGTTGACGAAGGGCTACTCGATACCGATCGACCCGCAAAGCCCCTTCAACGAGATCGGCCGCGGCTGGGTGCTCGGCGTGCCGATGCCGGCGATCATCGCCGTTGCAGTGCTTGTCGCTGGCTACGTCGTCTTCAACGAAACCACTTTCGGCCGCTACGTGACCGGCGTCGGCGCCAACGCCGAGGCTGTGCGGCGCGCGGGCATCAACACTGAGCGCGTGATGATTGCGGTCTATGCGCTGAGCGGTTTAGCGGCCGCCATGGCCGGGATCATCATCGCGGCTCGTCTTGGCAGCGGCTCGTCGAACGCGGGCGGCGGCTTCGAACTCGACGTGATCGCTGCGGTCGTGCTCGGCGGGACGAGCCTGTTCGGCGGCCGGGGCACGATGGTCGGCACCATGCTCGGCGCGCTGACGGTGGCGGTGATCGGCAACGGCCTCATCCTCTGTCATCTCTCGCCGTTCCTCACGCCGATCGTCGAAGGAATCATCATCCTCGTCGCGATCTGGCTCAATTTCCGGCTGTTTCAGGCCGGACGGCGGACAGGCTGATTTCAGGAGACGTCGACATGGCCAAACCTCGAACGGGCGTGAATTCGGGAATGGTGCGCACCGTGCTCGGGCCGATTCCTGTCGAGTCGATGGGTGTCACGCTGATGCACGAGCACGTGCTGCTCGACACTTCGAGCTGGTGGAAGCGGCCTTGCTGCGCAAGCGACATCGGCTTTTCGGACCGACCGCTCGACATTTCGATGATTGGCGATTTGCGTATGAACCCGTTTCTCAATCGCGACAATTGCGGGCTGCTCGACGTCAAGAGCCGCCGTCGAGGAGCTTGGCCATTTCGTCGAGTACGGCGGGCGGACGGTCGTCGATCCGACCAACGTCGGCATCGGTCGCGATCCGTCGGCGCTGCAGCGCGTCGCCCGGCGAACCGGCCTCAACATCGTCATGGGCGCTGGATTTTACCTCGAAGCGTCGCATCCAGACTATGTGAAGAGGATGTCCGTCGAGGCCATTGCAGAGGCGATTGCCGCCGACTGCGGCGTCTGCGAGGACGAGCCCGAAGTGTGCGCCGGCATCATCGGCGAAATCGGTGTGAGCAAGGATTTTACAGCCGAGGAGGTGAAAGTGCTGCGCGGCGCGGCGCGCGCCTCAAAGATGAGCGGCGCGCCGCTGACAATCCATTTGCCAGGCTGGGAGCGCCTCGCGCATCGGGTGCTCGACGTCGTCGAGAGCGAAGGCGCGGACCTCAGGCATACCATTCTGTGCCACATGAACCCAAGCCTGCACGATCCAGCCTACCAGCGCAGGATCGCGGACCGCGGCGCCTTCATCGAATACGACATGATCGGTATGGACTACTTCTACGCTGATCAGCAGGCGCAGTCGCCCTGCGACGAGGAGAACGCCATCGCCATTTGTCGTCTCGTCGACGACGGATACACGAACTCCATCCTGATGTCGCAGGACGTGTTCCTGAAGATGATGCTGACGCGCTACGGCGGCTTCGGGTACGGCTACATCCTCAAGCATTTCGTCCCGCGCCTGAAACGGCACGAGATGAATCAAAAGACGATCGATCACATTCTCATCGAAAATCCGCGGCGCGTGTTCTGCGCTGAGCACCGAGCCCGCTAGCGGCTCGCCTTTCAGCCTTCCGAAAGCCTTTGGGTCCATCGCAATGTCAGACAAGCGATACAATATCCTGCTCGCCGGCGAATCCTGGGTCACGACCGGGACGCACATCAAGGGCTTCGATCAATTTGCGACAGTGACTTTTCATCTCGGCGCCGAGCCGCTCGTCGAGGCCCTGAAAGGATCGCCGTTCGACCTCAGGTACATGCCCTCGCATGAGGCTCAGCGCGACTTTCCCCAGACCCCGGAAGGCCTTGCTGCTTTCGACACCGTGATCCTTTCCGATATCGGCTCCAACACCCTGCTGTTGCATCCCGACACATGGATCGCCAGCAAACGCACCCCGAACCGCCTGCGGTCGCTGAAGGCCTACGTCGAAGGCGGCGGCGGGCTCCTGATGGTCGGCGGCTACTACAGCTTTCAGGGCATCAACGGTGGCGCGCGCTATCACGGCACGCCGGTAGAAGACGTTCTCCCCGTCGACATCCTGCCGTATGACGACCGCGTCGAGGTTCCCGAAGGCTTTACGCCGATGATCAAGCAGAACGCCCATCCGATCCTGGAAGGGTTTGAGGGCGACTGGCCGCCGCTGCTCGGCTTCAACGAGGTCAAGCCGAAGGCCGGCGCAGCGATCCTTGCGACCGCGTCGGCTGATTACGGCGAAAAGCCACTGCTAGTGGCGGGCGCGTTCGGCCGCGGCCGCACGCTCGCGTGGACCTCCGACATCGGCCCGCACTGGCTGCCGCCGGAATTCGCGGCGTGGCCTGGGTACGCGCGCCTGTGGCGACAGGCGCTCGAGTGGCTGGTGAGAGCCCGCTAGCGAAATCATGATCCACGTCATAGGCAACGCCGCGATCGACACAATTCTCCACGTTGACCGCTTTCCGCGGCCCGGCGAGACCATCGTCGCGCGCGAGCTTGCGGAAGATCTCGGTGGTAAAGGCGCCAATCAAGCGATCGTCATCGCGCGTTGCGGCGTTCCCGTCCGGCTCGCCGCGGCCCTCGGCGACGACGCGGCCGGCGCCCGGATCCGACAGTCGCTGGAAGCGGAAGACGTGGCGACGAATCGCCTGACGTCCTTTGGCGGGGCGACCGACCGGTGCGTGATCATGGTGGACGCCGCCGGCGAGAACATGATTGTCAGCCACATCGACGCGGCGCGCGCCTTCGATCCTGCCGCCGACGTCCGGCTCGCCAAGTCTATCGCGCCGGGCGATTGGGTGTTGATGCAGGGGAACCTCAGGCCCGCTGTGACGCGCGCTGGCTTGGCGCTCGCCCGCTGCCGGGGCGCAGCCACGGCGTTGAAATCCTTCACCCACTTATCCCGCCGCCGAGTATGACTGGAGCCTAGTCGATCTGGTCGTCGTTAACCGGGGCGAGGCGGTCGAACTCGGCGGCCGCGATGACCCCCTCGCGGCGGCGCGCGCGCTGCACGAGATGGGCGCAGCCGGAGTCGCTCTCACCCTTGGCGATCAGGGGGCTGCCTTCGTCACGGCAGACGGGGAGGTGCGATCTGACGCGCCAGCGGTGGCGGCGGTCGATACGGTCGGGGCGGGCGACGTGTTTTGCGGCGCGCTGATCGCGTCGCGCGCCTCCGCTCGCGCCTGGAGCCGATCGTTGCGGATAGCCGTCGAGGCCGCGGCGATCGCGGTAACGCGGCGCGGTGTTTTGGCGTCGTTTCCCACCCGAGCCGAAATGGCCGGACTTTTTTCGCGGTGGCCTGTTGAGGAGCCTCGAACATGATCGATTTCCCTGGTGTGGCGCGCCGGCGCGACAACGCGCTGAAAGCGATTTTCGGTCGTGAGAGGGACGTCCTCGTGGGCGTCGTGCATCTCGCGCCGCTGCCCGGCGCGCCGGATCATCGGGATTCGCGCGTGGAGCCGATCTACGAACGCGCGCTGATGGACGCGCGCGCCTACGCCGTGGCTGGTTTCGATGGCCTCATCATCGAGAATCATGGCGACATTCCCTTCGCCAAGCCTGACGACATCGGGCCTGAAACGGCGGCGCACATGGCGGTCGCCTGCGACCGCATCCGGCGCGAAACGAGTCTGCCGATCGGAGTCAACGTGCTCGCCAACGCGGCGCTGCATGCCTTGGCGGTGGCGAGCGCATCGGGCGCCCGCTTCGTCCGGGTCAACCAGTGGGTCAACGCCTATGTCGCCAACGAGGGGCTGATCGAAGGAGCGGCGGCGCGGGCGCTGCGGTATCGGCGGCAACTTGCCGCCGAGGGTGTACGCATCCTGGCCGACGCGCACGTGAAGCATGGCGCGCACGCGATCGTGCAGGACCGGCCGATCGCCGAGCTGGTGCGCGACGTGGAGTTTTTCAGCGCCGATGCGGTGATCGCCACCGGTCAGCGCACCGGCCATGCCGCCGATCTCGACTACATCCGGAGCATTCGCGCAGCCGCAACGCTTCCCACGCTCGTCGGCAGCGGGGTCACGCAGGACAATGTCGCAGACATCCTGGCGATCGTCGACGAAGTCATCGTCGCCAGTTCGCTGAAGGTCGGCGGGGGATGGTGGAACCCGGTCGACCCGGAGCGAGCCAAGGCCTTCGTTGAGCGCGCCGGGCGCGCGCAGTGAGCGGAGAACGCATGCCTAGCCAAGTTTCGGACGCGTCATTCTGCGAAGCTCTCCGAGCCCGCGCACGATCGACATGGGACGCCGCTGTCTATCATCGGTTCTTCCGCGAAGTCGCGTCGGACGCCTTGGCCGAGGACGTCTTTGCGCGTTACCTTCGCATCGAATACGGCTTCATCGACACCGCAGCCGCTGCGCTCGGCTACGCGATCGCAAAGGCGCCGTCGTTCCGAGAGCGCCGCCGCCTCGCGCTCAACTTGTACGGCCTGGTGACCGATCAGGAGCGTTTCTTTGCGGAGGCCTTCGAGCGAATCAACGCGCCGCACGATCAGCGGACCGGGCTTCCGCCGCGAGGCAAGTCAGCCGCGCTCCACGAGCTGTTCAGGAGCGTGGCGACAGCGGAAGGATACGAGGAGATTTTGGCCTGTTTTCTGGGCGCGGAGTGGCTTTATCTGACGTGGTGTTCGCGAGCCGATCGCACGCGGTCGGCGCACCCCGCGATCCGAGACTGGGTGGCGCTCCATGCAGGCGGAGCCTTCGCAGAGGGAGTGGCCTGGTTGCGGAGCGAACTCGACACCCGGGGTCCGAGGCTGACAGCGGCGCGGCAAGCGCGTCTCGGGGATCTCTTTGAGCGAGCGCTCACTACGGAGATTGCCTTCCATACTGCCGCTTATGGCTAAGTGCGTGACATGCGTCCAGCGCGGGTCTAAAAGGCCTGCGCGCGTTAAATATGGTGGAGGTCGTCGATGCACGCGAATACTGCGTTCGCCTCAGCCGACGCTGCATCCAATCCCCGCGCCAAACACTCGCCCGTACCATCGAAAATCCTGGAGCGGGAGCGCGAGTGGGCTAATTTCGTCGTCGGCGTTATTCCCCGATGCGGACTTCCTCGTGGAGCTGGGCGGATGACCTCTTTGGCTCGACAGTCGAATGGGCTTCGCCGCGTTTGACCGCGGGGGACAACCCTCGAGCGCCGGCGAACTTATCCCCGAATTCTCGCACGGGGTTCACCCAAATTCGCCTCCGCGGGCATTCGGATCAGCGGTTCAGGAGATCCTTGACCGATTTTGCGGGAGCGAAGGTAAGCTTCTTTGATGCCGCAATCTTGATCTTCTCGCCGCTGCCCGGATTGCGGCCCTCGCGCTCGGGCGTCGTTTTGACTTTGAACTTCCCGAACCCCGGTTGCGACACCTCCGCGCCGCTTGCTGCTGCCTCTACAATGTCTTTCAAGATGTCGTCGACGATCGACTTGGCTTGCGCTTTGCTGACGTCATGCGTCTCAGAGAGCTTTGCGATGAGTTCCGAAGTGTTCATTATAGAGGTTCCCTGCGATTCGATTCGAGGCGTCTATTGCATGGCCCTGCCGTCATGTCATTGTCACGTTATTGGCTGATTAACGCGGGTCTCCCTCGACATCGCGACAACGCCAGCGGCCGATCGCCCATTGCTGCTCCTTGCAATGGGCGGCGGGTAAGTTAGGTTCGTCGGCTTGTTCGAAAGGAGCGCGCCATGGCGACGGGCACGGTGAAATGGTTCAACGTAACGAAAGGATTCGGGTTCATTCAACCCGACGCAGGCGGCGCCGATGTTTTCGTGCATGTCAGCGCGGTCGAACGGTCCGGTCTGCACGGCTTGAATGAAGGGCAGAAGATCGCCTACGAGGTCGTCCCCGACAAGCGCACCGGCAAATCCTCAGCGGAAAACTTGAAGCCGGTCTGAAATTGCCTGTGACCTATCATGTCGTCGTCGCATTCGATCGGAATGAGGAAGGCGATCTAAAGCCCGGCGAAGCTCAGGAGGTCATGAGTCCAATCGTGGCCGAACGTCGGGCCAGGGCGCTCGCACTTGAACACGTGGGCGCACTGGCGTTCTCTCGCACCGGCAATCCGGCGACGGGAGAGTTTGAGGACGCTGTGATCCTGGCGCAGTTCGGCGAAGTCGATCTCAATTTGCTCAGCGAGTGAAACGAGCCCAACTCAGCAGGTGCGATGAACCTCCTCGACGACGAGCTTGCGGCCGCCTCCTTTTCAGAGCGGCGGTTCCTTGATACCGCTTATGTCAGTTGACGCTGCGCTGCGGCGTCCGATGCTTGCACGAGATGAGCGCGCACGGTTGATGCGCGATGGCCGGCGGCCACGGGAATGACGGCATGACCAATGTCACCCAAACGTCGTCGGCGCAGCTCGGGCCGGGCGGACACTGGCGCAACTGGGTTGGCAACCAATCCTTCATCGCCCGGCACAAGGCAGAGCCCAGGTCGGAAGACGAATTGGCTGCGCTCGTGCGCGAGGCTTCGCGTCAAAATCTCTCCATCCGCGTAGCCGGCTCGGGCCATTCGTTCACACCAATCGTTGCGACCAGCGGCTTGCTACTGAGCTTAACGAACATGCAAGGGCTCGTCCGCGCCGACCTCGATCGCAAGCGCGTCGTCGTGCGCGCCGGCACAAGGATCGGCGATATCGGCCGGGCTCTCAAAGAGATCGGGCTATCGCTTGCCAATCAGGGCGATATCGACACTCAGGCCATCGCCGGCGCGCTGTCTACGGGCACGCATGGGACGGAAATCGGTCTTGGCTGTCTCTCGTCCCAGGCGGTCGGCATGCGGCTCGCTCAGCCGGACGGGTCCGTCTTGGACCTCGACGTCGACCAGGATCCCGAAACGATGGCGGCCGCGCAGGTTTCCATCGGCATGCTCGGCGTGATTTCGACGATCACGCTGCAGGCGGTCTCTGCCTATAACCTCAAGGAAAGGCTGTGGCGCGACGATTTCGAGGCCTGCATGGAAAGGCACGACGATCTGGCGGCAAGCAATCGCCATTTCAGTTTCTTCTGGTGCCCGGTCGCCGAGTCCCGGCATCTCTATTGCCTGCCCGACGTCGCCGCCGTCTCGGCGGTCAAGCGCGACCACGACGTCTGCGAGATGAAGGTGATGAACCTCAGCGACGAGCCGCCCTACTCGAACGAGGAGGCTTTCGAGCGGGTCGCTTACAGTTCGGAAATCTATCCGATCGAATACGTCCCGAACTTCCACGAACTCGAATATGCGATCCCAGTCGAGAACGGCAAGGAGGCCTTGCGGCAAATTCGCGAGTTGATGCTGACCAAGCACACGAATTGCATATTACCGGTGGAATATCGCTTCGTCGCTGGCGATTCGGGGATGCTCAGCCCCTATTACAACCGCGCCAGCGTGACGGTCTCCGTCTCCGGCGGCCCGGGGATCGACTATTGGCGCTATCTCCTCGACGTCGACGCGATCCTCAGGCAGTACGCAGCACGACCGCACTGGGGCAAGCTGCATTTCAATCGCGCGGAAGACATGCCGACGCTCTATCCGCGCTTTCATGACTTCCAGGCGATCCGCCGCAGAATGGACCCGCCAGGGCGCTTCCTGAACGATCACTTGAGAAACCTGTTCGCGTGAGGAACGGATCGTCTCGGACCCGTCTCGATCATACTCGACGGAACACCACGCTCAGATTATTTGCGGGCATCTCGGTGATCGTCGGAAGCGAGAATCCGACGGATTGCGCGACCGCTGCGACCGCTTCGAGATCCCGCAGACCCCAGATCGGTTCGCGTTGGCGGAGGCTCCGGTCGAACGCCTGGTTGCTCGGGCTCGTCGCAACTCCTTCGCGTTTGAAGGGTCCATAGAGATAGAGCGGCGCCGTCGGAGGAAGGATCGCGGCCGCGCCCCTTGAGCAATCCCCGCGTCGCGTCCCAAGGTGAAATGTGGATCATGTTGATGCAGATGATTCCATCAGCCGAAGCGACCGGCCAAGACGATTGCGAGGCGTCCAGGACCACCGGCGTGCGCACATTCGTGACCCATGTCGCTTTCACCCACGCCGCGACACTCTGCAACGCGTCCGGCTCGCAATCGGAAGGTTGGAAGACGAGATTGGGGAAGTTTCTCGCAAAATGGACAACGTGCTCGCCCGAACCGCTTGCAATTTCGAGGACGAGGCCCTTCGTCGGCAAGACGTCACGAAGGATACCGAGAATGAAATCGCGATTGCGGAGCGTTGCAGGGGCATATTGACGGGCGTCTGTCATCGGCCGCACGCGTTCCCAGGGTTTGGGCCGCAGAATAGCCGATTGGTCAAGTGTCGTCTCAACCGGAGAATAAGGGCCCGTCGGTCCTGCAGTGTCGCCGGCGGCCTTGCCTGTCGGCGCCTCACGCCTTCGACCCCGGGCATCGTCATCAATGGTTCCCGCCCGAGCGCAACCGCATTTTGATGTGCTTGGGTTCCCGGAACGCCATCAGGCCCTCGACGCCGAGTTCGCGGCCGAGCCCTGACAGCTTCCAACCGCCAAACGGCGCTTGCAACTCGGTCGTATCGTTGACATTGATCCCGACCGCGCCGGTCTCTAGTCGCTCTGCGAACCGCCAGGCGCGGTCGAGGTCGCGGGAATAGACATAGGCCGCCAGCCCGAAAGGCAAGGCGTTGGCGACTGCGAGGGCCTCGGCTTCATCCCGCACCCGCCGCACGGCCGCGATCGGGCCGTAGCTTTCCTGCGTCATGACGAGGGCCTGATCGTCGGCACCGTCGATCAGCGTCGGATTGAAGAAGAATCCGCGCTCATAGGCGCTTCCCGAAGGCGGCGCGCCGCCGACGATGAGCCGCCCGCCGCGCGCGAGGGCGTCCTCTACGTGGGCGCGCGTGCGAGCGCGGACGCCCTCGTGCAGAACAGGCCCGTAGGCGACGCCCGGATCAACTCCGTGTCCGAGTTTGATCCGGCCAGTCTCGGCAGCCAGGGCCTCCAGGAACAATCCATGCAGCTCGTCTGCGACAAGAATGCGGTTCACCGCGATGCAAATCTGTCCCATGTTCGAGAAGGACCTGCGTGCGGCGGCCGACGCGGCCTCGGCAACGTCGGCGTCGTTGAGCACGATGAACGGGCACTGCCCGCCGAGTTCCAACGACAGGCGCTTCATCGTGTCCGCCGCAGCGCGCATGATCGACTGACCTGCGGCGGTCGAGGCGGTCGCGGTCATCATGCGGACTTTTGGATGCGCGGCGAGAGCCGCGCCAGCCTCCGGTCCGGTTCCCGGTATGTCGTTCAGGACACCGGCGGGAAGACCTGCGTCGGCGAAGCATTGCGCAACGAGGCCGATTGCCAGCGGCGTCTCGTGCGGCGGCTTCGCGACGAGCGTACAGCCGGCGGCGAGCGCGGGGCCGACTTTCCACGCGTAGATGTCGACCGGGTAATTCCATGGCGTGATAGCGCCGACGACGCCGACAGGGGCCGAGACGACCAGGCTCCGGACGTCCTCTCGCGAGGACGCCCGGATGCTGCCGCCGATCCGTCTCCCTTCCTCCGCGTAGTAGTGGATCACCTCGACGCCGAATCGGATTTCCTTCTCCGCGTCTGGGATCGGCTTGCCCTGCTCTCGCGTCAGGAGATCGGCGATCGCCGGCAGGCGTTCATTGATCAGGTCGGCGGCCCGATGCAGAATACGCGCGCGCGCATCGGCGTGGGCGCTGGCCCAACCCGGCAAAGCCCGGTCGGCCGCCTCGACGGCTGAGTCCACGTCCGCGGCTGCAGCGATGGCCGTCGAACCGACGCGCCCTCCCGTCGCCGGATCATGGATGTCGAGCCTCCGTCC
Organism: uncultured Alphaproteobacteria bacterium; assembly: GCA_963709655.1. GTDB lineage: Bacteria > Pseudomonadota > Alphaproteobacteria > Rhizobiales > Beijerinckiaceae > Roseiarcus. The sequence goes on from CAVPXF010000006.1 coordinate 62,459, forward strand.
GCTCGCGGCGGAGCGCCACCGTCCATCGATAAACAGATTCACGGTCGCGCATGGCGTCTGGGTCCTTCAACGCGCCTTCAGGCGGCGCCAGAGTTCGTCGTAATTGCGGTCGTTGGCGGCGTTCGCCGCTTCCTTGCCGGCAGTGTTTGGATTGACCATCACGTAGGGCTGGACGCCGCGTCGCACGAGCTTCTCCGCCGTCTGAGCGACGATCGCATGCGCGATCGCGATGGCGACGCTCGTCGAATTCGCGCCAACCGGGGCGTCCAGCCCGTCGATGCGGATTGAGGCGTCCGATAGACTGGCGCGGGTGTCGATGACGATGTCGGCAACCTCGAACAGTCGCTTGCCGGAAGAGTGCCGCGAGGGGCTCGCGGACGAGTGGGGAAGCGAGGTGACCGCGATCACGGTCAGGCCCTTCTCCTTCGCGCCGAGCGCGATATCGAGGATCACCGCGTTCACCCCCGAATGCGAGAAGAGAACGATCGAATCCGCCGGATCGAGCTGATGCGAACGCAGGATCGCCGTGCCGTAGCCTTCGACCGCGTGAATAAAGCGGTACTGGCGCGCGCCCATGTCGCCCCAGACATGATGAAAGGAGATCATCGTGCTCTCGACGATCGGGCGAAATCCCACGATCGTTCCGGTACGCGGAAACATTTCCAAAGCCGGTAGCGCCCCGTGGCCCGTTCCGAAGCTGAAGACAAGTTTTTCGGCGGCGATGGATCGCGCGCAGGCCTCTGCGGCGCGGTCGATCGCCTCGGACTGAGTGGCGCGAACTTCGGTAAGACGCTCGATCAGCACTTCGAAATAGCGGTCAGCGACACTCATATTAGGCTCCGGTCAGTGAACGGGGAGCGCCGAGACAATCGCGTCGAGCGCGATCTCGAACAACTCGCTTTCCCGGTCGGCAAGTTGGGACGAGTCGACCTTCGCCTGGGTAAGGCCGTCGACCGTGCCGATGCAAAGGCTTGCGGCGCGTGCGCCCAGCATGCGGGCGGCTGTCAGAACCGTCGCCGTCTCCATGTCGGTCGCAATCAGGCCGAGACGGCGAACCTCTTCGCGCGTCGCCTCCACCATGGTTCGATCGTCGGAGGCGACGGCGAACATCTGAGTGTAGAAGCCGTCATAGGTCCCGAAGAGACCGGCCCGCCACCGGCCGCCGTGCCTTTCGAGCGATGCGCGCAGGGCGACTCCAAGGTCGAAATCCGCGACGGCCGGATATCCCGGCGGCGCGTAGGTCGCTGATGTTCCGTCGCCGCGAAAGGCGCCGTCGGCGACCACGAAGTCTCCGACGGAAGCCGGTGGCATCACCATGGCGGTGCCGACCCGCAGGAAACGCCGCACGCCGAGATCGAAGAGTTCGTGCAGAACGATCGCGGCGATCGGCGCGCCCATTCCAAACGCAGTGGCCGTCACCCGGATACCCGCGCGAAGCCCCGTGACGGTCCTCAGCCCCCTGGTCTCCGGAAGGACGATCGGCTGGTCCAGGTGATCGGCGATGCGATCGATGCGCGCGCGATCGCCGACGAGGATCGCCGCCTCGCCGACGTCGTCTTCCGAGCAGCCGATGTACCAGGCGCGCCGTGGCATCGGTTTTATCCTCGCCTCATCGCGCTGGCGCGCGGCAGCAGAAAGGCGCGGGCCGCCATGGCGCCGGCTTCGATCGCCGTCCCGACGTCGCCTGTCTTCATCCACGCGGCGAGAAAGCCCCCGACGAAGGTGTCGCCGGCGCCGGTCGAATCGTCTGTCTGGACTGGATCAACGGGAACGACGCGAGTTCGCGCCATTCTGCATGTAGGCCACGCCTTCTCGGCCGCGGGTCTCAATGCGCAACGGATCACGATCCGGCCCGTCCGCAGCAGCGAAGGCTTCCGCGGCGAACTCGGCCTCGCCGCTGCTGAATATGACGACGTCAGCGCGCGCGGCGAGCGCCTGAGCGAGATCCGGAGGAACGGCGCGCGGATCCGCCTTCACCGCCCAGACCAAGGCGGTGTCAGGACGAGCCAGACGGAGCGCCTCCCAGGTCGCCTTCGTCGGACCGACCGTGACGCAGATCACCTCTGCCTCGGCCAGCAGGACGCGCTGACTCTTCATCGAGACCGGCCAACGAGGTCAGAGCGGGATCGTAAAGACAGTAGCAACGCCCATCTGGTGGATAAGCGAGAATACATATCGGCGTTCGGCCGGGCCGAACGGAGATCCCGTCCGTACGGACGCCGTCGGCCGCCAGCCCGCTGCGATAGCGCTCGCCTTCAGCGTCGGCGCCGACCCAGCTGACCGGCGCAGCGTCCCTCACTCCGGAAGCGACGAGCGCGGTTGCGACATAGGCCGGCGAGCCGCCGAGGCGGGGCCATTCCGCGGGGCGGGAGAGAACGGTTGCGGTCCGGTCCGCCTGCGGCGGCGAGTTGAGCCGCATCGAATAGTCGAGGCTCGCGTATCCAGTGACGACAATGCTCATGCGAGCATCTCAAGCGCACGTTCGAGCGGCGCGACCTCGCCGAAATAGCGGTCGATATCCTCAAGTGAAGCCGCGGCGAGATGCGGACGATTTGAGTTGGTCGCCTCTTTCGGCACGACAACGGCAAAACCGTAGGCGAACGCGTCCTGCACAGTCGCGCGGATGCAAACGTTGGTCTTGACGCCGGCGACGATGACGCGCTCGATCTTTTGCTCTCGCAGGAAGAGGGAGAGGTCGGTCGCGAAAAAGGCGCTGTAGCGCCGCTTGGGACAGATAATCTCGAACTCGTCCGAAGGACCGAAGCCGGTGACGAACCCCGCGTCGGGATCATCGGCGAAATGGTGACGGGGCAGCTTGCGCCACTCGTAGTCGTCGAAGCCCGGGCGATGACGTTCAACCGCGTGCACGACGAGACGACGGGCGCTTCGCGCCTGCGCCAGCAGCTTGGCGAGGGCCGGCAGCACTTCGGCCGCCTCTGGATAGTGGTTCGGCATCCCTTCGAGAAAGAAGGAATTGATGACGTCGACCAGGATCAGAGCGGTCGGCGGGCTATCTGACTCGGATGCGCGGTCGGTCATGATGAGGCTCCGCCGCGCCTCGAGCGCCGGTCGGCGAACCCGAGCCCGGTCAGGACGAGGATGACGATGAAGTATGGCAGGGTCTGGACGATCTCGGCGGGGACGCCCCTGCCCTGAAGACGGATTTGGGCAGCGTCAAAAACCCCGAAGAGCAGAGCCCCGAGCGCGGTCCGATAGGCCGACGTCCGGCCGAAGTAGAACGCGGCGAGCGCGATGAAACCGCGTCCTCCGGTGATGCCTTCGTTGAAGAGCCCGACGATGCCAATTGAGAGATGCGCGCCCGCAAGGCCGGACAATACGCCCGCGAATATGGTCGAGGCGTCACGAATGGCGAGCGGGGCTAGGCCGACGGAGCGCACCGTCGCCTCCGCCGCACCCGTCGCGCGCAAGCGCAGACCCCAGCGACTCCTAGCCAGCGCAAAGGAGACGGCTGGAACGAGCGCCCAGGCCAGCCACGTCAACGGATCGAGCCCTGACAAGAGCGCGCCAAGGATCGGAACGCCGTCGACGAATGGGAGGTCGAGCCGCGGCAGCATCACGACGCCCGGCGGGTTGTAGGTGCCCGAGGCGCCATAGGCGCTCTTCAGAATGAAGCGCACGAGGCCCGCGACGGCCACGCCGAACCCGAGGCCAACGATGATCTCGTTGGCGTGCAGGCGCGTCACGATGAGCGACATGACAAGGCCGACCAATCCACCGATTGCTGCAGCTGCGATGACCGCGAGGAGCGCGCTGCCTGTCGAGGACGACACTTCAACCGCGACCAGCGCGCCCGCCAGCATCATCGATTCGAGGCCGAGATTGACCAAGCCGCCCATGCGATTGACGAAGCCGCCGATCGCCGCGAGCAGGATCGGCGTCGTAGTCAGCATCGCCGCGTGGATGAAGAGGTTGATCATGACGCAGCCCCTCTGCGCGCCCATCCGACCCCGAACTGTGCGACGGCGAAGATCATCACCGCGCCCTGCAGGATCTCGACGATCTCGATCGGGACATCACTGAAGAGCTGAATGTTCGCGCCGGCCGAAGACAGCGCTCCGAACAGGATGGACGCGACCACCACCCCTGTCGCGGTATTGCGGGCGAGGAGCGCGATCGCGATTCCGGTAAATCCATAGCCCGGCGAGAAGCCGCCGACGAAACGGTGTACGAGGCCCAGGGTGTGGATGCCGCCGGCGAGTCCGCCGATGACGCCAGACGCGATCATCACGCCGAGAAATACCCTTGGCAGCTCGATGCCGACGGCGCGGCTGAAGCGGGGATTGAGCCCGACGAGTCGGGAGCGCAAACCCTCTACTGAAAATCGGCTCCAGACTCCATATCCTGCGACCAGCGCGAGGCTGATGAGAAAGCCGAAATGCAGGGTCGCAGGCGGCAGGAGACGCGGCAGCTCCGCGGCGGCGCTGATGAGCGGGGTTGCGGAGTTGGCCGACCCTCGCGCCAGCAGAGGTCCGTCGACGAGCCAGCTCGTCAGGTCGATCGCGATGAAGTTCAGCATTAGCGTCGTTACGACTTCATCGACTCCGAGCCGCGCGCGCAGCAGGCCAGGCGCGAGCAGCCACGCGCCGCCGACGACAGAGGCGGCCGCGAGAGCGAAGGGAATGAGCAGCAGACTGGGCCAGGACGGAAGACTGTAGCCGGCGACTGCCGCGACAATACCTCCGACGTAGAAGCAGCCTTCGGCCCCGACATTGAACACGCCGGCGCGGAAGGCGACGGCGGCGGCGAGCCCCATCAGCAGCAAAGGCGTGGCTTCCGTCAGCGTGGCCGCAATCCTCCGCTCGCCGCCGAAGGCCTCCTCGATCATCAACCGGTAGACCGAAACCGGGTCGTGACCCGTCAGGGCCAGCATGACAGCGCCAATGGCGATGGCGACTGCAAAAGGCATCGCTGCAGCGCACGCCCTCGCCAAGCCCTGAAGCGCGGTCCCACCTATCATGCCGCCCTCTGGCCGAGCATCAAGCGGCCGAGCGCACCGACGCTCGCCTGGTCGCGGCCGAGTTCGCCCACGATCCGCCCCTTGAAGATGCAGACGATGCGATCGGAGAGCGCAAGAATTTCGTCGAGCGACTCAGAAACGAGCAGAACCGCACCGCCGCGATCGCGAAACGCGGCCAGCAGGCGATGAATGAAGGCTGTCCCAGCAATATCGACGCCCCGCGTCGGCTGTGCGGCGACAAGGAGCTTCGGCTCGCGCTCGAGCTCGCGCGCGATGGCGAGGCGCTGCTGGTTGCCGCCGGAAAGGCTTCCGGCCGGGTCGCCGAGCGAGCCGAAGCGCACGTTGAGTCGGGCCAGCGCCTTTCGGGCCTCGGCGTCGATCGCCGCCCGGCGGAGCAGTCCAAAACGCGAAAACACCGGCTCCCGCTCACGGCCGGCCGCGAAATTTTCGCGGACCGATGCAGTGAGACACAGCCCCTCCCCTGCGCGATCGGCGCTGACGTAGCCGATACCCGTTTCGCGGAAACGCGAGGCCGGGAGCCCCGCCAGATTCCGGCCGCCAAACGCGATCGTCCCTTCAACGGGGTGCGCCAGGCCGGCTGCGCAGGCGACGAGCTCATCCTGTCCGTTGCCGCCAACGCCCGCCACGCCGACAATCTCGCCGCGAAAGACGTCGAGGTCGACCGGACCGAGACGCTTGAACCCAAGGGTGTCGACGCCGACCAGGCTTCGCGCGCGCAATAGCGGCTCGCCCCGGGGGCGCGGACGCGTTTCGAGTCGGGGGACCCCTACCGCTTCGCCGACCATGGCCGTGGCGAGATCGGCGACGCTGGTCGTCGACGGGGTCGTGGTCGTCACGACGCGTCCCGATCGCATGACCGTGATCGCGTCCGCGACATTCATCACCTCGTCGAGCTTGTGGCTGATGAAGACGATCGTCCGGCCTTCCGCCTTCAGCCTGTGCATGAGCGCCAACAGGTCTTCGATCTGAGGAGGCGCGAGCACAGCGGTTGGCTCGTCGAGAATCAGAACGTCAGCGCCGCGATAGAGAAGGCGCAGGATCTCGAGGCTCTGGCGCATGTGGATCGGCGCATCGACGGCCTTTAGCCGCCAGTCGACGGTGACCCCCGCCAGCGCGGCGACCTCTTCGGCCTCGGCTTCTGCTCTGCGCCAGTCGATCAGGCCGCCCAACATCGTGGGCTCGCGCGCCAGAATCAGGTTTTCGAGCAGCGACAGCGGCGGCGCCAGCATGAACTCCTGATGCACAATGCCGACGCCGCGCGCAAAGGCGTCGGCCGGACCCTCCAGCCGGACCGGCCGGTCGTCGAGTATCACGGCGCCGGTGTCGGGAGCATCGACGCCTTGCAGGATGCGCATCAGCGTCGACTTGCCCGCTCCGTTGCCGCCGACGACGGCGTGGATCGTTCGCGGCGCGACGGAGAGGTCGACGTGGTCGTTGGCGACGACCGCGCCAAACCGACGCGTGACTTCACGCGCTCCGATGCGAACCGCGACCGCTTCTTTCACTTGAAGTAGTCCGGGTAGCCCTGATCGACGACGTTCCACACTTTGATCTCGCCAGAGAGGATCTTCTTCCGGAGATCGTCGACCTTGGCGAGGGTCGCAGCGGGAATCATGTCGCGCGTATGCGTCATCGGAGAAAGGCCGACGCCGTTCTGCGCGAGACCGAGCGTCACCGTCTGGCCGCCGGGGAACTTGCCGTCGGCATAGTCTTTCATCACGGTCTCGACCGCGACGTCCGTCCGTTTGACCATGCTGGTGAGGACGGACCCGGGCGCGATGCTGTCCTGATCGGTGTCGACGCCGATCGCGAAGCGGCCGGAGTTCCTTCGCCGCCTGGATGACGCCGAGCCCCGTGCCGCCCGCCACCTGGTAGACGACGTTCGCGCCCGCATCGAACATGGCCTTCGCCATCTGAAAGCCGATCGCCGGATCGCCGAAATTGTTGGAATAGGCGACCTTGACTTCCGCCTGGGGGTCTATCGCGTGCGCACCTTGGATATAGCCAACGATGAACTTGTCGATTCCGACCGACTTGGTGCCGCCGATGACGCCGATCACCGGTTTGCCGCTCATGCCCTTGATGGAGGCGTCCTTTGCGACCAGCGTGGCGAGGGCGCCAGCGAGATAGGAGCCCTCCTGCTCCTGAAAGAGAACCGACGCGACATTCGCGCCTGGCCGCACCTGGTTGAGAATGACGTAATCGGTCCCCGGGTAGTCCTTCGCGACCGCCTGAAGCGCGTCGCCGTGCGAGTACTCAAGATCGACGATGAGGCCGAAGTCCGCGTCGGAGGCGCGGCGAAGAATGTCCGCCGCCTGCGCCACGACATCCTTCGATTCAACCGCCTTGCCCTCGAGCTTATCGTCGGCCAGCGCCTTCTTGAAGCCGGAGTAGGCGAGGTCGTTGTACGATTGGTCGCCGAGCCCGCCTTGCGCAATGATCAGCGCGATCGGCTTTTCAGCCGCGCTCGCCGCCCCGATCGCGCCAAGGCAGAAAGCGAGGCCCGAAATTGCGCTCAATATTCGAATTCGCTTCATGGTTCGTCTCCATTGCCTTTGGCGGGTCAGAGCTTGCGGGTATGTTTGGCGCGTCGCGACGGATTTCGGTTTGATAGGAATAGCGGCGGGCGTCGTAGACCGCATCCACGACATCGAGCAGGGCGCCGTCCCTCCCTCGCGTCTCCCGCCGCACCGCCATGACCACGGGCTCGTCGTCGATCTCAAGCAGGCGCGCCTCCTCAGATGTCGCGGAGCGGGCGCGTATCGTCTCGACGCCTCGATCGATCCCGAGCCCCGCCTGATCAAAGAGACGATAGAGCGAGAAGCGCCCCGTTCTCGCGACGGCGCCGGTCAAGCCAATCCTTTCGGCCAGCCGCGCATCGATCACCGATCGATGAATAGCCGTCGGCTCCCCGTCGACAAGGCGCAAACGATCGACGCCGACCAGAGCCGAGCCTTCAGGATAGGGTAGGTCCTCGCTCCATACGACCGGGCCGAAGTTCAGCAATCGGTGCGACGCCGTCCGTCCCTGCGCCTCGACAGCTTCGGTGAAGCTCGTCAGGTATGACGGAGCGCGCTGCAACGGCGGAAGGGCTACGAAGCTTCCCAAGCCCTGACGGCGGCGGATTAGCCCTTCGTTGACCAGAATTTCGATCGCCCGGGTTACGGTGAAACGGCTGACCCCAAATCGTTCGGCAAGCTGAGGCTCGCTCTCGATCCGATCGCCGACAGCCCTTCGGGCGACGTCCGCCCGCAGCCAGTCCACCAGCTGACGATACAGCGGGCGTTCGGACGTCCCATCCAGGGCGAAATTGCTCGCGCGGGCCAAGGCGGAACCTACTCGAACGGTTGACTGGACAATGGGTGGCACAAGACGGCGCCATGATGCAAGCGCTGTTTTTCCGCAGATCGAATTGCCCGCCGCCTCATCGGGAGAGCCGTCGAAATTTCCGCTGCCAAATTATGCTGGAACGGCCGCGTCCGACTCGCAGCGCGCGTTTTCTCGGCGGCCCAAATATGCGATTAAGCGTAGCTGTGGATTCGAACGACCGCCCGTGGCGCACCCTACACGTTCAGACTAAGCCGGCTTCGGTTTGCCTCCAAGCGCATTGATGTGCCGTTCCTGGGCCGCAAGCTCAGCCGCACGAGTTCCCAGAGTTTGGGCCGCGGAATAGCCGATGGGCAAGTTTCGTCGCTATCGGAAAATGACGCCCTTCGGTCTTGCAGTGTTGCCGGCCGCCTTGCCCGTTGGCCCTAACTCCATCAAACCCGGGCCTAGTCAACAACGGGCCGGTTTGCGTCGGACAATTTGAGGCGGACTGAAAATGGAGGACCGTGTCGAGGCGAAGCGTTAATTTCTCGTGGCGCTTCAACCTCTTCTTGCTCGGCCTTATGTCGGACATATCTGCGGCGATAGTTTAGCGCAACGAGTAGTAACGCTTTGCCCACAGACTCTTTTCGAGGATCAGATGCAGTCTCTGTTCGCGAGCTTGCAGATATGCGCGGCGCGGGGATGGAGCATAGGGTTCTCGACGTGCGAGAGGCGAGAGAGCTCGAAATATGCCAGCTGGAAGGCGCCCTGCACATTCATATGGCGGAGATCCAAGCGCGCATCGACGAGTTGCCGACCAGTCATCCATTGGTGGTCGTTTGCCATCATGGCGCTCGCAGTCAGATGGTGGTCGACTTTCTCCGAGACGCCGGCTTTGACAATGCCGTCAACCTCGACGGCGGCATCGAAGCCTGGGCCAGCGAGATCGACCGATCGATGCGGCGCTATCGATAACGCGCATCCCAAGAGGAAAGTTGCGATGCATGCCGCTGACTGATTCAATCGAGAAGGCGGCGACCGTCGAACGCTTGGGCCGCCCTATCGCTGTTTTCTCCAACAGCTACGCGCGCCTGCCGGAGCGTTTTTTCGCACGGCTCGCGCCTACGCCGGCGCCAAAGCCGCGCCTGATCAAGTTCAACGAATCGCTCGCCTCGGAACTGGTGGTCGATGCGCAAGGTCTCGAACCGGACGAACTGGCGGAGATGTTTGCAGGCAACATCACGCCGCCGGGCGCCGAGCCGATCGCGATGGCCTATGCCGGGCATCAATTCGGCCATTTCGTTCCTCAGCTTGGCGACGGCCGTGCTATCCTCCTCGGAGAGGTCCTCGACCGCAACGGCGAGCGGCGCGATGTTCAATTGAAAGGTGCGGGAAGAACACCCTTCTCGCGGGGTGGAGACGGTCGCGCCGCGCTGGGGCCGGTCTTACGCGAATATCTCGTTTGCGAAGCGATGCACGCGCTCGGAATTCCGACCACACGGGCGCTGGCGGCCGTCTCAACCGGCGAACCTGTTTATCGCGACCGTTTGTTGCCTGGAGCCGTGCTGACCCGGGTCGCATCCAGTCACATCCGTGTCGGAACTTTCCAATATTTCGCCGCGCGCGGCGACCTCGAAGCCGTCGAGCGTCTTTCCGACTATGTCATGGATCGCCACTACCCCGATGCCCGCGACGCCGAGAGGCCCCGCCTGGCGCTCATCCAGGCCGTTGTGGAACGCCAAGCCTTGCTGATTGCGCGTTGGATGCATGTCGGTTTCATCCATGGCGTGATGAACACCGACAATACCGCGCTTTCGGGCGAGACCATCGATTTTGGACCGTGCGCCTTCATGGATTCGTACGATCCTGCGACTGTCTTCAGCGCGATCGATGAATTCGGGCGCTACGCCTACGCCAATCAACCGACCATTGCGCAATGGAATCTCGCCAGGTTCGCCGAAACCCTGCTGCCGCTCGTGCACCCCAACCCAGAGCGGGCGGTCGAACTTGCGAACGAGGCGATCGCCACGTTTAATTCGCGCTATCAGGAGCATTGGCTTGCCGGCATGCGGGAGAAGCTCGGACTCTCCAGCCATGAAGACGGCGATCTCGAGCTCGTCCGCGACCTGCTCCAGGCGATGCATGAGAACGCCGCCGATTTCACCCTGATCTTCCGTCAGCTTTGCGCCGCAGCCGCGGATGAGACGGCAGACGCCGAGGCGCGCGGCCTGTTCGCGAACCCGGTCGCCTACGACCGTTGGGCCAAGAGGTGGCGCGCGCGTCTGGCCGTCTGCGGGCGCGAACCCAACGCGCGCGCCAAGGCGATGCGAGCCGTCAATCCAGTGTTCATCCCGCGCAATCATCGGGTGGAGCAAGCGATCGACGCTGCGATCGACGACGGAGAGTTTTCGCCGTTTGCCGAGTTGCTAACGATTCTCTCGCGACCCTATGAGGATCAACCGGCCTTCGCCGAATATGCCAACCCGCCTCAAACTGGCGAGCGCGTCTTCCGGACATTTTGCGGGACTTGATTGGGACGGGACTTGATTTGGCTTTGGGCGCCGTTCGACGGGTGGTTCGACGCCGCCCCGGCGTCATGACCGCTGGATCGTTTGAACATGGTGCGATCAATAGCCGAAGCCGGTTCACAGTCCACCCGCGCAACGAGCGTGAGGCAACCAGGCACGCTGAGCCCGCACATCTGGCAATTACCAAGACGCAGTCCAGCCGCTGCGCTCTTCGCTTTCCCGATGGGTCAGCGCCAGCCTGACGCTCGCCGAGTCTGCCATCTTTCCGATACGGTGACCCCAAGTCTCTCCAGCAACGACGGATGACGATTTGCTTGAGGGCCTTCGAGAGTTTCCTCGCCGACGCCCTTGCGCCGCTCGTTCAGGTCCGGAAACGGAATGACGGCCGCTGCTAGCGGCGGCTGTGTTTGGACCTTCGTGGTCGCATCGAGCGGACGCGTCCCGATTGATTCGAGAACCCTTTCGGCTCCCGGTTGGAAGGCGGGCTCGGCTCGAGACCGACCGGCCGTGGGGTCGATGTCGGTCGCTCGATCGACGCCCGTCGCGACCACGGATACCCGGACGGCGTCGCCGAGATCGGCGTCGAAGGTTGCGCCCACGATGATGTTGGTTTCGTCGTTAACCTCCTCGCGGATCCGGCTTGCGGCCTCGTCCAGCACGTAGAGCGTCAGATCCTTGCTTCCGCTGATCGAGACGAGCAGGCCGCGAGCGCCTCGCATCGAGGTCTCATCGAGCAGCGGATTGGCGATCGCCGCTTCGGCGGCGCGCAGGGCGCGTCGTTCTCCCCTTGCTTCCCCGACCCCGATCATAGCGGTTCCCATTTCGTACATGATCGAGCAGACGTCCGCGAAGTCGAGGTTGACGAGGCCGTCCTTGACCATGAGGTCGGTGATGCAGGCGACGCCCGAGCAAAGGACCTGGTCGGCCATCGCAAAGGCGTCGGCGAAGGTTGTCTTTTCGCTGGCGACGCGAAACAGATTCTGGTTCGGGATGACGATCAGCGTGTCGACGGCCTTCCGCATTTCAGCGATGCCGGCCTCCGCGACCTTCATGCGCCGGCCGCTTTCGAAATGGAATGGCTTGGTGACGACGCCGACGGTGAGGATACCCATCTCACGGGCGTTAGTGCACAAATTGGCAGCGTGCGGCATGGGTAGGGTCGCTGGAGTAGGATGATGGACCTGCCGCCAGCTCCTGGGACGATGATTTGCCGATGCCGTACAAGCATAACGAGCCCCGCCGTCACAAGATCCCGAAAGCCCGGCGCCGGGTGGAGAACTGGCGGGAGTACGAGGTCGCGCTGCGCGACCGCGGCAGCCTGACGGTGTGGGTGACGCCCGAGGCGATCGCGGCGTGGCATCCGGCGAGGACCGGCCGTCCGGGGCGGTCAGCTCACTATTCGGACCTCGCCATCGAGACCGGCGTGATGCTGCGGCTGGCATTTGCCCGGCCATGGCGGCAGACCGAGGGGCTGTTGCGTTCGGTGACGAGGTTGCTGGGTCTGAGCCTCGATGTCCCCGACCATACGACGCTGTCGCGCCGCAGCGCCGCGTTGTCCTTGGTCACCGCCCTGGCCGTGCCGGCTGGTCCGGTCACCGTGGTGATCGACAGCACCGGCTTGAAGGTTTTCGGCGCCGGTGAATGGCGGATGGCCAAGCATGGCGGCCGCGATCGGCGGAGCTGGCGCAAGTTGCACCTGGCCATCGATCCGGACACCGGCGAGGTTCTCGCTTCGGCCTTGACCACGACCGAGGAGGGCGACGCCTCGCTGGTTCGCCCGCTGCTTGACCAGATTGCGGCCCCGATCGCCGCCGTCCTGGCGGACGGCGCGTATGACGGCGATCCTGTCTACCGGGCCGTTGCCGATCGGGCTCGCGCGGCCAGCGTGATCATTCCGCCCCGCGCTACCGCTGTGGTCAGCGAGGTCTCCGCCGCGGGCATACCGACACCGCGTGACCGCCACATCGAGATGATCGCCGCCAAGGGCCGACTGGGATGGCAGAAGGCCGTCGGCTACGGCCGGCGCTCGCTCGTCGAGACCGGGATGCTGCGCTACAAGACCATCATCGGCCGAACGCTCCGCGCCCGGACTCTGCCCGCACAAAAGCTCGAGGCCAGGGTCGGCTGCAAGGTGCTCAACCGCATGACCGCTCTCGGCATGCCCGTCTCTCGAAGGCTCGCCTGAAACCTCCGGGAGGGCCACCACTGCCCCCCGATCTCAGGTTGTGCACCAACGCCAATCGAAGGCGGAATGCGACCGTTGCGCCAAGAGCGATCGTCCCTGAAAGACACATTGAGCGCGTCAGGCCTACCCGAGACGCAACACGAGGGCTGAGAAATCCGCCAATATGATCCAGGACCTAAGGCGGCGCCCAAAGACTGGTGAATCGGTTTGGTGTTCTACTGGCGTGGGCTGTTTACGGGATTCCTGTCGCCGGGGCTGCGGTCTATAGCAGATAGATGATCGACGAATCACTGCTGCGAGCCCGTTACGAAGCCCTTCGTTCCTCTCTGAACGAACGGGGCCGGCGGTTGAACGCGGCGGCGGAGGCGAAGGCCGCGGGCTACGGTGGGATTGCGGCGGCGGCGCGCGCGACGAAGGTCGCCCGCAGCACGATTGGACGCGGTCTGAAGGACCTGCAGGACCCCGGTTCATTGACAGGAAAGGTGCGGCGGAAAGGCGGCGGCGGCCCTCTGTTGACAACCAAAGATCCGACGCTGCTGGCGGACTTGCAACGATTGCTCGAGCCCGCGACGATGGGCGATCCGATGCGGCCATTGGTATGGGTGTCCAAGAGCCACGAGAAGCTGGCGACGGCGCTTCGCCAGATGGGCCATAAGGTGAGTTCGTCAACCGTTCCCAAATTATTGCGGGAATTGAAATACTGCCGCCATTACAACCGGAAGACCAAAGAGAGCGGCAAACATCCCGATCGCGACGCGCAGTTCGAATATATCAACGCCAAGGTCGAAGCGTTCCAGGCAGCCGGCGAACCCACGCTATCGATCGACGCGAAAAAGAAGGAATTGCTCGGCGAATTCAAGAACGGCGGCAGCGACTATGGGCCGCAAGGCCAGCCGATCGAGGTCAATACCCACGATTTCGAGGACAAGGAGCTCGGCAAGGTCGTTCCTTACGGCGTCTACGACATCGGCGCCAACCTCGGCTATGTCAGCCTCGGAATCGACCACGATACCGGGCAATTCGCGGTCAACGCGGTTCGTCTATGGCTCGAACAAATCGGCCGCGGGCTGTATCCCGGCATGAAGCGCCTGATGATCACGGCCGACGGCGGCGGCTCCAACGGTTCACGCTTGCGTCTGTGGAAGTTGGCGCTCCAGCAACTTGCCGATGAAACCGGGCTGATCATCCAGGTCTGCCACTACCCGCCGGGGACATCGAAGTGGAACAAGATCGAGCACCGCATGTTCTGTCACATCACACAAAACTGGCGCGCCATGCCTCTGGCCAGCCTGCTCATCGTCATCGCACTGATTTCCAACACAACAACGAAAACCGGCTTGAAGATTTCCTGCGGGCTCGATCGCAATACCTATCTCAAGGGCATCAAGGTTTCCGACGCGGACATGGCGAGCCTGAACATAACCCGCGACGCGTTCCACCCAGAATGGAACTACAACATCGCGCCGAGAAAAAACACCATGGAGCGATAGTCTTTGGGCGTCGCCTTAGAGGGCGAAAGCGATGAGCGACTACGAAATCCACGACGACCGGTTCGACAAGCTCATCATCGGGCACGCGAAGCTCGAGCGCTTGTGGACCGGCAGCCGCTGGGCCGAAGGGCCCGTGTACGTTCCTGCCGCCCGCCAAGTGTTGTGGTCTGACATCCCCAACAATCGCGTTCTCCGCTTCGTTGAGGACGACTCGTCGGTCAGCGTGTTAGAAACGCCCTGCGGATTCCAGAACGGCCATGCCCTCGACGGCGAAGGCCGCGTCATCGCCTGCGAGCACGGCGGCCGACGCATTTCGCGGCTCGACCATGACGGGGTCTGGCGCGCGCTCATCACGCATTTCGAGGGCAAGCGACTGAATTCGCCCAACGACGTCGTCGTCAAGTCGGACGGGACGATCTGGTTCTCCGATCCGACCTACGGTATCGACGGCTATTACGAGGGCGCGCTCGCCGAGAGCGAGATCGGCGCGGCTGATGTCTATCGGCTCGATCCCGCAAGCGGCGAAGTGACCGCCGTCGCACGAGACCGGGTCCGGCCGAACGGGCTCGCCTTTTCGCCCGACGAAACGATTCTCTACGTCGCCGACACTGGCGAGACCCACGTCAAGGACACGCAACGCGCCATCCACGCCTACGCGGTCGGCGCCGACGGCAAGACCCTCGCCTACGCGAACACGTTCGCGGTTTGCGACAAAGGCTTCTTCGACGGCTTCCGAGTCGACTGGCACGGCAATCTGTGGACCTCCAGCGCCGATTCCGTGCGGGCTTACGCGCCGGACGGAAACCTGATCGGCCGGATTCCCATTCCAGAGCTCGTCTCCAACCTTTGCTTCGGCGGCCCGCGCCGGAACCGGCTCTACATCACTGCACAGACGTCGCTTTACGCCATCTATCTCAATACACACGCGGCGAACTGGAAGCCGGCCTGACCTCTCGGCCTGCTCATTCTGACGCGCGCGTCGCGAGCGGTAAGACTGGCCCTCTCGTCCGGTCTTTTCTTCGGCGCCGTCCTCGGACCAGAGGGTGTGAAACACGCCGGGCTTGTCGAGCCGTCGGTAGGTATGCGCGCCGAAGTAGTGGCGCAGGCCCTGCAACAGATTCGCCGGACCGCGCTCGCGGCGAAGGCCGTCATAGTAGGCGAGGCTCGACGAGAACGCTGGCGTGGGTACTCCGGCCGCGACCGCAAGTGAGACCCTTGGCGCCAAGCGCCTTCCGCCGAGGCGAGCGCGTCGCGAAAATGCTCGGCGAACAGCAGGCTTTGCAACGACGGGTCGCGCTCGTAGGCGTCCATGATGCGGTCGAGCATGCGGGCGCGGATGATGCAGCCGGCGCGCCAGATCGCGGCGATCTCGCGCAGATCGAGGCGCCAGCCATACTGCGCGCCGGCGACCGCCATCTGCTCGAAGCCCTACTCGTCGGCGACGATCTTGGCCGCGGAGAGCGTCGCGAAGCGCGTCGATCCCGCGAACTCTATCCTTCAGGAAATGCCATTACGCGGCGGCGGGACCGTGCTCCGCGACCCGGTAGACGACGTGAAAAATTCGTCCGTCGAAGAACTGGCTGAGCCCTTTGGTGACTTCACGGCTTTCCGTCCGAACGGCAGACGTCAGCGCATCCGCGACCGCTCCCCGATCAGGATAGCTAATCTCGAGAACCATCGGATAGCGGTGGGAGCCGTCTTCCGCCTCGACTTCCCGCAGGACCTCGACGCGAACGGCTTTGGGGAACCGCCGCCAGAGTGGGACGAGCTTCTGGGTCACGTAGGCGTCGAACTCGCCTTCCCGGCCCAGGCGGATCGCGCCATCGAAAAAAGCGAGACGTTTGATCATGTTTGGAGACTTTCGCTGAGATGGAGGCGCCGCCGGCTGTCGCCGGCGGCGCCCGGGACCTACTTCACGCCCCAGATCTTCTTGTATTCGTCGCGGTAGCCATTGCCGGGGTCGAACACGTTCTTGTCCCCGCCATCGAAGGCGACGTTGTCGGCGGTGACGAGATGGATGCCCGACGTATAGCCCGACCATGGCTGCTTGGCGAAGGCGCGGTTGAGTTCATCGACGAGCTGCCAACCCTGCATGTTGAGCGGCTCGGGCACCGTGCCGTCCTGAAATTGCTTGGCCCGGATGCGCTGGAACGCCGACTCGGAGCCGTCGCCGGCCGAAATGTTCTTCGGCGCGCCGTCGCCTTTCATGCCGGCCGCCGCGAGCGAGGGGCCCATGAAGTCGAAGTAGAGATCGTTGATCGCGAGCGAGTGCGTCCACTTGTCTCCGTACTTCTGCAAGAGCGTCGTGGTGAGCTGCGGCATCCGCTGGGAGGACTCGGCGATCGGCGAATCGACATATTCGAGCACCTTGCAGTCGGCGCATTTCTTGATCGCAGCCTCCATCGCCTTCGCCTTGAAGACGGCGATTTCGTACTGCGAATCGGTGAAGATCACGACGCCGGCCTTGCCGCCCGATTCCGCGATCGCCTGAAAGGCGGCGGTGTCGGAGACGTCCTTCGGCATGGTGGTGACGTTGGCGAAGATGCCTGCCTCCGGCTCGGGTCCCGGCACGCGTGCCGGCGTGCCAGCCGACGACCGACGGCGCCCGACTTGGCGGCCGCGTCGAACGCCACCTTCTGCTCGTTGGTGTCGAAGCCGCCCGCGACGATGCCGTCGGGCTTGAGCGTCAGCGCCTGGTTCATCGCGGCGGTGCGGCCCGAGACCGACCCCTGGCCGTCGATCACGATGACCGTCCAGCCGATCGCTTTGGCGGCTTCCTTGACGCCTTCGGACGCGCCGAGAATGCCGCCGTTCTTCAGGTCCGCGGCGACGAACACGATCTTCTTGCCCTTGGCGGCGGTGGGCCCCGTGGTCGGGCCGTCCCACTTGTCCGCCCGGGCGGTCGCGGCTTTCGCCGCCTTGGTCGCCATGTCGACGTAGTCGTCGGCGCGCGCGATCGAGATCGTCGCCAGCGCGCAGGCGCCGGCAAGCAGAGCTATCTTCAAACCGTTCATTCACTTACCTCCCTTGGACGAGGTCGCAGCGGTCTCACCGTTCGCGCCCCCAGATTGCGCCGTTGTCGCAGGCGCGCGCGCCGGTTCGGCTCCACGCCTGCGTTGCGCGTAGCCGGCGATGCCGATGGCGACGAGCAGGGTCGCGCCGTTGAACAAGGGCTCGACGAAGAACAGCGCGCCGAGCTGCTGGATGCCGGAGATGCCGATCGCGAGGATCGTCACGCCGACCACCGTCCCCCAGACGTTGACGCGGCCGGGCTTGATCGTGGTCGAACCGAGAAAGGCGCCGACCAGCGCCGGCAGCAGATATTCGAGCCCGACGCTGGCCTGGCCGATCCTGAGTTTCGCGGCGAGCAGGACGCCGGCGAAAGCGGTCAGAAGGCCAGAGGCGACGAAGGCGAGGATCGTGTAGCGGCGGACGGGAATGCCGTTGAGCTCGGCTGCCTTCGGATTGGCGCCGATCGCATAGAAATAGCGACCGATCGGCAGATATTCGAGCACGAACCAGAGCACGACCGAGAGCGCCAGGACGTAAAAGCCGGTAATCGGCAGACCGAACAGGTCCGCGCCGTTCAGCGCATAGAAGACGTCCGAGCAGACGCCGACGATCTGGCGACCTTTGCTGTACCACATCGCGATCGCATAAAGGATCGTGCCGGTGCCCAGCGTCGCGATGAACGCGTCGATCTGGGCGACCTCGACCAGAAGTCCGTTGATGAGCCCGACGCCGGTTCCGAGCGCGAGCACGACGAGCACAGCGAGCGGCCAGGGAACGCCGAACTGAGTTTGCAGGCTGATCGCCAGGATGTGCCACAGGACGATGCCGTAGCCGACCGTCAGATCGATCTTGCCCGCCACCATCGGGATCATCGCGGCGAGCGAGAGGATGGCGATGATCGCCTTGTCCGAGATGATCGAACGGACATTCAACAGAGTCGGGAACGTGTCCGGCAGAATGACGCTGAACAGGAGCGCGAGCAGGACGGTCAGGATGACCAGGCCGTAGACCGGCACGAGCCGCTTGACCCGGTCGAAGCCGTTCAGGCCGGCAAGTTCCGCGGGGGTCGGCTCGAGCGCCGTCGATTTGACCGAAGAAGCCATTGTCTCCTCCTATGCAGCGTCGGAAGCGGCGACCGACGCCGCGTGAATCAACCGTTCGATGGAAAGCGCGTCGCCTGTGAGTTCGGCGACGATCACGCCGCGCGAGAACACGAGCGCTCGATGACAGAGGCGGGCGACTTCCTCGAAGTCGGTCGAGACGACGACGACGCTGAGACCGGTCGAAAGCGCCTGGTCGAGGAGGCGGTAGATTTCCGCCTTGGCGCCGACGTCGACGCCGGCGGTCGGGTCCTCGGCGATCAGCAGCCGACCGCCGATGCGCAACCAGCGCCCGACGATCACCTTCTGCTGGTTGCCGCCCGAGAGCGATTCGATCGGCAGCTGGGGATCGTTTGGACGAAGGCCGACCTGGAGGCCAATCGCGCGGGCCTCCTCGGCCTCCGCTCGCGGCGAGAGGGGCGAGGCGAAGCTTCTACCGATCGCGTCCGGGTTGATGAAGACGTTCTCACGAATGGTGAGGCCGCTGGCTTCCGATTCTTCGACGCGGTCGCGGGCGATGAGTCCGATCCCCGCCCGCATCGCCGCGGCGGGGCTGCCGAGCGCCGGTACGGCGCCGTCGAGCAGTATTGTCCCGGAATGCGGGAGCGCGCCGAATAGCGCCCGACCGATTCGTTCCTGTCCGGCGCCGCGGAGGCCGACGAGACCGACGATTTCGGATTGCGCAACAGTGAAATCAACCGGGCCGGCGCCGGCGACCGTCAGGCCCGACACGGCGAGCCGGGTCTTCTCCGAGCGCGGGCGCGGCGCCGCCTCGAACTTGTCGAGCGCCTTCCCGACGATCAGGGAAACCAGCTCCTCCGGGGTGGTGTCGGCGACCAGCCTTTCGCCGACGAGAGCTCCGTCGCGCAGAACGGCGATGCGATCGGCGATCTCGAACACCTCATCGAGCCGATGCGACACATAGATCATGCCGACGCCGCGCGCTTTCAGCGGCCTCAAAGCGTCGAACAGGCGGTGCACCTCGTCGGCGGGAAGCGAGGCCGACGGCTCGTCGAGGACGAGGACATCGGCTTGCACGGTCAGAGCGCGCGCGATCGCGACGAGCGATTTTTCCGTACGCGTGAGGTCGCGGACGCGCAGGGTCGGCGCCAGCGGGCAGTCCACCTGGGCAAGCGCTGACTCGGTGGCCGCCTCGACCGCGCGCCAGTCGATGTGGCCGCGCCTGCGCGGATAGCCGGTCGCGAGCGCAATGTTTTCGGCGATCGTCATCCACTCGACCAGCCCGAGGTCCTGGTGGATGAAGGCGACAGGCTGGTGCTCGCCGAAGCGGGGCGGACGGTGCTTGTAGCGTTCGCCCCGGTACTCGATCGAACCTTCCGTCGGCTCGACGATTCCTCCGAGCGTCTTGATCAGAGTCGATTTCCCGGCGCCGTTCTCGCCGAGCAGCGCTAGGATCTCGCCGGCATGAAGGTCGAGTGAGACGCCGCGCAGCGCCGTGACGCCGCCGAAGCGCTTAACCACGTTGCGAAAGCGGATCAGGGGCGGAGTGTTTGCCTGGGTCGCCGAGGACATTTCCAAATCCCGAGAAGTATCGTTGCCGATATGTTATCGATAACATACAGAGCCTGACAAGGGCCGTATCCGTCCTTTCTCAAGGACGGGACGAATTGTCGCGGGGCGCGTCGAACTGGCGCATCAGTTCCGCGTTGTCCGCGCCGCCAAGCCCGGCCGCTATCAGCGCACGGTGAACCTCGGCGACGATCGCGGTGGCGGGCAGCGCTGTCAGCGTCGCCCGCGCCAAAGCCTGAACGCCATCGAGATCCTTGAGCATGTTGTCGAGCCTGCCGGTCGGCGCGTAGTCGCGGCGGGCCATCTTGGCGCCGAACTCCTGCAGGATGCGCGAGTCTGCGCGTCCTCCGGCGAGCCCGGCCGGGATCCGTTCGGCGTTGACGCCGGCGCGCTCGGCGAGCGCGATCGCTTCGGCGACCGCCTGAAACTGGATCGCGCACAACACCTGGTTCACGAGTTTAGTCGCCTGGCCCGCTCCGATCGGGCCCATGAGCGTGTAGTTCGCCGTCAGCCGGCGCATCACCGCTCGCGCCCGCTCAAAATCGGCGTCATCTCCGCCGGCCACGACGGTCAGCCGGCCCGACAGGGCGCCGGGCGCGCCGCCGGAGAGGGGGCAATCGATCCACCGGCCGCCCGTGGTCTCCCGAAATCGGGCGGCGAGCGCCCGGGTCGAATCCGGATCGATCGAGGACATGTCGATCAGTAGGGTATCCGCGTTTGCCGTGCTCGCGACGCCCTCCGGCCCGAATACCGCGGACTCGACGATCTTCGCCGAATTGAGGCTGGTGATGACGAAGGGCGTTCCGCGCGCCGCTTGTGCCGCCGAGGCGACCGCACGCGCCCCTTTCTCCGTGAGCGCGCGCGTCTTCATGTCGTCGCGGTCGAATACGATCACGGTCGCGCCGGTATCGAGCAATCGCGTCGCGATAGCGCCGCCCATGACGCCGACGCCGACGACGGCGACGGAAGGCGAGATCTGGTCGACCATGTCAGGGTTCCTCTCTGTGAGCCGGGCCGGCGAGACGCGCGACGAGCCAAGAAATCATCACGTCGAGCTTTGTCTCGGCGGAGACTTCGATCACCCCGGGTTCGTCCCGCGGCGGCTCGAGCGCGGCGAACTGGCTCTCGACCAGAGACGCCGGCATGTAGTGGTTCTTACGTGCGCCGACGCGGCGACGCATCGCCTCCAGATCGGCCGCAAGATAGACGAATGTCAGCGCGGGCCCCGCCGCCGCCCGGAGACGGTCGCGGTAGGCCCTCTTGAGGGCCGAGCAGGCGACCACGGTCGGTCGCCGCGCATCGAGCCCTTCGGCGAGCGCGCCGCCGATCCGGTCGAGCCAGGGCCAGCGGTCCTCGTCGGTCAGCGCCTGGCCCGAACGCATTTTCGCTCGCGCCTCGTCGGTGTGCAGGTCGTCGCCGTCGATGAAGACGCCGCCGAGCGCCGCGGTCAGACCTCTTCCGACCGTCGTCTTGCCGGCGCCCGAGACTCCGATCACGACCACCGCCACCCCGTCACAGGCACGCGGTGATTCCGCCGTCGACATAGAGAATGTGGCCATTGACGAAACTCGAGGCGTCCGATGCGAGGAAAATTGCGGCGCCGATCAGTTCTTCGACGTCGCCCCACCGGCCCGTCGGCGTGCGCCCGGCGAGCCAAGCGGAAAACTTCTCGTCCTCGACCAGGGCCTTGTTGAGCTCGGTCCTGAAATAACCGGGCGCGATGCCGTTCACCCTGAGGCCGTGCTTGCCCCAGTCGGTCGCCATGCCTTTGGTCAGCATCTTCACCCCGCCCTTGGAGGCGGTGTAGGGCGCGATGTTCGTACGCGCGAGCTCCGCCTGGACCGAGGCGATGTTTATGATCCGGCCGCGCCTGCGCGCGATCATGCCGCGCGCGACCGCCTTAGACACAAAGAAAACGCTGTCGAGATTGGCGCGCATGAGTTCGCGCCAGGTGTCCTCGGGGAAGTCTTCGAGCGGCGCGCGGCGCTGGATGCCGGCGTTGTTGATGAGGACGTCGATCGGCCCGACCTCGGCCTCGATCCGTCGAACCGCGTCCGCGATCTGAGCCGGCTCGGTCACGTCGAACACCGAAGGATGGGCGTCGGCGCCTTCGGCGCGCAGCGCATCGACCGTCGCGTCGACGGCGCTTGACGTTCGGCCGTTGACGACGACGCGAGCCCCGGCTCCGGCGAGGCCGCGAGCGAGTGCGTGGCCGATGCCGGCGGACGAGCCGGTCACCAGGGCGACGGTCCCGGAGAGGCCGAACAGACGATCGATGAGGCCGTTCATGGCACGCTTCCTCGTTGCACGCCCCGTCGATGTTATCGATAACATGGCTGGCGTCAAGAGATAATTTTTGCCTTCGCCTCTTGCAACGCCCGTATGTTATCGATAACATCGCGCCTGCGGTCAGGCGGCCGTTTGTGACGAAAAGGAAAGGGAGAGGCATGTCCAAGCCCACGGTGCTGATGATCGGCGCTTATCCGGAATGGGACATGCCGTCCCTGGAGCGAGATTACGACCTCAGGAAATTGTGGCTTGCGGCCAACAAGGAGGCGTTTCTGGCCGAGGCGGCGCCCGAGGCGCGCGCCATCGCGACCCGCGGGGAACTCGGCGCGTCCGGCGCACTGATCGATCGTTGCCCGAAACTCGAGATCGTCTCGTGCTACGGTGTCGGCGTCGACGCGATCGATCTCGAGCGGGCGCATGCGCGGGGCGTGCGCGTCACCAACACGCCCGACGTTCTCACCGAAGACGTGGCGGATTTCGCCTTCGCGCTGATCCTCGCGCACATGCGTAAGGTGATCGAGGGCGACGCGCATGTCCGGTCAGGCGCGTGGCGCGCGGGAACCCTGCCGCTCGGCGCGAGCCTGCGGGGCAAGACGCTCGGCATCCTCGGCTTCGGACGCATCGGCCGGGCGATCGCGCGGCGCGCCGAAGGGTTCGGCGTGACGATCGCCTATTCCGATGTCGCGCCGGCAGACGGCGTGTCCTACGCCCATTACCTGTCCGCGGTCGAACTGGCCGCGGCGAGCGACATCCTCGTCGCGTCCGTGTCCGGGGGCGAGGCGACGCGGGGCCTCGTCAACGCCGCCGTCCTCGAGGCGCTCGGTCCGAACGGCCTCTTCGTCAACGTCGCGCGCGGCTCGGTGGTCGACGAGGCGGCTCTGATCGACGCGCTCGAAAAGAAGCGGATCGGGGGCGCGGCGCTCGACGTGTTTCTCAATGAGCCGAACATCGATAGCCGGCTGCCGGCGTTAGAGCAGGTCATCGTCCAGCCGCACCAGTCGAGCGGCACGGTCGAGACCCGCAAGGCGATGGGAAAGCTGGTTCGGGACAATCTCGAGGCGCATTTCGCCGGGCGTCCGTTGCTGACGCCAGTCATTTGAAAAAGGAACCGCCCATGCGCGCAATCTTCGCCCACGCCGCCAAGGACCTCCGAGTCGAGGAGGCCGCCGATCCGGGGCTCGGTCCCGAGGA
This sequence comes from uncultured Alphaproteobacteria bacterium, assembly GCA_963709655.1. Classification (GTDB taxonomy): domain Bacteria; phylum Pseudomonadota; class Alphaproteobacteria; order Rhizobiales; family Beijerinckiaceae; genus Roseiarcus. The sequence continues at coordinate 86,092 of CAVPXF010000006.1, forward strand.
CATTCGTGTCCGCGTCGCCTTCGGCGGCATTTGCGGCTCTGACCTACACTATTACAACCACGGCGGCTTCGGCGCCGTGCGGCTGCGCGAGCCGATGATCCTCGGCCACGAGATCGCCGGCGTCGTCGAAGCGGTCGGCGCCGAGGCGAGCCGGGTGAAGATTGGCGACAGTGTCGCCGTCAGCCCGAGCGTGCCGTGCAATCATTGCCGCTATTGTCTCGAGGGGCTGCAGAACCAGTGCCTCGACATGCGGTTCTATGGCAGCGCCATGCGGTTCCCGCACGTCCAGGGGGCGTTCCGCGAGAGCCTGGTCTGCCTCGAATCCCAGGCCCATCCAGTCGCCGAGGGCGTGACGCTGCCGGAGGCGACGATGGCCGAGCCGCTCGCGGTCGCGCTGCACGCGACGCGCCGCGCGGGCTCGCTGATGGGCCGCCGTGTCCTCGTCAGCGGCAGCGGGCCGATCGGCGCGCTGGTCGTCAGCGCGGCGCGGCGCGCAGGCGCGGCCGAGATCGTCGTCACTGACATCGCCGACGGCGTGCTCGGTTTCGCAACGCGCATCGGCGCGGACCGCGTGATCAACGTCGCCAAGGCGCCCGAAGAGCTCGCCGCCTACGCCGCGGACAAAGGCCATTTCGACGCGCTGTTCGAGGCCTCGGGCGCGGAAGCCGCCTTGCGCAAGGGCATCGAGGTCGTCAGGCCGCGCGGCGTCATCGTCCAGCTCGGCCTCGGCGGCGACATGACGATCCCGATCAACCTGATCACAGCCAAGGAGCTCGAGCTGCGCGGCACGTTCCGCTTCCACGAGGAGTTCGCACTCGCCCTCGAATTCATGAGCAAGGACCTGATCGACGTGAAACCGCTCATCACCGCGACCGCCCCGCTCGAAAATGCGCGCGACGCATTCGAACTGGCCGGCGACCGGTCGCAGTCGATGAAGGTCCAGATCGCCTTCTAAAGCCCGCTTAGGCGGTCTCGCGGGCGACGACCCGGAATTCGATCCGCGTCGTTTCCGGTTTGTGGAACTCGTTGCGATTGCGCGCCTCGAGCGCGCCGAGCGTCACCTCCGCGGCCTTGCGTCCGAGGTCGATGCAATCGACGGCGATTGTCGTCAGCCGCGGATGACAGCAACGCGCCACCTCGAAGTCGCCGAAACCGGCGATCGCGATCCGTCCCGGGACGTCGATCCCGCGCCGCTGACATTCTGCGAGCACGCCGAACGCGGAAAGATCGGAGACGCAGACAATGGCATCGACGTCGGGCCATCGCGACAACATGGCCTCCAGCGCGGCGGGGCCTTGCGCCATCGACACCGGCGCCTTGCCCGCCAGAATGATGCGGTCGATCGGGAGGCCGAGCGTGCGCGCCGCCCTCCGGAAACCCGCGCGCCTTTGCGTCCCGCGCGTGTCGAAACTCGTCCTGCCGCCTACGAAACCGATCCGCCTTCGCCCGCGCTGGTAAAGGTATTCCACCATCGCCGCGCCGGCGTCCTCGTTGGAGAATCCAACGACGTCGCCAAGCGGCTCCTTCGGCAGGTCCCAGGTTTCGACGATCGGCACGTCGGCGCTGGCGATGAGTTTGCGCGCGCCTTCCGAGTGGGCGCCCCCGGTCAGGACGATGGCCTCCGGCCGCCGTTGCAGCAAGGCCCGGATCAGGTCCTCTTCGCGCGACAGGGAATATTCGGTGTCGCCGAGCAGCATCTGCAGGCCAGCGGCGTCGAATACCTCCGACATCCCGTGAACGGTCTCGGCGAAATTCGAGTTGTTGAGCGAGGGAACCAGGGCGGCGACGAAGCCCGAGCGGCGGGTCGCAAACACGCGCGCGGTCGCGTCAGGCACGTAGCCAAGCCGCCTGACGATGTCGAGCACGCGGTCTCGGGTCTCCTGGGAAACGGACGCGTCACTCTTCAGGGCCCGCGAAACGGTCATGGCGGAAACGCCCGCCATGCGGGCCACCGTCTGCATCGTGACGGCGCCCGTCAGCGCGTCCGACTCCGTCGCGCCCGTCACAGATCGGTCCGTCTTCCGCCGTCCCGCTCGGCCTCGCATTGCGCCCCTTCTGGATTGTCATGTGATCGATAACATGGACATCGCGGTTTGGAAACTTTCACTGGCGGCGTGAAAATTGGAAACGGCCACAGCCGCGACGGATCACTGACACGGCCGGGAGCGATCAGCGAATTTGCGAAAGGGATCCACTGCACCCGAAGTCAATTCGCAAAGACCGTGAATGTCTCAAATGGGCGGAGGCTGCGCCTACAAGTCTCACCTGGGAACGCCCGGCTGGCCTGCCCACTTGCGACGTTCGCGGTCGCGACCCGCACCTACTGCAATACGTCGTGAGCTGCCGTCGCTGCCGGATGCAATCGTCGGATTCGGACCACAGTGAGACAGTCGTGCTGTGAAAATTACAGCCGGCTGCGGCGCTCCAACGTCCCCCAGCGCAACTCGGCCAGAACTAACGAAAGGGCCTTCGGATACGCATAAGGAGACAAAGCAGGAACGTCAGGCGGCTCTGAAAAATACCTCGGGCGGGGTGCGCAGCGGTCTCAATTCGGCATTGTTTTCCGACATGGCGTGCTCAGCTCCCCATACGTAATCGCCGGTCAGGTTCACATGCTCCCAACCCAACGGGGACAGGTGAGCCAGCAAGTGGTCGGGGATGTCCTCCGTCTGACGCAGCGTGGCGACGGCGCGCTCGAGGTATCGCGTGTTCCAAAGGATGATCGCGGTGACGAGGAGGTTGAGGCCGGAAGCTCGGTGCTGCTGGTTTTCATAAGTGCGATCGCGGATTTCGCCGAGCCGGTGGATGAAGACTGCCCGCGCCAGGCTGTTGCGGGCCTCGCCCTTGTTGAGCTCCTGGCCGGTCGTCCGCCGCAGTTCGGGATCCTCGATCCAGTCGAGGGTGAACAGGGTTCGCTCCAGCCGGCCAAGCTCGCGCAGCGCCGCGGCGACGCCGTTCTGCCGGGGATAGGAGGCGAGCTGACGCATGATCAGCGAGGCGGTCACGGCGCCGGTGCGAATCGAGGAGATGATGCGCAGGATTTCCGACCAGTGGGCGCGGATCAGAGCGACATTGATGCGGCCTGCGATCAGCGGCTCGAGCGTCGGATAGTCCGACGGTCTGCCGAAGCTGTAGAGGCGCCGGTGCTTCAGGCCCGGAATGCGCGGTGCGAACTGGAAGCCGAGGAGGGTGCAGAGCGCGAAGACGTGGTCGGAATCGCCGCCGCCGTCGGTATGATGGCGACGGGTCGAGACCTCGCTCTGATGATAGAGAAGCGCATCGAGCACATGCAGCGCCTCGCTCGCCGTCGCCGCGATCAACTTGGTGAAGAACGGCGCGTAGCGGTCGGAGATATGGGTGTAGACCTTGAACCCCGGTTGCTGGCCGTAATGAGCATTGAGGCGGCCGGCGGCGCGGCCGAACCCGCTGGCCTGGAAGAACTGCCCGTCGGACGACGAAGCAACGCCGCTGCCGAATATCGCCGCAAACGGCTCACGCTGTTGCTGATTGACCAGACGCCGCAGCGCCTCGGCATAGGTTTCCTCGCGGATGTGCCAGTCGGCCGTCCAGGCGAGCTGGCCGAGGCTGGCGATGCTGCACGCTTCGGCCATGCGGGTCAGGCCGAGATTGAGCCCGTCGGCGAGCAGAGCCGCCATGAGGATGCGGCCGTCGGCGGCCGCCTCGCCGGTCCGCAGATGGGTGAAGCAGTCGGGGAAGAGCGTCCACCCCGCCACTTCCGCCAGGAGATCGGTGATGCGGATGCGCGGCAGCATGGCATAGAGGCGAGCGGCCAAGGCCTCGGCCTCCGGCGGCGTGGATTTCTCGATCGGCGCGATTTTCAGCACGCCCTTGTCGATCGTCACGTCGGGCAACAGGCCACCCTTCGCACGAGCGTCAATGGCCGCCAGCCGTTCGTCCAGAAGCGCGCGACGGCTCTCGACGAAACGGTCGAAGTCCGCCTCGACCGCGACCGGCAACGTGTCGGCCTGCTGCAGGTCCTGCAGGGTCTCTTTCGAGATCAGCCGTTCCTCGAAGGAGCGGTATTGCCGGCTGCCGACGACCCATACGTCGCCGGCGCGCAACCGGTCGCGCAACTCCGCCAGCACGCAGAGTTCGTAATGACGACGGTCGATGGCGCCGCCGGGCAGCACATAAGGCGCCCAGCGCCGCCGAACGAACGCAGTCGGGGCGGATTCTGGCAGGTTGGCCGCGCTCGTGCGGTTTGCCTCGCGCAGCACGTCTGTGGCGCGCATGAGTGAGGCCGAGGCTGGCACGCTCTCGAACCGGAACGTGTCGAGAAAGGCGGGCGACCAGCGCCGGATCCCAGCATAGTGCTCGCCGAGCTTTTGGTAGATATCGAACTCCTGCGGTCGCGCCAGCGTCTCGGCCTCGGCGACGGTCGCGCGAAACCGCTCCCACGGGATCACCGCCGTGATCGCGCCAAAGGCATCCAGGTGGTCCTCGCGGGCGGCGATCAGCGCAGCGCCGACGCTCGCATAAAGACCGACTTTCTCGTTGATGGCCCGGGCATCGGATTGGAAGGCGCGGGCATGGCGACCCTCGGCCTTGCGAAACATCGCGCCAATCAGGCGGTCAAACAGGTCGATCGCCTGGTCAGTCAGGCTGGCGGCGAGGTCCAGGCTGATGGCCACCAGCGTCGCGTGGCGGCGCTGCCGCTCGTAACCGGCGACATGCTGGACGGTGGTGCGGCCAGCCTCGCGAGCAAGCAGGGCAAGGCGCGCTTGGTGGACCAACCGTCCACGGCCAGGCTCGATGCCGATCGCGCGGACATGCTCCAAGCGCTCGGTCAGACCGAGCATGGCGCCCTGCTTGGCGGCCTCCGGCATCTGCCGCAACCAGGTCAGCCAGTTCTGATTGGTTTCTTCCCGATGCTGCGTCAGCGCATCGAGCCTGCGACGCTGCTCGGCGGTGAGACCATCGGTCAACCGGCGATAGACTTCCCGACGGGCCTGGTGGCGGAGCTTGGCGCAGAGCCGCTCGAGCGCGGGCGGCGACGGGACGACGATCCGGCGTTGCCGGCATGTCTCCATCGCCAGTTCTGCCAGACGGGCGAGCCGATCATCCTCGATGGCTTGCGGCAGAAGGACGCTTGCCAATTCGGCTGCGGGGAGTTTGCCGAACGGACGAAGCCCGAGCTGCTCTTGGCATTCGACGGCATGACGCTGGCGGTTCCGCTCCGCCGCGAGATACTCGTCCACCGCGTCCGGAAGAATCCCGATCTGCTCGGCGACGAATGCGAGCAGGATCGGAGGCGGACGCTCGCCGGAGCGCAACACTCGGCCGGGATGGCGCAGGTAGCAAAGCATGAGAGCGTAGCCGAGGCGGTTGTGATCTCCGCGGCAGCGCCGGATCGCTCCGAGATCGGCCTCTGACAGCGTGAAGTGGCGCACCAGGTCCCGTTGCTCGGTCGGCGGATCGAACAGCTCCGCAATCTGGGCTTCGTTCAATCGCTGCGGTCGCGCCACTCATGCCTCCTCGATCTTGACCCCCGCAGACCAACCGATCCGGGCCAGGGAGTCGAGGAGCGTGCTGCGCTTGATGCCGAAGGTCCGGCAGACCGCGGCCTTGGTGGCCCCGCCGTCGAGCGCGGCCGTCACCGCGGCGAGTTTCTCGACATCGATGGCGACGGGACGACCTCCGCGGCGACCGCGCCGCCGAGCTGCAGCGAGCCCGGCCTGGACCCGCTCCTGGATCAGCGACCGCTCGAACTGGGCGAGGGAGCCGAAAATGTGGAACAGGAACTCGCCCTGCGGCGTGGTCGTGTCCATCTGCTCGGTCAGCGAGCGGAAGGCGATGCCGCGCTTCTTGAGATCGGTCACCGTGGCGAGGAGGTGAGGCAGCGATCGGCCGAGCCGGTCCAGCTTCCAGACGACCAGGCAGTCGCCGGTTTTGATGAAAGCCAGCGCCTTGGCGAGGCCGGCGCGCTCGCCGCGACCGCCGGTAGCCCGATCCTCGAACAGGTGACGCTCATCGACCCCGGCGGCGAGGAGCGCGTCACGCTGCAGGTCCAGAACCTGACGGTCACCGTTCGTCGACACGCGCATGTAACCGACCAGCATGTGCGGAAAACCCCATCCAACGAGTTTCCACACAGTCTCACATTCCGACAGGGTTTGTCGTGCAGTTTCTGAGCCCGTGACAGGCAGCTTCTTCCCGTGCAGCGGGGACGTCGGAAATCATCTGTTTCCCGACATCGTCACCGATCCGCCGGCCGGACCCGTCCAGACGATTTCTGGCGGAGTTCCGCGGCCTACACCGCGCGGTGTTCTCGATTCGTCCCCCTATGCGTATCTGGAGGCCGTTTCGTTAGTTCTGGCCCCTTCATTCAAGCCCTGCAGACCGGCCCGTTCGACCGCGCTGACATGCACGAACACATCGGCGGCGCCGGCGTCGGGTTGGATGAACCCGAATCCTTTCGTTGCGTTGAACCATTTCACTGTGCCCGTCGCCATGGCGCGCTCCTTTTCGAACAAGCCGACGACCCTAACGGAGCCGCGATCCATTGCAAGGCGCGGGAATGGCGATTATCGCTGGCTCTCCTCTGATGCGGTGGGGGATCCCGCGCGTAACAGGCAATGACCCGACAGTGACCTGCTGCCGTGGCCATGCGATGGACGCCCCGCATCAAATCGCTTTAGGCCCGCGTGTCGGAGGCGGCCAAACGCAAGGCGCACGCCAAGCGAACCGACGACGGCCTGCCGGTCCACAGCTTCCGCTCCCTCCTCACCGATCTCGCTACCCTCACCCGCAATCGGGTCCGCTTCGGCAACGGCCAGATCGCCACCATCCTCGCCACCCCGACCCCGACGCAAAACCGCGCACTCCAACTCCTCGGCGTCACGCCGAAAGCCGAACTGTAGTCAGAAACACCCCGCCTTTCTCTCGGAAAATCGAGAGAAATCAAAGGGACGCGCCCGCAAAGCCGGTAAAGTTCCGACTAAGGGTTGGTTTTAGGTGTTCAGAGATCGGTTTGGGTGGACATCCCTCGAACTCGGTGCCTAAGAATGAACGACACAAGACCGCTGATGCAGTCGAAGGGGCGATCGGTTTGAAGATTGCGAACGTTTCGTTCGCTGCCGTTTCCGCGAACATCCTCGTTCGTTGGCGTTTCGAGGCAACATCCTCAACTGGAACTCTCTGTGTCTCAACGATCGCCAGCGTCCGCCGCGTCTATGCGTCCGTCGTAAGAATCGTCGACGCCAAGCGAGGAGCTTCGCTCCCTAACGGCGAGAGTCCGGCGGGTCGGGATTGAGGAGATCGAGCACGCGTCTGGCACGCGTCTGGACTTAAGGAGCACGAAAGCGCGGGTATGAGCGCTGAAAGGAGCGGCGGTCGCGTCGGGCATGGTCATGGGCGCGCTCCTCTCGTTTCGGACCTCGCGCATAAGACGTCGTTCCAGTCGCCCCCCTCGATTGGAGGACGAAGTCGCGCGAACGGGATCCTGAATTTTTCGGCAAGCGATCGGTGGCGGTCTGCGAAGCGGTCGCCTGGTCCGTTGGCGTCCGCATGTCGGGAGCCATCTTGGCGTGAGAATTCGTTTTCAATAAAATCAAGGATTTAACCGGTGCCATGATGCTTGAGAATATCCATTTAATTTGACAATATGGCTTGCTGAAGCCATTTAATTTGAGAATTGGACGCTCCAACCTTTTTGTAGATTCGGCGGGCGACGATGGGCGGCGAAGATAACACCGCCCCTATGCGATATAGCCCGGCTTGAAGCTCGAGCGACGGGGTAAGGCCATCAAATGTGAGAATATGCATCAAACATATTGTCACATTTGATGGCTTTTTTGGCGTGAAGTTCGATATTCTCAATCCAAGATGACTCCTGACACGCGGGGCGGGTCGGAGGGGGCGGGCTCGGCGCAAATCATCTTACGAAATCGTAGCCGACGGCGGCGCTTATGGCCACCATACGCACGCACAAGCGCCCTGCCTGTCGCCAGGATTCAATGTCCGATAATCTTGCATTATCAGTCAGTTATCATATACCATGAGATCGTCTGTAATTATAACCTCGGCGAAACAACAAACGTGGGCTGCATCAATGTTCGCGCGGAATTTCGCAGCATTTCGACCGACGCGCGGGCGAAACCAATGCGCGGTTTCCGACTTATCAGCGTGGCCGTCGTGCTAAATTGGAGCGGTTCTCGCAGCACTCTCAATCTCAGCAGGACGCCGCGCCAATTTGCGGCGAAGCCTTGCGCGCCGCCCAGCCATAAAAAATGTTCCATTTGACGCGAGTCGCTCTCGTTGGTCGAACAATTGCGGCACCGTGCTCGATCGTGATGGCCCATAGGTTCTGGGGGGCCGGAAGCTACCTGACCGGAG
>CAVPXF010000007.1:0-98540 GCA_963709655.1 uncultured Alphaproteobacteria bacterium
ACAGCCTGCCGCTCGGCATGAAGCAACGCCTCCAGCTCGCGGTCGCGGTGCTGCACGAACCCTCCATTCTCATTCTCGACGAGCCGACGTCTGGCGTCGACCCGATCGCGCGCGACGCTTTCTGGCGCACGCTGATCGACCTCTCGCGCGACGACGGCGTGACGATTTTCGTCACCACCCATTTCATGAACGAGGCGGACCGCTGCGATCGCATCTCGCTCATGCACGCCGGAAAGGTGCTCGCCGTCGGCGCGCCGCAGGAACTGGTCAAAGAGCGCGGCAGCACGTCGCTCGAGGACTGCTTCGTCGGCTATCTCGCCGAGGCGGCGGGCATCGACATGTCGAAAAAGGCCGAGGCGCCGGCGCCAGCCGCCGCCGAAGTCGAGGCAGGCGAGCGGCCGAAGCGCTTCAAAATTGGCCGGCTATGGGCCTACGCGCGGCGCGAGACAGTGGAGTTGCTGCGCGATCCAATCCGGCTGGCTTTCGCGCTCGTCGGTCCCATCATTCTCATGTTCGCCTTCGGCTTCGGCATCTCCTTCGATATCGAGAACTTGGCCACCGCTACATTCGACCAAGACGACACGCCCCAGAGCCGCGATCTGCTTCAGGGTTTCGACGGGTCGCGCTATTTCTCGGTCCAGCCGCCGATCAGGTCGGCGGGCGAGGCCGAGAGACGGCTCAGAAGCGGGAACACCCAGATCGTCGTCGAAGTGCCGCCCGGATTCGGCCGAGACCTTCTCAACAACCGCACGCCGGAAGTCGATGCGACGGTCGACGGCGCGATGACGTTCCGAGGCGAGACGTCGAAGAATTATGTCACCGGCGTCATCAGGAAGCAGGGCGAGGAATTGCAGCGGAGCCTACGCCGAGCGGGGAGCGCCAACGCGTGGACGGACGACGATATTCAGACCCGCTTTCGCTACAATCAGGCCTTTCTCAGCGTGAACGCGATGGTGCCCAGCATTTTCATGCTGCTGCTCTGCCTGATTCCGGCGATCATGTCGGCGATCGCGGTCGTGCGTGAGAAGGAGACCGGCTCTATCGCCAACTTCCGCTCGACGCCGATCACCCAATTCGAGTACCTGATCGGCAAGCAACTTCCTTATATTGCGGTCGCGATGATCGCCTTCTTCGCCCTGTTGCTGATCGCGATTTTCATTTTCCGCGTGCCGCCGAAGGGGCCGGTCCTTGTCCTTCTCGTGGGAACGATCGTCTATGTCGTTGCGACTGTGGGGTTCGGCGTTCTGATCTCCTCCTTCACCCGAACGCAGGTCGCAGCTGTCTTCGCGACTGCGATCCTTTCGATCGTGCCGGCGGTCAATTTCTCCGGAATGCTCGCGCCGGTCTCCTCGCTCTCCGGCGGGGCGAGGGTGATCGGCCTGTCGTTCCCCTCGTCCTGGTACCAGCAGATTTCGGTCGGCGTATTCGCCAAGGCGCTCGGCATCGTCGACCTCTGGCGCGACATCGCCGCGATCGCGCTTATCGCCCTTGTCTTCCTGGTCATTTCGCTGGCCCTGCTTCGCAAGCAGGAGGCGTGAGATGTCCGAGGCTCCCTCACCCAAAGCCCCGCATCTCGTCGAAGCCAAGCCGCTGACCTTCGTCGACCATGTGGTCAACATCTTCCATCTGGTTATCAAGGAACTGAGAAGCATCAGGGCGGACCCGGTGATGCTGGTGCTGGTCGTCTATTCGTTCAGCATTTCGGTGAACACGGTCGCGACCGGAGCGGTGACGGAAGCGACCAACCTCTCGGTCGGCATCGTCGACGAGGACGGGTCGGACCTGTCGCGGCGCATCGCCGAGGGGCTTCGGCTGCCAACCTTCCAGCCGCCGGTGCAGATCACCGCTTCCGACATCGATCCGATGATGGACCAGGGCAAACTCCTGTTCGTCGTCGAAATCCCGCCGAATTTCGAGGCGGACATCCGCGCTGATCGCAAGACCGGGCTCCAGATCAATGTCGACGCCACGGCGGTCGCCCAGGCCGGCAACGGCGCAAGCTCGCTCCGCACCGCCATCGCCAACGAGATCCAGCGCTTCATCTCCGGCCGCGAACGCTCGACCGGCGCGCCGATCAACCTCGTCGTGCGGGCGGCGTTCAACCCGAACCTCAAAACGGCGTGGTTCTCGGCGATGACCCAGGTCATCAACCAGATCACGCTGCTGACGGTCATCCTCACCGGCGCGGCGCTGATCCGCGAGCGCGAGCAGGGCACGGTCGAGCACCTGCTGGTCATGCCGGTGGTGCCGTCGGAGATCATGCTCGCCAAGATGATCGCCAACGGCCTCGTCATCCTGGTCGCGGCGATGCTGTCGCTGCAATTCGTCGTGCACTGGTGGATCGGCTCGCCGATCAACGGGTCTTTGCTTCTGTTCCTGCTCGGGGCGGCGATCTATGCGCTCGTCGTCGCCGCGCTCGGCATCCTGCTCGGCACGCTCGCCACGACCATGGGCCAGTTCGGCCTGCTCGCCATGCCGGTGCTGATGGTGACACAGCTGCTCTCAGGCAGCAGCACGCCGATGGAGAGCATGCCGGTCTGGTTGCAGTATTTCATTCAAACGATCAGCCCGACGCCGCATTTCGTGGCCTTTTCCCAGGCGGTGCTGTTCCGCGGCGCGGACATCACGCTCGTCTGGCGCCCCATGGCGGCGATGATCGCCATCGGGGTGGTCTATTATGCGATCGCATCGGTCCGGTTCCGGCGCGTCATTTTCGGCGGCTGAGCCGGTCGGAAAAGCTGGCTCGCCCTTCGCGTCCGCCGCTACGACATCCACACGTCTCTGAGTGCTTCCAGCCGTCGCGCGCCTCCTTCACCGCGCAGCGGGGAAGGAGGCCCAGTAGGGCGTCGAAAGACTCCCGTCTTTCGACGGGCTATGGGGCCGGATGGGGTGCGGAAAGCGGGGATGGCCCGACTAACGCTCGGAGTGACGATCGTGCAATCCGACCCAAAGTTGCGGCAGCGGACCACACCCCATCCGGCGCTTTGCGCCACCCCCGGGTCTTCGCCCGGGGGCAGGCTCTTCCCCAGCAGGGCTGGGGAAGGATAGGCGCCCGGCTGTCGAAAAGCATGAATCGCGTAGGGTCCACCGAACGGCGCGAGGCCGCTCGTCGCGCCGACCACAAAGCCGGCGGGCCCCTTTGCGGCCCGCCGGAACCTGCTACTGGATCGTAAAGGTCGTTCCCGGCTTGGTCGCGTTCGAGCGGACCAAAATCTGCTCGGCCATGAGCCGGGCGCGGCTCTCCGGAACGAGCCCGTCGATGAACAGCGTCGACAGGCCGTGGACGAGGCCCCAGGCGGCGAGAGTTCGCGGGGCTCTCTTCCTGCCGCTTGCCCTCCGCGCCGGTGATCGCCCTCTGGAGGAAGTCGAACGCTTCGTTCACCGCCTCATTGAGCGCCGGGTATTTCTCGCGATCGGCCAGCAGCGGACCAAACATCAGGCGGAACAGGCCGCGCTTCTTCAGGGCGAAGTCAACGTAGGCCGGGCCGATCCCGCTGACCGGGTCGCCGCTGTCGGCCGCCGCCTTCAGCGCGGCCGCGAGTTCGCGGAAACCTTCCGCGGCGACCGAGGCGAGGAGGTCCTCCTTGCTGGCGAAATACCGGTAGGCGGCGGTCGCCGAGACGCCGACCCGGCGGGCCGCCTCGCGCAGCCCGACGCCTTCGGGGCCGGCTTCGTCGAGCAGCGTCCTGGCGGCGGCCCTCATGGCGTTTGGCAGATTTCCGTGCCGGTAAGGCCGAGGGGCAGGAATGTCTTCCATTGTCGTTCCTTTGGGTTGCAGCCGTACGCCCGCAGCGAGGCGCAGGAGTCAGTGGAACTTTCGAGCGCAGATTCCGTTCCGGGACCCGCAAGCTCTCGACCGGCCAGCGACCGTGCCGCGTCTCCGCGGCGGCCTTCCCCAAAGCCCCTGACCGGGCCACCACTTGCGCGGGCTGTGTTGTTGTTCCCTGCGCCGCGTCGACATGCGTCATTACATGTTCGTAAGCTACGATACAGAAGCGGCGGCGCCATTGCCTTACGAGGACATTAAATATTGTTCACATCATTCTCGCAGCGGAAAAAAGACAAATCAAACGCGGGTTTGAGTCGGCCTTGGCGTTTTCGAAGGTCCAATCTCCTGGCATTCACCGGGTCTTGAGCGGCATACATCGGCCTCGGCGCAAACCGCTGTCACAATCCGGCGGGCGCGCCTATATACGTCAGGAGCGGTGACTTGGGCGGCGGTCCGCGCGCCCGCGCGCCTCGGCCATCAGGGAAGGGAGTGCGTCGTTCCGATGAAGATCACCGTCAATGTCGATTGCACGCCGCTGGAGGCGCGCCAGTTCATGGGTCTGCCTGACGTCGAGCCGATGCAGAAGGCCGCGATGGCGGAAATCGAAAAGCGCATGATGGTCGAACTCGAACGCTATTCCCCGGAATCGCTGTTCAAGGCCTGGCTGCCGATCGCCGGCAAGAATGCCGAGTGGATTCAGGAGTTTCTTAAGCGCGCGACGTCCTGAGGCGCTCTCCGGAAGGCCATTTCGGGGGGCGAACCCCTTTCCCGACTTGGAACCCCTTTCCCGACTTGGAGGCCCTTCCTACATTGGGGCCGTGCCGCCAAGCGGCAAATCCAATTTTCGGGTCGACCGCCGTCGCTACGGGTCGGGGGGCGACGCCAGAGGGGTGAAGCATGAATCTCGAGAAATATACCGAACGAGCGCGCGGCTTCGTTCAGTCGGCGCAGTCGCTGGCGCTTCGTGAAGGCCACCAGCAGTTCACGCCGGAGCACGTGCTCAAGGTCCTGCTCGACGACGAGGAAGGCCTGTGCGCCGGTCTCATCGACAAGGCGGGCGGCAATTCGCGCGAGGCGCTGCAGCAGGTCGAACTCGCGCTCTCCAAGCTGCCGAAAGTGCAGGGGGCCGGGGCGGGCCAGCTCTACATGGCGCCGACGACGGCTCGCGTCTTCGACAGCGCAGAAAAAATCGCGCAGAAGGCGGGCAATTCCTTTGTCACCGTGGAGCGCCTGCTCCTGGCGCTGGCGATGGAGAAGAGCTCCGAGGCCGGCAAGATCCTGGCGAACGCCGGGGTGACGCCGCAGACCCTGAACGCCGCCATCAACGATCTGCGCAAGGGGCGGACCGCCAATTCGGCGAGCGCCGAGAACGCCTATGATGCATTGAAGAAATACACCCGCGACCTCACCGAGGCGGCGCGGTCGGGCAAGCTCGATCCGGTCATCGGCCGCGACGAGGAGATCCGCCGCACCATGCAGGTGCTGTCGCGCCGCACCAAGAACAATCCGGTGCTCATCGGCGAGCCCGGCGTGGGCAAGACAGCGATCGTCGAAGGCCTCGCGCTCCGTATCGTCAACGGCGACGTGCCGGAATCGATCCGCGACAAGAAGCTGCTCGCGCTCGACATGGGCGCCCTGATCGCCGGCGCCAAATACCGCGGCGAGTTCGAGGAGCGGTTAAAGGCGGTGCTGAACGAAGTGACCGCGGCCGAGGGCGGAATCATCCTGTTCATCGACGAGATGCACACGCTCGTCGGCGCCGGCAAGGCGGAGGGGGCGATGGACGCCTCGAACCTCTTGAAGCCCGCTCTGGCGCGCGGCGAGCTGCATTGCGTCGGCGCGACCACGCTCGACGAATATCGCAAGCATGTCGAGAAGGACGCGGCGCTGGCGCGGCGCTTCCAGCCGGTGTTCGTCTCCCAGCCGACGGTCGAGGACACGATCTCGATCCTGAGGGGCTTGAAGGATAAGTATGAAGCCCATCATGGGGTCCGGATCACCGATCCGGCGATCATCGCCGCCGCAACTCTTTCGGACCGCTACATCGCCGATCGCTTCCTGCCGGACAAGGCGATCGACCTGATCGACGAGGCGGCCTCGCGCCAGCGCATGCAGGTCGATTCCAAGCCCGAGGAGCTCGACGAGTTCGACCGGCGCATCATGCAGCTCAAGATCGAGCAGGAGGCGCTGAAGAAGGAGACCGACACGGCCTCGAAAGAGCGGCTGAAGAAGCTCGGCGCCGAGCTCGCCGAGCTGGAGGAAAAGTCTGCCGCGCTGACCCAGCGCTGGAAGGCGGAGAAGGACAAGATCGGCCAGGCGGCGAAGCTGAAGGAGGACCTCGACGCGGCCCGTAACGCGCTCGCCCAGGCGCAGCGCAAGGGGGACTACGCCGAAGCGGGCAAGCTCGCCTACGGCACGATCCCCGAGCTCGAGAAGAAGCTCGCCGAAGCCGAGACCAGGCAGCGCGAGGGCGGGCTGGTGGACGAGGCGGTCACCGCCAATCACGTCGCCCAGGTCGTGTCGCGCTGGACCGGCGTGCCGGTCGACAAGATGCTCGAGGGCGAGCGCGAGAAGCTCCTCAAGATGGAGGAGGAGATCGCGCGCCGGGTGGTTGGCCAGAAAGAGGCGGTGACCGCGGTGTCGACCGCGGTCCGGCGCGCTCGCGCCGGCCTGCAGGACCCGAACCGGCCGATCGGCTCGTTCATGTTCCTCGGGCCCACGGGCGTCGGCAAGACCGAGCTGACCAAGGCGCTCGCTTCGTTCCTGTTCGACGACGAGAGCGCGATGGTGCGCATCGACATGTCGGAATACATGGAGAAGCACTCGGTCGCGCGGCTCATCGGCGCGCCTCCCGGCTACGTCGGCTATGAGGAGGGCGGGGCGCTGACCGAGGCGGTCCGCCGCCGACCCTATCAGGTCGTGCTGTTCGACGAGATCGAGAAGGCGCATCCGGACGTGTTCAACGTCCTGTTGCAGGTGCTCGACGACGGCCGGCTGACCGATGGACAGGGCCGCACCGTCGACTTCCGCAATGTGCTGATCGTGATGACCTCGAACCTCGGCTCCGAGTATCTCGTCAACCTCGACGAGAGCCAGGACGCCAAGGCGGTCGAAAAGGAGGTCATGGCGGTGGTGCGCGGGCACTTCCGCCCCGAGTTCCTCAACCGCGTCGACGAGATCATCCTGTTCCACCGCTTGAGGCGCGAGGACATGGGCGACATCGTCGACATCCAGTTCAAGAGGCTCCAGCGGCTGCTCGACGAGCGCAAGATCGCGCTGTCGCTCGACGCCAAGGGGCGCCAGTGGCTGGCCGACAAGGGCTACGATCCGCACTACGGCGCGCGGCCGCTCAAGCGCGTCATCCAGAAGTGGGTGCAGGACCCGCTCGCGGGGGAACTGCTCTCGGGCGAAATCGGCGACGGATCGACGGTCAAGATCAGCGCAGCGCACGGCAAGCTGACGATCAACGGCAAGCCTGTCGGCGGCGAGGAACCGGAGGAGGCCTCCGCCAAGCCGACGGTGGTGCCGTTCCCGAAGACCTGACCCGAGCGAACCGGCCCCGCTGATGACCTCCCCCCTCTCCCCGCGAGCGGCTATGGGGATGCACACAAGTCTGATCTGGGCGCGCAACTCCTTCTCCGCGAAAGCGGGGAAGGTGGCCCGGAGGGCCGGATGGGGTGCGGAAAGCAGGGGATAGTTCCACTAAGATTCGGGCCGACGATCGTGCAATCCGACCCAAGTTGCGGCGGCGGGCCACACCCCATCCGGCGCTTCGCGCCACCTTCCCCAGCAAGCTGGGGAAGGGGTCCGCCCGTATGACTCAGGAGAGCGCCGCGAAATGAGCAATCCTGCCGTCGGCCGGTTCCTTGGCGGCTCGCCCTTGGCGGTCGCTGTGCGGCTCGTCGTCGTGTCGTTCGTCGTCGGCTTCCTGCTCGACGCGTTCGGCCTCGATCCGGCAACGCTCCTCGCGGACGTTGTCCGCACGGCGCGCCATATCCTCGAATACGGTTTTTCCGATCTGCGCCAGTTCGGCCGCATTCTCCTCACCGGCGCGATGGTGGTCGTGCCGGTGTGGATCGTTTTGCGGCTTCTCGACGCCGGCCGGACGCGCTGAACGTCGCAGCGCTCCCATTTCGATCTTTGCCCCTTCGTTGCAGGTTCACTCCGTTTATGGGAATGTGCCGCCGCGGGCGGCTGGCCCGCTGCGCGGGCTGGGTCCCGCGATGGGGGGAACCCTCAATTTTGGATTCCATCGATCGGGAGATCATTCCATGAAGAGAATGTTGGCTGTTTCGCTGGCGCTCGCCGGCGCCGTTTCGCTGTCGGCCTGCCAGACTCCTCAGCAGCAGAACGCCCTGGTGGGCGGCGCGCTCGGCGGCGGCGCGGGAGCGCTCGTCGGTTCCGCAGTTTCCGGCGGAAGCGCAGGCGGGACGCTCGCGGGCGCGGCGATCGGGGCGGCCTCGGGCGCGATGATCGGCGCGGCCGCCACCCCGCAGCCGACTCGGCAATTGCGCGCGCTGGGGCTACGACTACAACGGCAACCGCGTCTGCGTCGCCTATTATTGACGGGCCGAATCGCCGCAACGGCCCGCCAACTGAGCGGACCTCGGGGGACTGCCGCGAAGGCTTCGCGGAAAGGAATCGAAAACATGACAAAAAAGATGATCGCCGTCGCGCTGGCCCTCGCCAGCGCGATCTCTCTGTCGGCCTGCCAGACGCAGCAGCAGCAGACGGGCACGCTGGTCGGCGGCGCGCTCGGCGCGGGCACCGGCGCGCTTGTCGGCTCGGCGGTTACCGGCGGCAGCGCGGGCGGCGTCATTGCGGGCGCCGTCGTCGGCGGGGTGGGCGGCGCCCTGGTCGGCAACGCCGTGACGCGTCCGCGCCACCATTGCGCGCGGCATGGCTACGACCGCTATGGCAACCGCATCTGCGTCGCCTGGTACAACTGAGGTCGCGCGTGAGACGCGACGGCAGGGCCGGGGGTCGCCTGTCGCGAGACGGGAATTGATGTCCGGTCCGCCCTGCGACAGTCCGCTCGCCGCCGCGTTCCTCGCCTCGCCGAATTTTGGCGAGCGGCGCGGAGTGCGGGCGCCCAATACGCTTATCCTTCATTACACCGGCATGCCGACCGGCGAGGATGCGCTCGCTCTGCTGGTCGATCCGGCCGCCGAGGTCTCGTCGCATTATCTCGTCTGGGAGGACGGGCGGATCGATCAACTGGTCGCCGAGCGCGATCGCGCCTGGCACGCCGGCGCCGGGCATTGGAAAGGCGAGAGCGACCTCAACTCGGCCTCGATCGGCGTCGAGATCGTCAATCCCGGACACGACGGCGGCGCGCCGCCCTTTCCCGATCCCCAGATCGCCGCGACCATCGCGCTGGCGCGCGACATCTGCGGGCGCTGGACAATCCCGCCCGAGCGGGTCCTCGGCCATTCCGACATCGCGCCGCATCGCAAGCGCGATCCCGGCGAAGCCTTTCCCTGGGCGCGGCTGCACGCAGGCGGCGTCGGCCATTGGGTCGCGCCTGCGCCCATTTCTGGCGGCGCGCTGTTCGGCCATGAGGAAGACGGGCCGCCGGTGCGGGCGCTGCAGGCGATGCTGGCGCTCTACGGCTACGGGCTCGAGCTCACGGGCGTTTACGACCGCCGCACTCGAGCCGTTGTCACGGCCTTCCAGCGCCACTTCCGTCCCGAACGGGTCGACGGCGAGGCGGACGCCTCGACCGTCGCGACCTTGAAGACGCTGATCGAGGGGCTGGCGAAAACGTGACGCGCCGGCGTCTGTAGCCGCGATCGTTGATCGCGGCTGGCCCGGTGTCATATTGCGTCCTCGCCGCCGCTCACGCCTGGCAACGCAAAGCCTCGCCGGGCGGCGGCAGGGCGCGTCCTTCCAACACTCCCAGCGGGCCATCCGCTGGCGTCCGGCCTCGTCGCCGCCGTGTCATAGCCGGGGCGTGGGAAAGCGTGTCAGCGGGCGTCTCTTGGCCCGGCAAGGTTGCCTTCGGCGCGCCGATGACGGCCGACTTGTCAGCCCACCGATGCACGATTAGCAGGCCGCCGACCTGCTGGACGCTTACACATTCGGAGGTGAAAAAACGAACTAACCCTCACGGGGCGTAGACAGACTCAGAGACTAAACCCCAATCGACGCCGCGCCACCGAACACATTCTAAAAGTTCTTCCAACAAGGCATAGAGAACGCGGCGCTGAATTTCGTCGAAACGCGAGTTTATATAGCTGGCGTTGGCGGGATAATTACCCTTTGCGCGTCGCGGAACACCGCTCATGGCCGCAAGTAATTGCTTAAATTTTTCCTCGATTTCTAAACCTTGAACCGGAAATTCGTAGCGACGAATTTGTTCTCTCAGGCGAAACGTTGCAAGGCGCCCTTCCAGTTGCCGGATGTACTCACGTTGAATCTTTTCAAATTGCTCGGCACTGTAGCTGGTGGTTAATAGACGCCCCGTCTTGATGAATTGCGGTTTTGAGCGGTCATGCAATTCGACGCGCCACCCGGCATCGGGAATATGTTTCAGCGTCTCAGGCTTGTTTCTGTCCCATGCTTTGACATCTCTGATGTAACGCAGGACTGTATTGCATCGGACGCAGTTACCGCGTGCGCCGTGCGAGTAGCGTTCTGGTGAACCCGTACAAGTGGCGCACGCTTCAACATTTTTCGGCCAAACAGACATAGGATCACCGCGCAGCAGGCAGGGGTGGATGGAAGCTTCATCCAGCGGCTCACGTTATAGGATCGGGCGATGTTCCGCTCTAGAACAGGTTCGGCTATCGCGGCCTCGGCCAGACGACGGTTTAGGCCCGCCGTCGCGCCGAGCAGCGCCGGATCGTCACGGTGAGTGCGAGTTGGATCCAATGCCGTGCTTATCCATCTCTTCGGCAACAGTCCTGAGGGAAATCCAGCGCCGGAACACATCAGGAGTAGCGGTGACTTCGACAATACCTTTCTGGCGGTCCGGTGAGGCGGCTCCGAATTGTTCAAACAGTGCCGGATGGCGGGAAGCTAGTTCCATCTCGATAAGGCGCATTTGCGCCCGCGCAGATCGCGCGTCATTCGCTGCGGGATCGACTGACATTGCTTGGGTTCCGTGCTGCGCGGAGGGGTACCGGGCGTGCCGGTCCCGGGTTTGCACTCCCGGGCTTCAACAACGAAGGCCATCTAACAATACGCGCCGGTCACAGAGTACAGCCGATTTTGTTGAAATGCAACCCTACCCGGGTCCTTCCGGGTACCGGGCCGCGTATTGCCGCACTACTTCGTCGGCTTCCACTCCCGCGCCAGCCGCTGCGCCTCGGCGATCTGTTCGGGGGTCATCTTGAATACTAACTTGTCGCGAGCGCTCTAGAAAATAGGATTCGTTTGGGCCGAGGGATGCAAGGGATCTGCCGTTTTCATCCGCGGCGGGTCGGCCGCGCGCGGCCGGTGGCGAACTAACTTGTCGCGAGCGCTCTTCGCGTCTTCGAGACCCTGCGCGGCCGCCAAGTTGAACCACATGTGGGCGAGAACGTAGTCCTGCGGCACGCCGTTGCCGTCCGCATACAGGCGGCCAAGTCCGAACTGCCCGTGGGGGTCGCCATCTTCGGCCGACTTGCGGTACCACGTCTCCGCCTCCGCGTAGTTCTGCGGCACGCCCTTCCCCTGTTCGTATAAGAAGCCAAGGTCGAACTGCACGTTGGTGGCGCCCTGTTCGGCCGCCTTGCTGTACCACTTCGCAGCCTCGGCCGCATCCTGCGGCACGTGTCGGCCAAAGTTGTACATGTCACCGAGCAGGACCTGCGCGACGCGGTAGCCCTGTTCGGCCGACTTCCGGTACCACGTCACCGCCTCGGCGTAGTCCTTGCCCTGCTCGTACAAGAAACCAAGGTCGAACTGCGCCTCGGCGTCGCCCTGCTCGGCAAGAGACCGACAAGTCATGGCGTAGTCATGAGTCGCTGGGCAGCCTCCCGCTATGGCGTCGCTAGCGGAAGGCAGGGTTGCGACAATGACCCCGGTCAAGAAACAGATGACGCCGCTCAACTTCAGGCACGCGCGCGTCCTAGCTCCACCGTCAATTGGCACGGACTTCGGCCGGCATGGAAGCGCACCCTGCTCGCACCTTTGGGGAGTGAAGCGCGGAGGCGGAGCGGGTGCGATGCTCGTCCCTTGTCGACTGGCCGGTCTATCCGCGCTTGAGGGGTACTATGCGGGCCTCATGGCGTTCGCGCAATACGGACCGACGCAATCGACGATCGCGGCGCAGCCGCATCCCTTCACGATCGCCTCAAACGCCTCCGGCACGCGCTTCGGCGCGCCGTCGCGACTCCGGCCGATGTTTTTGCGACAAATCCTGTCGATAGCGACAACCCCTTGACTCGGTCGGGGATTTATGTTCTTGTTTTGTTCGAGCGCGTCGCCCTGTCCCATTCGGCGATCACCAGCTCGTCGCCGATGTCGAGCTTCTCCAAGGCGCGGCGAAGCTGCAGGCGTTCGGTCTTGGCTCCGCGCGCCGTCTCGCGGAAAACCTTCTCGGCTCTGGTGGCGCGTAAGTCCTTCACTTGCGCCGCGACGCTGTGGCCGTCCGTCGAGACGCGGGCGTAACCGTAGATCATGGGGGCGTGGTTGGCCGGTTCAACATGCGGCGCGTGATCCGGCGTCGCCCGTGAACGATGCGCATGATCGTCACCGCGTCGTCGGCTTCGATATACTCGTGAATGATGTTGTACGGCGATACGATGGCGATGCGGACTAGCCGACCGAGGGGGGCGGGGAGCGCCGCTTTCAGGGAATCTTTCCAAGCGGCGATAGAGCGCGTCAAAGTCCGAATCGTAGCGGGCGGCGACATCCGCGCCCGCCTTGGCGGTAAGATCGCCGAGAATGAAAGCGGCATCCGCGTCCGCCGACGCGGTGATGACGATCCGCGCCACTATCCCCTGAGCGCAGCAAGACGCGCGGCATTACGCGCCCTGTGTTCCTCGAGAGTGAGAACGTCGCCCCGCGCAATGTCCGCGCGGGCTTCATCAACCAAGGGCTTCGCCCATGCCATATCGTCCGGCTCGTCGCCCTCGTCGTGCGCGAGTTCGGCAATGCGGTCATCGATCAACTGACGCGCCGCCTCTTCGACCGAAGCGAAGTCGCCGGTTGCGACATGCGCCTTGATCCACGTTTCCTGTTCGGGTGTGAGCGTTATCGACATGCCTTGTTATACCACAAAAGCCTTCGGGTAAGCGAGAGAAAACCGGCTTTCATTCTGCCCCGATATCCGGCGCCGGCCAAGCCCTTGTTTTCCAAGGGCGGCGGGCAGAGGGCGGAATTCTTGAATCATGCATGGGCGCCGTTGGCGAAATCGCGCGGCCCGCGTACCAGGTCTCCCATGGAGCAAAGCCCTCGAACAGGTGGGCCAACGCCAGCGGCCCAGTCGATAGCGACAAACCCTTGACTCGGTCGGGGATTTATGTTCTTGTTTTGTTCGAGAGGGTTGCGCCGCGCGATGGGCGGCGGGGCGAGGATGGCAGGGACGAGGCGAGGGCGATGAAGGCGAGGGGTGTAATTAGCGTCGTGACAATGGATTTTTTTACTCTCCGTCTCGGGCGCCCACTTTTTGGGCTGCTTCAGGCGGTCAGCGAGCTGGATACATTTTTCCGGCCGCCGGTACCCGTAACCCATTGATAAGTCCCGAATCGCGAAAATTTTTTGCAACTTTTGGAAACGGATGGAAAGTTTTGGAAGCCTTTTCGGAAATAAATTGAAGTTTTTGGAAGGGAAGTGAAGGAAATGGAAATAGGTCGGCCGACGGCGTGGTTTTCCCGATAGGGCGTCCGGGAGAGAAGACGTGCGAACAAAGCCCATGACGGGCGAGTGATTATATGCGCCGTATTGTCACCCCTTGACCACCGCCTCAAACGCCTCCCGCACGCGCTTGCGCGCTTCGTCGAGCGCGGCGACGAAGGCCTCGAAATCCGGGAAGCCGGCCGAGGCGGCGATGCGGCGCTTGACGCCCGAGGCCGCGGTCTTTGGATCGAAGGGGCCGGCGATGGCGAGCCGCATGAACTGGGTCGCGTCGGTGTAGAGCCGGTGCGCCTCGACCAGCGTCTCGACATGGGCAGCCGGAAGAAGCCCCGCGCGGCCCGCCTTGTCGATCGCCTTGCGCGTCGAGACGTCGAGAATCTCGGGCTTTGAATGGGCGAAGGCGAGGCTGAGGAACTGCGCGACGAACTCGATGTCCATCAGGCCGCCCCTGACGAGCTTGAGGTCCCACGGGTCGCGGTCGCCCTTCTCCTTGGCGATCAGGGCGCGCATTTTCGTCACCTCGCGGGCGACCGCCGCCGGGTCGCGCTTGCGCGTCAGCGTGTCGCGGATCGCCTTGGCGACATCGCTCGCCAGCTCCGAATCGCCTGCGATGACGCGCGCCCGGGTGAGCGCCATGTGCTCCCAGGTCTCGGCCTCGTCGCGCTGGTAGAGGGCGAAGGCGGAAAACTGGGTGGCAAGCGGTCCCTTGCGGCCCGAGGGTCTCAGTCTCAGGTCGACTTCATAGAGCGATCCGCGCCGGGTCGGCGCGGTCAAGGCGGCAAGGAGGCGCTGGGTGAGCCGCGTATAATAGACCACGGCGCCGAGCGGCTTCGGCCCGTCGGACTCGCCGGCGTCGACCGGGAAATCGTAGATGAGGATCAGGTCGAGGTCCGACGCCGCCGTCATTTCGCGCGAGCCGAGCTTGCCCATCGCCAGCACCACGACGCGGCCGCCGCGCACGTGTCCGTGGTCGGCGGCGAAGGCGGCCTCCACCTGCTTCAGCATCGTACCGACCAACGACTGCGCCAGTGCGCTGTAAGCCCGGCCGGCGCGGTCGGGGTCGAGCCGGCCTGACAGAAGATGAAGACCGATCAGGAACATCTCCTCGGCGGCGAAGTCGCGCGCCCGGTCGAGCGCGTCCTCGGTGTTGCGCGCCTGCTCGACATAAGTCTCGGCGCGCCGCCGCGTCGCCTCCTCGTTGAAGCTGTCCTCGAAATCGGCGGTGCGGTCCGGGTCGATCGCCGCGTCGAGAACATGCGGGCGGGTCGCGATCACCTCTGCGAGCCGCGGCGCGGAACCGAGCACGTCGCCGAACAATTCGCGCACGTCGTCGTTGGACCGCAGGATCGACAGGAGCTCGACCGCGGCGCTCATCCGGGCCATCGCCCCGTCGAAGGCGGCAAGCGCGGCGTCGGCGTCGCCGGAACCCGCGAAGGCTTCGAGCAGGGCCGGCGTCAGCTCCGTCAGCACCTCGCGGGCGCGCGCGCTGCGCACCGCTGGCCGCCGGCCGAAATGCCAGCCGCGGATCGTCTCGGCCGCCGCTTCCGGATGCTGGAAGCCGAGCCGGCTCAACGTCGCGAGCGTCTCGGGATCGTTGGTGACGCCGGTGAAGACGAGATTGCCGGCCGCGGCGCTGAGGGTCGGCGCGCTCTCGAACAGGCGCGCGTAGTGCTTTTCGACCTGTGTCAGATGAAAAGTGAGTTCCTTGGAGAAATCCTCGAGCCGTTCATAGCCGCAGAACCGGGCGAAGCGCGAAAGCTCGGCGCGCTCGAACGGTAGGCGCTGGGTCTGCTCGTCGGCGACCATCTGCAGCCGGTGCTCGACCGTGCGCAGGAAGAGATAAGCCTCGGTCAGGTCCTTCACCGCCTCCGCCGTCACCCAGTTCTCGGCATGGAGTTCGCTGAGCATGTCGAGCGTGCGCGAGCCGCGCATCTTTGGCCGTCGGCCGCCGAAGATGAGCTGCTGCGTCTGGACGAAGAACTCGACCTCGCGAATGCCGCCGCGCCCGAGCTTGACGTCGTGGCCCGGAACAACCACGCGCTCGTGCCCGCGCACCGCATGGATCTGCCGCTTCATCGCATGGATGTCGGCGATCGCCGCGTAGTCGAAATACTTGCGCCAGATGAAGGGCGCGAGATCGGCGAGGAAGCGCCGTCCGAGCGCAAGGTCGCCGGCCGCCGGACGCGCCTTGATCAGCGCCGCGCGCTCCCAGTTCTGTCCGACCGTCTCGTAATAGGCGTAGGCGCTAACCGTCGAGAGGGCGACCGGCGTCGAAGCGGGATCGGGCCTGAGCCTCAGATCGACCCTGAGCACATAGCCGTCGGGAGTGCGCTCCTGGAGGAGCCGAGCGAGCGCCTTGGTGATTCGCACCAGCAAGGGCGCAGGTTCGACGCCTTCGGGAATGGCGGCCGCGGCCGGATCGTAGAGCACGATGAGGTCGATATCGCTCGAATAGTTGAGCTCGCGCGCGCCAAGCTTGCCGAGCGCGAGCACGACCAGGCCGCAGCCGGCCTGAAGGTCCATCGCGTCCGGGTCGAGCGCGAGCCGGCCGCTCAGCGCGTTCTGCCGCAAGAGGAACGCGAGCGCGGCGCCGACCGCGGCGTCGGCGAAGCGGGTCAGCGCCTCGGTGGTTTCGACCACGTCCCAGACGCCGCCGATATCGGCGAGCGCGATCAGGAGCGCCGACTCGCGCTTGGCGAGGCGGAGCGTGCGCATCAACGCCGCCTCGTCGTCCTCGGCCCGCGCGGTCAGGCCCGCGATCAGCGCTTCGAGCGCCTCATGCGGCGGTCGGGCGAGCAGGCGCACGAGCCGGGCCGGATCCTCCGTCGCCAGCGTCCAGAGATAGGGCGAATGATCGGCGAGGCCGAGGAGCAGATCGCGCGTGCGGCCGAGAGCGACGAGCGGCGCGAGCGTCGCCGCCTCTGGAGCGACGATCAGCGCCTCGAGCCGGCGGCGGGCGGCGGCCGGGGCGGAGAGCCGCGGCGCGCCGGCGAGCCGTTCAGCCAGCGATCGGTTCATTAACGGCGGTCCGCACCGGCCCTGGCAGAGTGAGGGGAGCGGCCTCGGAGGGCAGAATCACGCGCACCCGCAAGCCTGGCCGGTTGTCCTCGAGCTCGACCCGGCCGCCATGCATGCGGGCGACCGCGGCGGCGAGCGAGAGGCCGAGTCCCGACCCGGGGCGCGAGCGCGAGCCTTCGAGCCGCACGAAGCGCCCCAGCACGCGCTCTCTGTCGCGCAGCGAGACGCCCGGACCGCGGTCGGCTATGGTCAGCTCGACGGTATTGCCCACACGGCGCGCGGCCACGACGATTTCCGGCTTGACGGCGCCCTCGGTGTGCGCGCCGTATTTCAGCGCGTTGTCGATCAGATTGGCGATCGTCTGGCCGATCAGCTCGCGATTGCCGCGGACATGGAGCGGACCGTCGACAGAGACGGTCAGAGCCACGCCCTCCTCCTCCGCGATCGGCTCGTAGAGCTCCGCAACCGCCCGCGCGGCCTCGCCGAGCTCGAACGAGCTTTGCCCCTCGACGCCGGCGCCGGCCTCGGCGCGCGCGATCAACAGAAGCGCATTGAAGACCTTGATCAGGCTGTCGGACTCCTCGATCGTCTTCTCGAGGGCCGCACGATAGGTGGCGGCGTCGTCGCCGAAGGCGAGAGCCGCCTCCGCGTGGTTGCGCAGGCGGGTCAGCGGCGTGCGCAGATCGTGCGCGATGTTGTCGCTGACCTCGCGCAGGCCCTGCATCAAGAGTCCGATCCGCCTGAGCATCGCATTGAGGCTCTCGGCTAGCCGGTCGAGTTCGTCGCCAGAGCCGGAAACCGGAAGCTGACCGGTCAGGTCGCCCTTCATGATTCCGTGCGCCGAGGTGTTGATGTCGTCGATGCGCTTGAGCACGTTGCGGGCGACGAACAGCGCCCCCACGGCTGCGAGCGCGGCGAAGAAGATCAGAGAGATCGCCAGCGCCCGGACCATCACCCCTTCGATCCGGGCGCGATCGCCGAGGTCGTGGCCGACCAGGAGCAGGAAACCGGGCGGCACCTTGTAGATCCGCACGAGCGCCTGGCGGACCCGGTCGCCGGGACCGTTGGTGCGGTAGTTGACGACGATGAAGCCGTGCCGCTCGAGCACTTCCAGCGGGATTTGCTCGACGTTTCCGGCGAGCGCTTCGCCGGCCGGGTCGGTCAGCAGATAGAGCGCCGCGCCCGGCTGGCGCTTGCGCGCCTCGATCGAAGAATAGAGGCCGACGAGCCCGTCGTGGTTGTAGGTGTCCGTCAAACCCTTGGCCTCGGCGTCGATCGTTCGGGCGATCTCTTCGTCGACGACCGAGATGACCTGCCAGGCGATGATGGCGAGCACGACGCCCGCGCCGACCGCGCTGACCGCCAGAATCGCCAGCGCGAGACGAAACGCGGTGGCGCGGAAGAGTTTAGCGAGCGCCGTCACGAATCATGTACCCGGCGCCGCGAACGGTGCTGAGCAGGGGCGCGTCGAAGTCCCTGTCGATCTTGGCCCGCAGCCGTGAGACATGGACGTCGATCACGTTGGTCTGGGGGTCGAAGTGGTAGTCCCAGACATGCTCGAGCAGCATGGTCCGGGTGACGACCTTGCCGGCGTTCTGCATGAGATACTCGAGCAGCCGGAACTCGCGCGGCTGCAGCACGATCTCCTCGCCTCGGCGGGTCACCTTGTGGGAAAGCCGGTCGAGCGCGAGGTCGCCGACCCTGTACACCGTCTCCTCCGGAGCGCCTGCCGGACGGCGTCGCGCCAGCGTCTCGACCCGGGCGAGCAGTTCGGAAAACGCGTAGGGCTTGGCGAGATAGTCGTCGCCGCCCGCTCTGAGGCCCTTGACCCGGTCGTCCACCTGCCCGAGCGCGGACAGGATCAGGATGGGGGTTTCGTTCTTCTGGTTGCGCAGCGAGCCGATCAGGGTCAGGCCGTCCATCTTCGGCAGCATCCGGTCGACGATTGCGACATCGTAGCCGCCTTCGAGCGCCATGTCGTACCCGCTGACGCCATCATGGGCGGCGTCGACGACGTGCCCGGCCTCGCGAAACGCCTTGGAGAGATAGGCTGCGGCCTCGCGGTCGTCTTCGATGATCAGGATTCGCATGAGACGCTATATAACAGGTTGGCCAGCTTGGCCAAAATAGGTGCGGCGGCAGGTCCCTGGGGGGCTGATTGGGACCTGCCGCCGCGTTGCCGGCGTCGCGCGGGCGGGGATTGTGCGACCGCCGACTGGACGAAAGGAAGCGCAACTGCGCTGGGCCGGGGACGTGCCCATGTTTTCCTTCCGCCCATTTGTTTGCCGGCGCGCCATACTCAGGGCGTGGCGCGCCGGATCCTCTAGGACGCGCGCGTCGGCAAGGCGAGGAAGCGCTCGCCGTCGTCCGATTTCACGCGAAACAGCACGCTTTTCTTTCCGTCGCTCTTGGCGGCGTCGATCTCCGAGGCGACATCGGACGGCTCGCTGACCGCCTTGCCCCGCACCTCGAGAATGATGTCGCCGCGCTTGAGGCCTTCGTCCGCCGCCGGGCTGTCCGGCTCGACCCCCGCCACGACGACCCCGTCGTCGCCCCGATTGGCGCGTAGCGTCAGGCCCAGCTTGGCAAGCTCGGTCGCATCGCCGTCCGGGGTATACTCCGCTTTCTCGGTCTTGTCCGGCGGCATCATTCCGAGCGTCACGTCGACCGTTTTTGACGCGCCGTCGCGAATCAGCGCCAGGTTCACCGTTCTCTTCGGACCCATCGCCGCAATCCGGCGGGCGAGCTCTTGTGGGTCCGGGATCGTCTCCCCGTCCAACGCTGTGATGACGTCTCCGCTCTTCACCCCGGCGGAGGCGGCGGGCAAATCCTTCTCGACTCCCGCGACCAGCGCGCCGCTGGCGTTCTTCAGACCGAGGCTGTCTGCGATGTCCTGCGACACCGACTGGATCTGGACGCCGATCCAGCCGCGGGTGACGGCGCCGTTCGCCTTGAGCTGATCGACGACGGTCTTGACCACGTCGCTCGCGATGGCGAAGCCGATGCCGACGCTGCCGCCCGAAGGGGAGAAGATGGCGGTGTTGACGCCGACCACTTCGCCCTGGCCGTTGAAGGTCGGGCCGCCCGAATTGCCGTGGTTCACTGGCGCGTCGATCTGCAGGAAGTCGTCGTAGGGGCCGGCGCCGATGTCGCGACCGCGCGCCGAGACGATGCCCGCCGTAACCGTTCCGCCGAGGCCGAACGGATTGCCGACCGCGATCACCCAGTCGCCCACCCGCGGGGGTTTGGTCGCGAACGTGACGAACGGGAAGGCCTGACCGTTCACCTTCAGCAGCGCGAGATCAGTCTTCTTGTCGACGCCGATCACCTTGGCCGACATGGTCTTGCCGCCTGCGAGCGTGACCTCGACCTCGCTCGCATGGTCGACGACGTGATTGTTGGTGACGATGTATCCGTCCGAGGAGATGAAGAAGCCCGATCCCTGCGCCCGCGTCGAATGGCTGTGCGGCGCCGTGTCGTCGTCGTTCGGCAGGCCGAAGCGCCGGAAAAAGCGGTAGAGCGGACTGTTGGGCGAAAGGTCCTGCGAGGGGTCCGCATCGTCTGTGTCCACGATCTTCACCTTGACCGACACGACGGCGGGGGTCACTCGATCCACGATGTCCGCAAATGACGCCGGTCCCGCGGCCGGCTGAGGCGCGATCGCCCCGTCCGTCACGCCTGCCGCGACTGCGCGCGCCGAATCGAAAGGGGCCGTCGCCGCTGCGCCAGCGACCGCCGCACAAGCGGCGCCCGCGAGCAACGCCCGTCGAAGCGCGGTGCATACACCGAGGTCGCGCATTCTGGATCCCGCACTCAGCCGCCAGTCGAAGGCGACCTTGGCCCGATGATCGACCCTCAGCCCTAACCTTCGGATGGCTCCAGCGTGAAAGCTTGGTAATGTTGACGAGTGCATTCGCCGCAGGCCGTCGTCGGGCGGCGGGGTCCGTCCTAGCTTCCCATGCCCGCCGGCCCCTGATAGCAGCGCCGTCCATGAGTCCTTCGTCCGTCGCTTCGCGCGCAAACCTCTCCGCCACCCTGATCGGGTTCGGCGCGATCATGTTGTGGTCGACGCTTGCGCTCATGACTGCGCTCTCGGGGAAGGCGCCGCCGTTCGAACTGGCGGCTCTCACCTTTGCCGTCGGCGGCCTTTGCGGGCTCGCTTATGCCGCGGCGCGCGGACGGCTCGCCGCGCTCCGCCAGCCGGCCAAAGTGTGGGCGGTCGGAATCGGCGGCCTGTTCGGCTATCACGCGCTCTACTTCGCGGCGCTTCGCCGCGCCCCGCCGGCCGACGCGAGCCTGATCGCCTATCTCTGGCCGCTTCTGATCGTCCTTTTCTCAGCCGCCCTGCCGGGCGAACGGCTCAGCGCCCGCCACGTCATCGGCGCGGCGCTCGGCTTCGCCGGCGCAGCGACGCTCTTTCTCTCGAAAGGCGCGAGCTTCACAGGAGCGGGAGGGCAGGCGCTCGTCGGCTATGGCCTCGCCTTCTGCTGCGCCTTTGTCTGGTCCGGCTATTCGGTGCTGTCGCGCACGCTTGCCAGCGCGCCGACCGAGGCGGTCGCGGGCTTCTGCCTCGCGACCGCCGCGTTGGCCGCGGTCTGTCATATCTTGTTCGAGACGACCGTCGTTCCGGTAGGCGCCGTCGAGTGGCTCGCCATCCTCGGCCTCGGCCTCGGCCCCGTCGGGCTCGCGTTCTACGTCTGGGACTACGGCGTGAAGCACGGCGACATCCGCCTGCTCGGCGTCGCGGCTTATGCCGCGCCGGTGCTCTCGACGCTCATTCTGGTGGCGGCGGGGGTCGCGCCCGCCGCCCCATCGCTCGCCGTCGCCTGCGCGCTGATCGTCGGAGGCGCCGTCGTCGCTTCGCGCAACGGCTGAAATGGCGCTTCGTGCGCTCCCGATCTTCCCAGGGGCCATCATATGACCGGCGGCCGCAAGGCGGCTGACGGTAAAAAGCCGGCCCAACGGCCGGCTCGACTCGCGGTTGCGGATGGGAGTCCGATCAGGCCTCGGCGGGCGCGTTCTTCGGCTTGAGCACCTGACGGCCGCGATACATCCCGGTCTTCATGTCGATGTGGTGCGGACGGCGCAGTTCGCCCGAGTCCTTGTCCTCGACATAGGCCGGCGCCTTGAGGGCGTCGGCGGAACGGCGCATGCCGCGGCGGGAGGGCGACGTTTTACGTCTCGGAACGGCCATTGATACGACTCCAAAGCGAGCGCGCACGAGCGGATGTCTTCGCGCGCGGGAAAACGGGGAAGGCGGGCTCATACACTCAAACCCGCCGAAGCGCCAGCCCTCGGGCGCGACAAATCGAGGGGGCGGCGGACCGCGGCGGTCAGGCCGAGCCGCGCGTCTCGAAGGCCGCGAAAGCAATCGCCTCGCGCGGCTCGCGGTCGGCCCAGAGCACGAACTGGAACGCCTGAAAATAGGTCTCGCAGGCCGAAACCGCCGCCTTCACCACCGCCGAGCACTGGGCGTCGCTCGCATTCGCCCCGCCGGCGAGGCAGACCGAATGGCGGAACATGACGAGGTCCT
This sequence comes from uncultured Alphaproteobacteria bacterium, assembly GCA_963709655.1. Taxonomy (GTDB): domain Bacteria; phylum Pseudomonadota; class Alphaproteobacteria; order Rhizobiales; family Beijerinckiaceae; genus Roseiarcus. The sequence continues at coordinate 22,104 of CAVPXF010000007.1, forward strand.
GCTCACGCCAGATGTCGAAGTGACCGAGCCACAGCTGCTCGTTGATGAGCTGGATCAGTTCGCCGACCGCCGCGCGCTTGCGCATCGGCGCCTTGAGATCGAACGAGCAGGCGACGTGCAGCAATTCGATGTCGGGAAGCCAGGTGAAGGCGAGATCGTAATTGGCCCAGTCGCCTGCGACCAAAATCGAAATCTCGTCCTCTTCGGCCCGGTCGAAGGTCCATTCGTTGATGGCGGCCAACCTCTCCACCACGTCGACCGGATGTTCGAGTCGATCGTCGGCGACAGTCTCGATCATGCTCATCAGGAGTCTTCCGGCGAGGGATACGGGGACGCTGCTACGACAGAGGCTCGAGACGACGCGCACCGAGTTCGCCCGCCGCCCCTGCGGCCCGCTCCGTCGTGGAGCGGACGGCCGCAACCTCGATGATTCGTAGCGAATCGTAAACCTAGCCGAATCCGCCGTCCACAGAATCAATGAAACGAATCGAAGACTCTGCGAAAGAAGGTGAATCCTGTCAGGGAGTTGGCCCGGCCAACTTCGCCTCGAGCGCGGCGATGCGGGCGGCGAGCTTCTCGTTTTCCTCACGCGCCCTCGCCGCCATCTCGCGCACGGCCTCGAATTCCTCGCGGCTGACGAGATCCATGCCGGCCATCATGCGCTCGAGCTGGCTCTTGGCGAAGGTCTGCGCTTCCCGCCGCGCGCCGTCGGCAAGTCCCGCCGCGTCCGTCATCAGGCGGGAGAGATCGTCGAAGAAACGGCTGTTGGTCTGCGGCATCGGCGGCTCCGGATTCGCGCCTGCGAGCCGCAATCGGGGCCCCGTGGCGCGGCCGATATGTGGCGCTCGGGGGCGCGGCGCGCAAGGGCGGGCGCGCTTTCCGAGCGCCGGCCCGCCGGCGCCGCAAATCCGATGACAAGCGGGCTGAAGGGGCGCTAGCATCGGGCGATACGGGAAACGTCGAGGACATTGCATGCGCATCCGAGCCGCCGTTCTCAAGGCGCCAGGCCTGCCGCCCCCCTACGTCCGGTCGCAGCCGCTGGACGTCGTCGAACTCGATCTCGCTCCGCCCGGGCGCGGCGAGGTCCTGGTGCGCATCGCCGCGGCGGGCTTGTGCCATTCGGACCTCTCGGTGATCGACGGCTCGCGGCCGCGGCCGCTTCCGATGGCGCTCGGCCACGAGGCGGCGGGCGTCGTCGAGGCGCTCGGCGACGGCGTGACGGACCTTACGGTCGGCGATCACGTGGTGCTCGTCTTCGTGCCGAGCTGCGGCCGTTGCGGCCCCTGCGCCGCCGGTCGGCCGGCGCTCTGCGAGCCGGGCGCCAAGGCCAACGGCGCCGGGACACTCATTTCGGGCGAGCGGCGCCTCGCGTTCAAGGCCGAGCCGGTCAATCATCATCTCGGCGTCTCGGCCTTCGCCGACCACGCGGTCGTTGCGCGCGAATCCTGCGTGAAGATCGATCCCGAATTGCCGCTCGACCTGGCCGCGCTGTTCGGCTGCGCGGTGCTGACCGGGGTCGGCGCGGTGATCAACACGGCGAAAGTCGAGCCGGGCGCCTCGGTCGCGGTGGTCGGGCTCGGCGGGGTGGGCCTCAGCGCCGTCATCGGGGCGAAGCTCGCCGGCGCGCGCCAGATCGTCGCCGTCGATCTCTCCGATGACAAGCTCGCCTTTGCGCGCGGGCTCGGCGCGAGCGACGCCGTCAACGCCGGCGCGCCCGACGCCGTGCAGGCGGTCCGGGCGCTTTCGGGCGGCGGAGTCGAGATCGCTTTCGACATGGCCGGCGCCGTGCCGGCGCTCGAACTCGCCTACGCGGTCACCGCGCGGGGCGGCACGACCGTGACGGCCGGCCTGCCGCATCCGGACAAGCGGCTCATGCTCGCGCCGGTGACGCTGGTCGCCGAGGAGCGGACGCTCAAGGGCTCCTACATCGGCTCCGCCGTCCCTTTACGCGACGTTCCGCGTCTCATCGCCCTCTTCAAGGCCGGCAAGCTCCCCGTCGACGCGCTGCTGACGCATCGGCTGAAACTCGACGACATCAACGAGGGCTTTGATCGCCTGCGAGAGGGAATCGGCGTCCGGCAGGTGATGGTCTTTTCCTGAGGGCCCCATATCAGCCGCCGGGGCTGTCGGGGTTTGAGGGAGTTTGCCAATGGATCGGGCGGAGCAACGGACGGCGATCGTGACCGGCGCGTCGCGCGGCATCGGCGCCGCCATCGCCGAGCGGCTGGCGCGTGACGGCTTTCGCGTGCTGGTGAATTATTCGGGCGACGCGGCCTCCGCTGAGGCTGTCGTTGCCGCGATCGCCAAGGCCGGCGGCGAGGCTCGCGCGTTCAAGGCGAGCGTCGCCGATCCCGCCGCGGTGAGGGCGATGTTCGACGAGGCGGAGCGGGCGTTCGGCGGCGTCGACGTCCTGATCAACAACGCCGGCGTCATGGAGCTCGCCCCTTTGGCCGAGGCCGAGGACCAGGCGTTCGACCGCATGGTGGCGGTCAACCTCAAGGGCGTGTTCAATGGCCTCAGGGAAGCGGGACGGCGCCTTCGCGATGGCGGTCGGGTGGTCAATCTGTCGACCACCGTCGTCGCGACCCGGTTCCCGCTCTACGGCGTCTACGCCGCCACCAAGGCGGCCGTCGAGAGCCTCACCCGCATCGCGTCGAAGGAACTCGGCGCGCGGCGCGTGACGGTCAATGCCGTGTCGCCGGGGCCGGTCGAAACGTCGCTCTTCATGACCGGCAACCCCCGGGTCGAAGAGCCCGGGGGGAAGCGCAGATCGAGGCGGCCAAGGCGCGCAGCCCCCTCGGCCGGCTCGGCCAGCCCGACGACATCGCCGGCGTGGTGGCGTTCCTGGTCGGCCCCGACGGCGGCTGGGTCAACGGTCAGGTCATCCTGGCGAACGGCGGGGCGGCGTAGGGAGTCGAGGCGGTAAGCTGCCGGCGCGCCGCCGAGCCGCCGGCTCAAGTCCGACGACATCGACGAGGACTTCGACCGTAGGCGCGAGGCTATCGGAGTCAGACGTGCTGCCCCTTGACCTTCGAAGTGGTCTGGACCACACTAGACCATACCTAAGCTAAGGAGGTCGGTAAGATGGCGCCGTCATCGGTTCATGAGCGATGGTTGGCCGGTTCGCGGCTAGGGGATGCGACTCTGTTTCCCGAGGATCGCGACCGTATCAATCGAACATGGAACGTGTTCAAGCTGGTGGACGAGAACCCGAAGCGCGGCGCTTCACGGGCGCGGTTCGCGCTGTATCGAAATGGCATGAGCGTTGAAGAGTATATCCAGGCGGTCGTCGAACGCGGCGGCGAAGAGCGCGTCGCGCTGGAAGACATTTGCTGGGACTTGAATCACAAGTTTATCGCTGTACGCGAGCCGGCCAAAGCCTGGACGGTCGCAGAGGCGAAGGCGAGGCTTTCTGAAATCCTGCGTTTGGCGCGAGCGGGCCAGCCGCAGACCATTGGGACAGAGGACGCCTGCGTCATTGTGTCCGCGGCCCAGTTCGAGCAATCCGTTCAGTCTGGACACTTGGGCCGGTACCTCATCGAGACGGCCCCGCGCGGCTTTGAACTCGAATTGCCGTCGCGGTCTCACGACCGCGGCAGTCCGTTTTCTGACGTCGACGGCAGCTTTTGAGCGTGGCTTCTTTTCTCCTCGACACCAACGTTGTTTCGGAATTGGTCAAGCCGGTTCCGGACACGCGCGTGCTCAAGTTTCTTGCGCGTGAGGGGGACCTCTGGCTGAGCGTCATTACCCTTCACGAACTGACGTACGGCATATCGCGCCTTGGCGAACGGGTCCGGGTCGAACGTCTGGCGGCCTGGCTTGGGTCTTTGAAAGCAAGGTTTGCAAGCAGGATTCTGCCAGTTGATCAAATCATTGCCGAAGCGGCGGGGAGCGGCCGAGGCCGCGCCGCCTCGCAGGGCCGCACCGTTACGCCTTTAGACGCGCTCATCGCGGCCACGGCGCAGATTCGGTCCCTGACCTTGGCGACCCGAAACGTCCGCGACTTCGAAGCGCTCGACGTCCCAACGATTGACCCTTGGAGCGCTTAGGTATGCGAGCCCTGCGCTGACATCGGCACAACATTTTTATGGCGCTGGAATCCTCGCGACGCCGCAGGCGCGCGGCGTCGCGATGAAATGCGCCATGTCGTGGCGGAAAGGCGTCCGTTAGGTCGCCGGCGCCTGGCGAGAGACTTTCGCGCGAACGGCGAGTCCGAGCGCGGCGAAACCGACGAGGGTCAAGGCCCAGGTCGAGGGTTCCGGAACGGCCAGCGTGAAAGTTCCGACGCCGAAACCGACGCCCGACGCAAACTCGCCGTAGGCGTTCCCGGACGGCGAACTTCCTTGCGAATAAAAGCTGAAGATGTTGACGGTCGGACCCGCCGTCGTGAAGGCGATGCCGCTGGTGCTGATGGTGGTCAGGCCGTCGGGGTAGAGGATGTTATCGCTTCCAAAGAACGTCGTCGGCCCGGTGATCGTGTAGCCTCCCACCTCGCCGGAAATCGTATCGAGCGTATAGGCGCTGCCGCCGTCCGGCGTCGCCGTGAGAACGCCGTGTCCGGGCAGAGGAACGCCGCCGAGGTCCGCGGCCGGGCCCGTTAGCGTCCAATCGAAGGTTTCGGCGACGGCCCCGCCGGACGTGAATGCAGCCATCGTGAGAAGGACGCCGACTGCGACGCTGGCCGACTCGAATGATCTTCACGTGAAGGAACTCCCCTGCGATCGTTTGCCGGCCAAAGGTTACCTACTTTCCGTGTCCGACGGATGTCAGGCATGTGACGCAACGCGCCGCGCCGCCAAAGCATAGGCAAGCCGCGAGATCAAAGCGAAGCTGCCCCGACCGCACGGCAGATCGCTGCTCGTGCTCAGCGCGTTCGCTCTGAGGTGGAAAGTTTTTGGCCGGACGTCATCGTAATTATGCGTTGCTTGCGGCGAACACGAATGCGTGAGCCTCAACCCGCCACGTTGACTTCGTCGCGCCGCCTCGCCTAGGCCTGCCCGTGACGCCGCCGATCCTCCTCGATCGCGCCACGCGGTCGATCCGTCCTTTGGCGACCTTTCCCGCCTGCCGCTTTCGACGCGCGCTCCGCCGCCGCAACGAGGTCGCTTTGACACCGGACGCCGATCGCTCGTCTTTCTTCATCGCGCTTGTCGTCGTCGACGTGTTCGTGGGCCTCGCCGACGCGCTCTCCGGCACCTACATGGTGCTGTTTTTGGTTGGCGAGGCAGGCCTCGGCCCCCTCGCGCTGAGCGCGGTCCTGACCGCTCGAGCGCTCGGCTCGATCGCCTTCGCCACCGCGTTCGGGGCTTGGGTCGACCGGAGGACGAGCCTCGCGCCGCTGATCATCGCGCTTGCCGGATCCAGCGTCGGCTACGCCCTCATCGCCGTCACGACCAATTTCGCGGCGCTGCTCGTGATTGCAGCCGTCCCGGTCGCGCTCGGCGCGGCCGTCTTTTCCCAGTCGATCGCGCTCGTCAGGAGGCGATTCGCGGATGCGAGCCCCCACACCGCGGGCCGCGCGATCGGCGTCCTTCGCGCAAGCTGGTCGCTCGCCTGGGCCATCGGTCCTGCGGTGGGAGCGGCCGTCGTCACGATGTTCGGCTTTCGCGGCCTCTTTCTCACAAGCTCGGCCTCCGCAGCCATCGGGCTGGCGAGCTTGGCGCTCGCGCGCACGCGGCCGTTTCCCAAAGCGTCCCTCCACAGCCATCACGCCAAGCCGGCGAACGTCGGCCCGACCATCGCGCTCGCTTTTGCAGCGCTCGCCCTGTTTCACACCGCCTTGTTCATGGGATCGATTCCGCTGCCGATCGTCCTGACCACGACGCTCGGCGGAACCGAGACCGACGTCGGGATTGCGGTCAGTCTCTGCGCGGCGCTGGAGATCGTCGTCATGGGCGCGCTGATCTGGCGACCGCTGAAGCGCGGCGAGCGCCCGGCGATCATGGCGGGTCTCGCTGTCTTCGTCGTCTACTTTGTCGCGATGGCGGCGGCGCGCTCGGTCGGGGCGGTGCTGTGGGCCCAAGTGTTCCGGGCGATTGCGATCGGTCTCGTCTCGTACCTCGGGATCAGCTTCCTGCAGTCGCTTCTTCCCCACCGCGCCGGCGCCGCTGCGGCGCTGTTTTCGAACGCCGGGCAAGTGGGTTCGGTTGTCGCGGCCCTGGGCGCCGGCGTTCTGGCGCAGGCGTTCGGCTACGGCTCCATCTTCGTCGTCTGCGCGCTCGCTCAGCGCCGCAGGCCTGGCGCTCGTGTGCATGGCGAAGGCGGGTCCAACGGTCGCCGCGATCGCCGATCCCCGGGTCAGGCCGCGGGTCACGCTCGGGTCAAGCCCGCAGATGTCGAAGGAGGTTCCGTGAGAGGGGAAGGAGCGCGGCCGGCGCTTACCACGGAAGACCGTTAGCACTCTCTTGCGGCGAGTGCCAAGAGGCGCCATATAGGCTCGAGCGTCAGACTGCCGCCGAGAGCCGGAGCCTTTGCTCGTGAGCCGGTCAGGCAGTCGAGCTGAAAGCGATCTCCATGAAATTTCGTCCGCTGCACGACCGCGTCGTCATCCGCCGTATCGAAGGCGAGGACAAGACGAAGGGCGGCATCATCATTCCCGACACGGTCAAGGAGAAGCCGCAAGAGGGCGAGGTCGTCGCTGTGGGACCCGGCGCCCGCGACGAGAGCGGCAAGGTTCAGCCGCTCGAACTGAAGGCCGGCGACCGGGTTCTGTTCGGCAAATGGTCGGGCTCGGAAGTCAAGATCGACGGTGAGGACCTCCTGATCATGAAGGAGTCCGACGTCATGGGCGTGATCGAAGGCGCCGTCTCCGCGAAGAAGAAGGCGGCCTGACGCCGCATCGACCTCATCTCAACACAAGGAATTGAAAATCATGTCTGCGAAAGATGTCAGATTCTCCGGCGACGCCCGCGACCGAATGCTGCGCGGGGTCGATATTCTCAACAACGCCGTCAAAGTGACGCTCGGTCCCAAGGGCCGCAACGTCATTCTCGACAAATCCTACGGCGCGCCGCGCATCACCAAGGACGGCGTCACCGTCGCCAAAGAGATCGAGCTCTCCGACAAGTTCGAGAACATGGGCGCGCAGATGGTGCGCGACGTCGCCTCGAAGACCAATGATCTCGCCGGCGACGGCACGACCACCGCGACCGTGCTCGCCGCCTCGATCATGAAGGAGGGGCTGAAGCTCGTCGCCGCCGGCATGAACCCGATGGACCTCAAGCGCGGCATCGACATCGCCGTGGCCGCGGTCGTCAAGGACATCGAAAAGCGAGCCAAGAAGGTCGCGTCTTCCGAGGAAATCGCCCAGATCGGCACGATTGCGGCGAATGGCGACAAGTCGATCGGCGACATGATCGCCAAGGCGATGAAGAAGGTCGGCAACGAAGGCGTCATCACGGTGGAGGAGGCCAAGAGCCTCGAGACCGAACTCGACGTCGTCGAGGGCATGCAGTTCGATCGGGGTTACCTCTCGCCCTATTTCATCACCAACGCGGAGAAGATGGTCGCGGAGCTCGAGGAGCCCTACATCCTCCTGCACGAGAAAAAGCTGTCGTCGCTGCAGCCGATGCTGCCGATTCTCGAGGCGGTCGTGCAAACGGGCAAGCCGCTGCTGATCGTCGCGGAAGATATCGACGGGGAGGCGCTCGCGACGCTGGTCGTCAACAAGCTTCGCGGCGGCCTCAAGGTCGCGGCGGTCAAGGCGCCCGGCTTCGGCGACCGCCGCAAGGCGATGCTCGAGGACATCGCCATCCTCAGCAGCGGCACCCTGATCGCCGAGGACCTCGGCATCAAGCTCGAGAACGTCACCTCACAGATGCTGGGCAGGGCCAAGCGCGTGCGGATCGAGAAGGACAACACCACGATCATCGACGGCGCCGGAAAGAAGGCGGAGATCGAGGCGCGAATCGCGCAGATCAAGACGCAGATCGAGGACACGACCTCCGACTACGACAAGGAGAAGCTGCAGGAACGTCTCGCCAAGCTTGCCGGCGGCGTCGCGGTGATCCGGGTCGGCGGCTCGACCGAAGTCGAGGTGAAGGAGAAGAAGGACAGGGTCGACGACGCCATGAACGCGACCAAGGCCGCGGTCGAGGAAGGCATCGTTCCCGGCGGCGGGGTCGCGCTTCTGCGCGCCAAGGCCGCCATCGGCAAGCTCGAGGGCGAGAATGCCGACGTTCAGGCCGGGATCAGCATCGTGCTCAGGGCGCTCGAGGCGCCGGCCCGCCAGATCGTCGAGAACGCCGGCGTCGAGGGTTCGGTCGTCGTCGGCAAGATCCTGGAAAACAAGTCTCAGACCTACGGCTACGACGCCCAGACCGAGCAATATGTCGATATGCTGAGCGCCGGCATCGTCGATCCGGCAAAAGTGGTCCGGGTCGCCCTGCAGGACGCGGCGTCGGTCGCCGGCCTCATGATCACGACCGAGGCGATGGTGGCCGAGCGGCCGAAGCCCGACGCTCCCGCGATGCCGGGCGGCGGAATGGGCGGCATGGGCGGCATGGACTACTGATCGCCTGAGTGCGGTCGAAAAATTCGAAGGGGCGGCTCAACCCGCCCTTTCGATTCCTGCAGGGGATTCCCGGCGACCTCCGGTCGCTGCAGGCGATGCGGCCGTCGAACGCGCTGCCATTCGGCTCGCGCTCGATCCCGTGACGGCGTCTTGTCACATCAATCCGATGCAGCTTCGGGCTTCGGTTCGTGCGCCGATGCGGCGCGCCATTCCTCGGGCGAACGCGGCAAGTCGCCGCTCACGTCGACATGGGCCGCCTCGGTCCCGGCGGGGAGCTCCCGTTCGGAAAACTTCAGGTCGAGCAGTCGGCCGTCGTCGGTGAGGAGCTGAACGCCAATCCGGCCAAACACGGCTTCGAGATGAGACGCCGTCAGCCTGAGCTCGCCGGAGGCGGTGACGCCTCCATGCGGCGTCGCAAAGCCATCAAAATCGTAAGCCGCGCGGGCGATCGTCTCGCCGTCGATCTGCACGCTGCCGGCGCCGGCAAGTCGACCGAGATATCCGACGATCGCAGTCGCTTGCGCGGACGCCCGTCTCATGGGGCGCCGCAGTCGGCCCATAGAGCCGCGGCGAATTCGCCCAGCTTGACGAGAACCCTCTCGCTGACGCCGCCCGGCGCCGACGAGGCGAACGCTCCGGAGAACGTCGCCGCCGTTTCACGGCTCCGCGTCGTCATCGTGGGAAGCTTCACTTCCGCTTTGTCGGGGTGGTCGCAGCCGACGGAGTTTTCGGGCCGAACGGCGAAGCCGGCGCAGCGGGCGCCGATTTCACCGCTTTGGGTTTCTTTATTTCGCGATTGCTGCGCCGGTGTTCCTTGGCCATGTGCTCTCCGATGGCGTCCATCGCCGCTCTGGGAAATTGTGCGAACGTCACGCCGCGCAATTCCGTCAATGCCAACTCCCTATATAGGCGCGTTTCCGGCGGGGAGGGCGAAAAAGCGCGCCGGTGTGGTGATTTTTGCGACTTTCCCGCCGAGACATGGAAAGCTGAAATCAGCCCGGCCTCTCATATTCCCGACGGTCTGCACGTTCGATCGCCTCTCGCTGTCCGTCATCGGACCGCTTATCGATATCGGCGCCCGGTCGAACCGTGGCCGCACCGGCTGACGCTCGGCCCACGTCCGTGTCGATGGCGCCGATGTTAAGCGGGTCGGCTCGCGACGCCGCTTGGTTCAGCTCTTGTGAAACGACGGCTGCACCCCGTAGACAGGCGTAGGAACGCCCTCGTAGCGGGCTTTCAACTGCAGCGACAGGAACTGCGAGTAGTGGCGCGACTGGTGCAGGTTGCCGCCATGCATCCACAGCGCCTCCTGCTGCGTCGGCTTCCACATGTTGCGCTGCTCGCCTTCCCATGGTCCCGGGTCCTTCGGCGTGTCGGAGCCGATGCCCCAGCATTTTCCCACCTTGTCGGCCATCTCCCGTCCGCAAAGATCGGCGATCCACCCGTTCATCGAGCCGTAGCCGGTCGCATAGACGATCACGTCGGCCGGGACCTCCTCTCCCGTATCGAGCTTGACGCCCCGCGGCATGATCTCGACGACCTGCCCTTTCGCGAGCTTGATCTTACCGTCGATGACGAGCTGCGACGCGCCGACGTCGATGTAGTACCCCGAACCGCGGCGCAAGTACTTCATGAACAGCCCGGACTCGTCGTCGCCGAAGTCGAGCTTGAACCCGGCCTTCTCCAGCCCCGTGTAAAAGTCGGCGTCGACCTCGCGGATCTTGTCGTACACCGGCTTCTGGAACGTGTGCAGGATCGCGTAGGGGAGCGAAGCGAAGATAAGATCCGCCTTCGCGGTGGTCATGCCGTTCTGTACGGCGCGCTCCGAGTAGAGGTCGCTGAGGCCGATCTCCATTAGCGAATTCGAGCGCACGATGTGGGTGGTCGATCGCTGGACCATCGTCACGTCGGCGCCGTTCTCATAGAGCGCCGCGGCGATGTCGTGGGCCGAATTGTTCGACCCGACCACGACCGCCTTCTTGCCCTTGTAGGCGTCGGGACCGGGATGCCTCGAGGAATGATGCTGCTCGCCCTCAAAGGTTTCGGCGCCCTTGAATTGCGGGACGTTGGCCTTGCCTGACATGCCGGTCGCGAAAACGAGCTGCTTCGGATGGAGGACGACCTCCTGGCCGTCGCGGTCGACGACGACCGTCCATTCCTGCTTGGTCTCGTCGTAACTGGCGGTTTTCGCCTCGGACTTGGTCCAGTAGTTCAGCTCCATCACCTTGGCGTACATCTCCAGCCAGTCGCCGATCTTGTCCTTCGGCGAAAACACCGGCCAGTTCTTCGGAAAGTCGAGGTAGGGCAGGTGGTCATACCAGACCGGGTCGTGCAGGCAGAGGGACTTGTAGCGCTTGCGCCAGCTGTCGCCGGCTCGCTCGTTCTTTTCGAGGATAATGGTCGGCACTTCGAGCTGGCGCAGGCGCGCGCCCAGCGCAATGCCGCCCTGACCGCCGCCGATGATCACGACATAGGGCTCTTTCGCATAGCCGAGGGTCGCAAGCTCCTCCTCGCGCCTTTCCCTCCAGCTCTTCCCGCCAATATGGACCCCGTGTCTCGCGCCGAGGGGGCGGGTGAAACCGGCCTTCTCCTCATAGCCCTTGAGCTCCACCATGGTGGTCAGCAGCGTCCAGATCAGCCCGTCGCGGATGCGCACGAGACCGTAGCCGCGCGCGACCTCGGTCTCGAAGGTGAACCACGCCTCCATGACGCCGGCCGCCTCCGCGACCGGCTCCTTGTCATAGACGCGCCAGTCGTGCGGCTTCGTGGCCGCCAAACAGTGGGTCAGCATGTCCCGGATCTGCCCGCGTCCCTCCATGGTCTTGATGTTCCACGTGAAGGAGACGAGGTCGCGCCAATACGACTCCTCGGCGAACATCGCCACGGCGGCCTCGATGTCCGGTTTCGCCAGCGCTTCGCCGAAACGGTCGAGAAACGCCTGGGCCCTGGCGGCCGGGGTCACGTCTAGCATGAAAGACCTCCCTCGAATTGGACAGGCCGCGCGTGACGGGTCCATCCGGTCGTCGTTCAGGTGAGGCTGCTGCGACATGCGACCGCGCCGTCCGTCGCATGGTCTCGCCGAGCGACATGCGCTCGATCGCCTCGACATGCAGCCGGACAGCGGCCACCCTCCGCCGTCCTCCCTGTTTTGCGGAGCTTAGCGGCGGCGGGCGAGGCGCACAATGGGGACGCAACGGGGGATTTTCGAGTGGGCGGAGACGGTTTCATCCGCTCTCCGCCCAGAACAGGCTGGCGTTTCGATCAGCGCGTCTCGGCGCTACTGATCACCGAGTTCACCGCCGCGTTCCACACGCCGATCTTCGCCTGGCGCGCTGCCGCGTCGAGGCAAGGGTCGATCTGGTCGCTGTCGCTAATGAGCATCGCCTCGATCTTGGCTTCGTCGATCAGTCCCGAAGTTGCGCCCGCGAGCACGCCCGCCCCGAATGCGCTGAGTTCCAGGATCTTGAGCCGTCGGACGGGGCGACCAAGCAGGTCCGCCTGGTATTGCATGAGAAGATCGTTTTGCGTCGCCCCACCATCCGCAGACAGGCGCGCCAGGGAAGCCCCGAGATCGCGCTCCATCGCGGTGAAGACGTCGCGGATCTGCAAGGCGATCGCCTCGAGCGTTGCGCGGGCGACGTCGGCGCGCGAGGTCGCGAGCGACATGCCGGTCAGCGCCGCGCGAGCGCGGTCCTTCCAATGGGGCGCGCCAAGGCCGGCGAGCGCGGGAACGAAGCAAACGCCGTCGTCATCCTTGGCCTTCGTCGCCAACTCCGTCAGCGCCGCGACATCGGGCAGGCCCATAAGTTCGGCCATCCATGCGGCCGCCTGAGCCGATACCGAAATGTTGCCCTCGAGCGCATACGAAACCGTCTTCGAACGCCGCCAGGCGACAGTCGTGGAGAGGCCGGACCGGGATCGGATCGGCGTCTCGGTCAGCGTCATCAGCGAAGAGCCGGTTCCGTAAGTCGCTTTGACCGCTCCGGGAGAACGTATGCCGTGGCCGAACAGCGCGGCATGCGAGTCCCCCATCATCGCATGGACAGCAACGCCTTCGATTAATCGATGAACATTCTTCGCCGCGCCGAACCTGGCGTTTGAATCCTCGACGCGCGGAAGGATCGACTTCGGCACGCCGAACAACTCGCAAAGCTCGTCGCCCCACTCTTGCTGGTGAATGTCGAACAGTTGCGTCCGCGAGGCGTTGCTAGCGTCCGTCGCGTGGACCGCGCCGCCGGTCAGGTTGTAGAGAAGCCAGGAGTCGATGGTTCCCGCGCACAGATCGCCGTGATCCGAAAGCGAACGGGCCTCGGGATAGGCCTCCAGAAGCCAGCCGATCTTGGCGGCGGGAAAGAGCGGGTCGAGGCCGAGCCCGGTCTTCGCCTGGACCGCCGCCTCGATCGCCGGCGTGCGGAGCGCATCGATGCGGTCCGACGATCGGCGGCATTGCCAGGTCACGCAGGGGCCGATCGTTTCTCCGGTCGAACGTCGCCAAAGGAGAACGGTCTCGCGCTGATTGGAGACGCCGATCGCGGCGATCGTCGCCGGCGCCGGCAGCGCCGAGAGGCAGCCGTCGATCGCAGCGGTCGTCGCGCGCCATATTTCGTCGCCCGACTGTTCGACCCATCCGGGACGCGGATAGGCGATCGGCGTCGGAACCGAATGGCGTGCGACAATGCGGCCGTCCGGGTCCAGGGCCAGCGCCTTGGTGTTGGTCGTGCCCTGGTCGATGGCGAGGACGAAGTCGCTCATTCACGACGATCCTAACGAAATCGCTTGGCGCGCCGCCTTTTCGATGCCATCCGATGTCAGCCCGAACTTCTCGAGTAGGAATTTTGGCGATCCGGTTGGCATGAAACCGGGAAAACCGAGAATGCGGATCGGGCAGGGGCGATAGCCGGCGACCACCTCCGCCACCGCTCCCCCGAGCCCTCCGCGTATGGAATGCTCCTCGACCGTCACGATCGCTCTGAGATCCGCGGCTGCCCGAATGGCCGCTTCGTCGAGGGGGGCGATCGAGGCCATATTGACGACCCGGGCGCTGACGCCGCCGGCGGCCAGACGATCGGCGGCTTCCAGCGCGCGCGTGACCATGACCCCGCAGCCGATGATGGCGACGTCGGTTCCCTCGCGAAGCGTCTCGGCCTTGCCGATCTCGAACCGGGCGTCATCGGGACGCGGCAACTTCGGAACGCCGAACCGGGTGATGCGCAGGAACACCGGTCCTTCGTGCGCCGCAGCCGCCTCGACGGCCTGAGCGGTCTGCCAAGGGTCTGACGGCACGATGACCGCGAGATTGGGCAGGAGCCTCAGCCAGGCCATGTCCTCGATCGAGTGATGGGTCGGCCCAAGCTCGCCGTATCCAACGCCAGGCGACTGGCCGACAAGCTTCACGTTGGCGTTGCTGTAAGCGACGTCGGCCTTGATCTGCTCGAGGGCGCGGGCGGTGAGGAAGCATGAGGCCGCGCTGACAAACGGGATCTTGCCGCCATTGGCGAGACCCGAGCCGACGCCGACCATGTTCTGCTCGGCGATGCCGACGTTGATCGTGCGCTCCGGCCACCGCTTGCGGAAGCCGCCGAGCTTGGACGAACCGATGCTGTCGTTGACCACGATCACGATGCGATCGTCGCGCTCGGCAACCTGGTCGAGTGTCGCGGCGAAGGCGTCGCGGCAATCGAAGAGGTTGGATGCGGAAGGCTGGCTCATGCTCATGGCTGGCTCAATTCTTCCATAGCCTGATCAAGTTGCGCCTGGGTCGGAACGCCGTGATGCCAACTGACCTGGTCTTCCATGTACGACACGCCTTTCCCCTTGATGGTATGGGCGATCACGCACAGCGGTTTTGTCCGATCCGGGTTCCGGGCAAAGGCATCCAGGAGAGCCCCCGGGTCGTGACCGTCGACGTCGACCACGTCCCAGCGAAAGGCGCGAAACTTGTCGGCCAGCGGCTCGACGTCATTCGTCTCAGCGACCCGCGCGCCCTGCTGCAACGTATTTCTGTCGATGATCAGGATCAGGTTTGCCAGCCTGTGATGACCCGCCGCCATGGCGGCCTCCCAATTGCTGCCTTCCTGCAACTCGCCGTCGCCGGTGATGACGAAGACGCGATAAGCGGCTCGGTCGATCTTTCCGGCCAGCGCAACGCCGACGGCGATCGGCAGTCCGTGGCCGAGCGGGCCCGTGTTGGCCTCGACGCCCGGGACATAGTTGCGGTTCGGATGCCCGTTCAGCATCGACAGCGGCTTCATATAGGTCTGAAGCGCCTCGACCGGGATGAAGCCCGCTTCGGCCAGGGTCGCGTAGAGGGCGCCGCTCGCATGGCCCTTGCTCAGGATCAGCCGGTCGCGGTCGGGCGCGCGCGGCGCCTTCGGATCGACCCGCAGCACGCCGAGATAGAGCGTCGCCAGGATGTCCGCGACCGACATGTCGCCGCCGGGATGACCCAGCCGCGCCTCGAACACCATTTTCAGCGCATCCCTTCGGATCGCTCGCGCTCGCGCGCGAATTCCCGCGACGAGTTCTTCTCGGGTCAGAGCTTGCTGAGGATCGGATTCAAACGCCATCGCCTCACCCGCGGAAAATGGAGGACCCGAACGCCTCGCCGGCGGGCTCGGATTGGTGGCGGTAGATCGGCCAGTTCAGATAGCGCGTGATCGCCTCGTGAACCGCGCCGGCGTGATGGCCGCGCACCATTGCCACATGATGCTCGAAACCGTTGCGCGCAATGAATCCGAGCAGCGGCCGCAGCCTCGTCACTTTCGTCACCGCAATGCCTCCGTCCATGGCGAAGGGATCGGCGGTGAACTCGCCTTCGCCGACATAGGCCTTGACGGTCCCCAGCCTGTCGTCAGTGGAGGCGCGGAAGAAGGTCATCGGTCCGGGCTGGACCTTTCCCTTGACGGCGCCGAAGCAGTTTTCCTTGCCGAGCACGCTGCCGAGGACGTCGAGCTCCGAGATTTCCGGAGTCTCGCCGATGAAGCTCTTTGGGTAGTTGCCACAGTGGGTGCAGACGCATTTGTCGGCCTCGCGGCCGTAGTTGTTGTTCCAGTCGAGGATTGCCGACGGCGCTTCCGCGGCGAGGGCCAGCGCGTACATCGAGATCGCGCCCATGACGTCGACCTCGCAGGCGCTCGGCGCCAGCTTCTCGCCCATCATGCTCATGGTGAGGCAGGTCGCGCAGCCGAAATTGTCCTGCAGGCTGCGCCAGCATTGGATGGCGCTGGCGTCGCATTCGTTCTCTTCGATCCAACGGTCGACTGCGAGCGTCCACTTCGCCTGCCGAACGATCTTTTCAGGCTTTATGGTGGAAGGGATCCGGCCGTAGGCGCCGATTTCCTCGAGCTTCGACTTGACCTCCGGCGCGTCGTTGGAGAGCGCATTCGCCGCGAAGATGATCTCGGACAGATCGACGGTGACAACCGTCAGCCCGGACGCCTGCAACAGCTTCTCGCTGAAGCGCATGGTCTGGAACGCGCCGGTGCGGGCGCCGATCGAGCCGATCCGTGCGTGCCTGAGGCCGCGGACGACACGGCAGATCCTGACGAACCGGTCGAGGTCCGCCGCGAACTCGGCGCCGTCGACGTCGCAGGTATGGGTGGTCGTGTCGGTGAAGGCGACGCCGTACTGGTAGAAATTGTTGGCGACGGAGAACTTGCCGCAGAAGGCGTCCCGGCGGCTCTTGACGTCGACTTTGTCGATTTCGTCGTTGCTCGCTTGCAGCAAAATGGGAACGTTCAGGCGCGCTTCGTTGACGAGTTCGGAAATCGCGATCTCGTCGCCAAAATTCGGCAGGCAAATGACGAGGCCGTCGATGGGGACGCGCTGGTCGCGAAAGAAGGCCGCATATTGGCGCGCGTCGTTACGGGACTGCACCGCGCCGTTCTTGGTTGCGTCGACCGGCAGGATCTCGGCCACGACATTCAACCGGTCGAGCTGCTTCGTGAGCTCCGCACGGGTCTGAAGCGCCGGCGCCCCGTTGAAGAATTCCCGGCTGCCGACCACCAATCCAAGTTTGATCGGGCGAAGATTGCTCTTTGTCATGGTTTGCGACCCGCTTTCGCGATCGGCTCGGCCGCAGCGCCGGCCGACCTCCCTGCCATCTTTCGATTAGCAACGATTTCTCGCACTTAATATCTTTTTTTGCGGTTTGTAAAGAGGGCCGTCGCGCCGACCGGAAGCAAACTGCGGCTGAACGGGCCGGCGCGATCCGGATTTGATGCGGCTATTTTGCGACTTGACAGGAAAACAAAATCATTGCACGAATATCGCGATCAAACGCAAGAATTGGAAAAGGGAGGCGCCTTCTCGACGCGACCCACCGGCCTGCTGGCAAAGCTGGCGTTCCTCGTGGCCCGTCCGTCTCTGCCGACGATCCCAGATTTCCGGAAGTTCTGCGTGCGTTGTCGGCATCCAACGCAACGCGTCTTTTCCCAGCGTCGGCTTGGAAGGGCTTATTTTGATGCTCGAGAGTGAAATGGGAGGTCAACAATGAAACTAGGTTACGCTTTGGCCGGCGCTCTTGTCGCCAGCGTCGCGATGATGAGCGGCTCCGCGTACGCCGCAGGGCTCATCGCCATCATCACCCCTTCGCACGACAACCCCTTCTTCGCCACGGAGGCCAGTGGAGCGGCCGCCAAAGCCAAGGCTCTGGGCTACGACACGTTGGTCCTCGTTCACGACGATGACGCCAACAAGCAGAACCAGTTGATCGATTCGGCTATCGCCCGCAAGGCGGTGGCGATTATTCTGGACAACGCAGGAGCGGACGCTTCGATCGAGGCGGTTCAAAAGGCCAAGGCCGCGGGCATTCCGAGCTTTCTGATTGATCGCGAGATCAACAAGACGGGAGTGGCCGTCGCGCAAATCGTGTCCAACAACTATCAGGGCGCGACGCTCGGCGGGCAGGATTTTGCGAAGGTCATGGGCGAAAAAGGCCCCTACGCCGAACTGGTCGGCAAGGAGTCGGACACCAATGCCGGAATTCGCTCCAAGGGCTATCACGACGTTCTCGATCAGTACCCCGACCTGAAGATGGTCGCGCAGCAGAGCGCGAACTGGAGCCAGACCGAGGCGTATTCCAAGATGCAGGCGATGCTGCAAGCTCATCCGGAGATCAAGGGCGTGATTTCCGGCAATGACACCATGGCGATGGGAGCCATGGCGGCGCTTGAGGCCGCGCATCGTCCCGATGTGGTCATCGTTGGCTTCGACGGCTCGAACGACGTCCGCGATGCGATCGAGGCGGGGAAGATCGCCGCGACCGTGCTTCAGCCGGCTTACTTCATCTCGCAGCTCGCGGTCGAAGAGGCCGACCAGTACCTTAAGACCAAGTCGACCGGCAAGCCCGAGAAGCAATCCATCGATTGCATCCTCATCACCAAGGCGAACGCCGGCAAGCTCAACAACTTCCAACTCTCGGAGTAGTCTCCCTATCGTTCGCGGCGGGTTGCGGACCTCCGCATCCCCGCCGCGCGTCGACGCATATCCGTAATGCATCCTGCAGCGACGTCCGACGGGCGGCGCGTCGCACTGCGCTCAGGCATCCGATGACCGTGACGAGACCTATAATTCGGCTGGCGCTGTTGCTTCCGCTCGCCCTCGGGGGCTGCAAGATCGTCAGCGATAAGGAGCTCGCTGCGATCGGCGCGAAGTCGCCGAACGCGTTCGACGCGACCGCCTATGTCGAGAAGATCTGGACGCCGACCGCCGTTACGGATTTCAAGACCAGCGCCGTCGATCTCGCAACGCTCTTGCCCGAGATCGAGGCCGATCCCGAGAAGGCCGGGCAAGCCCACGGTCGGGGCGGCGGCGAGGGCAATCCCTGGAGCTACGAAGTCAAGGGCGAGGGAAAGGTCGCCGCGGTCGACGTCACATCGCGCCATGGACTGATGACGGTGGACGTCGATACCAAGAGCGGGACGCGGCAAGTGGACCTTCAGATCGGTCCCGTTATTTTCGGAACGGCGCTGCGCGACAGCCTCCCGTTCATTCACTTTGGCGATTTCGTCAATCAGATTCAGTTCGCCCAGATTTCTCGCGCCCTCAACGATGCGGCCACGAAACATATGATGAATGGCCTGAATCCCAAGGATTTGGCGGGCAAAACCATCGTTTTCTACGGCGCGGCGACCCAAGGGTCGGCGTCGGCGAGAATGAGCGTCACGCCCATCTCGATCGAGATCGCGAAGGGAAAATCTCCATGAGCGACGCGACGCTTGCGGCCGACTGCGGGCGTGATTCTGCGAGCGGAGGGGATCGGGAAAGTCTTTCCGGGAACGATCGCGTTGCGCGACGTCGACTTCGAGGTTCGGCGGGCCGCCGTCAATGTGCTTATCGGTGAGAACGGCGCCGGCAAGTCGACCTTGATGAAGATTCTCGCCGGCGTGGTCCCGCCGACCTCGGGGCGGCTGCTCCTCGAGGGCAAGGAGGTCCGGTTCAATTCGGTTCGCGACGCGGCTCATCACGGCATCGGAATCATCTTTCAGGAACTGAACCTCTGTCCGAATCTCAGCGTCGCCGAGAACCTCAGCCTCGTCGATCCTCCTACCCGTTTCGGATTCCATATCGACCGGGCGCGCCAGGTGGACCAAGCGCGGGCCCTGATTGCGCGCCTGGAACAACCGATCGAACCGACGGCGCTCGCCGACGACCTGCGCATTGGCCAGCAGCAGATCGTTGAGATCGCGAAATCCCTCGCCGCCGACGTCGACATCTTGATCATGGACGAACCGACCTCCGCACTCAGCGCGCCGGAGGTGGAAGTCCTGTTCGGCATCATCCGCGATCTCAAAACGCACGGGGTCTCCATCATCTACATCTCTCACCGGCTCGAAGAGATTCTGCGAATTGGCGACTACGTGACGGTCCTGAGAGACGGCCGGCGCCAGGCGCACGCCCTGGTCAAGGACATCTCGGTCGAATGGATGATCGGGCAGATGGTCGGGCCGAGCGGCGCGGCCGCACAGACCGAGTTGGCGGCGACGGGAAGGGTCGCTCTGTCGGTGCGGGACGTCACGCTGCCGCGCGCGGCAGGGGGATTTCTCGTCGATCGTGTGTCGCTGGACGTGCAGGCCGGCGAAGTCGTCTGCATATACGGGCTGCTCGGCGCGGGTCGGTCGGAACTTTTCGAGTGTCTGATGGGATTGCAACCGGCGTCGAGCGGTCGGGTCGAACTCGATGGGAAGGACCTTTCGGGCGAGACGATCGGGAGCCGCATCCGTCAAGGTCTCGTCCTCGTTCCCGAGGATCGGCAGCGCGACGGGCTCGTCCAGGCCATGTCCGTGCGCGCCAATCTGACGCTTGCAAGCCTGCGCCGCTTTGCCCCGCTGTTCAGTATCCGCGACGCGCCCGAGCGTGCCGAGGCGCGTCGGATGATCGAGCGGCTGACCATAAAGGTCTCGTCCCCGGAAGTGGAGGTCACGGCGCTGAGCGGCGGCAACCAGCAGAAGGTCGTGATCGGCAAGGGTCTGCTGACAGAACCCCACGTGATCCTGCTCGACGAACCCACACGCGGCGTCGACGTCGGCGCGAAGGCGGAGATCTTTCGCGTCATGCGCCGGCTGGCGCGCGACGGACTCGGCATCCTCTTCTCGACCTCCGACCTCAAGGAGGCTTTGGGGTACGCAGACCGCGTGGTTGTCATGTCGAGCGGCCGAATTTCCGGCGATTTTGCGCGGGCCGAGGCGACCGAGACCGCCGTCATCGAGGCCTCCGCGCCCAACTTCAACGGACGGGGCGCTAAGGAAAGACGAGCATGACAACCAGCCAATCGCTTCCTTCGGGCGCCGCCCCCGCAAAGCAAAAGCGCCCGCTCGCGCTGCTGCTGATAAGCTTCCGCACGTTCATCGCGTTGATCGTGGTGTTCGCCTTCTTCGGTCTGACGACACCAAATTTCCTCGATGTGCCGACGCTCATCATCATCGCCCAGCATGTTGCGATCAACGCCATCATGGCCATCGGCATGACCTTCGTGATCCTGACCGCCGGGATCGATCTCTCCGTCGGCTCGATCGTCGGCGTATCCGGCATGATCGCCGGCCTTCTCCTCACTCGCGGCATTCCCGTGCCTCCGCTCGAATTGACGATCTTTCCCAATGTCATTGAAACGATGTTGATTACCCTGGCCGCGGGCGCCGCGATCGGGCTCGTCAACGGGCTTTTGATCACGAGGCTGAACGTCGCTCCCTTTATCGCCACCCTCGGAATGCTCTACGTCGCGCGCGGCGCGGCGCTGCTGATTTCGGGGGGGTCGACTTTTTCGAACCTGGTCGGCGATCCGCGGTTCGGCAATACCGGCTTTCCGTTCCTCGGGTCGGGCGGCATATTCGGAGTGCCGGCGTCAATCGTGGCGCTCGTCGTCTTCGCCCTGGTCGCGGCCTATGTGGCGGGGCGCACGCCGTTCGGACGCTACGTCTACGCGGTCGGAGGCAATGAGCGCGCGGCGGCTCTGTCGGGCGTGCAGGTCGACCGGGTGAAAGTGGCCGTCTACATGATCTCGGGTTTCTGCGCGGCATTCGCGGGCCTCATCGTCGCCTCGGAGCTTGTGGCGGCGCATCCGGCCTCCGGCGAAACGTTCGAACTCAACGCGATCGCGGCGGCGGTGCTCGGCGGCACGTCGCTGATGGGCGGTCGGGGGACGATCGCGGGATCGATCGTCGGCGCCTTCGTCATCGGTGTGCTCGGCGACGGGCTCGTGATGCTCGGCGTCAGTTCATTCTGGCAGATGGTGATCAAGGGCGTCGTCATCATTGCAGCGGTTGTCCTCGATCAAATGCAGCAGCGCATGTATCGCAGCTACGCTTTGCAGGCGCAGAGGACTTGACGGGCGCAACGTTCGGCGTTTGACCAAATGGAGATCGCTGGCCGCGAATTTGCGCTGGATCGATCCGGCCTTTTGACGCAAACTTGCGAATCGGCGAACGGGGGGCGTACGAAGCCATAGTAGACGAGCGAAAAAGGCGCCAATCGGCAGATCGCTTCACGCGCAGCCAAGGGTTCGAGAGATTGGCTTGATGGTCAGACGTTTGAACGTCACGGCTTTGGGAAAGACGGCGCGCGGCGGCGGTCCTGGAGGTCCGCTGAATCCCGATCTCAATGGGCTGCTCGCCGAGCCGCGCCGGATGAAGATCCTGGATTGGCTGCAGGAGGAGGGGAGCGCGCGGGTCCGCGATCTCAGCGCCGCCTTCGGGGTTTCCGAGGCGACGATCCGGCAAGACCTCGAAAAGCTCGAGTCCGACGGACACATCAACCGGCAGCACGGCGGCGCGTTCCTGCGCACAATGCCGAAGCAGGTCGAGACTTTGTCGCTGCAACACATGGAGAATATCGAAAAGAAGCGAAAAATCGGGATCAAGGCGGCGAGTTTCGTTGGCGACGGCGAGACGATCATCCTGGATGCAGGATCGACGACGACCGAAATCGCTCACAATCTGCTCGGTCGCAACGCTCTCACGGTCATCACCACCGCGCTCAACATCGCTCTGATGCTGGGAGCGGCGCCGGGATACGCAGTCCATATGCCCGGAGGTCAGTTCAAGGCGCCGACGCTGTCCTTGAGCGGGGACAAGGCGGCGGACTATTTCCAGGACGTGCTCGCCGGGAAGCTTTTCCTCGCGACGGCGGGCGTCGCCTTGGACTCGGGGCTCACCCTTCCCAGTTTCGCCGACTTGCAGCTCAAGCAGGCGATGATCCGGGCCGCTTCGCACGTCTATCTTGTCGCCGACTCGACCAAGATCAACCGTTCGTCCTTTACGCGCCTGGGAACGCTCGACGTCATTCATTCCTTTATCACCGACGACGGCATTCACGACGAAGACGTTCGCGCCTTTGAGCGCCGCGGGATCAAGGTCATTATTGCGCGTTGAGGCGCGCCTCGAACCACTCAAATGGAAATGTTTCGTCGCGCGGCCGCCGCTCGGAAACGCCATCAATCGAAAACAAGCAAAGGAAGATCATTTACGTTTGCGATTGCCGGAGCATGCGCAGCGTGATGCCGCGGCGGCGCGTACGCGGCGTTTATCGCGTCGGAACAATGGGTTGTTGCCAAACCGACCGGCTGGCCGCGACCGTCCCGCGCCCTATTGACTCGTGATCGCAAAAATGGTCTAAAAATCGATAGCAAACGATAGTCGAACGGCCATCGTCGGTAAGCGCTCGAAACATGAAACGGGAGGAGTCCAAATGCGTGTTCCTACACAATGGCTGCGGTGGGCGGCGGCGGCGGCGCTGGTGGCCGGCAGTTCGTTCGGCGCTGAGGCCCAGGAAATCAAGTTCTGGACCCTTACCTTCGACAATCCCAACGTCACCAAGGCGTTCGACACCATCATCAAGGACTTCGAGGCCGCCAATCCCGGCGTGACCGTGAAACTCGAGAACCGCGCCACGGACGAACACAAATCCGCCTTGCGCATCGCCAGCGGATCGGATCAGGCGCCGGACATCTACTTCATGTGGGCGGGGCTCGGCCTCGGCGGCGAATTCGTAAAGTCCGGGCTTGCCTTGCCGATGGACAAATACTACGCGAAGTATAAATGGGACGATGAATTCATCGCGCCGGCGCTCTCCTTCTCGAAGCAGTATCCCGGCGGCCGGTTCGGGGTGCCCTACACATTCCGCGGCGAGGGGATTTACTACAACAAAGCGCTCTTCGCCAAGGCCGGCATAACGTCTCTGCCGACCACTTATGACGAGCTCGTCGCCGACGCCGGCAAACTCGCCGACGCCGGCATTCCTGCCATGACCTTCGGCGGGACTGTCAACTGGCACCTCATGCGGTTGATGGATGAAATCCTGGAAGTTCAATGCGGTCCCGAGAAACATGACGCGCTGATGGCGATGAAGGCCAACTGGGCGGAAGAGCCCTGCGCGGCCAAGTCCTTCGAAGAGCTGCACAAGTGGACGTCGAAATATATCCTCAAGCCCTTCATGGGCATCGACAACAACCAGGCGTTCAACCTCTTCCTCGCCGGCCGCGCGGCGATGATGGTCGAGGGGAACTGGCTCGTCGGGCAACTCCGCAACGCTAACAAGCTCGCCGATTACGGTCTGTTTCCATTCCCCGGAACGACCCGTCTCTACGGGTTCGGGGAGTACAACTACATCAGCACGAAGAGCAAAAATCCCGACATCGCCGCGAAATTCCTTGACTACCTGGAATCGACCCCGGTCCAGCAGGCAAATCTCGCGGTATTTGGCGGATCGGTAAACAAGAACGTCAAGTCAGACAGCAAAGAGCCACTTGATCTCGAGTGGGCCAAGATCTTCGGTCAGTTCAAGGACGTCTTCGTCAATGGCGACCAGGCCTTCCCCTTGGACGTAACGACGGAATATTGGCGAGTCATCAACGAAGTCGCCAGCGATCACCTCGATCCGAAGGCGGCCGCCGGCGAACTGCAGACATTCATCGCCTCTCGCAAATAGGTCGTCCAGCGGGGTCGGCCTCCTTTGAAGGCCGACCCCTATTTTCGCTCTGCGGTCGCAACTTGGCTAGATTAGCGGGATCCGGCGAATGAGGGTTCGTCTGTCAGGCCGTCAACAGGGCTTTGCCCTTCTGGCCCCGGCGCTTCTCGTCTACTGCCTGTTTGCCGTCTACCCGATGCTCGACGTCCTGTGGTTGAGCTTCATGAAATGGAACGGCCTCACCGCGACCAAGCAGTTCGTGGGCATCGACAACTACGTCGAAGTTTTCACTCGGGACCCGGTGTTTTGGACCGCGGTTCGCAACACCGTCCTGTGGACGGTGTTGTCGGTCGCCTTTCCCCCGGCGATCGGCTTCGGGCTGGCGCTTGCGCTCAATCAGAACATTCCGGGCCGAAGCCCGCTGCGGGCGCTCTTCTACATGCCCGTGATCATCGCCCCAATCGCCGTGGCGACGATGTGGCGCTGGATGTACGACCCGTTCTTCGGCCTGTTCAACGCCACGCTGACGGCTCTCGGGCTCCAGGGGCTGATCCAGGACTGGCTCGGAGACCAAAACGTCGCGCTCTATGCGATGTTCGTCGCGTATGTCTGGCAAACGGTTGGCTTCTCGCTCGTCCTGTTTCTCGCCGGATTGCAGAACGTTTCCCAAACGCTGGTCGAGGCGTCCCGGATCGACGGCGCCGGGCGTTTCCAGGTCTTTCGCTACGTCACGCTGCCCGCGCTTCGGCCATCGATCACAATCGTCCTGATCCTCTCGATCATCAATTCCCTGAAGGCCTTCGACATCGTCTACGGCATGACCGGCGGGGGCCCGGCGCAGTCGACGCAAATGCTGGCGCTGTGGGCCTTCACCCAGGCGATGCAACTCGGCGACTTCGGCCGCGGCGCGGCGATCTCGGTTGTCCTGCTCGCGATCACCATCGCCATCGTGATCCCCTATTTGCGCTGGACCCGTGCGCAACAGCAGGCGGGCGCATGAACGGATTCGCGAGAGCCTTCCGTCAGCCGGGTCTCGACCGCCTCGACCCGATCCTCGTGGCCCTGTGGATTGCGCTCATCGTGACCGCGGTCATTTGGATCGCGCCGTTCGTATTCATCGTCTTCACGTCGTTCAAGACCAACTCGACAGTCATGGGATCGAGCGCCTTCGCTCCGCCGACGAGCCTCGAATGGGGCAATTACTCTGGCGCATGGGCGCGCGGGCATTTCAGCACGACGGTGTTCAACAGCGCCGTCATCACGCTGATCAAGGTTCCGCTCGGCCTGATGATCTCAGCGATGGCCGCTTACGCGCTCAGCCGCATCCGCATGCCGGCGGGGCGGGCGATCTTTCTCCTCGTCCTGTTTGGAACGATGCTGCCGTTCCAGGTGATGCTCGCGCCGCTGTTCACCCTGGTCAATTCGTTCGGGCTCATCAACACCAAGCTCGGCATCATTCTTCCCTATCTCGCGTTCGGCGTGCCCTATCAGGTGTTCATCCTGCACGGCTTCTTCAGCGAAGTGCCGAAGGAGCTCAGCGAGGCCGCTCTCGTCGACGGCGCCTCGCACTTCACCATTTTCCGCCGCATCTTCCTGCCGATCTCGCTCCCCGTTCTGGCCGCGCTGCTGATCCTCGATTTCGTCGCGACATGGAACGAGTTCGCCATGGCGCTGGTGATCCTCCAGGACAACAGCACATGGACCCTGCCGCTCGGCCTCATGTCCTTTCAAAGCCAGTTCCAGAGCGACTACGGCCAGCTCAACGCGGCGATCGTGATGACCGTGCTGCCGGCGACGATCGTCTACCTCATCTTCCAGCGCTACTTCGTCTCGGGTCTCACGAGCGGCGCGATCAAGGAGTAAGACATGGCCGCCGAGATCGAGAAGTGGGGACTGTTCGAGGCCGCGTTTTCGGGACCGAAAGACGGCAATCCGTTCGCCGACGCGACCCTCGACGCCGAGTTCTCGCTCGGCGCCCGAACCGTCCCGGCGCCCGGCTTCTATGACGGCGACGGCGTCTATCGGATCCGCTTCATGCCTGACACGGAGGGCGCGTGGAGCTACCGCACACGCTCCAATGTCAAAGCCCTCGACGACTTGAGCGGAACCTTTCGCTGCGGGGCGCCGCGAGAGCACAATCACGGCCCGGTTCGAGTGCGCAACCGCTGCCACTTCGCCTACGCCGACGGCAAGCCCTATTTCCCCTTCGGGACGACCTGTTACGCCTGGACCCACCAGCCGCTCGAGATGCAGCGCCAGACGCTCGAGACGATGCGGGCCTCCGGCTTCAACAAGCTCAGGATGGCGGTGTTCCCCAAGCACTACATCTTCAACGAGAACGAGCCGCTTTACGACATCTACGAGCGCCGCGACGACGGCGAACTCGATTTCGACCGGCCGAATGTCGCAGCCTTCCGCCATTTCGAGACCCAGGTCGCCGCGCTGCGGGACATCGGCATCGAGGCCGACGTCATCGTCTTCCACCCTTACGACCGCTGGGGCTATTGCGCGATGGCGCCCGACCAGGACGACCGCTATGTGCGCTATCTCGTCGCCCGCCTCGGCGCTTTTCGCAACGTCTGGTGGTCGCTCGCGAACGAATACGACTTCCTCATCGACGTGAAGCCGGTCGCGCGCTGGGACCGCTTCTTCCACATCATCGAGGAAAGCGATCCGGCGCGGCACTTGAAGTCGATCCACAACGGCGAGGAGACGATGAACTTCGACCATCGCAAGCCCTGGGTCGATCACGTCTGCATCCAGAACTGGAACGTCAAGCGCACCGCCGACTGGCGGCGCGAGTGGGGCAAGCCGATCGTCAACGACGAGCTCGAATACGAAGGCGACATCAGCCTCGCCTGGGGCAATCTGACGCCGCAGGAGCTGACCCATCGCTTCTGGGTCACAGTGACGCGAGGCGGCTACGCCGGGCACGGCGAATGCTACGCCCATCCCCAGGACCTCCTCTGGTGGGCCAAAGGCGGCGCCCTGCGCGGGGAGAGCTGGAAGCGCGTCGCCTTCCTGCGCTCGATCATCGAGGCCGATGTCGTCAATGGCCTGACCCCGGCGCCGTCCGACGAATGGCCTTGGCAGCGCGTGTCTTGCGCGACCGACGGCGACACCCGGCTGATCTATTTCGGCGAGCATCAGCCGGCGCTGTGGGCGGCCGGCCTGCCGAAGGACCGCGGCGACTATGACGTCGACGTCATCGACGCCTGGAACATGACGATCGAACCGGCGAAGCGGGTTCCCTGTCCGGTCTATCCGCGGCTTCGGCAGCGCGGAGGCGCGCTGACCGAGTCGAAGCCGCTTGCGGCTTTCGCCGTCGAATTGCAGCCCAAGCCCTATCAGGCCATCCGCATCCGCCTTGCGCGCGCCGCGGCGCGCTAGCGCGAACTCGAGGAGGAACTCGCCCTGTCGTCCGTTCAGATCCGAGACGTTCGCAAGTCCTTCGGCGCCGTGTCGATCATTCAGGGCGTCAGCGTCGACATCGCCGATGGGGAGTTCGTCGTGCTCGTCGGACCCTCCGGCTGCGGCAAGTCGACGTTGCTGCGCATGGTTGCGGGGCTCGAAACCATCACGTCGGGCGAGATCGCAATCGACGGCCGCGTGGTCAACAAGCTCGAGCCAAAAGAGCGCGACATCGCAATGGTCTTCCAGAACTACGCGCTCTATCCGCAGATGACGGTGGCGCAAAACCTCGGCTTCGCCCTGGAACTCGCACGCCTCGGCAAGGACGAGATCAAGCGGAAGGTCGCCGCGGCCGCCGCCTCGCTCGGGCTCGAACCGCTGCTCGGGCGTTACCCGAGGCAGCTCTCTGGCGGCCAGCGGCAACGCGTCGCGATGGGCCGGGCGATCGTGCGCGATCCGAAAGTCTTCCTGTTCGACGAGCCGCTGTCCAATCTCGACGCCAAGCTCCGCGTCCAGGTCCGGGGCGAGATCAAGGAACTGCAGCGCCGGCTCAAGACCACCACGATCTACGTCACGCACGACCAGGTCGAGGCGATGACGATGGGCGACAAGATCGTCGTCCTCAACGGCGGGCGGGTCGAGCAGATCGGCGCCCCTCTCGACCTCTACGACAGGCCGGCGAACAGGTTCGTCGCGACCTTCCTCGGCTCGCCCGCAATGAACCTGATCGAGGGAAAAATCGACAGCCGCGGCGCGCTCGCGCTGCCCGACGGATGTTCGGCCCTCATCGGACCGACGCCAGTCGCCTGGACGGGACGCAAGGTCATGTTCGGCATCCGGCCCGAGGCCGTTCGTTTCGATCCGGAAGCGGGTCTTGCCTGCATTGTCTCCCTCGTCGAACCGACGGGCTCGGAGACGCATCTGATCGCGCATGCGGGCCAGACGGAAATCGTCGCGGTGCTGAAGGAACGGATGCGAATCGACGAGGGCGACACCGTAAGGCTCTCGTTCGACACCGCCCACGCGCATTTTTTTGACCCGGAGTCCGGCCAGCGTCTCGCGGCCGACCCGCCCCTTCCAGAAAGAACGGCAGCATCTCGCTCGCCCGGGATGTAGCGCGTTGTAGGCGCGGTCGCTGACCGCGCCCGCGATCAGCGATCGCGGCTACAGGGCTTCAGCCCGCTCCAAAAAGAACGGCAGCATCTCCCGCGACGCGTCCGGTCCGCGGGCGTCGGTGAACGAGCCTTCCGGGCTGCCGCCGGACCACGCATGGCCGAGGCCGTCGATCGCCTAGGCTTCCGCATGGGGAACGCCGCGGGCGTCTGTGACGATGACGCCGGCGCCGGCGCGCCCGCCGGCGATGCGGACATATGGCAGGGGTGCGCAAATTGCTGGCGGATCGCCGGCGGCTCGGCGAAGGGTGATATCCGACTTCAAGCGCGCATTCTCGTCCCGCAAGAGCAAACGCCCCTCGTCCAAAGCCCGCTCGGCTTTGCGCATGTAACCGGCAACGGTGAGCGCGGCGCTGCTCATAGCCGCAACCCTTCGCGCTTGATGTTCGCAATCAAGGCGGGATTGCTGAATCGTTCGGGCTGCTGAAACTCCTCTTCCCAAAGGGGTAGAGGTGAAACCAAAACGCCTGTTTCCATCATCACGTCGAAAGCGATGCCCGCCATATCGCCGGAGACTTCATAGCGGTCGCCGCGCTCGCCTTTGAGGATCACCGCAAGGTCGGTGTCGCTGTCCGGCGTGTGGTCGCCACGGGCGCGGCTGCCATACACGAGCCCCTCAATCGCAGGATACTTGCCTTCGATACGCTGCATGAATACCCGCGCCGCGCGTTCCGTCTCGGCGTCGAGCACCGGTCGAGCGGTCAAGGGGAGAGGCGTGGTCTTCCCCGCCAGACGTGAAATCGTGCTCTTGCTGACGTTGAACCGGCGCACGAGGTCGGCCTGCGTCGCTGCGCCCGACGCGAGCGCCCGCAAGCCTTCGCGACGCTGCGCGGGCGTCAATTTCGGCGGGCGTCCCATATGGACGCCTCGCGCCTTGGCGCGGACGCGGCCTTCGCCGGTGCGGGCGCGGATCAACTCGCGTTCGAACTCGGCAAGCCCGCCGAGAACGGTCAACATCAAACGTCCGTGCGGCGTCGTGGTGTCCGCCCATGCGTCGCCAAGGGAACGGAAACCGGCTCCGGCCTTCGCTATCGTATCGAGGATGTTCAAGAGGTCGCGCGTCGACCGCGCCAGCCGGTCGAGACGCGTAACAAGCAAAGTGTCGCCAGCCTCGAGGGCGCGTAGCGCCTTCGCCAGCTCCCGCCGGTCGGTCTTGGCTCCGCTCGCCGTCTCGTGAAACACGGGCGCGGCTCCGGCGGCCGTCAACGCCGCAACCTGGGCGTCGAGCGTCTGCCCGTCCGTGCTGACCCGTGCATATCCGTAAATCGCCATGTGCAATCATAGCAAAACCCTGCCACTTATGCAACTATCTTTCGCAACCTCTAACGCGCTGATATCATTGGGCTAGAAATTCATCCCGAAAGTCTTGAATTTTGAACGGGGGGCGCGAGCGGATACCAGCCCTTTTCAGAGTTTCGGAGTTTGTGTGCGTCGCGGTCGTCGCCCCCGCCGCCCGCGTGGGCGGGGGCTTTCATCGGGAGCGGTCGGGTTCGGGCGCTTGCAACGATGCGCCTCGTTCAAGCGCCGCATGTATAGCATCGCTCATCGGCAAATACTCAGCTTCGTGGGCGTAACGCGAAGCTTTTATCCATGCGTCGGCGTCGATATGGCGCAAATCGAGCGGGTGTCCGGCGACAAGGGACAACTGCTTGAGGTAAAAAAGCTGCGTGCGGCCGTTGCCTTCGCGGAAAGGGTGAACATAGTTCACATCGCCCATGATCTGGCCTGCCTCGCGAGCAAAGCCTTCAAGCGACGATCCCTCGAAAAAGTTGGCTTTGACGATGCGGCGGTGAACATCGGCCATGCCGTTCTGGATATATTGGCGGAAAATAAATTGCTGCCTGCCTTTGGAAATTTCGACGGTGCGAAGCTCGCCAGCCCAATCGTACACGTCCTGAAAAAGATGGCGGTGAATCGCCCGAAGATGCGCGAGGTCGAAATCGCCAGCCGGAACACCCTCGACCGCGCGCGCGGCGACCATGCGGCGCTCGAAGGCGTCCAGTTCGTCCGCGTTCGTGATGTTCAGCTTGTTGCGAAGCGTGCTCGTGTCCGGATAGACGTAAGGATCATCCGTCATTCGGCCGCTTCAGGCGACAAAGGCCGCGTGAATTGCGCAACGATGTGGGCGCGGCGGCGCTCATGACTCCAGCCTTCGCGCTCGAACATTTCGAACATAGCGCTTTCGGCAGGCGTCAAAGGGTTGCCCTCGATCGCTTGCAAATGCTGCGCTTCAAGACGGCTCTGCGTCTCGCCAGCCGTGGCCTTGAACTTCGTCGGGGTAGCGATTTTCATCTTTTAATTATAGACCAGTTTCACGTCAAAAAACAATAGCTTGTGGATCGCGAACGGCGCTTCTTTAGCCGCCGACTTTTTCACCAAAATTGTTGATATTTGAACGGCGCGATGGCCGCTTTGGGCGGAGAATGCGCATCGAGGCAAAGCCCGCTTGCCTGCCCACTTCCGCCGTTCACGGTCGCGATCTGCGGCAGCCCTTTCACGTCGACTCCGGACGCCGGCGCCGAGTTCCCGCCCGCTACGCCCCCTCCAAAAAGAACCGCAGCATCTCCCGCGACGCGTCGGGGCCGTGGGCGTCGGTGAACGAGCCTTCCGGGCTGCCGCCGGACCACGCGTGGCCGAGGCCGTCGATCGCCCAGGCTTCGGCATGGGGAACGCCGCGGGCGTCGGTGACGATGGTGCGGGTGAAGGCGCGGCCGCCGGCGACGCCGTCCAGCAACGAGCTCCTGAGCGGGCCCGGACAGGCCCGCGCGGACGTCGGCGAGGATCGCCTCGGAGTTCGATGGGTGGACCGTCGAGTCGCTTCGCCCGTGAAAGACGATGGTGCGGACGCTGCCCTTAGGCCGCCGCTTGCCCGCCGTCGGCTTCGCGCCGCCGTGCATCGCGGCGAAGGCCGAGGGCAGGTCGGCTGCGGCGCCGTGCGGCAGCCCCGAGTGGACGCCCACGGCCGCGTAAAGCTCGGGATAGGTCGCCCCGAGAGTGGCGGCCATGGCGCCGCCGGCCGAGAGGCCCGCCACATAGACGTGCGCCGGGTCGACAGCAAACTCCGCCATGACGGCGCGGGTGAGCCCCGCGATGATCGCCGGTTCGCCTTGGTCGCGGCGCTGGTTGGCGAGATCGAACCAGTTCCAGCAGGCGGAAGGGTTGGCGCTCGACGGCTGGGCCGGATAGGCGACGATGAAGCCGCGCTCCTCGGCGAGCCGGTTCATGCCCGTGCCGACCGCGAAGTCGTCGGGCCCCTGGGTGCAGCCGTG
The DNA here is from genome assembly GCA_963709655.1 of uncultured Alphaproteobacteria bacterium. Classification (GTDB taxonomy): domain Bacteria; phylum Pseudomonadota; class Alphaproteobacteria; order Rhizobiales; family Beijerinckiaceae; genus Roseiarcus. Next base: position 53,867 of record CAVPXF010000007.1, read on the forward strand.
CAGCATGACGATCAGCGGGACCGTGCGGCCCTTGGCGCTGCTCGGGACATAGAGCTTATAGTCCCTCGCGCCGGCGGCGCAGGCGAAGTGTCGAGTCGAGCCAGACTGCGCCCTCCGGCGCGGCGACGGGCGGCGTTGGCCGCAGCTCTCGCGCCGGGGCGGGCCCACGACGAAGGCCTGCGAGCTCGACCTTGCGCAGCACTCGCAAAACCTCGCCGAGCGGACGCCGCGCGCGCCCGGAAGGCCGGCGCGGCGCGTTGGCCGCGCTGGCGTTCGCTGCTTGGACAGACTGCGGCGGCGCATCCGCCGTCCCGGAGACCTTCGGCGGGGGCGAAAGCGCTTGCGCATTCGCGCGCGGATGATCCGCCGCAGGCGCGGGTTCAAATCCGGCGAGGGCGCGCTGGATGACCTTGGTGGCCTCCATCAGATTTTGCTCGCGCGTGAGCTGCAAGGCCTGGCGCATGGCGGCGCCGAAGTCGGTTTTCATGGGTGGATCCTTGTTGATGAAAAGCCAGCGGCGATCAGCGGATGCGATCGGCGAGCGCCGCCTTGAGCTCTTTGCTGGCGTGGAGGGCGCCGAGCACCGTGATGGTCTCGATCGTGGCGCGGGCGAGTTCCGGCGTGACGTCGTCGTCGATGGTGGCGAGCCCAAGCACCTGGATCTTCAGCCGGCCGCCCTCGGCCTTCACCGCCTCGAGCTCCTGCCGGCCAAAACTTCTGAGGCCGAGCTCGAGGGTGTGCCGCACGATCGACTGCCTGACGGCGTCGGTATGCGAGGCGAGCTGGTTGCGGATCGCCGTGCGGATGAAGTCGGTGCGATTGGAATAGAATCCCTCGCGCACCAGGAGATCGATATGGCCAAGATCGACGAATCCGAGATTGATCGTGATCTTCTCGCTGTCGGCCTGCCGCTCTCTGAGCTTATGAATCTCACCGGCCATTGTCCATCCGTTCCATCCGTATGGATGGTATGTGGATGGCGTGGACAGAATTGCAAGGGCTCAGCCGGGTTTCGGGCAGCTAGAATCAGAGGGTATGCCGCAACCCGTTCGCCGGACGCGCCAAATGCTGGCGCTGATGAATCCGCTGCTCGACGCGAGGTCGTCTTCTGGACGACGGTCGACAAGGCGCCACCCCCGGATCTTCGCCCGGAGCAGGCTTTTCCACTGGCTTATGATGTGAATACCGGCCACGCCTTACAACCTGATCGCGCCCGGTCTCGCGCCCTCGGTTCGCCCGCCTGTTCTTTGCCTGTTCCGACCTGATAACCGCCTGTTAGGCGCCTGTTCCTGACCTGTTAAGTCCCCTGTTCCGCGCCTGCTCCAGCCCGCAACGAGTTCGGTTGTAAGGCAAATAACATTATGATATTACATGGCTTTTTAGATCGGCACGCCGACCGCGGGGCAAGAAACGCCCTGCTAGCAGGCAATTCAGAAGGCCACCCGCACCCGATCGGCAACCTTCGCCGATCATGTCCTCGTCATCGCCACGCCTGCGCCGGCTTCCGCCGGCTGCGGCAGGGTCGCGTGCAGTTTCTGCAGGGCGTCGAGCGCAGCCTTGGTTTCGTGGGTCCACGGCGCGGCGCGGGCGCTGTCCTCGGTCAGCGCCACCGACAGAAGGAGCTGCTCGGAGGCCGCAAGCCGCTCGCCGCCGCCGTCGAACAGTTCAAGCCAGACCCGCATGCGCTTGTCGTCGTGCTCGATGAGCTGGCACACGACCGCGAGCGCCTCGCCCTCGCGCGCTTCGCGAAAATAGTGGAGCATCATCTGGAGGGTGAAGAGACTCTGGCCGCTGCGCTTGCGGGCCGCCGCGTCGAGCCCGATCCGGTCCATCAGCGCGTCGACCGAGCGGCTGAACACTAGCGCGTAAGCCGCGTCGTTCATGTGGCCGTTGTAGTCGATCCAGTCGCCGGCGACGGCGGTCGCATAAAGACCTCCAGCGGTGCGTGCGTCTTGGCGTGCGCGATCATGCGTCTCTCCCCAAAGACTCCCACCGGGGCGCTTTGCGCCCCAATCCGCCGCGGAGAATGAGTCGCATCCGCATGATTTCGCCGATGTGCGCAAGACGGCGGAGCCCGCCGACGTCAAGTTCGTCGTCACGCCGCTGATGGTCCTGGCGGCCTCCCTCGCCGCGCGCCGCCGGGCGACGCGTTCGGCGGCTGGCTGGTTGGCCTGCCGCTGACGTCGGGACCCGTCGCTCTGTTTCTCGCCGTCGAGCAGGGCGCGTCGTTCGCTTCGCCGGCCGCGAGCGGCTCGCTCGCTGGCGTCGCTGCTCAGGCGGCGTTTTGCGCGGTCTGGCCGCCGCCCGAGACCTGGCGAGAGGCGGCCTCGCGCCCGCCCAGGGGCGCGAAACGCGGCCCTCAAAGCGCGAGGCGGTCCCTGGCAAAACTTGGCTAGTCCTCGTCGCCTTGTCCTCGTCCGACAGTCATGACGATGGTCGGCAGGACCCATCATCGAGCCCAGTGGTCGCCCCGACGTCCCATCATCATCATCTCGCGGGACAGGAAGCCGAACCTCCGCTTCTGCTGGTCGTCCAGGCTGGCGTAGAGCGGTTTGGCGGCGTCGGCGATCCCTTTCAGCGCCGTGCCGGCGGTCGTGAGCCGGGTCGCGATCCGGTCGAGCCGGTCGATCGGCGACATGGACGGACCCTCCTTGCCGGCGCCGTCCTCGTCTTCGCCCATCTTCTCGGCGCGCTCCATCATGCCCTGCATGCGCGTCATGTGCATCTGGGCGAAATCGCGCACCGCCGCTTCGAACGGCCCCCATAGCTTCTCCTGATCGGGGGTCAGCTGGAGACCGGCCTTGAGCCCCGCGAGCCGCGCGTCGAGCATCGCTTCGCGATCATCCATCCACCGCTGCATCCATTTCGGGGCGTCCGGCGCATGGGTCGCGGCCATGCCGCCGGTGGATTGTGCCTGGGCGCCGGCGGCCACAGTCAAACAGGCCGCCGCGACAAGCATGACAAGCGAACCGCGAACAGAGGGCGTCATGATCGTTTCTCCAAGCGTGTTCCGCCAGGGCGGGGCCCGGGCGCACGGGCGCGACTAGAAACCTGCAGAATGGAGAGTTGATGACGGCCGGCCATTTTGGCGCCGGTAAAACCTTCTTGGGCCGCAAAAAAGAAAGACGCGGCCGAGGGGAGCGGCCGCGTCTTCCGGGGCCGGAGCCAGGGGTGGGGCTCCGGAGGACCGAAGCTTGGGGAGGAGCTTCGGACCATTTGCACGGCCGGAAACTACGCCGCGCGGGGATGAAATTCAAATGAACTCGCCGTAATGATCCTGTCCGAGGTCCTTTGTCGGAGACGGGAGCGCGCATGACTGACGCGGTGATCGGAAGGCTGTCGAAAACCCTGTCGGCGGACGCGCCGACGTTCACCGCCTGGGTCGGCATGAATGAAGCGGCAGTGGCGGAGGCGCTGGCGCGGGAAGGGTTCGACGCCGTCATCCTCGACATGCAGCACGGGGCGCTCGACTTCGCCGGCGCCGCGCGGGCGATTGTTGCGGTGGCGCTCGCCGGCCTTCCCGCGATCGTTCGAACGCCGGTCGACGATTTCGCCACCGCAAGCCGGGTCATCGACGCCGGCGCCGCCGGCGTCATCGCGCCGATGATCAACAGCCGCGCCGACGCCGAACGGTTCGCCTCGTTCGCCAAATTCCCGCCGATCGGGGAGCGGTCTTGGGGCCCCGGCGCGGCGCTGTCGCTCACGGGCCTCGAAACGCAAGCCTATCTCGCCTTCGCCAATGGGCTCGTCCAGGCGATCGCCATGATCGAGACGCGCGAGGCGCTTGCGGCGCTCGACGACATTCTCGGCGTTAACGGGATCGACGGGGTGTTCGTCGGCCCGGCCGACCTGTCGATTGCGCTGAGCAACGGCGCCAGGTGGGATCCGCGCGGCGCGCCGGTCCTCGAGGCGGCGGCCCAAGTCGTCGCCCGCGCCCGGGCCCATGGCAAATACGCCGGCATGTTTTGCTACGACGGCGCCGACGCCAGCGCGATGGCCGCCCTTGGCTTCAAACTGTGCTCGGTCGGATCGGATGGCGCCTTCTTGCGCGCCGCCGCCAGGGCCGAGATTGCGGCAGCGCGCAGCCAGCCCGCGCCCGGCCCTGGTAAGGACGCAAAAACGTACTAAATATCAGGATCTTGACGAAAGCGGCAGCGGCCCCCGCGACGGGGGCGAAAGGACGCTTTTGGCGTGCAACGGCGGGTGTGAACCGCTAGAATGGCGGGATCGACGAATCGCGGTTTGTCCCGCCTTGCGACCCCCCACGAAAAGGCTGGTCTATTGAACGACGAAATCAGGGAACTCGCCCGTCGCGCCGATAGCGCGAGCGAGTCGTACGGCGCGGATTCGATCAAGGTGCTGAGAGGCCTGGATGCGGTGCGCAAGCGTCCGGGCATGTATATCGGCGACACGGACGACGGCTCCGGCCTGCACCACATGATCTACGAGGTGGTGGACAACGCCATCGACGAGGCGCTCGCAGGCCATGCGAAGCTCGTCACCGTGACGCTCAACGCCGACGGTTCGTGCACGGTCACCGACGACGGGCGCGGCATTCCGACGGGCATCCACGAGGAGGAGGGCGTTTCGGCGGCCGAGGTCATCATGACCCAGCTGCACGCCGGCGGGAAATTCGACCAGAACTCCTACAAGGTCTCCGGCGGCCTGCACGGCGTCGGCGTGTCGGTCGTCAACGCCTTGTCGACGAAGCTCGTTTTGCGCGTCTGGCGGGACGGCCTCGAGCATTTTGTCGAGTTCGCCCACGGCGACGTGGTCGCGCCGCTCAAGGTCGTCGGCCCCGCGCCCGAGGTCGAAGGCAGGCCGAAGCGCGGCAGCGAGGTCACCTTCTGGCCGTCGTCCGAAACCTTCACCATGGTCGAGTTCGACTACTCGACCATCGAGCACCGATTGCGCGAGCTCGCCTTCCTGAACTCCGGCGTGCGCGTCGTCCTCACCGACGCGCGCGCCGCCGAGCCCAAGCGCGAGGAGCTCTTTTACCAGGGCGGTCTCGAGGCTTTCGTCCGCTATCTCGACCGCGCCAAGACGCCCTTGATCGAGAAGCCGATCCTGATCCGGGGCGAGCGCGACGGCATCGGGGTCGAGGTCGCGCTATGGTGGAACGACAGCTATCACGAGAACGTGCTGCCCTTCACCAACAACATCCCGCAGCGCGACGGCGGCACGCACCTGATCGGCCTGCGCAGCGCTCTGACCCGGCAGGTCGTCGGCTACGCCGAAAGCTCCGGCCTGATGAAGAAGGAGAAGGCCGACCTTTCGGGCGACGACTGCCGCGAGGGGTTGACCTGCGTCCTCAGCATCAAGTGCCCTGATCCGAAATTCTCCTCGCAGACCAAGGACAAGCTCGTGTCCTCGGAGGTCCGACCGGTCGTCGAGGGGCTGGTCAACGAGCTCCTTCAGCAATGGTTTGAAGAGCATCCGGCCGAGGCGCGGGTCATCGTCGGCAAGGTGGTCGAGGCGGCGCAGGCGCGCGAGGCGGCGCGGAAGGCCCGCGAGCTCACCCGGCGCAAGGGGGCGCTCGACGTCGCGAGCCTGCCCGGCAAGCTCGCCGACTGCCAGGAGCGCGATCCGGCCAAGTCCGAGATCTTCATCGTCGAGGGCGACTCAGCGGGCGGCACCGCCAAACAGGGCCGTAACCGCGAGTACCAGGCGGTCCTTCCCTTGCGTGGCAAGATCCTCAACGTCGAGCGGGCGCGTTTCGACAAGATGCTGTCGTCCGAGCAGGTCGGCACGCTGATCACCGCGCTCGGCGCCGGCATCGGCCGCGATGACTTCAACGTCGAGAAGATCCGCTACCACAAGATCATCATCATGACCGACGCGGACGTGGACGGCTCGCACATCCGCACGCTGCTCTTGACCTTCTTCTTCCGCCAGATGCGGCAGGTGATCGAGAACGGCTATCTGTTCATCGCCCAGCCGCCCTTGTTCAAGGTCAAACGCGGCCAGTCGGAGCAATATCTGAAGGATGAGCGGGCGCTCGAGGACTATCTGGTCGAGACGGGCCTCGAGGGCGCGTCGGTCAGGCTGGCCAGCGGCGAGGTGCGGGTCGGCGCCGATCTTCGCGCTCTGGTCGAGGAAGCGCGCGCCATGCGGCGCCTGCTGATCGGCCTGCACTCCCGCTACAACCGCGCCGCGGTCGAGCAGGCGGCGCTTGCCGGCGCGCTGAGGCCGCTGGCCAACGCCGACGACCCGGAGGGCGTCGCTCGCGCCGGCGTGCTCGCCGAGCGGATGAACGCCATCGCCGAGGAAACCGAGCGCGGCTGGTCCGGCCGCATCGAGGCGAACGGCTATATCCTGACGCGCGAGGTGCGCGGCGTCAGGCAGGCGGCGATCCTCGACGCGGGCCTGATCGCCTCGGCCGACGCCCGGCGCCTGGCCGAGCACGCCCGGCCCCTGGCGGAGGCCTTCAGTTCGCCCGCCGCGTTCCTCCGCCGCGGCGAGGAGACCACGGTCTCCGGTCCCTCGGGCCTGCTCGACGCGGTCAACGCCCAGGGGCGCAAGGGCGTCGCGATCCAGCGCTACAAGGGCCTAGGGGAAATGAACAAGGACCAGCTCTGGGAAACGACGCTCGATCGCGAGGCGCGCTCGCTCCTCCAGGTCAAGATCCGCGAGGTCGACGAGGCCGACGACATCTTCGTGAAGCTCATGGGCGACGTGGTCGAGCCGCGGCGCGAGTTCATCCAGGACAACGCGCTGAGCGTGTCGAACCTGGACGTGTGAGGGCTGTGGGGCCTGCCATTTCCAACTCGGTTTCGAGTGTTTTCAAGGAGATGCGGCGCCATTTTCGATTCTCTGAGCGCCTACCGAGCCGCCATAACCTGAACCTCATCCTGATCCCCGGGTCCGGCCCTGCGGCATTCACACAAGTCGATCTCGTCGGGCGCCTCCTTCTCCACGACGGTGGGGAAGGTGGCCCGGAGGGCCGGATGGGGTGCGGAAAGCAGGTATGATCCGGCGAAGGTTCGCGACGACAGCCGCGCAATCCGACTTGGTTAGAGGCGGTGGGCCGCACCCCATCCGGCGCTTCGCGCCACCTTCCCCAGCAAAGCTGGAGAAGGGGGTCCGCGCTGCGATTCGAGATGTGTGAATGCAATAGGGTCAGGCCCGGATGTTGAAAGATGATCAGTGGGTGGGGACGCTCAGTGCGCGCTGAAGCGTCCTTCGACATCCCAGGGCTTGACCCGAGGTCACGACGAGGCAGCCGGCCCGGGCGCTGAATCAATGTTTTCAAGGTCTTACGGCAGATATTCCGGGCGACCGCAACGCCCAAGCCGGGCGGCGATAACACGACCTCATCCTGAGCCTGTCGAAGGATGATCCAGTGGGCGGGGCCGTTCGTGCGCGCTGGAGCGTCCTTGGACAGGCTCAGGACGAGGAGAGAAGGGACCGGCTTGGGAGAGATTTTCCGGGCGATCGCCGCGCCCAGGCGGCCCGCGACCGGCTTGTCGGGCCTCGTTCCGAGCGTCGCCGGAGACGACGTGTCCGGCGAGCCTGCCCGGACCGCCCTGATAGCCCCGACCGCCGGTCGAAGGCGTGGCGATCCCGGGCGCGGAATCAATGTTTTCAAGGGATTGCAAGAGATTTTCCGGGCGACCGCAACGGCCGGGCGGCTCGCGACTGTCTCTTCGGGCCTCGTTCCGAGCGTCGCCGGAGACGACGTGACCGGCGAGCCTGCCCGGACCGCCCCGATCGCCCCGATCGCCGGTCGGGGAGGCCGCAATCCCGGGCGCGGAATCAATGTTTTCAATGGCTTGCGAGAGATTTTCCGGGCGATCGCCGCGCCCAGGCGGCCCGCGACCGGCTTGTCGGGCCGCGTTCTGAGCGTCACAACAGACGAGGCGTCCGTCGAGCCTGCCCCGACCGCGTCGAGTTGACGCGAACACAATCTCGCGCAACGCCGTCTGGCGGTGCGACGCGCGCCGGTCGCCCGGCGCCCGATCCTTTGGACGCCGGGGGCGTGGAGGGGCGCCGCCATGGCCCTGCTTTTCGCTCTTGTCCTCACGAAAAGCAGTATAGCCGGATTCCGTTCCGCCGAAAACATTTTGCTCACGGGATTCGTCTAGGGTTCTGAGAAAGGCCAGCCAATTGGCGAATCCGCGATCTCGCCCGACGACGCCGGGCCGGCGCCACCGGCCGCCCCCCCAAAGCGCGGTCCTCGGCCATCACGGGCGGACGCATCCGCCGCGACGTCTCGAGGACCCGATCCGCCGCGACGTCCGAGAGCACAATGGCGCTTCCCGGCCTTTCGTCTGGATCAAACCGCGCCTATCCGGTTAACACAGGCATCCGCACTATATTGACGTAGCGGAGACCCAGGTCGAGACCGCCTGATCAAACGCTTTCGATCCTCTGTGCCGTTTAAAATCGGCCCTGTGAACGGGCGGGAAGCGTGAAAAAGCGGTCTTCGGCCGTCGATTGCGCCGGAAGCCGCCGTCCGAGAACAAACGGGAACGCGTCCGTTCGACCCCAAGCGGCCCTCCGGCCAACACCGCCTTGCAGCTGGATCCTCACGTGGCGCCGATCGGCATACTTCACCACAATTGCCTGAAGGTGAAGCGCACGGTCTGCGAATCGGGTTCGCCCACGGGTTTGGCGACCACGCGCTCGTAGTTGAGGCCAAGGTCGGCGCCGCGCCACAGGCGCAGGCCCATGCCCGCCCCGAACTCGCAGCGTATTCGCCATGTTGTCCTGGCCCACTCCATCGATGCTGGTTTCGCCCCCGACATTGTAGAACGCGTCCAGCGACAGCCAGAGGGCGTCGGTCACGTTGCGGCTCAGATGTTCCTCAAGGCGCAGGACCGGCTTCTGGGAAAGCGTCTGCGCGCCGCCCACCAGATAGTTGTTGTTGTCGGTGAACACTCGAGCCGAAACATAGGTCTCGACCCAGGTCCAGCCTTGGTCCGGCGTGTAGCTGAAATTGACGGTTGGCGAGACCATCCAGCGGTTCGCGCTCGGGTTGATCGGCGAGGTCGGATTGTATGTGCCGAGCGGCGTCGTCACCAGCAGATGAAAACTCGAGAAGGTCTGCGGAACGAACGACTGGAACTCAGCGCGGGTCAGCGCCGGGCCGCCGAAAATGTTCATCTGCCAGAGGAAGCCGACATCGGAAACGCCGTTCGTGCTGGCCCGGAATGGGCCGGCGCTGGTGTCGATGAGCGCATAGGGCAGAACGATCGATAAACCGCCGGTGCGGCCCCAGTAGTCCATGATGCGCGTGACCACCACTGACTGGGCGAATACGTTGGAACGAATCCCCGGAATCGTGTCTGTTCCGTCCTCGGGGGTAAGCGAGGTCGTGTAGCTTGCGTTGGTGTTGACGAGCCAGCTGTCGACCGGCGCGTTGAGATAGTCGCGGGCTGAGCCCGCGTGCGCGGCCAGGCCGGGCCACAAGGAAGCCGCGACGCAAACGCTTGCGAGCGTCCTGAACCGGTTCGCTGGCCGCGCGCTTCGCGCTCGCATCTAGCCTCCCGCAATCGCTCCCTCGCTCGGAGGGAGCGCCGGTCGAGGCAGGCGCTTACGCGGGCCTCGAGAACCCGATGTCGTCGTCGATCACCGCGCCCGGGCCAACCGGAACCCTTCCAGGCCTTGGTTGATTGAGATTGTGGAAGACGATCTTATCGCGCCACACCTTGCGGAGAAAATCCGCGAACACGTCGATCGTCAGTTGCTCGCCGGGGCAGCGGCGATAGCCGAAGCCGAACGGGGCGAATCCAGCATAGTCGCAGACTGGGTCCGGCTTCCCGTCGGCGACGGCGAACACTGTGCCGAAGCCGCTGTTGGTGATGCCGGTTTTGCGCCCGTCGCTGACCGGAAGCGTCGTAATGTCGAATGGGCAGCGCGGCAGCCCGATCTCTTTGCATTTCGCCTCATCGACCTCGGCGCTGGTCGGGACGCTCAGGTAGCGCTCGGGGTCGAAACGGTGAGGCTCCTTCCAAAGCCGGGGGTCGAAGCTGGTCTCGGTGTGCGGCGTGTTCATGTAGGCGTGCCGCTCGTAGGGCACGCCGAACTGCGCGAACGGCGAGCCGCCGTAGAACGATGAAGCCCGGGTGTCCGTGATTGTGGAAATGCTGCCGCCGTTCGGCGAGATCGTGCGGAAGAGCTCCATCACCAGAAGCTCAAGCGGCGAATAGGGCGCTCCATTGGCGTTGTCCATGCTCCCGCTCATCGTCGTTTGAAACGCCGCGCGCACCGTCGCGTCGCCGCCATTTTCATTCAGGCAATTCATGACGCCGAAAATGGAATTGCCCCATTGGCTGAACGCTACGAAATTGTGGAAGCATTCGAACACCACGTCCCGCTTGGCGAAATATTTCCCGTCGCCCGCGTTCTTTAGCCAATAATAGGCGATGGTCTTGTCCGGATCGGCGATCCGCCCATTCGCGATATCGTCGAGCCTTTCGTCGATCCACTTGGTCAGGAATGGCCGCAGCGCCCTCACGGTCATGTAGTTTTCGTAGACAATCTCATTGAGCGGGTTGCGGTAAGCGAGCACCGTGTTGAAAGCCTCACCGATCGTGCGGACCTGAGGCGGCACCCCGTCGCCCTTCACGCCGAGATGCAGATCCCAATAGATGTCCCAGTAATAGTCGAGGTAGTGGCGCATGAACGGCTTGTCGGCGAACTTCGGATCGAGAAGCTTGTCGAAAAAGTCGACGACCTTGGCCTGATATTTCGGCGCGTACAGGTCGGGTGTGACGCCAGCGAAATAGATGCGCTTGCGCAGATTGTTGTCGCCGCGTTTCTCAAGCCCCTCGAGGAAAACCGTCACGCCGTCTGAAGGGGTCGGCGCCCAGTCTTCGTAGAGCATGCCCCAGAAATCCCAGGGGATCGCGTCTTGCTTGGTGAGCGGCAGATCGATCATCGGCAAAATCGGCCGCTCGCCCGCAAAGATGCTGCCGAGAAAAAACGGGACGACGGCATTGTTGACGTAATCGCGATCGAAGTGGCTCGGGATGGTGGCGCGAAATCGCTGCAGGGCCGCGGAGAGGTCGGGAGCCTGACGGGCGGCCGTTCCGCCATCCCCGAGGCTCTGGTCCTTGGCGGAAACTCCTCCGGCCACGGGCATGAGAGCGGCGACTCCGGCGCCTGTCAAAAACGTGCGTCGTTCCACCGCTGAATTCCTCCCGTGATTTGGGCACGGACCTTAGGGACCGGCGGAAGGCCAGTCAACTCGCGCCCTGCTCGAGCGCGATTCAAGGCCTCGCGGCTCGGCACGATGGACAGAAGATTCGCGCGTTGACGCGACCGTGTTGTGACGGCTGGGGACAGTCGCCGACGCAAGATCGCGTGCCCGGGCGAGGGGCCGCGGCCTGCGACGGTCCGCTCTTCACCTTGGACGTTCTGCCACTGCCTGGATCAAGGCCTGCTTCGGCCGGTGGAGCCTACCTGGCGTTCGCTATGGGGATGACGCCTTTGTCGCCAAACTCCTGTCGTTCCCGAGGCGAGCTCGTAGGCCTGCAATCGGCCCATCTCTGCCAGTGCATCGAGCGTGCGGCTCCCTCTACATGTAGTGGGCGCCTGCATTCAACGGATGGCACGGACCAAATCGGCCACTGCCAACCCCGTCAAGCTAGACGGACTGTCTATAGCCTCAGAATGTGTCGGCGTGCGCGACGCTCGACCTGCTGGAGTTCCGTTCTGGCGTATCTGTCTTCGCGATCATGGAGAATTTCTTCTCTTTATCGTGTCGAAACCTCAAGCCGTTGCGCTGGCCAGAAACGCGCGCGTCTCCGCGAGCACACGATCCTGAAAGTCGGGGTCTAGAGCGAGCGTCGATCCTGGCGTCGGCTGGCCGTGGTGATCGAAATACGCGTCGGTCCCGCGAGATTTGTCTGTCATAATCCGCGTTATGACACGCGCCGCGCGCTCGGGCGTATGTCTATATCTGTTGAAGGGCGGCAGAATCGTCATTGCGAGGAGCGCAGCGACGAAGCAATCCATCCGCCGCCGCGCCCCTTGACGTGGATTGCTTCCCGCCGGGCTCTTCGACCCGGGGGTCGCTCGCAATGACGAGGGCGCCTTGGTTTGACATGAAAACCGCTCTGAGATCCAAAGACCCAGGCGGCGTGGCGTGATCCTCCTCACGGCTTTTCGAAGCCAACTCGGCTAACGCAGGCTTTGGTGGCTTTGGATTCCGCCCTGCGGAGCGCTCACCCATCCCATCGACGCGGCGCGGAATTCCGCTATCATTGCAAACCGGCCGCTCGAGCCGATCCCGAGGACGCGATGTCTGACGCCTTTCCCATCTCCCAGGATGCGCAGCAGGGCAAGCTCACGACGCCGCTCGGCGCGGATGTGCTGGGACTGTCGCGCTTCAGCTGCGTCGAGGGCCTGAGCGAACTGTTCGAGATCCGCATCGAGGCGGTCAGCACCCAGGCCAATATCGACTTTTCCTCCGCGCTCGGCCTCGGCGCGACGATCGAGCTCAACACCCAGGACGGACAAAAGCGCTATTTTCACGGCATCATGACCGAGGCGCGCTGGGGCGGATCGAAAGAGGATCTGTCCGTCTATCAGATGGTGCTCAGGCCCTGGCTGTGGCTGCTCACGCGCACCTCGGATTGCAAGATCTTCCCCCAGATGACGCCGACCGACATCATCAAGAAGGTGTTTTCCGACCGCGGGTTCTCCGACTTCAAGGACTCGACCACCGGCTCGCCGCCGACGCTCGAATATTGCGTGCAATATCGCGAGACCGACTTCAATTTTGTCTCCCGCCTGATGGAGCATTTCGGCATCTATTATTTCTTCGAGTACGCCGACGGCAAGCACACGCTGGTGCTGGCGGACGCCATATCGTCTCATTCGCCGGCGCCGGGGCTCTCGAGCGTGGACTATAACCCGGTCGACGACGCCGAGCGGCGGGAGAGCCAATATATCGAAACCTGGTCGCTCGGCCGCCGGTTGCAGACGGGCGTCTTCGTTCTCGAGGACTACGGCTACAAGACGCCATCCGCCAACCTGCTTGCGCAGTCGCAAGACCCCGGCGGATACGGCCACGATTCCATGGAGATGTTCGACTACACCTACACCTACGTCGACACCGAAGGAAACAACTTCGTGACCCAGAGCCAGGGCAACGATTTCGCCAAATACAGGCTCCAGGCCGCGCAGTCGCTCGACCAGCGCAGGACCGCTTCGGGCGCGGCGCCGTCACTGTTCTCAGGCGCCTTGGTGACGCTGCAGAAACATCCCGACGACGGCCAGAACAAAGAGTATCTCCTCACCCATTGCACGCACGATTTCGAGGAGGCCGAATATCGTTCCGGCGCCGCGGGGGGCGCCGGCGCCGCGAGGGGCGCCGGCTACGCGGGCAGCGCCGGATATGTCGGCAATTACGAGCTGACGCCGAGCGACCGCCAGTTCCGGGCGCCCGCGGTCACCCGCCGGCCGGAAATCGTCGGCGTCCAGTCCGCGCTCGTCACCGGCCAAGGGGAGATCGACGTCGACGACGAAGGGCGAATCCTCGTGACGTTCTACTGGGACCGCTTGAAAACAAACTCCCGCCGCGTGCGCGTGGCGCAGGTCTGGGCGGGCGCCGCGGGAAAGCGCGGCGCCCTGTTCACGCCGCGCGTCGGCGACGAGGTTCTGATCCAGTACGAGGACGGCGACCCGGACCGGCCGATCGTCATTGGATCCGTCTACAACGGCACGAACACCGTGCCGATGGACCTGCCGTCAAAGAAGGTGAAGTCGGGCATTCTCACCCTCTCGAGCACGGGCGGCTCGGGCTACAACATGTTCCTGTTCGACGACACCGCCGGCACGGAGATCGTCAAGTTGCGCGCCCAGAGAAACCTGATGTTCAAGGCGCTCAATGACGAAATTCGTGACATCGTGCACGACCAGACCGAGAACGTCGGCAACAACGAGACGATCAACGTCGGCTATCCCGTCGGCAGCGGTCCGCCGGGTAGCGGCGAGTTCACGTTGAATGTCTTGAACAAGGTGACGATCAACGTCGGGCCTCAGGGAAATCCTCTCACGCAGCTGATCATGGACACACAAAGCATTACCCTGAACGTCGGACCCAACGGATCTCTCAGTCAGACCGTGATGAACACGATGAGTATCGCCACCCAGTCGACTCAGATCAAGGAGACCGGGAAGGCGACGATCAGCAACGACGCGCCGATGGTGAAGATCAACTGCGGATGAATCGCCCTTACGCCCGGCGCGGAAGGGATCGGGCGCGGCGATGAGGCGGCGGCCAACGAGGGCGCAAGGCCGGAGCGAGGAGCAAGGCATGTCGACACGACTCCGTTTCAACGCCGCCGGCCAGGTCTTTGAAGCGTTCCCGCGCGTGACCGCCGAGATCGGCCTCAGGCCGAACGGCGAGGAGGCGCCGGTCGATTTCACCCGCAGGCTGCTCACGCGCGGGGTCGGCTTTGACCCGATCGTCTATGTCGCCTCCGTGCTGCCGCGGCGCGAGGCGGTCTGGTGGGGCTGCCAATGCGTGCGGGCGCTGAATGGCGGCCGGACCGACGACGCCCTGCAGGCCGCCGAATCCTGGGTGCGCAATCCCGAGGAGGCCGAGCGGAGGGCGGCGCTGCAAATTGGCATGTCGGGCGACACCGGCGCCCCTTCGACCTGGCTCGCGCTCGCCGCCGGCCATTCCGGCGGCAGCATCGCACCGGAAAACAGCCCTTCCGTGCACGCTTGGGCGGAAGCGACCGCGACCAACCTCAAGGCGGGGCTCATCCTGGCGATCGTTCAGCGGCCCATGGCCGAGATTCAGCCCTGGGTGCGCGCCTGCGTCGAGGCCGGCATGCGCTTCGCCGATGGCGGCGACGCCAAAGTGACGCCTCCCCCCGCCGGGAAAGCCAGCGCCGCCTGAGCCGTCGAGCCCCCGAGGTGCGCCGTCAAGAGATCATCTCGGTCGACTGGCCGGCATAGTCCACCTTGATCACTCCGCCCCATGTGCACATGAGGATGCTGATGTCGTCCAGGGCGGGCACGCCGTCGAGGATCACCGGCGGCGCTACGGCGCCGGGAACCCAGGGCGCCGGCGTGACCGGTATGCACGGCATCGGCGTCAGGACGCCCAGCGCCGCGGCGGTCGCGGACGCGACTTCCGGGTTGCTCGGCGTGGTGCACATGCCAAACGGCATGATGTTGGTCATCGGGATGTGATCGTTGATGTTGGCCGCCGGCTGGCTGCTGGTGAGCATCCGATGGATCGGTAGCACGACCATCGTGCTCGGCGCCATGCCGAACGAGCACATCAGTATCGCGCCGTTGCAGACGTGAAAGGGCATCGATCGAGCTCCTGTTCGCCGTGTGCGCTCCCGATTCGGGGACGGTGTTAGTTGCCGAGGGCGGCCAAACCCGCCTCGCCGGGAGCGTAAAGCGCATCCTGCTTCATTGCACGCGACTGGGCAATCCTGGCCGGGCGATACGCTTTAGCGGCCCTGCGCGCCGGCTGACGGTCGCTCGCGCCGCCCGCCGCGATCGGGCATAGTCCGGCGATGGCCGAACCGGACGTTCGCGCGAGCAACGCGCCCGAAATCACCGTCAGCGAACTGTCGAGCGCGCTGAAACGCGCGATCGAGGACCGCTTCGGCTATGTGCGCGTGCGCGGCGAAATCTCCGGCTACCGCGGCCCGCATTCGTCCGGCCACGCCTATTTCTGCCTGAAGGACGCCAACGCCCAACTCGATGCGGTCATCTGGCGCACCGCCTTCGCCCGCATGAAAGTCAAGCCCGAGGAGGGGCTCGAAGTCGTCGCGACCGGGCGGCTGACGACCTTCCCCGGCAAGTCGAGCTACCAGATCGTGGTCGAGCAGCTCGAGCTCGCCGGGATCGGCGCGCTGATGGCGCTGCTCGAGGCGCGGCGCAAGAAGCTGGCCGAAGAGGGCCTGTTCGACCAGGCCCGCAAGCGCAAGGTTCCGTTCCTGCCCAAGGTCGTCGGCGTCGTCACCTCGCCGACCGGCGCGGTCATTCGCGACATTCTGCATCGCCTTTCCGACCGTTTCCCCGTGCGGGTGCTGGTGTGGCCCGTGCGGGTGCAGGGGGAGACCTCGGCGGCCGAGGTGGCGGCGGCGATCGACGGGTTCAACGCGCTTGGCCCCGGCGGCTTCGCGCCGCGGCCGGACGTGCTGATCGTGGCGCGCGGGGGCGGCTCGCTCGAGGACCTGTGGGGCTTCAACGAGGAAATCGTCGTGCGCGCCGCGGCACGCAGCGCGATCCCGCTGATCGCCGCGGTCGGCCACGAAACCGACTGGACGCTGATCGACCATGTCGCCGACCTGCGCGCCCCGACCCCGACCGCGGCGGCCGAGTTCGCCACGCCCGTCCGGGCCGAGCTGGTCGCGACGGTCGCCGACCTGGACGCGCGGCGGCGCGGCGCCATGCGGCGACTGGCCGAGCGGAGGCGCGCGGATCTGCGCGCGCTCGTGCGCGCCCTGCCGGGCGGGGAGGCGCTCGTCGAGAGCGCGCGGCAGCGGCTCGACCGGGCGGGCGAGGCGCTCGCTGTTCGCTGCCGCGGCGCCGTCGATGCCCGCGCCCTGCGGCTTGCGGGCCTGGCGCGCGGCCTTGCTCGCCATTCGCCGCGGGCGCATCTCGCCGGACTGAGCGAGCGCGTGCGCGGCCTCTCCGGGCGGGTGGAGCGCATCGGCCCCATCCTGATCGAACGCCCGCGGCGCGATGCGGACGCGCTCGTGCGGGAGCTCGCGCGCGGCGGCGCGCTGATCGCGCGTCGCCGGATGGAGCGGGCGGAGGGGCTCGAGCGGCTCGTCGCGCGGCTCGGCCGGGCCTATTCCGACCGCCAAGCGGCGCGACGCACGAGACTCGCGGCGCTCTGGCAGCTCGCCGGCGCGGTCAGCTATCGCGGGGTGCTGGCGCGCGGCTTCGCCCTGGTTCACGACGAATCCGGCCGCGCGCTGCGCCGCGCCTTCGAAGCGCGCGAGGGCCAGCGGCTGACGATCGAATTCGCCGACGGGAAGATCCCCGCCATCGCCGGACGCGGCCCGGCGCTTGAGCCGGCGGCGCCCGAAGCGCCAACGCCTCAACCCCGGGCCCGGCGGTCCCGCGACGACCGCAACGCCGGCGGCCAGGGCTCGCTCTTCTGAGGCGGCGGGATTTCGTTTCGGCGCCGCTTCAGGCGGCGCAGGCTTCGTCGTCGTCGCCGAGCGGGCGCGCCGGAGGCCGCGGCTCCGTGTAGGCGCGTCCCGGTCGTTCGGCTCCCGGAGCCTCGTCTTCGAGCCGCCCTGCGAGCCAATCCGGCAGGAACGCTTCGAGCCAGGCCGCCACGCGACCGTCGTGCTGGAACCAGCCGCCGAGATGGCCGGGGCGCTGCTGCGCGCCGGGACGCGTCAGGCGTTCCGCCCCGCGCAATGTCCACCTACACATCATGTGGTAAGTGACTTCCGGGTGGAACTGCAAGGCGACGGCCCGGCTGCCGTATCGATAAGCCTGAATGGGAAAATCCTGGCCGCCGGTGGCGAGCAATTCGGCGCCCGCGGGCAGGTCGAATCCGTCCGAATGCCACTGATAGACGCAACGCGGAAAGGGTTCGGCGCAAAGGCCGTCTCCCGCGGGTTTGGGCTGGATGGCGAAATAGCCGATCTCGCTGCGCTTGTCTTCGTAGCTGTACACCCGCGCCCCGAGCTGGCGGGCGAGCATCTGGGCGCCGAGGCAGATGCCGAGCAGCGGCTTGCGTTCGGCGAGCGGCACGGCGAACCATTCGATCTCGCCTCGGACCCAATCGGCCGAATCGTTGGCGCTCATCGGGCCGCCGAACACGACGACCCCGTCATGCTCGGCGAGGGTCTTCGGCAGCGGCTCGCCGAGACTCGGGCGGCGGATGTCGAGGCGCGCGCCCATCGCCCTGAGCGCCAGCCCGACCCGACCCGGGGTGGAATGCTCCTGATGCAGAACGATCAGCACGACCGGCCGACGAGCCATGCTCGCCATGGATTCACCTCGAACTCTCGTTGGACCCCCGCGATCATACGCGCAATTCGCATGATAGCGATGCAACTTTCGCGCCGAAAGCGCGGGCAACGGCGTCGCCGACCGTCTGCCGACATTTTTGACGCGCCGCGCCTTGCGTTCGCGCGGTCGCGCCGATATAGACACGGCCCGGCCGGCAGCATTGTGGCTCCCATCGTCTAGCGGTCTAGGACGTCGCCCTCTCACGGCGAAAACAGGGGTTCGAGTCCCCTTGGGAGCGCCAATATTTTCAATGGCTTAGGCTGATTAAGCGCCCGCAGTTGTGGATTGCGCCTAACTTATGCCCGATAACCGGCGGCGAACTACGCCGTATTTGGGCGGACGCGCGGGAACTTCTATCGCCCTCGAACCCTCGCCCTAGCTGATCTTCTACAGTTGGAGCGGGTCGGCACGTCGTAAGATATTGAAATCATTGCAGGCGATCGGTGCCGAACGCGTAAATGTAGTGCCACGTTTTTGGCCGATTGATATTGATTTCATTCGATTATTGACGCATGCTGTGTGAATCGAGACCGAGTTCGGCCCCAACTTTTTGGGCATGCATCTCAGCAAGAACATCTCGGATTGGCGCACCGCGATGCCCTGGCGTTAACTCCAGACCGCCGCGGATGGACGTAGGCCATACTAGGCCACGATGGGTTGAGGGTTCTCGAACCCTCGCCGCAGCCGCCGCGGCACCAATGCCCGCCGGTCGCCTCATAACGACGAATCCGGCGCGCTCCAAATGCTCGACAAGCCTCTCGGCGACGATCTCCGCCATGATCTCGTCTGCGTTGTGGACGCTCTTGCGGCCTTGGAAGCGCAACGCAAAGACGATCGCCGACGCGACGTCGGACGGCTCGGCGTCGGGCTTTGAGCTTACGCCTTCCCCCGTGCGAGGGCCTCCGCGAGCTCAATGAGCGCCCGGCGCGTTTCAGCATCATCAATCGACAGAAGTGCCTTTATCAAGCGAACCCCTTCCTTAGGGTCCGGAAGGTCGCGGCGATCATGCTTGTCCGCACTAATTCTTGTCACGCTACCGGCCATTTTTCTCTACTTGCGTTCGTTGTCCTCCCCTCAGCAAAGGGTAACTTTACACAGTTAACGGCGAATCTCAATAGGACCTGAGAAACGAAAAGGGCGGCCCAAAAGTCGCCCCATCGACCGGGCGTAAGGCTCCGCTCCCCCGGTGAACGTCCTTGATGGTAAGCCTCCGTCAAGCGTCCAGTGTTTTCGTGATCCCAAGCAACCATGACCGCGGATGTACCGGCATGGCGGCGGGCCGCCCTCTGCTCGGACACGCCTCGACGATGCAGGGGGCGGGTCATTTCAGCGTGGATTGAGTTGCCCGCGTGGGGCGACCCGAAGGTCGCCCCGTCTCTCGACCAGATTGGCCCTTACGCCCGGCGCCGGGCCAATCGGTTGGCAACCAAAATTGCGAGCGACCCGAACCGGTCCTCATGCGTCGGTGGTCCCCATTGCTCAACGTCGCGCTCGAGGATGGCCTCAGCTGCGTCGGTCGCGTGACGGTCAGGCCGGCGAGCGGCTTGACTTCGCACCGCGCCTGATTATTTTGCCCGTCAACTCCGCCCGCGGGTCCCGCGGGCGTTTCCCGTTTCCGGCGCGGCTTCAAGCGCCTTCGTTCAAGGACCGAACCCCGATGGCCAAGGCCGCCTCGCTCAAGATCAAGCTGCTGTCGACCGCCGACACCGGCTATTTCTACGTCACCAAGAAGAACGCCCGCACCAAGACCGAGAAGCTGACCTTCAAGAAATACGACCCGGTGGCGCGCAAGCACGTCGAGTTCAAGGAAACCAAGATCAAGTAGGCCCATCCTCGGAGCCGGCTTTTCAAGGGCGCCTCGGGGCGCCCTTTTTGTCGGCTCCCTGTTCCGATGCGAAGAAGGGCCGGGAGAAGCGGTTCGCGCGGCGAGTGATCCGGCGGCCGCGCACGCTGGCGCCTCAACATTCCTCGGCGTGACATATCGGCGCGCATTCCGCGCGTCGGCGACGCGGCCAATCCGGCCGCTGGCGCTTCGTCCCGAACTCTGCATAATCCCGGCAGAGATCGCGGCGGAAACGCGAGGGGACGGACGAGGGGCGCCTGACATGTTTCAACCCGAAAAATTTCACGTGATCGAAACTCTCCCTGACGGGACCATGGTCGAGATCCGCGCGCAAAGGCCGGAGGATAAGGAGGCCATCCTCGAGGAAGTCCAGCACGCCAGCGCCGACACGCTCTATCATCGCTTCTTTGCCGTGAAGCGCACGCTGTCGGAGCAGGAGCAGCATTTCTTCTTCGACGTCGATTTCGTCAATCATGTCGTGCTACTCGCCGTCGAGAAGACAAACGACCGGCCCCGGATCGTCGGGGGCGCCCGCTTCATCATCACCGAGCCGGGCAAGGCCGAGGTGGCCTTCTCGGTGGTCGACGATCACCAGGGCCACGGCCTGGGCGCCGTGCTGATGCATCATATCGCGGCCATCGCCCGCGAGGCCGGCGTCCGGGAACTGTTCGCCGAGGTTCTTGCCGACAACGCTTTGATGCTGGCTGTGTTCGAGCACAGCGGGCTCATCACGGCGACGCGCCGTGAAGGCACGACCATCCACGTCTCGATGCGTTTTCCCGAGGCGTGACCGTCAGCCGCTCCGCGAGGCGCGCGCTGCCGGCGTCAGAGCCTGCATTTGACCAGCGTGGTGTCGAGCGTCTTGTCGCCGTTCGGCCTGTAGATCATCTCCGTAGGGGATTTGACTTCGATCTCGACGGATTGGGACGTGTAGCTGATCGTGTCCCTGCAAGTGAAATCGAGCTTGGTCAGCCCCCCGTCGTGAGTAACGCTCGTGACCTGACAGGTCTGGTTGGGCTGTATGATTGTCCCCGGCGTGATGATCGCCGCCTGGGCGAACTGGTCGACCGGCTGGCGAAAGGTCAGGCCGCCCCCCTGCTGCACGAACAGCTTCTGGCAGTCGGCCTGTGATGTCGCCCAGGCGCCCGACAGCCGGCTATCCACTTCGGCGGCGCTCGCCGGGCCGCAACACAGGAGCAGCAGCGCGCCGCTGGCCAACCGACAATTCACATTCATCTTCTGACCCCGAAGCCCTGTCGCGCCCTTCGAAACGCGCGCTCATGGACGATACGGCGCCGGACGCTCCGCCGCCAGCCGTCAATACGTGGGCGAAACGCCGCGTCGCAAGCCGATTTCGCGGGGCCGGCGCCTTCCCCCGGCAGGATTGCGGTCAGGTAAACGCCTGGATCCCCGTGATCGCGCGCCCCAGGATCAAGGCGTGGATGTCGTGCGTGCCCTCGTAGGTGTTGACCACCTCGAGATTGACGAGATGGCGGGCGACGCCGAACTCGTCGCTAATGCCGTTGCCGCCCATCATGTCGCGGGCCGCGCGGGCGATGTCGAGCGCCTTGCCGCAATTGTTGCGCTTGAGGATCGAGGTCAGCTCCACGGGCGCTGCGCCCTCGTCCTTCAGCCGCCCGAGACGCAGGCAGCCCTGAAGGCCGAGCGCGATGTCGGTCAGCATGTCGGCGAGCTTCTTCTGGATGAGCTGGTTGGCCGCCAGCGGCCGGCCGAACTGCTTGCGATCGAGCACATATTGCCGGGCGCGCCCAAAGCAGTCCTCCGCGGCCCCGAGCGCGCCCCAGGCGATGCCGTAGCGGGCGCTGTTGAGACAAGTGAACGGACCCTTGAGCCCTCGCACCGCCGGGAACGCGTTCTCCTCGGGGCAGAACACGTCGTCGAGCGCGATCTCACCGGTGATCGAGGTGCGCAACCCGACTTTGCCGTGGATCGCCGGGGCGCTCAGGCCCTTCCAGCCCTTCTCCAGCACGAAGCCGCGAATGTCGCCGGCGTCGTCCTTGGCCCAGACGACGAACACGTCGGCGATCGGGCTGTTGGTGATCCACATCTTCGCGCCCGAGAGTCGATAGCCGCCGTCGGCCTTGCGCGCCCGCGTGACCATGCCGCCGGGGTCCGATCCAAAATTGGGCTCGGTCAGGCCGAAGCAGCCGATCCACTCCCCGGTCGCGAGCTTCGGCAGATATTTCTGTTTCGTCGCTTCGTTTCCGAACTCGAAGATCGGCAGCATCACCAGCGACGACTGGACGCTCATCATCGAGCGATAGCCGGAATCGACCCGCTCGATCTCGCGCGCGATGAGGCCGTAGCACACGTAAGTCAGGCCGGCGCCGCCGTAGGTCTCGGGGATCGTCGCGCCGAGCAGCCCGAGTTCCCCCATGGCGCGGAAGATCCCGGCGTCCGTCTTTTCATGGCGGAACGCCTCCTGCGCCTTCGGCAGGAGCTGCTCCTGCGCATAGGCCTCAGCCGCGTCGCGCACCGCGCGCTCGTCCGCGCTGAGCTGGCCTTCGAGAAAGAACGGGTCCTCCCACTGGAAGGAGGCGCGCGTCGACGAGGAAGCCATGGAGAATCTCCTGATCGCCAATCCCGGCGAAGCCGGGTCTCGCCTATTCAATTCCGGCGAAGCCGGGCCTCGCCACAACTTAGACCGGGCGCGCCGGGCGTCACATGCCCGAATAGTTCGGACCGCCGCCGCCTTCCGGCGCCACCCACACGATATTCTGGGTCGGGTCCTTGATGTCGCAGGTCTTGCAGTGGACGCAGTTCTGCGCGTTGATCACCAGCCGCTCGCCGCGCTCGTCGGTACTGACGAATTCGTAGACGCCCGCCGGGCAGTAGCGGCTCTCCGGACCGGCGTAGCGGGCGAAGTTGATATCGACCGGGACTTTCGGATCCTTCAGCGTCAGGTGGGGCGGCTGATCCTCTTCGTGGTTGACGTTGGCGATGAACACCGACCCCAGCCGGTCGAAGGTCAGCTTGCCGTCCGGCTTCGGATAGTCGATCCGCGGGCATTCGGACGCCGGCTTCAGAGAGGCGTAATCGGGCTTCCGGGTGTGGATCGTCCACGGCGGCGAGGCGACGCCGATCTTCGGCAGGAGCCAATGCTCGACGCCGGTCATCAGCTCGCCGACGAGCGGCCCTTTCTTGAACCAGGGCTTGAAGTTGCGGCTCTGCTGCAACTCCTCGTGGAGCCAGCTCTTGCGGAAGAGCTCCGGGAAGGCGGTCAGTTCGTCGCCGCTGCGGCCGGCCGCGAGCGCTTCGGCCAGCGCCTCGGCAACCAGCATCCCGCTCTTGATCGCGGCGTGGCTGCCCTTGACGCGCGCCGCATTCATGAAGCCCGCGTCGCAGCCGACCAGCGCGCCGCCCGGAAAGACGAGCTTCGGCAACGCCTGCGGGCCGCCGTTGTTGATCGCCCGCGCGCCGTAGCTCAGCCGCTTGCCGCCCTCGAGATGCGAGCGGATCGCCGGATGCGTCTTCCAGCGCTGCATCTCCTCGAACGGGCTGAGCCAGGGGTTCGAGTAGTCGAGCCCGATGACGAAGCCGACCGCAACGAGTTGCCCTTCCAAGTGGTACAGGAACCCGCCGCCGAACGCGGTCCTGTCCATCGGCCAGCCCGCGGTGTGCATGACCCGGCCGGGTTCCGCCTTATCCTCGGGAACCTCCCACAATTCCTTGATGCCCATGGCGTAGGTCTGCGGGTCCTTGCCTTCGGTCAGCCGGAAGCGCTCGAGGAGTTGCCGGCCGAGCTGACCGCGCGCCCCCTCGGCGAAAATCGTGTAGCGGCCGGTCAGCTCCATGCCGAGCTGGAAGGAATCCTTCGGCTCGCCGTCCTTGCCGATCCCCATGTTCCCGGTCGCAACGCCGCGCACCGAGCCGTCTTCGCCGTAGAGGATTTCTGCGGCTGCGAATCCCGGAAAGATCTCGACCCCGAGCGCCTCGGCCTGTTCGGCGAGCCATTTCACCACATAGCCCAGCCGGACGATATAGCAGCCATGGTTGTGGAAATTGCGCGGCGCCAAGAAGTCCGGGACGCGGCGCGAGCCGTTCTCGCGCAGGAGGAGGACATCGTCTCCAGTCACAGGCTGGTTCAGCGGCGCGCCGCGCTCCTTCCAGTCGGGAAAGAGCTCGGTCAGCGCCCGCGGGTCCATGACCGCGCCGGACAGAATATGCGCGCCGGGCTCTGACCCTTTCTCGAGCACGATGACGGAAAGATCCGGGTTGAGCTGTTTGAGATGGATCGCCGTCGCCAGCCCGGCCGGTCCCGCCCCGACAATCACCACGTCATAGGCCATCGACTCGCGCGGCCCGAACTGATCCAGAATTTCCTTCGGCGTCATCCCTGCCTCGCCCTCATTCCGTCCCTCGCGTTCCCGCCCGCTGATCAGGTTCCGGATCTCCGCCACCTTCCTAGAATCGCCGGAGGCGGATGTCACCAGTCGCCTTCCTGGCGCACGGAAGCCCCGGCAAGCTTCCCGCCGAGGAGCAAGGGGACGCCCCTCTCCCGCCGGGCGAAGGACGCCGCGAATTGGCTTAAGCGAGGGGTCAGCCGGCGCGACCTGAATTCGTCGCGGTCTCGCCCCAGGCGACCTTCAGCGCCTCGAGACCGTGGAAGTGGAAGGCGTCGCGGGTGCGCGGGGGTTCGACGAACCGCAAGCCCGGCAGGCGCTCGAACAGGATCGGCAGCGCCGTCGCCATTTCGAGCCGGGCCAGCGGCGCGCCGAGGCAGAAGTGGATTCCCGCCCCGAACGCCACGTGCGGATTGGGATCGCGCGCCGGATCGAAGGCGTCCGGATCGGGAAAGCGCGCGGGATCGCGATTGGCCGCGCCGAGCAGAAAGCCGACCTTCTCGCCTTTCCGCAAGCGGACCCCCGAAACCTCGACGTCCTCGAGCGCGTAGCGGGTGAAGAGATGCAACGGCGCGTCGAGGCGCAGCAGCTCCTCGACCGCCGCCGCGGTCGCCCCGCCGTCGGCGAAGATCGTCCGCGGGTCGAGCCCGCGTTCGAGAATCGTCTTCACGGCGTTGCCGATGGCGTGGACCGTCGCCTCATGGCCGGCGTTGAGCAGCAGAATGCAGGCAGCGACAAGCTCGTCCTCGCTGAGCCGGCCCTCCTCGCTCTCGGCGACGAGGAGCTGGCTGATCAGGTCGTCGCCGAGGTCGACGCGGCGCGCCCGCGCGTAGCTGCGCATGAAGCCGGCGAACTCGGCCGCCGCCGCGGCGGCGCTCTCCTCGACCGCCCGTGTGACGCCGAACTGATACATCGCCACCATCCGATGCGACCAGTCGAGCAGTTGCGGCCCCAGGGCGCGCGGGATGCCGAGCAGGTCGGCGATCACGGCGACGGGGATCGGGGTTGCGAAAGCCTCGATCAAGTCCGCCGCGCCGTGGGCCGCGATCGCGTCGATCCGAGCGTCGGCGAGCGCGGCGATGCGGGGCCCAAGCTTCTCGACCTGGCGCGAGACGAAGGCGCGATTGACGAGGTTTCTGAGCCGCGTGTGCTCGGGCGGCTCCATCTCCAGGATCGAGCAGCGCTCGAGCGCATCAAACGGCGCGAGATGGGCCTTTGGCTCGGGCCAGCCGAGGTCTTCACGGCTCATCGCCTGCAGGATCTGGCGACCGAGGCGCCTGTCGCGCATGAGCGCCGAGACCTCGGCGTGGCCCGCAAAGCACCAAAAGCCGTAGTCCTCCCAGAAGAAGACGGGCGCGGCGGCACGGATCGCGGCGTAGGCCGGATAGGGGTCGGCGAAGAAGGCCGGATCGCGGGGATCGAGGCGGACGCGCCGGCGACCGGCGTCGATGACGGCGGTCATGGGGCCCAGGCCTTGGACGCGATTTTCTGTCCGATCCGTAGTGTTTTCAAAGGGTTAGCAGTCGATCTGGCATATTTTCGAGCAAGGGATTCAACGATTTCAAGGACTTGCGAGGAGCTTCGGGTTTGGCCCGTCCCCGCAGCGCCGAGCCGGCTGAGCCAGGAGTTAAGCCAGAGCATAGGCCGCCTCGACGACATAGGGGCCGCCGCCGACGCTGTCGCGCGACGAATAAAGCACGAAGCGCTCGGCGGTGAAGCCTTCGGCGCCGAGCGCGCCGCGCGAGTCGAGATAGTCGGCGACCGCGCGGGTCTTGACTCCGCGCAGGCGCGCGAGCGTCACATGAGGGGTGAACTTGCGCGTTTCCGGCTCAAGGCCGATGCGCCGCATGCGCCGCTCCTGCTCGGCCTGAAGCTCAATCAGCGGCAGGGTTCGGCCGGACGCGGGCGACGAGCGCGCGCGGCTTCAACCCGCCAAACCAGGAGAGCCCGTCGAAGCGGACGGCGAGCGGCGGCCGGCGGATCTCGCCGAGCGTCTCGGCGACGTCGTGGGCGAGGCCGAGATCGACGTCGCCGAGGAAGCGCAGGGTGATGTGGTAGTCGGCCGGCTCGATCCAGCGCGCGCCGGGAACGCCGCCGCGCGCCAGCGCGATCTCATCGGCGATCTCCGCCGGCAGCTCCAGTCCGGTGAACAGGCGAGGCATCGATCGGTTTCCGCGAGACGGCTCGCGCGAAGATAGTCTGCGATTGCGCGCCGGTCGCACGCAAGGGTTGGCGGCAAGCGTCGCCTCAGTGGCCGCTGGCGTCGGCGCCGCGGCTGGCTTCGAACAGGAACCAGGTTCGCCGCTCCGTCTCGTCGATCCAGACCTCGAGGAGGCTCGCCGAGGCGACGTCGCCGTTGTCGTCGCAAATCTCGTGCGCCTTGCGCTGCGAGGCGGCGAAGGCCTTGTTGTCCTCTTCGAGCTCGCTCAGCATGTCGAGCGGGGCGACGAAGGCGGCATCGTTGTCCTTGACCGACTGAAGCTTGGCGACGGCGCCGATCGACCGCAGGGTGGTCTGTCCGAGCTTGCGCACCCGTTCGGCCAGCGGGTCGATCATGGCGAAGATCTGATCGCTGTGCTCGTCGAGCAGCAGGTGATAGTCGCGGAAATGCGGTCCGCTCATGTGCCAGTGGAAGTTCTTGGTCTTGAGGTAGAGGGCGAAGGCGTCGGCGGCGAGCCCGTTCAAAGCCTCCGCAATCGCCTTGACGTCGTTTTTGGACAGGTCGGTCGGCGTCGCGAGCGCGGCCCGGCCCTCGCCGTTGCCGGACTTTTCGGTTCTGTTCATTGCGGGTTCCCTCGTTGAAGCCAAAGGCCGGCAGTGCGGCGGGTCGATAACGCCGTCCGCGCCGCGAAGTTCCGGCCACGATCAAGAATGCCGACAAAATTGGCCTTGAGCGGGACCGTGGCGTGCGAGAAGCGCGGCGAAATTGTCGCCGAGAATAGACGAAACCACGCTGAAACGGCTGAGCGCCGCAGCAGGATGGGCGGCGCGCCAAAGCCCTTACGGCTGGTCAAAATCGAACGCCTGGCGACGACTGCAATGGCTCGGGTGCGCAAACGGCGGGCGTTCCCGACGGACTGGTGAACGGACCTGCTTCATCTCGCCGTGGCGCAATCGGTCGAGAGCGAGCTCCTTCCCGCACGGTGGAACTTGTGGCGGCGATCGACTAACATCGAGCGGTCGGCGGCTGTCAGCGCCTCTTTCGGGGCGTCTGCGAATAAAGCATCGACGCCGCGAGGAGGCGCGCCATGATCAAGGGGCTGCATCACAACGCGTATCGCTGCCGGGATTCCGAGGAGACGCGGAAATTCTACCAGGATTTCCTCGGCCTGCCGCTGGCCAACGCGTTCGAGATCACCGAGACCAAGTCAGGCCGGGCGACTCATGTTCTGCACAGCTTCTACAGTATGGACGACGGCTCCTGCCTCGCCTTCTTCGAAGCGCCAGACATGGCCTTCGATTTCAAGCCGCAGCATGATTACGATCTTCACATCGCGCTCGAGGTGAGCCAGGCCGACCTCAGGACGATGTACGAAAAGGGCAAGGCAGCCGGCATCGAAACGCGCGGCATTTCCGATCACAAGATCATCCACTCGATCTATTTCCGCGACCCTAACGGCTATGTCATCGAGCTGACCGCCAAGGACGCGGGCCACGACGAGGCGATGGACCCGGCAAAGAGCGGCGCGGCCGAAAAACTCAAAGTCTGGCAGGCGAGCAAGCGCGAGCGCGCCGCGAGCTGAACGGGGCAGGGGGCCTGCCACCCGATCGGTTCCTCCGCGCTCGGATTGACCGCGAGGCGCGGCGACCGCCTTCTCAATGCGGGGCCTTGGCGACTGCAATGCTGAAGGAGCGAGCTTTCATTCTCCGCTCGGCGATCGCGTCATATCCGCCCCTTTGCTGCTCTTCCGGGTCGGTCCCGCTACGGGAAGAGAGCGCCAACTTCGGACTTTTCCTT
Organism: uncultured Alphaproteobacteria bacterium; assembly: GCA_963709655.1. GTDB lineage: Bacteria > Pseudomonadota > Alphaproteobacteria > Rhizobiales > Beijerinckiaceae > Roseiarcus. The sequence goes on from CAVPXF010000007.1 coordinate 81,987, forward strand.
ACCGCTCGAATCGAGGCAAGTTGCCTACGCGGAGGCCGTAGCGCGGCGCGTCTGAGCTGACCGCTTGATACGTCGCCGCCCTCCAATTGATGGGTCGTCGAGGACCTTACGCACCTTGTCTGCGAGCTGATTGGCCGTGTAAGGCTTCTTGAGCCAGGCATCTTTTTTCTGGCCGAGGCGGGCAATTGCTGGCGCCGCGTAGCCCGAGGTGAAAAGGATCTTGAGTTCGGGTTTCACCGCCAGCGCCACCTCTGCGAGTTCGACGCCGGTCATGCCGCCGGGCATCACCATGTCGGTGAAAACAAGGGCGATTTCTGGCCGCGTCGCGAGTTCGGCCATCGCAGCGGCTCCCGTGTCGGCCTCAATGACCTTGTAGCCGAGATCCCTCAGCCGCCGGCCGAGGACCCTCCGCACTCGCGGGTTATCCTCGACCAGCAAAATCGTCTCTGTTCCCTTCGGGAGATTCGCCGGCTGGGCGTTAGGCGCGCTCGCCGCGTCCGCGCGTTCCGCGAGCGGCAGGAAGACGCGCACGTCGGTCCCGCGCCCGATCTCGCTGTAGATTTGGATGTGTCCGCCAGACTGCTTGACGAACCCGTAGACCATGCTGAGTCCGAGGCCAGTTCCAGCGCCAGTCGGTTTTGTGGTGAAGAAGGGGTCAAAGGCGCGCCGCCGCACCTCTTCCGACATGCCTGTGCCGCTGTCGGAAACGGTGATCAGGACATATCTGCCGGCGCGCACCTCGGAATAGGACTGGGCATAATCGGCGTCCAATCGCGCCGGTGAAACTTCGATTGTCAATTGGCCGCCGCGCGGCATCGCGTCCCTGCCGTTGATCGTGAGGTTAAGCAGGGCGTTCTGTAATTGTGGGCTGTCGACCATGGCCATTTGCGGGTCCGGCGGGACCACTATCCGCAGATCGACATTTTCGCCCAGGGTCCGGTGCAGGAGCTTTGCGAAGTTGGTGACCAGCGCACAGACATCGGTCGCCTCGGAATTAAGCGGCTGCCGTCGGCCGAAAGCCAGGAGTTGCGAAGCGAGCTTCGCGCCGTCACGCGCCGCGTCAAACGCCTCGTTCGCCAGTTCACGGTCGGCGGCGTCGGAAAGACGCGGGGCAAGCATCTCGATGTTGGCGATGACCACGGTCAGGATATTGTTGAAGTCGTGAGCGACCCCGCTAGTAAGCTGGCCGATCGCCTCCATCTTTTGCAACTGCCGAAGCTCCTCCTCCATCTTCTGCCGGCTCGTGAGGTCGCGCACAAAGCCTGTGAACATACGGCGGGTCTTCGACTGAGCCTCGCCGACGGACAGTTCGATCGGAAACATCGCGCCGTCCTTGGTGATTGCATTCGCCAAGCGTCTGTAGCCAGGCTCGAGCAGATAGGGTTCCGGCATAAGGATTTTGACGTTCTGTCCAATGATTTCATCACGTCGGTAGCCAAACATCGCAGCGGCGGCCGCGCTGAATGACTGGATTATGCCGCGCTCGTCGACGATGATCATCGCTTCCGGCGTGGTGTCGAGGATCGAGCGCAAAAGCGTCTCCAGATCCAACAGGTCCTCCTGCGACAGCTTTTGAGCGTTGACGTCGATGTTGTCTTGAAGGATGGAGCGAAGCTCGAGCTGGGCGCGCGTTTTCTCCACCGCTATGCTCGCCGTTGCAGTGGCCAAGTGTCTAGCAGACGATCCCTCGCCCATGACTTTCCCCCTCGCCAGCCACCGATTCATCACGCGCCTTCTGGGCGCGCGCGGTGCGCACGCTGAACCTTGCGCGGCGCGAACGGCAATTTCACTCTTGACCCCAGTTGTGCCGGCCACCCGATGCGCGATCGCCTTCGCGTAGGACTGTTCAACCTCGCCATTTTGGCTAATCAATCGGCGGGCCACTCTCGCAGCCCCTCTGTCACAAGCTACTACGAGAACTCAATACAGTGGTTTCGTGGATCTCGACGCGAAGCTGAGAAAATGCTATCCCAAAGCCAATCGCACATTAGCACCTGAAACATTTGCTCGCAACCGTAATCTTAACACGGTTTTATATTTTTTTTACAACCCTACTCAATCTTGCGTTGTGCATTAAGCTTGTTTAGGTTGTTTCCGTAACTATCTTAGACGTCGATGACTATCGAATACGCCCTCGTCGAACTTCGTCCGCATGACGGAAGCCAAGCGGGGATCGATGGTTACGATCAGGATCGAAGGGCCGCGCTTCCCCGAGCAATTGCATGAGCATTACGGCGACACGCGCTCAAATCCCTTTCTGGAGGGTGGCTGACGATCTGACGATGCGGGCCATGCAGAGGGATATTGGCATGCGGAATATTCGTAAAGGCGGTTGTACTGCCCCCCGAAAGTGAGACAGTCGAATTGGAGTGACAGAGCCTGTTAGGAGGCTCCATGTCACAGCAAGGGATGCGCACTTTTTCGACTGAGTTCAAGGAAGCGGTGGTTCTTCGGCTCGAGGCCGGGGAGCGGTTGGCGGCGGTTGCGGACGAGCTGGAGATCAGGCGGAAGCTGCTTTACGAGTGGCGGGCGGCCTATCGCAAGCTTGGGGCCGCCGGGTTGAACCGCAAGCGCGGACGCAAGCCGGGCGGGGCTCGCGCCAGTCCGGACGCTGCGCCGGCTACGCCGGCTTCGCTTTCCGACCTGGCGCGAGCCCGAGCGCGGATCGCCGAGCTCGAGGGCAAGATCGGCAAGCAGCAGATGGATCTCGATTTTTTTCGCGAAGCCTTGCGGCTCATCGACGCGCGGGACCCCTCGTCTCGCGCGACGCCATCTACGCGGTCATCGAAGAAATGACTGCGCAGGAGACGCAAGGCGCCCCCTCGGTCGAGCATCTGTGCCAGATCGGCTGCGTGTCGCGCGCCGGCTTCTATCGCTTTGGCGAGGCGCGCGCGCCCAAGCGGACGGAAGCGGACCTGCGCGACAAAATCCAGAAGATTGCGCTCGAAAATCGCTTCTACGGCTATCGGCGGGTCTGCCGCGACCTCTGGCGGATCCATGGCCTCAAGGTCAACCACAAGCATGTCCTTCGCCTCATGCGCGAGGACAATCTGCTCTGCCTGCGGCAAAAGCCGTTCGTTCCCTACACCACCAACAGCCGGCACGAGTTCCCGATCGTCGCCAATCTGACGCGAGGACGTATCCCAACCGGGCTCGATCAGATCTGGGTCGCCGACATTACTTATGTCCGGCTGGCCGCGCAGTTCGTCTACCTGGCCGTCGTTCTCGACGCTTTTTCGCGCCGGGTGATCGGCTGGGCGCTCGCCGACCATCTCGAGGCGAGCCTGGCGATCGAGGCGCTCGACATGGCCTTGACCGCCCGAAACCCCGCGCCCGGCCTCATCCATCACTCCGACCGGGGGGTGCAATACGCCTGCGCCGACTACGGCGAAAAGCTCGTGGAGCGAGGGGTCCTGATCAGCATGAGCCGCGCCGGCAACCCTTATGACAACGCCAAGGCCGAGCGCTTCATGCGCACCCTCAAGGAGGAAGAAGTGAACGGCAAGACTTATGCGTCGATCGACGAGGCTCGAACCCATATCGGCGCCTTCCTCGAAACCGTCTATAATCGAGGCCGACTGCATTCCGCCCTCGGCTACAAACCCCCGGTCGAGTTCGAAGCCGAACTCCGCCAACCCGAAACCGTCTGAAAGGACACAAACCAAAGCCCTGTCACTCAAATCCAGTGTCTCAGCCGAGGGGGGCAGTTCACGGTCGTGTCACCGTAATCCGGTCGGTCACGTAATCCTGTGTTATGCTGAGCACGCCTGAGGGCGCGGCATGTCGGAAACGCGAAAGATCGCGGCGATTCTGGTCGCGGACGTGGTCGGCTACAGTCGGCTCGCGGGCGCGGACGAGGAGCGCACGGTTGCGCGGCTTCGGGCGCTGCGCAGCGACCTGATCGATCCAACCATCGCCCGTGCATCACAGCCGCATCGTCAAGCGCACCGGCGACGGCGCGCTGGTCGAGTTCCGCTCCGTGGTAGACGCCGTGCGCTGCGCGGTCGAGCTGCAGAACGGCATGGTCGAACGCAACGCGGGTGTGCCGGAAGAGCACCGAATCGACTTCCGCATCGGCGTCCATCTTGGGTATTACGGTGGGACGTTACTCAATCCCTCATCACAGCTCTCAAAACAGCCTAGCCGCGCGCTATCCGCACCCGCAGAAGCAGGGGCCGAAGCCGAGAGATAGGGGGTTGCATAAAGTGTCGCCGTAACTCCCGTAACTCCCCGTTGCGGCGGGGCGGTAACGCCGTCGGGGCTGCGAGGTTCCAGCCGTGACGAAAAAATCCGGACGGGGGTTCAAACGCTCTGAACCGCCTGTGGCGCAGAAGAACGGGACGCGGACGTCGGCGCGACGGCGAGAATAAGCGAGACAGCCGGAGCGCAAAGGCCGAGCCTGTACGTGTCGTGTCCGCCCGAAGCGGAGGTTGGCGTCACTTCCGACGTCCGGCGAGTATTTCCGGGCGCGGCCTCCAATGTCGCGCGACAGCGCGGCATGATCCTCAGATGGTTTGGCGCCGTCTGCGTCGCCGATCAAATGTCGTGTGGGGATGCGAGGACGCGATGACAGTCATTTGGCATTCCCGCTTTCTCGACGCGACCGGGTGAACGGGCAAACACGGCCATGACCCGTCGTTAATCAAACTTAACATCACTATGAGAAACATTGCTTTTGCTTCGGCGAATCGCTTGCGATAAGCGCAGCGGCCGAAAGCTAGGAATTCCCTTGGAAGGCGCGTAAGGCGCCGGGATGCGCCACACCCGGGGAGAGCTGGCCGGAGAAATCAGCATGGGCGCCTGAAACATCTCGTCGTTGCAGGAACAGGGGACGGGCTTGCTCGTTCGTAATCTTACCGAAAAGGGGATGGATACGATGCTGCCCGGCGGCTGCGACGCCCGGGAATGGGACATTGAAGGCCGGTTGAAGACATGCCTATGGCTAAAAACGAGGATCTGTCCTCCCCAGCGGAGGCGTTGTTTCCGCCGGCGCCACGCTCTCTCGAGCGCGCCGATGGCCTGGCCGATGGCCTGGAAGAACGCGCCGATGGCCTGGAAGAAATTGTGCAGGAGCAATCGGGCGACCGTCCGCGCAGAGGGCGGCTGCGCTGGCTGGTGCTCCCGGCGCTGCTGATCCTGATCGGGTTCATCGTCTGGCGCGAACTCCCGCAGGGGTCGCATACGAGAGCGACCGCGGCGCAAGTCGTCTCGGTCGCGCAGGCGACGCGCGGCGACATGCCGGTCGTCCTGAACGAACTTGGCACGGTCACGCCGACCGCCACAGTCACCGTCATGCCGAACCAGGCCGTCAGCGGCTATCTGACCGAAGTCCCCTTCAAGGAAGGGCAGGACGTGGAGAAGGGCCAGTTGCTGGCTCAGATCGATCCTCGCCCGTACCAGGCGGCGCTCGACCAGGCCATCGGAACGCTCCAGCGTGACGAGGGCTCGCTCGACGAAGCGAAGACGGACCTCGCGCGTTATCAGAAACTGGTCACCCAGGACTCTATCGCGCTGCAACAGGCCCAGGACCAAGTCTACGTCGTCGATCAGGACGAGGGCACCGTCAAGCTCGACGAGGCGGCGCTCGCGACGGCGAAGCTGAACCTCGCCTATTCCCGCATTACGGCGCCGGTCGCGGGGCGCGTGGGTCTGCGTCTCGTCGATCCGGGCAACTACATCACCGGCTCATCGAACACCGGAGTCGCGGTGATCACGACAATCAAGCCGACGACAGTCGAGTTTACGGTCGCCCAGAACGATCTCGGCCCGGTGGTCGACCGATTCCGCACGGCCGGCGTCACGTTGCCGGTGACGATCTATAACAGCGACAACAGTAGGAAGCTTGCGACCGGGAGCCTGTACGCCATCAACAATCAGATGTCGGTGAGCACCGGCACGGTCATGCTGCGGGCGATGTTCGCCAATGAGGACGAGGCCCTGTTTCCGAACGAGTTCGTCAACGTGCAATTGCTCGTGGACACGCTGCATCAAGCCGTCCTGGCGCCGACGTCAGCCGTCCTGAGCGGCGCGCCGGGCAATTACGTCTACCTCGTGGGCAAGAACGACGCGGTGTCGGTGCACAAGGTGAAGCTGGGACCGAGCGACGGCAAGAACACGGTCATCCTGGATGGGCTTAATGCCGGCGACACCGTCGTGACCGAAGGAACAGACCGCCTGTCCGACGGCGCCAAAATCACGGTCGCCGCGCCGTCGGCGGCTCGGAAATCCGATGCCTCGGGAGCGTCAACCGAAGGCAAGACCGACGATGACAACGCATCGCCCACCGGGCATGCGAACCATAGACACGATCCATGAACCTTTCCGGTCTGTTCATCGTCAGGCCGGTGGCGACCTCGCTGCTGATGATCGCGCTCGTGCTCGTCGGCCTCGTCTCGGTGGGCTTCCTTCCTGTTTCGTCCTTGCCCGACGTCGACTACCCGACGATCCAGGTGCGGACCTTTTATCCGGGGGCGAGCCCGGAAGTCATGTCGACTACGGTGACGGCGCCGCTCGAGGTCCAACTCGGCGAGATCCCCGGCCTGCAGCAGATGACCTCGATCAGTTCCGCCACGGCCTCGATCATCACGTTGCAATTCGATCTGTCGATCAATCTCGACGTCGCCGAACAGAACGTGCAGGAGGCGATCAACGCTGCCAACAGCCTGTTGCCGAGCGGTCTGCCGGCGCCTCCGACCTATGCGAAAGTCAATCCCGCCGACCAGCCAATCCTGACGCTTGCGGTCACGTCCAAGGCGATGTCGCTCACGCAATTGCAGGACATCGCCAACAATCGGCTCGCCTCCAAGATCGCCGAGGCGCCGGGAGTTGGGCTGGTCAGCCCGGCCGGCGGCAACGTCCCGGCGATCAGGGTGGAGGCGGATCCACAAAAGCTCGCTTCTTACGGATTGAACATGGACGACCTGCGCACCTTGCTCAGCGACGTCACCCTAAGCCAGCCGAAGGGCAATTTCGACGGCCCCGAACTCGACTATACCATCAACGACAACGACCAGATTTCGGATCCCAACGACTATCTCAACACAATCATAGCTTACCAGGGAGGTTCGCCGGTCCTGTTGCGCGACGTGGCTACCGTCAGCCAAGCCCCTCAGGATATCGAGCAGGGCGCCTGGTTCAACGGCGCGCCGGCGATCGTGCTCAACGTCCAGCGTCAGCCGGGCGCCAACGTCATCAAGACCGTCGACCAGATCAAACGGCAGCTGCCGCAACTTCTGGCGAGCCTGCCCCCCTCGATGCATGTCGACATCGTGGCCGACAGCACCGGCGTGATCCGCTCCTCGGTCTACGACGCCGCCTTCGAACTCGTGTTCGCGATCGTGCTCGTGGTCCTGGTGATCTTCGTTTTCTTAAGGAATCTGCCGGCGACGATCATTCCGAGCATCTCCGTGCCGGTGTCGCTGATCGGCACGCTGGCCGTGATGTACAAGCTCGGATATTCGATCGACAACCTCTCGCTGATGGCGCTGATCATCGCCACCGGCTTCGTCGTCGACGATTCGATCGTGATGATCGAGAACATCGTGCGCTACCTCGAGGAGGGCATGAGGCCGCTCGAAGCGGCGCTGACCGGCGCGGGTCAGATCGGCTTCACCATCATTTCGCTGACCGTGTCGCTGATCGCGGTGCTGATCCCGTTGTTGTTCATGGGCGGCGTGATCGGGCGCCTGTTCAGCGAATTTGCGGTGACTCTCGCGATCACGATCGTGCTTTCCGCCGTCGTGTCTTTGACCCTCGTGCCGATGCTCTGCGCGCGCATGCTGCGGCGCCGGTCCGAACGCGATCCGAGCCGGTTCGAGCGCATCAGCGAAGGCTTGTTCAACATGACGCTCAGCGCCTACGAGCGCGGCTTGCGCTGGGTGCTGCGCCATCAGGGACTGACCTTGTTGGTCGCAATCGTCACCGTGGGATTGACGGGATACCTCTACGTCGTCATCCCGAAGGGACTGTTCCCCGTGCAGGATATCGGAGTCCTCCAGGGGATCAGCATCGCGGACAATGCGGTGTCGTACCAAGCGATGTCGGCTCGGCAGATGGCGCTGGCCGATGCCATCCTGAAAGACGCCGACGTGACCAGCCTGACCTCGTACGTCGGGATCGACGGCTCCAATGCGACCCTGAACAATGGCCGCTTTTTGATCAATCTGAAGGGAGTCGACGACCGTTCGCTCACCGCCGAGCAGATCGCCAGGCGCATTCAGGCTGAAGTGGCGCATATTCCGGGCATCAAGCTCTATCTGCAACCCGAACAGGATCTGACGCTCAATACGACGGTTTCACCCAATCAGTATCAGTTCGTTTTGCGTGGCCCCAGCCAGCAGGCGTTCGCAAAATACGTGCCTCAGATCATCGACAAGATGAGGCGGATCAAATCGATCACCGACGTCGACAGCGACTTGAACAACGAGGGGCTGACGGTCAATGTCGATGTCAACCGACAGCTCGCCGCGCGCTTCGGCATCACCCCGGCGACGATCGACAACGCGCTTTACGACGCGCTCGGTCAGCGCATCGTCACGACGATATTCAACCAGTCGACGCAATATCGCGTGATCCTGGTGGCCAAGCGCGATCGCCTGCCCGACCTGAAATCCCTGCAGTCGCTCTATCTGCCGAGCCAGACGGCGGCGACGGGGCAAGTGCCGCTTTCCGCCATCGCCGACATCATGACGGGCAAGTCCCCGCTTGTGATCAGCCATTTGGCGCAGTTCCCCTCGGTCACCGTCTCCTTCAATCTGACGGAGCATGCGTCGCTGAGCACGGCGGTCGACGAAATCAACCAGGCGATTCAGGCGGTGCATCTGCCGCCGTCGATCACCAGCAGTTTCCAGGGCGCGGCGCAGGCTTTCCAGGACTCGCTTTCCAGCGAGGTGTTCCTGCTGATCGCGGCGCTCGTCGCCGTCTACATCGTGCTGGGCGTGCTGTACGAGAGCTTCATTCATCCGGTGACGATTCTTTCGACGCTGCCATCGGCCGGCATCGGGGCGTTGCTCGCGCTGATGATGGCCGGCGAGGACCTCGATGTGATCGGCATCATCGGGATCGTCCTGCTCATCGGCATCGTCAAGAAGAACGCGATCATGATCGTCGACTTCGCGCTCGAAGCCGAGCGCGTGCATGGCCGGTCGCCCGAGGAGGCGATTTTCGAAGCTTCGTTGCTACGCTTCCGACCGATCTTGATGACCACGCTCGCAGCGATGCTCGGCGCCCTGCCGATGCTCCTGGGCTCCGGCACCGGTTCCGAGCTGCGCCGGCCGCTGGGCCTGGCGATCATCGGCGGTCTCGCGCTGAGCCAGATCCTGACGCTGTTCACGTCGCCGGTCATCTATCTCGCGTTCGACCGGCTTGCCCGACGTCTCGGTCATCGCCGGCCGGACCCGTCCCCGGCCGAGAGTCCAGCGTGAATATTCCCGCGCTTTTCATCGACCGACCGGTCGCGACGACACTGCTCGCGGTCGCGATCCTGCTATCGGGAGCGCTCGCCTATTTCCACCTGCCGGTGGCGCCATTGCCGAACATCACCTTCCCGGTGGTGGTCGTCCAGGCGAACATGGCCGGGGCCGCGCCCGAAATCATGGCGGCCACCGTCGCCGAGCCATTGGAAAAGCGCATATCGACAATCGCCGGCGTGACGGAGCTGACGTCGACCAGCTTTGTCGGCGCGGCGAGGATCATCGCCCAATTCGACGTGAGCCGCGACATCAATGGCGCGTCGCGCGACGTCCAGGCCGCGATCCAGGCGGCCCGCGCGGACTTGCCGACAACCTTACGCACCAATCCGACGTGGCGCCAATATAACCCGTCCGACTCGCCGATCATGATCCTGGCGCTGACTTCGGATACGCTCACCAGGGCGCAACTCTACGACAGCGCCGACACGGTGATTCAGCAGCAGCTTTCCCAGGTCAACGGCGTCGGCCAGATCACGCTCGGCGGCGCGGCGTTGCCTTCAGTCCGCATAGAGCTCGAACCGGACAAGCTCAACAGTTACGGCATCGGCATGGAGGACGTGCGGGCCGCGGTCTCCGCCGCCAATGCAGACAGCGCCAAGGGCGATCTCGACGTGGACGGTCGACGCTACGAGGTCACGTCCAACGATCAGGCCACCGTCGCGGCCGACTACAAGAACCTCGTCATCGCCTACCGCAAAGGGTCGCCGGTCCTGTTGCACGATGTCGCCGAAGTGGAAGATTCGAACGAGAATATCCGTAATGTCGGCCTTTACAACGGCAAGTCGGCAGTCGGCGTCATCGTCTATCCAATCCCGGGCGCCAACATCGTCGAAACCGACGCGGAAATCCGCAGGGTCCTGCCCTCGGTCGAGGCGACTCTGCCGCACGGCGCCCACGTCAACATCGCCATGGACCGCTCGCAGTCCGTCAATGCGGCAGTCGAAGACACCGGACGCACCCTCACCATCGCCGTGATGCTGGTGATCGCGGTGGTTTTTGTCTTCCTGCAATCCCTGCGTTCGATGTGGATACCGGCGGTGGCCTTGCCGTTGTCGATCATCGGCACGTTCGGACCGATGTATCTGATCGGCTACAGTATCGACAATCTTTCCCTTATGGCGCTGACCATCGGCACCGGCTTCGTCGTCGACGATGCCGTGGTCGTGCTCGAAAACATCGTGCGTCATCTCGACTCGGGACTGAGTCCGCGAGACGCAGCCTTGCGCGGCAGCGCCGAAGTCGCCTTCACAGTGATTTCGATGAGCCTGTCCCTGATCGCAGTCTTCATCCCCATACTGTTGATGCCCGGGACAGTCGGATTGGTGTTTCACGAGTTTGCGGTGACCCTGTCGATCGCCATCCTGTTTTCAATGGTGATCTCGCTGACCATCACGCCGTGCATGTGCGCCCACGTGCTGAAATCGCGGGCGGAGTTGCATTCCAGGCCCCGTTGGGCGGTCTGGACGGAGAGCCAGTTCGACCGGTTCAGGAACGCCTACGCGCGCGGGCTGCATGTCGTCCTCGACCGCACGCTGCTGGTCGGGCTCGTGCTGATCGGCTTGATCGTCGGAAATATCTATTTATTCAAGCTTTTGCCGTCCACGTTCTTTCCCGAGCAGGATACGGGCATCGTACTCGGTCAGATCATCGCCGATCAGGATATCTCCTTTCCGGCGATGTCCGAGAAGCTCGCCCAATTGCAAAAGATCGTGCAGACGGATCCCGCGGTCGCCTCGGTCTTCGGCTTCGCCGGTTCGGGGTCCGCCGGGCGAGCCGGCAATACCGCGAATATCTACATCGAACTCAAACCGCTTGCCGTGCGAGGCGCTTCTGCAGCCGAAATCGTCCAGCGCTTGCGTCCCAAACTGAGCGGCATTGCCGGGGCGCGGCTATTCCTGCAAGCCCAACAGGATTTGCATCTCGGGGGCAGGCAATCGGCGGCGGAATACCAATATACCCTGAGCGGCGACGACGCCGACGCCATATACAAGCTTGTCCCCAGGTTGATCACGGAGCTTGGCAAGCACCGGGATCAGTTGACTGACGTCAACACGGACATGCAGCAGGACGGATTGCAGACCTTTGTAACAATCGATCGTCAGACTGCGGCGCGGTACAATCTCACGCCAAATCAGATCGACGCGATACTCTATGACGCCTATGGCCAGCGCACCGTCTCCACAATCTATAACCCGTACAATCAGTATTTCGTGGTGATGGAGGTCGCGCCGAAATACTGGCAATATCCGCAAGAGCTCAATCGGATTTTCTTCAGCACGGCGGCCGGCAACGTATCGGGAACGCAACAGACTCAGATGCCGGCCGGCACCGTCAGCGGCGTGACTCCGTTCATATCGGTCGTCGCGACTGAAGCGGCCTCAGCCAGCACGAACGCGTTGAACGCCAACGCCCAGGCCAACCAGGCGACCAACGCGATATCCAACAGCCGCGGCGGAACGTCCAGCGGCAGTTCCGATAGCACAGCCGCCGAGACGATGGTGCCCGTGTCCGCCCTGGCTCAGTCCGTCAACAACCATACCGCGATCCAGGTCAACCACCAGAGCGGCCTGATCGCGGCGACGATCTCGTTCAACCTGCCGCCGGGAGGATCGCTGAGCGCCGCCCAGGCGGCGATCAATTCGGCCATGAGCGATTTGGGCGCGCCTGCTTCGATCCACGGCAATCTTCAAGGTTCGGCGCAGGTCTTTGCGCGGTCTCTTTCCGCAATACCGCTTTTGATCCTGGCGGCTCTTGTCACTGTTTATATCGTGCTGGGAATTCTCTACGAGAATACCATCCATCCCCTGACGATACTGTCGACTCTCCCCTCGGCCGGGATCGGCGCGACGCTGGCGCTCCTGTTTTTTAACGTGCCATTCTCGATGATTGCGCTGATCGGCATAATTTTGCTCATTGGCATCGTGAAGAAGAACGCCATCATGATGATCGATGTCGCGATCCATTTGGAACGGCACGAGAAGCGGGACGGGAAGGAGGCCATCCACGAGGCGGCCGTGATTCGTCTCCGACCGATCATGATGACCACGGCCGCCGCGGTGCTTGGCGCCGTGCCGCTCGCCATTGGCATCGGCCAGGGGGCGTCGCTGCGTCAGCCGCTCGGAATAACGGTGATGGGCGGTCTGATACTCAGTCAGATCTTCACGCTCTTCACGACGCCGGTGATCTATCTCTCTCTCGAACGCCTTCGTCTCAAGCTGGTCGGACTCGCGTCCGAATTGCCGTGGCGCGCCGGACGCCAAACGGGTTCGAACGCGTGAAGATCCGGATCCCCCTCGCGGTCGGACGGACGCCGACCGGCGCCCTTACCCCCGCTCCTTCGAGATGAACTGCCGGAAGCGCTCCGACGTCGCCCCCGAAAACAGCGCCTCGGGCTCGCCCTCGGCCTCCACCAGCCCCTGATGCAGGAACATCACCCGGGTCGAGACGTCGCGGGCGAAGCCCATCTCGTGGGTCACGACCAGCATGGTGCGGCCCTCGTCGGCGAGGGCGCGCATGACGCGCAGCACTTCGCCGACCAGCTCCGGGTCGAGCGCCGAGGTCGGCTCGTCGAACAGCATCACCTTGGGACGCATGGCGAGCGCGCGCGCGATGGCGGCGCGCTGCTGCTGTCCGCCCGAGAGGTGGGCTGGATAGTAGTTCCACCGGTCGGCGATCCCCACCTTGGCGAGCAGGGCGCGCGCCTCCTCGACGCATTCGGCGCGCGGGCGCTTCTGCACGTGATGGGGCGCCTCGATCAGGTTCTCGAGCACCGTCAGATGCGACCAGAGATTGAAGTTCTGGAACACCATGCCGAGCTCGGAGCGGATGCGGTCGACCTGGCGCCGGTCGGCGGCCTCCGCGGTTCCGTCCGACTTGCGGCGCATCTTGATCACTTCTCCCGCGACCGTGACCTCGCCGGCGTCGGGCGTCTCGAGCAGGTTGATGCAGCGCAAGAACGTGCTCTTGCCGGAGCCGGACGAGCCGAGGATCGAGATGACGTCGCCGTCCTCAGCGGTGAGAGAAATGCCCTTGAGCACCTCCAGCGAACCGAATCGTTTGTGCATGTCCTTGACGGTCAGGGCCGGGGTCGCTGCGGGCATCCGGGTAATCCTACACAGGAATCGGGAGACCGCCATTGCGAGGAGCGCAGCGACGAAGCAATCCAGGGACCGTCGGGCGCCCTACAATTCGTGGATTGCTTCGCTGCGCTCGCAATGACGGACTCCCATGGGGGTTCAGCTCGGGCGCGCGCGCAAATGCGGCGACAGACGCCGCTCGAGGCTCAGGAACGCGGCGCCGAGGATGTAATTGACGGTGAAATAAATGGCGCCGGCGAGGATCAGCGGCAGGTAGGTGACCAGCGTGTCGTTGCGGATCTTGAGCGCCACGCTCAACACGTCCCAGAGCGTGATCAGCGAGACGAGCGCGGTCGCCTTGACCATCGAGATCATCTCCGTCGAGTAGGCCGGCAGCGCGTGCCGGAGCGCGATCGGAAAGATGATGCGCCGGAAGAGCAGGAGCCCCGACATGCCGCAGGCGCGCGCCGCCTCGACCGCGCCGTGCGGCACGGCGATGAGCGCGCCGCGGAAGATCTCGGACTGATAGCCCGCGGTGCAGAGCCCCAGCGCCAGCACGCCGCAATTGAACGGGTCGCGCAGGATCGGCCAGACGATGCTGTGGCGCACGGCCGGGAGCGAAGCGAGGCCGTAGTAGACGATGAAGAGCTGGATGAGCAGCGGGGTGCCGCGGAAGACCGCGACATAGGCGCGCGCAAGGACCTCGAGCGGCTTTGCGCCGCTGACCCGCATCCAGGTGACGCCCGCCGCCACGAAGCCTCCGAGAACGACCGACAGGAACCAGACTTCGAGCGTGAGGGGCAGGGCGCCCATGAGCCGCCAGAAGGTGGTCGCGGTGAAGCCCCAATCCATGGCTCACCCCGCAATGCGGCGCATGCCGCGGGTCGCGCGCGCCTCGGCCAGGTCGAAGATGCGGGTCGTGACGAGGGTCATCATCAGATAGAGCACGAGGCCGCCGAGATAGAAGGCGAAAGGCTGATGGGTCGAGCCGGCCCCGACTTGGCTCACCCGCATGAGCTCGGTGAGGCCGGTGACGGAAATCAGCGACAAATCTTTCAGCGCCACCTGCCACAGATTGCCGAGGCCCGGCAGGGCGAAGCGCAGCACCTGCGGCGCGATGATGCGGCGGAACATCAGCCAGCGGTCCATGCCCATGCTGACCGCAGCCTCGAGCTCGCCTTTGGCGATGGCGAGATAGGCGGCGCGGAACACTTCCGCCTGATAGGAGCCGGAGATGACGCCGACCGCGAGCGCGCCGGCCAGGAAGGACGGCACGCCGACGAAGCCGTCATAGCCGACGAGGAACGCCGCCGTCGTCAACAGGGTCGAAGAGCCGAAATAGACGAAGTAGACGACCAGCAACTCAGGCAGGCCGCGAAACACGGCCGCATAGGCCTCGCCGGCCGCCCCCGCGAGCCGGTCGCCGGAGAGCCGCGACCAGGCGACCAGCGCGCCGATCACGGCGCCGATCAGGAGCCCGCAGGCCGAGACGAGCAGCGTCATGCCGGCGCCGGTGAGCAGCGCCAGCCCCCACCCGCCTTCTCCGAAGCCGAAGATGCCGAGACCGTTCACGCCGCCCGCCGTCGCAAGTATCGCGCCGCCCGCCTCTCCAGCGGGCGGCGCGCGTCACGCTGTCACGGCGTGGTGTCGATCTTGAACCACTTGAGCGAGTACTTCTTGACCGAGCCGTCGGCGAAGGCCGCGTCGAGCGCCTTGTCGAATTTCGCGGTCAGATCGGCGTCGCTCTTCCTGAGGCCCATGCCCACCCCGACGCCGAACACGTCGCCGATGAACTCGGGTCCGACGATCTCGAGATCCTTGGCATCGGGCTTGCCGATCGCCGCCGCGATCGTCGGATAGTCGTCGAGCGCGATGTCGATGCGGCCGGCCTTGAGGTCGAGGTCGCGGTCGTCGGTGGTCTTGTATTCCTTGATGGTCGCGATGTCCTTCAGGTACTTGTTGGCGAAATTGGCGTGCGTGGTCGAGGACTGGACGCCGATCGTCTTGCCCTTGAGCGCCGCCTGCACCGCCTTGATCGCGGCGGCGCCGGCCGCCGGGTCCTTGGCGGCGTTGACCACCTTGCCGCTGCCGAGCGCCTTGGCGATGTCGCTGTCCTTGGCGGCCATGAAGGCGGCGGGCGGCGCGGCGTAGGGCTTGGAGAAGTCAATCTCCTTCTTGCGCTCGTCGGTGATCGACATGCCGTCCATGATGACGTCGAACTTGCCGGCCTTGAGGCCCGGGATCATGCCGTCCCAGTCCTGCGCGATGATCTTGCACTCGACGCCGACCCGCTTGCACAGGTCGTTGGCGAGATCGGGCTCGAAGCCGACGATCTTTCCGCTCGAGTCGGTCAGGTTGTAGGGATCGTAGGCGCCTTCCATGCCGATCACGACGGTCTTCCAGTCCTTGGCGAAAGCCGCCGGGGCCAGCGCCAGCGTCGCGACGACGGACGCGCCGAGCGCGACCGATTTCCAGAATTTCGAGCCCATCAACTCACTCCCATGCCTTGAATTCGCTCACGCGACCCGGCGGCTGGGCCGGCCCGGATCCGGGCTCCTCGAGGGAAACCCGGCGATTAGTCTTACATGCGGGTCTTCGGGTTGGGAATGCGAGGGCAAGCCCAATTTCTGCGCTGCGATGACGCAGAGGGCCTAAGCGGCGTGCGCCCTCGCGGGCGCAATCCGGCTAACGGGACGCGCATTGTAGGGCGCGGTCGATGACCGCGCCGGCCGGGTCAGCGACCCGGCGCTAGAGCGCGCCGTCTCACGCCGCCGCTTTGATCGAGGCCGCCGTCTTCTCCATGATCTCGTCGATCTGAGCCTCGCTGACGATCAGCGGCGGGGTCAGTTCGATCGTGTCGCCGGAGATGCGCACCATGAGCCCGGCCTCGTGGAACGCATGGTCGAGAACCTTCAGGCCGCGTATGGTGGGGCTGCCGGGGATGGGGGCGAGGTCGATTGCGCCGGTGAGGCCGACGCAGCGGATGTCGACCACGTTCGGTAGGCCCT
>CAVPXF010000008.1:0-34607 GCA_963709655.1 uncultured Alphaproteobacteria bacterium
TCCCCGTTCACGGGGAGAAGGCTAGGATGAGGGGCTGGGTGAGATTCGGCGGCCAATCGCCCAGGCCCCTCACCCCGACCCTCTCCCCGCGATCCCCGGGTCAAGAGCCCGGGGAGGGCGAGGGGGTTCTGCGTCGCCGGGCTCGTCTCGATTTCTCCGGGCGCGGAATCAATCTTTTCAATGGCTTCCGGCGGATTTTCCGGGCGCGCGTCCGCCCCCGCGAGCGCAAGATCCTCATCGTCCGCCGCCGCCCATTCGGCCCGGCAGACGAACGCCCCGCCATAGGCGACGGTCGCTTCGTCGGGCGCAGCGAGCGCGTCCGGCTCGAAGCGGCGCCGGCCGGCGCCGGCGGAAAGCCCATGATAGCGGTCGAGCTCGCGCACGATTTTGACCACCTGGTCGACCGCCTTGAGGTTGGTCAGCGACATGGCGCTGTAGGCGACCAGCAGCGCCTCGTTGAGCCGGCTCGCCTGGATCGCGACGAATTCCTTCGGCGGATGCGGCATGCGGCGGTCGAGGATGTCTCGGACCACGGCGTGCATGCGCTTCTCGCTCAACCCCACCTGCGCCGCGATCTCGGCCACCGCCACGCCGCGATTGAGGTATTCGACGATGCGCTGTTCCCGCTTGAATTTCGCCAGCCGCGCGGCGCGCGGGTCGGCAGGCCGAGGCGAGGGGGCGGCGGAAAGGGGGGCGTCGAGAGAGGCGAACACGGGGGTCTCCATTGCGAGGGTCGATGAGAACAAAAGGAGAACACAAAACTCCGCGCAAGGCAAGGAATTGTTGCTTTTTGGGATGGGCAATCGGATGATCCGCGAGCCTGGGGGGGGGGGCGCGCGCGTCGGTTGACGGATCGCGAGGTGCGGCCGGCAAGGCGACTTCGGCACAAACGGGCATGCGGCGCGCCTAATTCTGGCAAAAGAAATTATAGTTCGTAGGACAAGAAATTGTCGTGTTTTCTGCGGCGCCATCGGGCGACGGGCGCTCCGGCGCCCAGAGGCGCCTCCTCCCTCCTTTGTGGGCCCCCCATGTCATTCACACATCGTGCACCTGAGGCGCGGCCACGTCGAACCGCCGCCGTCAAGAGCCCGATTGGGCGCTTTTCTTGACGGTGGCGGATAACATCGTCTACGCTCCGGTTGCGACCCGGCGGTCGGCCGCAACAATAGCGACGGTGGCGATTCGGCCTTCCTTAGGTACAGGGAGATAACGATGGGGTTTGGCAGGAGTTCACTCGCGGCAATCGTTACTGCGGCGGCATTTGCGACCGGCGCAGCGCAAGCCAGTACCCTTCTTTTCAGCTATTCCGAGAGCGGCGGCATCGACTTCTCTTTCGAACAATCGTCCAATCCGACGCCGATCTTCTCCTTTCCCGGCGCGTTGACCCAGGTCCCGGTGTCGGACTGGACGGGGAATATCGGACCTTACAGCTCAATCGTTTGGTGGACAGCGGCGGCTAGTGGAATGTTTGAAACTGTCGACGGCCTCTATTCTGTCGTTGGGCCGCAGGTCTACTCGGGTCCGGAGGGCGCCCCTGTGTTCGCGCCGGGAGTCTTCGCCGGGACGGACGTGACCAACGGCCTGAGCGGAAGCCTGACCGTGACGGCTGTTCCAGAGGCTTCGACCTGGGCCATGATGCTCATCGGCTTCGCCGGCCTCGGCTTCGCCGGCCATCGGACGGCGCGCAAGGCCACCCCGGTCGCCGCCTGATCGTCACCCACTCGACGGGCGAGGCGGTCTTTCCGTTTGAGCCGCTTGCTCGGCGCGGGCGACGCGGCGATTTAGGGTCGCGCTCGACGCCTCTATGTTCTTCTGGATTACGGGGATTACGGTCACGGCGATCCGCGCCGAAAGAAGCGCGGGCCGAAGCCGGGAGAGAGGGGACTGGGTGTCGCCGTAATCTCGCAATCTTCTAATCTTGTTGTCACCGTTATCTTTTCACCGTAATCTAAGTCACCGTAATCCCGCTCGTCCGGCAGAGTATTCTCCCCTTGTCCGAGGAAGTGAGAACAGGAATTTCCACCCGTAACAGAGTATTATTTCTGTTCGCTCACTCCGTTGAACGAAGCGATCCGGGTTCAACTCTTCCTCATAGATCATCGTCTCGCTGGTCATTGCTGCAAACATCGGAACGCGCCATGCTCTGGACGAAGTTTTGCTGTAGCGTGACGTTCGGGGACGAGGAGTAGGGCGGCGGTCAGAGGAGTTTGAAATGACGCAGCATGCGCTTTACGTCCAGCTCGAAGCGAGGCCCGGCAAGGAGCAGGAGGTCGCGTCCTTCCTGTCGAACGCGCGTTCGATGGTCAATAACGAGCCTGACACCACGGCCTGGTACGCGCTTCGCATGGGGCCGACGACATTCGCCATATTCGACACCTTCGCCAACGAGCGCGGCCGAGAGGCCCATCTTGAGGGCAAGGTCGCGAAGGACCTCATGTCGAAAGCTCCGCAGCTCTTCGCCAAGACGCCCGAAATCCGTCGGATCGACGTGATCGCCGACAAGCTGTCCCACTGACGAGAAGCAGCGGCGCGCGGCGATCGCGCGCCGCTGACGAAAGGCGCGGCGGGCCTCCTCCGGATTGCGATGATGTGAGGCCGGGCGAGGCGATCGAGGAAGGCCGGGGAGCCGAGCGGGCGTCGTCCATGGTTTCGGCGGCCCGCAGCGTCGACCGCGTCTCGACCGACGGCGTCGCGTTCCCGATCTGCGTGCCGCCGTGGCGGCTGCGCCGTGGCGGTCACGTCGTCGGCTGCAGTCTCGACGCCGCCGCGGCGTCGACGAGCCACAGGGCGCGCGAGTTCTTGGCCGCACGATCTGCGACGGCAGGACGGTCGGGTCGTACGGGCCCTCGAGCACGCGCGCCAGGACGTCGGCCTTGCCGGCGCCGGAGACCAGAAACGCCACCCGGCGCGCCGCGTTGATGGCCGGGGGAGTGAGGGTCAGTCGCCACATCCCGACCACTTCGACATAGGCCGCGACAACCGGGCGGCTCGTCTCTTCGATCGCCGCAAGGCCCGGGAAGAGCGAGGCGATGTGACCGTTGTCGCCGAGACCGAGAAGAACGAGATCGAGGCGCCAGCCTTCGCCGAGCGCCCGCGTGAGCTCGTCGGCATAGGCCGCCGCCGCGCGTCTCGGGTCGTCCTCGCCGCGCATCCGATGGATGTTTTCGGCCGGGATCGGAATGTGGTCGAGAAGCGCCGCGCGCGCCATGCGGAAGTTGCTCTGCGGGTCGTCCGGCGGCACGCAGCGTTCGTCGCCGAAGCAAATGTCGATACGACTCCAGTCGAGGCCTTGCAGCTTGGCCAGCCGCGCATAGACCGGCTTCGGCGTCGAGCCGCCGGAGAGCGCGATCGAGAACCGCCCGCGCTCGGCGATCGCCTGCGCCGCGTCGCGGGCGATTGTCTCCGCGGCGCCGGCGACGAGCGCGTCGAGGTCGGGATAGACGACCACCTCGGCGACGGCGCCGTCGCGGGCGGTGACAGCGAGGGATTTTTCCATGCGGCTCGTCTCCTCGTCCTAGCTATCCTTCCCCAGCTCTGCTGGGGAAGGTGGCGCCTTAGGGCGTCCAAAGACGCCCGTCTTTCGACGGGCTATGGCGCCGGATGGGGTGTGGCCCGCCGCCGCGACCTGGCGTCGGATCGCACGTCCGTCAGCCAAAACCTCTATCGAACGATCCCTGCTTTCCGCACCCCATCCGGCCCTTCGGGCCACCTTCCCCGCTTCGCGGAGAAGGGAGCGCGCGGCGCCTCCTCCTCACCCCGCGTCGCGCAGTTTCCGGTAGCGGCCGATCAGCGCGTTGGTCGAGCTGTCGTGCGCCTTCGTTTCGGCCGTCCCCTTGGCCAGTTCCGGGATGATGCGCTGGGCGAGCGCCTTGCCGAGTTCGACGCCCCACTGGTCGAAGGAGTCGATCCCCCAGACGGCGCCCTGGGTGAAGACGTTGTGCTCGTAGAGGGCGATGAGCGCCCCGAGCGTGTGGGGCGTCAGGCGCTCGGCGAGAATCATGTTGGTCGGGCGGTTGCCCTCGCAGACGCGGAACGGGGTCTGCGCCGGCTTCGAGCCTTCTGCGGTCAGCTCCTCGGCGGTCTTGCCGAAGGCCAGCGCCTCGGCCTGCGCGAACACATTCGCCATCAGGAGGTCGTGCTGCTCGGCGTTGGCGCTCAAGGGGTGGCAGAAGCCGATGAAGTCGCAGGGGATGAGCTTCGTCCCCTGGTGGATGAGCTGATAGAAGGAATGCTGCCCGTCGGTTCCGGGCTCGCCCCAGATGACGGGCCCGGTCTCAACGTGGACGTGCTGGCCGGCGAGATCGACGTGCTTGCCGTTGCTCTCCATTTGCAATTGCTGGAGATAGGCCGGGAAGCGGCCGAGGTCGGCGGAATAGGGCATGACCCCCACGGTCTGCGCCCCGAAGAAGTTGTTGTACCAGATGGTCAGAAGGCCCATCAGCATCGGCATGTTGCGCTCGGGCGGCGCGGTGCGGAAATGCTCGTCCATCGCGTGGAAGCCGGCGAGAAGGTCACGGAAATTGGCCGGCCCGATCGCGATCATGGTCGAGAGCCCAATGGCGGAATCCATCGAGTAGCGGCCGCCGACCCAGTCCCAGAAGCCAAACATGTTGGCGGTGTCGATGCCGAATTTTTTGACCGCCTCGGCGTTGGTCGAGAGCGCGACGAAATGTTTGGCGACGGCCTGCTCGGCGCCGACGCCCTTGGTGAGCCAGTCGCGGGCGACGCGGGCGTTGGTCATGGTTTCGAGCGTGGTGAAGGTCTTGGAGGCGATGATGAACAGCGTCTCGTTGGGGTCGGCGCCGGCCGTCGCCTTCTCGAAGTCGGCGCCGTCGACATTGGCGACAAAGCGCACGTCGATCATCGGATCGCGGAACTTTCGGAGCGCCCGGTAAGCCATTTCGGGGCCGAGATAGGAGCCGCCGATGCCGATGTTGATCACCGTGCGGATGCGCTTGCCGCTATGCCCCTTCCATTCGCCCGAGCGCAACTTGTCCGAAAAGGCCGCCATCCGGTCGAGCACCTCGTGGACCTCGGGAACCACGTCCTTGCCGTCGACCAGGATTTTTTCCGAACGCGGCGCCCGCAGCGCCACATGCAGCACGGCGCGCCCTTCGCTGACGTTGATCTTTTCGCCGGAGAACATTGCGTCCCGGCGCTCGGCGACGCCGCGGGCGCGGGCGAGATCGAGGAGCAGCAGCGCCGTTTCGTCGGTGATGCGGTTCTTGGAATAGTCGAGGAAGAGGCCGGCGGCTTCGGTCGTGAAGCGCTCGGCTCGGCTGGAATCCTCGGCGAACAGGGCGCGAAGGGTGAGGTCTTTCACCGCCTCGTAGTGCGCCTCAAGCGCTTTCCATTCCGTCATGTCGGGCAGGCTTGTCGTATCGGGCATCGGAGCGTCTCCGTTGGGTCAGGCGGGCGTTGGGGATGTCGTTGCGATTGCCAGGAGGTTGAACTCGGCGGCTTTCATGTCCGATCTCCGCGACGAATCGATGGCGTCAGCGCGGCGCGGTCGAGCGCGATCAGGTCGCCGATCCGCTCGATCGCGATGTCCGCCGGCGGATATTGCTCGAGCACGCGAGGATCGTTGGCGAAATGTCCCTGTTTCGGAAAGACGGTCGTCACCCGGTCGCCCCAGGCCGCCTTGACGGCCGAGAGAATCCTGAGCTTGTCGTCGATCATCACGTAGCGCCCGGCCGGATAGAGGCGCTCGACGTCGTCGAGCTCCTGTTCTTTATGGATGTAGATCAGCACCCGCTCGCCGAACGCTTCGCGGATCCCCGAGCGCTGCACCTTGCGCGGCTGGAAGACCGCGTCTCCGTCCGAGAGGACGACCGTGCGACCCCATTGGGAGACATGCGCCGCGGCGTCGAGCGCGTCTGGATAGAGCCGATCCGCGAACGGGTAGTCGATCAGCCAGGTCGACATTTCGAGGACGCGCGGATCGTGCATGTCCTCGACCCGGTAGCGTTCGAGCGCGCCGAGGTAGTCCGCGTAGCCCAGTTCCGCAAACAGCGCCTCGAAGATCGCCCAATAGCGGTCGCGCGCGGCCGCGCCGAACGCGGTCGCGAGGTGGTCCCTGAGGTCGGCCTGAATGCGATCGTTGTCGAGGAGGGTATTGTCGACATCGAACAGAAAGACGGTCTCGTCCATCAGCGTCGGCTCCGAGCCTCGCGCTACACCTCGCCCCAGACCTCCTCGGCGATCTCGACGAGGCGGGCGAGCTTGATCCACTGGTCGGCCTCGGAAAGGTCGTTGCCGTGCGCGGTCGAGGAGAAGCCGCACTGGTGCGAGAGCGCGCACTGGTCGAGCGGCACGTATTTGGTCGCCTCCTCGATGCGGCGCTTGACCTCGTCCTTGGGCTCGGCGGCGGCCCTTTTCGAGCTCATCAGGCCGAGCACGATGGTCGCGCTCTTCGGCGCGAACCTCAAGGGCGCGAAGTCGCCCGAGCGCTCGTCGTCGTATTCGAGGAAGAAGCCGTCGATCTTCATCTCGTTGAGCAGGATCTCGGCGACCGGCTCGTAGCCGCCCTGGGCCACCCAGGCGCTCTTGAAATTGCCGCGGCAGAGATGAACGCAGATCGTCATGTCGGCCGGCCGGTCGCGGATCGAATCGTTGACCAGGCGGCAGTAGAGGCGGGTCAGGGCGTCCGGATCGTCGCCGCGCGCCTTGGTGCGGGCGCGAATCTCGGGGTCGCAGAGATAGGCGAGGTTGGTGTCGTCGAACTGAAGGTAGCGGCAGCCGCGGGCGGCGAGGTCGGCGACCTCGGCGCGGTAGGCGGCGGTGAGATCCTCGTAGAAGCCCTCGAGCTTCGGATAGACCGCCTCGCTGATCGCCTCGCGTCCGCCGCGGAAATGCAGCATCGACGGCGCCGGAATTGAGACCTTCGGCATGCGGGTCGTGGCGGACTTCAAAAAGTCGAAGTCCGGCCCCTGGATCGGCGCGACCCATTTGACCCGGCTCCCGACATGCATGGTCGGCGGCTTGAAGCCGACCTCTGTGCCGTTGGACTTGCGGAAGCTCGCGACATATTCGCCGTAATGGGTCTCGACGCCCTCGAGCCGTTCGAGGAAATCGACGTGGAAATAGGTGCGGCGGAACTCGCCATCGGTGACCGCCTTGAGGCCGACATTCTCCTCAGCGTGGACGACCTCGCGAATGCATTCGTCCTCGAGCGCGTGCAGGTCCTCAGCCGCAAGCTCGCCGGCGGCGAATTTTTCGCGGGCCGCCTTGAGGCGTTCGGGTCTCAGGAAGCTGCCGACATGATCGGCGCGGAAGGGCGGACGGGGCATCGGTTTCCTCCTGGGCGGTACGGTAAGCATACATCATGTCGCCGCGGCGACATCTTTGGCAAGCCGCCCCTCTCCCCGCTTTGCGGGGAGAGGGCCGGGGTGAGGGGCAGCGCCAACGGTCAAACGTTTGCGCCGCCCCTCATCCGGCGCTCCGCGCCACCTTCTCCCCGTGAACGGGGCGAAGGGACCGCGCCCTACCGTCTCGCGCCGAAGAACGCACGCAGCATCGCCGCGGCCTCGCTTTCGCGGATGCCGCCGTAGACCTCGGGCGCGTGGTGGCAGGTCGGCTGGCTGAAGAATCGGGGCCCGTGATCGACCGCGCCGCCCTTCGGGTCCGGCGCGGCGTAATAGAGGCGGCGGATGCGGGCGTGCGAGATCGCGCCGGCGCACATGGCGCAGGGTTCGAGCGTCACATAGAGATCGCAACCGACCAGCCGTTCCGAACCGATCGCCGCGGCGGCCTCGCGGATGACGAGGAGTTCGGCGTGCGCCGTCGGATCGGCGAGCTCGCGGGTGCGGTTGCCTGCGCGCGCGACGACCACGCCGTCGCGAACGAGCGCCGCGCCGATCGGCGCCTCGCCACGGGCTTCGGCGGCGCGCGCTTCGCCGAAGGCGACGCTCATCGGATCGCTCGCTTCGCCCGCCATGAACCCTCTCGCCGCTCGAACTTCGGATGCGCTTTTTCAACTGGCGAGCGCGCGCCTTCCGGCTTAGGACAAGCGTCCTCGCCGGGCAATCCGGCAGACCCCATGGATGCGTACAGGAATGAGCGACGACGCCAAGCCGGAGCCGGAAATTCGCGAAGGCAGCCGGATCGCCAAGGTGATGGCGCGGGCGGGCCTGTGCTCCCGCCGCGAGGCGGAGGCCTGGATCGCCGCGGGCCGCGTGACGGTGAACGGCAAGCCGCTCGAAAGTCCCGCCTACAACGTGACCGAAGCGGACGACGTGCGGGTCGACGGCGTGCGGCTCGGCGCGCCCGAGCGCACTCGCCTTTTCCTGTTCCACAAGCCCCGCGGCTTCGTCACCACCGCCCGCGATCCCGAGGGACGGCCGACGATCTTCGACCGCTTGCCGCCGGACCTGCCGCGCCTAATTGCCGTCGGGCGGCTCGACATCAACACCGAAGGCCTGATGCTGCTGACCAACGACGGCGGGCTTGCGCGCGTGCTCGAACTGCCCGCGACCGGCTGGCTGCGCCGCTACCGGGTGCGCGCCCACGGGGCGGTCGACCAGGCTCGCCTCGATCCCTTGAGCGAGGGACTTACCCTCGACGGGATCCATTATGCGGGGATCGAGGCGCGGCTCGACCGCGAGCAGGGCTCCAACGCCTGGATCACCATGGGGCTGCGCGAAGGCAAGAACCGCGAGATCAAGCGGGTGCTGGAGCACCTGGGGCTCGCGGTCAATCGCCTGATCCGCGTCTCGTTCGGTCCGTTCGAGCTCGGCGACCTGGGCGAAGGCGAGATCACGGAAGTGCGCACGCGCATCCTGCGTGACCAGCTTGGGGTGAAGCTCGCCCGCGAGGCCGGCGTCGATTTCGACGCGCCGATCGTCGATCGGGCCGCGCCGGTCGAGCCGCCGCGCGAGGAGCGGCCGAGACGGCCCGCAGTCGCGGGCAAGAGCGCCGGCACACCGCGCCGGCCGGGATTCGAGCGCGATCGGGACGAGCCGCCGCGTCGCAAGCCCCCCGCGCCCTCGACGCCCGAGCGCCGGCGAAAGCACGTCTCTGCCCTGCGGGCGGAGATCGCCGCCGACGCCGCCGACGGCGCGGCCCCACGCAAGCGGATCGCGCGCGGCGCCACCAAGGACCGCAAGGGCCGCACGGTCGCGGTCGAGCGGATTTCGAAGGCTCGTCCCGAGGCGGAGGCTCCCGACGAGGCCGGGCGGCGCCCGCGCAAGTCGGGTCCGCGCCGTGGCAGGACGGTTGACGCAGGCCGGGAGTTCCCCGAGCGGCCGCGCCGGCCGGATGCGTCCGAGGCCGCGCGGGCACGTGGCGGCGAGGGCCGCGAGCGGCCGCCGCGTGCGCCACGGGCGGAACGCAAGGAGGGCGGCGCGCGCGCCGAGTTCAAGCCGCGCGGCGAGCGCAAGGGAAGCGGCGAGCGCAAGGGAAAAAGCGCCGACGCTCCGCGGCGCTACTCCGGCGACGAAGGCCGGCCACGCTCGCGAGCGCCGAAGGCCGAGGGCGACGGCCGACGCGGTCACGACGACGCGCCGCGCGGCGCCTCGTCCCGCGGCGCCTCGTCTCCCGGCGGACCCGGCGGCCGTGCAGCCGGAGGGCGCGGCGGCAAGCCCAAGGGGGCGCCGGGCGGGGGCCGCCGGCCGGGCGGCGGACCCTCGAAGGGCGGCGCCGGACCGCGGCGCCCGCCAGGGAAGCGCTAGCCGATGCGGATCGTCGGCGGTCGCCTCAAGGGCCGCGTGCTCGCAACGCCCGCGTCACGTGACATCCGCCCGACCTCGGAGCGGCTGAGAGAAGCGATGTTCGATATTCTCGAGCACCGCTATCCCGGGCGGATCGAGGGCCGGCGCGTGATCGACTGCTTTGCGGGGTCGGGTGCGTTGGCGATCGAGGCCCTGTCGCGCGGCGCGCGGTTCGCGCTGCTCGTCGACAACGGGCCGGAGGCGCGCGCGCTTCTGCGCGCCAATGTCGAGACGCTGTCCTTAGGCGGCGTCACGCGCATCTGGCGGGCGGACGCGACGAAGCTCGGCGCGGCCCCGGCGGGCGGTCCGTTCGCGCTCGCCTTTCTCGATCCGCCCTACGAACGCAATCTTGCCGCCCCGGCGCTGGCGGCGCTCGTCGCCGGCGGCTGGCTCGAATCGGATGCGCTCTGCGTGGTCGAGGAGGCGGCCAAGGCGGAAGTGGCCGCGCCGCCGGGCCTCGTGATGATCGACGAGCGGACGTACGGCGACACGCGGATCGCGATTCTGCGGCCCGAGCTTCAAGGGGGCGAACCATGAGGACAATCGGGACAATCGGCGCGGCCGGGTTCGCCGCGCTGGCGATCGCCGGCTGCGTCGAGGCGCCGGAGACCGATCCGCTCGCCCAGCATGCAATGATCGGTCTCAGCGAGCGGACGATCCTCGCCTGCATGGGCGGGGCGCCGGCATGGGTGACGAGACCGGCGCAGGCGACGCAGATCTGGACCTACCGGAATGGGGTGACGACGACCGACAGCCCGCCGTGGAGTCTTGGCACAAACTTCAGCCTGCTTCAGCACGACGCGCCCTGCGACGTGCGGATTGTGATGACCAACCGGCATGTGAGCCAGGTCGCCTACGCCATGGCCGACGGGCGCGCCCTGCCGTCCGGCCGGCAATGCTCGTTTCCCGTCTGGACCTGCGCGGCGGCCGGCGGCAGCCGATAGCCGGCGATGTCGCGCGCCGAGCGGCTCCTCGAGCTCATGCAGGCGTTGCGCCGCCATCGGGCCCCGGTCGCGGGCGCGGCGCTCGCGGAGGAACTCGATGTGTCGCTGCGCACGCTCTATCGCGACATCGCGGCGCTCCAGGCGCAGGGAGCGGCGATCGAGGGCGAAGCGGGCTTCGGCTATGTGCTGAAACCCGGCTTCACCCTGCCGCCGCTGATGTTCACGCTCGACGAGGTCGAGGCGCTGGCGCTCGGGGCGCGCTGGGTCGAGGGCCGCGCCGACGAGGGGCTGGCGAGGAGTGCGAAGGACGCGCTCGCCAAGATCGCCGGGGTCCTGCCGCCCGAGCGCGCCGCGGCGCTCGACTGGCCGACCCTGCTCGCGGGCCAAGCCCATGCGGGGGAAGCGGAGCGCGCGGCGCTGCCGCTCGCCCGAAAAGCGCTCGCGGACGAGCGCAAGCTCGCCTTCGGCTATGCCGACAAGGAGGGACGCCCGTCAGAGCGCATCGTCTGGCCGGTGGCGATCGGCTTCTTCGATTCGGTGATGATGCTGGCCGCCTGGTGCGAGGCGCGCGAGGCCTTCCGCCACTTCCGCCTCGACCGCATGGACCGCGTCAAGGTCCTCCCCGACCGCCCGCCCAAAGGCCGCCGGGGCCTGCTCAGGGATTGGCGGCGGGCGGAGGGGCTGGAGGGGTGAGCGCGTCGGCGCCGCTTGCCATTTGCGAGTCCGAATCGAGCCCTTTCAACGCGTTGCGGCGCCTTTTCCGATTCGATGACGCGCCGGGCGGCTCGCCATGCTCAAGTCCTCTCGGTCGCGAGGCTATATTGCGGAGCTTTCAGCCACCGATGCTGGTGCGTCGCCGACTTAATCGAGGTTTGAATCGATATGCAGAGGTAACATTTTTCGTGTATATCTTAACTATAATCATTAGTATACCGATATATACTAGCGATACAACATTTATTATTGATCTATACCAATAAAGAAGCACGCCAAAGCCAAGCGTCAAGCCACCGAACCATCGCGCCCCGCAAGGCCGGCGTCACCCACCGCCGCAAACATGCCTCGTCTGTCGCGAGATCGTCGCGCCGGCTGAAGCTGAGTGTCACGGCGGCGAGCGCACCAACAGGCGCGCGCCCGTGGGCGCGGTCGACTTCGGTCGTCTATTCCCTTGCAAAGGGCGGGCCTCGCGCGATCGGGCCGCGCTTTGAGCGCCCGAGGCGAATAAGCTTGTCCAGACGGCCGCGCGCGACAAGGGGTCGTGACCGACCAGGTCACGGGCCTCTTTATGTTGTCCACATCAATTGAGAGGCCTCGCACGCTTCCTGCCCATTTGGCGCGGGTTTTGCCGGCGCTCTTGTTCGTGTGCTCCTTGTCGACGAGCTTGGACCTTCAGTCCTGACCTCCGTCAGCCCTTATTGAGCGCGCCGCCGAAGCTGGCCAAGCCCAATCTTTTTCGCCAGGGCCGACCGTTGAGCAGCGTAGTTCGGCGCAACCATCGGGTAGTCCGAGGGCAGATTCCACTTCGCCCGATACTGTTCGGGCGTCAGCCCCAGCTGAGTCAAATGACGCCGCAACGATTTGAATTTGCGGCCGTCATCGAGACAAATCAAGAATTCAGCTGTGATCGACTTGCGCACGGGCACCGCTGGCTCCTGTGCTTCAACTGGAGGCGGCGCGCTTGTCGTCTCCTGCGCCAGCCGCTCGATTGCCGTGTATACTCCTTGGATCAGGCCGGGGAGCTCGCTTTTCGGTAAAGGGTTGCTCGAGACAAACGCGGCCACAACTTCGGCGGCCAATTCGACTGTGTCAGGTATCGACATGGAATGAAACCTCGTATGATTCGATCTTGCAGGCTTTACTCCTCGTCGACGGCAATGTCGATTATCAGTCGCGTCCGGGAATAGGGCGACTGTTGTTTTGATCTTTATTTTTCCTCCGGCGGCTTGCTCGGCCCTCCCGGCTTCCGCGTTCGGGGTTTGGGAGGGCAGGTCGGAAACGGACGCCCCACGGGACGTCGCCGGTCAGAGACCGCGACGACCAAAGCGCGCTTCGACGGAAGAGCGGGCCGTTTCAATCGTCCAATCCCTTGCCGTCGAGAATGGGCTGAACATACTTCTCGATCCGCGACTCTCTGGTCTTCGACTGTTTCGCGGAAGAGAAATAGAGAAGATACGCTCTCTGCCGCCCGGGCGTCAGCGCATAGAATGCATCGTGCAATGTCTCGTCGTCGTCCAGCCGTCTCTTGAATTCGTCTGGCATCGCGAAGTCTTTGGTCGGCTTGAGATCGACTTTGAGCCCAGCCTTTTCCACCTCGATCGCTGCGCGGATCGTCGCCCTGATCACGCCTTCCATATCCGCGATTTGCCGGGCCCCGGCGAACCGGATCTGCCGCCCCGCCTGCACGTTCTCCGTTTGTTGGATCAGGACGCCCTCGGGGTCCTTCAGAAGCGCGCCTTTGAAGAACAGCAGGGCGCAGTAGTCCCTAAACCCGTGCATCAGCACGATGTTGCGCTTCTCCAGAGTGTAGCAGGGCTGGCCCCACTTCATCTCTTCCGTCAGCCCGCAGTCGAGCACGATCGCCCTCAGCGCCTCGAATTCCGCGCGCCAAGCGTCGGCTTCGCGCAGGAACGCGTCGACACGGGGATTTTTCTTCGGCTCTGTCATCAGGCCCAAGCCTAGCACGGGCGGCGTGTCGGGAACTAGGGCGCCGCCACGCCGAGTTCCCAACCTGATCCCAACGGCTTCGCCGCCCCTCCCGACTCGCAACCCGCGCGCGGGCGCCCTATATGTCGAAAAATTGACATGGCGCGCTCCCGCCGTCATGGGCCGGCCCCCAAGGAACCTTCGGATCGCGATGACCGTCCAATCCCCCGCCTCGCAGGTTGCCCATTACACCCTGACAAACGGTCTCGAGGTCGTGGTCATCCCGGACCACCGCGCCCCCGTGGTCACCCACATGGTCTGGTATCGCAACGGCGCGGCCGACGATCCCGTGGGGAAGTCCGGCATCGCCCACTTCCTCGAACACCTGATGTTCAAGGGCACCGAGGCCCATCCCAAGGGCGCGTTTTCCGAGTATATCGCCGGGGTCGGCGGGGTGGAGAACGCCTTTACCGGGCCCGACTTCACCGCCTATTTCCAACAGGTCGCCAAGGAACACCTCA
Organism: uncultured Alphaproteobacteria bacterium; assembly: GCA_963709655.1. GTDB lineage: Bacteria > Pseudomonadota > Alphaproteobacteria > Rhizobiales > Beijerinckiaceae > Roseiarcus. Next base: position 13,816 of record CAVPXF010000008.1, read on the forward strand.
AAACCTGCATGGAGTTCGAGGCTGACCGGATGACCGGGCTCGTGCTGACCGACGACGTCGTCGCGCCCGAGCGCGACGTGGTGCTGGAGGAGCGGCGCATGCATTGCGACACCGACCCGGGCGCGCAGCTCGGCGAGGCGGTGCAGGCGGCCCTCTTTACCCACCACCCCTATGGCGTGCCGATCATCGGCTGGGGCCATGAGATCGAGGGCCTCAAGCGCGAGGACGCGCTCGCTTATTACCATCGCTTCTACACCCCCGAGAACGCCATCCTGGTGGTCGCCGGCGACGCCGATCCGGACCAGACGCTAAGGCTCGCCGAGGGAACTTACGGACGGGTGAAGGGGCGCGGCGCGCCGCCCGAACGCCTTCGACCGCTCGAGCCGCCGACCGTCGCCGACCGTCTGGTGACCGTGCGCGACGAAAAGGTGCAGCAGCCGAACTGGCAGCGCCATTATCTTGCCCCGTCCTGCCGCACGGCGGCGCCCGGCGAGTCGGAAGCGCTCGACCTGCTCGGCCACCTGATCGGCGGCGGGCAGACGAGCCTGCTCTATCGCGAACTGGTGATCGAGCAGAAGCTCGCCGTCTCGGCCTGGGCCTATTATCACGGCTCCGCGCTCGACCAGAGCCGCTTCATCGCCAACGCAACGCCCGCGCCCGGCGTTGCGCTCGAGACGCTCGACAAGGCGTTCGACAGGGTTCTGGCCAAGTTTCTGGCCGACGGAATCGACGAGAGCGCGCTCGAGCGGGCCAAGACCCGCCTTGTCGCCGACGCGATCTACGCCCGCGACAGCCAGTCCGACCTCGCCCGCTGGTACGGCTCCTCGCTCGCGCTCGGCCAGACGATCCGCGACGTCGAGGAGTGGCCGGCGAAAATCGACGCGGTCGACGGCAAGGCCGTGCTCGAGGCCGCGCGCCGCTGGCTTGTCGCCAAGCCCGCCGTCACCGGCCATCTCCTGCCGCTCGAGGCCGAGGCCGCCTGAAGCGGCCCGGCGCAACGCTTTTTGGAAACGCCCGATGCAGAAACACGTCGTCGCCTCGTCGCCTGAAACCGCCGTCCACGTGCGGACCGTCGTCACGCCGCGCGGGCTGAAGGCGTGGCTGGTCGAATCCTACGCCGTCCCCGTCGTCTCGCTGGAATTCGCCATGCGCGGCGGCGCGGCGCAGGACCCGCCGGGCAAGGCGGGCCTCGGCATGCTGCTTGCCGGCCTTCTCGACGAGGGGGCCGGCGATCTCGACTCGCAGGCCTACCAAAGGGCGCTCGACGAGAAGGCGGTCGAAATCCACTTCCGCAACGACCGCGAGCATGTGTCGGGGCGGATGCGGACGCTGGTGAAGAACCTCGACCGCGCCGCCGAACTCCTCCGCCTGGCCCTGAACGCGCCGCGCTTCGAGGACGAGCCGTTCCAGCGGGTGCGCGAGCATTCGAACGCCCGCCTGCGTCATGACGCCAACGACCCCGCCACGGTCGCCGCGCGCGCCTGGCGGACGGGCGCCTTTCCGGGCCACGTTTACGGGGCGCCTTCGGAGGGGACGCTCGAGACGCTGGCCGCGATCGAGCGGGTCGACCTCATCGAGGCGGCGCGGCGCATGATCGCGCGCGACACGCTCGCGATCGCCGTCGTCGGCGCGATCGACGAGCGGGGCGCGGCCGAGCTGATCGACACGGTGTTCGCCGACCTGCCGGCCAAGGGGGACCTGAAGCCCGTCCCGGAAGCGGTCTTCGCCGGGCTCGGGCGCATCGAGACGGTGGCGCTCGACGTGCCGCAGTCGACCATCCGCTTCGGCCGGCCCGGCCTTCTGCGCGACGATCCGGATTACATTCCGAGCCTGGTCGCGGCGCACGTGCTCGGCGGCCACGGCAATATGACGTCGAGGCTATTCCGCGAGGTGCGCGAGAAGCGAGGCCTCGCCTACACCGTGTTCGGCGCCTTCTACGCCCTCGACCACGGCGCCTTCTTCTACGGCGGCACCACCACCAAGAACGAGCGCGCGAGAGAGAGCTTCGATGTGGCGGCGGCGGAAATCCGCGACGTCGCGCTGAACGGGCCGACGGAGGAGGAACTCGAGAAAGGCAAGACCTATCTGATCGGCTCCTATCCGTTGCGGTTCGACACCTCGGTCAAGATCGCCGCCCAGCTCGTGCAGATCCAGCTCGAGGGGCGCGCGCCCGACTGGCTCGTGGAGCGCAACCGGCGCATCGGCGCGGTGACGCTCGCCGACGTCAAGCGCGCCTGCGCCCGCGCCTTCGGCGACGGCTCGCTGTACACGACGGTGGTCGGGAAACCCGAGGGGTTCTAGCGTCCTGTTCGTCACGTCGCGCGGGAAGGCGCGCAGGCCAAGAAGGCGCCGTCTGTCGCGGGACCTCCTCGCGCAAAAGCGGCGAAAAGCGCCTTTCGGCCGGATCTCCGCTTGCGTCGACGGCATTAGTCTAGTAAATTGATATTCTAACTTAACCACCCGAGGACAGCCATGCTGCACTGGGTTGACGATAGCCCCCTCTCGATCGGGCGCACGCCGCTTGTTCGTCTCAACGGCGTCGCCGACGGCGCTCCGGCGACCCTGCTGGCGAAAATCGAAGGCCGGAACGCCGCGCTTTCCATCAAGCACCGAGTCGCCGCGGCGATGATCTGGGACGCGGACTCCCGCGGCCTTCTGGGGTGGGGCAAGGAAATCGTCGCGCCGACCAGCGGCGCCGCCGGGATAGCGCTCGCCGTCATCGTGCAGTCGCGCGGCGTCCCGGTTACGCTCGCCGTCCCCGAGACCGTCAGCCCCGAGCTGCGGGAGCGTCTCGAGGCCAGCGGGGCAACGCTCGTGCTGACCGATGGCGATATTGGCATGGGCGGCGCGGTCGCGAAGGCTGCGGAACTCGCGGAGCGTGAGCCCGGCCGTTATGTGCTGCTGGATCCATTCAGCAATCCGGCCACGTCCACGATCCACGAGCGGACGACCGGGCCGGAAATTTGGAACGACACGGGCGGCGCCATCGACATTCTGGTCTCCTGCGTCGGGACCGGCGGAACGATCACCGGCGTATCGCGACACATCAAGCAATCCAGAGGCAAAACGATCCGGTCCGTCGCGGTCGAGCCGGCCGCATGTCCGGTCCTGACCCAGACCCGCAAGGGCGAGCCGCTCACGCCAGGCTTCCACAAGATTCCGGGCGTCGGGCCGGGCTTCCTTCCGGACGTGCTCGACCTGACGCTCATCGACGACGTCGAGCAGGTCGACGACAAGGAGGCGTGCCTCTATCAGCAGCGTCTCGCCGACGAGGAGAGCCTGCGGGCCGGCGTTTCGAGCGGCGCCGCGGTCGCCGTCGCCGCACGGCTCGCCAGGCGTCCTGAGAACGCGGGCAAGACGATCGTGGCCGTGCTGGCGGATACGACGACCACCACCTCGATTCAGTTCTCCGCGGCCGCCTTTCGCGAGCTCGCTCATCGGAGGACGGCGGCGGCTGCGGGTCGCTTGAACCGTCGGTCGGCGGGTTCGATCCCCTCGCCATGCGAAAGCGGGGAGAGGGTGGCCGAGCGAAGCGAGGTCGGGTGAGGGGCTCCGCCAACGCTTCTCGGTGTGCGCAGCCCCTCATCCGGCCGCTGCGCGGCCACCTTCTCCCCGCGAGCGGGGCGAAGCCATTCGCCCCTACAGCTCCCCGCCGAAACTCCCCCTTCAGCGCCCCATAGAGCGCCTTGAAACGCTCGCGCTGCCTGGCGAACGCCTCGGCGAGCGCGGGATCGGGTTCGGTGACGTCGGCGACTTCGGGCGGCTTGCACAGCGCCTCGGGCGCTTCGCCGCTTGCGGCCAGACGGGCGAGGCGCGCGGCGCCGTAGGCGGGACCGGTCTCGCCGCCTTTCATGCGCACGACCGTGAACCCGGTCGCGGCCGCGATCATCCGCGTCCATAGCGCGCTTTTCGCGCCGCCGCCGATCAACCCGACCTGCTTGATCGAGGCGCCGGCCGCTGCGAGGGCGTCGCGCGCCTCGGCCAGCGTCAGCGCCACCCCTTCCATCACCGCGCGGGCGGCGTCGGCGCGCGACGTCGCCTCGCTCACGCCGAACAGAACGCCGCGCGCGAACGGGTCGTCGAGCGGCGTCCGCTCGCCCGAAAGATAGGGCAGGACAACGAGCGCGCCGGGCCCGCGATAGCCGTCCGCCGCCTCGCGCTCGAGCGCATCGGGCGTGGAGCCGACGAGGCGCGCGGCGAAGGCGAGGGCGCCCGCGCCGTTCAGCATCGCGGCCATCGCGTACCAGCGGCCGGGCAGCGCGTGGGCGAAGCTATGCACCAGTTTTTCGGGGGCGCTGAGGTAACTTTCCGTTGCGACGATGAGCTGGGTCGCGGTGCCGAGCGAAATGAAGGCCTCGCCAGGCACGATTGCGCCGAGTCCGACCGCGCCGACCGCCGCGTCGCCGCCGCCCGCAGCGACCACGACGCCGGATGGCAGACCAAGCGCTTCGGCGGCCGCCGGGCGCACGGTCCCGACTGCGTCCGACCCTTCGTGGAGCCGTGGGGCCCACTCGGGCGCCGCCCCGCAGGCGGCGATCGCGTCCGCCGACCAGAGGCGCGCCGCCTCGTCGAGCAGCCATTGGCCGGCCGCGTCGCTCATGTCCGTGCCGCGCTCGCCCGTGAGGGTCAGCCGCAGATAGTCTTTCGGCGCCAGCACGCAGTCGATCTGGTCGCGCAGTTCGGGCTCGTTGCGGGCAAGCCAAAGGAGCTTCGGCCCGGTGAAGCCGGGCATCGGCTTCACGCCGACGACGCCGGCGAGATGGGGGTAGTCGCGGGCAAGCTCGGCCGCCTCCTCATGCGCCCGGCCGTCATTGTGCAGAATCGCCCGGCGCGCCGGACGGTCCGAACGGTCGATCAGGACCGCGCCATGCATCTGACCGGAAAAGCCGATCGCCTTCAGCGCGCCGACCGCCTCTGGCGCGACCTCGCGAAGCTCCGCGATCGCCCCGGCCATCGCGGAGCGCCAGACCTCGGGATCCTGCTCGGACCAGCCGGGCCGCGGCCGGTCCGGCAGATAGACGCGGGTCGCGGCCGCGACCGCCGCGCCGCTCTCATCGACAAGGAGCGCCTTCAGCCCCGACGTGCCGCAATCCAGCCCCAGAAACATGGAGGGGACGATGCGCCTTCCCCCGCGCGCGCGCAATCGCCGTCGTCAGGCGCAGCTCAGGCTGTTTTTGCGCCCGAGCGCCGGCGTCGCGTTGCGCGCGTCTCCGCCTTTCAGCGTCACCTCCCGCTCGAGGATATAGCGCAGGCCGGAGAGGATGGGCATGTCCGCGCCGTGCGTCGCGGCGCGAAGGCCCTCCCAGTCCCGGCCACGGCCGCAACGGGCGAATTCGCGTACCAACTCGGCCGCGAACGGCCCGCTCGACAGGTTGCGGTTCGCCGCCTGGCGATCGAACCACCCGGCGAAGTCGCCGCCGATCGAGGCGACGGCGGCGCGCGCGACGCTCGGATTTGAGCAGGTTGACAGGATTTCTTGCGCGATCATCAGCACCCTCGGTGGTCCGACGTCAAAACCATTGTCCCCGGGCGCTTCCTTCCTACCAGCAAGGCTTCGCTGTCACAACCGAAATGTCAATTACTACATCTGATTTATATTTTGGTCACGTGGCCAAACCTGCCGCCAATACGCCAGATTATCGACAGAATTCTTGCTGCGGTGCAAAAAGTTAATCTAGCCTGATTAGGAATGCTGTTACCGCATCGGGAAGGGCGGCGATCCTGCCGTGGTGTTCCGGTTTCGCGTATGCATCGGACAAAATGCGTCGCCAACCGCAGCGATCACGAAATTGTCCTCGCAATTGAGACCCGAAACGGGCAAACCTCGCCGCGATCGTATGGAGGACGCTGCGGAGCGGTGCGTTTTTCTGTTTTCAACGTCGTGCGGCAGGGACTCTCGCGGAACGAGGGGTGGCCGGAACAATGGTCGAGCCCCGAGCCGAAGGCGGCGTACGACGTCGTCATCGTCGGGGCGGGCGGGCACGGACTCGCGACCGCCTATTATCTCGCCAAAAACCACGGCGTGAGCCGAATCGCCGTGCTGGAGAAGGGCTGGCTCGGCGGCGGCAACACCGGCCGCAACACCACGATCCTGCGCTCGAACTACCTGGGGGAGGAATCGGCGGCGCTCTATGAGCATGCGCTGAAGCTCTGGGAAGGCCTATCGCGCGAGCTGAATTACAACGTCATGTATTCGGCGCGCGGGGTGATGATGCTCGCCCACAACGTCCACGACGTTCAGGTCGTCAAGCGCCACGTCCACGCCAACCGCCTTGCCGGGGTCGACAACGAATGGCTGACGCCGGAGGAGGCGAAGGCCTTCTGCCCGATCCTCAACATTTCGCCCGACATCCGCTTTCCCGTTGTCGGCGCGTCGCTGCAACGGCGCGGCGGCACGGCCCGGCACGACGCCGTCGCCTGGGGGTTCGCCCGCGCGGCTTCGGCGCATGGCGTCGACATCGTCGAGAACTGCGAGGTGACCGCCATTCGCCGCGACCCTTCCGGCCGGGTTTCCGGCGTCGAGACGACCCGCGGTCCGATGGCTGCGAAAACGATTGGCGTGGCCGCGGCGGGCCATACCTCGGTCCTCATGGCGATGGCCGGGGTCCGCATGCCGCTCGACAGCTATCCGCTGCAGGCGCTGGTCAGCGAGCCGGTCAAGCCCATGATGCCCTGCGTCGTCATGTCGAACACGATCCACGCCTACATGTCCCAGTCCGACAAGGGCGAGATGGTGATCGGGGCGGGCACGGACGCCTACAATTCCTATTCGCAGACCGGGGGCCTGCACATCGCCGAGCACACGCTCGAGGCGATCTGCGAGCTCTTCCCCTCGGTGCGCCGGCTCAGAATGCTGCGCAACTGGGGCGGCGTCGTCGACGTCACGCCCGACCGCTCGCCGATCATCGGGCTGACCCCGGTTCCGGGTCTGTTCGTCAATTGCGGCTGGGGCACCGGCGGATTCAAGGCGACGCCCGGCTCGGGCCATGTGTTCGCCCATACGATCGCGCGCGGCGAGCCGCATCCGCTGGCCGCGCCCTTCGCGCTCGACCGGTTCCGGACGGGGCGGCTGATCGACGAAGCCGCCGCGGCGGCGGTGGCGCACTGAGAGGCGGAGCCGATGAAGCCGGAAGCGGTAAATCTTGCGCAGAAACTCGCTGAGTTCGACGATCTGTGGTCGCCGAGGATCGTCGCCGCGTTCAACGGCCATGACGTCATGGTCGTCAAGGTCAAGGGGGAGTTCGTCTGGCATGCCCATCCGGACACCGACGACTTTTTTCTTGTTCTGAGCGGCCGCCTGACGATCGACCTCAGCGACGGCCAGGTCACGCTCGGCCCCGGCGAATTGTTCGTCATCCCGCGCGGCCTCGAGCATCGTCCGCGCGCCGAGGAGGAGACCGAGCTTTTGCTCATCGAACCGGCCGGAACGCCGAACACGGGCGATCCGGCCACCGCTGCAGTCAAGACCAAGATCTGAATCCGATGCTGCTGATCCCCTGTCCCTATTGCGGCATGGAGCGGCCCGAGATCGAGTTCCGCCACGCCGGCGAGGCCCACATCGCCCGCCCGCCCGACCCTTCGGCGGTCAGCGACGAGGCGTGGACCGAGTACCTTTATTTCCGCTCGAACCCGAAGGGCGTGTTCGCCGAGCGCTGGCGGCACGCCTCCGGCTGCGGGCGCTTCTTCAACGTGTTGCGCGACACCGTCAGCGACCGCATTCTCGCGTCCGACGAACCGGGCGCGCCGCGGCCGGAAATCCCCGCCGGGGGCCGGTCATGACGCAGGCCCATCGCACGCCGGCCGGCGGCTCTGGGATCGACCACGAGCGGCCGATCTCCTTCACCTTCGAGGGCGTCGCCTACGCCGGCTACGAGGGCGACACGCTCGCCTCCGCCCTTCTCGCCAACGGCGTGAGGCTCGTCGGCCGGTCCTATAAATATCACCGCCCGCGCGGGATCGTCGCGGCCGGCCCCGAGGAGCCGAACGCGCTCGTCGGCGTCCAGCGCGGGCCTGGGCGGTTCACGCCGAACCTCCGCGCGACCGAAGTCGAGCTTTACGACGGCCTCATCGCGACCAGCCAGAACCGCTGGCCGACGCTCCGCTTCGACGTCGGCGCGATCAATGACGTCCTTGCGCCGCTGATCGGCGCCGGCTTCTATTACAAGACCTTCATGGGGCCCGACTGGTTCGGTCCGAATTGGGCCTGGAAGCGGGTGTACGAGCCCATCATCCGCCGGGCCGCCGGCCTCGGAACCGCGCCCCTCGAGCCCGACCCGGACCGCTATCACCGCTTCTTCGCCCATTGCGACGTGCTGATCGTCGGCGCCGGACCGGCCGGCCTCGCCGCGGCGCGCGCGGCGGCCGAGAGCGGCGCCGACGTCGTCGTGTGCGACGAAAGCCCGCTGCCCGGCGGATCGCTCGGCGCCGAGACGCGCGCGACCATCGACGGACAACCCGCAAGCCAGTGGCTCGCCGAGACGCTGGACGGCTTGCGCAGGGCGCCCAATGTCCGTCTCATGCCGCGCACGCAGGCGTTCGGTTATTATGCGCAGAATCTCGTTGGTCTCGGCGAACGGCTGGCCGAGCCCGGCCTCCTCGCCGACCCAAAGCCTCCGCGCGAGCGGCTGTGGCGGATGCGGGCCCGCGAGGTCGTGCTCGCGACCGGCGCCATCGAGCGGCCGCTCGTCTTTGCCGATAACGATCGGCCCGGGATCATGCTTGCCGGCGCGGCGCGGCGCTATCTCAACCTCCATGGCGTCAAGGTCGGCGAGCGCGTCGTCGTCGTCACCGCGCATGACGAGGCCTATCGCGCCGCGCTCGACTTGCACGAGGCGGGCGTCGCGGTCGAGCTGATCGCCGACCTGCGCGACGAGGCGGCCGGGCCGCTGCCGGAGGCGGCCCGCGCGGCGGGACTCCGGGTCGCGGTCAAGGCCGCCGTCCACGAGGTCGAGGGGCGCCTGCGCATCATGGGCGTGCGGCTCTCGGCACATCCAGGCGGCATGCGCCGGATCGCCTGCGACGGGCTCCTCATGTCGGGCGGCTGGACGCCGTCCGTCCATCTCTTTTCCCAGTCGCGCGGCCGCCTCGCCTTCGACGAGGCGGCGCAGCTCTTTCGCCCGGGGACGTCGGTTCAGCGCGAGCGCTCGGCCGGCGCCTGCAACGCGACGTTCGCGCTTGCCGACGTCCTCGCCGAGGGCGACGCGGCCGGCCGGGCGGCGGCGGAGGCCGCGGGTTCCGCGGCGCCCGGCGCCCGCGCTTACGCTGTCGAAGGCGCGCCCGCGGCGGTGGGCGGCGCGCTCGGCGCGCCTCTGCACGTACTCGGCGACCGAGCCATCAAGGCTTTCGTCGACTTTCAGAACGACGTCTGCGTCAAGGACATCGAGCTTGCGGTCCAGGAGGGCCTGCGCTCGATCGAGCACGTCAAGCGCTACACCACGACCGGCATGGCGACCGACCAGGGCAAGCTCTCCAACATGAACGCGCTCGCCATCGCCGCGGCCGTCCAGGAGAAGCCGATCCCTGCGGTGGGGCTCACGACCTTCCGTCCGCCCACGACGCCGGTGACCTTCGGCGCCCTCGCGGGCCCCGCTCGCGGCGAGCTCTTCGATCCGATCCGCAAGACGCCGATGCACGACTGGGCGGCGGCGCAGGGCGCCGTGTTCGAGGACGTCTCCTTGTGGAAGCGCGCCTGGTATTTTGCGCGCGCCGGCGAGACCATGGCCGAGGCGGTCCAGCGCGAATGCCGAACGACCCGGGCGGCCGTCGGCCTGTTCGACGCCTCGACGCTCGGCAAGATCGAGGTGGTCGGGCGCGACGCCGCCGTCTTCCTCGAGCGGATGTACGTCAACGCCTTCGCCAGCCTCGCGGTCGGCCGCTGCCGCTACGGCCTGATGCTGACCGAGACCGGCTTCGTCCTGGACGACGGCGTCGTCGCCCGCCTCGCCGCGGACCGTTTCCACGTGACCACGACCACCGGCGGCGCCCAGCGCGTGCTGGCCCACATGGAGGACTATCTTCAGACCGAGTTCGCCGGCCTCGAAGTCTGGCTGACCTCGACCACGGAGCACTGGGCGACGATCGCCGTGCAGGGGCCGAAGGCGCGCCAGACGATCGCGCCGCTCCTCGACGGCGTCGACCTCGGGGGCGACGCCTTCCCGCATATGAGCGTGCGCGACGCCAGGATTTTGGGCGTTCCGGCGCGGCTCATGCGGGTGAGCTTCACCGGCGAGCTCGGCTACGAGATCAACGTCGGCTCGGCCTATGGCCTCGACGTCTGGAAGGCCGTGCTGGCGGCCGTCGAGGCGCACGGCGGCTCAGCCTACGGCACGGAGGCGACGCACGTCCTGCGGGCCGAGAAGGGCTACGTGATCGTCGGCCAGGAGACCGACGGGACCGTGACGCCCGCGGACCTCGGCCTCGACTGGGCGATCGGCAAGGCGAAGGCCGATTTCGTCGGCAAGCGCTCGCTCACGCTGCCCGACCTCGCCAGGGTAGGCCGCAAAGAGCTCGTCGGCCTGAGGACGGACGACCCGGCTCTGGTGCTCGAGGAGGGCGCCCAGGTGACCGCCAGCGCCAGGCCCCCCGTGGGCTCGCGCGCGCTCGGCCACGTGACCTCGTCCTATCTGAGCCCGGCCGCCGGCCGCTCGATCGCGCTCGCGCTGGTCGTCGGCGGCCGCGCCCGCATCGGCCAGAGGGTTCATCTCTCGACGCCGGCAGGCCGCGCCGCGCCCGCGACGGTCGCTCAAGCCTGCGTCTACGACCCCGAGGGAGCGCGCCTTAATGTCTGACCCCTCGATCGCGAGCCCCTGGCTGACGCCGCGCTTTCCGCTCGACGATGCGACCCTGCCGTCCGGACCGCGTTTTGCGATCAAGGACGCTCCCCCCGCCGACCGCTTCATTGTCCGTGGGCCAGAGGCCGCGCGGCTGGCGTCGTCCGCCGCCTTCGGGGCCGAACTGCCGGCTGGGCTCGGGGCGGCCGGCCAGTCCGGCGAGCGGGCGGCGCTCTGGCTCGGCCCGGACGAGTGGCTGCTGATCGCCGAGGGCGGCCCGGTCGAGACGCTCGCCGCCGCGCTCGAGGCCGGCCTCGCCGGCCTGCCTCACAGCCTGGTCGACGTGTCGCACCGTGAGGTCGGGCTGATCGTCTCGGGCGCCGTCGCCGCCTCCGTCCTCAACGCCGGCTGCCCGCTCGATCTGCGGCTGAAGAGCTTTCCCGTCGGCATGGCGACGCGCACCCTGTTCGACAAAGCCGAGATCGTCCTGTGGCGGCTCGCCGAGACCGAATTCCGGGTCGAGGTCGCCCGCTCGTTCTCCCCCTGGCTCGCCGCCGCGCTCGAGGAGGCGGCGCGCGGGGCGCCGGAGGTCTAGCGCGGCTCCCGCCGTGTCTTAGCGCCGTTTGTCGACCGGGCCAACAATCTCAAGAGGTTGGAACCCCGCTTAGCGGCAGCGCCGGCGACGCCCGTTTTCTGGTGGTCGTGTGGACATTCTACATAGCCGGTCGCTCGAGCCCTGCGCCTACGACCCTGAGGGCGGCCGCCTCCATGTCTGACGCCCCGCCGCAGCGCTCGAGGAGGCGGCGCGCGGGGCGCCGGAGGTTTGGCGCGAGATTACCGCGTCAATGTCGTGGAATATGTCCGGGGAGACGAACGGAGCCGCTCGCTCCGGCGCCGCTGGCGCGCTACATTTGGATTTCCTCAGGCCTACGCGGCTGGACCTCGTAGCTCCGCAACTTAAGCGGTTTTCGGGGGTTCGATTGATTTGGATTTCCTTGGATTCTCTCGTCCGAAATGAGACTTTTCAATGGGTTACAGCCGACCCGGGGCCATTTTATTTTTCACGGGGGGCCCTCTCTTGCGCAAGGCCGCTCGGTTGCGGGCGCATTTCGCAGAACAGGATGCGCTTGGTTGATCGCCGGCATGAACTGACGATAGCAATGCTTCTGCCTTTCCGCAAGAAAATGCTCGCGGGCAAAAACCCGCGCCGTCGTCATTCCCTTAAGTGAGAGAGGCAAAACGGACTGCGCTGGCGATAATCGAGCGGTCAAAACCTGACGCTCGGGTCCCCACGCCGAGGGACAGGACCCGACGGTGCAGGGGATGGCGGGAGTCGACGTCGAGAAGATGTTGCGGATCGACGCCTTGAACGCCTAAGTTGAGCGGGAAAGCTGGCCTCCAGTAAAGTGGGACGTCGCCGCTTATCCACCATATGATTAATGTTACTTCTTGTACATACAACGACTTGTTAGCTGAGATGCCCGGGCGTAGTCGGGGGCATGGCTGTCGCATGCGGCACTTGTGGAAACACTTTGAACGATGACACCGCTTTGACTCCGGAAGAGCGTGCGCCTTGTCCTCAATGCGGTTCCACAAAGCGCACCATTCAGGCGTCAGCGCGGTCGGGGTCGTTCTCCATGGGAACGGTCTCGGCGCAACTCATCGTCGGCAGCGCACCGTCAGTAAGTCCTATCTCCGAGCTGCTGTTACAGGCAGTCATTGTGCGAGGCGACAAAACCGCCGAAGGACGGCTAATCGCGGCTGTCGCAATTCCCTGGTTCGACATAATCGAGCTTTTACAAAAAGACCCCACGATCGCCTTTCAAATCTCCCCGGATAAGTGGGAGGAAATAATAGCTGGCGCGTATCACAAATCTGGTTTTGACGAGGTGACACTCACGCCGCGTAGTGGCGACCATGGCCGAGACGTCATTGCCGTAAAAAAAGGACTCGGCAGCGTCCGCGTAATCGACCAAGTCAAGGCATACGAACCGGGCCACCTCGTAACCCGTGATGACGTAAGCGCCCTGGTTGGGGTCCTTCATGGAGACGGTGCTTCGAAGGGGTTTCTCACGACCACCTCGGACTTCGCTCCATTGCTGCGGAAGGACCCCCTGATCCTCCCGTTCGTGCCGTCCCGGCTTGAGCTGGTCGACGGGAAAACCCTCCTCACTCGGCTTGATGAATTGGCGCGGAAGACTAGAGCGTAGGCAATATAGAATGATCATCGACGCCGCTCTGCATTGTACTTTTGCGCTAGAAAGTCCCCTGCTGGTTCAATGGATATTCGTGGTGCGAAAGTCTTGCAGACCGTGCGAAAACCCCTCGGTGCATTAAGCGCTGCCTCAATTTCGGGGGGTTGAGGGGGGCGTACGGTGACAGTACATTCTATTCGTCGGCGTCCCTACTTTCGACCCAGAGCCTTTCGGCCCGGCGCTTCAGCCGGCTCCGAACGGAGGCTGGTCGCCTCCTCGAATAGAATGCACTGTCACTGTAATTCCTCCGCGACAGCGCACAGCCGAAGTTGGTAACTGGCGCTTGAGCTAGAAAGGCAAAGTCCTAACCCGCCAGCGCGGCGGTGTCCGCTACGCAAAGACGTGAGAAATGTTGAGTGCAATTTCGGCCCCGCGCCTTGGCGGCGTAGAGAGCCTGATCGGCGTCGGCAAGAATCCGCGACGCGCCGAGCTCAATTCCCGTGCGCGCAAGCGACGCGAGACCGACGCTCCCCGTAACATAGCACAAGGGCGAGCCGGCGAACGGAATCTTGAGCCGGCGGATCGCCTCGCAAATGTGCTCGCCGAGTCGAATGGCCGCATTCTCGTCGACGCTCGGCGCGATCACGGCGAATTCCTCACCTCCGATCCGTGCGGCGAGCCAGCCGTCGCGCTCCACAGCTTCGCGGATGGTCGCAGCGATTTGCTTCAGGCATTCGTCGCCAGCGGGATGGCCATAGGCGTCATTGAAAGCCTTGAAATGGTCGACGTCGATCATCGCCAGCGTCAGCGGCGCCTGCCGCCGCAAAGCCAGACGATATTCCTTGGCGAGACGCGCATCGAACGTGCGTCGGTTTGCGAGCCCGGTCAGACTGTCATGACCTGCGACAACTTCCAGACGGCGATAGGCGTCGGCCAATTGCTCCTCAATCGCCTTGCGCGCCGAAATGTCGCGCACGGTCAGGACGATTTCGCTGGTTTGACCAGTCTTGGCGTCCGTGAGCGCGCGGTATGTGGCCTCGACCCAGATCCAGCGGCCATCGCAATGGCGGCGGCGGTTAACCGCGACGTGGCGCTTCAGGCGTCCCTGGACGAGGGCGGCGAGCGCGCGGCGGAGCCGTTGAGCATCGTCCGGGTGCGCGGCTTCGCCTGTCTTTTTGCCGATCAGGGCCTCGGGCTCGCAGCCGAACACTTCGCGCGAGGCGGGCGAGACATAGGTGCGAACCAGATCGCGATCGATGCGTATGATCACGTCGTTGCTCGCCTCGACAAGCTGGCGATACAGCATTCCCGACCGTATCTCGCGCTGCAGGCGCTCTTCGGCGAGCCTAAGTTCGGTCACGTCGTTCACGATGACGAACACAAACCCTTCCACTTTGGCGCTCGCAAGCGCGACAGCGCGCGCGCCGCCCTCGCGGCGGAGCATGGTGAACTCGCCGTCAAATTTGTCGCTCGGATCTGACGCATGCGCTGGCAAAAGATGGGCGCGGGCGAGGCCGGCCGCCTCCTCGCGGGAATAGCCGAACGCGGCAAGCCAACGCGCGTTGGCGAAGACGACCTTTCCCTCACCGTCGAAGGCGAGCGCCATCGCAGGCGTTTGCGCGAACCACTCGGGCACGCGCCGCGCCTCAGACGGGGCTGTGAAATCCTCCATGCCCATATTTTTTTCCGTCGTACTTTTCCGGCAAGCCGAGCAATTCGCCGCCCGTAATAGGACGATGCGGGCAACTTATCGTTCCGCAGGTATGTTTTTCGCTAAGAGGCGTTTTTCGGTAAGAGGCATGTTAAAGGAATTGCAAAGAACTGCGCTTGCCGCCGTAGCTCCTACAGTAGCTTTCCAACGTTCTCCGCGCATTCCGGGTTGATTGGCAAAGTCGCCTTTGCGTCGATGCTCCTCGTTCGCCAAGCCGGTGGCGAACGCCCGCTCCTCTCCCATTCCAGCGGGGGGCCAAGCGGCGGTCGCTGCGGCTCGGCACATGGCTCGGCGTCGGCAACGATCCGCGCTACGCCCCGACCACCACCTTCGAGACCTTTCCGTTCCCCAAAGGCCTGACGCCGAACATCCCGGCGGCGGACACCGTCAGCGAGCCCCGAGCGCAGCGAATCGCCGGCGCCGCGAAGGCGGTCGACGACCGGCGCCGCGCCTGGCTGAACCCGCCCGATCTCATCGATATCGTGCCCGACGCGACGCCGACCGCTGCGCCCGGCGAGGCGCTGCGGCGCGATCTTCGAGGCGTCCTGCCCGACAAGCCGCGGATGATCGACGGCGAAGCTGCAGGTGCGGGGAGCTGACCTACTTCTGGAGAGAACCGTTCTCTCAGTCGCCCTCATCCTGACGAGCCGCGCAGCGGCGTCTCGAAGGACAAGGGCGGGCCCGCACAAACGCCAACGTCAAGGGCTCCCTCGTCCTTCGAGACGGCGGCTTCGCCGCCTCCTCAGGATGAGGGAGCTATTGGCTCGGCGCAGGGGGCGGCCGGCTCAGGGTCGTCGTTCGTAATCGACGAAACAAAAGTCCGCCTCGTCCCTCGGCCCGCGGACGCCGGGCTCGCGCCGGATCTCGCGCCATTCCGCCGGGTCGATCGGCGGGAAGACGGCGTCGCCTTCGGGCGCGAGCGCGACCTCGGTGATGGCGAGGCGATCGGCGAGGGCGAACGTCTGGGCGTAGAGCTCGCCGCCGCCGGCGATCACCAGGGAGTCCGCGCCCATCGCCGCCGCGCGCGCCTCTGCCAGCGCCAGCGCGGCCGCGAGATCGTGCGCGACCAGCGCGCCGTCGGGCTTGAAACCCGGGTCGCGGGTGACGACGATGGTCTCGCGCTCCGGCAGGGGCCGGCCGATCGACTGGAACGTCTTGCGGCCCATGATCAGCGGCTTGCCGAGCGTCAGCGCCTTGAACCGCCTCAGGTCGCTCGACAGCCGCCAGAGCAGCTGATTGCCCGCGCCGATCACGCCGTTCCGCGCGACGGCGGCGACGATGAGGATGGGGAGGCGGTGCGTCACGAGCCGCTCCTCGCGCGGATCCATTCCCCAGCTGCGCTGGGGAAGGGCCTGCCCCCGGGCGAAGACCCGGGGGTGGCGCGATAGGGCGTCGAAAGACGCCCGTCTTCGACGGGCTTTGGCGCCGGATGGGGTGTGGCCTGCTGCCGCAAAGGTGGGTCGGATTGCACGACCGTCATCGCGAGCCTTCGTCGCGCCGGCCTTGCTTTCCGTACCCCATCCGGCCCTCCGGGCCACCTTCCCCAGCAAGCTGGAGAAGGGGCGCGTAAAGGCTGCGGCATTTCGTTACGGTCCATCGACCGCTTTATAGGGCGCCTTTTCCCCCTGCGCATCGCCCGGCCTTTGCGCCTCCCGCGCGGGACGCAGGCGCTGCAGGATGACGCGGGCGCCGCGCTGGCCGGTCAGGTAGCTCCACGCCCAGCTCGTCGCGACGAACAGCCGCGAACGCAGCCCGATCAGGAAATAGATGTGGACGGCGCTCCAGAAGAGCCAGCCGACAAAGCCCCTCAGCTCGAGCCGCCCGATGCTGGCCACCGCCGAATTGCGGCCGATGGTGGCGAGGCTGCCGTAGTCGCGATAGCGAAAGGCGGCGGGCGCGGGACGTCCTTCGGAGCGGGCGCGAATCGTCTGCCCGACATAGCGCCCCATTTGCTTGGCCGCGGCGGCCAGCCCCGGGACCTCTCGGCCGTTGGCGTCGAGGACGAACGCCGTGTCGCCGACGACGAACACGTGCTCCCGGCCCGGAAGCGACAGGTCCGGAGCGACGCGGGTCCGGCCGCTGCGGTCGGCCGGCGCGCCGAGCCAGGCGGCGGCGGGCGAGGCGCGGACGCCGGCGGCCCAAAGGATCGCGCCGCCGACGTCGATCCGCTCGCCACCGACGATGAGGGCGCCCTCGCGGACATCGTCGACCTTGGCGCCCGTCCGGACTTCGACGCCCATGCGGATAAGCCGGCGTTCCGCATCCGCCGCGAGCCGCGCCGGAAACGTCGGCAACAGCGTTGGGCCCGCTTCGAGCAGCAGGATGCGCGCGCTCGCGGGCCTCGCCCGGCGGAACTCCGGCGGAAGCGTGCGGTGGGCGAGTTCGGCCAGCGCGCCGGCAAGCTCGACGCCGGTCGCTCCCCCTCCGACGATCGCGAACACCAGGCAGCGCTTCAGCTCCTCCTCCGTCGCCGCCGCCTCGGCGCGCTCGAAAGCGCCGAGCATGCGGCTACGCAGGCCGAGCGCATCTTCGATGGTCTTGAGGCTCGGGGCGTAGGCCTCCCAGGCGTCGTGCCCGAAATAGGAATGGGTCGAGCCGGTCGCCAGCACGAGCCAGTCGTAGCCGAAGTCGCCGGCGGAGGTGGAGACGACTCGGCGATCCGCATCCACCCCGTCGACGGTCGCCATCAGAACGGTGGCGTTCACCTGCCGGGCCAAAATGTAGCGGATCGGCCAGGCGATGTCGGCGACCGAGAGCGCCGCGGTCGCGGCCTGGTAGAGCAGGGGCTGAAAACAGTGATGGTTCTTGGCGTCGAGGAGCAGCACGTCGAGGTCGGCGCCGTCGAGGGCCTGCGCCGCCGCCAGACCGCCGAAACCGCCCCCGACAATGACGACGCGGGGGCGGCGGCGCTCTTCGGGTTCGGGCGCGCGATTCCTCATCCTCGACGCTCGGCGGCGCAGCGACAGGGTCGCGGAAATCGATCGTGTTGCGGCGGCGGCCCCGATCGGCGCCGCGGCGCTCTGCTTCTCCCCGCTCGCGGGGAGAAGGTGGCGCGAAGCGTCGGATGAGGGGCGGCGCCAACCGCGCGGGGTAAGCGCAGCCCCTCACCCCAACCCTCTCCCCGCAAGGGCGGGGCGAGGGGGCAGAAACCGCCGCGCGTTCGTCTCACACCGCCACCGGCGCCTTGATCGCGGGCCAGGGGTCGTAGCCTGCGAAGGCGATCGCCTCGGCGTCGAGGTCGAAGATCGATCCCACGTCGCCGAGAACGAGCTTCGGCAGCGGGCGGGGCGTGCGGGAAAGCTGCTCGCGGGCCTGGTCCTCGTGGTTGCGGTAAAGATGTGCGTCGCCGAACGTATGGACGAACTCGCCGACGCCGAGGTGGGTCTCGCGCGCGATCAGGTGGGTCAGCAAGGCGTAGCTTGCGATGTTGAACGGCACGCCGAGGAAGATGTCGGCGGAGCGCTGGTAGAGCTGGCACGAAAGCTTGCCGTCGGCCACATGGAACTGGAACAGGCAATGGCACGGCGGCAGCTTCATCCGCTCGATGTCGGGCACGTTCCAGGCCGAGACGATCAGGCGGCGTGAATTGGGGTTGCGGCGGATTTCCTCGAGGAGCCGGGCGATCTGATCGTAGGCGCGGCCGTCCGGCCCCTGCCACGCGCGCCATTGCTTGCCGTAGACGGGCCCAAGGTCGCCGTTGGCGTCGGCCCATTCGTTCCAGATGGAAACGCCATGCGCCTTGAGATAGGCGACGTTGGTGTCGCCGTGCAGGAACCAAATAAGCTCGCGCACGATCGACTTCAGGTGCAGCTTCTTGGTGGTGACGAGGGGAAAGCCCTCATTCAGGTCGAAGCGGATCTGCCGTCCAAACAGCGAGCGGACCCCGGTGCCGGTGCGGTCGCCCTTGAGGGCGCCGTTCTCCAGGGCGTCGCGCATGAGATCGAGATAGGCGCGCATCGGGGCGATCCTCGTGAGCCTGCCGAACCGCCGTTATTATCCGATTCGGCGCCAAGGCGCGCGCTGCAGACAGGCCCGCTGGAGAAATCTGGCTCCCCGAGCAGGACTTCGAACCTGCGACCATTCGATTAACAGTCGAATGCTCTACCAGCTGAGCTATCGGGGATCAGCAGGGCGCCCGTATAGCAGATTTTCCCGCCCCGCCAAGCCGCTTTTTCGTACGTGCGGCCGGGCGAGGAGGATGGGCCGGGCGGTCGCCAAAGGCGGCGAACTGCACTAACGATCGCGGCGCCAAGCTACACATTCTTGCGCAATTTCGTTGACGAAGTGCGAATTTTGCGCAATAGTGCGCAAGAATTGGGGGTGGGCGAAAGATGGGCCGCAGCGAACGCAGCGCCAAGCGGCGCGACGTCGAGACGCGGTTGGCCCGCGAGGGATGGATGATAGTCCGCGTCGGTCCTGGCGATCACGTCCAATATCGCCATCCCGAAAAGCCGGGCCGCGTGACGATCGACCGGGGCGCGCGGGAGTTTCCAACCGGGACCTTGCGCTCGATCTTTCGTCAGGCGGGCTGGGAGTGGTGAATGGAGAAAGGGCGATTGCGCCCGCCGGAGAGAGCCATGGCGGAAGCCGCTTACATTGCGACGCTGCACGAGGAAAACGGTGTGATCGGCGTTTCGTTTCCCGACTTTCCGGGCTGCGTCACCACTGCAGGCGACATGCGCTCGGCGATCGAGCGCGGCGCGCAAGCGCTTGGGCTGCATGTCGAGGGCATGATCGAGGACGGCGAGGCGCTGCCCGAACCGCGATCCGTCGAGCGTCTGAGTGCCGAAGAGGCGGACTGGCTCAAGGATGCGGTCCTCGCTCTCGTCGAGGTCGAAGTCCCGGGCAAAGCGCTGCGCGTCAACATCTCGCTAGACGAAGCCCTGCTCGCCCGTATCGACAAAGCGGCGGCGAGCGCCGGGCAAACCCGTTCCGGGTTCCTCGCCAGCGCGGCGCGCGAGCGGATCAAGGCGATGGGATAGCCGCATTCCGAAGGCCGCAGCCGATCGACAGTTTTCTACGGCGGGGGGCAGGTTAGCCGACAACTCGACGCGACGGTGTGGGGACATCCGAATGAAGAAGCAGATCATCGTCGGCGGAACCTTGAAGGATGCGGCGGATCGCGTCGCGAACGCCTGGCGTCGCGCCGAGCGCGGCGAAACGGTCGAGGCCGAGGACAACGTCACTTTCCTCTCCTGGTCCGCGTTGGCTTCGCACATGACCGAGAAGCGCTGCGAACTGCTGCGCCGCCTGCACAAGACTCCCCGCCGTAAGCATCCGCGCGCTCGCGCGCGATCTCGGCCGGGACTTCAAGCGCGTTCATGAGGACGTGACGGCGCTGGAGGCGATCGGTCTCATCGAGCGCGATGGAGGCCTGTTGCGCGCGGACTACGACGAGATTCGAGCCTCGATCCTGCTGGACGCGCCGGCGGCGTGAGGTTCCTCGCCTGTGGACGTAAGGCCGGACGGCGGCGCCCTTCCCGCACGTCACTCGGGCCAGAATTCCGCGTCCGCCGCCTGTTCCATCGTCCACGGGCAGGATTCCGGCAAGTCGTCCTCCGCGAACTCCTGTCTCCGTGCGGGCTTGGCTTCGGGCGTCGAGCCAGATGTCTTCCTGCCAATCCGGATTGCGCAAGACGGCCTTGAGGCTCGGCGTTGCCTTGATGGCGAGCGCAATCCGTTTGCGTTGGTCGTTGATCGTGGCCCGCCAGCTCCTGGATCGATTTTCGGGTTGGCTTTTCCATTTGAGGAGATGCGCCAGCAGCACCGCCATGCGGCTGGCGAGTTCGCGCTTTTCGCTTTTGCCCACGTCTTCGATCTCGTCGGCCACATGTTCAATGTCGAGTTCGTCGAACCGGCGGGCGCGCAGCAGGCGGGCCTGCTCCTGCGACCAGAGCAGCACGTCCTTGTCGTAGCGCGTCGCTGTCGGCCTCATGCCGGCCGATCGCGGCTTCCGGGCGGCAGCGGCGGCCGCCTTGCTGTCCTTCATCATGCACACTCCTCGGCGCCGACCTGTAGCCGCGGTCGGTGACCGCGGCGGGCGCGGGCCATAGGGTGTCCGACCGGACGCCCGTCTCACGAACGGGCTATGGACCGCGCCCACCAGCGGCGCCTAAC
>CAVPXF010000009.1:0-19727 GCA_963709655.1 uncultured Alphaproteobacteria bacterium
ATAACGCAAGATTATCGGACACCGAATGCGGTCGACAGGTGGGGCGCTTTCGCGCCCCTGTGCTGGCCATAAGCGCCGCCGAAGGATACGCTTTCCGCGATGATTCGCGCCGAGCCCGTCCCCTCCGAGCCGTCCCGCGCGCCCACCTGGGTCAGTCCGGGCGGCAGTTTTCGCGAGAATTCGGACGGTGAGGCGCTGTTTTTTGCCGGCGCGGCGCTTGCCGCGCTCGATTCCGTCGCAAAATCCGACCCGCCATGGGCCGGGGTGTGGCGCCGCCGACTCGCCCTGAAGAGCGCCGCCGCGGTTTCCGCAAACCTGCTCAACCGGCGCGAGGACGAGGCGGCGCTGCGCGACGCGATCGCCCTCGCCAGGCCCGGGCAGGATCTCGGCCCGGCGGGACGGGTGTACGCCGCGTTCCGCATCCTCGCGGGTCCTGGCGACCCTTTCCGCCCCAAGCGCCTCGCCGCGGTCGCAGCCGACCTGCAGGCGCCGCTCGATCCGGAAAAGGCGGCGGAGCTCGCCGCCGCGCTCGGGCATGTGGGCGCGCGCGGCCGGCCGGCCCCGGTCGTCGCTGCCGAAGCCGCAGCGGCGGTCACGGCTCTGCGCACCGACGCCGAGCCGCTCGCCCTTTATTGCGCCGACGCCGCGCTCGCCAAAAGCCTGAACTGGCCGGTCCCCGCGCCATTGCTCGCCGGCGAGCTGTTTCAGCGTCGCGGCGCGGGCGAGGGGCGACGACCGCGCCCGGGCGAGGCCGGCTGGGGCAAGCTCGTGGCGCTCTCGTACGCCCGGGCGGCGCTCGGCGCCCTCGACCTGGCGCAGGACCTGTCGCGCCGGGCGGCGCGGCTCGCGGACGCTGCGCCAAAACTGCGCGCCAAGGGCAAGACGGGCGCGATCGCGGCGCTGCTCGCCGACGATGCCGTCGCCGCCGCCGCGCCAATCGCGGGCTTGAGCGATCGCGCCCGCCGCCGCCTGTTCGAGCGCCTGGTCGCGCTCGGCGGCGCGCGCGAGCTCACCGGCCGCCCAACTTACCAACTCTACGGGCTTTGAGCGCCATGGCCCGGACGGCGAAATCCGAACCCGACTTCGACCGCGACCTCGCCGACCTGCGGCCGGAATTGCGCTGGCGCGAATGGAAGGCCCGGGTCGAGGCGGTGCTGTTCGCCGCACCGAAGCCGGTGACCCGAGAAATCCTTGCCGGTGTCGTCGGGCGCGATTGCGCCCTCGAGCTCCTGCTCGACGACTTGAAAGAAGACCTGCGCGGGCGGCCGATCGAACTCGTCAGGGCAGGGGAGAGCTTTGCGCTCCATACCCGCCCCGCTTTCGGGCCGGCTATTCGCGCGGCCTTCGACATCCCGGCCGACGCCAAAGAGCTGACAAAGCTCGAGGCGGGGGTGCTGATGGCGGTGGCGATGTTCCAGCCGGTCACCAGAGGGGAGATTTCGGAGATGTTCGGAAGGGAGATCTCGCGCGACCTGATCGCCGTCTTACGCGAGGAGGGCCTGATCGCCGCCGGGCCCCGCAGCCCGAAGCTCGGCGCGCCCTACGCCTACGTGACGACGGAGAAGTTTTTGTTCCAGTTCGGATTCGAGTCGCTGCGCGACCTGCCCGACCTCGAGGCGCTGAAGGACGCGGGGTTAATGCCGGCCGAAGGTCAACCTGGCGAAGGAGGCGGGGACCCGCAGGGGGAAAGCACACTCGACGGCTTGCCGTGGCCGGAGGCTTCGCGAGATCGAGTCGCGTAGCAGCACAACCTTGCCAAGGTTGGGGTCGAGGGTTCGAATCCCTTCGCCCGCTCCAATTTCTCCCAGAGAAATCAGAGCGTTATGATAGGGCCGCCGTAAAGCGGCCCTTCGCTTTTCTGGCGTGGTGTCCACATGGTGTCCACCGCGTTGAAAAAGCGCCCCGGCATCCTTGACCTCAATTCGGCGACCCTTCATCGTCTGGAAGCGGTTTGCTGCCCGCGGAAGTCGTGGCGCTCCACTTCAGCCCGTACACGCTGCAAGCCGCCGGCCTTGGTCCAACTCCGATGGCGGCGCTCGGCAGAACGAAGCGTCATTCCCATCAGATACGCGACTGCTGTCGGGCTCTTACCAAGATCGAAAAGCCGATAGCAGATCTCGACCCCTCGCTCCGTGAGGTGGCCTGTAGCTGGAATGTAGTCATCGCCATAACCCTGGCGGCCAGGCCGATGATTGGCTGGATACCGTGGCGACAGGTCGTCAACGAGCTCCGTCCCCCGAAGATCGAGCTCGGAGTTGATCGCGCGATAGCGTTCTCGCTCTCGATCGATCTGCTTTGTGATGAGGCGGTCTAACCGCTTCAGGTCCTGTTCGTATGTGTGCTCGGCAAGTTCGAACAGCATACGATCCATGGAAAGGGTCAGTATCAGCTTGGCGCGCGCACGATCCCAAAGCGAGCGCCGGAAGGCGCGCAGTCGATCCAGAGCCTCGCCTTTGTAGGTGGGCGCAGCGTACGCGACATGGTCGATCGCCCAATTGTTCCGGCTGATGTCGGACATGACCAAGTGAATGCGGTGCGCGATATCGTTTCGATAGTCCAACAGCGCCTTCAATTCGGTCGCTTCCGCATCGGTAAAAATCCCGATCGTGACGGCGTAGCTAAGGGCGATCTTGAGCTTCTTGCCTTGCTACCGTTCGCTTGCTGAGGCGGTGCGAAGCGCAACCGCATCTTCCGCCGCGAGTTTCCCGGCCGTCTCAGCATCTCGCAGCAAATCGGACAAGATACGTTGGAGCCGTTGTTCGTCCGGCGGGTCCCAAGTTGCGCCACCCTGTTGCCCAGTGGCGGCTCGGAGGACGTCCGTTAGCAGAAAGCTGCGGACTTGCTCGGCGTAGAAAAGATAAACCGTGGCCTCAGTAGCCCTGTAGCGCAGGATATTGCGCTCCAGCGCCGACGGCCGTCCGCCGCGAGGATCATCATAATGGCTAGCCGGGAACGCTCGGCCGCAATCGCGCTTTTTGTGATGCTTCGTTACACCAGGCATTGGGAGGTTCCCCTGCGCCTGGATTCCGATCCCGGCGCGTTTCAGTCAATCCACTGGACGTACGGCCGACTTGGCCGGTCGCTCATGGGTCGTCTGAGGGCGCTATCGAGTCGCATGTGCTATGATCGCACGGTTCACCCGCCCATGGCGACTCGAACCTTGAGAGCGGCGCGCCGTGCGTCTGGTGACGTTTCAGGCAGCCGGAAAAGGGACGCCCATCGCGTGCCGAACGACAAGGTTTGCATTTATTGCTCCCAGACGGACCCGTCCCGGTTCCGAGGGGTCGAACATGTCATACCGCAGGGGTTCGGCCGCTTCGGGAGCGGTACTCCGACGCTCGATTGCGTGTGCGATGACTGCAACGGCTATTTTGCCCGCGAACTTGATCAGCTTCTGACCCGCGACACCTACGAAGGTATTTTCCGATACAGCCGCGGCCAGCTCTCCAGCCAGGCGCGCCCGCAGAAGCGCGTAACTCTCGCGCTCGCCGATCCGGCCGAGGTCGGGGCTTTCCAGGGCCTCCGTGTCTCGGTCGACGGCACAACTGGCCAGCTTATGGCACCCGCCGCCCAATTCCACATCCATAACTTCAAGACTGGTAAGGAGGAAGTCTATTACCTGCCGCAGATCTCCGGCCTGACCCTGCCGGAGACGGACTACGGGAGGCCTGGCGCGAACGGTGAAAGGGGCACATGGCGCTGCAAGATTCTCGCGCCATCGCGCGATGCGCACGATGAGGTGGTCGAGGCGCTACAGCAGGCGGGTATCGACTTCCGACCTGGAACGCCCTTCGAAATCCCCTGGGCCGAAGAGACCGCAACCCCGTCATCTTTTCAGGTTGAAATCACCTCCGAGATCGACAAGCCCCACAAGCGCGCGATCGCCAAGATCCTCATGAACTTCATCGCCTTCCATCTCGGCCGCGATGAGGTGTTGCAACCACGGTGGGACTTTCTTCGTCGTTACGTCCGCAATGGCGAGGGCGAGATCAAGCGAGGCTTTCGCAGCGACCGTTCTGGACAGGCCAGGAGACGGAAGAACTTCGCTTCTGCGACGATAGCATCAACGTCCGAATCGAGAATATGGACGGACATATCGTTGGCGCCCTCCAGTTCTACAATCTTCATACCTATGAGATGATCCTCGCCGAGAACGCCTCTCTCGGTCCAGGTCAAGAGATCGGGTGCCGCTTCACCCCCGGCGAGCTTCCAGTTGAAGGTGAGAAGCGCCCGATCTGATCGATTATTCTTGAGCCCCTTCCAGCATACGCTCGATACCGACGCGCCTCCGCTCAGAACAGCATGAAATCGGCGTCTTTTCCGACGTCTTGCTGGCTCTGAACCGTCCGCACGAACGCGTCCGCGATCTTCTTCCTCCTTTCCTCGCCCCACTGGCCGAAGTGGCGAGGCGAGATAAGGACGTTGGATATCCGGCTCAACACAAGCTTCGACAGCTCGTACTTCTGCACATCCCCGCCTGAGGCCAGGACGCGGTCCAACGCAGAGCGGACGCTCCCTTGGTCTTTTTTCGCATAGGAGAACGCCGCAATGGTCCTGGTCGAGCTGACCGGCAATATATTGATCGCGACGCCGACCAAATCCTCATTGAGCGGCGCATCCCTGACCGTGATGAATGACGACGCCGCAAGGCAAGGCGCCTGGTCGTTCAGATCGATGACGTCGTGTTCGACCCCGTCGAAAAATCGGCGCAGCAGCGGCTCGTCGTAGTAGCTGTGGCGATACCGCCATGTCGCCCAGGAAAGGAGCATTTGCTCCACGGCTTTCTGTCCCGCTGGACTCGATAGAGTCGGGAGAATCTGCTCCCCGTTCGACTCTCGCCGTATACAGGCTCTGTAGCTGCACCACGCCGGTCATGATCGCGTGCAACTCGCAAGTGATCCCGCGGTAAGCCAGCAGGAAGAGCTGCTCGCGATCAGCGGCATCGAGCGGTTTGGTGTCGAGCGGTTTGAAAAGCTCTGTGTCGTGCTGATTGCAGAATCCCGCGAACGTCGATGCGTCGTTCCGCCCAATTCGCCTCAGCGCGATGTCGGGGCCATCCTGAGAAAAGCGCGGCTGCCACGCGAAGACATGATTATCCTGTTCCAGCAGCGTGATGGTCTGCCGGTTCTGGATCGAATGCGCCCGGATCGCCGGCTGATCGCATTGCATCGCTGGTTCGAGGCACCGACCGAAACCAATCTTTCGGGTTCGGAAAAACTCGGCCAAGTCTTCGGGTTCAGGCTTCATGGAACACTCGCCGGATGTCGACCATCGGCCGGAACAGCTTTATGGGCTGGGCCGGCAATGTTGGGAGGCTTCCCGCTGATTGAGGTGGCGGGCACCAAAATCCGTTCCCCTCATGTCGCGACTGGCCCGCGCCGAACGATTGCCGCCTCGGCAAACAACGCATTGGTGACCGATCGCCGCTGCTCAGGCGCCCGCACCACGGCCAACAGGATGGGGAATAAAAGACGCGCCCAGCCGACAGCGAGACGCGTAAACAGCATCCGGTTCTTTTCATGTTGCTGCGGTGATGCTGCGGCGTCCGCACGATCGGCAAGTTCAATCGCGACACGAACAAGCCGGCGCGCACAAATCCATTCGTGCTGCCGAGCCTGGGCTACCGCTTCATGCTGCCGTTGCAGCGACGCGGTTTGGCAAATCCAGATCGCTACCTCCTCAACCGTCTCCGCTTGGATAATCGGGAACTCGATCTCACCGTAGCGTTGCGTGAACGGCTTCAAGTCTTCGATTTGAAAGAGCAGCTCTGCCGCCGTATCGACAGACCATTGATCGGACTCGCCAGCTTCAGGAGCACTATCCCCCATGCCGCACAGAAGCTCGAGAAGCCCGCCGGTCAGTGCGTGCAGAGCAACGCCTTCGTCGTCCTCAGGAGAACCGCCGCGTGCACGTGCGTCCAATCTGACAAAGCGTTGGACTTGTTGCCAAAGCCCGGCTTCGAGGCCATCCCGCGAACTTCCTTTGCCCCGCCGATAAAGGCCCGCGATTTGGTCTACGAACGCCGCCTGGACGCTATCCAGCGCCGCGGGGAACCCAAGCAGCCAGAGACCCACCTTAGTTCCCTGTAGGCTTACGCCCCTGCCAAGCAGGTCATGGGCGATCCCAGCTTGTGTAGCCACACGCTGGTCTTGCCAGAAACTGACCGTTCCGCGACCTCGACCGAGCCCAGTTCGTCGCGGACGAGGCAGAAGGCCGACCGTCCACCAGTTCCGGGCCGTGCGTGGTGTTAGGCGCCGGCCCGATTTCTCCATGGCGCCGGTCAGGTCTTCGAGGGTGAACATTCGCCATTTACAAGCGCCATCGAAATCGAAAGTCCAGCACTTTCGCTCTGATATTTGAGGGGACCACCAACGAAGGAGGTCCCAAACGCATACCACCCCTGTCCCCCTCGCCAGGCTTGTCGTCTCGGCCCTGAATGTCCGAAAGGCGCTCGACGCTGGCCAGGATGACTCGAATGTCGAGGAACTCGCCGCCAGCATTCGCGAAAAGGGTCTGCTCTCGCCACTGACGGTTCGTCCGCTTGCCGACGGCCGGTTCGAGATTCTCGTCGGCCAGGGGCGCTATCTCGCCTGCAAGCTCGTCCCGCTCGACCCCGTTCCTTGCCTGATCAAGGAGGGGATGAGCGACGCCGACGCGATCAGCCTGTCGCTGATCGAGAATGTCCATCGCGCCGATATGCACCCGATCGACAAGGCCAAGGCGCTTCAAGCGCTCCTTGCCAAGTTTGGCTCATATGCGTCGGTCGCCAAGGAATCGGCCTGCTCTGTCCCGACGATCCGACGCCACCTAAAGCTCCTAGAACTCCCGATCGCCCCCCAGGACCGAATCGGCACCGCCGATGGCCCCTCGGGCATCAGCGCTCTGTCTCGGCTGGCGTCGACCTTTTCGGGCGAAGAAGCCGTCCTTGCCTACAACGAGATCTCCGGCTTTTCGCAACGTGTGCAGGAAGAGATCCTCAAGCGCTGCGACGGGAGCCTCGAGCGCCTCGACGATCTGGTGGAGGAGGCCCAGGAAGGTGTCTTCGACATCCGTCGTTGCGGCGCAGGCTCCGGGTGCCAACTGGTCAATGACATCGCTCAGGGGCGGATACCGGAGTCCGAGTTCTCCGATCGCATAGAGTTCGCCACGCTCCGCGCTGGCGCAGGAACGCCAACATCGGCCATATTTGTGCAACGCTGCGACGTCTTTTTGGCGTGCGCTGGCGCGCGTTGATGGCTGAACAGGCCATGCCGGTGCGCCCAAGATCGCCGTTGGCCGGCGCGACGCCTGCTCGAGCCGGACGTGAAGCCTTGTTCGACGTCACGCTCCCGGTTCGAAAGGATAGATCGCATGACCGACGAACCCAGCGACCGAACAATCGTTCTCCACCTGCTTCGCGGCGCCGTGCCCGAGCGAGCCGACGAAATCAGCTCGCTCTGGATGAAATACGCGCCGGCAGTTGAGGTCTCCCCGAACACCGTCGGGACGACAATGAATGCAAACCGGCACCGCATCCGTTTCGACACGAAGACGATCGACCTATTCTGGCTACTCGGCTTTAGCGCTTGGCGATCCATCGAGGTGTATTCGCCGGCCCTGGTGATCACGATGCTATTAGGTCTGACAATCGACCAAGCGCTTCATATTGATGAAAAGCTGACGACGTTCGAACGTGACTATAGGGAACGTATGGAAGCGGCGGCTTCTCTGATCTCGGCCACCTCAACTGACGATATCGCGTGGCCGCCAGACGTCCCACGACCTCAAGCCGACCGCGACAGTTTCCCCGGCTCGCAAGACAAGGTGGCGTTCGACCTGACCGCGCTCGCTCTCGCCTTCGCGCTGCTCCACGAATTCAGCCATGTGAAGCTCCTCGCCGAGAAAGCCCAACCGGATACGCTTCCCGAGGAAGAACTCGCATGCGACGTTTGGGCCCGCGATTTTATGACCGCGAAACTCGCTGCTTACGCGCGGGCCCACGGCCACACCTTTGAGGACGTCAGCCAAAAACGGGCGATGGCCCTGGCGCTGGCGGCCACCATCGTCCGCGCCATCACGCCAACGTCCGCGCAGTGGGGAAACTCCGAGTATCCACCCCTGTCAGATCGGATTCAGGCGATCGTCGCTGGCTTCAACCTGCCGTCGGACTCGTGGTTCTGGTTCTTCGCAGCGTGCCTTCTCGTCGGCATCATGCGTCAGGAGCATCGCCCGCTCGACATCATCGGCCGGACCCCGCAAGCCCTAGCCGAGGCGCTGATAGCCCGAGTGCGGTAGGGGACGCTCAACCATGGAATGCTTTCGGATCGATGAGAGCGGATATACCGGGTTCGACCTTCTGAGCGCCGAACAGCGTTTCCAAGGTGCAGCAGCAATCGCCATCACGGACCAAGACGCCGCACGCCTCATCAACGAACATTTCCCAAAATTGCAGGCCCCGGAGCTCAAGTACCGCGCGTTGTCGCGCCGCCCCGCAAATCACTCGCGTCTGCTTTCCCTCCAACGTGACCTTCTCACGCATTACAAGTGCGTCACCTATGTGTGCGACAAGCGCTTTCTGCTGGTGCTGATGTTCGCGGATTATGCAGTCGAGCCATTTTACTACGAGAGAGGCTTAGACTTCTACGAACATGGGCAGAACTACGCCATGGCGTCGCTATTGTCCGTTGCTGGTCCGACGCTGCTCGGCCAACCGGCCTTCGACAGGCTGCTCGCGTCCTTCCAGCACGCAGTCAAAGACAAGACGCCGGAGGCTCTAAACGCTCTCGTCTCGGCCGCGCGGGCAACAAAGTGGCGTGAGCTTCCAGAGGCTCTTGGGCCGCTTGCCCAGTATGCGGCGCCCGAATGTCTGTCCGCTATAGCGACGCCGGGCGTGAACACCGATGCAGCCTTCGTGGTTTTGCAATCCCTTATCAGCCGAATGGAAGTGATGGCTGACGGCCCATATCGGGTCGAGCACGATCAATCCAAGAACCTGCGCGCCTACCACGATCTGCTGCAACGATTCATCGATCACGACCATGAAGTCGAGTTTCGCCAATCCGAGATTGCGACGATCAAGTTTCCTCTCAAGCTTACTGAAGTCACGCAGGTCGACTCAAAGACGAGTCCTGCTGTGCAATTGGCCGACGTCATGATTGGTGCTGCTATCGAGGCGGGTAATAACCTAGCGGGGCTGCGTTCCGGTGGTCTCGATCCCGAGGCCGTATTGTCGCTGTATTCCGACAATCAGTTCATTCACATGATTCCTTCGATCGAGTTCGAAGAGCAGCGACGCTTCCGGCAGGGAACCCAAGCCGCGGAGGTGATCGACTATTTCTCCGCAAACTTCTACGCGCCTCGCAAAGGCTGAGCGTGGCCTTCTTACGCGCCTCGGAGAAACCTTCGCGTTGATCGGCGCCGGAACCGTCCCGCACCCTTCGTCAATCTCCTCTCTATCGTACAAGTTGAGCGGGGATAAACAGTTCATCCGGAATAGGTGTTCTTGCCCCGAAATCTATCGGCCCGCAACCGACTTCCCCATTTGGCAGTCGGCTCACGGTCATAATAAACTTTTTTAACGCGACGCTGTTATGGCAAAGCCAACGCAGCACATGATCACCGCCATCCTTTATCTGAGCATTCTCCTTGCCGAGCGTATCAATACTGGTAAGGGTTTGCGCGATCGTCCCGGCGGCTATGTCGGCGAGACTGAGAATGTCGAGATATTCAAATGCCCTCGGCGTAAACGGACGGGCGCCACCCAGAAAGCTGAATTGCTTGTCGGTGTAGAGCGGGAGAACTCGATTGAGGATGCCAAGAAGTTTGGCGTGCTTCTCTGGTGTCTCTCCGATCGCGTCGTGATCCGTCATCCAAAATATCTTATGTCCTGGATGCCCCAGCAAGGCAACAAGGAAGGCAATGCAGTGCAATATCCGAAAAAGCTTCTCACCGACTCGCGGAGCGACCGACCCGTAACCAGTTTCCTCTAAAGCGTCGGTCATACGCCGCATGGTCTCAGCATCGCCGGGCCCGAATAGAGAGGGTATCGTTTTGTCGACGACCAGGGTGAACAGTAGCCCGGGGATATAACCATCGCATAACCGCAAATAGGCCGGCAGCATTCGCCGCAGCGGGCCCCAGCGAAAATCTTTGAACGCAATCTCCTTACCACCGATACCAGACTTGGCCCGCAGCGCAGCCGAGGCTTATCCCGCTGTCCCAGGTACGTCGGTCCCGCGCGCAAGGGCTCTTAGAGCCAAATCGGCGACCGCCGGCGGCCAAAACGGGTTAGACCAGATTTGCCCAGCCTGAAATTTCATGGGGCTTTGGGAACCCTCGTAGCGTCAGCTCGGCCCGTCGTGACGGTCGCCTGGGACAGCGGGATAAGCCCCGCGCAGCCATCTGCTGCTTGAAGGGTTCTAAGGAACCGAAGGCGCAAACCAGAAAGGAATAGGTGAAGAAACGGCTCGTCGAGTCCTCGCCGCCATAGTCGCTAAAGATGCCCACCGTCCAATTGGCCAACGCACTGAGATCGGGCAGCAAGAGTTTCCCTTCTGCGTCGCGTGCCTTGAAACCCTGTTCCAGAAAATGCGCGAGGCCGGGCAACTCCGCCCGATTCTCGTCACGGAGGACGTTCAAATCGGGTGAGCGCAATGTAACGATGCGAGCACGTTCAATTAACCTAGGATCGAAAGTGAATCGCTTAGGGTACACGTTTTTCTAGCTCCTTCGCGCCTCTCCATTCCAAAGACTCGACAACGGCGCCGCCGCCAGCCTGTCGCCGAACGGCACGACGTCCGTGCTGTCATAAAGGACGACGCCGTAGGCGAAGCGGTCCCCACAAACCTCGGCCAGTGCCCGAAGGCCTCCGAAATCCCCGGCTTTGACCGTGGCGCTGGCCTTCACCTCGATGCCCGCGATCATCCCATCATCGCGCTCCAGCACGATGTCGACCTCCCGCATGTCCCGATCCCGAAAATGGTGCGGCGTCAGCCGCAGGTCCGAGGCCGTCATCAGCTTCAGGACCTCCGCGAACACGAAGCTTTCGAGCAGCGCGCCGAACGTGCCGCGATCCGCCTTGACCCTGTCGAAGGAAAGACCGCGCACAGTCGCTAGCAGGCCAGAATCGAGGAAGTGCAGCTTCGGCGTCTTGACGATGCGCTTCAGGGCATTGGTGAACCATGGTTGCACTGTCGCGATCAGGAACACCTGCTCCAGCAGCCCGACATAACGCTGCCCCGTCTTGTGGCTGACATTGATGCCGGCACCGAAGTGCGAGTAGTTGACCAACTGACCGGAGTGCTCGGCCAGCAGCCTCACGAATTTCGGAAGTTCCGTCAGCTTCTCGACGTCAGCGATATCCCGCAGATCGCGCGTGAGGACCGACGTGAGATAGGATCTCGACCAGTCCTGCCGCCGGCGCTCGCTGTCGCGACTGATCGCTTCGGGGAAACCGCCGCCCAGGGGTGCGATTCAAAGCGATGCAGAGTAGGTTGGGTTTGGAGTGATTTGGCGGGAGGATTCGGATGGCGGTCGGGGAGTTGAGCGATGAGGCGCTGATGGCGGCGTTGCAGGCGCATCCGGAGCTTCGCCAGCGGGTGTCGTCGATTGTGCTGGCGGTCGAAGGCGACGAGGGGGAATTGACGGAAGCCGACGCTGCGGAAGAGCGGATGGTCGAGGAGATGCGTCTTCTGGGACGGGAGGCGCTTCACAGTTGGGCCGAGCGGCGGGTCGAGGCGACGGAGCGGGAAATTCGTCAACGTCCTCAGATGTATCGCCAAGGCGAAAAAAACTCCGCTGGCACACGAAATTCGGCGAAATAGAGGTCCAGGAGCCGCAATATCGGTTGGGGACGCAGCGGGTGCGTCCATTCGTGCTCGGGGCGAAGGTGAGCCCGCTCGGGTGTTCGCGGCCGTTGCAGCGCGCCATCGTCGACTTCGCCGCCGATCAGCCCTTCGCGCAGGCGCGCGCCAAGTTGCAGGAGCATTACGGCTTCGCGATCGGCGAGAGCACGATCCAGCGGATCACGTTTGCCCACGCCCAGGCGATCTACGAAGCCGGCCGCCAGGATTGTGAATTTCCGGAGGCGCCGGGCCTCAGCAAGCCGATCATCGTCGAGACGGACGGCGGCATGGTTCCGATCGTCGAACCGAGCAGCGAGGGGAAGGACAAACGCAAGGGCAAGACGCTGTCCTGGCGGGAGGCGAAGCTGTCGCTGGCGCACGCGCAAGGGAACTGCACGCCGGTTTATGCGGGTTCGATCGAGGGCGGAGTTGAAGAGGCCGGGCGTCAGTTGCTTTCGTGCGCGGTTCGCGCCGGCTTCGGGGCGAACTCCCGGGTTCACGCGGTCGGCGACGGCGCGCCCTGGATCGTCGGCCAAATCGAGCAGCAGTTCGGCGACCAGGGCCGCTATTTGATTGATTTCTATCACGTCTGCGAATACCTGGCCGCTGCTTCCGAAGCGATCGCGCCCGACCCGGCCGCGCGCAGCGCCTGGATGGAGACGCAGAAGGAGGCGCTCAAAGGCGGACGTCTCGACGCCGTTCTGCGGGCGCTTGCCGGATGTTGCGAGCCGCCCGAAGTCGACGACGAGCATGCGCCTGTGCGAACCTGCCATCGCTATCTCAGCGCTCGCGCCAACCACCTGAACTACCGCCAAGCTTTGGCCGACGAGCTGCCAATCGGCTCGGGCGAGATCGAAAGCGCCCATCGCTACGTCGCCCAGCAACGCCTGAAGCGGCCCGGCGCCTGGTGGCGTGTCGAGCATGCCGAACATATGCTCGCCCTGCGGATAAACCGAATCAACGGCGACTGGGACGCCTACTGGAAAGCCCTCGCCCGGCAACGTGCCGCTGCAGCCAATGACAATAGCCCGAACAAATCACTACGCCGCACCGCCTAATTGCACCGCTTTGGATCGCACCCAACTGTCCGTCCCGATCTTAGCTTCGTAGGGCGCCCCAGCCAAATCGACGGCCCAAACGTATTTGGGCCGCTCGCCTTTAAAGAATGGACTCATCATCCCGCGGCGGATGCCACTTTCGAAGAGTTCCTTTGCCTCATCAATCGAAATGACCCTTTCACGGTCGCAAAGTGACTTCCACGGCCGAGGGTTGACGGACGAAAAACCATAGTTCAATGGACGCCTCTTGTGGTGGCCGCTGCCCTCGTAGGTCATAGTCGCTACCAATTTATCAAGCTGCTTCGAGGTGAATTGTCCCTTCGGCGCAATCCTACGCTTTGGATTATTACTATGACGTGCCATTCGCCTTTGTCCGCCAAACCCTTGTATTAGCGGGTTGACGTAAAGCCCTCGCCACCCGTACGTCAATTCGCGCCATCCAGTCCGCTTTTTGACCGGAAGCGGACTATACACATCCGCCGAGGGAATGCCCGCTCTCCGCCCCCCTTTGCCATTCCATCGAGCGCGCGGCCCCCTCTACACGGAGTGGCTATCTGCGTGAAACGGATCGGCACGGAACCGCGTACGGCCCATTCCCTGCGGCTTGGGCAGCGTTGAAATTCTCCGTGTTTGTCTCTATGTGTCGTCCCCGCGCGCGGGGACGTCGGGCCGGGACGAGCCGGGCCGGAGGCTCCACCAGACATCGCGCAGGCGCCCACGCATCGGCGACGGCGGGCCGCAGCGCATTCTCGGCCGCAACGTCTTTCTGATATGAAAAGCATCGACTGGCTCCGGCGTCATGGCGTCTCCCGCGCGGAATTCCCACGGCGCATCGGCGTTTCCGCCGGCGCAGTGACGCTGATCTGCCGCGATGACGGCGCCTGGCTGTCGCGCGACACCGCTGAGCGCATCGTCGCCGAAACCGGCGGCGCGGTTACGCCGAATGATTTCCTCCTCAACCCGCCGACGGCGCGAAAGGGGCACGATATGGGCAATCCCGTCACAGAAGCCATCGAGGCGTTCGCCCGCGGCGAGATCGTGGTGGTTACGGACGACGACGACCGGGAGAACGAGGGCGACATGATCGTCGCCGCCTCGCTTTGCACCACCGAGAAGATGGCGTTCATCATCCGCAACGGCTGCGGCATCGTCTGCGCGCCCCTGACGGCGGCGGACGCCAGGCGGTTGAACCTGCCGCCCATGGTTGCGGCGAACGACGCTCCGCTCGGCACCGCCTTCACCATCTCGGTCGACGTCAGGCACGGCATGACGACGGGCATCTCGGCCGAGCAGCGCTGCAACACGGTCAGGGCGCTGGCGAACCGCAACATGGGCGCGAGCGACTTCGTCCGCCCTGGCCATGTCTTCCCGCTGATCGCCAAGGAGGGCGGGGTGCTCATGCGCTCGGGTCACACCGAAGCGGCGATCGATCTGTGCGCGCTCGCCAACCTGCCGGCGGTCGCCGTCATATGCGAGCTCGCCAATGACGACGGCACCGTCATGATCGGGCCGCAGATCGCCGCTTTCGCTGAGAGGAACAGTCTCAAGCGGATCTCGGTCGCCGATCTCATCGCCTATCGACAGGCGCGGGAGAAGCTGGTCGAACGAATCGGCGTATTCCCTGTCAAGACGCCGATCGGCGAGCTTCAAGGTTACGCCTACCGCACGCCGTTCGATCAGGTGCTGCATTTCGCCTTTGTCCACGGATCCATCGGCGACGGGCGCGGGGTGCCGGCGCGGCTTCATCGCTGCGACATCGTCAACGACGTGTTCGGCGCCGGGTCGATCCCCAAGGTGTTGCAACGCTTCCGGGAGGAGGGTCGCGGGATCCTCGTCTATCTTCGCGATGGGTCCGCGGGCGTGCCGGTGAATTTCGTGGGCGCAGAACCCGGCGAGTCGGATCGACAGCGCGCGGAGAACTGGCGGGAGGTGGGCCTCGGCGCCCAGATCCTGCGCGACCTCGGCGTGTCGTCGATCCGGCTCAGGACCAACCACCCTCGAACCTATGTCGGCCTCTCGGGCTTCGGCATCGAAATCGCGTCGGTCGAGCCGATCGACGGGTAAGGCCCGGGTTGCTCGAGCCAGCGCTGGGCGCGCGCTCGCAAGGCCCTATCGCGGCGATCGGCTTTGGCCGCGCCGGAGGTACGCCCTTGGTCCTCCGCAGCCGCAGAAGGACGACGGTCTGCGCAGATCTCACGCGCGATCGGCGCCGAGTTTTCACCGCCGGCCGTCGGTAGGCCGGCGCCGCCTTTCGACGACCGACGATTTCGATCGTTTTCGTTAACTGTAGTATTTTCGGCTATTTTAAATCTTGTGCCCGATAAAGATCTATGTCTATCGGCCGACGGATCAAAATTGATGCTTACGATACGTAAGCTGGCGCAGGCGTTTCGCCGACAATATTCATTGATCATCGGGGCTTTGTCGCTCGTAATTGTTCTTATTGGGGCGATCGCCGCATTCACCGCCTATCTCAAAACAACGCAAATCGACAACAGCGCACGCGCCGCCAGGAGCCTGGCGACCATGCTGGCGGACGAGACGGACCGATCCATTCAGTCGGTGTCGTTGATCATCGCGCGTGTGGCGGCGCGTCTCGAGGCCGCGGGCGTCGATACGCCCTCGTCGTTCGAGCAGGCGGCGGGCGCCGTCGAGTTCCGTGCCTTCCTCAACGACCGCGTCGCTGACGACGCGTCTTTGGACACGATCTACGTAGTCAGCGCGGCGGAGCCGGCGTTTGCCCGGGAGGCGTCTCGCCGCACGATCATGGCCATCCACGCCTGGGATCAGGTGCGGGCGCTGCGGGATGCGGGGCCCGACGGGATCTATCTGTCTTCGCCGTTCCGCAGCCGCGCCACAGGCGCCTGGCAACTCAGCCTGACTAAGCGAGTGTCGTCGAAGAACGGAGATTTTCTCGGCGTCGTCAGCGGGGTGATCAACCTCTCCTCGTTCAGCGATCTTCTCGGCAAGCTCGCGCTCGGCGAGCACGCCTCGCTGTCCGTCATCCGGGACGACGGCGAAATCATCGCTTGCTTTCCGACGCGGGAACTGAGCCTCGGCTCCGAACTGGCCAGAACGCCGTTGTTCACGGATTTCATCTCGGAGAAGCGCAACGGCATGACGCGTCAGGTCAGCGACGTCGACCGGCTCGAACGCATGTTTGCGGTGGTGAACTCCGACAAGTTCCCGGTCGCCTCGGTCGTCGCAGTGGCGATGAACGACGTGCTCGCCGCGTGGCGTTTCCAGGCGCAGGCTCTCGAACTCGGCGCCGCGGTGATTGCGGCGGTGATCCTGCTCGGCGCAGTCCTCCTCGCGATGCGGGTCGAGCAACTCGCCGAGGCGCGTGAGCGCGAGGCGGGGCAGGCGCAAGCGGCCGTCCAGTACGCCCGGTTCAACAACGCCATGGATAACATCGTCCAAGGCTTGGCGATGTACAACCGGAACGGCGGTCTCATTGTTTGCAACCGGAGATACGCCGAGATCTATGGGCTTCCGCCGGACCTCGCGAACCAGCGAGTGAAAACCGGCGCGCCGTCCGCCGCGAGCGACCCCAGTCAATTCGGCGAGCCGATCGAACGGCCACGCAAAGACCGCGACGGCAGCGTGCTGGTTCTCAGCAAGCTTCCGGACGGACGCCTTATCGCGCAGCGCAAGAAAGCGCTCGCGGACGGAGGCTGGGTGTCGACGCACGAGGACGTGACCGCGCACCGTGAGGCCGAAGACAAGATCAAGGTCATGGCGACTCATGACGCATTGACCGGCCTCCTCAACCGGTTTGGCTTCAAGCAGCGCCTCGAGCAATGCCTGGCCGAAGCTCAGCGCCGCACCGGCCGCTTCGCGTTGCTTTATCTCGACCTCGATCGCTTCAAGCGCGTCAACGACACCCTGGACACCCCGTCGGCGACAGGCTGTTGCAGGCGGTCGCCGCCAGGATGACCGGCGTCGTGCGGAAAAGCGACGCAACCGCTCGCCTCGGCGGCGACGAGTTCGCCGTCATCCAGCGGATCTCTGCCGCTCCCCGCGACGCCATGCGCCTTGCGGAGCGGTTGGTCGCGGCGTTGGCCGCGCCGTACGACATTGACGGCGTGCGTATCGAAATCGGAACCAGCATCGGGATCGCGCTCACCCCCGACGACAGCGTTGACGCTGACGACATCCTCCGGCTGGCGGACTTGGCGCTCTATCATTCCAAGGCGGATCGCGGCAGCTATCACTTCTTCCAGACGGAAATGGACCAGGAGTTCCGGTCCAAGCGCCAGTTGGAGGACGATCTCAGGGCGGCGCTCGCCGAAGGGCAGTTCGAGGTCCATTTCCAGCCGATCGTCTCCGTCGTCGACCGGCGGGTCACCGCCTTCGAAGCGCTCTTGCGCTGGAATCATCCCGTTCGCGGGGCCGTCCCTCCGAGCGAGTTCATCCCGGTGGCGGAGGAGACCGGGCTCATCGTCGCGATCGGCGAGTGGGTCATGCGAGTGGCCTGCAAGGAGGCGACAAGATGGCCCCCGCCGATCGGCGTCGCCGTCAACGTGTCCGCGATCCAGTTCCGAACGCCGGCTTTCTCGCAAACCGTTTTCGA
The DNA here is from genome assembly GCA_963709655.1 of uncultured Alphaproteobacteria bacterium. Taxonomy (GTDB): domain Bacteria; phylum Pseudomonadota; class Alphaproteobacteria; order Rhizobiales; family Beijerinckiaceae; genus Roseiarcus. The sequence goes on from CAVPXF010000009.1 coordinate 17,454, forward strand.
TGCGCTCAGGTCTACGGGACTGCCAGGTTCAAGGCTGATCGTCGAATTGACCGAAAGCGTGATGATGAAAGACGGCGATGCGACGGTTGCGACGCTCGAGACCATCCGGGCAAAAGGCGTTCGCACCTCTATGGACGACTTCGGAACCGGCTATTCGAGCCTGAGCTACATGCGCCGATTACCGTTCGACAAGATCAAAATCGACAAGACGTTCATCGCCGAACTCGGCGTGCGGGACGACACGACGGCGATCGTGCGCGCCGCGGTCGCTCTGGCGCAAGCGCTCGGGATGCAGACGGTCGCGGAGGGGATAGAGACGGAAGAGCAGCTGGCGCGCGCGCGGGTCGAGGGCATCACGGAGGCCCAAGGCTATCTGATCGGGCGGCCCATGCCGGCCCGACAGGCGTTGGCGCTGCTCGGCGTCGAACCCGTCGAGGAAGATGACGCTCCGAAGGCCGAAAGCCGCGCCCGCGCAGCCGACGTCGAGATCGGCGATGCGCACGCGCTCGGCAACGTCACCGTCTTCAGGCCTCGCGGCGCGGCGAGCCCGCCTGCCCGCGCGTCTGCCCCGAGGCTCCGGCCGGCCAGCCGGTCGTAAGGCGCGGGTCGCCTCCGGCAGGCCGCGACAGCCGACCGAAGCGCCGATCATCCCTCCATCAGCGTCGTGACATGAGCGGCGACCGAGCGGGCCAGCCTTCGAGGTCGTAGCCGCCCTCGAGCACGGAAACGATACGTCCGCCACAATGCTTTTGGGCGAGTTCCATGAGTTTGCGCGTCGCCCAAACGTAATCCGCCTCGACCAGATTGAGGTTGCCGAGCGGATCGCGGCGATGGGCGTCGAAGCCGGCCGAGATGATGACGAGATCAGGCCTGAAGTCGTCGATGCGCGGCAGGATCGCGACGCCCATCGCCTCGCGAAAGGTATCGCCGTCGTCGCCGGCGCGGAGCGGCGCGTTGACGATCTGGTCGAATTCGCCACGCTCGCCAATGGAGCCGGTGCCGGGATAATTGGGCATCTCGTGGGTCGACGTGTACATCACGTGGGGGTCGCTCCAGAAGATGTGCTGGGTGCCGTTGCCGTGATGGACGTCGAAATCCATAATCGCGACCCGCTCGGCGCCGTAGACGGCCCGGGCGTGCCGCGCAGCGACCGCTGCGTTGTTGAAGAAGCAAAAGCCCATCGGCGTCGCCGTTTCGGCGTGATGCCCGGGCGGCCGGGTCGCGACGAAAGCGTTGCGGACCTTGCGGGTCATCACTTCGTCGACGGCGAACACGGCGCCGCCGGCCGAGCGAAGCGCCGCCTCGAACGTGCCGGGCGACATGGAGGTGTCCTGGTCGATGGCGACGTGCCCCTGCGTCGGCGTCGCCGCGCGGATCGCCTCGATGTAGTCGACCGGGTGAACCCGAGCGATCGCGGCAATCTCGGCGCGCGGCGCGGTGTCGCGAGCCATCATCTGGAAGACTTCGCTCTCGAGCGCGCGATCGACGGCGCGGAGCCGGTCAGGACGCTCGGGATGACCCTCGCCCATGTCGTGCGCGAGACACGCCGGATGGCTGATCAGCAGTGTGGTCACTCGGGATCCTACCTGGGCAAACGCGCGTCCCCATCCCGTCGCACTCTCGCCCCGATGGCCGGGAATGTCCATCAGTACAATGTCCCAACGCGGAAAGGTTCCGGCGCGCGCCACTGGCTTGACGTCGGCCTCGGATCGCGGTTCGAGGTTCGGCAGTTTTTGAAGATGCGAGCGCGACATAGACCTCGCGGTCGGGCGGCGCAATGCGCAAGTCGGCGATAGACCAAGTCGGGCGATAGACTTTCTGATCGCCGCGCGGCTTGCGCGGACGCCTTCGGGCGTCGCCGGAGGACCCGCGCCGATCGTCCCGCGCAGGCCCCGCTCTGCCGATCGCGGCATGGAACAGACGCGCCCACTCGCGATTCCCGTTGGCGTCCCGCGGGCCCTTGATCTAGAAAGCCCCTTGAAAAATCGCGCCAAAGGCAAAGCGTACATGAGCGGCGTCAACGAGATCCGATCGAGCTTTCTGCAATTCTTCGCGCGGGAGGGCCATGAGGTCGCGCCCTCGAGCTCGCTCGTGCCCGCAACGATCCGACGCTGATGTTCACCAACGCCGGCATGGTTCAGTTCAAGAACGTCTTCACCGGCGTCGAGCTCCGGCCTTACGTCCGCGCTGCGACCGCCCAGAAGTGCGTGCGCGCCGGCGGCAAGCACAACGACCTCGACAACGTCGGCTACATCATCCGCCACCATACCTTCT
>CAVPXF010000010.1:0-161448 GCA_963709655.1 uncultured Alphaproteobacteria bacterium
ATCGACGGCGAGCTCGACCGCCATGCCGTCGCGCGCGGCGCCGTCGACGATCGTGACGTCGTGAACGACGAGGTCGCCGAGTTTTTTGCGCGTGTCGCTCAGACGGCGCGGAAGCCCGGCCCGGTAATCTCGCCGACGTCGCCGACCTGGCCGCCCGATCTCGCCGTAGAACGGCGTCCGGTCGAGGACGAGCGAGCCGGTCTCACCGGCCTCGAGCCGGTCGACCTCGACGCCGTCCCTGACGATGGCGCCGATCACGCCTTCGGCCGTCTCGGTCTCGTAGCCGAGGAATCGGTGGCGCCGACCCGCTCGCGCAAGCCGTACCACACCGTCTCGGTCGCGGATTCGCCCGACCCGGCCCAGGCGCGCGGGCCTCGGCGCGCTGGCGCGCCATCGCGGCGTTGAAGCCGTCGACGTCGACCGACAAGCCGCGCGCGCGCACCGCGTCCTGGGTGAGGTCGAGCGGGAAGCCGTAGGTGTCGTAGAGCTTGAACGCCGTCTCGCCGGAAAGCCGCCGCCCTCAGCCAGCGGCCGCGTCGCGTCCTCGAGCAGCGCCATGCCGCGGCCGAGCGTGAGGCGGAAGCGCTCCTCCTCGAGCGAGCGTCTCGGTGATCACCGCCTCGGCGCGGCGGAGCTCCGGGTAGGCCTCGCCCATCTCGCGCATCAGCGCCGGGACCAGGCGGTGCATCAGCGGCTCGCGCGCGCCGAGAAGATGGGCGTGGCGCATGGCCCGGCGCATGATCCGGCGCAGCACATAGCCGCGGCCCTCGTTGGACGGCAGACGCCGTCGGCGATCAGGAAGGCGGAGGCGCGGAGGTGGTCGGCGATCACCCGGTGCGAGGCGCGCTGCGGGCCGTCCGGATCGCCGCCCGTGAGGTCCGCGATGGCCCGAATCAGCGTGCGAAAGAGGTCGATGTCGTAGTTGTCGTGCACGCCCTGCATGACGGCGGCGAGGCGCTCGAGCCCCATGCCGGTGTCGATCGAGGGGCGCGGCAGGTCGACGCGCTGCCGTCCGGCAGCCCTCGAACTGCATGAACACCAGGTTCCAGATCTCCACGAAGCGGTCGCCGTCGGCGTCGGGCGAGCCGGGCGGGCCGCCGGGAATGTGGTCGCCATGGTCGAAGAAGATCTCGGAGCAGGGTCCGCAGGGGCCGGTGTCGCCCATGGCCCAGAAGTTGTCCTGGTCCGATGCGGACGATGCGGTCGTCGGGCAGGCCGGAGATCGCCTTCCACAGAGCGGCGGCCTGATCGTCGTCGTATAGACCGTGACGGTGAGCCGCTCCTTGGGAAGGCCGAAATCCTGGGTGAGCAGCCTCCAGGCGAACTCGATGGCCTCTTCCTTGAAGTAGTCGCCGAAGGAGAAGTTGCCCAGCATCTCGAAGAAGGTGTGGTGGCGGGCGGTGTAGCCGACGTTGTCGAGGTCGTTGTGCTTGCCGCCGGCGCGCACGCACTTCTGGGCGGTCGCGGCGCGGACGTAAGGCCGCTTCTCGACGCCGGTGAAGACGTTCTTGAACTGCACCATGCCGGCGTTGGTGAACATCAGCGTCGGATCGTTGCGCGGCACGAGCGAGCTCGAGGGCGCGACCTCATGGCCCTCCCGCGCGAAGAATTGCAGAAAGCTCGATCGGATCTCGTTGACGCCGCTCATGTACGCTTTGCCTTTGGCGCGATTTTTCAAGGGGCTTTGTAGATCAAGGCCTCGCGGGAAGCCAACGGGAATCGGGGAGCGGGGGCGTCTCGCTCGATGCCGCGTTCGGCAGGGCGGGCGTCCGCGGAAAATCGGCGCGGATCCTCCGGCGACGCCCGAAGGCGTCCGCGCAAGCCGCAGGCGGCGATAACAAAGTCTATCGTCCGACTTGGTCTATCGCCCGACTTGCGCATTGCGCCGCCCGACCGTGAGGCCTATGTCGCTCTCGCATATTCAAAAACTGCCGAACCTCGAACCGCGATCCGAGGCCGACGTCAAGCCAGTGGCGCGCGCCGGAACCCTTTCCGCGTTGGGACATTGTACTGATGGACATTCCCGGCCATCGGGGCGAGAGTGCGACGGGATGGGGACGCGCGTTTGCCCAGGTAGGACTCCCGAGTGACCACACTGCTGATCAGCCATCCGGCGTGTCTCGCGCACGACATGGGCGAGGGTCATCCCGAGCGTCCTGACCGGCTCCGCGCCGTCGATCGCGCGCTCGAGAGCGAAGTCTTCCAGATGATGGCTCGCGACACCGCGCCGCGCGCCGAGATTGCCGCGATCGCCCGGGTTCACCCGGTCGACTACATCGAGGCGATCCGCGCGGCGACGCCGACGCAAGGGCACGTCGCCATCGACCAGGACACCTCCATGTCGCCCGGCACGTTCGAGGCGGCGCTCCGCTCGGCCGGAGGCGCCGTGTTCGCCGTCGACGAAGTGATGACCCGCAAGGTCCGCAACGCTTTCGTGGCGACCCGGCCGCCCGGGCATCACGCCGAAACGGCGACGCCGATGGGCTTTTGCTTCTTCAACAACGCAGCGGTCGCTGCGCGGCACGCCCGGGCCGTCTACGGCGCCGAGCGGGTCGCGATTATGGATTTCGACGTCCATCACGGCAACGGCACCCAGCACATCTTCTGGAGCGACCCCCACGTGATGTACACGTCGACCCACGAGATGCCCAATTATCCCGGCACCGGCTCCATTGGCGAGCGCGGCGAATTCGACCAGATCGTCAACGCGCCGCTCCGCGCCGGCGACGACGGCGATACCTTTCGCGAGGCGATGGGCGTCGCGATCCTGCCGCGCATCGACGACTTCAGGCCTGATCTCGTCATCATCTCGGCCGGCTTCGACGCCCATCGCCGCGATCCGCTCGGCAACCTCAATCTGGTCGAGGCGGATTACGTTTGGGCGACGCGCAAACTCATGGAACTCGCCCAAAAGCATTGTGGCGGACGTATCGTTTCCGTGCTCGAGGGCGGCTACGACCTCGAAGGCTTGGCCCGCTCGGTCGCCGCTCATGTCACGACGCTGATGGAGGGATGATCGGCGCTTCGGTCGGCTGTCGCGGCCTGCCGGAGGCGACCCGCGCCTTACGACCGGCTGGCCGGCCGGAGCCTCGGGGCTGACGCGCGGGCAGGCGGGCTCGCCGCGCCGCGAGGCCTGAAGACGGTGACGTTGCCGAGCGCGTGCGCATCGCCGATCTCGACGTCGGCTGCGCGGGCGCGGCTTTCGGCCTTCGGAGCGTCATCTTCCTCGACGGGTTCGACGCCGAGCAGCGCCAACGCCTGTCGGGCCGGCATGGGCCGCCCGATCAGATAGCCTTGGGCCTCCGTGATGCCCTCGACCCGCGCGCGCGCCAGCTGCTCTTCCGTCTCTATCCCCTCCGCGACCGTCTGCATCCCGAGCGCTTGCGCCAGAGCGACCGCGGCGCGCACGATCGCCGTCGTGTCGTCCCGCACGCCGAGTTCGGCGATGAACGTCTTGTCGATTTTGATCTTGTCGAACGGTAATCGGCGCATGTAGCTCAGGCTCGAATAGCCGGTTCCGAAGTCGTCCATAGAGGTGCGAACGCCTTTTGCTCGGATGGTCTCGAGCGTCGCAACCGTCGCATCGCCGTCTTTCATCATCACGCTTTCGGTCAATTCGACGATCAGCCTTGAACCTGGCAGTCCCGTAGACCTGAGCGCATCGAAAACGGTTTGCGAGAAAGCCGGCGTTCGGAACTGGATCGCGGACACGTTGACGGCGACGCCGATCGGCGGGGGCCATTCGTCGCCTCCTTGCAGGCCACTCGCATGACCCACTCGCCGATCGCGACGATGAGCCCGGTCTCCTCCGCCACCGGGATGAACTCGCTCGGAGGGACGGCCCCGCGAACGGGATGATTCCAGCGCAAGAGCGCTTCGAAGGCGGTGACCCGTCGGTCGACGACGGAGACGATCGGCTGGAAATGGACCTCGAACTGCCCTTCGGCGAGCGCCGCCCTGAGATCGTCCTCCAACTGGCGCTTGGACCGGAACTCCTGGTCCATTTCCGTCTGGAAGAAGTGATAGCTGCCGCGATCCGCCTTGGAATGATAGAGCGCCAAGTCCGCCAGCCGGAGGATGTCGTCAGCGTCAACGCTGTCGTCGGGGGTGAGCGCGATCCCGATGCTGGTTCCGATTTCGATACGCACGCCGTCAATGTCGTACGGCGCGGCCAACGCCGCGACCAACCGCTCCGCAAGGCGCATGGCGTCGCGGGGAGCGGCAGAGATCCGCTGGATGACGGCGAACTCGTCGCCGCCGAGGCGAGCGGTTGCGTCGCTTTTCCGCACGACGCCGGTCATCCTGGCGGCGACCGCCTGCAACAGCCTGTCGCCGACGGGGTGTCCCAGGGTGTCGTTGACGCGCTTGAAGCGATCGAGGTCGAGATAAAGCAACGCGAAGCGGCCGGTGCGGCGCTGAGCTTCGGCCAGGCATTGCTCGAGGCGCTGCTTGAAGCCAAACCGGTTGAGGAGGCCGGTCAATGCGTCATGAGTCGCCATGACCTTGATCTTGTCTTCGGCCTCACGGTGCGCGGTCACGTCCTCGTGCGTCGACACCCAGCCTCCGTCCGCGAGCGCTTTCTTGCGCTGCGCGATAAGGCGTCCGTCCGGAAGCTTGCTGAGAACCAGCACGCTGCCGTCGCGGTCTTTGCGTGGCCGTTCGATCGGCTCGCCGAATCGACTGGGGTCGCTCGCGGCGGACGGCGCGCCGGTTTTCACTCGCTGGTTCGCGAGGTCCGGCGGAAGCCCATAGATCTCGGCGTATCTCCGGTTGCAAACAATGAGACCGCCGTTCCGGTTGTACATCGCCAAGCCTTGGACGATGTTATCCATGGCGTTGTTGAACCGGGCGTACTGGACGGCCGCTTGCGCCTGCCCCGCCTCGCGCTCACGCGCCTCGGCGAGTTGCTCGACCCGCATCGCGAGGAGGACTGCGCCGAGCAGGATCACCGCCGCAATCACCGCGGCGCCGAGTTCGAGAGCCTGCGCCTGGAAACGCCACGCGGCGAGCACGTCGTTCATCGCCACTGCGACGACCGAGGCGACCGGGAACTTGTCGGAGTTCACCACCGCAAACATGCGTTCGAGCCGGTCGACGTCGCTGACCTGACGCGTCATGCCGTTGCGCTTCTCCGAGATGAAATCCGTGAACAACGGCGTTCTGGCCAGTTCGGAGCCGAGGCTCAGTTCCCGCGTCGGAAAGCAAGCGATGATTTCGCCGTCGTCCCGGATGACGGACAGCGAGGCGTGCTCGCCGAGCGCGAGCTTGCCGAGAAGATCGCTGAACGAGGAGAGGTTGATCACCCCGCTGACGACGCCGAGAAAATCTCCGTTCTTCGACGACACTCGCTTAGTCAGGCTGAGTTGCCAGGCGCCTGTGGCGCGGCTGCGGAACGGCGAAGACAGATAGATCCCGTCGGGCCCCGCATCCCGCAGCGCCCGCACCTGATCCCAGGCGTGGATGGCCATGATCGTGCGGCGAGACGCCTCCCGGGCAAACGCCGGCTCCGCCGCGCTGACTACGTAGATCGTGTCCAAAGACGCGTCGTCAGCGACGCGGTCGTTGAGGAAGGCACGGAACTCGACGGCGCCCGCCGCCTGCTCGAACGACGAGGGCGTATCGACGCCCGCGGCCTCGAGACGCGCCGCCACACGCGCGATGATCAACGACACCGACTGAATGGATCGGTCCGTCTCGTCCGCCAGCATGGTCGCCAGGCTCCTGGCGGCGCGTGCGCTGTTGTCGATTTGCGTTGTTTTGAGATAGGCGGTGAATGCGGCGATCGCCCCAATAAGAACAATTACGAGCGACAAAGCCCCGATGATCAATGAATATTGTCGGCGAAACGCCTGCGCCAGCTTACGTATCGTAAGCATCAATTTTGATCCGTCGGCCGATAGACATAGATCTTTATCGGGCACAAGATTTAAAATAGCCGAAAATACTACAGTTAACGAAAACGATCGAAATCGTCGGTCGTCGAAAGGCGGCGCCGGCCTACCGACGGCCGGCGGTGAAAACTCGGCGCCGATCGCGCGTGAGATCTGCGCAGACCGTCGTCCTTCTGCGGCTGCGGAGGACCAAGGGCGTACCTCCGGCGCGGCCAAAGCCGATCGCCGCGATAGGGCCTTGCGAGCGCGCGCCCAGCGCTGGCTCGAGCAACCCGGGCCTTACCCGTCGATCGGCTCGACCGACGCGATTTCGATGCCGAAGCCCGAGAGGCCGACATAGGTTCGAGGGTGGTTGGTCCTGAGCCGGATCGACGACACGCCGAGGTCGCGCAGGATCTGGGCGCCGAGGCCCACCTCCCGCCAGTTCTCCGCGCGCTGTCGATCCGACTCGCCGGGTTCTGCGCCCACGAAATTCACCGGCACGCCCGCGGACCCATCGCGAAGATAGACGAGGATCCCGCGACCCTCCTCCCGGAAGCGTTGCAACACTTTGGGGATCGACCCGGCGCCGAACACGTCGTTGACGATGTCGCAGCGATGAAGCCGCGCCGGCACCCCGCGCCCGTCGCCGATGGATCCGTGGACAAAGGCGAAATGCAGCACCTGATCGAACGGCGTGCGGTAGGCGTAACCTTGAAGCTCGCCGATTGGCGTCTTGACAGGGAATACGCCGATTCGTTCGACCAGCTTCTCCCGCGCCTGTCGATAGGCGATGAGATCGGCGACCGAGATCCGCTTGAGACTGTTCCTCTCAGCGAAAGCGGCGATCTGCGGCCCGATCATGACGGTGCCGTCGTCGTTGGCGAGCTCGCATATGACCGCGACCGCCGGCAGGTTGGCGAGCGCGCACAGATCGATCGCCGCTTCGGTGTGACCCGAGCGCATGAGCACCCCGCCCTCCTTGGCGATCAGCGGGAAGACATGGCCAGGGCGGACGAAGTCGCTCGCGCCCATGTTGCGGTTCGCCAGCGCCCTGACCGTGTTGCAGCGCTGCTCGGCCGAGATGCCCGTCGTCATGCCGTGCCTGACGTCGACCGAGATGGTGAAGGCGGTGCCGAGCGGAGCGTCGTTCGCCGCAACCATGGGCGGCAGGTTCAACCGCCTGGCGTCCGCCGCCGTCAGGGGCGCGCAGACGATGCCGCAGCCGTTGCGGATGATGAACGCCATCTTCTCGGTGGTGCAAAGCGAGGCGGCGACGATCATGTCGCCCTCGTTCTCCCGGTCGTCGTCGTCCGTAACCACCACGATCTCGCCGCGGGCGAACGCCTCGATGGCTTCTGTGACGGGATTGCCCATATCGTGCCCCTTTCGCATCGTCGGCGGGTTGAGGAGGAAATCATTCGGCGTAACCGCGCCGCCGGTTTCGGCGACATTCGCCGAGCGGTCCCGCGAGGCGCCGAGAGGCCGCCGCGGCAAGTCAGCGTCACGGCGCCAGCGGAAACGCCGATCCGCCGGGAGACCTCCGCGCGGGAGACGCCGTTTCGCCTGTGCCAGTCGATGAGGTTCATATCAAAAAGATGGTACGGCCGAGAATGCGCTGCGGCCCGCCGTCGCCGACGCGCAGGCGCCCGCGCAATGTCTGGCGGAACCCCCGGACCGCCTCGTCCCGGCCCGACGTTCCGCGCGAGGCGACGACACATAGAGACAAACGCGGCGCATTTCAATGCTGTCCAAGCCACAGAAGCCGCAGGCAATGCGCTGAGCCTGGCTCAATCTGCGCTTATCCGGTTAAGACAGACTTCCGCTATAGACTGACCGGCGCCCAGCGTCGGCGCCGTCCGATCGCCCGTCCATGACCGCCAAGCGGCGTCAATCAAGGCGCCGGCGGAACATCGCGAAGAGCGGATTGCGATCAGTCGAAGCTGGCACTGGGACCGGATTGCGCAAGAAGCGAGCCTTCCGGGAGGTCTTGGCGAACTAATCAAGTCGACCCGTCGCTGCCCTCGCCCGTCGGAGCGGAGCGAGCAGTTAACGCCGTAAACCGCGTTGCCGCTACGGAAGCAGTGCGCCACGTCCCGCCGTTCCCAGTGTAAACTCCGGCCGCGTCGTTTCAGCCCGTTGCTGACTTTGCCGGTCGGCTCGGAATGGTCGCGTAGGGGCAAAGGAGGCCTTGCGCGCCGGCTGCGAAACTTCCAAAAGCGACAGGTAGTCGCTCCGCAACCTCTCGGATAGCTCGAAGCGGGGACGGCAGCGAGCCGTCTGGCTTGCTTTTCATATCGGTTCGTGATATATGATCTGACGGTGGGCTTACTTACGCATGTTCTCAGATAGAGACGTGGCTTGGCTGATCGAACTGGGCGGCACATGGCCGATGACGAACGGCTGGACGGCTATTATCCGAGCGGAGTGGTGTGATGTAACAAATGGCCGGCCTCATGGATTGTCTTACGCGCTGGTACTCAATGATGAATCCGGCCAGAGACTTTTAGGCTTCGATAATTCACACGGATACGACGGTGCCGATGATGAAGATCCCTTTGATCATGAACACCGATTTAGGCTGGTCGGCCAACGCTTTCGATACGACTTTAGGTCACCGAGTGAATTATTATCAGATTTCCTAGACCGTGTAGCCCGCGCCTGCGAGGTCAGGGGCGTGCGCTTTGAGTTTTGCGGTGAGATAGGTGCGAAATGACCAACGTTGTCTCAGGAACCGAGCTTAGAGATCGCCTTCTTAAGCGGCTTGAAAGTTCGAGGGCTCCGGCGTCCAACGCTTGGATCCAAGCCCTTGCAGTCCCAGGGAACCAAGAGCTGTTGGCTCTCATAGCTAACAGGAACCCGCAGAGTATCGGCGAACTATCCGAGTTGGCCGGTCGCGCGCAGCCGAACGTCAGCCGATCTTTGGCTACTCTCGTCAGCTCTGGTCTGATTGAGGTTAGGACCCAGGGGCGTGTAACTGTACCTGCCTTAACCGCTCTCGGAAAGGAAAAAGCCAAGGAAATTGGGGTGGTGGAGCAGGTGTCGTCGCAATCGATGCCTGTCTCCGTAGCGCCTGACGTTAATGATATCCCCTTCTTTTCTGTTACAGTCGACGAGTTTGAGCCAACCGATGATGTCATTCGCGGAAACTTGGCCGCTACGTTCAACTTGCGCGGCGAGGATGAATTAACGGTTGCCGCAATGTCGGCCGATCTTAACGCTGTGTCCCTCACCTTCCTCGACCATTGGTGGCGAATATTTTATCGTCGCGACGCGCCTTATAAAGTAGGTGACTTCGTCTTCCAAGATGGAGATAGTCGGCGAATTTCGATCACGATTAAGTCTATCGGGAATCACATTGAGCGTTCCGTTCGCTCAGCTTCTCCGATTCATCTGGAAAACAACTCACGCTTCTCGTTACTGGAGACCTTTGAAAGGGAGTTACTTCAAAACGTTATAGTACCAGTTGAGCGAACCATGCGGCTGCGGAAGCGTTACGATCGTCCAATACACTCAAAACTGGCGAGATTAAAAGACACACTGAGTCAAAAAGCAGAACTAACTTTCGCTCGCACCGCAGGTGCCTTGGGCGCATCACCGTATGCGTTGTCATCTGACGAGGCACAACAGGTAAGGGCGCTGATCGCTATGATGCCTGATGAAGAGCCCCGCCTCGACTACGCCTCCGCTGTGCTGACGGAAGAGAGAGAAGCTGCCAGTGAATGGACGCGCTCGGAAATAGGCAAACATGGCGAAAGAAACGCGATGGAGATATTGAACGAACTCGCCAATTCCCCCGGGCTATCTCGCAAAGACAAGACCGCGCGCCCCTACCAAGTTGGGATTGCACTTGCAGCCTCGTTACGCGAGCACTTTAAGTTAGCTCCTGATGTAAGTGTCGCTGGCGTTAGCAGGCTAGCAACAATCTTCGGGGCTGATGACTTTCAGGCAAGCTCAAGTGCGCCAGCATCTTTGCGCGCATTCCAATCTCAAGTGCGGGATGCTCCAACGATTGTTGCTGAGGATGAAGGACCTAGGAACACGGCTTTCATCTTGGCACGAGCAACAGGAGATTTCTTAGCGTTTCAGAGTAAAGCTTCCTGCGTCGCAGATTTATATACCGATCGTCAAGCAGTTGGTCGCGCCTTTGCTGCGGAATTCCTTGCCCCGGCAAGAGGCGTGGTCACGATGATTGAGGAGGAGGATCAGCCGATATCGCGGGTAGCCGACCACTACGGAGTGCCGTACGAGGTCATTTCCAACCAGTTCACCAACAACTATAGGCGCTTCATCGAAGCTTGAAGAAACAGCGGAACGCCACCCTTGCAGCGCGTTAGAGGTCGGGTGTAGTTCCGCTTCGGGCGGACTCTGCGCGTACAGGCTCGGAGCGTGAACGCGCGCAATGCGCGCCAGACCCGCCGTTCGACCAAAGCTCGCTATCCGCCCAATTGAGGCGTCCAAGACCGCAGTCTGCAACGCCCGCTCTACGTCGAGTCCGGCCGTTCGATTGTTTGGGACGAACGTCACGCAGCGGTCGAGTTCACCTGTTTCGAGGACGGTCGTTCCTGGGGCTCGGTTGCGCCGAAGGAACACCGGCTCAGGCATCCCTATGTCGGGGGGGGGTGTCTGTCTTGACCGGCTAGGCGCGGCTCAATCCACACGAACGAGCATCTTGCCGAAATTCTCGCCGCGCAGGAGGTCGACCAGCGCTTGCGGCGCGTTCTCGAGGCCGTCCCGGACCGTCTCCCGCCACTTGAGACGGCCGGCCGCGACGTATCCGGCGAGTTCCGCGATCGCTTGCGGCCAGAGGCTCATGTGATCGGAGACGATGAAGCCTTCCACCTTGATCCGTCGGACGAGGAAGATGCGCATGTCGGGCAGCGCGGTCGGCGCGCCTTCATAAGAAGCGATCAGGCCGCAAATGGCGAGCCGGGCGAAGTCGTTGAGGCGCCGCAGCGCCTGCTGAAACGGCTCGCCGCCGACATTCTCGAACACGCCGTCGACGCCGTTCGGAACTGCGGCCTTGAGGTCCGCGCCAAAACTCGCCGACTTGTGGTCGACGCAAGCGGCGTAACCCAGTTCCTGGACCGCATAGTCACATTTCTGCGCGCCGCCGGCGATCCCGACGGCGCGCGCGCCCGCGGCGCGCGCGAGTTGTCCGACGACCGAGCCGACCGCCCCGGTCGCCGCCGAGACCAGGACCGTCTCGCCGGCCTTCGGCGCGATGATCCTGTTGAGGCCGTACCAGGCGGTGACGCCCGGCATGCCGACCGGGCCAAGATAGGCCTGGATCGGTATCGATTTGGCGTCGACGACATTCAGGTCGCGCCCATCGCTCAGATAATAGCGTTGCCAACCGCCCATGCCGACGACCGCATCGCCGGACTTGAAACGTGGATTGTTGGAAGCCTCGACAATTCCAACCGCGCCCCCCTGCATCACCGCGCCGACTTCCTGGGGCTTGGCGTAGGACTTCGCATCGCTCAGTCGGCCGCGCATATAGGGGTCTAGCGACAGAAACGTGTGCCGCACCAGCACCTGCCCGGGACCGGGTGTCGGAACGGGCGTCTCGACGAGGCGAAAGTTCGCGGGCGAGACCTTGTCCGCCGGACGGTGGTCGAGCAGGATCTGGAGGTTCGTGGGCATTGGGCGCATCCCGCTTTTGCCGGTTTCGCCGGCCGGATCGCGGACCCTAGGACCGGCGCGGGCGGAGCGCAACGCCGACGTTTCTCACGCCCAGGGGCGGCGATCCGCCAACCATGGCGGCGCGCAAATCATTGCTAAGGGGCGCCCCAAAGGCGGCTTGGGAGCCACCAAAGATCAGCGGCGTCCGCGGACGACGTTTCGTCGATCGGCAAGCAGGAAATTCAAAGGCCTGGAAGTGGGTGTTATAATCGACGCAAATCGGCGAGCGTGGCCTCCCTGTAGGGCGCGCTCCCCCCGGGTCAGAGCCCGGGGGTCGCCGACCCCGCCCTACAACGGCGCCCGGAAATTTGCCCCCGGTTACTTGGCGCCCGGCGCGGCCCTGTTCAGGCGGCGGCCCTGCCGAAGGCTCGAACAAAAAGGGAACAAACTCTTGCCAGGCGGAGCTTGACGATCTATAGTTGTTCTTTCAGAAGGAGAACGCTGCATGATGTCCGCTTGTCCGGAAGCCGCTGCGCCCGTCGCCGCCCGCTCTCCGCGGCTGGCCAAGTGCGAGCGGGAGCAGCTGATCGTCGATTATCTCAACCGCGGCGTTTCGGCCGCTTAAGATCGCGGCGCGGGTCGGGGTCGGGGAGAAGCGCATGCGGGCAATCATCCGGGACCCCCGGACTGGGATCCGGGGGCTGGCCCGCCGCATGCCGCACCCGCCCGAGCCCCCGGATCCCAGTCCGGGGGTCGTCGCGATCCAGTTGAGCCGTCTCAACGAGGCGCTGCTGGTCGCCTACAGCGCCATGTCGCCGACCAACCTCAACGCGGTCGACCAGGTGGTCAAAATCGTGCGCGAGCTCGACCGCTATGGCGGCGCCTTCGCCGCAGAATGGGCGCGGCCTGGGCCGTCCCACCGGATCATCCCCGGGTCACAGCCCGGTGACCCGGGGCTCGATGACGTCGAAGACTTCCCCGCGTTCCTCGTAGCCGCGCTCCTGCCGGGTCAGAAACCGGGGGTCGGCGACGCGGTCGACGACCTTGTCTACAAGCCCGTCGGCGCCGGTGATCGCCCGGAAAATCCGCCGCAAAGCGTTGAAAAGATTGATTCCGCGCCCGGGATCTCGATCCTTGTAGCCGCGCTGCCCCCGGGTCAGAGCCCGCGGGTCGGCGACGCGGTCGACGACCGCGGCTACAAGCCCGCCGGCGCCGGCGACCGCCCGGAAAATCCGGCGCAAAGCCTTGAAAAGATTGATTCCGCGCCCGAGTTCCTTGTAGCCGCGCTCCCCCCGGGTCAGAGCCCGGGGGGCGGCGACGCGATCGACGACCGCGTCCACAAGCCCGTCGGCGCCGGTGATCGCCCGGAAAATCCGGCGCAAACCTCTGAAAAGATTGATTCCGCGCCCGGGATCTCGATCCTTGCAGCCGCGCTGCCCCCGGGTCAGAGCCCGCGGGTCGGCGACGCGGTCGACGACCGCGGCTACAAGCCCGCCGGCGCCGGCGGCCGCCCCGAAAATCCGGCGCAAAGCGTTGAAAAGATTGAAATCCGCGCCCGGGATCTCGATCCTTGTAGCCGCGCTCCCCCAGGGTCAGAGCGCGGGGGGCGGCGACCCGATCGACGACCGCGTCCACAAGCCCGCCGGCGCTGGCGATCGCCCGGGAAATCCGGCGCAAACCTCTGAAAAGATTGATTCCGCGCCCGGGGCCCTGGTAGCCGCGCTCCCCCCGGGTCAGAGCCCGGGGGGCGGCGCCCATCGAGCGCCGCGGCGTCAGCACTGCGCCCATTCCCGCGCGCGCGAGCCGGTGAAGGCCGCCAGAGTTGCTGCGCCGCGCTCCTCGACCATCCGCGTCAGGCCGTCGAGGATCTCGGCGACGACACTGACCCCTTTCAGCGCGAGGCTGGTGTAGAGCTGGACGAGGTCCGCACCGGCCTCGATCTTTTCGAGCGCGGTCGCGGCGTCCTCGACTCCGCCGCAGCCGACCAAGGCAATCGCGCCGCCGAGTCTGAGATAGGCCTGCGCCAGCAACCGGGTGGAAGGAGCGAACAGAGGTCGGCCCGAGAGGCCGCCCGACTCGCCGCGGTGAGCCGAACGAAGCGTCGCCGAACGTGCGATCGTCGTGTTGGAAACAATCAGGCCGTCAATCCGACGGGCGAGCGCCACGGCGACGATGTCGTCGAGTTCGCGTTCCTGGAGGTCCGGCGCGATCTTGATGAGGAGCGGGCGGCGCGTAGCGCATCCGTCGCGCGCCGCGATGACCCGCGCGACGAGCGCGTCGAACGCCTCGCGGCGCTGCAGATCGCGCAGGCCTGGCGTATTGGGCGAGGACACGTTGATCGCCAAATAATCGGCGACCGGCGCGAAGGTTTTGACTCCGAGCGCGTAGTCGGCGATTCGGTCGGAGGCGTCCTTGTTGGCCCCGACATTGACGCCGATCAAGCCCGCGGGCCGTCGCGCGAGTCGCGCCTCAGCCCTATCGTAGCCTTCGTTGTTGAAGCCGAAGCGGTTGATCACCGCTCCGTCTTCGCGCAGGCGGAAGAGCCGCGGACGGGCGTTCCCGGGCTGGGGACGCGGCGTCAGCGTGCCGACCTCGACGAAACCGAAGCCAAGCGCAAGCATCGCCCCGGGAACCTCGGCGTTCTTGTCGAACCCGGCGGCGAGACCGAGCGGATTGGGAAAGGAAAGCCCGAGGGCCGAGACCGCGAGGCGGGGATCGGGTCGGTCGCCTGACCGCGGCGGCGCGAGCTTCAGGCCCAGGATAGCGGCCCGGTGCGCGGTCTCGGGCGGCAGGCGCTTGACCAGCGGCGCGAAAAGATGAGCGGCTCTCACCGCGAAAGGTCGCCGAACACGTGCCGGCCCTCGGGGCCGAGCGGCAGCGGCCGCGACCAGCGCACGGCGCGCATCGGAAGGGCCCCATAAAGGTGAGGGAAGAGCGCGCCCCCGCGTGACGGCTCCCAGCGCAGCAAAGGTCCGAGCGCCTCGGCCTCGACGCCGACGAGGATCAAGTCGTCGCGGCCGGCGAACCACTTGGCCGCCGTCTCGGCCGCCTGTGACGCGGTCGAAAAATGGATGTAGCCGTCGGCTCGGTCGACCGCGGCGCCGTCGAACACGCCCGCCTTCTCGGCCGCGCGCCACTCGTCCGTCGCCACGATCTTGAACAGGAGGGTCATGCGCCCGCGAAATCTACGCCGTCCGTCCGCCCTCAATCCTGCAGCATCCGCCTGAGGAGGTCGAGTTCGTCGCGCAAAACGCCGTCGGTCTGAGCGAGCGCTTCGATCTTCCGCACCGCGTGCAACACGGTGGTGTGATCGCGTCCGCCGAACCGTCGGCCGATTTCCGGCAGCGATCGCATTGTCAGCGTCTTGGCGAGGAACATCGCAACCTGCCGCGGCTTCACCACGACGGCTGTCCGGCGCGAGGAGAGGATGTCGGCGCGGGAAACGCTGTAATGGCTCGCGACAAGCTTCTGGATGTCCTCGATCTTGACTCGCTTGGGTTCGTGGGCGCGGATCAGGTCGCGGATCGCCACCTCGGCCGCATCGACCGTGAGCGGCGCTCCGGTCAGGGCGCCGTGCGCGAGCAGCCGGTTGACCGCGCCTTCGAGATCGCGGCCGTTCGAGCGGATGGAGCGCGCCACGAAGGCCAGCACCGCCGGCGAGAGGTTGAACGAAGGCTGCAAGACGCGCGCGGCGGCGATGCGGGCCTCAAGGATCTTCACCCGCAAAGGCTCGTCGAGCGCCCCGATCTCGACGCACAGCCCAACGCTCAGCCGCGACCGCACACGCTCGTCCAGCGCCTCGAGATCGTTCGGCGGCCGGTCCGCCGCCACGATCACCTCGCGCCCGGCGTCGAGCAGCGCGTTCAGCGCGTGACCGAATTCGGCCTGGATCGTCTTGCCTTGCAGGAACTGCGCGTCGTCGAAGATCAATAAATCGATCGCCCGCAGCCGCTCCTTGAACGCGATCGAAGTTTGAGCCTGCAGGGCGGCGACGAAACCGTACATGAATTTCTCGGCCGTCAGATAGATCGCCGAGCGGCCTTGACTGGCGGCGGTATGCGCCACCGCCTGCAAAAGATGAGTTTTTCCCAGACCGACGGCCGAATGGATGAACAGCGGGCAGAAGGACGAGGTCCGCCCGCCGACGCTCTCGGCGACGCGCTGGGCAGCCGTGAAGGCAAGTTGGTTCGAACGTCCGACCTGAAAGGTCGAGAACGTCAACCGGCGGTCGAGCGGCGAACCGACCAGCGCGTCGGCGGGCGTCATCTGTGTTCCGGACGTTACGGTGCGACGGACGGCGGGCGCCGCGCGATCGGTTCCCCCTGACGCGACGACCGCGGGCCTTGGCGACGACGGCAGCGCGCAGATCGCAGCGCCGGCTTGTGTCTCCGGACGGACCGAAGAGCGGACGACGACGAGGATGCGGGCGAGCGGGCCAATTTCGGCGGCGAGCGCTGCGATGATATGGCCGAGATAATGGGTGTCGATCCAGCTTTTCAGAAATCGCGTCGGCACCGAGAGGCGGGCCTGACCACCGCCAACCGATTCGAGTTCGATCCGTCCGAACCAGCTGTTGAAGATGTCCTCGCCCAGTTCGGCGCGCAGCCGTTCGCAGCACCGTCGCCAGGATAGCGTCAGCAACGCGGCGCTTGCGACCGCGGGATCGTCGGAACGCGCGGCAGTCTCATTGCGGAGGCCCATGGGCGGAACTCGAGCGCAGGAAGGGACGTGGAACTTCGGCGAAACGGAGAGGAAACTGGAGGGTCAGGTCTGAGCCCAGGGAAGATTTCCCGTCCTCCATCCGCCGACGACGTTCCGGTGGCGCCAGGAATCCAATGGTCCCTCGAATCCATCCGAGACGTTGTGGCAAGGCGCCCAGCCTGCGCGGGTCATCGCGATCGCCGCTTGGCGCGAGCGGGCGCCGCTGCGGCACAGGAACAGCAGCGGGGCGCCCGGCTTGACGGCGACCCCTGCGAGCATGGCCGACAGACGCGACGCGAAGTCCGGATCGACCTGCATGGCGGGATAGCTCTGCCATTCGATAAAGAGCGGGGTCTTGCCCAGCCCCGTGAGATCGGGGGCGCCAACGAAAGTCCACTCCGCCTTTGAGCGGACGTCGATCAAGGTCGACGAAACATCTCGCGCGAGGAGGCCGTAAGCGTCGGTCGCCAGCAGGTCCCCTGCGTAACCGACGGTGGTTTCGTTGGACATGTATTCTCCCTCCGCAGTCAACACCACGGAAATTCCATGACTATATTCGGCTGACCACTAGTTCGTTCTTGCAGCAATCTGCTCGACGGAAAGCCGCATTCCCATAAGCCGACGCCCCAATGATCGCCCAAAGGACAATAACGATTACTTATTTTTATCCCGTTGTCACGTAGCAATACAGAATAGCCACGGTTTCTTCTCACTTGTTGCTTAGATCGTGCAAGACTATGGCACGAGCCTCGCCATGAGGCAACCGACTTCCCGCTGCGCCAAGGGTCGCACTCGCCATCGCGGCGCCCAATTTTCAAACACGAAGCGAGTGTTTAATCGCAAGGGTTTGATTCGAACCGCAAGATCATTTTCGCTCACGACTCCTCGCGGCTTGGCGCCTCTGCGACAGACCCCGCGCCCACCTGACGGCGCCATCGCGGAAATTGCGCGGGTCGCGCGCGGCATTCCATCTTGATTGGTAAACCGTTGAGAATTTTGGCAATTTTGTGATCGCCAAGCCGGTCGTGACCGTCTTCCCGGTGTTGCAAAATCGTTATGTTTCGCTCCGGCGACGGCGTTATGACCGTTATCGGGCTTACTCGGCGGCCGCGTCGGGAGAATCGGCCACAGACTTATCCACAGCAATCACTCCAAAAAACGCGGGCAGCGCCAATAGATACGCGAAGGCGGCGATCTCAATGACCGCGCCGAGTCCGAAGTTGGTCGCGATCACCGGCGCGGCCGCCGCCCCGATCACCGAAAACGAGCCGTTGACGCCCCAGGCCCAGATGAAGAGGTGATCCTTTCCGAGTTGCCCCAGCGTGGTCATCGCAGTCGGCATCGGAAATCCCATCAAGTACGCGGGCGGAGCGATCAGGAGGAAGCACAGGACGAGCCGCTCGCCGTAGGGCAGCGCGGCGACGCCGTCGAGCGCCAGGTTCACGAACAGCGCATAGCAGAGCAGGAGCCCGCCGATGACCAGAAAGATGGCCGGCATCACGGCGCGCATATATGGCAAAATGCGTTCCGAAGTCAGCGCGCCGAGGCCAGAGAAGACCAGCATGCCGGTGATCAGCACCGAGGCTGAGATGGTCGGATTGCCGAGCGCCATCACGAAATGGGCGATGAGCCCGACCTCGACCATGATGTAGCCGGCGCCGAGACAGGCAAAATAAAGCACGGTCAGCGTCTTGCCGCGGGAGTGCGAGAAGATTGTCCGCCAGCCCCATAGGATCGGTATCAGGAGCAGCGTCGTCGCGGTCAGCGTCGCCACGCCGAGCGTCGCCCAGATGAGCAGATAGCCCCACTCGTCCTGCAGGAGTTCGAGCCGGTCGAGCACCCGTGGCAGGTCGCGGGTCTTCACATAAGCAGCGAAGTAGGGAGCGTCGTTTGTCAGAGCGCGCGTGTTGAACACGTAGCGCGAAGCGATCTGTGGCCAATCGCCAGCGATCAGCGCGTGCCAGGCAAGCCGCCCCATCGCGGTCGCAGGCAGCACGCCGTCGTCGGCCTTGCCTGAGGGAGGCGCGCCCTCGTCGGACGAGGCGTCAGTCGCCGCGCCAGCATTTTCTCCCGGCGCCGGCGGACCGCCGGCCGCGCCGGCAAAAATCTGCTCCACGTAGCCCTCGAGCGTCGAGTCGGTCTGGGACACGTCGTAGACGAAGCCGGGATAGTAGATCTCGTCGAACGACATACTGCGTGTGTGCTTGCGAAGCTTGGCGATTTCGTCGGGAGTAAAGCCGCCGTTCTTGTAGAGCACCGTCGCGGTCGACAGGTACGACGAGGCGACGAAGAACGAGTCGGCGAGATGCTGCGGATCGACGGCGCGCGCCGCCTCCGCCATCGTGGCGTAGAGTTTGAGCACCGATTTCGGCGGCTCTTCCTTGTTCCACAGCGTCACCGCCAACACGCCGCCCGGCGCGAGCGCGCGCATGTAGATTTCCATCGCCTCTTTCGTGTAGGGGAACTTCTCCACGATGGCGAACCCCCCCGGATTGGAGAGGCCGACGGAATCGGCCAGGCTCAGGTCGATGACGTCGAAACGCTCCTTCGTCGCAGCCAGGAAGTGCCGGCCCTCGTAGGGGATCACCCGGACTTTCGATAGGATGTCGCCGGTAAAATCACGGATGACAGGGCTGCGGAACGCATCGAGCACCGCCTGGTTGCCTTCCGCGACAGTGACGGCCTTCGCTCCGGAATGCAGCGCGACTTCCGTCGAGATGCCGCCGCCGAACTGGGTGATGAAGGTCTTGGGCGCTTGCTTGATGATGTAAGGGTAGACCATCGGTAGGAAGTGGAAGTAAGCGGTCTCCTTGTCGGTCAAATCACGCATGACTCCGATCGGACCGTCGCTGTCGATGTACATCCCGAGATAGGCGTTGGCCGGCATCGTCGGCAGGCTGAAGCCCGCGTTGTCCGAGAGCCCCGGCGCAAAATGAAGATAGGAGCTGGAATAGATCTCAAGATAGCCGAACGGCGACGAGCTCTCGTAGACCTTCTTCGAATCCGGGAATTTCCGTGCGTAGGAGACGCCCTTGTAGTCGTTGACCGCCAGCGTTTTCAGGCCGAAAGCCGGGGCCAGGACGAAATGGCCGCCGAACGCGACCGCGCCGGCGACAAGGTAGGGAACAAGCGTGGCGAGGCCGCCGGGACCGAGCGCCCACGCGAAGCAAGCGGCCAGCCACAGCGCCAGCGGGGCGGCGATGAGATTGGCGGGGACAAAGACATACATCGCCAGCAGGAAGATGAGCCCGCAGAGCCCGGAACCCGCAAGGTCAGCGAAATAGACCCGGCCGAAGGTGCGATTGTTCTTGAGAAAGACCGCGCCGAGGAACACCGCGCCGGCGAGGAACGGCGCGAGCTCGGCCAGGAACATCTGCAGGAGCTTCCACTTCTGAGATGGATCGGAGACGAGAAAAATGGCGTTGAAGCCGAGCCGCTGGACATAGAGGTTGGCCGCGACCGCGAACGGACCGAAAAGACCGAGCGAGAGCGCCGCCGCGCCCCGCCAATGACGGGCGAACCAGTCCTTGAAAACGGTCATGACTGCGCTGGTCAGGCCGAATCCCAGCATGGCGAGGCTGACCACCATGGAGCCGAAATGCGCCCAGCTGCCGACCGCGAAGACGCGCATGATGTCGATCTGGAGCGCGATCACCGACCCGGCGGCGAGACCGACGGCGAAATAGAGCCCGACCCGCTCGCGGACCGTCAGAACGGCATCGTCCGAGTGACGCTCGATCGGCGTCACGTCTGCGGGAATCGGGCTAGCGTCGTTCATGGAGTCCTCACCCGACGCGGTCGAAAACGAACGGCGCCCCTGGGCCGGAGCGCCGTAGAGAGATCGACGGGAATGCGCCTGTCAGTTGTTGTGCGTGCCGACGATTTTGTCACCCTCGAGCTTGGTGAACGGCACAAACGGCACGATCCGTCCGCCGTAGATGTCGGAGCGCGCGACGGTCATCTGGCCATCGGAGGCCTCGGTCTTGACCACCTTGAGCACGCGCTGCGCGCCGGGCGGGCCTACGGGAATGACCATGATGCCGCTCGGCTTGAGCTGCTGGAGCAACGGCGGCGGCACGTGGTCGATGCCGCAGGTGACGATGATCTTGTCGAACGGAGCGAACTCTTCCCAGCCGTAATAGCCGTCGGCCGCCTTCGACGTGATCGCGCTGAACTCGTTGTAGCCGTCCTTGATCAGGGCGTCGTAAATGCCGCGCGTTCGGTCGGCGAGCGGCTTGATGATCTCGATCGAATAGACCTTGTCGGTCAGATGCGAGAGATAGGCCGACTGGTAGCCTGAACCGGTGCCGATCTCGAGCACCTTCTCGCCCTGCTTGGGATCGATGTTCGAGGTCATCCGCCCGACGATATGCGGCCCCGAGATGGTGACTCCGTAGCCGATGTCGAGGAAGGCGTGGTCGTAGGCGCGACCGAGGTTCTGCTGGAGAACGAACTTCTCGCGCGGCGTCAGCAGGAAGGCGCGCTTGTGCCGGTCGTTGAGCAAATCTTCGTTACGGACCATAGCTTGAAAACGGTCGAACCGCTCGCCGAGGAACTTGGGATCCTCGCCGCGCTGGGCGACCCCCCAGGCGACGAACTTTTCGCGGTTG
Organism: uncultured Alphaproteobacteria bacterium; assembly: GCA_963709655.1. Classification (GTDB taxonomy): domain Bacteria; phylum Pseudomonadota; class Alphaproteobacteria; order Rhizobiales; family Beijerinckiaceae; genus Roseiarcus. The sequence goes on from CAVPXF010000010.1 coordinate 20,807, forward strand.
TCCATCGGCGGATCGAGGTCGAGCGAATAGGGCGTCGGCACGTTGGCCAGCGCCAGCCGCGGCGTGCAGACTGCGCTCAGCAGTCCGGCCGCGCCGGCAAGAAATTCACGTCTCCGCACCAAAGAACCTCCTCGAACGGCAACTGTCGAGGGGCCTGATAACCTAAACGGAAACAAAACGCGACCCTTAAGCGCGTTGCGGCGGCCGCCTTAAACGAGCGGTTCCGGACCGTCAGCGTTCGACCGGGTTTTTCGCCCATTGATCGAGGGTCCGGACCGCGGCCGGCTGACGATTTCCGTGTCCGATCGCACCCGGACCGCGCGCGACCTGGCCGGTCGGAAAGGGGACGTCCGTCCTCATCTTCATGCACAGCTGCCCGCGCGAGTGGCGGTTAACCTCATGTCAAAACCCGCCGCCGACGTCCCCGCCCCTTCCGCTCAAGGCGTGGCCCTGGTGGTGGAGGATCACGACGACGTACGCGCCCAGATCGCCGACGTTCTGACCGCCATGGGCTGCGAAGTCGTCGAAGCGTCCGACGGCCCGAGAGCCCTGCAAATCATCGAATCCCGCCCACCGATCGACTTGCTGGTGACGGATGTCGGCTTGCCCGGCGTCAACAGCTGGGCAGCTTGCGGACACCGCCCGGGCAGCGATCAATGGGCTGTTGGTTCTCATGATCACCGGCTGTGCGAGACGGGCGCTCGACAACGCCGAACTCGCCTCCGGCGGGGAGATCCTGCGAAAACCCTTCGCCCTCGACGACCCGGCCGCGCGGGTCGGCGTGATGCTGGCGCGACCCGGGTCGGCGAGCTGAGGGCGCGAGCGCGCATCGGCGCGTTGAGACGTCAGCGACTTGGGGCGCTATCCTTGCGACAGGAGCTGACGAAAGGGACCGACCCGTTCAGAGCCGAGCGTTCCGGCCGGCGGTTATCGGCTCGATGTCTTGATCCAGCGGGGCGCGAGGCGGACAATAGACGCCGAGGAGCGGCCGTAATTCGCCATGCAATGTTGCGGAGACGATGTGATCAAAAAGACGTTTGAGGAACTTGTCGAGGCCGCCACGGACGACGCGAGGCGGCAGGACGCCCCGCTGAACCTCAGGCTGCAGGCGCTCGCCGACAAGATCCGCGAGCTCAGGCCCGCCTTCGCCGACGTGATCGACCGTTTGATCGCGCGTCTTTCGGATAACGGCGTCGGTATGACGGCGCCGGGACCGGGCGATCCGATGCCGCCGTTTGTGTTGCCCAACGAGATCGGGCGTCTGGTGAGCCTGTCGAGCCTATTGGAGAAGGGGCCGGTCGTCGTTTCGTTCAATCGCGGTCATTGGTGTCCCTATTGCCGGCTGAGCGTGGATGCGCTCGCGCGGGCGGACGCGCAATTTGTCTCGCTGGGCGCGCAAATCGTCGCGATCTCCCCGGAACCTTCGACCGGGGCCGCGGAACTCAAAGCCTACGCGAAGGCGCCCTTCCATATCCTGTGCGATCTTGACAATGGCTACGCCCTGGAGCTGAATTTGCTCTTTTGGGTCGGCGACGAGGCGCAGCGCGCAATGGCGGCCGCGGGCATCGATCTCCCGCAGTTCCAGGGCAACGACACGTGGATGCTGCCCATTCCCGCGACCTTCGTCGTCGGCGCCGACGGCGTCGTTCTCGCACGTTTTGTCGATCCCGACTACCGGCGGCGAATGGCGGTGGAGGATTTGCTCGAAGCCCTTCGCACCGACGCCATCCGTCGGGCGGGTCAGGCCCGGTAGCCGCTCCAGTCGGAAGCCCGCAGCAACTTCAGGAGCATGCTCGCGATCGGCGGACGCGGACGTCCGGCCACGCCGTAGACGCAAACTGGACGCCCCAAGCGCGCGTCCTCGATGCGCAGACGGCGCACGCTGTCCGGCAGATCCAGGCTCGAGGGCACGAGCGCGACGCCGGCGCCGACCGAAAGCAAGCCGACGACGTCGGCGTCGCTGTTCGCTTCGTGACTGCGCAAATCCACGAGCCCGCACTCTTTCAGAAGGGCCTCGATGTCTTCGAGGCACTCGCAGTGCGGCCGCCGGATGATCCTTTCCCCGCTGAGTTCTTGAATCGTGACTCGCTTGCGATTGGCGAAGCGATGGTTCTCGCTGACGGCGAGCGCGAAGGTCTCCGTGAACAGGGTCCATCTGTCGAACCGTTCCCACTCGTCCTTCAGCGGACCCGCGACCCCGAGATCCGCCCCGCCGCGCTTGAGGTGGTCGGCAAGGTCGCCGGCGGCGCCGCGGAAGAATTTCAGTTCCATGCCGGCGAAATTTCGCGACAGCTCGCCCAGCTGCGGCAGCACGATCGCAATGTTGACCGACGAAGACAGCGCGAGTTTGAGGGGCGCCAGGCTGCCGCTCTTGAGCGAGTTTGACAGCGACTTCGCCGCCGCGGCGCTATCGAAACATTGCTGCACCAGCGGCAGCATCTTGACGCCGAGTTCCGTGAGATGCGTGAGACCCCGTTCCCTATGGAAGAGTTCGCCCCCGAGTTCCGCCTCCAACGTCTGGATCGCCCGGGTGAGCGACGGCTGGGAAACACTGCAATCCTCCGCCGCCCGCGTGAAGTTGAGCGTCCGGGCCAAGGCCAGAAAATACCGAATTTGATGCATTTCCACGGGATGACCTTACCAAACACGTTCGCGGGCGCCGCCTCGGCCAAGGATCGCGGGACGGGACGCTGAGCTTGAGGGCGCAAACCACACTCTCGTCCAGATGCACAGATCGTACCATAGGAGCAGGGCATCAATTCAAGAGCCAGTCTGCATTTCACAATCGCCTTTCCCACTGGCACCTTCACCTCCGGAAACGCAGCCGCGCAAACTCGATGCGTCTCCGCCGCGAGGCTATCGGATGATGCGAATTTTTCGTCGTCACCCGGCGTAACGTTCTCGCGTTCGAACACGTAGTCCAAGCGCGCCCCACGAGGGCAGCCCTCAATCCGGAGAAAACAGAATGTCATCCAGGACCGTTATCACCTCCTTCGTCCTCGCCAGCGCCCTGTCGAGCGCGCTGGCCACGCTGGTGTCCGCCGCTCCCTTGACCAAAGCGGAAGAGTCTGCCGCGATGGCCGCCCACAAGCAGAAGTGCTTCGGCGTCGCGCTGAAGGGGCAGAACGACTGCGCCGCGGGCCCCGGCACGACCTGCCAGGGCACTTCGACCGTCGATTTCCAGGGCAACTCGTGGAAGTTCGTCCAGGGCGGAACCTGCACCTCGATCGAGTTGCCGAACGGCAAGCACGGCTCCCTCACGGCTATGTGAGCCAACGCGACATCCATTGCAGCACGCGCCGGAAGACGGGGGACAGGCAAGATGAGAGATCTGACCGCAAATCTTGAGCGAGACGCCTCTCGTCCCCGTCTTCCGGCGCATCCGATCGAGGGCTTGGCCGGGACGAGCCTCAAGCCCCAGCACTTGCAAGCGATCCTCGCGGGCCCAAAGCCTCGCGGCTTTTTCGAGATCCACGCCGAGAACTACATGGGCGCCGGCGGTCCGCCTCATCGCGCCCTCGAAACCATCCGTCGCGACCATGCCGTTTCGCTGCATGGCGTATGCATGTCGATCGGCGGCCCGCAAGGCCTGGACAAGGCGCATCTCGCGCGCTTCGGCGCGCTGGTTCAGCGCTACGAGCCGGCGCTCGTCTCCGAGCATCTGGCCTGGTCGACTCACGAGAGCGTCTATTTCAACGACCTGCTGCCGCTGCCCTACACGGAAGCGACGCTCGCGACGGTGTGCGATCACATCGACGAGGTGCAGGAGGCCATCGCACGGCCGCTGCTGCTCGAAAATCCGTCGACCTATGTCCTGTTCCGCGAATCGACGATGAGCGAGACGGATTTCATCCGCGCCGTCGCGCGGCGCACCGGCTGCGGCCTGCTGCTCGACGTCAACAATGTCTTCGTGTCGGCGACCAACCACGGCTTCTCGCCGCGCGCGTATCTCGCCGACTTTCCGCTCGCCGCGGTCGGCGAAATTCATCTTGCGGGACACGCCGAGCAGAGCGACGACGAGGGGCGCCGCTGCTCATCGACAGCCACGACCGACCCGTCGCGGACGCGGTTTGGCGCCTGTTCGAGAGCGTCGTCGCCCGAGCGGGGCCGATCCCGACCCTGATCGAATGGGACAGCGAGATCCCGGAGTGGCCGCGTCTCCAGGCGGAAGCCGCCGCCGCGCAAAGAACCCTCGATCGCGCCGGTCTGGCGGGGAGGCGCAGCCATGCAGCCTAACCTCTCTGGGCACGCGGGCGTCGCGGCCGGGGCCGGCTACGCGGCCGCCTTCTCGGCGTCTCTTCTCGAGCCCGACCGCGAGACGCCGGCGCTCGTTTCGGGGCCGGCCGGCAAGGCCGCGGCGAAGCGCTACAACGTCTATCGCAACAACGTCACGGTCAGCCTGATCGACGCGCTCGCCGAGGTTTATCCGGCCGTGCAGCGCATCACCGGCGTCGAGTTCTTTCGGGCGATGGCGCGTTTCCATATCCGGGAGACGCCGCCGACCTCGCCGCTGCTGTTCGAATACGGCCGGGACTTCCCCGATTTCATCGCACGATACGCGTACGCGCAGGCGATGCCGTGGCTTGCCGACACGGCGCGCGTGGAGCGCGCGTGGCTCGACGCCTATCACGCGGCCGACGCCACGCCGCTGACGGCGTCCGATCTGGCGTCGGTCCCGGCGGAGTGCCTTGGCGAACTCGTGTTTGCGCCGCATCCGGCGACCCGGCTGGTTGGCTCGCGCTTTGCCGCAGTGACGATTTTCGTCGCCAATCGCGCGGCGCAGCCGGTCGGCGAGATCGACGCCAGCGAGGGCGAAGATGCGCTGATCACGCGGCCGGAGCTCGACGTAGTCGTGCGGCGGCTCGCTCCGGGGGAAGCGGTCCTCTTGTCAGCGCTGATCGCCGGGCGTCCGCTCGGAGAGGCCGCCGGCGCGGCGCTCGAGGTCCATTCCGATTTCGACCTCAGCGCGGGCGTCGCGACGCTGATCGATTCCGGCGCATTTGTCTCCGCCAGACCATTTGTCTCTGCCCGACTTGGAGAAAAGGCATGACCAGCGCGTCGCAACAGATGTCTTCGGGCGGGACGCCGTCCTCGGCCGCCCGGTTCCTGGATCGGGCCGAGGGCCTCGTGCGCGCGGTCGCCGTTCCCTCCCTCGTTCTGCTGGTCCTGCGGTTCGCTCTGGCCACCCCCTTCTGGAGGTCCGGCATTCTCAAGTGGGACGGATTCCTCAGGCTCAGTGACACCGCGGTGACGCTGTTCACCGACGAGTTCATGCTGCATCTCCCCGGCGGACCTTACCCGTTTCCGGCGCCGGCCGTGTTCGCTTTCCTCTCCGGTTGCGTGGAGATCACCTTTCCCATTCTGCTGGCGCTCGGCCTTGCGACGCGCTTTGCGGCGCTGGGCCTGTTGTTCATGACCCTGGTCGTCGAACTGACCGTGCCGGACGGCTGGCCGATCCATATCACCTGGGCGGCGATGGCGCTCGCCATCATGGCGTGGGGACCGGGGCGAATTTCGTTCGATTTTCTGATCCGCCGGTTTCTGGGACTGCCCATGCCCTGAAGTTCGATGCGATCCTCCGGTCGCGGCGCCTTCTCTCTGGAAGTCGGCGACCCGCTGGAAAGCCCTCGCGTCGCGGCCCCGAAGGCGCGCGATGCGGGGGCGGGTGTCGGGCGGCGGCGGGCTTAGCGCGACACGGAAATGCGCGCCAGCAACTCCGTGAAGCCGTGAATGAAGGACGAATAGGCCCGCTTCGGCTCGCCGAGGACCTCGATCGTCCAGCCTCGCTCCAGGATTTCCTCCCACAGGATCTTCAATTGCATCTCCGCCAGGTGCTTGCCGACACAGCGGTGGATGCCAAACCCGAACGAGAGATGCTGACGCGGGCGGGGACGATCGACGATGAAGCGATCGGGTTCGTCGATCGCGTCTTCGTCGCGATTGCCGGAGATGTACCACATGGCGACCTTGTCGCCCTTGCGGATGGTTTTGCCGCCGATCTCCGCGTCGTCGAGCGCGGTGCGGCGCATGTATGCGACCGGGGTTTGGTAGCGGATGATTTCCGGAACCATGGAGTTCGACCAGCTCAGGCCTTGCGCGCAGCTTGGCGAACTCTTCCGGATTCTGGCTCAGAAACAGCACGCTCCCGCTCATCGAATTGCGCGTCGTATCGTTCCCCCCCACGATCAGCAGCAGGACGTTGCCGAGATATTCGCGCGCGCTCATATTTCGGGTCGCTTCGCCGTGCGCGAGCATGGAAATGAGGTCGGCGCGCGGCTCTGTGTTGACCCGTTGGTTCCATAGAGTCATGAAATACCCAAGGCATTCGCGAAAAATCTCCTCGCGATGTTCCTCACTTTCGACGAGGGCGCCCGCATAGGGAATCGCCGTCGAAACATCAGACCAAAAGCTCAGCTTCCGCCGATCCTCGAACGGAAAGTCGAACAGCGTCGCGAGCATCTGCGCGGTCAGTTCGATAGAGACCCTGTCGACCCAGTCGAAAACTTCGCCAATCGGCAGACTATCAAGCGTTGTCCGGACTCGGCTGCGGATTAGGTCCTTGAAATTGTCGAGATTTTCCGGCGAAACGATCGGCTGAACAACCTTCCGCTGAGCCTCGTGCTTCGGCGGATCCATCGCGATGAACATCGGCAATTCGAGTTCAGGCGGCCTGTCGCGGAGGACAATTCCGCCGAGCGCAGAACTCGACGAGAACTCCCTGTGCCTCACCTCGACGTCGACGATGTCCTTGTGCTTCGTCACCGACCAGAACGGTCCGACCGGGCTCTCCTTGCAATAATGCACGGGCGCGTCCCGGCGCAGGCGGCGAAAATAGGGACACCACACGTCCTGCTGGTAGAGCGCGGGATCGCTGACGTCGATGAGGTCCAGCGGGAGTTCGTCGGCAAGCCTTGCGTGGTCAGCGACAACTGCTAGATCCAAGCTCGCTCTCCCCGGGGTTGGAGGGGGTCAAGAACGCCCAACCTGACCGCTATCATTTGCGTTTCGAGCCAACGTGAAGCATAGTCAAGCCCTGCGCTGTGACGACGGTCACAGAGGCGGCGAGCGTTCTTGCGCGGCGGAATTTGCAAACAAGGCCGCCCCTCCGGCGGAGACCGAGTCGCGCGCGAACTCCTTTTGGCGCGCGGCCACAGGAACGCCACCAAGGTGGCAGTCAATCCGGATTCCGCGAGGAGACACCGCCATGACCGAATCGGCTGCCTCCGCCATTCCCGCCGACGATCCCGCCCGCAAGCTGACGGTCGCCGGCCCGGACAGTCCGGGCGTCCGGCATGTCGCGCTGGTCGGCGACACGTATAGCATCCTCGTTTCCGGCGCCGACACGGCAGGCAAATATTGCCTGATCGACATGGCCGTGCCCGATGGCGGCGGCCCGCCTCCGCATCGCCACGATTACGAGGAGAGTTTTACGCTGCTCGAAGGCGAGCTCCGGTTTGCGTTTCGCGGCGAGTCGATGACCGTGCGCGCCGGATCGACGATAAACATTCCGGCCAACGCGCCGCACGGGTTCAAGAACGTGTCCGGCGCGCCGGTGCGCATGCTGTGCCTCTGCGTCCCGGCGGGGCTCGACGCCTTCTTTCTCGAGGTCGGCGATCCGCTGGAAAGTCGGACCTCGCCGCCGCCTCGCCTCGACGTGGCGCAAACGAAGGCGCGGATCGCGAAAATCGTCGCGCTCGCCCCAAAATACCGCACCGAGTTGCTGACCTGACTGGAGGGCGCCCGTCTTAGGCGCCTTGCGGGCGGCGAGACCGCCTTCTTGGCGCAGGCATATTCGTCGGGTACAAATCGGCATATGAGCAGCTCCGTGTCCCTGATCGCCGGCCTTCTGGGCCTTCTGTCTCTCGCGCTCGCCGCCTTCTACTGGCTCACCCCCGCCGGCAGCCTGCCCGCTTTCTTCCCGGGATTCGCAGCGGGCTCCAGCCATATTCACGTCAGCCACGCGCTCGGCGCCTTGATCGTTGGGCTCGTCTTGTTGGCTCTCGCCTGGTTCCTGCGGGCGCGCGAAGCCTGACGGACTCCGGGCGTGATCGCCCACAGGCCGGCGCAAAGGCCGCAAGGCCTTTGATGCAACCCGAACGAATCGAATTTCGCGGCCCGTTTTCGGCGCCTGTTAATCCCCTGTTCCGCTCCGAAATCGCCTGATAATTCCCTGTTCCGGTCCTGTTAAGTTCCCTGTTCTCCGCCGGTCCCGACCCGCAACCGGCGGATTGCAAGACCGACAACGCCATGACATTGCGAGGTTTTTCGGCGCAGGCCGCGCACAACGCCGGAAAAAAACTTCCTGTTAGCAGGCAGTTCCCTTCAGATGTGCAGCGGCATGCCGAGCGCCTTCAAGGCCGCCTCGTGAAAGGCCTCGCTCTGGGTCGGGTGGGCGTGGATCGTTCCGGCCACGTCCTCGAGGCGCGCGCCCATCTCGATGGCGAGCGCGAACGCCGACGACAGTTCGGACACGCCGGCGCCGACGGCGTGGATGCCGAGCACGACGTGGTTGTCCCTGCGCGCGGTCACGCGCACGAATCCCTCGTCGTCCTGGCAAGTCATCGCCCGCCCGTTGGCGCGGAACGGGAAAAGGCCGATCAGGATGTCGGCATGCGCCGCCCGCGCCGCCTCTGGCGAAAGGCCGACGGCGACGATCTCGGGGTCGGTGAAGCAGACTGAGGCGATCGCCCGCTGGTCGAAGGCGCGCCGCTTTCCGGCGATGATCTCCGCCACCATCTCGCCCTGCGCCATGGCGCGGTGGGCCAGCATCGGCTCGCCCGTCACGTCGCCGACCGCCCAGACGTTGCGCATCGAGGCGGCGCAGCGGTCGTCGATCCGCACGAACGGCCCCGCCATGGCCAGGTCGAGCCGTTCGAGGCCAAAGCCTTGCGTCCGCGGCCGCCGCCCGACCGCGACCAAAGCCTTGTCCGCCTCGACCGACGTCTCCTCGCCGTCGGAGTCGATGACGCGGAGGACACCCTTGTCGTAACCGCTCGCCCGCGCGCCGAGCATGAGGTCGATGCCGAGATCGGAGGCCCGGCGGGCGACCGGCAGCGTCAATTCCTCATCGTAGAGCGGCAGGATCTTTGGCAGCGCCTCGACCGCCGTCACTTTCGCTCCGAGCTTGGCGAAGGCCATGCCGAGCTCCATGCCGATATAGCCTGCGCCGACGACGGCGAGTCGCTCCGGCACCCGGGTCAGCGCCAGCGCCCCGGTCGAGGACACGACGTCGCCGCCGAAGGGGAGCGCGGCCAGCGCCATCGGCTCGGAGCCGGAGGCGATGACGAGATGCTCGCAGGCGATCCGCTGGTCGCCGGTGTCGGAACGGGCGATCGCGCTCTTGCCGTCGACGATCGTCGCGCGGCCCCGGATAGTGCGCACCCCGGCTTTGGTCAGCAGCGCCCCGACCCCTGTCGAGAGACGTGACACGATGGCGTTCTTCCAGGCCACAGTCTTGGCGTAGTCGAGGCTCGGCGGGGCGAGCGTCACTCCGATGGCGTTCAGCGCGTTCGGCTGGACGAGCGCATGGATCGTCTCCGCGGCGTGGATCAGCGCCTTGGACGGGATGCAGCCGACGTGCAGGCAGGTCCCGCCGAACCGGCCCTCCTCGACGAGCACCGTGTCGAGCCCGAGCTCGCCGGCGCGGATCGCCGCGACATAGCCGCCGGGACCGCCGCCGATGATCAGAACCTTGCAACTGAGCTCGCTCATGTACGCCTCGTCATTCACGTCCGTTCGTTGTCGCCTCCGAGGAAAGCGGGGGTCCAGGCGCCGCTTCCGCAAAGGCTCCTCGGGCGGCGCCACGTCTTGGATACCCGCTTTGCGCGGGTATGACAGTCCTCAGTCCTCGATGAACAGCGAGGCGGGCGCTTCGATCAGCGCACGAACGCGCTGGATGAAACTCGCCGCGCCGTAGCCGTCGATCACCCGGTGATCGAAGGACGACGACAGGTTCATCGTCTTGCGCGGAACAAAGCCGCCGTCGCGCCAGACCGGCTTCACCACGATCCGGTTGACCCCGACGATCGCCACTTCGGGGCGGTTGACGATCGGCGTCGATGCGATTCCGCCGAGCGCGCCGAGCGAGGTCAGCGTGATGGTCGAGCCGGACAGTTCCTCCCGCTGCGCCGTTCCGCCACGCGCCGCTTCGCTCACCCGGCGCATCTCGCTGGCCGCCTCGAAAAGGCCGAGTGTCTCGGCGTGGCGGACCACCGGAACCATCAGCCCGACCGGCGTCTGGGTCGCGATGCCGAGATGCACCGCGCCGTAAGTGGTGAAGAGGTCGTTGTCGTCGTCGAAGTGCGCGTTGATCTCCGGAAAGTCGACGACCGATTTGACGATTGCGAGCATCAGGAACGGCAGGACCGTCAGCCGTGGCCGGTCCTCGGTCGAGCGCGCGTTGAGCGCGGCGCGCAACTCCTCGAGCGCGGTGGCGTCGACCTCCTCGACATAGGAGAAATGCGCCACCCGGCGCGAGGACTCCGCCATGTTCTGCGCGACGCGCCGGCGCATGCCGACGATCTTGACGGTCTCGACGGCCAGATTCGGCTGTCGCCCCGGACTTCTCGCCGGCGCGTCGGGCGGGTGGGCGATGAAGGCGTCGAGATCGTCATGGGTGATGCGCCCCGCCGGGCCTGTGCCGTGCACGAAGCGCAGGTCGACGCCGGCCTCGCGCGCCCGGAGGCGCACGGCCGGCGAGGCGAGCGGCTTCTCGCCGGTCGGGCGCGGCGCGCCGCGCGGCGGCGGGGACGGGACGGGCCGTTGCGGCGGCGCCGGCCTCTCCTTCTCGACCGCCGGCGGCTCGGCGGCGGCCGGCCGGGAGGTCGACGCTGCGGGCGCGTCCTGACGGGGCGCGTCCGGCGCGCCGACGGCCGCAGCGGTCTTGGCGATCCCCTTCGGGGGTGGCGAGGGCGGGGAATCCGGCAGGCCCGGCGCATCGATGCGAATCAACTCGGCGCCAACGGCGAGCACGTCGCCGACCGCCCCGCCGAGCGCGACGACCGAGCCGGCGACCGGCGTTGGGATCTCGACCGTCGCCTTGTCGGTCATCACCGCGGCGACGACCTCGTCCTCCCGCACCGGGTCGCCGACCTTCACATGCCACTCGACGATTTCGGCCTCGGCCACGCCTTCGCCGACATCGGGCATCCGGATGGAACGCAGGCCCATTCAGGCCCCCATCGCTGCGACAAGCGCCCGGCCGACACGTGCGGGCCCGGGGAAATAGTCCCATTCCCCGGAGTGCGGATAGGGCGTATCCCAGCCGGCGACGCGCTGTATGGGCGCCTCGAGGGCATAGAAGCAGCGTTCCATGACCTGCGCGGCGAGTTCGGCCCCGAAGCCTGAGGTCAGCGTCGCTTCGTGCACGATGACGCAGCGGCCGGTCTTCTCGACCGAGGCGACGACCGCATCAACGTCGAGCGGCAAGAGCGTCCGGAGGTCGATGATCTCGGCGTCCACCCCGGTCTCGTCGGCCGCGGACAAGGCGACGTGAACCATCGTCCCGTAGCAAAGTACGGTGACGCTCTTACCCTCGCGCCGCAGGGCGGCTTTGCCGAGCGGGACGATATAGCGCCCCTCCGGAACTTCGGCGAGCGGATGCTTCGACCAGGGTACCGCCGGCTGGTCCGGATGGCCGGAGAACGGTCCGTTATAGAGGCGCTTCGGCTCGAAGAAGATGACCGGATCGTCGTCCTCGATCGCCGCGATCAGGAGACCCTTGGCGTCGTACGGATTGGACGGCATGACCGTCTTCAGCCCGCTCACATGGGTGAACAGCGCTTCCGGACTCTGGCTGTGCGTCTGCCCGCCGTAGATCCCGCCGCCGCAGGGCATGCGGATGACCATCGGGGCGAAGAACTCCCCGCCTGAGCGGTAGCGCAGCCGAGCGGCCTCCGACACGATCTGGTCGTAGCCGGGATAGACGTAGTCGGCGAACTGGATCTCCACCACGGGACGCAGGCCGTAGGCGCCCATGCCGATCGCCACGCCGACGATGCCGGATTCGTTGATCGGCGCGTCGAAGCAGCGCGACTTGCCGTATTTGCGCTGCAACCCCTCGGTGCAGCGGAACACCCCGCCGAAATAGCCGACGTCTTCGCCGAACACGACGACACGCTCGTCCTCGGCCATCTTGCAATCCATCGCGTCGCGGATCGCTTCGACCATGGAAAGGCGCGGCATGTCAGACCCCCAGCTGTTGGCGCTGTTCGCGCAGGCGCCGCGGCATCTCCTTGTAGACGTCCTCGAACATGGTGGCGACGCTCGGCTTCGGCCCGTCGTGCAGCGTGCCGTGGCTTTCCGCCTGCTTCGCCGCCTCCAGCACCTCGGCGTCGACTTCGGCCTGCATCTGCGTGTGGCGCTCTTGGCTCCACGCGCCCGTGCGGATCAAGTGGGCTTTGAGGCGGACGACCGGATCGCCGAGCGGCCATGCGCCCCATTCGTCCTTGGGACGGTATTTTGCCGGATCGTCGGAGGTCGAATGGGCGCCGGCGCGGTAGGTGACCCACTCGATCAGCGTCGGGCCAAAATTGGCGCGCGCTCGGTCGGCCGCCCATTTGGAGGCGGCGTAGACGGCGCAATAGTCGTTGCCGTCGACCCTCAGCGAGGCGATGCCAAACCCATGCGCGCGGGCGGCGAATTTCGCGCTCTCGCCGCCGGCGATTCCCTGGTACGACGAGATCGCCCATTGATTGTTGACGATGTTCAAAATGACCGGCGGCCGGTAGACCGAGGCGAACACCAGCGCCGAATGGAAATCGGTCTCGGCGGTCGAGCCGTCGCCGATCCAGCCCGAGGCGATCTTGTCGTCGCCCGCGATGGCGGAGGCCATCGCCCAACCCACGGCCTGGGGATATTGGGTGCCGAGATTGCCGGACACGGTGAAGAATCCGGCCTCCTTCACCGAATAGAGGCCGGGAAGCTGGCGCCCTCTCAGGCGATCCTTCTCGTTGGAGAAGATCGAGCACATCATGTCGACCAGCCGCCAGCCAGCCGCAATGAGCAGCCCTTGCTGGCGATAGGTGGGAAAGCACATGTCGCCGGAGGCAAGCGCCTTGCGATGCGCGCAAGCAACCGCCTCCTCGCCGAGAGACGTGATGTAGAACGAGGTCTTGCCCTGGCGCTGCGAGAGCAGCATGCGGGCGTCGAAGGCGCGGGTCAGCATCATGTCGCGCAGACCCTTGCGCAACTGCTCGGCGCTGAGTTCGCCCGCCCAGTCGCCGACCGCGTCGCCGGTGTCGTCGAGCACGCGGATCATCGAGTAGGCGAAGTCGCGGATGTCGCCGGGCGCGACGTCGATCGGCGGCCGCGGCGCCTCACCTGCCTCCGGCACGCTGACATGGCTGAAATCGGGCTTGCCGCCCGGCCGGACGCTCGGCTCCGGCACATGCAGCGAGAGACGTGGGCTCATGGATCGTGTTCCTGGCGACGTCGCGGGCGCGTTGCGCGCGTTTTTCGCGGGACATCTTACACCAAAGGCTGCGCGGGCGAATCCGCCGAACGCGCCGAGGTCGAGGGGGCGTCGGCCGGTGACGGCGGACGCTCAGGCTCCGTGTTCTCCGGTCGGCGGCCGGATCGCGCTCCCTCTCGTCACGACGGAAGCGGGTCCGCCTGCCCGCTCGCGCGCAGCGCGAAAACGGCACGCAGCCGTTTGATTTGCCGGCGCAGGTCCAACACGCCCCAAAGTCCTGCAGGGATCGCGAAGGCGACGCAGGCCGCAACCAGGAGCGGGAGCGACTGGCCGATGCGCTCCAGTTCGATCGATTCGAGCGCCGCGAAGACGACGAACAGAAATCCGATGGCTGTCGACAGCGTCAAGACGGACCTCCCGCCCTCCGGCATGCGGCGCGCGAGGTAAAACGCGGCCGCCAGTCCTGTGATCTCCCCCGCAAGCCGCGCCGCCAGCACGGCGTTGATCGAATGATCGAAAAAGGAGAACAGCGCCATGTACGCGAGAGAGGTAGAAACAAGAACGTTCGAGACCGCCAGCCGCTTGGTCCGGCTTGCGTTGAGCGTGGCGGAGGTGAACGGTTCCAGGCGAACGAACCGCACGAAAGCCGCGGTCCCGAGAAGCGCCATCGACAAATGATCGACACGGAATTTCGCCCCGAAGACCACCGTAATAATGGGATCCATCGCAAGGATGATCGCGCCGGCGTACAGGGCGCCCACAACGGAAAAAACGGTTGAAGCGGCGCGAACCTCCTGGTTGAGCCATGGCCGGACCGAACTGGCATGGTACAGTCGCGCCAGAACCGTCGAGCCCAGGACGCGGTTGATGAGGTTCTGTGGCATCGTCGTCGCCAGCACGACAACCGAATAGACCGCAACGGTCTGAAGGTTGAAAAATCCTGCAACAATGAACCGATCGGCTTGCTGTGCAATCGACAAGCCGAGGCCGTTCACCATGAGCGGATAGCCGAATTTGAACGCCATCTTGAACAGGGGGCTACGGAAATCAAGCCGATACGGAACCTTGGCGAACCAGCGGCTCGCAAAGAAAAGGCCGATATTTTGCGCGAAGACGGACGCTATGATCGCTAAATGATTGTGCGTGATTAGCGCGGCGACAATTAAAGTCACAAGGGACAAGCCGAAGGCAACCCCGATCGTTTTGACCATAGGCCAGTACTGAAAATCGCGCTCGGCGACTCTCGGGGCCATATGCTCAAACGAGCGCAAAAGGATCGCTGGAGCGAGCGCGGCGAAGCTGGTCCAGTAGTCTCCGAGCGACACTGACGCGGCCACGATCGGCGCCGCGCAAAACGCGAACAGACAGAGCGCGACGCCGCGAAGGGCGGACAACGCATGGGCGCTCGCCAGCGCTTCCTCGAACTGCGCTTTCGGCGCGGCATAGACAAACCGATAGATCCCGAGGTCCGTCGATACCTCGAGAAATGCGACGAAGGCCGTCAAAACCGATACGAAACCGACCTCTCTCAAGGGCAAAATATGCGTCAGCGTGACCATGCGCACGAAAGGCAGGCCGAATTCTATCGAGCTGAGAATCATCAGCGGGTAAGTTCGTTTGAGTTTGTCGACGACCATGAATTCGAACGCGATTTTGGTCGTAAGCGCAGCGGCGAGACCCATCATCTTCGCCGTCCCTCGGCGCCCAAGCCAATTCAACATCGGATCACGATCGCGTTGCGGCGAACGAGCACCCGCAGGTGCTGCGGCGATGGTCGGCGGGCGACGGCGAATATCGCGCCAAGGAAGGGAGCAGCTCAGACATAAAGATCCTCGACTTCGCCCTGATCTGCGCGCAGCGGATTCACACACAAAAACTCGATTTTTTACAAGTTGTTGCCGTGAAAGGAAAGTCGCCTTTCCCACCGGGCCGCCGGCCTACCATATCGTCAGGCGGAACCGGTTCGCCTTCGCGACTGCGCAAGTCGTCTTAGCCATCTCGACCATGGGGCCTTATATTGACCGGAATGATCAGAATAAACAACAGATAGGATGCCGTTTTACGCCCAGGACTTGCGCGGTCGGGATTCAGACGACCTATCGTTCGAGCAATCTGGCGAAACTCCGCCCCGGAGCCGAAGGAGTCAAATGCCGAACTTGGTCGCAGATCCCCTCGAATTTTTCGTCAATCTGACGTCTTGAAGGCGTCCCGCATCTGTTCGACGCCACGGAGGGGGGCATGCATGTCCCTGTTCACGTAGAGCAGGTTCTCGCCGCTGACGTAGAGCGCGAACCGCCTCGCTCCCATGGCGCGCTGAAACAACTCGCTGGTCGTCCGGTCAGCGAACTTCCAATCGTGCGGCTCAATGAAGATTGCGGTGGACCGGTCGACCCAATCCAGGTTGGAGCCGAAGAGATCCTGTTCGAACCCCTCGATGTCGACCTTGACGATGAACGGGACGCCGTTGGGGACGGAGGTCACGGCTTCGTCGACCGTGATCACGGGGCACCCTTGGGCCGCACGCTCGGTCGTGACGGTCGCTGAGGACCCCGTGTTCAACACGGTGACATATCCCGCCTCGGCGCCTATGGCCGCCTCCCTGACTTCGATCTGACCATGAGGCGACGTGTTCCGCCGCAGGATGACCGCGTTGTCCTTATCAGGTTCGATCGCGATGATTTTCGCCTCTGGAAAAACATTACAGAACCAGATCGACGCCAAGCCGATATTCGCTCCAGCATCCACTATGACAGGGAGCTTGCCAGATTTGAGCATTGACTCATAAGCGTTCCGGAGGCGCGTCTGAACCGAGATCGGAAAAGCCACGTACTCGCGGTCTCTAAAAACCTGCCGAACAATTGTATAGTCGCTATCGTGCGAGCGAATTGTGATCCTGCCAAATAGACCTATTCTGAGATCCGTCGTACCGCTAACGAACTTTCTCCGCATCGCTTTCAAGGAATTATACAGGCCGAAGGCTTGGATATCTCTGAGTGTTTGCATCAACTGGTGGGCGATCATGAGAATCACATGTTTTCAGTTGAGTCGACCGTCACATGAGGGCGAGTGTGGCGAGATTTCGTACCAGATCAGGATAGAGATAGTTCCCGTTGAGTAGCGTTATGCGACGCCGCAAAAGACCCTCAGACTGCAAAGCCACGAAGCCCTGCACGATTTTCAATTTATCCGGCGGCATCCTTGTGCCGTAAACCTCGAGTAGCGTTTCCGCTTGGTCAATTCGCTTCCTAAGCCCACGACGCAGAAAGTGTGCACCGAATCCAAGTTTCATATAAGGAATAATGCCGACCCGTTTTGGAACAGAAGAGTTTCCGCCATGGACACGATAGAGCGCAGTGGCTGCGGGATCGTAGATGACTTTTCCCATCGCTGCCGCCAGGATTTGCGCCAACCAATCGTGGCCAAGGACCCCCTTTGGAACCGGATTGGACAGCTCAAGAAGCGCCCTGTTTATTCCGGACGACATTCCAAGTATTGGGCAGCATATAAGGCTTTGGCTTAGCTCAGCAGCCATAATCGGGTTAAGACGCTTCCATTTCCAGTAACTTTGGCTAATTACCTCAAGATCTCTATTGACGACTACGACGTCTGTAAAAAAGTAGATTGGCGTCGATTTGCCGTATTTCGCTTCGGCCTCTTTCAGAGATCGCAGGGTTATTTCTACCTTGTCCGGCTTCCAGATGTCATCGTGATCGGCCCAGAGCACATAGTCAGCTTTAGTCTCCTGCATAAGCAGTGCAAAATTACTTGTCGCGGAGCCGGTCGGCTCGCCCTCGATAACCCTGAGGCGGCCATCGAACTTCGGCTTGTAACTCTCGAGAATTCCGAGCGTGTCGTCGTTCGAGCCATTATCGCGCGCAATTACGTTGAAGTCGCTGCTGGTTTGGCTCAACAAGGAATCGAGCATCGCGGCGAGATAGTTTTGGCCATTCCGGACAGCCAAAATGACATCATGAGTTGACATAGCGCCCACGCCTTCCATGCCTTCAATTCCAGACGGGTCAGCGGATTTTCGAACCTGAGCAATCTAAGGCGATCCGCCGCAAAGGCCAAGCGCGAGATCCAGACCGACTTGCGTTTCGGTTGAGCCGCGCACGTTCGCATCGCTTCGTAGGCTCGCCGAAAAACGGGCGCCACCCGACCCAATGGGAGAGAGTTTAAGATGGACCATACCTACGACGATTTTCGTAAAATTATATCGCGACGACAATTCGTTGCAAAAAAGGGAGGGCCGCCGTAGTCTGATCCCAATGCCCGATCGGACCCTCGCGATGTCGAATGCCATGATCCCTTTCCGCCCTGCGAGGGTGTTGGCGCGGCCAACGTTCTGGCGCTTGCGGCGCATGAGGAGGAGGAGGGGGCCACTTAAAATAAAATTCGGCCCGGGTCGCTTGTAACCCATTGAAAAGGCTCGTTTCGGACGAGAGAATCCAAGGAATTCCAAACAAATCCAACCGGGCAAAAGCCGCGAATTCGCGGAGCCCCGATGCACGCCCGCGGAGACCTGAGGAAATCCAAATGTTTCGGCTTGGAGGGGACGCGTGCCGGGGTTTGCGAATTTGCCGAAGCCAATATGACTGTCCGAGCGCTGAACCAAGGAGAAGCCGCCTTCGGCCGCTTTCGCCGAACCCCTCGCCCCGGAGGACCCCGGACGGGCGGCGACAGACGCCCCATTGAAGTCGCGACCCCGAAACGCTCGGCATAGACTGAGGCGCGCTCACGCCCGCGGTCCGGATCGATCCCAAACTTTTCCGACCGATAACGGTCGGCGCCATACCCGCCGTTCGGGGCCCGAGCGGTTTTCGCCGTCATCGCCGCCCGGGCCTCCCGCGACGGATCAAGCCCGAAAGCGCCGTAGATCCTTAGCCGCCGTTCCAACCGGATCGGCGGCTGAGGAGCGATACTGCACGTGCGCGAGCCGCGAGTGCAGCGAAGGCTGGATGACCCGCGAGCGCCGTCCCGGGTTTGCGAAAGACCTTCAAAGTGTCGTCGCAACGTCTTAAAGTGTCGATCTGTCCGCATGATCCGCTGGCGGGCGGCGCTCGCAATCGCGACGATGGCCGTGGGGTCTGCGTGAAACCGCCCATGTATGAAAGCCAACGCGGTCTTCAACTCCGCGCTCCATTCGAGGCTTCTTGCGGCGAAGGGCGAAAGATCGTCAATGCCGAAGCCTTTCGACAGTAGGACGGGAATGTCGAGCATCGCCTTAGATGGGATCAAAGCGCTCGCGACTTGGTTGTCCCTGTTTTGCATGAGCGCAGTTGGCCTTGGCTGCCTGTCGGCGATCGCCGCTGCGTGGGCCGCGCGGTGGTTCGTTCGGCGGCCGCCCGCAGCGACTCCAGCATCCTGGCCGGACGTCTCGATCCTGAAGCCGCTGTTCGGGATCGAGGCGCAACTCTCCGAGACGATCGAAACCTATCTGAACCAAGATTATCAGGGTCATGTCCAGATCGTTTTCGGCGTCCAGGATCCCGACGACGGCGCAATCCCGGTGGTGAAATCGCTGATCCAGCGGTATCCTGGGCTCGACCTTCGGCTGGTCGTCGACGGCGCCATGCATGGCGGCAACCGCAAGGTGTCCAACCTGATCAACATGGCGCGGGTCGCCCGCCATCCGCTCATCGTCATGGCCGACAGCGACATTGCGGTTCATCCGAACTATTTGCGCACATTGGCGGCCGCGCTGGCGCAGCCGGGCGTCGGCGCGGTCACCTGCCTTTATCTCGGCGCGCCGAAAAGCGGCTTTTGGTCGCGCCTTTGCGCCATGGCGGTGCAGGATCATTTCCTGCCCGGCGTGATCCTCGGGCTTGCGCTCGGCCTGGCGCGGCCCTGCGTCGGCGCAACCATTGCGCTTTCCCGGGAAACATTGTCGAGGATCGGCGGCTTTGAGGCTGTCGCCAACCAGCTGGCGGACGACTACGCCATCGGGCGTCGGGTGAGGCAGGCGGGTTTGCAGGTCGTCGTTCCCGCCATGCTCGTGGCCCACACGTTCGAAGAGACCTCGCTGCGCGAAATGATGCGGCACGAGCTGCGCTGGGCGCGGACGATCTTCACCCTCGATCCGATCGGATATGTCGGCAGCGGCGTCACCCACGTATTGCCCTGGTCGCTGATCGGGGCCGCGCTTCGTGGGTTCGACGCATGGGGGTTAGCGGCCGTTTTAACCGCGCTGGCGTGCCGGCTGTTTTTGAAATTCCGGCTCTCTCGCGAATTTGGGTTGCCAAATGCGAGCTACTCTCTCACTGTTATTCGCGACCTCCTCTCTTTCGCCGTTTTTTTCGCATGTTTTTGGAGTCCGCGCGCCAGATGGCGCGGAACGGATTTCCTCGTCAGGCGAGACGGCACAATGGCGGCGGTCGGCCGCGAGGACTAGCAAAAAGACAATGAGATCATGAAATAATGCGTGCGCTGTTCCTTCAGGCGCCTTCCTTCGACGGATTCGACGGCGGCGCAGGCTCCCGCTACCAGTCGAGGCGCGAGATCAGGTCGTTCTGGTATCCGACCTGGCTCGCCCAGCCTGCCGCACTCGTGCCCGGCAGCAAACTGATCGACGCGCCGCCGCACGGGATCTCTCTGGCTGAGGTGACCGCCGAAGCCAGGAATTTCGATCTTGCCGTGCTGCACACCTCAACGCCGTCCTTCGCCTCGGACGTCAAAACGATCGCGGCGCTGAAGGCCGCCAACCCTGGGCTCAAGGCGGGCTTGATCGGCGCCAAGGCGGCGGTTGACGCCGAAGGGTGCCTGAAGTCCGCGCCGATCGTCGATTTCGCCGCCCGCAACGAATTTGATTTCACCATCAAGGAGATCGCCGACGGCCGGGACTGGAAGTCGATTCTCGGCCTCTCCTTCCGGGACACGGATGGAAAGATCCAACACACCCCGGACCGGCCGAACCTCGGAAACATGGACGAATTGCCCTTCGTCACGCCGGTCTACAAGCGTGATCTGCAAATCTCCCGGTATTTCATCGGCTACCTGCGCCACCCCTACATCTCGATTTACACCGGCCGCGGCTGCAAATCGCGGTGCACGTTCTGTCTTTGGCCGCAAAGCGTCGGCGGCCATCGCTACCGCACCCGCTCGGTCGGCCATGTCATCGAGGAAATCGCCTGGGCGAAGACGGCGTTTCCCGAGGTCAAGGAATTCTTCTTCGACGACGACACTTTCACCGACGACCTGCCCCGGGCGGAGGCGATCGCGCGGGAACTCGGCAAGCTGGGCGTCACATGGTCCTGCAACGCCAAGGCCAATGTGCCGCGCGCCTCGCTGAAGGTGATGCGGGAGAACGGCTTGCGCCTGCTGCTGGTCGGCTACGAGACCGGAAACCAGCAGATTCTCTACAATATCAAGAAGGGCATGCGGATCGAGGTCGCCAAAAAGTTCTCCAAGGATTGCCGGGAGCTCGGCGTCGCCATCCATGGCACGTTCATCATGGGTCTGCCCGGCGAGACGCAGGAGACGATCAAGGAGACGATCGCGTTCGCCAAGGAGGTCAACCCGCACACGCTCCAGGTGTCGTTGGCGGCCCCCTATCCCGGGACGTTCCTCTATAAGCAGGCCTTGGAAAAAGGCTGGCTCGACGACGCCAATGCGGACCTGGTGAACGACAGCGGCGTCCAGCTCGCCCCCTTGAGCTATCCGGGATTGAGCCACACCGAGATCTTCGACTCGGTCGAAACCTTTTACCGCAGCTTCTATTTCCGCCCGAGCAAGATCGCCTCGATCGTCGGAGAAATGGCGTTGAGCCCGGACATGATGAAGCGGCGCCTGCGCGAGGGGGTGGAGTTTTTCCGCTTCCTGCGCGAGCGCCGAGAGATCGCGCACTGAAATATCTGATCGTCACGGCCGACGATTTCGGCCTCGCCGACGAGGTCAACCGCGCCGTCGAGCGCGCCCATGTCGAGGGCGTCCTCACCGCGGCGAGCCTGATGGTCGGAGCGCCGGCGGCGGCTTCGGCCGTCGAACTGGCGCGCCGGCTGCCGCGGCTCGCGGTCGGCCTGCATCTGGCGCTGGTCGAGGCAAAGCCTGTTCTGCCGGCCTCGGCTGTGCCGGACCTGGTCGATGGATGCGGACGTTTCAGGGGGAATATGGCGCTTGCCGGCGCCGCGATGTTTTTTCTGCCCCATGTGCAGAGGCAAATGCAGGCGGAGATCGGGGCCCAGTTCGAGGCCTTCCGCGCGACCGGCCTGACGCTCGACCACGTGAACGCCCACAAGCATTTTCACCTGCATCCCTCGATTCTCTCGACAATTCTCGCCCTGGCGAAGGAATTCGGGGTGAGGGACGTTCGCGTGCCCCTTGAGCCCTCGGCGATCCTGGCGCAGGTCGAGCGCGCTCGCCCCGGCCCGGCGGCGGCCGCCTTCAATCGTTGGGCGCGCATTCAGGGCGCGCGCCTGAAGCGGGCCGGCATCGCCTCGCCCGATCAGGTTTTCGGCCTCGCCTGGAGCGGCGCCATGACCCCATTGCGGCTTCAGGGACTGATCGCGCATTTGCCGTCCGGCGTGACCGAAATTTACGCTCACCCCGCGACGGCGTCGAGCTTTGCCGGCGCCGCGCCCGGTTATCAATATGAGCAGGAACTCGCCGCACTGACCTCGTCCGATCTTCGCCGCCAAATCGCCGCAGCCGGGATTCGACACGGGGGATTCGCCGACGCGCCTCGAGAGCGGGGCGCATCCGGCTAGCGTTGGCGTGGGGCAGAGGGGCTATCGCTCCGATTGTCGAGCCCAGGGAAGCGATCGAACGACCGTGCGCATGGCGGCCAATCGCAGGCGGAAGATCCGCCGCGAACGCGTCACCGGTCCCTGTCCGGATGGGCTGCACAAGGGCGCGCGTTCGCGGACGGCTTTGCTGCTCGCCTTAACGCGAGTGGAGAGCGGCAGGAGCGCCCTTTCTCCGACGGCGTAGGCTGGGCCGTTCGTCAAGACAAGCGGAAAGACCGCCTTGTCCGCGAGGACTATTTGAACGGCGATTCGAATTGCGCCGCCTTTCCGAGATCGGCCTCGATTTCCAGCAGTCTGTTGTATTTGGCGATCCGCTCGCTGCGGCTCGCCGAGCCTGTCTTGATCTGGCCTCCGCCCATCGCGACGGTAAAGTCGGCGAGGAACGAGTCCTCGGTTTCCCCGGAGCGGTGTGAGACGACATAGCCCCATCCAGCTTTGCGGCAGAGCCCGATCGCCTGAATGGTCTCGGTAACTGTCCCGATCTGGTTGAGCTTGATCAGCGCGGCGTTTGCGGTTTTCTCCTTGATGCCGCGGGCGATGAATTTCGGGTTGGTGACGAAATTATCGTCCCCGACAATTTGGATACGCCCGCCCTGCGCCGCCGTCTGCCGCGCAAACCCCGCCCAGTCATTTTCGTCCAGGCCGTCCTCGATCGACACGATCGGAAACATATCGATCCACTTGCCGTAAAGCGCGATCAGTTCGTCGCTCGTCTTTCGGCCGCCCTTCGACTTGGCAAGGTCGTATCCTCCGTCTGCGTAGAAAGAACTGGCCGCCGGATCGAGCGCAATGGCGATGTCTTTGCCGGGCTCGTAGCCAGCCGCTTCGATGGCCTTGACGATGATTTCGCACGCTTCCTCGTTGCTGCTGAGATTGGGGGCGAAGCCGCCTTCGTCACCGACCGATGTCGCGTAGCCCTTGCCCTTGAGGAGCTTGGCCAGCGCGTGGAACGTTTCGGCGCCGTGTCGCAGCGCTTCGCCGAACGTCGGCGCGCCGACCGGCATCACCATGAATTCCTGGAAGTCGACAGAGTTTGCCGCGTGCTTGCCGCCGTTCAAGATATTCATCATCGGCATGGGCACGCGCGTCGCCCCGACGCCGCCGAGATAAGCGTAGAGCGGCAACTTGGCCGATTGCGCCGCCGCGCGCGCGACCGCCATCGACACGCCGAGGATCGCATTGGCGCCGAGCGCGCTCTTGTTTGGCGTGCCGTCGAGCGCAATCATGAGCGCATCGATTTCCGCTTGTCGTTCGGGGTCGAGGCCGATCACCGCCGGCGCGATTTTTTCGACGACGTTCGTGACGGCCTTGCGCACGCCCTTGCCGCCATAGCGCCCCTTATCGCCGTCGCGCAGTTCGACCGCCTCGTTTTCTCCCGTCGACGCGCCGGAAGGAACCGACGAGGTCGCGACCGTCCCGTCATCGAGGCCTATGCGGACGCGCACGGTCGGATTGCCGCGGGAATCCAGAATTTCAAGCGCTTGGACGAGCGAGATTTTCGGCATGGTGTTTCCTCCAAAAAGATTGGCGCTTATGATTGATCAGTATGCGACTGCGGCCTCACGAACTCCCTGCGACAAAGTGCTCCATGAATTTGCGCCTTCGGGACAGGCCTTCTCGAATCGATCATGCGTCCGCGCGGGCTTCATCGTGACCCGAAAAAACCTCGCGATAGACGTCCTCTCCAAAACTTGTGCTGAGAGGCTCGCCCTCGACGAGTTTGAAGGTTCGACGCCCATCCGACTGCCTGTCGGCGCGCAGGAAAAGCGTCGTGGCGAGCTGTCGCTCGTAGAAGCCGTGCGTGAAAGCATATTGGTGGCTGACAAACACGATTTTGTGGGACTGTTCGAGCAAGGCCGACACGATCTGCCGCGCAATTTCCGACCCCTCCCGCTCGTTGGTCGCGGCGAACGACTCGTTGAAGAGAATAAGCGCGTTCGGAGTGAGGGCGTCGACGATGGCGTTCATGCGGCTGAGCTCTTCGTCGAACTTGCCGCTTTTCATCGTCACGTCCTCTTCCCGCTTGAAATGGGTGAAGAGCCCGTTCACGACATTGAGCCGAAGGCTTGCGGCTGGCGCAAACATGCCGCACTGCGTCATGAGCTGCGCCAGCCCGACGCTCCGAAGAAAGGTCGTCTTGCCGCCCTGGTTCGCGCCCGTAACGATAAGCAGGCTTTTCCCGCCCGCCTCCACCTCGTTGCCGACCGGCCGCTTGTTCAGCTCGAGCGCGAGACAGATGTCGTAGAGATCGTTGCTTGCGAACCGGCGCGTGTTGGCGTCGCTCGCAGTTGGGAAGGTGAACGGAGCGCTGAGATCGAGCAGCCGCCGGTGCAGGTTGAGGCAGCCGATGTAGAACGCCAATTCGGCTTGCAGCATCCGAAGGAAGCTTTCGATATGTTCGACGCTCTTGGCCAGGGCGTCCGCGGCGAGGGCGACACCTCGGTCCCTGAGTTCGGATATCGCCCGCGCGCCCGCCTCATCGCGGGGAGCGAGAGTGAGTGTGTACGCGTCTGGACGACGACGCCGAAAGACGCCTTGGGCGGCGGCCCACTTGAGAACGGCTCTGAACGCCCGTATGAGCCAGTTTCCTTCGACCTTGAGGGGCCGGCGCAGGATGTAACTCTCTCCCCTCAGGCCTTTCCCTAATCCCGCGCTGACCAGAACGCCGCTCTTGAAATTTAGGCGATTGAGCTGCATATCGATCAGCGCGAAATACTCATCGTCGAGTTCGTGTGCAAGCATCGTAAAGAGATTGGTAAAGCCATCCGATCGGAAAGCGGCCGAATGCCGATCAGCCAGATTACGAATTTTCTTTAGGACATTTGTGAAAATCCGCATGCGTTCAATGGAATCCTCTAGAGAGCTTGACGGGTACTCCCGGAATCTGGTCCAGATCTTCTTAATATGCTGGAATGCCTCTTCCGTCAGCGCATAGAGCTGCCCGACAGTTTCCGGATTGCTCAAGCAATCCCTGAGGACGGCCTGGCGGTATTCAATCGTCGCGACATCGTTCGAGGTCGCGGCCATCAGGGCCGCTTTCGTGACATTGAGAACAAGCTCGTCTTTGACCGCCATCGCCCGCAACAGCGTGTCGAGCTCGAGATCCCGCATGAGGTCGTCTTCGTTGGGCGGCGCACCTCGTTTGAGATCGAAGTCGCGATCCCGATGCAAGAGAAAGGCCTTCATCGGCTGAGCCTCTCGTTGAGCTGCCGGTACGTAAGGCGATATTTCTCCGCAACGGAGATCGCGTAAGCGAGGCCGTCCGGCGGACGCCGGGTAATCTTGAAGGTGCGCTGCGCGACGTCGTCGGGCTTGACGTTGCTCGCCATGCTCACCGTCGTGCGGCTTAGCCCAAGCAATTCGTCAATGAAGGTGACGCAGACGCAAATTGCGTCGAGTCGGATGATGGCTGTCAGGACCTTCGCGCTGAGGAAAATAGCGTCCTTCAAGCTTGTCGAATTGAAGACCTCGTTGAGAATGATGATGCTGTTGGTCGTGGCTTGCGACAACGTGTCACGCAAGCGGGCGAGGTCGTCGTGCAGTTTGCCTCGCAAGTTGTGGATGTCCTCCTCCCTCTCGAAATGTGTGAACAACCGATCGAAGAGAAAGAGCGTGGCGCTCGCCGCGGGAACTGGAAAGCCGAGCGCCGCCAGATAGTGCAGTTGGCCAAAAGCGCGGGCGAACGTCGTCTTTCCGCCCTGGTTCGGTCCAGAGACAATCAGGATCCGCTCGCCGCCATCGAGGAAATAGTCGTTGGCGACGATTGTCTGCTTCGCGTCAATCAGCTTTCGGATCAGCGCGAGATCGCAGCATTGGCAGACGCTTTCTTCTTTGTTTTCTGCCGACAGCTTCGGGAAACAGAATGGCAGGCCGGCGGCAGCCATGAATCGCATGTAGTCCAGATAAGCGACATAGAATTGAATTTCTCGATCGAACCTGGATATCGCCGCGTCGAAGAAATTGACGTTTCGCGCAACGAAATTTTCGAGCGCCGCAAATGTCTCTGGAAAAAGCCGCGTGACTCGTTCGAGAACCCCAGCCTCGATGTGGTTCATCTGCGGAAACTCATTGAACTTGAACAGGTGCTCGGAAGCGGCGCTCTGCCTGAACTTCTCGAAGTCCGACTGAATTTCGGCGCCGTAGTCGGCTTCGCTCCGATAGGCCGAAACGGTGACGAAGCTGTACCCGATCAAGAGGCTGTAGCGGATCGAAGCCAGATCGGCTTTGAGAGCGGCCGCGTTCTCAATCATTCGTTGGAAAAGCGGGGAGGCGACATAGGCCGCGAGATAAGCGAGGAAGCCGGCGAGGCCGGCTGAACGAGGCGGCGAGGCGCGCAACGCTGAAAGCAACAGCTTGACGGTATGACCGTAAAGTTCGATCGCGTGGAGCGACCAGGCCAAGCCTTGGAGCTTGTAGTGGAACTTCGCCGCCTGAGCGACATGTTCCCGAACCGCCCGGAGGCCGTTCGCACACACATTGACGGCTTCCAACCGAAGCGGATCCTGCAAGTCCCGCATCACGTCCTGACGGTATTCGACCGCTTCGACCGTCTTCAGCGGGTGATAGAAGAACGGCGCAAGATTGTATTCCTGTTTCCCGATCGCGATCGAAGCGAGGATCTGGTCGAGATTGAGATCACGAAAGCAGGCCGGCGTTTCGGACGTTTCTGTTTTTTGTCCGTCGTCCGACGCCAGGGTCAGCACGCTTCGAAACGTCGACCCCGCATCGCCTGTCGAGGCAGGGCGATCGTCGCGACGCTCCTCCGGTGGAAAGGCTGGGTCATCGCGAGCCTCAGCCGCGGCGCCATTCGAAAGCAGGTTCTCGCGCAGTGACATGAAAAGACTCCCCTTCGCTGTCGAAGCGTTGAGAGGAGTCATCAGCCCACAAGGGCGCTCAAAGGCGAACTCCATCGCCTCTCAAAAACTTAGCGCGCACTCGCTCGTTGTCAAGACAGGAGGACAAACGCGACCCGGCTCGCCGAAAGGATGGGAGAGGGCGGCCCCCGGGTTTCCTATGATCAGAATTCGTACGACAAACGATTGCCAAAAAGCAAATTCGACAGTAGTCTTCTCCTCGATGCCCATGGAACCCGCAACGATGCTCGGCCCTGATCCGGACCCCTTCCGGCGGCGCGTCCGGACGACGGACGCGTTTTTTCCCGAACTCCGTCGCAAGTCATTGAAACCGCTCGAAACACGGTTGGATAAGGGGCGATTTTGGGGCGCTGAACGCATGTCGAACGCATGCTGAACGATGCTGAACGCGTGCTGAACGCGTGCTGAACGACGTCTGAACGACGCCGAACGCGCCGGCTTTCGCAGTCGCGCCTCGTCCGCGCCCCCCCCCCGTCTGTTCTTGTCGACTTGATAAGGCCGCCTACTGCGCCGGAACGCCGAGCTTCACCAGCCGGTAGACGATGCCCTCGACGAGCGCCTGGAACGAGGCGTCGATGACGTTGCCCGAAACGCCGACCGTCGACCAGGCGCCGCCGTCGCCGTCGCCGAATTCGATCAGCACCCGCGTCACCGCGTCGGTGCCGCCCTGGAAGACCCGCACCCGGTAGTCGCGCAATTCCAGACTTTCGATATGCTTCTGGTAGACGCCGAGGTCCTTGCGCAGCGCGAGGTCGAGCGCGTTGACCGGCCCGTTGCCTTCGGCGGCCGAGATGAAACGGTCGTCGCCGATCCGGATCTTCACCACCGCCTGCGAGGCCGAATAGGTCACGCCCGGCGCGACCACCTTGCGCTCGACGCCGACATGGAAGCTCTCGACCTCGAAGAAGTCGGGCACGCCGCCGAGCGCGCTGCGCGCCAAAAGCTCGAACGACGCGTCGGCCGCCTCGTAGGCGTAGCCCTCGGCCTCGCGCGTCTTCACCATGTCGAGCAGGCGGTTGAGCCGCGGATCGGCCGGATCGGCCTCGATGCCGAGCCGCTTCAGTTCGGACAGGAGGTTCGACCGACCGGCTTGGTCGGAGACGAGGATGGCGCGCTGGTTGCCGACGCTGTCGGGCTCGACATGCTCGTAGGTGCGCGGGTCCTTTGCGAGCGCGGACGCATGAATGCCCGCCTTGGTGGCGAAGGCCGAGGCGCCGACATACGGAGCGTGGCGGTTCGGCGAGCGGTTGAGCAGCTCGTCGAAGGCGCGCGACACCAGGGTGATCTCCTGGAGCGCTTCCGGCGTCACACCCGTCTCGAACCGTTCGGAGAACTCGCTCTTCAGCGCCAGCGTCGGGATGAGGGTGACGAGATTGGCGTTGCCGCAGCGCTCGCCGAGTCCGTTCAGCGTGCCCTGCACCTGTCGCGCGCCGGCGCGGATGGCGGCGAGCGAGTTGGCGACCGCGTTGCCGGTGTCGTTGTGGGCGTGGATGGCGAGCTGCGGGCCTGGGATGACGCGGGCGACCTCGGCGACGATCCGCTCGACCTCATGCGGCAGCGTGCCGCCGTTGGTGTCGCACAGCACCGCCCAGCGCGCGCCGGAATTGACCGCGGTCCTGGCGCAGGCGAGCGCATATTCGGGATTGGCCTTGTAGCCGTCGAAGAAATGCTCGAGGTCGACCATCGCCTCGCGTCCCGACTCGACCGCCGCCCGCACGCTCTCGGCGATGCATTCGAGGTTCTCCTCGAGCGTGCAGCCGAGCGCGACATGGACGTGATAGTCCGAGGACTTGGCCACATAGACGATGGCGTCGGTATCCGAGGCGAGCAGGCTCGCGACGCCCGGATCGTTGCTGATCGACCGGCCGGGGCGCTTGGTCATGCCGAAAGCGCAGAAGCGCGCGCGCTTGGTGCGCTTCTTCGAAAAGAATTCGGTGTCGAGTGGGTTCGCGCCCGGATAGCCGCCCTCGACATAGTCGATCCCGAGCCGGTCGAGCATGTTCGCAATGTTCTCTTTGTCGTCGAGCGAGAAATCGACCCCGGTGGTGAGCGCGCCGTCGCGCAAGGTCGTGTCGAAGAGATAGAGGCGTTCGCGGGTGAGTTGGGCGGACATGGGGGTCTCGTCAGTGGCGGGTCTGAGGCGCGGCGTCATCGAGGAGCGTCTTGGTCATAGTGGTTCGGGCGAGCCACTGATCGTCGAGTTGCACGAGACTTCGGCGATCGGCTCTGAATCTCTGGCGCTCGAACAGCGGCTTCGCCACGTCGCTCGCTTCCGTCGTAAGCCTTTTGGCGCCGCGCGCGCCGGCGAGACGGACGAGCGCATCGACCAGCGCCGAGCCGACTCCCTGTCGGCCGGCGGCAGGGTCGACATAGAGCATGTCGAGCTGATCCTGCCCTTTGAGGCTCGCGAAGCCGACGACGAAGCCGTCGAGCGTCGCCACGATGGTAAGTTCGGCGGCGAGCCTGGCGCCGAAGGCGGCTTCGTCGTCGGCGCCCGCGGCCCAGGCGGCGCGCTGGTCGTCGTCGTAGTCGGCGGCGGCCGAAACCTCGATGGCGTCGCGAAAAATAGCTGCACAGCGGTCGGCGTCGGCCGGAAGATACGGCCGGAAGGAGACGGCGGTCATCGCTTGAACTCCCATGTCGCGCCCGCCTTGCTGTCCTTGATGGTGACACCGAGTGCGGCGAGTTCGTCACGCAGCCGGTCCGATTCGGCCCAGTCGCGGCGCTTGCGCGCCTCGTCGCGCACCGCCACGAGGCGCTCGATGTCGCCGATCGCCTCCGGCGGCGCCTCGGGTCGCGCGGCGAGGCTCGAGAGATCGAAGCCGAGGAATTCGGCGTCGACGCGCAACTGTCGCGCGGCCTCGTCGCGCGTCCGCGCCTCGTTGTGAAGCGCGTGCAGATGCGCGACCGCGGCCGGCGTGTTGAGGTCGTCGGACAGCGCCTCGACGAGAGCGGTCGACGGCGCCCCGCCGACCGGCTCGACGCGATCGATCGTCTCGGCGAAGCGCTGCAGCGCCTTTTCGCTCTCCTCGATCGCCCGGACGGTCCAGTCAATCGGCTGGCGATAATGGGTGCGGAGCATGGCGAGCCGCAGCGCCGCGCCGGGCCAGGGCCGTCCCCCGAACGTGTCGGATGCCAGGAGCTCGTGGATGGTGACGAAGTTGCCGAGGCTCTTCGACATCTTTTCGCCTTCCACCTGCAAGAATCCGTTGTGCATCCAGACGTTGGCCATACGCTTGCCGCCGAAGGCGCAGCAGGACTGGGCGATCTCGTTCTCGTGATGGGGGAAGACGAGGTCGATGCCGCCGCCGTGGATGTCGAACGTATTGCGGACCGGGTCGTCGCACTGCAGCCCGCCGCCGAACGGCTCCAACAGCTTCGCCATCGACATGGCCGAGCACTCGATGTGCCAGCCGGGGCGGCCGGGCGTTGCGATGCCGGCCGGGCTCGGCCAGGCGGGCTCGTTCGGCTTCGACGGTTTCCACAGCACGAAGTCCATCGGGTCGCGCTTATAGGGGGCGACGTCGACGCGCGCGCCGGCCAGCATCTCGTCGAGCGACCGGCGAGCAAGCGAGCCGTAGCGTGGCGCGCCGGGCAACGCGTCCATCGCCGACGGCGAAAACAGCACGTGGTCCTCAGCCACGTAAGCCACGCCGCGGACGAGGAGGCGCTCGATCAGCGCCCGCATCTTGTCGATGTGCTCGGTCGCGCGCGGCTCGTGGGTGGGAGGCAGGACCACGAGCGCCGCGACATCCTCGTGAAACTGCCGCGCCGTCGCTTCGGTGACCTTCGCGATCGCCTCGTTGAACGGCAGGTCGGGAAAGTCGCGGGTTGCACGCGCGTTGATCTTGTCGTCGACGTCGGTAATGTTGCGCGCGTAGACGACATGGTCCGCCCCGTAGAGTTGGCGGAGCAGGCGGAACAGCACGTCGAACACGATCACCGGCCGGGCGTTGCCGATATGGGCGTAGTCGTAGACCGTGGGCCCGCAGACATAGACACGCACCGCGGCCGGATCGATCGGCGCAAAGTCCTCCTTGCGGCGGGTCAGGGTGTTGTACAGGCGCAGCGTCATCGAACGTCTCGTCTTCAGGCGCGACGGCGCTCGGGCGCCGTCCCGGACCGGCCGGATGATCGCTTCTCGAAGGGGGGTAGTTGAAAACGGAGACGCGAACCAGCCAGCTGTTGAGCTAGCAGGTAATGAGGATGGTCTTGGCGATGTGGACCAGAAGCGTCATGGGCGCCTCCATCGGGCAAGCCGGGACGGTTGTCAAGCCGCCTCGATGAAAAC
This sequence comes from uncultured Alphaproteobacteria bacterium, assembly GCA_963709655.1. GTDB lineage: Bacteria > Pseudomonadota > Alphaproteobacteria > Rhizobiales > Beijerinckiaceae > Roseiarcus. The sequence goes on from CAVPXF010000010.1 coordinate 52,124, forward strand.
CGGCTACCATGGCGATGAGATGTGCGCCGAAGGGGACGAGCATGACCAAAACGAACGAGACGGGCGCCGACGCCTTCGCCACGACGAAGCGGCCGGGTCGGCTGCCGATCACGCTTCTGGGCGCGCCGGTCGAGGCCGGCGCCGGCGTTCGCGGCTGCGCCATGGGGCCGGCAATGTTGCGCACCGCCGGGATCGCCCGGGCGCTGAGCGAACTCGGTCACGATGTGGTCGATCTCGGCGACATCGCGCTCGGCCACCCTCTCGCCCATCCCCGGGAGCCCGAGGGACGGGCGCTGCACTTTCCCGAGATCGCCGCCTGGACCCGTGACCTGTCGAGCGAGACCTACGCGATCCGGCGCGAGGGACGGCTGCCCGTCACCCTCGGGGGCGACCATTCGATCGCGATGGGCACGATCAGCGGTCTGGCTCGCTACGCCGTCGAGGCGGGACGGAAGCTGTTCGTCCTCTGGCTCGACGCCCATTCGGATTACAACACTCCGGTCACCTCGCCCTCGGGCAATATGCACGGCATGCCGGTCGCAATGCTGAGCGGCGAGCCGGGTTTCGAGACGATCTTCGGCGACGAGCCGAGGGGGCTCATCGATCCCTCGCACGTCCATCTCTTCGGCATTCGCTCGATCGACGCCGACGAGCGGCGCCTCCTCAGGACCCGTGGCGTTGACGTCGTCGACATGCGGCGGCTCGATGAGGATGGTTTCGCCCTGTCGATCCGGCGGATCATCGACCGGGTGGCGGAGGCGGACGGCCTTTTGCACGTCAGCCTCGATGTCGATTTCCTCGATCCGACCATTGCGCCCGGGGTCGGCACGGCGGTGCCGGGCGGCGCCAGCTATCGCGAAGCGCATTTGGTGATGGAACTGCTCTACGAATCCGGGCTTTGCCCGTCGCTCGACCTGGTCGAGCTCAATCCCTTCCTCGACGAGCGCGCGAAAAGCGCGCTGCTGCTAGTCGATCTTGCCGCGAGCCTGTTCGGACGCCAAGTCTATTGAGGGCGCCGACTCAGCACCCTCGAGCGTCGGCGAGGGGAGGTCGGCGAAGCCGCAGGCCGCGAGCGGCGCCAGCATGTGCGGCGGGACCGGCGCCTCGACCGAGATCGGCGGGCCGGCCTTGGCGAGCGGCACCACGATCCGGCGCGCCAGCAGTTGCAGCGGCACCTCCGCGCGCTCGCCGTAAATCGGATCGCCGAGGATCGGCCAGCCCTCGGCAGCGCAATGGACGCGCAGCTGGTGCGTCCGTCCGGTCTTCGGCTCGAGCTCGAGCCAGGCGATCGCCGTGTCCCGCCAAAGGCCGCGGCCCCTGACGCGCCAAAGCGTGACGGCCGGCTGCCCCTTGGGGTCGACCTTCATCCACCATCCGCGCCGCTCGTCGAGCCGGCCCAGCGGCAGGTCGATCGAGCCGCTCTCGGCCCCAGGCGCGCCGGCGACCACCGCCCAGTAGGTCTTTTCCACCTTGCCTTGCTTGAACAACAGGCCCAGTCTCTCAAGGGCCTTGTGATGCCGACCCAGAACGAGACAGCCGGCCGTCTCCCGGTCGAGCCGGTGGGCGAGGGCGGGATTTCGCGGCAAGCCGAAGCGAAGGGCCTCGAAATCGTCCTCGAGACTCACGCCGCCCTTGGGGCCGCGATGGACCGCGAGGCCCGCCGGCTTGTCGAGAACCAGCATCAGTCCGTTTCGATAGAGCAGCCGCGCTCTTGTTTCTTCGGGCGTCATGAGGACATAGGTACCCGTACCCGCTCCGCGCGCCTAGCCGCGACGGGGAGAAAGCACAAGCGCGGGAGATGAAAAAGGACGGCGCCGGCGCGGCGGATCGCACGACGCGATCTCTCCAATCCGGCGCTCCCGCGAAAGGACACAAGCGTTGAGCGACAACGGCGACAAGGTAACGAAGCCCGGCCTCCTCCGCCGCTGGTTCGGCGGCGGCGAGTCCGTGGCGGAATCGCCGCCGGTCCAGGTTCCCTCTGTATCGGAGATCCCGCCGCCCGCTGCCGAGCCTGCGCTCGTGGCGGAGGCCCTCCCGTCGGCCCTCGCCGAGCCCGAGCCGGGTGGGCCGCCGCCGACGCTGAAACGAACTTGGCTCCAGCGCCTTAGGTCGGGTCTTGCCCTCTCCTCGACCTCCATCGGCCGCGGCGTCACCGACATCTTCACCAAACGTAAGCTCGACGCCGATTCGCTTGACGATCTCGAGGACGTTCTGATCCAGGCCGACCTTGGCCTTGCCGCCGCGACTCGCATCCGCGAGGCAATCGGCCGCGGGCGCTACGAGAAGGGAATCGATCCTGAGGCGGTCAAGACGATCCTCGCGGCCGAGGTCGAGCGCGCGCTCGCGCCAGTCGCCCGGCCGCTTGTCATCGATCCGTCGAAGCGACCGTTCGTTATCCTCGTCGTCGGCGTCAACGGCTCCGGCAAGACGACGACCATCGGCAAGCTCGCGGCCAAGTTGCGCGGCGAGGGCAAGACGATCGTACTCGCGGCGGGCGACACGTTCCGTGCGGCGGCGATCGAGCAGGCGCGCGTCTGGGCGCGCCGGACCGGCTCCGACCTCGTCGAGCGCGATCAGGGCGCGGACGCCGCCGGCCTCGCCTTCGACGCGCTGACGCGCGCCCGCGATCTCGGCGCCGACGTCGTGCTCATGGACACGGCCGGACGGCTGCAGAACCGGACCGAGCTGATGAGCGAACTGGAAAAGATCATTCGGGTGATGAAAAAGGTCGACCCGGAGGCGCCGCACGCGGTGCTCCTGGTGCTCGACGCCACCGTAGGGCAGAACGCCCTCAACCAGGTCGAGATCTTCGGCCGCGTTGCGGGCGTGACCGGCCTGGTGATGACCAAGCTCGACGGCACCGCGCGCGGCGGTATTCTGGTCGCCATCGCCGACAAGTTTGCGCTGCCTGTGCATTTCATCGGCGTGGGCGAAGGGATCGACGACCTCGAGCCCTTCGCAGCGCGCGACTTCGCCGAAGCGATCGCGGACGTCGAACGCGCGGAGGCGGATAAATGACGGGAACGAACGCGACCGGGACGAAGGAGTCCACACCGCGCAAGGCTCTCAACCCGATGGTGAAGCTCCTGCTCGAGCTCGGGCCGCTGGCGCTCTTCTTCGCCGCCAATTCCAGACCCCAGCTCTTTCATCCACTTGTGGGCGGCCTGCTGCCCGGCGACTTTCCGCCTGACAAGGCCGGGATGCTGACGGCGACGGCCGTCCTCATTCCGGTAACCTTGATCGCACTCATTATCTCATACGCACTGACGCGTCGTCTTCCTGTGATGCCCGTGGTGACCGCGGGCATGGTTTTGGTCTTTGGCGCGCTGACGTTATGGTTGCAAGACAAGGCTTTTATCGAAATCAAGCTGACTGTCATCTACTGCATGTTTGGCGCCGCACTCCTCGGGTCAATGGCCTTCAACAAACTGCTGCTGCCAATCGTCCTGGATACTGCGTTCCATCTCGACGCCGCTGGCTGGCGCAAACTGACGGTGCGCTGGGGATTGTTTTTCTTCGCGCTCGCAGCCTTGAACGAGATTCTCCGCCACGCGCTGAGCTGGGATCAATGGGTCGCATTCAAGACCTTTGGCGTTCTCCCAATCACTCTCGCCTTTGCGTTAGCCCAAGCCCCCCTTATCATGCGTCACGAGACGAAAAAGGACGAATTCTCTGGAGAAATGTGAGACCTATGGGTCAAAACGGCCCTGCATGTGAACGACCGGGCTGGCGGCTGCTCATTGGCGATGGCCCTCGTTCTTCGTTGCGCTCGCCATCGTCGGCGAAATCGTCTCGCGCGCGCAGACGGCCGGCCTGTAGGTCAAGTTCAAGGCGTCCGGCGTCCGGCGTCCTGCCGCTGACCGACCCGTCCGCCCTCGCCGGGCGCCGCTGATCTTCAAATGTGAGGCGAAGGAAGAGGACGAGGTGAAGGTCCGTTCATGAAGCCGTCCTGCAAGAACTTCTTCCATGGGGATTTGGAGTTACGCCCGACGACCCCGTGAGACAGCGGTTCCCAGCCGACCACAATCCTCGCGCCCCGAATCCGGCCGACGTCAGACGTTTCCCTCGAACCCGCTCTGTCGGGCGGTGGCGACGCGTCTGCGTCTCGACGCGCGGTCGTCGGTCCGACTTAGAGGCGCGCCGGAAATCTCGATCGACGCCAGCGTCATCGTTTGAGTGCTTTTAGTTCTCATTCCGATGATCTCGAGTGCATCCAATGGCTGTTCGACCACCACGCGCGTGGGGATGTCGAAGGTCTTCACCACTGCATCGCGCAGGCTTCCTCCCGAACCCTTCGCGAACCGCAGCTTGAGCGAGCCTAGTAGCGCGCCGTGGAACCGGACGTCATATACGCCGGGCGCCAGGCGAACCGGCGCGCTGGAGAACAGCACGGGCTCCAAGACGTCCCGGTGCCGATCCCCGTCGAACTCGATCATCGACCCGACGCGCAACGCGTTCGACGGGCCCGCCCCGTATGCGTCCCGAACGCGCAGCGCGCTGGCCGGTAAGATCAGCGGCGCCGAAAAGTCCGGCGCCGCATCGGCCCGGACGACAGCGCTTGGACTGGGCTTGTCGACAGGTTCTGCGGCGGCGGTCGGAAACCGCCAGTCGACCGGCGTGTCCAAATCCGGTTGGACCTCAGCCGCGACTGCGGATTCCTTGTCCGTCGCCTCCCGCACGATCTCGATCGCGCGCAGCGTCACCAACCTTGTATCGTCGACGCGGTCGCCGATGATCTCGAACTTTTCGGCCGGGTTCGTCAGCTTCAGGCGGATGTGGTCTCCAAAGCTCTCCACGACCGTCTCAAAAAGGCACTCCGAAGCGAAGCTCTGGGTCAGGCGAAGGCGGACGTGACCCTCGATGTCCCCGTTCATCGAGATTGTGTAATTGCCCGGCTGGAGGCTCAGGTAAGGTCCGAAAAAGAGGGCGTTCTCACCGACGTGGCCGTGATCCTCGAACCGAAAGGCGATCGTCGAACCAGACCGCAGAATGTTGCGCTCGCCAACATTATAGGCATCGTGAACGCGCATGCCCTCGGCGGGAATCGCGTACGGAAAGCTCAGCGGGTTGCCGTCGTCGTCGCGACCGTAATTCATCGCCGCCCCAGCCAATCCAACGGGCGAGCCCGGACCGTCTGTCGCGACCGCGACGGGCAGATTCACTGTCCGTGGCTCCGCAATCGGATCCGCGTCGCGCGAATGCGTCCGATACTCGACAATCGCGCCGCGCAGCAAGAGCCGCTCGAGGCTGGGCTTTCGATGGCCGACAAGTTCGAACCCGCTCATCGCCTCCGGCAGATCGACGACTATGGGTTCGTTGAAGCTTGACACCACCACGCGCGCAAGTTTCTTCTTTCCGGACTCCGCGGTCATAGCCAGATCGAGTTCGCCGCTGATCTCGCCATCCAACGAAAAGGCGTACGATCCCGCGGGGAGCCAGACATAGGGACCGAAAAACAGCACCTCCTCGCGAATTTCTCCATCCTTGTCGCGCTCGAAAAAGATCGCGCCGGCCTTGCGCATCGAGCGCTCGCGGCGGGTGTAAGCATCGTGAACCTTCAGATCGGAAGCCGAGAGCGTCAGGACGGCGCTTGTCGCGCTCCTTTCGTTCGCAGAGCCGCCGCTGGTCCGACGACGTTCCCACGCCAGCCGCTCGAGGCGGCCCTCCGAACAGCCGACGATGCGATCGACGACCTCGACGGCGTATTGCCGCCAACTCTTCATGGCGCGCACAGCGACCTGCTGCGACAGCTTCTCATAAAGCGCGTCGTCGGTCGCCATCAGTTCGAACGCTCGCTCGATCTCGTCAAGGCTTTTCGGATTGACGAGAAGGCATCCCCCGCCCGCGGCGACCTCGGCGATCGAGCCGTCATCCGAGCAGATGCAGGGCTTTCCGCGCCACAGGCTTTCAGCCACGGGAAGGCCATAGCCTTCGGCGAGCGACACGAAGACGCTGGCGTGAGAGCACTCGCGAAGCGCCTCGACCTCTTCGTCAGGAAGGAGGCCATGCAGCACGATCCGGCCTTTCGAACGTTTCGCCAGCTGGCTGGCGGAAACGGCAACTTCGGACGTCACCAGACCGACCACGTTGAAGCGGACGTCGAGGTCGGGATGGTGATCGATAAGTCGCTGAAACGCGGCCATGGCCGCGAGCTGGTTCTTGTGAACGCCAACGGTTCCGACGGACAAAAACTCCTTCGGGCCTGTCTTGTGGCGCTCGAGCCGATGAGGAACCACTCTGGGACTCGAGAGCGCTTGCTCGGGCAGTAGAATCGGAACGATCGGCGGCAGCTGATCTGCGCGGTGCCCGTTGCGGATCAGCCAGTCGCCAAGCAGGTCCGCGCTGGTGCGAGAAACGGGCAGCACGAGGTCGGTCATCGCGACGGCGTGGGCGTAGATCGCGAATCGGAGCCGTTGACGCTCGCCGTCGTCACCGCGGTCGGCGGCCGAAACCATGTCTGCGAATGCGCTTCGGCGATCCGCGCCCATGCGATGCGTTAACGGCATGATGTCGTGCAGCAACGCCGCGACCGGTATTCCCGCGTTGCGCGCAAAACCGACCAGTTCGTCCAAGAGGACCGAAGGATAATCTCGATCATGGCTGCCCAGATGCGGCGCCTCGGGCACGAGCAGCCAGTCTGCCGGGGTCGGCTCGATCGGCTGGAGCGCTTGGCCCGACGCCTTGATCGCAGGGCCCCCGTGACGAGCGAGATTGTCGAGCAGCTTTTGTTCCGTGTGAACGAGAAGTCTCGCGCTTTGCGCTCCAGCTCACTGGAATGAGCTCGACGCCCGCCATAGAGACCAACTCCCCGGCCAGAACTCTTGACCACTCTCGGGATGCCGCTGATGCCCTGATCGGTCGCGCTAACATGAACAAAATAATAGAGTCTCATTACGCCGCCATTGTTTTGCTGACCTCGGACAGCGCCAACGTCGCCGCGGTTTCTCTCGCGTGATTGAAACACCAAAAGACCTCGGCCGGCTGAAAGTCCACCATGCAAGCGACGCCGTTCGAACAGCGCTCCGAACCGAGGCTGCAGGGCGAGCAGGGAAGCGCCTTGACCAGCGTCACGACCCGCGGCCCGCGGGGCATCCATTCGCAATAGGCATGACTCGCTGAGAACACGCAAAGTGTCCAGCGTCCGCGCGACGCGGCCAGATGCGCCACCCCCGAGTTATTCGCTATAACATAGGGTGCGGCGTCCACGGCCCGAACGAGCTCCTGCCAGCTCCAGGCCCCGCAGGCGTTGACGACCATCTCCGAGGACAGGCCCCGGACCATTGCGTTCGCCGAAGCGCGCTGAGCGCGAGTACCGACGACGACCACAGAGTGCCCGTGCTGGCGCACGATCAGCTCGATCAGCGCGCGATAGTGTGGCCAAGGCCACTGTCGCACCCGCTCGTTGGCGAATGGAGAGACGACCACCGGCGAGCATGCCTCAACCGACATCAGATGAGTTCCGTGGTGAAGGCGTCGCGCAAACGAAGTTGGACGAGGTGCGCCAGCAAAGCCATCGCTTCGGCCTGATGCACGCCGCGGATGACGCCCGGCCGCACGTATCGGAGTCCCAGGAAGCGGAACGGTTTGACGTCGAACGACGGGCCGAAATAAATCCGGAACTCGAATTGCGAAATGCGCTCCACAACCTGAAGCTCGAAGCGCGGATGTTCGCCCCTCGCAACCCTCAACATGCCCGCGGCTACGATCTTCGTGCCCGAATCCTTAGCGATGTCAAACGCGATGTCGAAGTCCTCCGCCAAGGGCTCAATCAGGCATTCGATCGTATAACGGCCCGGCTTGAGCTCCTGATATGGGCCCCAGAGCAGCGTCCGGTTATCCTCGGGTCGCGACAATCCGTCATACGTGATCTCGTAGGTTTTGTGGTCGCCGCGTGACGTGTGGAACGCCGCCGCGGACATCACTGCGCTTTCGCCTCGATCGTCCTCGGTGGCGCTCGGTGTGTTCAGGCGGATCGACATCCAGGGGAAGTCGTCGTACCGGTCGAAGCCGGCACGGTTGCGCGCATCGATTTTGCGGAGGAGTTCTCTCGTCTCGTCGTAGAGGCGCAGGTCGATCGCCAAATCGTAGGACTTACCCGCCATCCGCTGCGCGAAATCGTCAATGAGCCTGTCGCGCGACGGCATTTCGGTTCGGGCCGAATCGTCTTCCGGAAAAAAGTCGAATGGAATGATATGTTCGAAATATCCCGTTCGCTCCGCTTCGGCGGCGTTCCAGGACCCGCAGATGAGCGTCATCTGGGCCTGGTCGAACGCGTTTCGCAGGATCTTGAAAGCCTCCATCGCCATCATGAAGTCGCCGCGGTGGTCGAGCTTCATCACGATCACGCTGTTGACGCCGCGCGGGTCGGGCGCAACGATCCGGACCGGCGCTGGCGCTTTTTTGTCCACCGGGAGAAGGCGGGACGGTCTGGTCGGCGCTGCAGCCCAGATTTCGTCTCCTTCCATCTCCGAGCGCCAGGATGGCCTCGCGATTCTTTCGATCGCCAAGAGGATGTCCTGCCCACCTCCCGGGATCCCATTCAGGCCCGTCCGGTAGGTGTAGCCTATATCGCTGTCGCACAGAAACCGGACGCGGAACTCAGACGAATCGACCGCCTCCTCCACGTCGGCCAGCAAAGTGTTGGGCGTGTAGAAGCGACGGTGCAGCGTATTGCGCCTGGAAGGAAGCCTGAGCTTGCGCTCGTAGAGGAACTGGTGCGGCGTCGAAATGATCATGGTTCCGCCGATCGCCAGCTTCGAAAAGCAAAGCTCGATGAACTGTCGCGTCTCGGACAGGAACGGCAGGACATTGTGAAGAAAAATCAACCCCAGATCGTTGCGCAGACCGCGAATTGCCTCGCGCGCCTGTTCGCCGTCGCTGGAGTTGACCTCGACAGTCGCGGCGATCGGAAAGAGCGAATGGCGCTTCTCGTCGGCGGCCGTACGCAGCTCGACAATCGGCCCCTCGGTCACCGCCGCCCTCAGGACGTCCTGGGTCAGAATGAGCCGCAGAAGGCTCTGTTCGCGCGGGGTCCGCGCCTCGATCCACGCGTTGTCGAGCGCAGGAATCGCCTGGCAATCGATGGACCCGTGCGGCCAGAATCGGCTCTCCTCCTCCTCCAGGACATCCTCCGTCCGGGGCTCGTGGACCTCACGCAGAGCGTAAGCCTCCGGGGCGCTGGGAGCGCCCGGTTCTACGCGCGCCTCCTGCCGCAATGGCTCTGGGCGTAGCGTCTCTGGAGCATGGGGATCCGGCTGGCGATCCGACGGAACGGGGGGAGGCAGGGATTGTTCGCCCGCGGATGACGCCTTTTCCTCAACTCCCTGCGAAATTCGCGCGCCAAGCAGCCCGAGCCAACGCTTGCTGCGGTCGGTCATGCAAATTGTTCCCGATCGCCTCTTTTTGATGAGGCTCCAAGTATGTCGAATTTTGCATTGCGGCGCAAGGCGATCTCCTGAACTCGGACGCGGCTTGATAGACTCAAGCGCCCGAGGATAGAAGAACCCATGATAGGACGGGCCGAAATAAGGTGAGAGCCATGATCGCCGTGAACATCGACCTGGAGATGAGAGAGCGCGACGGCGCGGCCGCCGAAAGAGTTGCGCGGCCATTGTCGCCCGCCGCGCAGCGCGCCCTCGCCGAGGCTGCCGCACGCCGTGGGAAGCTCCAGCCAGAGCACCCGCGCGAGATCGGAGGTCGCGGCGGAGAAGACCCGGTTCGCTACGGCGACTGGGAGGTCAAAGGATTGGCGGTCGATTTCTGAACGCCAATCTGGCGGTCGTTCAGCGTCGAAGCGGGCGCCGCTTACGTCGTCGGCGACATGGACCGCCCTTCCAGCTTTTTGACCGCGCGCCGATGCGGGCCGAGCTTGCCCATCGGATTGCGGAGATAGGCGGCAAGCCGCGCGGCGAAGGCGTCCGGCGTCTCGGCGAACAGACGCTCGAACTCGACCGCGGCGCGGCGTCTGAGCTTTCCTTGCTTGGCGTCCAGCCCCTCGGTCAAACCCGCCAGCCCCTCCGGCGTCAGTCCGCCCCGCTCGGCTGCGAATCGCTTGAGCACGTCGAGATCGTTGAGATCGCCGAGCGTGTCGCGCAGGACGTTCAGTTCCTCGGATTGCGCGTTGAGCGCGGCGGGCCATGCCGGCGACAGCGCCGAGAGTTGATAGCGCAGATCGACGACGCGGGAACGCAGGGCGTGCAGGGCCGCCGGATCGGCGCCGCCGAAAGCCAGTCGACCGCGCCGAAGCGCCTGGCGGTAGGTGCGCCCGACAGCATCTGCGACAGCGTCGTCCTGAATTGAAGCCAAGTCCCAGCCTTCCAGGCGCTTGACGATCGCCTGGAGTTGGGCGCGCGAGGCGGCGGTGGCGAAGCTGGTGTGGGCGCGCTGTGCGGCGGCCCGTTCGCGGTCGATCGCCGCCGCGAGCGGTCCTGCGATTTCCGGCGGCGGCGCAAGCCGCTCGATACGGCTCTGCATCACATCGAGATCGCGCGCGCGGCCGACCCGGCGCCGCACCACCGCGAGCGCGGCGATCGTCACCCGCGCCGGCTCGCCGAGGCTCGGCTGAAAGAGCCGCGCCAGCGCCCGCGATTCCTTGAGCGTTTTGCGCACGCCGTGGACACGCTCCGGCGCATCCTCTCCGCGGCCTGGAAAGCGCTGAGCCGCCGAGGCGACCGACGCCGCCAGAAGCGCGCGGCAGTATTGCGGCCAAGCATTCGTGTCCATGTCGATTCCGCGAACCTCAGCCGAGCCGCCCCGCCTGTTCGCGCAGAGCGAACTTCTGCACCTTGCCAGTGGAGGTTTTGGGGATATCCGCGAACACGATCGTTCGCGGGCATTTGTAGTGCGCAAGCCGCTCGCGGCACCAGGCCATGAGCTCTTCAGCCGTGGCGTTGCAGCCGGGCTTCATCTCAACGAAGGCGCAGGGCGTCTCGCCCCATTTGTCGTCTGGCCGGGCAACCACGGCCGCGAGTTGCACGCCCGGATGTGCAAACAGCGCGTCCTCCACCTCGATCGAGGAGATGTTCTCGCCGCCCGAAATGATGATGTCCTTCGAACGGTCGCGCAGCTGGATGTAGCCGTCGGAATGCTTGACCCCGAGATCGCCGGAATGGAACCAGCCGCCCGCAAAGGCCTTTTCGGTCGAGGCCTTGTTCTTGAGATAGCCCTTCATCACGACGTTGCCGCGGAACATGACCTCGCCCATTGTGCAGCCGTCCGCCGGCACAGGCGCCATCGATTCCGGGTCCATCACGTCGAGCGCCTCGAGCGCATGATAGCGAACGCCCTGGCGCGCCTTGAGGTGCGCCTGCTCTTCCGCGTCGAGCGCGCTCCACTCTTCCTTCCAGTCGTTCACGACCGAAGGGCCATAAACCTCAGTGAGGCCGTAAAGATGGGTGACCTCGAAGCCCGCGGCGCCCATCGCCTTGAGCACGGCGGCGGGGGGCGGCGCGGCCGCGGTGAAGAACCGGACGCGATGCGGCAGCGGCCTGCGTTCATTGTCGCGGGCGTTGAGCAGAATCGACATGACAATCGGCGCGCCGCAGAGGTGGGTCACCTTATGCTCGGCGATGAGGTCATAAAGCGTCTTGGCGCGCACCTGCCTCACGCAGACGTGCACGCCCGCCTTGACGCTGATCGACCACGGAAAGCACCAGCCGTTGCAATGGAACATCGGCAACGTCCAGAGATATACGGGATGCCGACCCATGTCGGCCGTGACGACGTTGCCCATCGCCAGAAGATTAGCGCCGCGGTGATGGTAGACGACGCCCTTCGGATCGCCAGTGGTTCCAGAGGTGTAGTTGAGCGCAATGGCGTCCCATTCGTCGAGCGGGAAAGCTCGCGCGTAGGACTCGTCGCCCTCGGCCACGAGCGCCTCGTATTCGACGGCGCCGACCCGCTTGCCCGGTCCGTCGTATTCCGGATCGTCGTAATCGATGACGAGCGGACGGACCTTGGCGAGCTCCAGCGCGTCTGCGATGACGCCGGAAAACTCGCGATCGACGATGAGCGCCTTCGCTTCGCCATGATCGAGCATGAAGGCGAGCGCGGCGGCGTCGAGCCGGGTGTTGAGCGTATTGAGAACCGCCCCGCACATCGGCACGCCGTAATGGCATTCGAGCATCGCCGGCGTGTTGGCGAGCATGACCGAAACGGTGTCGCCACGGACGAGCCCGCGCTTGGCCAGCGCCGAGGCGAGTTTTTTCGAGCGCGCGTGGAATTCGCGATAGTTGCGGCGAAGCGTCCCGTGCGCGATCGCCAGCCGGTCGGGGAACACCTGCGCGGCGCGCTCGAGAAAGGTCAGCGGCGTCAGCGGCTGGAAGTTCGCCGCGTTGCGGCCGAGATCGCGTTCGTACGATGACTGGGACATGAGTTCCTCCCGCCCGGGTCCCCGGGGGCCGGCGGCGCGGGCGAACGCCCACTTGCCGGAGCCGCGGGCGAAACGGCTCGGCCGCCATCATACCGTTTGGGGCGGCTTTGAGGAGGGGCTCGAGGCGCTCCTCAACGAAAGGCGAAGAAACGGAAGCCCAGAAATGTCAGGATCATTGCGACCCCCACTCCAGCCGCGACGAACAGGGGCAGGATCGCCGGCGTGACCGGGATCTGGAGGCGCGGCGCAATTTGCACGCAGACGGAATAGACCGCGTAGTTCACAGCCAGGCCGACGGAAGCGACGATCCAGTAACGGGCGAAGGCGCGCCAGAAGGGCGCACGCGAATGGCGGAAGGTGATCGCCCGATTGAGCAGGAAATTGACGATCGTGGCGACGATGAAACCGGGCGGCCGGGCGAGCTCGGGCGACAAGCCGAGATATTGCGCTCCGGCGTAAGTCATCCCGGCGTCGACGAGATAGCCGATGGCGCCGATGACGGCGAAAGCCGGGACCTGGTCCGCCATCCGGCCTCTCCCAGACGCGGCCGGGTCCGCGTGCCGAAGGTCAGACGAGCGCATGGAGCGCGTCATAGGTCAGCTTGACCCCGATCACGAAGGTTATGACAAGGATGATCATGTAGAACCGCTCGGCGTCGACCCGGCGCACCAGCCAGACGCCAGCGAAGGTCGAAACGATCGCCACCGGAAGCAGCGACAGCGATACCCTCAGGTTGTCGGCGGTGAACTGGCCGAGCAGGAAATAGGGCGGCAGCTTGATCAGATTGACCGCGGCGAAGAACATTGTCGCCGTTCCGGCGAACACCCGCGGCTTCAGGTTCTGGGGCATTACGTAGACCTGAAACGGCGGCCCGCCGGCATGGCTGATGAAGCTGGTGAAGCCCGCGAGCGAGCCCCACAAGACGCCGCCCGGGACGCCCGGCTTCTGGACCGCCGCGAGGCCGAGCCGGTCGCGCAGGACCATGTAGAAGACGAAGACGATCGAGATGACCCCGACCGCGAGCCTGACCACATCCTCGCTGACCCGCGCAGCGAGGAGCCATGCGGCCGCGATGCCGATCAACGAGGCGGGAATGAGGATGAGGAGATTGCGCGGCGAAAAGTCGCGCCGGAACGCCCAGACGCTGACCCAGTCCTGGACGATCAGCAGCGGCAGAACGATCGCCGCCGCCCTGATTGGCGAAATCGCGAGCGACAACATCGGCATCGCGAGCGTACTGAGGCCGGTGAACCCCCCTTTCGACAGGCCGAGCACGATCACCGCCGGAATCGCGACGAGATAGAAATTGAGATCGCCCGACATGCCAGTTCCGCTCTCCCCGCCCGAACCAGGGACATAAGCCGTTAGTGTTAGCCCGGCGGCGTTGCGTTCAACCGCCCGCGGCGCGAAATTGCGCCCACTCGAACGATCTCGGCGGCACAAAGGGAGCGAAACGAATGAGCGGCTACAGGCAGACCTATGAACAGTGGCTCGCCGATCCGCAAGCCTTTTGGGCAGAGGCCGCGCGCGAGATTTCCTGGACAAAGGCGCCCGAGCGGATCTTCGATGCGGAAGCCGGCGTCTACGGCCGATGGTTTCCGGACGCCCGCGTCAACGCCTGCTACAACGCAATTGACCGCCATGTGGAGTCCGGACGCGGCGACCAGCCGGCGATCTTCTACGACAGTCCGCTGACCGGATCGAAACGGACGATTTCCTACCGGGAGTTGCTTGACGAGACCGCGACGCTCGCCGCGGTCCTGCAGGATTTCGGCGTCGCCGCCGGCGATCGCGTGCTGATCTACATGCCCATGATCCCGGAGGCGATGGTGGCCATGCTGGCCTGCGCGCGGATCGGGGCGGTGCATTCGGTGGTGTTCGGCGGCTTCGCCGCGAAGGAGCTCGCGACCCGCATCGACGACGCCGAGCCGAAGGTGGTGCTGACCGCGAGCTGCGGCATCGAGCCCGGGCGGATCGTCGAATACAAGCCCCTGCTCGAGCTCGCGATCGGGCTCTCGAAAGCCAAGCCGAAGTCGGTCATCCTGTTCCAGCGCCCGCAGATCGAGGCGCGCATGAACCCGGATCGCGACCATGACTGGAAGGCGCTGGTCGACGCCGCCAAGGCCGCCGGCAAGCGCGCGCCCTGCGCCGATCTTGCAGCGACCGATCCGCTCTACATCCTCTACACGTCGGGAACCACCGGCGTCCCGAAGGGCGTGGTGCGCGATATCGGCGGCTATATCGTCGCGCTCAAATGGACGATGTCGGCGATCTACGACGTCAAGCCCGGCGAGACGTATTGGGCCGCCTCTGACATCGGCTGGGTGGTCGGCCATTCCTACATCGTCTACGCGCCTCTGCTGCACGGCTGCGCGACTGTGCTCTACGAAGGCAAGCCGATCGGCACGCCGGATGCGGGGGCGTTCTGGCGGGTGGTTGAGGAATACAAGGTCCGCGCCTTCTTCACCGCGCCGACGGCCTTCCGCGCCGTGCGCAAGGAAGATCCGCAAGCGGCACTGCTGAAGAAATACGACATCAGTTCCATGCACACGCTGTTCCTCGCCGGCGAGCGCGCCGACCCGGACACCGTGGCCGTGGGCGGAAAAGGTTCTCGACAGGCCGGTTGTCGACCACTGGTGGCAGACCGAGACCGGCTGGGCGATCGCGGCCAATCCCGTGGGCCTCGGCATCCTGCCGATAAAGCTCGGGTCGCCGACCGTGCCGATGCCCGGATATGACATCCACATCGTCGACGAGGCCTGTCACCCCGTCCCGGTCGGCCAGATGGGCTCGCTCGTGGTCAAGCTGCCGCTGCCTCCCGGCTGCTTCCCGACCCTCTACCGACAGGACGAGCGGATGCGGGAAAGCTACCTCAAGGAGTTCCCCGGCTACTACAAGACCGCCGACGCCGGGACGATCGACGAGGACGGCTATCTCACCATTCTCGGCCGCACCGACGACATCATCAATGTCGCCGGCCACCGCCTGTCGACCGGCGGCATGGAGGAGGTCATCGCGTCCCATCCGGACGTCGCGGAGTGCGCGGTGCTCGGCGTGAAGGACGAGATCAAGGGGGAGCAGCCTTGCGGCTTCATGGTGCTCAAGGCCGGCGTCAACCGGCCGAACGCGGAGATCGAGAAGGAGGTCGTCAAGCTGGTGCGCGACAAGATCGGCCCGGTGGCGGCGTTCAAGATCGCGCTCGTCGTCGCCCGCCTGCCGAAGACCCGCTCCGGCAAGATCCTGCGCGGCACGATGAAGAAGATCGCCGACCACGATCCGTGGGCGACCCCCGCGACGATCGAGGACCCGAAGGTTCTCGACGAGATCAGGGAGGCCTTGGAGGCGCGGGCGGTCAGCTAGAGCATGATGAATTGATGTCGATTCGCTTCCGTCATTGCGAGCGACCCGCGGATCGAGCCGGGGGGGCCTGGCTAACGGCGGTTACCCCCGGGTCAAGAGCCCGGGGGGAAGCAATCCATAAGCGTAGGGCGCGGCATGGATTGCTTCGTCCCCCGGGCTCTTTGACCCGGGGGGTCGCTCCTCGCAATGACGGCGAGTTCGGGTTACTCGCCTTCGATGAGGGCCAGCCGCACAAGGTCGGCGAGACAGGCGTCCGTCGCCTGCCCGAGCCCCTCGACGAGGCTGGCGCGGTCGGCGACCGGGCCGTCGGGACCGCTGATTGTGAGCTCTCCGGAGTCGACGAGACCGAGGGCGTGCGCGACGAGATCGGCCCGGGTCCGGGTTCCGTCGAGCAGCGGCAGGGCGAGGCGCTGCAGCGGCTCGAGCGCGACCGGCGCGTGGGCAAGACTCGCGGTCGCCGCGCCGGCGAGGGCGTCGCTCGCCGCAAGCGGCCAGGCGCGCGGGCGCTCTTCAAGCCGGGTCGCGCAGACGATCGGCGCGCTCGACACCGCGCAAAGCCCAAACATCACGAGCTCGATCAGCCCCGCGGCGATCCGCTTGCGCATCTCGGGTTCCGTCGCCGCGACCGGCGCGAGGTCCTCGAGCGTCGACGAGCGCGGCAGGCGCGCGATCAACTGCCGGATCGCATGGGCCGCGGCCCCGTCCGCGATCGTTATGCTGTCATCGCCGTCGCCGATCCGCCAGGGGCCGCCGGGCTCCGCGGGCGGGCTCGCGGCCAGTCCCGACGCGGCGACGAAATGGAAACGGTCGAGTTCGACGCCGCGGCCGCCATGGATCGCGTCCACGCGGTCGCGCCGCACGATCAGGGACTTCGCGGAAGGCACGCCCGCTGAAGATATCGATATATTGCTCGCGGGCCCTCTCGTCGCCGGCAGCGAGCGCGGCGATGGTGTCGGCCGCCGCCGGCGCCATGGCGCGGACGAGATTGGCCGCGACGTTGCAGTCGCCGAGATAGGCGAGCCCGCGCCGGTCGAGCGCTTCGCAAAAGTCCAGGAAGGCGAGCGGTTCGTTGACGTCTTCGTAGAATTCGTGCGCCAGGTAGGCGTCGCCGCGGCGGAACACCTGTCGGGCTTCGTCGCGCCAGATGCGGCCATAGGAATATCGGCTGTTGCTCTGAGCCGACAGCGCCTCGACCAGCGCGCGGCCGTCAAGCGCTTGACGGTCGCGTTCTTTGCCGAGTCGCGCGTGCAACAGCAGGCTGTCGCGGGCGACCTGGATGAGCCGCCAGCCAGGCAGGACATTGAAGCTGACCATCGCGACGCCGTTCGGCGCGAGGCGTTCCGCCACGACGCGCAAGAGCGCCTCGCGAAGCGGCTCGGCGACCCAGCTCAGGAGGCCGTGACAAATGATGTAGTCGAAGGCGCCGTCCTCAGCCCCGATCTCGTGCAGGCTGCGGGCGTCGAGCGCGATATTGGCGAGCCCGGCCTTGGCGATCCGGTCGCGCCCCGCGGCGATCTGCAGCGGCGAAATGTCGACGCCGAGAAAGCGCGCCTTGGGCCAGGCGGCGGCGAGCGGAATGAGGTGGCCGCCGGAGGCGCAGCCGATCTCGAGCACGCGCGACGTCGCGACGTCGGGCGCCTCGACGCCAGCCCAGAGCGCCGCGGCCGCCATCCGCGCCGGCTGGAGGCGCGGGTAGGGAAGGGATTCGTAGGGCGTCCGGTCGTAGCTCGCCCGCGCGCGGGCGACGGCGTCGCCGAGGTCGGCCGGCGTCGGCTGAGGCGCCCGGCGCCGGTCATCGCCGCCGGAGCCTCAGGCTCGCCCAGCCTTCGAGGTCGATGCGCTCGACGAGGTGAAAGCCTTGCGCCCGCCACGCGGACAGCACGCCAGGAACGTCGGCGAGCAGCAGGCCGGAGACGAACGCGTCGCCGCCGGGCGCGGTGACGGCGGCGAGCGAGGGGGCGAGCAGGCGCAGCGGCTTCGCCAAAATGTTGGCGAACACCACGTCGTAGGGCGCGTCCTCCCGCAAGGCGCGGCTCTCCACGCCGCGCGAGACGACGGCCTTGCAGTATTCGCCGACCCCGTTGAGGCGGGCGTTGTCGTTGGCGACCGCGACGGCGACGGGGTCGATGTCGCCGAGCTGCACTTTCCGTCGCAAAACCTTGGCGGCGGCGATGGCCAGCACGCCCGCGCCGCAGCCGACGTCGAGCACGCGCTCGGGACGGCGGCGCTTTATGAGCCGGTCGAAGTGGAGGAGGCAGCCGCGCGTCGTGCCGTGGTGGCCGGTGCCGAAGGCGAGGCCGGCCTCGATCTCGACCGCAATGTCGTGGGGCTTGACCTTGGCGCGATCGTGCCCGCCATGGACGATGAAGCGGCCGGCGCGGACCGGGGCGAGACCGGCCAGGGCGCTGGCGACCCAGTCGCGCTTTTCCGTGAGCCCGAAAGTCGCGGCCGCGGCGGTCGCTTCGTCGGCGGCGGCGGCGATCAGCGCCCGGATGTCGTCCTCGTCAGGTGCGACGCCGAAATAGGCCTCGACCAGCCACGCCTTACCGCCGCCGGGCCATGCGTCGTCCGTTTCGAAAGCGGTCGAGGCGGCCTCGGCAGGTTCGAAGCTCTCAACGATGAGATCGGCGACGGCGCGGGCGCGGCGCTCGTCGGTCGTGAGCGTCAGACGATGGGCGGCGTTGTTGGGAGGGAGGCCTTCGAGCATGGCGCGCCGCCTGGAGCGTGATGAATCTGATCGAACCGCGCCGAAAGCCCTCATCCGGCCCTTCGGGCCACCTTCCCCCCGAGGGGGAAGGGGACGCCCCTCTCCCTCAGGGAGAGGGAAAGCGGCCGAAGGCCGCAGGGTGAGGGTAAGACGGCGCGACCCAATGTCGTCACGCGCTACCATGCCTCCTCGGGCCCCGCCAGTTTCGGCCTTAGAAGCTCCACAGGGAGCCGGCATATTGCGGTGGGCGTCTCTCAATGAGGAGGGAATGGAATGGCCGGCGGATCGGACGTGGCGACCATGCTGGCGTTTTCGGTCGATTTCGCGGAGCGCGCGGAGGCGATCTATCTCCGGCCGAACGACTGGGTTCCAAACAACGACCGTCTGCCGGTCTTGCGCTATCGCGGCGTCCGCCTCGGCGAGGGCCGGCAAGAATTGGCTTCCGCCTTCGAAGCCCTGTTTCGGCGCAACGATTGGCCGCCCGCGTGGCGCAACGGCGTCTACGGCACCCATCACTACCATTCGACCGCGCATGAAGCGCTGGCCTTCGCCGCGGGCCGGGCGAGGCTCATGCTCGGCGGACCCGGCGGGATCGAAGTCGACGTCGACGCCGGGGACGTCGTCGTCCTGCCGGTCGGAACCGGCCATTGCCGGTTGGAGGCGAGCCCCGATTTTCTGGTGGTCGGCGCCTACCCGCCGGGGCCGCCCTGGGACATCTGCCGGAGCGCGCCGAAAGACGAGCAAGCCGCGCGCATGCGATCGCTTCCTGTTCCGGCTTCCGACCCGATCGCCGGCCCCTCGGGTCCGCTCGCTTCGCGTTGGCGGGCGACGTCGCGGTAATCCAGGCGCCCGCGCCGCGAAGCGCTCAGGGGACGCGGTTCTCCCGCGCGGCGGTCTCGAAGAAGGACGCGCTGAGCTTCGGCGTCCGCTTCTGGGTGGCGTAGTCGACATGGACCAGGCCGAAGCGAAGGCTGGTTCCGCTCGCCCATTCGAAATTGTCCATCAGGCTCCACAGGAAATAGCCCCGCACGGGAAAACCTTCGGCGGTCGCGCGCTGAAGCGCGCCGAGATAGCTGCGCAGGAACATGATCCGGTCAGTGTCGGCGACGGACCCGTCCGCCGCCGGCGTATCCGCGGCCGCGCAGCCGTTTTCGGTGATGTAGATGTCCGCAACGTTCCAGAGCCGCGCCAGATGGCGCGCCCCCCAGTAGAGCGCCTCGCCGCCGATATAGCTCCAGGGCGCGGCCATGCGGGGATGCGACGTCGAGAACGGGAGCAGCTCGTAGCCCGGCGCGTCGTCGATCGCGCGCACGTAGCGGGGGAAATAAATATTGGTCCCCACGAAATCGAGCGGACTGCCGATCACGCTCATCTCCTCGGCGGTGAAATTCGGCGCGTCCGCGCCCGCGGCGGCGAGGTAGGCCTCGGTATAGCGGCCCTCCAGAATGGCGGTGAGATAACGCGCGTTGCCTTCGCGGGTGAAGCGCTCGGCGGCCGCGATATGCGCGGGGGTTTCGATGACGGGGACTCCCACCCAGGTGCTGTCCGCGAGCCCGACCTCAGCGCCGGGCGCATTGGCGCGGATCGCCCGAACCGCGAGGCCGTGGCCGAGGATCGCGTGGTGAGAGGCCTGATTGAGCCGCGCCGGCGGCAGTTGCAGGCCGGGGGCGAAAACGCCCTGGCCGTAGCCGTGACCGATGAAGACGTCGGGTTCGTTGAGGGTGAAGAAGCGCCCGACGCGATCGCCGAGCCTCGCGGCGACATGGCCGGCGTAATCGGCGAACGCCTCGGCGGTCTCGCGCCCTTCCCAGCCGCCAAACCGGTCCTGCAGGGCCTGCGGCAGGTCCCAGTGATAGAGCGTGACGTAGGGGGCGATTCCGTCCGCGAGCAGCGCATCGATGAGGCGGTTGTAGAAGTCGAGGCCCTTCGGATTGGCCGCGCCGACGCCGTCGCGAAAGACGCGCGGCCACGAAATCGAGAAGCGGTAGGCGCGCGCGCCGAGCGCCTTCATCAGCGCGACGTCCTCATTGTAGCGATGATAATGGTCGACCGCGACGTCGCCGGTGTCGCCGTTTGCGATCTTGCCGGGCGTGTGGGCGAAGCGGTCCCAGATCGAGCAGCCCTTGCCATCCTCGTTCCATGCGCCTTCGATCTGGTAAGCCGCGGTCGCGGTTCCCCAGACGAACCCTTTCGGAAAGCTCATCGACGACGACGCCTCGTTCCGTTCCGGCTTCGGACCGCCTGCGCCGGTTGGGCTGTTTTCCATCGGGACCGACCCCATGTCCGCTCTCTCCCTTTTCTTGGGATGGCCCTGCCGCGCTTCAGGTCCCCGAGGCGCCGCAAGGGCGGCCGGGCGTGGGCCGAAGGAAAGCGGGCAGGTCCTCACCCGCCGCCGGCCTCATGGAAACAATCGTACACCAGATTTGCTGTCGCCGCGTTCAGCCCAGGCGTCTTTTCGAGGCCGGCGCGGGCAACCGCCTTGGCCGAGCCGAAGGCGCGCAGGAGCGCACGCTTGCGCGCCGGGCCGATACCAGAAATCTCGTCGAGCGGGCAGACCAAGCGGATGCTGTCGCCGCCCGTTCCCGCTTCCGACCCGGCCGCCGGCGTCTCCGGTCCGCTAACTTCGCGTTGGCGGGGAGCGTCGCCGGAATAGGCCGGAGCCATCGACATTTCATTGCGGAAAAACCGAAATGAGGGTATGATCCCTTCATGCGAGCCTCGAAGCGCAATCGGATCGACGCTGTCCTCAACGGCTCGGGGGCGTCTACGCGGGGCGGGCCCATGACGAAAAAACTCGCGCGAACGGAATTTTTCGCAAACTCGAGTGCAACACATTGAAAAGTCACGATTCACGGGTGAATAAGAGGGTCAAATCCAGCGCCGAACGCATGTCGAACACATGCTGAACACGCGCTGAACGCGTGCTGAATGACGCCGAACGGGGACCGAACACGCGCTCCACGGAGACCTAAGGAAATCCACATGTCTCGGTCGGCGGCGCCAGGTCATCCCCCGCCGGCCTCATGGAAAAAGTCGTACACCAGCTTCGCCGTCGCCGCGTTCAGCCCGGGCGTCTTTTCGAGGTCGGCGAGCCCGGCGCGGGCGACCGCCTTGGCCGAGCCGAAGGCGTGCAAGAGCGCGCGCTTGCGCGCCGGGCCGATGCCGGAAATCTCGTCGAGCGGACTCTTGACGAAGTCCTTCTTGCGGCGCGCCCGGTGCGTGCCGATGGCGAAGCGGTGCGCCTCGTCGCGCAGGCGCTGGACGAAGAAGAGCGCCGGCTCGCGCGGCGACAGCCGGAACGGCTCGCGGCCCTGGACGAAGAAGGTCTCGCGGCCGGCGTTGCGGTCCGGGCCCTTGGCGATCGAGGCGAGCGCCACGCCCTCGACGCCGAGCGACGCCATCACCTCGCGCGCAGCCTCGAACTGGCCCCGGCCGCCGTCGATGACGACGAGGTCGGGCGTGTCAGGGAAGGCGTCGGCATCGGCCGTCTCGCCTTGCCGCTTCAGCCGGGCGAAGCGGCGCGTCAGCACCTCGCGCATCATCGCGTAATCGTCGCCCGGCGTGAGGTCGGCGCTCTTGATGTTGAAGGTGCGGTAAGCGCTCTTGACGAAGCCTTCCGGCCCCGCGACCACCATCGCGCCGATCGCGTTCGTCCCCATGATGTGGGAATTGTCGTAGATCTCGACCCGCCGCAGCGGCTCCTCGATGCCGAACGCCTGAGCCAGCGCGGCGAGGAGCTTCCCCTGGCTCGCGGCCTCGGCGAGCTTTCGCGACAGCGCCTCGCGCGCGTTGCGCATGGCGGCGTCGACCAGGTCCCGCTTCTCGCCCCGGCGCGGCACGCCGATCGCGATGCGGCGCCCCGTCCTCGCGCTCAGCACCTCGCACAGCGCGACCGCGCTCGCGACCGGGTGGCTCAGCAGCACCAGCCGCGGCGCGGGGCGCTCGAGATAGAACTGCGCCAGGAACGCGTCCAGCACCTCCTCCGGCCCGAGCGCCCGGTCGGCGCGCGGGAAATAGGCGCGGTTGCCCCAGTTCTGGTAGGTGCGGAAGAAGAACACCTCGACGCCGTATTGCCCTGCCTCCTCGGCGATGGCGAAGACGTCGGCCTCGGGGATCGAGCGCGGATTGACGCTCTGCTCGCCCGAGATCGCCGAGAGCGCAGAAATGCGGTCGCGCAGCCGCGCGGCGCGCTCGAATTCGAGCGCCTCCGACGCATGGGCCATCTCCTCGGCGAGGCGGCGGCGGATGGCGAGGCTGCGGCCGGACAGGAAATCCTTGGCCTCCTTGACGAGCCCGGCGTAGTCGTCGAGGCCGATCTCGCCGGTGCACGGGCCCGAGCAGCGCTTGATCTGATAGAGCAGGCAGGGGCGGGTGCGGTTTTCGTAATAGCTGTCCGAACAGGTGCGCAGCAGGAAGGCGCGCTGGAGCGCGTTCATGGTGCGGAAGACGGCGCCGGCGCTGGCGAACGGGCCGAAATAATCGCCGGGAATCGAGCGGGCGCCGCGGTGCTTGACCAGCCGCGCCGCCTCGCCGCGGGCGATCAAGATGTAAGGGAAGCTTTTGTCGTCGCGCAGCACCACGTTGTAGCGGGGTTTCAGCTGCTTGATCAGGTTGGCTTCGAGCAGCAGCGCCTCGGCCTCGGTCTCGGTGGTGACGAACACCATCGAGCGGGTCTGCGCGACCATGCGGGCGATGCGCATCGACTGCCGTTCGGGCGCCGTGTAGGCGAGGATGCGCTTTTTGATCGAGCGCGCCTTGCCGACATAGAGCACCTCGCCTTCCGCGCCGATCATCCGGTAGACGCCGGGGCCGAGCGGCGCATGGCGCCAGAAATCACGGATCGCCTCGGCGCCCAGCGCCAGATTCGAGGGCTCGACCGGCGGCTCGTCGAGCGCGATGTCGAGCGGGATCGATTCGGCGCGGAGCTCGCGCGCCAGCGCCGCCTCGGCCCGGGCCTCGGCCTCGGGCGCCTCGCCCGGAGGGTAGCTTTTCGGCTCGCCGGTCATGCGGACGTATCTAAGACCGGCTGGAAGCGATGGAAATAGGGCGAAGTTGTAGGGCGAGGTCGGTGACCCCGCCCTACAGAAGGGTCGCTGACCCCGCCGGCGCGGGTTGTAGGGCGGGGTCGGCGACCCCGCCGGCGCGGGTTGTAGGGCGGGGTCGATGACCCCGCCGGCGCGCTCGGCGAGCGCGCCCTACAGAAGGGTCGGTGACCCCGCCGGGGCGGGGTGTAGGGCGGGGTCGATGACCCCGCCGGCGCGCTCGGCGAGCGCGCCCTACAGAGGGTCGAGGCGCCCCGGGCTGGACCTCGCGCCGAATTGGAGCTAGCTGTCTCCCCGCTTTAAGCGTTTGTTAACCAACGTCCTCCCACGGCGGGCGCAGGACGGAGCGGGAGTGTTTCAGCGTGGCGATCCTTCAGGGCTTCCGGCTGACGCCGACGAAGGCGCTGAGCACAGCGTCGATCGCGCTCGCCGCCGCCCTCGCGCTCGGCGGCTGCGTGGAAACCGCGGGCGACCTGGCGACAGGACCCTCGGACGGTTCCTGGCAGTTCGTGCGGCGTCCCGACGCCAGCATGGCCGGCGCGACCCTCGCGATCATGTCGGTCGAGGGCGCGCCGGACGCGCTCGCCCAGCAGTTCGACCAGAGCCTCGACATCGCCGCGGCGCAGCGGCAGATCGCGCTGAGCCCCCCGACCTCGGCCAAATATCTGGTCCGCGGCTACCTGAGCGCCTCGCCGGTGCAGGACGGCGCCGCGGTCGAATTCGTCTGGGACGTCTACACGCCCGACAAGAAGCGCGCACAGCGGCTCAGCGACACCCTGGTGGTGCGCGGAGCAGGCGACGACCCTTGGGCCATGGTCACGCCGGCCGCGCTCGACAGCATCGCCGCCAAGAGCGCCGACGATCTGGCCGCTTATCTCTCGAACACGCCCGAGGCCGAGCCCGGCGCGGCGCTCAGCTTCGCGCAGTGACATTAGGGTTTCGGCGTCACCTGAACGGCCGGGCGGTCCGGTAGTCAAACTGTCATGTTGTTTGCAACGGACGCGGCTGCTATGAGCCGCCCGATCCGCTTTTTCGCAGCGCACAAGGCCGGAGAGATTTGCCGTGAACGGCAAGATGAAAGTTTTGGCCGGCAATTCGAATCCGCCCCTCGCCAACGCGATTGCGGCCTACCTCGGCGAGCCGCTGACCGGCTGCCATGTCCGTCGCTTCGCCGACCTGGAGATTTTCGTCGAGATCCTCGAGAACGTGCGCGGCCGCGACGTCTTCGTCATTCAGTCCACCTCCTATCCGGCCAACGACAATCTGATGGAGCTTCTGATTATGATCGACGCGCTGCGGCGCGCTTCGTCGCATCGCATCACGGCGGTCATTCCGTATTTCGGCTACGCCCGGCAGGACCGCAAGCCCGGGCCCCGTTCGCCGATCTCGGCCAAGCTCGTCGCCAATCTCATCACCCGCGCCGGCGCCGACCGGGTGCTGACCGTCGATCTGCACGCCGGGCAGATCCAGGGCTTTTTCGACATCCCGACCGACAACCTGTTCGCCGCCCCGACCATGGTGCGCGACATCCAGTCCCGCGGCGACGGCGGCAAGAACGTGATGGTGGTGTCGCCGGACGTCGGCGGCGTGATTCGCGCCCGTGCGCTCGCCAAGCGGCTCGATGCGCCGCTCGCGATCGTCGACAAGCGGCGCGAGCGGGCGGGGGAGTCGGAGGTGATGAACATCATCGGCGACGTGAAGGGGCGCGCCTGCATGCTGCTCGACGACATCGTCGATTCGGGCGGCACGCTCTGCAACGCGGCGGATGCGCTGCTGGCGGCGGGCGCCGAGAGCGTCTCGGCCTACGTCACTCACGGCGTGCTTTCGGGCGGCGCGGTCGCGCGGGTGGCCGCCTCGAAGCTGAGTGAACTCGTGCTGACCGACACGATCGCCCCGACGGAAGCGGTTCGCGTCGCGCGCAACATCCGCGTCATCTCGATCGCGCCGCTGATCGGCGAGGCGATCGCGCGCATCGCCAAGGAAGAAAGCGTCTCGTCGCTGTTCAACTGACGCGTCGTTGCGCGGGAGACGCGCCAAACTCCAGATCCCTTCTTGCTCTGGCTAAATCCCGCGCATAGTCTCGGGCGTTCGTCGGGAAAGACAGAAACTCGGCCGCCGGCCGTTGACAAAGTCGGCGCGGCTGGGGTTGTCTTGACTGATCGGTCAGCTTTTGTGGCGCCTGCCGGATGTCGGCCGTCGCCAGCACCGGGAGGTAGAGAATGTTCGGTCGCACATCCAAGTTCATGACCGCCGCGCTGGTCGGTTGCAGCCTCATCGCGTGTACGGCCGCCTTCGCCGCCGACATCAAGCCGGCCGTCGTCTACGATCTTGGCGGCAAATTCGACAAATCCTTCAATGAAGGCGTGTTCAACGGCGCGACCAAGTTCTCCAAGGACAGCGGCGTCGCGTTCCGCGACCTCGAGATCCAGAACGACGCCCAGCGCGAGCAGGTTCTGCGCAAGTTCGCCAAGGACGGCTATTCGCCGATCATGACGGTCGGCTTCGCCTGGGCGACGGCGCTCGGCAAGGTCGCCGACGAGTTCCCCAACACCAAGTTCGGCATCATCGACATGGTGGTGGACAAGCCCAACGTGCAGTCGATCGTGTTCAAGGAGCAGGAAAGCTCGTTCCTGGTCGGCGCGCTTGCCGCCATGGTGTCGAAGTCCGGCAAGGTCGGCTTCGTCGGCGGCATGGACATTCCGCTGATCTCGAAATTCCAGTGCGGCTACGAACAGGGCGTCAAGTACGAATCCGGCGGCAAGGATGAGGTGTTCGCCAACATGACCGGCACGACCCCGGCCGCCTGGAACGACCCGGTCAAGGGCGGGGAGCTCGCCAAGTCGCAGATCGACCGCGGCGCCGATGTCGTCTACGCTGCGGCGGGCTCGACCGGACAAGGCGTGCTCAAGGCGGCTGCCGACGCTGGCAAGCTGTCGATCGGCGTCGACTCCGACCAGGACTACATGTTTCCGGGCAAGGTCCTGACGTCGGCGCTGAAACATGTCGACGTCGCGACCTACAAATCCTTCATGGACGCCAAGGACGGCACATGGAAGCCGGGCATTCAGGTCCTTGGCCTGAAGGATGGCGGGGTCGATTACGCCGTCGATCAGTACAACAAGAACCTGATCACTCCTGAGATCAAAGCCAAACTCGACGCGATCAAGGCTGACATCATCTCCGGCAAGATTCAGGTGCACGACTACATGTCGGACAACAAGTGCCCGATGTGAGGCGCTTGAGCTCATCTGGGTGTCACGCCGATCCTGCGATGCCCGCGAAAGCGGGCATGCACGAGGGCGGCCTCCGATTGTTCGAACAGTCCTGGTCTGGGCGCATGGGCCCCCGCTTTCACGGGAATGACGCCTCGAGGGCACGGAGCCACGCATGACTCCCGAGGCCGGCGCGGCGCCTCCCGCCATCGAGCTGATCGGCATCGACAAGAGCTTCGGCTCGGTTCACGCCAACAAGAACGTCAACCTCCGGGTCGAGCGCGGCGTCATCCACGGCATCGTCGGCGAGAACGGCGCCGGCAAGTCGACGCTGATGTCGATCCTCTATGGCTTCTACGAAGCCAATTCGGGCGAAATCCGCGTCAATGGCCGGCCGGTGCGCATCCGCTCGTCGCGCGAGGCGATCGACTGCGGCATCGGCATGGTCCACCAGCACTTCATGCTCGTGCCGCCTCTGAGCGTGCTCGAGAACGTCATGCTCGGCGCCGAGGGCGGCGCCCTGCTTGCCCGGGGCGCGAGCGCCATCCGCAAGCGCCTCGCCGAGCTCGGCCGGGAATATGGCCTCGAGGTCGCCCCGGACGCGATCGTCGGCGAGCTGTCGGTCGGCCTGCAGCAGCGGGTCGAAATCCTGAAGGCGCTGGTGCGCGGCGCCGAGATTCTGGTGCTCGACGAGCCGACCGCGGTGCTGACGCCGTCCGAGGCCGATCAGCTGTTTTCGATGCTCCGGGTGCTCAAGAGCCAGAACAAGACCATCATCTTCATCACCCACAAGCTGCGCGAGATCATGAGCCTGACCGACCGCGTGTCGGTCATGCGGCGCGGCGAGATGGTCGCGACCTTCGACACCGCCTCGACCTCGCCGCCCGAACTCGCCGACGCCATGGTCGGTCGCAAGGTGATCCTCAAGATCGACAAGGGTCCGGCCCATCCCGGCAAGATCGCGCTCGAAGCGCGTGATCTGGTCGTGCGCGACGATCGCGGCGTCGTCCGCGTGGACGGCGTATCCTTCGTCCTGCGCGAGGGCGAGATCCTGGGCGTGGCGGGGGTGGCCGGCAACGGCCAGTCGGAGCTTCTCGAGGCGCTCGCCGGCATCCGGCCGCTGACTTCGGGCGAGGTCTTGATTGACGGCCAGCCGCTGGCGACGGCGGAGCGCAATCCACACGACGAGCGCCTGATCGGCGTCGGCCACGTGCCCGAGGACCGCCATCGCGTCGGCCTCGTCATGCCGTTCGAGGCCTGCGAGAGCGCGATGCTCGGCTTCCACTACGAGTCGGTCTACGGCAAGGGCCTGCTGTTTGACCGCAAGGCGATCATCGCCGACGCCGAGCGCAAGATGGAGGCCTTCGACGTCAGGCCCCGTGCGCCCTTGCTCAAAACCGCCAATTTCTCGGGAGGAAACCAGCAGAAGCTGGTGCTGGCGCGCGAGATCGAGCGCAATCCCAAGATCATGCTGGTCGGACAGCCGACCCGGGGGGTCGACATCGGCGCGATCGAGTTCATTCACAAGCGCATCGTCGCCCAGCGCGACGCCGGCAAGGCGTTGCTGCTGGTGTCGGTCGAACTCGACGAGATCTTCGCCTTGTCCGACCGGATCATCGTGCTCTGCGGCGGGCGCATCACCGGCGAGAGAAAGCCGGAGGAGACCAACGCCCAGGACCTCGGCCTCCTGATGGCCGGCGTCAGCGAGCGCGCCGCATGAGCGCGCCTCTCAAGCCGCTTCCCCAATGGGCCGATGTCGCGCTGATTCCGCTGGTCAATGTCGCCGCGGCCTTCATCATCTCGGGCTTCGTGGTGCTGGCGATCGGCGAGAACCCGCTCGAGGCCGTGCAGATTCTGATCACCGGCGCGCTCGGCGATCTCGAAGGCATCGGCTTCACCCTCTATTACGCAACGAGCTTCATCTTCACCGGCCTGGCCGTGGCGCTCTGCTTCCAGGCGGGCCTCTTCAACATCGGGGTCGAGGGGCAGGCCTATATCGCGGGCCTCGGCGCCGCCCTCGCCGCGCTCCATCTCGGCTTCCTGCCCGGCTATACGGCGCTGTTTGCCGCCATCGTCGCCGCCGCGGTGTTTGGCGCCGCCTTCGCGGCGATCCCGGGCTATCTGCAGGCCTATCGCGACAGCCACATCGTCATCACGACGATCATGTTCAACTACATCGCCTCTGCGATCATGGGCTACCTGCTCGTCGACGTGCTGCGCCTTCCCGGCCAGATGAACGCCGAGACCTCGCCATTTCCGTGGAACGCCCGCGCGCCGCAGTTTCATGAGGTGCTGGCGCACTTCGGCGTCCACTGGCCGGAGACTCCGTTCAACCTGTCGTTCCTGCTGGCGCTCGCCGCCGCCTTCGCTGTCTGGCTCCTCATCTGGCGCACCCGGTTCGGCTATGCGATCCGCACCGTCGGCGCCAATCCGACCGCGGCGGTGTACGGCGGCATCTCGCCGGCGCGCGTGACCGTCATCTCGACGCTTCTTTCGGGCGCGCTGGCCGGCGGGATGGCGGTCAATGTCATCCTCGGCGAAGAGCACCGGCTCATCCTCGAATATACCGCGGGCTTCGGCTTCGTCGGCATCGCCGTCGCCCTCATGGGCCGCGCGCATCCGGTCGGCATCATCCTCGCCGCGATCCTGTTCGGCGTGCTTTACCAGGGCGGGGCCGAACTCGCCTTCGACAAGCCGAAGATCAGCCGCGACATGATCGTGGTCATCCAGGGCCTCGTGGTGCTGTTCGCCGGCGCGCTCGAGCACATGTTCCGCCGCCCCGTCGCGACGCTTCTCGCGCGCCGCACCACCCAGCCGCCGATCTAAAGGGGCGAACGATGGATTGGTTCGACGCCTTCATCGTCGTCTTCGCCTCGGGAATCCGCCTCGCCGTGCCGCTGATCCTCGCCTGCCTCGCCGGCCTCTGGTCGGAGCGCTCGGGCGTGGTCGATATCGGCCTCGAGGGCAAGATCCTGGTCGGCGCCTTCGGCTCGGCCGCCGGGGCGACCTTCACCGGCAACGTCTGGGCCGGGCTCGCGCTCGGCGTCGCCTCGACCGTCGTCTTCTCCCTCATCCACGGCTACGCCTCGATCGACCAGCGCGCCAACCAGATCGTCTCGGGCACCGCGATCAACATGGTCGCCGACGGCCTGACCGCGCTCATCGGCAACGCCATCTGGCAGCAGGGCGGACGCACGCCGGAACTGCCCGAGTCGGCCCAGTTCCACGCGATCAATTGGCCGTTCGTGCATGAGATCGGCGCCGTCCCGATCGTCGGGCCGATCTACCAGCACCTGATTTCCGGCCACGACCTGATCACTTATGTCGCCTTCCTGATCGTGCCGCTGACCTACTGGGCGCTCTACAGCACCCGGTTCGGCCTGCGCCTGCGCGCGGTCGGCGAGAATCCCGCCGCGGTCGATACGGCGGGCATCTCCGTCCGGGCGCTGCGCTACAGCGCCGTCGTCATTTGCGGCGTGTTGGTGGGCTTGGCCGGCGTTTATCTCGTGCTGTCGCAGGAGGCCTATTTCCAGCCGCACATGTCGGCCGGGCGCGGCTTTATCGCGCTCGCCGCGCTCGTCTTCGCCAAGTGGCGGCCGTGGCCGGCGCTGGCGACGTGCCTTTTGTTCGGCTTCCTCGACGCGCTGGCGATCCGCCTGCAGGGCGTCGAACTGCCGGTGATCGGCCCGGTGCCGGTCCAGGCGATCGAGGCGCTGCCCTACGTGCTGACCGTTGTCCTGCTCGCGGGCTTCATCGGCAAGGCGATCCCGCCGCGCGCCTCGGGAATCCCCTATGTCAAAGAGCGCTGACCCCCTCGCCGATCTCTTCGCCGCCGCCAAAGCTGCGCAGTTGAGATCTTACGCGCCCTATTCGAAATTCCGTGTCGGCGCGGCGCTGATAACCCCGGATGGCGCGATCTACTCCGGCGGCAACGTCGAGAACGCGTCCTATCCCGAGGGCTGGTGCGCCGAGACGAGCGCCATCGCCGCCATGGCCGCGGCCGGCGCACGGCGGATCGTGGAAATCTGCGTCGTCGGCGACGGCGCGGCGCTCTGCACCCCCTGCGGCGGCTGCCGCCAGCGCATCCGCGAATTCGCCGACGACGGCGACGATCGTGCACGTCGCCGGGCCGGAAGGTGTCCGCGCCACGTTCCGGCTCGCGGCGCTACTGCCGGAATCGTTCGGGCCGGGGCATTTGAAGGGGTGACACGGCCATGAACTGCCCCCCTCGGCTGAGACACTGGATTTGAGTGACAGGGCTTTGGTTTGTGTCCTTTCAGACGGTTTCGGGTTGGCGGAGTTCGGCTTCGAACTCGACCGGGGGTTTGTAGCCGAGGGCGGAATGCAGTCGGCCTCGATTATAGACGGTTTCGAGGAAGGCGCCGATATGGGTTCGAGCCTCGTCGATCGACGCATAAGTCTTGCCGTTCACTTCTTCCTCCTTGAGGGTGCGCATGAAGCGCTCGGCCTTGGCGTTGTCATAAGGGTTGCCGGCGCGGCTCATGCTGATCAGGACCCCTCGCTCCACGAGCTTTTCGCCGTAGTCGGCGCAGGCGTATTGCACCCCCCGGTCGGAGTGATGGATGAGGCCGGGCGCGGGGTTTCGGGCGGTCAAGGCCATGTCGAGCGCCTCGATCGCCAGGCTCGCCTCGAGATGGTCGGCGAGCGCCCAGCCGATCACCCGGCGCGAAAAAGCGTCGAGAACGACGGCCAGGTAGACGAACTGCGCGGCCAGCCGGACATAAGTAATGTCGGCGACCCAGATCTGATCGAGCCCGGTTGGGATACGTCCTCGCGTCAGATTGGCGACGATCGGGAACTCGTGCCGGCTGTTGGTGGTGTAGGGAACGAACGGCTTTTGCCGCAGGCAGAGCAGATTGTCCTCGCGCATGAGGCGAAGGACATGCTTGTGGTTGACCTTGAGGCCATGGATCCGCCAGAGGTCGCGGCAGACCCGCCGATAGCCGTAGAAGCGATTTTCGAGCGCAATCTTCTGGATTTTGTCGCGCAGGTCCGCTTCCGTCCGCTTGGGCGCGCGCGCCTCGCCAAAGCGATAGAAGCCGGCGCGCGACACGCAGCCGATCTGGCACAGATGCTCGACCGAGGGGCGCCTTGCGTCTCCTGCGCAGTCATTTCTTCGATGACCGCGTAGATGGCGTCGCGCGAGACGAGGGGTCCCGCGCGTCGATGAGCCGCAAGGCTTCGCGAAAAAAATCGAGATCCATCTGCTGCTTGCCGATCTTGCCCTCGAGCTCGGCGATCCGCGCTCGGGCTCGCGCCAGGTCGGAAAGCGAAGCCGGCGTAGCCGGCGCAGCGTCCGGACTGGCGCGAGCCCGGCCCGGCTTGCGTCCGCGCTTGCGGTTCAACCCGGCGGCCCCAAGCTTGCGATAGGCCGCCCGCCACTCGTAAAGCAGCTTCCGCCTGATCTCCAGCTCGTCCGCAACCGCCGCCAACCGCTCCCCGGCCTCGAGCCGAAGAACCACCGCTTCCTTGAACTCAGTCGAAAACGTGCGCATCCCTTGCTGTGACATGGAGCCTCCTAACAGGCTCTGTCACTCCAATTCGACTGTCTCACTTTCGGGGGGCAGTACAGCCATCGTTGACCGTTATATAAAATCTCTATATCCGGAACGACGTGAAGACAGTCGTCTTGGTCGATGCGGCGATCGCCGCGCTAGCAAAGCACCGCAACATGGCCAACCGGATCTTGGACAAGCTCGAGGCTTACGCGGAAAATCCGGCTTCGCTAGCCAATCAGGTCAAGGCGCTTCGAGGCGTGAAGGCCAAGCGCCTTCGGGTTGGAGATTTTCGCGTCATTTTCGAGGAAACGGAGACCGAAATCATCGTTACCGATGTCAGCCCTCGAGGCTCGGTCTACAAGTGACAGGAGGCGACGCCGTGAGCGTCAAGTTCATCGTGACTCCAGGCGGCGAGAAGCTGGCGATCATGCCTGCCGAAGAATTCGAGGACATGCGCGACGCGCTCATTCATCAGAACGCGATGGCTGACTATCGCGCCGGGCGCTCGGAGGCTTTGACGATCGACGAGGTGCGGAAACTTCTCGAAGCCCCGACGCCGCTCGCCTTCTGGCGCGCGAAACGCGCGGTGACTCAGGCCGCTCTCGCCAAGGCGGCTCGCACGACACAGCCGCACGTCGCCGATCTGGAATCAGGAAAGCACAGCGGGTCGCTCGAAGTCATGTCGCGAATCGCGAAAGCTTTGAACATTCCCGTCGATAGCCTCGTTCCCTCAGACTGACAATCCAACCGACCCAACCGTTTACGTCGGCCCTGTGGGTTCGCCGCTCGCAGCGGCGGAGGAGTCATCGTTTGCTTGAAAGCAATTCTGCGCGAAGGGAGGCTGAACTCAAGGACGGCCCCATAGCCCATCGACAGATGGGCTTCTGACGACGTCCCAAGGCGCCGCCGGCGGAGGCGGTGCGCGTTCGCGCGATCCTTGACTTCAGCCTCCCTTCGCGCTCCGCTCGGCCAAGCAATCAATGACCCTCCGCGGATTCAACCGGTGTGGGGTGACCCGAACGGCAAGGAACAACAAGCCGCGGGCCGCAGTTTCCCACTGAGACTAAGGAGCCGTCGCATGGATCAGGACATGGGAGGCGCGATCGTCGCGCTCAAGGAGCACGGCCTCGACAGCCTGCCGCCGCTCGGCATCGTGCTCGGTTCGGGCCTCGGCCCGTTCGCCGAGGAAGCGGCGGACCCCGTCCAGGTCGGCTATTCGGAGCTTCCCGGCTTTCCCGT
Source organism: uncultured Alphaproteobacteria bacterium (assembly GCA_963709655.1). Taxonomy (GTDB): domain Bacteria; phylum Pseudomonadota; class Alphaproteobacteria; order Rhizobiales; family Beijerinckiaceae; genus Roseiarcus. The sequence goes on from CAVPXF010000010.1 coordinate 85,573, forward strand.
GCCGAGCGTCGAGGGCCACGCCGGGCGGCTCGTCGTCGGCGCGATCGAAGGCAAACGGGTCGCGCTCTTCCAGGGCCGCGGCCATTATTACGAGCGCGGCGACCCCGCCGCCATGCGCGTCGCGATCGACACGTTCAAGAGCCTCGGCGGCGAGACGCTGCTCATCACCAACGCCGCCGGCGGCCTCAAGCTGGACTGGCCGCCGCCGGCGCTGGTCGCCATCACCGACCACATCAATTTCTCGGGAACGAACCCGCTGATCGGCCACACCGGCGCCGATCGCTTCGTGCCGCTGACCCGCGCCTACGATCCCGGCCTGATCGAGATCCTGCGCAAAGCCGCCCGTGAGACAGGCGTCGAACTCCACGAAGGCGTCTACATGTGGTTCTCCGGCCCGAGCTTCGAGACCCCGGCGGAAATCCGCGCCGCCCAGACGCTCGGCGCCGACCTCGTCGGCATGTCGACCGTGCCGGAAGTCATCCTCGCCCGTCGCGCGGGCCTTACCGTCGCCGCCGTCTCGGTCGTGACCAATTTCGGCGCGGGCCTCGCCGGCGGCGACCCGAGCCACGAGGAGACCCAGGAATACGCCCGCCTCGCCGCCGAGCGGTTCAAGACGCTCCTGCGCGGCACTTCATCCGCGCCTACGAGGCGAAAACGGCATGACCCTCCCCCAGGAAATCATCCGCGCCAAGCGCGACGGGCGCGAATTGACCGCTGGCGAGATCGCCGAGTTCATCGGCGGCCTGACCAGCGGCGACGTCACCGAAGGCCAGGCCGCCGCCTTCGCCATGGCGGTGTTCTTCCGCGGCATGACGCTTGCCGAGCGGGTGGCGCTGACCGAGGCGATGACGCTCTCGGGCACCACCATCGACTGGGGCGCGCCCGACCTGCCCGGCCCCGTGCTCGACAAGCACTCGACCGGCGGCGTCGGCGACAACGTGTCGCTGATGCTCGCGCCGATGCTCGCCGCTCTCGGCGCCTTCGTGCCGATGATCTCGGGCCGCGGCCTCGGCCATACCGGCGGCACGCTCGACAAGCTCGATTCCATCCCCGGCTACGACACGAAGCCGGACCTCCTGCGCTTCAGGCAGGTGGTGCGCGACGTCGGCTGCGCCATCATCGGCCAGACCGAGACGCTCGCCCCCGCCGACCGGCGCCTCTACGCCATACGCGACGTGACGGCGACGGTGGAATCGGTCGCGCTCATCACCGCCTCGATCCTGTCGAAGAAACTCGCCGCCGGCCTCGAAGCCCTGGTGATGGACGTCAAGACCGGCTCGGGCGCCTTCATGCCGACGCTCGAGGCGTCGCGCGAACTGGCCGAAAGCATCGCGACGGTGGCGACCGGCGCCGGCCTGCCGACCGTTTCGCTGATCACCGACATGAACGAGCCGCTCGCCAGCGCCGCCGGCAACGCGGTCGAGGTGCAGAACGCCGTCGATTTCCTGACCGGAAAACACCAGGACCCCCGGCTTTTGCGCGTGACGCTGTCGCTCGGGGCCGAGCTTTTGCGCCTGGCGGGGCTCGCCCACACGGTGGTCGAGGGCGAGGCGCTGTTGCGTGGCGCGCTCGAATCCGGCAGGGCGGCGGAAACGTTCGAGCGCATGGTCGCGGCCCTCGGCGGCCCATCCGACTTTCTCGCCCGCGCCTCGGCGCTGCTGCCCCGCGCCGGCGTCGTGGTCGAAGCCGCGCCCGAGCGGGGCGGCATTGTCACGGAGATCGACGTGCGCGCGATCGGCCTCGCGGTCGTCGAACTCGGCGGCGGGCGGGCGCGCGCCGCGGACGCGATCGATCCTTCGGTGGGCCTGACGAAACTGGCGGCGCGTGGCGAGGAGGTCGGCCCGGAGCGGCCGCTGGCGATCGTGCACGCCCGCGACGCGCTCTCGGCGGAGGCGGCGGTCCGGCGGCTGCGCGACGCCTACCGCCTCGGCGACGCCGCGCCCCGCCGCGCCGACCCGGTCGTCGAGCGCATTCTGCCGGCGCGATGACCGGCCTGTCCGCCGCGCCGGACATGGACGCCGCTCCGTGGCGGGCGCGGGTGACGGCGGCCGCCGCTCGCACGCGCGGGCTCTTGAAAGTAAGGCGAAAATTCCTTACAACTCCTTCCCGAGCGCTGACGGCTCGTGATCGGGAGCCCTGAAATCCGCCATGAAGACGACTTTGAAAATCACCTCCAAGGGACAAGTCACGCTGCGCAAGGCGGTGCTCGACCGACTGGGCGTTCGGCCGGGCGACAGGATCACAGTCGAGGTCGTCGCTCCCGGTCGCGCGGAAGTGAGGCCGGCTGACGCGGGCGTCGGTCTTGAAGCGTTCATCGGCTGCCTGAAAGAGGCTGGCGGTCCGACCGTCTCGATCGAAGAGATGAACGCCATCGTCCGCGACGGCTGGGCTGGCAGGCGGTGAAGATCACGGCGGACACAAACGTCCTGGTGCGCGCGGCGGTCATGGACGATCCGTCACAGAGTGCAGCGGCGGTCGCCGCGCTGGTTGAAGCCGATCTGGTTGCGGCGCCGCTTCCGGCGCTCTGCGAGTTCGTTTGGGTGATGATGCGCGGTTACAAGCGAAGCGCTCAGGAGGTCGCGGCAGCTTTGCGAAAGCTGGCGGCGAGCGCAAGCGTCGTGGTCGACCGGCCGGCGGTCGAGGCCGGTCTCGCCCTTCTCGAACGAGGCGGCGATTTCGCCGATGGCGTGATCGCCTTCGAGGGCCGGCGCGCCGGCGGCGGGGTGTTCACGAGCTTCGACCGGGACGCGGTCGCGCTGGTGATCGCGACCGGCGGCGACGCCCGCTTGCTGGGATGACGGAGGGCCAACCTGTCTCCCGTTTGGGAGAGGACCCTCCCCGCAAAGTCTCGGGGAGGTAGTGACCGACCTTTCATCCAATCGAGGTCGGCCGAAGGCTGTGCGGAACTCGCGACGACGGCGACGCCAAACGGAGGACATCCATGCAAGTATTCCAGACTCCGGAGATGAAGGCGCTCGGCCTGCCGTTCAGCGCCGCGGTCAGGGTGGGCGACATGCTCTATCTCTCGGGCGCGCTCGGCAATCTTCCCGGAACGCTGACCCTGGCCGAGGGCGGCATGGCGGGGCAGGCGCGCCAGACCATGGAGAACATCGGCGCCGTGCTCGGCTTCTGCGGCCTCGGCTTCGACGACGTCGTCAAATGCACGATCATGCTGGCCGACATGGCGGAGTGGAGCGCGTTCAACGCCATTTACGCCGGTTATTTCAAGCCCGACCGCCTGCCGGCCCGCTCCGCCTTCGGCTGCAACGGCCTGGCGCTCGGCGCAAAGCTCGAAGTCGAGTGCGTCGCCCGCTATCCGAATGTCGTCTTGTAGACGCGGTCCACAGGGCGTCCGGGAGGACGCCCGTCTTCCGACGGGCTATGGACCGCGTCGCCGCTTCCTGCAGGGCCGGGTCGCTGACCCGGCCGGCGCGCTCATCGAGCGCGCCCTACAGTCTCCTCGCCGCCTCGAGCGCAAGGACGAACCTGTCCTGTCCGGCCCCGGGCTCCAGGCGGACCAGCGTCAGCCCCTCGCCGCCGTCCAGAATCTTGCACGAGGTTTCGCCGCTCGGCTCCCGGCGCAGGGCGAGCGACATGCGGGCCTTGCCGACCTCGAAGTTGCGGACCGTCATCTCGGGCGCCCATTCCGGAAGGGCGGGATCGACGATAAGCACGCCGAGCGGAGCGATCGGGAAGAGCCCGGTCATGAGATGGCCGATCTGGATGATGGCCGAGACCGACCACGCCTGGGGCGAGCAGGCGTCGGGGTAGACGCCCGGATGCGGATGGCGTTCGTCGCGCGGCGCGCCGCCGAACACTTCCGGAAGCCGGTCGAAATCGAACAGGCTCGTCGCATCGATCATCGCCTTCGCCGTGCGATGCAGGGCGTCGTCGAAGCCGTAGCGCTTGAAGCCGAGGCAGGCGTGCGCGTTCGACACCGGCCAAACCGAGCCCAGGTGATAGGCAAACGGATTGTAGGCGGGGTGGTCGCTGGACAGCGTGCGCACGCCCCAGCCGCTGAACATGTCCGCCGCCGTCAAACGATCAGCGACCGCCCGCGCCTTGTCGTCGTCGACAATGCCGCAGGCCAGGCACACGCCGGGGTTTGAGGCGACGGTCCTGACGAGCGCGTCGTCCGGATCGAGCGCCAGCACGAAGAAGCGCTCGTCGTCCATCCAGAATCGCGCGTTGAACCCCGCCTTCAGCGCCGCCGCCTCATTGCGGAGCTTTTCCGCCCGCGCGTGCTCGCCGAGGAGAGCCGAGACGGCGGCGATCGCCTGCTTGGCGGCGAAGAACAGCCCCTGCACCTCGACGACGGCGATCGGATCGGGAACCAGCGCGCCGTCGGGATAGAGGATCGCCTGGCCGGAATCCTTCCAGCCCTGATTCTCCAGGCCGTTCTTTCCGGCGAGCGTCCGGTATTCGTAGAAGCCGTCGCCGTCGATGTCGGCGTCGCGGTCCACCCACGCGAGCGTCGCGTCGACCTTGTCGCGAAGCGCTTCATACGCCGCCTTGTCGCCGGTTTTCAGGAAGTGGAGGGCCGCGCCGATCAGGAACCACGCCGGCGCGGAATAGTCGCCGTAATAATGCAGGAACGGGGTCAGGCCGAGGAGCGCCAGCGGGCCCAGCTCTCGCTGATGCAAGACCTTGCCGGGCTGAGCGTCATAACGGTCGTCGACCGCCTTCGCCGTCCATTCGCCGACCGCGGCGAGGCTGCCGGCGAGCGTCGAGGGATTGAGGAAGGCCGACTGGATTCCGGCGACCATGCTGTCCCGCCCGAACAGGCCCGCATATTTCGGGATGCCGGCGATCGGCGCGAAAACGGCCGCGCCTATCCCCTCCAACATGTGCAGCGACCAGAGATCGGTCGCCGCGCGGCTCCAGGCGGCCTTCATCCGCGGGTCGCCCGGCTCGAGATCGGCCGAGCGCGACAGCCATTCCTGGTGAAGAGTGATCGCCTCGTTGCGCCCGGTCGGCGCGCCGTCGAACCCGAACCACGGCTCGATCGCCTGGCCGAGAAAGACGGGCGCGACCTCGATCGCGATCCGGCCCGTTTGTTGCGGCGCGAGCGTCAGCGTCACCGAGACCGCCTCGCCGTCGTCGCGGACGTCCCCTTCCGGCGAAGCGAGCCGGACGCGGGTCGCGTGATTGAGTCTCGCGTGCTGATAGGCGAGCGTCAGCTCGGCCGCCCCGCCTTCCGTTACGGCAAAGGTCCGGCGGACCTCGGCGGACTGGCGGCGCTCGCCGCTCGAGACCTCGCCGGCGTAGGCGAAATCGGCGTCGATCAGGAAGGACAGAGGCACGGCGGCCTCGGACAGCGCCCGGTTGGTGACGCCAACATCGAGCCGCCAGCCGCCGCCGACGAAGGCGTTGATCTCGACCTCGATGGCCTTGGCGACGATCTCGCCGCCGCCGTGCGGATCGCCGGGCGGCCCGCCTTGTCGCCTGCCGGAGAGGGAAGCAGGAAATAGCTGATGGTCGCGTGCGGGCTCGACATTGAGGCAGCAGACCGGCTTCAGCGCGTGTCCGGCCGATCGGATGTCGAAGCGCGACAGAAAACGCGTCTGGTGGAAGAAATAGCCGTCGGACTCCGGTTCGATCCGGCCCTGACGATTGAGGGTCACGATATGAAGTCCGCAATGCGAAGTGATCTGTTGGGGATCGAGCCTCAGGCGGCGAGCGACGGCGAGTGCCATGGCAGAGCGGAAACCGTTGCCGACACGGCCAAGTTCCGGACGCCGGTCGCTTTTGTTCGCGCTGGCGGGGGAGGGCGGGCGCGACGGTAGAATGGGGGACGTTCCAACTCTCCGAAACGGAGACGAGCTGTGGCCGCGAAAGCGCTTTGGCCGGAGAGGGCAAGTCCTCATCGTTTGGTCGGCGGAGCGGCGCGCGAAAGGGCTTTGAACTCGAGGATACGAGTAGCGCATCGCCGTCAGCCACGGCCCTTCGGGGCCGTCCCTGAGATCCAGGTCCTTTCACGCAAAATTGCCGTCAAGCAATCCATGACGGCTCGCCTCCCGGGACGCGGCGACAGCCTCTGCGGCGGCCAGTTTTGCGGCAAGCTGACCCCGGCTGTCGCGCCCGTCCTTCTCCTTTTCGACCATCTGGAAAAGGCCGCCGCCGCAAAGTTGACCGTTCGTGCGCCGGCAGGGCGCGGCTGATCAGGTTTTGATGCTCTTGGCTGAAAGCGCCGACAACCTTCGCCGCCGCCGCCGATGTCGACGACGTTCGCCGGGGCGCTCGGTGTCCTTTAAGCGAAGATTTGCCGCCGCCGCTCGGATCGCCGGGCGGGCGGCCTTGTCGCCGTAGGACGGAGCGGGAAATGGCTGAGTTGACGGCCTGACGCGGGGATTGGGCGAACGCTCGCGACGGCCGGCAACGCCTCATATAGCGCGCGCGGATATGGCCGCAGCCAACGTCATCGAGAGACCCGTCAGCAAACCGGCTTGTGGACGGCGTTGGAAGTGGGCAGACTTCCGCTCATCGGTGACCGCCAGCAAAACAGGCGAGGGGAACTGCTATGGAGATGCCGGAAACCGCCAAAAGTTTCAAGGGCGAGGGCCAAGTCGCCATCCTCGGTCTGCTCAAAAACGACGACGACACATCGATGAAGCATATGACCGACGAGCTCGAGAAGCGGCTCAAGCAAAGCAATCGTTCATATACGCGATCCGACTGCCTGGCGTCCCTGGAAGAATGCAATATCTGGGGGGCGAGCAAGGTCTACCTGACCGGTCACAGTCGCTTCATGGACGGAAACTCGCATATCCGGACGATGTCCGAGCGCAGCCTTGGCGGCTTCCCCATTGACGAGGTCGTTGAAGTGCTTTTCTCCCAAGGCATTCGTCAGTACCAGCTCACCGAGATCGAGTTGTGGTGTTGTGAAACTGCCTGTAAGGCAGGCACGGAGAAGCTTTCGGGCGGTTCCACCGGCAGCGAAGAGCAGAACTTCGGTTTCCCCGCGCTGGACCAGCTTAATACATGTTTTAGAACTGGGAATTGGGTTAACGTCAGCACGCTTGATTACATCTGCGGCAAGCTGTTTGAGCGAGCTATGAAGGAGACTTTAGGGGGAATTGCCTTTAATCTAATGTATATTCAGCCGATTTATATTACCGCGTTGAACGGTGTCGGTTACTTTGACAAAAGTACGCCATATATCACGACATTTGAACAGAAATCTATGCTGAAAACTGCCAACGAAATTATTTATACCGAAATTGGGCAGAAAGGAGGGTTTACGGGAACATACAAGGAAAAAAATTTGAGCGAGGCCAAGGAACGCCTTACGAAACACATTGCCGCTCGGCCATGCCATTACATAACAAGCGTGCTAAATTTCGGCGCCATCGTAGTCGATGCCGGTAAACAGGAATCCTTCTTGGACGCCAAGATGAAAATATTTCCGAACACTGATTATCAATTTGGCTTGGAATTCCTCCGCGAAAAAAATAATTCCGAAACTGAAGGCAAGGCGGAGGGAAAATCGAAGGATAAACAGCCTAATCCGGGCAAGAAGGACAACAAGTCTAATAAGAAGTGAGACGTCGCTTGAAGTTCCGCCCGGCGCGGCGAGAAGACGCCTCGGCGCTGACAGCTTTGCGCAGATTGGCGTTGTGCAGCCTGAGCGGATTCTACTCCCCTGAGCAAATCGCGGTCTGGAGCGAAGCGACCGGAGAGGCTGAGCTGCGCGATGCGATCGGCGAAGATGAAGGCTCGTTGACTTGCGCGGTGATCGATGACGGGGCGGACGACTCCTGCATCGGCTTCGTGCGCCTCGGATTTGGCGCCAGCGTGCACTTGCTCGCGCTCTATGTCGCGCCCGACTGGCAGGGGCGCGGCGTCGGCGGGGCGCTGCTCGGCGCCGCGCATGCGACATGCTGCGCCCGTGGTGTCGCACGGATCCACGTCGTGGCCTCGCTGAACGCAGCCGCATTCTACGCCCGTCGCGGCTATGTGCGGATTGGCGAGACGGACTGGCGCCCGCTTGACGCCGACAGCGGGCCTGCGATCCCGGCCGTGAAGATGACGTACTCGTTCTGAGTCCCGGCGTGGGCGCCGTTCGGGCGGGATCAGAGCGGCGGGAGATCGAGAGATAGCGGCGCATGCGACTAGAGAAAGTCCACATACGCACTGATTTGGCTCTACCGAGGAGGCTCTCCCCTCTCCCGGTTGGGAAAGGGGAGAGCCTCCGGACGCACGGGGTCATATCTTCTCGATCTTTTTCGCCGCCTCGTCGAGCGCGTCGACGATCGCCTGGACCTGCTCCGGCGTGGCGGAGCGGGAGCGCAGGCGGAGGCGGGTGGCGGCGCGCAGGTTCATCATGGCGCGGACCACCGAGCCTATGCCGCCGCGACCCATGGCTTCCTCGCGCTCGTGGAAGCGGGCGAAGATGGCGTCGATCTGGGGTTTCGAGTCCGCCAGCGCCTTCTCGCCCTCGGGCGTGACCGCATAAAGCTTGCGGCCCTGGTCGTCCTGACTGACGCTCGCCAGCCCCATTTCCTCGAGCATGGTGAGCGTCGGGTAGACGACGCCGGGGCTCGGCGAATAATCGCCGCCGACCCGCTCGCCGAGCTCCTTGATGATCTCGTAGCCGTGGCGGGGCTTCTCGGCGATCAGGGCGAGAACGACGAGCTTCAGTTCGCCGCCGTCGAACATCCGGCCCTCGCGCGGGCCGAACCCGCCGCCGCGCCGGCCCCAGCCGAACGGCCCCTGCCCGAAGCCGCCATGGCGGCCATGCCGGACGTAGTCCTCGAAGTGACGATGGAACATGGTTTTCCTCCTGGCTTCAGAACATATCTGCGATATGTCTTGAGCAAAGATATATCGCTCGATCGACAGCGCAAGGGGAAAGGGCGGATTTTTTGGCCGCCTGCATGGCCCCGCGCGAGCGGTCGCTAAGACGGGTCGCAAGCCTCTGAAAAATCGAGGGGCGGTCGATAAAGCGCCGTAAAGCGGCGCTTTGGCGGCAGCGTCAGGGGCGGGTCTGCCCGTCGCCGTGGACGCGGTACTTGAAGGTGCAGAGCTGCTCGACGCCGACGGGCCCGCGGGCATGCATGCGGCCCGTGGCGATGCCGATCTCCGCCCCGAAGCCGAACTCGCCGCCGTCGGCGAACTGGGTCGAGGCGTTGTGCAGCACGATCGCCGAGTTCGACTTGCCTCAGGAACGTCTCGGCCGCCGCCGGGTCTTCGGTGACGATGCAGTCGGTATGGTGCGAGCCATAGGTCTCGATGTGGTCGATCGCCGCCTCGAGGGAGTCGACCACCCGGACCGAGATGATCGCGTCGAGGTACTCGGTTCGCCAATCCTCGTCGGTCGCCGGTTTCACCCGGGCCTCGGCCTCTCGCGCCGCCGCGTCGCCGCGGACTTCGCAGCCGGCTGCGATCAGGGCGCCGATAAGGGGCTTCAGCATCGTCTCGGCCGCCGACCTGTGAATGAGCAACGTCTCGGCGGCGCCACAGACCCCGGGGCGGCGCATCTTGGCGTTGACCACGATCCTGACCGCCTTGTCGGGGTCGGCCGCCCGGTCGACATAGACATGCACGATGCCCTCGAGATGGGCGAACACCGGGACGCGCGCTTCGCGCTGAACCCGGTCGACCAGGCTCTTGCCGCCGCGCGGCACGATCACGTCAAGCGCCCCGCCGAGCCCGAGCAGCATTTCGCCGACCGCATCGCGCGAAGCGAACGGCGGGCGGGAGATCGCCGCTTCCGGCAGCCCGGCCTCCCGAAGTCCGTCGACGAGGCAGGCGTGGATCGCTGCGGACGAATGGAAGCTGTCCGACCCTCCGCGCAGAACCACGGCGTTGCCGCTCTTCAAACATAGCGCGCCCGCGTCGGCTGTGACATTGGGGCGGCTCTCGTAGATGACGCCCACGACGCCGAGCGGCGTCGCCACCCGCTCGATGACGAGGCCGTTCGGACGGGTGAAGGTCGCAAGCACTCGGCCGACCGGATCGGGCAGGGCGGCGACCTCCTCGAGGCCGCGCGCAACCGACTCAATCCGCGTCTCGTTCAGCCCAAGGCGGTCGAGCAAGGCTGGCGTCAGGCCTTTGGCCCTGGCTTCGGCCAGATCCCGGGCGTTGGCGGCGAGAATTTCCGGCGCCCGTTGTCTAAGCACGCGCGCCGCCGCGGTCAGCGCCCGGTTTTTCTGCGCGACTGGCGCGTTGGCGAGGGCGCGCGCCGCTCGCCGCGCGTCGGCGCCGATGGCGCGCATCGCCGCCCGAATGTCGGCTTCGGGCTCGAGCATATGAATGGCGGCGGACATGGAGCGATCCCGCGGTTTCGACCAGGCTCGTCTAGCGGAAACGGGGTGAAAACGCCATCCCCGAAGCGGAAAGGCGACGGCGGCGAACTTCAGCCCTTGGGCCGGAAGGCGACGCAAAACTCCGGGTTCGTCTCCAGGCGGGGTCCCCCGATCAGGTCGATGCAATAGGGCACCGCCGCGAACACGGCGTCAAGGCAAGTGCGGATGGCGGCCGGTTTGCCGGGCAGGTTGATGATAAGACACGAACCTCGTGTGCCCGCGATCTGGCGCGAAAGGATTGCGGTGGGAACCTCGATAAGACTCGTCGTCCGCATGACCTCGCCGAACCCCGGCAAAATGCGGTCACAGACCGCCTCGGTCGCTTCGGGCGTCACGTCTCGCGGGCTAGGGCCGGTGCCGCCGGTCGTAAGAATCAGGGGACAGCGCTCGACACCGGCAAGCTCGACCAGAGCCATCTCGATGCTCGGCCGCTCGTCTGGGACGAGCCGTCGGACCGGCCGCCATGGCGAGGCTAGCAGTTCTCGGATCGCCGACTTCGATTCCGGGGCCCCCCTTGTCTTCGTAGACGCCCTGGGAGGCCCGATCGGAAATTGTGACAACGCCGATGGGAATGTCGGACAAAGCGCTCCTCGCCTTATTGGATCTTTCGCGATCCACTGTGTGTCAATGACGCACGATGATATAGGTGTATCCGATTCCGGCCGCAATCAGAGTGATGGCCAAGACGTTCTGCGCGAGGTCGCCGTGAGCTGCGTTGCCGACCTGGTTTGCGATCGCGAAGGCGGCTGCCGGCAGCAGGAAATGCGCCAGCGTTTTCATTCCCCCCTCGGTAAACATGAAATACGTGAGCACGACGCACCCGAAACATGTCACCGTGACGATGTCGTAAACGGTACCCATCCACCCCCCGCCCCCAAATTTCGCCTCAAAACTGACGCTGCACCCACATGACCCGTTAGCGTATTCCGGCGCGTTGCAAAATTCTCTTAGCGAAAGCTTCCGCGCCCGGTCAGGCCTTCTGATGCTGCTTTGGCTGCGCCGGCCGAGGAGCGCGCCGCCTGCCGGACCAGATATTCCGCCCCTACCAAGAGGCTGTCGAGCAGAAAGAACAGCGCGAGGGCAAAAACGAACAAAGCAATACCCGTGATATCGTGGAATAGGCCCTCAACATTGTCCACTCCGAAATAATACGAGCTGAGCACCAACGTCAGAACTCGGAATAGATTAGCCGCAATCGTGATCGGGATGATTGATAGTATCAATACCACCCTTCGCAGCCAGTTACGCGGCACAAATTCGTAAATGTAGAATATTCCAATAGCCGATAATGCGAAAATCGAGTTCATCCCAGAACAGGCGTCCTTCACCATTAGCTGATACGCACCGATCATGATCATGACGCCGTCTTGCGCGATTGGATACCCGAGCGCGTAAAGAAAATTCGTGACGACATCGGAAACCCACCCCTTCAGCGGGACCGTCATGGCGTCCATGATCCACCCGGGCGGAGGAACTGAAAAGATCAGGAACGCCAGCGGAAACGCAAAGACACGAGCCAGAGGCCAGCCTCCGATCAAAAGAACGCACCCCAGCAGAACTGGGATTTGGCTAAACGTCTCGACCATCAGGACGTCCTGTGATCGCGCCACCGCCATCACTAGCAAAGAGACGATCAACACGATCCAGCCGTCAATCAAGGCCGGTTTCTGCACGGTTTGCGAAAGCTTTCCTCGCTGTTGCCAGGCCAACCACGCGGCGGCCAACATGATGAGCGGCCCGTGTCCCTCTTGCTCCGTCTGCCAAGGACCGTTGAAAAGCTGGACGTATGTTGGGATGTAGGCGACGACGAAAGCGGCCGCCATGGCGCCGACGTAAAGCGGACGCGAAGGCCGCCTTTCCGTACGGTCCGTTGTCGCGGCGCTACGCATCGACTCCGGTTTCAACGAGCCAACCAGCATTTCGCGCCTCTCTCCCAAAATGCGAAGCTGCGGTCCGGGCAGCCGTAGCACACGCTCTCAAGTTACTGCCCGCCGACTCTGTCAATGAGCGTTCTCCGCCCCAAAAACGACAAATATGGTTCTGATCATGATTGAGAAATCCAGCCAAATACTCCAATTATTAATATACCATAGGTCCAACTCAACTCTCCGTTGCATCTTGTCAAGCGTGTCGGTTTCGCCTCGCGCGCCGCACACCTGCGCCCAGCCCGTGATACCGGATTTGACGTGATGCCTGAAGGCATATTTCTCAATCGCCGAGGTGAAGTAGCGATCATGGGCCGATGCATGGGGTCGCGGCCCGACAATCGACATATCGCCGCAAACGACATTGAGAAGTTGCGGGAGTTCATCGATACTCAACCTTCGAATCCAGTGGCCGACCCGCGTGACGCGATCATCGTTTTTTTGAGCCTGACGAACGACGTCGCCGTCTTCCATCACCGTCATCGAGCGAAACTTGTAGATGCCGAATGGACGGCCGTTAAATCCGTGCCGGGTCTGCCGGAAAAAAACTGGGCCCTCGGAGTCGAGCTTGATAGCGATCGCAACGGAAATCATGAGCGGCGCCAAAATTGTCAACGCCGTCACCGCTACGACGATGTCCGTGACTCGTTTTACCCCCTGCTCGGTCGGAGACAGGGCGGCTCTCTGAATCTCGATCGCCACCGTGTCGCCGATATCGCTATGGGCCCGCTGAAAGAGCTGAGCGAGGGCGCCGAAGGGAACAAGCGTCACTGGTAAGGGAAGCACTCGCAGACGCTTCGCGATCGACCGGAGATAAGTCATCCGCTCGGGATCGACGAATAGCAGAACTTCCTCGATGTCCGATGTTCGGCACAGAGTAATCACGTTGTCGATGATTTCTTCGGCCGAAGGCTCTCCGGCCGGTACATGGAAATGAGCGAGAATGTGATACCCAAAGCGGCTCAAGTTGTCGGCAAAACGCTGAGGGACCGTTTCTTCGCATGACATGCTTACAACTGTGCGCCCGCGCAGAGCGCCGCTTTCCAGAGCGCGCGGCAGAACGGCCCGCCATAGGGCCCTATGAATGAGCAGCCCGACCGCCCCAATCGCCCAAAACATCAAAATGTCGCCTCGCGACAGATCATGACTGACGCCCCATGTAAATACGCCCGACGCCAGAATGAGGAACGCGCCACACCACGCGCTCAAAACACTTCTCGCCTGGTCATCAATTATGATCAGTCGTTCAGGACTGTAGAGCTTTTGTATGCGCATGGCAGCGACGAACAAAATAGCTACGAATATCGCCGCCGCGATCGTGTGCGAGAATTCCCCTTCGATTTCAGACGGAAGGTTGTGGTAGAGAAATTCCGCGCCAATCGCAGACGCTAGGATGACGGCCAAATCAATTGCGAGTGCGATCGTCGGTATGGCGCGGTAGGCGACCGGCAAACGCCACCGACTTTCGCGGCTTTCAGGAACGCGCGAAGTGTTCGCCTGGGACAGTCGCCGCGCGGATTTATGCGCTACTTCCGTGTTAATCCTCATTCACACGCTCGCGGCTCGTCTAGTTTCACCCAAACATGAAGGGCGTCGGCTCCCGCCTAGCAAATCTTTTGTATCGCCGTTGGGTTCAAAAATCCGGCGCTTCGATCCGCGATTGCCATTTCAGACGTTCGCAGCTTATGCGAAACCGGTTGGAAAAAAAAGCCGATCACGAGCGCTCGACCGCCGCGGCGCCCTGGGCCATTGTCGGCTTCGGGCAAGCGCCCGCCACAATTCGCGGTCGGTTCGCAATTGGAGCATCCTGATCGACCCGATTCTCGCCGTTCGCTTCGTCGTCATAGTGTCTGACAGGAAGAGGTTATGTATAGCGTCGCTGTCTTTACCTGCCGACTCGTCACGGGTCTTGCGGTTATTTGCTTTACTTGGTTCGTATTTGACAGAATACACGATAGGAATACAGAAATTATAGCCGCCGTTGTGGGATTGCAGTATGCGTTTACCTTCCTCATATCTAGGCGATTAGAGTATTTCGGCTTAACCATATTTTCCTTTTTCGGCCGGACGGTATCGTATATTCAAAAGATGCCGTACGATCAGATTCTGCGCGACGAGGTCTGGGGGCAGACGACTGGCCGCCATCTCTATCTCAATGTGCTTTTCGCCGCGCTGATCGAGTTGCTCTGCGTTTTTCGGTTGCTAACCTCGCTCCTCGACCAAGGCTGGCACACTCTATCCGACCCGATCAACAGTCTTATAGGTCCCTTTCTGGCAAACCTCCCTTGATGCCGCAAGTTCGAAAACCAAGCTTGACCACATGGAGAGGCGCTCGCGGCGTTGCGGAGGTCCTTGCGTTGGGGCTGCTGCGCTTCGTTCCCGACGGGCCGAACGCCCTTGCCCGGCCGGTTTCCGATTCCGGGCCGCCCGACTCGGACCTCCGAATCTACGCGCTTCACATAAACCGGACGCCCGTGCAGCCTTGGCCTGGATTCGGAATGTATCTGGGTAACGGATTGGTGATCACCGCGGCCCACGTCCCGGGCGACTTCGCGGACACAAAGCCGCACGTCCTGATCGGCGGAGAGCATCTTCCAGCAGCCCTCGTCAGGCAGGGGGCGCTGGACGACGTCGACCTGACCCTCCTGTCAGTCGACTCGCATGCGCTTCCGGTGCGCATGCTCATGCGGCGGCTCCCGCTTTGCGAAACCGCGCCCTTCCCCGGGGAAATATCGTTGTCGTCACGCCAGAAAACGCAGTTCGTTCTCATGTACTTGCGCGCTCGGCGGTCCCGTCGGAACTGCGGGGGCGGTTCGACACCATCATCGGCGATGTCGCGACGACCGGAAATTCCGGTTCGGGCGTGCTCGATCTGCGAAAGACCTGCCCGCTCGGCATCATCAGTCGCAAGATCTCCATTCGTCGGCCCGGCGTTCGCGTAGGCGCGCCGGGTCAGACCAGGGACATCGCGAAGTATTTCGTGCCTGTCGGCAATATCCGCGCATTCATCCTCTCGGGAGTCTCGTTCTAGCGCCGAGCTCCGGAGCGGACCTTGAAAACGCGATCGTTCACGGCTTGTTGAGCCGCATTTCCGACCAATTGCTGATATTGGCGTTCTTTTGATGACATGCGCCGCGCCGCGAGAGCAGACCGGAAGGAAGTGGCAAAATGGGTCTTGGTCGAATGATCGCGATCGCCGGTCTCGCGCTCGTCGCGGCGGTCGCCTACGGCGTCTACGCGCCGGACGGTTTGGACCATTTGTCGCCCGAACTTGGCTCGGTCGCGTTTCGCGCCCATGGTATGATCTGGCCAGAAGATAAGCGAAGGGCCGCTGCGCCCGCGCAAGGTCAATCTAATTCCGGCGCTGCAGCCGGCCATGGGGGTGGCGTCGCCCCGATCATCGTGTCCGTCACGCCGGCGAAACGGGCGGATTTCCCGGTTGTGCTGGAGAGCCTGGGTCAAGTCCAAGCGTACAATACTGTGCTCGTGCGCGCGCGGGTAGACGGCCAAATCGTCAAGATCGCTTTCAAGGAGGGACAAATCGTCAAGCAGGGCGACCTTCTCGCCCAAATCGACGCGCGACCTTTTCAAGCGGCTCTAGATCAAGCGGCGGCCAAAAAAGCCCAGGACGAAGCCACCCTCGCGAACGCCAAGCTGGATCTTGTGCGCTACTCGACCCTCGCCAAGCAAAACTTCGCAACCGAGCAGCAGCTCGACACGCAGAACGCCCTGGTCAATCAGTTGACGGCCACGATCGCGGCCGATGCAGCCGCCATCGACGCAGCGAGAGTGCAACTCGACTACACAACGATCCGCGCGCCGCTCACAGGTCGCGCCGGCTTTCGTCTGATCGATGAAGGCAACCTGGTCAACGCCGGGCAGCAGACGGGCATTGTTTCCATCGCTCAGTTGCAGCCGATTGCGGTCATCTTCACCGAGCCGCAGCAACATGTCGACCGGATCAACCAGGAACTCGCCGCAGGCGCCCCGCCGGTCACGGTCCTCAACGCCGACGGCGGCAAGATCGCCACCGGCAAGCTCACGATCAGCGACAACCAGGTCGACCTAGCAACCGGAACGATCCGCCTGAAGGCGGAATTCGAAAACTCTGACAATGCGTTATGGCCAGGTCTGGCGGTCGCCACGCGACTGCAGCTGGGCACGATGAACAACGTTATTGTCGTTCCTGCGGACACGGTTCAACATGGAAGCAAGGGCCTGTTCGTGTATGTCGTCGGCAACGACAACCGAGCGGCTGTCCGATCGGTGAAAGTCGCCAGGCAGGACGCGACGACGGCGGTGATAGAAGACGGGCTTAAAGAGGGCGAACATGTCGTGACGACGGGCGAGTTCCTGTTGCAGCCTGGATCCCTGGTTTCCGTCGAATCCGGGACCGGGAGCTGAAACAATGTTCGGCGGCATTTCCGCTCCGTTTATCCATCGCCCGGTCGCGACCACCCTCGTCATGGTCGCGATCTTCCTGGTCGGGCTCGTAGCGTTCCCGTCCCTTCCGGTCGCCCCGCTGCCGCAAGTCGACTTTCCGACCATTTCTGTGTCGGCCGCGCTGCCCGGCGCTTCGCCCGAAACGATGGCGACGTCCGTCGCGCAGCCGCTCGAGCGTCAGATCGCCCAAATCCCGGGCGTCTCCCAAATGACCTCGACCAGTTCGCTCGGCGCGACAGCGATCACGGTCCAGTTTGATCTCGACCGTAACATCGATGCGGCGGCCAACGACATCCAGGCGGCGATCAACGCCGCCGGCGGCCAATTGCCGAAGGACCTGCCGGCCCCGCCGACCTATCGCAAGGTCAACCCGTCCGACACACCCATTCTCATCCTGTCGGTCCAGTCCGACGTCGTCCCGATCATCGATGTCGACGACGCGGCGGAGAACATCCTCGCCCAGCGCATCAGCCAGATTTCCGGCGTATCGCTGGTGCGGGTCGGCGGCCAGCAGACCCCGGCGATCCGGATCCAGGTCGACCCGGCGAAACTGGTCGAGAAGAACCTTCAGCTGGAGGACGTGCGGGCGCAGATCGGCATTGCGACGGTCGACAACCCGAAGGGCGCGATCATCGGACAGAAGCAGGATTTCACGATCTTCGACAACGATCAGCTGACGACCGCCGAACCTTGGAACGACGTGATCGTCGCCTATCGCAACGGCGCTCCCGTGCGCGTGCGCGACATCGGCCAAGCCGTCGCGGGTCCGACCGACACGACCCAAGCGGCCTGGTCGAACGGCAAGCGCGGCGTCTTTCTGGTCGTCTACAAGCAGCCCGGCGTGAACGTCATCAAGACCGTCGAGGCGATCAAGAAGACGCTCACGAGCCTCGAGGCGGCGATTCCGCCTACAATTCATGTCAAGATGGTCTCCGACCGCACGACGACCATCCGCGCATCGGTCAAGGACGTCGAGGTGACGCTGTTACTGACCATTGTGCTGGTCGTGATGGTGATCTTCGTCTTTCTGCGCAGTTTGTGGGCGACAATCATTCCGAGCGTGACGGTGCCGCTGGCGCTGCTGGGCGCCTGCGCGCTGATGTGGATGGCGAACTACAGCCTCGACAACCTGTCGCTGATGGCCTTCACCATCGCAGTCGGCTTCGTCGTCGACGACGCCATCGTGATGCTGGAGAACATCACGCGCCACATCGAGGACGGCGAGAAGCCGTTGCAGGCGGCCCTGAAGGGCTCGGCCGAAATCGGCTTTACCATCATTTCGATCTCCGTTTCGTTGATGGCGGTGCTGATTCCGCTCCTGATGATGGGCGGCATCATCGGCCGTTTGTTCCGGGAGTTCTCGGTCACGATCGTCATGACGATCGCGGTCTCGGCCTTCGTGGCGCTGACGCTGACCCCGATGATGGCCTCGCGCTTTCTGAAGGCGCATGACGACGAGCATCACGGCAAGCTCTTCAACATGAGCGAGGCGGCCTTCGCGGCGCTCGCGCGCGCCTACGAGCGCGGCGTCGATTTCGTGCTGCGCCACCGGTTCGCGACGCTGATGACCTTCCTCGTCACCATGGCCGCTACGGTCTATCTTTTTGCGATCATCCCCAAAGGGTTCTTCCCCCAGCAGGACACCGGCATCCTGTACGGCACGACCGAGGCCGGTCAGGACATCTCGTTCCCCGCCATGTACAAGCTGCAGGAGGAGGCGGGCGCCATCATCTTGAAGGACCCCGCTGTCGCCACGATGGCGATGGGCCTGGGCGTCGGCGTCGGCAATTCCGCGCAGAACAACGGCCGCATGTTCATCACGCTCAAGCCGCGTGAGCAGCGCGACGTCGACGTCTTCCAGGTGATCGCCCGCCTCCGGCCGCAACTGGCGAAGATCGCGGGTCTTCGGGTCTACCTGCAGGCGGCGCAGGACGTGACCGTCGGCGGCCGCTTCTCCAGGACCCAGTTCCAGTACACTTTGCAGGACGCCAACCTTGTTGAGCTCAACGCCTGGGCGCCCAAGATCCTCGAGAAGCTGCAGTCCCTGCCGGAACTGCGCGACGTCGCCACCGACCAGCAGAATTCCGGCACGACGCTGACGCTCAAGATCGACCGCGACATGGCGTCGCGCTTCGGCATCCAGCCGCAGTTGATCGACGATACGCTCTACGACGCGTTCGGGCAGCGCCAGGTCACCCAATATTTCACCCAGGTGAACACCTACGAGGTGATCGAGGAAGTCCTGCCCGATCTGCAAAAGGATCCGGCGACGCTGGATAAGCTCTACATCCGCTCCCCGGTCTCCAATCGGATGGTGCCGCTCAGCGCCTTCGCCAAATGGACCACGGCCCCGGTCCAGCCGCTGTCGATCAGCCACCAGGGCCAGTTCCCGGCGATCACCATCAGCTTCAATCTCGCCCAAGGCGTCGCGCTCGGGCAGGCGACCGACGCCGTCCAGAAGGCCATGCAGCGGCTGCAGATTCCCGTCAGCCTGACGACCATCTTCCAGGGCAACGCCCAGGCGTTCCAGGACTCGCTGACGACGGTGCCGCTCCTGATCCTGGCGGCGCTGGTCACGGTCTACATCATCCTCGGCATTCTTTACGAGAGCTTCGTCCACCCGCTGACGATCCTGTCGACTTTGCCCTCAGCCGGCCTCGGGGCGCTCGCGACGCTGATGCTGTTCGGCTACGAGTTCAGCCTGATCGCGCTGATCGGGACGATCCTCTTGATCGGCATCGTCAAGAAGAACGGCATCATGATGGTCGATTTCGCCATCTCCGCCGAGCGCGACGAGGGCCTGACGACCACGCAGGCGATCCGCAAGGCGGCGCTGCTGCGCTTCCGGCCGATCATGATGACCACGATGGCCGCCCTGCTCGGCGCCGTGCCGTTGATGCTGAGCCACGGCACCGGCTCGGAACTGCGCCAGCCGCTCGGCTACACTATGTTTGGCGGTCTCCTGGTCAGCCAGGCCTTGACCCTGTTCACCACCCCGGTCGTCTACCTCTACCTCGATCGCCTGTCGAAGTGGCTCTCGGGCGGGTCCGGCAGGGGGGGATCGAAGGGCGACGAGGAGCCCGACGAGCCGGCCCCCGAGCCGCTCTCCCACAAGACTCCGGAGCCCGCCTGGGCCGAGCAGCGGGCGGCGGCGGAGTAAGTCCGAGGCCGGCGCGCCGTCCTGCCGTTTCCGAGTCGGTTTTAAGCGTTTTCAAGGGCTTGCGGCGGATTTTCCGGGCGGCAGCAACGGCCGGGCAGCGCTCCGAGACGGCGCGCGAGCCGGCCCGGGCCGCCGACCAACGGACGCGGGCGACAAACGGCGGATCGACGCGCCAGCCTGTCATTTCGGCGCCGGTTTTGAGCCTTTTCAACGGCTTGCTGCGGATTTCGGGGCCTCCGCTAGGGTCGGGCGGCGGGCGGCCGCCGAGTGAAACCGCGGCAGGGCGAGCCGCCCGCCATTTCCGAGCCGATTTTGAGCGTTTTCAAGGGCTTGCGGCGGATTTTCCGGGCGGCCGCAACGGCCGGGCAGCGCTCCGGGACGGCACGGGAGCCGGCCCGGGCCGCCGACCAACGGACGCGGGCGACAAACGGCGGATCGACGCGCCAGCCTGTCATTTCGGAGCCGGTTTTGAGCCTTTTCAACGGCTTGCTGCGGATTTCGGGGCCTCCGCAACGGTCGGGCGGCGGGCGGCCGCCGAGTGAAACCGCGGCAGGGCGAGCCGCCCGCCATTTCCGAGCCGATTTTGAGCCTTTTCAATGGCTTGCTGCGAATTTCCCGAGCTGTCGCAACGGCCCAGCCGCCTGGCGGCGCGCCCTCCGCCGTCCTCCTGGCCCGTCGAAAGACCGGCGTCTTTCGAGACCCTATGCGGACGGTCCCGCTGCCCCATCGGACGGCCGACCGTCTCATTCCGAGAACCCAGCTCGACTCCGGCTTGCAGGCCGCCGTCATCGCGATCCCCCAATCAGGTGTCGAGAGAGGCCCCCTTTCGGGCGCTTTCGACCTCAAGATCAATCATAGCTCCAATTCCGACGGATGTACATGATTTGTTCAGCCACCCTTTTCATTGTCAATGGCGCCCTCGGCGAATGAGTCCGCCGGCAAAGCTTCGCTCCCTTTCCGGCGAGCCGAGCCCGCGGGACTCACTCGTCCGAGCGCCGACGAACAGTCAACCGCGCTCCACGGGCGCCTGCCCGGCGCGCAACCGAGACCAAGCCGGGCGGCAGGGCGGCGCGCCCGAACCCTGCAGCCGGCAAGAAGCGAACAGGGAAATCGGAAACACGAACAGGGAAGGAGTCCAGGGCCCGCAGCGGCCTTGACGACGCCCGACGTCATCGGCGCGTCACCGAGAGCGTCTGCGGGACGGAAGCGCCGGCGCCCGGATTGCGGATACCATGACACAGCGGATCACGTGACAAGGCTCGTGTCATCGGAATTCCGGAATTCGGGGACGAAAAAAGTGATGCTGGTCACAACGGACGCAATGTACTGCCCCCCGAAAGTGAGACAGTCGAATTGGAGTGACAGAGCCTGTTAGGAGGCTCCATGTCACAGCAAGGGATGCGCACGTTTTCGACTGAGTTCAAGGAAGCGGTGGTTCTTCGGCTCGAGGCCGGGGAGCGGTTGGCGGCGGTTGCGGACGAGCTGGAGATCAGGCGGAAGCTGCTTTACGAGTGGCGGGCGGCCTATCGCAAGCTTGGGGCCGCCGGGTTGAACCGCAAGCGCGGACGCAAGCCGGGCGGGGCTCGCGCCAGTCCGGACGCTGCGCCGGCTACGCCGGCTTCGCTTTCCGACCTGGCGCGAGCCCGAGCGCGGATCGCCGAGCTCGAGGGCAAGATCGGCAAGCAGCAGATGGATCTCGATTTTTTTCGCGAAGCCTTGCGGCTCATCGACGCGCGGGACCCCTCGTCTCGCGCGACGCCATCTACGCGGTCATCGAAGAAATGACTGCGCAGGAGACGCAAGGCGCCCCTCGGTCGAGCATCTGTGCCAGATCGGCTGCGTGTCGCGCGCCGGCTTCTATCGCTTTGGCGAGGCGCGCGCGCCCAAGCGGACGGAAGCGGACCTGCGCGACAAAATCCAGAAGATTGCGCTCGAAAATCGCTTCTACGGCTATCGGCGGGTCTGCCGCGACCTCTGGCGGATCCATGGCCTCAAGGTCAACCACAAGCATGTCCTTCGCCTCATGCGCGAGGACAATCTGCTCTGCCTGCGGCAAAAGCCGTTCGTTCCCTACACCACCAACAGCCGGCACGAGTTCCCGATCGTCGCCAATCTGACGCGAGGACGTATCCCAACCGGGCTCGATCAGATCTGGGTCGCCGACATTACTTATGTCCGGCTGGCCGCGCAGTTCGTCTACCTGGCCGTCGTTCTCGACGCTTTTTCGCGCCGGGTGATCGGCTGGGCGCTCGCCGACCATCTCGAGGCGAGCCTGGCGATCGAGGCGCTCGACATGGCCTTGACCGCCCGAAACCCCGCGCCCGGCCTCATCCATCACTCCGACCGGGGGGTGCAATACGCCTGCGCCGACTACGGCGAAAAGCTCGTGGAGCGAGGGGTCCTGATCAGCATGAGCCGCGCCGGCAACCCTTATGACAACGCCAAGGCCGAGCGCTTCATGCGCACCCTCAAGGAGGAAGAAGTGAACGGCAAGACTTATGCGTCGATCGACGAGGCTCGAACCCATATCGGCGCCTTCCTCGAAACCGTCTATAATCGAGGCCGACTGCATTCCGCCCTCGGCTACAAACCCCCGGTCGAGTTCGAAGCCGAACTCCGCCAACCCGAAACCGTCTGAAAGGACACAAACCAAAGCCCTGTCACTCAAATCCAGTGTCTCAGCCGAGGGGGGCAGTTCAGACGATCGTCACGGAATTATCAAGGGTTCGGCGTCCGAGAGGCGGCGGACGATCCCGAAACCGTGGGATTCTTCGTCCCATTTCACGCCGTGGACCGGCACCACGAACTTCGGCCGAATGGATGCCGCGAAGGCGCGCAAATCGGCTGGGGAGGCGTGACCGCTAGTGTGAATATAGGCGATCTCCGCGCCCGCAGATCTGCACCACTCAAGGGCTTCCGTGTGATAGGGGTCCGAGAGATAACCGCGCCACATCGAAAAGTTGAACGCGTCATCGGCGCTCGGCACAACGCCCGCCCGTTGATAGTCGCGGATCAACCCACGGCGCAGAGTCACAACATGGCGACCCCCTGCAATCTGCCTTGCCGAGATGCCGTTTTGCGCCATTCGTTCGACGAAATCCTCGCGGCCCTGGCTTGCGTAACTGCTCCGCAGGCCTTTCGTCACGACGACCTTCAGATTCGAGAATCCCGCATGCGGCAGGCGGGTTCCCTGAGAAATGCGATCGAGGACGTCGGCGGTGTATAGGTCTATTCCGAGCGTCCGCCCGGTGCGCGTGGCGGCTCGATAGAGCGTCACTGTCCGGTCGATATTCTGGCCAGACCATGCGACGAAGACACGTCCCCGAGTGCGTTCGAAAAGTTCAACGAAATCGTTCTCAAGCTCACTTTCCGATTTCACCGGCTTGTCCGATCCGAGATTTGTTCCCTCGGTCAGAAGCACGTCGATGTCCTTCGGCGGATGAGCCATCATCCAATCAACAAGCGTGGACTTCCGACCATGGCGACGAAAGTCGCCCGTATAGAGCAAACGCTTGCCCGCGCTTTCGACCAGAAGCATGTACGCGTCAAAGGCGGAGTGGTCGGTCAGCATCGGAGTGACGGTAAACGCTCCAATTGTGAACGGCCCAGAACGACTGCCCCATGTCTCGAACTTCCGGTTGAGCGGGCGACGCGTGACTTCGCCGCTGACTGCAATCAATTTCGCCGAGCCCGATCCAGTCCAGATCGGCCATGTCGCCGGAAGCTCCTCGACCAGTCCCCAATGATCCTGGTGTGGGTGACTGATGAGGACGGTCGCTGGGCGGCTTCGGTCAAGCGACGCGGGCAGCAGGCCGGTCGCGCCGTCAGGCGCATCAAGCGGCCGCCCTGCATCAAGGATGAGTCGCTCGCCCTGCGGGTGCACGATCTCGATGCAGCTCCCGCCGATCTGCTGGGTCCCGCGGTGGACCGTGAGAGTAAGACTCAATGGTGCTTCTCAAGCGTCATGTCGCTATGGCCGGTCACCATCTGGACGTGAATGTTGTGGGGCGCGCCGCGTAATTTTTGCAAATGTCCGTTCCGTTCAAAGCTGGTGTCTCTGTTGTCGAGATTTTCGATGACAAGGCGAGGTTTCCTATCGACAAGCAACGGCGGCGCGCCCGCATTCGCGGCGGCGACAATCCCCGGGCCAAGCTTTCCAATTCCACGATTCAAGCGCTCGAACACCAGCCCGCGGAACGCCACCAGCAGGCGGCAAGCGTTCTGATAGGCGGAGGCGACCAATTCGCAGTGATTCTCGTAGCCTAGCCAACTAGTGTATCGCTTGAGCTGATCAACGACCTCGGGGGAACCGTCGCCCCGGCAGCGGAGGCGAGGGTCGTCAACGAGCTTAGCTTCCCAGAACACGATCTGCCATCTGTCGCCGGCCGGCTCAAGCGCAACGAGGTCCATCCGAGGCGCTATCCGCTCCCTTGGGGCGGGCGAATAGGCGGGCAGCGCCATTTCGAGGTCGATCGTGTCGGCGTTGTGCGCCACAATTGCGTCGACGAACTTCTTCTCATCGCCGACATGGCCATTGGCGTTCTCAATCCAGCACTTGAGGTCGGCGGCGCCCCGGTACTCTCGATCCTCGTATTTTTTGTTGCCCTGGAATCCCGCCAACGACAGGGTGACGTAGTCCTGATTGTCGCACTTATCTCCGTAGACGTACTTGTTATGAATGCTCGCTCGGAGCGCGCCGCCGACGAAGTGGACCCTCGCGATCGACTGGCCACCCCGATAGAGGTTCACATATCTGTGGCGAATTGCCAGTCGAAGGTGATTGGATTCCTCACTGCGCGCCTGGCCGGTTGAAACGCGATTGTCCGCATCGACCCCATCCCGATGAATCGCGTCGCCCGCCGGTCTCCAATTGCGAAGCATGTCCGCGAACCAAGGGTTCGCCTTCAAAACCGGATCGGTGACGTCCTCGATGGCAAACGTGCGTCCAAACGTTGACATGCTCGCTCCCTAATCAAACTCGTATATTCACTTGAGGGTCGGAGATATTCACACCTGCGATCAAGAAAGTTGGGGTGTGGCCAATCGGTCACACCGCAACAATGCGCGCCGAGCGGCCGCTGCGCCACGTGCGGAATGTCGCGCCCGTCCCTTAGTGCGAAGCGGCGTCACATGTTAATTCCCTCGGCGAGGAAGTCCCGCGTGAACAGCCCGCCGGTTATCAAAATTCGCCCTCGAATCGTCGCGCGCCGGTGGAGGCTGCACGGGGAGGCATCTGATTTGAACGGCGGCGAGCACGGCGGCGCAGCGTAGTCCCGGTTTTTTGCGAACCGCCCGTCCTTACTATTTGCGTCATATTTACGTGAAAGTACGTCTGGCGGCGAAGTGAGGCCTGTTCGTCGGCGCAGGTCCGGACGCGGCTGGCGGCAAGGGCGGAGGACCGGCGCTGGTCGAGCCTCCGCGCGCATCTTGCGGGCCGCGAAGACGAACTCATTAGAGCAAGATGAATTCAAGTCAATTCGTTCCCGTCATTGCGAGCGGAGCGAAGCAATCCATCCGATCGTCGGGCGTTCTACGATCCCCTGGATTGCTTCGTCGCTGCGCTCCTCGCAATGACGGCAGTGGTCAAACCTATATTCATCTTGCTCTAGCGTCGCGCCGGTCCTCGACCGCTCAGCCGGACGTTTCGCCGATCTTATCGAGACGGCGCCGCCGGTTGAGGCGTTGTCGACCCTGCGGGCCGCCAGAACCATCGGGCGCCCGTTCGCGCTTGGTTCCCCAGCCTTCGTCGGCGGCTTGGCCGCCCTCACCGGCCGCGATCCGCGCCGATAGCAGCGCAAGCCGAAGGCGGCAGAGAGGGGATTGAGCAAACTGTCGTTGTAACCCCCGCTGTAACCCCCGGGCCCGGATTCCATGCGACGCCGATATCCAGGTGACTCCTTTCGGGCGGCTCAACCGTCTTTGGTTCAGCGGGCGCGAACATTGGAGCTGACCGATGACCCTTAAGGACAAGACCATAGTTGTGACAGGCGGCAGCCGAGGCTTGGGCCTCGGGCTCGTCGAGGCCCTGGTGGATCAGGGCGCCAAGGTGACCGTCGTCGCGCGCGACCCGGCCGCGCTCGCCGCCGTGAAGCAGAGGCTCGGCGTCGCCGTCATCTCGGGCGACGTCAGCGAGGAGGGGGCCGCGGAGCGCATTCTCGCGGACGTCCGCCCCGACGTCCTGGTGCTGAACGCCGGCGCCACGCCGCGAATGGGGCCGCTCGATCAGGTAAGCTGGGAGGACTTCTCCGTGGCCTGGGAAACGGACGTGAAGGCCGGGCTCTACTGGCTGCAAGCGGCGCTCAACCTGCCGCTGAATCCGGGAAGCCGCGTTCTGGTGGGCTCCAGCGGCGCGGCCGTGAACGGCTCGCCGCTCTCGGGCGGCTATGCGGGCGCCAAGCGGATGCTCTGGCTCATGGCGAAGTACGCGAATGGGGTCGCCAAACAGAAAGAGCTGGGGATTCGATTCCAGGCGATCCTGCCGATGCAGATTGTCGGCGGGACTGGGGTCGGCGACGTGGCCGTCCGCGGCTACGCCCGGTCGCTGGGCCTGGAGCGCGACGCGTACCTGGCCCGGTTCGGCGCGCCGTTGCCGCCTCGCCAATTTGGCGAGCATGTGGTCGCCGTGCTGGACGATCCCCAGTACGCTTCGGGCGTCGCCTTCGGCCTGAAAGGCGACACCGGAATCACGATCCTGGAGGAAGAGGCGACTTGAGCGAACCCCCGTCCCCGTCGCCCACGCCGCGCCAGGAGCAGCTTTTGGCGCTCGCCAGCGGACTGCGGCCCGAGCTTCACCGCTATTGCGCGCGCCTGATGGGCTCGGTGATCGATGGCGAGGACGTGGTGCAGGATACATTCGCCCGGGCCTTGGCCGTGCTGGACGAGCTCGAGGAGGTTCCGCCTCTGCGCGCCTGGCTTTTCCAGATCGCCCACAATCGCGCGCTTGACCTCATGCGCAGCCGTGCGATCCGCGCGGCCGAGCCGCTCGACGCAGCCAATGAGATCGCGGACCCGGCGAGCCCAGACCCCCTGGAGGTCATGATGAGACGGGAGGCGGTCGAGACCGCAGTCACGCGGTTCGCTGAGCTTCCGACGACCCAGCGCAGCGTGGTGATCCTCAAGGACGTGCTTGACCAGTCCCTGGAGGAGATCGCCGCCATGCTCGATCTCACGGTCAATGCGGTGAAAGCTCACCTTGCGCGGGGACGGGCCCGGCTCAAGGCCATCAACGCCCAAGCCCCGGCTCAGGTCGCTCCGCGCCCGCCATCGCCCGAAGTGGCCCGCTATGTCGCCCTGTTCAATCAGCATGACTGGGACGGGCTGCGGGCGATGCTGGCCGACGACGTCCGGCTGGTCCAGTCGACATATCCGCCCCGTGTGGGCGCCGCGAACGTTGGCATGTTCTTCGGCATCTATTCGCGCAAGCCCCCGGCGCGGCTTGCCCCCGCCTGGCTCGAAGGCCGCGAGGTGATCGCGGTTTACGAGGATCCTCAAGCCGCCAAGCCCAGCTATCTGATGTGGCTGGAATGGCGGGGTGGCCGAATTCAGCTTCATCCGCGACACCAAATATGTGCGCTACGTGATCGACGACGCGGAGTTGGTGTTTGCGCCCGGCGCCGCGCCTCCAGACTAGACTGTCGCCCACGAGCCCCCGCTCGGCCCGACGATCGGAACACGAGCCTCCGCTCCGCCGCCTCAGTTCCCGTGATGGATCGTAACTGCCAACGCGTTCGACCGATGGCGAGCGCCCCCACCACCATGCCAAAGGGCGTCTGTTTGGACGCCCGTCTGACGACGGGCTATGGCACGGTCCCCCTGCCCCGCGCTGACGCGCAGGGGAGGAAGGGCGCCGGCGCCTCTCCTCCCCCATGGAGCGAAAGCGGAATGGGGGAGGGGGACCGGCCGAAGGCCGGTGGAGAGGGCGGTCGCTTCGGTCACGTCGGCTTCGAAACTCGAATCCGTGACTCTCGCCATTCCTGACATCATCCGCCTCCCTACCCCTTTCGGGGGAGCAACCGTTGTTTGGGAGCGCGAACAATCACACTCCAGCACTTTGTATAGCATCGTGACGCCAACGGCGTGTTGCGGCAGATCAATCCCTGGCTGAGCGGGCCCGCAGCGTTTGGAAGCCGGCTCGGTTTCGGCAGCCGGCCCTCAGTTCCAGTGATTGATCTGGATCGCTGCGGGCGAGAGGATGGCGGCGAACAGGGCGGGAAGGAAAAACAGGATCATCGGCACGGTGAGCGTCGGCGGCAGCGCCGCGGCCTTCTTCTCCGCAGCCGTCATGCGCAGATCGCGACTTTCCTGGGCGAGCACGCGCAGGGCGGCGCCGAGCGGCGTGCCGTAGCGCTCGGCCTGCGCGAGGACGGTGGTGAGCGCGCGTATCGAATCGAGCCCCGTGCGCGTCGCGAGATTTTCGAACGCGGTCCGCCGTTCGGCGAGATAGGACATTTCCGCCGCCAGCAGGCCCATTTCCTCGGCCATGGGGATGCTCTCGATGCCGATTTCCTCGGCAACCTTGCGCGCCGAGAGCTCAATCGACATGCCCGAACTCGACGCAAATCAAGAGCAGGTCGAGCGCGTTGGGATAGGCGCGCTCGAGCGCCTTCTTGCGCTTGACGATCGTGTTCCTGAGAAACAGCGACGGCGCCTGGATGCCGAGATAGGCCGCTGCGATCGCCGCGCCGAGCTTGAGGAAGAACGGCTGGCTCCACTTGAGGACGAAAAAGACGTAGATGAGGGTGATCAGGAAAAAAGCGATCGGCGCGGCCATCCGGAAGGCGAGAAAGGCGTATTCAGCGCCGGGGCCTCGGAAGCCTGCCATCGCCAGCTGCCTTTTGGCCGTCTCGACGCCCAGCCAGCGCTGGAGATCGAAACGCTCGACCAGCTGCTTGGCAAGGCGGCTCGGTTTCATCCGCACCGCCGACCGCTTGTCGGCCGCGGTTAGCTTCTCCCGCTCTCGAGCGCGGATGCGTTCGCGCTCGACGCCGACCGCCTTGATCCGCCGGGCGAGCGGATCGGGGCTAAGCCAGGGCGCGACTGTGGCGGCGATGGCCGCAGCGGCCGCTGCGATCGCGACGAGCAGCGCGATCCGGTGCGGATCGGTCAGGAAGGCCGGGATCTCGTACGCCATCGCGCCATTCTCCGATCAGATATCGAAAGAGACCATTTTCTTCATCATCGCCACGCCGATGGCCATCCAGCCGATCGCGGCGGCGGCGATCCATTGGCCGTGCGTGGTCGTCCACAAGAGCGAGACGTATTTCGGGGAAGAGACGAAGAGCGCCCCCACCACCACGAACGGCACGATGCCGATGATGACCGCCGAGGCCTTCGCCTCCATCGACATTGCGCTGATCTTCGCCTTCATCTTCTTGCGCTCCCGCAGGACGCGGGACAGGTTGGACAGGGCCTCAGACAGGTTGCCGCCCGCCTGGCCCTGGATCGAGATCACGATCGAGAAAAAATTGGTTTCGGCCACAGGAACACGCTGCGCCATGCGCTCGACGGCTTCCGGCAGAGTGAGCCCGACCGTTGTGGCCTGCACGATTTTGCGGAATTCGCCGCGCACCGGATTGTCGCACTCTTCGGCTGCGATGCGGATCGTGTCGCCGAGCGGCAGACCGGACCTGACGCCGCGCACGATGATGTCGATCGCCGCCGGGAAATTGGCGATGAACTTCGTGATCCGGCGCCGGCAAAGCCATCTGAGCGCGAGTTGCGGCAGGCCAGCGCCGCCGGCCACCGCGGCGGCCGCTGCGACAACGAGGCTGCCGAATTGGACCCAGGCCGCCGCTCCGATCGCGAGCCCCGCGATCGCGCAGGCAACCAGGAACTGCGACTGAGTCACCGAAAGACCAGCCTGCTCGATTCGGCTGCGCAAGTTGGCTCGCCGGCGGTTCGTTTTTTCCAGATCGCGCAGGCCGTCGGCGATCTGCTTGCGCCGCTGAGCCTTGTCGACCTGGACCGTGGCCGCGATCGCCTTGCCGGCCGGCCGCTGGACCGCCGCGCGGCGCTTGTCGGCGCGCGAGTTGCCGCCAAAGATGAGCAGCGCGACGACCCCGACGGCAGACGCCGCGCCGCCGGCGAGAAGGATCGGCGAGATCATGCAACGCTCCGCCCGGGCGTTGCGCGCGCCCGCTGTTTGCGCCTGCGCGGGCTCGGATTGACTTCGACCCGCATCACCGCGCCTCGTCCGCCTCGCTTGCGTCGAGCGCGGCGGCGAGACGCTGCTCCTCGCCGAACACGCGCGCGCGTTCCCAGAAGCGGGGCCGACCGATGCCGGTCGAGCGATGACGGCCCTTCAGCTTTCCCTGCGCGTCTTCGCCGACGATGTCGTAGACGAGCAGGTCCTGGGTTGTGATGACGTCGCCTTCCATCCCGACGACCTCGGTGACGTGGGTAATGCGGCGTGAGCCGTCGCGCAGGCGGGCCGCCTGGATGATGACGTCGATCGACGAGGAGATCATGTCGCGGACGGTCTTGATTGGCAATGTGTAGCCGCCCATCGAGATCATCGCTTCGAGGCGGCTCAGAGCCTCGCGCGGCGAGTTGGCGTGCAGGGTGCCCATCGAGCCGTCGTGGCCAGTGTTCATCGCCTGCAGGAGATCGAAAGCCTCCGGCCCGCGCACCTCGCCGACGATGATCCGCTCCGGCCGCATGCGCAGGCAGTTGCGCACGAGGTCGCGCATGGTGATCTGGCCTGCGCCCTCGAGGTTGGCCGGGCGGGTCTCCAGCCGCACCACGTGGGGCTGCTGAAGCTGAAGCTCGGCCGCGTCTTCACAAGTGACGATGCGCTCGCCGGAGTCGATGAATCGGGTGAGGCAGTTGAGGAGGGTCGTCTTGCCCGAGCCGGTGCCGCCGGAGATGAGCACGTTGCAGCGCACGTGCCCGATGATCTTGAGAATCTCGGCGCCGGGCGGCGAGATCGAGCCGAAGCGCACCAGTTGGTCGAGGGTCAGCTTGTCCTTGCGGAATTTGCGGATCGTGAGGGCGACGCCGTCGATCGCCAGCGGCGGCGCGATGACGTTGACCCGCGAGCCGTCGAGCAGGCGCGCATCGCAGATCGGCGAGGACTCGTCGAACTCGACGCCCGACCTGGCTGACGATGCGCTGGCAGATGTTCATCAGCTGCGAATTGTCTCGGAACCGAACGCTGGTGAGCTGGATCTTGCCGTCCACCTCGATGAAGCAGCGCGCCGGACCGTTGACCATGATGTCGGCGATGTCGTCGCGGGCGAGCAGCGGCTCGAGCGGCCCGAAGCCGAGCACGTCGTTGCAGATGTCGTCGAGCAAATCCTCCTGCTCGGCGATCGAGAGGATCATGGTCTTGACCGCGACGATCTCGTGCACGATGTCGCGGATTTCGTCGCGGGCGTCATCGGGGTCGAGCTTGGACAGGGCGGAGAGATCGATCGCCTCGATCAGCGCGCCGAATATGAGCGCCTTGGTCTGGAAGTACGTGTCCGACCTGCCGTCCGCCTGCGGCGGGGGCCGGCTGTCCGTGCGCGCCAGGTCCGGCGAGGCGACGCCGCGTTCCGCGGGCGGGACGTCTGCGCCGGGACTGGCGCGCTTGCCGAACATAGCCAAAGCCCTCTTTCTCTAGGCGCTGCGCAGCATGGGGCGAGTTATCCCCGAGCCCAAGCGAGCGCCGACATCAGCGGCTCGAGAAAGCTTTTCCTCGACCGCGTCGTCTCGTTCCACCCAGCCACCAACGCAGCAAGCTCGTCGAAAGTCTCGGCGACCTTTCCTTTCGGCTCGACCTCCGCGATCATCTGGCCGTTGTTGGCGGCGGCGCCAAACAGTTTGGCGTCGTGCGGGAAAATGGCGACCGGCTTGGCCTCCACCGTCTTGGCGAACTCCGCCACCGCGATTTCGGGGCGCCGCGGCATGCCGACGCCGTTGAGCACCATACGCGGCGGGTGGTCATGCGGCCGGGCGGCCTTGAGCAGGTCGATCAGATTCTTGGCGTTGCGCAGGTTGGCGAGGTCTGGCGCGGCGACCACGATTACATCGTCGGAGGCGATCAGCGTCCGGCGGACCCAGCCGCTCCACTGGTGCGGCAGGTCGACGACGATCCAGGGCGTCGAGGCGCGCATCGCGTCGATCAGCGTGTCGAAGGCCGAGTCGGAAAAGTCAAGCGCGCGATCGAGCGTCGCGGGCGCGGCGAGCAGGCTGAGACGGTCTCCACATCTGGCGAGCAGCCGGTCGACCAGCACAGCGTCCACGCGTTCGGGGGCGAACACCGCGTCCGCCACGCCCTGGGCGGGATCCTGGTTGTAGTCGAGCCCGGCCGTGCCGAAGGCAAGGTCGAAATCAGCGATGATGGTCGCCTTGTCCGCGATGGAGGCGAGCGACCATGCGAGATTGTGCGCCACGGTTGAAGCCCCGACGCCGCCCTTCGACCCGATCACAGTGACGATCCGGCCGAGCGGCTTTGCGCCCGGCGCGCGGAAGAGCTGCGAGATCGCCTCAACGAAGCCGACGACATCGAACGGCGGCACGAGATATTCGCTGACCCCCCGCGCCATCAGCTGGCGATAAAGCGAGACGTCGTTGGTTCGCCCAAGCACCACGACCTTGGTTCCCGAGTCGCAACAGTGCGCGAGTTCGTCAAGCTGGGCGACCAGCGCCTCCCGATCGGCAGGCGCCTCCACCACGATAACGTTGGGCGTGGCGGAGTTGCGATAGGCCTCCAACGCCGCGGCCGCGCCGCCCATGTTCTGCTTCACCTGCGCCTTGGCCATTCTCCGGTCAGCCGCCGCTTCGGCGACGACGGCGGAAGCTTCGATCGACTCGCAAAACGCCTGGATCGAGATGCGCGGCACAGGGTCGATCTGGACGAGGGCGGGGCGAACGCCAACGAGGCTCATCGGTCAGCCCCCACCGCCCGAGCCGCCGATCGGGGTGAGATCGGTCGTCCATTTCGTCCCCGGATCCTGGCCCTTGCGGACCGCGTCGATCGCCCGCATCCGCATGACCGGGTCGGAGGGGTCGAGCGCCCGCGGCTGGACCAAATCGCGCGGATCGTCGACCTGGGCCGCCAGCACCGCCTGGGACGCGCAGCCGAAATTGGCGTAGGGCTCGTTCTGCCAACCTTCGAGCGAGGAACCCGAGGCGAGGTCTTCGGGCCAGTTTCCGCACGGCGTTGCGACCTTCGCCTTCAGGCCGATGAAGGCGA
Source organism: uncultured Alphaproteobacteria bacterium (assembly GCA_963709655.1). Taxonomy (GTDB): domain Bacteria; phylum Pseudomonadota; class Alphaproteobacteria; order Rhizobiales; family Beijerinckiaceae; genus Roseiarcus. The sequence goes on from CAVPXF010000010.1 coordinate 118,585, forward strand.
CGCGGATCGGCGCCCCGCCGGTTGGCCCCGGCGCGTAGGTCGAAACCCTGATTTTGGCCGCCCCCGCGCCAGCGAGCGCCCGCCGCACGGCGCCGACGGCCGTGGCGTCCGGCCGCTCTGTCGCCGGGGTGAGTATGACGATCTCGCCCGACCCGAAGGCGCGGTAGCGCTCGACGAACGCCCTGAGATTGGCCCGCGTCCGGCCGTCGAGTCGGCCGTGCGCGGGAAAGACGTCGACCGTCGCCGGCCCAGAGACGAGGGCGATCGGATGCCGCGCCTCGAAGTCGCCGGGGAAGGCCGGATCGGAGGAGGCGTATTGCGCCCCGCAGGCCGCGAGTGTCGCGGCGAGCGCCAGGACGACAGCCAGGCTCACACGAGATTTGAGGACATGGCGCAGGCGCTCGGCTCGCTCTTCGCCCGCAATTCGTTCACGTTCCGGTGCGCGCATGGCGAGTCTCGCCTCTATTGAGTAATGAAGCCGATCTTGCCGGCGTAGCCCGGCAAGGGCTGCAGCGCGCCGGCGGTGGAGTAGAGCCGGTTGACGCGGCCGAGAAGCCAGGCCTGTGGGTCGCTGGCGTCCTGGAAATTCTGATCCGGTTTGACGACCTGGCTTGGGTCGATGGCGTGCACGATGTAGGGCGTGACCACGATCATCAGTTCCGTCTCGTTGCGCTGGTAGTCGCGTGAGCGAAACAGGGCGCCGAGGATAGGCAGGTTCATCAGCGCGGGCACGCCGTTGATCGCCTGCTGAGTCTGCGTCGAGATGAGGCCGGCGGTGGCGATCGAGCCGCCCGACGGCAGCTCGACCGTCGTGACATTGTTGCGCGTGCGAAAACCGGGGATGTTGAGGTTGGCGTTGTTGCCGACAGGGATCGTAATTTGTGTCGAATAGTCGATGTCGGTGACCTCGGTCGCGATCCGCAACTGGATGCGGCCGGCGGATACGACGACGGGGGTGAAGTTGAGGGTCACCCCGTAGGGCTGTTGAACGAAGCCGATCGTACAGCCATTGGCGTTGGTGCCGCCGTTGCCGCAGGATTCGCTTTGGGCGATCGGGATCGTGCCGCCGGCCATGAACTTGGCGCTTTCGCCCGAGACCGCTGTCACGTTCGGCTCCGCGAGCGTATGGGCGACTCCCTGGCGCTCGAAAGCCTGCAAGTTGGCGGTTAGCGTGCTGGCGCCTTTGGTCCAGCTCAGCGTCGCCCCGGTCGACGTCAGCGCCCCGTTGATGGCGAAGGGATTGTCGAACTGGAAGCTGCCGTTGGGTCCGCTGCCGCTCATGGAGACGCCAAGCTGCTTGACGATGTCCCGGCGGACCTCTGCGACGATGACCCGCAGGGTCACTTGGTCGAGCCCGAGGATGGTCAGCGAATTGATCACTCTTCCGGTCGCTTCGGTCGAACTCTTCTCGTTGCTGTCGCCCGCGCCGCTCGGAGGCCCGCCGACCGATAGATTTATCCCCGTCGGCGAGCCAGAGGACTGCTTTGTGTCGTTGACGTAGCCGTTTGCGAGGTCGACCGCCTTCTGAGCCTCGATCGCCGACGCAACCGTCCCCATCAAGATGATCGAGTTGGCGACCGTACGAACCTGAATGGCGTTGTGCGGCATCGCGGCGTCGATGAGACCCTTAAGGCTTCCCACGTCGCGTCCGACTGATACTTCAATCGTTTCAATCGTGCGGCGGTCATTCGCGAGCGCATAGATGGTTGTCTGGCCGTTGGCGAGCGCGGACACATAGATCCGCCGCGCCGTGCGAACGATGGCGTTGACCACCCGCGGATCGCCGACATAGATTTCGGCTGCGTCCGCCTTCAGGTCGAAAATCTTCGACTCCCCGACCCCCATCTGGCAATTTAGAATCTCGCCGCCGCTCGCGTTCCACACCGGGCACGGAGCGTCGGACTTGGCCGCGTTGGCGCTCGTCGCGGCCGCGCAGAGCGCTGCGGCTAGGCCGAGCGCACGCGTCGCGCCGAGGACGGATCGCCACCGGGTCATGGGGTCGCCTGCTGCGCCGCGCCGAAGCGGATGATGGTCAGACCAGTGTGTTGCGGCAGCTCCTGAACCACGGTCTTCGCGTTCCCGCCGCTGTCGGCGAGGCTGCGCAGCGCCAGTGCAAGGCCGCCGGCGCTCGCGTGCTGGGCAAGCACGATCAGGTCGACCTGATCGGGCTCGAGTTCGAGAGTCGCGTTGGCACCGGTGACGACCTTCTTGCCGTTCTGCTCCTCAACGTTCTGTCCGATCGCCAGCACGCGGACATTGGCGAGAATCGTTTGGGCGGTCACGACCTCGACGCCGCGCGCCCGGGTCGCGACGTCGTCGCGGGCGAGCCGCACGACGTCCACCCGGTCGCCTGGCACGATGAAGCCGCCGGCGGAGGTGTCGCCGCCGTTGTCGATCTTGATGGCGACGGCCCTCTTGCCGCTCGGCAGGATCGCCGACATGAACCCGCCGGCTTCAGCCTTGACCAGCTTTTCGCGCCGAATCGGTTCGCCGCGCAGAAAGTCGGCGCGGACCATCGATCCCTTCATCTCCCGAACGGCGTCGGCGGACGTCGAGCGGGCGATCATCTGCTCGGACATGTCCGCCTTGGGCCAGACCTGCCAGACGAATGCGTCCTCTCCGACCACCGCGCCCATGGGCAAGTCCCGTGCAGCGACCAGAACTTGATCGACCGTCGGCTCCGGGGCCCGGGCGGCCGCGGGGGCGGCGGGGCGCGCGCCTTGGCCGCCCGACAGCAGCGCGTAGGCGCCGCCGAAGGTCGCAACTGCGACCGCGACGACAATGCCGAGCCTCCTATTCATCTGACCCCAACCCTGAGAAGCGCTGTCCCACGCGGACAATCAAGCTGAAAATCGTCAAGACGCGGTTAACGAAGCGTATCATCTATGAACAAACTCGCTATCTGGCATATATACCGGAATGTTAATTCCGTTACGTAAAGCATGAATTTGGCGCAAGCTTCATTACAACTTGAACGTCCGGCGTTGTTCGGTAGGTGTCGTCAGCGGCGGCCGCTCAAGCGACCGCGGCCAGCCAGACGGGGCTGTGGGGAAACTGAATGAGCCCGGCGGCGGCCAGCGCAATTCCGTAGGGGACGCCCGCGCCTGGGCGCCGGAGTCGGGCGATCCAGCGCTGGCGAGCGAGCGCCTCGGGAAGCTGATGCGCGCGGGCGGCAAGGATCGCCAATGTCAGCAATCCGCCGGCGATCGAGGCGGTGAGGGCGTAGTCGAGGAGCGCGCCCCACCCAAGCCACAACGCAATCGCCGCGGCGAGCTTGGCGTCCCCGCCGCCGATCCAGTTCCGACAGAACATCAAAAACCCGATACCGAGCGCCGCGAGGCCGCAGGCGAGACCCAAGGCGACGGTTTCCGCCGGCAAGCCGAGCGCCGCCGACAGTCCGACGTAGCCGAGCGCAAGCGCAAGCGGAACCACGTTCGGGATGGTCATCGTCATGAGGTCCATCGAGGCCGACAGGGCCATCAGGCCCGGAAAGACAGTCGCGGCAAGGGCGACGAGGATGGCGGACGGCATCGGGGAAGGGTGTTCAGTCTATTAGCTACGCGGAAGAGTGTGAGAGGCGACCGCGGGACACGGGACAGCATGATCACTGCGGCGAGTAAAGGCGCCGGCGAGACAGTCGCCCGTCGGCGCCTGCGATTATCACGCAAAGAGGACGCTGTTTAGTTGAGAGTGTTGCTGATCGAGCTGAACACCCCACTGATCTTCGTCCCGACGGTTTGAACTGCAGTAACGATGAAGACGGCGATTAGCGAGGCGATCAGTGCATATTCAATCGCTGTGGCGCCGGATTCGTCACGGATAAGCTTTCTGAACCCTTTAAGCATTGAGCGTACTCCTACTTATCTACAATCTACCCCAACGTAAGCTTCGGCCTCTTCGACCGATACAGATAGACACTATCGTTCATCGCTTACGGACGCGTTAATGACAGGACGATTGGGGGACCGCCTCGGTCACGCCCCCGGCGGCCGCAGGACGGGGCTTCGACGCTGAATCAGGGCGCGAGGTCGATTTGCGGCTCGCCGTCGCGATCCTCGACCTCAACGATCCACAGGTCTGGGTCGAAGCGGATCTCGCGCGCGAGCCGCGCCTCCACATCGACCGGGTCGATCCACTCGGGCTCGTGCATGCGCTGAAACAACCGGTCGACGCCGCGCGGCAGTTCGGCCAACAGCGATTGCGGGGCCGGTCCGTATAGCGCGACGCGACCGTCCAGACAGTCGATTTTTACGAAGATCGTCCCGGCTTCCGCCGCGCCGCGCCGGCGGAGGACGGCGACCGAGCTTTCGGCATTGCGCCGGCGCAGATAGGCAGCGACCCAGATGTCGGACCGCAGCCGCACCTCAGCGCGCGGCAGCCCGCGCCGCTGACGTCAGCTGCCTGACGAGATGGGGAGAGATCTCAGTCGAGATCGGGAAGCTGTGGGCGCGCTCAAAATCGCGCAGCGCCTGGTCCGTCGCGCCGCCCTGGGCGCCATCGGCCTTTACCGGGTAGCCGAGCCTGGCCAAGGCGGTCTGCGCGGCGACGACCAGACGGGAGTCATCGACCGCGGGAGACTCGCCGCGCAAAAGATCGCCGATGGGGTCCAAGCGCTGGCCGCCGCCAGGGCCCGCAGCCGTCGGAGGCGCCGCGACAGGCGCCGCAGCCGCCTCGTGTGCGACGGTCGGAGCCGGTGGGGGCATCGGCGGCGGCGCGACCGGGGCCGACACGACGACTTTTTTTGGCGGCGCTGGCGCAAACAGCGGCGCCGGATGCCGCTCGCGCTGCAGAATGAGAGCGTTCACGCCAATGCCGGCGAGCAGAGCCGACAGGATCGCGCCAATATAGAGACGAGGCGGCAAGGAAAAGGCGCGGTCCGCCACGCGCCGAAAGGCGCCCCCGCCGCGGACCGCTTTCTTGCCAGGCCGCGACAGGATGGAATCGTTGCGGATCCGCGCGAGCGCTTCGATCATCGTGGTCTCTCCGATCTGTCGTCTCCGGGGACGCGGGTCCGCGCCGCGACCGGATAACCCGGGTTGCGATCCAGGCGTCCCGCCCGATTGATCGCAGGCGCCTCTTAACCCATCGCTAAGGTTGAGAAGTCGGTTACCAATTCCGTAGCTTCGACGCCATGGTGGTAAAAAATTCCTGAAATGCGGTCGTGTCCCGGCTGGCGGCGTAGCCGCGACGGAGCAAACCGCTGGCCGAGCGCGCTCCCCGCAGCTGGCGGGGCCAATCCAGCCGGGCCCGGTCCGCGTCGCCGGATCCGAGCCGCCGGCGAAGCGGTTGATCGTCAAGCTCTGGGACATCGTTCGACAATCGCGAAGCTATCCGGAAACGATGAAGCGGCCCGACGCTCGCCCGCGCATTCTGGTGGTGGACGCGGTCCCGCCAAACCGGTCTCCGTCGTGCCGCGGGCGATTCGTTCCGAAACGCAGGCACGCTTGCAATCGGTCGATCTCGCTCGCCGGGGAATTTGATCGCTCGCCGGGGGATTTGAATGGCAATCCAGCTCAATTTCGAGCGCAACGAAATCTATGAATGCGGCGCAACGCTGCTCTCTGTGCTCGCCTGTCCGAAAGCCTCCGATGAGGACAAGTGGCCCGAGCTTCGTGCGTCGTTGTGCGCGAAGGCCCTCTTGATCAAATACATGTTGGCGCAGGACGATTGGACCCCGGTTCCCGTCAAACTGCCGTATGTCTTCCGCGACGCGAAGCGCGTCGATCGAGACTTCCAGTTTGTGGGCAGGCGGATCAGTGACCGCATGATCGCAGGCCGAATGGCGGTTCCATTTATTTGGCGCGCCAAACTCGGCGACGCGTTCCTTCTCCCTCGCGGGATTGAGCGACTCTCGGTCAATCAGATGTCGCAGTACGTGCTTAATGACGCGGATCAGGCGGATCCGGAAAACGTCGAAAGCGTCGCTGTTTGCCGAACCGGTGTTGCCCCGGAACGCAAGCGGCGAAGGCGAAACGATTTCATGGTACTCCGCGTATCAGGGAGCGGTCGCCGAGATCGACGACATCGACGAGGTGGCGCGCAAGCCGATCGTTGAAAAACTGACGGCGAGGCTCTAGTCGCTGAGGCCGGTGTTGGCCGACGCCGAAATCGGGGGGCAGATTTCCCGCTGGCTCGACATATCGAGCCCGCACGACATCCTGTCGATCGGCGGCGAACCCGTGCTCGTGAACTGGGGCATTTTGCCGCGCTCGGTCAGTAGTCGCGACGAACGGATCGCACACTTCGAAAGCACGCTCGGCCGCTATGCGCCGTGGCTGTCCTCCGCCGTCGTCGACCAATCTCCGGCAAAACCGCCTGTGGAAGTCCTGGGCGAAGCGCCGCTCGCCGCTTCGGCGGCGCCGCCCGAGAGCATGGCTGCGGGAACAGAGACTCCCTCGCCGCACGGAGCCTCGCCGCCGAGTCCGGACGTCGGCGTCACGACCCCTGCGCCGCGCCGGCCATGGCTTGTCCCCTTGGCGGCCTCCGCATTGGCGGCTTTGGCGCTTGCGGCGATCTCCGTTCCTGGCGTCCTCGTCTACCCCTCGTTCACGACGGGCTCGTCGGCTGCGAACGCGTTCGAGTTGGAGCGGCTCAAGACGTCAAACGATTCTCTCGAATCGCAGCTGAAAGTGCTGGACCAGGCGCTTGACGGCAAGGTCTGCCGGCCCGCCGACTTTTCGGTTCCGGTGCCGGACCTGGCCCCCGAGCCCAGCCCTGCCGGCTCGGGCGAAGCGCCCGCGCTGCAGGTCGATCCGAAACCGCCCGAGCAGACGCAACTCCCGCAGTCTCCGTCGCGCGGCGCTCAAGGACCAGCGACCGCAGGCGCTTTGCTCGATAAGTCGACCGTCCTCATTATTGCGTTCACGGGCGAAACTGGCGATCAGGTGTCGTTCTCGCAGGGCTCCGGCTTCCTGGTCGGCGATCACACCGTGGTGACCAACCATCACGCGGTCAAAGGCGTCGAGGCCAACCGTATTTTTGTCGCCAACAAAAGCATCGGCGGCATTCGTCAAGTCAAGAGCGTGACCCTATCGCAACCGCCGCCCGTCGAAAGCGACATCCGGGTCGACCTGGCGGCGCTCGAGATCGAGCCGGTCTCGGGGATGACCGGCTTGCCGATCGGCCCTTCGCCGCCGAAACTGGCGACCGCCTACGTCGCCGGTTTTCCCGGGTTTCTGACCGAACGCGACACGAAGTTTGAAAACTTTTGCTCTTATGGCGTTAGCTGTTGGTATATGGTAGGCTTCCTCGCGGGTCCCGAGGAGGCATGGATGGACGTTGCGGATTTCGCGGAATGGGTGGTTGGAATGGCGAGGCTGACGCCATCGCAGCGGCGGGAGGCGTTCCGGTCGCTGGCCTTGGCCGAGGCGATGGCCAGCCTTGATGACGAGGCGCGCGAATATTGGGGTTGCGCCATTGAGGCGGCGGTCACGGATCGGAACTCCACGATCATGCCGGAATTGGAGAGCTCAGTGGAGCCCCCTGCACCGCCGAACCCAAGCCGTTCCGGGTTGGGTTGCGTGGCTGAAGTCGGCCGCCGTCGGGTCGTCGGCATGGGGTGTCCACACTGCGCAAATCGGGACGTGATTTTGTGGGGCAAGGCGAATGGATTGCCCCGGTATCGCTGCCGCGGCTGCGGCCGCACATTCAATGGCTTGACCAAGACGCCGTTGGCGAGATTGCGCAAGAGAGAAAAGTGGCGGGAGCAGGCCCAATCCATGATCGATGGAGTAACCACCTCGAAAGCTGCGGAGCGCTGCGAAGTCGACTATAAAACAGCCTTTCGATGGAGGCATCGATTTCTTCAGTCTCTTTCGTCCGACAAACCCAAGACCCTGTCTGGAATTGTGGAAGGGGATGAGACGTTTATTCTGGAGTCATTCAAGGGGAAACGATCTGATCTTCCTCGCAAGGCACGCAAGAGGGGCGGCAAGGCGGCAAAGCGCGGCTTGTCCGCCGAACAGATCCCGGTGATCGTTGCGCGAGACCGCGCTGGCGCCACCATTGACGCCGTCCTGCCCAAGCTCGACCGAGCGTCCATCACAGGAGCATTGGGCGGCGTTGTCACTCCCGCCAACCAGTTCTGCTGCGACGGCGGCAGGGCCATCGTCGCCTTCGCCAAGAAAGCGGGCATTCCCCATCACGTCTTGCCCGCTCCAGGAAAGCCGAGCCCGGACGCCCCCGACCTCCACATCAATAATGTCAATGCCTACCACGGCCGGCTCAAAGAATGGATGCGCCGCTTCCATGGCGTCGCGACCAAGAATTTACCGAACTATCTCGGCTGGCGCAGAGCGCTCGAAGCGCTCGGGCCGCAGGTCAAACCGGAAGACTGGATCCTCGGCGCCGCTGGCCTGGGGCCTTACCAACAGCTAACGCCATAAGAGCGAAGATCTTGGTGCGCGCGTCGAACAGGTGACGATCGGACGGACAGGGCTCCTCGTCCGGCTGACCGACCAGATGATTCAGGAGCAAGGCGATCGAACGATCTCCGTCGCATGGATCCCGACGCCGAGCCGCCGGCGTCGGGAGATCGTGCAGGGCGAGGGTCCCGCGCCCGCTGGCGTTCCCCCGATGCGCATGGAAACCCGACGAGCCTTCACGTGCGCCTACCGCAAGGCTCGACTCTGGCTTGATCGCCTTGTCGCCGAGCCCGAGATTTCGTGGGCCTCGATCGTACTCGACGAGCGCCGAACAGAACGATCCGTCCGCCGGACGTTGTCGCTCGCCTTTCTTGATCCTGCGCTTGTCGAGGGGGGCGATTAGCGGACATCTCCGGCGTGGCTTCGGCGTCAAGCGACTGATGGATCTGCCGCCAGTTTGGTCTGAGCAAAGGAACGCGCTCGGCCTCGCGGCGCCCGTCCGCAGCTGAGAAGCCCAACCTCCAAACGCCGCCGGCTCCAAAGTCGCAGTCGACCGCTTCCAGCGAGCTCCTCGTAGTGCTCGTCCATCCAGCAACGCCATCGCTCCGGGAAACGGAATTCCGCGGCCTCAAACCCGGCGCTCAAAACAGCCGTCAAAGCGAGGTTGAGACCCGGAAGGACGAACGCAGACTCCCAGCGGTCCCGCTAACCTACCAAAATCGCGTTGAAATCCTGCACCAGGGAAACCACCGCCGCTCGCGTGGACTTCCTGGTGGAGCTGAGGGGATTCGAACCCCTGACCTCTGCAGTGCGATTGCAGCGCTCTCCCAACTGAGCTACAGCCCCGACGCGCGGCTCTTTACGTGCGCGCCCCCGCTGTGTCAACGGTCAGGCAAGACCGGCGTTCGGCGTCGAGCGGCGGGGTTTCGGAGCATTTGGGGAATCCATGCGCGCCATTCTCGACATCGTTCTCGTGGTCCTGAACCTCTACACTTGGGTCGTCATTATCGGCGCTATCCTGTCGTGGCTGATCGCCTTCGGGGTCGTCAACATGCGCAACGACCTGGTGCGCGCCGCCTGGAACCTGTTCCTCGCCCTGACCGAGCCATTCCTGCGGCCGATCCGCAACTTCCTGCCGAGCACCGGCGGTATCGACTTGTCGCCAATCGTTCTGCTCCTCGGGATCATGCTCCTCGAGCGGATCATCATCTATTACATCTACCCGTACGTGTTTTGAGCGCCATGACCCACGATCCCGCATCCAAGACCCCCGCCGGCCGGTTCTTCGAGGACTTCCACGTCGGCGACGCCATCCGGCACGCCACCCCGCGCACGATCCGCGACGGCGACGCCTCCCTCTATTCGGCGCTCTACGGCACGCGCTTCGCGCCGCAGAGCGCGGACACCTTCGCCCAGTCGATCGGTTATCCGCGCAGCCCGATCGACGACCTGCTCGCCTTCCATGTCGTGTTCGGGAAGACGGTTCCGGACGTCTCGCTCAACGCCGTCGCCAACCTCGGCTACGCCGATTGCCGGTTCCTCGCGGCTGTCTATCCGGGCGACACGCTGTCCTCGACGTCCGAGGTGATCGGACTCAAGGAAAACTCGAACCGGCAGAGCGGCGTCGTCTATGTGCGTTCGCGGGGCGTCAACCAGCGCGGCGAGGCGGTGATCGACTATGTGCGCTGGGTGATGGTGCGCAAGCGCGACCACCACGCCCCGGCGCCTAAGTCGGTCGTGCCCGATCTTCCCGCAGCCGTCGCCGTGGGCGATCTCGGCTCGGCCTGCCCGCCGATCGTCCGCTCGGGCTTCGCCGTCACACTCAGCGGCTCGCCGCACCTGTTCGAAGACTATGTGGCCGGCGAGCGGATCGACCATGTCGACGGGATCACCGTCGAGGAGGCCGAGCACATGGTCGCCACTCGCCTCTACCAGAACACGGCTAAGGTCCATTTCAACCAGCATAGCGAAGGGCAGGGCCGGTTCGGCCGGCGCCTGATCTACGGGGGCCACGTGATGTCGCTCGCCCGCGCGCTGAGCTTCAACGGGCTCGCCAACGCCTTCCACATCGCCGCGATCAACGGCGGTCGCCATGTCGCGCCACTGTTTGCCGGCGACACTGTATACGCCTGGAGCGAGATCCTCGAGACTTCGGTGCTGCCGAAGCGCGACGATGTCGGCGCCTTGCGCGTCCGCACGGTCGCAACCAAGAATTGGCCCTGCCCCGATTCTCCATTGCGCGAAGGCGAGGGCTACGAGCCGAGCGTCATTCTCGATCTCGACTACTGGGCCCTCGCGCCGCGCCGGCCGTGACATGCGCCTGCCGGCGGACGCGACGCTGATCGTCATCGATGTGCAGGCGGCGATCGACGATCCGCGCTGGGGTCCGCGCAACAATCCCGGCGCCGAGGACAACATCGTTCGGCTGATTGCGCGTTGGCGGACGGAAGGGCTTCCGCTGATCCACGTCCGGCACGATTCGGTCGAGCCCAGTTCGCCCTATGCGCCCGGCGCGCCCGGGCATCGATTCAAGGCCTGCGCGACGCCGCTCGAGGGCGAGCGCGTCGTGAGCAAATCCGCCACCAGCGCCTTCATCCGCCCGGACCTCGAAGCGGCGCTCGACGAGATCGGCGCGACCACCCTGGTGATCTGCGGCGTCTTGACCGCGAACTCAGTCGAAGCGACAGCGCGCCACGCCGGCAATCTGGGCTACCAGACCTTTGTCGTCGCCGACGCCTGCTGGACCGTCGACAAGGTCGACCTCAGAGGCCGGCGCTGGACGGCCGAGGATGTGCACGCGCTTTCGCTCGCGCATCTCAACAGCGAGTACGCCAGCGTCGTCGACACAGCGGCGACCCTCGTCGCGGCGGCGGCCGCCAAAGCGCGCCAACGCTGGCGGGAGGGCGACCGCACTTAGCGCCCTCGAAAAAAGCCGGCGTTGACAGACGGGTCGCCGCTTGAAACGCTGGGCGCGACGAAACCTCAAAATGGGAGTGTCGCGATTGGCTCAGTCAATGAGCGCGCCGGCGGTCGCGGGTCCAAAGCTCGGCGCGCAAGGCGTCTTCGCCGCGGTTCTCGGCAACGGCTTCGAGTTTTTCGACTTCACCGTCTACGCCACCTTTCTGGGCCTGATCGGCCAGGCGTTCTTTCCCTCCGACAACGCCTTCGTCAGCGATCTCGCGGCGGCGGCGACCTTTGGAGTCGGATTCGTCGCCCGACCTCTCGGCGGCGCGATGATCGGGGCCTATGGCGACCGCGCCGGCCGCAAGCCGGCGATGACCCTGTCGATCGGACTGATGGCGATCGGCAGCGCGCTGATCGCTGTGACGCCCGGCTACGCCGCGATCGGCGCCTGGGCGCCCATCCTCTTGATCCTCGCTCGCCTGCTGCAGGGCTTCGCCGTCGGCGGCGAGGTCGGGCCGGCGACCATGTTCATGCTCGAGGCGGCGCCGCCCAATCGGCGGATGTTCTTCGCCAGCTGGCAACTCGCCAGCCAGAACCTCGGCAGCCTCGCCAGCGGCTTCATCGGCGTGATGCTGGCGCTGCTCCTGACCAAGTCGAGCTACAACGATTGGGGCTGGCGCGTGCCTTTCGCCCTCGGCATCCTCGTCGCGCCGGTCGGCGTCTACATCCGCAGCCAGCTTGTCGAGACGCTCGACAGCCCGGAGCATCACCGGCATGCGGGCGCAGGAGCGATCGTAGCGAGGGTCCTGCGGGAGAACTGGACGGGTCTCCTGCTCGGTCTCGCCCTGGTCAGCGGCGGCACGATCACCCAGTATTTCCTCATCACCATGACGCCCTACGCCGTTCGGACGCTCCACCTGCCGCCTTCGACGGCGATGCTCGGCACGGTGACGCTCGGCGTCACCGGCGGCCTCGGCTCGCTCGCCGGCGGAATGCTTGCCGACCGCTTCGGCGTCCGGCTGGTGACGATCGTCCCACGGCTGCTTCTCATGCTGCTGCTGTTCCCGATGATGAAGCTTCTGGTCGACAACCCGGGCGGAGCGACGCTGATTGTCGCGATCACGGTGCTCAGCCTTCTGCACGCGGCCAGCGCCGCCGTCGGCATCATGCTGATCCCCCTGATCTTTCCCCCCCCGATTCGCTCGACGGGGATGTCGATCTGCTACTCGCTCGGCGTGGCGATCTTCGGCGGTACGGCGACCTATATCGTCACCCGGCTGGTCGGGGCGACCGGCGACCCGCTCGCCTCGACCTATTATGTCATGGCCGCGAGCGTCGTGATGCTGATTGCGGTGCTGGCCATCCGCAATGTCGATTACGAGCCCCAAGCCTGGCCGCCGCCGGTCGACAGCGAGGTGTGAGTCCGTCGGAGACTTGACACGGCCTCCCGGATCACGCGAATTGATTGCGTAAAGGCGCGGGGATAGCCCTTTCGAGGTGTAGGCCGCTCCGCGCGTTCGCGCATCTTAACAGTGGATCGTTTCGCGCCCTCATGCCCACGCCAGCCGCTGATCCTGCGCAGCCCTATCGCGGCCTCATCTCCGGATACACCGACGCGATCCGCGCTCAGGACTTCAAGGCCAACATCGCCATCCTGTTCGTCGCCTTCATGATGGGGCCGATCCTCTACAACTATCCGAAATTTCCGACTTACCTCCCGATTCCGTTCGTCCTTCTGCCGTTCCTGATTGTCTATTTCTGCCTGTTCATGGTCCTCATTCCGCGCTATCCGAAGCGCGGATCCAAGCATTTCATCGTCTCGCGCACCGCGGTCCCCGAGGACTTCATCGTCGACATCCAGACGGAAGACGAGCTCGAACAGCTGAGGCTGCGTTGCGCCGTCCTGTCCGAGCTCTTGTGGTGGAAGTCGCTTTATATCAACATCAGCTTCATGTTGTCGATCGTGTGCATCCTGATCACGATCGCTCTGCTCTTTTACGTCTGGTACATGTGAGGCGCCTGCGCGTGGCCGACGACCGAAACGCCAAGCTCCGCAATCTCCTCGCCGGCTACAGCGACTCGATCCGCTTGAGCGACGCGAAGGCGAACATCGGCGTGCTGTTCGTCGCGATCATGATGGGAACGGTCGTCCAGTACAAAGACTCCTACCCCCATTACTTGGGGCTGCCGATCCTGCTTGTGCCGTTCATGTTCATTTTCCTGAACCTGCTGATATCGGTGTATCCGCGCTTTCCGCGGCCGGGGCGCAAACGATTCCCGATCCGGCGCAGGATGAATCCCGAGGATTTCGACTACCTGCTCGACCAGGATATGGACCGGGACGCGCTGCCTCAGCAATGCGCGATGTTCTCACGCATCCTGTGGTGGAAGAACATTACGCTGCAGATGGCTTATATCGCCTCGATGGCCTGTCTGGTCGTATCCGGGATCCTGCTGTTCGTCGCCCACAATTGAGCGCTCCGCGCGGAAGATTGCGGCGCCCCTCGGCGGCTCAACTCGCCCGCACGGCTCGATCCGCGTCGAAACGCTTCTCGATTTCCGAGACGATCGCGCCGAGCATGGCGTTGATCTCGAAATCCTTGGGCGTGTAGACGGCCGCCACGCCGGCCGCGCGCAGCCGCTCGGCGTCGGTCGACGGAATGATGCCGCCGACGATCAGCGGCACCCGTTCGAGTCCGGCCGCGCGCATGAGTCTCAGCACTTCTTCGGTCAGCGCGATGTGCGAGCCCGACAGGATCGACAGGCCGACGCAATGGGCCCCTGCCCTGGCAGCCTCGACGATTTCGTCGGGGGTGAGCCGAATGCCGTCGTAGACGACGTCCATGCCGGCGTCGGTGGCGCGCGCGGCAATCTGCTCGGCGCCGTTCGAATGACCGTCGAGACCAGGCTTGCCGACCAGGAACTTGATCCGGCGCCCGAGCTTCAGCGAGACACGCTCGACCTCGCCGCGCAGCGGGTCGAGACCCGCCGCCGCCTGCCGCGCCTTCGGCGAGACGCCGGTCGGCGCGCGGTATTGGCCGAAGTCCGCACGCAGCGCGTCGCCCCACTCCCCTGTGGTGGCGCCGGCTTTGGCGGCCTCGATCGAGGGCGGCATAACGTTGGCGCCGGTGGAAGCGGCGACGCGCAGGGCCTTGAGCGCCGCGCGGACGCGCGTTTCGTCCCGCTCGGCGCGCCACGCCTTGAGGCGCGCGACCTGTTCGGCCTCCGCTTCGGCGGAGGGGACCATGATCGAGTTCTCCCCGGCGGTCAGCGGCGACGGCTCGGAGTTGGTGAAGCCGTTGACGCCGACGACAATCTGCTCCCCGCGTTCGATCGCCTCGAGACGGCGGGTGTTGGATTCGACCAGCTTGGCCTTCAGCGCGCCGGTCTCGATCGCCCTGACCGCCCCGCCCATTGCGTCGATTGCGGCGATCTCGGCCAGCGCCTCCGTCTTGAGTCTCGCGACCAGCGCCGCGACTTCCCGGCTACCCTCGAAGAGGTCGCCGAACTCCAAAAGGTCCGTCTCGTAGGCCATGATCTGCTGGAGGCGCAACGACCATTGCTGGTCGAACGGGCGTGGCAGGCCGAGCGCCTCGTTCCAGGCCGGCAGCTGGACGGCGCGGGCGCGCGCGCCCTTCGACAGCACGACCGACAGCATCTCGATCAGGATGCGATAAGCGTTGTTCTCCGGCTGCTGCTCGGTGAGGCCGAGCGAGTTGACCTGCACCCCGTAGCGGAAACGGCGTTTGGACGCGTCCTGCACGCCGAACCGGCCGCGGGTGATCTCGTCCCACAGCTCCACGAACGCGCGCATCTTGGCAAGTTCGGTGACAAAGCGCATGCCGGCGTTGACGAAGAACGACATGCTGCCAACCACGTTGGCGAAGCCCTTCTCGTCGACCTCGCCCGACTGGCGAACGCGCTCGAGCACGGCGATGGCGGTGGCGAGCGCGTAGGAAAGCTCCTGCACCGGCGTCGCTCCCGCCTCCTGAAGGTGATAGGAGCAGACGTTCATCGGGTTCCACTTGGGCGCCTCGCGGGCGCAGAATAGGATCAGGTCCTTGGTCAGCCTCAGCGAGGCGTCGGGCGGAAAGACATAGGATCCGCGCGCCAGATACTCCTTGATGATGTCGTTCTGGGTGGTGCCCTGGAGCTCCGCGCGCATTGCGCCCTGCTCGTCGGCGACGGCGATGTAGAGGGCCATCAGCCACGGCGCCGTGGCGTTGATGGTCATCGAGGTGTTCATCGAGGCCAGTGGGATCTCCTCGAACAGCGCGCGCATGTCGCCGATGTGGGAGATCGCGACGCCGACTTTGCCGACCTCGCCGCGCGCCAGGATGTGGTCGCTGTCATAGCCGGTCTGCGTCGGCAGATCGAACGCGATCGAGAGGCCCGTCTGGCCCTTGGCGAGGTTCTGGCGGTAAAGCCGGTTCGAACTCGCGCGCCGTCGAATGCCCGGCGTAGGTGCGGAAGATCCACGGTTTGTCCCGCTTCGCCAGCGCTTGCCCGTCCGTCTCCGCCATCGGCTCACCTTTAGCGCCGGCTCGCGCCACGCGCGCTCTGTCGGCCCGCGGCCTCCGCATCGCATCGGCAAAGCGTCACACGCCGAACCCGGATTTGTGCGCAGCACAATCGCAGAAAAAGCAGCCCGACGCCATGATCTTCGTTAGACCGAGTCGTCCCGCGGACCTTGGCAATTGGTCGCACTCGGACGTCTGTGATCCTGGGTGCACGCGCCCGTTCGCCTGCCCAAAGGAGGATTGATTTTCCCGACTCAAAGCGCAATGCTGGATTGTGCGGCGCAATATCGGGCGGCCGGTCCGCTTTCGGTCGCCAAGGCGCCGCATTTGAGGAAGCCCATGAACACTCGTCCTGCCGAAAAGGACCTGGCGACCGACGCTGCGGTCAAGGACCTCTACGAGATCGGCGAAATTCCCCCGCTGGGCCACGTGCCGAAGTCGATGTACGCCTGGACCATCCGCAAGGAGCGACACGGGCCGCCGGAAGAGGCGATGAAGATCGAGGTCGTGCCGACCTGGGAGCTCGACAGCCACGACGTGCTCGTTCTCGTGATGGCGGCGGGCGTCAACTACAACGGCGTCTGGGCGGCGCTCGGCGAACCGGTCTCGACCCTCGACGTGCACAAGAATCCCTATCACATCGCCGGCTCCGACGCCTCGGGCATCGTGTGGGCGGTCGGCTCCAAGGTCAAGCGCTGGAAGGTCGGCGACGAGGTCGTCGTCCACTGCAACCAGGACGATGGCGACGACGAGGAATGCAACGGCGGCGACCCGATGTTCTCGCCCTCGCAGCGCATCTGGGGGTACGAGACGCCGGACGGCTCCTTCGCCCAGTTCTGCCGCGTGCAGGATCGGCAGCTGATGGACCGCCCCAAGCACCTGACCTGGGAAGAGTCCGCGTCCTACACGCTGACGCTCGCCACCGCCTACCGCATGCTGTTCGGCCACGAGCCGCACCGCCTGCGGCCGGGCGACAACGTGCTTGTCTGGGGCGCCTCGGGCGGCCTCGGCGTGTTCGGCGTGCAGCTTTGCGCGGCGGCGGGCGCCAATGCGATCGGCGTCATTTCCGACGAAAGCAAGCGCGAGTACGTGATGAGCCTCGGCGCCAAGGGCGTCATCAACCGCAAGAACTTCAAGTGCTGGGGCCAGCTGCCCAAGGTCAATACGCCCGAATACGGCGCTTACATGGCTGAAGCGCGCAAGTTCGGCAAAGCGATCTGGGAGGTCACCGGCAAGAAGGACGTCGACCTCGTATTCGAACATCCCGGCGAGGCGACTTTCCCGACCTCCTGCTTCGTCGTCAAGCGCGGCGGCATGGTGGTGTTCTGCGCCGGCACCAGCGGTTTCAACATCACCTTCGACGCGCGCTTCGTCTGGATGCGGCAAAAGCGCATCCAGGGTTCGCATTTCGCCCATCTCAAGCAGGCTTCGGCGGCCAACAGGTTCGTGATCGACCGCCGCATCGACCCGTGCATGTCCGAGGTTTTCCCGTGGGCCGAGATTCCGGTCGCCCACACCAAGATGTGGAAGAACCTGCATGCGCCGGGCAACATGGCGGTGCTGGTCTCGGCGCCGACCGCGGGGTTGCGCAGCTTCGAGGACGTGATCGAAGCCTGCAGGAAGGCCTGACCCGACTCCGCGCGGCCGCGCGGCGCCCGCCAATTGCCATCGTCATTGCGAGCCGGTAAAGCGGCGTCTCGCGCGCCCCTCATGGACGCGCGGCTTTGTCCGTTCCCGCCCGCTGCGCCAAGGACGGCCGCCCGGCGACTGAACGTCCGCAAAGCTTCTAAGGACGGACGGGAACGCATGGCCGGGAACGACAACGCCGAAGGCATGAAACGCGAGGCCGCCCGACGGGCGCTCGACCTCGTCGAGCCGGGCATGCGGCTCGGTCTCGGCACCGGCACGACCGCGCGCCATTTCGTCGATCTCCTGGGCGAGAAGGTCGCGAGCGGACTGAAGGTCCGCTGCGTCGCCACGTCCGAGGCGACGCTCAATCAGGCGAACGGGCTCGGCATTCCGATGACGACGCTCGACGAAATGCCCGAGCTCGATCTGACGGTCGACGGGGCGGACGAGATCGATCCCGAGCTCAGGCTGATCAAGGGCGGCGGCGGCGCCCTCCTGCGCGAGAAGATCGTCGCGGCCGCCTCACGCCGTATGGCGGTGATCGCCGACGCCTCCAAGCTCGTGCCGCGGCTCGGCGCCTTTCCCCTGCCGGTCGAGGTCGTCCCGTTTGGTCTCACGGCGACCCGCCGCCACGTCGAGGCGACGGTCGAGAGCCTCGGCCTTTCCGGCGCGATCGTCTTGCGTGGCGGCGCCTCGCCCTTCGTGACCGACGGCGGCCACTTCATCCTCGACTGCGGCTTCGGCGCCATTCCCGACCCGGAACGACTGGCCGCGGCGCTTTCGCCGATCCCCGGCGTCGTCGAGCACGGCTTGTTCATCGGCTACGCCTGCATCGCGTTCGTCGCGACAGCGACGACCGTCGAAACGCACGGCCGGCCCTGATCTCATAAAAGGACCATCTGCATGTTTGTTAGGGGAACGCTTGCCGCCCTCCTCATCGCTGGCGCTGTCGTTATCGGGCCGGCGGCCTACGCCGGCGACGCGACGCCCAAGCCCGCCGCGACGCCCGCGCCCGGGGCGACGTCCGACATTCCCGCGCCGCCGTCGCCGGCCGCGATCAAGGCCGCGGACCAGCTCCTCACCGCCATGGGCGTGAAGGAAACCATCGCCAAGACCGTGCCGACGATGATGACCGAGTTCGAGCACAACCTCACGACGACGCGCCCGGAGATCCGCGACAGCCTCAGGCAGACGCTGGTCGCGATCAAACCCGAGTTCGACAATTCGGCGAAGCTGACCTACCAAAAGGCCGAGGCCTTGCTCGCGCTCGCCATGTCCGAGAAAGAGCTCGAGGAGGTCGCGACGTTTTTCACCAGCCCCACGGGCAGGAATTTTCTCGCGATCCAGCCGATCTTCCTCCAACGCCTTCAGGATGTGCTCGATCCCTGGCGGCAGGGACTGTCGACCGACATCGTCGCGAGGGCGCGCGAGGAGATGAAGAAGAAGGGCGTCGACTTCTAGGGAGCCGCCGAATGGCGTTCGACGTCGACTTCTTCGTCATCGGCGCCGGATCCGGCGGGGTCCGCGCAGCGCGGATCGCGGCCGGTTACGGGGTGAAAGCCGTCGTGGCGGAGGAGAGCCGGATCGGCGGCACCTGCGTCATTCGCGGCTGCGTTCCCAAGAAACTCTACGTCTACGCGAGCCGCTTCGCCGACGAATTCGCCGACGCGGCCGGGTTTGGCTGGCGTGTGGGCGAAACCGCTTTCGACTGGCCGAGCCTCGTTGCGGCCAAGGAGAAGGAGATCACCCGCCTGTCGGCCGCCTATCGCGCCAATCTCGAGGCCTCCGGCGCGAAGCTGGTCGAGGAGCGGGCGACGATCGTCGGGCCGCAGCGGGTGCGCCTCGCCGGCGGGCGCGAAGTCACGGCGCGCCATGTCCTCGTGGCGTCGGGCTCCCGCCCGACGCTTCCGCCGGGCGTCGAGGGCCTCGAGCACACGATCACCTCGAACGAGATCTTCGACCTGGCCCACTTTCCGAAACGGCTGATGGTGGTCGGCGCCGGCTTCATCGCCGTCGAATTCGCCTCGCTCTTCCAGCGGCTCGGCTCGCAGGTGACGGTGGCCTTGCGCGGGTCGAACGTGCTGCGCGGGTTCGACGAGGACATGCGCGACGGGTTCCGCGACGCGATGATCCGCGCCGGCGTCGCCTTCCGGTTCGGCGCTATGCCGACGCGGATCGAGAAGCTCGGCGACGGGACGCGACGCGTCGCGCTCGGCGACGGCACGACGCTCGAGGTCGATGAGGTCCTGATCGCCACCGGCCGCCGCCCCTACACGGGCGGGCTCGGCCTCGAGGCGGCGGGGGTCGGCCTCACGCCCAGCGGCGGGATCGCGGTCGACGACAATCTCACGAGCAGCGTCCCCTGGCTCCATGCGGTCGGCGACGTGACCGACCATATCAACCTGACCCCCGTCGCCATCCGCGAGGGTCATGCGCTGGCCGACCGGCTGTTCGGCGGCGGGGCGCGGCCGATCCGCTACGACACGGTGGCGAGCGTCGTGTTCGGCACGCCGGAACTGGGCGCGGTCGGGCTCACCGAGGCCGAGGCGACCAAGGCCCTCAAGAGGGTCGAGATCTACGAGGCCAATTTCCGCCCGATGAAGGCGACTCTCACCGGCGGGGCTGAGCGGGCGGTGATGAAGCTGATCGTCGACGGCGAGAGCCAAAGGATCGTCGGCGCGCACATCCTCGCCACGGACGCCGGCGAGATGATCCAGCTCGTCGCGGTGGCGATGACGATGCGCGCGACCAAGGCCGACTTCGACGCGACCGTCGCCGTCCACCCGACCGCGGCGGAGGAGCTGGTGACGATGCGCAAGCCGTCGCGGCGCTACGACGGCGGCGAGTGGATGGCGTAAGGGCCGGGGGCCCGCCCGGCGGGACGTTCGGCCCCGCTTCGGTCCCCGTTCGGCGCCGTTCGGGCCCCGTTCGACATGCGTTCAGCGCCGTTCGACATGCGTTCGGCGTCGAAAAGCGGGGCCTTTTTCACCCGTGTTTTGAGCGATTCCAAGGGGTTGGAATCGAGTTTGCGAAAAAAACGATGTTTCGGCGAATCCGCGCCCCGGGACGAGGGCGCAGAAGGGCGCCGCACGGCGGGGAAAGCAAGGACGGCGATCGGTTGCGCATAATTGACCGTATCACGATTTCTGCTTTCCGTAAACCAAAAGGCGCCTCCCGTCGTCCGTCCGCAAGTCATCGGGGTTCGGGCCGCTCGACGAGCGGCGGCCTGACCGGTTTCTGCGCGACATGGCGGGCCGGCCACCCGATCGGATAAGATTATCTTAACGGGTCGCCGGCAGGCTGGATCCCGACAGCTCTGCGTCGAAACCCGACCGACGTCGAGGGGCATGACGCTTTCTGTCGAGCCGTCGCGACCTCCGGCGCGCCTTCCCTGCGATCCGCCATTCGGCCCGCGCGTTTTGCATGGCGGGGACTGAGAGCCCGGCTCAATGTGCCTGCGCCCCCCAACGATCGAGGCTCGCGCCAAGGCTCCCCCTCCAGAGCGCGAAGGTTCGCGAGTATGATTTCGGCGCGAAATATCCGAGCGCTGTTCCAGATTTCGGCCGACAATCCGGAACTGGCGCAGTCGCAATTGCGCATGTTCACCAGCCAAGTGCCCCTGCTCTATTTCATCCTCGTGACCAACGTCGTCGCGGTCGCCTACACGCATCTCGAGACCTCCCCGCGAATATTGACTGTTTACGGCTCGGGGCTACTCGGCCTGATTTGCTTAGTGCGACTATCCCTGTGGGTATGGACAAAAAAACGGAAGTTGAGCACCGACCAGGTGGTGCGCCGCCTCAAGAGCACCGTCGCGCTGGCGGGAATCCTAACCGTGCTGTTCCTGATCTGGGGGGTCTCTCTCCTTCCCTACGGCGACGCCTACGCCCAGGGGCAGGTGGTTTTTTTCCTGGCGATCACCGTGATCGGCTGCATCTTCTGCCTGATGCATGTGCGGCCCGCCGCGCTCGTCGTGACGATCGTCGGGGTTGTGCCCGGTGCGGCGGTTTTGGTGTCCATTGGACGCCCGACTTTTGTCGCGATGGGAATCGATTGGGCGCTGGTCTCGGTGGCGATGGTCTACATTGTCCTGACCCATTCGCGCGATTTCACCAATATGATCAATTTTCAGAAAGAGCTCGGCAAAAAACATCTGGAGACGCTCAGCCTGGCCGCGGAGAACTTTCGCCTCGCCAATCTCGATGTCCTCACCGATCTGCCGAACCGGCGCCAGTTTTTCGCCAACCTGCACGACTTGTTGAGTCTCGCCGCAAAGGACGACAAGCGCTTCGTCGTCGGCATCGTCGATCTCGACGGCTTCAAGTCGGTGAACGACGTCTATGGTCATGTCACCGGGGATCAGGTCCTGATCGAGACCGGGCGCCGATTGAAGGATATTTCCGACGAGAGTGTATCGCTTGCCCGCGTGGGAGGCGACGAATTCGGCGTCCTTATCAAAGGCGACCTTTCCGAACAGCAAATCAACGTCTACGGCCGGCGCATTTGCGCGGCCATGGAGGCGCCGTTCCTGCTCTCGAACGTCACCGTGCAGATCGCCTGCTCGATCGGCTTCGCCATTTATCCCGAGGCGGGGACGACGGCGGAGCAGCTGTTCGAACGCGCCGACTATGCGCTCTATCACGTCAAGCAACATGCGCGCGGACGCTCGGTGGTCTTCTCTCAGGAGCACGAAAGCCAGATCCGCCAGTTCGCGTTGGTCGAGAATTGTCTGCGTAACGCGGATCTGGAACAGGAGCTTTCTGTCAGCTTTCAGCCGATTTACGACGTCGAGCGCTGCAAGGTCGTCGCCTTCGAAGCGTTGGCGCGGTGGGACAGCCCGAAACTCGGCCCTGTTCCTCCAGGCGACTTCATACCGGTCGCCGAGCGCACCGACTTCGTCAGCAAACTCACTCGGATCCTGCTGCGCAAGGCGCTCGCCTGCGTGCGGACCTGGCCCGACGACATCCGGATCTCCTTCAATCTTTCGGTCCGCGACATCAGCTCGGCCGAAGCGATCCTGAAGATCATCGCCATTATTGAAAACGGCGGCGTGGCTCCCCAGCGGATTGATCTCGAGGTCACAGAGACGGCCTTGATCCGCGATTTCGACAAGGGAAATGAAGGCCTGAGGGCGCTAAAGTCGCTGGGGGTTCACATCTCGCTCGACGACTTCGGCAGCGGCTATTCGAGCCTGAGCTACGTCCATCGTCTGCCCTTGGACAAGATCAAGATCGACCGCAGCTTCATCAAGGATATCGAAACGCGGGGCGCCAGCCGAGACATCGTCAAGACGATCATCGACCTCTGCGGGAATCTCAAACTGGCATGCGTCGTCGAGGGCATGGAAACCAAAGAGCAGGCGGACGTGGTGCGCGCGCTCGGCGGCGTGATGATGCAAGGCTATTACTTCGGCAAACCCATGCGCGCCGACGCCGTCCCGGGCTTTCTCGCCGCCGCCGCTCAAACGCGGCCGGATCGCGTGATGGAGGCGGTCGCGGGGGGAATTTGAAGCTTATCGATCCCCATGGAAATGGGATTTCGGGAGTTCGGCGGCAGCGGTGGAATGGAGTTGGACTGGACCTCGAGAGCGAGACATGCCTCGCTCTCCCAGGTCCCATATGATATTCGTTCGCGCCTCAGGCGACAGGAACAGCAAAGGGGCCGAAGATTTCCACCATTTGATTGCCGGCCGGGAAAAGTCCGGCGCCCTTAACATCCACGCTCAGGGAACCGACCCGCGACTTTGTGGTCGGCACGCCCAGCTCCTTGACCATCACGCTGACCCTGGCCTCGGCGCCGTCCACGTTGAACACAATCCCGCCGACGACGCTTGTTTGTGTGATGGAAGCTCCGGCCGAGGGAACCAGTTGAATCTGAATGACGCCGCGATCGGGGTCCTGCGCCAAGCGGCCAGCCAGGTGGTCCAAGCAAACCTCCAGACCGTAATGAATGCCGTCCATGGTAAAAACGCCGCCACCCTTGCGCTCGCTTGCGCCGCCCGAGTTATGGCGCGGTTCGTTAAATCTCTCTTGGCGACCAAAGACTTTGATCTTACTGGCGTCTCCATCCACATAGTCGAAGTCGAAGCCTGAAACATAAGCTTTCAGCACGCTGTAATCATGAACCCCGTCGCCCGAAGAGTAGCCGCCCCTTTGCACCATGGCGTAGTTGTCAATGTCGACGCCCGTGCACTCTTCCGTGAATTGCGACGGCTTGTGGCAATTCTTGCAAACAAACCCGTGCGGACGTGGGCCCACGGCGTTGACGATCAGCGGACCAGAACAGGATTTGCACTTCAACGTCGAATGGCATCCGGGGCAGGCCAACACGCTGTCGCGCGTCGAGGGCGTCGGCTTTTCGAGCCACACATGGCAATTTTGGCATGCAGCCCCGTTACGCTCAGTTCCGGCAACAAACGTGCCCAGGACGAAAAGCCAATCCTTGTAAGCTGGTTTCCCGGTTTCCTTACGTATTTCATCGAGGATGCTCGCTTTCCCGGGCGTTCCGACTGACCCGGGCGTTCCGTCTGGCCTCTTGGGCTCTACGCCCATAAGGTAGTCCATGGTGAACGCTCCTCCGTGACCGCGGAAAAAGAACTCGGGAGCCATGAATATCTTCAATGTCTTGGCGTCTTCGGTCACTACATGCTTCGCGAGCATCTCTGTATTATATAGAGCGTTAGCTTTCTGGATCGCCTCTTTCATTTGGGCGCACCGCTTCTGCAGATCTATGTCGGGATCAGCATCGCCGATATAACCGCTCGCCGTCTGATTCCAATCTGCCCGGCCCGACACGTAAGCTCTGAGCGTGCCAGTCTTGACAGAATATCCCAGGCAAACAACCTTGTTATAGGGACTCGTGCTGGGCACGGCGGTCTTCAGTTTGCGACCCACAACGTCACCGAGGGCGCTGGCGGCGCCGTAGGGATCTCCTTCAGCAACCGCCGCCAACTTATTCGCCGGAGGTTTTGGGTTCTTTTGCTGCCACGCGTTGATGGCGGGCTTCAGATCCACCAGCGTGTTGATGCGCGCCATTGGCATGACCTGGTGGTATTGCTGGATCAGTTGATCAAGCTTTTTCATCTCCGGGCTGGGCTCAACGGTTGAAAAGCGTGGGCGCCCGGTGAATTTCTTCCAGTCATCAAGTTTCGGAATGTCAGGAAAATACATGATTCGCCTCCCTGAGCTGGCCGACGACCCTGGATCTCGGATCGTCGCTCGTGGCGACACTCGTCGAATGTCAAACCTGCTTTGTCGGCTTCGCTGGCGCTATCGGACGCTGATCAGGACGTGTGCCCGGAACTCGGCGACGTGACAAATACCATAGTCAAATCGAGCCAGAAAGCGGGCGAAGGCCAAGTGAAGGCTTCGAAGGACGTCCGGAAGGACGCCCGTCTTTCGACGGGCTATAGAGCGCGGCTACAGCGCCCCGATCCGCCGCTCCAGCGCCTCGTAGAGTGGGTTTCTGGCGTCGAACGCCTGTTCGAGCGCGACCACGCTGACGCGCTTGCGGTTCCGATGACAGCGCATTGAACTATGTCGCCGAAGAGTCGTCGCAAGTAAAATGCACAGTCCGGAACTGCAGAAATGCCTCAAAAACGACACTGAAACCCGGATGATATGTTTTTGCTTGTGCCCGGTTCCCTACCGCAGCGCCGGTCTTGGACGAGCGCACTCCCGGGAGTTGCACACGTTTCTTGTGCATCGTAACCACATGATCAGTTCGTTTCAGCTAGTCCAGAGAAACTCTGAAGGGAACGTGATATGAAAAGAGCCCCGATCGCAGCTGCGCTGCTGACCGCGTCAGGCCTGCCGGCGCTTGCCAAGACCCCCAGCGACATGGATTGCTCGCACTACATGGCCATGAATGCGGTTGGCCAGATGGCGGCGGTCGACTCGATGCGCAGCAGCATGTCCGCGAGCCACAAGATGGCCTCCAGCCACGAGATGGTCAAGAAAGTTGCCGCAAGCTGCAAGGACCACCTCGGCATGATGGTCCATGAGGCTATGAAGAACACGATGTCGCATTGAGGCCCTTCACCGAGGCGCGCCCGTCGCGCCGACGCGCTGAGCGCTTCTGCCCGCCTGCGCGCGGGTGCGGCTTCTGAAGACAGAAGCGGCCGATGACAAAGGGGTCGTGAATGGCGGATCTCGATCGCGAACCGAGCGCCATGGAGACGGCGACCGCCCCGAGGCGGGTCATCTACCGCCACCGGCTGCCGACTCGGATTTGGCATTGGCTCAACGCGGCCGTCATCCTGCTCATGCTCATGAGCGGCCTGATGATCTTCAACGCCCATCCACGCCTCTACTGGGGCCAGTACGGCGCCGATCCCGATCACGCTTGGCTTGAGATCGGGGACATGGGCGAGCGGGGTTTTCTGCGCGTGGGAGACGTCTCGTTCCACACAACCGGCTTCCTGGGGGCTTGGAGCGGACCAGACGATGATACAGTGGACACCGCTTTCCCCGGCTGGCTCACCATACCGACCACTTATGACCTTGCGCTGGCGCGCCACTGGCACCTGACCTTTGCGTGGCTATTCATGGCGGCGATCGTCGCCTATTGGATCTGGGGTCTCGGCAACCGCCACATCTGGCAAGACTTGCTGCCCGGGAGGCGCGAGCTGACCGCGCGTCACATCCTGGAAGACGTGAAGAACCACGCGCTGCTGCGCTTTCCGAAGGGCGAGGCGGCGCGACAATACAACACGCTTCAAAAGCTGTCCTATCTCGGCGTCGTCTTCGTCCTCATTCCCCTTCAGATCCTGACTGGGCTTGCCATGTCCCCGGCGATGGATGCGGCGTGGCCATGGCTCATCGACGTCTTTGGAGGCCGTCCGTCGGCACGATCGATCCATTTTATCTGCGCGATTCTCATCGTGCTCTTCTTCCTCGTGCATATTTTGATGGTCGCGCTCGTCGGGCCGATTAACGAGGTCGGCTCGATGATTACCGGGCGCTACCGCTTGCCAGCGGAGCGTCACTAGTGGCCAGCGTCATCACACGACGCAAACTTCTCGCGGGCATCGCCGCCGGCGGCTCCTCCATAGCGCTCTCCGCCTGGACGGGGCCGACCTACAACCCGTTCTTCCAGGACAACGTGCTGTCGGCAGGCGAATGGCTCGCCTACCGCGCTCAGCGGCTCATAGTCGGAAACGCGCTCGCCCAAGAATTCCCCGAGAGCGAAATGTCCCCTGTATTTCGCACCAACGGGACCACAGACCCTGGTACGCCGGAGTACCAGAAATTGGCGGCAGGCCACTTCGCCGACTGGGGACTTCGGATCGACGAACTCGTTGTCTCACCGACGTCGTACTCTCTGGCTCAGCTGCAGGCGATGCCGTCGCGAACCCAGATCACACGGCACGACTGTGTCGAAGGCTGGAGCGCTATCGGGAAATGGACGGGTGTTCAGCTCGGTCGCCTGCTCAAGCAGGTCGGGCTGCAGCCGAACGCCCGTTTCATTGTGTTCCACTGCGCCGACGAGCTCGACGGGACGCCTTACTACGAAAGCATTGACCTTGTGGACGCGTTTCACCCCCAAACGCTGCTGGCCTACGCGATGAACGACCAGCCCCTATCCATCGGTCACGGCGCCCCGTTGCGACTGCGCGTCGAGAGACAGCTCGGCTACAAGCAAGCGAAGTACGTCATGCGCGTTGAGGCGGTGGCCTTGCTGTCAGGAATAGGAGACGGACAGGGCGGATACTGGGAAGACGAGGGCGACTATTACTGGTACGCAGGCATCTAATTAGCCAAGGGCGTCGCCCTTGACATCCCTGAATACCGTGACACTCAACTGCCTTTACACTTAACTGCCTCTCACCGGAACTGCGAAGAGCCGTCGCAGGTAAAGCGCACTGTCAACCGAACCCGCGCCCGAACCCCGTCACCGGAACCCCCATGCGCTTTGCGCCGCCGCGCTCAGCGAGCGCGGCTACAGGGGCCGCGCTCCAAAGGGCGTTCGGAAGAACGACCGTCTTTCGACGGGCTATCGAGCGCGGCTACAGTGTGCCGATCCGCCGCTCCAGCGCTTCGTAGAGCGGGTTCTTGGCGTCGAACGCCTGTTCGAGCGCGACCACGCTGACGCGCTTGGCGCCGCGCTCGAGGAGCCAGCTCGCAAGATCCGCCGCGGCGGCCTTGGCGCAATGGAGCACGACAAAACCCTCGGGGTCGGCCTCCTCGCCGAAGGCGGGGACGGCGCCGAAACGGCGGGCCGCCTCTTCGACTGCCGGCCGGGTCGGCACCGGCAACCGGGAGCGCACCTCGCGAGTCTTGCGCGCCTCCTCGGAAGCCGCGATCCGGTCGAGGATGATGCGGGCGCTCTTGCGCGCCGACGGCCCCCAGGGCGCGCCGAGCGAGGCGACCAGCATCGCCTGCGAGCGCAGGATCGGCCCGTCCTCGAGGGGTTTGAGCGCGTTTGCTGCAAGGGTCGCGCCGGTGGTGGTGATGTCGACGATGAGCTCGGCCGCCCCGGCCGCCGGCGCGCCCTCGGTCGCCCCCAGGCTCTCGACGATCCGGTAGTCGCCGACGCCGGCTTCCGCGAAATAGCGGCGGGTCAGGTTGACGTATTTGGTCGCGACCCGCATCCGCTCGCCCCGACGCGCCCGATAGGCGGAGGCGACGTCCTCGAGATCGGCCATGGTGCGCACGTCGATCCAGGCCTGCGGCGCGGCGACCACCACGTCGGCCTTGCCGAAGCCGAGCGGCGCGATCAGCTCGAGCCGGGCGTCGGCGTCCAAAACCTTCTCGCGCACCAGGTCCTCGCCGGTGACGCCGAAATGGGCGGCGCCGGCGGCGAGCTGGCCGACGATCTCGGAGGCCGAAAGAAAGGCGACCTCGACCCCGGGCAGGCCCGCGACCGCGCCGCGGTAATCGCGCGCGCCCCGCCCTTGGGTCAGCTCGAGGCCGGCGCGGGCGAAAAAGGCCGAGGCGTTTTCCTGCAGCCGCCCCTTCGAGGGCACGGCGAGAACGAAGGGCGCCTCGTTTGTCGCGTCGAGAGCTCATCGGCCCGCTCCCTGCGCCGGCAGCCGGTCGAGCGTGATCGCCGCCCCGACGGCCGGAATATCCTCGCTCGCCCCGAGCTTGCGGGCGAGGCCGTCGTACCGCCCGCCGGCGAGCGCTGCCCGCGCGTCGGGCCGCGACGGATCGCGCGCCTCGAACACGAAGCCGGTGTAATAGTCGAAATCGCGCACGAAGGCGGCCGAAAAGCGGGTCTCCTCGATCGCCACGCCGCGCGCGGCGATGAAGCCGTTGCGCAATTCGAAGGCATCGAGCGCCCGGCCGAGGTCGAGTTTGGCCGCGCGCGCGAGGGTCTGCAGCTTGTCGGCGGCGACGTCCGGATCGCCGGACACGGCGAGATAGGATTCCAAAATCTGTCGTGTCTCGGTCCCGATCGCGTCGCCCGAGCGGAGCGCCGCCTGCTCGAGGAACCGGTCGGCGATCTCGCCCGCCGTGCGGCCGCCGACGGCGTCGATGCCGGCGATCGCCAGGAGGTCCTGGACCAGCGCGCGGGCCCCGGCGTGGTCGGCGCTCTCCATCGCGGCCAGCACGCCCGGCTGGGCGAGCGCGCTCGGGGAGCGGCCGTCGAGGATGCTCGCAAGGTCGCGGCCTTGCGCGAGCCCCCGCTTCAGGCGGCGCCGCCAGATCTCGGGCAGGGCGAGCGCCGTGAGCAGGGCGTCGAACAGGCCGGCGTCGCCAAGCCGCGCCGCGAGCTTTCCGCCCGCCGCCGCGGCCGCCTCCATCGAGAGCGAGAAGATCTCCGCGTCGGCCGCCTCGACGTCCTTGCGGCCAAAGCTTTCGAGGCCGGTCTGGAAGCGTTCGCCGCCGCCGTCGGCCTGGGCCCGGAAGACCGGTCCGAGATAGGAATATTCAACCGCCGCGCCCGCCTTGTCCGACGCCAGATAGGCGCGGCAGACGGGGATCGTATATTCGGGCCTGAGGCAGAGTTCCTCGCCGGAGGCGCCGGCGGTCAGGAACAGCCGGCCGCGAATTTCCTCGCCCGACATGTCGAGGAAGATCGAGGCCGGGTGCAGGACGGCGGGCTCGATGCGCTTGAACCCCGAGGCCAGGAAATGCTCGAGCGCCCGCTCGCCGGCGCTGCGGGCGATGGGAAGCGTGGCGTCGAACGGGGTCGCGTTCAAGGGGCGTCGTCCTCAATTTGGCCGCCTCCTTTAACAAAGCCCAAGCGGAGGCGCAGCCCCTTTCCCATCGGAAGGTGAACGCCTTAATCTCCGGCCGCTGGCCGCCATTGCCGCCACGGCGCGGCCATGGTCGAATGCGTAGAGGGGTCGCATTCTTTCGAATCATCGGATCGTTCCTTGCCCCAGCCGACGTATCAGACCGCCCTCAAACTCCTGCGCGGTCTCGCCCTCGTCCTCCTCATGGTTTCCGTCAGCCGCGTTGCGGCGCAGGACCAGGGTCGGCTCGATCTCGAGGCGACCGGCGCCACGCTGACCGCGATCGAGAACGCGCTGAGGCAGCCGAACCTCAGCGACGCGGAGCTTCAACGCCTGCGCGCGGAGAACGATCCGCTCGGCATCGCCCTGCAGGCCGCGATCGCCAATATGGCGCCCCGGCTCGCGGCGTCGACGAAGCGTCTCGCCGAGCTCACCCCGAAGACCGACAAGGAGAAGACCGAGAAGGACAAGCAGGCGGCGCCGGTAAACGACGCAGCGGCCGCCGAAATCGCCGGCGAGAAGGAAAAGCACGACGCGCTCGACGCCCGCTTGCGCGCCGCCCGGGCGCTGCTCTTCCGGGTCGACGACAACGCGGCCCGGATCTCGGCCAGGCGACGCGCGCTGTTCGCGCACGAGACGTTCGCCCGCTCCTCCTCCGTCTTCAATCCGCAATTGTGGCGCAACGTGTCGCGCGAGACGCCGGGCGACGCCCGGGCCGTCGGCGCGATCGTCGGCGCCTGGGCTTCGGACCTTAGCGGCCGGGTCACGGCGGGGCAGGCGCTCGGCGGCGCCGGCGCTGTCCTGGCGCTCGCGCTCGTCGCGGTCCTGCTCCAGCGGATCGGGCGCCGTGTCCTCGATCATCATCCCGGCGCCGAACGGCCGACCCGACTGCGCCGGGCGCTGGCCGCGGCCTGGACCCTGCTCGTGATCGGCGCCCTGCCGCTCATCGCCCTCATCGCGCTGACGGCGGCGCTGGACGTTGCCAACCTGTCCGACTCGCGCGTCGAGGGCGCGCTCGAGGCCGTGCTCGACGCGGCGCGCCTCATCATCGTGGTCAACGCCGTCGGGCGCGCGATGCTGTCGCCCCGGACCGGGGTGTGGCGGCTCATCCCGGTCGGCGATCGGGCGGCGCGGCGGATCTTTCACGGGGCTATGACGGTTGCAGCGATCTGGGCGGCCGAGCGGCTGATCGAGCCCGCCGCCGACGCCGCCGCCTCGCTCAACATCGTCGTCGCCGGGCGGGCGCTCGGCGCGGCGCTGGCGGTCGTGGTCGTCGCCTACACCCTTCGCCGGCTCTCGCCCGCGCCGCAGGCCGCCGCGGCCGAGCCCGATCGCTGGGCGCCCGTGCGCGCGGTCGGCTGGACCGGGGCCATCGTCGTCTTCGGCGCGACCGCGACCGGCTATGTCGCGTTCGCCACCTTCCTGGTCAATCAGGCGATCTTCCTCGCCATCCTCGGCTGCTGTCTCTATCTGATCGACGTCATCGTCCAGGACGGGACCGCGGCGCTGCTCCGGCCCGAGGCCGAGGTCGGCGGGCCGCTGAGGGCGCTGTTCGGCCTCCGCCGCAACGTGCTGGCCCAGATCGCCGTCGTCGTGCAGGGCGTCGCGCGGCTGGCGCTCATCGTGATCGCCGCGGCGGCCGTGCTCGAGCCGTGGGGCGTGCAGTCGCAGGACTGGTTCAGCTCGCTGCGCGCCGCCTATTTCGGCTTCGCCGTCGGCGGCGTCACCCTGTCGCTGTCGTCGATGCTGGAGGCGGCGGTCGTGTTCGGCGTGGCGCTGTTCGCCACCCGCCTCGTGCAGAGCTGGCTCAGCGACCGCCTGCTGCCGGAGACGCGCTTCGATCCCGGGGTCAGCAACTCGATCAGCACGATCTTCGGCTATGTCGGCGGCGCGGTCGCCGTTCTGCTGGCGGCCTCCCAGATCGGGCTCGACATGCAGCGGCTCGCCATCGTCGCCGGCGCGCTGTCGGTCGGCATCGGCTTCGGGTTGCAGTCGATCGCCAACAATTTCGTCTCGGGCCTGATCCTCCTGTGGGAGCGCAGCATCCGGGTCGGCGACCTCGTCGTCGTCGGCGCCGACCAGGGGTTCGTCCGCCGGATCAACGCCCGCGCGACCGAGATCGAGACATTCGATCGGGCGACCCTGATCGTGCCGAACTCGAACTTCGTCACCAACGTGGTCAAGAACTGGGTCCACACCGACCGGATCGGCCGCATCATCGTCGCGATCAACGTCGCCTACGAGAGCGACGTCGAGGCCGTGCGCGCGATCCTGATCGACGCGGCCAAGGCGCACGACCTGGTACTGAGCATTCCCGCCCCGACCGTGCTCCTGGCCGAGTTCAGCGACTGGGCGCTGAAGTTCAACCTGGTCTGCTTCGTCGACGAGGTCGAGACGGCGCCGCGCACCCAGAGCGACATCAGTTTCGACATCCTGCGCCGGCTGCGCGAGGCCCGCGTCCGCATCCCCTACCCGACGCTGCAGCCGGGCCAGACGTGGTGAGGGCTGAGCGGGCGCGGCCTCTCCGCTCAGCCGGCGCCGACCCGCCCGGCCTCCCAGCCGATGATCGCCTGCTTGCGCGCCAGGCCCCAGTGGTAGCCGGTCAGCGCGCCGGAGCGGCCGAGCACGCGATGACAGGGGACGACGAAGGAGATCGGGTTGCGCCCGACCGCCGCGCCGACCGCGCGCGCGGCCTTGGGCCTGCCGATCTTCAGGGCGATGTCGGAATAGGTGGTCGCTGATCCCATCGGCACTGAGAGCAGCGTCTCCCACACCCTGACCTCGAAGTCGGTGCCGATCATCACGATGCGCAGAGGCGTGTCGGGCCGCCATTGCGCCGGATCGAAGGCGCGGGCGGCGGCCGGGGCCGTGGCCGCGTCGTCGGCGACGAACTGCGCCCGCGGCCAGCGGCGAACCATGTCGGCCAGCGCCGACGCCCGGTCGCCGTCGTCGACGAAGCCGAGGCCCGCCATGCCGCGCGGGGCCGTGACCACGACCGCCTCGCCGAACGGCGAAGCGTGGAAGCCGTAGCGCAGCACCAGGTCGTCGCGGCGATAGTCGCCCGGCGTCAGCGCCTCGTGCGAGACGAACAGGTCGTGCAGCCGGCTCGGACCGGAGAGCCCGACGTCGTAGGCCGCATCGAGCACGCTTGCGGAGGAGCGCAAAAGCTCGCGCGCCCGCTCGATGGTGATCGCCTGGAGGAACGCCTTGGGCGTCAGGCCGGCCCAGCGCTTGAACACGTGCTGGAAGTGGGACGGCGACAGCCCCACCTCGGCGGCGACCTCCTCGACCGTGGGCTGGTCGCGCCAGCGGGTCGAGAGGAATTCGATCGCGCGCTTGACGATGGCGTAGTCGGCGCTTTCGGGGGGAGGAGAGGGCATGTCGAGCATGGTCGCGGATCCGGACGTCATTGACCCGAATCTGGCGCCATCGGACCGCGGACGCCACCCGAAAACGACGGCGGCGCCTTCACTTCGCCAAGCTTCGGGGGGCCTAATCGAGGCTTCGGGGCAAGGCGCCCTGTAGCCGCGATCGCTGATCGCGGACGCGGTCAGCGACCGCGTCTACAGAACAAGGAGGGTCGAAGCGGCATGGTCATCGACGGACTCGTCACCCTTGAGAGCCGGCGCAATCAGGCGGAGACGGTCGAGCGCCTGATCGCCGCGGTGACGGCGCACGGCGCCGCCGTGCTCGCCCGCGTCGATCACGCCAAGGCCGCCGCCGCGGTCGATATGACCCTGCCTGCCGACGGAGGTGATCCTGTTCGGCAATGCGCGCGCCGGCACGCCGCTGATGCAGGCGGTCCAGACGATGGGCCTCGACCTGCCGTTGCGCGCGCTGGTGTGGACCGACGCCTCGGGCGTGACCCGCCTCGCCTACAACGACCCGGAATGGCTGGCGCTGCGCCACGGCGCCGCCGCCGGGCACGAAGGGACGCTCAAGGCGATGCGCGTCTTCCTCGGCTCCGTCGCCGCCGACGCGACAGGCTGAGGCCGGCCGCTCACGGGTCGTCGAAAAGTCCGGTGGGCAGGCCGTCGATGCTGACCCTGTTCTTGTCGCGCCGATAGGCCCGGCGGCCTTAAGATGCGCCCGCGGTCTCATTGCCGCTGCCGGTCTTGTCGAGGTGGCTACACCGCCAACGACGTGTCTTTGGTCTCGGGAACCATCAAAATTGCGGCGAGCCCAGCGAGGTTGGCCGGAATCAGATACCAGGCGGGGGACAAGGGGTCGCCCGTCTCGTGAATGAGCCACGTGACGATCGGCTGGGCGGTCGATCCGAACACTGTGACGCCCAGCGCATAAGAGAGGGACAGACCGGCGCTTCGAACCCGCGCCGGCAGGAGTTCAGGGATGAGGACGTACGTGGCGGACTGCAGGGAGCCGACCGCAGCCCCAATGGCCGTGAGGCCGAGCAAGACCGACGCGCTCTTGAACTCATTGACGATAAAGAACCACGGATAGATTGTGATGATCGCGATGACCTTGGGCCAGATCAGAAGCGGCTTTCTTCCAATTCTGTCTGACAGCCATCCGCCGAGGAGACTGAAAACGAAAGTACAGAGCCCTGAAACCAGCGTCGCGCCGATTGCAACAGTCATCGGCATCTTGAGCGTCGTGATCGCATAAGTTGTCGTGTAAACCCCTATATAAGTGACGATCGTACCGGAGCTGATGATGACGAGCGCCAGGACGAATGGCCTGGCGTGTTTGGTGAGCAGAGACGACAGTACAGAACCGATGCTATTATGCGCGGTCGGCGCGGCCGGATCGAAGGTCTCGGGTATCTGCAAGCGCATGACCACGGCGACCGGTACGATCAGGGTCCCGACGAGGAAAGGGATTTGCCAGCCCCAGGCTTGCATGGCCTCGGTCGAAATCGTCAACGACAGGCCGACGCCAATGGTCCCGGCAATCAAGACCGCAAGGCCCTGACTTGCGCCTTGCCAGCTCGCGTAGAGTCCACGCTGCGTCGTCGGCGCGGCCTCGACCAGGAACGAGGTCGCGGCGCCGACCTCCCCACCGAGCGCGAAGCCTTGAAGGAGCCGCGAAAGCAACACCAGGATCGGAGCGAGCACGCCGATTGTCGCATAAGGTGGGGTGAGCGCGATGACCAGCATCCCGATCGCCATAAGAGAGACGCTCAGCATCATCGCGGGTTTACGACCGGCCCGATCGGCGTAGGCGCCGATAACGGCGCCACCGACCAGGCGCGTCAGGAATCCGACGCCGAATGCGGCGACGGACAACATAAGGCTGACGTACGGATTCTTGGAGGGGAAGAAATTCTCGCCGATCAGCACGGCGAAAAACGAGTAGGACGTGAAGTCGTAGAACTCAAGGACGTTACCGGCGATCGCCGCGGCAACGCTCTTGCGGGAAATCTCTCCCTTCGGCGCGACTGACATTGGGATCGACCCCGATCGACTTTGAGCCTGTCGAAGGTTAACACGTACCCGTAGCAAAGAAACGAAGGACTGCAAGAGCGGCCCGAGACTCCGGCGTCAACGCGAATCGGCGAGCGCGTCCCAGCCCCATTGGAGCAGCGGCAGCGCATCGCCGGCGAAGGCGCAAAAGGCGTCGACCAGCCCCGGTTCGCGGGTTTCCGCCGCCGCCACGTCCCGCACGCAGATGAAATGCTTTTGCTGCAGAGCCGTCAGGATCGCCGGGTCGTCGATGGCCTCGAAGCCGCGCGGCGGGCGTTTCAGCGCGTCCTCCTCCGACAGCGCCATGCCCCGCTTGTCGAGCTTCGCGAGCATCTGCTTATAGGCCTTGGGCGCGCGCGCCGCGGCGTCGCGCAGCCTGGCCGTGAGGGGCGGATCGAGCCGGTAGAAACCAGCGGCGAAGAAGCATTCCTCGGGCGACAGGTGGAAATAGAGCACGCCGGGATCGTTCCTCGACCCCGATCGGGTCATCGCCACCCCGGCGTTGGTCTTGTACGGGTCCTTGTTCTTGGCGAAGCGCACGTCGCGGTGGATGCGGAAGGGCGACGTCTTGCGGTCGCCCTTGATCGGGATCTTCGCCCGGGCGAGCGCTGCTGCCGCGTCCTCGGCGAAATCGCCCATCGGCCCCTTGACGCAGCTTTCGTAGGTCGCCCGGTTGTCCTCGAACCATTCCTTGGTCTGATGAAAGGCCAGCGCCTTGAAGAACGGCAGCGCCTGCGGCCCAAAGCCCTCGAACGGCATGTTTGTCCCATCGCCTTGCGCGAGGCCGAATCTTAAGGAAACACGCGCGCCCGGGCAATCCCGGACCGGACCCCGAGTACTGTCGAAACGTGCTATATATATAAACAATGGCAAGCAAGGCGCCCAATGACCCCATTCTCAAGCGGTTTTGCGCCGCCGTGAATGAAATCTACGGCGACCGCGTGGCCCGCGTGGTGCTGTACGGATCGCGCGCGCGGCGACGCGGAGCCCGATTCCGATTACGATGTTGCGGTGTTTCTGCGCGACATGTCCGACCGGTTTAAGGAGATGGACCGGCTTGCCGATCTCAGCACCGCTCTTCTCGACGAAACCGGCGAGTTCGTTCATGCCATGCCCTACTGCGCGGAAGTTTACAACGACGCGCGAATGCCGTTGATGCACGAAACCCCGCGGGAAGGCATTGAGCTGTGAAGGCGCAAGCCGCCGCATTCCTCGAAAAGGTGCGCGGGCTTCTTGGCGAAGCCGAGACGATGCTTGGCGTTGACTCTCACCGACGCGGCCGGACGCACAGCGTATCTTGCCGGGTTCCATGCCGCCCAAGCCCTCGTCTTCGAGACGCATGACCGTGTGTTTAAAAAGCACGCGACTGTGCAGGGCGAGTTTGGACGCCTCGTCAAAGACGATCCTCGCGTTGACATGGAGCTACGGGCGTTTCTTGGCCGCAGTTACCAACTCAAGGCCATAGCCGGGAATCAGTCACATTCAAGCTATTTGAGCTCCGCCCAAACCTGTGTAAGTCGCAAGTAGCCCGCGGCGCGCCCCCTCCACCACCCTTCGGGTGGTCCCCCTCCCCCGTTTCGCTATCGCTACACGGGGGAGGAGAGGCGTCGGCGCCTTTCCTCCCCTGCGCGTCAGCGCGGGGGAGGGGGACCATGCGAAGCATGGTGGTGGGGGTGGCGCCCGTAGGTTGGACGCGTTGGCCGTTACGACGGACGGGATGCGTATTGTAGGGGCGCGGTCGATGATCGCGCCGGCCGGGTCAGCGACCCGGCCCTACAGGGCGGCGCCAAGCGGCAGATTGCCCGCTACGACTTCTGCAGGACCGCGGCGCGGCTCGCGGCGACGGTCGGCCTGTCGACGGCGGCGAGACCGGCCTCGGCGGCGAGCGCGAGTTCCTTTGCGAACGCGTGCTGGCTGACGTGACCCGCGGGCTCGGCCAGGAGCATCTTGGCCCCCGGCTTCATCGCGCGCGCGGCTTCGGCGAAGAAGGTCGCCGCCGAAGGCAATTCATGGACGACGGCAAAGGCCAGGACGAAATCGACCGCGCCTTCCCACCCTTCGAGCGCCATCGTCGACTCCGGCGCGACCCGCGCCTCGATCCGGTCGAGGAGCCCGGCCCGCTCCGCCCGCCGCTTGAGCCCCGCGATCATGTTCGGCTGGACGTCGATGGCGATTACCCGACCTCGCGGTCCGACCAGCCGCGCAAGCTCAAGCGTGAAGAAGCCCATTCCGGGACCCGGCTCGAGCGACGATCATTCCGGCGCTGACCAGCGGCTGAAGGATGCGGGCGGGATCCTGCCTGAGCTTGCGGACCGGGCTCGCCAGGAAGTAGCCGGCCCACCAGGGGCATACGTGGCGTCCGGACATTGCGGGTAACTTCCTGGCCGTCTCTTTACGCCTCATCCTGATCCGAGCTTGATCCGGGGATCAGGATGAGGGCCAAGTGCGACGGCTATGCGCGAGCTGCGCTCCGCGCATTGACCGAGGTCAAACTTCGACCGGCTGCTTCGTCATGCCGTTGACGCCGAATACGCCCTGGTAGCGCTCGATCTCCTCCGGCGAGCCCAGCGCCTTGTTGGGATTGTCCGAGAGCTTGACCGCCGGCCTTCCGTCGACCTCTACCACCTTGCAGACGAGCGAGATCGCCTTGAGCTGGCCGTCCGCCCCCGCCGGCGCGCAGCCGAGGAAATCGTTGGTGAGATTGGTGCCCCAGCCGAACGACAGGTTGACTTCGCCGCGCAGCGCCCGCGCGGCCTCCTCGATCGCATCGATGTCCATCGCGTCGGAGAGCACCATCAGCTTTTCGGATGGATCCCGGCCGCGCGCCTTCCACCAGTCGATCAGCTCGCGCGAGGCCTCGATCGGCGGCTTGGAATCGGGACGGGCGCCTTTCCAGTCGGCGACCCAGTCCGGCGCGTTGCGCAGGAAGGCGGTGGTGCCGAAGCAGTCGGGCAGGACGACCAAGAGGTTGCCGCCGTACATGGTCGCCCAGTCGCGCAGGACCGCGTAGGGCGCCTGGCGCAGTTCCGCTTCGTCGCGGGCGACCGCGGCATAGACCATCGGCAGCTCGTGGGCGTTGGTGCCGATCGCCTCGAGGCCGGTGTCCATCGCGTGCTTGACGTTCGAGGTGCCGATGAAGCTGGCGCCGAGGCCCTCCTGCAAGGCTTCGACGCACCAGCGCTGCCATAAAAAGCCGTGCCGGCGGCGGGTGCCGAAGTCCGACACCCTGAGCGGCCCCTCGCGCGCCAGTGTTCTCAGCCGCTCGACCTTCGACCACAGCTTGGCCTTGGCGCGGGCGTAGAGCACGTCGAGGTCGAACCGGCTCATCCCCCGCATCGCCGCCCGCGCCCTGAGTTCGTTGATGATGGCGAGCGCGGGAATCTCCCACATGGTCGTCTCGCACCAGGGACCTGAGAAGGTCAGCTCGTACTGGCCGTCGCGCTGGGTCAGCTCGTAGTCGGGCAGGCGAAATTTCGCGAGCCACTCCATGAACCCGGGCTCGAAAATCTGCCGCGTCCCGTAAAAGGTGTTGCCCGCCAGCCAGATCAGCTCGTTCTTGGCAAACCTCAAGGTGCGGGCGTGATCGAGCTGGTCGATCAGCTCGCGCTCGTCGACGATCTCGGCGAGCCGGATCGAGGCGGTGCGATTGATGAGCTGGAAGGTCACCCGGCGTTCGCGGTGCATCTTCCAGATCATCTGCAGCATCAGGAGTTTGTAGAAATCGGTGTCGAGCAGCGTCCGGATCGCGGGGTCGATCCGGAAGGCGTGATTGTAAACGCGGGTTGCGATGTCCGTGGCCATTGTGCGACCTTAGGGGGCCGCTCGGGAGGCGACAAGGGCGGGTCGAGGCGTGCGAGGGAGGATTCCGGGCCAATTATGACTGCAAGCGCTCTCGAAGGCCGCGGACATTCCCCCCGCGTAGGCCTGTTCGTCACCTGCCTCGTCGACCTGATGCGCCCGACCGTCGGCTTCGCCGCCGTCAAGCTCATCGAGGACGCGGGCTGCAGGGTGGTCGTCCCGGCCCAGACCTGCTGCGGCCAGCCTGCCTACAATTCGGGCGATCGGACGACGACCATGGCGCTGGCGCGCCAGGCGATCGAGGCCTTCGCCGATTGCGACTATGTCGTCACGCCGAGCGGCTCGTGCGGCGGCATGCTGATCAAGCATTACCCGGAGCTCTTCGCCGGGGAGCCCGAAATGGCGCAAAAAGCCGAGCGCTTCGCCGAAAAGACGCATGAGCTGGTGAGCTTTCTCACCGATGTGCTCGGCGTCGAGCGGGTTTCGGCGCGGTTCGACGGAACGGTCGCCTATCACGATTCCTGCGCGGGCCTCAGAGAGCTCGGCGTCAGGGCGCAACCGCGACGCCTCCTCGAGAGCGTCGAAGGCCTGAGCCTGGTCGAGCTCGACGAGGCCGAGACCTGCTGCGGCTTCGGCGGCCTGTTCGCCGCAAAGTACGGCGAATTGTCCGACGCGATCGTGTCTCGCAAGGCCGACGACATCCGCAAGTCCGCGGCCGGGACGGTGCTCGCCGGCGACCTCGGCTGCCTTCTGAACATGGCGGGCAAGCTTCAGCGCGCCAATTCTCCGGTCAAGGCGCGGCATGTCGCGGAGGTGCTGGCCGGGATGGCGGACGGGCCGGCGATCGGCGAGCCGCAGACCGAGGGCCGGCGATGACGGCCGTTCCGACCTCGTCGCGGTTCAAGGACAACGTCCACGACGCGCTGACCGACCAGCGCCTGCAGGGGGCGCTCGTCCACGCCCGCAACTTCACCGTGCGGCGCGCGGCCGCCGCCGACCGGCTGCCGGAGTTCGAGGCCTTACGCGACAGCGCCCGCGCCATCAAGGACCATACGCTCGCCCATCTCGACCTCTATCTCGAGGCCTACGAGCGCAAGGTCGCAGCAAGCGGCGGCCATGTGCACTACGCCGAGGATGCGGAGGCCGCGCGCCGGATCATCCTCGAGCTCTGCGAAAAGGTCGGCGCAAACAGCGTCACCAAGGGCAAGTCGATGATCTCGGAGGAGATCGGGCTCAATGAGGCGCTCGAGACGGCCGGGATCGAAGCCGTCGAGACCGACCTCGGCGAATACATCATCCAGCTGCGCGGCGAGACGCCGTCGCACATCATCGCCCCGGCGATCCATGTGACGAAGCGCGACATCGAGCAGGATTTTCGCAAGGCTCACCGCGACCTGCCGCCAAACCGGGATCTCAGCCAGCCCGAGCAATTGCTCGGCGAGGCGCGCGCCGTGCTGCGGGCGAAGTTCCTCGCCGCCGACGTCGGCATCACCGGCGCGAATTTCCTCATTGCCGAAACCGGGACTTCGGTGATCGTCACCAACGAGGGCAACGGCGACCTGACCCAGATCCTGCCCGGGACGCATATCGTCATCGCCTCGATCGAGAAGATCGTCCCGACGCTCGAGGACGCCGCGCAGCTCCTGAGGGTGCTCGCCCGCTCGGCGACCGGCCAGGACGCCGCGGTCTATACGACCTTCTCGACCGGCCCGCGCCGCCCGGACGACCCGGACGGCCCATCGGACTATCACGTCGTGATCCTCGACAACGGCCGCTCGTCGATGCTGGGGGGCGAATTCGAGGACATGCTGCGCTGCATCCGCTGCGGCGCCTGCATGAACCATTGCCCGGTCTATCAGGCGGTGGGGGGGCACGCCTACGGCTGGGTCTATCCGGGGCCGATGGGGGCGGTGCTAACGCCCTCGCTGATCGGCGTCGCCGAGGGCGGCCAGTTGCCCAACGCCTCGACCTT
Source organism: uncultured Alphaproteobacteria bacterium (assembly GCA_963709655.1). Classification (GTDB taxonomy): domain Bacteria; phylum Pseudomonadota; class Alphaproteobacteria; order Rhizobiales; family Beijerinckiaceae; genus Roseiarcus. The sequence goes on from CAVPXF010000010.1 coordinate 159,375, forward strand.
CTGCGGACGCTGCGAAGAGGTCTGCCCGGTGCGCATCCCGCTGCCGGATGATGCGGCGCTGGCGCGAGCGCGAATTCGAGCCGCCCTGTCGCCGGCGCCGGTCCGATACGGCCTCGGCTTCTGGGCGTTCTTCGCCCGCCGGCCGGCGCTCTACCGCTTCGCGACCGGCCTTTTCGTCAAGGCGCTCCATCTTCTCGGACGCGGCAAGGGCGGTTCGCGCGGGCGCCGCTGGCCGCGGCTGGACAAAATACCGCGACCTCGCCGCGCCGGAGAGCTCGACCTTCCAGAGCCGGTGGCGGGCCAAAAGCGGAACGGTGAAGTAAATGAAGAGCGGAGCGGTGAAATGAACGCGCGCGACGCGGTCCTTGCCAGCGTCCGGCGCTCCGCTCGGCGGGACCGGGGCCGTGCGCCGCGCCGATCGAGGTCGAGCGCGGCTCGCCAAGGCCCCGCGGGGGTCGTGCCGCAGCGCGGCCAGGGCGACCCCGCCGCGCGCGTGGCGACGTTCAAGGCCGAGGCCGAGGGGGCGCAGGCGACGGTCGCCGAGGTCGACACGCTCGCCGACGCCCCGGCGGAGGTCGCGCGTTTCCTGCGCGCCAGCAATGCGGCCGCCACGCTTCGCATGGGGGCCGATCCCCGTCTTGCGGCGATGCCCTGGGACGGCACGGCGCTCGACATCGCCGACGGCGCTTCGGACGGGCACGACGCCAATGCGGTGTCGATGGCGCTCGCCGGGATCGCCGAGACGGGAACGGTCGTGCTCGTCTCCGGCGCCGACAATCCGACCACGCTCAATTTCCTGCCGGACAATCACATCGTCGTGGTGAAGCGGGAGGACGTCGTGGCGGATTATGAGGCGGCGTTCGCGCGGCTGCGCGCCGGCTATGGCAAGGGCGGCGCGCCGCGCACGGTCAATTTCGTCACCGGTCCGTCGCGCTCCGCCGACATCGAGCAGACGCTGCTGCTCGGCGCGCATGGGCCACGGCGCCTTCACATCGTGATCGCCGGTTGAAAACGGGAGCGGCCGGGGGCTCAGATGGCGCGGGCCTTGCCTGTTAACCCGCCGTTAGGGTTGACGCACGGTCGCCGCAAGTTCGCCTTTGTGCGAATTTAGTAACCTTCGGTTGATAAATGAAAGGCAGCGGCGGGCGTGTCCAAGGGGGCGCGCCAGCGCGCCGCACGCAGGTTGCGATTGATGAGAATTCGCGTTTTGCTTGCCAGCGCCGTCGCTTGCGCGCCTTTTCTGATCGCCGCTGCGCTGGCGCAGACCCCGGCTGCGCCCGCAACATCGGCTTCAACTCCGGCGTCCACTTCCGCTTCGCCCTCCGCCGCAGCCTCGCCGGTCGCCTCGCCATCGCCGAAGACGCCGGCGAGCGGCTCGTCCGCGCCTGGCGCGACCGCCCCGCCGCCGCCCTTCATGCCGACCGAGAACGCCTCGACGCCCGCGCCCTCCGGCTCGAGCCCGACCGGCGCAGAGCCCGCCGTCGGCGCGGCGCCTTCGGCGGGCCCGGCGCAGCCGACGACGGCCGCCGCCGCGCCGCGCAAGCCGAAGAAGGTCGCGCCGCGGCCGCGGCCGCTCGAGACCGCCCTGTCGACCGATCCGGACCCGACGCTTCAGCCCAACACCTTCTTCGCCACCGCCAAGGCCTCCGAGCGCTATGGCGCGATCGTCGACGCCGGCGGCTGGCCGACCGACGTCACCGCCCTGCATCCCGGCGACAGGGGCCCCCAGGTCGCCAAATTGCGCAAGCGTCTGGCGATCGAGGGCGATCTCGCGCCGCTGCACGCGACCGGGCAGGGCTGGGACTCTGAGCTCACCGCAGCGGTCGAGAGGTTCCAGGCGCGCATGGGACTCCGGGAGACCGGGATCGTCGCCGGAGCGACGCTGAAAGCGATGAACGTGCCGGCGCAGGTCCGCTTCAAGGAGCTCGCCTGAGTCCGCCGACCGTCTGGCCGGGGCGAATTTCGACTTCGGCGACCGCTATGTCGTGGTTAACATTCCGTCCACCGCGGTCGAGGCGATCGAGAACGGCCGCGTGGCGCACCGTTACGTCGCCATCGTCGGCGGCCCCGACCA
>CAVPXF010000011.1:0-114228 GCA_963709655.1 uncultured Alphaproteobacteria bacterium
TTGTCGGACGGCTGGAACGCACCGCGCCGCAGATGCGGTGGAACGATCGATTCCATGGCGTCGAGCTTCTCTGTCGGATCGCCACGCGTATAGATTTCAGTGGTCGTCAGAGTGGCGTGCCCCAGCCACAGCGACACCTTACGGATGTCCTGCGTTGCTTGCAGGATGATCATCGCGCATGTGTGCCTGAGCACGTGGGGCGAGATGCGTTTCTTGTCGAGGCCGGGATGCGCTCCAGCGGCGGTCGCTGCATGCTGTTTGAGCAGATAGGCGAAGCCCCATCGGCTTAGCGGCTCTCCCCGGGCGTTGACGAACACCTCGGGTGCTGCGACCCGCCCGCGAACGGCGAGCCAGGCGCGCAGGGCGGCGGCCGTGGTCTTCCACAAGGGGAGCGTCCGTTCCCGCCGTCCCTTGCCAAGAACACGAATGCTCATCGACGACAGGTCGATGTCCCCGAGCTTCAACCCCGTCAGTTCGGACACGCGCAGACCCGCACAAACCGCCAGATGCAGCATGGCCCGGTCGCGGACGCCATCGCGCGTGGCGGGATCCGGGGCGTCGAGCACCGCTTGCAGCTCCTCGCGCAGAAGAAAGGGGACCAGACGCTGATCCGTTTTCTTGAACGGAATCGCCAGGACGCGGCGGACATGCTCCAGGGCTGCCGGCTGCCTGTATTCGAGGAAGCGGAAGAAGGACTTGATGGCCGCCAGCCGGACATTGCGCGTCACCGGCGCGTTGTTGCGCTCATCCTCGAGATATTCCAGGAAGGCGCTGATGAGGCCGGCGTCGAGTTGCTCCAGCGTCAGCGCCGATGGCGAGACCTTCAGTCTCTTTGCAGCGAACATGAAGAGCAACTGGAAGCTCAGTGCGTACGAGTTGCGTGTATGCCGGCTGACGCCCCGCTGGCGGGCGAGCGTCTCATCGAGGAACGCTTCGATGAGGGGAGCAATCGGCGTCATGATTGCCTCCCTTCGGTGATGAACTCTTCACCGGCCGCCGCGACGTCGCGCATGAGGTCGGCGGTGGCCTCCAGGTACCAGTAGGTCGCATAGATGTTGACGTGACCCATATAGGTCGCAAGCGCCACCATATGCGCGCCGCTTCGGCTTCGATCCGCCGGACTGCCTTGCAGCGCGCGAACCGCAAACGTGTGCCGCAGATCGTGCAGACGCGGGCGGCGCCTCGCCGCCGGTGCGACACCTGCCCTGTCGACCAGCCTGTCGAAGGTCTCTTTGACTGCAATGTAGCGCAGCGGCAGACCACGCGCGTCAACGAATACCGGATCAGCTTCGGAACAGGGCCGGCGACGCGCCAGATAGCGCTTCAAGCCCGCTTCTGCCGTGTCGTGCAGCGGCGCCAAGCGGGTTTTCCGGAACTTGGTCTCGCGGATCAGCAGGCCGTCGCGCGTCACGTCGGCGACCGTCAGCTTCAGCGCTTCGGAGATCCTCAACCCGGTGACTGCGAGCAGTGCGATCAATGTCGCATAGGTCCGTGAGCGCAAGCCGCCTTTGGGTCGAAGCCGAAGGGCGGCCTCGATCAGGCGATCGATTTCCGCTGCTGAGTAGATATGCGGCGAGCGCCGCGTCTTGCGGGCGCCGAAGTGATTGACCGGCGGTAGCTCATGCCGGGCGTCTTCAACCCGGACATGACGCACAAAGCGGCAGACGGCTTTCAGCCGGGCGTCGCGTTGCGCGACAGACGGTCCGCGCGCCGCCCAATCGATTGCGGTTTGCGTGTGGACATGCGTTTGCCCGCGCTCGGTCGCAAAGGCGGCAAAGCTCTTGAGCAGGTATTCCGCATTCAGCATCGCGAATCCAGTCGCACGGCGGAGCGCCAGGTAAGCCTCGATGGCCTTCAACATCAGAGAACCTCCGGCCAGGGCTGCGCGATTTGCTTCAGGAGCGCGACATCGGCCTTGGCGTAACGGGCCGTCGTGTCGATGCCTCGGTGCCGCAGGACCAACCCGATCTTCTCGAGCGGAACGCCATGGCGCAGCATCTCGGTCGCCGCCGTGTGTCGCAGGACGTGCGCCCCCTTGACCGGCGCCACGATGCCGGCCCGCTGCATGAGGCGTCTCACCAGCGACGAGACGCCGTCGCCGTTCCGGAACGGTCGAAACGGCGCGATATTGCGCAGGAACACGTGATCGCTCGGGCAGGTCGAAGGGCGGCACGCGAGGTAGGCGGCGATCGCATCCCCGACGTCTTGCGGAAGCGGCAGACGCACCTCGTAGCGCGACTTGCCCGAAACCCGCAGCGAGCCCGTCTCCCACTCGATGTCGTCGAGGCGGAGTTGCGCCACGTCGCCGGCGCGCAGCCCGAGGCGCGCCAAGAGCAGGAGGATCGCGCGATCACGCCGGCGCTCAACGACTTCGCCATCGCATGCCGCGATCAGCCGGTTCACCTGCTCCGCCGCCAGATATCGCGGCAAGTCGGCAAGCCGCCAATGGGCATAGCCAGGAACGACATCGGCGAGACCTGCTCGGCAGCGGCCTTTGACAGCAAGATACCGCAAGAACGCGCGCAGGCTGGTCGTCAACTTCTCGACGGTTCCATTGCCGCAATGGCTCGCGCGGTCCAGGAAAAAGCTGCGAATGGCGGCCGGTTCCCACCTTTCTGGATCGTCCCCGAGCGCCGCCATCAAGTGCGCGGCGTCGCGGGCGTAGAGCTTGATGGTGGAATCGGACGCCCCGCGGTGCTTGCGCAGCCACACTTTGAAGTGAGCCACCAGGCACGGCTCGGCATGCTGCAATGCGGCACGGCGGACCGGCAAACGCCGATTTCGACAAGGTGCTGGCGAAAGAGCCTGGCGCCGAAAATGGTGTGGTGGTTGCGACGCCCTCCCATGGCGCGCGGACATCGACAAGTGCGCAAGTGCTCGCTGAACACCGCAAGATCAATGTCGCTCGGCATTGCCCCTTGCCGAGCCACGACATGGCCGAGGTGCGCTGCCGCCCGCAAATATCGAACGGCCGTGCCGGCGCTATACCCCTGCCGCTCGAGCGCGGCTGCGAAACCGTCAAGGTATGGTCCGCTTGGCCCGCTCCGCAGATGCCCCAGCATCTTCGATGCCGAGAAGTAGGTCTCCAACATGCTCGTCCCCGTCTATGACCGGCCATCAGTGGCCGAGCCGACGGAGACGCAGGACCGCGCTGTTATGGAGAGCAGGAGCGCTACGATTCACCGAAAAATGCCGATCCCGGCACGCCAACTCCCCATTACTGAATCTGCCCATAAGGCAGGAGTTGTAGGCGATCCGCGCGTGCGCGCAGTCCTCGCAGCGCTCGACATGTCCGCCGAGCGCGGCCGTGCGACAGGTCTCGATCGCCGACATGACCCCCGGGCTGTGACCCGGGGGCTGACGTGACCGGCGTTGGCCTTGCGCCACGCCGCCCCGTGAGCGCGAAAGACGTCGGCGACCTCCAGGGGAGGCCGCGGCACGCGACCGTCAGGCGGGCGGCGTTTTCTTCGTCAGCTTGACGTCGAGCCGGTCCAGCGGACTCTTGATGTCGCGCACCGTGCTGACGGCGACGCGGGTGTAGAGCGCCGTCGTCTCGAGCTTCGCGTGCCCGAGCAACACCTGGATCACGCGAATGTCGACGCCCTGTTCGAGCAGGTGGGTCGTAAAGCTGTGCCGCAGCGTATGGGGAGAAACGCGTTTGGAGATGCCGGCCAGGTCTTTGGCGACGGTGACGGCGCGGTTGAGCTGACGCGGCGTCACCGGATTGATCGGGTTCTGGCCGGGAAAAAGCCAGACCCGCGGCCGCGCCGCCTTCCACCATTCGCGCAGGAGTTCGAGCAGGCGCGGCGACAGCATCACATCGCGATCCCGCTGACCCTTGCCCTGCTCGACCCTGAGCATCATGCGCCCACTGTCGATGTCGGACACCTTCAGATTCGCGACCTCGGACACCCGGAGGCCCGCGCCGTAGGCGACGCTGAGCGCGGCCTTGTACTTGAGGCCCGGCGCGGCCTGGAGGAGACGCGCCACCTCCTCCGGGCTCAGCACGACGGGCGCCTTGCGCGGCGTGGACACGATCCTCAGAGGGCGAACGAGGTCGGGCCGTTCGAGCGTCATGCTGAAGAAGAACCGCAACGCGGCGATGGCGGAATTGATGGTCGGCGCGCCGATTTGTTGCTGGGCCATGTGCAGTTGAAATCGGCGAAGGTCTTCGCTCGTCGCCGTATCCGGAGAACGGCCGAGGAACTTCGTGAACGTCCTCACGTGCCGGACGTAGTCCTTCTGAACCTTCTCCTTGAACCGCCGCGCAGTCATGTCCTCGATCATGCGCTGCCGCAACAGGCTGGTGGAATTGTCGGACATCGAAAGCTCCTGTCTCGCATGGGGTTGAACCCCACGATCCTGAGACAGGGCCGAGTCTTCCCGTTGTCCTTACCCGTACGCCCCCTCCGCTCGCTCGCCGCCCCTACCGCGCGAGCGGTTTAGTCCATTTGCGCAATGCGGCCGTTCCCGAGCCGGCGCGACCATCCGATTGCGCAGGCGCAGGAGCCGAGGCCGATTGACCCTGTCTGCCGACGGACCGTAGACTTCGGGCGTCGACCGCCGGAGGACGTCTGGCTGCGGGCGGACGCGGCGGCGGAGAGCGCGGGCGGGCGCGAGACGCGTCGACGCGAGGTTTTCCACGGGCGACGGCCGGGGCGGGGGCGGGGAGCGGCCGTTCGGCGCCGTTGTCGAGGGGCGCAGATGAGCGACGCAGTGTCCACCGAAGCCGAAACCCCCGAGGCCGCCGAGCCTGCAGTGGCCGCGGCTGCGCCCGCCGAGGCCGCGGCGCGCGCCCGCCGCGGCGCCCAATCCCTTCGCGCTGCCGCCCATCTCCGCCGACGACCCGTGCGGGCTGGACCTCGATCTGGAAGGCGATCCGGACTACCTCAACTTCTTCGCCGCGACCGAAGGCGTGCTGCCGGCCAGTTACTACACGTTCAACCGCGAGACGATCGAGTTTCCGGCGGCGTTCAAGACCATCGACGCCCTGCTCGGGCGCACCCTGGATGTGCGCCTTTTGATCCTCGGCGCCAAGCTCGCGATCCTCAATCGCAACCTCGAGGGTTTTGCGGCGCGCGTCGGCGCGGTCGCCTGGATGCTCGATGCCTACTGGGACGAGTGCCATCCGCGCGCCGAAGGCGGGGATTTCGGCCTGCGCGTCGGACAGCTCGAAACGCTTGACGACGGCCCGGTGGCGCTGATGCCGCTGCAATATGCGCCGCTCCTGGAGGCCTCGCGCCAGGGCCCGCTCTCCTACCGCGATCACCTGGTGGCGACCGGCGCCGCGCAGCCGCGCGTCGTCGAACGCTTGAACCTCCAGGGCGAAACGGAAACCAGCGCCGACGAGAAGTTCATGGCGCCGGCCGCCATCGACCGGCTCTTGCGCGACGTCGAGATCGAGAAACTGGTCAAGGTGTATGAAACCGCGCGCGGCCTCGCGGAGTCGGTGGCGGCGATCCGCGAGACCACCAAGGCGCGCGGCGGCGGCAAGGCGACCGTCAAGCTCGAGAAACTCGACGGCGTCGCGAAGGGCATGGCGGAGTTTTTGCGCGCGGCGGTGGTCGCCCGCGACCCGTCGCTCGCCCCCGGCGCCGCGGGCGAGGCCGGGACCGCCGAAACCGAGGCTGGCGCCCCCGGCGGAGAGGGCGCTGCGGCCGCGGCCGGCCCCGCCGTTCCGGCCGCCTTCGCCACGCTCGCCGAGGTCGACGCGGCGCTCGCCTCCGCCCACGGCTATTTCCTCAGCGCCGAGCCGACGAGCCCGGCGGTGCTGCTCATCCGCCAGGCGCGCCAGTGCCTGGGCAAGAACCTCTACGAGGTGATGCAATTGCTCGCGCCGAGCGCGGCCGACGAAGCGCGGGTGTTCGTCGGGCCGGACGGCGCCTTTCCGGTGCCGGTGCGCAACCTCGCCGACGCCCCGACGGCCGGCGACAATCCGGCCGAGGCGGAGCCCGCCGCCACGCGCCAGGCCGCAGTCGCCACCATCGACGCGGTCGTCCAGCACATGCAGAAGACCCAGCCGTCGAGCCCGATTCCGTATCTGCTCGAGCGCGCCAAGGCGCTCGCCACCCGCGACTTCGTCGGCCTGCTGAACGACATCCTTCCCGAGGAGTTGGTCGCGAGGCTCAAGCGGCGGGAATGAGCGCTCGCGCTCCAATCGTTCGGCGCCGGGAGAAGGTGATCCCGGCCTCCATGATTCTCTCGGCGTCGGCGTCCCTACAGGGGTTGTTGATCTGCGCGACAGCGCAATTAAGAAGCGCGCCCGCACAAATTGCGGGTTGCGGCGGCGGCGGACGGAACGGTCGAATCCTCACGCAAGCTCGTGGTCTCGCCGGTCGTCCGGCAGAGGCCGGCATTGGCAATTTTGCCAGGACTTGAGCAAACTGCGACGCAATACGACTTTGACGAAGGCGGCGGAGGCAAAGCCATGTCCGAAAGCCAGGCGGCGAACAGCCCTCCACCCCCGCCGGCGCCTGCGCGCGAAAGCTGGACGGCGCGCTGGCTCTATCCGTTCCTGCGCATCGCCTTTCTCGCGTTTGCCGCATGGCTCGTCTGGTACACGGCGGGACATTGGGACCGCTGGACCGGCGAAGCCCGATATGAGGGAACGGACGACGCCTTCGTCGCCGGCGACGTCACGCCGCTCTCCGCCCGCGTCTCGGGCAACATCGTCGAGATGCCGGTCAACGATTTCGAGCGCGTCCGCAAGGATCAGCTTCTCGCGGTCATCGACCCCTCCGACTATGAGGCGCGACTGGAGCTTGCGGAGGCCAATCTCGCCGCGGCGCAGGCGACGCTCGCCAACCTTGCGAACCAGCGCACCGTTCAGCAATCGCTTGTCCGTCAGGCCCAGGCGACCATCGACGCGACACAAGCCGACGTCCTGCGCTACGCGCTTGAGGACAAGCGCCAGCACGATCTCTTGCTGACCGGCCTTGCGGGAACCCCTCAGGCGGTCGAGCAGGCGGACGACAACATCAAGAGGGCGCGCGCCAGCCGAGACCTGAACGATGCACAGCTCGACCAGCAAAGGGCGGCGCTCGCCGCCATCGACGTTCAGGAGAAGCAGCTCCGCGCGCAGATCCGCGCCGCCGAGGCGCAGGTCGCGCTCGCCGCCGACGACCTCAGATACACCCGCATCATATCCCCCGCCGGCGGAATCGTCGGACAGCGCCAGGTCCGGCTCGGGCAGTTCGTCAACATCGGCACACAGGTGATCGCCGTTGTGCCCTTGCCCAACATCTGGGTCACGGCCAATTTCAAGGAGACGCAGATGACCAACATGCGCGCCGGTCAGAGCGCCCGCGTGACTGTCGACGCCTTTCCCGACCTCAAGCTCACGGGCCGCGTCGAGAGCTGGTCGCCTGGAACCGGGAGCACCTTTGCGTTGCTGCCGCCCGACAACGCCACCGGCAACTTCACCAAAGTCGTCCAGCGCGTTCCCGTCAAGATCGTCCTCGACAAGGACGCTTCGCTCGGATCCCTGGTTCGGCCGGGCATGTCGGTCGAAGCGACGGTCGACACCGGGTCGCCGTCCGAGCCAGGAAGCGCAGAGGCGGAGGCTCATCCGTGAGCGCGATCACGGCGCCTCGGACGCTGCGTGAACCCGCGGTTCCGCCGCCCATTACCTGCGCCGGGCTCGCGGTCCATGCGAGCGGTCGTCGGCCGCTTCGGCTGCGGGCCGACACGCTCAGACCCTATGTCGGCATCCTTGGCGTTCTGATCGGCGCCATTCTCTCGTTCATCGGGAGCCGCGTGACGAGCTTCGGCCTTGCCGACCTGCGCGGCGGCCTGCACTTCGGTTATGACGAAGGCGCGTGGATGACGACAAGCTTCGGCGTCGGCCAGATGCTGATCGGCGTCGCCTGCCCCTACCTCGGCGCCGTCTTCAGCGTGCGCCGAGTGCTCCTGCACGGCATGGCGCTTCTGTTCGTGGCGAGTCTCCTCGGACCGCTGTCGCCCAATCTCAGCGCCTTCCTCGCCGCTCAGTTTCTCGCCGGCGTCGGATCGGGCACGTTCATCCCTCTCACCATCGGCTTCATCGTCCGCAATCTGCCGCAGCGGCTGATCGTCTACGGGCTCTCAATTTACGCGATGAACTCCGAGCTTTCACAGAATGTGTCGGCTTCCCTGGAGGGCTGGTATTCGGACAATCTCTCCTGGCGATGGATCGATTGGCAGTTCTGCCTCTTCCTGCCGCTCATGTTCGCATGCATCTGGTACGGCGTCCCGCGCGAAAAGTTGAACACGGCGCTGCTGCGGGACCTCGACTGGCCTGGCCTCGTCTATTCGGGCGTTGGCTTCGCCCTTCTCTATGCCGCGCTCGACCAGGGCAACCGGCTCGACTGGACGAACAGCGGCCTCGTCAACGGCCTTCTGATCGCCGGCGCGCTGGTGACGCTCGCCTTCGTCTGGCGGGAGTTCACGATCGAGCGGCCGTTTCTGAATCTGCGGGTGCTCGCGCGAGAGGGCCTTGTCCCGATCCTGCTCGTGCTCGTGGGCTTCCGCTTCATCATCCTCTCGACCGCCTACATCATCCCGACCTATCTGCAGGCCGTGCAGAACTACCGCGAATTGCAGGTCGGCTCCGTTCTCCTTTACATCGCGCTGCCCCAATTCCTCATCGTCCTGCCGCTGGGCTTCCTGCTGACGCGGATCGACGCCCGGATCGTTTTGGCCGTCGGCGCCGCGCTGGTCGCGGTCGCCTGCCTGATGGCGACGGGCCTCACGCAGGACTGGGCGACGCGCGACTTCCTGCCGTCGCAGGTCCTTCAGGCCGTCGGCCAGTCCTTCGCGCTGACGGCGGTCGTCGTCATGGCGGTTCGTTCGATGAACCCAGCCGACGTGCTCGCCATCGGCACCCTGTTTCAGACGTTTCGCCTGTTTGGAGGGGAAATCGGAACCGCCTTCATGCAGACCTTCGTCAGGGTCCGCGAGCAGATCCACTCCAATCTGATTGGCCTCCACGTCGATAGCCTTGGCGCTGAGACCGCTGACCGACTGGCGTCGTATCGCAATGTCGTTGGAGTCCATGCGAGCGACGTCGGCCTTGCGGCAGGGCGCGCGACCGGCCTCCTGGCCAATGCGGTGGCGAAGCAGGCCGCAGTCCTGTCCTATATCGATGGGTTCCTTGCCGCGGCCGCCGGCGCGCTCTTCTGCCTGTTCCTCACCGCGTTCTTGAGAAAGCGCTGACGGCTGGCGTCCGCCGACAGGCCGGACAGTCGCGAGCGATCGGTTGGCGTCACCCCCCGCACCTGCTCATAACATGCTGGATGGGCGTAGCGATGATACGACAAGCGCAGCTCGATCGCGAGAAGCGCGATCAATCCGTGGGCGACATCGGCCCGGCGGAAAGCGCGGCGGACAAGTGTTCACGCGCTCGCGCGCCTCGTCGCGCGATTAACCCCTGAACACATTCTCCCTATGCCACTTCAGGAACATGGGGTGCGGCGCATGGTCCGTGCGCGACGGGGCGAGTCGGCGCCGATCAGGGTTCATCATCCGCATCACAGAGTCGTCAACCTTGCCTGTCGCGAACATTAACTCATGATTGTCGGAGATCGAGATGAGGCCACGGTCGAACATCCAATGGACGGTGCCGCAGAGCGCGAGACCGTTACGCAGCGAGTCGGGACCGGAGGCGGCGACGGGGCGGATGTGGGCGGCCTCAACTTCGCTACGGCCGCCGCCATTGATGATCTTCAGACCAGTGAAGGCGCAGGTGTCGTTGTAAGTGGCCTTGATCGAGCCGGAGAAAGCGGCCTCCCGGAAGGGGCGGGCGACGATGCGTTCGACGATCGGCCGCTCGAGGGTCGCCGCGGGCTCGGCGAAGCCGTAAATCGATTCGGACTGCGGCGACACCGCCAGTTGCACGTCGTCGAGGACGGTTGCGAAGCCGGCCCGAAGGATGCTCTCGTATTCGGCGTCGGGCAGGGCGCGCACCGCACGGCCGAAAGCGCCTTTGTTCGTCCCGCCGTCGTTGCGCTGGAGCGCCCCCTCGTAGTAGCGCCACCTCTCGCGGAACGGCACTGCGCGCCCGAATTCGAGATAGGAGTTGATCAGCGCGTAGAAGTGGCCGGCGCGCGTCCGATCCGGAACCACGTCGACGACGCGCGCGGTGGCGAAATACGCCTGCCGTCCGCCGCTGCTCGAGAGATCGCCGCTCGCCCGGCGCGGTTCGTAGTAGAGGACAAAGTCGCCTTTAGCCGCCTCGACCTGCCGAAGGTAGGTGCGCGGGAAATGATACCGCTCCTCGGGCAGGTCGTCGTAAGTGGGATCGACCTTGGTTGTGAGAACGGTTTTGGACATGGTTCTAGGCGAAGCCGCTCTAACAAGGAGTCATTGGCTGGGGCGGGAGGATTTCGAACCTCCGTATGACGGAATCAAAATCCGTTGCCTTACCGCTTGGCGACGCCCCAATCCGCCGCCGGCGTCGACATGGGCCCGGCGGAAAGCGCGGCGGACAATAGTTCGCGCGCCCGCGCGCCGCAATGGCCGGCGCCGCGATATTGAGGCGCGGCGGGCGTTTTCCGATAGGGGGGATCCGGCTTCCGCGGGCGGCGTCGGCAGGGCGTCTGGGCGCCCCGCCCTCGCGGAGCGGCCCGGCCGCGGCGCTCATGTCCCGTGCGGTCCTCGAATGCATGCGCCGCGCTCGCGCCCGCGGCGACAGTCGGGCGGACTGCCCAGCGCCGGGAGCGCCGAAGCCCTCGTCGCGACGACGCCCGTTCCCGCGATCATGGGGGGCCGGAGCGAGAGGGTCGCCGCCACGAGCTCGGCTCGCGGGAGGCGGGCGTCTTCGCCGTCTCGGCCCCTCGCGGCGGGACGGTCGATTCGCCAATTTACGCAATTCTGTCAGTCTCTTATACGAAGCCCGCGAGCAAAATGTTTTCGGCGGGACGGAATCCGGCTATACTGCTCTTTGTGGGGACAAGAACGAAAGCACGGCCATGACGAACACCCTCGACGCCCCCTGCGTCCGACGATACTGCGCAGGCCGGCCAAGGCGCGCCGCGGCGCCAGACGGCATTGCCCGAGATTGCGTTCAGGTCGCCTCGACACGGGTTCGGGCAGGCTCTTCAGAGACGCCGTCTCCGATGACGCTCAGGGCGAGGCCGGAGAAGACAACCGGAGACTCGCAAATGGCGCCGCATCTCCTTGAAAACACTAGAAACCGAGTTGGAAATGGCAGGCCCCACGCCGAGCTTGACCCTATGAGATTCACACAAGTCCATCTCGTCAGGCGCCTCCTTCTCTACGAAGTGGGGAAGGTGGCCCGGAGGGCCGGATGGGGTGCGGAAAGCAGATATGATCCCGGCGTAGGTTCACGATGACAGTCGCGCAATCCGACTTGGTTAGAAGCGGTGGTCCACACCCCATCCGGCGCCATAGCCCGTCGAAAGACGGGCGTCTTTCGACGCCCTATGTCGCCACCTTCCCCAGCAAAGCTGGAGAAGGGGGTCCGCGCTGGGATGCGAGATGTATGAATGCCGTAGAGCTTGACCCGGAGATCACGATGAGGGTCTTGTCACGGTGGCCCGGCTCGGCAGTGACGAAAGCCCGCAAAACCTCTCGCAATCCCTTGAAAACATCGGTTCCGGACTCGGAATCGCGACCGTTGCCGCAAGTCCGTCGGGGCGGTCGCCGGCCGGGCGAGGCGCAGCGGGGCCTGATCCCATGAATAACGGGTAGCCATCGTTGAATGGCCGCCAAACCTGCGGCCGGCCTCAGGCGAGCGCCGCGAAGGCCGCGAGATCGACGTTCGCGCCGCAGACGAGGACGCCGACGCGCTCGTCCGGCTCGGGCCGGTAGGCGCCGCTCAAGAGCGCGGCGAAGGCCGCGGCGCCGCCCGGCTCGGCGACAATCGCGACGTCGCGCCAGAGCCGGCGCTGCGCCTCGACGATCGCCGCGTCCGGGACGAGCGCGATCCTGGCGACGAACGCCTGGGCGATGGCGAGGTTGAGGGCGCCGACGCGGCGGGCGCCGAGCGAGTCCGCGGCGACCGACTGGACCGGGACGTCGACCGGCGCCCCGGCCTGAAGCGCCGCGTCGAGCGCCCGGGACCCTTCCGGCTCGACGCCGACCACCTTGACGCGGCCGCTAAACCAGGCGGCGACGCCCGAGACGAGGCCGCCGCCGCCGACCGCGACGAGCGCCGTGTCGAGCGCGGGAAGGCCGAGCCGGGCGAGGTCCTCCTCCCATTCGAGCGCGACCGTGCCCGCGCCGGCCACGGTCGCCGGCGCGTCGTAGGGGTGAACTTTAAGCGCGCCGCTCTCGGCGACATAAGCGTCGCAGCGCGCCTGCGCTTCGGCGTAATCGGCCCCGCCGACCACCGCCTCGGCGCCGGAAGCCCGGATGCGGGCGACCTTGGCCGGGGTCGCGATCTCGGGCACGAACACGCGCGCCGGAACGCCGAGCGCCTCGGCCGCAAACGCGACCGCCGCGCCATGGTTGCCGCCCGAGGCGGTGGCGCATCCGGCGGGCGGGGCGGGGCGGGTGAGGAGGTTGTGGAACGCGCCGCGCGCCTTGAACGATCCGGAGTGCTGCAGGCCTTCGAGCTTCAGCGACAGGGGCGGGGCGCCGGCGAACGGCGACGGCGTCTCGAGGATGGGGGTGCGGCGGACATGGGGCGCGATGCGCGCGTGCGCCGCGCGGATGTCGGCCGGCGTCACGAGGGCCGGCGCGGAGGCGGGGTCAGCTTGGCTCGAGTCCGAGGTCACGGCGCGTCTTCCTGGTGAGGCCGGCGGAAACGAGCGCGTAGCTCCGCGCAAGGTAAAGCGCAAGCTCGCCGTCGCTGAGGGGTGCGATCCAAAGCGGTGCAATTAGGCGGTGCGGCGTAGTGATTTGTTCGGGCTATTGTCATTGGCTGCAGCGGCACGTTGCCGGGCGAGGGCTTTCCAGTAGGCGTCCCAGTCGCCGTTGATTCGGTTTATCCGCAGGGCGAGCATATGTTCGGCATGCTCGACACGCCACCAGGCGCCGGGCCGCTTCAGGCGTTGCTGGGCGACGTAGCGATGGGCGCTTTCGATCTCGCCCGAGCCGATTGGCAGCTCGTCGGCCAAAGCTTGGCGGTAGTTCAGGTGGTTGGCGCGAGCGCTGAGATAGCGATGGCAGGTTCGCACAGGCGCATGCTCGTCGTCGACTTCGGGCGGCTCGCAACATCCGGCAAGCGCCCGCAGAACGGCGTCGAGACGTCCGCCTTTGAGCGCCTCCTTCTGCGTCTCCATCCAGGCGCTGCGCGCGGCCGGGTCGGGCGCGATCGCTTCGGAAGCAGCGGCCAGGTATTCGCAGACGTGATAGAAATCAATCAAATAGCGGCCCTGGTCGCCGAACTGCTGCTCGATTTGGCCGACGATCCAGGGCGCGCCGTCGCCGACCGCGTGAACCCGGGAGTTCGCCCCGAAGCCGGCGCGAACCGCGCACGAAAGCAACTGACGCCCGGCCTCTTCGACTCCGCCCTCGATCGAACCCGCATAAACCGGCGTGCAGTTCCCTTGCGCGTGCGCCAGCGACAGCTTCGCCTCCCGCCAGGACAGCGTCTTGCCCTTGCGTTTGTCCTTCCCCTCGCTGCTCGGTTCGACGATCGGAACCATGCCGCCGTCCGTCTCGACGATGATCGGCTTGCTGAGGCCCGGCGCCTCCGGAAATTCACAATCCTGGCGGCCGGCTTCGTAGATCGCCTGGGCGTGGGCAAACGTGATCCGCTGGATCGTGCTCTCGCCGATCGCGAAGCCGTAATGCTCCTGCAACTTGGCGCGCGCCTGCGCGAAGGGCTGATCGGCGGCGAAGTCGACGATGGCGCGCTGCAACGGCCGCGAACACCCGAGCGGGCTCACCTTCGCCCCGAGCACGAATGGACGCACCCGCTGCGTCCCCAACCGATATTGCGGCTCCTGGACCTCTATTTCGCCGAATTTCGTGTGCCAGCGGAGTTTTTTTCGCCTTGGCGATACATCTGAGGACGTTGACGAATTTCCCGCTCCGTCGCCTCGACCCGCCGCTCGGCCCAACTGTGAAGCGCCTCCCGTCCCAGAAGACGCATCTCCTCGACCATCCGCTCTTCCGCAGCGTCGGCTTCCGTCAATTCCCCCTCGTCGCCTTCGACCGCCAGCACAATCGACGACACCCGCTGGCGAAGCTCCGGATGCGCCTGCAACGCCGCCATCAGCGCCTCATCGCTCAACTCCCCGACCGCCATCCGAATCCTCCCGCCAAATCACTCCAAACCCAACCTACTCTGCATCGCTTTGAATCGCACCCGTCGCTGAGCGTCCGGTCGTCGGCGCGCTGGATCCAGCTCAGGCCCCGCGAGGCGAGATAGGGGGCCGGCCGCAATCCGGGCAGGTCCTTGAGCACGGCGAAACTGGTCGGGGAGACCTTGAACGTGACGGCGAAGGCGGCGGGGCCGGACCAGCCGCCGATAGCGAAGACCTTACCGCCGACCTTCCACACGCTGGCGTCGCCCCACTGGACGACATGAGTCGCGTGGGCCAGGCGGGCGCAGACGGCGTCGAATTCGTCCCGCGTCATCTGGCCGCCATCGGCGAGGGGCTGGAAGGCAAAGAGCGGAGCCAAGCTCCGGCTCAGCCCAGCTTCATCGAGTCCTTCAGCTCGCGCAGGCGGTCGAGCCTCTCCTGCGCCGCCTGCTTCTGGTCGTCGGTCGCGTCGGCGAGGTCCTCCTCCGCGTTGCGGATCTCCTGGTCGAGATGCGCGGCGTTCAGGTCCTCGAACGGGATCGCGGTCTCGGCGAGGATCGTCAGGCCGGCCGGGTTCACGTCGGCGAAGCCGCCGCGCACGAAGACGCGCAGGTGCTTGCCGCCCGCGCCGTCGATGGTGACGACGCCCGGGCGGACCGCGGTCATGGTCGGCGCATGATCGGCGAGCACCTGGAAATCGCCCTCGTGTCCCGGCACGACGACGGCGTTCGCCGCGCCGCTGAACAGGACCTTGTCCGGCGAAACGAGTTCAAAGGGGAACGGCGCCATCGGCGAGCCTCTGCTTTGCTATTGCGGTCAGGCTGCTTCCGCGGCGAGCTTCTTGGCCTTGTCGACCGCCTGCTCGATGGTGCCGACCATGTAGAACGCCGCCTCGGGCAGGCTGTCGTACTTGCCTTCGACGATGCCCTTGAAGCCCTTGACCGTGTCTTCGATCTTGACCTGAACGCCGGGGGTGCCGGTGAACACCGCCGCCACGTCGAAAGGCTGCGACAGGAAGCGCTCGATCTTGCGGGCGCGGGCGACGATCAGCTTGTCCTCTTCCGAAAGCTCGTCCATCCCGAGGATCGCGATGATGTCCTGCAGCGCCTTGTAGCGCTGGAGCACCTGCTGAACCTCACGGGCGACGTTGTAGTGCTCCTCGCCGACGACGGCCGCCGTCAGCATGCGCGAGGTCGAGTCGAGCGGATCGACGGCCGGATAGATGCCTTTCTCCGAGATGGCGCGCGACAGCACCGTCGTCGCGTCAAGATGGGCGAAGGAGGTGGCCGGGGCCGGATCGGTCAGGTCGTCGGCCGGAACGTAGATCGCCTGCACCGAGGTGATCGACCCTTTGGTGGTGGTGGTGATGCGCTCCTGCAGCGCGCCCATGTCGGTGGCCAGCGTCGGCTGGTAGCCGACCGCCGACGGGATGCGGCCGAGCAGCGCCGACATCTCCGAGCCCGCCTGGGTGAAGCGGAAGATGTTGTCGATGAACAGCAGCACGTCTTGCCCCTGGTCGCGGAAATGCTCGGCGACGGTAACGCCGGTCAGGCCGACCCGGGCGCGCGCCCCCGGCGGCTCATTCATCTGGCCGAACACCAGCGCGCACTTCGACTTGACGTTCGGGTCGGGATTGTGCGGGTCGGCGTTGACCTTCGATTCGATGAACTCGTGGTAGAGGTCGTTGCCCTCGCGAGTGCGCTCGCCGACGCCGGCGAACACCGAGTAGCCGCCGTGGGTCTTGGCGACGTTGTTGATCAGTTCCTGGATCAGCACCGTCTTGCCCACGCCCGCGCCGCCGAACAGGCCGATCTTGCCGCCCTTGGCGTAGGGGGCGAGCAGGTCGACGACCTTGATCCCGGTGACGAGGACCTGCGCTTCGGTCGACTGGTCGACATAGGCCGGGGTCGGTTGATGGATCGCCCGGCGCGCCTCCATCGGGATCGGGCCGGCCTCGTCGACCGGCTCGCCGACCACGTTCATGATGCGGCCGAGCGTTCCGACGCCGACCGGAACCGAGATCGGGTCGCCGGTGTCGGTGACCTCCTGTCCGCGGACAAGGCCCTCGGAAATATCCATCGCGATGCAACGCACCTGGTTCTCGCCGAGGTGCTGCGCCACCTCGAGCACCAGACGGTGGCCGTTGTTGTCGGTTGTCAGCGCGTTCAGGATCGGCGGCAGGTAGCTGTCGAAATGCACATCGACGACCGCGCCGATCACCTGGGTGATCCGGCCGACGGCGTTCGCAATATTGGCCATGTTGACGTCCTCGTTCTTCAATCTCTAGGTCGCGGCGAGGCGACAGGGTGGGGTCAGAGCGCCTCGGCGCCCGAAATGATCTCGATCAGTTCCTTGGTGATCATCGCCTGGCGGGTGCGGTTGTAGCGAAGAGTGTACTTCTTCACCATCTCGCCGGCGTTGCGGGTCGCGCTGTCCATCGCGCTCATCTGCGAGCCGAAAAACGAGGCGGCGTTCTCGAGAAGCGCGCGGTAGATGCGCACGGTCAGCGCCTGCGGCAGGAGCTGGATCAGGATCTCGCTCTCGTCCGGCTCGTAGTCATAGCTCGTCGCCTCGTCGCCCGGTTTGGTCTCGCCGAGTTCTGGAGGGATGAGCTGCTGGGCGGTCGGGATCTGCGAAATGACCGACCGGAAGCGCGAGTAGAACAGGGTGCAGACATCGAACTCGCCGCTGTCGAACAGCGCCATGATCTTTTCGCCGATCGGCCGCGCCGTTTCGTAGGCGATCGTCCGGACCGCGCGCAGATCGATCAGCTCCAGGATCTGCCTCTCGTGGGTACGGCGAAGCTGATCGTAGCCCTTCTTGCCGACGCAGATGATCTTGACCGTCTTCCCCTCGGCGGCAAGTGCGGTCGCCTTTTCGCGCGCCAGACGGACGATCGAGGTGTTGAACGCCCCGCATAGTCCGCGCTCGCCCGTGCACACGACGAGCAGGTGGGTCTGGTTCGAGCCGGAGCCGACGAGCAGGCGAGGGCCTTGGCCGTCGGTCGCGGAGCCGGCGAGGTTGGTCAGCACCGCCTCGACCCGCTCGGCATAGGGGCGCGCAGCCTCGACGGCGCTCTGGGCGCGGCGCAGCTTGGAGACGGCGACCATCTGCATCGCCTTGGTGATCTTCTGCGTCGACCGGACGGAGGCGATCCGGTTTCTGAGTTCCTTGAGCGACGGCATCGATTGGCGTCTCCGCCCCGCGCCTCATGTTGGCGCGGGGTCCGGTTGAGGGTCAGGGAATCAGGCGAAGCTGGCGGCGAAGGACTCGACCGCCGACTTGAGCTTGGCTTCGGCGTCGCTCGACAGATCGTTGGTCGAGCGGATCGTCTCGAGCACCTCGGGATGCTTCGAGCGCAGGGCGCCGAGCAGGCCGTCCTCGAACGGCCGCACCTGGTTCAGCGCCAGCTTGTCGAGATAGCCGTTGACGCCGGCGTAGATCACCGCGACCTGCTCCTCCATCTTGAGCGGGGAAAACTGCGGCTGCTTCAAAAGCTCCGTCAGGCGCGAGCCGCGGTTAAGCAGGCGTTGGGTGACCGCGTCGAGGTCGGAGCCGAACTGGGCGAACGCCGCCATCTCACGGTACTGGGCGAGCTCGCCCTTGATCTTGCCGGCGACCTTCTTCGTCGCCTTCGTCTGGGCCGCCGAGCCGACCCGCGACACCGAAAGACCAACGTTCACCGCCGGGCGGACGCCCTGGTAGAAAAGATCCGTCTCGAGGAAGATCTGCCCATCGGTGATCGAGATGACGTTGGTCGGGATGTAGGCCGAGACGTCGTTGGCCTGCGTCTCGATGATCGGCAGCGCCGTCAGCGAGCCCGAACCGAAGTCCTTGTTGAGCTTGGCGGCCCGCTCGAGCAGGCGGGAATGCAGGTAGAAGACGTCGCCCGGATAGGCTTCGCGGCCGGGCGGGCGGCGGAGCAGCAGCGACATCTGGCGATAGGCGACCGCCTGCTTCGACAGGTCGTCGTAGATGATGACGGCGTGCATGCCGTTGTCGCGGAAGAACTCGCCCATCGCGCAACCGGAGAAGGGCGCGAGGAACTGCATCGGCGCCGGGTCCGAGGCGGTGGCGGCGACGATGATCGAATATTCGAGCGCTCCGTTCTCCTCCAGCACCTTGACGAACTGGGCGACGGTCGAGCGCTTCTGGCCAACTGCGACATAGACGCAATAGAGCTTCTGGCCTTCGGGCGCGCCCGCGCCGTTGAGCGGCTTCTGGTTGAGGATGGTGTCGAGCGCGATGGCGGTCTTGCCGGTCTGGCGGTCGCCGATGATCAGCTCGCGCTGGCCGCGGCCGATCGGGATCATGGCGTCAATCGCCTTGAGGCCGGTCGCCATCGGCTCGCTGACCGACCTGCGCGGAATGATGCCGGGCGCCTTGACGTCCACGCGGGCGCGCTTGGCGGCGTTGATCGGGCCCTTGCCGTCGATCGGATTGCCGAGCGCGTCGACGACGCGGCCGAGCAACTCCTTGCCGATCGGCACGTCGACAATTGCGCCGGTGCGCTTGACCGTCTGGCCTTCCTTGATCTCGCGGTCCGTGCCGAAGATCACGATGCCGACGTTGTCGGTCTCGAGGTTCAGCGCCATGCCGCGGGCGCCGTTCTCGAACTCGACCATCTCGCCGGCCTGGACCTTATCGAGGCCATAGGCGCGGGCGATGCCGTCGCCGACACTCAGGACCTGGCCGACTTCGGTGACTTCCGCCTCGGCGCCGAAGTTGGCGATCTGGCTCTTGAGAATCGAAGAAATTTCTGCGGCGCGGATGTCCATCAGCCGACCTCTTTCATGGCTAGGCGAATTGCGTTGAGCTTGGTGCGAAGCGAGCCGTCGACCATGCGCGAACCGAGTTTGACGATCAGGCCGCCGATGATCGAGGGGTCAACCTTGACGTCGAGCTGGATGTCGCGGCCGCCCGAGGCGGCCTTGAGCTGGTCTTTGAGGGCGACGAGATTGCCGTCGGAAAGCGCGGAGGCGCTCGTGACCTCGGCGCGGGTCACGCCACGGCTCGCGTCGTAGAGCTTGCGGTAGTCGGCGATCATTTGACGCAGAAAGAAGAGCCGGCGCTTGACCGTGACCAGCCGGACGAAATTGGCGGCAATCCCGGATATCCCCTCTTTGTCGAGGATCGCGCCGAGCGCTTTGACCTGGTCATTGGCGGAAAAGATCGGGCTGCGGACGAGGCGCTCGAGGTCTGGGCTTCCGGCGATCAGGGCGTCGAGTTTTTCCAGCGATTGGGCGACAGCGTCGGTCTGGCGGTCGTCCTGGGCGAGGGAGAACAGGGCGGACGCGTAGCGCCCGGACACGCCAGAAACGATATCGGTGTCTTCGGCCAAGGTCCGATCATCCCTTCGGGGCGCGGGATGCGCCTTGACGTCGGCCAGCGGGCCTCGACGTTTCTTGCGCGATCCTCAGAGGTTCCTGCCGCGCGTCCTGAAGTCGGCCCCCGGCCCGCGAGACGGCGGTCACCTACCATAGGCCCACAGGGCGCGCAACGTCTGGAGGGCCAAAACGGAGGCCTCGGACGAAAGGATGAAACGAGCAGATCCTATATTAAAAAGCTTATAGATGACAATGTGATAACGCCGATATTTGACGTGGGCCGCAACTCCACGGGCGACGATCCGTGATGAGGCGGGCTGGAACATGACGGAAAAACCCGACATATTCAGCGCCTGAAAGCAGGAGCGGGCAATCGGATGCCTGAACGCGTGACAGCAGGAGCGCCGGCCGGCGCGCCGGACGTATTCGGCGCCCTCGCCAACCCCGTTCGGCGGCAGCTTCTGATGGCTCTGCGCGCCGGACCAAGAACCGCCTCCGATCTTTGCAAGGGATTGCCAATCGCGCGTTCCGCGGCCTCTGAGCATCTGTCGCTCCTACGCGACGTCGGTCTTGTGCGCGCTCAAAAGCGCGGTCGGGAGCGCGTCTACCACCTCGACCCGCGCCCGTTAACCGAAGTGGGTGCCTGGCTGAACGTCATCCTGGCGTTCTGGACACTGAGACTCAGCGATCTGAATGCGCTTGGGCGCGGGTAAATCCGCGGCTGCGGTCGTCGGGTGGCGACAAGCAGGTCCTTCGTACGCTACGTGTCCTTTGTCGTATTCACCCAATTCTGGATTGTGTCGATTGAGGGAAGGTCCTCGGGCGTGGCTTGGTCCGCAGGCCGATCGGGATCTATTCCGGCGCGACGGAAGTATTTATCCGCTCGCCTTTTGAATGCGGCCTTGCGGTCTTCCTCTGACTGGCCCTCGACTTTTTGGCGGGTACGCTCCAGCGCCATGAAGATCAATTGGGCGCGGTAGCTGCCGAAGCTTTGCCCCTTTTTACGACGGTAGAAGGCCCCGCCGGTGCTGATGAGCATGAAGCCGGGCGGCTCCATCGCCCTGCCGACACCGCGCATTTGGTATCCGTCAACCTCCGCAGGCACCACGAGCTTGGGTAGCGCACCTCCGAAAAGATTTGGGTGCACCTTATGATAGGCGCAAATAGATCCAAGCGCCTTTTGTATAGACTCTTCCGTCTCCATATAGATGACAATCGAGTCGGCCCTGCCATCAACGGTGGACACCTTAGCGTTATTCAGGCCATCCACTTTCCATAGCTCGACGACGATTTCACGGAATAGTTGTCCTCTTGTCGCTAACTGCGCGTTGATGTAAATCCGGTAAACAGTTTCGGACTTCCTTTTGCGGTAGTGGAAGAACGTGTTTCCAAGCTCCGAGATATCCGCGTTGGCCATATCTCCTTTATTCCATTTGTTCCATCCGCTCTTATTTTGCGCCTCAGGCGGCTGACCGATCTCCGTCTCCAGCTGCACGAGCTCGCCTTTTATCGCCTTCAGAGATTTTGTATCAGCTGTAGAGGCGGCCTCTCCGTCATTGTACATCTTATAAATGAAGCTAACGCCACGATTATTCATCCCTGCGCTTGCGCCTCGGCCTGTGATGAAGCCTTGACTTCTTTGATGCAGCCAAAAGCTCGTCGCGACGCGTCCAGACTTGGTTGAGCCAATTCTCGAGGTCCTCGTGCATAGCGCCCTCGTTCCAGCCGGATGAAATAGCCGCGCAAACCCTATCGGCTCGGGCCGACCAACTTCCTCTATCTGCAGGCGGTCCGCTCGGGGCGAGGTTCACGCTCCAAAAGCTATCAACGCCGAGGCAAGCTCCGCATCCAATCGAAGCGGACTGCGTAGGCGCGCTTTCGCGGAACACCAAACCAGCAAAGTAATCCTTGACGATCACCCGAATTCATCACATCTGAACGGGCAATCAGAGGACATGACTTGCTAAAGTCTTTCTGAAATCAACAAACTGTCAAGTAAAATCGGTGTTGTTCGCCAAGCGTCAATCTGGACCGGACGCGCCAAGTCTCTCCTTCAAGAAGTCGACTTTTGTCCTCGCTGGCCATGGCGCGGCCGCTTTCGGAAGTTACGGCTGGGGACAGCGCATAGCGGCGGAGCGATGGACAAAATCGGTATCGATGCGGGTCTCGACGTCCGGGCGGACTATGAGACGCTCATTCGGGACGGAGGCGTCGGGCGCAAGGGCGAGTTTTCGCGAGCATACGCCGAACGGATGCGCGAGGACATGATGGCGGCGTTCTGGGACGCGATCCAGCGGCCCGGCGGCGCCGTTGGACGGGGGCCGCGCCGCTGGTATGTCGAAATCGTTCCGGAGATGTTCGGCGGCTTTGTCGAGCTTTGCTTGCATCCCTGGGTGACCGCGATGTGTGAGGCGACGCTGGGGCCCGACTACAAGATCGTCGAAATCGGCTTTGACACCCCGTTCGAGGGCGCCAAGAACCAGCCCTGGCATCGGGACTTTTCCTCTCCGCCGGAGACATGGCGGGATCGGCGCATCACCTCGCTCGCCTTCAATTTGACCGGCGTCGACGTGACGCCCGACATGGGGCTCTTCGAGGTCGCAGTTGGAACGCAGTGGGACGACGGCCGGACCTGGCCTCAGGAGATGTTTCCGCCTGAGGAGACATGGGCGCGCTATACAGAACGCGCGGTACGGAAGTATCCGTTGATGGGCGACATTTCCTGCCGCTCGGCGCTGACGATCCATCGGGGCACGGCGCACGCTTCCATGATCCCCCGCCCGGTGCTGGTTCTCGGGGTCGACGCGCCCGGCGCCGGACACGACGAGCTGCACGATCTCATGGTCACCCGAGCCTATTACGATGGCCTTCCGCCGGTCGTCCAAAACCATCTCGTCTGCCGGATCGTCGACAAGCTCACGCCGGTCACCCAGAAGCACGGCATCGAAGGTCTGGTCGTGGGCGTCCCATGAGGGCAGGGGGGCCGAATTGGTTCCCTTCCCTCGCGCGCCCTGCTAATGCCGCGCCATGACCGCCCACCCGATCGACAACATCCGCAACTTCGCCATCGTCGCCCATATCGACCACGGCAAGTCGACGCTTGCCGACCGGCTGATCCAGCAGACCGGAACCGTGGCGGAGCGCGACATGGTCGAGCAGGTGCTCAATTCGATGGACATCGAGCGCGAGCGCGGCATCACCATCAAGGCCAACACCGTCCGGCTCGAATATACTGCGAAGGACGGCAAGACCTATATCCTGAACCTCATGGACACGCCCGGCCACGTCGACTTCGCCTACGAGGTGTCGCGCTCGCTCGCCGCCTGCGAAGGGTCGCTGTTGGTGGTGGACGCGAGCCAGGGGGTCGAGGCGCAGACGCTCGCCAACGTCTATCATGCGCTCGATGCGGGCCACGAGATCGTCCCCGTGCTCAACAAGATCGACCTCCCTGCCGCCGAGCCCGAGCGGATCAAGGAGCAGATCGAAGACGTCATCGGCCTCGACGCATCGGAGGCCGTGCCGATCTCGGCCAAGACCGGCCTGAACATCGAGGCCGTGCTCGAGGCCATCGTCACCCGCTTGCCGCCGCCCAAAGGCGACGAGACGGCGCCGCTCAAGGCCCTGCTCGTCGACAGCTGGTACGACGCCTATCTCGGAGTCGTGGTGCTGGTCCGCGTCATCGACGGATTTCTCAAGAAGGGCATGCGCATCCGCATGATGGCGGCGGACGCCGCTTACGAAGTCGACCGTATCGGCGTCTTCACGCCCAAGATGACGGACGCCGCGACGCTTGGGCCGGGCGAGATCGGCTTCATCACCGCCCAGATCAAGCAGGTCGCCGACACCCGCGTCGGCGACACGATCACCGACGACAAGCACCCGACCGCCTCGGCGCTGCCGGGCTTCAAGCCCGCCCAGCCGGTGGTCTTCTGCGGCCTCTTTCCGGTCGACGCGGCCGACTTTGAGGACCTGCGGGCCGCCATGGGCAAGCTCCGCCTGAATGACGCGAGCTTCTCCTATGAAATGGAGACCTCCGCCGCGCTCGGCTTCGGCTTCCGCTGCGGCTTCCTCGGGCTTCTCCACCTCGAGATCATCCAGGAGCGGCTCGAGCGCGAATTCAACCTCGACCTCATCGCCACCGCTCCGTCGGTCATCTACAAGATCGTGCTGACCGACAAATCCGTGCTCGAAATGCACAACCCGGCCGATATGCCGGACCCGGTCAAGATCGCCGAAATCCAGGAGCCGTGGATCAAGGCGACTATCCTCACCCCCGACGACTACCTCGGGGCGATCCTAAAACTCTGCCAGGATCGGCGCGGGACTCAGGTCGACCTGAACTACGTCGGCAAGCGGGCGATGGTGGTCTACGAACTGCCGCTGAACGAGGTGGTGTTCGACTTCTACGATCGCCTCAAGTCCATATCCAAGGGCTACGCCTCCTTCGACTACCAGCTGACCGACTATCGGCCGGGCGACCTGGTGAAAATGTCGATCCTGGTCAACGGCGAGCCGGTCGATGCGCTCTCGATGCTGGTCCATCGCGACCGGGCCGAAGCCCGTGGCCGGGCGATGGTGGAGAAACTCAGGGAGCTCATCCCGCCGCACATGTTTCAGATCCCGATCCAGGCCGCGATCGGCGCCAAGATCATCGCCCGCGAAACGATCCGCGCGCTGCGCAAGGACGTGACCGCAAAATGCTACGGCGGCGACGCAACGCGCAAGCGCAAGCTCCTGGAGAAGCAGAAGGCCGGCAAGAAGCGCATGCGCCAGTTCGGCAAGGTCGAGATCCCGCAGGAAGCCTTCATCGAAGCGCTGAAGATGGACAGCTGAGGGGGAAGATTCGGGCGGAGCTCCGAAGACTCTACAGCCAGGAGTCCATTGAGCGCCATCCGGACGTTCGGTCGCCTCCATGCGGCCGGGATGTGGAAATCCTCGTCCGGCGCATTGGATGACGGCGCCGGACCCGCTGGACTGGCATGTCCGGGCGCGGAATCAATGATTTCAGAGGCTTGCGGCGGATTTTCCGGGCGATTGTCGCCCAGTGTCGGACCGGACGCCGGTTCTGTCATCGTCTGTGGCGCCGCCGCGTCCGGCGTGCGAAGGCGGGCCTCCATTGGGAACGCTGCGGCGGCGGCCGCCGCACTCCGGCCTTCGCGCCGGTGACAGACGTCAAGGGCGTGGGACGCCAGAATCCCGGGCGTGAAATGAGCCTTTTCAAGGGCTTGCGGCGGAATTTCCGGGCGATCGTCGACGGCCGGGACGGCGTGCGACTTGCTGTCAACGCGGTCGGTGGACGTGTCGCCGCGCTCGATTGGGCGATCGCCTCCGAAGGCGTTGTGGAGTGCGGCGGCAACGCGACGGACGATCCCATCGCAACGCTCGCTCCAATCGGCGCCGTCATTCGACGCCTCCTGATTGGCTCCAAGGGGTGGGACGAGGTCGGGGGACGCGGCCCAGGCGTCCGGCGGACTTTTCGAAATCCCGGGCGCGGAATCAACCTTTTCAGAGGCTTGCGGCGGAATCTCCGGGCGGTCGTCACTGTCGCGAACGACGCTGACGACGCCCGCCGAGGACGCCGCGCGCTCAATCTCCCCATCTTGCAGGGCAAGTTCGGCGCTGCAGAACAGCGCCACGCCGAGCCCGACGTTGGCCTGGGCGTCCGCCTCGATGCGCGGCCGCTCGGGCCTACGCCGTTCGGCGGCGACAAACCCATGGTAGCGGTCGAGCTCGCGCACGATCCTCACCACCCGGTCGACCGCCTTGAGATTCGCGCCCGTCATGGCGCTATAGGCGACGAGCAGCGCCTCGTTGAGCCGGCTGACCTGGATCGCGACAAACTCCGCGCAAGGCGCCGGCGTGCGGCGGGCGAGGATCTCCCCAATCAATGCGCACATCCGCTTCTCCCCGACCCCGACGCACGCTGCGATCTCGGCGACCGACACGCCCCGGTTGAGGTAGTCGACGATCAGCTGCTCCCGCTTGAATTTCGCCATCCTCGCGGCGCGCCCGTCGGTCGACGGAGGGGACGGCGCGATGGTCGGGGCAGCTTCGAGGCAAGCGGGCATTGCGGCGTTCTCGTTCTGATAAGAAGAAATATAGAACGAATTTGTTTCGACGGCAAGAAAATGCTCCTTTTTTCCGGAGCCGGGCCCGACCCGCCCCTTCGCCGTCTTCGCGAGGACCCCGAAGGGCGACGTGGCGATCCAGGGGCCAATGCCCCTGACGGCGGAAAGGGGCGGGGCCTCGGCGCAGGCGCATGAAAGTCCGCGCCCTTCGCTCTCTGGATCGCCGCGTCGCTTCGCTCCTCGCAATGACGGTTGGCGACCCCTCGGCTATTGTCGCCGCCCATGAGAAGCCCCTGCGTCTACATCATGGCGAACCGGCGCAACGGGACGCTTTATGTCGGGGGTGACTTCCAACACGGCCGCCGGGCATGGGAACACCGCATCGGAGCCCTTGGCGGGTTCACGAAGCGGTGCGGTTGCAAGCTGCTGGTCTGGATCGAACCGCACGAGCGAATGGACGAGGCGATCGCTCGAGAGAAACAGATCAAATCGGGCAGCCGCAAGGACAAGCTCGCGCTGATAGAGCGAGACAATCCGCTGTGGGAGGACCTATTCGATCGGTTGAACATGTAAGTTTGCCAGCGGGGCGCGCGGCTGCGGGCCCCCTCGCCGTCATCGCGAGGAGCCCGAAGGGCGACGTGGCGATCCAGAGCCGCCGCCGCTGACGGCGGAAAGCGGCGCGTCCTCGGCGCAGACGCCAGAAAGTCCGCGCCCTTCGCACCCTGGATCGCCACGTCCCCGCGGATCAAGTCCGCGGGTCCTCGCGATGACGGCAAGCCCCTTCTTGACTTCGAAACACGCCGGCCGATGCTGGTCGCGCGACGGGAACCGCCATGCCGACCGAGTCCGGAAAGCCGCTGATCGTCATCAGCTACGCCCACGCCGACGAACCGGAGCATCCGGCCGAGGGCGAGGTCAAGTGGCTGTCGTTCGTCATCGGCTATCTGCGGCCGGCGATCAAGCACGGCGCTGTCGATCTCTGGCTCGACCGGCTGATGCCGGGCGGCGCCGACTGGCAGCGGGAGATCGCGCAGAAGCTCGGCGCTTGCGACGTGTTCATCCTACTCGTCTCGCGCCATTCGCTATCGTCCGACTATGTGGTCGACAAGGAGATCGCGATCATCCGCGAGCGGCAGGCTCAGGGCGAGGCGGTTCACTTCTACCCGCTCATCCTGACGCCGACGCCGAAGATCGCGCTCGACCTGGTGCACGACAGGAACCTGCGACCACGGGACGGCAAGCCATTCTCGGATTATTCGGTCAACGAGCGCTACCGGCACATGTCGGAGGCGGCTGACGAGATTGCGGAGATTGCAAAGAAGATAGAAACTAACGCATCCCTATCGTTAATTATCCAACCACAGGCATCTTCTCCAAGCACAGGACCGATCCGCTCGGCCTTGCAGCGAGACTTTACAGACAGATCAATTGAAGACGTCCTCCTACTCTACCGCGGAGCACCGAATGGACTACAGGCTGACAGGCTAATTGAGCCTTTCAAAGGCCTGTGGATTGCTGTTGAAGGGAGCGTGACAATGCTCCTCCGGGATGGGGCGGGTGGCGCGATTTGCGCTCTCACAAGAGGGGCACCTCGCGAATTGTACGTCGCTGAGTGCCGGTTCTCCAGCGATTGGGAGACTGAGCTTTTTCATATCAAGAATGGGGAGATAATTCGGGTAGCCGGTAAGATTGCGCCGCATCAAAACGGCAGCCAACTCTACCTGTTGGAATGCGAACTACTCAGGAACGACTCGGAGCGTGGAACTGCTGGGTTGTCACCGCGCATTCCCGCGGGCGAGGAGCTGGGCGTGGTAGCGCCTCATATCACTGACCAGGATTCACTCGAGGCATGGCTGAAAGGACAAAGCCGCGAGGTCTCGGTCGCGATCGCGGTGCGGGCGGCGCTGCGCGTCTTGCCTTTCGCTGTTCGCGTGGCGCCGAAGCGACCAAATGAGAAGACGGCACGGCAGTTTGCGGCCTTGACGAGCACGATGTTTCGGGCGAACGCAGTGGCGCGAGCGGCGGGCAAATATCCGGCTGGTGCCATTGAACTTCGCGCCTCAGTCGCCGCCGACGCCGCCGACGCTGCCGCTGCCGCCTACGCCGCTGGTGCCGCCGGCCGCGCAACCACCGCCGCCACCGCCTACGCCGCCGACGCTGCTGCCTACGCCGCCCGCGCCGCCGCAGGCGTCGACGCCGCCGCCCGCGCCGCCGCCTACGCGACCCGCGCCGTCGCCGCCTACGCTGCCTACGCCGTCCCGTGGGAGGGCATACGAGCTGATATTGCGGCGCTCCAAACGCACGGGGAAAGCGCGCTTGCGAACCTGCCGCTTTGGTCCGATGGCGGTCCGGCATGGGCCAATGCCGAATGGACAAGCCTGAAGACCGCGCTTCCAAGAGGCGAAGACTGGGAGGTCTGGATCGACTGGTACGAAGATCGCCTGCGGGGCGGGTCACGCGGGGAAGATTACGAACTCGTCTTCGCGAGCGTGCCGCAGGACGAGTGGGACAAAGGCCCAGCGGCGGCGAACGCCTGGATCAAGGCGCATCTTGCCTCGCTGCGGCTGGAATTGGAGAGAGAAGTCGACCGTCTCGAGGCGGAACTGGAGGCCCTCCGCGCCAGTCCGCACGGCGGAATTGCTGAGCGGCAGCGGATTGCCCATTTGGCCCGCGAGATCGAGCGGCTCAAGCGCCAGTTGCGCGAGATGGCGGAGACGGCTCGACCGGACGACTTTCCGGAGCCTGTCGCCAACGTTGAATTGCCGTGGACTTACGCTCGGACGGCCAAAGGGACTGTCACGACCACCGCCGGCGCCGAGGCCTTCCCATTCTACCCGTACTTCAACAGCGAAGAGGAACACCGCGAGACGCTGGATCTCTGCCGGATTGGGGCAGAACGGCTGCTGAAGAAGCTTCTGGCCGGTCGGTACCACAATGTGCGCCCCGAATATGCCGAACGGCTGGTGGACTACTTGGACGATCTTCCGAAGACTGCGGACGGCGGTAGCATCCTTCTGGCCTACGACGACATTCTCAATCTGCGTTCCGATTTCGAAGCGGACGTCGAGTGCTTGCCGGCACCCTTCGCAACGGATTTGAAGCGCGTCATCGAGAACCAGTTCGCGCTGAATAGCTTTTACGACATCGTTGAAAGGCATAACGAAGCCATAGCAACTGCGACACGCTCGCGTCCATTCCCGAAAGACGCGATCCGGCCGCTGCGCCAGTTCATTTCCGAGAATACGCCACAGTATTTCGAGCCGAATGTTTCCGAAGCGCAACGGCGGCTAGATCGCACCGAGCCGAGAGAATCTAGCCAAGCGCCGGAGGATTCAAAAGCGGCGGAAAGGGCCAGTGCGGCAGAACTCCCGACGCCGCCGGGCACGCCGGACGTGAAGCGCGCCCACGAACGCCAAACCGCTGCCAACGCCAATGCAATCTGGGAAGTCGTTGTCAAAGGACCGGCGGCGATCGAGGGCTGGTGGCAACTCGCCCACCAGCTCGGAGACCTCGTGAGGCCGTTTCTCGACTATTTGCGCTGATATCGGAACCTCGCACGGCCGGTCGCGCAGGACGAATGGCGCAAGGCGGCCGATGCGCTCGGGACGCACGTCCGGCCGTTCATCGAGTTCCTGCGGGCGCAGGAGGAGGGGAGGGGGGTAGCGGTTCTCCCAAAAGCGGGAGAAGGTTGGCGCGCAGCGCGGCCGAGCGGAGACCGCGCGGCAAGCGTATCGAGGCGTAACGTCGATTGTCCGGGCGGCCGCCATCGGCTAAGCGGTCGCGCGCCGGGCCCACGCTTCCGGTCGATTTTATCCGAGGATCTCCCTTGTTCCCCAAACCCGTCCCGCAGCTCCTCCCCAACACCTACGCCTACGAATCCCAGCCGATGGTGAAGCCGACAGGGTTTCGCGAGTACGATGCGCGCTGGCTTTTCGAAAAGGAAATCAACCTGATGGGCGTGCAGGCGCTCGGCCTCGGCCTGGCGCGCCTCCTGAAGGAACTCGGCGTTCCGCGCGAGGTCGTGGTCGGCCACGACTTCCGCAGCTATTCGGCCTCGATCAAGCTCGCCCTGACCGTGGGCCTGATGGCCGGTGGGGCGAAGGTCTGCGACATCGGGCTCGCCATCACGCCCATGGCCTATTTCGCCCAGTTCGCGCTCGATGTTCCCGCGGTGGCGATGGTCACGGCCTCCCACAACGACAATGGCTGGACGGGCGTGAAGATGGGCGCCGCACGCCCGGTCACTTTCGGTCCCGAAGAGATGGGCGCCTGCGCGACATCGTGATTGGTGGCGACTACGCGCCCGAGCCCGGCGGGTCCTACGAGTTCGTGCCCGATTTCCCCGCCCGGTACATCGCCGACCTCACCAGCCGTCCGAAGTTTTCGCGTAAGATGAAAGTCGTGGCCGCCTGCGGCAACGGCGCTGCGGGGGCCTTCGCGCCGAAACTTCTGGGGGCGCTCGGCGTCGAGGTCGTTCCGCTCGACTGCGACCTCGACTGGACCTTCCCACGCTACAATCCCAACCCGGAAGACCTACACATGCTGCACGCGATGGCCGAGGCGGTGAAGGCGTCGGGCGCCGACGTCGCGCTCGGCTTCGACGGCGACGGCGACCGCTGCGGCGTGGTCGACAATGAAGGCGCCGAGATTTTCGCCGACAAGATCGGGGTCATGCTGGCGCGGGATCTTTCGAAACTTCACCCGCAAGCGACCTTCGTCGTCGACGTCAAGTCGACCGGCCTCTTCGCCACGGACCCGGCGCTTATCGGCGCCGGCGTCAAGGTCGACTTCTGGAAGACGGGCCATTCGCACATCAAGCGCCGCGTGCGGGATCTGAACGCGCTCGCCGGCTTCGAGAAGTCCGGCCACTTCTTCTTCAACGCGCCGATCGGGCGCGGCTACGACGACGGCTTTGTCACCGCGATCGCCGTGCTCGACATGCTCGACCGCAATCCGGGGAAGTCGATGGCCGACCTCGCCCGCGACCTGCCCAAGACCTGGGGGTCGCCGACCATGTCGCCGCACTGTCCGGACGAGGTGAAGTACGCCGTCGCCGACAAGGTCACGGCGCGATTCGAGGCGATGCGGGCGAAGGGCGAGCCGCTGATCGGCCAGGCGATCCGCGACATCGTCACAGTCAACGGCGTGCGGGTGACGGTCGAAGACGGGACCTGGGGGCTTGTGCGCGCCTCGTCCAACAAGCCGGAACTGGTCGTGGTGGTCGAGAGCCCGGCATCGGAGGCGAACATGCGCGCCATGTTCAAGGCGGTAGACAGCGTCCTGCGCCAGAACCCCGAGGTCGGCGCCTACAACCAGACGATTTGAGCGGCCGCTCGGATACGCGCCGAACTGTTGCCGCGCTCGCTGAGCGCGGGACGCGGTCAACGACCGCGTCTACAGGACGCGGCTCGACGCAAAAGCATTGCGTCCTAATTCGCCGCCTCCTCGAGGCGCACGTCGTAGCCCCACAGCCAGCGCAGATGGCGGAGAGTCGCTTCCTTACCGACATCGGAAAGACCGACGCCATTGCGCATCGTGTGGCGCAAGATGAGGGGGCGATCCCCCATCACGTCGGCGCCGACGACCTGGATGTCGGGATCGCTGGCGCCCACGTCATAGCTGTCGGCGAGCTTCGAGCGCACGTGGCGGTAGCCCTCGTCATCATGGATCGCATCGACCCGGACCTTGGAATCCGTCGCCTTGTCCGCCAGCGCGAACAGACGGAACTGCCGGATCAGGCGCGGCGAAAGGAACTGCCGGATGAAGGATTCGTCGCGGTAGTTGGCCCAGACGTCGCGCAGCACCGCCGCCCAGTCCTTGCGTCCGGCGATGTCGGGGAACCACGCGCGGTCCTCGTCGGTCGGCGTTTCGCAGATGCGCCGGATGTCCTGCATCATCGCGAAGCCGAGAGCATAGGGGTTGAAGCCGCTGAAGCGCGGGTCGTTGTAATCGAACTGGGCGACCACATTGGCGTGGCTGTGCAGGATCTCGAGCAGCGCTCCCTCGGAAATCAGCCCCTTGTCGTAAAGCCGATTGACGATGGTGTAGTGAACGAAGGTCGCGCAGCCCTCGTTCATGACTTTCGTCTGGCGCTGGGGATAGAAATATTGCGCGACATTGCGCACGATGCGCAACAGCTCGCGCTGCCAGCTCCTTAATTTCGGACTGTTTTTCTCGAGGAAATAGAGGAGGTTCTCCTCGGGCAGGCGCAGGCTTCGCTTGCGCTCGCGCACGTCCTCCTCGTTGGGGTCGTCGGCGTCACGCACCTGTTGGCCGCCGGGCACGGTCCGCCACAAGTCGACATAGTCATGCTCCTC
Organism: uncultured Alphaproteobacteria bacterium; assembly: GCA_963709655.1. Lineage (GTDB taxonomy): Bacteria > Pseudomonadota > Alphaproteobacteria > Rhizobiales > Beijerinckiaceae > Roseiarcus. The sequence continues at coordinate 31,905 of CAVPXF010000011.1, forward strand.
GCGCTCGATTCGCTCTCGCCGGCGTCGCTCGTATTCGGCGAGATTGAGCTTGGGCGCGCGTGGATAGCGGAAGACGCCCTGACCCATCAGCGCGTGGGCGGCGTCGATGGCGCGCTCGACCGCCTCGACGCCATATCGCTCCTCGCAGGCCGAGACGTAGCGCTTGGCGAAGTCGAGATAGTCGAGAATGCCGGCCGGGTCCGTCCACTGCTGGAACAGATAATTGTTCTTGAAGAAGTGGTTGTGGCCGAAGGCGGCGTGGGCGATGACCAGCGTCTGCATCGCCATGGTATTCTCCTCCATGCAATAGCTGATGCATGGGTTGGAGTTGATGACGATCTCGTAGGCGAGCGCGGTGTAGCCCTTGCGGTAGAGCGCCTCGTCGCGCGCAAACCGCTTGCCGTAGGACCAGTGGGCATACATCAGCGGCATGCCGACCGACGAATAGGCGTCGAGCATCTGCTCGGCCGAGATGATCTCGATCTGGTTGGGGAAGACTTCGAGGCCGAGTTCCTCGCGGGCGATCTCATCGATCGCGTCGTAGACCCGGTGGACGGTCTCGAAGTCCCACTCCGCGCCGTCGAACAGGAGATGGCCGACGGGATGCAGGGGGCGGGCGGCCTCGAGGGTTGCGGTCATCAAGCGGCTCCCTTGGTCTGCTGCTTGGCGAAAAGCTTGCGGAAGACAGGGTAGATGTCGGCGCGGCCGGCGACCCGCGCCATCGCGAAGCCCGGCGCGGCCTCCTTGAGGCCGGCGTAGGCGCGCCACAATTCCTTGCCGCTGTGGTCGAGCGGCCCGTCCTCGTCGGCGATCTCGATATAGGCGTAGTACTGGGCGAGCGGCAGGATCGATTGCATGAGCAGCGCCACGCATTCACGCGAGTCGGAGCCCGAATTGTCGCCGTCGGACGCCTGGGCGCAATAGACGTTCCAGTCGGCGACCGGATAGCGCTTCTCGCGGATCGCCATCATTTCCTTGAGCGCCGAGCTGACGACCGTGCCGCCCGTCTCGCGGCCGTAGAAGAACTCCTGCTCGTCGACCTCGGCCGCCTCGTCGGTATGGCGGATGAAGACGATGTCGACGCGTTCGTATTTCCGCTTCAGGAACAGGTGCAACAGGATGAAGAACCGTTTGGCGAGTTCCTTCTCGCGCTCGCCCATCGAGGCGGAAACGTCCATGAGGCAGAACATCACCGCCTTGGCGCGCGGCACCAGCACCGGCGAGAACCGGCTGTAGCGCACATCGATCGGATCGATGAACGGGACGGCGCGCTGACGGCGCTTGAGCCGCTCGATCTCGCGGGCGAGGTGGGCGATGCGCTGCCGTTCGGCAATGTCGCCGTGGGGATTGGCGCGCAGCGCTTCGAGCTCCGCTTCGAGCCGCTCGACCTCGGACGCGCTCGGACGGCGCAGCGCCAGGCGCCGGCCCATGCTGACGCGCATCGTGCGCAGCACGGCCAGATTGGGCGTCGTGCCGTCGCTGGTATATCCGGCCCGCCGGAATTCCTTCGCCTTGGCGTCCTTGAGCGAGGTTTTGACGAGATCGGGAAGCTCGAGATCCTCAAACAGGAGGTCGAGGAACTCGGCCTCGGTGAGGGCGAACGAGAACGGATCCTCGCCGCGGCCCGTGCCGGCGCCCTCGCGTCCCTGACCGCCGCCGCCGGCCTTGCCCTTCGGCTTGTCGATGACATCGCCGGCGACGAAGTCCTTGTTGCCGGGCAGGACGAACTCGCGCTCGCCGCTGTCGCCCGAAAGATGGAACTGCGGCTCGTCGATGCCGTCCGTCGGAATCGACACCGAGCCGCCCTTGCTTACGTCTGCGATGGCCCGCTCGGCCACCGCCTTGTCGACCGCACGCTTGACCTCGGACCGGACGCGACGAAGGAAACGCTGACGATTGCCCAGGCTTTTGTCACGCGGATTGAGACGGCGGTCGACGAACTGGGCCATTCCGATTCCTTCTCTCTAACCTCTTTACCCGGCCTTGTTGACGCGCATGTACCATTCAACGAGCCGCCGCACCTGTCGTTCCGTGTAGCCGCGCGCTTTCATCCGATCGAGGAAATCGGCGTGCTGCTTCTCGGTCTTCGAATCCTGCTTCGCGCCGAAGCTGATGATCGGCAGCAGGTCCTCGACCTGACTGAACATGCGTTTCTCAATGACTTCGCGGATCTTCTCGTAGGAAGTCCACGAGGGGTTCTTGCCCTGGTTGGCTGCGCGTGAGCGCAGGGCGAACTTCACAATCTCGTTGCGGAAGTCCTTCGGGTTGGCGATGCCAGCCGGCTTTTCCGTCTTGCTGAGCTCCGCGTCGAGCACCTGCCGGTCGAAGACCTGGCCGGTGTCGGGATCCTTGTAGTCCTGCTCCTCGATCCAGGCGTCGGCGTGGGCGATGTAGCGATCGAACAGGTTCTGGCCGTACTCGCTATAGGATTCGATATAGGCCTTCTGGATCTCCCGGCCGATGAACTCGGCGTAGCGCGGCGCAAGGACCGACTTGATGAAGTCGAGGTAGCGGTGCTCGACGTCCTTCGGAAACTGCTCGCGCTTGATCGCCTGTTCGAGCACGTACATGAGGTGGACCGGGTCTGCGGCGATCTCCTCGTTGTCGAAGTTGAACGTCTCGGACAGGACCTTGAACGCAAACCGCGTCGAGACGCCGCTCATGCCTTCGGCCACGCCGGCTGCATCGTGATATTCCTGCACCGACTTCGCCTTGGGGTCGGTGTCCTTGAGACTTTCACCGTTGTAGACGCGCAGCTTCGAATAGAGCGGCGAGTTCTCGTGCTCCTTGAGCCGGGTCAGGATGCAGAAGCGGGCGAGGAACTCGAGCACCTCGGGAGCGCAAGAGGAATTGGCGAGCTCGCTGGTGTCGAGGAGCTTCGCGTAAATCATTGCCTCCTCGGTCACCCGCAGGCAGTAGGGGACTTTGACGACGCAAATGCGGTCGAGAAAGGCCTCGTTGTTCCTGTTGTTCTTGAAATTCTCCCACTCGGACTCATTGGAGTGGGCGAGCACGATCCCCTGGAACGGCAGGGCGCCGAGATTCTCGGTGCCGGCGTAGTTGCCTTCCTGCGTCGCGGTCAGCAGCGGATGCAGAACCTTGATCGGCGCCTTGAACATTTCGACGAACTCGAGCAGGCCCTGCGTCGTCCGGTTCAAGCCGCCGGAGTAGCTGTAGGCGTCCGGGTCGTGCTGCGAGAAATGTTCGAGCTTGCGGATGTCGACCTTGCCGACGAGGGTGGAGATGTCCTGGTTGTTCTCGTCGCCCGGCTCGGTTTTGGCGACGCCGATCTGGCGCAGCTTCGACGGATAGAGCTTCACAACCGAGAAGCGCGAAATATCGCCGTCAAATGCGTCGAGTTGCTTAGCGGCCCAGGGCGAGCAGATGCCGGTGAGGCGGCGCAGCGGAATCCCGTAGCGGCTCTCGAGCGCCTCGCCCATCGCCTCCGGGCGGAACAGGCCGAGCGGCGATTCGAACACCGGGCTCAGTTCGTCTCCGACGGCGAGCACGTAAATCGGCTGGGTTTCCATGAGCGCCTTGAGGCGCTCAGCGAGTGACGACTTGCCGCCGCCCACCGGGCCCAGCAGGTAGATAATCTGCTTGCGCTCCTCGAGTCCCTGCGCGGCGTGCTGGAAATAGCTAACCACGCGCTGGATCGTGTCCTCCATGCCGAAAAAGCCGGCCATCGACGGATAGAGCTTGATCGTCCGATTGAGGAATATGCGGCCGAGTTGGGAATCCTTTGACGTGTCGACCACGACGGGTTCGCCGATGGCGGTGATCATCCGCTCGGCGGCCGAAGCCGTCATGCCCGGATTGTCGCGGCAGCCTTCGAGGTAGTCGTTGAGGCTCATGGGCTCGCGCCGCTCGCGGGCATAAGCCGAGGAGAACAGGTCGCGGATGTCCTGGCCCTTTTGAGAGCCCGACGCTGCTTGCCTGACTTCAACCCCCCCGAGTGCAAAACCGGCGTTCAGGCTCATGAAATGCCTCCAATTGGCCTCGGCTCCGTTCACGCAGAATCACGAGCGTGACTCGGAAAGGTTAACGATCAGTTTACGCGTGTTTCGAAATGACACAACGGAACGGCGACCCGGCCGGCGACTAGCCCACCAACATATCATGCTGGACACCATATTTTTCGACCGGACTTCGCCTCAAGCCGCGGCATTTTCACTCGCCATCGTTCCGTTCCTGTCGACGTCAGCCACAGCCACGCCGCCGGACGCTTCTGTCGTCCGAACACACCCGCCTGGCGCGGACGCGCTTACCGCCCATAGAGCTCGGCGCTGCGCCCCGCCCGTCCTCGCACCGCCCAGGGCGCGCCCGAGCCGCTGCGACGAACGCCACGACGCAAGTTCGGCGCCGTGACTGCGTCGCAACCAGCAAACAAACTGTTTGGGCGTTGAGCGGCCCCGCCGCGCCGCAGCGTTAAATGATTGCCTAGAAAACGAGCAAAAGTGCGGCGGAACGAGGCGGCGCCCATCGCAAGGCCCGATATGCGAGCAGAACCGACTGCTGGAAAGCGGCCAGACTCAGCCGCCGCTGGCGGCGGCCGGGCGGCCGAGTCGGTCCGCGAGCAGTCTTGCAATGTGGGCGCGAAGTTCCGGCACGCCCTCGCCGCTGTGCGAGGAGGTGAAAATCACCTCCGGATAGGCCGCCGCGAACTTGCGCAGCGCTTCGATTGTCTCCCCCGCCCGAACGGCCTGGTCGGCCTGTGTCACTTCGTCGCGCTTGGTCAGCACGACGGCGTAGGAGACGGCTGAGGCGTCGAGGAGCTTCATCGTCTCGCGGTCGCTGTCCTTCAGTCCGTGGCGGCCGTCGACGAGCACGAAGACACGCATGAGCGACGGACGGCCGCGCAGGTAGTCGCGAACCAGTTTGCCCCAGGAGGCGGACTTTTCCTTCGACACCGCGGCGTAGCCGTAGCCGGGCATGTCGACCAGCGCCGCCTTTCCGGCGAGGTCGAAGAAAATGAGTTCCTGGGTGCGTCCCGGGGTGTGCGAGGTGCGGGCGAGGCCGCTGCGGCCGGTCAGCGCATTGATCAGCGAAGACTTGCCGACGTTGGACCGGCCGGCGAAGGCGACCTCCGGCGCGCCGACCGGCGGCAGGCCGTCGGAACGCGCGGCGGCAAAGACAAAGTCGCAAGGGCCGGCGAACAGTTTTCGCCCGGCTTCGATCCAGTCGGCTTCGGGCATTGCGGACGCGGCGCGCAAACGGGTCACCGCAAAGAACACGTAAGATCACGAAGGCGCTCTTCGCGCCCCATCGTGGTCTTTGTGGTGAGAAAAGCGCGGCTCACGTCGACGTCTTGGCGGGCGGCGCTTTCGATGCGGCAGGGGCCGCCGGCCCGTTCTTGAGGCCGAACATCTTCCTGACATTGTCGAACAGTTCGATCTTCACGCCGGCCTGCTTCATGATGAGCGACTGCTGGAGGATCGTCAGCGTGTTGTTCCACGTCCAGTAGATGACAAGGCCCGCCGGGAACGTGCCGAGCATGAAGGTGAAGATCACCGGCATCCAGGCGAACATGGATTTCTGAACCGGATCAGCGGGCTCCGGGTTCATTTTCATCTGGAAGAACATCGACACGCCCATGATGAGCGGCCAGATGCCGAGCGCGAGGAAATGGCCGAACACCGGCAGCGCGGTCGGATTCCAGGGGACGAGGCCGAACAGAGTGAAGATGTTGGTCGGATCGGGCGCGGAAAGGTCCTTGATCCAGCCGAAGAACGGCGCATGCCGCATCTCGATGGTGATGAAGATGACCTTGTAGAGCGCAAAGAACACCGGGATCTGGATCACCATCGGCAGGCAGCCGGCGACGGGATTGACGCCCTCCTTCTTGAAGAGCGCCATCTGCTCCTGCTGCTGCTTCACCTTGTCGTCCGGATACAACTCCTTCAACGCCGCGATCTGCGGCTGGATCTTCTTCATTTTCGCCATCGACGAGTAGGAGCGGTTGGCGAGCGGGAAGAAGGCGAGCTTGACGAGCACGGTGACGATCAGGATCGCCACGCCGAAATTGCCGACATATCGATAAATAGTGTCGATCAGCCAGTACATTGGCTGCGTAATGAAATAGAACCAGCCCCAATCGATCATCAGGTTGAATTTCTTGATGCCGAGTTGGCTGCCGTAACTGTCGATCGTGCTGACTTCCTTGGCGCCGGCGAAGACCCGCGTCGTCGCGGTAACCGTCTCGCCCGGCGCGACCGTCTTCTCCGGGCCGACGAAATCGGCCTGGTAGTCCACCGACTGACCGGCGCCGCTGGCCGAGTAGCGCGCCACGATCGGCGCCGTCTGATCGGAAATGAGCGCCGAGGCCCAGTACTTGTCGGTGAAGCCGAGCCAACCGCCGACGCCCTGGTATGTTTCGGCCTTGCCGGCGTCCTTGTCCACGGACGCGTAGGTCGGCGCGTGCTCCTGCTCGCCGATCACGCCTTCAAACCCCTCGTGCAGCACGGAATAGCCGGAGACATTGGGCTTGCCGTGGCGCAGCGCCAGCCCGTAGGACTTGACCGTCGCGGGAGCGGCGCCCTTGTTGGTGACGGAATCGGCGATGGTGAACATGTATTTGTCGTCGACCGAGATCACGCGCTTGAACACGAGGCCCTCGCCGTTGTCCCAGGTCAGGGTCACGGGTTGGGTCGGCGTCAGCGTCTTCCCATCGGAGGTCCAGACGGTGTCGAGCGTCGGCGTCTTTGCGCCGCCCACGCCGACAAAGCCGGTCGTCGCCCAATAGGCGTCGGGCGCGCCGCTCGGCGACAAAAGGCGGATCAGCGGACTCTCTTTGCTGATGGTCTCGCGGTAGTCCTTGAGCACGAGGTCGTCGAACTTGCCGCCCCTGAGGTCGATCGAGCCCGCCACGCTCGGCGTGTCGATGGCGACGCGCGGGCTCGCCGCGAGCGCATCCGGGATCGACTCGGACGCGACGCCGCCGGGGGCGACGGCTGCGCCCGGAAGCGAGGCGCCGGCCTCATTCGGCGTGGCGCTGGTGACGGAGGCCGCCCCCTGAGCCTGCTGGGCCGCCTCGGTCTGGGCCTGCAACTGCGCCTGATGCTGCCTCTGATAGAGCGGGCCGGCATAGAAATATTGCCAGGCGGCCATCACCAGCACGGACAAGGCGATGGCGAGAAAAAGGTTTCTCGTGTCCTCGGATTTCATGGTCGCCTGTTCTTGCCTTTGGGCGGGTTCGGGTCGGCCGGGCGGCGGCCAGTCTCGTTGCGCCCGGCGGCGCGGAAGGCCTGGCGCAGATCGTCGACGAGCGCAGCGAACGGCCGCTGAAGCGCCTCGCGCCGGGCCATCAGCACGTAATCGCAATCGGCGCGGGTCTCAAGGGGCTGAGCCGCGGCGAGCGCCGCTTTGAGCCGGCGGCGGATGCGGTTGCGCACCACGGCCGCGCCGACTCTTTTGGTCAGGGTGAAGCCGATCCGGGCGCCAAGCGCAGCCTCCTCGGCCGGCCGGGACGCCGACTGCAGCGTGAAGGCGTCGAAAGACCGCCGCCGTCCACGGCTCACGCGCTGAAACTCCGCCCGCCGCTTCAGGCGGTCGAGGCGCTGCCAGCCAAGCGCCGGAACGTCCGGATCCAGGGGTTTGGGCTCCATCCGCGGCGCCGTTCGAGGCTGGGGGAGGAAAATTGCGTGAGAAACCTGGCCGGCCCAGCGCGGACCGTTCAGGCCGACAGCTTCTTGCGGCCGCGTGCGCGCCGGGCGTTCAGCACCTTGCGGCCGCCGACGGTCGCCGAGCGCGCGCGAAAGCCGTGGCGCCGCTTGCGAACGAGCTTGCTCGGTTGATAGGTCCGCTTCACGATCGTGTCTCCAAATTCGTCTGGCGCATCAACACGCGCGCCCGGACCTCGTCGCGCCAGAACCGGGCGGCGAGCCGGGCAAAAACATTGCGGCGCTTTCGCGCCGCCGGGAAACGCGCTTATGACGCGCAGGCGTGGGGAAGTCAATCGACGGGACCGCGTCGCTGTCGCGCTTCATAACCCTCTGGAACGGAGCCGACGGAGAGGGCCTCGGCGTCTCATTGTCGCCACACCGGCGCCGCAAGAAGCGACGTCATCCGGGCGCGCCTCCCGCAGCGCGCTTTTTGCATGAATTAACAAAAGGTTAATACTTGTTGTGTTGGACGTCCGCCCGCGCGGCGCCAGGCGCTTAGCCACGACCGTGCTGCGCCTTGCGCCGGCGCTGACCTTGGCGCTCGCGCTCTCCGCCTGCATCGGCCCCGACCTCGACAGCGTCGGCGACTACGGCGGGGGGCTGTCGCCCTTCGCCGCGGCCTCGGCGCCGGAGAGGCCGCAACCGGTGCAGGTGTTCATCGCCTCGACCCGCAAGGGTGAAACCGGCGAAGCCCAGCGCGAGCAGGCGGCCGAGCCGCATTACGCCCTCGCCACCATGACGGTGCCGCCAGGCCACCACGCCGGCTCGATCGAGGAGCCGCTCTGGGGCCGGCCGAACGGACGCAACGACATCGCCCTCGCCGGCGAGCGGGAGCTCGACGACGACGAGTTCCACGCCGAGCTCGCTTCGCACATTTCCGGGCGGATCGGCGTCAACCGCGATGTGCTCGTGTTCGTGCACGGCTTCAACACCAGCTTCGACGAGGCGCGGTTGCGCGCCACCCAGATCGCGGCGGATGCGCATTTCGGCGGGGTGATGGTGCTATTCACCTGGCCGTCGAAGAGCGACGTGTTCGGCTACGTCTCCGACAAGGACAGCGCAACCGCCTCGCGCGACGCGCTCCAGGGGCTGCTGCACGACCTCGGCCAGGCGCCCGGCGTCGGCAAAGTCCATGTCCTCGCCCATTCGATGGGCGGCTGGCTCAGCATGGAGGCCCTGCGCGCCTCGGCCATCGCCGGCGACAGGACCCTCTCCGGCCACCTCGGCGACGTGATCCTGGCTTCGCCCGACATCGACATGACGGTGTTTGCTTCGCAGATGGCGCGCATCCGCCCCGCCAACGTCACGGTGTTTGCGACCCCGAACGATCGGGCCCTGTCGCTCTCGAGCTTCATTGCGAGCTCCCGGCAGCGGGTCGGCGCGATCGACGCCTCGAAGCCGGAGGACCGCGCCGAGATCGCGGCGCTCGGGGCCAAGGCGGTCGACATCAGCGCCTATTCCGGCGCCGACCGCTTCATCAATCACACGGTGTTCGCCAATTCGCCCGAGGTGATCGGCGAAATCGGCTCGCAGATCACTGCGCCGCGCGCCGAGGACGCCGCAGCCGTCTCGTCGATCGACGCCAGCCGCTACCAGGACCCGAACCCGGCGCCGTCCCCGGTGATCGCCGCGCCCGGATCGCCGGCCGCGACCGCGGTCGAGGTCGCGCCGCTCGGCCCGCCGGCGCCCGCGTCGCCGACGACCGCTCCGAAGCCGGCGTCCTGAGCCGGACCCGGCGCGCGGGCCGGACGATCGTCAATGTCGGCGGCATCGCAGGCAGCCGCCCTGCGCTGAGCCGCGGCTCCAACTCGACGAGGCGAAGACGCCCGGCTCCATCGCCACCGGCCGCATCGCTGAGGTCGCCGACACGGGTCCTCTCCGATGCGGCGCGACCCGTCATGGGGCAGGGGCTTACGGTCGACTGCGGCGAGGGGGTTGCGGCCAAACCCGAACGTTTGGCGACCGTCTGAACGGCAAGACTGCGCACGAACGGGCTCTCATTCTCCACTTGGCGACCCCGTCACATCCGCCCCTTTGCCGCCGTTCCGGATCGGTCCTGCTATGGGCGAAGTGCGCCAGAAGCGGGCGCTTGCCGCTTAGCGAGATTCGCGTCGTACAGTCTCCTCCCGAGCAGACGTTGCGGGCGGCGCGCAACGGACATTGATCCAAATCTCGACGCCGCCATGGCGACGTCACGCCTTCGAACTCGGACCGGCGGATAAATTGGCGCCGGTGTCCACATCGAAGAGGTGCATGTGGCCCTGGTCAAAAAGAAAGGGCCGCTTTTCCCCGATGCGCGAGTCGTCCGACGCGGCGACCCTGGCGACGATGCGATGCGGTCCGCTGGAAGCGTCGAGCAACGTCTCATGTCCGAGATGTTGGGCGACGTCGATGCAAAGAAGCGGGGCGCCTGACAAATCGGCGCTGCGCGGAGCCGGGCGTAGCGCCTCGGGTCGCACCCCGAGCACGACCTTCGGCTTTCCATATCCATCCAGGGCGTCGCGCAGTCGATCCGGGATCGAGATGGCGAGGGCGTTGTCCGAGTCTATCAACGTCGAGCCGGTTCGCGACAGTTCGAGGAAGTTCATCGCCGGCGATCCAATGAACCCGGCGACGAAAACATTGGCGGGCTCGTTGTAGACGACGAGCGGCGACGCGGACTGCTGAATGACGCCGTCCTTCATCACCACGATGGTGTCGCCCATCGTCATCGCTTCCGACTGATCGTGGGTCACATAGACGGTCGTCACGCCGATTTCGTGATGCATCTTTGAAAGGAAGCTTCGCGCCTCGATGCGAAGCTTCGCGTCGAGATTCGACAGCGGCTCGTCCATGAGAAAGACGCCCGGGCGGCGGACCAATGCGCGGGCCAGCGCGACGCGCTGACGCTGGCCCCCTGAAAGGGCCTTGGGCAGCCGGTCGAGCAGCGATCCGATCCGCAGCCGGTCGGCGACGGCGTGGACCTGCGTGTCGATTTCGCTTTTGCCCAGTCGCCTGATCTTCATGCCGAAGGCGATGTTGTCGAAAACGGTCATATGGGGAAATAGCGCGTAGGACTGGAAAACCATGGCGATGTCGCGATCTTTCGGCGGCATGTCGGTCACGTCACGGCCGCCGATCAGCAATTGACCGGCGGTGATGGCTTCTAGCCCTGCGATCATGTTGAGCGTCGTCGTCTTGCCGCAACCGGACGGTCCGACCAGCACGACGAACGAACCATCGGCGATTTCGAGATTGAGGCTTGGAATCACGATATGCGCGCCGAAACGCTTCTCGATATCGACAAGGGAAACATTGGCCATGAATGGTTCTTCTCCCGCCGCTTCAGCCCTTGACCGAACCGACGAAGTTGCCGCTCGAAATCCAGCGGTAGGCGAGGATAAACAGGATCGCGATCGGGATTTGGGAGATGACCAGTCCTGCCGACGGCAGATTGAACGCGGAGATATAGCGGTCACTGTTCAGTTTGAGCATGCCGACGGTCACGGGGAAGATCAACTCGCTGTTGAGGAACACCAGGGCGAAGACGAACTCCTTCCAGATCGCGATAAAGTTCAGCGTGTAGCCGACGACGATCCCTGGGACCGCCAGAGGCAGGATCACCTTGGTGAAAATCTGGAAGTCGGTCGCCCCCTCGATCTGCGCCGCCTTTTCGATGTCGCGCGGTATGGTCGTCATGAATCCTCGCAGGATCAGGATCTGGGACGGCATACCGTAAACGCCATGGACGATGATCAGGCCGATGCGCGTGTCGAACAGGTGCAGCCACCGCAGCATGTCGTAAAGGGGAATGAGAACGGTCTGCTGCGGCAGCATCAGTCCCGTCAGCAGCAAGGCGAATATATATCGCTTGCCCGGAGGCTCGAACCGGCTGAGCGCAAATGCGGGCACGAGAGCGAGCCCCACCGCCAGCGCCGATCCCGTGGCCGCGTAGAGCAGGCTGTTCTGCATGAGCACGCCAAACTTCAGTCCCTCCCAAACCTTCACGTAAGGTTCGAGCGTGGGCGCGATCGGCAGCGCGAATGGTCCATTCAGGAACTCGCTGTTCGGCTTGATCGACGTCATCACCATAAGCGCCAGCGGACCGATCCAGACTGCCGCGAGGAGAAGCGCAAAGAGCGTCGCGAGAATCTCGGGCGCCGCGTAACGCAGGCGAATGAGCATCCGTCCCGGATGAATTATCGTTGCGGGCTTAGACATCGAAGGCGCCCCTGAACAGCCAGCCGAGCAGCAAAGACGCGACGGCGATCGAGAGCACGAGAATGGCGACGCTGACGGTTGCGCCGTAACCAAAGCGCGAGTTCCAGAAGCTCTCGAGATAGACGAGATAACCAAGAACGTTGGTGCGGCCGAACGGCGCCCCTTTCGTCATCACCGCGATGAGGTCGAACGCCTTGAGCGATTCGAACAGAGTCAGCATCACCACCACTGCGGTCACCGGGCGAAGCTGCGGCAGGGCCACGCGCAGCATCATACGAAGATGCCCCGCCCCCTCGATCCTCGCCGCATCGAAGGTCTCCTTGGGCACATCGCCGATCCCGGCGAAATAGAAGATCATCGGCAGTCCGGTGAACGCCCAGCCGCCAACGACCGCCAGCGTGTAAATCGCAATGCGATAGTCGCCGAACCATTCGCGCACCAGAAAGCCCAATCCCAGCCCGCGCAGCACACTGTCGAACGCGCCAAAAATCGGGTTGAGGATCAGGAGGAACATGAGGCCCACGGCGACCAGCGACATGGTTACCGGAAAGAAGATCGCCGTGCGCAGCACGGTCGGGAGATAGACCGCGCGAACACGCATCGCGTAGGCGATGAGAAATCCGAGTACGACGGGGAATGCAAGAGATACCACCAGCCATTTCAGATTATTTTCAAGCGAAATATAAAAATAATTGTCACCGAGCATATAGATGTAATTGGCGAAACCGACGAACTTCTTGGTCGGCGCCATTCCGTTCCATTCAAAGAAACTCAAATAAATCGTGTAAACGATCGGATAACCAATAAACACGGCAAACAGCGCCACCGGCAGGAGCAGTCCGAACAGCGTGACGAAGACATGATGGCGGGCGAAGGCTACGAAGGAGGTCCGTTCGTCGCTCATTCGCGAAGCCATTAGTGACCCCCTCGTCGGGAACGCTCGGACGACGTGAAAGCGGCCGGCTCTCGCCTTCTTAGGCGCCGCGATCCGTCAGCGCCAGCCATGACTGACGGATCGCGCCCTTTTGGCGCTGGGCGGGAGCCATTCGGTTCCCGCTTCCACAGGCGCTATCGGAATTCAAGGCCCCGGAGGCGATCAGGTCTTGATCTTGCCCCGCACGCGCTCGGCCTCTGTCTCTGTCTCCTGCATTGCGTCTTCCGGCGACATCGCACCGGCGAGCACGCCCTGGAGGGCATCGAGAAAGCGGTCCGAAATGGCGGGCGGCGTCCCGTGATCGACATGCATGAAGGTGTAGGAGCCGGCATCGGCCATGGCCTTGCCCAGACGCTGCTCCATCGGCGAAAGCTGGGAGAGGTCGGTCGAGGCGTTCGAGGCGAACGGCTTGTCGATCTCGAGCTTCTTGGCCGAGGCTTCCGGGGACACCATGAAGTTGACGAACTCGGCGGCGGCGTCCTTGTTCTTGCTCGCCGCATGGATCATGACCGTGTCCTCGTCGTAGATGGACATGACCGGCTTTCGATCGCCCATCGCCGGGAAGGCGAACCAGTCGATCGGTTCGGTGCAGCAATGCTTCTTGTCGCCCCTGAAGCTGCCCAAAATGAAAGAGCCCATGTACCAGTAGAGGGCCTTACCCTGCGCCCACGGAACCTGCGCCGGCGCGAAATCGATCGAATTGAAGTTCTCGATGAACATGCCGTCGTCTGCGAGCTTCTTCATCATTGCGGTGATGTCGACGGCGCGCGGATCGGTCCAGGGGATCTTGTTGTCGATCAATCCCTGGTAGGCGTCGAGGCCGTGCTTGTTGACCATCATCGCCGACCACATGAACTGCGCCGGCCACTTTTTCTGATTGGACAGCATGAAGGGGGCGATGCCGGCCGCCTTGGCCTTCGCCGCATTGGCCATCATCTCGTCCCAGGTGGTGGGGACCTTAAGCCCGAGCTTGTCGTGAAGGTCCTTTCGGTACCAGACGACCGAAGCGCCGATCTCGGTCGGAACGAAGTACGGCTTTCCGTCGAACTTCGCCAACGAAACGCTCGCCGTATTGAGCGACTTGTTCCAGCCGAATTTCGTGTAGTCGTCCGAGAGATCGGCGGCAAAACCAGCCTTGACGATTTCTCCCGCGCGGCCGCCCTCCCAGGAGTAAAAAACGTCCGGAGGGTCGCTCGAGCTGATCTCGATCGTCTGCTTCGTTTTGTAGGTCTCGCCGTCGACACTCGCGCCGGTGACGTGGATGCGGCCGCCGTTCTTCTTGTTGAATTCGTCGATCAGCCAGTTGGCGTAGAGCTCCGAGGTCGGCCACGCCGCGCGGTAGAAATATTGGATTTCGACTGGCGCCGCCAGGGCCGGCGCAATCCCGATCGCGGTTGTGGCCGCCCCAGCGCCCACAAGTGCGGTAGAGCGCAAGAAATGACGTCGTGTGAGGTTATTCAGGCGATCTGGCATCGTTGGTTTCCTCCCTTTTTATTGACGACCGCGATGAGTAGTCGGTCAATTCGGCGCCTCGGCCAACGCGGCCATCACCTCGCCTCAAGCCTTTAGCGGAGCGACCAATCTTCGTCGATCACGAGGCTATTAATTAAAGCAGACTGCTATAATAGGTGGATGAAATTGTCAAGCGGGTTATTGGCGAATAGAGGGAGTAACGGTTCGCGTCTGGGCGGCTGCGCGTCCGCGCGACTTCGAGCGAAGGCTCTAAAAGTGGGCGATATCGACGAACCGAACGTAGGTCGGAGGCGCGGCGTCGTCGGCACGTCCAAAGGCTCGACGAGCATCCCGTGATTAAATAAGATTGCTTTTTGAAAGCAGACGGCAGGGTCATGGCGGGACGAGGCAGCAACTCCGTTCAACTGAGGCATTACAACGAGCGTGTCGTGTTGAACGCGGTGCGGCGGTTCGGACAAGCCTCAAAGGCCGAGATCGCGCGGTTCGCCCACCTGACTCCGCCAGCGGTCGCGACAATCGTCGAGGCGCTCGAGCAGGCCGGCTACGTCAGGGGCGGCGGAAGACGTTTTGGCGGCAAGGGACAACCCGCGGCGATGTACGAATTAGCGCCGAGCGGAGCGTATTCGATCGGCTTGCACATCGGCCGCCGCGCCCTGGACGCCGTGCTGATTGATTTCCGTGGCCAGACGCAAGCCTACGAGACCCACGATCACGACTATCCCGATCCTGCCGTCGTTCGACGGATCGCCAATGCGATTCTTCAGCGGTTTCGAAGCAGCCTCGGCCAAGACGCGGCGCGGTTGGTCGGCATCGGCGTATCGGCGCCTTACTTCATCGGCGGGTGGGATCGCGAGCTCGGTTTTCCGCCGGAGATCGGCGCGGCATGGAGACAGATCGACATCGCGTCGGACTTTCTCGACTCAGGCGGGCTCTCCGTGCAGGTTGAAAATGACGCCTCTGCCGCTGCCGTCGCCGAGCTCGTTCAAGGCGTCGGCACGCGGTACGAGGACTTCCTGCATATTTCCCTGACGACATTCATCGGCGCGGGCCTGGTCCTCGACGGCACGCTGCAGACCGGACCTCACGGCAACACCGCGGCTTTTGGCCCATTTCCGGTCGCCCCGTCGTCGCTCGCATCCGTGCCAAAACCGCCTGGACCCTTCGAGATCCTCTTGCATCGCGCGTCCATCTACACGCTCGTCAATCACCTGCGGCTTGGCGGTGTGAAGATTACTCGAGTCCGCGACCTGGATCCTTTGCCGCCGCAAGCTGCGGAACTCGTTTCGGAGTGGCAGGACGATTGTGCCGCAGCGCTCGCTCAGGCGATCATCGGTGTGATCGCGGTGGTCGACGTAGAAGCCGTTGTGATCGATGGACTCCTTCCGCGTGCCCTGCTCCTCGACACGGTTGCGCGAGTGCGCGCCCAGTTCTCGAGTCTGGTGCCTGGCGGATTGATTGTGCCGGAAATCCTCCCAGGCTCTCTGGGCCAAAAGGCGTCAGCGATCGGTGCGAGCTTGTTGCCAATCTACTCGCTATTTGGCCCTGACAAGGGCGTGCTTATGAAGAAGGGTCGAGAAAAGAAACCGCTGATGGTGGGTTCGATCTTCGAGTCGAGGTAATTGCCTGAACCCAAAGGCCCCGTCGTGGTTTATCCGAGACCGTCTGATGCGCCGCCCCTTGCGGCCCAGCCGCCGGGGGGAGGGAGCGTCGATTGGACGCCCGCTTCGGGCGCAGAGCGCGCATAAAAGCAAAGCCCGCTGACCCGCCCTTTTTCCGCCGTTCGTGGTCGCGTTCTGCAACAGCCCCTTCACGTCGCTCCGATGACTCGGCGCGGGAACCCAACGTGAGGTTCTGACCGCCGGCGAGGGTTGCATTTCCGCCGCTGTGATGTTGACGGGCGAGCGTCCGGAAGCTCCGTTGGAACGAACTGCTGACACTGCCTTGCGGAAAAACAGAATAGGTGTCATTCTTACGCCTCGGCATGTCTTGCCGCATTTGCCTGCGGCGCCGCCTCCGCCTCAATGCCTCGTCCCGCCCGGCTCGCCCGGCGTTCTGAAAATCAGCGCCGGCCAAAAGGGCCGAGCGCCGACGCCGTGCGCCACTTGCTGGAGCGCGGCGATGGAGTTGGGGACCGCGTCCAGCGCGACCACGGCCGCCGAGATTTTGTAAAAAGCGCGCCAAGTCGACTATTACTTGCCAAAAAGCGAAGACCGCGTTAGTCTGATCGCAATGCCCGATCGGACCCTTGCGATGTCGACCGCCATGATCCTCGACTTCCCCACCCTCTTCCGCCCTGCGAGCAGGTTCAGCATGGTCGACCTTCGAATCGACGACGGCCGGGCTTTGCGCCGCCTTTTCGGGGGAAAGGGCCCCCCAAAAAATAAAATTGGCCCGGGGTCGCGTGTAACCCATTGAAAAGGCTCATTTCGGACGAGAGAATCCAAGGAATTCCAAACAAATCCAACCGGGCAAAGGCCGGGAATTCGCGGAAGCCCAATGCACGCCCGCGTAGGCCTGAGGAAATCCAAATGACTCGCGCCGGAGGGAGCCCCCACTTGGGGCCGGGTCGATGACCCGGCCGGCGCGGCCCGTCTCGCGCCGCGTCATAGGGCGTCCTTTCGGACACCCGACTTGCGATGGGCAATGAGGACGGTGGCGGGGGTGTTGGCCGTAGGTCGGAGGCGCTGGCAGTTACGATCGCCCGGAATACCTGCCGCAAGACCTTGAAAACATTGATTCAGCGCCCGGGCCCGCTCCTGATGAGGTTCATGGTATGGCGGCTCGATCAGGCAGTTGACGGAGACTCGCAAGTGGCGCCGCATCTCCTTGAAAACACTCGAAACCGAGTTGGAAATGGCAGGCCCGACGCCGAGCTTGATCCGGGGATCGGGATGAGTTTCCCGGGATCGACCTCGAAGCGCGCCCTTTCGCGCTAAGGACTCGCGGTCGCAAAGGACATCGGCGTCTCGCGCGAAGAGCGAAACCTCCCGGGCCTCACCCCTTGAACACGTCCTTGCGGGACCTGAGCTCGGCGAATACGGCGGCCGGGTCGGCGTCCGGCATGCCGACCGCGGCTTTCACCGTCGGCTCCTCGGCCCGCATGAACGGGTTCGAGGCGAGCTCGAGGCCGATGGTCGTCGGCAGGGTCGGGCGCTTTTCGGCCCGCAGCTTCGCCACGTGCTCGGCCCGGTCCTTGAGGATCGGATTGTCGCGCTCGATCGTCAGGGCGAAGCGGGCGTTGGCCTCGGTGTATTCGTGTCCGCAATAGACCTGCGTCTCGCCGGGCAGCGCCGCGAGCTTCATCAGCGAGCTCCACAGCACCGAGAAGGGCGCCTCGAACGCCCGGCCGCAGCCGAGCGAGAACAGCGTGTCGCCGACGAAGGCCAGTTCGTCCTCGCCGAAATAATAGGCGATGTGTCCCGTGGTGTGGCCGGGCGTCTCGATCACCCTGGCCTCGAGCGATCCGACCGCAACGTAATCGCCTTCTCGGACCAGCGTGTCGAGGCCGGGGATGCGCGCGGCGTCCTTGGCCGGGCCGACCAGCCTGAGGTCGGGGAAGCGGGCCTTGAGCTCCGGCGCCCCCTGGATATGGTCGGCGTGATGGTGGGTGATGAGGAGGTCGGTCAGCGTCCATCCCTTGTCGTCGAGCGCGGCGAGGATCGGGGCCGCCTCGGGCGCGTCGATCGACGCGGTCGCGCCGGTCTTCGAATCGTGCACCAGCACGCCGTAATTGTCGGTCAGGCACAGGAACTGATGCACGCTCGTCGTCATGGCCGCTCCCGGGTTCGCGCCGCGGGGGCGACGCTTCTTCAATAGTCCCGAGCCTACAACAGAAAAGGCGCGGCGTCGCCGGAGCCGACAGACGTCCTCCCGCCGCCCGATGGATCAGCCGCCATTCGCCCGGCGAAAGCCCAGCCGGCGGGCGATCAGCCTGTCCACCCAGCGCTTGGGCAGGTTTCGGGCGAGGAAGTCCTGAACGGGCGAAGGCGTGACGATGGTGCGAACCCTTGGCCGCGCCGCCGTCAGCGCGGCCTTCACGGCTTCGCCGATCCGCTCCGGCGGCAGGCCCTTTTCGCCCATTGTCACCATGTAGGCCTTCACTTTGGCGACGGCGGACGCGTAGTCCGTGTCGGCGAATTCCGTGTCGACGTCCCCCGACTTTCCCCAGATCGGCGTCGCGATCGCGCCGGGGTTGATGATCGCGACGTCGATCCGAAAGAGCATGAGCTCGCGGCGCAACGCCTCGGACAGCCCTTCGATCGCGAACTTGGACGCGCTGTAGGCGCCGAGAAAGGGCGCGGCGTTCAGTCCGCCGACCGACGACATCATGACGATGCGGCCGGGCGGCCCGGACCGGGAACGGTCGGCGCCGAGGAGGGGCGCGAAGGCCTGGGTCACGATCAGCTGCCCGGTCAGGTTGACGGCGAGCTGGCGCTCGAAGTCCGCGACCTTGAGGTGGAGGAGGGGCCCGGGCACGGCGATCCCGGCGTTGTTGACGAGCCCCGCCAGCGTCCCGCCGCCGAGCGCTTCGCCGACGGTGCGAGCCGCGGCGGCGACCGCTTCGGTGTCCGTCACGTCGAACAGGAGGGGCGTCACCCGGTCGCCGAACGCCTCTGTGAGGCGTCGAGCGTCCTCCTCTCGCCGCACGCTCGGAAAGACGCGCCAGCCGCTCTCGGCCAGGACCTTGACGCAGCCCAGGCCGATGCCGGTCGAGGCGCCGGTGATCACGACGGTGTTGGCCGATTGCTTAGCCATGAGTCCCTCTTGTCGATCCAGATTAGATATACGATGTCTGACCGGAAACGAATGGCAGGGGCGCCGTCGTGACGCTGCCGTGCGCCCTGCCGCGTTTGACCGGCGCCGGCGCCAGTCCTAGATAAAGCCTCATGACCCGTCTCATCGACATGGTTGCGGACGAACTCAAGCCCGCGCGTCTCCGTCATCCCGAAAAGGCGCACCGGCCGGACAACGCGGTCGCGCGGAAGCCCCCCTGGATCCGCGTCAAGGCCCCCGGCTCGCCGGTCTACGCCGAGACGATGTCGCTCGTGCGCGAACACAGGCTCACCACTGTCTGCGAGGAGGCGCGCTGCCCCAACATCGGCGAATGCTGGGACAAGCGCCATGCGACCTTCATGATCATGGGCGAGACCTGCACCCGCGCCTGCGCCTTCTGCAACGTCGCGACCGGCCTGCCGGGCCCGCTCGACGCGGGCGAACCCGAGCGCGTCGCCGAAGCGGTCGCCAAGCTCGGCCTTGCGCATGTCGTGATCACCTCAGTCGACCGCGACGACCTTCCGGACGGCGGCGCCGGGCATTTCGCCAAGACCATTCGGGCGATCCGGCGGACTGCGCCCGGGACGACGATCGAGGTGCTGACGCCCGACTTTTTGCGCAAAGGCGGCGCGCTCGAGGTCGTGATCGAGGCGCGACCGGACGTGTTCAATCATAATCTCGAAACCGTGCCGTCCAAGTACCTCAGCGTCCGGCCGGGGGCGCGCTATTTCCATTCGCTGCGGCTTTTGCAGCGCGCCAAGGAACTCGACGCGACCCTCTTCACCAAGTCGGGCGTCATGGTGGGCCTCGGCGAGGAGCGCAACGAGGTCCTGCAGATGATGGACGACCTGCGTTCGGCCGAGGTCGATTTCCTGACCATCGGCCAGTATCTCCAGCCTACGCCAAAGCACCATCCGGTGATGCGTTTCGTGACGCCCGACGAATTCGCCGAATACGCGACGATCGGGATTGCGAAGGGCTTTCTGCTCGTTTCTTCGTCGCCGCTGACCCGGTCCTCCCACCACGCCGGCGACGATTTCGCCAAGCTCAAAGCGGCGCGGGGGCGGCGGGTCTGAGCGTGCATGGCTGAACGGCGCGCAGGCGCTCGCCGCGCCCGGCGCCCACCCGACGGCGGCCCCGCACTCAGCCGGATTGCAATTGACCCCGGCGCCCCGAACCTGTAGGCACGAAGCGCCCTGGCGTTTGGCGCGAGCGCGTAGCTCAATAGGTAGAGCATCTGACTTTTAATCAGAGGGTCGTGGGTTCGATTCCCACCGCGCTCACCACGCTGGAAGCCGATTCGACCCCAATCATCGCCTCCTCGGTCCGCCGAGCATCGGGTTGGCTGTTAGCAGGCGGTTTTTTGCCCCGCGGGCGGCGCTCCATTCCGGAAAGTCCTGCAATCCAAGGCGTCGCTTGATTTGCAACCCGGCGATTGCGGGGCGGAGCGTGCGCAGAACAGGCGCCTTAAGCGGAGCGTGCGCAGAACAGGCGCCTGAACAGGTCCGGAACAGGCGGTTATCAGGTCGGATTACGCAAGGAACAGGCGGGCGAACACCAAGCGCGAGACCGGGCGCGGCCAGGAAGCCCCGAAGGCCGCGACAAAAACGGCGACCCACTCACATCGCGTTTGCGTGCGCCCCGCCGTCCAGCGCGTGGGCGATAAACGCAAGCCCGCGTTCGATCTGAGACCGCGTCACCGGGCCGCCGAGCCCGACGCGCACGGCCTCCGGCGGAGGGCCCGCGGCGGTGCAGACGTCGCTGGCGATGACGCCGAGCCCGGTCTGGCGCACATGGCTGACGAACGCCGAGCGGGTCCACCCATTGCGCAACGGCAGCCACAGATTGAAGCTGAGCGGGTCCGACAGATAGGAGCCGGGCTCGATGAGCCGCGCGGCGATACGCTGGCGCTCCATCGTCTCGGCGCGGATGAACCGCAGGATCATGTCGGCGGTCCCGTCGGTGATCCAGCGCGTCGCCACCGCCGCCGTGACCGGGGAGGCCATCACCGAGAACGCGCGCATGGCGCTGATGTACGACCAGCCGGCGCGCACGTCCGGGGCGATCACATAGGCGAGCCGCAGGCCGGCGCCGATGCATTTGGCGAGCCCGGCAATGTGCCAGCAGGCGTCGGGCGCGATCGCCGCGAGGGGCGCCGGCCCGTGGGTTTGGATAAAGCCGTAGGCGTCGTCCTCGACGATCGGGACTCCGTGCCGGCGGGCGATTGAGCAGATCGCGGCGCGCCGGCGCTCGGGGATGGTGATCGTCGTCGGGTTCTGCAGGGTCGGATTGAGGTAGATCGCCTTCGGCGCGTGCGCTCGGACAGCTTCCTCCAGCGCCTCGGGAATGACGCCGTCGCGGTCCGTCTCGACGCCGACGAGCTGAAGCCCGAGCTGCGCGGCGATCGAACGGACGCCCGGATAGGTGATCGCTTCGCACAGGACCACTTCGCCGGCTTTGGCGAGCAGGCTGAAGATGCCGACCATGGCGGCGTGCGCGCCCGGCGCGACAAAGATGCGCTCCTGGGACGGCACGAGCGCGCGCCGTCCGAGCCAAGCCGCGGCGGCGGTCAGATCCGCTGGCGATCCGCCGAAGCCCTGGTAGCGCAGAAGCATCTCGAGGTCGGCTGCGACGCTCGCGTAGCCGTCGCGCATGCGGGCGAGGAGCGCCGGATCGTCCGGCTCCGGCGGCATGTTCATCGAAAAGTCCGCGCGGGAGCGGCCGGGCGCCGGCTCGCCGTGCACCATCGCGGCGCGGCGGACGAAAGTCCCGCGGCCGACGATCGATTCGACGAGCCCGCGCTTCCCCGCCTCGACATAGCCGCGCGCGACCGTGGTGAAGTCCAGCGAAAGCCGCCCGGCCAGCATTCGTTGCGGCGGCAGGCGATCGCCGGGAGCGAGCCTTCCGGCCGCGATGTCGCCGGCGATCGCGTCCGCGATGGCGAGGTAGCGCGGACCGTTGCGGCCCTGCAACGCCGGGGTCCATGCCTTCATTGAGGCGAAACCCGGGCCAGCGGCGGCTGGATTGATCGTACCGTGTTGCTATGGGATCGCAACGACATTGGGCGCCTGTCCGTCCATTTATTCGGCCTCTCCCGCGAGGTCATGACCTGATTTCCGATCATTTGACTGGAATTGCGGCCTCCCGCAAGCCGGATTGACGGGCAGATTGCATGGAAAATTGCTGGCACGACACTTGCGGCCTTTCGTCGCAGCCGGCGGCCGCCGGCGTCAGCCGAGAGGAAAACCCCATGCCGAAGGTCGATTTTCCCGCCCACAAGAAGGGCGACGCGTTCGTCGATTACGAAGAGAAGGTGTTCGAGGACGTGAAGGCGAAGCCGGGCGAAAAGGCGCTCGTCACCTTCCACACCGTCGCCTTCGAGGGCTCGATCGGTCTCGTCAACCTGCTGCAGGCTACGCGTCTCCTGCGCAAGGGCTTCGAGACCTCGATCCTGCTCTACGGACCGGGCGTGACTCTCGGGGTGCAGCGCGGCTTCCCCAAGATCGGCGACGAGGCTTTCCCCGGCCACCAGAACTTCAACAACCAGATCACGAAATTCATCGGCGAGGGCGGCAAGGTCTATGCGTGCCGTTTCGCCCTGCAGGCGCTCTACGGCCACGGCGAGCCGTCGCTGATCGAGGGCATCCGGCCAATCAATCCATTGGACGTGCTGGACCTCGTGCTCATCCACAGGCGCGACAACGCCTTCATTCTTGACACCTGGACGCTCTGACGGCCGCTTTCAGGCAGGGCTTTCAGCCCTGCCGCTTCCCACGGGAGAGCTGACGATGTCCAAACCCCGCAAGGTCCGGGCCGCGGCCGCGCAGATCGCGCCGGATCTCACCTCCGGCGAGGCGACGCTGGCGCGCGTCGTCGCCGCGATCGACGACGCCGCAGCCAAGGGGGCCGAGCTGATCGTCTTTCCCGAGACGTTCGTGCCCTGGTACCCTTATTTTTCGTTCGTCCTGCCGCCGGTGCTCAGCGGCGCCGAGCATGTCCGCCTCTATGAGCACGCGGTCGTCGCGCCCGGCCCTCAGACGGATATTGTCGCGGCCGCGGCGCGCAAGGCCGGCGCGGTCGTGGTGCTCGGGGTCACCGAGCGCGACCACGGCTCGCTCTACAACACCCAGCTCGTATTCGACGCCGACGGCGCCTTGAAGCTCAAGCGGCGCAAGATCACGCCGACTTTCCACGAGCGGATGATCTGGGGGCAGGGCGACGGCTCGGGCCTCGCCGTGGTCGAGACGGCGGTCGGCCGGGTCGGCGCGCTTGCCTGCTGGGAGCACTATAACCCGCTTGCCCGCTACGCCCTGATGGCCCAGCACGAGGAGATCCACGCGGCGCAGTTTCCCGGCTCGCTGGTCGGGCCGATCTTTGCCGAGCAGATCGAGGTGACGATCCGCCATCACGCGCTGGAAAGCGGCTGTTTCGTGGTCAACGCCACCGGCTGGCTGACCGAGGAACAGATCGCTTCGATCACGCCCGACGAATCCCTGCAACGCGGGCTGCGCGGCGGCTGCATGACCGCGATCGTTTCGCCGGAAGGCCGCCACCTTGCGCCGCCTCTGACCGAAGGCGAGGGCATGGTCGTCGCCGACCTCGACCTCGGCCTGATCGTCAAGCGCAAGCGCATGATGGATTCGGTCGGCCATTACGCGCGGCCCGAGCTGCTGAGTCTCACGCTCGACCCGCGCCCGGCCCGTCCCCTCACGTTCGAACCCGCCCCGCCCGCCGCCGAAGCGCCCCGGCCCGCCGATGGAGAGAGCCATGAACCTGCCGACCGAGCACCTGATCAACGCGTTGCAAACGTTCGGCGTGCGGCTGGCTGATCCGAGAGCTGGGGTCGAGAGCCGCCGCGGCGGCGCGGGGCCCTCGGATCACAAGGCCCTGACGATCGACGGCGTGACGATCATGGCGCCGGTCCACACCGCGCCCGCCTTTGCGAGCCCCTACGTCGTGGAAGCGCCCGACGCGAGCGGCAAGAGCCGCATTTTGCGGGACGGGGTGGCCCTGGCCGAGGCCACTTTTCCGCTGCGGCCGCGGTTCTACGATCTCGTGACCGCCGAGGGCGTGCCCTATGCGAAGATCGCCGCGCTGCACGGACGGGATGTGCTGGCGACGACCGTGCTGCAGACGTGCATCCGCTATCAGAGCCGCACCAAGGCCTGCCAGTTTTGCGCCATCGGCCAGTCGCTCGCCGCCGGCCGGACGGTCGAGCGCAAGACGCCGGCTCAACTTGCCGAGGTCGCCAAGGCGGCGGTGGCGCTCGATGGCGTCAAGCACATGGTGATGACCACCGGTACGCCGAAAGGCGCCGACCGTGGCGCGTCGATCCTGTGCGAGAGCGCCGCAGCGGTCAAAGCGGCGGTCGACCTGCCAATTCAGGCCCAATGCGAGCCGCCCGACGACGACGCGTGGTTCGACCGGCTGAAGGCCGCCGGGGTGGACGGCCTCGGCATGCACCTCGAAGCGGTCTCGCCCGACGTCCGTCGCCGGGTCATGCCCGGCAAGGCCGAGGTCCCGGTCGGGCGCTACCTTTCCGCTTTCGCCGCGGCCGTTCCGGTGTTCGGCCGGGGCCAGGTCTCGACCTACATCCTCGCCGGGCTCGGCGACACGCGCGAGGCAATCCTGGCGATGTGCGAGGATCTGGTCGCGCTCGGCGTCTATCCGTTCGTCGTGCCGCTCGTGCCGATCTCCGGCACGCCGCTCGAAAGCATGGCCACGCCTTCGGCCGCCTTCATGCATTCGCTGCTCGAACCGCTCGCCCGGATGCTGGTCGACGCCGGGCTCGGAGCCGCCGACATCAAGGCGGGCTGCGGCAAGTGCGGCGCGTGCTCGGCGCTGTCGACCTACGAGAAGGCGCTCGCGTCATGATTGTCGAATCCATTGTTCCGTTCCGGCCCTGCGAGTTCCGCATCAAGTTCGCCGCCTCGCGCTGGGAGCGCGAGGGCGCCTTTGCGCTGAGGCGCGCCGTCTTCTGCGACGAGCAGCGGATCTTTGCGAGCGACGATCGCGACGCGACCGACGACTACGCCATCCCGATCGTCGCGCTGTCGATGCTCGGCGTCGCGGCCGACCGCGTGGTCGGCGCCGTGCGCATCCACGAAGAGGCGCCGGGCCTCTGGTGGGGCTCCCGGCTCGCCGTCGATCCCGACTACCGCCGCGTCGGCGCGATCGGCGCGACGCTTATTCGCCTCGCGGTCTCCTCCGCCCATGCGATGGGCTGCAGGACCTTCCTGGCGCATGTCCAGGCGCAGAACGGTCTGCTTTTCCGCCAGATGCATTGGGAGACGCTCGACGAGGTCGACCTGCACGGCCGGCCGCATCTGAAGATGTGCGCGGACCTCGCCGCCTATCCGCCCTGCGGCGCGCCGGAGATGGGCTTTGTCGCGCTCCGGAAGGCGGCCTGAGATGGACGTGGCGGTCTTCGAAGCTCTGGCGCGGGCGGCGCGAGAGAGCGCCGGCCTCGCGGCCAAGGCGGAGATCGGGGCCGTCGCCGAACGCCTCGGCCTGCATGGCGCCGCGGTTCCGGTCGGCGACGACTGCGCCGCCATTCCGGACGGCGACGGCTGGCTGCTGTTCGCCATCGAGGGCTTTATCAACGGCTTTGTCGCGGCTGACCCGTGGTTCGCCGGATGGTGCGGAATCATGGTCAACCTCAGCGATATCGCCGCGATGGGCGGGCGGCCGATCGCGGTCGTCGACGCGATCTGGGCCGACGGCGAGTCTGCGGCGGCGGCCATCCTCGACGGCATGAAAGCCGCGTCCGAGGCCTATGGGACGCCGATCGTCGGCGGCCACAGCAACCTGCGCACGAGCCAGGCGCAACTCGCCGTCGCCGTTCTCGGCCGCGCCGGGCCGCGGCTCCTGACCAGCTTCGACGCGCGGCCGGGCGATGCGCTCGTCGCGGCGATCGACCATCGCGGCGCCTATCGCGAGCCGTTCGACAACTGGCAGGCCGCGCTTCAGGCGCCGGGCGCGCGCCTGCGCGCCGATCTCGCCCTCCTGCCCGAAATCGCCGAGCAAGGCCTCGCGCGGGCGGCGAAGGACATCAGCCAGGGCGGCATTCCGGGAACGGCGACTATGCTCGCCGAGAGTTCGGGCGTCGCCATAGACATCGACCTCGACGCCATCGAGCCGCCGCCCGGCGTTTCGCTCGATCGCTGGCTGAAGACCTTTCCGAGCTTCGGCTTCCTCCTGTCGACGTCGCGACGCGATGTGGACGCGCTGACGGCGCGCTTTCTCGAGCGCGACATCCATGCCGCGGTGATCGGCGAGGTTCGGGCGGGCGGCGACGTGGCGCTCATCTCCGGGTCGCGCCGCGCCGTCGTGCGCGACTGGCGACGCGACCGATTGCTCGGCTTTTCCCCCTGCGCGGAAGCCGCGGCGTGACCCGCTCCCTCCGCATCGCCATGCTGGCCCATTCGACCATCCCGCGCGGCGGCGTCGTTCACGCCCTGCATCTCTCGGAGGCGCTTCACGACCGCGGTCACCAGGTCGTCCTGCACGCGCCCGACGCGCGCGGCGCGGGCTTCTTCCGTCCGGCGCGCTGCGCGACGCAGCCCTTCGCCGTCGCGCCGGCCGCTGACGACATCCACGCGATGATCGAACAGCGCGTCGCCGATTACGTCGCGCATTTCTCTGCGCCGGAGAACCGCGGCTTCGATGTCTATCACGCCCATGACGGCCTCTCGGGTAACGCGCTGGCGACGCTGAAGGCCGAGGGCCTGATCGGCGGCTATGTCCGGACCGTCCATCATCTCGACGACTTCGCCGATCCGCGGATCGCCGCGCTGCAGGCGCGCTCGATCCGCGAAGCGGACGCCTGGATGACGGTGAGCGCCCTGTGGCGCGACGCCCTCCGCCAGCGCTTCGGCGTCGAGGCGAGGGTCGGCGGCAACGGCGTCGACCGGACGCGCTTCCGCCCGGAGCCTGACGGACGCGAGCCGGACCTCCGCCGCCGTCTCGGCCTCGGGCCCGGTCCGATCTTCCTTTGCGTCGGCGGCGTCGAGCAGCGCAAGAACACGCTGCGCATGCTCGAAGCCTTCGCCGAGCTCGCCCCGCTGCGACCGGACGCCGAACTCGTCATCGCCGGCGGCGCCAGCCTCTTGGATCACGACGCCTATCAGCGCGCCTTCGCCGAACGGCTCGCCACTCTCGGTCCGGCTGCGGCCTCCGTCCGCCGGCTCGGCGTCATCGCCGACCACGACATGCCGCGCCTTTACCGACTCGCCTCGGCGCTGGTGTTCGCGTCGGTCAAGGAGGGCTTCGGACTCTGCGTCCTCGAAGCGATGGCGAGCGGCGTTCCGGTCGTCGCGCCGTCGATCGAGCCGTTCCTCGGCTACCTCGCGCCGTTGGACGCGCTGTGGTGCGACCCCATGAACGTCCAGACGATCGCCGACGCGATGGCGCTCGCGCTCTGCGACGACGCCGCCCGAAGCTTTCGCGCGCGCGGGCCCATGGTCGCGGCGCGTTTCGACTGGGGCGCCGTGGCCGAAGCGCACGAGCCGCAATACCGACGCCTGCTGGAGGCCGCCAATGCCTGAAATGTGGTTCGTGGTCCGCTGGCCCGACGGCGCGTCGGAGACCTGCTACTCGCCCTCGCTCGTCATCAAGGACTATTTGCGCGAGGGCGAACGCTACCCTCTCGCCGACTTTCTCGACCGCAGCCGCACGGCGCTGAACATCGCCTCGGATCGGGTCAAGGCCAAATACGGCCGCCCGTGCCGCCTCGCGCTCGGCCAGCTCGACGCCATCGAATCCGCCGCCGCCCGGTTTCTGCAGGAGACCGGCGCGACGGTCGCCTGCGAGCGCTTTCTCGATCAACCCCCAGGAGGTCAGCCATGATCGCCATGTCTTCTGCCGAACCTCATTACAGCGCCGTCGTCGTCGGAGGCGGGCAGGCCGGTCTCTCCGCCAGCTACTGGCTGAGCCAAGCCGGGCTCGAGCATGTCGTGTTCGAAAAGAAGACCGCCATGCACAAGTGGCGCGGGGAGCGCTGGGACGCCTTCTGCCTCGTGACGCCGAACTGGCAGTGCCAGCTGCCCGGACATCCTTACGCCGGACCCGACCCGCACGGGTTCATGGTCAAGGACGAGATCCTCGACTATCTCGACGCCTTCCGCCGCAAGGTCGACGCGCCGCTTCGGGAGAATGTCGAGGTCCGATCGGTCGAGCGCGTGGGGGACCGGTTCCGGATCATCAGCGCCGAGGGCGTGTGCACGGCCGACGCCGTCTTCCTGGCGACCAGCCTTTACGGCAAGCCGAGCGTTCCGCGATTCGCCGAGCGCATCCCGGACTCGATCGTTCAGATCCACACGGCCGACTATCGCAACGCCGCGGCCCTGCCGAAGGGCGCGGTGGTGGTGGTCGGGTCCGGTCAGTCGGGCGCGCAGATCGCGGAAGACCTGCATCTCAATGGCCGCAAGGTGCATATGGTGACCGGCAATGCGCCGCGCTGCGCCCGGTTCTATCGTGGCCGCGACGTCGTCGACTGGCTGTGGGACGTCGGACAGTACGCGATCACCGTCGCCGACGACGGCATGGGCCACAAGCGGCACGACACCAACCACTACCTGACCGGCCGCGACGGCGGCCGCGACATCGACCTGCGCGTCTTCGCCAAAGACGGCATGTCGCTCTATGGCCGCCTGAGGACTGTCGAGCAGGGCCGGATGCTGTTCGAGCCGAACCTGAGGGCCAACCTCGACGAGGCCGATCGCGTCTACAACGGGATCAACGCCCTGATCGACCGCCACATCGCCGCCCACGGCATCTCGGCGCCGGAGGGCGGGGCTTACCTTCCCGTCTGGGAGCCTGCCGACGAGCCGGCCGCGCTCGACCTTTCGGCCGAAGGCGTCGGCGCCGTCGTCTGGGCGACCGGGTTCACCCCGGATTGGTCCTACGTGCGCCTGCCGATCTTCGATGGGACCGGCTATCCGATTAATCGGCGCGGCGTGACCGGCGTTCCCGGCGCCTATGTCCTCGGACTGCCCTGGCTCTGGACCTGGGGCTCGGGGCGCTTCCTCAGCGTCGGCCGGGACGCGGAGCACGTGGTGAAGGAAGAGGCCTGCCGCAGCGGCGTGCGGCAGGCCGCGCAATGACGCGAGGGCGCAGGCCTGTGCGGGCGGGGGGGCTCTCGCCCTCTGGCGCGCCAATGCCATAGTCGCATTAGTGAAATGATAAATAGCGATCGAGCAACCGTTGAGGGGCGGCTCTAAATTTGGATTTCCTCAGGCCTACGCAGCGGCGCATCAAACCTCCGCGAAAAGCCGCCAATGGGGGGGTTGAATGATTTGGAATTCCTTGGATTCTCTCGTCCGAAACGGGCCTTTTCAATGGCTTACGGGCGAGACCGGGGCCAAAAAAAATCTTCGGGGCACGTTGGCTCGGGAGGGGGCGCTTCCTCGCGAGCGGTTTCGCCCGGTTCGCTCTTGAACACGGGGTCTGCGTCGTCCTCCGCGAGGTTCGCTTCCATCCAGTTGAGCTTGTCGAGCAGCTTCTTGCGGTGGTCCTCGGTATAGGCGAACGGCTTGGTCAGGATGCCCTGATGCTTGTCGAGCCGGTCGATCAGCTTGATCAGCGGGCCGATGGCCTTGAGGTTGCCGTCAGCCACCGCTTTGCCGACGATCCGCAGCGCCGGCCGCAGGCGTTCGATCTGCATGTGGGCGTGGTCGTCGCCGCGATCGAGGACGCGGTTTTCCAGCACCTGACCGACGATCTGGCGGACGCGCTCGGCCGAGATACGCTCGTCCTTGGCGATGTCGTCATAGGCCCAGCCCTCGCGCAGCCGCGAAAAGATGCGCTTGGTGCGCGCGGTCCGGGTGATGATGTTCAACCGCCGCCGTCGCGTCTTTTTGACCTGTTCCATGGCGAATTCGCTCCTTTCCGATTGCTGAAACGGTAGCACGACGTTCGGAAGGTAGGAAAGAATTTGCACCATGGTTTGGTAAACGGGGAGGCGCAGCGCTTGGGAAGCCTTCAATGTTTCGCTTGCCGACGCCGGCCGCTTTTGACGACCGGCGAGGTTGTGCAACACTTGCAGCGCCTAACCGCCGCCGTCGCTCGAGAGGAGATGGACATGAAGCGCGCCGATCTGACCGAGAAGATGCTCGACATCAAGCGTGAGAGGGGTTGGAGCTGGAAGCAGATCACCGACAATATCGGCGGAATGTCCCCGATATTGGTTGTCGGCGCGATTCTGGGCCAGATGAAGCTGCCCAAACCCCTGGCCGAGCGGGCGGCCGTTCTGTTCGGGCTCTCGGAAGCCGAAAAGCATCTCCTGAACGAAGTCCCGATGCGGGGGACACCGATGCCGCCGACCGATCCGCTGATCTACCGCTTTTATGAAATGGTCATGGTCAACGGGCCGGCGTTGAAGGCGTTGATCGAGGAAGAGTTCGGCGACGGCATCATGTCGGCGATCGACTTCGATCTTCGATTGGACCGGCTCCCCCACGAGAAGGGGGACCGTGTCCAGATCGCGATGTCCGGGAAATTCCTGCCTTACCGCTATTACGGCGCCGAGCAAGGGATGGTCGAATTCGGCTACAAGGAGGAGTGACTCGGCGCCCGGCGCCGCGCGTTTCATAAGAGCCATAACGGGCTTGAGCCGCCGAGTTCAAGACGACGGCGGAATCGCGGTGAGGGCGTTGACCCTCGGGCGCGACGTCCGGCATGGTCATGTTCAAGTCGTCGAGGTTCGTGCCAGGCGTGGGTGGGGCAATGCGCGTGACGCCGGGGTTCATCGTCGCGGCCAGCTTGTGCGCCGTCTCGTGCGCCGCGCGAGCGGCCCAAGGGGACTGTTACCTCGGCGTCGGCGGCCGCACATACCTCGATGGCCCCTGCAACGTGATGATCCAATCCGACGGCAGCTTTTCCATTGGGGCGGGCGAGCGGACGCGTTCGCGCTACTTCGCCTATGTCTTCCTCGATCCGGCGGGCGGCAAAGGCTCGGCGTATTGGAACAGCGAGCCGAACAGCAATCATGCCGAGACTTCGCTCGGCACGGTCGTTCGTCACGGCGGGTGCTGGGTCAACGCCCAGGCGAAGGTGTGCGCATGGAGGCTGGGAACGCGGCCCAAGACCTTCTAAAGGCCGGAAGACCTTCTGCGGTCGGAAGACCTTCTACGGCCAATGGAGCAGGGCGATTGTCTCCCTGCCGCCGCGCCATCCCTCACGCCTTGAGGAGCGATGCGAAGCGGCGCCTCTCGACGGAGGATGCAGTCAGCGCTCCGGTCGTCGCGCGCCGGGGCGCCCTTCGAGACGCGCCGCCTACGGCGCCGCTCCTCAGGACGAGGCAGGCGGCAGGCCAGTCGGCGCCCCACATCCATTGCTTGGGAAGAACGTGACGCGGCCGCGCTAACTGGCGCGCGCCCGCGCCAAGGCCTCCGCCAATCTGATAAGGGCCAGGCGCACCGAAGCATCTTCGATCTGCAAGAAAGCCGAAACGAGTCGATGTCCTTCTTCAGGCTCGGGCAATGCGGATCGTTCACGCGACCGGCGCTGTTGCGGCGGCATATCGGAAGAGGCTTCGGACTCCGATTTGCCTGACACGGAAATTCCTCAAGAATGTCAATGGTCGACGAAAGTCGTTCTCCATAATGGCGCCGAGATTACACGCTTTTTGCGAGATTGTGAACGTTAGGACATCTCGCCGGAGCTTCCACCCGCGAATTTGTGGGCGCCTCTCCAGGTGGCCGGTCAGGGAATTGCTAATCCCACTTGCGGTGGCCCCACATCCATTGCTCGGGCGCCTCGCGGATGAAGGCCTCGAACTGCGCCTGGAGCGCCGCGGTCGCGGCGACCGCGTCGGCGTCGCGGTCGGCGGTCTCCGGGATCGGCACGCGCGCCGCCTTGATGCGGAAGCGCACGTTCGGCAGGCGGTAGGCCGCGCCGGCGTAGAGCGGCAGCCCGGTCGTGCGGGCGAGCAAAGCGGGGAAGACGTTCGAGCGCGCCGGGTGGCCGAAGAACGCCACGGGGCGCCGCGGTCGTCGCGCAGGTCGGCGAGAAAAGCCGGATAGCCGCCGCTCTTGGCCGCCTTCAACAGCGAACGGGCGGTCACCGGGGTCTTCGGCAGGAGTCCGCCCTCGTACAGGAATTCCCGCATCTTGCGGGTCTCGGCGTCGACGTACGGGTTGCTCATGCGCTGATAGACGCCGGTGAACTTAACGCCCATGCGCTTGCTGGCGCAGGCGACGAGTTCCCAGTTGCCGAGGTGCAGGCCGCACACCACGCACGGGCCGCCGCGGGCGAGCGCGTCCATCTCATCCTCGGACTCGAACGTCACCCGGCCCTCGGATGCGATCCGGTCGAGGTGGAACGATTCGGCGAAGGTGCGGCCGAGGTTCTCCCACATCCTGGCGGCGAGTTTCTTCCGCTCGGCCTGCGTCATCCCGGGATAGGCGAGGGCGAGGTTGCGCATGACGCGTTCCTGCCGGTAGAGATGCGGGGCGACCAGGCGCCACGTCAGCCCCGACGTCCGGGAGGCGACCTCCACCGGCAGCGCGCGCGTTATGCCTTCGGCAAGGCGAAAGCCGACGTATTCCAGCCGGTGGCGCAGTTCTGTTGAAAACGTCATGTTTTGGAAAGAGTCGCTCTTGGGCCAGCCCTCGGCTCCCCGGCCGACCGCGCCTGATGGAACAGGGCTCCCCGCCCTGTCAAGCGGCGCGTCCGCGACAAAAAAGGTCTTTCGCGCTTGCCCGCGCCTCATGTAGCGTCCTGCGCGATGTGATCGGGCGTTGGTCCCCTTGGGAGGCGGCATGAGCGAGCAAAGCAAGTATACGATGGGCGAGGACCGGATTCCGCAAGCCTGGTACAATATCGCCGCCGATCTCCCGGCGCCGCCTCCGCCGGTGCTCCACCCGGGCCACGGCGGCCCGATCGGGCCCGACGATCTCGCGCCCCTCTTCCCGATGGCGCTGATCGGCCAGGAGGTTTCGACCGAGCGGCACATCGAGATTCCGAAGCCGGTGCGCGACATCTATCGGATGTGGCGGCCGACGCCGCTCTATCGCGCGCACGGCCTCGAGAAGGCGCTCGGCACGACCGCGCGCATCTTCTACAAATACGAGGGCGTCAGCCCGGCCGGCAGCCACAAGCCCAACACCGCCGTCGCCCAGGCTTTCTACAACAAACAGGAAGGCGTGACCAAGCTCTCGACCGAGACCGGGGCGGGGCAGTGGGGCTCCTCGCTCGCCTTCGCCGGCGCCCTCTTCGGGCTCGAGGTCAAGGTCTACATGGTCAGGGTTTCCTATCAGCAGAAGCCCTATCGGCGGGCGCTGATGGAGACCTATGGGGCCAAGTGCGTCGCGAGCCCGAGCGAGGAGACCGAGGCCGGCCGCGCCATTCTCGCCGCCCATCCGGATTCGCCCGGCAGCCTCGGCATCGCCATTTCGGAGGCGGTCGAGGTCGCGGCCAAGAACCCGGACACGAAATACGCGCTGGGCTCGGTGCTGAACCACGTGCTCCTGCACCAGACGGTGATCGGCATCGAGGCGATCGAGCAGATGGAGCAGGCCGACGCCTATCCGGACGTGGTGATCGGCTGCGCCGGCGGCGGCTCCAATTTCGCCGGCATCGCCTTCCCGTTCATCGGCAAGAAGCTGCGCGACAAAACGAACTTGCGCGCGATCGCGGTCGAGCCTGCGGCCTGCCCGTCCCTGACCCGGGGCGTCTACGCCTTCGACTTCGGCGACACGGCGCATCTGACCCCACTGGTCAAGATGCATACGCTCGGCTCCGAGTTCATCCCGCCGGGCTTCCATGCGGGCGGCCTGCGCTATCACGGCATGTCGCCGCTGGTCAGCCATTGCAAGGAGCTCGGCCTGATCGAGGCGCGCGCCTATCACCAGAACCCGTGCTTCGAGGCGGGCGTCCTGTTCGCTCGCACCGAGGGCATCGTGCCGGCGCCCGAATCGAATCACGCGGTCCGCGCCGCGATCGACGAGGCGCGGAAGGCGCGCGAGGAGGGCAAGTCGCCCACGATCCTGTTCAACCTCAGCGGCCACGGCCATTTCGACATGCAGGCTTACACCGACTATTTCTCCGGCCAGCTCAAGGACATGGACTACGACCCGAAGGAGCTGGAAGCCTCGCTCGCCCACCTGCCGAAGGTGGCGGCGGAATAGCGCGGCCTGCGGCGGAAGGCCTTGTCGGCGCTCGCAGGCGGCGTTGCGCTCGCCCTGTGGGGCGCGCAGAGCCTCGTCTCGACCTTCGCCGTCGCGGCGTTCCGCTGGGGCCTGCCGCGGCCGGAGGACCCTGGCGATGAGCCGAACGTCGCGGTCATCCTTCCGGTCCGCGGGGCGGCCCATCTCGCCGGGCTGATCCCGCGCCTGCGGGCGCAGAACTACCGGCGTTACCGGATCGTCGCCGCCGTCGAAAGCGAGGACGATCCGGCGTTCGCCATTCTTTCGTCCGCGGCGGCGGACGCCGGGCCGCCGCTCGAGGTGACGGTCGCCGGAGCGGCCGAGAACGCCGGGCAGAAGGTGTGGAACCAGCTCGCCGCGCTCTCGCGTCTGACGCCCGACGACGAGGTCGTCGCCTTCATCGACGCCGACACGCTGCCGACGCCGCTTTGGCTGCCGCGGCTGATTGCGGTTCTGGTCAATTCCGGCCGGCCGGTGGCGACCGGCTATCGCTGGATGACGCCTGCCGACGACCGCTGGAGCTCGGCCGCGCTCGCCGCCGCCAACAACGCGATCGCCGCGTTGCCGCGCGGCGCCCTGGCGCTGACGATCGTCTGGGGCGGCAGCGTCGCCATGCGCCGCGCCACGCTCGAGGCGATCCGAATCGAGGACTATTGGCGCGGCGCGATCAGCGACGACGAGCAGATGGCCATCGCGCTGCGGCGGGCCGGTTTCCTCGCCCACGCGCCGCGCCAGGGCCTCGTCCTGTCGCCGATCGCCTGCAGCTGGCGTGGGTTCCTGGAATTCGGCGTGCGTCAGTACCGGCTGGTCTATTTGCATAACTGGCGGGACTGGGCGGTCGCTCTGGTCGTCCTG
Organism: uncultured Alphaproteobacteria bacterium; assembly: GCA_963709655.1. Classification (GTDB taxonomy): domain Bacteria; phylum Pseudomonadota; class Alphaproteobacteria; order Rhizobiales; family Beijerinckiaceae; genus Roseiarcus. The sequence continues at coordinate 66,947 of CAVPXF010000011.1, forward strand.
TGGATTCCGGTCGTCGCTTTCGTGCTGATCGCGCCGAGCCTCGCGGTGGGCGTGGTCTGGGCTTGGGGGTCGCTCGCTGTGCTCGTCGCGCTGGCCGAAATCCGGACCGCCTTGCGGCGCAGCCTTCAGAGGGCGCTGTGGACCGGGCTGGAGGGTCCGCGCGACGACCGGCGATGGCGAGCGGAGCGCCTTCTCCGGCCGGTCTGGCACCTTGTGCATGCGCTGTCGGCCGCAGGCGCGCCGCTGTCGCGAACGATCGACTGGGCGGGGATCCGCTATCGCGTCAACACTCCGCAGGACATCGTCGTCACGCGCCGGAATCCGGCGGTGTGACTGGGTCGGACGCCGACGGCGCCCGGGCCAACATCACCAGGCCCGCCCCTTCGTCCACCGTCCGCTTCGGCGGTCCGAACAGCGCGTTGGCGAGGGTCCCAAGCGCAAAGCCGGCAAGCGCGGCCGCGTGCCATGTGACCGCCCCTCGGTAAAAGACGTCCCGACACTTGAGGGGCGAGTACCGCTCGATCCAGTAGAGGAGGGAATCGCCTGGTCCCCAAGGCGCAGGTTCGACGCTCTCGACGATCGCGCCGGCGCCCCTGGCGAGTTCGACGAGCGCAGCCTCGGTCCACCAGCTCAGGTGGTGCGGCGGGGCGCCGACGAGATAGTTGGGAATGCGAGTGAGCGCCGAGGGCACATGCGGAACGCCGACGCAGAGGAGGCCGTTCGGCTTGGCCGCGAGAACCATCTCGCCGAACAGCCGCCTCGGGTCGCGCACGTGTTCGATCACCTCGAAGCAGCACACGGCGTCATAGTATCCGGCGCGCTCGGCGAGATGGGCGCTCAGCGTCTCGGCCCGGAGTCCGTCGATCGCGGAGGCTTCCGCGAGATGAGGGTCGATGCCGGTGTAGTCGGCGTGCGGGACGACTCCGCGGAAAATCCCGGAGCCGCAACCGACGTCCAGCACGCGGGCGCCGACCGGGATCGCCTTCGCCGCGATGCTGAATTCCTCGCGAAGCGCCGACCTGGGGATAAGGCGTTGCCGCTTCCGCCAGGCGGACATGTCCCCGTAGAACGCGCTGTCGCCTGCGCAAGGCGGGTCGAAGAAATAGAGTCCGGTCGGCGACTCCCATAAGCCGAAGCGATCGACGCCGGCGAAGCTCGGGCGCACGTCCGCGCCAAACTCGATGCGCCACAGATCGGTCAGGAGACGCGCCGTGACCCATTGCACACGCCTGATCGCCGGCCGGCCGGTGACGGGACACAGGGGAACCGGCTCAGGGGTCGGCGAGGCTGCCAGCCAGGACTCCGATCGGTTGGGAGGCTGCCCCGCGAGAACCGCCGCCTTCAGCCGGTCGCGAAGACCCAAAGCGACCGCCACACGCACCGTTTGGCCGGGTTCTTGAACGCGAGCGGGTCGAAATATGCGAGGTGGCCGGTCGAGCCGTCATCGAGCCAGCGGAAGCCGACCTCGACCCGGTCCGGCCGCAGCGTGACAAACTGCTGGACCGGTCCGAGGTCGTCGTCGGACGACGCCGGGGCGATCCGTCCGGTCACGCCATCCTGGTAGCGGTAAACGCGTCCGTCCTGCGTCGTCACCCGCACCGAGCGGGCGGCTGCGTCGAAGTCGATGGTGAGCGGCCCGAGCTTTCCCAGGCCGGCATAGTCGCAACTGCGCGTCACTGGCTCTGCGGCGACCGGAGTTGCCAGCAGCGCGACAAATCCCAAGACGGCAAAATGGATGCTGTTCATCACACCTCGGACGCTGTTGGAAAGCCCCGCCGGCCCGCTCGGAAGCCGTTGCTTCTCGAGCCGTCATCTTGGGGCTAATGGGCGAAAAGGGCAAGATTGGGATTGTTCCCAGGCGCAATAAATAAAAACGCTGGTGCAAATCCCGGCGCTGCGCCCGGGTTCATGGCGGTTGCAATGGGCCTTCAACCTGCTATGGAGCGCCGCGCGCGGCGATCGGCCGCATCCATTCCGAGGCCTTGCATGTTGTTTTTCAGCCGCCGCGCGGCGCTTGCGTTTCCTCTCCTCGCCGCCGGGACCGCATGGGCGGCGACCGACGCCGACAACACCGTCGTCATGACTCTCAAGAACGGCGGCAAGGTGGTCATCCGGCTCCGGCCCGACTGGGCGCCCAAGCATGTCGCCCAGATCGAGACGCTGGTGAAGCGCGGCTTCTACGACGGCCTCGTGTTCCATCGCGTCATTCCCGGCTTCATGGCCCAGACCGGCGACCCGACCGGAACCGGCTCGGGCGGCTCCGACCTCCCCAACATCCCGGCCGAGTTCAACGCCACCCATTTCAAACGCGGCATCGTCGGCATGGCGCGCGCCGGCGACCCGGACTCGGCCAATTCGCAGTTCTTCATCGTGACCAAGGATTCGGACTTCCTCGACGGCCAGTACACCGCCTTCGGCGAGGTCGTGTCGGGGATGGACGCGGTCGACAAGATCAAGGCGGGCACGGAAGCCAACAACGGCATGGTGACGAATCCGGACAAGATCGTTTCCATGAAGATGGCGGGTTCGTCGAAATAGGAGTTCTCATGATGAGCGAAGGCAATACGCTGACCCTCGAGACGACCAAGGGCCCGGTCGTGATCGAAATGAACCCGGCCGCCGCGCCGAACCACGTCGCCCACATCAAGAAGCTCGTCAACGAGGGCTTTTATGACGGCGTCGTCTTTCACCGCGTGATCGACAACTTCATGGCACAGACCGGCTGTCCGCACGGCACTGGGACCGGCGGCTCGAAGTACCCGAACCTGAAGCAGGAGTTCAACGCCGAGCCGCACGTGCGCGGCACGGTGTCGATGGCGCGGGCGCAAAGCCCGGATTCGGCCAATTCGCAGTTCTTCATCTGCTTCGACGACGCCCGCTTCCTCGACCGCCAGTACACGGTGTGGGGCAAGGTGACGTCCGGCATGGAGAACGTCGACAAGATCAAGCGCGGCGAGCCCGTGCGCGACCCCGACAAGATCGTGAAAGCGACGCTGAGCTGAGCTTCGCGCAGAAGTGGCGGGGTGATATTCTAGTGACGTCCAGGCGGGCCGGCCGCCTGGATTCGCTTTTGGACCGGACGCAACAGGAAGGGCGGCTTGGACACCGATCGCTTATTCGTCAAAAGCCTGACACTCGAAAACTTCCGCTGCTTCGAGAAGGCCGAGTTTGGTCCGTTCGACCCGAATTTTAATCTCCTTGTCGGCATTAACGGGGCTGGCAAATCGAGTATTCTTTTGGCGTTAGCAAATTCCCTTCGCAAATTTGGTGATCTAGAAGCAAGGCACCTTACAAACAGGCTTGTGGATCAGAAAGATATCCGACTTAAGCACTGGGTTGGAACAGATGAGGTAACCTCGCTCAAATTATGTCTGCCTAGCCGCATAGAGGTTTCATTTTGTTTTCAGAATGCAAATTTCCGAACTTCTGACTACCTAAATTCAATCGAAGGCGGTCCTACTCAGACATATCGCAGCGACGCCAAAGGCATTGAAAGTGCTATCCATCCGTCAAAACCTTGGAGTGAACTATACGAAAACTACCACAATGATCCGATCTCTTTAATCGCGTTCTACAGGGTGCATAGGAATTTTGAGACACAGGCCTTGGGGCCCCCGGTCTCCGGTAGATCAGATCACAGACTAGTGGGGGTGGAAAATTGGTCCAACGCAGGCACAAGTGCTGCGAGACTTCGTGAATGGGTCAAAAATCAGACTTTGATTGCGCTTCAACGCAGATTTCGCGAACGAAGTTCAGACGTGGAACCATCTCCGTCCGGATCACTGCGGCAGCTGCTGTTGGTGCAAGAAGCAATTGCGACGGCAGTCGACGGTGTCACGCTTTTCGAGTTCGACGCGGACAGAGATGACATTGTTATCAAGTTTTCTGATGGTAGTCTGAAAGACTTTTCCTGGTTGAGTGATGGGCAACGAGCGATGATCGGGCTGGTCGGAGACATTGCGCGACGTGTTTGCTCGCTCAACGCTCCCTATCTTGGCGCGCGAACGTTGAAGGAGACTAGCGGAATCGTTCTCATTGACGAACTGGACCTGCATCTACATCCGACTTGGCAGCGTAGAATTGTTGGAGCACTGAAACAGATCTTTCCAAAGATTCAGTTCTTCGCCACGACGCACTCGCCGCAGGTCATTGGCGAAGCGCGGCCGGAGGAAATCGTTCTGCTGACGCCGCAGGGGCAGAAGCGGCTCATCGGCAGCTACGGGATGGACTCGAATTGGGTCCTCGAATGCGTCATGGAGGCCGAGGGGCGCGATCCGGCGATCGCAAGGCGGATCAAGGACCTTTTCGATGCGATCGACCAAGATCGGATCGAGGAGGCGAAGGCGATGATCTCGGCGCTACGCGCGGACATCGGCAATGCGCCAGATATCGCCGGAGCGGAATCCTACATCTGGCGGATCGAGCACCAGGGCGACGAGGCGGCCGAGTGAGGTTTATCAAAAAGGGTTCGGAGCCCGCCGCGCTCAGGAAGTTCAAGGCTGCGAACAAGCGAACGAGCGAAGTCCTGACCTATTCTGCGCTGCCGGCCGATGTCAGGAGCGACCTTTACACATCGATGCTCATGGAGCAGGGGAAGCTCTGCGCGTACACAATGATGCCGATCGGCCGCTGTGCGGGTGACGCGCAACGCGACTTTCATATCGAGCATATTCAACCGAGGTCCAGATACCCGGAACGCCAACTCGCTTACGACAATCTCGTCCTCTGCGCACCCGGTCCCCAGCATTCGGAACCGGGCTTCGGCGCAAGACAGAAGGGCGATGGCGACGTCAGCGACGCCAATTTCGTGTCGCCGCTCGACGTGTCGTGCGAGAGACGATTGAGCTTTGGAATTAGCGGCGCCGTTCGTCCGGAAAAGCTCGACGACGCGGCCGCTGCCTGGACGATAGACCTGCTGGCGCTAAATCATCCGTCGCTAGTCGACGCCCGATCGCAAGCTCTGAAGGCGCAAGGATTGGGGCCTTCGGCGAGGAAACCGATTTCGGCGGCGGAAGCCCGTCGGCTTGCGGCAGTTATCATGACGGCCGACGCAAGAGGCGAGATCGCCCCTTTTTGCGTCGCGGTCAAGCAAGTCGCGGAGCGCTTCGCCCGGCAAAGCAAGGCGCATGCGTTACGCGTCAAAGGCGCGGAACGCGGGTAGGACACGCATGCGCGTCGACGCCTTCGACTTTGATCTTCCTCCCGACCGCATCGCGCTTCAGCCGGCTTCGCCGCGCGACAGCGCCCGGATGCTCGTCGTCGGCGTGGACGGCCGGCTCACGGACTCCCGCGTTTCGGACCTGCCGGATTTCCTCCGCCCCGGCGACGCGCTGGTGGTCAACGACACCAAGGTGATCGCCGCGCGGCTCGATGGGATCCGCGTGCGGGGCGAGGCGGTCGCGGGCATCGAGGCGACGCTGATCAAGCGCCTCGACGATTGCCGTTGGCGCGCCCTCGTCAAGCCCGCCAAGAAGCTTTTGGTCGGCGAACGCATCCGGTTCGGCGAGGCGCGCGAGAGCATGGCCTGTCTGCTCGGCGCCCTCGACGCCGAGGTGGAGGGGAAGGGCGAAGGCGGCGAGGTCACGCTGCGGTTCGAATACACCGGCGCCGCGCTCGACGAGGCGATCGAGCGCGTCGGCATGGCCCCGCTGCCGCCCTACATCGCCGCCCGGCGCGCGCCGGACGAGAAGGATCGCGCCGACTACCAGACCCTGTTCGCCGAGCGCGCCGGCGCGGTCGCCGCGCCGACCGCCGGGCTTCACTTCACGCCCGGGCTGGTCGACCGCATGGGCGCGCGCGGCGTGACGCTGCATCGGATCACGCTGCACGTCGGGGCGGGGACCTTCCTGCCCGTGAAAGCGGAGGACACCGAGGCCCACGTCATGCACAGCGAATGGGGCGCGCTCGACGCCGCGACGGCCGAGGCGCTGAACGGCGCGCGAGCGGACGGCGGGCGGATCGTTGCGGTCGGCACCACCTCGGCGCGCATCCTCGAGAGCGCCGCTGACGAAACCGGCCGCATTCACCGCTTCGCCGGCGACACGGCGATCTTCATCACCCCCGGCTACCGCTTCCGCGCAGTCGACGTTCTCATGACCAATTTCCACCTGCCACGCTCGACGCTGTTCATGCTGGTCAGCGCCTTCAGCGGGCTCGAGACGATGAAAGCCGCCTATGCGCATGCGATCGCGACGGGCTATCGCTTCTATTCCTACGGCGACGCCTGCCTCCTGATGGGAACGCGCGATTGAAACCCGCCCTGTCGATGACCGAGGCCATCCGTCTGACCGTCGAGGCCCGTGACGGCGCCGCCCGTCTCGGCGTTCTTCAGACGCCGCGCGGCGTCGTTCGCACTCCGGCCTTCATGCCGGTCGGGACGGCCGCGACGGTCAAGGCGATGCGGCCAGAAGACGTGCGCGCGACCGGCGCCGACATCGTGCTTTCGAACACCTATCACCTGATGCTCGCGCCCGGGGCCGAGCGGATCGACGCGCTCGGCGGGCTGCACCGGTTCATGAACTGGCCCCATCCGATCCTGACCGACTCGGGCGGCTTTCAGGTGATGAGCCTCGCCAAGCTGCGAAAGGTCAGCGAAGACGGCGTCACCTTCAAGTCGCATATCGACGGCTCACGCCACGAACTGACCCCCGAGCGGTCGATGAAGATCCAGCGGCTGCTCGGGTCCGATATCCAGATGCAGATGGACGAATGCGTGCGGCTGCCGTGCCCGCCCGAAGAGGCCGAGCGCGCCATGCGCCTGTCGTTACGCTGGGCGGAGCGGTCCAAGGCGGCCTTTGGCGAGCAGCCGGGCAGGGCCTTGTTCGGCATCGTGCAAGGCGGGGTCGAGACAGCGCTCAGGATCGAGAGCGCCAGGGCGCTCGTCGCCATGGGCTTCGACGGATACGCTATCGGCGGCCTTGCGGTCGGCGAACCGCAGTCCGACATGCTCGCGATCATCGAAACGATTATCCCGCATCTGCCGGAGGACCGGCCGCGCTATCTCATGGGGGTTGGCACGCCCGACGACCTGTTGCAGGCGCTCGGCCGCGGCGTCGACATGTTCGACTGCGTCATGCCGACCCGGGCCGGACGACACGGCATGGTCTTCACCCGGCGCGGCCGGATGAACCTGCGCAACGCCCGCTTCGCCGATGATCCGCGGCCGATCGATCCGCTCTCGCCCTCGCCGATGGCGCGCGACTATTCGCGCGCGTACTGGCGCCATCTGGTCAAGTCGGGCGAGATCCTGGCGATGATGGGGCTCACCGAGATCAATCTCGCCTATTACCAGGAACTGATGGCGGGCGCGCGCAAGGCGATCGGCGAGGGACGCCTCGGCCCCTACGTGGCGGAGACCCGCCGTGGCTGGGCGGAAGGCGAGACCGAGGATGTCTAGGATCGCCTGCGGCGCCTGCGGAACGCTCAAAGGGCGAGGCGCTTGCGGGCGCCCCGCCCCTCGTGTCCGTCCTCAAAATCGCCTTGCCTTCTCAATTATTTTTTGCTGTTGCCGGAGCGTCGTAGCTCCGGTTTGAGGCGGCAAAACGTGTCGTCCTCCCACAGACTTTGCGGCGTCCGGCGCCAAAAGCTTTGGCAGCGGCCTCCTTTTCGCGACGCCATTGCTAGTCCACTTTTTTGGCCCTGTCACGGGGCTTGGCAGCCCTGCCATGCAAAAAATTTCTGACATCGGCTCTTTTGGTCAAATGTCTTCTTCAAAGGAGCAAATGTGCCGGCAATCTGGCGGGTGAGGCAATTCGCCGGTCTTCCGCGCTCCTTCGGATTGGCGTAAAAGCCCACCAGAACACGCCAGCAAGGAAGCCCGGTTATGACTGCAATCGTCAACGTCGTCGCCCGTGAAATCCTCGACAGCCGCGGGAATCCGACGGTCGAGGTCGATGTGGTTCTCGAGGACGGGTCCATGGGGCGGGCCGCCGTTCCGTCGGGCGCCTCGACGGGAACGCGCGAAGCCGTGGAGTTGCGCGACGGCGACAAGGGCCGCTTCGGCGGCAAGGGCGTGCTGCGCGCGGTCGAGGCTGTCAACCGCGACATTTTCGATGCGGTGTCCGGGCTCGACGCCGAAGACCAGCTCAAGATCGACGAGACGATGATCGCCCTCGACGGCACGCCGAACAAGTCGCGGCTCGGCGCCAACGCCATTCTCGGCGTATCGCTCGCGGTCGCCAAGGCGGCGGCGGAGGCCTCGGGCCTGCCGCTCTACCGTTATGTCGGCGGCACGACGGCGCGCGTCCTGCCGACCCCGATGATGAACGTCGTCAACGGCGGCGCCCACGCCGACAATCCGATCGACTTCCAGGAATTCATGATCATGCCCGTCGGGGCGCCGTCGCTCGCCGACGCCGTGCGCTGGGGCGCCGAGACGTTCCATGCGCTCAAAAGCGCGCTCAAGAAGGCGGGCCACAATACGAATGTGGGCGACGAAGGCGGCTTTGCGCCAAACCTTCCCTCCGCCGAGGCCGCGCTCGACTTCTGCATGAAGGCGATCGAGGCGGCGGGCTTCAAGCCCGGCGAGGATGTCGCGCTCGCGCTCGACCCCGCGGCGTCGGAGTTTTTCGACAACGGCAAGTATGTCTACAAGGGCGAGGGCAAGACTCGTTCGGTCGAGGAGCAGGTCGATTACCTGGTCAAGCTGTTCGACGCCTATCCGATCGTCTCGATCGAGGACGGCATGGCCGAGCAGGACTGGGCCGGCTGGAAACTCCTCACCGACAAGATCGGGGCGCGCCGCCAGCTCGTCGGCGACGACATCTTCGTGACCAACACGGAGATCCTCAGCCGCGGCATCAAGGAAGGCGTGTGCAACTCGATCCTGATCAAGGTCAACCAGATCGGCTCGCTGAGCGAGACCCTGGCGGCGGTCGACATGGCCCATCGGGCCGGCTACTCGGCGGTCATGTCGCACCGTTCCGGCGAGACCGAGGACTCGACCATCGCCGACCTCGCGGTCGCCACCAACTGCGGACAGATCAAGACCGGATCGATGTCGCGATCCGATCGCCTGGCCAAGTACAACCAGCTGATCCGCATCGAGGAGGAGCTCGGCGAGCAGGCGCGCTTCGCCGGGCGTTCGTCGATCAAAGGCTCCGGGAGCGTAACGCGCCCTTAACCATGGTTCGGCCACGATCGGCGCATGGTCGTGAAAACCCGCCTGCGCTCGATCGTCGTGCCGATCCTGTTCTACCTCGTGCTCGGGGTGGCGACCGGCTACCTCGTCTGGGGCGCGTCGAACGGCCCGCACGGGCTCAAGGCGGCGGAAAAGGACGCGGCCGAGGCCGCGTCGCTTCAGACCGAGCTTGCCGCCCTCAAAGACGAACGCGCGCGCTGGGAGCGGAAGGTCAGCGAGCTCCGGCCCGACAGCGTCGACCGCGACCTGCTCGAGGAGGAGGCGCACTTCCAGCTCGACCGGGTCTTCAAGGACGAGGTGGTGATCTTCACCAAGCCCCAAGCCGTGCGGTGAGATCGAGGTGGGGCTAGATTCCCTGGCCGCGCGTCGCGGGTTCCACGACTTCGCCCGGCTTTCGCGTGAACGCGCTCCCCGTCGTCTTCCGCCGCCGTGTCAAGCCGCGCCCGGAGTTCGAGGCCTCGATGAGGCCGGGTTGTCGCAGCTTGAATTCCGGAATCGGCCCTTTGCGGATGTTGCCGATTATCGGAAAACGTGCGGACAACCCCAGAAAGCTGCCGTAGGCTCTACGGAAGCTTTGCGCCAGGTGCGGGCGTTCGTCGTGCAATCAACGCTCCAGTAAGGCGGACAAGAAGCGCGTTTCAGGGGTCATCGTGGAATCTTCCCGAAAGAGCACGCTAAGGGCTGTTGTCTGTCCTGCTGCCAGACAAGTCTGTTAGACAACGAGTTGAGCAACAAAGAATCCCGTGATTCTTCAGTCTCAGGCCAAACCGTTGCCCAAACGATCGCCTACGCAACACGCTGATATAGCATGAAAATTCTCTTAAAGTGCTGTTCCGGGAAGATTCCACGATGACCCCCTCCTGGGCCTGATCCGGCGCACGCCGGACATCACGCTACTCGAGATCCAGGAGCGGCTGATCGCCAATTGCGGCGAGCGCTTTGCGGTTTCCGTGCTATGGCATTTCTTCGACCGTCACGAGATCATCTTTAAAAGAAAAACATCGGCTTAACGTAGGATCTTGAGAAGAGTTCTGCGATGACTCTTATATGGTAAGTCGGCGTTGGCGCTACTTTCCGAAATACGCTGCGTTCGTCAATTCTTCCATTGCTTTGACAACACCATCGTAACCAGGGAAGACCGAAGCTGCCGAAATCCCAAACTTGTCGCAGCGAAGCAAAAGATCGCCGGCAAGGGACGTTGGCAGGGTCACTTTCTTTAAAATCTTGATGTGGGTCGGCAGTTTCGATTCCAGAGACACGTTAGGAGTAAATAGCTCTCCCCTATATCCGGAATTGCCAACCAGTATAAATGAGCCAGTTTGGGAGGAGAGATTTACTGAGGTGCTACCGGGCACTCTTACATGTCTGATGCCTTCGATCTTATGAATCTCGTTCAAATCAATAGCAAACAAAGCAAGCTTCTCGCCATCCATCAAAGACGTGCTTACGGCCTGCGCTGCCGCAAAGTAGCACGCAACATATGAGCTGTTTGACCAATCGAGGAGCCTAGTTGGAAGCCCGTGATGCTGCGCTAAAGCCATCAATGGCATGACCCTTTCCTCTGGCCATGTCTTACTGTTAATCCCGTGAATGTTTGCAATGTTGTCTTGCCGAAAGTATTTGCGGAAATCCATCGAGTCACCTGGAATCGCCAAGCCTCTGCTATCGCAACGCTGGATAAACGCATCCAATAAGCACCACTCAAAGAAGAATTGGCCAGGATGGTCGCTAAGTGTGGCCATCGTCCCACGTTTGTATTTGTCAATAACTTCCCACCTAAATATCTTGGGAACCAAGTTCCACTCGTCCTTACCCTGCCCTCGGAAAATGAAATTAGAATATGGTTTTCCGAAGAGTTCGCCGATTGGCGATAGGAGGTTCCAGAATTGGTCCAGCGTTGTGCAATCTAATATGTCGACGCCTTGGTGCATCGGGGCTTCGGAGCTATTTTCCGAGAGTTCTGGCCCGGAAGCCACGTTTGATCCGGTCATACGAACAACCTCGGAATTGCGCTGTGCGCGATGGCGTTCACATCGACTGTCGTCATAGTGGATTTCCCCCGCAAATCAAACTTTTCCAAAAGCCGGATATCTGTGTCCCGATAATGCACTGAGGCCTTAATGCGATCACAGAATTAGACCTGCCAGAACGTGACAAAGCAGAGAGCCAGCGATATATCGAGGAGTTTGAACAACAAGGCCATGGCTCTGATGGACCGAAACCGACAGGAATTGCTAGGCATAAAATATGCGGTCTGGATGTATAGTGGAGCACCATGCCAAGTGAACCCAAAAAAGCCTTCGGCTAAAGATATTGCTGTGGAAGGGGATAGATCGAGCGCGTGTTTGTCCCGCATGTGGGCATCAGGCTTGGCCGATTCCGACTTCTTCCAAAACCCGCCGCATGTCGATCTCGTAGCCCGCGAGAAATTCGACCTTAATGCACGTCCTTCTCAAGCCAGTTTTCCGCTAGCATTGCACTCGCCGTGCCGCATTCGCTCTGCCCGCCCCCTGATCGGCGACACGCCTGCAAAAACGCCGCGTCGTCACAAGCTGCCATTAGTCCCCTAAGGTCGTGCCTTGGAACGTACCGGTGCGCGTTGACACCAAGACACAACTGATAGTCGTAAATAGCCTTCTTACCCTGTGCGTCCAACTCGTCAATATTGGGCATTTGCGCCCACGCCGCCGTACACAACCGAGCAAAAGCCAAGAACAAAAAGAGAGATTGCTTCATTGGCATTTTCGATCCCCCTTGCGGTTTTAGGGCTCGTTCAATGTGGTCCAGGACGTAATATCTCGTCGTTCTTTGCCTTGACCATCTCCTTCGGGTCGCTTGGCTAGATCGTTGTATTTTCCCGCTCCACGCCCTGCGCGGTGGGTGCCGGGATGACTTAGCGACCCTTGCAAATTCGAAGCGTCCTTCCAAAATACAAAGCATTCCGATCTGGAGCCCTGAAGATGGATTATCACAAGTTCAACCGCCGCGCTCGCAGTGCACGATGGGCGACTGAATATCGCGGGCGCGCGAAAACCTACCGCAGTGCTTCTCGTGCGGCAGCGCTGATCTACGCGCTCGCAAACTGGCTGAACAACAACGCGCCTTCTACGGTGACGGGTTACACCGAATCAGACTAGCGCTGTTATCCGGTCAACCTCGAAATTGTACTCACACTAACCCCGTAGCTTTTGGCGAGGTCGCGCGTCGTCTCGCCCTTAGCGATGCGCCGCCGCGCCTCCGTCTTCTGGTGCAGCGTGAGGATCGGCTTGCGTCCCATGCGGACGCCTTTCGCCTGCGCAATCTTTCGGCCTTCGTGGGTGCGCTTGATGATCCGCAAGCGTTCGTCCTCGGCCATCGCCGACATCATCGCCATGAAGCCGCGCCCCATGGGGGTTTCGAGGTCGATATAGCTGCGGTCGAGAACCTTGATCGAGGCTCCGGCGTCGATCACGGCCTTGATGATCTGTAGGCCGTCCCACATCGAGCGCGTCGCCCTGTCCCATTCGGCGATCACCAGCTCGTCGCCGGTGTCGAGGTCATCGAGGGCGCGGGCAAGTTCAGGGCGTCCGGCCATGCTCTTGCCCGACGCCCTGTCGGCATAGATCGCGGCGCAACCGAGGCGCTTGAGCGCCTTCGTCTGCCGCGCCAGGTCTTGTTGCTGGGTGCTGATTCGCGCGTAGCCGATCAGCCGTTTTGCGGGATTTGTTTCGGGGACTCATTTATGACGAAGCTAAGGCTCTGATTTTTCTAAGGCAAGCGCCTTCGTCATAATTCTTGATTTTTGAACGGCGCGATGTCCGCTCCGGGCGCACCCTGCGCGTACAGCCTCGGGAGTGAACGCGCGCAATGCTTGCCAGGCCTGCCGATCGGCCAAAACTCGCTCTCCGCCGACAGCTATAATTCAGACTGAGTCTCTGCCTGGAGCGAATCCCCGCGATTGCAACCCAGATGCCGCATTTTCTTGCCGCCTCATTTTCTTGCCGCCGCATTTTCTTGCAATCGGAACCTTGATGGTCTATAATCAATTAAATCAGAATGATGACGCCAGATGCCTGTTCCCGCCGACGCGCCTCGGCGCCCGCGCCCTCGAGCCCGTCAATGAGCGCCGCCCTGCGCGTCTCGCCAAGTTCGAGCGCGACCCTTGTTGTCGAGACCGTCGACCGACTTGTCCTGGCCCCGCATTCCCCGCGCCGGGCGCCCGACCGGGGAGGGAGGTGACGGCGTCGATGCCGAAGTTCAGGCGACTGAAACGGCTCCCGCTCGGAAGCGACGATCGCCCCGATCGCCCGGAAAACTTGCCGCAAGGCATTGAAATGCTTGATTTCACGCCCGGCTTTTCGGCGTCGCCGGAAACCGTCGCCCGCGCCGAACCGTCGCAAGAGCAACACCACGCCTTCGCCCCGCGCGAAGCGAAGCAGGGACTGCCCGCGCCGACGATCGCCCGTATCTCCCAAGGACGTGTGGCTTGTCCCACGGTCCTCGTCCTGAGGAGCCGGCGAAGCGGGCGTCTCTAAGGACGTTCCAGCGGGCACTGGAGCGTCCTTCGAGACGCGACGCCTGCGGCGTCGCTCCTCAGGACGAGGTTGGGGCGAAAGGCGGCGCCCACCTGGGCCGTTACGATCGCCCGGAAAACTTGCCGCAAGGCGTTGAAATGCTTGATTTCACGCCCGGGATTTCCGCGCCGCCGGCAAGCCGCCGCTCGCGCCGAGCCGCCGCAAGACCAACACCCCGCCTTCGCCATCCGCGCAGCGGAGCAGGGACCGCCCGCGCCGACGATCGCCCGTAACTGCCAAGCCGGGGTGAGTCCGAAATGTCACACTCTGCGCGGGATTGACTTGAGGGTTGTGATTTTGGGCGACAGGGACAGGGATTTCTGACTTAAGGGTGGGATGAATCTTCCGCCGGAAGTCGAAGCCCTGATAGCGGCCCAAGCACGCGAGATCGAGCGTCTTCGCGCTGAGGTGGCGGAGCTTCGGCGTCGGCTGGGCCTGGACAGCTCCAACAGCTCGAAGCCGCCCTCGAGCGACGGGCTGAAGAAGAAGCCTCGGGTCCTGAAGAGCCTGCGCACGCGCACGGGCAAGCCGAGCGGAGGGCAGAAAGGTCACGACGGCGACACGCTGCGTCAGGTCGCCGAGCCGGACGCGATCATCGAGCACGCGGCCGAGGTGTGCGCACATTGCCGGGCGGCTCTTGCGGCGGATTCCAAGGTCGGCGAGGAGAGGCGTCAGGTCTTCGATCTTCCGGAGAAGCCGCTGATCGTGACCGAGCACCGCGCGGCGGTCCACGACTGCCCGGCCTGCCGGCGGCGCACCCGCGCCGCTTTTCCCGCGGGCGTCGTTTCGCCGGCCCAGTATGGCGAGCGCTTCAAGGCGGCGGCGGTCTATCTCAACGCCCAGCAGCTCGTGCCCGAGGAGCGGACCGCGCAGGTCCTCAGGGACCTGTTCGGGGCGGCGGCGGCCTGCGGGGCGAGCGTGGCGAGCTGGGTTCGCCGTAAGGCCGAGGCGCTGGAGCCGGTTTGGCGCGGCATCGGCGCCTGCGTCGCGGCGGCGCCGGTGCGCTGCCTCGACGAAACGGGCTTGCGCATCGCCGGCGCGACCCGCTGGCTGCACACCGCCTCGACCCTGACCCACACCTTCTATCGCGCCGGCGAGCCCCGCTCGGCCGTGCCCGCACTCGAGGGCGGCGTCGTGGTCCACGACCACTGGCGCGCCTACTACGCCCTGGAAAACGTCCTTCACGCCTTCTGCAACGCCCATCTGTTGCGCGAGCTTCAGGCGGTCTGCGATCTCGACAAGGAGCCCTGGGCCGAGGCCCTGCGCGCGACGCTGCTCGAGGCCAACCAGGCCGTGCAGAAAGCCAAAGCCGAGGGCGCCGCGGCGCTCCCGCCCGAAACCATCAAGGCGTTCGAGGACCGGTACTGGGCCGCCGTCCGCGAAGGCCTCGCCCTGCACAGGAGCCTGCCGCCCTTCGATCCCGCAAAGAGCTCGAAAAAGCGAAAGAAGCGGCGGCCTGCTCACAATCTCCTCATCCGGTTCAAGACCTTCAAGGACGCGACCCTCCGCTTCCTCACCGACTTCACCGTTCCCTTCACCAACAACCTCGCCGAGCAGGATCTGAGGATGATGAAGGTGAAGATCAAAATCTCCGGCGGCTTCCGAACCCTGCAAGGCGCCGAAGACTTCGCCCGCCTGCGCTCCGTGATCTCCTCAGCCCGAAAGCAGGGCCGCGACATCCTCACAGCCCTCACGCTCGGCCCCGACCAACTCGCCGTCGAACTCAACCTCTGAGTCCCCGCCTCCGCTTCCCCACACCCCAACAACCACGCCCAGCGCCGGCGGCCAGATAGCGCCAGCGGCGCAGCCGGCTTGGCAGTTACGATCGCCCGGAAAACTTGCCGCAAGGCATTGAAATGCTTGATTTCGCGCCCGGGTTTTCCGCGCCGCCGGGAAGCCGTCGCCTCGCGCCGAACCGCTGCAAGATTCTGCCTTCGCCCCCCGCGCCACGGGCCGCGGGGACCGCCGGCGCCCGACGCTCGCCCGGAAAATCCGCCGCAAAGCCCTGATAACATTGAATCCGCGCCCGGGTTTCGTCCGCGGACACACCGTCCGCGTTCGCCGTCCTCTCGGCGTTCCCAAACCGGGCGAGACCAGAACCCGGACCGTCAGGGCGATCCGCAAGGGCGTGACGGTCCGGCAAGCGGCTGCAGCGCGAGCGCTCGTCTGGTTCTCACGATCCGCCCGTGCTATGGGCGCTTTCCCGTTTTGTCGACTCGGCAGATCCCCATGAACCTCACCGCCAACCCGCCGATCCGCTCGAACTCGTTCTTCTCCGCTCCCCTCGCCGCGGCCGACCCGGAAATCGCCCGCGCCGTCGAGCTCGAGCTCGGTCGGCAGCGCGACGAGATCGAGCTGATCGCCTCGGAGAACATCGTTTCCCGCGCCGTGCTCGAGGCGCAGGGCTCGGTGATGACGAACAAATACGCCGAGGGCTATCCGGGACGGCGCTATTACGGCGGCTGCCAGTTCGTCGACATTGCCGAAAAGCTCGCGATCGAGCGCGCCTGCAAGCTGTTCGACTGCCGCTTCGCCAATGTCCAGCCGAACTCGGGAAGCCAGGCGAACCAGGGCGTGTTCCTGGCGCTGATGCAGCCGGGCGACACGTTCATGGGCCTCGACCTCGCCGCCGGCGGACATCTCACCCATGGCTCGCCGGTCAACCTGTCGGGCCGCTGGTTCCATCCGGTCCCCTACGGCGTCGACCGCGAGACCCACCGCATCGACATGGATGAGGTCGAGAGGATCGCGCGCGAGGCGAAGCCGAAGCTGATCCTCGCGGGGGGATCGGCCTATGCGCGGTTCTGGGACTTCGCCCGCTTCCGCGCCATCTGCGACGAGGTCGGCGCGTATTTCGTGGTCGACATCGCCCATTTTGCCGGGCTGGTCGCGGGCGGGGCGCACCCGTCGCCGTTCCCGCACGCCCATGTCGTCACCACCACGACCCACAAGACGCTGCGCGGACCGCGCGGCGGCATGATCCTGACCAACGACGAAGACCTCGCCAAGAAGATCAATTCGGCGATCTTCCCGGGGCTTCAGGGCGGACCGCTAATGCATGTCATCGCCGCCAAGGCCGTCTCCTTCCACGAGGCCCTGACGCCGGAGTTCCGCAACTACGCCCACGCCGTGGTCGACAACGCCCAGGCGCTCGCCGCAGAGATCCTCGCCGGCGGCTTGAAGCTGGTGACCGGGGGCACCGACAACCACCTGATGCTGGTCGACCTGACGCCGAAGTGCCTCACCGGCAAGGCGGCCGAGGCGGCGCTCGGGCGCGCCCACATCACCTGCAACAAGAACGGCATCCCGTTCGATCCGCAAAAGCCGATGGTGACCTCGGGCGTCCGCCTCGGCACGCCAGCCGCCACCTCGCGCGGCTTCGGCGTTCCCGAATTCGCCGAGGTCGGCCGCCTTATCGTCGAGACGCTCGACGGTCTCGCCGCGCACGGCGAAGCGGACAACGCCGCGGTCGAGGCGAAGGTGCGCAAGGAGGTCGCGGAGCTGACCCGCCGCTTCCCGATCTACTGAGGGCAGGGCTGGGGAACAGGGGGGCGGTTCGCCATGCGGTGCCCGTATTGCGGCGGTCTCGATACGCAAGTGAAGGATTCGCGGCCGACCGAGGATTCGTCGTCGATCCGCCGCCGGCGGGTCTGTCCGGACTGTGGCGGCCGGTTCACGACTTTTGAACGGGTTCAACTGCGTGAATTGATGGTGGTGAAGAAGAGCGGCCGCCGCGTGCCGTTCGACCGCGACAAACTCATGCGCTCCGTTCAGGTCGCGCTGCGCAAGCGGACAGTCGAACCCGAGCGGATCGAGCGGATGGTCAACGGCGTCGTGCGCCAGCTCGAGAGCCAGACCGATGGAGACATCCCGACCGAAC
Source organism: uncultured Alphaproteobacteria bacterium (assembly GCA_963709655.1). Taxonomy (GTDB): domain Bacteria; phylum Pseudomonadota; class Alphaproteobacteria; order Rhizobiales; family Beijerinckiaceae; genus Roseiarcus. The sequence goes on from CAVPXF010000011.1 coordinate 84,519, forward strand.
GGATCGGCGAACTGGTCATGGAGGGGCTGAAGGCGATCGACGACGTCGCCTACGTGCGCTTCGCCTCGGTCTATCGCAATTTCCGCGAAGCACGTGATTTCAACGCGATCGTCGGGGAACTTGAAGCGGAGCCCGAAGCTCGACCCGAGGCGCTGGCGGCGCCGCGGCGGAAGGAGCCGACGTCGACATGAGCGCGCCGGCGTCCGCCGCCGCGGAGGACGAAGACCGGCGCTGGATGCAGGCCGCGCTCAATCTGGGCGAGCGGTCGCTCGGCCTTGCCGCGCCTAACCCTTCGGTCGGCGCGATCCTGGTCAAGGACGGCGCGGTGGTCGGCCGGGGCGTCACCGCGCCCGCCGGGCGGCCGCACGCGGAGCGGATCGCGCTGGCTGAGGCCGGAGAGGCGGCGCGCGGCGCGACGCTCTATGTGACGCTCGAGCCCTGCTCGCATTTCGGCGCGTCGTCGCCCTGCGCGGACGCGATCGTCGAGGCGGGCGTGGCGCGCGTCGTGGCGGCGATCGAGGACCCCAATCCGCTGGTCGGGGGGCAGGGGCTCGCCAGGCTCGGCGCCGCCGGAATAGCCGTCGCGGTCGGGCCGGGGGCGGATCAGGCGCGGCGCGACCATCTCGGCCACATTCGCCGCGTCATCGAAGGCCGCCCTTGCGTGACGCTGAAGCTCGCCGAAACGGCCGACGGCTACGCATCCGCGGGCCCGCACGATCAGCGCCTGAAGATCACCGGTCCGATCGCCAATTCGCGCGTGCAGATCATGCGAGCGACGCACGAGGCGATCATGGTCGGGGTCGAGACGGCGCTCGCGGACGATCCGGCGCTGACGGTGCGTCTGCCCGGCCTCGACCGCAAGCCGTGGCGGGTCGTCCTCGATACGCATCTCAGCCTGCCGTTGCGATCGCGGCTCGCCACTCTGGCGCGCCGCCTGCCGACCCTGGTGATCGCCGGAGAGGGCGCGCCGCGCGAGGCGGAAGCGCGGCTCGCCGATTGCGGGGTTCATGTGGCGCGCGTCGCTCTCGACGCCGGCGGCCATGTCGACCTTAGCGCGGCGCTCGGCGCGCTCTCCGCCCGCGGCGTCACCCGGGTCTTCAGCGAGGGCGGCCCGCGCGTGGCGGCGCGGCTGATCGAACTCGGCTTGGCCGACGAGGTCGCGATCTTCACCGCCAAGAAGCCGCTCGGCCGTCCCGGCCTGCCAGCGCTCTCCGAAGCCGCGCGGGCGACGCTCGCCGACACCTCGCGCTACCGGCTCATCGAGCAGGCCGCCTACGGACCGGACACGATGCGGGTGAGGCAGAAGCGGGATTAGCCTGCGGGCCAGGGATGGGGGACTTTGACGCGGACACCACTCCGGGGCGATCGTTTTGGTTTTGGTCAAGACGGACAGCGCGGGCCGAATATCGCATCGGCGGATGGCCGTGGCTCGGTGGCGGCCGGGCCACACCAGCGCCCCTCTCCCGCTTCCGCGCGAGCCCAGCAAAGCCTTGGCGAACAGCTCTACGCCTTCAGCCCCAGCGCCTCGACGATCGCCTGCACCTCCGCGCCCGGCGTTCCGCTCGCGTCGATCGTGATCACCGGCTCGCCGGGCAGGGGCTCTTCGAGCGTGTCGAACTGGCTCGCGAGCAGCGAGGCCGGCATGTACTCGTGATGGCGCGCGCCGACCCGCTCGGCGATCAGCGCCTCCGATCCCTTGAGATAGACGAAGCGGAGGTCGGGGCGGGCGGCGATGAGGCGGGCGCGATATGCGCGCTTCAGCGCCGAGCAGGTCACCAGCCCCGAAAGCCCTTCCGAGGCCCAGCCCTTCAGGAGTTCGCCGATCCGGTCGAGCCAGGGCCAGCGGTCGGCGTCGCTCAGCGGCACGCCCCGCCGCATCTTCTCGACGTTCTCCGGCGGGTGAAGGCGGTCGCCCTCCGCCATGTCCCAGCCGAGGCGTTCGGAAAGCAGCACGCCGACGGTCGACTTGCCGCTGCCGGAGACGCCCATCACCACCAGCGCGCTCGGCTGCCGTAGCGGCTTGCTCGCTTGTCCCTCGGGTTCGCTCAACGGGCGCCTCCTCAGGCTGTCTGCGCGTGCGCCCGAGCCTCGGCGGGCGGCTCCGGGATCGGCTCGATCCGCCCGAGGACCACGATATAGGAGAAGATCCCGATCAACAGCACGAGTCCGGCGACGAAGAAGGCGGAGGTGAAGGAGTTTGTCGCGCCGACGAGAATGCCGGTGACGGCGGGCGCCACGGCGCCCATCAGGTTATTGAGGAAGTTCATGATGCCGCCGATGCTTCCGGTGCCGCCGCGCGGCGCGATCAGCGATGGGATCGACCATCCGACAGGCGCCGCCGCGGCAAGCCCGGAGAGCGCAATCGTAATCCAGAAGATCGCCCAGCCCGCATTGTCGGTGGTGGTCGCGCCGAACACCGCGAGCCCGAGGACCATGCCGCTGACCAGCACGGTCTTGCGCACCACCGTCTCGTCGTGGCCGCGCTGGATCAGCCTGTCGATCAGCCAGCCGCCGACTACCAAATCCGCAATCGAGGCGAACAGCCAGGGGATCGCGGCGTAGCCGGCCGATTTGATGATGCTCATGTGCATCTCGGTGACGAGGTAGCCGGGCAGCCAGGTCAGAAACAGGTAGAAGGAATAGCCGTAGGCGGCGAAACCGATGGTCAGGCCCCAGACTTTGCGGTTCTTCAAGAGGTAGCCGAGCATGCCGAAGGGACTGGCCCCGAAGGGCCCTCTGGAGCGGCGCCGCCATCGCGAATATAGGCGCGTTCTTCCACGGTGAGCTTCGGATCCTGGCTCGGATCGCGATAGAGGACCCAATAGGCCAGGAAATAGGCGAAGCTCAGAGATCGCGGTCAGGCCGAAGCCCCATCGCCAGCCGAATCCGACCACGGCGAAGGCGACCAAGGGTACGCCGATGACGTTGGAGAATTTGGCCGCGGCGTCGAAAATCGCCGTCGCCAAGGCGCGCTCGCCGCGCGGGAACCAGTAGCCGGTCGCCTTGGAATTGGCCGGGAAGGCGGGGGCCTCGGCGACGCCGAGCAGGACGCGCGCGCCGAAAATCGTGCCGAATCCGGTGGCGAAGGCGACCAGCGCCGACGCGACGCCCCACAGGAACGCGCCGATCCGGCTGACGTTCGTCACCCCGAACCGGTCGAGGATCATGCCGACCGGCACCTGAAGGATGGCGTAGGACCAGAAGAAGGCGCTGAACAGCAGGCCGAGGTCGGTCGGCGTCAGGTGGAACTCTTGCTGGAGTTGCGGCGCCGCGACCGAAATGTTCACCCGGTCGAAATAGTTGATCAGGATGCCGACACCCAGGAGAACCCCGATCGTCCAGCGGCGGCGTCCGACCTTCGGGGATGGGCTCATGCTCGGGCGCTCCTCGCTCATTTTTGGCCATCGTGCGCGCGCGGGTTTTCCTTTGTCAAATCCGATTGGGCGTGGGGCTCGCGCGCCCCTGCGCCGCCGTGACGAAGCGCGAAAGGCGGAGAAGCCGCTTCTGTCGGATGGCTCTCGGCTGGCGCCGTTTAGCGGCGGGGCGCTTTTGCGGCGACGCTGGAACGTCCGGGGTGGAAGACGCGTTTGTATGCGATGCGTTCACTCCTGCGAAACCATGCCGTTTTGCTTGGCCTTAACTGTAGCGAAAGGCTCCCGTCGCGGAAGTCGTTCGATTCACTTCTCGGCAAATTTTGCGGGTCACGCTTCACACATCAGCAAGGGAGCCGGCCGCGCAATGGCCGGCGCGGGCCGGGCGTCAGAGAGAGTGCAGCATGAGTGTAGCCGTCGAGAAGAGCCGCACGATCATCAGCGCGATGATCCTCGGCCGCAAGGTGACCGCCCAGGACGTCGCGTGGCTGCGGCGCGAAGTGTTCGCCGAAGGCGAGGTGACGCCGGAAACCGCGGACGAACTGTTCGCCGTCGCGCGCGCCCGGATGAGCAACGCGCCGGAATGGACGGAGCTGTTCGTCGAACTGATCACCGACTATGTCGTCTGGCAGTTGCGGCCGACTGGCGTCGTCACCGACGAGGACGCGCAGTGGCTGATCGCGCGCGCCGACGAATGCCGGTCGATCGAGGCGCTGGCGGTCCTGGTCAACGTGCTCGCCGAGGCGCATCGAGCCCCGCAATGGTTCGTTGCGGCGGTGCGGGCGCGGGCAGCCCAGTGGCCGGGCGTCGAGGCGGCGTTGCGCGCGCGGGCGGGGTGAGTCCGGGCGTTTGATTGACGTGGCCGGGCTTCGACCCGGCGATGCGCACTTCGCCCGGCGCGCGCCGCCCCGTCGATGCACCGCGATCATTCCTTTTGCTATCCCCCCGCGACGGCGCCAACGTTTACGCGCCCGCGCGGTTCCAATAGAACGGCCCCAACCGGGAAGCCCGAGCCTTCGTCCCACGGGGAGCCGATGTTCAAGAAAATCCTCATCGCCAATCGCGGCGAAATCGCCTGCCGCGTCATCAGGACGGCGCGCCGATTGGGGATAAAGACGGTTGCGGTCTACTCGGAGGCCGACAAGGACGCTCTTCACGTCGAGATGGCGGACGAGGCGGTGGCGATCGGGCCGCCGGCCGCGGCGCAGTCCTATCTCGTCATCGACAAAATCGTCGACGCCTGCCTGAAGACCGGCGCCGAGGCGGTCCACCCCGGTTACGGCTTTCTCTCCGAGCGCGCGGCCTTCGCCCAGGCGCTGGCCGACAAGGGGATCGTGTTCATCGGCCCCAACCCGCGCGCCATCGAGGCGATGGGCGACAAGATCGAATCGAAAAAGTTCGCCAACGCCGCCAAGGTTTCGACCGTGCCGGGCCATATCGGCGTGATCGAGTCGCCCGAGCGGGCGGCGGAGATCGCCGACGAGATCGGCTATCCGGTGATGATCAAGGCGTCGGCCGGCGGCGGCGGCAAGGGCATGCGCGTCGCCATGAGCCGCGAGGAGGTTTCCGAAGGCTTCGCCCGCGCCAAGTCCGAAGCCAAGAGTTCGTTCGGCGACGACCGCGTGTTCGTCGAGAAGTTCATCGTCAATCCGCGCCACGTCGAGATCCAGGTGCTCGGCGACAAGCACGGGCATGTGATCTATCTCGGCGAGCGCGAGTGCTCGATCCAGCGCCGCAACCAGAAGGTGATCGAGGAGGCGCCCTCGCCGCTCATCGACGAGGCGACGCGACGCCAGATGGGCGAGCAGGCGGTCGCGCTGGCGAAGGCGGTCGGCTACGATTCCGCCGGCACGGTCGAGTTCGTCGCCGGCCAGGACCGCAGCTTCTACTTCCTCGAGATGAACACCCGCCTGCAGGTCGAGCATCCGGTCACGGAGCTGATCACCGGCGTCGATCTCGTGGAAGAGATGATCCGCAGCGCCGCCGGCGAGCCGCTGCGCATGACCCAGGACGACGTCAGGCTCGACGGCTGGGCGGTCGAGAGCCGCGTCTACGCGGAGGATCCGGCGCGCGGCTTCCTGCCGTCGACCGGCCGCCTGGTGCGCTATCGCCCACCGGCGGAGGGGAGGTTCGGCGGCGTGACCGTGCGCAACGATACGGGCGTGTTCGAGGGCGGCGAGATCTCGATCCACTACGATCCGATGATCGCCAAGCTCGTCACCCATGCGGCGGACCGGCTCGCCGCCATCAAGGCGCAGGCGACCGCGCTCAACTCCTTCGTCATCGAAGGCATCCGCCACAACATTCCGTTCCTGTCGACCCTGATGCAGCACCCGCGCTGGCGCGAGGGGCGGCTGTCGACGGGGTTCATCGCCGAGGAATTCCCGGACGGGTTCCGCCCGCTCAATCCCGAGGGCGAAACCGAGCGGCGGATCGCGGCCGTCGCCGCCCAGATGGATCACGTGCTGAACACACGCAAGCGCCGCATCTCGGGACAGTTGCGCGCGCCCGAGCTGCTCAACTTCGACACCAAGCGCACCGTCGCGCTCGGCAAGAGCCGGATCGAGATCGAGGTGGACGCCAAGCCGAGCGGCCTCTCGATCGTGTTCGCCGACGGCCGACGGACTTACGTCGGGTCGGACTGGAGGCCGGTCGACTTCTTGTGGGTCGGCAACGTGGACGACGCGGCGATCGCGGTGAAGACCCGCCCGATCCCGAACGGGTTCCATCTGGAGCACGCCGGCGTCGGCGTCGATGCGCGCGTCTACACGCGTCGCGAGGCGGAGCTCGCCGCGCTGATGCACGAGAACAAGGGGGCTGACGGCTCGAAGTCGCTGCTCTGCCCGATGCCCGGCCTCGTCAAGTCGATCGCGGTCAAGGTCGGCCAGGAGGTGAAGGTCGGCGAGCAGCTCTGCATCGTCGAGGCGATGAAGATGGAGAACGTGCTCGTGTCCGAGCGCGACGCCACCGTCAAGACGATCCTCGCCAAGGAGGGCAATTCGCTGGCGGTCGACGCCGTCATCATGGAATTCGCGTGAGGCCCGCGCATCGCCTGATCTCCTCGGGCTCGCCGTTCGAGCGAACTTATGGCTATTCGCGGGCGGTCGTCACGGGCGACGAGATCCACGTCTCTGGCACGACGGGTTACGACTACGCGCTGATGACCATGCCGGACGACCCGGCCGAGCAGGCGCGCAACATCTACGCCACCTTCGCCGAGGTTTTGCGGGAAGCCGGCGCCGAGCTTTCAGACATCGTGCGGCTGCGCACCCATGTCGCCGACCCGTCGTTCTGCGAGCCGGTCCTGAAGGTCCAGGGCGAGGTTTTCGGCGAGATCCGTCCGGCGGCGACGATCGTGGTCGTGGCGGCGCTGTTGAAGCCGGAGATGAAGGTGGAGATCGAGGCGGACGCGCGAGTCCGCCGTCGGGACTGACCGCCAGCCGTCGGAAGGCTCGGCGAACGATCAGGTCTGGGGGAGCGCGGCGGCCGGCGCTCGGCCGCCGCTTTAAGGCGGTGGTCAGCTGGGCTTCTTGTTCCATAGCGTGCACCAGCCGGCGGGCGCGATGTCGCCATCGACCATCTTGCAGCTGTTCGGGGCGACGAAGAAGTTGCAGCCGTCGCACTGCTTGCCGTCCTTCGGCGTGGCCTGATACTTGACCGCGGTCTGCGCCATCTTGGCCTCAGCGGCCGTCGTCATCAGCCCAAGCGCCGGCGCCGCGGCAACGGCGGCGAAGAGAACCGTGCGGCGGCTCACTCCCTTTTGACATTCACTCATAATCGCCTCTTCATTGGGTTCGCGACGAACAGCGTGCGCTCGCGCGTCATGCCTTGCAAGGCTGCTTCAATCAACAGCCGCGCGCCGCGGCTCAACGGCGCGCAATCGACTTATAAGGTCGAAAGCCGGATCTGAATTGTCGACGTTCGTAGGGGCCCCAGGACGCGGACATGCCGGCGCGCCTTGGCGAGGAGCCGGTGGCGCCCGCCGCCGCCGAGCGGTATTCTCGCTCCTGCGCTTGCGACGCGGCGCCGGGCGCGGCGTTTCCTGAAGGGGAGCCTTTGCTCTTGACCGTCACCATCTACCACAACCCGAAATGCGGGACGTCGCGCAACGTTCTGGCGATGATCCGCGAGCGCGGCGAGAAGCCGGTCGTGATCGAATACCTGAAGACGCCGCCCACCCGGGAGAAGCTGAAGCAGCTGATCGCGGCGATGGCCGTTCCGGTCCGTTCGCTGCTGCGCCGGAAGGAGGCGCCCTATGCGGCGCTCGGACTCGACGATCCCACGCGGACGGACGACGAAATCCTCGACGCCATGGTCGCCAACCCGATCCTGATCGAGCGCCCGATCGTCGTCGCGCCAAGAGGCGTGCGGCTTTGCCGGCCGAAGGAGGGGCTGAACGAAATCCTGCCGCAACCGAGAGCGCAGACGTAGGGAGACGGATGGTGGCGCTCGTTCTCAATCCGGCGTGGGCGCTGGCGGCGCTGTTCCTCGCGTCGGATGCCGATATTGTCGAAGAAGAGACGGGGAGCCAGGGGATCTTTTTCGGCCACGGCGTGGTCAGGGCGATCCAGCCCGGGACCGGCGCGCTGACCCTCGACCACGGCGCGATCAAGGGCTGCATGCCGGCGATGGAGATGATGTTCCGGGTCGCCAGCCCGCAACTCAGCCGGAGCCTGCGACCCGGCGACGCCATCGACTTCACCATCGACGGCGGCCGATACGTCATCCTCGAGGCGACCGTCGTCAGCCGGGCGAGGTGAAGCAGCGCCTTCAAGAGGCCGCCATGCCGTTGCGCGTCAGGCGGACGTTGACGAATTTTACGCTCGACTGGGCCGGCTTGTAGACAAGGGTCGAGATCCCGGGCGCGGAATCAATCTTTTCAGGGTCTTGCGGCGGATTTTCCGGGCGGTCGCCAGCGCCGAGGGGCTTGTAGACGCGGTCGTCGACCGCGCCGGCCGCGCTTGAGCCGATCGCGGTGACAGGGGCCGAGACCCCGGGCGCGGAATCAACCATTTCAAGGGTTTGCGCCGGATTTTCCGGGCGAGCGTCACAGCCAAGCCGGGCCGCCATGACAAGAACCTCATCCCCGGGTCAAGCTCGGCGTGGGGCCTGCCATTTCCAACTCGGTTTCGAGTGTTTTCAAGGAGATGCGGCGCCATTTGCGAGTCTTCAGGCGGGCGCTCGCGGCCGGTCGCCTAAGCCCCTCCCCCCCGGATCAAGTGCGGGGGCAAACCCTCTCCCCGCCGAATCGCGGCGAGTGGGAGCGAGATGCTGTCGAAATCAATCCCATCAAGATGTTGCGACGAATACCTCGCTTGACGCATGAGATCTGCGCCGTAACAGCCTGTTCTGTCGAGCTGCGCGGCGTGCGTGTCCGTCGATGGAAGGGAGGGGGCGCTTGGCGAAGCGACGTCGAGGCAGATGGACAAGGGGGGCGATCTCCTTGGCGGGGGCGCATGAACAAAAGAAGAACATAGAAATCCGCGCAAGGCAAGGAATTGTTACCGCGTCACGGCCGCGGGCGTTGAACGCTAGACGCCCCTCCCGACCCGGGCGCCGACGCCCGCGGCGCCAGCCATCGCCATCGCGCCGGAGAACCGGACACGAAGCAATGGTGCGACGATCCGACTCCTGTCGCAGGACGAATCATCCGGCTAGGGTTTCGTCGACCCAGTCGTAAATGGGAGCGAAAGCCAAGCGACTCGCGCCGACCTGACAATGGGCGCCGGCCCCCCAGGCGGAGGTAAAAACGATCATCGTCTTCGGACATGTCAGATGGTCGTAAAGCTCCTGAGGCTGGCCCTTGAAGAACAGGTCGCCCTCAGCGTCGCAGACGAGCGTCGGACAAGCTATGGCCTCGGCGACCCCGTCCGTGACGTTGAGGGCCGACCGGCCCTCCTGCCGACCGGGCCGTTCGTCGCACGCACGCAGACTATCAAATCGCCGTTGCGATCGCGAATGGCTCGGCCGGCCAAATCCCTTGGTAGGGACTGTCTCCTGAGCTAATTGTTCAGAACGAGCACGGGCGGCTGGTTTGTTTCCGAGATTTAATCATCGCGGAGGATTTCCATGGACGGTTCTCGCGCGACATGGCCCGATCTGACCTATGCGGCCTGGCGGGATACGGCCGCAACCTTGCATCTTTGGACCCAGATTGTGGGCAAGATCCGGTTGACCTTGACGCCCTGGGTCAACCACAGCTGGCACGTTCCGCTCTATGTGACCGCCCGGGGACTAGGGACCTCCCCGATCCCGTTCGGCAGCGAAATCCTCGAGATCGAGTTCGACTTTTGCAGCCATCGCCTCATCATTCGAACGAGCACAGGCGATGTAGGCGCTCTTTCGCTCAGGCCGCAATCGGTCGCCGATTTTTACAGTGAAACTTTCGATCTCGTGCGGGGCATGGGGGTCAGCTTGGCCATCAACGAGATGCCGAACGAGATCCCGAACTGCATCCGCTTTTCAGAGGATCGGGTTCATTCCGCCTATGACGCGGCCGCCGCACATCGCTTTTGGAGGGCGCTCCTGAAGGCGGATCGCATCTTCAGGCTCTTTCGCAGCGGCTTCCTCGGAAAGGTCAGCCCGGTCCATTTCTTCTGGGGCAGCTTCGACTTGGCGGTAACTCGTTTTTCCGGTCGGCCCGCCCCCCGTCATCCCGGCGGCGTGCCTGGGCTCCCCGACGAGGTGGCGCGCGAAGCCTATTCGCACGAGGTCAGCAGCGCCGGGTTTTGGCCGGGCGCGGACGCGTTCCCGCGCGCGGTCTTTTATTCGTACGCCTACCCCGAACCGGCGGCCTTTCGCGAACGGACTGTGACGCCCGGAGCCTATTTCGACACGACGCTCGGGGAATTCATCCTCCCTTACGCCACGGTCGCGGCCGCATTCGATCCGGACGCTCTTTTGCTCGACTTCCTGTCGACAACCTATGCAGCCGCCGCCGAGACGGGAGGATGGGACAGGGCCGCGCTCGAATGCCCGATTGGCGTTCCCGGACGGGTGCGCCCGCTGTAGGCTCTTGGCTTCACGAGAGCCCTCTTAGACCACCCTGCCGACCAGCGCGCCGATCCCTGCGGTGACCGCCATCGCCATCGCGCCCCAAAACCCGACGCGCAGCGCCGGCCGGACGACGCCGGCGCCGCCGAGCCAGGCGCCGAGCGCGCCGAGCGCGACGAGAAAGATCAGCGCCGCGACCGACACGGCCGCAATCGTGGTCCCGGCCGGCGAGAGGATGGCCGCCAGCGTCGGCAGGGCGGCGCCGACGGAGAACGCCGCGGCCGAGGCGAAGGCGGCGAGGGCGGGGTTCGCGGCGGCCTCGTCGGTCAGGCCGAGCTCGTCGCGGGCATGGGCGGCGAGCGGGTCTTTGGCGGTCAACTGTTCGGCGACCTTTCGCGCCAGCGCCGAGTTGAGGCCTCGCTCCTCATAGATGCCCGTCAGTTCGTCCAGCTCTTCGTGCGGGTCGTCCTTCAGCGCGCGCTGCTCGCGCACGAGGTCGGCGGCCTCGAGGTCGGCCTGCGAGCTGACCGAGACGAACTCGCCCGCCGCCATCGACATCGCGCCCGCCGCCCATCCGGCGAACGCCGCCGTCAGGATCTCGCCCCGGCCTGCGGACGCCGCGGCGACGCCGACGATCAGGCTCGCCGTCGAGATGAGCCCGTCATTGGCGCCGAGCACCGCCGCCCGCAGCCAGCTGGCCCGGTGGACGAAATGATGCTCCTTGTGCGGCATGACTGATCTCTCGTGAATGGGCGAGGCTCTCGCGTAAGACGGCTTCGTGACGTCTTGCTGACGTCTTGTTTTGGCGCGCGCGGATAACCAGCACTCAGCGCGACGGCGCTGCACGCCCAGCGCCGGGCTCATGCAAGCCGGCGAGGATGCCGGCAAAGTCGCGTCCGTGGGCGTTGGCGACCTTCGCATGGCAGCTCATGCAGCTGGACGGCGCGTCCTGCAAATAGGTTTCCATCGTCGTATTGACGAGGTTTTCCTTGTCCTCCGCCGCCGCGTCGGCGGACTGGTAGTTTTCGCGCGGCGTGTCGGGATCGACCGCGAGGCCGGGGAAGAACCGGCCGTCGTTGCCGGGGCCGGCCGGCACCGGAACGGTCGGCCACTGGCTGGCGACGAGCATGTAATGCTCCCAGACCGTGCCCCTGACGCCCGGCAACGCCCAATAGGCCCGGTTCATCTCCATCGTCGAGGCATGGACGGGATGCCTCCGGGTCACTTGCATCGGCTCGGGGTCGAGCTTGGGAGGATTGGCGATGCTGATCGGTTCGGTTGCGGGCGAACCGAGCGGCGGCAGCCGCCGATCGGGGCGCGCTTCGTCGAAAAAGGAATAGGGGGCGCCGGCGTCCTTCGCGTCGGGCTCGCGCGCCTCCCCCTTGCCTGCAGGCGGCACGTTGTCGACATGCTCGAACGTGCTCCACAGCCATTGCGGCCGGTAGCGCGTCTTGACCATGAGGTGCATGCCGACCAGGGCGATGTCGCTCTTCGAACAAACGATCTTGCTCGCGGCGAGGCTTTTTGCGACGTCGACGACATTGGCGTCCCGGACAATGTAGTATCGCGCGCGCACCGCGGCAGTGTCGGCGTCGGTCAAAATACGCCACGACGCCTTGACCGCGATCGAGCCGATCGGCAGGTCCGCGGGGTGGCCGGCGTCGGGCAGGTTCCGGCCTTCGGCCCAGCCGCTCGTCGCGATGGCGTCGTACTCGGGCTGATTGAGCCGGATCTCGTAGCGCGTATAGGTGTGATTCTGTGCAACCAGCGGATTGAGGAACTCGCCAACCGCAAATCCGGGCTGATTGAACTCGGCGTAGGGAACGAAGGACGCCAGCGTCTTCGTCCTGTTGTCGAATCCGTCGCCGCACGGGTTGCGGCCGGCAAAGCTCGCGTAGGCCGACGGGGCGATCGGGCGTCCGTCCGGCCCGATCTGGAAAAGCTCGTAGCTCGACTTGAACGTTTCCCAGACGCGAGGGCCTGGGTCGCCAAGCGTCCTGGCGCGGTCGGGTTCGCCGCGTCCGTCGGCGCCGGAGCGCGCCGGCCAGTTGAGCGACAGGAAGGCGCGCCAGGCGAAATTGTCGAAGGTCGGGTAGGGGTCGAGCCGGGTCGAAGGCGCGTCCTCGATGCGGTCGGGCGACAGGGTCGGGGCGAAATCGTCGGCCGCCGCAACACCGCACACACATCCGGCGAGGGCGAACGCCCATGCGAGGCGCTGGCCTGGCGGCCTTCGCGACCGCCTTGTTCTGTCGCCTGCCTCATCGCGCGGCATGGGCTTCGGCGCTTCCTCTCATAAGGCGGCGTCTTCCGCGCCGCTTCGGCCGCTCACTCGCTTAGCTCACGCCTTCATAGATCTTGCACCAGCCTTGGCGGCTGACGGGACCAACGACCGTCTGGCATTGGTCAGGCGGAAGGAAGGGCGCGCAGATCTCGCAGCGTTCGACGCCGTGCGGAAAATCCTGGTATTCGACATCCTCCTTTGACCGCTTGCGTTTCGCGAGCGCGCGACCGGCGTTTCCGCCGACCGCGACGCCGACCGTCGCGCAGGCGGCGGCGCTCAAAAGGCCGCGCCGCGAGATTTCCGCCGAGTGGAACCAAGTCTTCACGTTCGAGGGTTTCCTCCGATAGCGTCCGGCGTCGAGGTCGCCTGCGCGCAGGCGACAAGCCCGCCGGCCTTTAACGGCGAATGACGGGCCCTCGGATTTCGCCGCCCGGATATTGCTTCGAGTGCAGATTGAAGTACCAGCGGCCGTCCTTGAGATCATGGGCCTGGGCGTCGTCGATCTTGGCCTCGCCGTGGAACGGACTCGCAAGATTGCCGGGAGTCGCGACCTGGATCGGCGCGTTCTCTTCGGGGGTGAGGCCGAGATACGACACCGGGCCGTGGAAGTGGGCCCCGATCGGGGCGGTCGCGAGTCCAGAATAGGTCACCGTCCACTGGAGGATATTGGTGTCCGTATCGAACGTTCCCTCCATGACGCCATGCGCGGGACTGTTGTTCGAAGGCACCTCGCCGCCCCCCGACAAAAACGCCTGAATCGGGATTTTCAACGCGAAGGCCGGCGCGCTGGTTAGGGCGACGCCAGCGCAGGCCAGCGCCATAAAGCCCAAGCGTCCGACCGGCCTCGCCGTGAATGAGACGCCTCGTTTGCTCGTCGCCGCGGTCATGATTTCTCCCTGGACGTTTTGCTTTCGCCCGAAGCGCGCCGATGTTGCGGCGCGCCGTAATGCTGTCGGTCCGCGCCGAAGCGGGTCGCGCTTGTCCGCTCAGAACGCCACCAAGGCATAGGCGAATACGGTATTGTTGCCGGACGCGTTGTGCGTGCCCCCGAGGAACGAGCCGTCGAAATTGTCCGTGCCGCCGTAGATATGGAGGTACGTCGTGAACTGGAGGCCGATGCGGGCGTTCCAGGTCTTGTAGTCGCCGGGCCCAGGCGCGCCGTGCGCGAACGGGACATACGAAAGATCGACGATCAGGCCACTGCCGTTCGGACTGCTGATATAGCTGCTGTTGAAGGAGCCGATGCTGACGGGCGTGCAATTGACGTTATTGCCGGACCCATAAAGGTTGCAGTCGCCGGAGCCGGCGACGTTGAAGTAGCCGAAGCCGAGGCTGTAGGTGTGATCCCAGACAAAGCTGGCGTTGGCCTTGAAGCTGTTGAGCGTGTTGCTGAGGTTCGACGCTCCGCCGAGCCCGTAGGTGGCGTTCAGTTTCTGCCATTCCATGATGTCGGTGAGCTTGACCGTCACGCTGTACTGGTCGCCGTCATATTGGTACTGGCTATCGAAGCCGACGTCGAGATAGTTGTCGGTGCCGAAGCCGTATTGGCGGCCCGGGGTGATTTGGCCGTACATGCCGAACGTGCCGACCATCAGATAGTGATCGCCCCAATGCGGCTCGAGCGCCAGGCGCCAGTACGGGGCGACGTTGCTCAGCGCGTCGGTCGTACTGTTGCCGGTGTTGAACGCCTGCAACACCGGCACGGGAAGGCCTTTGTACGCCGTCACGTCCGCATAGAGCATGTCGTTCCAGAAGCCATAGAGACCGGCGCCGCCGACGATCTGGCCGTAGCCGTTTTCCACATGCGTGAGCGGAGGCCCGAAAGCTGGCGCGATCGTCGAGGAGAACTGCGGCCACCCCCAAGCGGGCGTCGTGTTCCAAGGGTCCTCGACCGTCGGGGTGTTGTTGGCGTCGATGCCCCAGATCGTGTCCTGGCCGAACAGCTTCAGCGTGTCGGCGTAGCGGACATCGGACGCATCGAGAAACGCAGTCCCGTTCACCGGATCGCCGGTCACCTGGATGAACGAGCCGAGGTTGCCGATCAGCTTGCCGGCCACGTAGCCGGAGACCTGCTGGGACACGAGATTGTCGTTGGTGTGCAGGCCGGGGGCGGGCGGGGCGTCCTGCGCCGCATTCGTGTGGGTGAAGCCGGTGATATACATGGCCGCGAGCGGCGGCCCTTTCCAGTCGCCGCCCTGCAGCGTGTAACCGCCGATCTTGAAGCGACGCCCGAACGGCGTCAGCTCCGGGATGATGGTGTGACAGGCCGCGCAGGGCTGGCCGGTCTGGCGGGCGTAGCTCGGCAGGGCTTCAGCGGGGCCGCTGCTAACAGCGAGCAGACCCGCCGCAATGACGAACCCGTAAAGCGCGGAGGCGAAGGCGACGAACCTCGAGGAATGCAAACCTCTCGCCCCTGCTGGGCTCGCTGTCACCGCCATCACGCGCTCCTTCGATATGCTTCGCTTGCTCACGTCCCAACCCGCCGCAAAAACGGCAGAGTCGCGCCATTGAGTTGCCTTTTTTAGGCAGGCGTCGCATATAAAATTTTGGGGGTCCAGTTATTTTTCATTCACAATCTGGCCCCCTGACGGGGAAGGTCAGCCGGCTTTCTTGACCCAGAGCGCGCACCAGCCGGACGGGGAAATCGTCCCGTCGACGGTCTTGCAGGAGTTCGGCGCGACGAACAGGTTGCAGCCGCTGCACTGCTTGCCGTCCTTCGGCGTCTGCTGATAGCGCACCGCGGTCTGCGCCATCTTGGCCGCTTTGGCCGCCGTTGCGCCGAGCGCGATCAGCGGCAGCGCGCCTGCAGCGCCAATGAGAAGCGTGCGGCGGCTGACCTTTTTTCCATATTCACTCATGGACCATTTCCTCCATAAGAACTTGCCGGAACTCTCAGGAGTCCGGGAAGCGGGCTCGTTCGACTTCAGGCTGCCATCAATAGCCGAATTCGATCAACGGTCTCAAGCCGCGGCCAAACAGCGCAACGTGCGTCAACCGAGTTTGCGGCGTCCGTCGCCGGAACGCGCCGGACGCGTCGCGTATGGGGCGATCGGAGCGGCGAAAAAGCGGCCCCAACTATACGGATTGGTAATGTTCCCGATTGCAGGCGCCCTCGCGGAGCGGAGTTCGCCCCTGATTTTCAGACGGATTTGCCGATCGAGGCCACGCGTGCGACCTGCGGTCGCAGTGACGCGTTGGGCGCGAGTCACGATTGCCGGCGTTGACCCGTTGCGTCACATGCACCCCCGCGCCCGCGACGAACGCCGCGGCGCTTTGATCAACCTCAATCCTCTTGAACGACGCGATCAAACGATGGTTCGTGCGGTCGCGCTGACCATCGGATCCGACGTCGCGGTGGTCTCGCTCACACCGTCTTCGGCAGCCAGATCCTGCAAGTGCAGCCGGAGTGAATCTCACCGACGACCGCGATGCAGGAGTACGGTTTGACGAACAGCTTGCACTGTCCACATTCTCGGCCCACCGCGCCAACAACCTGATAATGGACCGAGTTCCTTCGACACTTTGACGGGCGACATCTGCAGTGCCGACGCCCCCGTCGCGAGCGCGCTCGCGCCCCCTGCAAGGCCGCAAAGCAAAATCGTTCGGCGCGAAACGCCGCTTCCCGAAGCCGATGAAGTTGTCATGACCCTTTCCCTCCGAGCCAGGTGCACTCGTTCCCAGGTTAAACTTCTGCGCTCGATCGGGAATGGAATATGATCCAGATCAATACTCCGCACGATTTCCGGTCGTGACGCGCGGAAATGACAGCGTCCGGGCGACCCGCGCCCAAACGCTTCGCGGCGCAATCGGGAAGCGCGCCAAATGCGGACAGGCTCTTGCGAACGCGCTGGAGACGCGACAGGATTGCTCAACGGACGGGATCGGCAAGTCGCTGGCGCAAAGTTCCGATCTCGCGCCCGGGCGGCGGCCCGGCGTGGACGCCCGGCGCCCAAAAAGACGAGGACAATCAGCCATGCTGGGCGATCAACGGGTCATCGAATATCTGAATTCAGCGCTCAAGCACGAGCTGGCCGCGGTCAACCAGTACTGGCTGCATTACCGAATCCTCGACAACTGGGGCTACAAGGATTTCGCCAAGACCTGGCGCGAAGAGTCGATCGAGGAGATGCACCACGCCGACAAGATCGTGGCGCGCATCCTGTTCCTCGACGGCCAGCCGAACATGCAGTCGCTCGACGCGTTGCGCATCGGCAAAAGCGTCAAGGAGATCATCGACTGCGACCTCGCGGCCGAAATGAGCGCCCGTGCGCTCTATCTCGACGCAGCGAAATATTGCGACGGCGTCAACGACCGGGTCACCCGGATCCTGTTCGAAGAGCTGACCTCCGACGAGGAAAAGCACATCGACTTCCTCGAGGCGCAGCTCACCCTGATCGGCCAGCTCGGCGAGCCGCTCTACGCGCAAAAGCACGTGGGGAAGCTGGAAGAGTAGCTCGAAGAGCAGACGGTAATAAAATGAGTTCGCGCTGCAAACCCTCACCCTGCCGCTCCGCGGCCTCCCTCTCCCGGTGGGAGAGGGGCGTCCCCTTCCCCCTCGGGGGGAAGGTGGCCGCGCAAGCGGCCGGATGAGGGCTTGCGGCCGCTCGCTTTCCCGCCCCGCGTGTGTTAGGGCGGCCCGGATTTGGCCGGGGCGCTGGCGAGCGGCCGCCCGGCGGGCGATCGAGCACGAAATGACGGACATATTTCAGGAAGTCGACGAGGAGGTCCGGCGCGACAAGGCGGCGGAGTTCTGGAAGAAATACCAGAACCTCATCATCGCAGGGGCGGTGTTGATCGTGCTCGCGGCGGCCGGCATTCGCTACTGGCAGTACGAGCAGGAGAAGGCCGCCGAGGCGGCGGGCGATCAGTTTCAGGCGGCGATCGCGGCCTTCGACGCGGGCAAGCCGAAAGAGGCCTTTGGCGCCCTCGCCAGGATCGCAGCCGAGGCGCCCGGCGGCTATCGCGTCCTGGCGGAGATGACCGAAGCCGGGGCCAAGGCGTCGACCGATCCGACCGGATCGATCGCGGCCTTTCAGGCGATCGCCGGCAACGCCTCGGTCGATCCGCTGTTCCGCGACGCCGCCAAGCTGCGCGCGGCCTTCGTCGAGCTCACCGTCCCGGGCCAGTCGGCCGCGGGGACGGCGGACCTGACGACGCTCGCCGGGGCTGACGGCCCCTACCACCGCCTCGCGAGGCTGACGCTCGGCGCGCTGGCGATCAGCCGCGGCGACTACGACGACGCCGGCAAGGAGTTCGACGACGTGCTCGGGGACCCGGACGTGTCGCCGACCGAGCGCGGGCTCGCCGAGCGCTGGCTCGGCCTCGTCGCCTCGAACCGCCCGGGGAAGTGACCCTCATTCGATGAGCAAGGTCGCGATCATCGGCCGGCCGAACGTCGGTAAGTCGACCTTGTTCAACCGGCTGGTCGGAAAGAAGCTCGCGCTGGTCGACGATCAGCCCGGCGTGACGCGCGACCGGCGGGAGGGGGAAGGGCGCCTCTACGACCTCGCCTTCACCGTGGTCGACACAGCCGGGCTCGAGGAGGGCGATCCCGAGACCCTGGCGGGGCGGATGCGGGCGCAGACCGAGACCGCGCTCGGCGACTGCGACGCGATCCTGTTCGTCATCGACGCCCGCACTGGGATCACCGGGACCGACCGGCATTTCGCCGCCGCGGTGCGCCGCGCCGGCAAGCCCATCATCGTCATCGCCAACAAGGCCGAGAGCGGGGCGGGGCGCGATGGCGCCTACGACGCCTTCGGCCTCGGCCTCGGCGACCCGATCGTCTTCTCCGCCGAGCACGGCGTGGGAATGGGCGAGCTCTACGACGCGCTCGCCGAAGCGCTGCCGCCCGCGGCCCGCCTCGATCCGGACGAGGAGGACGAGGGTGCAGCGCTGGTTCTCGGCGAGGAGGAGGACGGCAGCGAAGTCGACGCGACGAAACCGCTGCGCATCGCCGTGCTCGGCCGTCCCAACGCCGGCAAGTCGACGCTGCTCAACCGCATCCTCGGCGAGGACCGACTGTTGACCGGGCCCGAGCCCGGCATCACCCGCGACTCGATTTCGATCGAGACGGAGTGGCGCGGGCGGAAGCTCAAGCTGTTCGACACGGCGGGCCTCAGGCGCCGCTCCCGGGTGATCGAGAAGGTCGAGAAGCTCGCGGTCGCCGACGCGCTGCGCGCGGTGCGCTTCGCCGAGGTCGTGGTGCTGCTGCTCGACGCGACGATCCCGTTCGAGAAGCAGGACCTCACGCTCGCCGATCTCGTCGAGACGGAGGGCAGGGCGCTGGTCATCGGCCTCAACAAGTGGGACCTGATCGACAACAAGTCGGACAGGGCGCGGGAATTGCGCGAGGAGGCCGACCGGCTCCTGCCGCAGTTGCGCGGGACGCGCGTCGTACCCGTCTCGGGGCTGACCGGGGCGCATGTCGACAAGCTGCTCGAGGAGGTGGTCGCGACCCACGCAATCTGGAATCTGCGCATCTCGACCGGGCGTCTCAACCGCTGGCTCGCGCCCGTCGTCGACGGAACGCCGCCCCCTGCCGTGTCGGGACGGCGGATCAAGATCCGCTACATGACCCAGCCGAAGGCGCGCCCGCCGTTTTTCGTGCTGTTCGGCAATTCGGTCGAGCACATCCCGGAGAGCTACAAGCGCTACCTCGTCAACGGCCTGCGCCAGACGTTCGGCCTAGTCGGCGTGCCGATCCGGCTCTCGATGCGCTCGGGCGGCGAGAATCCCTACGCGCGCAAGAAGCGACGCTGACAGCAAGCGCGCGCCGGACTAAAAGGCGGGGTCTCCCCTTCGCCCGCGAGTCCGTCATGGCCAGTCTCTCCGAGCCCCTGCCTCCCCGCACCGAACCGCCGAGCTTTCGCGAGACGCGCGATCTCCTCATCTCGCTCGACGACCGCTACATGGCCGCCAGGACCCAGGTCGTCTGGCCGCGGCCGGAGCGGTTCAACTGGGCGCTCGACTGGTTCGACGCCGAGCTCGCGGCGGACGACATGGTCGACAAGACCGCGCTGAAGGTGATCGGCGACACCGTCGAAGTCCGCAGCTTCGGCGAGCTCGCCCGGGAATCCTCGCGGCTCGCCAACGGCCTGCGCGGCATCGGGGCCAAGCGCGGCGACCGGCTCCTGATGATGCTCGGGACGACGCCGGAGCTGTGGGTGACGATGCTGGCGGCGATGAAGCTCGGACTCGTCCTGATCCCGGCGATGCCGCAGCTCGGGCCCGCCGATATCGCCGACCGGCTCGAGCGCGGCGGGGCGAACTACCTGGTGGCGCACGGCGCCGACGCCGAAAAGTTCGCGGAAGCCGGAGCTGAGGTTCAGCGCATCGCGGTCGGCGCGGCGCCGGAGGGCTGGCGGCCGTTCGCTTCGCTCCTCAATCCGAACGCGCGCTTCCTGCCCGACGGGCCGACCCGCGCCGACGACCCGATGCTGCTCTACTTCACCTCGGGCACGACGGCGCGGGCAAAGCTCGTCGTCCACACCCACGCGAGCTATCCGATCGGCCATCTCTCGACCATGTACGGCCTGGGTCTCAAGCCCGGCGACGTCCATCTCAACATCTCCTCGCCCGGCTGGGCGAAGCACGCCTGGTCGAGCGTGTTTGCGCCCTGGAACGCAGGCGCGACCATCGTCGCGCTCGCCAAGAAATTCGAGCCGCGCGCCGCGCTCGACGCGCTCGTCGCCCACGGCGTCAGCACCTTCTGCGCGCCCCCGACCGTCTGGCGCATGCTGATCCAGGAGGATCTCAAGGCCTGGAAGGTCGGCTTGCGGGAGGTCGCATCGGCCGGCGAGCCGCTGAACCCCGAGGTGATCGATCAGGTCCGCCGCGCCTGGGGCCTGACGGTGCGCAACTCCTACGGCCAGACCGAGACGACGATGATGATCGCCAATTCCCCGGGGCAGAAGATCAAACCGGGCTCGATGGGCCGCGTCCTGCCGGGCTATCGCATCGCGCTTCTCGACGTCGAGGGGCTCGAGAGCGACCAGGGCGAGATCGCCATCCCCTTGCGGCCGCGCCCGGTCGGCCTGATGCGCGGCTACGCCGACGAGACGGGCGCGATCACGCCGGTCGAAGGCGAATACTACCGCACCGGCGACGTCGCCTCGCGCGACGCCGAGGACTTTATCACCTACATCGGCCGCGCCGACGACGTGTTCAAGTCGAGCGACTTCAGGCTGAGCCCGTTCGAGCTCGAGAGCGCGCTGATCGAGCACGAGGCGGTGGCGGAGGCGGCGGTGGTGCCGGCGCCCGATCCGCTGCGCTTCACCGCGGCCAAGGCCTATGTCGTGCTCGCGGCCGGCTACGCCCCGACCGCCGAGACGGCGGGCTCGATCTTCGCCCACGTGCGTGAGCGCCTGTCGCCCTATAAGCGGGTGCGGCGGATCGAGTTCGGCGAATTGCCGAAGACCGCGTCGGGAAAGATCCGGCGGGTCGAGCTGCGCGGCCGCGAGACGGAGCTCGCCGAAAAGGGCGAGCGGTCGCCGCGCGAGTTCCGGATCGAGGATTTCGCGGAGGAGTGAGGCGGCGGCGCTCCAGGCGGCCGTTTAGCGCCGTTTATCGACCGGCTCCAGAAATATCAGGGGCTTGCGACCCGTCTTAGCGACGGCGACGTTGACGGCCTGCGCGAACGCGAGGCCGCGGTTATACACACAAATAGTGTGTATAAAGATCGCGCTTCGCCGGTCGGCGCCCGGCGCGCGAGAGACGGTCGGATGCGACGATCCTGGAGTCGCTCCCCCGCAGAGGATCACGCCGTCCCCTCGGTCGTCGATTCCACGACGCGCGGCGCAGCAATCGTTGTCAACGGTCTACGCGAAAATGCCGAAGCCATAACAGGCCGTCGAAGCCCCTGCGGGGCGGCCGGAAAGCCGCTCGCAGGCGCGCCGCTGGCGGTCAAACCTCCTTGATCTGGCTGACCATTTTCGAGCAGAAAACCGCAAGCAACTCTTCGTGGATGCCGATGCAATCGGTCTCGTTGGATTTCTTGATGACCGCCAGGGGCGAGGTGCTCTTCAATTCGTCGTTCACTTCCTGCGCGAGCGATTTCAGGAAGGTGTACGCGTTCGTACCTTTCAGCTTGATCTCCAGCTTATGGGCGTGCCCGACGCCGGGCGCTCCAGTACTCCCGAAAAACCATTTGTGCCGCTCGTAGGAAGACGGCCCCTGAGCGATGGTCGGCGTCCCCGCGTGCTTCTTTGTCACGAAGTCCTTCTCGCCCTCGCTGACCAGGCGGAACAGCGACACCGCGCCGCTGCCGCCGCCATAGGTGTTGATCGCGTTGTAATCGGCGAGCCGGCCGGCCACGTTCGGGATCTCCTTGATCCAATAATTGGCCAGCCCCTCGAGGGTGGTCCATTTCGAAGTCGTTCGCCTTGTAGGACCCGTCGTCGTCGGTGAGGTTCCCCAACGCGATCTGGTTGGCCAGGGCCGCATTGGCGTTTTTCGTGTCGACCGCGTGCTTGTGGTTCTGGTTGAATTGGCAAAACGGCGTTTCGGCGAGGTAGGGCCCGATGACGGCGGTCAGCAGCGCCACATAGCCCGAGACCTGCGTCGGCGTGATCAGCAAGCTCGCAAGATGGGTCTGCCCGACGCCGTGCTTCGCGTATTGGTCGAGTGTCGGCACGGTGTTGGCGCCTTGCCCGGTCGTCCAATAGGCTTGGCGCGTCGCCTGCTCGTTCGTCAGTTGCTGCTGGCCGCGGACCGCCATGGTGTTGGTCCAGTGGTTGTCCACCGCCTGATAAACGTGGTTGAGCTTCGGCTGACCCACAAGATTAGCCGGAATTGTCGCGTAGATAGTGGTAATGCCCTGTTGGATCGTTGGGCCTCCCATTGCGCGCTGACAGGCCTGAAAGATCGCCACGTTGGGCTTGGACTTGTAGTAGGCCGCGACGCCCTGGAGAAATCGAGTCTGCGAGAGGTTGGCGGCGTCAAAGTAGTTGTTTGTCTGATTGAATGCCTGGAACGTCATGGTCCTGGCTCTCCTTTCGGCCGCGCAATGCCGGCCGCCCTATCTGATCAGGAAATGTACGCCCCGCCTTCATCTGACGGCGGACGGTGGCGAAAAGCGCTTGCGGCCGCTTCAGCCTTGCGGAAGTCTGCCGGAAGGGACGCTTTTTGCAAGGCCCAATTCAGGATCAATCATAGCAGAGGCGCAATCATGCGACGCAGAACGTTCCTCACCGGCGTGGCGATCGCCGCCGCGCCTTCGCTGCCCCGACCAGCCGACGCCGCCGGCGCCTCGATGGCGCAGACATTCGCCGATGCGCTGAACGCCCACGATATTGGCGCCTTCGCGGCCCTCTTCGCCGACGATTACGTCAACCACCAGCACAGCGCCGCGGCGCCGCCGCCGCCGGCCGGCCTGTCGGCGACGGCGACGGCGCGCTGCCGGTGGCGCAGGACCTGCGCGTCTCGCGCCTCGTCACCGACCGGACGGGAACTCATGTCTACAAGCCGCGCGCGGAAGGCTACGGCGTCTATGTCTTCGTGGCCGAGGGCGCGGCGACCGTCGACGGCGTCGCGCTCGCGCGGCGCGACAGCCTCGGCGTCAGCGGCGCCGGAAAGGTGGAGATCGAAGTCGCCGACAGCTCGGACCTGTTCTTCGTCGAAACAATCCTGATCGATGACGCGCGCGCCAGGCAGTGGGAAGCGGCGCACGGCGAGGACGTCCACCACTGAACGACTTTGATCTTGGACCCATCCGCCGGCGCCGCGGCGCCAACGCGGCGCCATGCGCGCCCGACCGAAAGGGACTCTGACCATGCCGCTGATGGATGTTTGCTACGCCGCCGGCGCCCTCGACAAGGCGACCAAAGCCGACCTTGCGCGGCGCCTCACGGACGTGTTGATCAAGATGGAGGGCGGCGCCGACACGCGCGGCGGCCGCGCCTTCGCCTGGGTCTTCTTCACCGCCTTCGCCGCCGACGACTGGTGGATCGGCGGGCGGGCCGACGACCAATATGTGACCGCCCGCGACAAGTTCCTGGTCAATGTCTGGATCCCGGAGGGATACATGAACGCGGCCCACAAGAACGAGGTCCATGCCTGGGTCGCTGAGGCCATCGCGCAAGCGACGGGCGCGTCCGATCCAGCCGCCAGCATCCTGACCGTCATCAACGAGGTGACGGAGGGCGACTGGGGCGACGCGGGGCGCCCGATCAGTCTCGAATCCATCGCCGCCACGGTCGGCCAACCGCAGGATGGACCGCGGATGCGCTGGTCGCGCGCGTATTTCGAGGCCAAGGCCCGCGCCAGGGCGGCGGCCGGCTACCCGGTCGACGCCGGCGGCCTGCCGCCATCCCTGCATACGACCGGCGCCGGGCGAGAGACCCAGTCGAATCCGGCGCCAACGGCGGCTTCGCCGTCCTGAATCCCTCGGCCATCAACCTGCAACTCGAGAGGGTCGTTGAGTCGTCTACAAAGCCGAACTCACCGGTCGGCGCAACGAGTTCGAGGACCTTTGCCTGGCCCGACTGAAGGAAGCGCTGCCCGAGGGCGTGCGCGTAACGATCCTCGCCGATCGCGGCTTCGCCGACGTGCGGTTGATGGAATTCTTGCGCGAACTCGGCTTCGACTACGTGATCCGGTTTCGCGGCGACACGTTCGTGGCCGCCGCCGACGGCGAAACTCGCAAGGCGGCTCAATGGGTCGGCGCCGGGGGCCGGGCGCGAAAGCTTACCGGGGCGAAGTTGACCAGGGAAGGCTTCGAGGTCGGCGCCTGCGTCTGCGTGCACGCCAAGGGCATGAAGGAGGCTTGGCATCTGGCCGCCAGCGACGGCGCCAAGTCGGCCACGGCGATCATCGGCCTCTACGCCAAGCGCTGGACGATCGAACCGAGCTTTCGCGACACCAAGGACCTGCGCTTCGGCATGGGCATGGCCGAGTTGAGAATCGCCGACCCGATGCGGCGCGACCGACTGCTGTTTCTCAACGCGCTCGCCATCCTGCTGCTCACTTTGCTCGGCGCCGCCGGCGAGAGCCTCGGCATGGACAAGGACTTGCGAACCAGCACGACCAAGCGCCGAACCCACTCCCTGTTCCGTCAAGGGTGCATGTGGTTCGGGCTCATCCCCAACATGCCCGAGCCCCGCCTCCGACCCCTCCTCATCAGATTCTGGAGAAATGATCAATCAAAACAGCCTCCTAGCCAGCGCCCTAACTGCCGCCGAAAAATGAGGGGATTCATGAGGGATCGCATGCATAAACGCAACTGATGATCAGTAAGGGATGGCGTTTTGCGCTGCCGTCCGGAGCGAATCATCGCACAGTTACAATAGGAGGACCCTGATGATGTCGAAGACTCTTCGCCTTGTCTTAACTACCGCTGGGCTCGCAATGACCGCGGCGCCAACCCAGGCGATGCCGTTTCTGTCATCCGCCGACAGATCGCCCATGATTATGCAGGTCGCCAATGGATGCGGCCCGGGCCGCTATCGGGGACCCGGCGGCGCCTGTCATCCCTTCGGGCGCGGGCCGTACCCAGGCGGATATTGGGGACCCTATCGATATCCTTATGGGGCGCCCTATCGATTTGTTTATGGCGGAAACGGCTGCCCGCCGGGCTATTGGCGCGGACCGTGGGGCCATTGCCGCAACACGCCCTATCACGGACGGCTGCCTGGCGGCGGCTGGCAATAGCCCCGAGGGGTCTACGCGAAGATGCCGAAGCCGCCGCAATAAGGCGGCGCGCGCGCCGCGCGATCGGGCTACACTGGCGGCGGAGGGCGGTGTCCATTCGCTGCCCTTGTAGGGCCGGGTCGATGACCCGGCCGGCGCGGTCATCGACCGCGCCCTACAACGCCCTCGCCGCCGATGGAGCTCTCATGCGACGCAGAACGTTCCTCACCGGCGTGGCGATCGCCGCCGCGCCTTCGCTGCCCCGACCAGCCGACGCCGCCGGCGCCTCGATGGCGCAGACATTCGCCGATGCGCTGAACGCCCACGATATTGGCGCCTTCGCGGCCCTCTTCGCCGACGATTACGTCAACCACCAGCACAGCGCCGCGGCGCCGCCGCCGCCGGCCGGCCTGTCGGCGAAGCAGGCGACGGTCGCCTTCTTCGCCGCGCGGCTGAAGGGGCTGCCCGATTTGAAGGTCACGATCCAGACGAGCCTCGCCGAGGACGACCGGGTCGCGGCGAGCTTTCTCTATGAAGGCCGCCAGGAGGGCGTCTATTATGGCGTCCAGCCGACCGGCAGGCGGCTCGCCTTCACGTCCTGTGATATCTTTCGCATCGCCGATGGGCGGATCGCCGAGCATTGGGGTATGGGTGACATTGCCGGGGTTGTCGCGCAATTGAAGGGATAGGCCTTCGGCCCGGCAATTCGGTCGGAGGGGCTCGATGGGGTGGGGCGTAGTGATCGTGTGCGGGCTCATCGTGTGGGCCGCGTGCGGCGGCGTCTACGCCATGGGACGCGAGGTCTGGCCAGGCGAGATGCCGGAAGCGGTCCGCCTCGCGGTCGCGCCGGCCATCGCCGCGGGCGCGACCCTGGCCGACGAGCTCGTCGCCCCCGGCTTCAACGCCTTCATGCGCGCGGTCGCGTTCACGCTGATCGTCGCCGCCCTCGACGTGGTCGTGCTCGCGCCGCTGGTCGACGGCCATCGCGGCATGTTCCGCAGCGCGCTCGCCGGCTGGCTGCCACTGGCGGCGATCTTCGCGGCGACCCTCTTCACCGGCCTTTTCGTCCATATGTGACCGGCCCGCCGCGGCGTGACTGTAGCCGCGATCGCTGATCGCGGCTGACGCGATCGCCGATCGCGTCTACAGGGGCCCAGTATGTGGCTCCCGCTTGCGGGGAGCGCGCCCGGAGCGCTAAGAGCGGCGCGCGACTGTAGCCGCGATCGCTGATCGCGGCTGACGCGATCGCCGATCGCGTCTACAGGGGCCCAGTATGTGGCTCCCGCTTGCGGGGAGCGCGCCCGGAGCGCTAAGAGCGGCGCGCGACTGTAGCCGCGATCGCTGATCGCGGCTGACGCGATCGCCGATCGCGTCTACAGGGGCCCAGTATGTGGCTCCCGCTTGCGGGGAGCGCGCCCGGAGCGCTAAGAGCGGCGCGCGACAGTAGCCGCGATCGATGATCGCGGCTGACGCGATCGCCGATCGCGTCTACAGGGACGCCGCAGCGAGGGCTCATGTTCACCGGAATTGTCAGCGGCGTCGGCGAAGTCCTTGACCTTGAACGCCTCGGCGAACGCGATCGTCTGGCGATCGGCAGCGCCTACGATCCGGCGTCGATCGCGGTCGGCGCCTCGATCGCCAACGCCGGCGTGTGCCTGACCGTCGTCGCCGTCGAACCGCTCGGCGAGGGCTCGCGGCTCGCCTTCGACGTCGGCGCGGAGACGCTTTCGGTGACCACGCTCGGCGGCTGGGGCAAGGGGACGAAGGTCAATCTCGAGCGCTCCCTGAGGGTCGGCGACGAGCTTGGCGGCCACATGGTCAGCGGCCATGTCGACGGCCTCGCCACGATCGTGTCGCGCCGCGATTTCGACGGCATGGCGCATTTCCGCTTCCGCGCGCCGGGCGCGCTGGCGAAGTTCATCGCGGTCAAGGGCTCGGTGGCGCTCGATGGCGCCTCGCTCACCGTCAACGCGGTCGAGGGCGACGAATTCGAAGTCCTGCTCATCCCGCACACGCTCGAGGTGACGACCTGGGGCGAGCGCAATGCGGGCGACAGGGTCAACATCGAGGTCGACCAGATGGCGCGCTACGCGGCGCGGCTGATCGAGGCGGGGCAGGGCGGCGAACGCTGACGGCCGGAGCCCGAACGCGCGTCCCCCGGGACGGGTTGAGTTCGACCCTGAGCGAGCGCGATTGAACGTCGGGAGTCGACGTATTGCTGCCGTTGCAGATCGCGGCCTTGGACGCCTCAATTGGGCGGAAAGCCGCCGAAGGCCGGACGGCGGGAATGGGGTGGATAGCCGGCGTACAAGGGCCGCCGGGAAAGTTTCCGCCCAAAGCGCGCCTCAATCCCGGTACGAGCAGGGTTGCGGTCAATCTAGCAATGTCAGACCTCGCGCCAGCGCGTCCAAATCGGCATTCGCAGAAGCGCGCCCGACCAAAGAGTTGATCGTTTCTGGCGAGTCCAAAAAATTCGTGATAGGCAAACGATAGCTGGGCCGTTGGGCTTTTGGAACTTTCGGTTATCGCTGCCTAGATCAACCTGCCTCTAGATTTCTGGCCCTTAAATCGGAGCGACGGTAATGCTGGAGCCGAGATTACCGAGAGAAGTTTATCCGGATTACGACAATCCGCACGTAGCGTTGATTCTGGCGCCGGCTTTTCACGTTGCGCAAATCTACCATTGCAGTCTGAATTTGTTACTGAATTACTTTCGAACGATCCAGATAATGAGATAAACCGTGCAATCACTGCCGCGGTTAAACGTTTTCTAACCTTCACTTTTGGTTGGCAACCTAGAACAACTTTGCCAACTTTGGAAGACATTTTCACGATGATTGACCTGTCGGCCGCTACAGGTCACGCTCTGGGCTCACAAAACTTTCCGAAGCGCCTTAGAGCATTAAGACGCATGCTAATCCATCGTGTATTCACCATATTGGATCGCCGTTTCAGCATGTCCTCAGACATTACGCGACTTCTTGATCGGATATATGATGAGGACGATAAAGTAATTTTCGTCGTGCTGAACTGGGACGTCGTGTTGGAACGGCATCTTGATCAACTGCGCGTCTCGCGACCGTTCGCTTACGCAGTAAATGAGCGCCCATGGAGTGGGCCGACAAGGCGCAGGAGTCATTCGACATATATATTGAAGGTTCACGGCTCCGCAAATTGGGTATATTGTGATAATTGCCGACAGGTCTTCTACGATCCCTATTCCAAGCTGGCGTTGCATATAAAAGCAGGTCTTTCTGACGACGATTTCAAGCTATTCGACGACGCTTGGCCCGACGGCAAAATTGAGAGAATGGGGGGACGGGAGCAGGCTTGCATTGACTGCAATTTGCCCGTTGGTCCGCATATCGCGACCTTTAGCTATCGGAAGTCATTTCGTTCAGCAGCCTTAACTCGATCATGGGCGACTGCGGAAGAGAAGCTCACCGCCGCAAATCGATGGCTATTCATTGGATATTCACTTCCGCAAGCAGACTATGAGTTCGTGCATCTCCTTAAGACTGCGGAACTCAAGCTGGCGCGGCAG
The DNA here is from genome assembly GCA_963709655.1 of uncultured Alphaproteobacteria bacterium. Classification (GTDB taxonomy): domain Bacteria; phylum Pseudomonadota; class Alphaproteobacteria; order Rhizobiales; family Beijerinckiaceae; genus Roseiarcus. The sequence continues at coordinate 113,335 of CAVPXF010000011.1, forward strand.
CACCTGCGCCCAATAAAGATCGACGTTGTAGTAAGGAACGATGATCAAGCAGAGTCAAGATTTAGGCAAGTGTTTGGCTCTGCGATCAACGTTATCGAACAGAACGGCTTGAGTGGATATTTGCGCGGCGGCTTGGATAATTTCCTTGCCTGATAACTCCTGCGTGAGTTAATTTGCTCACGCCTCTATTTGATGCGGTTGGGATCACGCTCAAGCTTTGCGGTTGCCTCCCGTATTTCAGATATTAATATCCTAATATCGTCTATAGACCGTTCCAATTCTGGTAATGGAACCGGCTTCATTTCAGCATAACCACGAATTGATCTGCGCGCTACCTCACCCGCTGGATTTGTTCCCCAACTGTCGTAAATCAGCCTATGGCAATTCTCCACAATACGTTTAGCGCGCGCATGGATAGAGATGAGGTGCCTCGCATCGATCGCGTCCGGCTTCATCGTACAGTTGATGGCAGTTTCTAACAAAGCCAATCGACCAAAGCCTTGATTTGGCGTCAAGTATATTTCTTCGCCAATAAATGCATCGATTCTCAAAATCGCCGCAAATAGATACCCCAAATGAATATCTAGATTTGCCATTTCGATGCTAGTCATACCAATCGCTTTGGCATGATCTGGAAATATCTCCAAAATTGACTGGTAAGGCGGCGGCTTCTTAGGCATAGGGGCAACGATAGCGAGCAATTCGCCAACGTGCCAGTTCCGAACTCACGCGGTCAGCGCGTGTTTGGGGGAACGTCTGTTTCGGGCGCTTCCGACGGTTCAGCAAGGGCAGCTCTCTGAGGTTCTCCGCCCGTTCCGCGCTCCTCAGCAAGGTCAGCAAAGGGTCAATTCTGCCTGTTCGCCAAGCCATCCAGGAACAGCCGTTATTATGAAG
>CAVPXF010000012.1:0-7527 GCA_963709655.1 uncultured Alphaproteobacteria bacterium
CTCGGGGCGTTCAACAAAGAGGGCGGCTTGATGAGATGCCGGGCGACCGAGCGGGTGAAACCTGGTCGAAACTCGGGTGTCTCAAACCTTGCGGGCCACGTGGATCGATGATGGAAGGCCCGGAGTCGACGTAGAGCGGGCGTTCGCGGTCGCGACTGCGAACGGCTCAAGTGGGCAGGTAAGCGGGCTTTGCCTCTGGCGCGGTCTGCACAGGGGCGGGCATTGACAATAACGAAACAATACGCGTGCCCGTAATCTCAAGCCGGCTTTCACTCGCCGGACGAACGGATAGGTTTGCAGCTGTCTCACAGCGGCGTAGCGTGCCAACTCGGCTGGAGGACGCCGCGACATGGCCTTGCACCCGGACTTTCCGAGATCCCCTTACGACATCCTCTTGCCCCGCGTCCGCTGGTTTCCCGCGCCCGAAGATGCCCGCAGCACGGCTTACGAAAAGCTTCTTCCGCCGCTCGTCGCCAACATCCGGGACGAGGTCACGGCGTGGCGCGCCAACGCCTATCCGGGGGCCTCGGCGACCTCTCGCGACCTTCTGCGCTGGTGGTTCGAGACCGATCATTGGATCGAACAGGCGGACGGAACGCAGTCGCAGTTCCGCTACTATTTCGCCCAGCGCGAAGCGGTCGAAACGGTCATCTGGCTGTTCGACGTGCGACGGGTCCGCGACAAGTACGACCTGATCCGCTTCGACGCCTCGGGCGCCGTCTCGGCGAACATGTTCGACGAGGCGTGGCCGCGTTTCGTCCTGAAAATGGCGACCGGCGCCGGCAAGACCAAGGTCCTGTCGCTCCTGATCGCGTGGAGCTATTTCCACAAGCTCTATGAGCCGGACTCCGACCTCGCCCGCAACTTCCTTCTCATCGCCCCGAACATCATCGTGCTCGACCGCCTTCGCACGGATTTCGACGGCCTGAAACTCTTCTTCAACGATCCGGTGTTGCCCGACAACGGCCTTGCCGGGCGGAACTGGCGCGACGATTTTCAGGTCGCTTTGCACATTCAGGACGACGTGCGGGTCGTCCGGCCGGTCGGCAACATCTTCCTGACCAACATCCATCGCGTCTATCTCGGCTCGGTCTCGGAGCCATCGCTCGAAGACGACGACCTGAGCGACTATTTCCTCTCCCCGTTCGGCGACCGGCCCGTTGGCGCGACCACCGACAGCAACACCGACCTCGGCGAGATCGTCCGCGAGATCGAGGAACTTGCCGTCTTCAACGACGAAGCGCACCACATCCACGACGCGCGCCTTGCGTGGTTCAAGTCCATTCAGGACATCCACCACCAGCTCTTGCAGAAGGACCGGCGCCTCTCGATTCAGGTCGACGTCACGGCGACGCCCCGGCACAACACCGGCGCCATCTTCGTTCAGACCGTGAGCGACTATCCGCTCGTCGAGGCGATTGCTCAGAACGTCGTCAAGCACCCGGTCCTTCCCGACGCCGCCAGCCGCGCGAAGCTCGCCGAGCAGAAGAGTTCGATCATCACCGAGCGCTACGCCGACTATCTGCAACTCGGCGTCGAGGAATGGCGGAAGAGCGCCGCCGAGCACGAGAAGCTCGGCAAGAAGGCGGTCCTGTTCGTCATGGTCGACGACACGCGCAACTGCGACGAGGTCGGCGCCTATCTGCAACGGATCTGCCCCGAGTTGCAGGATGCGGCGCTCGTGATCCACACCAAGGCGAACGGCGAGATTTCCGAAGCGTCGAGCAGCAAGAGCTTGGAGGAACTGAAGCTCTTGCGGCAGCAATCGAACGAGATCGACACCTGGAAGTCCCCCTTCAAGGCCATCGTCTCCGTCCTGATGCTGAAAGAGGGCTGGGACGTCCGCAACGTCACGGTGATCGTGGGCTTGCGGGCCTATTCGTCCAAGGCGAACATCCTGCCCGAGCAGACGCTCGGGCGCGGCTTGAGGCGCATGTATTTCGGGAGCGGCCAGCGCGAGACGGTTTCCGTCCTGGGCACGCCGGCCTTCATGGACTTCGTCGAGTTCGATCCAGAGCGAAGGCGTCACCTTCGAGCGCGTCCCGATGGGCGGCGGCGACGGCCGCGAGCGACAGGACTCGATCGTCGTCGAGGTCGACACGGGCAACGCCGACAAGGATATCGACGCGCTCGACATCCCGATCCCCCGCCTCACGCGGCGCTTCAACCGGGAGTTCAAGGACCTCGGCGAGTTGGACATCGCGTCCTTCGGCGCCACGCCGCTTCCGGTCAAAGCCTTCACGCCCGAGGAAACGCGCGAGATCGTCTTCAAGACGATGCTGGAATCCGAGGTCGACCACACGATCCAACTCGACGCCAACGGGACCGCGGACTACCGCTCGGTCGTCGGCTTCTTCGCGCGGCAGCTTCTCAAGGACGCCCGCCTCGTCGGCGGCTACGATCAGCTCTACCCGAAGGTCAAGGCGTTCATGGCCGAACGTCTATTCGTGCGTCCCGTCGACCTCGACGACCCGGTGATCCTGCGCAACCTGTCGGAACCGGAAGTGAGCAAGGTGCTGTTCGACAGCTTCCGCAAGGCGATCAACGCGCTCACGATCCACGACAGCGGCCCGTCGCGGATCGACGGGTTCATCCGGCTCAGAGACACGCGGCCCTTCCGCACCGAGCCGCGCCGCTACCTCCCGGCGACAAAGTCCGTGTTCAACAGGGTCGTTGGCGAGGCCCGCGCAGACGGCCTCGAGCTCGCCTTCGCCGCCTTCCTCGAAGGCGCGCCCGACGTGCAATCCTACGGCAAGAACTACATGGCCGTCGGCTTCAAGCTCGACTACGTGCGGGCGAACGGCGACCTCTCCAACTACATCCCCGACTTCATCGTCCGCACGAACGACGGCGCCGTCTGGATCGTCGAGACCAAGGGCCGCGAGGAACTGGACCTGCCGCAGAAGATGGCGCGGCTCCGCCAAAGGCGTGACGACGTGACCGAGGCGAGCAGACTGGACGGCGGCCCGGCCTACGGCTTCGTCTACGTCGACCAGCAGAGCTTCATGGAGCACACGCCGGCGACGTTCGCGGCGCTCGTCGCGTCTTTCCGCGACCATCAGGCGAGCGCCTCCTCCCCCCTTGCGGGGGAGGATTGAGGAGGGGGGGTCGCGCCATGCCTTCGAAGGTCGTTCCGCTCGCCAGACATCTCAGGCGGAACGCGACCAACGCGGAGCGCCGCCTTTGGCAGGGGCTTCGGCGCAAAGAGATCGCCGGGTTCCGGTTCCGCCGCCAGGTTCCGCTGGGCGGTTTCATCGCCGACTTCGCCTCATTCGACGCGAGGCTCGTCATCGAAGTGGACGGCGCGACCCATTCGACCGACGATGAACTTGCTCGCGACGCCGCCCGCACGGCTGTGCTCGCAGCCCAGGGCTTCGCCCTCCTCCGCTTCACTAACGCCGAAGTGTTCCACAATCTCGACGGCGTGTTGGAGACAATCCGTCTGAAGCTGATCGAACTCAGGCCGCGCATCGGGGAGTCTGCGAATTGAGCGCGTCTCGGCGGCCCGGTCTTTCCGCCAAAGGGAAGCTCGAACGGGCGCGCCTCCTCCCCCCTTGTGGGGGAGGATTGAGGAGGGGGGTCGCGCCGAACTTCGAAGTTTCGGAGCCTTTCCCCCTAAGTGAAAGGGCAGCGCGACCCCCCACCCTGTCCCGCCCCCACAAGAGGGGGCGGGGACGCAAACCGGCGTGGCTATCGCTTTTGCTGAGGTCCGACCTCGGAAAGATTAAGGATCATTGAGATGGGGCGGCTCGACAAATACAACTACGACCTGAGCGACGGCGAAAAGCGCGACCTCATCACCCTAATCCAGCAGGGCAAGCCCTTGCCCGAGAAGTACCGCTTCCTGCTGTTCGAGGACAAGCGGGAGGTCGAGCTGGTCTGGAACGGCAAGACCCGCGACGTCTGCACGACAGTCCTGCCCTTCCAGTTGCTTGAGCATATCGACGAGCCGCGTACGGAGACGAAGACCCAAGGCGACCTGTTCGACGGCCGGGGCCGTCAGTTGCGGGGTTGGACCAACAAGCTGATCTGGGGCGACAACAAGCTGATTCTGTCATCGCTCAAAGCCGGCCCGTTGCGGCCTCAGGAATCCCCTCATTTTATGATTGACTCGATATTGCCATGATCAAGGCGCCGAAGGCCGTGAGTTTTGGATCACGGGGGCGGCGATGCGGGTTGGGGATTTCCGGGCGGATATGGTGTCGCGGTGGGTCGGGGAGTGCTTCGACGGCGAATTGCACGCCAAGCGGATTGCATCTCTGAGCGATGGCGTGCTGGGGGTGCTGCATTCGACGTCGCTGGCGGTTTCGGCGATCGGGTTGGCTTTGGCGCAAGCGCACGGCCTGAAAGCCAAGCACGCCACCAAGCAGGTCGACCGCCTGCTGAGCAACCCCGGCGTCGATCTCGGCCGCCTGTTCACGCCATGGATTCGTCAAGCCATTGGCGACGATTGGGAAATCGACGTTGCCATGGACTGGACCGACTTCGACGCCGATGATCAATCGACCCTGATGTTGAGTTTGGTTACGACCTATGGGCGCGCCCAGCCGCTGTTGTGGCTGACGGTCTACAAGGCCGAACTCACCGGTCGGCGCAACGAGTTCGAGGACCTTTGCCTGGCCCGACTGAAGGAAGCGCTGCCCGAGGGCGTGCGCGTAACGATCCTCGCCGATCGCGGCTTCGCCGACGTGCGGTTGATGGAATTCTTGCGCGAACTCGGCTTCGACTACGTGATCCGGTTTCGCGGCGACACGTTCGTGGCCGCCGCCGACGGCGAAACTCGCAAGGCGGCTCAATGGGTCGGCGCCGGGGGCCGGGCGCGAAAGCTTACCGGGGCGAAGTTGACCAGGGAAGGCTTCGAGGTCGGCGCCTGCGTCTGCGTGCACGCCAAGGGCATGAAGGAGGCTTGGCATCTGGCCGCCAGCGACGGCGCCAAGTCGGCCACGGCGATCATCGGCCTCTACGCCAAGCGCTGGACGATCGAACCGAGCTTTCGCGACACCAAGGACCTGCGCTTCGGCATGGGCATGGCCGAGTTGAGAATTGCCGACCCGATGCGGCGCGACCGACTGCTGTTTCTCAACGCGCTCGCCATCCTGCTGCTCACTTTGCTCGGCGCCGCCGGCGAGAGCCTCGGCATGGACAAGGACTTGCGAACCAGCACGACCAAGCGCCGAACCCACTCCCTGTTCCGTCAAGGGTGCATGTGGTTCGGGCTCATCCCCAACATGCCCGAGCCCCGCCTCCGACCCCTCCTCATCAGATTCGGAGAAATGATCAATCAAAACAGCCTCCTAGCCAGCGCCCTAACTGCCGCCGAAAAATGAGGGGATTCATGAGCGTTGCGGCGACAGATTGAGGATGCCGGAGGTTTGAAGCTAATCTACATTGACCCGCCCTTCGATATTGGCGCGGACTTTTCGATGGACATTGAGATCGGTGGAGAAACGTTTCACAAGGAAGCGAATATTCTTGAGCAGATCGCCTACCGGGACACTTGGGGTCGGGGCACAGATAGTTTCATCTCAATGATCTATGAGCGGCTGATTTTGATTCGTGACTTGCTAGCTGCGGACGGCAGTATTTACGTACATTGCGATTGGAGGGTCAATTCATGCGTACGTTTGGCTTTGTCTGAAATATTTGGAAGTAATTGCTTTCAAGCAGAGATAATTTACAAGCGCCGACATGGACATAGCGACGCAGCAACGCTTGGAAGCATACATGATACAATCTTGTTTTTTAGTAGGACTGATAGATTCGTTTGGAACGCCCAATATGTTCCCTACTCTGCAGAATATATTGAGACATACTACCGATACGCCGACGCCGATGGACGGAAATGGCTGTCGAGATCAACTACCGCGCCAGGAGGGCGCGGTCCGACCTATGAGTGGAACGGGATGAAGCGCGCTTGGCGTTACACCCAAATAGAAATGCAAAGACTGCACGACGAAGGTCGCCTATACTATACAGAAAATGGAATGCCTAGATTTAAGCAATACTTGGACGAAATGGAGGGAGTACCTCTTTCGTCGCTCTGGACCGACGTTAAATTTATTGACTCTTGGGGCGGCGAAGATTTAAAATATCCGACCCAGAAGCCCGAGGCTCTCCTGGAGCGGATTATTCGCGCGAGTAGCAATGAAGGCGATCTTATCGGCGACTTCTTCTGCGGTTCTGGCACTACTGCCGCCGTCGCCGAAAAGCTAGGCCGTAAATGGCTCGCCACCGACCTCGGCAAGTTCGCCATCCACACGACCCGCAAGCGTCTCATCGGCGTCCAGCGCGAGCGCAAGGCGGCGGACAACCCCTTCCGCGCCTTCGAGGTCCTCAATCTGGGCCGATACGAGCGGCAAGCCTATCTCAACGTCGGCGGACGTCTCAGCGCCGAGCAGAAGGCGCAGGCGCTCGCCCAGAAGGAACGCGAGTTCCGCGACCTGATCCTTCGCGCCTACCGGGCGCAGAGCTTCGGCGAAGGCACCGAGGCGCAGGACGGATTCTTCCACGGCGCCCGCGCCGGACGCCTCGTCGTGATCGGGCCGATCAATCTCCCGGTCGGACGCCTCTTCGTCGAAGAGGTGATTGTCGAAGCGCGCAAGCGCGGCGCCTCGCGCGTCGACGTGCTGGCCTTCGAGTTCGAAATGGGCCTCTTCCCCGCCGTGTTGGAAGAGGCGCGAAACAAGGGCCTCGACCTGACGCCGAAGTACATTCCGGCCGAAGTGTTCGACAAGCGCGCCGTCGACAAGGGACAGGTCGTCTTCCACGATGTTAGCTTCGTCGAGGCGACGCCGCGCTACGACAAGCGCCGCAAGCTCGCCATCCGCATCGAGCTGACGGACTTCAGCGTCTATTACACGCAAGGCGCGGCGGAAGCCGCGATCGCCGCGATGAAGGCGGGCAAGAGCGAGGTCATCTGCGAACAGGGACAGCTCTACAAGGTCAGCAAGAGCAAGGACGGCGTCGTCGCGAAGGAGCGGCTGACGAAGCGGTGGACTGACTGGGTCGACTACTGGGCCGTCGATTTCGACTACATGCAGCGCAAGGAGATCATCAAGGTTCCGGTCGGAACGGGCCTGAGCGGCGTTGCCCATCTCCCCGGCTTCGAGCCGCCGCAAGGGGAACTCGCCCTGCCGCAGTTCGAAGAACGCTGGACCGGCGGCTACATCTTCGAGAACGAGTGGCAGAGCTTCCGCACCCGCCAGGACCGTGACCTTGAGCTTGTGACGGCCGAGCACACCTATGACCGGCCGGGGCGCTACACCGTCGCCGTCAAGGTCATCGACATCTTCGGTAACGACACGATGACTCTCGTCCCGGTGAACGCGGGTTAGCATCAGGGCGAGGCTCGCGGGCCCTCAGCGCCCGGCGCCCCGAACCGACCCATTCGCATCATTAATCCAAACGCCCGCGCCTGGCGCAGTCCTACCGTACTGGGAACGCGGGGAATGCCAGCGAAGGGTCGCACATGACCCGTTCGCTTGCTTGCCAGCGCACGCCCCCTTCTTGCGCACTCCGGCCGTCAGC
>CAVPXF010000013.1:0-12525 GCA_963709655.1 uncultured Alphaproteobacteria bacterium
CGACCCTGGGCATCGCGCATAGTTGTTCGCGCCGGCGGATGCGATTGCGGTCGTCCGGGCGTCATCGTGGCGCCGGGAAATCACCCGCTGCTGGCGGAAACAACGGAAAGGACCAACACGTGGCGCGAAAGACGATCGAGATGCGGCTCGCCGAGATCGACGCCCAAAGAAAGACGCTCCAGGCGCGGTTGAGCAAGCAGGAGCGCGCCCACGACACAAGGCGCAAGGTCCTGCTCGGCGCGCTCGTTCTTCATCGCCTCGAGGCGAGCAAGGACGAAGAATTCTCCCGCCGCCTCGGAGACTGGCTCCGCCGCGAATTGCCGGGCTTCCTCACCCGCGACGGCGACAAGGATCTCTTCGCCGATCTCCTCAAGCCCCCGCCGGTCCGCAGCAAGCCGATTGAGGACGCCACGCTCGAGGACACCGAGATGCGAGACGCCTTGACCGATTCGTCGCGGATCGCAACGAATCCTGGTGAGCTGTAGCTGGAAGGATCCATTGATGGCGCGACGATCAGACGCGCCCGCACCCGGAAGTGGTTCGTCGAAGGGGTTATCCGACATGGCCGGCGGACAAACCCTTTCCTCTGACTCCGCTGGAGGCTTGGTACGTCCTGCAGGGATGGGAGGTGAAGCCGGCGGCCGGCCTCACCTCCGATCAGCTCGACGCGCTGCCCGGAAAGATGGAAGGGGGAAGCGGCTGGCTTTGGCTTTGGCAATGCTGAGGGCCCCCTCCCCGTTCAGGTGATCCCGACCGGCCGAGCGGTAAAATTCTAGCGTGGCGCATCGAGCCGAAGATGCACCGAAGGCGCCGAAAAGGGGACCTCTCGTCTAAGCGCTTTCCTCGGGCTCCTGCGGCCATTGCATAGCGCCGTGGAGCACGCGGAGGATGTTCACGGTCTTCTGTTGATCCAACGCCTCGTCGTTGTCTGGCTCAACACTGTAGACAATGAGATACGGATAGCTGGTTATGACGAGTTCTCGGGTGTTCGGAGACCGTCCCGGCTTGCCCCTGAATGGATGATCGACAAGGCCTTCGACGCTATCGAGAATGTGCCGCCCAACCTTGGCGGCCGCGGAAGGGTTTCTCGCCTTGATCCATTCGACGATGCCTAAAAAATCCCGGCTGGCTGGTTCGGCCCATCTCAGCCTGGTCATGTGTTCGGGGCAATAAGTCGGTCAAAAGCGGCGACAACCGTCTGATGATCCACGACGCGCCCTTCCCTGACGGCCCGCTTGCCTTCCTCCACGGCGGCAAGAAACTGCTGTTCATTGGCGACGAAGGATCGCAGCGCCTCAGTGATAAGCCAGGATTTCGTGCGCCCTGTTTTCGCGGCCAATTGGCTCAACTCGGCGTCAAGATCGGCGTCGACCCGGGCCGCTAAAGTGATGGATTTGGACATGCGCATCGCTTCCCGCGTTTAACAACGTTTGCATTGTAGCACAAACAAGGGGCGATTGGCGCGGGTCTTCGTCCGCTTTCGCGGTTTTGTCTTCTCGGAGGCCTCGTGCCGGGGGTCAGCGCCCTCAGATTTGCATTGCCGCCCGCCTGATGACGGCGGATGCCCTCCGAGAGGTCGCTTCATTGAAGAGGAAAAGGTCTTGATTCGCTGTTCTAGCCGGATTTTCGGATTTAGAAGGATCGAGCTGGTCGGCCGCCCCCGGGTCGCGGAACTCGTAGGCGTTCGACGTCCGCATGACGCGCCAGCGCCAGCCGTCGGCGCCCAGGAGATCGGCGCAGCGCTCGCGGACGCGCTTGAGCCGATTGACCCACGTCATGAGGCCGGCGGCCTCAAGCGCCTTGATCGCCTCGGCGACGGTCGAGCGGGCGCAATGGGCGGCCTCGGCGATTCGCTCATACGACGGGAAGCAAAAGCCGCTCCTGGCATTGTGGAAGCCCCATAGCAGCGCCTCGAGCACGGCCAGCGCCTTCGCCGAGATCTGCCCGTAAGCTTTCCCCTTCGCCGTCCTACGGCTGAGGCAGCGCGCCCAATGCATGATCCGCGCCTTGGCGTTGCGGTCGAGGGCGCGAGGGCGGCCGACGCCAAACATTTTTTCTCGGCGTCTGGCGCCCCGGGGAAGCCCGCCGGCGGCCTTGGGCTCAGGGCGAGGCTTTCCCGCCGCCGCCTTGGCCGCGAGGGCGGTCCTGCGGGCCTTTATGGCCTCGCTGAGGGCCTGCGCGTCGGCGTCGGCCAGGCGTCCCTCGGCATGGGCGCGCCATAGCCCGCGGGTGAGCTCGTCGAGCTCGGGGCCGGTTCGGGCGGCGGCGACGGCGGTGTGAAATTGTTGGGCAAGCATGGATCTCCGTTCCCGAAGACCCGCCTTGGTGGGACGGCTCAGGCAAAGCGCCAGCGTTGCCCCTCAACAAGGGACTTGCGGCGAAATCAATTTTCGGGGAGTATCAGGATTGTCAGTTTCCTGTCTCCCCGGCGTTGCCGGGCATGCCGGCCCGCCTCATAGGCGGGTCTTCGTGTTTCTGGGCTTCGTTAGCTCCTCGTCGTCGGGCGCGACTCAAAGCCCGAATCGCCCCGAGATTTGCGTGCTTTCGAAGGTAAGGCAAGATGGCGCAAAGTATTTTTGGGGCTCTGCCGAAAGTCTTCCCGTCGCCCCCTCCCTAAAGTCTTCCCGATTGCAAGAGCGCCTTGCATAATGAAAGCGCGCCTTGCATTTTGAGCCGAAGCGCCCCTACCCCTACCCCTACCCCTGGCCTTCCCGAATCATGACAAGGTCCGACGACCGGAAACGTGGAAATCAAGACGCGCGGCAGGCGTTCGAGATCCTTCGCGCCAGATGGCCGAAAGCCTTCCCGCTCAAGTCTCATGAAGTCCGGCCGCTGGCGAACGCCGCGCCGGCGATTGTGGGAGCCCTAGGCTGGAGCAACGCATACGCGCGCGGCGTGCTGAAGGCCTGGAAGGCGCGCGAATCTTATTGCCGGGCGGTTCTGGCTCACCCGATGCGAATCAATCTCGACGGCTCGGCGAGCGAACTCGCCGTCGACGACGAGGCGCGCGCGATGGCGGCCGCCCGTCTCGAGCAGATCGCCGCCCGCAAGGCGAAAGACGCCGAGCGCGCCGCAGCCCGCAAGGCGCAAGAGGCCGCCGAAACTAAGCCGCCGGCCCCGCCGGTGCCCCTGCCCGAGCTTGCGCCGGTCGCGACGCAGCCAGAACCCGCCCTTGCCCAGGCGACGCCAGAGCCAGAGCGGCCAAGGGCGCGCAAGCTCTTGACCCTCGGCCCGGCGGCAAAGGACGCGCTGGCGAAGCGCGCGCTCGGGACGACGGAGGTCGTCGCGACGATTGAGCGTCGGGCGCGGTAGTCATGCCATCATGCTGTCACGCCGTCGCGACCCGATCATGCGATGCGGGGCAGATCCCGTTGGGCGAAGAGGAGGTTCACCGATTCGCGACAAAGCATGTGCGTCGGCGTCCGCTCTTTGACGGACAGCGTCCGTAGCTGTTCCCACGCCTCCTCGCTCAGGTAGAACGTGATCGCTCTTTTGTTCGCGCGACTCCGTGCGACTGGGCGCTTGTCCGGAGCGGGCGCCGCGTCGATTGCGGGCCAGCCAACCGGTTCCAACTCTTCCGGCAGAAGCTTTCTGAGGGATTGGCGGACGGGACGCGATGCTGTCATGCTGCCCTCGCGTCGTGACGTCGTGCTGTCATGCCCAACTGACCGCAAAGCCATTCGAAGAGCGCCGTGATCTCGCCGGCCGCCTTCCCGCCCGGTTCGAATTCGAGGGCTGTCAGGCCGTCGACCACGCCGTGCGAATAGGCGACTCGCTGCGAGAGCATGACGGGGGCGACGGCGGCCCCCTTCCCCTCGAGGACGTCGACCGCCTCGCCGACGATCGCGCTGCGCGCCTGAATGAAGTTCATAACAACAAACGCCTTCGTTCTGGCGAGCCGGATGGTGGCGAGCGTCGAGTCCATTGCGTCGAGGTCGAAGGTCGCCGGCCGGCAAGGCATCAGAACGAGGTCGGCGACTTTGGCGGCGTCGAGAGCGTTCGCGTCGGCGTTCGGCGCCGTGTCGATAAAGACGAGGTCGGCTCCGTTCTCGCGGGCAGCGTTCGTCATGAAGGCCAGGCGGGCGGCGTGTCCGCTGGCGACCTCCGGGGCCTCGCTCTTGCGGCGGTCTCTCCATCTCGTGGCGGTTGTCTGCGGATCGATGTCGATGACAGCCGTCGCATAACCGGCGATCGAGGCCGCGGTCGCGAGGTGAATCGCGACTGTCGTTTTTCCCACGCCGCCCTTCTGGGCGATTATCGCAACGGTTTTCAAAGCAGTCCTCCCGCTCAAAGGGATGACGTCGTGACCGGGTGCCACGACAGGGTCGCGACGTAATGGCTCGGCAACATCGCGACAGGATGACAGCACGACATCGGTTAAGAAGAGGTTGACGGGCTGGGTGGGTGTAAGCCTGGATGGGACGACGAAATTGGAAAGCTGCGGTCACAGCTCGCCACCCCCTTTGGAGGCACTCGAAGGGGTGGGCCAATCTCGTCGTCGGCGTCTGCTATCGCTCGGAGCCTTTCCGAGACTGACGCCCGTGCCGACCGGTTGGCGAAAGGTGGGCTAGGCGGCCCTCGCCCTTCGATACCCCGCGAAGCCCAGGCCAGCAAAGCCGAGGCCCATCATCGCCCAGGTCGACAGCTCGGGGGTGGCGACCGCGGTGATGGTGCCGGTGAACGTCCCGTCGGCGATGAAGGTCACCTGCGTTTCAGCCCCTAACGGCGGGTGGCGGGTCGTCCCCGAAGAACGGCCTCAAGGCCGAGTTCGATATCGCTCCTTTCCATGACGCGGTCGATAGTCCCCCTGCGCAGCTCGCGGGACAAAGCGAGGACGATTGTGGTCGCCTCCCGCAGCTCTCGGTTTGTTTCCTCCATCCGGTCGAGTTCGTTCGTCTGATGAACGGATCGGCTTTCGGTTCGCCAGCGAACAATCTGCTCGGCGTAGATGTCTACGAATTCCATCTGCTCGGCGTAAACGCGGTCGATGCGGTCAACAGTAGCATCGTCCATCACGTGCGGGCGCGTCGAGGCTTCGGTCAACGTCTTGATCTGCGCGCGCGTGTCCTCCAACGCCTCGTCGATCATGCTGGCGATGAGAGGCATTTCGCTGATCGGCAGCCAGTTCACCGATTCGGATCGTGGCATGGTGGGTTCCTCTGCTTCCTCTGCCCTAAATCATAGCGGTTTCAGCACTGCCGATGTAAGATGTCTGTCGTCACGTCTCGACGCGATGGCCTGGCGTCGCTTGGCGTAATCAAACGAGTATCCTCTCCACCTCGTCGAGCGTCACCTCCTCGGCGCGCCGATCATAGAGCTGCGTCGTCCGCGTGCTGGCGTGGTTCGCCATCACGGCGGCCTTCTCGAGCGTCCCGCCGTTCTTAAGGTAGGCGGTGATCCCGGTCGCGCGAAACGTGTGGTTGCCGATCTTCGTTTCGATGCCGGCCGAAGCCGCGCGCCGGCGGATCATCGCGTAAGCGTTCGCCTGGGGCAGGGGCGTCGTCGTTAGCGCGTTGGTGCCTCGGCCGATCGTGCGAAACAATGGCCCCTTGGGATCGCCGGCAAGCCCGCAGCCGTCGACATAGGTGTGAAGGTAGGTCTCAAGATTGTGGTGGCAGGGCATTTCATGGCGCTTGCCGCCCTTCTCGTGCAACCGCACCCAGAGGCGTCGGTTCTGCACGAAGACGTCCTCGACCTTCATCGAGAGCGCCGCGCCAATGCGCGCGAACGAATAGACCATGAGGCCAATCAAGGCTCGGTCGCGCAATCCGACCGGTTTCGTCACGTCGATCGAGTCAAGAAGCGCGCGCGCCTCCGAGGGATCGAGCACCGGCGTCTTGCCGCGCTTCACGCTATGGGAGGGGCCCCGGACGGAGGAGGCGGGGTTCACCGGCATGACCTGGCCGGTGACCAGCCAGTCGAACAGGTGGCGGATCGCGGCGAGGCGCTGCTTCACGGTGGGGGCCGAGCGCTCGCGGCCGAGCTGCTCGACGTAGGCGGCGACATGCAACGGCTTTACGTCGGCGATCGACGCGACGCCGGCCGTCTCGCACCAGGCCAGAAATTCCCGCGTCGCCTGGGCGTAGGCGCGGCGCGTGTGCCTGTTGCGGATCTGAGCCGCGAAGAATTCCAGGAAACGCGTTCGCGCGGCGACGCCCGCCGCTGCGACGAGGGCCGGGACAGACGGATCAGCCCGGACGATTTCGAGGTCGCCGGTCATGGCTCAATCAATTCCGCGATCAACGCGGCCAGCGGCGCTTCGACGCTTGTGAAGCTCGCGATCGTCGCGGCCAGCATGGCCCCGGGATTCAAGCGTTCGAGCCCGAGCGGATGTCCGGCGTTCGCTGCAAGCAAGGTCAGGTAGGCGAGCTGCGTGCGGCCGTTGCCTTCGCGAAAAGGGTGGATCGCGTTCAATTCGGCGAGCAGGTGCGCAGCGCGCTTCGCGAACTCCGCCGGCGGAAGGCCGCGCAAAAAACGGTCACGCGCCAATCCCGCAAACAGCGCTCTCATTTCGTTGTCGATATGCTCGGGATAGCAGAACATGCTGTCGCCCTTGGCGATGCGCACGGTGCGCAGCTTTCCCGCCCATGCGAAAACGTCCTGGAACAAGTGGCGGTGGATCGCCCGATAATGCGCGTAGCCGAGCCGGCCGCGCGGCAGCGGCTCCTCGGCGCGCTGCGCCGTGATCAGCGCCTCGAAGGCGTCGAGCTCCGCTTGGTCGCGGAGCCCTGGAACATTCTCGAGAACCGACGTGCCCGGGTAGCAGTAGGGATCGGGGACGCTCTCGTACATGCGCCTCGTTCTCGAGAACCGACGTGCCCGGGTAGCAGTATGGATCGGGGACGCTCTCGTACATGCGCCTCGTCAGCGCTTCGTCGAGAAGCGCGCGAGAATGGCGCGGCGACGTTCGTCGGCGCTCAATCCCTCGCGATCGAAGCGCTCCAGGGTCGCCCGCATCTCGTCCGTCAACGCGATGCCTTCGACCGCGCTGATGCGGGCGAAGCGCTCCCGCCCGAGAACGAAGCCTCGGCTCGGAGGGGACGGACGCGATCGCGATCTGGGCATATCGGCAAGGTACCATGTGGGGCTCGCCGGCGGCAAGAGACTATATTTGATAATGGACATTATCATATACGAGTAGCCGCCGCTAGCTGGCGATTTGCCTTGGTGTGGAACCTCGATTGACATAGGGCCATTGGTCCTATAGATAGGGCCGTTGGCCCTATTCGAGGACGCGCAAATGCAGATTCCTATTCCCGGAACCGTCAGGACGGCTGCTCAGCTTCAGGCGGCTAGATATGCCTTACGCCTGAGTGCTGGCGGATTGGCAAAAATGGTGCGTGTCGAAGATGGTCGCACCGTTCGGCGTTGGGAATCCGGTGAACGCGAGATTCCGGGGCCGGTGACGGTATTGATGGAAACTGCGATGGATTTCCTGGGGCAATTAGAAGGGATAGAACAGCAGCTGGAAATGATACGGTCGGGAAAGATGCGGTCAAGTTCGATGAGTTGGGGCAGCAAAAGGATCGACACCACAGAACAAGATGTCACCAGGCTCTTAGAGGCTAAGACATCCCTTAAGTCGGCCCTCGCGATTCTCACGAGGCAGCCGCCAAGCAGCGGCGACACGCCTAAGGAAATACACTCCTACACTTTAAGGCGGGCGACGCCTAAATTTGAACCCGGCGTGAAGGACGAGTGGTCCGTCCCAAGTGAAATTAACCCCGAGGCTGCTCTGGCCTATTTCGAGAGGTACGAAGGATTTAGCAACGGCCTGGAACTCT
Organism: uncultured Alphaproteobacteria bacterium; assembly: GCA_963709655.1. GTDB lineage: Bacteria > Pseudomonadota > Alphaproteobacteria > Rhizobiales > Beijerinckiaceae > Roseiarcus. Next base: position 7,785 of record CAVPXF010000013.1, read on the forward strand.
GCAAGGACGCCGCATACCTGTCGGAATTCATATTGGAAAAGAAGGAGGTCCTGAGAACCCAATTCGGCGCGCGGCAGCAACTCCGAGCTGGCCGACTGATCCAGACATTTCCGGTGCGTCGTGCCTAAGCGAGATGTCGTAGCTATGGACAAACCATCCGGTGTTTCTTCGATGGATGAGTGGACACCAATTCTTGCTTTGCCAAACCTTGACATGCGGTGCGCCATCGAGTGCGAGTTTGCGGCCATTGTTTCGCCAAGCGACTCTCGCGTTGAACAGCTTCGCAAAGATCATCCGACGCTGACGCAATTCTTAAGCAAATTCTCAGGTCAATTTGGGCAGCAGTGTTGGCCATCTTTGCTTATCTTGCGTGGTGACGCGCCCGATACGTGCCGCACGGCCGAAGCCGTCACCGCGTTTCGTGATCTCGCTTCACTTTCAGTCGTTCCCCTCGCACGGGCGCGACGCCTGCGCTTTGATCGCGGAGAGCGCTTCGCTTATTCAACCGCCTTCCAGTTCTACCCGTGGACCCTCGATAGGCAGTACGAAAATTTGATTATGACCAATCCAGCATCGCTGAGCACGCATCTCCTGAGCGAATTTAAGGGGCAGTCGTTTCCTGAACAGTCGCAAACGTCGCTCCAGGAGCTGGATATTGATATTCCCCTCGCCAAGGCTCTGCTCAAGAGGTGGGTAACGCGGTTTCCGCAAGCCTCGACCTCCTGGAGCGACCGCGCCCTGTTCCGCTCGCTCAACATGGCGAACGAAGCGGCGAGGATTCCCACTCAAGTGGCTTCCACCTTCTATGATGTCGGCCGCACGCTCGCACTGTGGGTCAGCGCCTTTGAAATCGTCGCGCATCCCGGTGGCACGGGACAATCCAATTTTACGACAGTTGCCGACATGATCGAAAAAGTCACATGGCTTGATCCGGCGCTCGCGGCAGCGACGCACAACGTCGTCATCGGAAGGCAAACCTCGCAACGTCCGCTCGCAACATGGGTCTATAAGAAGATTTATGACCTGAGGAATGATTACCTTCACGGGAATGACGTGGTGGGGCCATCCCTCATGCTGAACAACAAGCCAGTGATCGACTTTGCCGGTTGCCTTTACCGCTTGTTACTAACGGGATTTCTCGCTCTGGAATTCAGCGAACCGATGCCGTCGCCTGACGGCGCAGAGGACACGGCCAAAGTTATTCCTCGACGCATGCGCTTTCGTGCGCCGCAAAGGTTGCTTGAAGCAGCTGTCCTGACCGCGATTTAGTCACCGTTTCGGGCCTTCCGGCTATCCACGCTTAAGCGTCGGCCTCATTGATGCATGTGAGCGTCGTCACCGGCTGGCCGCGACGCCGGCGGAGCACGCGGCTTTGAGCTGACATTTTGCACCTGAATTCTGCAACCAAAAACTCCTATGAAATCAATGTCGTTTCCGCGTTCCGAAAGTCTTGAATTTTGCAACACGCCTGCAGTCGCGTAACGAGCTTTATGGAAAATCCGCTCCGCCGCCGTTAACTGATAATGCGCGCTTAATGAAAATATCCGGTTACTTCGTGGTGGTTGGCGGCGTGTGAAGATTTTTCTCATAATTTTCCCAATACATGCGGTCGTCCGAGGGAAGGTGTGGGTTGCGCGCCAGAAACGTAATAACATCCGTATCAATCTGGCCCTTCAATATCGCGGGGACGGCCCCCATCGCCCTGACGGCAGCTTCGGGATCACAGCCAATTCCACCGTTTTCCATACATGTAATAGCGTTGCCAAAGGCGATCCAGTTGTTGAGCTGCCCTGCGGCTTCTACTTCATCGTGAATTTTCTGCAAGAGTTCTAGCGACTCTTGGCCTAGATTGCAGAGCGCTGGTGTGCAACATTCCGGCGGTATGCAACAATGGCGGCAAATGCCGGCACCCTGAGCGGAGACGCAGAACGGAATCATCAGAGCGCAGAAGAGCGCTGCCAGCAAATCCGGAGATGGGCTGCTCCCTCTTGCGTCGAGGCCGCCCGCTGCTGACGAACGGCCAACCGTGCGCTCGCTGCATTCATGGGTTGTGATTTCCCTGTCTGGTCGGCTTTCCGGATGAGTGAGCTTGGCATTTGTATTGGCACGGCGCAAATGGTCTCGGGGTGGTGGCGCGCTGGCCGATCTCAGAGCGTAGCGACCCATCCCCAGGCTGCTCCACGGAAACGTAACGAGAGTGGGTCGTGTCATACAGACGGCTTCGCGCATACCGTTTCACGACGATCAATCGGGATTTCGATGCGGCGGGCATGGACATCCTCCATCCGCTATCGAACATAACAGCAGGCCAACCGCCATTCCAGATCGGCTTTCCTGACGCGACGGCCTGGTCTCTCAAAACTCCCCGATTTTCGCGCAAAAGTCGCTTCGTCAGAATTCTTGATTTCTGCACCAACGGGAACGGCCGCTGTGCGCACCTTGCGGGCGTTCCCGGACGGCTGGCGAACAGGCAAAATCGACCCTGACCTGCCTTTCCCGATCGGCCCGGAACGCGCGGCAAACCCCAGAATGCAAACGCTACGGGCGGAAGGCGGCAGTTGTTGCCTTTTCCGAGGAGCGCGCCGCCCATTGTCGTCGTCGGAGTTCCTGCTTTTCCGCGCCCCATCCGCTCTTCGGGCGACGCCTCTTTGAACCGTTGTCATGAGGATTTCATATGGTTTGCCGGTTGAGGTCCCTGTGACCCAAGCGCTCGTCGATCGCTTGCAGTACGATTCGTAGCGGTCTAATCACATTCATCATCTCGTCAAACACATTATCCATCCCTTCCTTTGTGACCTTGTCGCTGTATTCATCTAGGGTGAACGGCTTAAAGAGCTGCCGATAGTAGTCCAACTCTGGGTGTACTTGGGCCTCGAAATTCAGCGTACCCCCAATACCGCGGACTGTCCCTGATCTTAAAGATCCCCAAGCGTGCGGAGCGACAAAAATGACAAACCTACATTCCACTTCAACGCGCATGACATATCCGAGCAGAGCGTCAAAGTACCCTCTAACTTGATCCTTTTGGAACTGATTCTGATCCGGGTGTATTTGACTTAATATGCTCTGATATTCGTCAGTTGACTTAAGCGAACCGCATACATCGTCCAAAGCCTCGGCGGCAGCGAGAACGTCCTTGATATGTCTGATGTTGTCATTCGGCATGACCTTATTCCCGGCCCAAGCGGATGACAGGCCGGACGACAGCTGCCAGGCGGAGGGCCGCTGACTGCAACTTTGCGCATTAGTACCTTCGCCCAGCCATAATACCTGGGCTTCTACCAAATATGTAAATCCAGGTTCAGTTCGCCCAAGTATAAATTCCTGACGGTCTGCTGATAGTCGAGATTGACCCAATTGACATTGTTATAGGCCTACGTGTCAGCTGCCGCATCGCAGTCCCGATCCCGGTTTCACCACCACCCGCTATATTCGCTATAAAGCCTTTGCTTTTCCTCCAATTCTCTTGCTTCAACGATTTTGGATATACCGGTTTTTTTGTCATTTCCAAGCCTCCCTCTCCCTAGACATACCGCATAGGCGGCTTGTCATGGCTCGAACCAGCGCTGCGTTCGACCATCGCCATTGGACTTCAATGGCGCGCGGGCGGACTTCGGCGTAGAGGGTCTCCATAATGAACGAGACCGAAGCGTTGGCAAGCTGCCGTCCGGCCTTCGGAAGCTTCTCGCCCAATTGAGGCGTCCAAGCCCGCGGTCTACATCGTCCGCTCTACGTCGATAGCGGTCGCAGACGATCTCTCAAAACTCCCCGATTTCGGCCTGAATCCGCGCGCGCGGATTTCTTGATATCTGAAAGTGTCTTTCCTTCAATCCTCGCTCGCCCCGCCAATGACGAACAGGCATGGCTGCTTTTTCTTGGCCTTGGCCGCGGCGTCCTGGCAGTCGGAGAGCGCGTCTCTGTTCGTCCAGACCACCCGGCGGCATACATATAGTCGTCCCAATTTGCGGGTCTCCTGCCTCCATAAGGGCTGCGCCAGCGTCCCAGCGATCCTCGCCCATGACGGTGGATGCGGCAGTCATCGCTGCCGAGGCGGGGAGGAAGCGCGGCAGGAACAACGCCATCAGAACGCCCAAGGCAGCGCCGATCGCGGCGCCGCCCCCGCCAGCGAGCCCCAGGAATTTGAGGCGAACATAACGGCCTTTCGCGAGAGCGAGCCGTTCGCCGAGCTTCTCGCTGACGCCCTTGAGCTCGTGAGAGCTCTCGCCGAAGACCGTTATCGCCGCGCTGAGCATCGCCGTGCCGCTCTCCTCGAATTTCTTGACGTACCGATCGGCGGCGACTTCGATAGGGCTCGGCGAGTTCTGGATCGCCTGCAACTGGCCGCTGACCTGGCCGAGGCTCTTCATGATGCGGGCGAGATCGACGCTGGTGTCGGGCCCGCGGCCGATCTTGTCGATTCCCTCGGAAGCCGCTTCGACCCCGCGACGGAGGTCGGCGATTTGCTGGGCGAGGCTCGCGCCCTGCGTTTCGACGGAAAGCCTCAGCGCGTCGAAGGCGGCGGCCGGATCGCCGGCGCCCTCGCCTTCTCCGGAATCGTTCATGTCGGCGTCCTGGGTCATGACGGAAAGCCTCGATGAGGAAGAGATGATCGTGGGTGCGCCAAAGCGCCGTGAGAGGCGGAGGCGGGCGGCCTCACATGCCCGGCCCGAACCTCGGGCTCCGGCGCGGCGCAAGACTTTGCCGCAGCGCGTCGGAAAGACGGCCCTCGATCTCGGCTTCG
>CAVPXF010000014.1:0-282818 GCA_963709655.1 uncultured Alphaproteobacteria bacterium
TTGGGCGGCGCCTGGACGTTGGCCTTGAGGTCGTCGGGCCAGGCGACATCGGCTTTGGTCCGCACGAAGCCCATGCCGCGAATGCCCGTCTTGACCCTGGTATAGAACGCCTGAAGCACGTCCGGATCGATCTTGAGCTTCAGGCGGAACATCAGCTTGGCGCGCTCGTCCTTGGTCTCGACGGTCTTGGGGGTGAACTGCGCGTCGGCCGCGACGAAGCTCACCCTGGCCGGAATGATGCGGTCGGGGATCGGATCGAGGACGATCCGCGCCTCGTCGCCGAGCGTGACCCGCCCGGCGTCGGCGGCGGGCAAGAAGATCGTCATGTAGACGTCGGTAAGATCGAGAATGGTGACGATCGGCGCGCCGGCGGCGACGACCTCGCCGGCGCGCGCGAGCTGGTACTGCACGCGCCCGTTGCGCGGCGCAACGAGCGTGAGGTCGTGGATGATCGATTCGATGCGTTCGACCTCCGCTTGCGAGTTTTTGATCTGGGATTGGGCCTGATCCCTCTGCGAGGTGAAGCTCGTCACCGCCGCGGCCGCCGAATTGTAGTTTTTCTTGCGCTGCTCGAACACCTGCTTGGTGATGAAGCCGGTCTTCATCAGCTCCTGGCCACGCTCGAAATCGGACTTGGCGAAGTCGAGCGCGCTCTGGCGCGACGTGATCTCCGCTTCCGCGGCTGCGAGGGCGTGCTGGGCGCTCTGCACGCTCGCCTCAGCGGCGCGCAGCTGCGCCTCGTATTCCGGTGACGAGATCTTGGCGATCACCTGTCCCTGCGCGACGTTCGACCCCTCCTCGACCAAAACCTCGGCGAGGCGGCCGGCGTATTTCGACGACACGTCGACCTGCGTCGCCTCGATGCGGCCATTGGACTTGACGATGCCGGCGGGCAGCGTCTCGCCGCGCAGCCGCGCGATCAGGTTCTTGATGAAGCCCTGCGCATGCGCCGACGAGACCGGCGCGAGGCGGCCGCCCGGGCCGACGCCGAGGCCGACAGTCAAAGCGACAGCGCCCATCAGGGCCGCGACCGAGGCGGACCGCCGAACATGTTTCATGATGGGTCTCCTGCGCAAACTCTTAAGAGCGCAGACTTCGGTCGAGCCGAGGCCCCCAGCGCCGCCTCGATCGTCCAGCTCTGCCGCTTTACTAAGCAAGCCCGACAATGTTGTAAAGGAGAAGCATGGGAGGACTCGATGGCGGCAAGCCGGGAAAAGACCAAGAGTGGACGCGCGGACGACGAAGCTGCAACGCCAGTCAAAATGGCGCGCAAGCTTTACGAGCGCGAACTGGCCCGGCTTCACGCCGAGCTGGTCAAGCTCCAGCTTTGGACCGTTCATGCGGGACTGAAGGTCTGCGTCGTGTTCGAGGGCCGGGACGGCGCTGGAAAGGGCGGGGTCATCAAGGCAATCGCCGAGCGCGTCAGCCCGCGGATTTTTCGCGTTGTCGCGCTCCCCGCCCCGACCGAACGCGAGCAGTCGCAGATGTACCTGCAGCGTTACGTGCCGCACTTTCCCGCCGCCGGCGAGATCGTGATCTTCGACCGCAGCTGGTACAATCGGGCCGGCGTCGAGCGCGTCATGGACTTTTGCACGATGGAGCAGGTCGAGCGCTTCCTCGCAGTGACTCCGGAGTTCGAAAAGGCGATGGTCGAATCTGGGATCGTCCTGATCAAATACTGGCTCGAAGTGCGCGAGGAGGAGCAGACGCGCCGGCTCGAGGCGCGCATCAACGACCCGCGCAAGATCTGGAAACTGTCGCCGATGGACCTCAAGTCCTACAGCCGTTGGTATGACTATTCGCGTGCCCGCGACGACATGTTCAAAGCGACCGACACGCCCTGGGCGCCTTGGCGCGTGGTGCGATCGGATGACAAGAAGCGCGCGCGGCTCAGTACGATCGTCGATCTCCTGTCGCAGATCCCCTACAAAGAGGCGCCGCGCGAGAAACCGGTCCTGCCGAAACGGCAGAAGCGTAAGGGGTACGTCGAGCCCGACTATCCGTACAAGATCGTGCCGGAGCTCGACTGGCGCGCGAGCGAGTAGCCTCGCCCGTGACGGTCCAGGGACCAAAGGGTGAGGGGGCTCGCCCCGACCTCAAGGTGCCGAACGACGACCAAGATTGCCCCCCAGGATCTGAATGCTCAACAACAGCACCCACAGGGGAAACAGCGCAAAACTCCAGCGAAAAAATCCGCTTCCGAACAGCAAGAGAGCAGCGAGCAGATAGCCGAGTGCGGCCAGCCAGCGCGGCGCGAACCGGGTCGCCATCGCGACCGTCGAGGTGGAGATCATGAACACGCCGGCCATCTTGACCATGTAGATGTTGACCACGCTGTATGCGAACGCCCTCGCAAAGCGAAACTCGGGGGCAGCGGCGAATGCGGTCGGTTCGTCTTTGAACGCGATCAGCATGGCCCCGACGACGGCCGCGGCGATGAACAGCATGCCGAGAAACAGGAGGCCGCTGCCGAAGAACACCGTCGCAAAGAAACGATCTTCGCGCCGCCCGAGCCGGTCGCGAATGACGCCGATGAACCACAGAAAGGCGATCCCGGCGAAGGGGATCAGATTGAGCGCAAGCGCCACCTCATTCGCGTTTATGGTGAGCCACGCGCCCGACGCCTGCGGTTCGGCCGGGATCGCACGCCAGAGTAACCCGAAGCTCGCCAGGGTCAGCAAGGAAAAGGCGACGCCCGCGATGGCGGCGGCCTTCGGGGTTCTCAGCCCTGCGTCCGTGAGACCGTCGATCTGGCTCATGCCCTCGAATTCTTTGGCCTGACGGCTCGATCTGACCCACCGCCGCCTCCACCATTATCACCTTCAAGCCGGCCTGGAATTGGCTTTCCCCCGGGCAATCTGCGGGTCAACGGGTCGCCCAAGTCTTTAGGATTTCCGAGCACGAGATATGCGTCAAAGCGCTGGGTTGACCTATCGCAGCATCGGCCCATGATACTCATGCGGCAGCTGCGCACTTCAGACGGGGCTTTCGAATCCCCGCGCGCACAATTTGCCGAGCGTAATGGGAGGAAAAAGATGATTCGCGCACTCAGCGGACCGACGTCCGGCATGCGCCTGACGAGCCTCTCGTTCGCCGCGCTGCTTGCGGCGGCGCCGGTGATTGCAGAAGCCCAGAGCAATCCGGTCGCGCCCCAGGCGCCGGCGGCGGCGACTCCGGAACCAGGCGCTGCGCAGGCGCCCGCGCCGCAGACCAGTTTCAGCCGGGCGGAGCTCGAGAAGCTGCTCGCGCCGATCGCGCTTTATCCCGACAGTCTTCTGGCGCAGATTCTGCCCGCCAGCGCCTATCCGATCCAGATCGTTCAGGTCCACCGCTGGCTCGACCGCAACGCGGACGCCGTGGCGAAGAACGATTATTCGGCGGTCGACGGCGCCAAATACGACCCGGCGGTGAAGGCTCTGGCGCGCTTTCCCGACGTCATCAACAAGATGAGCGAGAATCTCGATTGGACGACCGACCTTGGCGACGCCTTCGTCAATCAGCCGAAGGATGTCGCGGACGTCATCCAGGATCTACGGGCGAAGGCAGAGACTGCGGGAACCCTGAAGACGACTGCGCAGCAGACCGTCACGAGCAGCGTCCAGGACGGCCAAAACATCATCGCCATCGCTCCGACCGACCCGTCGATGGTCTATGTCCCGTCCTACGATCCCGTCGAGGTCTACCAGCCCTACACAGGTATTGCGCCGCTTCTGACGTACGGGGCAGCCGCGGTGGCGGTCGGCGCGATCTTTGCGAACAACTACTGGAACTGGGGAACGGGCTGGGTCCGCCCGCCCGTCTGGCCGGGCTACGGCGGCTGGCGAGCCCCTTACGCGGGCTGGCGTCCGGGCTCCCCGGTCGTCGGAGGCGGCAATATCATCAACACCGGCAACATCAACGCCGGCAACCGGTGGCGCCCGGGAGGCGACTATCGTCCCGGCCTCGGCAGCAAGCCCGGCATTGGAGGAGCCGGCCGTCCTGGAGGCGTCGGAGGGCCAGGCAGGCCCGGTGGCGTCGGCGGAGCCGGCGGCATCGGCGGGCCGGGGCGTCCCGGCGGCGTGGGCGGCCCTGGCGGCGTTGGCGGGCCCGGGCGTCCCGGCGGCGTGGGAGGCGCTGGCGGCATCGGCGGAGCCGGGCGTCCAGGCGGCGTGGGAGGCCCAGCCGGCGTCGGCGGGGCCGGGCGTCCCGGCGGCGTAGGCGGCGCTGGCCGTCCCGGCGGCGCACGGCCGGCGACCCGTCCTGCCACACGACCTGGTAACGCAAGCCGGCCCGCGTCACGGCCTGCCCAGCGCCCCGGCGGCGCGCGCCCGGGCGGGTTCCCCGGCGGCGCGCGTCCCGGCGGCCATCCCGGCTTCGGAGGCGCGCGTCCCGGCGGCTTCCCCGGCGGCGCCCACGCAGGCGGGTTCGGAGGCGCTCGCGCCGGCGGCTTCCACGGTGGAGGCCATGGCGGCGGCTTCCACGGCGGCGGCCATCGCGGGCATGGCGGGGGGCACCGAGGCGGCGGCGGGGGCAGGCGTCGCTCCGATATCCGGCTCAAGCACGATCTTGTGCTCATCGGACGGCTCAGCGACGGCCTCGGATACTATCGCTTCGTCTACAACGGCGGCCACACCGCTTATGTCGGCGTGATGGCGCAGGAGGTGCAAACCGTGGCGCCAGAGGCGGTTACGCTCGGCGCCGACGGATATCTGCGCGTCTCCTACGATCTGCTCGGATTGCCGTTCGAGACCTACCGGCAATGGGTCACGACGGGCTCCCACTTGCCGAACGTACAACCGGTCGCGCATTGACGGCAAACGCCCAAGTCTAGTTGCGCCATCGCGTCCGGCGCCCGGCGCCGGACGCATGACGACCCGACCAAACGCGTCACAGCGGGCTATGACCTGATTTCGGTCGCGATCGCGCGCGGTCCGGCCAAGCGGCTAGGACGACCTCGACATTTCGGTCGAGGTTGCAGTCCGCAAACTCGGCGACTACCCGTCCGACGAATGGCCCGTCCCCGGCTTTTCGATCGGCGGATCGCGGAAATGGCCGGACGCCAAGCGACGCTCGCGCTGGTCGTAACTAGTCGCCGGCGGGCGAGGCAATGTACGCCATCGCTCCCTTGCACTGGTCGCTCACCTCGCCGAGATGCGGCCTCATGCAATCGGCGATGCCGCCATATTTCGCATCGGGGCAAAAGTGCTGGACGTCCGCATGGCACTCCGAGAAGACCCATGCCGCCTTGGACAGCCTTGACGAGCAGCCGACCGAAAGTTCGCTGATGTGCGACTGGACGCACGCCTGAATGCGCCCCTCGCCGGGCGTGACGCCCGCGCACAGGGCCTTGAGGTCGACCGTACAGTCTCGGTCCTCCGCTCGAACCGATGCCGTGGACGCCGTGAGAAGGAGCGCCGCTCCTAGCGCGACCGAGTAAAACGCCGTCTTCATGATCGTCTCTCCCTTTGATTTTTTGATATACACCCCGAAGGATTGGGCTAAGCCTCCTCGAGATATTTACGCTTGCGCGGATCAGTACTTCGTATGAAAAGAAATAGGCTTCTTGCAAACATCGTACACGAAAGTGCCAATAGGAACGCGCCACCCCGTGCAAATACCGATGCCACGTCCATGATAATAACACCTATATGCGTCAGCCAAATGTCAAACGCGACAATTGAATACGTTCGTTACTTTCTGCGGTGCCGCTATTCAGCATTGACATAGGGAACCCCGCCGCTCGAGCAAAGCGGCTTCTCCATCGCCTAAATTAAGATACTTGAGCCCGCGCTTCCGCTATTGTGCGGGTGCTGCTGCGGGTACTGCTGCGGGGGCTTTTTCGCCGGTACGCCGCGTGTGGCGCCGCTCATGGCGACCGGTGCGCCGCCCCTTACGCCGCTGCATCCCGTGCGTCCCTGTCGCTTCTTTGGTCGCCGCGGTCCCGGCGGCCGGGGTGGTCGTGGTTGTCTGGGCCTCGGCGTCTGAAGCCGTCAGCGCTCCGAAGCCTGCGGCGGCCGCCAGCACAAGAAGGGAGACCACCCCTCGCCGCGAAACCAGTTTGGCTTGATCCTGGCCACTCATCTGCGTCCTCCCTGCTCAGGGCTTATCGCGCCCCTCTTGCAAATACGGAATTCTGCCCTATCCGAATTTGATTTATCTCAAGTCGTAATCGAAAAAGCAGAAAAAGGCAAGCAAAGCTTGCTCCAACATTGTTGACGGCGTTTCCCTCTACCAGGCTTATTTCCATCGGGCTTAACAAAGGCGGCGATCTATTGAAGTTACCGAGTTTTCAGCAGATCCCAATTGTTTTCGTATGGCTTCACGACTTCGACATCAATGAATCCAAATTTACTCCAACCCGTTGGCTGACGGAACCTTGTCTCCATATCGCTGTTCCTGGTTACGAAGAAACGCGCGCAATACGGATTGTTTTCGAGGCCAAAGAGGACATAGACCGTAACTTCGTCCGCAACGGCTCCGGTGAAGTGGGAAACGCGGATATACCATGGACCCACATGCACGGCTCTCACATGAACGGGCTTCAGCGGCGAGCCGGACAGCCCAACAAGAAGGTCATATTTCTTGGTGGGGCGGTCCGCGAGCCTTGCGTCGAACCCGCGCTTCAAGAGCTCGTCCATCACCAGTTGGGCGGCCGCCCGGCCTGCTGGAAGGCGGGACCCGCGTTTCCTTTTGGCTTTGTCCTTTGAGATTGCATGCATAAGCCAAAGCCCATGCCAGCGCCTAACTTCAATCCTCGGACAGGATCTTTATTCTGCCCTCGCGGATCGCCCTGATGAAGGCGCGGTAGTCGCGAAGGTTCTGGTCGGCGTATTCGGCTGCGAACTCGCACACGGCGTCGTCGAACGTCGTATTGGAGCCCATGTAGCCGGCAATCTTGGCGGCGTCGCCGGATCGCGCATGCGCCCGGGCCAGCGCCCAGGCGCAAAGCTTGCCGTATTCCCGCAACATGGCCAAGTCCCAGTCGTCCATGACGGCCGAGATCTTGGCGTCGCGCAGCTGGCGGAAGTAATAGTCGTGGCCATTCAGCCCGCGCGTCCAGCCGAGGAAGATGTCGCTTGCCGACTGCATCAGGCGCTGGCCCGCCACCACCCGCTCGCCGTGGTTCTTATGCAGGGACTTGCCGGCGTAGGGCTCGAGAACCGACTTCCGCGCCTCCTTGACCTGCAGGAAAATCGGATCGTCGTCGGCCGCCATGAACAGTCCGAGGGCGCAGAACGTGCCGACGCTGCCGACCCCGACAGCCTTGATCGCGAAGTCGAACAGGTGGAAGCGATCGAACAGCGTCCGGACGTGCTCGGGCAAGGACTTCCGATAGCGTTCGAGCGGCTCGGCGTATCCCGACTGGATGCCCGGAGCCTGCTCCTCGCTGGGGTGGAAGATCAGCGGCGGCTCGTCCTTGATTCTTGGCGCGGCGCCCAAATGCTCGACCAGCTTCGGGAACAGGCTGTCGGGAAGACTCTTCCGACGCGCCTGCTCGAACTCTTTGCCTGACGCGCTCAACCTCGCCGCCGGTCGGCAGGACTTTGAGAACGCGGTCGAGATCGATGCGGTCGTACCAGACCTCCAGGGCGCGCATCGAGGCGTAGTCGATCATGCGTTCACGGTAGGAGCATACCGACTCCGTCGCCGCCTTCGCCGCCTCGCTGTCGGGCAGGTTGAGATGCTGGGCGGCGATGACGATGCTGGCCGTGAGCCGCTTGACGTCCCATTCCCACGGACCCGGCAGGGTCTCGTCGAAATCATTGATGTCGAAGAAAATGTTGCGCTCCGGCGTGGCGAAGCCGCCGAAATTCATCAGGTGAGCGTCGCCGCAGGCCTGCACGCGAAGTCCGGATATCGGAGTCGACGCCAGATCGGCCGCCATGACCGCGGCCGAGCCGCGATAGTAGGCGAAAGGCGATTGCGACATGCGCCCGAAGCGGATCGGGATCAGCTCCGGGATTCGGCCCTCGTTGGACTCGCGCAGTAGCTCGATCGGATCGCGGCGATCCTTGGACGGCTTCCAGCCGCCATGCGCGACGCGCGGCGTGGCGTCGCGCAAAGCCTTCCCCTCGGCGCGCCGTTCATCGGCGGATATGTAACCGCCGGGGGAACCCGCGGCGGCGTTTGTCGGCGCAGGCTTCGTGTTCATCTTGTTCATGTTTGCCCTCCTCCCGCATTGCGGTGATGCTGACGCCCCTAGCCGCGGCGATCAAGTCGGCGGGACGGCATCATCGATCGCCTCCACTTCGGCGCTTTGATCGCTTCGGGCTGAACAGACTCTCGACTCGCGCGAAGCGGCGCTCGCCCTCCGGGCTCAATGCGCCCGAGGCGCGGACGAGTTGGCGCAGCGCATCGAGCCCGGCGGCGACTTGCGCCTCCTCCCCGGTCTGCAGCAGTTTCGGCAAGGCGGCGATCGCGCGCTCCTCGTCCAGCAGCACGAGCTGGAGCTGCTCGTTCAGCATCTGCCGGAATTGCGGGATGCTCAGGCGCTCGTTCGACTTCCGCGTCTCTCGGATCACTTTCAGCATCCGGTAGCCCCGCTCGTCGAATCCGCCTTCAGGCCTTCGCACATGGATCAGCGCGCGTAAGACCGCTTCCTCGACGCCGCCCGCGTCGAATTTCTGGTCGAGGCCGGCCCGTCGTTCCGCCTCTGCGGCTTCCCGCCCGAGATCGCGCTCGATGCGATGGGGGGTCTGATCGTCGGGCGAGCCGAGCCCGACCATCGCCTGCAAGAGCGGCGACCCGTAGGTCGTGAGAAAGACCGCCTCGGTCATGGCGTCCCGGATTTTGCCCCCGTTCTCGAGGGCGGCGACGATCCATGACGAAGCCTGCTTCTCGGCGGCAAGCCACGGATTGTCGGCGCTGACCGGCTTCCTCGAGGCGCGAACCTGCTCGGCGATCGGCTTGATCGCCGACATGAACGGGTTTTTGTCGGAGAAGAGCTCGAAGCGCAGCCGGTTCGGATGCATGGCGCGCATCGCCTCGGCCATCGGCTCGGTGACGGAGGCGCGAATCCAGGGCTCTGCGAACGTGCGATAGAGGCCGAGATTGATCTCGGACAAGCGCGCGACCGCAGCGAAGCGCTTGTCGTCCTCCGGACTGTTGGCGCCGAAGGCGCGGATGTCGTCGAGCGTTCGCGGCTCGAGGCGGAAGAGATACTTGCCGTCGACGAGGTCGCGGTTCGCCGTGTCCTCGCCGACCTCGCTGATCACGGCCTCATAGAGGCCCGGCGGCGTCGCCTCGATCATCTCCATGCAGCTGACGAACTCGCGGTGCTCTTTGGCCGCGACCTTGCCCGAGACGAAGATGCCGAGGTGGCCAATGCTGGGATGCAGCGAATAGATGATCGTCTGCCCGTTGGCGACGATCTCGCTGGCGTCGTCGTAGAGGTCGAGGATCCAGTCCAGCGCCTGCTGGGGCGGGGTGATGTCGTCGCCGCGGGAGCAGAAGCAGACGATCGGCGACTTGATGGCGCGCAGGTCGATGCGCACGCCCTCGGAGGTGCGAATCTCTCCCGCGGAGAGCTTGTTGCCGACGAACAGGTTGTCGGCGATCCACTGCATCTCTCCCGCGTTGAGCAGCACCGGGCTGCCCCACCAGGTTTCGAATTCGAGGAACCGTTCCGTCTCGGAATCGACCTTCGAATAGACGTTGTAGGGTTTCGTCCAATAGGTGTTCGCCGGGTTCAGGGACTCGAAATTGGCGATGAGATTCGCGCCGTCGAAGGTCCCCGCGCCCATGTCGCCCGCAAGCGCCGTCAGCCATGCGCCGCCGAGCATACCGCCGAGATAGCGCATCGGATTCTTGCCGCGCACCCCGGCCCAGTAGGAGAGCGGCGTTCCGGCCAGCATGATCACGCCGAAGAGCTCCGGCCGGACTGCCGCCGTCATCATGACCTGCCAGCCGGCCTGGCAATTGGCGATGACGATCGGCTTGCCCTCGGCCTCGGGGCAGCGCTTCGCGGCCTCCTCCAGAAAGACCGCCTCGGCGCGACAAACGTCTTCGATCGTCTGCCCCGCGACCGGCTTCGGCAGGAAGCCGACAAAGTAGACCGCGTGACCTGCTCTGAGCGCCACGCCGATTTCGCTCTCGGGCTTCATGCCGCCGATCCCGGGACCGTGCCCGGCGCGCGGGTCGACGACGACGATCGGCGGTTTTGCCGGATCGATCGTCACGTCCGCCGGCGGAACGATGCGAACGAGCAGGTAATTGACCGGCCGCTCCAGCGTCCGGCCGTCGAGCACGACTTCGGCGGGAAAGCTCAGCACATGCGGCGCCTCTTTGGCGGCCTGCGCAAGCTGGGTGGCGCCCCGCTCGTTGAGGGTCTCGAGAACCAGCACGCCGCGTTGCCAGGCGTCGGTCCAATATTCAGCGGCTGCGCCGAAGAGATTCGAAGTCTTGGGTCATCAGTGATCCTCCCGACGGACGCCTCCGAGCATCCGGTTCCCCCGGTCATTGTGCCGGGCGCTGCAAGTATTGATACTGCGAACGGAACGCAGGCCTGTTGATATTGATCAAACTTTGACACAGTTCAGGGGCCGCGAAATGGCTCTGGGTGTGAAAGCACGGACCCAATAGGAGGAATTATGAAGCCGATCTCGCGTTTTGTGGGGACGACGATCCTTGGCGGCGTCCTCTTTCTGACGCCAATCGTCGTGCTCGGCTTCGTCCTGAGCAAGGCGTTCGATGTCGTCCGCCGTGGGCTGAAGCCCTTGACGGCGCTCATACCGGACGCCCTCGGCTCCGGACCGACCATGACGACGATCCTGACGATCCTCCTGCTCGCACTCGTGTGCCTCCTGGCGGGGCTCGTCGCCCAGACGCTTCTTGCGCAGAAGATCGTGAGCGCCTTGGAAGCGACCCTCCTTTCCAAGTTGCCGGGCTATGAATATCTGAAGGAGGCGGGAACGAGCGTTCTGGGCCTCAGCGAGTCGGCGGAGCATCCGGTCGTGCTCGCCAATCTCGGCGGCGCCTGGCGGATCGGGGTGCAGACGGAGTTCGTCGGCGGCGGCTTCGTCGCGGTGTTCATCCCCAACTCGCCAAACCCGATGTCGGGATCGGTCTTTTTCGTCGCCGCCGACCGCGTGCGCCCGGCCAACGTGCCGCTCGCCACAGCGATCGCCTGCCTGAGGCGGTGCGGGATCGGCGCGGGAACGCTGCTGGACGAACGGCCCCCAGGCGCTCCGCCAACGTGACGTCCGAATCCGGAATGACCAGCGGCTAGTAGTAGCGCGGCGCCATAAACGTATTGTGGATCGGGGTCGGCTGATTGAAGGGGTGGCGCGTATAGCTGTGGGCGGGGTGGCGGCGCTCAGGGCGCCCATGCGGGTAAAGGGTCAGCTGATGCGGATGCATAGGGACGATATGGCTCGCCGAGCTTTTCGGTTTGGCGCCTGACGGCGTCGCGGTCTGGGCCTCTGCCGGGAGGGTCGCCAACAGGAGCGCCCAGATGGCGACAAGGCGCAGCACCCCCGCGAATCTCTTCATTCTGTTCTCATCCTTTTGCTCATTTGAGCGCCACGATCGCCGGTCCGGGGCGCGAGAGACGGCAGCGATGGAGACGTCGAGATTCCCCTGCCGAGCGCCAATGGCGTTCGAATTCGAATATTCGACGCCGGCTCCGCGGGTCGGGCGAAGCCTAGATGTCGGGGCCGCTCGCCGGACTTGACCACCCTCGGCTCGATAGCCGGCTTTCGCCAAGTCAGCAAGGAGCCTGCAAGACCGGCCGGAATCCCTTGGGACTTGCCGGGCGCCTCCTGGAACTCCGTCTTGGCTGCCGGCGGACGTGGCAGACAGCGACCGTGATCGGCGGAGCGGCGGAAATTGCGGCTCCCCTTCTCCCATCGGGAGAAGGTGGCGCGGAGCGCCGGATCAGGGGACTGCGCTCAGTGATTTTGGCGCAAACCCCGCATCCCTGCCCTTCTCCCGACGGGAGAACGGAGCCCGCGCCCGTCGGTCGAGAGCCCGTTCTGAACGCCGGCGTTGAGCCGCATTGACCCTTCCGGCCAACGCCCGCCCCTCGCGCAGTTGACCCCTTTATTGAATCAACCGCGAGGTCGGCGCCGCGTCGAATCTGGCCGCTTCGTCGAAAGGCCCGGGTTCAAGCGCCCGGCTTGAACCCCGAGGAGCGGATCCATGGGCGCCAACGGGCCTGCCCAGGGGGAGGCTGACGAAAGACGCAGCAATGTCTTGCCTTTTGCGCGGTTTCGTTCTACTTTTGTCCCCATCACCCTCTCCCAAAGGACACCCCTTGTCCGCCTGTCTCGAAGCGACACTTTGGCCCTCCGCGTCACGTCCGCCGACAGACGCGCGCGCCGCGCGGATGGTGACATTCGAGCGGGAGCGGCTGATCGTCGATTGTCTCGACTGTGGCGTTTTCGCCTGCTGGAGCCTGCTTCGAGAGGCGCAGCGATACGTCGCTGTTCAGCCTGAGGGCAGAGAGGTTCGGCCCGCCGCCTCGGCAGGCGCAGCGCGCCCGTCACTGTCAACGCGACCGCTTACGGCCAGCACCCCCACCACCATGCTTCGAATGGTCCCCCTCCCCCGCGCTGGCGCGCAGGGGAGGAAAGGGCGGCGACGCTTCTCCTCCCCCATGGAGCGAATGCGGAATGGGGGAGGGGGACCGTCCGAAGGACGGTGGTGGGGGCCGCGCCGCGACAGAGCTTGGGGTTGCCCGCGCCCGGAAATTCCAGCGCAAGCCTTTGAAAAGGTTGAATCCGCGCCCGGGAATCCGACGCGCCCTCAGCCCTCCGAGACCCCTTGTCCCGACCTCGCGATCCCGGTTCGGCCCGCCGCCTCGGCAGGCGACGCGCGCCCGGAAATCCCGCCGCAAGCCTTTGAAAAGGTTGAATCCGCGCCCGGAAATGCGACGCGCCCTCAGACCTCCGAGACCGCTTGTCCCGACCTCGTGATCCCCGTTCGGCCCACTGGCTCGACAGGCGACGCGCGCCCGGAAATCCCACCGCAAGCCTTTGAAAAGGTTGAATCCGCGCCCGGGGATGCGACGCGCCCTCAGACCTGCGAGACCCCTTGTCCCGACCTCGCGATCCCGGTTCGGCCCGCTGCCTCGACATGCGACGCGCGCCCGGAAATCCCGCCGCAAGCCTTTGAAAAGGTTGAATCCGCGCCCGGGAATACGAGGCGCCCTCAGACCTGCGAGACCTCTTGTCCCGACCTTGTGATCCCGGTTCGGCCCGCCGCCCCGGCAGGCGCCGCGCGCCCGGAAATCCCGCCGCAAGGGCTTGAAAAGGTTGAATCCGCGCCCGGGAAATGGCCGGCTCGCCGAAGCGGCGGCCCGGCCGGCGGCGAAATGCGGCCATCGCCTCACGCCCGCCAGGGCGAGGTCCAGGTCTCCGTCAGGGCCTTCGAGCCCGAGCGCAGGAAGACGCGCAGGTCGGTGCTCTGGCCGGGATCGACAGCGACGTCGACGCCGGCGCGGAAGCCGCGGGTGTGGGCGTTCGGCATGATGAAGGTGCGCAGGATCTTGCCGTTCGAGGCGGTGGCGATCGCCTCCACCATCGACGGATCGCTCATGTAATAGGAGAGGTCGCCGCCGGCGAAGTCGATCAGGAACCGGGTCGCGCCCGGAGGCGGCGTTTCCGCGGAGCCGTGCGCGCGCGGCTCGGCGCGGAAGGTCGCCACCGTCCGGCCCGCCGGGCCCAGGTCCTGGTCGGCCGTCAGCGCCGTGATCCGGTAGGCGTAGGTCAGCGACTTGCCGGCGTCCAGCCCCTCCTTTGGGGCCCAGGCCGCCACGATATTGTCGTTGGTCTCGTCGCTGGTCGAGGTTTCGAGCAGCTCCACCTGGCCCTCGCCCCAAGCGTCGTGCGGTTCGATCCAGTAGCTCGGCCGCAGCTCGTAGGCGAGCTCGAGGTCCTGATAGTCGCTGAAGTTGCGGTCGCGCTGCAAAAGCCCGAAGCCGCGCGGGTCGCGGTCGAGAAAGACCGACACTTCGGGATTGACCGGATTGCTGAGCGGCCGCCAGATCCACTCCCCGGCGCCGGTATGCATCAGGAGCCCGTCCGAATCGTGCAATTCGCTGCGGAAATCGTCGGAGAAGCGGTGATCGTTCTTGCCGACGAAGAACATCGACGACAGCGGCGCGAGCCCGATCGCCGGGATCGGCTTGCGGGCGAACAGCGTCACGTTCGCCTCGATCGTGGTCGCCTGGCCCGGCACGAGCAGAAAGCGGAAGGCGCCGGTCGCCGACTCGCCGTCGAGCAGCGCGTAGATGACGATCGTGTCGGCGGTCGGGTCCGGCGTCTCGATCCAGAACTCCCGGAAGAACGGAAACTCCTCGTTCAGCCTGGGGCCAGCGCCGATGGCCAGCCCCCGCGCCGACAGGCCGTAGCGCTGGCCGCGGCCGAGGAAGCGGAAATAGCTGGCGCCGAGGAACGACACCACCTCGTCCCACACGTGCGGGGCGTTGATCGGATAGCGCAGGCGGAAGCCGGCAAAGCCCAGGTTGATCGGCAGGTTGGGCCCGATCTTGTTGCGCCCGTAGTCGAACAGGTTGGCCGCATAGGGGATCGGCGCGGGGATGCCGTCGCGCAGCACATTGACGACGACCGGACGCTTGTAGAGATGGCCGAGATGGAAAAGCTCGAGCCGGAACGTCGCGTTGAGCTGCTGGTCGAGCAGCGGCTTGTCCGACTTGAAGCGGATGTCGCGCCACGCGTCGTAGTCGAGATCGTCGAGGCCGTCCGGGAGCGCCGGGACGGTCGCGTCATAGGGCGCCCCGGCGAGGTCGTGCGCGCGCTTCACCACATCCGGATAGCCGAACGGCGACGGGGAGCCGCCTTGCGGCGCGTCGCTCTGGGCGAAAGCGGACACAGTCAACGGCGCGCCCGCAAGCACGGTCGCGCCGACAATGAGCGCGCGACGGGACAATTCAGCCATGAGGGATCATTGGGTGGGAGAGGGACGACGCGGCCGGGCGTACCGCTTCGTCTGGAGGAAAGCAACAGGCGGGGCGGGCTCAATACGGCAAGGGCGCAAGCCCGTTGTTGGGATTGTTGGCCTTGTACATTCGGCCTTCCAAGCCGACCGAGAAGTTCGGCGTGACCTGGTAGGTGAAGCCCATGCCGACCGTGCCGACCGCCTGAACGGCCCCCGGTCCGGAAAAGAGGGAGTTGGCCGCATCGAGCGGACTGAGCGCCCCGTTGGCGAAAGCGGTCGGACGCGCGAGGTCGACGCCGGCGATCAGATAGGGCGTGAACGCACCCATGCGGTAGCCGACCGTCGCCTCGCCGCCGGCGAAGGCGGTTCCGGTGAACCGAGTGAATCCGCCCGGCGTCGCCAGGAGGAACGGCTCGTAACCGCTCGACGCGCGCACGCCGACGACGACGCCGTTGTCGAAGGTGTGATCGTAGCCGAGATAGCCCTCGCCGCCCACCCCGCCTTTCACGCCCTTGCCGCCCCATGCCGAGATCCCCGTGCCGGCATAGAGCCCGGACCACGGGTCCGACGCCTGCGCGTCCGTCGCCGGCGTCAGGGCGGGATAGTTCGAGGGCCCATTCGGCAGATCCGCGGCGAGCGCGCGTCCGCCGGACGCCAACGCCGCCAGGCAACCGAGGACGAGTGAACTGGAGAGGACAGCGCTACGCATGGGTCTCCGCCGAACTGACGAGCAGGCGCAACCGGTATGCCAGAACGACCGGGGCCGATTCAAGGCGAGAGATCATCGAAAAAAACGACCCGGAAAGCGACCCTCGCGGAGCGCGAGGCGCCCGTCATGTCCGTCATGCTCGCTCTGGACAAGCCTGCGACCGGCGCCTATAAGCCGCGAACCGTGCGCGTCCCTGACGCTCGGCGCCCAGGTAGCTCAGTTGGTAGAGCATGCGACTGAAAATCGCAGTGTCGGTGGTTCGATTCCGCCCCTGGGCACCATTAGCCTTTATTTTCGTGAGTAATGTTAAGCTCCAGCGACCCACGCGGCCTTCATTGCAGTC
Source organism: uncultured Alphaproteobacteria bacterium (assembly GCA_963709655.1). Lineage (GTDB taxonomy): Bacteria > Pseudomonadota > Alphaproteobacteria > Rhizobiales > Beijerinckiaceae > Roseiarcus. The sequence goes on from CAVPXF010000014.1 coordinate 15,930, forward strand.
CATCGCGCGTCGTTTCGCACAACCTCTCCTCGCACGTCCCTCGCGCGACGTTCCATCGACGCGCCCTCGGCGCAAATAGCGCCCATAGCGTCGCCGTATGCCGCAGCATTTGGCGGGCTGAACTACATCGAGTTCCTGCCTCAGGAGCGGGTCATCGTCAATCCGTTGCGAATTCGGCGCGATGTCCTCAACGAGTTCGAATTGTCGTTGGTGATTGCGTTCACGGGACGGTCGCGGCGATCCGATACGATCATCAAGGAGCAGGTTTCCGGGTTGACCAGCTTCAATCCCGGCACGCTCGCGAACATGCACGCGCTCAAACGCGACGCGACCGAAATGAAGGTCGCCTTGCTGAGTGGGAACATTCGGCGCGTCGCCGCAATCCTTGATCATTCGTAGACGGCCAAGAAGAAGACTGCGCCCGGTGTCTCGAACGGCAATGTCGAAGATATGTACGCTGTCGCTATGAAGGCGGGAGCCTGGGCCGGAAAAGTCTCGGGCGCGGGCGGCGGCGGCTTTCTGATGCTGATGACCGATCCGGAAAACCGGTATGGTCTGATCAGCGCCCTGAACGCCGCGGGCGGTCAGGCCGGCGCGGTCAAACTGACGTTCGACGGCGCCGAGGGATGGTCTCCGCCGCAGGGTTGAGGAGCGCGAGCCCCGATGATGTTTGGAGACGACAGGTGTCCAATCAATGCGTTATCCTGATCGGCGGACGGGGGACGAGGCTCGGCGCGAAAGCGAAAATCACTCCGAAGCCCCTTCTCGACGCGGGCGGATCGCCGTTTCTCGAGACATTGTTCGGCGAGGCGAGGCGGCGCGGGTTCGATGAGTTCCTTCTGCTTGCCGGGCATCGCAGTGAAGTCGTCGCCAATTTCCTGATTGAGCGCCGGATCGAGGAGCGCTTTGCTTGTCGCGTCGAACTGTCGATCGAGCTGACCGCGCTGGGAACCGGAGGGGCTCTCGTCCACGCTGGCGAGAAGCTGCGTGAGGATTTTCTGCTCCTGAACGGCGACACGTGGTTCGACTTCAACTGGCTCGACCTTTGGGCGCGCGCGCGCCGCGATCGGGCTGTCGCGGCGCTTGCCTTGCGGGCGATCGCCTCGCCCGATCGCTACGAAACGGTCGAGCTGAACGGGGGTCTCGTGAGGGCGATCCACCCCCGAGCGACGGCGCCGCCTTCGGCCCTCATCAATGGCGGAGTCTACTATCTGACGCGACGCGTCCTCGACGGGATCGGCGCGCCGTGCTCGCTCGAGAGCGAGGTTCTTCCAAAACTGATCGCGACCGGGGCGTTACGCGGGCACGCCTACGCGGGGTTCTTCATTGATATCGGCGTCCCGGAAACGCTCGCCGCCGGCGCCGACCTCGTGCCGCGCTGGCGCCGCCGGCCGGCCGCCTTTCTCGACCGCGCCGCCGTCCTCAACCTCGATCGTGGCGGTCTCCACGCACGGCAAGAGATCGGCTGGGCGCCCGGCGCGCGGGAAGCGGTGAAGCGGCTGAATGACGCCGGCTATTACGTGTTCGTCGTGACGAACCAGGCGGGCGTGGCCAAAGGCCTCCGCGGCGAGGACGAGGGTCCTGGACGTCGTCGCTGGATGGCGCAGCAGCTGGCTCGGGTCGGCGCGTCGATCGACGACTGGCGCGACGGCCCCGGTTGGCCGGACGGCGCCGCCGCGACATGGCAAGCCGCCGATGACCGGCTAAAGCCCAGCGCCGGCATGATCCTCGATCTTCTCGACCATTGGCCGGTCGAGCGGGAGGCAAGCTTCCTCATTGGCGACGAGGCCGGCGACCTCGAAGCGGCCGCGGCCGCCGGCCTCACGGGGTATCTCTTTCGCGGCGGCGATCTTCTGGCCTTCCTCAAGTCCAACGGACTCCCCGAACGCGACCGCGCGGCGCCCGGGGCGGTGAGCGAGAGACCGATCCGATGAGTGGGGCCGAGGGGCGAGCGCCAAGGTTCAGCCAGTGACGGACGACTTCGAGGAATGTGCGCTTGTGCGGAGACGCCGCCTTGCGCGCGGCTCGGACGCGGAGCCGCCATTTCCAAGTCGGTTTTCGAATGTTTTCAAGCTGTTGCGGCGCCATTTTCGAGTCCGTCCAAACTCAGTCTCGCACCCGGTCCGGGCGCCGGTTCTTTAGGGCGGCGACGCACGCGCAAACGTAAACGACGCCGACGCGAGTAACACGACGGGTCGGTCGCCTCGAAAGCCGCGCGCTCCTGCTCCGGTTTCCTCCGGCGCGAGATTTGGATTTCCTCAGGTCTACGCGGCGGTGCATCGGGGCTCCGCGAATCTCCGGGTTTTGGACCGTTGGATTTGTTTGGAATTCCTTGGATTCTCTCGTCCGAAATGAGCTTTTTCAATGGGTTACACGCGACCCCCGGCCCATTTTTAATTCATGCGGCCCCTTCCCCCGAAGCGGGACAAGAATACCCCGTCCTTCGATCCGAAGGTCGACCGCGCTGAACCCCTCGGCCAAGCAGAAATCGCTGGCGCGCTGAGATCATGGCGATCGACATCGCAAGGGCCGAACCGGGCATTGGAACCAACCTAACGCCATCTTCGCTTTTTGGCAAGAAATTGTCGACTCAGCGCTCCTTTAAGAAATGGTCGCGCCGCCGGAAGGCTGGCGCCGCGTGAAAGTCACCGACCAGCGCGCGGCCGTCGATGACGCCCACGCGCTCGAGGATCTGTCCGAGGCGCAAGCTCGTCGCCTCGCCGACGGTTCGAATGGCATGACACGCCCAAGCACGGAAGCTGGCTCGACATGGCCGAATCCGAACTCGCCCCCTCTCCACCCAGCGCCTCGACCGCCGCATCCCCGATAAGCCTGAACCGATCGCGGAAGTCGCCGCTTGGGTACACCGCCGCAACAAACACCATGCCAAGGCCGACTGGCAATTCACAACCGCCGACCCTCGCGTGAGGCTCGCAAGCCAATACCCTCAGTTCGCGTGACTTGGGCCATTCTCGTCTTCTATTCCGCCCTCCTTCGCCTCCTGCCGCTCAACGTCGCGCAGAGTTTCGCCGCGCTGCAGTTTGTCAGCGTCATCGTCGCGTCGCGCGTGGTGCTGGGGGAAGACATCACTGCGCTTCGACTGGTTGGGATCGCAACCATTGTGATTGGCATCCTGGTTGTCGGAGTGTCCCGGGGGCAAACTTAAGGTGACGGCCGCCGCCCTCGACAGCATCGCGGCGTGCGTGCTAGGGCAGTTTCACTTTTTCTAATTACACAAGTCACGCTCAGGTAATGGCACAGTGACAAGGTCTCTCTTATCGCCGAAATCCTGGTTGTCAGTCAGTCGAAGGGCAGGCTCTGGGATGTCGAGCGGAAAGGAGTAAATCAGTTGTCGAAAGTGCAAGACGTTATCCATGGCTTATATTTCCGCAAATCAAAGCAGGAGAACCTACACCGGGCGTTAGACAGAATCGAATCGACTCAGCAGGAATTCTCGCGCGTCCTTGCGCGAATGGAGATTGAACAGCGCAATTCGAGTCAAGGGATTGATCGCATTGAAGCGACACAACAGGACATTGCCGCAGCGCAGCAGGACCTCGCCGCAGCGCAGCAGGACCTCGCCGCAGCGCAGAGGACGCCGCCGCGGCGCAGCAGAAAATTGAGGCCGTACAACAAGATTCAGAGCGGACTTTGACGCAGGTTGGCGCCCAGGCCGCCCAAATCATGAGTTGACGCGCCAACTGCTCAAGCCTCAGCCTTCTATTGAAGAGGCAATCGCCGGCCGAATTTATGAAAGTGCCGCGAAAATAGAGTTTAAAGCAGAAAAGCGCAATTTGGATCTATACCGAAGCTGGTACGACGACAAAGAGTTTAGTTCTGACTGGTTCTCTCACAATTTCGGCATTTGGTCTTGGTTGTTGGACACGCATGGCGCGGAATTCAAAGAAGGACTGGAGATTGGTTCCTTCGAGGGCCGGTCGGCGGTATTTTTGCTCGAATACTTGCCAGGAATTCACTTAACTTGCGTTGATTTATTTAAATATACCGAGAATTTCTTCCCGGAGAGAATGCTATCTCACTCAGATTTCGTGGGCGCGGCGCGATTTGACCGGAATATGAGTAAGTATATCGGCAGGTATGAAAAAATCTCTGCCTCCTCTTTCAACGCATTGGCCACTATGCTGGCAAATGGGAGGCGGTTTGATTTTATTTACATAGATGGAAGTCATCTCCGTGACGACGTGCTGGTTGACGCCGTGCTGTCGTGGAAGCTATTAAACTTGAACGGACTGATGATCTTTGACGATTATCAGTGGCGGCTAGAGCGTAAATCGCACGATAGGCCCAAAGACGCAGTTGACTATTTTGTTTACTCTCATATTGATGAAATAAAGGTGTTGCATAAGGGATGGCAGCTCATAATAAAAAAAGTCCTGGAAATAAGGCCGACGCCGGACGGCGACCTGAACTCAGGAGTTAGCGAGCCAAATTCCTAGGCCTCTACCCCTGCGAGAGCCTCGCAACCGCAGGCATCGCGGTTCCTCTCAGCGGTAGGACCGCCAGCTGACCGGCCTCCTTGCGGCGGCAGCGCGGTCATCGGTAAAAGAGCAAATGGCAGGAGGAGTCGTGCGAGCGACGGTTTGGAACCAACGCTACTTGATCAAGGTCTTGCACACGGTTCGTATAGGGTGAGCCTTGCGAAGGTACCGCTCCCACGAGATTGGGCAACACTGAGAGCCGACTTTCTGAAGTACACGGGGACCCAGATGAACTTTCAATCATTGGAAGCCATCGACGTTATTGTGCCGGTCTTTAACGGCAATTTTGACATTGTTTACAACTGTATCGAATCAGTTATTGCTGCGTTAGCGGCCAACAAATGCCATGTGTCTATTATTGACGATAAGAGTACAGATAGGCAAATTATTGACTATATCAACTCGATCGAACGCGGGGGTGCGGTTGATATATTTAGAAATGAGGTAAATCTTGGATTTGTCCAAACTGTAAATCGTGGTATGAAATTACACAAAGATATGGATGTTATACTGTTGAACAGCGATACATTGGTATACGGGGATTGGGCGAAGCGAATGCGAGATGCTGCTTATGCAGACAAAAGAATTGCGACAGTAAATCCTCTTTCCAACGGCTGGATGAGTAATTATCCGGACGCTGGGAAATATTCTGCGGATAAAGAGCTGGAGGTTAGCGATGCTATTCTAAACGATCTCTGCAATGAGGTAAATGCAGGGCGATTTGCTCAAGTACCAAGCACTATCGGATTTTGCATGCTGATAAAGCGCAGATGTTTAAACGAGATTGGCTTATTTGATCAGCGTAATTTTCCGACGGGGTACGGTGAAGAGACCGATTTTTGTTATAGAGCGTCTGCACTTGGATGGACTCATATAGTAGTTGGGGATGTATTCGTTCGACATTGGGAAAATCAATCGTTCACCTCGGAGAGAAAGCAGAAGTTACTGCTTGAGGCAGAAAGAAAATTTCAAATATTACACCCGCGCCATAGGGAAGTGATGAATGCGTATTCACGCGTGGACACACAAAAGCCACTTCGTGAAAATCTCGATCTAGCGCGATTAAAGCGACTATTTGGCTCCAGAAAGACTCTACCAGTATTGTTCATCGATGGTATCGGCAGAAGCGAAGCGATTCAAGAGCCTTTATTCCTCGCCTACGACCAACGGGAAAATTCAATTGCGCTTAAGGTGAATTGGGAACCACCAAGGGTTCCCAACCTCCGATCGTTTCGGATGCCGCGTGATGTCGTACGACTTAACAAGGTGCTATCACATTTTGATGTTGACGAATTATGTTTTGCGTCCCCCTTGGAAAGAGACCGGTTCGGGGCGGTAATGACTGGCCTGGCCCTAGAGGTCGGCATTAGCGCGAAGCTGACTTTGGACGTTCCGTGAGGACGGACAAATGATGTTGGAAGGCATCCAGAGCCGCGGGATGTGGCCGTTCGGCGGCTATTCGGTTTGATCGGCAATCGCTCCAATCGGGCCCCCCCCTGGGGCTTCTTGGTCTGAGGCGACGACGAAGCCTAGGTCCGGTGGGTTCTTGAAAAGCCAATGAAGTCAATGGTTCCCGCTGAATGGGGCCAATTGCAGATTAGACTCCTGGGGCTTTTCGAAGATAGCTGGCGCGCAAAAGAGGTTGGGGCCAATACATTGAATACCAGTGCTTCTGCGAAAAATGATTCTGTGCGCTCGCCACTGCGGATTTTCGGCTTCTCAATGGTGAGGAACGAAGCGGATATCATGCCGCTATTTATCAGGCAAGCTGTTGAATTATTTGATGAATTCGTTTTCATCGACATCCTTTCCACTGATGGAACTGCGGACATTCTTGATGACGCAGCAAAGCAACATGGCAAAATTCACATATATAAATGCCAAACAAAGGAAAAATACCAGGCCGCAATGGTTAATTTCTTTGCGCGTAAGGCTGTTCGTGAAGGGGCAGATTGGTTGTTTTTCCTGGACGCCGATGAATTTTTGCTCGTCGAGGGTCGCTCCGACCTGGAGACGATTTTGAACGGGTATGGCGGAGATGTTGTGTCGATGCCCTGGCTAAACCTTATTCCGGAGACATTCGGCGAGTTTTCCTTATTTGCTGTGGAACAGAGATTTTTTTGGCGCGGAAGAGTGTCCCGCTTTGCTAAGATTGCGGCTTCGACCCTTTACTTCCATGCCCATCCAGACGCCTATATAGAAGAAGGCAACCATCGTATTCGTTCATCAATAGATGGTCCTCTTGCCGAGGAGCGGTTTGGATTGCCTCTCCTTCACTTGCCGGTGCGCTCTCACGAGCGACTGCTATACAAACTTACAAACAGTCTCCGCTTTTTGAGCAGCAAGCATAATACCAAGGAGGGCGAAGGCAGTCACGTCTTCAGCATCTTGGAAGCCATCAAGGGGGAGCGGACGTCCAAAGCATACCTCAATGCCATAGCAGCGCATTACGGCGAGAACGATGAACCGCTTGAGGCGCTTGATCCGGAGGCGCTCGATTTTCCTGTAATGGAGTTGCCGCGCTATTTGACGACTGCGCGGAAGGAGCCGCCGAGGACGCTGACCTTGGGGTTGACCCTCGCTGCGGACGCCAAAGTGCGTTGGCGCGACTCCGACTTTGTGAAGGGTTCTCCCGTGACGGCGGCGCTCGCAGGCGACGAGCTTCGGATTGTGGCGCAGCCAATTTCCGGCCGATTGGAGCCGCGTTATGGGCCTTTCGAGGTGCTGCCTCCGGTTGGCGAAGCTGCGCTGTCTCGGCTCGTCCCGGGTGGGGCGCCGAGGCTGGGCGCCGAGGCTTTGGCAGCCTCTCTGCTGCCGATCAGATTCGCGACGTTTTCCGCGTGGTCCCAACTTATTCCCGCGTTGTTTGCGCTCTTTGCTGTCGTCCGCCCGCGCCGCTATGTCGAGCTGGGTGTCCATAACGGAATGAGCTTCTTCGCGGCCTGCCAGGTCTCCGAGCATCTGCAAAGCAAGACGGAATGTATTGCGGTCGACTCCTGGGTAGGCGATCCCCATGCGTCTTTCCATTCGTCGGAAGTGTTCGAAGAGTTCAAGTCAAATTTGACGACCAATTACCCGGACGCATTTTTTGTGCAGGGGATGTTCTCGCAAGCAGTTGATTGTTTCGAAGACGGATCGATTGATGTCCTTCATATCGACGGATATCACACTTATGATGCTGTCAAATCTGACTTCGACGGTTGGATCGGAAAGATGTCCGATATCGGAATTGTCTTAATGCACGACATTAATGTGCATGAGCGAAATTTCGGTGTCTGGCAATTCTGGGAAGAATTATGTTCGCGTTACGTTGGGTTGTCCTTCATGCACTCTCATGGTCTCGGGGTTCTTTACGTTGGCAGCCAAGACCATGCGCTTGCGGCAGGTTTTCGCTGGCTGAACGACAACCCGAGCTATTTTGGAATCCTTCAGAAATACTTTGAAGCCCTTGGCGAGCGATCGGTCGACCATAAAGTGAAGATTGACGAACTAAAGATGTGTACAAAAAATATTGAGGCGAAGGATTGTGAAATCAAAGAATTGACGGCAAGGGTTCTAAGTTTGGAAAGCGCGCAAGATAGGATTGTCGTGCCTGTAAGACAAGAGTTTGGCAGCACGGCGGACCATCTCGCGATGGTGACATTGGCGCTTAAGAGATTTACAAGAGCTCTTAGAGTGCGACGAGCCCTGTTATGGCCGCTTAAGGCTAGCCGACGGAGATATCGCAGGAAATTGAAACTCGTTTTGGAGCTGCGGAGGAGCGTAAAGGTCGTTCCGACTGATACATAGAGTGTGGACGGCGCGTCGACTAGATTCTGAGCCGCGTCCGGGAGCGATTGTGGGTGGAGAAGTAGTTTGGAGCAAGTAAGTTCTGTTTTCGTTAAACGAGGATTTTCATGCGCCAGGTACTCGGTCCTAGTTGTAGTGATAAGGTAGACGTTATTATCCCGGTTTATAACCAAGCGCACTTGGTAGGTAATCTTCTTGATTCCGTTTGTGCGTCTACCAATGAAACGCAAGCAGAAATCATCGTCATTGACGATTCCTCGACCGAGCAGGAGACGGTCGACCTACTACATGCGTATGAAACAAAAGGCCGTATTACACTTCTGAGGAATGAGGAAAATTGGGGGTTCACTGGCACGGTGATGCGGGGTATGGCCCGCCATCGTGAGCGCGACGTTGTGCTCTTGAACAGTGATACTGTGGTTTATGGCGATTGGCTCGACCGGATGGCAGCCTGCGCCTATTCGGCGCCAAATATCGCCACAGTCAATCCGCTAACAAACCAGTATGGCAGCCACGTCAGCTGTTATCCGGGCCTCGGTGAGAAATATGGTGAGCCTCTCGAAGTGAGCGGTAGGGAATTGAGCGAGCTGTGTGCAGCGTACAATAATGCACGTTATGCGGATATTCATGCTACGGTTGGATTTTGTATGTACATTCGGCGGCAGGCATTGCTGAGCGTTGGCGGTTTTGACGCTAAACACTTCCCGACCGGGTATGGGGAGGAAACTGATTTTTGCTACCGAGCACTCAAGGCGGGGTGGCGCAACTGTGTGGCGGGAGACGCATATGTCGAACACTTGAACGGACAGTCTTTCGCAGATAGAACAGCCAAATTGAAGGAAGATATGGTCGTTGCGCTCGCCAGGTTACATTCGGACAATCTGGAGATGGGGAAGCGTTTCTTCCGACAGGATCCGCTTCGGCCGCTTAGGCGACAGGTTGACTTTGGACGGTTGAAGCGCCTTCTTGGCGACGTAGACCAGCTGCGAGTGGTGACATCTGAACAGCGTTGTGGCACTGAGGCGAACGTCGGTCTATTTTTTGACGTTGAGCATCGTAAGGTCCGGTTTACAACTGTCCTCAACCACGCAAGCCTCCCGAACATTGGAGTATTCAATATGCCGAGAGACATTGCGAGTTTAAACACAGCGCTTAAGCTGTTGGCAGTCAATCGCCTGTTTTTCTTGGAAAAGGCAGCTTACGACGCTTTTCTGTCGATCGTATTGGGAACATCTTATGAACTCCCAATTGCGGCGCAAATTACCTTAAGTGATCGGGCGGCCTTAAGCACAGAGACTGACTTAAGCTGAGCGACTTAACCACCGAGTCGTCAAAACTCCCGGCAGTCACTAGTAATGGAAATGATGTAGTCGAGGTGCAGCCGATCCTTCTGGATCGCGAGCAATTCGTCGACGCCCAGGATCAGCTTCTCCGTCGGCTCATAGACTTGGCAAGGAGCTCGCTGGTCAGCGGCTCGAGGTCTGGATCCTCGAAATCCTTGGGCCGGAGAAGCGCCCTCGGGGCCATCTCCGGCAGCATATGGTTGGCGAACGGCCAACCCGCGTCCTTGAAGCGCTTTTCGGTCGCGCGGATTTTGTTCAGCCGCTCCTCCATCGTCCGCACGAGATAATCGAGGTGGATGAGCAGGGCTTCGGCCGGGGCGTGCGAGACATAGTCGGAAATGAAGTTGCCATGATGGGCCCCGACCGTGTCATACGTCACGTCCTTATGGCGGTAGAACCGGCCGCCGTGCAGGTTTTCGACGATCGCCCGGCCCACCTTCGTCCGCAGCCACTTCGGATGACACGAGCAGAGCTTGCCGTCGATCAGGGCGACCTCATAGCGCGGGATCCACCACGAGGTGACGAAGGCGTATTGCGACTCCGGGATCGTATTGACCCAATCGATCAGAGCGCGGGTCGGGAATTCGTCGTCGTCGAGCCGGAAAATGTAATCCTCCTCGATCGATTTCGACAGGAACGGCATGATGGATTCGCCGTTCGGGATCTGGTCGGAATCGATGAAGATCGTGCGGGCGTTGGCGTCCTTGAGGAGCTTCAGCGTCTCGGGCTCGCTGCCGAGATCGACGGCGTAGGTCGGCTCGAGCCCCCAGGCGCGGTAGGCCTCGAGGAAATAGGGAAGCCACTTCGAGCAGCCGCGCGTCGGAATGACGAGCCGCACGCTCGGATGCAGGCCAACGACGTCGCGCCGCTCGACCAGGCCTGCGTCAAACACGACGTTCTTCGCCAGCTTCATCTCCGGTGCGCCGGGCTGCATCAGGGCCTTCCGCTTCGGAGGCCTGCGGGTCCCGAATTTCCAGTCGAGAACGGAAATGGCGTTCTTGATCTGTCGTTTCCGGCTCGCATAGCGTTTCCGCTTCTTCCGCGAGGAATAGCCAAGCCAGTATTCCGCTCTCGTCACCCACAACGATCTGCGCAGCGCGCCCTTCACGGCCCTCGCGATCCGCCCCGACTGGAGAACGGCGATCAGCTTCTGGACGTCCTGATCGGCTTCGGCGCCGAACGCCACGTCGTCCTGCCCGGCGGCGGCCTCCGCGGGAGCCGAACTCGCCGAGCCGGGCGAAAAAGAGCTGCGCAAGGGAAGCGTATTCGCCCTTGGAATTCAGAAGGCGCATCGCCTCGCAGAGGACGCTCTTCTGCTCGCCGACGTACAGGATCCCGAGGCCGCCGGCGTGGTGGAAGGCATAGGCCGGATATTTCGCCTTCAGCTCGTCCCAAAGGCGCCAGACGCCGTAGCCGTGGCGATAGACGGCGATGTCGTGAAACAGCACGGTCCCCTTGCCGGACATTTTCGGCAGCCAGCCGGCGAAATCCTGGGCGGTCGCGCCATAGCTGCGGCGCCCGTCGATGTGCAGGAGATCGATCGAGCCGTCGCCGAAGCAGGCGAGCGCGTGCGCGAAACTTCCGCGGATGAAATGTTGCGCCGGGTGCTTGTCCTGCAGCCGGGAGCGGAAGCGCGCGAACGCCGGCTCAGCGCGAAACGTGCTCGTGTCGTCGATCCAGGCGTCGACGGCGATGCACTGGGTCGCGAGCCCCAGATTCGCCGAAGCCTGGCAGGCCGCGAAAAAGCTGGCTCCGCTGTCGACCCCGAGCCCGACGTAGCGGCGCGGCCGCAGCAGGGAAAACAGCGCAAACATGGCCGGGTGCAGCCCGGCTCCCTCCGATCCCGCGCTCGCCGGAGCCTCGCCGAACGCCGCCGCGATGGCGTCGGTCAGGACCTTGAGATCCGCCCGCTCCGGCGCGCCGGCCTCATCTGCGCCGAGGGCGGCGTAGCGGTCACGGATGGCGTGGCCTTCCCCGTCCAGCGGCAGGCAGCGGATTGCGATATCCGACCCCGCGATCTCCGCCCCGACCGGGGCGCCGCCTCCGAACCGGGCATGCTCCCACTGCGTCTGCACGTCCCGCTCGAGGGTTTCCTTGAGCGAGCGCGCCGGTCCTGCAGGCGACGGCGCCCCGACGAGGAAGGTCGGCAATTGGCGCTCGACCAGGGCTGGCGTCTGCGTGGCCGGCGCCTTCGCAGACGGCATTGCGGAGTCCGCAGCGGTCTCGTTGTCCTTGAGGCCGTAGGTCCGGGCGAGCGACGCCATCAGCTTCGGGGTCGGCGCCTCGCCCTCGAGCCGTCGAAGGACGGCTTGGATGTGAAAGCCTTCGTCCGACCCAGTGTTGTGCTTGCTGTCGAGCAGGCGCTGCGCATTGATCATCTTGTACTTGAGGCGCGCCGCCGAGCGGATCGGAAGATGCAGGAGGGGAAACCCCGGACGGACGGTCTGCGGGCCTCCGGCGAACGTCCGGCTGACGTTGTGATTGCCTTCCTCGATGCTGAAGTCCGGATGGACGAGGGCGAATTGCGCCGAGATCGCGACCTTGCTGACGGACGACGGCTGCGGCAGACAGGAAAATGTCTGGTCCGCCGGAAACGCTTCGAAGTCGCCGTATCGCGAGGGGATCAGATTGATCCAAGGCATAAAGACAAGGTCGTCGCCGATCGTTTGGAGCCGGTTCAGCAAAGCTTCGCGGCTTTCCACATCGACGAATTCATCAGCATCGAGGGGAAAGACCCAATCGGCGCCCTCTGCGAAAGCCTTGCGCGCAAGCGCGTTCATCAAGGCGCCCTGATACCGCTCCTGGGTGCGGCAGGTGAACTGAACGATGCGTCCGTCCGCGTCCGCCACAACGGATTCGATGATCTCTTTCGTCCCATCGGTCGACTGGATGTCGACGATGAAGGTCTTGTCGAAAAGGGATAAAGCTTGGGCGAGAAAGATTCGAATAATATCTGCTTCATTCCGGACCATGGAAATGCAGGACAAGATCGGCTCGGAATTCTTGGCGCGCACCCAAGGTTTAGCGGCCCCAGACATCAGCATTTGCTTTATTCTCCATCTGCTTCGGCCGACGTGAGACGACCCCAGCAGCGCCTTAAATCATTGCCCTCCCTTGACCGCCCCAAGTCCAGATCTTGCTGGGTAGCGCAGTCCGCCGGCTTCTTTACCGCGTTCGGCCCGTTCGGCGGGCGATTTCGTCGAACGGACCCGGCTTCGCCAGATCCGCTCGCGTTAGCTTATCGCGATCAGCGACCGACAAGCCTCGCCGCAGCCGACAAAAAGGTCGAAACGGTCTCCTCCCGGGCGTGATCGTCGGAGCGCTTTCCGCCCGTCGTAGCCCCGCGCCGCTCGACCGGATCAGAGCCTGAAGCCCGCCGCGACGGCGTCGTTATAAAACATTTTCACCGTGTCAAGCGAATAGGCGTCGAGGTCGTAGCCGACAAGCGAAAGCTTCTTCAGGACGTCGGACGTCGCGGTGATGATGTGGCAGCCCGCGAGGTCGGCCTCGATGATGTTGTAGAGCTCGCGCGGGCTCGCCCAGATCAGCTCGGCGGACGGCGCGATCTTGAGCATCTCGACGGCCGCGGACATGAGCGCGAGCGCGGGGCGGCCGGTATCGGCGATGCGGCCCGCAAACACCGAAACGTAGCTGGGCACGGCCGGATTTAAGACCTGCACGACGTCGCGCACCTGCGTGAGCGTCATCAGAGCGGTGACGTTGACCTTCACGCCGCGGCTGGCCAGGCGCTTCACGAGCGGGACGGAGCTCTCCCCCTTGGTGTTGGAGATCGGGATCTTGACATAGACGTTGTCTCCCCAGCTGGCGATCTCCAGCGCCTGCCGCTCCATGTCTTCGAACTCGTCCGAAAAGACCTCGAAAGACAACGACTTGTCTTTGACGTGGGTCAAGATATCCTTGCAGAATTCACGATAGTCGGTGATCCCTGCTTTTTTCATCAGCGTTGGATTTGTGGTCAGGCCCTGAATCCGCGGATTTGCGTACATCTCAAGCATGCCCGCCTTGTCGGCGCCGTCGGCGAACAGCTTGACCTTCAAATCTTCGACCTTCTTCATTGTGCGTTTAATCCCAATATGATTTCCGACGCATCAAGCAGAGACCGCACGCTGTAGTCTACGCTCGCCGGTTGCTTTTCCTGATACCCGTAGTCGATAAAAATCGTTGTGCAGCCAGCCCTTTCACCAGCTTCCGCATCGCGCCAGCGGTCGCCTACCATAAAGCTCTTACGTAAATCAATGTTGTGCGCGGCCGCCGCCGCGAGCAATGCGCCTGGCTTTGGCTTGCGACAGTCACAGTCGTCGCCCGAGTCGTGGAAGCAGGTGCGAAACTCGTCGAGCGGCAGCGCCTCGCCGAGCGCGGCGTTGATCGCCTCGACATCCTCCCGATTCGTCGTTCCGCGGGCGACGTCCGGCTGGTTCGTCACGACGATCAAAAGGAAGCCCGCTTCGTGCAGCGCTGCGAGCGCCTGTCCGACGCCGGGCAGGATCTCAAGCTCGGCGACGCTGGCGGGCGGGTAGGGCTTGCCGTCGCGCACCGGGGCGCGATTGAGCACCCCGTCGCGATCGAGGAACACGGCGCGTCTCATGGACGGACGGCCAATTCCCATTTGGTTTGGTTGGCTTTCAGCTTGGGATGCGAGACCAGAAGATGCCAGACGACGGCCTGGAACGCCTCGGAATGCGGCGTGACGGTATCCGGCGTTGACGGTCGGGATGATGCAGCAGGCGTCGGCGACCTTAGCGGTGTAGCCGCCGTCCCGACCGACAATCCCCGTGACCTTCGCGCCGACGGACTTCGCATATTTGAGCGCCTCGACGAGGTTGGGGCTGATATTCTTTTCCAGATTGCCGCCGCCGACGGAAAAGATGAACACGGGGTCTTTCGGCAGCAGCTGGCTGATCTTCAGCCATTCGACGAAGATCGTCGCCCAGCCTTCGTCGTTGGTGCGCGCCGTCAGTTCCGAGACATTGTCGGTTGGCGCATAGGCCTCGATGCCGACGATCTTGCGAAAGTCATTCACCGCATGAGAGCAATTGCCGGCGCTGCCGCCGACGCCGAGGAAGAAGAGGCGGCCGCCTGCGCCTGCAAATCAGCGAGATCATCCGCCATCTGCTCGATCGGCCGCGTCGATCCAGTTCGCGACCTCAATGGCTTCGGCAAGATGCTGTTCAGCGTAGGTCATCTGTTCGCTTTCGTTCGAAAATCTTCTTCGGCTTCCTCAGCCCGGCGTAGGATCCGATCTCGTAGAAGCGCTGAAGACTTCATAAGCCGCCAGCTGTCCGCGAGCGAGAGCGCGTGAAACACGGTCGCCAGATCGAACGGCTCGTTCGCCGGATAGCGATGAAAACGTCCGTTTTCACAACGCTGAAACCATAGTCGATATGCTGCATCTCCGGCGTCCGCATGCGCTTGCTGTAGTCCACGATCTCGCCGTCGACGAACGCGACGTTGCTGGTGTCCCAGCGGCCCTCGTTGCGAAACACCGTCATCAGCGCCGGCGGCCCGAGGCGCGAAAGGCGGCCTCGACCGGTCCGAAATCGACGGCAGAAAACTGTCGCCGTAAAGGACGAAGCAAGCGTCGCCGCAGCAGCGGCGCTGCGCGCGAAGGCGCCGCCGGTGCCCAGCAGCGTTGGCCCGTCCGGGCATAGGCGACGCGCAGTCCGAAGCGGGAGCCGTCGCCGACGACCGCCTCGATCATGCTCGCCGAGATAGCCGATGCACAAGACGACGTCGCGAATGCCCTGGCGGCCAGACAGGCGCAGTTGATGGCAATGAAGGGCTCGCCCGCGACCTCGACGAGTGCCTTCGGCATAGTCTCGGTCAGCGGACGCAACCGCGTCGCGAGGCCGCCCGCCAGGATGGCGACGGGCAGAGTCATGACGACATCACGACCTTGGTGCCCTCGAAGTCGAAGCGGAAGCGCACTTCTTCGAGCCCGGCATGCGCCATGGCGTGGCGCAGCCTGTTGCGGTCCTCGGCGTAGAACATCAGGAAGCCGCCGCCGCCGGCGCCGACGAGCTTGCCGCCGATCGCGCCGTTCTTCATGCCCAGGTCGTACCATTCGTCGATCTTGCGGATTGCTCATGCCGCCTGAGCGGCGCTTCTTGTGCTCCCAATGCTCGTGCATCAGCTCGCCGAAGCCGCGGTGTCGCCCGTTTCGAGCGCCTCGCTGGCTGCGTAGCCGAGCTCCTTGACGTAGTGCAGGTTGTCGAGCATGTCGCCGTCGTTCTGCTTGGTCCGCGTGTTCTGGTCCTTGCAGGATGGAGCCGGCGCTGCGCGAAAAGCCGGTGAAGAACAGCAGCAGATTGTCTTCGAGGTCGAACAGCGTGTCCATGCTGATCGCCAGCGGCTTCGACCGTCACGCTGCCGTCCGGATGGAAGGTGAAGCAGGTAATGCCGCCGAAGGCGGCGATGTACTGGTCCTGCTTGCCGATCGGCTCGCCCAGCCGATCGATCTCGATGTGGCAGGCCAGTTCGGCCAGCTCGAGTTGGATCAGGTGGCGACGGCGATGCGTATAGAGCGCCTTCAGCAGCGCGGTCGTGAAGCTGCCGGAGGAGCCGAGGCCCGTGCCCGCCGGGATATCGGCCAGGGTGGTGATTTCGATCTGCGGCGTCCTGAAGCCCGTCAGACGCAGGGCCTCGCGGATGATCGGATGCTGCACCTCGTCGATCGGCTCGACGTGTTCGAGCTGCGAATATTTCAGATAGATCCCTTCGGTAAACGGTCGCATCACCGTCACGTAGACATACTTGTCGATCGCGGCCGCGATCAGGAAGCCGCCGTGCTCGCGGTAGTAGACGGCAGGTCGGTGCCGCCGCCGCCAAGGGTGATGCGCAACGGGCTACGCGCGATGATCATAGCCGGACCTTTCGATAGATGGTACTCGACGATCTCAGAGCGGCATGGCGTCCTCGCAAGCCCGCAGCCGGTGACGGCCGAGGCGGATATCGTCGAGGAACTCGCTGATCTCGACCGCCCAGGAATCATCCGCCATCGGGTATTCCCAAGCATAGGTCTCCGGCGGCCCCATCTCCGGCAGCATTTTGTACAGGTCAGGCGCTCGACGCCGTAGCTGCCGCCCAGCCCGTTCAGGTCGAGCTTGCCGTCGCGGCCATAGATCTCGAGCGAGAAAAGTGTTCTTCCACTCCGTGCAAGCTGACGTGCAGGAAGGCCGCTCTGCCCGCGGCGGTCCTCAGCATCAGGAAGCCGTTGTCGTCGACCGGCATGTCCCAGAAATAGGTGGCGGCGCGACCCTCGACAGTCGCGAAAATCGCCGAGGAACCAGCGCGCCAGATCGATCAGATGGGGCGCCCTGGTCGATCAGTTCGCCGCCGCCGGAAAGCTCCGGGTCGGCGCGCCATTCCTTGTCGTAGCCGACGCGCCCGCCATGACCATAGCGACCACGAATGAACATGAGTTCGCCGAGAACTCCAGAAGCGACCAGTTCCTTGGCCTTGCGCAGCGAACGGTGGTATCGATGATTGAAGCCGACATGACCTGCACCCGATTTCGATCCCGCGCGGAGAGGAGAGGTTCAAGTTCGGACGCGAAGCGGGCCGCCGGCTTTTCGACGAGAACGTGTTTTTCGCCTCCAACGCCGCGAGCGTGATTTCGGCGAGCGAATTGTGAGGCGTGGCGATGATGACCACGTCGATCGCCGGATCGTCGATCAGCAGGCGCCAGTCCGCGACGGCTTTTGCGCCGGAGGCGCCGGCGAGCGCCGCAGCCCGCGCGAGCGAGATATCCGCGCACGCGACGAGCCTGTCATTGGCCGGCAAGGCCTTGGCGCGCTTTTGGCCAATCAGGCCGCAACCGATGACGCCGACGCCAAGGCTTCTATTTAGTCCGTTCATCTGTCCCCCCAACGGCACCCACGATCGCGACCCGCAATGCGCCTCAGCGTGTAGAGATCGGAACCGACCAGTTCCTGAACGTGGTCCGGCCACGCCTCCCATCGATCCCAGACCGCGCTGACCAGTTTGCCGGTAATCTGACGCGCAGCCGGCGAACTCAGAAACAGCGCGAGGTCGGCAACCTTGTCCATAGAGGCGCCGCCGTCTTCGAAGACTTTGGCTGCGATCGCGAACTCTCGATCGCCGGCCCTGTCGACGCCGCGGCTGAGGACCTCGCCCAGCATCGCCGTTTTCATTGCGCCCGGGGCTATGCAGTTGACTGTTATCCCCTGCCCCTTCACTTCTTCCGAAAGGGTTTCGCTGAATCGCACAAGCGCCGCCTTCGCGCTGGCGTAAGCCGAGAAATTGGGGCGCGGTCCGGTCGCGCCGCCTCCGGATAGATTAAGGATGCACGCATCGCGAGCTCCGGCCATGCGGGGAATCAGTCCTTTGCAAAGCGCAACGGGGCTCGAGCAGGTTGACTCGAACGACCTGCTCCCACTCCGCGAGGTCGGTTTGCTCCAGCGGTCCGATCGGCCCGTGGATCGCGGCATTGTTCACAACGACATTGATCTCCAATCGACCTGCGCAAATTTTGGCGGATAGGTCGCTCGCCGAGTCGGGATCTGCCAGGTCGCTTTCAAAGATGTCGCAAACCTGGCCGGGTGCCGGCGCAAGGTCGGAGACCGCCTGCTGCAGCGTCTCGCTGTCGCGACCCACGAGGCCGAGGCTAAACCCCGCGCTCCAAAAGCGGTGGGCAAGATGGCGGCCTAAGCCCCTGCTGGCGCCCGTTATGACGGCATACTTTGCGGTCATGAGCGCGACCCGAAGACCCACTCGTTGGCCTGGAGAAACTCGACGGTCTTGACTACGCCTTCCCGAATTGTGAGTCTCGGCGGCCAGCCCAGAGCTCGTACCCGGCTCGTATCCAGAAAGATGAACGGGTTGTCGCCGATCCAGCCACGCTCGCCCCCCGAGTAAACGAGGCTCGGCGAGAGCCCGAGAGCCTCGCATATCCAGCCAATCGAGTTGTTGACCTGGCAGTAACCTTCAACGCCTAAATTGTAGATATTGACTGCGTCGGGCGCGCGCGCCATCGCAAGCATGATGGCCTCGATACAATCTTCGACGTAAAGATAAGACTTCCGTTGCCGACCATTGCCAAGAACACGGAGTTCTTTCGGATCGGTTTTCAATTGTTTGTAAAAGTCGAATACGTGACCATGGGTATACCTTTCACCAAGGATCGATACAAAGCGGAATATGCAAGCCTCGAATCCGAATCCCTCGCAATAGGCGGCAATTAGTCCTTCTCCCGCAGCCTTCGACGCCCCGTACAGCGACGTTTGTATCGGAAACGGCGCATCTTCCGGCGTCGGAAAAACCTTGGTCTCGCCGTAAACAGACCCGGTAGAAGAAAACGCGATCTTTTTAATGCCGTTGGCGCGCATCGCCTCAAGAACGTTGTATGTCGCGATCGTATTCTGCTCGAGGTCCTTGCGAGGGTGCTCGGTGCCAAACCGGACATCAGCATTGGCGGCCAGGTGGTAGACCTCAACGGCCCCTGCAAAAGCGCCTTGCAACGCTTTCAGGTCCAAAAGATCAGCTTCCACCAGCCGAAAATTGGATTTACCAAGGGATCTCTCCAGAAATCGGCGTTGGCCGGTGGAGAAATTGTCGACGCCGATGACGTCATTCCCGTCGTCGACGAGGCGATCGACAAGATTGCTACCAATGAAACCGGCTGCGCCGGTTACGACAACTGTTTTGGTCATGCATCCTCAAGTTTTCAAACTGGCGCACCAGTGCCGCCTCGCCGATATGGAGATCGAAAGACGCTACCGGGAAGGATCGGTCTACTATCGACCGTTCGATTGAAGATGTCCTTCGAACTTATCTCTGTTCTAAAATCGGCGCTCGTGCCGGCAACACAACCTGGACCTCACTCAGCGTCCACACTGCTCGTCCACGCTCGTTGCGGAGAGAAGCGCGCTCCTTCGGCGACCGCAAAGCTGTAACGACCGACCACAGACGACACGGCAGGTACGGAGACCGAAATTTTGGTGAGCGCAATAGCGTCTCGGTCGGGCTTTGTCCATCTCCAATCTGATCGCTCCAATCATCGGACCGGCCTCGAAGCCACCCTCACTCCACGCAAACGAATCCGGTCGAGATTTTGGAGGCTTTTGTCGATGGCATGCCTGCCCGCCAGGTCATGCATCAGGCGACGCGCTCGCTTCACGCCGCGTCGCGCGGGAACTGGGTCTTCGCGATCAGGCTGAATGTGCGGCCCTGCGCCAGGAGGTCGCAGTGGCGGCCGCGCTCCACGATTTGGCCATGGTCGATCACGCAGATCTCGTCGGCCTCAGCGACCGTCGACAGGCGGTGGGCGATGACAATGGTCGTCCGCCCTTCACACAAGGTGCGCAGCGCCTTCTGGATCGCCTGCCCGGACTCCGAATCGAGGGAGGACGTCGCCTCGTCGAGCAGGATGACCGGCGCATCCCTGAGAAACGCTCCAGCGATGCGCTGGCGCTGTCCGCCGGAGAGCTGCAGCCGTGCTCGCTGCAGGGCGGGTAATTATTGTCGCAATCGGTATGCAGCTCGGGGTCGGGGTCCTCAGACGGAGAAAGTGAAGTGAATGAATTGATCCGCAACGCAAACAGAAAGGCGCCTCCATTCCGCCTCTTGCGCTTCCATCTTTACTGCGAGGGATGCAAGCCGTTTACCCGTCGTGAAATGCCAGTCAAAGCGCCAAGAAAGGATTGACGGAACGCATCGCGGGAAAACCGCTCTCGCGCATATTTCGCCTGTCTGCGTGACGTCTCGGTCCAAACGGCGTCGTCGAGAAGAATTCGCGTGGCGGCGTCCGCGAGGCCCGCCGCGTCGTCAGCGATGCTTATAATGTCGGCAATCTCGGGAGTCCTTCGGCGCCGACGCTCGTCGTCACGAGAGGCAAGCCCTCGCGCAGCGCCTCGACCACTTTCGATTTCACGCCGGCCCCGGCGCGGAGCGGCACAAGCGCGAGCCGGGCCCTTGCATAGCGAGCGCGAAGCTCATCCTCGCTGACCCGTCCGGTGACCTCGATGCGGTCGTTCGCCAGCGCTCGCACAGCGTCGGTCGGATTGGATCCGACGATGGCCAGCCGGACGCCCGGGGCCTGTTCGAGAATCCGCGGAAAAATATCTTGCACGAGCCATACCGCCGCTTCGGCATTCGGCGCATGGCCGAATCCCGCTACGAATACGATCTCAAAATTCGGCGGCGGCGTACGCGCCTCGCCGAAGTCGTCAAAGGCGTAGGGAATGACCGCTGCTGCCTGCGGGGTTTCCTCGCGCGCCACTGCGGCCTCATCCTCGGACGGATAGAGCACAACGTCGACTTTGCGCCAAATTAGCCGCTCCTCGATCTCGACAGCGGCCGCCTCGGCGGCCAATCCGGCATCGCCGGTAACCTTGGCCTCCATGCCCATGCGCCGAAAGTGAAGATCGTGCCCGTAGTAGGCAATCGCCGCGTTTGAATGTGCGCGCAATGCGTCAATGTAGCGCGGAGCGACTCCGGGTCTGCTCAAGAGGGCAAGCGAAATATATGGACCGTTTGTTTTGATCCAATCGTTGAACGGGCATTGTCCATAAATTGTCTCCACACCCAACTTTTGCAGCAACGGTGTGTAAGCCGGTTTGTACTTGGCGTCTTCGGGCCAGAATTTCACAACGTATCCTGACCCAACTAAAGCTTCAATCATGGACATGATTGTGCGCGATCCAGCGTCCTGATCCGGTTCTGGGACGTACCGATCTACGATCAGCGCGGTCATTCGGTCGCGGCTTCTGTCGCGGGCCCGCATGATTTCCGCGCCAGGTGCGAAATGCTGTCGAGATAGCGTCTCCTGCCATCGCTCAAAAAGCTTCTTGGTGTTGGCGACCTGGTAGGCCTTGACCCCGGCGGTGATATCGGTTCCGTGCGAGGCGCCCTCCAGATGTACGACGATCGAGAACGGGCAGTAGTACGCGGTCTTTCCGGCGGCCCGGATGCGGAACGCCAGATCGCTGTCCTCGCAATAGCCCGGCGCGAAATGCTCGTCGAAGCCACCGAGCGCCCGCCAGAGGGCAGTAGGAACCAGGATCGCGCAGCCCGAGATGTAATCAGCAGGTCGAACGTAATTGTATTCGGGTTTCTCCGGGTCGTCCGAGCGCCCATAGTTCCATCCGGAGCCGTCGCTCCAGATGACGCCGCCAGCTTCCTGCAGGGAGCCGTCGGCAAACAGCAGTTTCGAACCGGCAAGGCCCGCGTCGGGAAAATCTGCAAAGATGTCTAGGAGGGGCTCAAACCAGTCTTCGCACACTAACGTGTCGTTGTTCAAAAAGAACAGGTATCCGCCTTTGGCGCTCCCGGCGGCACGATTACAGGATCGAAGATAGCCGAGATTGGTCGGATTGATCTCAAGCCGAACCCCTTTCACCTGGCTCAGCAGGTCGACATCGCGCTCGCCGGACGCGTCGTCGACGACAAGGACCTCGAACGGCGTTTTTGGCGGATGCATCGCGATCGACTTGAGGCACTGCAGCGTCAGGCCGGCCTTGCCGTAGCTTGGGATGATGATGGAGACGACAGGCGAAAGGCTCGTCGGCAGGGACACGCGCGTGACTTCCGCTGCCGCGAGGGTCGGGAGGTGCTGCGCGGTCAGGATGGGCCAGAACTTCCATAACCTCGCCGCAGTCGGCCCTGGATCGCGCAGGAACGCGTCGAAGCGCTTCGGATTGTGCGCCTGCGCCGAGCGGGCAAAACGCTCCGACACCTGCGGGGTAAGCAGCCCGCCCAAGGCGCCGATCACCTTCGCCAACCGGAAGTGCAAAGCGTGTCTGATCGGCCGAAGAGGCTTTCGATAGGCCCGCGAAAGCTCGCGCGCGAGAAGGGCGCGGTCCGCGGTCAACTGCTCAACTTGGCGCTGCAGGGCCACACGAGCCAGGAAGTCTGTATCGCGGGCCGGCTTCCCTCCCGCCGGCGCCCCTTGGGCGCCTGCTCGCGTCTCGCCAAAGCCGTCTCGATTTGCGATCAATCTGTCGGATCGTGACGCTTGAGCGCCATCCTCGTCCGGCGTTGAAATTTCCACGTTCCAACCCACTCACGATGAACAATGTCTTGGTGGCCGCGTGGCGCGGGCTCGTTAAAACCTGCGTCACCAACCGGCCGTTGACGCGGGAGTCGAAAACCCGGGGCCAGCCAGGCCATCCTTTGGTGTCGCGGTTGTTCAAGTGCCATCTGTCGACGCCGAAAGCAATACAGCGTTCCCGCTCAGCTCGACTTTCCGCAATTTCGGTCGGGAAGAGAGCGGCAAGGCCTTCAGGAACCCGTTCAGGAGTTCGATGGCTTCGAGAAATCCGGCCGGTAGCGCAGCTCGAGCGCCACCCAGGCGATGAGTTCGATCGTTGGGACGATCGCAACATCGATCTGGCTATCCGCTTCTCCGTCAATGGCGATCGACGCCGCCGCGAAAATGCAAGGTGCGAGGGTTGCCCAGTGCAGGCCGGCGCTACGGTAGGCCAAGCTCAACTGCTGCAATGCATTGATAAGCTTCTCGGCATACTCTTTCTTGGTGAGGCGCCGCGCCGCTTTGCCGAGCAGCCGGGTCATTTCAAAGTGGTTGTCGAAGTCGAACTTCTGGGCGCGCTTAAGAAGGACCAGCGCGCCTTCGGCCTCGCCGGTGCGCTCGTTGAGGAAGGCCGCGACTTCTTCGATTAGGACGTTGTAGGCGGGGTCATTGCCGGCCGGCTTTCCAACCGCCTCGATGAGGTTGAGGAGCCGGGTTGCGTCGAATTCGCCAGGGACGCGAGCTTGCGAAAGAATTTCGGAGAATTCCGGCCAGATTGACGGGATCGCATCGAGGTCGCCATATCTCCCTGCACTCGCCGTCCTCACCGCCTCTCTGTTAGCCGCGCCCGCCCGAGTTGCATCGTTCCGACGCCGCTCTCTCCCGGCGAGGTTGCGCCCGCCCGTAACGCCCAAGCCGAGCGTCAACGGGTCCGTCATCTCAAGGAGCCCCTATCCCAAAAATCAGCCTCGCCGCGAATTCGCCCCGTTTACTTCGTCCCCTTGCCGTAAATCGAAACCAGAGTATCGGCGACACCATTGTGCAAGGGCCGGGGGACAGCTTGCCGCTATGTCGTCGACGTCAAATCGGGAAAGCCGTCGGGTCTAGAGGACGTCGCCATGGTCAATGGCGCGCCACAAGACCGCTGCCGTCCGTCTCCAGGAGATCAATTGGTTAGGCCTGGCGCGAGCAGAGCGAGAACGCTGCGACAGACGCCGGTCGACGGCGGCGGCGCGCCAAGGTTCTGAAGCTGCGACATTACTTCGGCGCCGCTCGAACGATCTGCACGAGAACCCAATGACCGCACTCGAAGATAACGCTCCCGGCGGGATGATTTTGACGCCGCCATCCTCGGACCCTCTGCGGACGCGTTTTGATCGCGTGCGCGCGATCTCGGTCGCGCTCGTGGCTGGCCTCTCCGACGCAGATGTCAGCGTCCAATCGATGCCGGACGCCTCGCCGAGCAAATGGCACCTGGCGCACACGACGTGGTTCTTCGAGACGTTCGTGTTGCGCGACTTCGTCCGCGGCTACCGTCCGTTCAATTCCGCGTTCGCCTTCCTCTACAACAGCTATTACGAATTTGAAGGCGATCGCGTCGCGCGGCCGTCCCGCGGGATGCTGACCCGCCCGTCGCTCGACGAGGTCCTGGCGTATCGCCGGCATGTCGACATCGCGATGACGCGGGCGCTCGACAATCTGCCGGCGCCGGCGCGGGACCTCATCCTGCTGGGGTGCAATCACGAGGAGCAGCATCAGGAACTGCTTCTGACCGACCTCCTTCATCTGTTCGCCCAAAATCCTCTCCTTCCGCAAGCCTACGCGCCCGGCGATGTTGCCATCGGCGCCGCGACCGACGCCTTGCGTTGGGTCGAGGGGCGCCAGGGTCCGGTCGATATCGGGCACGATGGCCGGGGCTTCGCTTTCGACTGCGAAGGGCCGCGCCATACCGCGTGGCTCGCGCCGCACGCGCTGGCGGATCGCCTCATCACCAACGGCGAATGGCGCGACTTCATCGACGACCGAGGCTACGGCGCGGCGAGCCTGTGGCTGTCGGACGGGTGGGCGTGGGTGCGACAGAACGGGATCGAGGCGCCTTTGTACTGGCGTCGCGACGATGGCGGCGCCTGGTCCGGGCATTTCGGGCTCGGCGGACTCGAACCGATCGATCCTGCCGCCCCGGTGCGGCATGTCAGTTACTACGAGGCCGACGCTTTCGCGCGATGGGCCGGCGCCCGGCTGCCGACCGAGGCCGAGTGGGAAAGCGCGTCTGAAGGCCTGAACGCCGAACAGGGAACGTTTCTGGATCGACCTGGCGCGGTCCGACCTGCATCCGCGCCCGCCGAAGACGGAATTCGTCAGCTATTCGGCGACCTGTGGGAGTGGACGGCGTCCGCGTTCCTTCCCTATCCCGGCTTTCGCCCGGCGGCGGGCGCAGTCGGCGAGTACAACGGGAAGTTCATGTCCGGGCAATTCGTCCTGAGAGGCGGAAGCTGCGCCACTCCGCGGGGGCACGTGCGCGCGAGCTACCGCAATTTTTTCTATCCGCACCAACGCTGGCAATTCAACGGCGTCCGCCTCGCAAAGGATATCTGATCGATGCTCCGCACAGACGACCCGCCTCTGCTCGGTACCGACGATCGTCCGTCGTCCGCCGATCCCGCTTTTCGACGCGACGTCGTCAGCGGCTTGGCGGCTCGACCGCGGACGATCCCGCCACGTTGGTTTTACGATCGCGACGGCTCGGCGTTGTTCGAGGACATCACGACGTTGCCCGAATACTACCTGACCCGGACCGAGCGGGCGCTTCTGCAAAGCGCGGCGGCCGAAATCGCCGCGCTTGTCGGGCCTGGGCGCGCGGTTGTCGAATTCGGCTCGGGCTCCTCTTCGAAGACGCCGATCCTGCTGACCACGCTCAATCCGGCGGCTTACGTGCCGATTGATATTGCCGGCGACGTTCTTCGAGACTCGGCGACAAAACTCTCGACGGTGTTTCGCGGCCTGCCGATCTACCCCATCGAAGGCGACTTCACCCACGCCGTGCGCCTTCCACCGGCGGTCGAGCGGTTGCCCCGGGTTGGTTTCTTTCCTGGGTCGACCATCGGCAACCTGCTGGTTCCTGACGCCGTCGATTTGCTGCGGACGATGGCGTCCACTTTGGGCGGCGGTTCGATGCTGTTGATCGGCGTCGACCGCATCAAGGACGAGAGCATTCTTTTGCCCGCTTATGACGACGCGGCGGGAGTCACGGCTGCCTTCAATCGCAATATTTTACATCGGATCAATCGGGAACTGCGAGGGTCGATTCCGGTGGACGCCTTTCGCCATCTCGCGCGTTGGAATGACAAGGAGGCGCGGATCGAAATGCATCTCGAGGCGGAACGCGATGTCGAGTTCCGGGTGGACGGTCATGTCTTCCGTATGGCCGCGGGCGAGACGATCCATACGGAAAACAGCCTAAAATACGGGCCGAGGGACGTCGGGGTTCTGCTTCGAGCGGGCGGGTGGTCGCCCGTGGCGACGTGGACCGATCGAGACGAGCTTTTCACCGTAATTTTGGCGCAAGCGACCGCCATACAGCCTAGGACCTGACATCGGCCTCAAAGGACCGATCGAGCGGACGGGCGAATTGGTCGCGGTCGACGCCCACTTCAGAACCCGAGCGCGTCGCCCTCGCCGCGTGGATCATGCGCCCCGCGGATCGCGCCGTCCGCGGCGATCTCGATCACCCCTGCCTGACCGGCGAGAGGGCTCTGCGGCTC
The DNA here is from genome assembly GCA_963709655.1 of uncultured Alphaproteobacteria bacterium. Taxonomy (GTDB): domain Bacteria; phylum Pseudomonadota; class Alphaproteobacteria; order Rhizobiales; family Beijerinckiaceae; genus Roseiarcus. The sequence continues at coordinate 42,328 of CAVPXF010000014.1, forward strand.
GATCAGCGAAAGATGGTGGCCACGGGTCCTCAGTTCCGCGCAGACGGCCTCGCCGACATCCGATTCAAGCTTCAGGCTGTCTCGGCCGTCGGAGAACGTCCTGCCGAGCAGGAACCGCGGACCGGCCAGCGCCGTGAGCGGGTCCTGGCCGTAATCGAGAAGGCGCGTGAGCGTCATGGCCAGGGTTTGCGGCTGCCCATCCGCCCCTTGCGTTCCATAGATCAGCGCCGGTTTTCCACCCCTCAGCGCGAGGCCGGGATTGAGCGTATAGAACGGACGCTTCCCGGGGGTAATCCGGTTTGCGTGGTTCGGCTGAAGCGAGAAAGCGGCGCCGCGATTCTGCCAAAGAATCCCGGTGTCGCCGACAGGCACGCCGCCGCCCCAGTCGAAGTAGATGCTTTGGAGCGCGCTGACACTATTGCCTGCCGCGTCCACCGCGGCAAAGAAGACCGTGTCGCCGTGGCGGAACGGCGCCGGCCATTCGAGGGCGCGGTTTCGGTCGATTGAGCGCGCCGCCGCCGCGAGGCGATCCGGATTCAACTCCACATCGACTGGCTGGGAGACAAAGTCCGGGTCGGCGATCCCGTCGCGTGTGAGAAAGGCCTGTTTGACCGCTTCGACCGCGAGGTGGATGTGGTCGGCCTTTCCGACCTCATACGACGCCAGATCGAAGTTCGAAAGGACGCCCATGATCGCCAGCGTCGTCGCGCCCTGGGTCGGCGGCGGGGGCGCCAGCAATTCAACGCCGCAATAGCCGAGGCTCAAAGGCTTCGCCTCGCGCGTTCGCGTGGCGGCAAGGTCGCTGAGGGTTAACGGCGACCCCGCCGCCTCGAGCCCGTCCACAAGGCGCTCCGCCAGGTCCCCTTCGTAGAAACTGCGCGGGCCGTCGCGCGCGATGAGTTCGAGCGACCGCGCCAGGCCTTCCTGCCGGAAGAGGCTCCCGACCTCGGGCGCAACCCCGTCCGGCATGAAGAGAGCCGCAAATCCGGGCCAGGCGCCGGCTTCGCTGCGACGGAAGTCGAGCCAGAAGGCTTGTGATCGCGAAACCGGAAAACCTTCGCGCGCGTGCCGGATGGCGTCCGCGAGAAGCGCGGAAAACGGCATACGCCCGCGCCAGCGCCGGATCGAATATGCGTGCGCGTGACCCCACGTGTCGACCGCGCAGGCGGACGTCAGCATCGAAAGCGGCCCGCGCAGCGGGATCGCATGTTGGAACGCCGGCAACTCGGCCGCTGCCTGCCCGATCCCGAGGAAACAGTCCCGGTCGTCATGGCGGTCGGCGACGAGCCAGACCGCGTCGCCGCCGAGACCGCAGAAATGGGGATAGACGACGCCGATCGTGGCGCCGATGGCGATGGCGGCCTCGATGGCGTTGCCGCCCGCCTTCAGGACGTCGAAACCGGCCCTGGTCGCCAGGACATGCGGGCTCGTCGCCATTCCGTTTCGGCCGCTCGCGATCAACCTGAACCCCGCTCCGTTGAGGTTTCCAGTTCATTCCGGACGAACTCGGGCCATCGCTTCGTCCGGCGCCTTGCTAACGCCGGGACGGTGCGGCGCTCGCTCGTCCGGGTCACCGGATGGGAAAGATGGTCGCCAGACCTTCCATCCTCGGCCGCCGAGCGAGGCCGAAGTCTTCGTCGCCTTAAGCCTCGCCTGCGTCGGAGCCGTGTCGCGCCTGCCTGGCGCGGATCGTCATGATGCCGATCAGCGCGACCGCGATGACCGCGAACGACACGCCCGTGGTCGTCGTGCCGAGCGCATAGATCTCCGGCGTCGTCACCGTCGTCGTCAGCGCCTGCAATTCCATCGGCAGGGTGTTGTGCTCGCCCATCGCCTGGCTCGAACGGGCGATCTCGTCCCACGACAGCGTGAAGCCGAAGAACCCGACGCCGATCACCGAAGGCAGGATGATCGGCAGGATGACGTAGCGCAAGGTCTGCGCCGGCGTCGCCCCCTGATCGCGCGCCGCCTCCTCGTAGCGATTGTCGAAGCGATTGAAGATCGCGAACATCACGAGCAGGCCAAAGGGCAGTGTCCAGGTGAGATGCGCGCCCAGGCCCGAGGTGAACACGCCCATCGTCGTCTTCAGGTTGTCGGCGATCCACCCGGGCGCGTGGTTCTTGAGGAAATCGTCCAGGAGTTGAAATTCCAGCGCGATGCCGAGGGAGGTCACGATCGAAGGGACGATCAGGCTCGCCACCGCGACAAAGAACAGGAGGCGGGCTCCTGGGAACCGTTTGCGAAAAGCGAGGCCCGCGCTCAGCGACAGGAGCACCGTGAGGATCATCACGACGAAGCCCAGTTCGAGTGAGCGAAGGAACGCGTCGTGGATGTCGACGATGCCGCCGCCCTCCCACAGCTTCTCGAACCAGTGTACCGACACCCCGTTCATCGGGAAGGTCAGGCCGCCGGTCGGACCCTGGAACGACAGGATGAAGATGACAATCATCGGGCCGTACAGGAACAGCACGAACAGCCCGAAGAAGGCGGCGAGCCAGTAGAAAGCGGAAGAGCGCCCTTCGCCCATTTCTCAGAGCTCTTTCTGCACGTCGACGACGCGGTTGAGCGCGGTGATGATTAGAAGCGTCACCGCAAGCAGGATCACCGCGTTCGCGGCGGCGGGCGGGAATTGAAGGGCGTTGAGCCGCGTCTCCACGACCTTGCCGGCCGAGGCGATCTGCTCGCCCCCCATCACGTCGAAGGTGATGAAATCGCCCATCACGATCGTCACGACGAAGATCGAGCCGATGACGATGCCGGGCTTCGAGAGCGGAATGATGAGATTCCACAGCGTCTGCCAGCCCGAGGCGCCGGAATCGTAGGCCGCTTCGACGAGGCGCTTGTCGATGCGCATCATCGAATTGAAGATCGGCACGACCATGAAGAAGGTGAAGAGGTGGGTGAACGCGAGCGACACCGAGAAGGGCGAATAGAGCAGCCATTCCACCGGCTTGTCCACGATATGCGCGCGGATGAGCGTGTCGTTCACGAGACCGTTGCGCCCGAGCAGCGGGATCCACGAGATCATACGGATCACGTTCGACGTCCAGAACGGAATGGTGCAAACGAGGAAGAGCACCATTTGCGTCGTGGCCGAGCGGACGTGGAAGGCGAGGAAATAGGCGACCGTGAAGCCGATGAGGAGCGTCGTCAGCCAGACGATGAAACAGAATTTCGCCGTCGACACGTAGGTCTTGAGGATCGTGCAGAGATCGGGCAGCTGCGTCCAGCAGCCCTCGAAGGTCTCGGTGTAGCTGCGCAACGTGAAGGACGGCAGCATCTCGTAGTCGTTGTAGTCCCAGAAGCTGACGATGACGACGAGGATGAGCGGTATGATGAAGAACACGACGAAGACGAGGCCGAACGGCATCGCCTGAAGCCATCCCGGAACGCCAACCCGGTCGAGCCCCCGTCGAGCGGCGCGATCGGGGGCCCTGGCGACCGTCGGGGTCGAGACGCTGGTGGCGGTCATCCGTTCGAGCCGAGGGTTTTTGCGCTCTTCTTCCCTCTCGCGAGGCGAGATAAGCAGAGGAGCGAAGGGGTTCATGGTGATTCCGGGCGCGGGGGCGCCCGGAAAGGACGAGATCAGACGTCAGGACGCGATGAACTCATTCCATTTTCGGACCATGTAGTCGTTCTCGTCCATGACCGAGTTCCAGCAAGCCACCGCGCCCATGCGCTCGTCATAGGAGCCGCCGTCGCGCACGGCTCCCGCCTTCTCGATGAGCGAGCCGTCCGGCGCATGAATGTCCTTCGCGGCCGGTTTGCCTTCCATCCAGTAGGCCCACTCGTAGGGCTCCATATTGGCCTTGGCCGTGGACAGCACCGCCGAATAATAACCCTGCCGATTGAGATAGGCGCCCGCCCAACCCGAAAGATACCAGTTGACGAATTCGTAGATCATGTCGGCCTGCTTTTGGGTCACGCCCTTCGACATGCAGAAGCCCGACGCCCAGGACCGATAGCCTTCCTTCAACGGCTGGAAGGTGCAGGCGATGCCCTTGGTCCGCACGGCGGTCACCGCCGGCGACCACATCGACTGGATGACGGTCTCGCCCGAGGCCATCAGGTTGACGCTCTCGTTGAAGTCCTTCCAGAAGGCGCGGAACTGGCCGGCCTTCTTGGCCTCGGTCAACACGCCCATCGTCATGTCGATCTCGGGCTTCGTCATGTTGCCCTTGTCGGGATATTTGTACTTGCCGAGCGATTCGACCACCATCGCGGCGTCCATGATGCCGATCGAAGGGATGTTGAGGATCGCCGCCTTGCCCTTGAACTCCGGGTTGAGCAATTCCGACCAATGTTCGATCGGTCGCTTGATCAGGTCCGGCCGGATGCCAAGCGTGTCGGCGTTGTAGACGGTCGGGATCAGCGTCACCCATTCGGTCGGCGTCTTGGAGAATTTCGCCGAGTGCGGGCCTTCCACGAACATCACTTTCTTCGGCGCGGTCCCCTGGTCGCCAATGACCTTGCCATTGGGCAGCTGGCCTTTGGTGAAGACCGGCGTGATGTTGTCGAACTCCTTGATCTTCTTGGCGTCCATGGGAAGAATGTTCCCGGACGGCACGAGTTTTTTCAGGCTGAAGTATTCGGTGTCCAAGATGTCGAAAGAGTTCGGCTGGGTAATCACCCGCTTGGTCACATCGTCGGTGGTCGCGACGATATTCTGGATCGTGATCCCCGTGTCCGCCTTCACTTTCTTCGTGATGTCGTCCGACTGGTTGACCGCGGTGCCGAGGTAGCGCAGCACCTTGTCTTCCTGAGACCAGACCGCCGGAAACCCGGTGATTGCTCCCGAACCCGCGGCCGCGCCGGCAAGCCCGGCCGCTCCTTTGAGGACGGCGCGACGGGACAGCCCCTTCGGCGTCTTCATATGCTTCCTCGACATCGCATGACTCCTTTGTTGTTCCCCGAAGCTTCACGGCGCCGGGGCTAGCGCGTGAACATCCTTGTCGGCCCAGAGAACGGAAACATTGTCGCCGACACTAAGCGGCTCGTCGGCGAACTGCTCGTCGCTCACCAGCGCGACCAGTTCGGAATGGCTGGGATGGTCCAGCGCGACCTGATAGTGGGCGCCCTGATATTCGATGGCGCGAACCGCGGCGACGAACCGCTCGTCATTGGCGCCCTTACCGGCGCCGTTGAGGCGGACAGTCATCCGATCGGCGCGAATCGCAATCGCGCCGACTGGGGTTGCAATCACGTTGTGACCACCGAGAAAGCGGGCGATGAACTCCGTCGCGGGCTTCTCGAACAGTTCGTGGGGCGTCGCGGTCTGTTCGATTCGACCCTTGTTCATCACGACCACCAGGTCAGCGAGCGCAAGGGCTTCGTCCTGCCCGTGCGTCACATGGACGAAAGGGATCTTGAGCTGACTTTGCAGGCGGCGGAGCTCGGCCCGCATCCGAACGCGCAGGAAAGGATCAAGGGCCGAAAGCGGTTCGTCCAGCAAAAGAACTTGCGGATTCGTGACCAGGGCCCTGGCGAGGGCTACCCGCTGCTGCTGGCCGCCGGACAATTGCGCGGGGACGCGCTGGGCGTATGGCTCCATAGCGACGAGTTCCAGGAACTCCATCGCTTTTTTCCGCCGGGTGGCCTTGTCGACGCCTTTCATTTTCAGCGAAAAGGCGACGTTGTCCACACATGACAAATGAGGGAACAGCGCATAACTCTGAAACATCATCGCGGTGCCGCGTTTAGCCGGCGGCAGGTCCGTGACGTTCACAGAGCCGATCAGAATATCGCCTTCCGTCGCTGTTTCGTGCCCAGCGATCATACGAAGCGTCGACGTCTTGCCGCAGCCGGAGGGGCCAAGCAGGCAGCAATAGGCGCCGGCCGGAATCTTAAGGTCGATGCAATCGACAGCAGTTGCGGCGCCATAGCGTTTGGTGAGGTGAATGAGTTCGAGATCGGCCGGTTCCAACACGTCCTCTCGAATGCATGTCCGTCTTCGGTCCTGCTTGTGCAACGGGCGTGCCAGCATTGCGTGTTGCGGCTCAAACGACTGTGAATACGGCGCTCTCTATCGCTTCCGCCGAACCCGCCCTTGCCGCCAGCCGCCAAATTGGGCGCCGCTGGCTGCGATGGGGGCGCACTTGTCCATAAAATGGCGTGGCGCACGTCCGCCCGTCGGCGACGGGGCAAAGACATCATCGCGACGGCCTGATCTTTCCGCTAAACTGGCGTCTTCCGCTTTCCAAACCGCGCAACCGGACGGCGGTGGACCGATCCGTGGCGATATGCCTTAATCCGCCCCTGGGAATGCCGGAGGGAAGCGATGTCCTTGGACGCCCACCAGTTGCTGGGCAAGTCTCAGCCGGATCTCGATGCGCTGTTCAGCGCCCATGAAGCCGGCCCCATCCCGGACGGCGAGGCCGAGGACACGGCGATCATCGCGCCCGGGACGCCTTTCAGCCCGGCCATCGCGGCCATCAACAATATCTTCGCCTGGAAGGGCAAGGTCTTCGATGCGAGCGCCGACTTTCGCGCAACGAAATCTTGCCCTTTGGACTCAAGGCGATTGTCGCCCGAGTCTATAAGGCCCCAAGCTGGCTCGACGGCAAGGAATGCATTGTCCTCGACTATTCAGAGACCTCACTGGTCGCCGAGCACGTCCGGGACGAGATCCGCCTCGTCGATACTGGTTTCTACCTCAGCAAAGTCTACTGGGATTCGAAGCGCGATACGGGACAATTGACGAGAGCAAGGAGCGCATCATGGCAACGTTGACGGTTACGAACTGGTTTGGCGATCTTGCGTGGCATCCAGTGGCTGTCGTTGAGGCAAACTCGGTCAACGACATTGTTGCGGTCATGAAAAATCCGGACCGGTACCCGGCCCCGGTCCGCGCCGCGGGTTCCATCCATTCGACGACGCTGTGCGACGTGGCCGAGGGCGGCACTGTGGTCAAGGTGAAGATGAACCGGATCCTGGAGATCCGCACGGACTCAGTCACGTGTGAAGCGGGAGCTATCTACATTGACATTGCCGAGGAACTTCAGAAACGGCAGTTGCAGTTTTATGTGAATACCGAGATCGGCATGCTGACGGCGGGGGCCGCGGCGTGCGCCGGCACCAAGGACGCTTCCTTCCCCGGCCAGTTCGGCCAGGTCGGCTCTTACGTCACCGGGGTCAAGATGGTGCTTCCCTCGGGCGATCTTTTGGAGGCGACCGAAGACAAGGACCCGGAATTGATGCGGCAGATCCGATCGAGTTATGGAACTCTTCGGAATCGTTTATGAGGTGACATACCGTGTCCGGCCGATGACGCCCATGGCGGTTCACCATGAAACGTTCAAGGTCGACGACTTCGTTGCCAAGCTACCTGAGCTGAAGGCTCGCAATGAGGCTTTGATGTATTATTTGTTCCCATTCGACAACATGGTTACAGTGGAATTCCGGCGGGACAATCCAGGCGCAACCGGGGACCCGGACCGGCACGTGTGGCTACTCCGCAACTACATCTGGAGCAAGGCCGGGCCGCGGTTTGCGCATGACATCGAATTGACGATCGCCGTTCCCGCAATTCGCTACGGTGTGATCGATGGCTTTCTCGCGATGTTTCGGTTCAAACTGGAGAACCTGGTTCGGAGTGACAACACGATTGCAGCCGATCAGATTATTCGATACCCGACTGTCTCGGATGACAGCCGGTATACTTTCAGCCTGTTTGCGTTCCCGGAGGAGTCCTATCCAGCGGTCCTTCCGGCATACGTCAAGTTCTGCCAGGATTACTATCGTGAGCACGGCTGGCGTTCCAACACATGCAACGTCGGGTATCGAATTGCCCAAGACCAGAATGCGCTGTTGTCTTATTCGTACGATGGCGATGTGATCACCATTGATCCGGTATCGACAGGAAGTCCGGGATGGAAGGACTTCCTGACGGCATACAATCAGTTCAGCAGCGATCGCGGCGGCAGCCCGCTGTTCAACCAGACTTTCGGTGTGACCCATGCGATGGCGCAAAAAGCCTTTGGCGACCGGCTGCAGAAATTTGAAGAGGCGCGCCAGAAGTTTGATCCAGGCAATCGTTTGCTGAACGATTACTTTCGCGAAGTACTGACCGGTGCGGCGGCCACTCAGGCTAACTAAACCTTTTCCGTTCGACTCAATGCCCGCCCGAATTAGCACGGGCGGCCGCCGCGCGGGCGCGTTCATCATCAGGAGCACCCATGTACAAGGCGCTTAATTTATTCCGTATCGCGGTCGGATTTGGATTCGTGATCAACCTGATCTTTGCATTGCCCGCTCTGTTCGCGCCCCGGACGCTCGAGGGCTGGGCGGATTTTGGCATTAGCAACACACCATACTGGCTCCAGAACGTCGGCATCTTGCTGGTTATTATTTCAACGATGTACGTTCCGGCCATTCAGGACCCGTTCCGTTACTTGTTCATCTCCTACCTGCTGGTGGCGGGCCGGTTCGCCGCGGGAGTCCTGTTTCTGACGGGACTACTGACAATGAATTTTCCTTCTGGTTTCCGTTTCCTTGCCGCCGGCGATCTGACCCTTTCAACGGTCCAAGCGGTCTTGCTGTACTTCACGCTACGGGCGGGCGACCCCAAGGGTGTGAAGGAGATGCGCGCAACGCCGGGAGGTTGAATATGGAGAATTTCAACCGGCTGACCCCTGCGGAAAGCCAAGGCCGGGCTCGTGCTTTCGCGGGAGGATGTCTGATTGCAGTTTTGATCGCATCCGCGTTGTTGCTTCTTTTGAACCAATTTGCGCCCGATCGTCCTGTTGACTACCCTAGCGATCGGGATCACTTCTACTACGGTTCCATCGGGTCGGATGTTTCTGGTGGACTGCCGCTGAAGGTGGTCCAGATCCTGCCGGCAATGTTTCCCGAGTATCTGCCGAAGGGGGAGGGGCCGGCCGACTACACCCGATTCGGATTTATTCAGGAACCCGGCGCGAGGATGCCGATCGGGTTTTCGATTCGCAGGCAGATCATCGATCTGACCGCGATCAACTGCGCCGCGTGTCACACCGGCTCGGTAAGGGAAACTCCCCAAACTGCGCCAATCATCATCCCGGCAATGCCTGCCAACACAGTCGATCTTTTTGCGTTCTTCAAATTTCTGTTCGACTGCGCTGCCGATAACCGGTTCAACGCGGATAACATCCTGGTCGCAACGGATCGGGCCGGCCTCAGCGAACCGCTCGATGGCCTGATCTATCGCGTCGCCGTCCCGCGCATGAAGGAGGGCTTGGTAGCCCGCGCCAAGGAACTCGCTGTTTTCTTCGAGCCGAGCTACCCAAAGTTCGGAAAGGGACGGGTGAACACGTTCGACACCTTCAAATATGATCAGTTCGCCTATTACTATAAGGAACACAATCAGCCGATCAGCCCAGAGGAGATTTACGGCACGGTGGATTTTCCGTCCATCTGGAATCAGAACCCGCGAGAGGGTCTCCGGCTGCATTGGGACGGTAATAACACATCGCTCCGGGAGCGGAACTTTAGCGCCGCAATAGGCGCCGGAGCTACTCCGCCTACCATGGATGTCAATCGCATGTTTCGAATAGAGGCATGGCTGGACACCCTGCCGCCGCCCGCGTACCCTTTCTCCATCAATGAAGAGCTCGCCAAGCAGGGAGCCGGCGTCTACGCCAGAATGTGCTTCGGGTGCCATGATTTCAAGGGCAGCCAGGTTGGGCAGGTGATCCCGCTGGAACAAGTTAAGACCGATCGTCATCGCGTAGATTCTTATACCCAGTTTCTGCTGGAAGCCCAAAAGGATTACACGAAGGGTTATTTCTGGGCCTTCACACATTTCACCAAGACCTATGGCTATGCCACCCAGCCTCTCGACGGTATCTGGGCGCGAGCGCCGTACCTGCACAACGGTTCCGTACCTTCCATGTGGGACTTGCTGACACCAGCTGAACGGCGTCCGCAAGTCTTCACTCGTGGAAGCGACGTCTACGACCAGCAGAATATGGGATTTGTCCACGAGGTGTTGCAGGGCACGGCCGAAACCGGCTACACGCGCTTGGACCACACGCCATACTCGGGAACCGAGTTCGTATACGATACAAGACTGGTCGGAAATAGCAGCCAGGGACATAGCGGACCTGTCTACGGAACAGAATTAAGCGATGGTGAGAAAAGGGCGCTGATAGAGTATTTCAAATGGCAGGACCGGCCCCGGGGGTGAGAGTATGTTCAAGCTCGTTTTGTGCCATCGGATCCAGGCCGGAGTCGGTAATCAGGCGCTCCACGACCACTGGCGGCAGGCGCGCAGCGCCCTCGTTCGCGAGGTTCAGCCGGCCTTGAGCTACGACAGCTACGGCCAAACCCACCAGTCATCACGGCTTAATTTCGTGTATTTATCGATGCTCGTTTCAAGGAGCCGATTGGTCACTTCGCTTCTGGCGACGAAGGCACTTTCCCAAACGCAGCCGGTTGGCGGCAATGAGCGCTGGGATGTCACCGACGAATTCGAGTATTCCTCCCAGGAGTCACTCGTGCAGGCTATTATGTCCGAAGCTGGGTCGGAAGCTGCGGGCCGCCTTGTCAAAGACCAAGCATCTTTTGTGCGGCAGACCGCCGTTGTTATCGCGGAGGAGTTCGTGGATGCCCCGGATCCGGCGCCGCAGCCGATAGACCTGAGGACCGATTTTTTTCTGCGGCGCCGCCCGGAGCAGACTCGCGACGAAATGCTTGCTTATTGGGGCAAGAACCATAAGCAACTGTTCCTTTCGCTTCAGAGCGCGTTAGAGTATCGTGCGTATAACCAACTTCACGTGCGAAGCGCTCCCGACCTTACAACAGTGGCCAAGCGCTTTGGCGGCAGTAACATGGAGGAATACGACGGTGTTGCCGAAGTGTGCTTCACCAATCAGTGGGTCGTAGTAAAGGGTATTTTCAATCCGCGGACCGAGCTAGCCAATTTCAAGCTCGTAAAGAACGAGACCGGCTTCATCGACCACCAGCGATCCGTATTGGTATACGGCTACCACTACCGAATGTTTCCGCTGTGAACGCCGGCACACGACGGCCTTGGGGAACTTGGTTTGGTCAGCGCGCCATCGGGGCGCGTGAGGCGGATTGGCGGAGACGTTCCGGCTGGGCCAGCGGGCCCCGCGTAGGTGTATTCCCAGGCCTCAGGGCCAGGGCGCGCGTGTAATATAAGCTGACAGGGAGGTCGATGTGACACGCGACGCTCGGGCTCACCACCCTCAGTCAGCGGCATTCGACCTCCTCAACGCTGCCGTGGGAAGGAGAACGCGACGGTCTGGTCCTATCGGCGCCACGACGACGACGCGATCGCCGCCGCGCGCTTCCAACGCATGCTCTCCGACCTCGGCGTTACCCGCGCCCGTTCCGTCCGAGTCTTGCGCGCATTCCGAAAAGCGGCAAGGATGAGGGCGGAGGGCAGAGGGGGCGGACGCCGGTTCGGCGGCCCCTCGCACAAGCCCCATTGGGAGCAACGACTTCCTCAAGAGGAGGCCGGCATGGGATGGTCAGGGCGATCGGGCGCAACACTGCTTCTGTTCGCATGGTCTCTAGCGACCGCTCCCTCTCCCGCGCTCGCAGCGTCCGGGCCGCTCGACGAGGCGCAGAGCGCTGGGCGGACTGAAGCCTCCCTTCCGCAAGCCGGCGAGGACTTCTTCCACGCCATGGACAACGGCGTCGCCCTCGCGCCGGACGAGGTCAAGGGCCGCAACATGTGGCTCGTGTGGACCGGCGGCGACGACCGCTTCTGGGACCAGGTGACCAAGTACAGCCTCGCCACCTTCGATCTTCTCAAGGTCATCACCTCGCATCCGAGCCAGACCTACTGCGACGGTGAGCGGTGCGACCGCGACTCGCGCTGGCGCTGGCTCGGCGCGATCAACGAGCCGTGCTTCGAAAAGCCGACCGGTCCCGATCCAAAGCGGTTCGGCCTCTGGCTCGATGTCCGCGGGGCGAACTGCGCGCCCGATCCGTTCGAGGACGAGAGCAAATATCCAGGGGTCAAAATCGGCGCCCGCGGGACGACCTTCAAGGACGGCTCAAGCCTGCCGGTCGGCTCCACCTTCGGCGCCGCGACCGGCGTCGTCGGCCTGCGCCTGTTCCCGAACCCCGACTTCGATCAGGCGGCGAAGGACAAGTGGGACGCCGAGCGCTATTACACCGACCCGAACTACTACCAGGATCCAAATCTCGTGCGGCCCTACCGGGTCGGCATGGCCTGCGGCTTCTGTCATGTCGGCCCGAGCCCGATCCACCCGCCGGCCGACCCCGCCCATCCGCAATGGGCCGATCTCAACTCGACGGTCGGGGCGCAATATCTCTGGATGGACCGCGTGTTTGTCTACGGCGGGGATCCAAAGAATTTTCTCTACCAGCTCGTGCATTCCTATCGGCCGGGCACGATGGACACATCGCTCGTCTCGACCGACTACATCAACAACCCGCGCACCATGAACGCGGTCTATCTTCTCGGCCCCCGGCTCGCGCAGGCCAAGCTCTGGGGCAAGGAGACGCTCAAGGGGGCTCAGCTCGACAACAAGCAGCTTTCCGGCTTCTTCGACACGCCGGCGACCTCCTGGTCGCCCCGCGTCCTGAAGGACGGATCGGATTCGGTCGGCGTGCTCGCGGCGCTGAACCGCGTCTACATCAACATCGGCCTCTACAGCGAAGAATGGATGCGCCACTTCAATCCGTTCTTCGGCGGCAAGGCGATCGACCCGATTCCGATCGCGACGGCGGAAGCCAACTCCGCCTATTGGCGCGCGACCGAGGCCGGCACGCCGTTCATGGCCGAGTTTCTGGTCAAGGCCGGCCAGCCCGACCGGCTCGCCGATGCGCCCGGCGGCGCCAAATACCTGACCGCCGACGCAGCCACGCTCGAGCGCGGCAAGCGCGTGTTCGCCGAGACCTGCGCCCGTTGCCATTCGAGCAAGCTGCCGGACGAAGCGCGCGCAAAGCTCGATCCGGGCGGCTGCTCGGGCCCCGACTACCTCGCCTGTTTCAAGCGCTACTGGGCCTACACGCAGACAGACGACTTCAAGGCCAAGATGCGCGCCATCGTCGCCGCGCCGGACTTTCTCAAGGACAATTTCCTCTCCACCGACGCCCGCATCCCGGTGACCCTGCTCAGGACCAACGCCTGCAGCCCGCTCGGCACCAACGCGATTCGCGGCAACATCTGGGACAATTTCTCGTCCGAGACCTACAAGACCCTGCCCTCGGTCGGGACGGTCACGGTGCAGGACCCGTTCACCGCCGAGAAATGGCCGTTCCGCATGCCGGGCGGCGGGCTGGGCTATACGCGCGTGCCTTCGCTGGTCAGCATCTGGTCGACCGCGCCGTTCCTCCTCAACAACCGGCTTGGGCCGTTCTCCGGGGACCCGTCGGTCGACAGCCGGATGACCGTGTTCGACGCCTCGATCGAACAGCTTTTGTGGCCCGAGAAGCGTGAGCGCGAGCCCGGTTTCGACGGCTATATCGTCCGCACCACTGAGCAGAGCGACGTCCTGATCCCCAAGCGCAGCGTTCCGGTCGAACTCGAGAACCTGATCGGCGCGCTGCCGGCGACCCCGTTCCGCAAGGTGTTCGATCGGAACGGCGACTTCAGGCTCGGCCCGATCCCCAAAGGCTTCCCGATCAACATCGCGGCGAACTTCCAGTCGCGCTTCGACATCCCGCTCGGCAAGCGCCTAGCGCACGACGCCGCCTTCGCTGAGCTTGTGTTCGACGCGGCGCGCAGCTGGTCGAGCCTCGACCTCAGCGACGACGCCAAGATGATGTCGTGGGCCGCGAACCTGAGAATGCCGCTGCGCACGCTGCTCAAATGCCCGGATTTCGTGGTCAACCGCGGCCATTATTTCGGTGACGCCATGTTCAACGCCACTGAGGGGCTCAGCGACGACGAGAAGGCCTTTGGGACCGAGCCGGTCCTGAGCGACGACGACAAGCGCGCGCTGATCGCCTATCTCAAGACCTTCTGACAATGGCCGAGCCGGAGGTCGAGACGGTCGACTACGTCGTCGTCGGCTCGGGCGCCGGCGGCGGCCCGCTCGCGGCGCGGCTCGCCGAGGCCGGCATGAGCGTGCTCGTTCTGGAAGCCGGCGCCGATCCCGCGACCCTTCGCGCCAAGGGCCTGCCCGAGGACTACGCGGTTCCCGCGTTCCATCCGTTCGCCTCGGAAAACCGGGCGATCGCGTGGAACTACCGGGTTCACGACTTCGGCGACGACGCCGGCCGCCGGCCCGGCTTCGACGCGTCCGGGCGGCCCGGCGTCCTCTATCCGCGCGCTTCGACCCTCGGCGGCTGCACGGCCCATAACGCCATGATCCTGATGGCGCCCGGCGATCCGGACTGGAACGCGATCGCCGCCCTGACCCGCGATCCGTCGTGGCGCGCCGAGGTCATGCGCGGCTATTTCCGGCGCGTCGAGAATTGCCACTACCGGCCGCTGTGGCGCTTCATCGCCCGCCTGACCGGCGGCCGCGTCGATCCGAGCGGCCACGGCTGGCAAGGCTGGCTCGACGTCGAAGTCCCGACGCCCGTCGAGGCGTTCGGCGACCGCGGGCTGATCAAGACGATCATCGGGGCGATCGCCGCCGACCTCGAGGGCGGAGGCCGTTTCGGAATCGCTCGCATTGGCCGCGCGATCGGGCGGCTGATCGAGCGGAACCTGCGCTTCCTCGACGGCGAGGACGATCCGAACGACCGGCAACTGCAGGGGCGGCTGGCGGAGGGGCTGGCGCTCGCGCCCCTGTCGACCTCGCGCGGGCGGCGGCGCGGCGCGCGCGAGCGCATCGAGGGCGCGATGACGTCGCACGGCCTTCGCGTCGTCTTCGACGCGCTCGCGACCCGGATCCTGTTCGACGAGCGGCTCCGCGCCGTCGGCGTCGAATATCGCTTCGGCCGCGATCTCTACCGGGCCTGTCCGGAGCCCAGCCGCGAGCCCGGCGTGGTGCGCCGCGTCCTCGCGAAGCGGGAAGTCATTCTGGCCGCCGGGGCGTTCAATACGCCTCAGCTCCTGATGCTCTCGGGAATCGGGCCGCCGGAGGAACTGGCAAGACATGGAATTGAGGCGCGCGTCGCGCTCGACGGCGTCGGGCGCAACCTTCAGGACCGCTACGAGGTGGGGGTCGTTCACCGCGCCCATCGCCCCTGGGCCTCGCTCGCCGGCGTCGAATTCGCGGTCGGCGACCCGGCCTACCGTGCGTGGGAACAAGGCGACGGCATGTACGCGTCGAACGGGGCGGCGGTGGCGTTCACCCTGCGCTCGAAGGCCGCCCGGGCTCGGGGGTCGGATCCCGACCTCTTCGCGATGGCTCTGTTGACGCGGTTCTTCGGCTATTTCACCGGCTATTCCGACATCATCCGCTCAAGTCGCAGCGACCTGACCTTCGCCGTGCTCAAGGCGCACACCAACAATCGCGGCGGCCGGGTGCGTCTGGCGTCGTCCGATCCGCGCGATCCGCCGGCGATCGATTTTCGCGGCTTCGAGGAGGGGACCGACGCGAGCGGCGAGGATCTCGACGCCGTGATCGAAGGCGTGGAGCGGGTGCGCAGAATGGCCGCGAAAGTCCCGGGAATTCTTGCGCCCGAGGATACGCCGGGCGCGGAACTTCGCGGCTCCGAGCCGCTAAAGGATTTCGTCCGGCGTCACGCCTGGGGCCACCACGCCTCATGCACCTGCCCGATCGGCCCGAAAGAGGCGGGAGGGGTTCTGACGAGCGATTTCCGCGTCCACGGGACGGAAGGCCTGCGGGTCGTCGACGCCAGCGTCTTCCCCAGGATTCCGGGGTTTTTCATCGTCTGCGCGATCTACATGGTCGCAGAGAAGGCGGCCGACGTCATTCTCGAGGCGGCGCGGAGAGGCGCCTGACGAGCGGATCGCGCGGCTCCGCTCTCCTGGCGTATTTCGGGTTCGGGAGGCCAGCCGCGTCTGACGATGAGGCGGCGACGCAGGCTCCATTATCGAGGCCGGCCCGGTAATCATATTTTCGTCATTCTTCTCGCGAAGAGCTGCGCTTTGCCATATGTCGTGGGTGCGACGCCGCCTGGCGCCGCGGCGAGGGGAATTCGATCGTCGTCATCTCAGCAGGACCGCGCGATTCAACGCGCAGTCCAAACGCGGAGAACGACCCTGGGAGAGGGATCTCTTGCGTCGAAACCGGAGTTGGAGCTTACATCCGTTCTCAAGGGCCTGGGGACCGAAAGTCGCTGAGAGCGCCGGCTGTCGCCGGAGGGACCGTGACTGGCCTCGGCGAGCGTCGAGCTGCGCCCGGACACGCTAGGATAGCAGAATGTACCTTATCACCGGCGGGGCCGGATTTATCGGATCGAACATAGCGGCGGGTCTGGAAGACAGGGGGGCCGATATTGTCATCGGCGACCGGCTCGGTTCCAGCGACTTGAAGTGGCGCAATATCGCCAAGCGCCGGGTCCACGATATCGTGCCGCCGTCCGGCATCGCCGAATTCCTCGCGCGGTTCCGTGGAAAGGTTCGAGGCGTCGTGCATATGGGCGGCATTTCGACCACGACCGAGACCGACGTCGATTCGGTCATCCGCAGCAACGTGCGCCTTTCGATCGATCTGTGGACCCACTGCGCCGAGGAAGGCATTCCGCTGATTTACGCATCGTCGGCTTCGACCTACGGCGACGGCCGATCGGGTTTCGACGACCGCTCCGACGCCGACTACCTTTCGCGCCTCAGGCCGCTCAGCCCCTACGCCTGGAGCAAGCACGTGTTCGATCGCTGGGTCGCGCGGGCGATCGAGACGGGCGCTTCCGCTCCGCCGCGCTGGGCGGGGCTCAAATTCTTCAACGTCTACGGGCCGAACGAGTATCACAAGGCAAGCCAGCGCTCGGTCGCGGTCCAACTGCATGAACAGATACGCGAGAACGGCCGGGTCCGCTTGTTTCGCTCGGACAAGCCGGAATATCCCGACGGCGGCCAATTGCGCGACTTCGTCTGGGTCGGCGATTGCGTCAACACCACGCTGTGGGCGCTCGAGCACCCGTCGGCGCCTTCGGGGATCTACAACGTCGGCTCCGGAGTTGCGCGCTCGTTCCTGGACCTGGCGACGATCCTGTTCGGCGAGCTCGGGGTCGAGCCCAAGGTTGAATATATCGATCTGCCCGACAACCTGCAGGACAAGTACCAATATTATACATGCGCCAATATGGAAAAATTGCGCGCCGCCGGATTCACCGACCCGACGACCACGCTCGAGGGGGGCGTCAGGCGGTACGTGCGCGACTTTCTCGAGACCGACGATCCGTTCCGTTGAGCGGGCGCTGCGAAGCGCGCGGATTTATGCTTCCTTTACGCTCCGACCCGCGATTCGCTCTCGATCGCTTATCCGGAGGCGCGCGATAATCGGCGGTGAAAACAATTCGGAGTTCGATCGATGCCCACCGTCGTGCGCGCGGCCACGGACAGAGCCGAGCGTCGTGTCCTTTCGCTTGACCCCGCCGATCTCCAGGCCGCAAGCAGCCAGGACCCGCCCTCGCCCGGGCAAATGCTGACGCGCCTCGGCGCCCTGCTCGTGATCGCGCTCGGCTTCGGCTTGATCGCCCAGCATCTCGTCGGCAGCGGTCTTTGATCGAGCGGCGTCGCCGTCACTTCGGCGCGGAATAGAGCCCGTAATTGGCGATGCGCGCCGCCACGTTGGCGACCTCCTCGGGCGTCAGCAGCGGCGGCTCGCGGCCGAGCTGCAGGCAATTGTGATACTGGTGCGCGAGGTTTTCCACCTCGACGGCCAGCCACATCGCGCTCTTCAGGCTGTCGCCGACCGCGATCATGCCGTGATGGGCGAGCAGGCAGGCCTTGCGTCCCTTCAGCGCCTCGACCGCATTGTCCGAAAGCTCCTGGGTGCCGAAGGTCGCATAGGGCGCGCAGCGGACGTCGTCGCCGCCGGCAGCGCAGACCATGTAATGCAGCGGCGGGATGCCGCGCTCGAGAATCGCGAGCGTCGTCGAGTAGATCGGATGGGCGTGGACGACCGCGTTCACATCGGGACGGGCGTGCAAAATGTCGAGATGGAAGCGCCATTCGGTCGAAGGACGCCCATTGCCGACGACCATATGGTCGAAGCGCATCTCGATGATGTCCTCGGGCTGCATCTCGTCGTAGGGCATGCTGGTCGGCGTGATCAGCATGCCTTGGCCCTTCCGCACGCTGATATTGCCGGAGGTCCCCTGATTGATGCCGAGCCTGTTCATCGAGCGGCAGGCGTCGATGATGCTTTGGCGCGTCTCTCTCTCGGCGGCGGACAACATGTCAGGCTCTCCTTCGGCGTTCGGCGCGCCGAACCGCTGGCTCGCCTCGTCCGCCCCCTCCTTAGGCGCGGCGGATCGGCTCGACAAGGCTGCAGCGCGCCGGGGAAACCCAAATGGCTTCTGTTGGGCCGCCCTTCTGTTCGATTGACCGGGTTCAGGGCGTTTGCTAGCAACCTCCTGTATCGGAAGGTCACCGGCTCCTGCGCGATTCGCGACGCTGAGGCTCGGAGCGGCTGGGTTTGGGGGGCGCCCATGGCAATCGCATTTCGCACCGTAACGCTGACGCTTGCGGGACTGGGAGCGGCGCTTCTCGCCGGCTGCGCGACGGAGCCTCCACCCGCGCCCGTGGTCGCAGCGCCGAGCGTCAGCTCGGATCAGCTCGTCGGCAAATGGGGCTTCGCCGCCTACCACCGCGACACCGACCGCGCGCGCACGATCAAGGAAGCGCTGGCCCAGTGCAACAGGCCATATGTCGTCGCCAAGGGCCCCACCGGCGGCGTGATGATGAATCTCGCCGACCAGGCGACTTTGTCGGAACTGGTGCTGAAGGCCGGGCCGGACGGAACGACCTATCTCGGGCCGCCCGGGGACGCCGGCACGGCTGACGACCGGATCGTCACCGACGTCGACGCCAATTCCTTCACGACCAACTGGGTCGACCCGGACAACGCAAGCCGCTATGGCACCTCGGTGTACGAGCGCTGCGGTCGGAAGAAGGCGTGAGGCGCTTTTTTCTTCACCTCCACCACGGAGAGCAGACATGAACGTGAGAATGGCTTTGCTGGCGCGGGCGGCGGCCGTGGCGATGGCCTTCGGCGCGGCTATCCTTCCCGGCGCCTTGGCGATCGCCGATCAGGTCGACATGAACGTCGTCGATCAGCCCGGCTACGTGCCGACTCCCGAGGAGGAACAGCTCAGCGGCGCCTACGAGCGGCAGGAAGTGTTTTTCCGGACGAGCGAGGCTCCGGGAACCATCATCATCGACAGCAAGGACCGCTTTCTCTACCTGGTCCAGCCCGACAACCGCGCGCTCCGCTACGGGATCGGCGTCGGCCGAGAAGGCTTCCAGTGGCAGGGCATTGAAAAGATCTCCCGCAAGCAGGAATGGCCGGACTGGCGGCCGCCGCCGGAGATGATCGAGCGCCAGCCCTATCTGCCGCGCTTCATGGCGGGCGGCCCGGGCAATCCGCTCGGACCTCGGGCGATGTATCTGGGCAAGACGATCTATCGCATCCACGGCACCAACCAGCCGCAGACGATCGGCCACGCCGTCTCGTCGGGCTGCTTCCGGCTTGTCGATGACGACGTGATCGACCTCTACAATCGCGTGCCGGTCGGCACCAAAGTGATCATCAAGCAGGCCGTCACGCTCTAAAATTGCGGCCCACAGCAGGATTCGAGGCTGGTCATGCGCATCATGAAACCGATACTCGCCGCCGTGGCCGGGCTTGCGGTCACGGCCGTGGGGGCGGCCGAGGCCCAGACGCTGAAGACGGTGCAGGACCGCGGCAAGCTCGTCTGCGGCGTGAGCCAGGGCATCGCCGGTTTCTCGATCAAGGACGACAAGGGCGACTGGTCCGGCTTCGACGTCGACTTCTGCCGCGCGCTCGCCGCGGCGATCTTCAACGACCCGTCCAAGGTCGAGTACGTGCCGCTGACCGCGAGCGAGCGCTTCGACGCCCTCAAGGACAAGAAGATCGATGTTCTGTCGCGCAACTCGACCTGGACCATGGGACGCGAGGAGGACTCGAACATCGTCTTCGCCGGCGTCACCTATTATGACGGCCAGGCGTTCATGGTTCCGAAGTCGCGCAACGCCACCTCGGCGCTCGAGCTCGACGGCGCCAAGGTCTGCGTCCAGAAGGGCACCACGTCCGAGCAGAACGTCAAGGACTTCTTCGACGCCAACCACGTCACCTACGAGATCATCGAGGGCGACACGGTGGCGGAGATCGTGACGAACTATCTGTCGGGCAAGTGCAACACGCTGACGACAGACGAGTCTCAGCTCTTCGCGCTGCGCTCGCAGTTCCCGAAGCCCGGCGACCACATGATCCTGCCCGACGTGATCTCAAAGGAGCCGCTTGGGCCGGTCGTCCGCCAGGACGACATGCAATGGTTCAATATCGTCAAGTGGATGAACTACGCCCTGATCGACGCCGAGGAGCAAGGCGTGTCGTCGAAGACGATCGACGAGGCGCTTCAATCGCAGAAGCCGGGGGTGAAGCGGCTGGTCGGGACCGAGGGCGACCTCGGCAAGCCGCTCGGCCTCACGAACGCCTGGGCGGCCGACGCAATTCGCGCCGTCGGCAATTACGGCGAGATCTTCGACCGCAACGTCGGCGCGCACACCAAGCTGGCGATCCCGCGCGGCCTGAATGAACTGTGGAATAACGGCGGCATCCAGTACGCCCCGGCCGTGCAGTAAGCCGGATCGGCCGGCCTACTCGCAAACCCTCGTCCGACCTTGGTAGCTGCAGGTGTGGTTCGGCGGCGGCTCGTCGTTGGTAGGCGGCGCCTGAGCGGCCGGAGGCGGAGCCTCCGGCCGCGTCCTCTTTGGAAGCACTATGCCCTGCGCCGGCGGCGGGACCGCGATGACGGCGGGATAGCCGGGAGCGAAGTATTGCGCCCTCGCAGGCCCGGCGGCGGCCAATCCGAGCGTGACGCCCGCCAACGCGAGCAGCGCCCGCAACCCCAGCCGCTTCGCCATCGTCTTGAACTCCGCGCCCGCTCCGGGCGCCCTCGATCCGCTGCGGGACGCCCCTCATTATCCGCCCGGGCTGCGGCTTGTCGAGCGCTGACGGCGGAATTCCGCAGACCCGCCATGCGTGACGTTTCTGCAACGGCGTCTGGATTTCCGCGGCCCGGCGCGGAATTTGTGCCGGCCGCTTCTCCCCAGCGCTTGCCCCTCGCGCACGGCTTCACTAACGAATCCTCGCGGGGCGCGCAATTCCTCGCGGGGCGCGCGATTCCTCGCGGGGCGCGCGGCGCAGACGCAGGCCAGAGGACGCGCGAGGGGCGGCGCATGAAGAGGCTGATCAAGGCGAGTTTTGCGATAGCGGCGACGCTCGCCGCCGGCGCGGCGACGGCGGCCGATCTGCCGACCAAGAAGCCCGCGCCGGCGCCCGTCCCGGTCGTTTTGGCCTCCCCCTGGCGCATCGATCTGACCGGCTACGGCTGGGCGTCGAGCATCGCCGGCAGTTCCGGGTTCGGAGGGCTTCCGACCCTGCCCTATTACGCGAGCTTCGGCAAAGTGCTCGAGCACTTCAACGGCGCCCTCATGGGCGCGGCGACGGCGAGCAACGGCACGTATATCGTCGGCCTGGACATGTTCTGGTCGCGGATCGGCGGATCGGGGACGGTGCATCTTCGTGACGCGCCGCTCGGGGCCGACCTGACCCTGACCGAAGGCTTTGCGACGGCCTTCGGGGGTCTCAGGATTCCGATCGGGCCGCCCAACCTCGAACTCTACGGCACGGTCGGCGCCCGCGCGATGTACAGCGGGACGAAGCTGACCCTGAACACGCCCGTCCCCGGCTTCAGCCTGAGCACCTCGGTCGACAAGGACTGGGTCAACCCGGTCGCCGGATTCGCCGCGCATTACCGTTTCAACGACCGCTGGTTCATGAATGTGTTTGGCGACCTCGGCGGCTGGAGCGACAGCGCGACGGGACAGGCGCTCGCCTCGGTCGGCTACAACTGGACCCAGAACTGGTCGACCACGCTCGGCTATCGCGTCTTGTACACCTACGAGAAGCAGGACACAGGGTTCAACGAGCTGACCGGCGCCGACCGCAGCTTCCGCTACCAGCAATGGATGTATGGGCCGTTCGCCGGCGTGAAGTACAGCTTCTAGTGCCGCGCTTCCTTGATATCGAATCGTTTCCATGAATCAAACGTCCCTGCTGTTTTGAAGCATGGAGATGATTCGTGGCCGAGAAGAAGTACATCGTAAAATTGAGCCTTGAAGAACGGTCCTTCCTGGAGGAATTCCTTTGCAAGGGCAGACGCTCGGCTGAGTTGGTTACGCGGGCGCGGATCCTGCTCAAAGCCGACGTTTCCGAAGCGGGCGACGGATGGACCGACGAGCAGATCATGGAGGCGCTTGATACGAGCAAGTCCAACGTCTCGCGGACCAGGCAGCGGCTCGTCGAGATGGGCTTCGAGGACTGCATGTGCCGGAGCTACAACCCGAAGTCGGCGCGTCCGATGACCTTCGACGGCGAGGCCGAGGCGCGGCTCATCGCCCTGACATGCTCAGCGCCGCCCGAAGGTTATGCAAAGTGGTCGTTGCGCCTGCTGGAGGAGAAGGTCGTCGAACTCAAGATCGTAGAACGCGCCAGCGACAGCACCATCGGGCGGACTCTAAAAAAAACATCCTCAAGCCGCACCTGAACCGGCAGTGGGTGATCCCGCCGGAGGCCAACGCCGAGTTCGTCGCCGCAATGGAGGATGTGCTGGAGGTCTATTCCCGTCCATACGACCCGGAACGGCCCGTCGTCTGCCTCGACGAGACCTCGAAGCAACTGATCGTCGAGACGCGCGTCCCCGTGCCCGCCGCGCCGGGCCGTCCGGCCCGCCACGACTACGAATACGAGCGCAACGGAACGGCCAATTTGTTCATGGTCTTCGCCCCGCTCGAAGGCCGGCGCCATGTCGAGGTCACCGAACGACGCACCGCCGTCGACTACGCTCACATGCTGAAGAAAATCTCCGACGAGCAGTTCTCCCAGGCGGAGAAGATCGTCCTCGTGCAGGACAACCTCAACACCCACAAGCCGGCGTCGCTCTACGCCGCCTTCCCCGCCGCCGAGGCGCGGCGGCTGGTCGAGCGGTTCGAGTGGCACTACACTCCAAAGCACGGAAGCTGGCTCGACATGGCCGAATCCGAACTCAGCATCCTGTCACGGCAATGCCTCGACCGGCAAATCCCGGACATCGGCACGCTGGCCGCCGAGGCGGAGGCGTGGACCAGGAACAGAAACAAGAAATGCGTCAAGGCCGACTGGCAGTTCACCACCGACGACGCCCGCGTCAAACTGAAGAGACTTTATCCTCAGTTCCCTTGAATCGGGACACTAGCTGTAGGCGCGATCGCTGATCGCGCCGCCGCGCTCAGCGAGCGCGGCTACAAGCGCGGCCGCCGACGATCGGCATCCTCAAAAGCGCCGGAGATCGAGGTCGTCCCTC
Organism: uncultured Alphaproteobacteria bacterium; assembly: GCA_963709655.1. Lineage (GTDB taxonomy): Bacteria > Pseudomonadota > Alphaproteobacteria > Rhizobiales > Beijerinckiaceae > Roseiarcus. Next base: position 65,755 of record CAVPXF010000014.1, read on the forward strand.
GACCGCCGGCGCTTTGTCAGGGCGACCGGATCAGCGGCAGACGCGCACCCCGGCGCGCCAGTAGCAATGAGCGCCGTAGGCCGGCCGCACGACGGCGGCGCCGCCATGGTAGCCGTAGCCGTAACCGCGGTGCCCGACGACCGCGCCGTGCGGGCCGGCGCAGCCGGCGCGGTAGACGCCCTTGGCGCACACGACCGCGTTGGCGTCCCCGACGGTTCCGATGAGCAGGCCCGCAATCAACAGGGCCGAAGCGATGGTCTTCATGCTTGATGTCCTCGTTTATGTTTGAACGCCAGCCCGCGGCCGGTTCCGGCCCGGGAACGCTTACGCACGTTTGAGACGAACTTACTTGTTGCCCGCCTCGGCCTTGGCGAGCGCCTCCTTGCAACCGTCGCTGAGGTCGGCCGTGTGCGACTTCACGCATTCCGCGATGCGGTTCTTGCCCGGCTTGACGTCGGAGCAGAATTTCTTGATGTCGGCCTTGCAGGCGCGCCCAGGCGCCGCCGCCTTGACGATCGCGATCTGGCAGTCCTCCGAAAGGTCAGCGTAGTGCTCTTTCATGCAGGCCTTGAGCTTGCCGCCGCCAGACTTCACGTCGCCGCAGAACGACTTGACGTCCTTGGCGCAGGCCCTGGCCACGGCCGACGGCGCAGCCTCCGCGGCCGAAGCCGCCATCAGCGCTGCCGCGGCCAGCGCGGCGATAAAGCCTAATGTCCTCACCTGAACCTCCTCTAGGAATTCGCTCGCGCTTCGAGGCCAAACTTCGTCCTCAGCGCGCGCGTCCCTAGCGCAAGCTGCAATCGCAACTTGCGCCAGACTGTTAGACCTCCCCGGTCACTTCTCCATCATCATGCCTTCGCCGCGCATGTCCTTGAAGACGACCGCGATGGCGTGGATGATCTTCTGGTCCGGATGCGCCTTGCAATATTCGATCACCTGGTGCTCGGCGATCTTGCCCTTCTTGAAGTCGGCGTAATGCTTGTGGGCGAGGCCGTTGTACCAGCCGCTGTACCATGTCGTGAGCGCGTTGGCGTCTTCCTGGTAGGTGTTGGCGAGTTGGCCGCAGGTCAGCGCCTGCACGTCGATAAAGCCGTTGGCGTCGGCATAGGCCGAGAGGTCGACGGGATCGGCCTTGGCGGCGCCGGCGAGAGCCAGCATCGCGACGCTCGAGATCAATAGATAGGTTTTCATTCGAAACTCCGATGGACAAGGTCTACGCCGCGCGGCGTGAACTCCATGTGAACACGGGCAAGGCCGCAGCCCGACCCTATTGACGCTTCGTTACCCGCTCGCGACGCTCGACCACGCGCGCGGAAAGGCGCGCGAAATCCGTTCATCGGAAGGCTTGATCTCCGCTTACAGCGGCGCCGGCACGACCCGGTAGTAGAGGCCGTTCGCGCCATAGGTCGGCTCCAGCCAGCCCGACGGGCACTGGTACCAGGAGCGGAGCGGGCGATAGACATAGACGCAGCCCGCCGGCAGGTAGCCGTAGGTCGCGCCGACCGGCCAGGTCGTGACGACCGGGGCCGAGGCCGCGGCCGCCATGCCGACTGCGGCGGCGCCGACCGCCGCCCCGGCGGCCGCTGCGCCCCAGCCGCCATAGCCGCAGTTGTAGCAGCCGCCGGCGTAGCCGTTCACGACCACCGGTTGGTGGTAGTACGCGCCGTAGGCCCCCGTGTGGTAAGCGCTGTAGCCGTTGGTCGCCGTGCCGTGGTAGTAGCCGCCATAGTCGCTGCCGTGATAGGCGCCGTAGCCGTTGGCGGCCGACCCGTGCATGTAGCCGCCCGCATCGCTCTCGTGCGCGACCCCGCCTGCGCCGACTTCGGTCGCGTGGTTGAACCCGCCTGCGTCCCCCTCGTGATAGAATCCGCCATCGGTGTGGCCCCAGCTGCCGCCAAAACCGCCGCCGCCGCGCATCCAGGCGTCCGCCGGTTCGATCGCGGCCGCAACCGCGAGCGCGGCCGTCGCCGCGAGCATCAAGGCTTTCATCGTATGACCTCCAGATCGAACCGCGCTCATGGCTTCTTCTCCACCGGCGGCTCAGTGACCTCTTTCGGCGGCGTGGCGTCGCCGGGCGGCGCGAAATCGATATGCTCGGCCTTCAGGGCTTTGGGATTGGCGAACATCGCGGGATAGACCGGGATGTTGAGCCGCCAGTCCGAGAACACGGTCTGGTAGCGCGCGTGCGCCGGCTCGTTGGCGTAGACGACGCGCACCTCGCGCGGCAGATGGTCGGCGACGCCGATCCACACTTCCGCCGCCACCTCGTCGCCGGCGAGCGCGATCATGTCGGTCGGCACGCCGCCGACCGCGATCGAGCGGCCGACGTAGAACGCCGACTTCAGCGTCTTCGACAGATCCGCGTATGGGTCGGAGGCGATCATGTCGGCGAAGGGGAAGTAGATCGCGGCTTTCTCCCACGCCGCGTCGAGTAGCTTGTCGAGCGTCGGCGGCGCGTCGGCGACCGCGACCACGTTTTTGGAGGGCACGTAGGCCATCATGGTCTTGCCGTCGTAAGTGAACTCGTCGGGCGTGCCGTCGCCCGGCGTGACGACGCGCAGCTTGTGGGGGCGTTCCAGCGTCACCTCGTGGATCGAGCTGTAATAGAGCGGCTGGCCGTTGCGGGCGGCGTGCTCGTAGGTGCTGATCGCGGTGAAGGCCATTGTCCTCGCCGCCGCGAGCTTCTGGCTGGCCGCCTTGAGAATATCGATCGCCTTCGGCTCGAGCGCGGGCGCCGCAGGCGTAGCCTGAGCGGCTGGCGCGGCCGTCGCCGGGGCAGGCGCTGCCGCGTTCTGGGCAAGCGCAGAATGGCCGTCGAGCCCGGCCGCCAGACACGCCGCGAGCGCGACGGCCGACGCTTTGGACGTCGCGCGCGGGCGCGTGAGCATTTTCAATTGCATGGGTCCTCGTCCTGGTCTTCGCATCATCCCCTCCGCCGCAAACTCCGAATCGGCGCGCGAATCGGCGCGGCGGACCCTATCGTGTCCCGCTCGGCCGCGTTTTCGAATCGCGACGCGCGGTAAATTTTGACTTCAACCGCAAGCCCGATCATTCGCCCCCGCCTGACGCCCTCATAACGCCGATCGGCGGCGCGAGACTCGCGTCGCCGGCCGATCTTCGTCAGTTCGCGCGGGGGCGAGCTAGCGCCGCTTATTTCCCCATCTGGGCCTTGAGCGCCTTCAGTTCCTTGGCGCAGCCGATGCTCACCTCGTTCTGGTGCTCCTTGAGACAATTCTTCAGCGCGCCGCCGCCCGGACGAACGCCGGGACAAAGGCGTTGCGCATCCGCCCGGCAATAGGCGAGCTGCCCTGCCGCGTTGGCGGAAACAGCCGACGCCAGCAGCGCCGCCGAGAACACAGTCAAGACCAGAACGTTGTTCGTAGCCATTCGCTTCACCTTTCCAGATTTCGCCGTTCCGGCGGATTGCAACACGCTCGCCCCCACCCAACGCGCGCGGACGCCCGGGGCAAGGCGACCCGCAATCGGCGCGGCCGATACGCTGGCCGCGCCGAATATAAACTGCGTTTGGTTGGCGCTCACGCATGGCTCGCCGCCTCGCCGGGTCGCCCCGGAGTTCCGCTACGGGATGACTGCGTCTTGGTGATCTCGTCGGCGTAACGCCCTCTCGGCACGAGGTCGGCCATGGTCCTCCACCCGCGGTCCGAACGACAATTCCATCAATTGCCGGATGGTGGCCTCGAGAACGTCCGGCATCGGCGGGCTTTCGCGCGCCGGATAGAGGTTCTCCTTAGACAGGAAGAAGCCGTACTGGCAGCCGAGGTTGCACGCCGCGCCGGCGGGCTTCGCCAGAAGATGATAAGCCGATTTCGCGGTCATCGCGCTACGGTCGCTGCGGGCGGGATAGGGAAAGCCTCAGGCTCAGGGGATCAAGCCGCATTCGAACAACTTGTTCATGACGACCGGCGCGATCTTGTCGATGAAGTCCTTGCGCGCCTGTGCGTCGCCGTGCAGGAAGTCGATCGCCATTTTCTCCTTCTCCGACGGCGGCTCGCCCTTCATCGCCTTCAGTTCATCACAGCTCGACGTCGTGAACTTCTTGATCACCTTGTCGGCCGCGTAGTCCAGCAGCATGCCCTGCGCCAGCGCGCCGCCCGCGACAAACCACGCCGAAACAAACACCGCGATGCCGATTGATTTCCTCATTATGCCCTCCTGATCCTATTTGAAAATTGAGGCGCCCCTGAACGACGCCAATGCGACAGCCCCGCGCCGGGCGGGGTCGGACCGACGCTTTCGATCCGACCGCTCGCTGCTTGCCCTAGTCCCGCGCGATCGCGTTCGCCCCGTGGAACCGCTGGCGCTCGTCCATCGTCAATTGCACTTTGCCAAGCTTGACGGTCACCTTTTCGATTGTGCCGTTGAAGCGGAACGGCGGCTGATAGTCCTGGTCGTTCACTCCGGTGCGCGTGTCGACCCCGACGTCGAAAGTCTCGTCGGGCGGCACCACGAACGGGATCGTCTTCGGGATCGCAAACGCGGAGACGGATTGGCCATCGACTTTCAATTCCCCGCTTCCGCCCTTGGCGATGCCGGGCCCGTCGTATTGGAAATCAAAGACGATCGTATGCCTGCCCGCCTCGAGCGGCTGATCGCCCGCCCAACGGGGCAGCAGGAGCAGGAGCATGTTGTAGGTGAACACCGGCCTGCCCTTGAGCAGATAGAGCCCGAAATCCGCCGAAGCGCCCGCCCGCGGTCACGATCATCCCTTCTCCGTTCTCGGGAACTTCGACCTCGGCGGTGATGGTGTACGATCGGTTGAGGATGCTTGGCGCGTCGCTGAGCGGGATGCCGGCCATAACGCCGGAATAGGTGAACAGATCCTGTCCGGCGGCCGCGCTCGGGCGCGGCGCGATGGCGCGCTGGAACTGCGAGTTATCAAGCGGGAACACGTTGTACTTCTTCGCCTCCTGCACGAACAGCGCCTGCATCTCCTTGAGCTTGTCCGGCATCTTGGCGGCGAGGTCGTTGTATTGCGAGTAATCCTCGGTGAGATTGTAGAGCTCCCATTTGTAATCGTTGACGTCCGGCATCGGCGCGTTCAGCACCCACGGCGGCACCGGCGGCGTCGTGTTGGCGTACCAGCCGTCATGGAAAATGCCGCGGTTGGCGCCCATCTCGAAATACTGGGTCGTGTGCGGAGTGGGAGCGGCTTTGTTCGCCTTGTCGAAGGTGTAGGTCATGCTGACCCCCTCGATCGGCTTCTGCTCAATGCCGTTGACCACGTCCGGCGCCCTGAGGCCCGCGGCCTCCAGGATGGTCGGCACGACGTCGATGATGTGGTGAAATTGGCTGCGGACGCCGCCGGCGTCCTTGATCCGCGCCGGCCACGAGATCGCCATTCCCTGCCGCGTGCCGCCGAAGTGCGAGGCGATCTGCTTCGTCCACTTGAACGGCGTGTCGAACGCCCACGCCCATGCCACCGCCATGTGCGGATAGGTCGCCGCCGAGCCCCAGGCGTCGTAATATTCGAGCTGCGCGCCTACGGGCACGTCCAGGATGCCGTTGTAGGAGGTGAAGTTATTGGGCGTGCCGAGCAGCGTCCCTTCGGGACTCGTGCCGTTGTCGCCGCAGATGTAGATGATCAGCGTGTTGTCGAGCTTGCCCATGTCCTCGACCTGCTGAATGACCCGGCCGATCTCGTGATCGGTATAGGCCGTATAGCCGGCGAACACCTCCGCCTGCCGGGCGAACAGCTTCTTCTCGTCGGCGGTTCGCGATTCCCACGTCGGCAGATCGTCGGGCCAGGGGGTCAATTGCGCATTTGCTGGAATGACGCCAAGCCGCTTCTGGTTGGCGAAGATTTCCTCGCGCATGGCGTTCCAGCCCATGTCGAACTTGCCCTTGAACTTGTCGCTCCACTCCTTCTTCGGCTGGTGCGGCGAGTGGCTGCCGCCGGGCACGTAGTAGAGAAAGAACGGCTTCGTAGGCGCCACGGCGTCGAGCTTCCTCAAATAGTCGATCGCTTCATCCGCCATGTCGGTGGTGAGGTTGTAGTCGGGCTTGTCGATCCACGGGAAAATCTGGGTGTGATCGCGGAACAGGTACGGCGTCCACTGATCGCTCTCGCCGCCCATGAAGCCGTAGAAGTATTCGAAGCCCATCCCAGACGGCCATTGATCGAACGGGCCGGCGGCGCTGTATTGGAAGGACGGGGTGTTGTGGTTCTTGCCGAACCAGGACGTCGCGTAGCCATTGTCCCGCAGGATCGTGCCGACCGTCGCGTGCTCCGGTCCGATGTAGGAGTTGTAGCCGGGGAAGCCCGTTGACAACTCGGTAACGACGCCAAACCCCACTTCGTGGTGATTTCGGCCGGTGATCAGCGCGGCGCGGGTCGGCGAGCAGAGCGCGGTCGAGTGGAATTGCGTATAGCGCAGCCCGGCCTCGGCGATCCGGTCCAGCGCCGGAGTCGGGATCACGCCGCCGAACGTGCTGCTGACGCCGTAACCCTGGTCGTCGGTCATGATCAAGAGAACGTTGGGCGCGCCTTTGGGCGGCACGACGCGGGGCGGCCACCACGGCTTCGACTCCTTGGCGGTCTCTTTGATCACGCCGCCGAACTCGGGCGGCGGCGGCGGCAGCTGGTTTCCTGGAATGGTCGTCGTGGCGCTCGGCGAGCCCAACACCCCCGTGATCTGCTGGGCGAAAGCGACGATCGTCTGCCTGCCCAGAACGACGGCGGCTCCAACGCCAGCGCCGATGTGCTTCATGATGTTGAGGATGCCGCGTCGCGAGAGGCCTGGCTTATTCCCGCGGTGCGCGGCCTCATCGGCCGGCAAACTGCTGTTGGTCGGCTCACCCATGTCGCTCTCCTTAAAGTCGCCTCAACCCTTCGCGCCGCGCATGGCGACGCCGCGTTTTCGCACCCACGCTCTCGCCAGCAGGACCGTATTCAGACCGTGCGCCGCGACCGCCGGCCAGATGAGCGGGCCGTATGCCTGTCCTGTGACGCCGAGATAAATGAGATAGACCGCGACGAGCCCGTTCAGGAGCAACAGCGGCTCGAGCGCCGCGGCGGACCGCCCGCCCGTCGTCGGCCGCGGCCAGCATCCGAGCGCAAGGCAGGCCAACACCAGGCCGGCCGTGCGGCCAACCATCGTCCCCGTATCGTCGAGCCCCCGGCCGAACAGCAGCCGGGAGATGAGCGACGGATCGGCGACGAATGCGGCGCCGGTCAGGATCTCGAGCGCCGACGCGGCGGCTATCGGGCCCGTCTCGGTGTCCACTGCGCTCCCGTCCCCCCTTAAAGCCGCATGCGGAACCGGGTCCGACATGTCGTCGTTTCACGCAAGAATTTGGCTGGACCCGAAGCCGTAGGCGCGCGGCCGTCCTTCGTTACGGCGCCCGGCCGAGTCGTCATTGCGCGCCCAAGGGATTTATGCTCGCCCGCCGACGCCCCAGCCTATTCGCGGCACTCTATCGGCCGAGGCGTCGGCTGTCATTGACTTCGCGGGCCAAGAATTGACTAAATGGGCGAAACGGGGTCGATCAGAGGGACGATGGCGGCGCGCCAGGAAGGGGCGCCGCAGACAGCGGACAGGCGTTGGATACTCTTGCTCGACCCGGACTGCTGATCCCGACCATTAGGGTCCGGAACGTCGCCGCGATTCCCCCGACTCTCGCCGAGCTCGGGGCCGACCCGGACGCGGTGATCCGTCAGGCGGGCGTCGACCCGAAGCTCTTTTCCAACCCCGACGCCGTCATCCCTTTCACGGCTCTAGGACGGCTCGTGACCGAGTCCGTCAAGACCACGGGCTGTGAAAGCTTCGGCCTACGGGTCGGCGTGCGAACCCTGCCGAGCGGCATGGGGCTCACCGGACTCGTCTCGATCCACTCGCCGACCGTGCGCCAGGGGCTCGACGTCATCACGGCGACGTTGCGGACGAGCGACACCGGCGGCGCAACCTTCCTCGATGTGCGGTGCGGCGTCGCGTCGTTCGGCTATGCCGTCACGGCGCCCGGCGTCGAGAGCGCCGACCAGATCGGCGACGGCGCGATCGCGATCGCCTTCAATGTGATGCGTCGACTGTGCGGCGCCGGCTGGCGATCGAACGAAGTGCGCCTGACCCGCGGGCCGCCGCGCGACAGGACCCCGTTCGCGAAATTCTTCGAGGCGCCGGTCGAATTCGGCGCCGCGAGGGGCTGCCTCGTGTTCGATGCGGCCATCCTCGATCGGCCGGCGCACGACCGCGATCCGCACGTGGCCGGCATCCTCGCTCCGCTTCTGCAGGAAGCGGCCGCCAACGCGCAGGGCGATTTCCTGTCGACGGCGCGCTCTGTGATCCGCACCCAACTCGCCGCCGGGGCGCTGTCGCGCGACAGCGTCTGCCGCGCGCTGTCCCTGAGCCAGCGCACCTTCGTCCATCGGCTCGAGGCGCGCGGGCTCACCTACACCGGCCTCGCCGACGAGGCCAAGTACGAGGCGGCGCAGGGCTGGCTCATCAAGGGGCAGTCGATCGCCGAGACGGCGGCCCGGCTCGGCTTCGCCGATCCGAGCGCCTTCACCCGCGCCTTCAAGGCCTGGTCGGGAACGACGCCGGCGCGCTGGCGGGCCGAGCGAGGACGCTGAGCGCGCGGCCCGCCAGGACTTGTCTCCCCGGCTATCCCTTTGATATCATTGGGTCGCTCGCCGTAGAAGCGCCTTGGACCCCAGCTAACACATTGAAAAGATTGGGGTTCGGACAGAAATCGGCGGCCGTTCGGTAGCGCCCGCTTCGAGATGGAGCACGCCCGCCGAGACGCTTGCCGTGGGCGGCGCCAGGCGAGAGACCGCGACCGCGCCGATCATCAGCGCGAGGATGAAGCCGATGAGGCCGATCATCGCGCCCCATCGCAAGGCGACCAGCGCCGTGACCAGCACGAGCGTCCAGAACACGATCGGAATCAAGCTCATGGCGCATCCCCAACGCGTCCTGCCGTCGGGTCGCTGGCGGGGCTCGGACGGGGCAACGCATGCGCCCTGCGCACATAAAAAATCGATACGAGAAGCGTCCGCGGCTCATAAGGAATCCATCAACTTACGGCGCAGACGCCGCGCGCTGTCGGGCGGGCCGTTCGCAGCCGTGTCTTCAGCGATCGAGCGACAATTGGCCTCAGGCCGACAGTCGCCGAAAGCGGGCGAAGTGGGATAGGTTCCCCCACATCGTCGTCAGGCTGACGCCGCCGGCCTGATCCAGGAAGCCGACACTGCGCCGGCGAGCGCCGTCGAGGCGCGCTCAATTCTTTCACCGAAAGGAAACGCCCAATGATCGAGACTGTCGGCGTCATCGGCGCCGGGACGATGGGCCACAGCATCGCCCTCGCCTTCGCGCTGCACGGCATCGAAGTGCGCCTCTACGACGTCGCCGAGGAGCCGCTGAAGCGGGCCGTCGCCCAGATCGGCGAGGCGTTGCAGACGATGGTCGAGGAGGACTACGTCTCCGCCGAGCGGGTCGAGCCGACCCTGGCGCGGATCCGCACCACCGCCGATCTCGCCTTCGCGGTCGCCGACCGCGACTACGTGCTCGAGGCGGCACCGGAGCAACTGTCCCTGAAACACGATCTCTTGCGCCGGCTCGACGCCCTGATGCGCCTGGAGGCGATTCTCGCCTCCAATACCTCCAGCCTTGCGCTCGAGGCGATGGCCGAGCCCCTGCCGCCGTCGCGCAAGGCGCGGTTCATGGTCTGCCATTGGTTCAATCCGGGCCACCTCATTCCACTCGTCGAACTCTCCTATTTCGGCAACACCTCCGAGGCGGTGTTCGACGAGGTCGCGGACCTCTACCGGCGGATCGGCAAGCAGACGATCAAGGTCCTGAAGGACGTCCCGGGCCTGGTCGCCAACCGCCTCGGCCAGGGCATCGCGCGTGAGGCGTTCTCGTTGCTCGAACGCGGCGTCGCCGATCCCGCCGACATCGACAAGGCGCTGAAATTCGGCCCGGCCTTTCGCTACGCCACGACCGGCCAACTCGAGGTGGCCGATTTCGGCGGCCTCGACATCTGGCGCATCGTCGGCGACAACCTCCTCAAGGACATGGATAATTCGATGCAAGCGAACGCCATCCTGCATGCCGCGGTGAAGGAGGGCCGGCTCGGCGTCAAGTCCGGCCGGGGGATCTTCGACTATCCGCCCGAAACGGTCGCCGAAACCAAGCGCCAGTTCAATCGCCGCCTGATCCGCCAACTGAAGGCGTCGGCCTTCTATGTCTGATGTGGCCTTAACGCTGCAGCACGAGTCAAACGCCGGATTTTGAACACTAGCTCGCGCGCGATGAATTCCGATCGATTCGCGCCAAAAACCCTCATCCGGCCCTTCGGGCCGCCTTCCCCCCGAGGGGGAAGGAGACGCCCCTCTCCCACCGGGAGAGGGAAGCGGCCGAAGGCCGCAGGGTGAGGGTTTTTGGCGCGACCTGATGTCATCCTGCGCTGTCCCGCGGACGATCCCTCGCACGCGCATTTCGTTGACCGCGCGGCGCGCGCACGCTAAAGGTTATCGCATCCCGTGGTCATTTGAGCCGGTCGGCTTGCCGCCACGTTAAACAAAGGGCTAAAAGATCGGGGCTCTCCTTAAACGCCTCGTCTTTCGGGCCCTTGGGCGGAGCGCCCGGAGACGGAGACAAGGATGACGAGCCCGCGCAAATCCCGCGATCCCAAAACCCTGAGGCCCGCCACCCAGCTCGTGCACGGCGGGTCGCTGCGCTCGCGATTCGACGAGACCTCGGAGGCCCTGTTCCTCACCCAGGGCTACCTCTACGACACGATGGAGATGGCCGAGGCGCGCTTCAAGGGCGACGCGCCGGGCTTCATCTATTCGCGCTTCGCCAACCCGACCGTCGCCATGTTCGAGCACCGCATGGCGCTCATCGAAGGCGCGGAGGCGGCGCGGGCGACCGCGAGCGGCATGGCGGCGGTGACGGCGGCGCTGATGGGCCAGGTCAAGGCGGGCGACCATGTCGTCGCCGCGCGCGCCCTGTTCGGCTCGTGTCTCTACGTGGTCGAGGAGCTCCTGCCGCGCTTCGGCGTCGAATCGACCCTGGTCGAGGGGACCGACCTCGAGGCGTGGCGGGCGGCGGTGCGGCCGAACACCAAAACGGCCTTTCTCGAATCGCCGACCAACCCGACCCTCGAAATCCTCGACATCGCCGGGGTCGCCGAGATCGTCCACGCCGTCGGGGCGACGCTGGTGGTCGACAACGTGTTCGCCACGCCCCTCTACCAGCATCCCCTGACGCTCGGCGCCGACTGCGTCGTCTATTCGGCCACCAAGCACATCGACGGCCAGGGGCGGGTGCTCGGCGGCGTCATCCTCGCCAGCGAGAAATTCATCGCCGACCACGTCCATAACTTTTTGCGCCAGACCGGCCCGAGCCTGTCGCCGTTCAACGCCTGGACGCTCTTGAAGTCGCTCGAGACCCTGCCGATCCGAGTCGAGGCGCAGGCGCGCTCGGCGGCGCGGATCGCCGACGCCCTCGCCGGCTGCCCGTCGGTCGTCCACACCCTCTACCCTGGCCGCGCCGATCATCCGCAGGCCGCGCTCGCCCGGCGCCAGATGAGCGGCGGCGGGACGATGGTCGCTTTCGAAGTGGCGGGAGGAAAGGCGGCCGCGTTCCATATGGCCAACGCGCTCTCGATCATCGGCATCTCCAACAACCTCGGCGACGCAAAGAGCCTGATCACCCACCCGGAGACGACGACCCACCAGCGCCTCAAGCCCGAGCAGCGGGCGGCGCTCGGCATCGGCCCCGGCCTCCTCAGGCTGTCGGTCGGACTGGAAGATCCCGACGACCTGATCGAGGACCTCATCCACGCCCTCGAGGTCGCCGCCGGGCCGGGCCGCAGCGCGGCCGAGTAGGCGTGCGGCGGCGGTCGAATGGGGCGCCGGGCGGCCCTTTGCGGCGAAGGCTCTGCCGAGGCGCCTTGGGGGCGTTCGTTCGGACGCCCAAGTCGCTCGGATCAAACGCTTGGCGCCCGATTGATAGAGCCGTTAACGGGAATCCTTGCCCCGCGGCGGCGACCAATTGGACGAGGGCGGCGCGCAAACACCGGTCGTTGGGCGTGGCAAAACGGGCCGGACCAACTGCGCGGCCTCGCGTAATCAACGCGCGCGATTCTTCCGCACAACCTAAAAGGGGAATACGTGACCAGGTCTCGAAATGTTGACGAGCTACGTGCAGATTATCCAGTTACTACAATAACTTATGATTTACAACCGGCAGATTGCCAGCATAGGCCGCATTTACTGTCATTCATTTATTTTGTTGACAGACGACACCATGCTGTCTTCTTTGAATGTAGGCTGCGAGCGGGGCTGAAGTGAACGCGCCAGTAGAGGTCGCCATTGTTGGCGCGGGTCCCTACGGCCTTTCGCTGGCAGCACATCTGGACGCCGCAGGAGTTCAGACACGAATTTTCGGCCGGCCAATGGACAGCTGGCGAAGCCACATGCCGGAAGGCATGCTGTTGAAATCCGACCCATTCGCGTCGAATCTCTCGGACCCGCAAGACCTATATACGCTCGCCCGCTTTGCCGCGGAGCAATCAATCAATTACAGCGAATCGGAGCCGGTCAGGCTCGATCATTTCTGTGAATACGGGTTGGCCTTCCAAAAGTGTTGCGTGCCGAATTTGGAGGAAGTTCAGGTCAGTGCGATTGAATTGAGCGGCGATGAATTTCAGTTGCACCTCGGCAATGGTGAGAACGCAAGCGCCCGACGTGTCGTCGTCGCGGTCGGAGTCGGTCCTTTCCGATACGTGCCCGAGATGCTGAACGCTCTCCCACACCCTTTCGTCTCGCACAGTTTCGATCATCACGATCTTTCGGTCTTTTCTGAAGCGCGCGTTGCCGTCATTGGAGGGGGGGCCTCAGCGATTGACCTTGCCGGTTTACTGCATGAGCGCGGGTGTGACGTCGTCTTGGTCGGTCGCCGCGCAAATCTGAAGTTTTCCAGAAGTGGAGGTCCGCGATCCAGCGGAATGGATTCAATGTGGCGGCGGATACGACACCCGTCCTCCGGTTTGGGGCCGGGATTGCGGTCGCGCTTCAGCACAGACTTTCCTCTGCTGATCCACGCCTTACCAAAGAGCATCCGCCATGAATTCGTCCGCCGGCATTTGGGGCCCGCGGCCGCGGGAGTTATGAAAGATAGAGTGATAGGCCACGTTCCATTGCTGCTTGAGCGCGAACTCGTCGGGGCCGCGGTCGAGGGCGGCGGTGTGACCCTAACACTGAGCAAGAAGGACGGCTTCAAGGACAGTCTTCATGTCGATCATGTGATCGCGGCGACTGGATTTTGTATCGACTTGAACCGCTTGAGTATTCTGAACCCATCTTTGCGCGCGGGCATTGCCGGGTACAGAGGAACGCCAATTTTGAGCCGATCTTTCGAGTCCTCGATACCCGGACTCTATTTCATCGGTCCGACGGCGGCTGCAAGTTTCGGCCCAATGTTGCGCTTCACGTTCGGGGCGCGCTTCGCCGCGCGGCGAGTGACTGCCGCCTTGGTCAAGCCGGGGCAAGCGTGTGGTAGCAAAGCCTTTACGGCGTCGACCTCGAACGCGCAGGCGGGAAGCTACGCCTGATGCCAAAAGTCCTTGTGGCGGGCGCCTTGATTTGGCCGAACGTCGTGCGTCTTTGCCGTGCATTTCACGACGCCGGCTTCGATGTCGGCGCGGTAGCGGTTCCGCAGCACCCGGTTCATCGTTCAAATGCTCCGAACCGCACTTTCCACTATCGCGCGGAGGCCCCACTCGAGAGTTTACGTGTGGCAATCGCAAAGCAAGCCCCGGACATCGTTATTCCGTGCGATGACAGGATCGTCGGTCACTTGTGCGCGCTCCGGGCGATCGGCGATCATGACACTTCAGCCCTGATCGAAACGTCGCTCGGTCGCGGAGGGGCCAGCGGCGTCATCGCCAGACGAGGCAGCCTTGGAGGAATCAGCGCACTGCCTGACGTGGTCATCCCGCAGACGGATAACGTCGACAGCGTCTCGGACCTTCATGATTGGGCGCGAAAGTATGGTCTGCCGGCCGTCTTGAAGCTGGACGGCAGTTGGGGCGGCAGGGACGTCATCGTCGTTCGTCGCCAATCCGAGATTCGCAGGGCCTTTTCGCGAATGAGACTGCGTCGAAGCGTATTCAGGGACCTGAAACGCTACCTGACGATGGGGGATGTCGAAGCTCTTTGTCTTCGCCCTAAACGGGCCATCAGCGTCCAATCTTTCGTGGCCGGCAGACCCGCGAACGCGGCTGTCGCGTGCTGGCGCGGCAAAGTTATTGCGCAAATCGCCGTTGAGGCGGTGGAGTTGGCAAGTCCATTCGGCATGTCGACAGTCGTGCGTGTGGTCGATGGAGATGCGATGACCGCAGCGGCCCGGTCGATTTGCGCTCACTTTATGCTTTCAGGATTGCATGGCTTTGATTTCCTCATCGAGCACGGGAGCGGGGCGGTCAAACTCATCGAGATCAACCCGCGCGCCACACAGATCGGCCATTTGCCGCTCGGCCCCGGGCGCGATTTGGCTGCCGCGTTGCTTGAGGCCATATCGGGTCGCTCCGCCGCTTGCAGGCCCTCGATAAAATCTCGGGACATTTCTCTATTTCCGTCCGAATGGCGTCGAGACCCCCAAAGCTCATTCTTGAAAAGCACATACCACGATGTGCCTATTGCTGATCCGGAACTCGCTCGGTATTACGGCTACGAGCTCGCCGACGGTCCTCTGGGCGCCGGTCCCCCTTGCCTCGAGGCGGTGGGGTAAGACGATCTTCGGATAAGGTCGATTTCTTCCAGTGCCTGCGTTCAGCGTGGCGACCCGCAAATGTCGGCATCACGTCGAGTCCGCACGTCGCGCCGTGGGAGCCACGCGTGAGATTTTGACCGCTCGATCTTCGTCTATCGGACGGGCCGAATATGGGTTTGAACAACCACTTCGCGCCGGCCGCGCGCCGATGACATTTCCTTGCTGATAAACGGAATTAAGGGTAGATTGATCCTGCCGTCCAGAATTCGACCCGCCATGCCCGCCGCCCTCTTGTCCTCCTCCGCAGCGCACGACCGTCCGCCATCGGCGCCGAAGGGAGGCGGCGCGTTCCGCGTCCTGCGCCCGCTCTGGCCCCGGCAAGTCGTAGTTACAGAAAGCACATGCTATTATCCCGTTCCGAGCGCTGTCGGAATGGTCGCCCCCGCTACCGGGCGCGGCCCTTCTGGCCGAATGTCGCCCGGAAAACTCTCTCCAAGACCTTGAAAAGGCTCAAAATGGGCTCGGACATGCCAAGGCGCGCGGACCAGCCGCAAGGCGGGCGCTGCGGCCTCGCCGGCGACCACGTCAGCGACCCGGCGCGGTCCCTCCGGCCGAATGTCGCCCGGAAAACTCTCTCCAAGACCTTGAAAAGGCTCAAAATGGGCTCGGACATGCCAAGGCGCGCGGACCAGCCGCAAGGCGGGCGCCGCAGCCTCGCCGGCGACCACGTCAGCGACCCGGCGCGGTCCCTCCGGCCGAATGTCGCCCGGAAAAGTCTCTCCAAGTCCTTGAAAAGGCTCAAAATGGGCTCGGACGGCGCGCCCAGACCAGCCCCAGACGCCAGTCGCCGGCCGCGGCCCTCGTCGCCGGCCGGGTCAGCGTCCCGGCCCGGCGACCGTGTCGGCGACCCTTACCGCTGGTCGAGATCGGCGACCGTCGGCACGCGGCCCTTGGGGGTCAGGCTGTTGATCAGCTGCGGCAGGACGACGGCGAGCTGGCTCAGCATCTCCTGCTGGGACATGCCGGTGCGCTTCGACAGTTCCTCGAGCACGCCGCCGCCGAGGGCGCCGCCGAGCTGGCCGGGCTCGATCGGCTGGTTCTGGCCGGGGCCGACCCAGGAATTGACCTGCTGGCCCGCGCCGCCCGCGGTCAGCCTGCCGATGAGGTCGCTCAAGCCCCCGACGATGCTGGTCGTCGGTGGGTTGGCCGGCACGGACGTCGGCATCGGGTTCGGCATGGGCGCCGAGGGGGCCGGCGCGGGCGACGAGCCGCCGCCGAACAGCTTGCCCAGGATCAGGGCGCCGACCGCGACTGCGATCGGCGTGGCCAAGTTGCCGCCCGGAACCGAATTCTTCAGGGCGTCGTCAAACATTCCCATCGCTTCCTCCTATTCGTCGTCGGACGCGTCGCGGCGGGACCCCCCGCCTGACCGTCGGCAGGCGTCCGAGAAGAGACTGGCGCCAGACTAACGGCTTGCGTTTTCCGCGTCCATCCCGCAACAATCCGCCGGCCCGCCGGGAGGGAGCCGCCGCATCAGGGGACGGCGGACCGGGCGCCGGCCTGCCGAAGGAGGCTTGGACATGGGCGTCATCAGCTGGATCATTCTGGGGCTGATCGCGGGTTGGCTCGCAGGATTCTTCGTCAACAAGCCCGGGTCGGGCATGCTCATGAACATCGCGCTCGGGGTCGTCGGCGCGGTGGTCGGCGGGATCATCGTCAGCGCGCTCGGCTTCAGCGGCGTGACCGGGATCAACATCTGGAGCATCATCGTCTCGGTCATCGGGGCGGTCGTCGTGGTCTGGCTCTACAACACGATCGTCGTTCGCCGTTAGATAAGGCGTCAGCCCTTGGCGGCGCTCCATCGCGCCGCCGACGCGTCGTCCGCATCCTTGGCCTCGACCCAGCCTTCGACCGCCCCGTCCGCGCGGATTAAGCGTTTCCAGAACGGGGCGCGGGTCTTCAGGTAGTCCATCAGCATTTCCGCCGCCGCGAAGGCTTCGCCACGATGGGCCGAGGCGACCGCGATGAGGACGATCGGCTCGCCGGGCTCGATCCTTCCGGTGCGATGGATCGCCGTCACGCCGAGAAGCGGCCAGCGCGCTTCGGCCTCCGCGGCGACGCGCGCCATCTCCGTCTCGGCCATGCCGGGATAGTGCTCGAGTTCGAGCGCCGCGAGCGTTGCCGCCCTCGTCGCGGCAATAGCCGACGAAGCTCACGACCGCGCCGACGTCCGGGCGGCCTTTCGCAAGCGCCGCCGCCTCGGCCCCGGCGTCGAACGCCTCCCGCTGGACCCGGATCGTCGCCATGGCTCTCAGCCGCCGGTCATCGGGGGGAAGAAGGCGATCTCCTTGGCCCCGGCAATCGCCGCCTCGGGACGCGCGTGGACGCGGTCGAGCGCCGCGCGCACGCTCTTGGGCTTTTCGAATGCGTAGGCGTAGCCCTCGCCGCGGCCGGAAAGCCAGGCGATGAGGTCGGCCACCGTCTTGACCTCCGGCGGGAGATCGAGCTCCTCCTCGGTCTTGCCGACGCGCTCGCGCACCCAGGCGAAATAGACAAGCTTCATGCCGCCTCACGCTTCGCCGACATGGTCGTAGCTCGCCTTCATATAGTCCCAGCCGGTATAGAGCGTGAGGATCGCCGCGATCCAGAGGAGAACGACGCCGATCGTGGTCGAGCCGGGCAGCACCGCCTCGCCGGCCGGCCCCGCGATCAGGAACCCGAGAGCGACGAGTTGCGCCGTGGTCTTCCATTTGGCGACCCTGGTCACCGGCACCGGCACGCGAAGCTCGGCCAGATACTCGCGCAGGCCCGAGACGAGGATCTCGCGGCAGAGGATGACGATCGCCGCCCACAGCGTCACGCTCGAAATCGTCTGATCGGCCGCCAGCATCAGGATCGCGGCGGACACGAGCAGCTTGTCGGCGATGGGGTCCAGCATCCGCCCCAACGACGATTGCTGCGCCCAGGCCCGGGCGAGATAGCCGTCGAAAAAATCCGTGACGGCGGCGGCGATGAACACCGCTAGCGCCGTCCAGCGCGCCCACGGCGCGTGCGGCCAGAACAAGAGGCCCGCGACAATCGGAACCGCAACGACTCGCGCATAGGTCAAGACGTTCGGCAGGGATAAGCGGCGGCTGATCGGACGCGACATCGATGAGGCCATTTGTGGGCACCTGAACATCGTCGCCCGGCCCCCGTCAATACCGTGGCGCCGTTTCGCGCCTGCCGCGCAGCGCCCTGACAAAAGCTGGGGACGGGACTGGCCTTGCCCGATTCGCCTCGGCGATCCGCCTCCGATCGGTCTAGTATTGCCGGGCATGAAGGTCAGGAGCTTCCCGTGTCGAACGTCCACCTCGTCAGCCATCCCCTCGTCCAGCACAAGCTGACGCTGATGCGCGACAAGACCGTTTCGACCAAAGGTTTCCGCCAGCTGCTCAACGAAATCGGCATGCTCCTGGCCTATGAGGTGACGCGCGACCTGCCGATCGAATTGGTCGAGGTCGAAACGCCGCTCGCCAAGACCATGCAGCCGACCATTGCGGGCAAGAAACTGGTCTTCGCGCCGATCCTGCGCGCCGGAACCGGGTTTCTCGAGGGTATGCTGAACTTGGTGCCGAGCGCGCGCGTCGCGCACATCGGACTCTATCGCGACCCGCAGACGCTCGAGGCGGTCGAATATTACTTCAAGGCGCCCGCGGACGTCGCCGAGCGGCTGGTCATCGTGATGGACCCGATGCTTGCGACCGGCAATTCCGCCATCGCGGCGCTCGACCGTCTCAAACGGCGCGGCGTGAGAGACATGCAATTCGTGTGTCTGCTCGCGGCGCCGGAAGGCGTCGAGCGGCTGACGAAAGCCCATCCGGACGTTGAAATCTGGACGTCCGCGATCGATGAAAAGCTCAACGATCACGGGTATATCGTCCCGGGACTGGGCGATGCCGGCGATCGGATGTTCGGAACGAAATAGAGCCGCCTGACGCCGCGTCCGCGATTATCCGCGCCCCACCCCTCGCGGCCCTCCGCGCTCATCCCTTCAGACTAGGGCAAACGCTCAGGCCCGCCTCAAGGACGGGCCCGCGTCGGGTCGCCGAGAGACGTTTCGTCGATCGAAACGCCCGGTTTATCGGCGCAACCTCCGAGACTCTGACCTTTGTTACTTTCGGCGCCGGCGCTGCTGACCGAGGCCCATCTGCTTGGCAAGCGCCGAGCGCGCCTTCGCGTAGGCTGGCGCGACCATCGGATAGTCCGCCGGCAAACTCCACTTCTCCCGATATTCCTCCGGGGAAAGGTTGTATTGAGTGCGAAGGTGGCGCTTGAGCGATTTGAACTTGCGGCCGTCTTCAAGGCAGACGATGTAGTCGTTGGTGATCGACTTCTTCGGCGGCACGGCGGGTTTCGCAGCTTCGACAACGATGGGTTGCGTTCCCGAGGCGACACGGACGATCGCCGCATGCACGTCATTGAGCAGCGTCGGCAGTTCGCTGGCCGGCACGGAATTGTTCGAGACGTAAGCCGAAACGATTTCCGCGGCGAGCTCGACGTGGCTGTTGGATTCGCTCATTTTTATCTTTACTCCAAATGTACGCCTGAAGCGATCGCAGCGACGCGATCAACTCGCAGGCCATTCTGGCCGTCTGATCGGGACGGGCCTTCACTTTATTTCCCGCCCATCGACGACTTGGGCGCGTTGGCATATAGCGCACTCGAAATCACCACACAAGTTGTTCTCAGACTTTTTCAACTACGATGTCACCAATTATCCGCCGAATACTCGATCCGGTTGACGCAAGGCACATGGGGCTGACTGAGGAGATCAGTGGACGTGTCTTGGCACGGCAGTACGCCTAGGCACGCGTCATAGCCCGGTGGTTGATTCGCGTGGTCTTAGCAGCAACCACTCGGCCAACTCGGCTTGAGGCTGCCTCTAGGCGCTCAGCAGTTTTCGAGCCCGAACTTGTAGGGAAAATCGGGTTCACGGTTTCGCAAGGATGTCGCGCGCCATTCAGAGCGCCTATATGGCACCCGGTTGCATCGAACGATCGCGCACCGAGGGCCCATGCGGCATCAAAAGACGTCGAACTTCATTGGAGCCCCTGGCTCCATCCGCGA
Source organism: uncultured Alphaproteobacteria bacterium (assembly GCA_963709655.1). Classification (GTDB taxonomy): domain Bacteria; phylum Pseudomonadota; class Alphaproteobacteria; order Rhizobiales; family Beijerinckiaceae; genus Roseiarcus. The sequence continues at coordinate 85,599 of CAVPXF010000014.1, forward strand.
ACGGGCAACGCTGACCAGCACTGTCCGGCTGCTCTGGCCTTATATCTGGCCGGCTCAACGTACCGATCTGAAGGTGCGCGTCGGTCTGGCTGTCGCGTTGATGCTGCTGTCCAAGCTGATCACGATCTCGATTCCGTACGCTTTCAAATGGGTGACTGATTCGCTTGTGGGAAAGCTGCAGACCGACGCCCTGCCTCTGGGCCACATCATGGCCGGCGCGGCGACTCTGACGGTCCTCTACGGCGCGTTGCGCATCCTGATGGCGTTTACGCAGCAGGCGCGTGACGCGCTGTTCGCATCGGTGGCGATGAACGCCGTGCGCAAGCTTGCGATCGAGGTGTTCGAGCACCTGCACCGATTGTCGCTGCGTTTTCATTTGGAGCGTAAGACCGGTGGACTTACCCGCGTTCTTGAGCGCGGCCGCAACGCCATCGAAACGATCATCCGCACGTCGATGTTGACTGCCGCGCCGACGATCGTCGAGCTCGCGCTGATCGTCGGCGCAATGCTGATCTCGTTCGACTGGAGGTACGTTGCGGCGATCAGCGTCACTGTCGCCGCATACCTCACCTATACGACCATCGCGACCAACTGGCGCATCGGCATTCGCCGCTCGATGAACGAAAGCGACACCGACGCCAACACCAAGGCGATCGACAGCCTGCTCAATTTCGAGACGGTCAAGTACTTTGGAGCCGAGAATTGGGAGGCCGCTCGTTACGACCGGGCCATGGCGCGATACGAGCGCATGAGCGTGCGAACTTACGTGTCGCTCGCGGTGCTCAATGCCGGCCAGGCGCTCGTCTTCACTGTTGGACTGACCGCCGTACTGCTCATGTGCGTGGTCGAGATCAGGGCGGGACGCAGGACCGTCGGCGACTTCGTGCTGATCAACCTGATGATGTTGCAGCTCTATCAACCGCTCAATTTCATGGGCATGGTCTATCGCGACATCAAGCAGGCGATCGTCGACATCGAGGCGATGTTTGCGATCCTCGACCAGAGTCCGGAGATCCAGGACGTTCCCGGGGCCAAGCCGCTCGAGGTGACGGCTGGTCACGTGCGCTTCGAAGCCGTCCAGTTCGCCTACGACCCGGCTCGGCCGATCCTGCGCGGCGTCTCCTTCGAGGCCAAACCCGGCCAGACGATCGCGATCGTCGGACCGTCAGGCGCCGGCAAGTCGACGATCTCGCGACTTCTTTTCCGGTTCTATGAGCCGACGTCGGGCCGAGTTGTGATCGACGGGCAGGACGTCAGGAAGGTTACGCAAAGCTCGCTCCGGGCGGCGATCGGCATGGTTCCGCAAGACACAGTGCTGTTCAACGACACGCTGCTCTACAACATCCGGTACGGCCGCGACGGCGCCAGCGAAACGGAGGTCGAAGCGGCCGCTGAGGACGCCCAGATCGACGCTTTCGTCCGCATGCTGCCGCAGGGCTATGACGCCCCGGTCGGCGAGCGCGGGCTGAAACTGTCGGGCGGCGAAAAGCAGAGGGTGGCGATCGCACGCACAATGCTGAAGGCGCCGCCGATCCTGGTGCTGGACGAAGCGACCTCGGCGCTCGACACGTTCACCGAGCGCGAGATCCAGTCGGCGCTCGAGCGGGTGTCGCGCGGACGAACGACCATCGTCATCGCCCACCGTCTTTCGACCGTGGTCGGCGCCGACGAGATTCTCGTGCTCGACAAGGGCCTGATTGCCGAGCGCGGGACCCATGACGCGCTCCTCGAACAGGGCGGGATCTATGCGGCGCTTTGGAGCCGGCAACGCGAGGCCGACGCCGCCGAGGAGACGCTGCGGCGAAGCGACGACGGACCGCCTGCCGCGGAGGAGCGAGCCGAGGCGGAGACTTTGGATCTCCCCGACGTGATCGGTTCGCCGTCCGCGCCGTGACATTTCTTGCGTTTGGCGCCATGAGTGCGCCCCCTTAGGCCCATCGAGTTCCCGTGCATGAGCGTCATCGCCTCCCTCCGGCGCGGTTTCGCGCCGATCCATCCGGAGGGCCATCTTTTCGTCGCCGGTTTCGCCGTCGCGACGCTGATCCTGTGGTGGCTTTGGAGTCCGCTCGGCTGGATCGGGGCGATCGCCACGATCTGGTGCGCCTATTTCTTCCGCGATCCGGCGCGCGTCACGCCAGTCAGCCCCGATCTCGTCATCGCCCCGGCCGACGGCGTGATCAGCTTCGTGGGGCAAGCCGCCGCGCCGCCCGAGCTCGGGCTCGGCATGGGACTCCTCAAGCGCGTGTCCATCTTCATGTCGGTCTTCGACTGCCACGTCAACCGCGCGCCGATCGAGGGGCGGGTCGAGCGGATCGCCTATCATCCGGGCTTGTTCCTCAGCGCCGACCTCGACAAGGCGAGCGAGGACAACGAGCGCAACAGCATCCTGATCGCGGCGCCCTCAGGCCGCTATGGCGTGGTGCAGATCGCCGGGCTCATCGCGCGGCGGATCGTCTGCTTCACCCACGAGGGCGCGCATTTGGGCGCAGGCGAGCGCATTGGGCTGATCCGCTTCGGCTCGCGGGTCGACGTCTATCTTCCGGCCGGTGCCGAGATCGTCGTCGGCCTCGAGTCGCGCGCCGTCGCCGGCGAGACCGTGATCGCACAGGTCGCCGCGACCGCCGGGCCGCGCCCGTTCCAGCGGAGCTGAGTCCGGTGGACGAGGCTGATCGCCTGCTCGATCCGCCGCCGGCGGGTCCCGCGCCGCGGCGCGGCTTCCGCCCGGTTCCGCTGCGCCTGCTTTTGCCCAACATCGTCACCCTGCTGGCGCTCTGCCTTGGGCTGACCGCAATTCGCCTCGCCATGGACGGGGCGATCGATTGGGCGGTGATCGCCATCGCCGGCGCCGGAGTGCTGGACGCCCTCGACGGCCGGATCGCGCGCGCCCTGAAGGGGACGTCGCGCTTCGGAGCGGAACTCGACTCGCTCGCCGACTTCGTCGACTTCGGCGTCGCTCCTGGGCTTGTCCTGTTCGTCGCCGATCTCCACGCGGCCAAGAGCTTTGGCTGGATCGCGACGCTGATGTTCGCCATGGCCTGCGCCCTCAGGCTTGCGCGCTTCAACGTGATGCTCGACGACCCGGACCAGCCGGCCTGGCGCAAGAGCTTCTTCGTCGGCATGCCGGCCCCGGCGGGCGCGATCGTCGGAATGCTGCCGATCTATGTGCGCTTCGCCCTCGGCCTCGGCGCGCCGAACTTGCAAATCGCGAGCCTCGAGAGCCTCTACGTTCTGGCGATCGCCTTTCTGATGGCGAGCCGGGTGCCGCATTTCTCGGGCAACGATCGGGCGCGTGCCGCGCGAGCATCTGGCGATCTTTCTGGTCGGCGTCGCCGCGGCGCTGCTCCTCGTCTTCGTCTTTCCCATGGAGACGCTGGTCGCCCTGACGCTCGCCTATCTCGGCTCCATCCCGTTCGCGGTCCGGCGCTATCGCGACTTGGACCGCGCGGGACGGTAGCGCTCCCACCCGCCGCCAGCGCAGCGACCGTGTCTCGCATTGCGCCGAGAGGGCGTTTTCAAGCTCGCCGGGCCTGCCATTTCCAACTCGGCTTCGAGTGTTTTCAAGGAGATGCGGCGCCATTTTCGATTCTCCGCGAGCGGCCTACCGAGCCGCCATAACCTGAACCTCATCCTGATCCCCCGGGTCAGGCCCTATGGCATTCACACATCTCGAATCGCAGCGCGGACCCCCCTTCTCCAGCTTTGCTGGGGAAGGTGGCGACATAGGGCGTCGAAAGACGCCCGTCTTTCGACGGGCTATGGCGCCGGATGGGGTGTGGCCCACCGCTTCCGCCCGAGTCGGATTGCGCGACTGTCATCGTGAGCCTTCGTCGGATCATACCTGCTTTCCGCACCCCATCCGGCCCTCCGGGCCACCTTCCCCACTTCGTGGCGAAGGAGGCGCCCGACGAGATCGACTTGTGTGAATCGCGTAGGGTCAGGCCTGGGATCAAAACGACGGGAGCCCGGGCGCTGAATCAATGTTTTCAAAGTCTTACGGCAAGTATTCCGGGCGATCGTAACGACCAGCGCGCGCATCCGCTTGTCGCCGACCCCGACGCGCGCCGCGATCTCAGCGACCGAAACGCCCCGGTTGAGATCATCGACGATCAACCGATCCCGCTCGAATGTCTTCAGCCGCGCGACGCGCGCGTCCGCTGACGGATCGCAGCGGGCGGCCGGCAGGGCGGCCTCGGGACAATCGGACATGCGGCGCCTATTCCTTCTGATAAAAGAAAATATAAGACATCGCCGTCCGCTTGGCAAGAAATTGTCGAATTTTCTGACGTGGAATCTGATCAAGGGCGCCGCGATGCCCGGAGGCGCCCCCTTGCGGGCCGATCGCGCGGCGGGAGGAGGGCGCGCGCTCCTTCGACCGCTTAACGAGCGAGGGCTTGAGGGCAAGGCTCCTACTCCGCCCCCCGCGCCAGCCTCGGCGCTTCCGCCGCCTCGCCCTCCCGGGCGAAATCCATCGATTCGATCCGGTCGCCGCGCCGGGCGATGCGGGCGCTGGCGGCGCCGATTCCCGAAAGGTCCTCCTGCGCCTGGCGGAAATGGGTTTCGAGCTTCATGGCGCGCTCGGTCAACATCCGCACGTCGTTGACCAACCGTCCGACTTCGGCCTGGATCGCCTGCGCCTCGTCGCGCATGCGCGCGTCCCGCAAAATCGCCTGGGAGACGCTGATCGCCATCATCATCAGCGTCGGCGAGACGATCACGACGCGGGCGCGGTGCGCCTTCTGCACCACATCGTCGAATTGCTCGACGATGTCGGAATAGATCGCCTCCGAGGGCACGAACATCAGCGCCACGTCCTGCGTCTCGCCGGGCAAGAGATAGCGCTCGGCGATATCCTTGACGTGCTTGGCCACATCGGCGCGGACGCGGGCCTCGGCAGCCTTTCGCGTGTCCTCGTCGCGCGCCCCGCGCAACGCCGAAAAGCCCTCGAGCGGGAACTTGGCGTCGATCGCCAGGAGGCGAGTGTCGCCCGGCAGGCGGATGACGCAATCGGGCCTGGCGCGATTCGACAGCGTGAACTGGAAATCGTAGGCGCCCGCCGGCAGGCCGTCGCGCACGATCGCCTCCATCCGCCCCTGGCCGAAGGCGCCGCGCGCCTGCTTGTTGGCCAAAATGTCCTTCAGCGACACGACCTCGCGCGTCATTTCGGTGAGGCGCGCCTGTGCCGCGTCGATCACCGCGAGGCGCTCGTTGAGCTTGCCGAGGTTTTCGCCGGTGCGGCGGGTCTGATTCTCGATCCCCGCGCCCAGCCAGTCGGCCATGCCCGAAAGGCGGCCGGTGAGCTCCGCATTGGCGCTGGCGAGCGAAGAAAACCGCGCCTCGATCGCCTCCTGCCGCTCGTCCGCCATCTCGCGCTCGCGCCGCCGCGCGGCCGACGCGCGTCCGAGCGCGATCAGGGTCAGGAGTAGCATCAGGCCGAGCGCCGCAAGCGCCGCGGCGAGCGCCTCGGGCAGGTCGATCGGGACGCCGTCGAGGACGGCGATGGGGGCGTTAGCGGTCGGCACGGGGCGATTCGGCGAAGTTGATCGAACATAACAAGAACACGTTTGACCGCATTCGTCCAGAGGATTAACTGTCCATCAGAGGGCGATCGCTGTAGGTCCGGCAAAGCCCTCCCCCACCACCATCCTTTGGATGGTCCCCCTCCCCCGCTTCTCGGGGGAGGATATCCGCCCCCATGGAGCGCAAGCGGAATGGGGGAGGGGGGACCGCCCGGAGGGCGGTGGAGGGGGCCCTCCCCAATCGCCCGAACGGTTCCTCGTCCGCATGTCCCTTCGCCACATCATCACCCTGCCCGACCCCAAGCTTCGCCTGATCAGCAAGCCGATCGAGCGCGTCGACGCGGCGCTCACGAAGCTGATCGACGACATGATCCAGACGATGCACGACGCGCCGGGAATCGGGCTCGCGGCGATCCAGATCGCCGAGCCGATCCGCCTGCTTGTCGTCGACGTCGCCAAGAAGGACGAGGCGCCGGCGCCGCAAGTGTTCATCAACCCGGAAATCCTGTGGCGGGCGGACGAGCGCTCGACCTACGAGGAGGGCTGCCTGTCGATCCCCGAATATTACGCCGAGGTCGAGCGCCCGGCCTCGGTCCGCGTCCGCGCCCTCGACCGCGACGGCAAGGCGCGCGAGGCGCTGGCCGAGGGGCTGTTCGCGACGGTGCTGCAGCACGAGATCGACCACCTCGACGGCGTATTGTTCATCGACCACATCTCCAAGCTCAAGCGCGACCGGGTGATCAAGAAGTTCCAGAAGGCCGCCAAGCGGTCCGGCGAAGGCTCGCACGTCCTCTGACCGCGGCCCGACCCGACGGCTCGATGACCTGGCGGCTCTATCGTGGGCTCAAGGTGTTCAAACTGATCGCCCCAGTGGAGGGCGATCCGGCGCCGCGGATGCTCGAGCGCGGGGGCGAACGAAGATCGGCTGCCCACTCGTGGCAGATCCGCCCTCTCGCCGTTCGCCACGATCCACAACGCCGCTTCCCGCAAGGGCCGCTGCGGCTCGGGCATGTCCGACCTCAAGCCGCGAGCTTGTAGTTGGATGGGTCCGATCCGTCGATCACGATCGGCGGCGTCTCGGCCGTGGGAACGCACCAGCCGGCAATTTCTCTCACGCCTGGACTGTCCGGAAGCTTCAGGTCCTGAATGGCGTATAGCCGCACGAGCGCCTCGGCGTTCGCGTCGATCGGGCTCCCTCCGCGCTCCGAGCGACTAACCGCGAGGGATTCGCGATGCAGCATTTCGGCGAGCTGCGCTTGAGTCATTCCCATCTCGGTTCGAATGAACCGCAGCTCACGGCCGCTCATGCTTCCCCGGCGCACGACAATGCCGTGGGCGATGGTCCTATGCAGTCCGTTGATGTTCGGGATCATGACGCACTCCTCACCGGAATCGTCTGCGACGAAGTTCACGCCTTCGACGATGACGTTGTCCAGCCCGCTATCGGCATAACGGTAAGTGCTCATATGGACGTTCCGATCTTACATCTATGAAAAAGACACAACACTGCCATCAATCGACCCACATAACCGTCACCGCCTTGAGGTGGAATTGTTCTGGGTCCGGAATACAGATGACCCTCACTGTACAACTCCCGGAATTTGGCGATCGACTTTGAATCGCGTACTTGTACAAACCGGGCCTAGTCGATTCTTGAGCGGGATTTAGTACGAAACCATGCTTTAGGATATATAGCACGTCGCCTGAGGCCGCCAGGATGCCCGCCGGCTGGCGCAGGCCGACGCGGAGCATCCGCCCACGCACGCTGGATTTAGGTCCAAGGGAGGACTTCAAAGAAAGCGTTGCGCAAGAACATAGACGACGGCGATCGCGAGCATGATGGCAACCCCGACCAGGAGGACCGGAAGGCGGTTCAGAACGGCGCCGCATCGCCGGCAAGCGGCGCCCTCTGAGATCATGCGACCGCACTTCGGACATGTGGTCATGCGGACCATGGCGGCGCCCCAGGCCATCGGCGACGTTCCCGGCGTTCCCCAGCGCGCCACGACAAGCTCGCGCTCCGGACGATTGGAGCAATTTGATCCGGGAAGACGGCCGGCAGCGGCGGGAGATCGCCCGCGCGATCGTGCTTGACCGCGAAGAGATCTCGGATGGCCCGCTGGCCCTTGGTGACGCTGCAGAGGTTGGACAATTTAGTGCGCTCGGAACAAGTGAATCAGACCGGCGACTGCAATCACGGTTCCTATGCACCACTGCGAGTGTCGCTTCCAAAACCCGACGATCGTACGAGCGGCGCGGGCGGAAAGCGAGCGATCATAGTGGCCCCCCATGATGAAGATCCCAGAGCCTGGCTCGTTCTTGTGCGGAACGAATTTGCCCTCGCACCACGCAAGAATTTTGTCGAAGAGGGTCCTCGTTGTCCCACTAGGTCCAATGCAATCCCGGCGCTAAACGTCCTCAGATTTGTACGCAGGCGGAAGGCGGAGCAAAATTGTAATACATTTCAATAGGATACGCGGCGCACTGGCGGAGGGGGCGGGATTCGAACCCGCGATACGGTTTCCCGTATACACACTTTCCAGGCGTGCGCCTTCGACCGCTCGGCCACCCCTCCGGAACGCGTGGACGTGGTCCATCGCGAACGAGGCGCATAGCACCGAGCAAGCCGCGTGCGCAAGCGAGGGCTGGGCGAATCGGTCGCGCTCGCGGCCGGGCCGCTGGCGGCCGGGTCCCGCGCTTTTGCGGGCTTGTGCGACCTTCGGGGTTGGGGAATCTTGGCCCCATGAGTCGTTTCCTGATCGTCGACGATCATCCGCTGTTCCGCGAAGCGCTGATGAGCGCCTTGCGGCTCGTCAGCGCCGAAGCCGACATCTACGAGGCGACCTCGATCGAGGGGGCGCTCGACATGCTCGACGCCCATGACGACTTCGAATTGGCCTTGTTCGACCTGTCGTTGCCGGGCACGACCGGTTTTTCCGGCCTGATCCGACTGCGCGCGTCTCGCCCCAAGCTGCCGATCCTCGTCGTCTCCGGCCACGAGGAGCAGGCGGTGGTGCGCGAGGCGCTGTCGCTCGGGGTCGCCGGCTACGTGCCGAAATCGACATCGAAGCAACGGCTCGCCGAGGCGATCGCCAAGGCGCTGGCCGGCGACGTGTACGAGCCCGACTTGCCGCGTTCCGCCGCCTTCGAGGTCCGCCCCTCCGAGGAGAGCCGCATTCTTCAGCGGCTGCGCGACCTGACGCCGCAGCAATTGGCGGTGCTCGAACTCGTCCGCGAGGGCCGGCAGAACAAGGCGATCGCGCACGAATTGAAGCTCGCCGAGACGACCGTCAAGGCGCATATGTCGGAAGTGCTGCGCAAGCTCGGCGTCGCCTCGCGCACCCAGGCGGTGATCGAGGTCGCCAAGGTCGACTTCGAGGCGTTGAAGAAGGCCGAACGGTAGCGCCGCGCCGATGCGGCCACGCCAGCCCTGACGAGTTGGCGAGGGCGAGTTCGCCAAAGGCCTCTGGCGCCGGGCCCCGCTAGATCCTAATTCTGGCGGCATGGCGGGGTCAGGCGCTCTCGAACGATTCATCGGCCGTCACCGGCGGCTCTTCGTGCTGACCGGCGCGGGCTGCAGCGCGCCCTCCGGCATCCCGGACTATCGCGACGCCGAGGGCCAGTGGAAGCGCGCCCAGCCGATGACCTACCAGGCCTTTGCGCAGAGCGAACCCGCCCGGCGCCGCTACTGGGCGCGCAGCCTCCTTGGCTGGCGGCGCTTTCGCGCCGCCGTCCCCAACGCCGCCCATCGCGCGCTCGCCCGGCTCGAGGTCTTGGGCAAAGCTGAGCGGCTCGTCACCCAGAACGTCGACCGCCTGCATCAGGCGGCCGGCAGCGAAAAGGTGATCGACTTGCACGGACGGCTCGACCGCGTCCGCTGCATGGCCTGCGGCGCGATGTCGGCGCGCGCGGAGTTTCCAAGCGACGCTGGCCCGCCTGAATCCCGGCTGGCTCGCGCTCGAGGCGGCCGACGCGCCCGACGGCGACGCCGATCTCGACGGCCTCGATTTCGCGACCTTTGAGGTTCCGGCCTGCGCGGCCTGCGGCGGCGCGCTGAAGCCCGACGTGGTGTTTTTCGGCGAGAACGTGCCGCGCCAGCGGGTGGAGCGCGCGTACGCCGATCTCGACGCCGCCGACGCCATGCTGGTCGTCGGCTCGTCCCTCATGGTCTATTCCGGCTACCGCTTCGCCGAGCGCGCGGCGGAGAGCGGCAAACCGATCGCCGCCGTCAATCTCGGCCGGACGCGGGCGGACGCGCTGATCGGCCTCAAGGTCGAAGCGCCTTGCGAGGAGGCGCTGGCGTTTCTGCTGTAAGGCTGGGGTGAACGATCGGGGCCGAAGCCAGCGGCCGGTCAATTGATGGGATCAAGGGTCCCTAGAGGCCGCCCCCGCTCAAATCCGCGCGCACTCGGCGGCAAGCAGCAGCTCGACAAGGTCGTGGTGGCGCTGGCCGTCGAGACCGGTCGCGTCCCGGATGCGCAGCAAGCGCGCATAGATCGTGTTGGGATGGACCTCGAGCCGCCTGCCGGCTTTCTGAATGTTGAGATCGGCGTCGGCCAGCGCCGCAAGCGTCTGCAGAAGCGCGCCCCCGGCCTTCTCGTCGGCGGCGAGCAAGGCGGGAATCCAGGGAGGCGGGGCCGAGCGCACGTATTCGCCGCCCGCGTGCAGCAGCAGGCTGCGCACCGGGAGTTCCGAGAAGGAAACGACCCGCCGGTCCACGCTGGCGAAGTCGAGCGCCGCCATCGCCTCCCTCAACGCCTTGGGGATCGAAGCGGTCGAGGGGCGATCGGCGCTGACGCCGGCGAGGACCGAGGGGCCGAGTTGCATCAGAAGCGAGGCCAGGCGCTCGGCCAGGTCCGTTTGCGGCGCCGTCCAGCCCGACTGCCGGCGCAACGCCGAAGCGACCGCGACCACCCGCGAATTGCGCAGGCCCGCGAGGATCCTGATGTTGGTCGGCGCAAAGAGATTGGCCAGAGCAGCCAGGAGTCGCTGGGCGCGCTCGGGATTGTCGAGCTCGACGGCGATCGGCGTCCGCACCCCGACGACGCAATAGGACCGACGCTGATCGAGGTAGCCGGCCGATTTCAGGAGCCGCCCGATCCTCCCGTCGGACTCGTCGTAGCCGGCGAGCAGGATATTGAGGAGCTCGGCGCTCAGATCCCCTTCGGCGGCCTCGATGAGGCGGGTGTGGGCGACATAGTCCGACGTCATCACGGCGCTGACGACATTGGTGTATTCGATGGCGAAATCGGCGATCGCGTCGATCGCCTGATGCGCAGTTTGCGGCCGCGCGGCCGCCGCGGCGTCGCGCAGCCAGCGCGAGATCGCGCGGTGCCCGCATCGATAGGCGTGCAGCGTCGCCTCGAGTGGAAAGCGCTGCTCTGCGCGCCGCCGGGCATGAGCCCTGACGAAGGCGAAATCGTCGGGGGCCTCGCCCGCAAACAGTCGCACGACCTCCGCCACATGCGCTTTCGCATGGTCCCTGAGGTCCGGCAGGATTTGCGGGTTGCGGCTGTCGGTGAAGGCGTTGACCTCGCTAAGAACCGCGTCCCGAAGCGCGGCTTCGACGCTGCCGGCGGAGCGGCGAAGCGCCGGGGCGACATCCGGGATGACGCCGAGCTCGACCAGCCGTTCGAGCGTCTGAATCAGGGCGCGGTCGAGCCGCGAGGACTTGCTCATATTGTGGACTTTTCACAATGCCGGCCGGCGTTCCGCCACAGGAGTCGCCATGGGCCGGCGCGGCGGACGGTGCTAGCCAATCAGCGCTCTGGTTCCCCTGACCAAGGAGACTTCACATGGCCAAGTACCTGTTCGTTTATCACGGCGGCAAAATGCCTTCGAATCCCGAGGAAGCTAAGGAGATCATGAACGCGTGGGGCGCCTGGTTCGGCGGCCTCGGGGCCGCGGTGATCGACGGCGGCAATCCGGTCGGCAAGTCCTATACGGTGAAGGCGGACGGCTCCCTTGTCGCCGACGGCGGGGCCAATCCGGCGAGCGGCTACAGCCTGATCGAGGCCGCAAGCGTCGAAGACGCGCACGCCAAGGCCAAGGGGTGCCCGCTGCTGAAGGCCGGCGGCGCGATCGAGTTCGCCCAGGCGATGGACATGTGACGACTTGGCGGGCGCCGCTCCGATCTCGAGGCGGCGCCGACGCCAACAGGATGAACCGCGGGAGGAAACCATGTCCGTCGAACTGCGCTATCTCGCCTATACCGCCCTTCTGACGGCGGCGTTGTGGATTCCCTACATCGTCGCCCAGGTCCGGACGAACGGGTTTCTGGCGCCGGCGAACTACGTCGACCCGACGCCGCGCAAGGTTCCCCTGTGGGGCGACCGGGCCAATCGCGCCCAGCTCAACGCGGTCGAGGCCTTCGCGCCGTTCGCCGCGCTCGTCCTGATCGCCCATGTCGCGGGCAAGGAGAACGCGATGACGGCCTTCTGGGCGATCTCGTTCTTCTGGCTTCGCCTGATCCACGCCGTCGTCCATCTCGCCGGCCTGCCGTTCATTCGAACGGTGGTGTTCACCCTGGGATTCGTGGCGGTCTGCGGGCTGTTCTGGGAGGTCGTCAGTTAGGGGTTCAGCGCAGGCCGGCGCCCGATCCAGATCCGGGGGCCTATTTGGCGCCCTTCTTAGCCGCCTTCGGCGCCGCCCCAATGTCTGATTTCGAGCGAATTCGTATTGCCCCTCCCTTCGGACGGTCGACTTCAAATGCGTCTGTCTTTCGCACCAAGTCGCTCAACTTGCGAAAGCCGAAGTTTCGCGGATCGAAATCGGACGCCAGGTTGGCAAGTTGTTTGCCAATTTCCCCCAAGGGAGCCCAGCCATCGTCGTTTTCTATCTCAGTAATGATCTTGTTGATGATCGGCACGGCTGCGCTGGGCGGCTGAAGAGGCTTGGAGGCGGCGCCCTGACTGTTCCCCGCGCCCGATCCCGCAAGCAGGTTCTCGGCATAGACAAATCTGCGGCAGGCCTGACGGAAGCTCTCCGGGGTCTTCTGCTCCCCAAAGCCAAAAACGTCGACGCCCTGCTCACGGATGCGGGCTGCGAGCCGGGTAAAATCACTGTCCGACGAAACCAGACAAAATCCATCGAGCCGACCGCTGTGAAGCAGGTCCATTGCGTCGATGACCAAGGTGATGTCGGACGCATTCTTGCCGGTCGTATAGGCAAACTGCTGTTGGGGTATGATTGCGTGCTTGGACAGCGTGTCCGCCCATGCCTTGGAGCGAGGATTGGAGAAGTCCCCGTAGATACGACGAACGCTCGCTTCTCCAATCTTGGCGATTTCCTCAAACAGCCCGTCGGCGATCTTCGCGGAGACGTTGTCGGCGTCTATGAGAACAGCGAGACGGGGCGAACGAACTTCTGAAGGCATGATGGCTCCTCCACTCGAGACGGTTTACGGGAATTAACCCGGAGAACGACCGCTCCTTTGAACTCGGTCGAAAATGTCCGCATCCCTTGCCGTAACATGGAGCCTCCGAGCAGGCTCTGTCACTCAATTCGCCCTGTCTCACTTTCGGGGAGGCGGCACACAAGAGAACCGGCGCGTCACCGTAACCGCCAGCAAGTCATCGATCGCCCTGCTCCCCCTTCAGTCCTCGGCCAGGTCCTCGAACGCGCCCCGGTCGACGCCGTTGCCGATCAGGATGTCGCGCTTGCCGGCGTGGTTCGGGGCGCTGACCACGCCTTCCTTCTCCATCCGCTCGACCAGCGAGGCCGCCTTGTTGTAGCCGACCGACAGGCGGCGCTGGATGTAGCTCGTCGACACCTTGCGGTCGCGCAGCACGATGTTGACCGCCCGGTCGTAGTAGTCGCCGGCTTCCTCCTCGTCCATCGAGCCGGACGGAGGCGGTGGGCCGTCCTCGCCTTCGGCGGCCTCGTCCTCCTCGGTGATGGCGTGCAGGTATTCGGGCGACCCCTGCTTCTTGAGATGGGCGACCACCTTCTCGACCTCCGGGTCCGAGACGAAGGGGCCGTGGACGCGCGAGATGCGGCCGCCGCCGGCCATGTAGAGCATGTCGCCCTGGCCGAGCAGCTGCTCGCCGCCCTGCTCGCCCAGAATCGTGCGGCTGTCGATCTTGCTCGTCACCTGGAACGAGATGCGGGTCGGGAAATTCGCCTTGATCGTGCCGGTGACGACGTCCACCGAGGGGCGCTGGGTCGCCATGATCAGGTGGATGCCGGCGGCGCGCGCCATCTGGGCGAGGCGCTGGATCGCGCCCTCGATGTCCTTGCCGGCCACCATCATCAGGTCGGCCATCTCGTCGACGACGAGCACGATAAAGGGCAGTTCCTCGAGCGCCAGTTCCTCATGCTCGTAGATCGCCTCGCCGGTCTCGCGGTCGAAGCCGGTCTGCACGGTGCGGGTCAGCGTCTCGCCCTTGGCGCGCGCCTCGGCCACGCGCGCGTTGAAGCCGTCGATGTTGCGCACCCCGACCTTCGACATCTTCTTGTAGCGGTCCTCCATCTCGCGCACCGCCCATTTGAGCGCGACGACCGCCTTCTTCGGGTCGGTGACCACGGGGGACAAGAGGTGCGGGATGCCGTCATAGGCCGAAAGCTCGAGCATCTTCGGGTCGACCATGATCAGCCGGCACTGCTCGGGCTTCAGCCGATAGACGAGCGACAGGATCATGGTGTTGATCGCCACCGACTTGCCGGAGCCGGTGGTGCCGGCGACCAGGAGGTGAGGCATGCGGGCGAGGTCGACGATCACCGGTTCGCCGCCGATCGTCTTGCCGAGCGCGATCGCCAGGCGATGCTTCGACTTCTCGAAGTCCTCGCTGGCCAGGAGCTCGCGCAGAAAGACCGTTTCGCGGCGCTGGTTCGGCAGCTCGATGCCGATGGCGTTGCGGCCCTGCACGACCGCCACGCGGGCCGAGATCGCCGACATCGAGCGGGCGATGTCGTCGGCGAGGCCGATGACGCGCGACGACTTCACCCCGGGCGCGGGCTCGAGCTCGTAGAGCGTCACGACCGGGCCGGGACGGACGTTCATGATCTCGCCTTTGACGCCGAAGTCGTCCAGCACGCCTTCGAGCATCCGGGCGTTCTGCTCGAGCGAGTCGCTGGAGATCTTGCCGGCCGATTTCTTCGGCTCGGCGAGCACGGCGAGCGGCGGCATCGTATATTCGCCGCGCGGCGAGAAGGCGAATTTGAGCTGCGCGTCGGCGGCCGCGCGGGCGCCTGGCTTCAGCGGGCCGGCCGCCGCGGACACACGGGGCCCAGGCGCCTCGGGCGCTGCCGGCGCTCCGGCCGCCGCCGCGGGGGCGCTCGGGGACCCCTTGGGGCGCGGCGCGTAAGCCGCGGGGTTCGTCAGGCCGCCGTCGTCGGCCTGAAGGCCCGACCAGGCGGGGCGCGGGCCGGCGGCCGGGACGGGCCCGGTCTTCGCGGGCCGGCGGGCGGAGGCGGCCTTGGCCGAACGGCGAAGAAGCCGGCGCAGCGCCGCCTTCGCGGTCAAGAGGGCGTGGATGACCGCGCCGATCGACACGATCCCGAAGCCCGGCTCGTCCTCGCCGTCTTCGTCGTCCGTACGCGCTGCGCCGCGCCCCGCCGGCTTGGTTTTCGACGCGGCTTCCTCGTTCGACCGCCGGGCGAAGCCCACGCCCGACGCCCCGGTGAGGCCGAGAATCGCGATCGCCGCGAAAGCGCCGCCGAACGCGGCCACGCCCCAGGTCGAGCGGGACGCCAGGCGGCGCGGAAGGGCGAGCAGGGCGTCGCCGATGACGCCGCCGAGGCCCGTCGGCAGCGGCCAGCTTCCCGGAGCGGGCAAGAGCGAGGCGAGCGCCGCCGCCGCGGCGACGCCGACGATATAATAGGCCGCCTTGCGCCGCGCATGGTCGAGCCGTCGTTCGGTCAGGAGCCGCCAGCCCCAGAACGCCGGCGGGACGAGCGCGGCGATGCAGGCGAGGCCCAGCATCTGCATGACCATGTCGGCGGCGATCGCGCCCGGCGCGCCGAGAAGATTGTGGACCCGCGCATTGGTCGCGTGGTTGAGGCTCGGATCCTCGACCGACCAGGTCAGGAGCGCCACTCCGAGGCCTACGACGCCGGCGAGCGCGGCGATCCCGAGCGTCTCGGCCGCGCGGCGCTTCGGAAACTCCCGCAACGGCGCGGGCAGGTAGTCGAATACCGAGAATGTCGTGGTCCGCATCGCTCACTCGCCCGCTCGGCGCGGCGACGCCGAAGCGCGCCGCTGGGGTCGGACCCTATGCAGGTCGAGTTAATGGGCGCCTAACCATAACGGGCCGCTGCGGCGCCTCGGCGATAAAGGCGTCGCGGCCGGGCCATACGGGGCAGGAAAAACTCGGCCGTGCGCACAAGGAAAAAAGGGCGCCCCGAAGGGCGCCCAAGGTCCGCGGGAGGAAAGGAAACCGGCGGCAAGGAGCCGCCGGGCGTCGCTTATTGCACGACCTCGCCATGCAGGGCGTAGTCGAGACCGTCGCGCTCGACTTCGTCGGAGACGCGCAGGCCGATGGTCGCTTTGATGATGGAGAGGATGATGATGCTGACAATCGCGTCGTAGACGACGACGGTGAGAATGCCGACGCACTGGTTGAGGACCTGGCCGGGGTTGCCCTCGATCAGGCCGGCGGTGCCGCCGTACTGCTGGATGGCGAACACGCCGGTCAGCAGCGCGCCGATGATGCCGCCGACGCCGTGGACGCCGAAGCAGTCGAGCGCATCGTCATAGCCGAACATCTTCTTGAGGCCGGTCGCGCCCCAATAGCAGCCGACGCCGCAGGCGACGCCGATCGCCATCGCGCCGACCGGGCCGACAAAGCCGGAGGCGGGCGTGATGGCGACGAGGCCGGCGACCGCACCCGAGGCGATGCCGATGACGGTCGGCTTGCCGTGGTGGATCCACTCGACGAACATCCAGGTCAGAGCCGCCACCGCGGTCGCGATCTGGGTGACGGTCATCGCCATGCCGGCCTGCACGCCTGCGCTGACCGCAGAGCCTGCGTTGAAGCCGAACCAGCCAACCCACAGCAGGGCGGCGCCGATGAAGGTCAGGACCATGTTGTGGCCCGGGCCGGTATCGCGCCGCTTGCCGACCATGATCGCGGCGACGAGACCCGCGACGCCCGCGTCGATGTGCACGACCGTGCCGCCGGCGAAGTCGAGAACCTTGACCCAAGCCTGGTCGTTGGACGAGTTGAAGATGCCGTCAGGCCCCCAGAGCCAATGGGCGACCGGGGCGTAGACGAAGATCGCCCACAGGCCCATGAACCACAGCATCGCCGAGAACTTCATGCGCTCGGCAAACGCGCCGGCGATCAGCGCGGGCGTGATGATCGCGAAGGTCATCTGGAAGCACATGTACACGGTCTCGGGGATCGTCGGCGCGAGCGAGTTCGGGTTGCCGATGCCGCCGTTGTTGACGTCGCTGAGGATGCCCTGCAGGAACACGCGGCTTAAGCCCCCGATGAACGGCGTGCCGCCGGTAAACGCCAGTGAGTAGGTGACGATGGCGTAAACGACCGTGACCAGGCAGGTGACGGCGAAGCTGGTCATCACCGTGTCGCCGACGTTCTTCTTGCGGACCATGCCGCCGTAGAAGAGGCCGAGACCCGGGACGGTCATCATCAAGACGAGCGCGACGGAGGTCAGCATCCACGCCGTGTCGCCGCCGCTCGGCGTGCAGTTCGTCAGCACAGCGGGGACGGCGGCGACGGCCGCATATTTGTCGGTCGCGGGGATTGCGGCGGTAGGTCCGGCGCACGCCGGGGTCGCGGGCGGGGCGGGCTTGGCTGCGGCCGGAGCGGCGGCTGCAGGGGCGGCGGCAGGCGCCGCCGCCGGCGCTGCCGCGTTCTGCGCGTAGGAGCCGACCGGCGCGGCGAAACCGATCAAGGCCGCCACCGCCAACGCCGGGGCGAGGCCAGAGAAAATTCGCATAAGTCTCATTGTTCGGGAACTCCGATCTGGATTGGGGTCGCGCAAGCTCAGAGGGCGTCTTTGTCCTTTTCGCCGGTGCGGATCCGCACCGCCGAGTTGAGGTCGTAGACGAAGATCTTGCCGTCGCCGATCTGGCCGGTGCGTGCGGCCGCGACGATCGCATCGACAACCTTGTCGGCGATGTCGGCGTTGACGGCGACTTCGATCTTGAGTTTCGGCAGGAAGCTGACCGCGTATTCCGCGCCGCGATAGATTTCCGTATGGCCCTTTTGGCGGCCGTATCCTTTGACTTCCGTAACTGTCAGGCCGTGCACGCCGATGGCGGTGAGCGCGTCGCGCACCTCCTCCAGCTTGAACGGCTTTATGATCGCCATGACGATTTTCATAGGCCTCGCCCCAATTTGACGCGGGACGGCTGGTGCAATGCCGCGCCGCTCTCTGCGGTGAAGTCGGGACGCTCAAGACGCCCCGCCGGCGACCCATCTTACAAGGGCCATGCCATACGCGCGGAAGCGGCTAAGCCTTGAAAACCCCGCATTTTTTCCAGGATTCGGCCCCATCCTGCTTGTTGACGGCCGTAACCCGGAGCGAGCTGGGAAGAAATTAGGCGCCTAAAAATCACTCAGGCACGCGCGACCTTGTCGCGGCGCCTGAGCAGGCCTTCCTGGGCGACGCTCGCAACCAGGGTCCCATCCTCGGCGTAAAGGAGGCCGTGGACGAGGCCGGTCGCGCTCGAGGCGTTCGGGCTCTCCTGCGCGTAGAGGAGCCAGGCGTCGGCTCTTGCGGGGCGATGAAACCACAGCGCGTGGTCGAGGCTGGCGACCTGGAGGCGATGGTCGTAGATCGTCAGGCCATGCGGCCTGAGCGCGGCGTCGAGGAGCGTCATGTCCGACAGATAAAGCAGCGCTGCGCGGTGCAGGGCCGGGTCGTCCGGCAGCCGGCCGCCGATCCGCGTCCAAACGCTCTGCCGCGTCTGCGGCTGGGCGTCCGGCGCATAGCGCTCGAGGTCGGTCGGGCGGAACTCGATCGGCGAGGTCGTGTCGAGCATGCCCTTCATGCGGAACCGGGCCGGGCCGTCGAGCAGTTGCATCGCCTTATACGGGTCGGGGCAGGCCTCCGGCGGCGGCGCGGCCGGCATCGGGGCGGAATGGTCGAGGCCGGCTTCCGCCACGTGGAACGAAGCGGTCATGACGAAGATCGCCGCGCCCTTCTGCCGCGCCACGACCCGCCGCGTGGTGAAGCTCCGGCCATCCCGCATGCGCTCGACCTCGAACAGGATCGGCGCCTTGGGGTCGCCCCCCAGCAGAAAATAGGCGTGCAGCGAATGCGGATCGCGCCCGACGACCGTACGCTCGGCGGCGACCAGGGCCTGCGCCAGCACCTGGCCGCCGAACACCCGCCGCCAGCCGTTGTCCGGAGAAAGACCGGTAAATCGGTCTTCCCCCGCCGGCGCGAGATCGAACAGGGCGACAAGGTCGTCGGCGGTCATGAGGCGAAGGTCCCGGAGTTCGCCCGATGGTGAAGCCGGCGGCGGCCCCCGTCAACGCGGGCGCTGTCGCCGTACGCTTTTTGCAGCCCATCCCATGATTTCAGGCACTTAGCGTTTGGATCCTGATTCGAGGCAGCTCCAGCCGCCTCGTTTGCCGTAATTTTGCCATACTTTGAGGTCGCCGCTCAAGGAGATAATCGTTAGATTTAAATGACTTCGGTAGGTTTCGCGCCAACCAGGCGCACGTGCACGAAGCTCACACCCGAAAGACCTTCTGCACCTCGTCGCCAAAGTGGTTGATCACCTTGACGCAAATCCGGCCGGACTTGGGCCTCGGGAATGGTTGGCGTGACCTCGGCGCCCTGCGTGTCGATCAGTTCGAGCTCGGCCTGTCTCGGCCCGCGCCGTCGCGCGACGGGTACAGGGACGACCTGCCTGCTTTCCCTGCGGCCCTGCAGCTTCACGCCGGTCGGCTGGCCATCGTCGTCGAGCTCATAATGGAAGGCGGCGACGTCAAAGGGCGACGTGATGATTGGATTGTCGACGAACCCCATCCGCTCGCCCCCGTCCCAACTCAACGCTGCGGGACCATTGATACCAATGCACGATCGGGCATGGCTATTGCGGAGGCGATCTGGATTCGATCGAACCGGCCTCGTCGAACGGTTGTCGGCGAGGCTTGCGTTCCCCGCTGTCGAAAACCGTCGTCAACTGCAAGCGGACGGCGCCAAACTGTGAACAGCGGCTCAACAATCGACCGCCCCGGTCAACTCTGGGTCGAGCGCGGCGGGGAGATAGCACCCTGATCCGAGGCGCCCCCTCTTCGGCGCCCAAGGGTCTCCCCGCCGCGTTCGAGCGGTTAAAGCCCACTGCCCTCGTGGCTGATCTTCGCCGTCGCCACGTCGTCGAGCAGAGCGAGCAAGGCCTTGGGCGCCTCCATCGGCGTGCACGCCCGATTGCCGTCGAGAAAGAACACCAGCCCGGAATCGTTGCCGTCGACCCTGGCCAGCGCCGCCCTGTCTCCGTAGGGGAGGCCGGGCGGCGTCAAAGGATTCATGGCGTAGATGCCGCGCAGAAACTCCCACTGCTCTTCGCTCAGCTCGATCCATCGACCCTTTTGCGACTCGATTACTTTTTTCGGGACCGACACGTCGACGCAACGGGGCGCGCCGTCCGCGCAAGCGATGTCTGGCAGAGCCAGAGCCGTCAGAGCGACGGCCGCTGCCAGGAAACGCATGCTCATCATGAGGACCTCCATCGGACGCCCCGCTCGCTGCCTTCCTCGCCGGATGAACCCTTCGGTCTTCCCTCTCTCGGTCACGCTGAACATCCGCCGCTTTCGGCCGCAGCCGATCGGGGAAACTCTGTTCGGCTGATATCGTTCCAAGAAGCGTGCCATGCCGGGACACCGTCACTCGCCCGGCAATTCCCACGATTGACAATGGGATGCGCAGGCCCGGGACCCGCTCACGCTGACGAAATTGCGGGCGATCCCGCACGCCTCGCAGGCGCCCAAGCCTCAAACCTTGGCCGTCGGCCGGTCGGCGGCCCGCTTCGGCGCGAGCGCAACGAGGTCGAGCGGCGCGGCCTTGCCGCGCAGGGGAAGCGGCGCAATGCATTTGCGCTCGACCTCATCGGGCGCTCCGTCCAGACGCTCCATGAGAGCCGAGGAGGCGAGCGTTGGAAGCCCGAGCTCGCGGCAGGCGTCGAGGATCCGCGCCGCCGTGTTCATCGGGTCGCCGATCAGCGCGATCTCCTTCTTGAAGGCGCCGATTTCGCCGACCGCGACGACGCCCGCGTGCAGCGCGGCGCGGAAATCCGCGCTCTCGCCGAACTCTCCCTCGTAGGCCTCGCGCCGGGCGGCGAGCCGATCGCGCGCCGCCATACAGGCGCGCACGATCGCGGCGTCGTTGAGGCCGGGCTTTAGGCGCCAGGTCGCGATGACCTCGTCGCCCACGTATTTGTGGATCTCGCCGCCTTCATCGACGATGTCGTGGGTGACGTCGACGATGAAGGCGTCGAGGAAGGCGAGAAAGCGCTCCTGTCCGAGCCGCTCGGCCTTGGCGGTCGAACCGCGCAGATCGATGAACAACAGCGCACGCTCCTCGGAACGCGGACGGTGATAGCGGCCGGCCGCGAAGGCGAACAGCACGCCCGGCCCCAGGAGACTGGCGATCGCAAAGAAGAGGTTGCCGACCACCGAGGCCGCCAGCGCGAAGGCGAAATCGGAAGGGCTGATGCTGCGGGCCGCCTCGGGGCCGCTGATCAGCCAGACGCCGAGGCCTTCGACGGCGAGGATGAGCGCGACATAGATGCAGGCCCGGACACCAAAAAAGATCAGGAACGGCGATCGCCGCAGACGCGCGCCCCGCTCGCCCTGAAGCAGAAGCTCGAGCGCCGGAAAAACCGCGCCGAACGCCGCGCCAAGGACGACGCCGAGGACCAGCCTGCCATGGGCGCCATAGCCGTAAGCGCCGCCGGCCAGGGCGCTGACGAGCGGGGTGATCAGGACGAAGCGCAGGAGGAATGTTCTGGACATGCGGGACCCGTGCCAAGCAGCTCTGGCTCAAATTCCTGGCCGCGCCGGACGAGACGTCCGGGCGCCGTCGCCTTTGGTCGAAAAGCCCAGCCTAAGCGCGCGCCATGCGCCGCGCCGAAGCCTCAGTGTCTTCCATCGCCAGCGCGACCAGTTCAAGCGGAGCGGACTTGCCGCGCAACGGCGGCGGCGCGATGGCGATGAGCTCGACGCCGGCGGGCGGGGCCGCGAGCCGCTCCATGAGCGCGACGGAAGCGAGCGCCGGCCGGTGGAGCGCGCGCGCGGGCGCCGCCCACTGGCGCAACACGATGAGTTCGGGCCACGGGTTCGCCGCCCCGCTGACCCGCGCCGACGACAAGACCGGTTCCGGCCTCGCTATGGGCAAGCGCGCTGTAAATCGCCCCGACACACGCGCCGGCGGCGGAGATCCGAAGGATGGCGGAGGTCGTCGAGCGGTCGCTCATGCCGGCCCATCATAGCCGGTCCGCCCGGGAACGCCGCCGAAAAGCCGACGCCGTTCGACGCCCGAAACGGTCGCGCCGGAGCGATCAGGACAGATTCTCCACAAAGGCGACGATCGCCTTGCGAATGCGCGGATTCTTCACCGCGACAAAGGCGCGAATGAGCCGCGCCCCCTCGCCCGGGGTCGCCGCCACAATCGGCCGCGCCCGGTCCGCTGCGGGAGTTCCGGCGGAATTCTTGACCGCAACGTTTTTCTTAACCATCGCAACACCATGCCCGCAAAGACTCGAGACGTCGTCTCGCAACGTCTCGAAACGGGACGAACAATTCGACCGCCTCCGCCGTCGCAAATGGCGTTCCAGCGGCTCGCGCCGCGATAGGCGCCAATCCGGCACGCGGGCGCCGCTCTTAAGCCGACGCCCCGAGGGGAAGGCCATTGCGAGGCCGCGGCAGCGTGCGACATCGCGCGCCATTGACGACACCGGCTGATCGGACTTGCTTATCCGGCGATCGGAACGGGAGACGCGAGGACCAAGGGGCGCCCGATGGGCAACGGCAAGCACGAGATTCGGATCAAAGGCTTCTCCGACGAACGGATGGACCGATTGCGACGGTTCACCCGATCGCTCAACGCCGAGCTCGCCCTGGTCGGCGGGGAACCGCTGGACGTGCTCGAAACCCACCAGGACTACCAGGCGGCGATCGACGACCACGAGGGAACCTGGGCCGATCTCGTGCGACGCCTCGCCGCCGAGCGGACCAAGGTCGTCTATTTCGAGGACGACGAGGAGCGTGACGACGAGTTCGAAATATTGGAGGATGGCGAAGGCGAGCCGGCCGAGAACGACTAGCGGCCCGCATCAAGCAAATCGAGGGGAGGCGAAATCCCCTCCCCCCTTGTGGGGGAGGGCTAGGGAGGGGGGTCGCGCCGCCTTATAATCGCACGCAGAGAGACCCTTGATTCGCAAGGTCGGCGAGACCCCCCATCCCGGCCTTCCCCCACAAGGGGGGAAGGAGAACGCCTTCGATTTGACTGACGCACGTCACTAGCGGCGGCGCAATCCTGTTCCCGACGCCCCGCAACCCTTTCCCGACGCTTCGAAGGAGACCCGCGCATGGCCGCAAGTCCGACCGACATCGCCCTCGGCGCCGCGGCCCCGGATTTCACGCTGCCCGCGACCGACGGCAAGATCTACGCCCTGAAGGACGTCGCAGGCCCGAACGGGACGGTGGTGGTTTTCATCTGCAATCACTGCCCCTACGTCAAGGCGACGATCGACCGGCTCGTCGCCGACGCCCGCGCGCTCATGGCCGAGGGGGGGCGTGGGCGTGGCGGCGATCTGTTCGAACGACGCCGTTGACTACCCCGAGGATTCGTTTGCGGCGATGACGGCGTTCGCCAGCCGCCACGACTTCCCGTTTCCCTACCTGCACGACGAGAGCCAGGCCGTCGCCCGCGCCTATGGCGCCGTCTGCACGCCGGATTACTTCGGTTACGACCGGGCGCTGACGCTCAAATATCGCGGCCGTCTCGACGAGGGACGCACGAGCCCTCCCAGACCCGGGGCGCGCCGCGAGCTTCTGGAGGCCATGCGGGCGATCGCCGCGGGACGCGCGCCGCCCGGCGAGCAGGTTCCCTCGATCGGCTGCTCGATCAAATGGAAGGCGTGACGGAAGGGCCGCTCGGCTGTAGCCGCGATCGCTGATCCCCGGGTCAAGCCCGGGGACGGCCGACGCGGTCCATAGGGCGTTCGAAAGAACGCCCGTCTATCGACGGGCTATCGAGGGCGTTCGAAAGAACGCCCGTCTATCGACGGGCTATCGAGGGCGTTCGAAAGAACGCCCGTCCATCGACGGGCGATCGACCGCGTCGACAAGCGTCAGACGAGCGTGATCGCCGACACGAGCCGGCCATAGTCGGGCTCGCGGCGGTGGGTCGTGCGGCGGTAGCTGAAAAAGCGCCGGTCGTCTGCATAAGTGTCGAGCCCCAGGTCCTCGAACCGGCCGACGCCGGCGCGACGGGCGCGCTCGGCGATATAGGCCTTGAGGTCGAACATCGAGTGTCCGGGCCGGCGGCTCGGGGCGAAGTAGCGCTCGCTCGCCTCGCCCGCTTCGACGAAGGCGGCGACGAACTCCGGCCCGACCTCGTAGGATTCCTGGGCGATGCAGGGGCCGAGCGCGGCGACGAGCGCGCCTCGCCGCGCCCCGAGGCGCTCCATCGCGGCGACCGTCGCCTCGACGACCCCGCCGAGCGCGCCTTTCCAGCCGGCGTGCGCCGCGCCGACCACGCGCGCCTCCGGCTCGGCGAACAGGATCATGCCGCAATCGGCGCCCGTGACGCCGAGCGCAAGGCCCGGGGTCGCCGTGACGATGCCGTCGCAGCGCGGACGCGCGTCGGGCGCCCAATGCGCGGAGATCGCGATCGCGTCGGGCGAATGGACCTGATACGGCACCGCCAGCCGGTCCGCGGCAAGGCCCAGCGCCGCGGCCATACGCGCGCGGTTCTCGGCCACCGCCTCCGGCGCGTCGCGCGAGCCGACGCCGCCGTTGAGCGAAGCGTAGACGCCTTCCGACACGCCGCCCGCGCGGGTGAAGAACGCGTGCGCGACGCCCGGCAGGGCGAGCGTCGCGGCGGTCAGGAACGGGGCTGCGCTCACGCGGGCCTCGCCGCGATCGGATAGAAGCCGGGCGGCGCGGGCAGCGCCCGGTTCGTCACCGCAATCGCCTTGAACAGCGCGCCCATCTCGCCCTTGCCCTTGCCAACCAGCCGATTGCGCGTCTGCTGCAACTCCTCCGCCCGTTCCGGCCCGGCGCGCTCGGCGAGCGCCTTGGTCCTGAGATCGATGCCGATCGCGCGCAGGAAATCGCCCTGGTCGATCGGCCCGTGAACGGCCGCGCCGGTCGCCGCGGCGCTTCGCGCCATCGCGGCGAAATCGACATGCGCCGTCAGATCGCATTCGCCGGGCATGGCCAGCGGATCGACATAGCGATGCGCGCGCAAGGCCTGAAGCGTGTCGCCGAAGCCGGTCACCGAATGGCCGTAGTCGATCATGAGCGCCGCGCCGCCCTGGCGCGTGACCCGCCCGCCGAGCTGGAACATGAAGCGATGGGCCGCGGGATTGACTTCGAGCACCTCGCCGTCGCTCGCATTGGCGCGGATGTCGGGCTCGGCGCGGGGCGCGACGTCGAAGGCGAGTGCGCCGTCCTCGTTCAGGCGGACGACGCGCTCGCGCCATTGTCCCCCCATCCGCACGAACTGGCGCACCGGCAAGGCGTCGAGAAACTCGTTGCCGACGATGATCGCCGGACCGTCCGGAAGCTCTTTCAGCGACTGGGCCCAGACGATCGGCACGCCGGCCTCGAGCAGCAATTCGTGTTGCATCGCCGCCAGCGTCGGGCTCGTCTCCAGGAGCCAGACGTCGAGGGCGGCGCGAAAGTCCGGCACGATCCGCGCGGCCCTCAGCGCGTCGCTCATTAGCGTGCCCCGGCCCGGCCCCAGTTCGACCAGCCGCACGGGATTTGGCGCGCCCATGGTCGACCAGACCTCCGCCGCCCAAAGGCCGATCAGCTCGCCGAACATCTGCGAGATCTCCGGCGAGGTGGTGAAATCGCCCGTCGCGCCGAACGGATCGCGATTCATGTAATAGCCGTGGTCGGGATGGGCGAGCGCCAGCTCCATGTAGCGTTCGACGGTGATCGGGCCCTTGAGGGCGATCAGCGCCTTCATCTCGTCGAGAAGGGTCGTCATCTTGAGCTCCTCTTGCGGCCGAGGCTCAGGACGATCAGGCCGAGACCGACGACGATCATCGGCGCGGACAGAACCATGCCCATGGTGAGGCCCCGGCCGAGATCCTCGAGGCGAGGATCGGGCTCGCGGAAAAACTCGCTGAAGATGCGCGCGCACCCATAGAGAATCCCGAAGGCGCCGGCAATCAGCCCCGGCCAGCGCAGCGCGCCGCGGCGCGCCAGCGCATAGAGGACGACGAACGCCAGCACGCCCTCGAGCAGCGCCTCGTAGATCTGGCTCGGGTGGCGCGGCAAGCCGTCGGCGCCGGGGAAAATCACCGCCCAGGGCACGTCGGTCGGACGGCCCCAGAGTTCCGGACGGATGAAATTGGCGATCCGGCCAAAGAACAGGCCGATCGGGGCGACCAGCGCGACGAGGTCCATCACCGTCATCAGCGGCGCACGATAGCGCCAGCGCAAACAGCGCCATGCCGAGAAAGCAGCCGATCAGGCCGCCATGGAAGGCCATGCCGCCTTCCCAGACCTTGAACACGTCGAGCGGATGGGCGAGGTAATATTCGGGATCGTAGAACAGCACGTTGCCGAGCCGTCCCCCGATGATCACGCCGAAGGCGCAATAGACGAGAAGATCGTCGATGCTTTCGGAGCTCGGACGCTTGCGCGCCGCGCCAATAAAAATCGTTGGCCACGATCCGTCGGATGGCCCACCAGCCGAGGATCAGGCCCGCGATATAGGCGAGCGCATACCAGCGGATCGCCAGGGGGCCCCACTGCACGAGAACGGGATTGATTGCGGGAAACGGCAGGAGGAGCATGGGCATCGAGGCGAAGCTGATGCTCCGGGGCCCTCATGGCGTCAAGGTCGGGGGACGGGTTTACCAAGAGGTTTCGTCGTTCCCGTTAGGGCCGTGATGACATCAGGTTGCGCGAGCTAACCCTCACCCTGCCGCTTCGCGGCTTCCCTCTCCCGGTGGGAGAGGGGCGTTCCCTTCCCCCTCGGGGGGAAGGTGGCCCGAAGGGCCGGATGAGGGTGTTTGGCGCGATTCGATCAGAATTCATCATGCTCTAGCGCGCGTCCGGCCTGAGCCGGTGGGCCGCCAGCCGGTCGTAGATCGGCCGCGCGGCGGCCGCGATCGGTTTCAGGGCGTCCGGCAGGTCGTCGAAGCCGATCTCCGGGCGCGGCGGGGCAAAACCCGTCGTCTGCTCGACGGACTGATACCAGACCGGCGCCCAGACGCCGTCGGTTTCGCGCCGCCCGGCCGGCCACGACAGCATCGCGGGATCGAAAGGGATCGCCATCGCGGCGCACAGCGCCGAAAGCGTTCCCCGCGGGTTGGCGAGCACGTCCTCGGCCTCGACGACCGGAGGGGCGCGGCCGAGCCGGTCGGCGGCGCGGTCGAAGAGCTCGGCCTGGGCCGGCAGCCCGATCTCGTCGAGGCTGAAGTCGTCGCGTTTGCGCGCATAGGAGGCGAGCACGGCCTCGGGCGCGCGGATGAGGAACGCGTTGGCGAGCCCGTCCGTCCACGCCCGGCCGAATTGCGGCAGCATGTGGTGGGTCATGTGCTTCTGGTACCAGACCGGCCGGCCGTGCGGCGGCGGCCCCGAGAGCGCCGCGGCGACCGCGCGCCAATCGGTCGGTTGCGAAGCGATCACCTCGTCGCGCATCGGATGGATGAGGCCGGTGGCGACGAGATAGGCGGCGTAGAACGGCTCGTCCGTGACGGCGCAGTCCGCCCGCGCCCCGAAGGCGCGCATCATCGCGGTCGAGATGTTGCGCGGACCGGACCACATCGCGATCCGCACGGTCGGCGCCGCCGTCACCGGCCGCTCCCTTCGGCCTCGAGCGCCCGGACGGCCGCCCGGAGGCGCCGGGTCATCGGCCCCGAGCGGTCGTCGCCCGCCGGCGGCGCCTCGCCGATCGGCCGGCCGTCGACCGACGCCACCGGCACGAGCCCGGCGAAGGTCCCCGTGGTGAAGGCTTCGTCGGCGCCATAGACGTCGAACAGCGAAAAATCCTTCTCGAGCGCCGGAACGCCTTCGCGCCGGGCCGCCTCGAGCACGGCGCCCCGCGTGATGCCGCCGAGGCAATAGCCGCCCGCGGAGGTCCACACCTCGCCCTTGCGGACGATGAAGAAATGCGTCGAATTGCAGGTTGCGACGAAGCCGCGGTCATCGAGCATCAGCGCCTCGTCCGCGCCCGCCTCCATCGCCTGGATGCAGGCGAGGATGCAGTTGAGCTTCGAATGGGAGTTGAGCTTCTGGTCCTGCTCGGCCGGCCCGGTGCGGCGGATGTGGACGGTGAAGAGCCTCACGCCGTGGGCGAAGAGTTCCGGCCGCGGCCGCTTCCATTCCGGAATGATGACGACGGTCGCGCCGCCGACGGTCAGGCGCGGATCCTGATAGGGCGAGCGCTTGACGCCGCGGGTCACCATCAGCCGGATGTGGACGCCGTCGGTCATGCCGTTGGCTTCGATCGTCTCATAAAGCCGCGCCTTGATCGCGTCGCGGCCGAGGCCGATGTCGATCCGGAGCATCTTCGCCCCGTCCCACAGGCGATCGAGATGCCGTTCGAGGAAGACGATGCGTCCGTCAACGAGCCGGAGCCCCTCCCAGATTCCGTCGCCGAGCACGAAGCCGGAATCGAACACGGAGACCTTCGCCTCGGCGCGGACGCTAAGCGCGCCATTGACGCTGATCAGGACCGTGTCGTTGCGGGGGTCGCCGACAGTGTCCTGCGTCCCGGTGGATAAGGTCTGGCGTTCCGGCATGATTCCCTGTCGTTGATCGCTTCGCCCACCATGCCGGGCCCGAGCGCCCGCGGCAAGGGTCGAGCGCCCGCGGCAAGGGTCGAGCGCCCGCGGCAAGGGTCGAGCGTTCGGGCGACGAGAGCGGCGAGAGCGACCATATCCCGCCTTGCCTTCGCCCTTCTGCTCGGGCAGGGAGGGCAATGCGGGCGCGTGCCCTGCAACAACGGACAAGCGAGCGATGAAGCGGGTTCAGGACATCGCATGGCCGATCATCGGCCTCGGGGCGGTGGCCGTATCGTCCTGGATGCTGTTCAGGGAGTTGCGCGGCCTCTCCTATGCGAGCCTGCGCGAGGCGTTCACCTCGATCTCGCCGACGCGCTGGGCGATGGCCTGCGCTTCGACCGCGCTCGCCTATTCGGCGCTCGCCTGGTACGACCGGATCGCGCTTCTTCACCTTGGCCGGCGGATAAGCTGGCCGTTCGTCGCGCTCACCTCCTTCGTCACCTACGCCATCGCCCACAACATCGGCGCCTCGGTCTTCTCCGGCGCGGTCATCCGCTACCGCGCCTATTCGACCCGGGGCCTCAGCATGGCCGAGGTCGGGCTCGTGGTGGCCTTCTGCTCCTTCACCTTCGGCCTTGGCGCCGTCACGCTCGGCGGCCTCCTGCTCACGTTTCGCCCCGACCTCGTCGAACGGTTCGAGGGCGCGCCGGACTGGGTCGGACAAACCGCCGGCGCGGTTCTGCTCGCCGCGCCGTGCCTCTATGGGCTCGGCTCGCTCCTGCATTTCCCGTCGTTCCGGCTGGCCGGATTCACCCTGACCTATCCGCGCCCGCCCGTCGCCGTGCGGCAACTGCTCGCCGGACCGATCGAGCTGATCGGCGCGGCCGGGATCATCTTCTTCGCCCTGCCCGCCGCGAACCCCGGCTTCGTCGTGGTGCTCGGCGTCTTCATCGCCTCGTTCTGCCTGGCGCTGGTCAGCCACGCCCCCGGCGGCCTCGGCGTTCTCGAGATCGCCTTCCTCAGCGGCCTGCCGGACGCGCCGCAAGCCAATGTCGTGGCGGCGCTGTTGGTGTTCCGCCTGCTCTATCTCATCATTCCGTTCGTCTTTGCGCTTGCGGTCGTGCTCGCCTTCGAGCGCCATCGCTGGCGGTCCCTCGTCACGCTCGGAGCCAAGCGCGCCCATGCCGGCAACGATCCCGATTGAATCGACCGATATCCTTCTGGCCGTCGACCTGCAGCCCGACTTCATGCCCGGGGGCGCGCTCGCGGTCGGCGAAGGCGACGCCGTCGTGCCGCTCATCAATGCGCTGATGGGCCGGTTCGCCTATGTCGTCCTGACCCAGGACTGGCACCCGCCGGGCCACGCCTCGTTCGCCTCGACTCACGGCGCGGCGCCGTTCGAGGTGAAGCGCCTCGGCTACGGCGACCAGACCCTTTGGCCCGACCATTGCGTGCAGGGAACGCCGGGGGCGGCGCTGCATCCGGCGCTCGAGACCGACGCGGCCTTCCTGATCCTGCGCAAGGGCATGCACCCGGGCGTCGACTCCTACTCGGCGTTCGTCGAGGCCGACGGCGCGACGACGACCGGCCTCGCCGCGCTCCTGCACGCCCGTAAGGTGAAGCGGGTCTTCTGCTGCGGGCTCGCGACCGACTTCTGCGTCGCCTATTCCGCGCTCGACGCCCGCTCCGCGGGCTTCGACGTCTTCGTCATCGAGGACGCCTGCCGGGCGATCGACGCCGACGGCTCGCTCGACGCCGCCTGGGCGCGGATGAACGCAGCCGAGGTCTGGCGCATCCAGTCGCGGGAGATTTTGGGCCCGGATGGGACGATTTGAGGTTGGCGCGGGATCCGGTAGGGGCGCGATTCCTCGGGCCGGGCCCGTCGCCGGGCGCGCGACGGCTCGGCAAATCGCGCGAGAGGTCTAGCGACCGATCTGATTCGTGCTAAGCTCACCGAGTGGGGCAGCGCCTTCGAGGGAGACCGTGTTTGCCCGAGCCCGTCCGACCGACCCTCCGCTCCGCCCTGGGATCGCTGGTCGCGATCGCCGCCGTCGTCGCGTTCGCCGCCGCGGCCTTCGCCTACACCGCCGGCTGGCTTTCGCCCCATCGGCTGACGCCCAACCTGCTGGTCGACGCCTTCGCGCCCTCCGGCCCGGCGCTCGGCCATCGCCGCAACCACGCCAAGGGGATCTGCTTCACCGGGCAGTTCGAAGCCAACGGCGCCGGCGCCGAGCTCTCGACGGCCGAGGCGCTCGCCAAGGGCCAGTATCCGGTGATCGGACGCTTCAACCTCGCCACGACCAACCCGGACGCGGCCGACGCGACGGTCCGGGTGCGCGGCCTCGGCGTCATGATCACGGCGCCGGACGGCCAGCAATGGCGGATGGCGATGATCGACCCGCCATTCTTTCCAGTTGCGAACCCTGACGCCTTCTATGATCTCCTCGAGGCTTCCGCCAGCAAGGACCCGGGCGCGATGGCGACCTTCGCCAAGGCGCATCCCGAGATCGTGGCGTTCGGCGGCTGGGCGAAAAGCGCGCCCTGGACCGGCAGCTACGCCGAGGAGCCATATAACAGCCTCGACGCCTTCCTGTTCATCGATGGTTCGGGGGCCCGCCACGCCGTGCGCTGGTCGTTCGTCCCCGCGGCTGAGCCTCAAGCCGTCCCGCACGAGGAATTGGCGAAGCGAGGGCCGAATTTCCTCGAGGACGAGATCGCAGAGCGCATCAAAGGCGGCCCGTTGCGCTGGACGATGGCGGTGACGGTCGCCAATCCGGGCGACCCGACGGCGGACCCGAGCAAGGCCTGGCCCGACGACCGCCGCAAGGTCGAGGTCGGAACGCTGACCGTAGAGGCCATCATTCCCGAGGCGGACGGACCCTGCCGCGACATCAACTATGATCCGACCGTGCTGCCGACCGGGATCACGACCTCGGACGACCCGTTCCCGGCCGCGCGCTCTTCGGCCTACCGCGTCTCGTTCGACCGGCGCGAGGCCGAGGCGAAGGACTATCCGCGAACCGCGAAAGGAGCGAGCCAATGACCCCCGCCGCCCGCTTCACCCCGCTCCAGCGCGCGCTGCACTGGGTCATGGCGCTCTGCATCCTGGCGATGCTGTTCATCGGCGTCCACATGGTTTCCACCATCTCGCCGAACTACCTGACCTATATCGGCATCCATAAGCCGCTCGGGATCGTCATCCTCGTGCTGGCGTTGATCCGGCTCGCCGTGCGCCTGCGCTCGGGCGCGCCGCCCCTGCCGCGCGATCTGCCGGAGCCGATGAAGCTTGCGGCGCACCTGTCGCATTACGCGCTCTACGCGCTGATGATCGGGCTGCCGCTGATCGGCTGGGCGATGCTGTCGGCCGGCGGCTATCCCGTCGTCCTATGGGGCGGCTTTGAGCTGCCGCCGATCGCGCCGCCGAGCGAGGGCCTGCATACGCTCCTGTGGCATGCGCATGTCTATCTTGCGTTTCTGTTCTTCGCCGTGATCCTCCTGCACGTCGCCGCGGCGCTGTTCCATGCGTGGGTGCGCCGCGACGGGGTGTTCGAAGCCATGGCGCCGACGCCGACCCCCGCGCCGGAAGCCGCGCGCCAGCCGGCGGAATAGCGCGGTTTGCGTCTGAGGACCGGTCCCTAGGCGAGATGAAATGAGGTCGCGCCGCTTACCCTCACCCTGCCGCTTCGCGGCTTCCCTCTCCCGGTGGGAGAGGGGCGGCGCCCCTTCCCCCTCGGGGGGAAGGTGGCCCGAAGGGCCGGATGAGGGTGCTTGGCGCGATTCGAGCCGCAATTCGCTCCAGGTTCGGCCGCGCGCCGACGGCCGCCATTCGGGCAAAACGCAACCGCGCCCGGGAGCTGACCGTGGCGCTTCTCGGCGCCCGTCGCCCGCCGCCGGTTAACCGCAAGTTAACCCCGGCCGCCGCATTGGAAGGGACGACAGGGCGGCGCCTGGGGGGCGCGCTCGATAAAAAGCACCTCACCGGCGCCGGCATGGTCACGCTCTATCACCATCCTTTCTGCCCACACTCGCGCTTTGTCCGCCTCGCCCTCGGCGAGATGGGGATCGAGCCGAAGCTCGTCGAAGAACGGGCCTGGGACCGGCGGCGCGACTTTTTGCTGATGGCGGCGGAAGGGGCCACGCCCGTGCTCGTCGAGACCCATCCGCCCGCGCTGCCCGGCGCCGAGGTGATCGCCGAGTACCTCGACGAGACCCGCGGGCTCGGCCTCGGCGACCGGCGGCTCCTGCCCGAAAAGCCGGCCGACCGGGCCGAGGCGCGCCGGCTAATGGCTTGGTTCAACGTCAAGTTCTTCAACGAAGCCAGCCACTGGATCGTGCGCGAAAAGATCTACAAGCGCTTCATGAGCGCCGCGCAGGGCGGCGGCGGCCCGGACATGCAGGCGGTGCGCGCGGCGCACTCCAATGTGCGCTATCACCTGCGCTACATCGGCCACCTGATCCGCGGCCGCAACTGGTTGGCCGGCGACCGGCTGACCTACGCCGACCTCGCCGCCGCGGCCCATCTCTCCTGCCTCGACTACCTCGGCGACGTGCAGTGGGAGGAGAACGACACCGCGCAGGTCTGGTACGCCCGGGTCAAGTCGCGCCCGTCGTTCCGCCCGCTCTTGGCCGAGCGCCTGCCGGGCATGGCGCCCAGCGCGAGCTACGCCAACCTCGATTTTTAGGGCGGCCCTCTCCTCAGGCGAACGAACGCCTAAGCTCGACCGCGCCAGTGAGACGCCCTGCGTCCAAGGGCCTTGCACGGAACGCGCGGCTGCAGCCCCGAGCCCGCGGCCCGGTTTGTTCTTGTTGAGGAAGAGGCGAATAGCGGCCGTTCACGGAATCGCCCGCGAGTCACGTCGACGCCAATCACAGTCAAGAATTTCAACGACGCCGTTACGCTGGCCCAGAATGGCGATCGACGCGCGCGTTGTGCATCCCCTCGTCAGTTTTGACCGGAGTTGACCTTTCCAACCCGGCTCAACAAGAGCCGCCGAGACCGGGGCCGGACGTCTGCTTTTTTTGCTTTCTTCCATCGCCTCACTTTCTCAAATAATGTCGGCGCGTAGTAGGACCCATACTGGATGGCGAGGCCGCGGACCCCCGAGTACCGTCCTGTGAATGCAAGAATTTCTTGCTTCATGAATTGAACATTCTTTTTTCTGTAAAAAGAAATGTATTTGTTTTTCGATAGCGCATCAAAATATTGCATTTTGGCATTCGGGCGGCATACGTACAATTTACCACTCGATACGCACAGCGGTTGAAAATCCGGCTCGTCGTGCAACCATGCATAGTATGCGGCCGAAACTTCAGGGAAGTCCGGATTGAAGAAATCATCAATAGCAATTACGCAATCCTCTCCTGCGCAAAAGGTAGCGAGCCTTAGATCGTTAAGCACAGCTTCGTACCAATGACCCCCGTCAATACTAGCAAAGCGGAGTCCAGAAGTACGGATCTCTAATTCGCTTTGTTTTAGATCTAAAGATGATGCTGTAATTATGTCAGTATTTACCCTGCCGTCTCCAAATTGTCTCAAATTGTATTCGAGACGGCCTCGATCACCTTTGCCAGACCGATTGTCTAAGTTTAATTCTTGATTCTCGAACACGTCGACTGCGATGGCGGTCTCACCGTCGCGCAAGCAGAGTTTTAACAATATAAATGTCTTTCCGTGATGAACTCCGACCTCTAATGCATCACCTTTCACGTTACGTGATGTTTGATCAAGCATAATCGTGCTGACGATTTCCGCATCAATTCTCGAAAACCAACCAGCGACGCGCCGGCGTCCGCGGGTCACGTATCTTGAAACGGGATCGCGCACGGCGTTCTCCATTCAATCGCGACATGCAGCGGCGAAACGCCTCCTGGCGAAGACCATCACCGAAAGGCAGCGCGAGTGAGACCAGTCTGGCTCTACGGGAATAACGTTGACAACATCCGGGGAGCCTGGGCGACTAATACCCCGAATTGTGGCCGTCATGTGAGCTAGAGCGGTGCACCGCACCCCCAGCATCCCGAGTTCCTCGTTCGGAACCAACTTCGCGTGTCTCCTCATGGGCTTTGTTCCCCGTGACCTCATCTCGGGCAAGCCGAGCGCCGAGGAGAAGGCGGGCGTTAGGACGCCGCTCGCGACGGCGTTGCCGATGACATCAGCGGGGCGCTTCTCGCCCCTAGGTCCGCGAGGTATCTTCAATCCCAATCAGTTGTTTTAGAGCCTCATAGTCCTCAAAGACATTGATGGTCTTGCCGATTGAAAGCGCGATTATGGACGTATCCAATTTGCCCGTTCCGAAACTGACGATGTGGGAGCGGTTCACAACGAACTTCGGTCCCGCGTTTGCGCTGCCTGAGAACATGATGGCCATCGTCACTTCGACAAACTTGTTGTCCACGCCTCCCGGCCTCCATGCTTTGCGCCAAGCATATCACGGGGTATCTGGAGGGCGCGAGCGCGCGTCTAGCCCCTCAATTTTCAAACTGAGACACTACCCGCCGTTGAGACGCGCGAAGCGCGCCAGCAGTCCATGCACATAGTCCGGCGAGGGTTCGCCGCTGGCGAACAGGATGCGGTAGCAGATCGGCGCGATCAGCACGTCGATCGCTTCGTCGACGGAGAAGCCGGACGCGCCGCGCGCCAGCGCGCGGCTGTTGAGGGTCTCCAGGTGATCGGTGGTGTAGGCGCAGCAGCGCTGAGCCGCGAGGTCGGAGCCGGTCTCCGCCAGGACGTCGTGCAACAACGCCCGGCCGACCGGGGAGGCCATTTCCTCCGCATATTGCATCACGAACGCCTGCAGATCGCCCGAAAGCGATCCCGTGTCGTCGGGTTCGGCGACCGGGCGCAGCCGCTCTGCGGCGACGTCGGCCAGCAATTGCGCGAGATCGCCCCAGCGCCGATAGAGCGTCGACGGGGTGACGCCCGCCCGTTCGGCGATCATCGGAACGGTGATCTCGCCGCGGCCGACGTCCTTCAGCAAGGCCTGCGTCGCCTTGTGCACAGCCTCTTGAATGCGCGCGCTGCGGCCGCCGTGCCTGATCATTTCACGCGCCATTCGCGCTCCTTAAAAGGCCCCACGCCCCTTAAAGCAAAGATATTGCGATAAGCGAGCGGAGTGCTATGTTCCCCTAACGCAATAACTTAGCTTTAGGTGCGAAAATGTCCAGCTGTGTCGCCACGATTCCGGCTCGCCCGACCTCCCGGTCGTTCGCCGTCGCCTATGCGACGCTGACGGCGATCACCTTCTCCGCCGTCTCGGCCGCGCCGACGCCGATCTATCGGCTTTATCGCGAAGCGCTTGGTCTGACCCCGTTCGCCATAACATTCATCTTCGCCGTCTATTCCTTCACGATGATCGCGGCCTTTCTGACGGTGGCGCGCCTGTCCGACCATGTCGGCCGCAAGCCGATGATCGCGTCGGCGCTTGGTCTCAACGCGCTCGCGCTCCTCCTGTTCTTCGTCGCCCAATCGGCCGCGGCGCTGATCCTGGCGCGAGCCCTGCAGGGCGTCGCGACCGGAATCGCGCTGGCGACGCTTGGCGCGGTCATCGCCGACACGGCGCCGAACGGAGCGGCGATGTTGAACAGCGTGACGGCGTTCATCGGACTGGCGCTCGGCGCGCTGGTCTCGGGCGCGCTCGTCGCCTTTGCGCCGTGGCCGATGCGCGTCGTCTATGCGCTGTTGCTCGCCGTGACGCTGGCCGAGATGGTCGCGCTGGCCTGGATCGGCGAAACCGCGTCGCGAAAGGCCGGCGCTTGGGGCGCGATCAGGCCTAGGCTCAGCGTGCCGGCCGCCGCCACCGGCGAGATGTTGCGCCTTTTCCCGCTGACCCTGTCGGCCTGGGCGCTCGGAGGCTTCTACCTTTCGCTGATGCCCTCGCTCGTCATCGCGGCGACGGGGGTGCGCTCGCCTCTCGCCGGCGCCGCCGTCGTCTCGGCGTTGATGGTCGCGGGCGGCCTGTCGTCGTTTGCGACGCGCGCGCTCGACGGCCGCAAGACGGTGCGCGCGTCGGCGGCCTGGCTCGCCGCCGGCGTCGTCCTGACCCTGTTCGCGATTGCAGCCGGTTCGGCGGCCGGCATGTTTTTGGGAACGATCGTCGCAGGCGTCGGCTTCGGCGCCTCCTACGGCGCCGCCCTGCGCGCGCTTCTGCCGCACGCGTCGGGCCACGAGCGGGCCGGCTTGCTCTCCGCCTATTTCGTCGAGAGCTATCTCGCCTTCGCGCTGCCGGCCATCGCGGCGGGCCTTGCGGCGCCCCGGTTCGGGCTCGTCGACACGGCCCTGATCTACGGCTCGATCCTCGCGGTGTGCGCGATCGTGACGCTCGTGGCCGAGACGCCCGCCCTGCGCGGGTCGCGGTAGGCGTCGAGCCGCAACGGACAGTCCGCTCGGCGCCCGGGCGCGCGAACGATCAGCGCTCGCCCCGCTGAGCCTCCATGCCGCCTTCGAGCATTTCGATCGCCGGCCGGTCGTCGGTATCGGTGAGATAGTAGGCGACGATCTCCGCGGGCTCGGTCGGCGAGGCGTTGTCGAACCGGAGAATTCTCCGCCCCGCCGGCTCGAAGAAGCCGTCGCCCGCGCGGAGCGTCCGCGGCTCTTCGCCTTCGCGCTCGAACGTGAAGCTTCCTTTGGTCACCACGCCGACAGTCGAGATGGGATGGCGATGCAGGCCGGTCGGCTGGCCGGGCGCGAATCGGATGCGCGCGCCCTTGATCAGCCGGACGGGCGGGTTGGCCGAAGGCAGCGCCTCGACCAGCACCGGTTCGCGGGTGAGCGGGGGAAGCGGGACGTCATGAGCATCTCCGTTTTTTGCAGTGGACGCGCGAGGGGGGCCGACGCGCGGCGATTGCGCTTGGATCGCAGATCAGCAGAGGGATATCTAAGAACCTCCTCGGCCGTCTTGCACATCCTGGGGGAATTGATCGGCCCGTCGCGCGCCCCGACGCTTTTTGGGTGCAATTTCTTTCCGAAAATCGAAACCGAGAGTATCCTCTCGACCATGGATGCGATGGACATTCGGAGCGCGCAGGGAGCGACCGTAGCGCCGCGCGCTGGCGGCCGGAGCGGTCGGGACCGGTCCTTTTCTGGCGCTCGAGCGCGGAACCGCTGTTTTTTTCGCCAACTCGAGTCCAACCCATTGGAAACGCTCGATTCACGGGTGGATATGGGCCCGAAAACAGCGTCCAAACGCATGCTGAACGATGCTGAACGCGTACCGAACGACGTCGAATGCGTGCTGAACGGGGTCCGAACGGCGCCCGACATGGCCGCCGTCGGAGGGGCGGCATCGCGCCGGCCCGTCTTTCGACAGGCTATGGCAGCGCGAGCCGCGCCCCCCACGGGAGCTACTGGCGTGCGTCGGTCAAATCGAAGGCGCTCTCCTTCCCCCCTTGTGGGGGAAGGCTAGGATGGGGGGTCTCGCCGACCTTGCAAATGGAGGTCTCGCTCCTTGCGATGATAGGGCCGCGCGACCCCCTCCCTTACCTACCTACCCTCCCCCACCCCCCTCCCTTACCCTCCCCCACAAGGGGGGCGGGGATGTCCTTTCCCTTCGATTTCGCTGACGCGCGCCACTAGTCGACGTCCTCGACCACCACCGTCCGCCCCGACAGGCGCTGGGCGAGGGAGGCTTCCATGAACGGGTCGAGGTCGCCGTCGAGCACGTCGGCGGGCGTGCCGGAGACGTGGCCGGTCCTGAGGTCCTTGACCATCTGGTAGGGCTGCAGCACGTAGGAGCGGATCTGGTGGCCCCAGCCGATGTCGGTCTTGGAGGCCGAGTTGGCGGTGACTTTGGCCTCGCGCGCCTCGAGCTCGCGCTCGTAGAGCCGGGCGCGCAGCATGTTCCACGCGGTCGCCCGGTTCTTGTGCTGCGAGCGCTCCGACTGGCAGGCGACCACAATGCCGGTCGGCAAGTGGGTGATGCGCACCGCCGATTCGGTCTTGTTGACGTGCTGGCCGCCCGCGCCCGACGCCCGGTAGGTGTCGATCCGGCAGTCGCCCTCGTTGACATCGATCTCGATGCGGTCGTCGACCACCGGATAGACCCAGACGCTCGCGAAGCTCGTGTGGCGGCGGGCGTTCGAATCGAACGGCGAGATGCGCACCAGCCGGTGCACGCCCAATTCGGTTTTCAGCCAGCCGTGGGCGTTGGGAC
Source organism: uncultured Alphaproteobacteria bacterium (assembly GCA_963709655.1). Classification (GTDB taxonomy): domain Bacteria; phylum Pseudomonadota; class Alphaproteobacteria; order Rhizobiales; family Beijerinckiaceae; genus Roseiarcus. The sequence goes on from CAVPXF010000014.1 coordinate 124,148, forward strand.
CCTTGATCATGACGGTCGCCGACTTGATGCCGGCCTCGTCGCCGGCCGTCTCCTCGACGATCTCGACGTCGAACTTCCGCCGCTCCGCCCAGCGCACGTACATGCGCAAGAGCATGCGCGCCCAGTCGGCGCTCTCGGTGCCGCCCGCGCCCGAATGGACTTCGACATAGGTGTCGTTACCGTCCGCCTCGCCCGAGAGCAGCGCCTCGAGCTGGCGCCGGTCGCCCTCGGCCTTCAGCGCCTTCAGGGCCGCCACGCCCTCGGCCTCGGTCGCCGCGTCGCCCTCGGCCTCGCCGAGTTCGACCAGCGTGGTCGCATCCTCGAGGTCGCGCTGGATCTTGGCGAGCGACCCCAGCCGCTCCTCGAGCAGCGTGCGCTCGCGCATCAGCTTCTGCGCGGCGTCGGCGTCGTTCCAGAGGTTCGGGTCTTCGGATTTGGCGTTGAGTTCGGCTAGCCGTCGTGTCGCTGTTTCGACGTCAAAGATGCCTCCTCAGCAGTCCCATGGACTGCTTGATGTCTTCGACCAACTGTTCGGCTTCCGCGCGCATCGTCCAAATCCGTTTGGGCCCAAAGGGCGCCGGCTTCGCGAGGGGAACCGCCCCACGCGAAGCCCGTCGTCTAGCGTGTCCGGCCTGTTGAGGCAAACCGTCAGTAGAGGCCGCCCGTTCCCGAGCCGACCGATTGGTCGCCGCCGCCCGAAGCCGCAGCCTCCGCGCCGCCTCCGCCGCCCGAGGCGTAGCTGTCGGGCGGGCCGGTGCCTGGCTTGAAGGCCTCCATGATCGTGCCCGGTCCCGTCGCGCGCATGCCGGAATGGACGTCGACCGAGATGAGCTTGATCCCGGGCGGAATGCGGAACGGCGTGTCGGGCGTGTCCTTCAGCGCCATCTTCATGAAGTCGCGAAAGATCGGCGCGGTGTAGAGCGCCGCCTGGGCGCTGTCGCCGAGCGAGCGCGGCTTGTCGTAGCCCATGAACACGCCGAAGGCCAGGTTCGGCGAATAGCCGACGAACCAGAGGTCCTTGGCGTCGTTGGTCGTGCCGGTCTTGCCGGCCAGCGTCTTGCCGACCTCCTTGATCGCGATGCCGGTGCCGCGCTGGATCACGCCCTCCATGATCGAGGTGATCTGGTAGGCGCTCAACGGGTCGATAACCTGCTCGCGCTTGTCGATCAGCGTCGGCTCAGGCTGGTTCTCCCACTTGGCGGCGTCGCAGCCCTCGCAGATGCGTTCGTCATGCTTGTAGATCGTGTTGCCCCAGCGGTCCTGGATGCGGTCGATCAGGGTCGGCTTGATCCGCTTGCCGCCATTGTCGAACATCGAATAGGCGGTGACCATGCGCAACACCGTGGTCTCGCCGGCGCCGATCGACATCGACAGGAACGGCGGCAGGTTGTCGTAGACGCCGAAGCGCTTGGCGTATTCGACGATGACCGGCATGCCGAGGTCGCGCGCAAGGCGAACGGTCATCAGGTTGATCGAGTGCTCGACGCCGAACCTCAGGGTGTGCGTGCCGCTGGACTCGCCCTCGAAGTTCGCCGGCTGCCAGAGCTGGCCGCTGCCGTCGTCGATCGTCACCGGCGCATCGAGGATTTGCGAGGAGGGCGTGTAGCCCTTGTCGAGCGCCGTGGCGTAGACGATCGGCTTGAACGACGAGCCGGGCTGCCGTTGCGCCTGCGTGGCGCGGTTGAACTCGGATTCGTCGAACGAGAAGCCGCCGACCATCGCCAGCACCCGCCCGGTGAACGGATCCATCGCGACGCACGCCCCGCTGACCTCCGGGATCTGGCGCAGGCGGTACTCGCCGACGCGCCCCGCCATCGGTTCGACGTAGAAGACGTCGCCGGGCTTGACGAGCGACTTTGGGGCCCGGCCCGTCCAGCGATAGCCGTCGGGCGGGACCGAGCCGGTCTCACGGTCCTGAACGACGGCGCCGGACTTGTCGTGCTCGGGCTGGAGCCCGATGCGGATCGCCGGGCCGCTGACGTCGAGGGCGACCGCGAGCCGCCACGGCTTGATGTCGGCGTAGGCTGGAATGTCGGCCAGCGGCACGCCCCAGTCCTGGCCGAGATCGATGTTCTTGAGCGCACCGTGCCAGCCATGGGCTTCGTCGTAGCGCACCAGCCCATCGACCAGGGCCTTGCGCGCCATCAGCTGAATCTTGGGATCGAGCGTGGTTCGAACCGAAAGCCCCCCTTCGTAGAGCTTCTGTTCGCCGTAGCGCTCGCTGAGCTCCCGCCGCACCTCCTCGGCGAAGAAGCCGGCGGCGATCGTGTCGGGCGTCAGCACGCGCGGATTGACGATGAGCGGCTCGGCGCGGGCCTCGCGCGCCTGATCGGCGGTGATGTAGCCGTCCTCGGCCATGCGCCCGATGACGTAGTTGCGCCGCTCCACCGCCCGGTCGTGGTTGCGGAACGGATTGAGCGCGCTCGGCTCCTTGGGCAGCGCCGCGAGATAGGCGACCTCCGCGATCGAAAGCTCGTGCACCGACTTGTCGAAATAGTTCAGCGCCGCGGCTGCGACGCCGTAGTTCGACAGGCCGAGGTAGATCTCGTTGAGGTAGAGCTCGAGGATTTTCTCCTTGGAATAGGCGGACTCGATGCGGACGCTGAGCAGGATTTCGCGAATCTTGCGGTCGAACGTGCGATCCGAGCTCAAGAGGAAATTCTTCGCCACCTGCTGGGTGATGGTCGAGGCGCCCTGGACGTGGCGCGAGCCCTCCAGGAACACGATGCCCGCGCGCACGATCCCTTCGGGGTCGAAACCGCCATGCGAATAGAAGTTCTTGTCCTCGGCGGAGATGAAGGCTTCCTTGACCAGATCGGGAATCGCGGAGGACGGCAGATAAAGCCGGCGCTCGCGCGAATATTCCGCCAAGAGGCTGCCGTCGGCGGCGTGGACGCGGGTCATCACCGGCGGCTCGTAGTTCTTGAGCTGGCTGAAGTCGGGCAGATCCTGCTCGTATTTCCAGACGACGGCGCCGAGCACCGCCGCCGCGACCACGAAGACGATCGCGCCGGTGGCGAATATGAAGCCGAGGAGGCGAAGTATCGCGCGCATCGTACCTACAAAACCTTCGCTAGCGCCCATCGCCGAGCGCGCCTGCCCCTGGACGAACGGACAATCGCCGGTCCGCCCGCGGCGCCTCGCCGGCGGGAACGCCCTTCGCCCTCGCGGCCGAACGCCTCATGTCCCCGAATTCAAGCCGGCCCCCAATCCGTCGCGAGTTGGGCGAATCTATGATGGCGCAGCCGCGGGCAAGGCGCAAACGGCCCGCTGGCCAAAGAAATGCGAAGGCGGCGCGGGCGCTAGCGCGACGGCGCGGCGCCCCCGGCCGCGTCCAGCGCCACCCCGGGTCCGGCGGAGGCACCCTCCCCGGTCGCGCCCGAATTGGCGAAAAACGCGTCGACCGCCCTCGTCACGGCCGCGGCGGTCCGGGCGCGCCACTCGGCCGACTGAAGCGCCGCGGCGTCCTGGGGGTTCGAGAGATACCCGAGTTCGACCAGCACCGATGGAAACTCCGGCGCCTTCAGGACGACAAAGCCCGCCGACCGCTCTGGGTTGTGGTTGAGCCGGGTCGCGCCGCGCAGGTCGTCGACCAGCGTGCGGGAAAAGAGATGGGAATAGAGAAGAGTTTCTCGGCGCTTGAGGTCGAACAGGATGTTGGAGACCCCGGGATCGGCGTCGGCCGTCCCGGCCTTGCCCGGCGCCCGGCTGGCCGCGTTCTCGCGCGCAGCGATTCTTGGCGGCCTCGGCGTCGGAGGCGCGATCCGCCACCGTATAGACCGTCGAGCCGCTGACCTCGCCGACGTCGGTCAGCGTGTCGGCGTGAATCGACAGGAAAAGGGAAGCGTTGGCGTCGCGCGCGAACGCTACTCGGCTGTCGAGATCGACGTACTGGTCGCTCTCGCGGGTCATCAGCACCTTGTACCGCCGGGTCGCCTCGAGCTGGCGCCTCAGTTCGAGGCAGAAGGCCAGGACGATGGTCTTTTCCACGACGCCGCCGACACCGCTGGCGCCGCTGTCGATCCCGCCATGACCCGGATCGAGCACAATGACCGGCAGGGCGGCGGCGGGCGCCGGACCGGGCGCCGGCGCAGCGAAGTCCGGCGGCGCGGCCGCCGCGGCGAACGCGGCGTCGTCGCAGGGCTTGATCGCGATCGTGAGCCGCGAGGCCTCGGCGCCCTCAGCGATCGGCTTCAGGGCGACGTCGGCTGGACAGGCCCGGCGGGCGAGGTCAATGACGATTCGTGAACGGCCAGGCGCAAGCAGCCCGAACCGGAAGGCCTTGACGAGCGGGCCGCCGGCCGCCTCGGCCCGACCGGCGTCAGAATCGACCTCGAACGCCGTCTCGGGAAGATCGACGACGACGCGGTCCGGCGAGGCGAGCGTATGGGCCCGCGCCTCGACCGGGCGCGACAGGTCGAACGTCAACTCGGCTTGGTTGGCGTTCTGGGCGAGCTTGACCCCGACCGCAACCGGCCGCGAGACCTCGTCTCCCGCGCGCGCCGCCAGCGACGCGGCAGCCAGCGCCGCCAGGAACGCTGCGGCGAAGAGTTCTTGCCGGCCCCATGCGCTCTCCTGCCCGTCCGACCCCACGGTCCATAGCGCCATTCCCGCGCAAGACGCAAACCGTCTGCGACAGCGCCCGTCGCGGATTGAGCGCGAAGAAAAGTTTCCGATACGTGAACCTTCCGGGCTTTCTTGCGGCCGTTTGCGTCTCCCGCGCCCTTTCGTCGACCGACATCGAAAGAACTTGCCAAGCGAACCCGCGCCCCCTATTTAGAGGGCGTTACGAATTCGGACTGAATCCGCGAGGCCGCCCGCTTGAGGTTGATGTGGGCGCATGCAGGACCGTCGTATGACGGGCTGTGGCCCTCGCTGAGATGACGCCGTGGCGAACGCTTGGTTTGCCGTCACTTTCAGCGCGCTTCGGCGAGAAAGTCTTGCCGGCGAGAGGAGCGTCGACGAAAGCCAAGTCGCCTTCGGCCGGAAGTTTGGCGACGGCACGGCCCGTTTCGTGACATCGGCGCGACTAACGCGTCGTTCCTTAGGCTGAACAGCCGGATAAGGCCTTGGTTTGCCGCTGACGATGTCACAACCGCAGATCCACGACGACCTCATGAAGGCGGCGCGGGCCTGCGGAATCGTCGTCTCGCGCCTGCGGCGACCGGCCGCGATGGCCGTATCAGCTTCCCGATCCCGTCCAATCTCCAACTCCAACGCTGCGCCCGACGGCGCCCAGCGGCCGCGATCCTCCGCGGCCCGCGGCGCCGTGCGCAAGAGAGCATTCCATGGCCAACAAAATGATTATCGACGCCTCCCACCCGGAAGAAACCCGGGTGGTGGTTCTAAGAGGTAACCGCGTCGAGGAGTTTGACTTCGAATCCGCAAGCAAGCGGCCGCTGCGCGGCAACATCTACCTCGCGAAGGTCACGCGGGTCGAGCCGTCGCTCCAGGCGGCCTTCGTCGACTATGGCGGCAATCGGCACGGCTTCCTCGCCTTTTCGGAAATCCATCCTGACTACTATCAAATCCCGGTCGCCGACCGGCAAGCGCTGCTCGAGGAAGAGGCGCAGACCTCTCACGACGAGGATGACGAGCCGCGCGGAGAGCGCCGCAGCCGCCGCCATCGCCGACCGCGCGCGAACGAGGCGGGCGCGCGCACGAGCGACAACGAGGACGAGAGCGTTTCCGAGTTCGCCTCGGTCGTGGAGGACCCGGTCGAGGCGGGCGACGAGGACGAGGGGGCCGCTGGCGTCGTGGCGTTCGTCGGCGAAGTCGAGGACAACGGCGGCGCTGTTGCCGTCGATCCCGCCGAGGCGGAGCGGCGGACCGAGCCGTCGGCGGAGGCTGACCTGGCCGGGGAGGCGCACGGCGGAGAGACGGCGGTCGCCGACTCGGAGGCACTCGTCGCGGACGAATTGTCCCCGGACGGCGCCGGCGACGTTGCCCCGCCCGTCGTGGAGGAGGCCTACCGGGCCGAAATCGCGCCGGAGAGCGCTTCGTTGCAGCCCGTGGCGGAGGCGGGCGAAGTCGAAGCGGGCGCCGGCGAGCCGACCAATGCCGACGACAAGGGCCGCGACGACGACCACGAACACGAAGTGACCACCCTCGAGGGCGGTTCGGAGGAGCGCGTCCGCTCGAGCCGCAAGGAGCGGTCTGAGGACGACGGCGAGCCGGTCGAACAGATTGGCGGCGACGCCTGGGAAGAGGTGCCGCGGCGGCCGCAGCGGCTGCGCCGCCAGTACAAGATTCAAGAAGTAATCAAGCGCCGGCAAGTCTTGCTGGTCCAGGTCGTCAAGGAGGAGCGCGGCAACAAGGGCGCGGCGTTGACCACCTATCTGTCGCTCGCCGGCCGCTATTGCGTGCTGATGCCGAACACCGCGCGCGGCGGCGGCATCTCGCGCAAGATCACCAACGCCCAGGACCGCAGCCGCCTCAAGGGCATCGCCGAGGAGTTGGACGTGCCCGAGGGCATGGGGGTGATCCTGCGCACCGCCGGCGCCTCGCGCACCAAGGCCGAGGTCAAGCGCGACTTCGAGTACCTGCTCAGGATGTGGGAGACGGTGCGCGAGACCACACTCGCCTCGAGCGCGCCGACACTCGTCTATGAGGAGGGTTCGCTGATCAAGCGCGCCATCCGCGACCTCTACAGCAAGGAGGTCGACGAGATCATGGTGGCGGGCGAGACGGGTTACCGTGAGGCGCGCCAGTTCATGCGCCTCCTGATGCCGAGCCATGTCAACGCGGTGCAGCTCTACCGCGACACGCAGCCGGTATTCGCCAAGGCGGGCGTGGAGCAGCAGCTCGATGCGATGTTCTCCAACCAGGTGACGCTGAAGTCGGGCGGCTACATCGTCATCAACCAGACCGAGGCGCTGGTCGCCATCGACGTCAACTCGGGCCGTTCGACCCGGGAGCACAATATCGAGGACACGGCGCTCAGGACCAACCTCGAGGCCGCCGACGAGATCGCCCGGCAGCTCAGGCTGCGCGACCTCGCCGGGCTCATCGTCGTCGATTTCATCGACATGGAGGAGCAGCGCAACAACCGAGCCGTCGAGCGTCGCATCAAGGACGCGCTGAAGAACGATCGCGCCCGCATCCAGGTCGGCCGCATTTCCCACTTCGGACTTCTGGAAATGTCGCGCCAGCGCATCCGCACCGGCGTGCTGGAGGGCTCGACGGTCGTCTGCGCCCATTGCCAGGGTTCGGGCGTTGTCCGCTCGACCTCGTCGATCGCGCTGCACGTGCTGCGCGTACTTGAGGACGCGCTGCTCAAGAGCGCTACCCACGACATCGTCGTGCGCACCCGCACGGCCGTTGCTCTCTACATCCTCAACCAGAAGCGGGCGAACCTGCGCGATCTCGAACGGCGTTTCGGCGTCGCGGTCGCGATCGAGGCGGACGACACGTTGACCGGCGCGAACTACCACGCCATCGATCGCGGCGAGCCGGCGACCGGCCCGCGCCGCGACATCGAGCCCGAGGCGCTGGCGCAGGACGATTTCGCCACAATCGTCGACGAGCCGGCGCCGCTCGAGGAGCCGATCGAGGACGAGGTCAAGACGTCGATCGAGGACGATGGCGAAGAGGGCGAAGACCGGGCGCCCGCGCACGAGGGTCGCGAAGGCGGTGCCGCGGACGAGAGCGAAGGCGGCCGGCGTCGCCGGCGACGTCGGCGGCGGCGCGGCAGCGACCGGCCTTTGGGTGAGAGCATCGCCCCGGACGCGCCCCAACCGGCCGACGACGGCCTCGCCGTGGTCGCAGAAATTGGCGGCGACCTTGCGTCTCCGGTCGAGCAAACCGAATCGTTCGAAGGTCGCGTTCCCGCCGGCGAAGGCGAGCGCGGCGGACGCCGGTCGCGCCGCTCGCGTGGAGGCCGCAACCGCTTCCCCCCGCGGGTGAGCGAGCACGGTTATGGCGAGGGCGCCGCCGCGCACGCCGGTCCCGCGGAAGCGCCGGACTCGGCTGAGGCGAACGCGCTCGACCGGTCGGGGGCGCTTGAGGCCGCGCTCGTCGACGCCCCGGCGCCCGAGCACGCTTGGACGAACGAGCCCGCAGCGCCCCTGTCGGAGCCGTCCGCGCCGCCGACCCAGCCGAACGTCGAGGAGGCGCTGACTGCGCCGGTGCGCGCCGAAGCGGACTTCCCGGCGCCGAGGCCGACGGCCGCCGAGGCCGAAGAAGGCGCGCCGGCCGGGCAGGCGCCTTCGCCGACCGAAGCGGCTCCGGCGATCGGCGAGGTCGCAGCCGAAAGCGGCGAAGCCGGAGAACACGAACCGGCCGAGCCCGTCGACGAACCCCCCGCCCCCGTCGCACAGGCTGGTGGCAGAGGGCGCGGGCGAGCATCGTCGGCAACTGAGGACGGCGTTCAGAGCGGTTTGCCTTCGGCCGGATCGCTTCGCGGCTGTCGTTTGGCGGCCGACTAAAGCACGAGCGTCTGTCGGAGGTCCGCATGCGCGAGTCGCCTCCATCGACAGACGGAGACCGGCGCCCGGGCGGACGGTGGTCGAGGACGTGGACCAAGCCGAGCCGGCCCCGGGATGGGAGTGCGCGTGGTATCGACGCGGGCCGCAGACGGAAGCGTTACGCCGCCGCGGCGCCCGGCACTCGGCGGCGCATCTCGGCGGCGACCGTCTCCATGTCGATCGGACCGAAACCGTGGCTGTCGACCCCGACGTCGAGGCTCAAGCCGAGCGGCGTGGCGTCGAACTTGCCATGCACGTGGCCATAGAGGTGCCATGCGCCGCGCCAGGCGTTCGGCCACTCGCGCAAAGGATAGTGACAAAGGAAGATGCGTTGGCCGCCGATCGCGATCTCCCGCATTTCCGCGATCGACTCGAAGCGGCCTGTCGCCTCCATGAGATCGCACGGATCGTTATTGCCGCGGATCAGGTGAATTTGCCCGTTGAGCTTGTCTAGTGTCTCACCAAGCCGGTCGTGGTGGTCATGGCCAACGTCGCCGAGGTGGTAGACCTCATCGTCCGGCTTCACCCGTTCGTTCCAGCGCGAGACAAGAAGATCGTCCATTTCGCTGAGCGACGCGAACGGCCGCATGCGCTGGGTCAGGGCGAGGATGTGCCCGAAATGCGTATCCGCCGTGAAATGGATTTTTTTCATTCAGACCGCCTTGGCAGGGTTCGATTGACCGAGCGTTCCCCCGAACGGGGCGCGGAGCAATGCCGCGCGCCTTCCCTGCTGCGCCTTTCTCGCGTTCGCCGAAGCCAGCGCGACAAAAGGGCGCATCACATTCTTAGCAAGCCTTATACCGGTAAGCTATCGCGCTCGGTCCGACTTTCGGATAAGGGGGACGAAGGGAAAAACCGCCATCTGACGTCGCGTTGAGGGTGGCGCGCCCGCCGACTTCGGCGCGTGGCTCGGCGACGACAGCTGGCGCGCCTTGCGTTTCGTGGACAATTCGCGCCTTTCCTCGACTCGCATCCGGCGTGGTCTGCCTATTCTAACCCTGGGTCCTTTTGAGACGACACCACCAGACCGTTCCCGTTCGACAATCATGTGTCGGCCTTCACCCGAAATGTATCCTTTGCGACCAAAACATCGACCTAATCACACCGCTAAGCGATTGTATCGCTAGGTTTTTTCTTGGCGCGCATTTTGCTCGCCAAAGCTCGTGAACGCCGGCGCCGAGCGTCCGGCTCGGAGGAGCATCATGGCCAATGTCACGTTTTCGTCCCCTGCGATGGCCAGGGACGTCACTGTCTATGCCGTCGCAGGCGATCGAGGCACCATCCTGGCGATCGCGAAAGCCAACAAGATTCCGATCCCTTTCGACTGTCAGGATGGCGAATGTGGCTCGTGCCTCATCGAGGTCAAGCATCTCGACCCGCACGCGAGATACGCCATCGCCCTGACCGAAAAAGAAAAGGAGATGCTCAAGCAGCTTGGCAAGATTACCAAGAAGGAGATCGTCGACGCCGAGGTCAACGACATGCCGCCCAGGCATCGCCTGGCCTGCCAGTGTTTCGTGCGCAATGAAGACATCGTCGCGTCGTTCGAGGGCGACCAGACGATGCCGACCGTCGCGCCGTACGTGACGCACGCCGCCCGCCGCTTCAAGGGCGGCACCGAGATCGCCACGATCGAGGATCTCCTCGGCTATGTGGCGATTGTCGAAGACGACTCGGCGGCTCACCTCGACGATCTCGCCAAGGCGACGGAAGCGAGCGGCAATTCGGACGTCGCTGTGCTCTTCCGGCAGCTTGCCGCCCAGTCCCGGCATGGAGCGGCCGAGGCGACGGCCAAGGCAGGGCCAATCAGCGCCGCCAAGGAAGTTCCCGCCGACTATGCCTGGCCGACCCACGCGACGCCCGACAGCACGGCCTTGTGGGCCGGCGACGCGTCGCTCTCACGCATGGACGCACTGAGAGCGGCGCTGCAGGGCGAAAAGAGAGCTTACGAATTCTATTGCGCTGGGGAAGCAACGACGAAGTCCGCCGATGTCGCCATGACGGCCAAAGCGCTCGTCAAGGCCCAGGCGGACCGCATCCGAGTCATCGAGGCCTGGATCACGCGCGACGAATGGGCGGTCAAGCAGACTGCGGCGGACGCAACCTCCTGAGCGCACCGAAGGCGGGCGCGCGAGCGCGTCCCGCTTCTCCGGCCGACAAAACACCCGATAGGAGCAAGATACACATGTTGGAATCGGTCGAGGAGTTTCTCGCCTATGCGGCGAGGCTTGAGAAAGACGCGGCGGACCGCTTCGGCCAGCTGGCCGACGCCATGAAGTCCTGCGGAAATGTCGAAGCCGGCAAGCTGTTTCGGCGGCTCTCCGACTTTTCGAGGATGCATCTCGCAGAAGCTCAGGCCCGCTCGGGCTACCGCGACATCCCCAGACTGAAGCCGAACGACTTCGAATGGCCGGATCTCGAGAGCCCTGAAACCGCGGCCATCTGGGCGGCCGACCCGCTGATCGGGCGGGATCAGGCGCTCGAAATCGCCATCACAGCCGAGGCTGCGGGACTTCGCTACTATCAGGCGGTCTACGATGCGACCGACGATCCCGAGATCAGAGCCCTGGCGAAGCTGTTCGTCGAGGAGGAAAGCGAACACGTCGCCGAGCTCGAAAAATGGATCGAGGCGCACAAGGCAGGCCGACCGCTGCCCGTGGACAGGTAGGGAGAGGCGGCCTGAGGCGACTTCCGAAACCGGGCCGCCACGAGAAGACCTTCGTCCTGACGCCCGGACATGGATCCGGGGGTCAGGACGAGGGCAAGGGGCCGGCTAGCGGCGCGCATCAAGCAAAACGAAGGGAAGCGACATTCCCTCCCCAGCCGGGCGCGCCGAACTTGATTCGCGTCCGGCGATTCAGGCCTTGCCGTCCCCCCGATCTTGGCGACGTTTGTCAGCCGAACTTGAACAGGACGCCGTAGCCGCCGCGCGGATAGTTCCACTCGAGATCGCCCGACGGTTCGCACAGCACCCGACAGGTGCCGCATTCGAAGCAGCCGTCGGTGGTGACCTCGACCTTGCCATTCTCGTTGAGCGCGTAGCAGTTGGCGGGACACAGCGTGATCATCGCCAGCAGATTGGCGGACGGCTTGTCGTGTGGCGCCACCTTGATGTGACCGCGCCCGGCGTCGACCACGTAGCGGTTCTGGTAGAGCTTCTCTTCGACCCGGACATTCGTCATCACGCTCATATCGAGTCTCCTCATCAAAAAAGTTCAGCGCCAGGCGCGGGCGAGCCTGAAGGCGTCAGTGACCAGACCGCCGAGGCCGCGCGTCTTGCGGAAAGCTGCGATCGTCGCCAACTCCTTCTCGCGTTTCGACGTTCCATCGACGCGGAGATAGTTCTCCATCGCGCGCGAGACGAGCTCGGGATAGGTGAGGAAGAAGTTGCGCGAGTTGGTGTGCAGGAGCGCTGGCATGTCCTTGAGCTTGCGCAGATCCTTCATCACGAACGAGGCCTCCATCGCATCCGGGTAGCGCTTGAGGTTGGCCTTGGTCATCTTCTCCTTGCAGCTCTTGACCTGGAAGATCGCCTCGGCGGCCATCCGCCCCGATGTCATGGCGAGGTTCGAGCCTTCGCGATGGACCGCGTTGTTGAGTTGCGCCGCATCGCCCACCACCACCCAACCGTCGCCGCAAAGCTGCGGCACCGCCTTGAAACCACCTTCGGGGATCAGGTGCGCAGAGTATTCCTTGACTTCGGAGCCTTCGAGCAAAGGCGCCACGGACGGATGCGCCTTGAATTTCTCGAGCAGGCCATAGGGCGTCTCGCCGGCCTTAGCGAAGTCGGAGACGAGGCACCCGATGCCGACCGACAGGCATTCCTTGTTGGTGTAGACAAAGCCCATGCCGGTCATCCCATTGGAAATCGTCCCCACCGCCTCGATCACGACGCCCTCGTCGCCCTTGACGTTGAACCGCTGCTCGATGGTTTCCTGCGGCAGGAAATGCATTTCCTTGACGGCGAGCGCGACCGTCTCGGGCTTTGGCGGCGGCCTCAGGCCCGCGCGGGTGCCAAGGAGTCCGTTCACGCCTTCGGCGAGCAGGACGACGTCGGCATGAACGACCCCGCCTTCGCGGTCGGTGCGAACCCCGATGCAGGCGCCGTAAGGGTCGAAGATCAGTTCGAGCGCGGTCGTCTCGGTGAGCAGGACGGCGCCCGCCTGCCGAACCTTGCGCGAGAACCACTTATCGAACTGGGATCGAATGATGGTGTAACGGTTCGGCCGGTCTTCGTTGAAGGCTTCGGAACGATAGTGCATGCCCGTGTGCGAGTGTTCGTTCATCATCCAGAAGCGCTGCTCGATCAGATGCCGCTCGAGCGGGGCGTCGTCGCGGAAGTCCGGAATGATCTTCTCCAGCATGTCGGCGTACATGATCGCGCCCTGGACGTTCTTCGACCCGGAGTATTCGCCGCGCTCGAGCTGGAGGACCTTGAGCCCCTTCCTCGCCAGCGTGTAGGCCGCCGCATTGCCGGCCATGCCGGCGCCGACGACGATGCAATCGAATTTCTCGACCATGTCAGGCCTCCTTCAGCCGGCGAGCCGGTCTTTGGCGTGCGGAGAGATGCGGGCGCGGAAGGCTTCGGTCAGCGCCGGCAGAAAACGGAGCGCGTCGGTCGCCACCGCGTAGTGCGCGAAGTCGAGAATTGGCGCATGAGGATCGGTGTTGATCGCCACGATGACGTCCGCGCCTTCGACGCCGACGCGATGCTGGATCGCGCCGGAAATGCCGGCCGCGATGTAGAGCTTCGGCCGAATGGTCTTGCCGGTCTGGCCGATCTGCCGTTCGGCCGGCGCCCACCCCTTCTGGACGCAGGGCCGCGAACAGCCCCATTCTCCGCCGAGCACCCCGGCGAGCGCTCGCACGAGCTGCAGGTTTTCGCCGCTCTGCAGACCGAGACCGCCAGCGACGACGACATCGGCGTAGGCCAGATTCGACTTCTGCGACGAACGGTCGGGCAGGAACTTCAAGACCTTGGTGACGATGCTGTCTTCGGTCAGGTCGATCGCATGCTCGACGACGCGGCCGACGCGGCCTTCCTGCCGATCGGGCATCGCCATGACGCGCGGACGCACCGTCGCCATCTGCGGGCGGAAGTTCAGCGTATAGATCGTGCAGAGCAGCGAACCCCCGAACGTCGGTCGAGTCGCCGCGAGCGACTTGTCGGCGTCCACGGCGAGCTCCGTGCAGTCGGCGGTGAGCCCGGTCAGGAGTGTGGTGGCGACGGAGCCGGCGAGATCGCGGCCCAGGTTGGTCGCGCCCAGAAGCAGGATCTCCGGCTTATAGACATCGACCAGTTCGGTCAGCGTCCGCGTATAGGACTCGTTGCGATACTCGGCGAGGATCGGATTCTCGACCAGATAGACGACATCGGCGCCGTAGGCGAAGGCTTCCGCCGCCGCCTCGCGGGCGCCGGCGTCAGGCGCGCCGACGACCAATGCGCCGACCTCGACGCCGAGCTTGTCGGCGAGTTTGCGCGCTTCGCCCATCAACTCCCACGACACCGGATGGACGTGACCGCGCTCGAGCTCGACGTTCACCCACACGTGCTTGTAGGCCTTGAAGTGCTCCGGCAGTTCCTTCTTCATCGCCGCGCGGCTGGGCGCGGCGGCGGGCTTCGGCGCGTCGGACATCGCTTCTCTCCTCACAACCCGGCGGCGAGCTGCTCGAGCTCGGCGGCCATCGCGGGTTTGGCTTCGAACAGGGCTTCGATGAGCGCGTCGGCGGTCTCGCGCGCCTTCGGCTTGACTGCGACCTGCCTGGCCTTCTCGGCCCGCGGGGTCGGGGCGAATACGCGCTTGACGACAGTCGGCGAGCCGCGCAGGCCGCACTTCAAGAGATCGGTGATCCCGGCGTCAGCCGCGCTCCACGTCACGATCTCGGCGCGGGCGGCGCGTAGCGCGTCGGCAAACGAGCCGCGGCGGATTTCGGCCGAGCCCTCGAGCATCGTGATGAGGCACGGCAGCGCGGACGAGAGCACTTGGGCTCCGCCCTCCGCGCGCCGTTCGAGCTCGATCGTTCGCTTGTCGACGTCAACTCGGGCGACCTTGGTAATGTAGGTCAGCTGATTGAGGCCGAGGCGCCGGGCGACGCCGGGACCGACCTGCGCGGTGTCGCCGTCGATGGTCTGCTTGCCCGCGAAGACGATGTCGGGCAGCCCCCACGCGTCGCCGATTTTGCGGATGGCCTGCGCCAGCGCATAGCTGGTGGCCAGCGTGTCCGAACCGGCGAAGAAACGGTCGGTAAGCAGCACTCCCCGATCGGCCCCGTAAGTCAGCGCCTTGCGCAGCGCGTCCTCCGCCGAGGGCGGCCCCATGGTCAGGATGGTCACCTCGCCGCCGATCTGGTCGCGCAATCGCATCGCGGTCTCGAGCGAAAAAAGGTCGTAGGGGTTGATGATCGTCGGAACGCCCTGACGCATGATGGTGTTGGTGACCGGATGGACGCGGATCTGGGCCGAGTCCGGGACCTGTTTGATGCAGACGACGAAATGCATGAACGCCTCCGCGAGGATGCTCGGATTGCTCTACGCATAGGGCGTGCCAATGGCGCCAACGCTCGGAGTGGCCTGCATTTCCTCGCTTTTCCTGGAGTGCCAGCTTTGCCGATCGGAGCGTCTTACGCGGCGCTGTCGCGAACGCGACACCCCATGGTCGCAAGTCTCGAACGGCCGCGTGCGAAACGAGAGCGGGCGGCGCAAACCGCACCGCCCGCCCTCAAATCCTACGACGAGTGAAGCCGCGAATTTCAGCGCGGAGGAAGAGGGGCGATCTCGTCGAGCCCGACGAACGCGGTCTTCGGCGGAACAGGACGGTCCGGGTCGTGCTCCTTGAGCACCTTGAAGACCCGCTGCGCCAGCGGCGACGAGGAACTCGAAATCGGAGTAAGCGCGCTGAAGCACTGCGGCAGCCCGCGCGGCGGCGACTGCGTCGGGAAGCCCCTCGAGATCGTCGCCGGCGAGATATTCGCCCATCCGCTTCAAGATATGCAGTCGTGCGACCCGCAACACGGCTTCGTCATACGGGACGCCGAGCATCGCAAAAAAATCCTCGGCTGACGACGAGGCTTTCAGCCGCCTAGCGATGTCGGTCGGATCGATCGGTTTCTTATCGAGAGAGCAGGACATGGGAACCCCTTCCTTGGATGTCAGGCGGAACGGCGTGCGTCAGGCGGGCCTCGTCATGCAGGCGTACGACTTCGTCGAGCGATAGCGCGCGCTTGTTGCGTGTCGCCTGGCGCCGGACGAGATCAACAAGCCGCATCGTCACGGTCGGAGCGAGCTCGATGCCGCGCGCGGCGAGGGCGAAAGTCAGGGCTTTCGCGCCGGAATGCTTGCCGATCACGATGCGGTCGCGACGGCCGAACAGCGACGGGTCGGCGCCGCGATAGCTCTCGGGATCGGCCAGCAGTCCTGCGACGTGGATGCCGGATTCGTGCGCGAATACGTCCCGGCCGACGATCGCCTTTCCGACAGGCACCGCGCGCCCCGAGGCGCGCGCGACCTGCTCCGCGAGAGTCGGCAGGCGCTTGAGATCGACCCCGGTCGCGACACCATGCAGGCCTTCCAGCGCCGCGGCGACTTCCGCCAGACACGCGTTGCCGGCGCGCTCGCCCAGACCAACGACGGTCACGGAGGCGTGGGTCGCTCCCGCCCGGATTGCCGCGAGCGTGTTGGCCGTCGCCATGCCGTAGTCGTCGTGGCCATGAAACTCGACCGCAAGATCGGTCGCACGGACAATCGGCGCCACGAGATCGTGCGTGCGGAACGGATCGAGCAGGCCGACCGTGTCGGCAAGCCGCAGGCGGAAGGCCCCCGCCTCGGCGGCCGTCTCGGCGAGCCGCATCAGATGGTCGGGGTCCGCGCGCGACGCGTCTTCCGCTCCGACCGCGACTTCGAAACCGGCGTCGAGCGCCAAGGGAACGTAGCGCCGGACGCGCTCGAGCGCCTCGGCCCTGTCGAGACCGAGCTTGACGCTGAGGAGCCGGTCGGAAGCCGGGATCGACAGGTTGACGGCGCCGACGCCCGCCTGACGGGCGGCGTCGATATCGGCCTTGCCCATCCGACACCAGGCCAGCACGCGAACTCCCAGGTCGCGCGCCTCGATGGCGCGTAGCGTCTCGATCTCCTCCGGCCCCATCGCCGGGATGCCGGCTTCGATCTCGGGAACGCCAGCTTTCGCGAGCGCCTCGGCGATCGCGACCTTTTCGTCCAAGGTAAAGGCGACGCCGGGCGTTTGCTCGCCGTCGCGCAGCGTCGTGTCGTTGAGCCAGACGGCTCGCGACGGACGAGACTCGTTGACGTCACGCATAGACCGCCTCGCCTCGTTGCGCGGCGTTGGGGCGCGACGCGGCCGGGGCGCCTTCCCGCAACCGTCCGACGATCTCGCCGATCGCGGTCAAGGCGCGGTCGATGTCGTCGTCGTCGGTTTCGCGCGAAAGCGAGAAGCGGACCGCGCCCAGTTCCGTCGCGATCGGCGCGTTCATGGCCTTGAGCACATGCGAGGGCGCATGCGATCCGCCCGAGCAGGCGGCGCCGGTCGAAACCGCGACGCCGTCGCGCGCCAGCATCGTCGCGACCGCCTCGGCTTCCGCGCCGGCGCAGGCGATCGCGCTGGTGTTCGGCAGACGCTGCGCCTTCACCCCGACTACAACGACGTCGCGGATGCGCCCAACAAGGTCGCTTTCGAGCCGGTCGCGCAGCGCGCGCATGCGGGCGGCGTCGCCCCGCAAGCGTGGGACGGCGATCTCGGCCGCCTGGCCAAAACCGACGATCCCGGGGACATTCTCGGTGCCGCCGCGGCGCGCGCGTTCCTGACGACCGCCGTGAATCATGGGGGCGAACTTGAGACCGCGCCGAACGTAAAGCGCTCCAACGCCCTTGGGCCCGTGCAGCTTATGAGCGGAGAGCGACAGGAGATCGATCGCGCTGCGCTTGAGATTGATCGGCGCGCGTCCCGCCACCTGAACCGCGTCGGTATGGAAGACCGCGCCGACCGCCTTCGCTTCCTCGGCGAGAGCCTCGACGGGGAAGATCACGCCCGTTTCGTTGTTGGCCCACATCACCGTGACGAGCGCGACGCGCGACGACAGGGCGGCCCGAAAGCGTTCGCGGTCGAGACAGCCGCAGGTCAGGACAGGGATGATGTGAGCCTTGATCCGGCCTTCCGCCTCGAGCTCCTTGACGAGCGCCAGCACGGCCGGATGCTCGACGGCGGAGACGACGACTTCGTTGCGGTCCGGGCTCGCGGCCAGGGCGGCGCGTATCGCCGTGTTGTCGCTCTCGGTCCCGCCGGAGGAGAACAGGATCTCGTCGGCGAAGGCCGCTCCGACGAGGGCGGCGGCCTGTTCGCGGGCGGTCCTGATCGCCCGCCGGCTCGCCGACCCGTAGGCGTGCAGCGACGAAGGATTGCCGAAGTGCTCGGTCAGATACGGCAGCATCGCCGCGACGACTTCTGGAGCGACTCGCGTCGTCGCGTTGTTGTCAAGATAGACCGGCCTCATCGCTCCACCTCTCAGACCGGCACGACCTTGACCGGGAACCCTAGCCTCTCGATCAGCTTCATACGCACGCCGAGCACCGTCATCGAGGCGAGCTGGCATCCGACGCAGGCGCCGGTCATCCGCACGCGGACCAGGTCGCCCACGACCCCGACAAACTGGCAGTCGCCGCCGTCGGCCTGAAGGCGCGGGCGCAGCTCGGCGAGGGTGGCCTCGATCGCCGCGATATGCTCGGGCTTGTCGAGGTCGCGCGCCGGGCGCGGCGCGCAGGCGGGTCCCGCCGGCTGCGGCGCCCTCGTCACCGCGGGGCGGCGCTGCAGGTCGAGAAGGCGAACGCGCCCGGGGCGAGGAGCGGCGGGTTCGTCGTCCGGAAACGGCGTATCGCTCAGCGCAGCGTCAAACATGGTTCGCCTCCGGGAATGTCAGGCGTCAGGAGAAGGACTTGCCGCAGGAGCACTTGGACGAGGCGTTCGGGTTTTCGAACACGAAGCCCGAGCTTTCGAGCCCGGTGACGAAGTCGACCGTCATGCCGGCGAGATGGGGCTGGGACTCGCTGTCGATGAACAGGGTGACGCCGTCCTGATGGACCAAGTGGTCGCCGTCGCGGGTCTGGGCTTCGAGCCCCATCATGTATTTGAAGCCGGCGCAGCCGCCGGTCTGGACCATGATCCTGAGACCCTCGGCGGTCTGGAGGCCCGGCGCGGCGTTCTCGGACGCGCGCGAGATCGCGGTCTTGATCGCGGCGACGGCGCTGTCGGTCAGTTGGATCATGGGGGCTCTCCGTTTGTCTGCTGACGGAATGCTACCAAGCATGCTGCGTGCCACAGAGCTAAGGCGCTGGTTTCATGCTGCTTTTCGCGGCGGACTGGGCTGTCGCAAATGCGACAATCGCCCAACTTGGCCGATATTTTGTCGCTGGCGCTTTCCGACAAGGGCGGACCGGGCGGGTTCGGCGGTCGCGCCCTCCTTGCCGGGCCGACCGCGGCCGCGATTTTCGAGACGCTGTCGTTAGCTAGATCAATGGCTTACGCGCCATTCTCTCGGATTCTCGGACGGCCGGCTGTCGCGCAATTCAATGACTTAGCGGATAGTCGGCGATCCGGAGAGGCGTTGCTCCCCAGACGGGCCCGGCCTCGTCTCGCTGGGCCGCCTCAGGCCGCGCTCAGCTCCCGGCTCAATTGGGCGAGGCGGCTCATGCCGTCTTCGTCGCCGAAGCACGATGCGAAGTCCTTGCAGACCGAGCAATGCGGCGCCGAGCAGAGGCTGAAGCCCTCGAGATCGCAGATGCGTCGGTAGAAGTATTTCTTCCAGCGCATATTGTTGACGTTGCCGGCGTGCAAGACCGGAAAATGGCGCGCCAGCAGCCGCCCGAGCTCGGCGCGGCTAAAGAGGCCGAGGTCCTGCCACAGGTGGTCGTCGCGCATCGAGCGGCGGGCGAGGATGGCGACCAGCCAGTTGGCGCTTTCGTCGTCGCGGACGCGATGGCTCTGGAGCAGCTCGCGCAGCAGCGCCTCCTCGTCCTCGAGGACCGGCTGGCCCTCCCGCCACAACGGAAACGGCAGCGCGCCGAGCGGGAAGCGCGCGGCGATCAGCCGCGCGAGCGCATGTCCCGAGAGTCCGAGCGCGTCGGTGAGGCTCGCGACCCCCGCCGCCTCTTCGGTCAACCCGACTGCGAGGAAGCAAGCGAACAGATGGTCGTCGAAAGCGGCGTCCTCGCCGGCTTTCGGCGTCTGGGCGGCGCGCAAGACGGCGTAACGCTCGTCGAACATGGCTCCGGCTCCCGGTTCTACACGCGGTCGCTGACCGCGTTCCGCCGCCCCTGAAGAGGCGCTCGATGAGCGCGCTGGCCGGGTCAACGACCCGGCCCTACAAAGCCAGCGATCGGCGACCGCGTTCGCCGCATGTAGACGCGGTCGCTGACCGTGTCCGCCGCGATCAGCGATCGCGGCTACAGTTGCAAGATCGGCGCCTGTCGCAAACCCTACGCATCGATCAGTTCGGCCGCGACATGGGTCTGGCAGTCCTTCGGGCAAACGCGCGAGCAGGCGCCGCAGCCGATGCAGGCGCCGGAATTGTCGACGACCATGATCTTGCGGTTGAGTTCGCCGTCGAAATCGTCGTCGTCATCCTCGGTGACCTTGCCCAGCACTTCGCCGTCCTCGTCGACGCCGTGCAGGTGCATGACGTCGCGCGAGCAGACCTTGTAGCAGCGGCCGCAGCCGATGCACGTGTCGCCATTGATCTTGGTGAGGTAGACGGGGGTCCAGTCGGACCCGTCGCGGGTTTTGAAGGCCATCACACCGCCTCCAGGGCCGCGAGCTTCTTGCGAGCGGCTTCGAGCGCTGCATAGGCGTCGTGCGCCGCCTTGGCGACTTCGGGGATCGACGTCCAGTTGATCGGCAGCTCCTCGCTGAGGTCGTGCAAATTCATCTTGGCGTTGGTGGCCTTGGCGGACAGCTTCCTGATCTCGGCCTTGAGGGCGTCAGCGTCGGACATGGGCGTGATCTCCTCTTTGTCGGAATTCGGTCAAACGTCCGCGACCATCGGGTACAGCTCGATCCATGTCTTTGCGTCCTCGACCAGCTTCTCGCCGGCCTCGGCCAGCTTTTCGAAACTGTCGAAGCCGAAGCGATGCACGTCGCGCAGCGACTTGGAGATGACCACCAGACGTCCGACGGTCAGGATCACGCGGCCGAAACCTTCGTGGGACATTTTCATCATCGGCGAGGCCATGCGGCCGGTGGCGCGCTCGATGTCGAGCCCGACCGCGACATAAAACTTCTCGACCCTGTTCATCACGTCGGGATCGGGATCGCCAATGATCGGGATCTCGCGCCGCTGCTCCTTGGTGACGATGAACTCGGCGAGCACCTTGGAGTCGGGCAGCTTCTCCCACACCCCATAGGTGTCCTCGGCGCGCCACACGCTGACGAGGGTCTTGACGAAGGGCGAGTCGAGGCCCGTCGGCTTGGCGATCGTGTCAGTCATCGGGATCAATCCTCTTCGAAATCGGGCTTCGCCGGGCCGACGCCGGCGTTCATGAGAACCTTGCGCAGCCACGGCGGCGGAGAGCCGGCGAGCATCGCGCGGGTGCGCTCCAGCACCTCGGAAATCGGCGCGGCCTGGGGCGTCTTGATCGGATGGATGTGGGCCGAGACGACCTTGGCCGCGGCCGGCCCGCCGATCGCGAGACAGAACAGGAGATGGCAGCCTGCGAGCGCGTCGACCTTTGGCCCGATGCGGTCGTCGCCGTCGGTCTTGTGCGAGCCGGTTTCGTCAGACGTGCCGCCGAAGCCGACCGCCTCGACGAAATCCCAGCTTTCCTTGGTCACGTCATAGATCGCGAATTTCGGCGCCGAGCCGAAATGCGCGTTGAGGCCCTTCATGTCGCGCGTGGCGATGGCGACACGCACGACCCCGGCCGCCGGCGGCCGCCGGGTCGGGGCTTCGTCGTCAGTGTTCACGAGTTGCAGACGCCGCAACGCGGCCATGGGTTTTCTCCCGGTTAAGGAACGGGTTCAGGGAATCAGGCGTCACCTCATGGCGAGCGCCCTCGAAGATGTTGGCGGCTTCGAAGATGAGGTTGCGCGCGCCCTCATAGCCGACGCGCAGCTTATGCTGGCTGCCGAGCCGGTCGAAGATCGGGAATCCGACCCGCATCAGCGGAATGCCGAGCCGCTCGGACGCCTGTCGACCATGGCTGTGGGTGACCAACAGGTCCGCGTCCTCCGCCGTCGCCTCGAAGTCGCCGAGGTCGCCGACCTTCACCCTGTCGCAGGGCGCATGCTCGAGAATTTTGGAGTGGCCGGTCGTCGTGACCGCCGCCTGGATCTCGGCGCCCATGCCGACGAAGAAGGTCGCAAGCCCATAGAGCAGGTCGGGCTCGGCGGCGATGGCGATCCTCTTGCCCGAGTAATGGAAATGGCCGTCGAGCAGCGCGTCCTGCAATTGCGCCCGGCGACGGCGGATCGACGCGGGCGCGGACCGGCCCGAGACCTCGGTCATGAGGGAGACGAAGCGGTCGACCGCCTTGAGGCCATAGAGCTGTCGGAAGAGCGCGTATTCGACGCCGGTCAGCTCCTCGATGCGCTGGGCCGGCGCGCGCATCTGCTCGCCGATTGCGATGGTGAGAGCGGCGTCGCCGAGCGAGCGGATGTCGTCGATGGACGTCCCGCCATAGGTCGTGGGAACCCAGCTCGCCGGCACCGTCCCGTCGAGCGCGCCGGAAATGTCGGGGAAGATGACCGGCTCGAGGCCGAAAGCCTCGACCATCGAACGGATGTGCTCGACGTCGGCGACGGTGAGATGAGAGCCCGGCAAAATATTGACCCGCCGCGCATTGCGGCGACCTCGAACCTCCCGACGGGCGATCGACTCGATCATCGCGACGACCGCCTTCGACCAGCCCTCCTCGATCGCGCCGTCGAAATCGGGCGTCTGGGCGAGCGCGAGTTCCGTCCCGTCGAGTTCCGCGACCCGGCGCTGCTTGATGGCGGCGAGCTCTCCGCCAAAGTCCTCGCCGCGCGTCTCGACGAGCGCCGTGGTGGCGATGCCGATCAGCTTCGGCTTGGCGCGGGCCTTCAGATTGAGGATCGCCTCCTCGAGGTGGTCGGCGCCGCCGAGGATGGTCGCGACCTCGTCCATCGCCGTGGTCTGGAGCGGGATCGTCTCCTTGAAGTGGCGGACGAACAGGACCAGCGCGAAGGACGTGCACCCTTGCGAGCCGTGAAACAGCGGCACGGCGCCGTCGACGCCGAGATAGGCGAAGGCCGCGCCGAGCGGCTGCGAGGACTTCAGCGGATTGACGCTGGCGGCCTTGGAGACGGGAACGATCTTCGCCATCAGGTCCTCCTGGCGCTGCATGCAAGCCGCAGAGCGCCGATGCGCTCCCGCCCCCCTTGTGGGGGCGGGTTGGGGTGGGGGGTCGCGCTAACCGCGGACAGCGGGCGGGCTACACGAGAATCTCTTCCGCGAAGGGCGCTGAAGCTCACGCGCCCACCGAAAAAGGTGCGGCGCGACCCCCCTCCTTGATCCTCCCCCACAAGGGGGGAAGAGAGGCGCCTCGCTGCCGCGGCTTTCGCTGTGATGCGCATCGCTTTCATCGCGCGCATCTCAGCATTCGCCCATGTCGTCGGCGGTGGTCGCGGCGAACTTCTTGCGGGTTGCGGCGACGAACTCGGCGCTGCCATCGAAGCCGTCGACCCTGGCCGTGGTGGGCAGATCCCATGGCGCAGGCGCGCGCACGTCCGCCCAGACGGGATTGTGGATGGCGAGGTCGATCTGGCGCACCAGCTCCACCATGCCGTCGTAGCCGGCATAGGGGTGATGGCGCTCCTGGTTGATGTCGAGCCAGGGCGTCTTGGCCTTCAGCGCGATGAACTGGGTCCGCCCGCCCGACAGCATGATGTCGGCCTTGCCGGCGGCCAGCATCGCGTAAAGGTCGCGCGGCGCCATGGCGTCGAAGGCGTGCTTCTCGTCCTTCAAGAGCGCCTTGATGCGCTCCTTGTCCTCGTCGGTCGATTTCTTGGTCGAGGTCCCGACGATTTCGATGCCGATCTCCTGCAGCGCCGCGACGACCGACCAGGACTTGACGCCGCCGGTGTTGAGCAGCACGCGCTTGCCCGAAAGCCGATCGCGGTAAGTTTCGAGCCGCGTCCAGGCGCGCCCCTCCTCTTCGGCGATCAGAATTTCCGTGCGGCCGATCAGGCTCTTGTCGGCGCCCTCCTGGACAAGCAGACGGGCGAGTTGGCGGAGCGCGTCGGAGGTATCGGAAACGCCGTAGAACGAGCCCTCGAAATACGGGATGCCCCAGTTCTCTTCCATCTTGCGGGCGAGATTGATGAGCGCGGTCGAGCAGACCATCATGTTCGCGCGCGCCGTATGGGCGCCGGCGATGTCGAGATAGCGCGCGTCGCCGGGTATGCAGGCGCGCACCCGCATGCCAAGTTTCTCAAGCAGCGGCTTCACCATCCAGAACTCGCCGGAAAGGTTGAACTCGCCGAGGATATTGACGTCCATCGGGCCGACGTCGTCCGGCTCGTGCGAGCCGATCACGTGGTCGAGCAGGGCCTCGCCCGCAAGCTTGTTGCCGAGGTTCTTCGAGCCGACGAAGCCCGGCGCATGAACCGGCACGACCGGCGTGCCGAAGCGCTCCGAGGCGCGGAAACACACGGCGTCGAGATCGTCGCCGATCAGCGCGGTGACGCAGGTCGAATAGACGAAGACGGCGGGGGGGCTATGCTGTTCGATGATCTCGCGGATGGCCTTGAAGAGCTTCTTCTCGCCTTGCCCCATCACGACGTCGAGTTCGGTGAGGTCGGTGGTGAAGCTCATGCGCCAGAGGCCGGGCCCGGACGACGCCGCGCCGCGGTTGTCCCAGGAATTGCCTTCGCAGGCGAGCGGCCCGTGAATGAGGTGCGCCACGTCGGTCACCGGCTGAAGCACGATCTTGGCGCCGTCGAAGGCGCAGCCGCCCGCCGCCGCGCCCGGAGTCAGCGGTTTCGAGCAGCCCTTCTTGCGCGCGTCGGCGTCCTTGGCCTGGTTCTTGTCGCAGGCCGGCTCTTGAAAAAGGGCCTGGACGCGGGCTTGGCTCGACATGGGGCGCCCTCGAGAAGTTGCCCGGCGCCGGGCCTGTAGACGCGCTCCATAGGGTGTCCGGAAGGACGCCCGTCTTACGACGGGCCTATGGAGCGCGTCCGCCGCGATCCATAGGGTGTCCGAGAGGACGCCCGTCGTTCGACGGGCTATGGATCGCGGCTACAGGCGGCGCCCGTGCGGGTTATCGGGTCAAGTCGTACGAGTAGTCCGTCTTGCCGGGGATGATGGTGTCGGCGTCGAGCTTGTCGAACACCTTGTCGAGGATCGCCGTCAGGACGCGCAGGCCGCCCTGATAGCCCCACAGCGGGAAGCGGTGGTGATGATGGCGATCGAAGATCGGGAAGGTCAGGCGCAGCAGCGGCGTGCCGGTGTCGCGCTCCAGATACTTGCCGTAGGAACTGCCGATCAGCATGTCGACCGGCTCGGTGAACAGGAGCGAGCGCAGGTGCCACAGGTCCTTGCCGGCCCAGATCTTCGCGTCCTTGCCGAACGGCGAGGCGTCGAGGATCGGACGGAGCTCCTCCTCCCAGTGCTTTGAGCCATTGGTGGCGAGGCAGTGGATCGGCTCGCCGCCGGTCTCCATGACGAAGCGGGCCATCGCCGTGACAAAATCCGGATCGCCGTAGATCGCGTATTTCTTGCCGTGCAGATGCGCCTGGCTATCGGCCATCGCATCGATCAGGCGGCCGCGCTCGAGGCGGATCGATTCGGGAATCGCCTTGCCCGACAACGCCGAGATTTTCATCAGCAATTCGTCGGTCGCGCGCACGCCCATCGGGTAGTGGAACGACGCCGTCTCCTGGCCGACCTCTGCGGCGTAGTCGAGCGTCTTGCGGGTGTTCCAGTGCTGCAGCGAGACGGTCGCCTTGGCGTTGAGCGCCGTCTTGACGTCGTCGATCTTCGTGCCGCCGTCATACATGCGGAACTCGCCGTCGGAGGGCGTGTCGAACTGGTCGGAGGCGTCGGAGAGGATCGTGTACTCGACGCCCATCGCGTCGAGCAGGCGCTTCAGCTCGCGATTGTTGCCGACGCAGAAGCCGTCAAACCCCGGAACGATGTTGATCTTGCCGTTCGGCGTGCGCTCGGCGCCCTTCCAGAAATTTTCCAGAATGCCTTTGATCGCCACGTCATAGCCATCGACATGGCTGCCGACGAAGGCCGGCGTATGAGCGAAGGGGACGTCGAACTCCTTCGGCACAGACCCCTTGTCCTTCGCTGTTTGGATGAAGGAATGCAGGTCGTCGCCGATGACCTCCGCCATGCAGGTGGTCGACACCGCGATCATCTTCGGGGCGTAGAGCGCGTAGGTGTTGGCGAGGCCGTCGACCATGTTGTTGAGGCCGCCGAACACCGCGGCGTCTTCCGTCATCGACGAGGAGACCGCGCTGCACGGCTCCTTGAAATGGCGCGACAGATGCGAGCGATAATAGGCGACGCAGCCCTGCGAACCGTGCACGAAGCTCATCGTCTTCTCAAAGCCGGCGGAGGCGAACACGGCGCCCAGCGGCTGGCAGGCCTTGGCCGGATTGACGACCAGCGCCTCGCGGGCGAGGTTCTGCTCGCGGTAGTCCCAGGTCTTGGTGAAATCCGACTGTTCGGCGACCTTGGCGTCGGGGACGCCGCATTCGAACATCGCCTTCTTGCGCGCGAACATCTCCTGGTATTCCGGCTCGCGGAACAGTGGCGCGTGATCGAGCACCTTCTCTGCTGACTGTGGCATTGCAATATTCCTCTGTTGCCGGGCCGCGCCATACGGCGGCGCCGGTCGGGAATCATTCCGGGTTGGGTTCGGTCCGGCGCGCTTGTCTCGCGCGCCGGAGGGTCAGATCACTCGGCGGCGATCGCCAGCTCCTCGGGCTTCAGCCAGGGGGCGTCGAACAGGTCCCAGACCGGGTTGTTGATCGCCAGGTCCATGTCGCGCGCGAAGATCGCAAAGCCGTCGTAGCCGTGATAGGGGCCGGAATAGTCCCACGAGTGCATCTGGCGGAACGGGATGCCCATCTTCTGCACCGGGTACTTCTCCTTGATGCCCGAGCCGACCAGGTCCGGACGGATCTTCTCGACAAACTTCTCGAGCTCGTAGCCGGTCACGTCGTCATAGATCAGCGTGCCCTTCTTCACGTAGTGGCCGGTGCGCTGATAATCGTCGCCGTGGCCGAATTCGTAGCCCGTTCCGACGATCTCCATGCCGAGATCCTCGTAAGCCGTGATCACGTGGCGGGGACGCAGGCCGCCGACATAGAGCATGACCGTCTTGCCCTCGAGCCGCGGCCGGTACTTGGCGATCACCGCGTCGACCATCGGGCGGTATTTGGCGATCACCGCCTCGGTCTTGGCCTCGATCTCGGGGCCGAAGTGCTTGGCGATCTTGCGCATGCTCAATTCGATCTGCGACGGCCCGAAGAAGTTGTACTCCATCCAGGCGACGCCGTACTTCTCCTCCATGTGCCGGCAGATGTAGTTCATCGACCGGTAGCAATGGATGAGGTTGAGCTTGGCCTTGGGCGCGCGCTCGACTTCGGCGAGGGTCGCGTCGCCCGACCAGTTGCCGACCACGCGCAGGCCCATTTCCTCGAGCAGGATGCGCGAGGCCCAGGCGTCGCCGCCGATGTTGTAGTCGCCGATGACGTTGACGTCATAGGGGCCGGCTTCCCACTCGGTGTCCTTCTTGTCGAACACCCAGTCGCGGATCGAGTCGTTGGCGATGTGGTGGCCGAGCGACTGCGAGACGCCGCGGAACCCTTCGCAGCGGACCGGGACGACCGTCTTGCCGATTTCCTTGGCCTTCTTCTTGGCGACCGCCTCGATGTCGTCGCCGATCAGGCCGATCGGGCATTCCGACTGGATGGTGACGCCGTTCGCGAGTGGGAAGAGCTTGTCGATCTCGGTGATGATTTTTTCGAGCTTCTTGTCGCCGCCGAACACGATGTCCCGCTCCTGGAAATCGGAGGTGAACTGCATGGTGACGAAGGTGTCGATGCCGGTTTTGCCGATGTAGTAGTTGCGCCGCTGCGACCAGGAATATTGCCCGCAGCCGACGGGCCCATGGCTGATGTGCACCATGTCCTTGATGGGACCCCAGACGACGCCCTTCGAGCCGGCGTAGGCGCAGCCGCGCACCGTCATCACGCCGGGCACCGACTTGATGTTCGACTTGACGTCGCACTCGGTCAGCGCGTTCTCGGTCTCGGCGGCTTCGGCGACCGGCTTGGCGACGCTCAAATGCTTCTTGCGGCGCTTGGCGAATTTCTCGGGATAGGCGGTCAAGACTTCAGCAATCAGCGCTTCCATCTTGGCGTCTTCGTTATCGGCATCGAGGCTCATGGCGCTCTCCTTGTGCGGGGAGAAGAAGCCGGCCGCCGGGTTCAAGGGCCGGGGCCGGCTGTTCGGTTATTGCGCGGCGGCGCGGGCTGCGGCGGCCGCTTCCTTGGCCTGCAGTTCGGCGAGCGCCTGCTCTTCCGTCTTCATGATGCCGAACTCCATCAGCATCTCTTCGAGCTCTTCCATGGTGATCGGCGTCGGGATGGTGCCCTTGCCGGAGTTGTTGTGGATCTTCTCCGCGAGCTGGCGGTACTCTTGCGCCTGCTGGCTGTCGGGCGCGTATTCGATCACCGTCTGGCGACGCAGCTCGGCGTGCTGGACGATGTTGTCGCGCGGCACGAAGTGGATGAGCTTCGAGTTCAGGCGCTTGGCGAGGGCCTCGGCCAGCTCCAACTCCTTGTCGGTCTGGCGTTCGTTGCAGATGAGTCCGCCGAGGCGCACGCCGCCGGAATGGGCGTATTTGAGAATGCCCTTGGCAATGTTGTTGGCGGCGTAGAGGGCCATCATCTCGCCGGACATGACGATGTAGATTTCCTGCGCCTTGTTCTCGCGGATCGGCATGGCGAAGCCGCCGCACACCACGTCGCCGAGGACGTCGTAGGAGACGTAGTCGACGTCGTCATAGGCGCCGTTCTCTTCGAGGAAGTTGATGGCGGTGATGACGCCGCGGCCAGCGCAGCCGACGCCCGGCTCCGGTCCGCCGGATTCGGTGCACTTGATGCCCTTGTAGCCGACCTTGAGGACGTCCTCGAGCTCGAGGTCCTCGACCGAGCCCGCTTCGGCGGCGAGGCTCAGCACCGTGTCCTGCATCTTGGCGTTGAGGATGAGACGGGTGGAATCCGCTTTGGGATCGCAGCCGACGATCAGGATCTTCTGCCCGAGATCGACGAGCGCCGCGAGCGTGTTCTGCGACGTCGTCGACTTGCCGATGCCGCCTTTCCCGTAGAATGCGATTTGGCGAAGTTTGCCCATGGCCCGTGTTCCTTTGACGAGGTGAGCCGTACGGCTCGGTTGACCTTTCAGGCAGCGGAACTCGCCGCCTCGCGCAGCTTTGATTTCAAGGATCGTGCCAAGCTGGCTCTGACAGCCAATGTTGAATAAATTCAGTATGTTATTGGCAAAGTGGAGAGTCGGAAGGTATTATCGACGCAGTGTCGCGACCGCGACAAAACCCGACAGGGCTTGTCGAGCGGTTGAGCTGAGGGCCCAGATCACATATCCTCGGGACGGCGAGAGGATCTTCGGCAGGATGGCGCGGGCGCTTTACGAAAAGGATGTCGTGCGTTGGGCGCGGGAGCAAGCGCGTCTCTTGCGCGAGGGCGATTTCGCGCATCTCGACATCGAACACATTGCGGACGAGATCGAAGACGTGGGCAAAGCCGAACAGCGGGAGCTCGCCAGCAGAATGGCCGTGCTGCTCGCACATCTGTTGAAATGGCGATTTCAGCCGCAGTTGCGGACCAAGAGCTGGCGCGACACGATCGAAATTCAGCGCAAAAGCATCGCGCGACGTATCGAGGCGACTCCCAGTTTGAAGGCAACGCTCCGGGATCCGGAATGGCAGGACGACATCTGGCTCGATGCGCTCAATGCCGCCATCGCCGAAACCGGGCTCGATCGGGCGGTTTTCCCGGCCGCCTTTCCCTGGCCGATCGAGCAGGCGCTCGATCCTGAATTCTGGCCCGATGAGACGTGAGGCGGCGACGCGCTCAGCCGACGATCCCTGCGGCGGCTTCGGCGAGCGGCAGGTCGATGATCTCGATCATCTGGTCGTCGTAGAACCTGCGCTCGTTGCGGGTGAGCGCGGCTCGTCTCGGCGACGGCGAAATGCGGGCCCTTCGAGCGCTTCATGATTTGTCGCGCGTAAGTGCGAAGCATCTGGTCGTGAAACCGACAGCCCAGGAACAAAAAGCCGCGATCGGTGCGCGCCTCCTTCACGGCCGAGGGGATCGGCGTCTGGATGTCGATCTCGGTCATGACCTCGACATAGTCCGAATCCGCCACCAGGAAATTGCGCGCCGGACGAACGCCGCCATGGGGAGAATAAAGCGCCGTGCGCGCCGCCTCGACCGCGGCCTCGTCGCAGGGTTTGCCGGCGGCGTCGTAGGCGACGGTCCAGACGTCGTAGTTGATTCCGACGCGCGGTATGCCCTGGATCTCGACGAAATCCTCACGCCCCGCTTCCTTAAGCGCGGTCGCGAATTCGTCGTCGTACCACGAGTTGACGACGAGTCGGAGCGGCGCGCCGGCCAGAAACCGAGCGAGCGGGCTCGGAGCGACGGGGGCGGCGAAGATGTCGGCCATGAAGGCCTGCAACGTCTTGCGATGGCGGCGGCTCTCGATGAACTGCGCCGCCGACCACATGTTGGTTCGGATGCGCGCCGGCGCCGGCGCCTTGGCGTGCAGCGCCGCGGCGACGGCTTCCGGCGTCGTCGGCAGGGCCGAACCGGCGAGCGCGAGAAGGCCGGGCCCAAGGTAAGGAACGAGCGCGTCCTCGAGGAGGAGGTCGCGGATCGCCGCGAGACGCCCGGCCGGATTGGAGGGCGCGGCGCGTTCCGGAACGAACGCGGCGATGGAGGTCTCGGCGATCGACGCGGTCATTCGTCCTCTCCAAGTTTCCTGGCGTTGACAGTGATCGGCAGCTTCGTCTCGGGCGGCATCTCCGGCAGGATCAAGGTCCATCCATTGCGCAGCTTCACCGATCCGCCCCACAGCGTCTCGCGCTCGGTCTCGACGATCGGCTCCTCGAGGTCCTTCTTCGGCACATAGGCGCTGAGGCCCTTGTCTCCGCGGCGGATCATCACCTTCATTGTCCGGTTTCCTTCGTGGCCGCGGGCGCATCCAGGCGGTCGAGGCTCGTGAGCTCCTTGCCGCGCATGCCGACGACGGTTGCGCTGTCGACCCATTCGACCGCGTAGATGTAGAACTGCTGGAGGAAGGTGCCGATGTCGCGCACGTAGCCGACCTCCCCTTTTCGCACCAGAATGTCGCCGATCTCGCGACCCCGGTACGTGCCGTCGTTGCGGATGTGTTTCAGCGATCGGACCTTCTCGCCGGGCATGAAGACCGGCGCGTCGCGGATCTCGATCTCCTGCTCTCTGCCAAGTCCCATCACGCGCTCTCCGCGGCCTTGCGGGCCGACGCCGCTTCTCTCACCACCTCGTCCTCGTCCTCGGTAAGCGCGCCGAGAAGCCGCTTCGGCAGCCGTTCGGCGCAGACGAAGCGCACGCGAAAATCCCGGTCATTCGCCATCAGCACGAGCCGCTCTTCCGGCAGCCGCTCGGCGACGGCGATCCTGACCAGCGGGTCCGGATCGCCGGTCATGCGCGGGAGCAGGTAGTCGGGCGCGCGCCAGGCGGCCTCTCGCCGCACGCTGGAGTCCGGATCGTCGATCAGCCGCACCAGCAGCGCCGGCTCCGCCCGCCGCGCCGCTGCGAGCCTGACCGAATATTCCGGATCGTCGAACAGGCTCGCGAGCGCCTCGCCGGAGAGGCGCTGGGCGAGCGCGATGCGGACCCTGGGCTCGGGATCCTTCATCAAAGGCCCGAGCCGCGCGACCGGCAGGCGAAGAGCGACCATCGCGCGCACGTCCGGCTCCGGGTCGGTGAGGAGCGCCGTCAGTCGAAACGGCGACGCATAGCGCGCCGCAAGCGTGCGCACCTCGAAGTAAGGATGCGCCAGATGCCGCTCGGCATGGGCCGGATTGGCCGCGAAGAACCGGTCGATCCGGCGCGCCCGTCGATCCATGACGCAGGCGCGGCCGAACTCGCAGCGTCCGGCCGTGCGCGTTTCCTCGTAGGGGCAGTCGGCGCACGACACGGGGTTGCCGAGCCAGTCGAACGGCCCGTCGTCCTCTTCCGGGGATGCGCCGCCGGCCATCGCCAAAACCGCCTCTAAAGCCGTCAGGCCTTCACGCAAGTTTTGGGCACCGGGCAGACGCTGTTGCATTGCGGCGCATCGAAATGGCCGTCGCATTCGGTGCAGATCTTGGCATCGATAATGTAGGTGTCGTTCTTGAACTTGATCGCGGCCGTTGGGCACTCGAATTCGCAGGCGCCGCACGCGGTGCACTGGGAAGCGATGATCTTGAAAGCCATTCGTTCTTCTCCTTTTACTCAGGGTCAGCCGGCACGATGCGCGCCGGGTTCGTTGGCGCCTCAGGCGACCGCCTTTGCTTCGCCCTCGTCGGCGGTCGCCTCCGCATAGAGGGCGCTGATGGCGGTCTCGGCGTATTCGTAGGCGTAAGCGTCGGTCGCCTCGATCCCGGCCGCGATCAGCATGTCCTTCGGGCAGTCGCCGATCTTCGAGCAAAGCACGTGGGTCACGCCCTCGAGCGCGGCGATCGTGGCGTCGAGCGTCGCGTCCTCGCCGAAGCCGCCCATGCAATAGGCGTCGATCTTGCGATGTCCGACAAACTCGACGCCCTTGGCGGAGGCCTCGTAGACCTGGAACTCCTTGGCGTGGCCGAAATGCTCATTGATGCGGCCGCCGCCCTTGGTCGCCACCGCGACGAGGATCGAAAGGCCATCGGCCGAATTGTCCTTGACCGCGGCGACCGCCTTCTCCTTGGCGCGCGCATGGTCGCCGCGTTCCTCGGCGACGATCTCGCGATAGGCCTCGCGCTTGCTCGGATCGTAGGCGACCTCCTCCGGCAGTTTGTCGAGGGTGAACTCCTGGCCGCGGTCCTCGCCGAGCAGGCCGACCGCGTCGGCGCGGCACTGGCGGCAGTGACGCATCAGCTTGGCGCCGCCCTCGAGCTTGTCCTGCAGCGCTTTCAGCTCCATCGCGGTCGGGCCGCGCTGCCCAGTCAGTCCGTAATGGGTGCCGTGCGCGGGATCGGAAATGAGCGGCATCACGTTGTGCAGGAAGGCGCCGCGCTCTTTGACCCAGCGGTTGACCTCGATGAGGTGCTCGTCGTTGACGCCCGGGATCATCACCGAATTGATCTTGGTGAGAATGCCGCGCGCGGTCAGCTTCTCGAGCCCGAGCATCTGCCGCTCGTGCAGGATGGTCGCCGCCTCGATCCCTGTCCAGCGCTTGTGCCGGTAGAAAATCCACGGATAGATCTGCGCCCCGATCTCGGGATCGACCATATTGATGGTGATCGTCACGTGGTCGACGTTCATGCTCGCGAGCTCGTCGACGTGGTCCGGAAGCGCCAGGCCGTTGGTCGAGATGCAGAGCTTGATGTCGGGGATCTGCCTGGAAATCTCGGAGAACGTCGCCTGGGTCTTCTTCCAGTCGTAGCAGGCGTCGCCCGGGCCGGCGATGCCGAGCACCGAGAGCTGCGGCACCTCGTTGGCGACGGCGATGACCTTGCGCTTGGCCTCGTCGGGCGTGAGCTTTTCCGACACGACGCCCGGGCGGCTCTCATTGGCGCAGTCGTATTTGCGATTGCAGTAGTTGCACTGGATGTTGCAGGCGGGCGCGACCGCGACATGCATGCGGGCGAAGTAGTGATGCGCCTCTTCCGAATAGCAGGGATGGTCCTTGATCCGTTCCCAGGTGGAAACGTCCATGTCGCCGGGCTTGGCCGACGACCCGCAGGAGGACGACGAGCAGCCGCCCGATGTCGCCGCTTCTTTCATGGCGTCGAAATCGATCGGGTTCATGAGGCTGTCGAGCGAAATCGTGAACGGCTGGCTCATGTGTCGCGTCTCCTGTCGCCGAAGCCCAAACGCAAGGCGCGTGCCAGCATATTTACGTAGCAACATCAATAGATTACGACTATAGGTCGATCTGGCGGGGGGACAATCGCGTGTCGCGTTCGCGACAAAATCCCACGCGCCGGCGGACGCTGCGCGGCGACAGGTTCATGTCGCTTGCTGGAAGGGTTTGGCGTCAGGATGGACGGCGCTTATGGACGGATTCGCAATCGACCAGCGCACTTCTGGACAAGACCGCCGGCGCAACAGATCGTCGAGCGCCTCAGAGGCGCTTCATCTCGATGCGATATTTCCGGAGCGCGTAGCCGATCTGCCGCGGCGTGACGCCGAGGATGCGCGCGGCTTTTGCCTGCACCCAGCCCGCGCGTTCCATGGCGTCGAGGAGCCGTTCCTTCTCCGTCAGGCGCGAGGCGGTGACCGGGCAGTCGCCGGTCTCGGCGTGTTCGCAGGCCTTCGCGGCTGCGGCTTCATCAAGGGGCGCGACAGGCGCCGACAGCGGCGGAGGAGCGGGCGGTCGTGGCCTTTCATACGCCGGCGCGGCGATGGTGCGGCCGCGCGCGAGCTCGCCGATTGGGTCCGAAAAGGCGTTGTGCGCGCCTCCCGTCCACAATTGCGATGACAGGCATTCGCCGACCGCGCAGGACAAATCCTCGCGCCGGATGACCTCGCCATGGGTCAGCGTCGCCGCTCTTCGAACGCAATTCTCGAGCTCACGCACGTTGCCGGGAAAAGCGCAGTTCGTGAGTATTTCCATGCCGCTCGACGCGATCGCAAGCTTCCGGCCATTTTCGACGTTGAACCGGTTGATGAAGGCGCGGGCGAGCAGCGCGATGTCGTCCGGCCGGTCCCGCAGCGGCGGCAGGAAGATCGGGATGACGTTGATGCGGTAATAAAGATCGGCCCGGAACTCCCCCTTGGCCACCGCGTGCTCGAGGTTCCTGTTGGTCGCGCAGATCAGGCGCACGTCGACCTTGAGCGTGCGCGTGCCGCCGACGCGCTCGAATTCGCCCTCTTGCAGGACGCGCAGCAGCTTTGCTTGGAAACTCGCCGAAATCTCTCCGATCTCGTCGAGCAGCAGCGTCCCGCCATGGGCGAGCTCGAAGCGCCCGGCTCGTTGACTGACGGCGCCGGTGAAGGCGCCCTTCTCATGGCCGAAGAGCTCGGATTCAAGAACGCTTTCCGGCAGCGCCGCGCAGTTGAGCTTGACGAAGGCCTTGGACTTGCGCGGAGACAGGTCGTGGACCGCGCGGGCGAAGAGCTCCTTGCCGGTGCCGCTTTCGCCGCGCAGGAGCACGGTCGTGTTCGACTTCGCGACGACGCTGATCCTCTCCATCACTTT
Organism: uncultured Alphaproteobacteria bacterium; assembly: GCA_963709655.1. Classification (GTDB taxonomy): domain Bacteria; phylum Pseudomonadota; class Alphaproteobacteria; order Rhizobiales; family Beijerinckiaceae; genus Roseiarcus. The sequence continues at coordinate 159,037 of CAVPXF010000014.1, forward strand.
CCGGATGGCCGCGCTTTCGCCGATGATCCCCCCGATCTTTGGGGCCGGGGCGCGGGTCTCGGCGAGTTGCTGGTCCAGCGCCTTCTCCAGAGTGCGTCGCTCGTCAAGGAAGCGTTTGCGCTCCGCCGACAGCATCCGGTGAAGGCGGACGGTCTGGCCGACCAGATTGGCGACCATTTTCAGGAAGCTGAAATCGTCGTCGAAACCGCCCGCATTCTCCTCGTCCCAGACCCTGACGATGGAAAGGGTGCCGATCACCCGGTCATCGGACTTGACCGGAACGCCAAGAAACGAAACCTTGCCGCCGAGCCGGCTTGCGATGACATCGGCGCAAGGAGCGAACAACGGATCCTTGGCGACGTCCTCGACCGCGAGCGGGGTCGACGTCGCGACCAATCGATCGATGACGCCGCGCGGCAGGGTTTGGATCGGCTTGCCCTTGCCTTCGCTCGCCCAGCCGGCGCTCGCGACAATCTCCGGCTCCCCATCCTCATCGAGGATCACGATCATGCCGAGCCGCATGTCGAGGAAGCTGGTCAGCACGTTGACGACGTTCCCGAGCGTTTGATCGAGGCGCGCCGCGTTGCTGAGAATCTTGGATATCTCGTACAGGCCCAGGAGCGCAATCCCGGGTGACTGACGCTGTCGGCGAATGTATGTGGCCGGACCGGCGGCCGCAGCCGGTGGCGCTAAAAAACTCACGGCTTGCCTCCTGACGCTTGCGCTGACAGAAGCGTCCCAGACTCGTCTTCCAAACGGTAATCGTCTCACGAAGGCCGGGCTCTGTCGTGCGCAAACTTCCGGCGCCGCTTGCGCCTATGCTGCACAGTTCCCGCTCAATCGTGCGGTCCATCGGAAAGGCGAGGAATCGCGCCGGTTTTCAGGCTCTTGCCGCGTTTTACCGGGCCGAATTGGATGCCGAGACCGGTTCAGCCGTACGAAACATGTCTTGGAAGCGAGGCGCCGCCGTCAGAGTGGACGGGCGCCGAATGCGCGGGTCGACGTGGCCAGCCAACGAATTGTGCAGCGCAGCATCATATTGCGGCGACTTCAGATCGTCGCCGGCGCGCTCGCCATCACTGAAAATTCCGCCCTCCCGGCATCGCCTTGCGAACTTCGATCGTGTCGAGCGGCAGCGCCGGCGGGGCGCACGGGTCGTCGAGGCGCGGCGTCTGGGCGAAGCGGGCGCCTTGGCGCTTTTGCGCCATCGTCATCTGCGGGCGCTTGACCTCGTCGGCGCGGGCGCTCGGATCGATCGTCGCGCCCGCTTCCGACAAAAGCCCCAGCATCGGCGTCAGGTCCTCCATCCGGTCGGCGACGACATGGATGACGTTTTGCTCGTTCTGCAGTTTCCCGGTCACTGCGACGAAGCGCGCCCCGAGCACGACGGCGCGCAACCGTTCGAACGCCTTCGGCCAGACGATGACGTTGGCGACGCCCGCCTCGTCCTCGAGCGTCATAAAGATCACGCCCTTGGCGGTGCCGGGCCGCTGGCGCACCAGCACGAGGCCCGCCACCGTCACGCGCTCGCCGGTCTTGGCCGATGGCAGCGCGTCCGAGCGCAGAATCCCGCGCGCGGCGAGACGCGTGCGCATGAACGAGGTCGGGTGCGCCTTCAACGACAGCGACAGGCGGCGGTAGTCCTCGACCACATGCGCGCCGAGCGGCATCGGCGGCAGCTTCGCGTCCGGCTCGGCGTCGCGTTCGGGGCGCGAGGCGGCGAACAAGGGCAGCGCGTCCTGGTCGCCGACCCGATCGAGCCCGCGCACCGCCCACAGCGCTTCGCGCCGGTCGAGGCCGAGCGAGCGGAAGGCGTCGGCGTCGGCGAGCTTTTCGAGCGCGACGGACGAGAGGCCGCTCCTCAGCCACAGGTCGCGCACGGAATCGTATCCCTCCCCTCGCCGCTCGACGAGTTTGCGCATATCCTCCTCCTTGACGCCGAGGATCTGCCTCAAGCCGAGGCGCACCGCGTGGGTGGCGCGGATGTGCGCCGCCATCGAGGCGTGGCGAGGGTGGATCCCTTCGCCCCGTTCACGGGCGTTCCCTTCGCCCCGCTGGCGGGGAGAAGGTGGCCGCGCAGCGGCCGGATGAGGGGCTGCGCCGCCTTCTCCGGAAGAATCCGCGCCGCCCCTCACCCCAACCCTCTCCCCGTGCACGGGGAGAGGGGGCAGCGGCTCCAGCCCGCAGTCCCAGTCCGACAGGTTGACGTCGACCTCGCTGACCTCGACGCCATGCTCGCGCGCGTCGCGCACGAGTTGCGCCGGCGCATAGAAGCCGAGCGGCTGGGAATTGAGCATCGCCGCGGCGAATACGTCCGGATAGCGGGATTTCATCCAGCAGGACGCGTAGACGAGCAGGGCGAAGCTCGCCGCATGGCTCTCGGGAAAGCCGTATTCGCCAAACCCCTCGATCTGGCGGAAACAGCGCTCGGCGAAGTCGCGCTCGTAGCCCTTCGTCGCCATGCCCTCGATCATCTTGTCCTGAAAGGTCTGGATCGTGCCGACCCGGCGGAAGGTCGCCATGGCGCGGCGGAGCTTGTCGGCCTCGGCCGGCGTAAAGCCCGCGGCGACGATGGCGATCTTCATCGCCTGCTCCTGAAAGAGCGGCACGCCGAGCGTCTTCTGCAGCACCGCCTCGAGCTCCTTCGACGGATAGACGACGTCCTCGAGTCCTTGCCGGCGGCGCAGATACGGGTGCACCATGTCGCCCTGGATGGGGCCGGGACGCACGATCGCGACCTCGATCACGAGATCGTAGAAGCTCGCCGGCTTCAGCCGCGGCAGCATCGACATCTGCGCCCGGCTCTCGATCTGGAACACGCCGATCGTGTCGGCCCGCTGGATCATGGCGTAGACGCAGGCCTCCTCGGAGGGGATGGTCGCGAGCGTCAGCCGCTCGCCGTAGCGCTTTTCGAGAAGGCCGAGGCCCTTCGACAGCGCGGTGAGCATGCCGAGCGCCAGCACGTCGATCTTCAAGAGGCCGAGCGCGTCGAGATCGTCCTTGTCCCATTCGATCGTGGTGCGGTCGTCCATCGCCGCGTTCAGGATCGGCGCGACCTCGTCGAGCCGATCGCGGGTGATGACGAAGCCGCCGCTGTGCTGGGTGAGATGGCGCGGAAAGCCGGCGAGCTCGCCCGCCATCGTGAGCGCCAGCGCGAGCGACGGGTCGGCCGGATCGAGGCCCGCGGCGCGCACTTGCGTCTCGCCGACCGGCGTCGTCGCGTGGCCCCAGGCCGTGCCGTTCAGCGCCGCGATCACGTCGTCGGAGAGGCCGAAGACCTTGGCCGTCTCGCGGATCGCCGAGCGGGTGCGGTAGGTGGTGACCGCCGCGGCGAGGCCGGCGCGCTCGCGCCCGTAGCGCTGGTAGATGTACTGGATCACCTCCTCGCGCCGCTCGTGCTCGAAATCGACGTCGATGTCCGGCGGCTCGTTGCGCTCGGGCGAGACGAAGCGCTCGAACAGGAGATCGAAACGGGCCGGATCGACCTCGGTGATCCCGAGTGAGAAGCAGACCGCGGAATTGGCCGCCGAGCCGCGACCCTGGCAGAGGATGCCGCGCGAGCGGGCGAAGCGCACGATGTCGTGCACGGTGAGGAAATAGGGCGCGTAATCGAGCGCGGCGATGAGCGCGAGCTCGTGCGCCAGCGCCTCGCGCACGCGCTCCGGAACGCCTTGCGGGTAGCGCGCCCGGGCGCCTCGATGTGCGAAGGCTTCGAGCGCCGCCTGCGGCGATGCGAAACCCTCGCGCAATTCTTCCGGGTAGCGGTGCGCCAGGTCGTCGAGGCTGAAGGCGAGGCTCTGGAGGAAGCGGATCGTTTCTTCGACCGCCTCGGGCGCCTCGGCGTAGAGGCGCGCCATCTCGCGCGGGCCTTTCAGATGCCGCTCGGCGTTGGGCTGCGTCAGCTTGCCGGCGGCTTCGAGCGTCACGCCCGCGCGGATGCAGGCGACGACGTCGGCGAGCGCGCGCCGCTCGGGCGCGTGCATGAGAGCGTCGTTGGTCGCGACGAGGGGCGCGCCGAGCGTCTTCGCCAGGCCCATGCGTTTGGCGAGCGCCCCGCGCATATCTTCGCCGTAAGTCAGGCTCGCGCCGATCCAGAGGCGAGCGCCGAAGGCGTCGCGGAGGAGCTTCAGGGTTTGGGTTTGGGTTTGGGTTTGGGTTTGGGTTTGGCTCTCGCTTCGCGCTGGACCGGCAATCCCCCTCCCCCCTTGTGGGGGAGGGAAGGGCTGGGGGGTCGCGCCATCCTTGGCAAGCTCAGTTCTACTGCGCTTCCCCTGAGAGGTCCGCGCAACCCCCCTCCCTAACCCTCCCCCACAAGAGGGGAGGGAACAGGACGGCGGCATCGCCACCACCTGCAGCCCCTCGCCATGCTCGATCAGGTCCTCGATCCGCAAATGGCACTCGCCCTTCGGCGCGCGCAGATTGCCCGCCGTGAGGATGCGGCAGAGGCGGCCGTAGGCCGCGCGGTCCCGCGGATAGGCGAGCACGTCCGGCGTTCCGTCGTCGAAGGCGAGGCGCGCGCCGGGGACGACCCGCATTCCCTCCATCGCCGACCTGTTCTCGCGCGCAAAGACATGCGCGCGCACGACGCCGGCCAGCGTATTGCGGTCGGCGATCCCGATCCCGGCAAGGCCAAGCTCGGCCGCCCGCGCCACCATCTCCTCCGGATGCGAGGCCCCGCGCAGGAACGAGAAATTCGTCATCGCCGAGAGCTCGGCGAAGCGGGGCTCGAGCCGAATCACTGCGTGTCCCTTCTCCCGCTTGCGGGAGAAGGTGGCCGGGCGAAGCCCGGCCGGATGAGGGCAAGCACGCGCCTCACCATGGCAGTCCGCACCTCGCCGCGATCGTCGCGAGTACGCTCTCGCGCGCCGTCAGGATGTCGCGATTGCTGAAGCGCAGAACCGCATAGCCTTGCTGCTCGAGCCAAGCGTCACGAACCCCATCGCGCCGGCTCTCGGCATGCTGCGATCCGTCCGCCTCCACGATAAGCCGATGAGCGACACAAAGAAAATCGACGATATAGGGGCCGACCGGCGCCTGCCGGCGGAATTTCAGCGCCTGCATGCGACGGTCGCGCAAAGCGTACCAGAGCCGCCGCTCGGCGTCGGTCGGTTCGGCGCGCATCGCGCGAGCGCGAGGCTTGGAAGAAATGGGGACGTCGTTGCGCATGACTTTTCTGCCGTCTTGACTTGCCCTCATCCGGCCTCGCTTCGCTCGGCCACCTTCTCCCGCAAGCGGGCGAAGGGCTCTCACCCGAACACCCCGTGCACGAACCATTTCGCCCTTTGCGTTTCGCGACCCCAGAGGCCTTCGCGGTAGAGCCAGAAGCGGCGGCCTTGAGCGTCCTCGGCGCGGAAATAGTCGCGGGTCGGGCCGCCATCTCTGCGCCACCAGGGCGGCGCGATGCGTTCGGGGCCCTCGATGGCGGCGACGTCGTGCAGCACGCGCCGCCAGCGGAAGCGCAGGGGCGGCCCGTCGGGCACCTCCGCCAGCGCCTCGATCGGCTCGGGCCGGACGAAGAGCCGCAAGGGCCGCGCGGGGGCGCGCGGCTCGCCCTCATCCGACCGGCTTCGCCGGCCACCTTCTCCCAGAGGGAGAAGGGGCGCGCTCCCCTCCCCGCCCCTGCGCCCCTCGCCCGCAATCGCCGGCGCCGCGGCCTCGGCGAGCTCGGGCAGATGCGCCTCGACGAGGTCGCGCCGCGTCACCGCGCGGGCGCCGAGGCGCGCGCTTAAGCGATCGACGAGGTCGGCGAGCGCGCGAGCCCGCTCGGCCTCGTGCGCCCGCTCGATCTCGCCCTGAGACGGGGCGAGCGGCTCGGCCGTCAGACACGCAAGGCGCATGAGGTCGACGCCGAAGCCCGCGTCGATCGCGTCCTCCTGAGGGCTCGCGAGCTTTTCGGCGAACAGGCGGACGAGCGCGCGCGCCTCGTTCAGCGGCCGCGACGCGCCGACCGCAATGCGGCGCACGGCGCCGTCGACCCGGTAGAGCGAAAGCTCGACCCGCCGCGCGCCCTTCGCCCGCCGCTCGAGCAGCACGACGAGGTCGTCGGCGAGCTTGCGCAGGGAGAGCTCGATCGCCTCGACCGTCTGCACGGGCGAGGCGAACCGCCGCTCGGCGACAAAGCCCGGCGGGGGAAAGCGTGGCGCGATCGAGACGCGGGTCGCGCCCCTGAGCTCGTCGAGCCGCGCGACCGGCAGCGCCCCGAACCGCGCCGTGATCGGCGCGCGCGGCCGGAACGCGACGTCGCCGATGCGCCTGAGGCCCGCCCGCGCCATGTCGGCGATGGTCTTGGCGTCGAGGCCGAGCGCTGCGAGCGGCAGGTCGTGGAAGAGCTTGGCGAAGGCTTTGTCGCTCAAGGTTTCGGGAGCGATCGTTTGCGCCGAAAAGCGGGCGAGCGCAAAAGCCGCACGCGGATTGCCGGCGACGCCGGCCAGCGCCGCGATCCCCTGCGCGGCGAGGCGCGCGCGACAGTCCTCGACGAGCCCCGCCTCGCCATCAAAGAGATGCGCGACGCCGGAAATGTCGAGCATGAGCCCATCGGGACGATCGAGCGCCGCGAGCGGGGTATAGCGCGAGCTCCAGTCGCACAGGCGCTCGAGGAGCCGGGCCTCCTCGGCGGGCGCGGCTTCGACCGCGACCAGGGCGGGATGGCGCGCCCGAGCGTCGGCGAGCGTGAGGCCGACGGTCAGGCCGAGCCGCGCCGCGACGGCGTCGACGCCGACGAGACGCTCGGCGTTGTCGACCCGGGCGACGGCCGCGAGCGGCCGAGCCAAGTCAACGCCGTGGAGGCGCCGCGCCCGGTCGGTCGCCAGACGCGGCAGCCAGAGCGAGAGAAATCGCCGGGTCGTCAAAGCACCTCTCCTCGTACCGCCATTCGAGCCGCACCGCGCGCGACGGATCGAGCGCCCTGTAGCCGCGGTCGTTGACCGCGGAAACGCTGCAGCCGCGGTCCCATAGGGCGTCCGGAAGGACGCCCGTCTCACGACGGGCTATGGGGCGTCCGAAAGGACGCCCGTCTTCCGACGGGCTATGGACCGCGGAGACGCTGTAGCCGCGGTCGTTGACCGCGGAAACGCGATCAGCGATCGCGTCTCCAGAACGCGCCTTGACGAGCCGCGCCATGCAGGCGAAGGGCCCCGGCAGGTCCCGGCCGGCCGCCGCCGGGCTTTTGGCGCTCGGCGCGGCGGCGATCTCGAAGCGCGTCGCGGCGGCGGTCGAGAGCCCGTCCGCCTGGCCGTAGGCCCCCGCCAGCACGACGAGCGCTGGCGTCCCGCCCTTGCGCGCCGCCATCAGGAGGCGGCGGGAGGCCAGGAGGCCATAGCTCTTGAGATTCCAGACCTCCGCCGCCACCACGGCGGGCGCGCCGCATTTCAACGCCTCCTCCATCGCCCACAAAGCCGAGAGCGCGTCGGGGACGGAGACGAACACGAGCCGGTCCAGCGGCAGCCCGTGGGCGACGAGGCCCGGCCCGTAGAGCGCGCCCGCCTCGAGGCTGGCGAAATGCTCGCCGATCAGGAGCGCCGGGGCCGGGCGGCGGTCGAGAAAGCGCGCCGCGAGCGCGAGCGCGAAGCCCATCGCCGCCGGCCCGTCGGCGGGCGCAGCGGGGATGATCTCATGCAGGGCGTCCTCGGCGAGCCCGCCGCCGAGCGCGGGATCAAAGGCGCGCGCGAGGCCCAAGCGCCGGGCGGGGCGCGCCTCGGAAGCGGCCGCAAGGCCCGCTTTCGCTTCGATCTCGGCGATGACGCGGCGCAAACGCCCCGCCTCCGCCCTGCCGCCCGGCGACATTCGGTCAAAATCCTCTTCGTACCCATTATGTTCTTGTTTTGAGCCGAAGCGGGGGGAGAGTCAAGCGGCAGGACAGCCTGATCGTGTCCCTTTATCCTTGCCGCAGTTCGCGCTCGCCGGTCAGACGAGCGATGACGCTTTCCAACGCCATGACGACTGTGACGCCGGCGCCATCGCGGAGCGCGATAAACACGCGCTGCGGCTCTATTTCCTGGAGGCTCACCACATGATCCGGATTGATCGCAATCCGCTCGCCGTTCTCTTGAGCAAATATGGGATAGACCGCCATCATATCGTCTCCGTGCATTGCGCTTAAGCATACTACGGGACATTAGGTCGCGGCGAGACACGTCAAGCCAGCCCCTCTCACTCCCCCGGCCGGTTGGCGAACAGGACAATCGGCGTGACGGCGACGCCGCCGACCGCGCCGCCGATCGCGTCCGCCGCGTTCGTAAACACAGCGCCGGATCTGTCGAACGGCTTTCCGGCGACGAGGCTGTCGCCAAGCAACTGCACGACCTCGGGGCTGGTCGCGAACTTGCTGTGGTTGAGGGGGTCGCTGGTGCTGAGCCCGGAGAGATCGAGCACCGCGACCCCGGGCGTCGCCTCGACCTCCGCCACGGTCCGCGGGTCCGTGAGGTCCACCGCGCCGACGCGGGCGATTCCGCCGGCGAGCAGCCCGGACAGGCGCAGCGCGTGATCCTCTCGGGAGACGAAGACCGTGATCAGCGGCCGGTCCGGACCCATCTCCTGCAACTGCCGGCGGAACACGTCGACATCAAGGTCGGGAGAGGCGAGGATCACGTTCGAGATCTTTTTAGGCACGCGGCCGTCCTCGAGCGCGATCTGGCGCAGCGATTCCGTCGCGAGCCACGCGCCCATGGAATGGGCGAGCACCACGATGTCCTTGACGCGCGGATTTTTCGCCAGCGCGCGCAAAAGGTCCGCGAGATCGGTCCGCGAGTAGTTCGCGCTCTCCCGGTCATAGACATACTGGAGGAGCCGCCCGCGCGAGGGCCACGAGAACAGGATCGGCGCGACCGGCGCGCCCATGTCGTGGGTGAGCTCGGCGAACTGGAACACCGCGGCCTCGAAGCGGGTGTTGTAGCCGTGCACGAACACCAGCGCCCGTCCACTCCTGGGGGTCAGCCGCGCGACCTCTGCGGGCACGCCTCGAGGCGCAATCGCGCTCTCGCTGACAAGGGCAAAGTCGCGGGTCGGATCGACCGCTCCGGCCGTCGGCCACTGGATCGATCCGATGTCGCGTTCTGGCGGAACGGACACGACGAGGTCACGAAACGACACGGCGCCGGCGCGCTCCCCGTTGAAAAGCACGCCCGGCTCGTCGCTCGGCTCGCGCGTCGTCGCCACCAGCATGTCGACTGTCGATGCGCCCGGCGGCGCGGCCGATACGGGAAGAAGCGCGCCCTCATTGCCGGCGCAGGCGGTCATCGCCAACAGCGGAAGGGCCAACGCGGCCGAACGAACCGCTGCTAAGAGCCAAACCGACTGCCGTGCCCGCATCGGGGGATTAGAGTCAGACGAGAAAGACAAGGGGCATCGAAGGGGAGACCCATTCTTCGGAGCCGATGCGGTCGAGCTGCTGGACACGCCGTTTCATAACAGACGCGATGTCCAGCACCAATCCGCTGACCGCCGCGCGCGAGGGAACATAAGCGCCCCGTGTCGCTCGACGGTCTTCCGGTATCGCCAAGGCGACATCGCCCGCGGCTGGGACCGCACGCTCCGCGGCTCCGCGCCAGATGCACAAAATGACGTTGACATTGGCGGTCCGCACCACCCCTCGTCGAAAACGCGCTAACCATGATAACGCTTGACAAGTCAAAACCAGTCTGTAGTATTTTTTGCTGAGATGACTATTGGCTGGAGCTTGGGCGGCCCCTTTTGATACGAGCCATCTTGATTGCGGGAATTGCGTAAGAGAGCCTTCAAAAATGGGCGACCCGTCTTCCGAATTGTTCACAGAACAATCGTCGCCGGCCGACATTCAGGCAAGAAACGAAATTTGCGTGTGCTCTGGCATTGATATCGGTATTATACGAAGAAAACTGGTCACATTGCGGGAGCTACGGCGTGGCCTTGAAGTCTCTCTCGCAGAGGCGCAGACGGCAAGGAGCGACGAGCGATTTTGGGGGCGCGCCATATTCGCGGCCAAGGTGACAAGAGCCACATGCGAAGTGATATTGAAAGTATTTTCGGACTGGAACGATAGCATAACGCCTATAAATAAGGTATATGAAATCACCACCGCTAAGATAGATGGAAAGCTAACCAAAAAACTTGCAAAAGATATTGTAATGTCAACGGTCGAAGATAAATATGGAAAAGGAGGCAAATTCGCGGCGGAACTTATTGAAAGCCAAGCCGATCTGGTTAAGGACGCTCTGGAGAAAAAACTCGACACTTCTCGCGCCATCGAGTTTGCAATCGACCACCAACTCATGTCTTATGAGGCCATTGCCAATTCGAGCAGCGCAAAAAGCGCCAAGGCTGTGAAGTCATCACTCAAAACAGCAAGAGACATAAATAAATTTTCGTTCGAAGTCTACCGAACGATGGAAGAGCTAAACAAATCGGAGGAAGATACCGCCGGTCGATCGTCGGCGGAACTTACATTGGTAAAGCAAATTGCCCTTCTCGCGCGAAAGATTGATGCGCTCGAGGATCAGATTGTGAACTGCGGTGATGAATACCTGAGTGACCGCTTAGTCAGCAGTTAATGGGTTTAAACGGTCCGGTCCCGACGCTCAACGCCCCTCGCGCGCCGCAATCAGCGCCCGGATCCGCTCGGCGTCATCCGGGGTGGCGGGGTTGTAGATCACCATCGCCAGGTCCGGGCGGCCGTCGACGGCGAAGGCGGAATATTCCATCGACAGAAGGTCGCCGTTCGGATCGCGCAGCGTCTTCGTGCCCGCGCCGTGGCTCGCGACGTCGTTGCCGCGCCACAGCCGCTCGAAGTCAGAGCTCGCCCGGCTGAGCTCGTCGACCAGCGCCTTCACAGCCTCGGTCGCCCCGGCCCTCGCCGTGTCCGCGCGGAACGTCGAGACGACGAAACGGGCGACGCTCTCCCAGTCGAGCTGCCGTTCGCGCACCCTGGGCTCGCAGAACATCATGCGCAGGACGTTGCGCTGATGGGCCTCGAGGGCGGCGTAGTCGGCCAGCACCGCTTCGGCGGCGCGGTTCCAGGCGACGATGTCCCACATCGCGGTCTTGATGAGGGAAGGGCTCACGGGCAGCGCGTCGAGCACCCGCTGCAGCCGAGGCGTCACGCCCTCGACTTCCCGGTAGCGCACCTCGGGCGGACGGCCGAGCGCGATCAGGAACAGATGCTCGCGCTCGACCTCGGTCAGCATCAGCGCACGGGCAAGCCGATCGAGCACATCGGCCGAAGGCGCTCCGCCCCGGCCCTGCTCGAGCCAGGTGTACCAGGTCGCGCTGACATGGGCGCGCTGCGCGACCTCCTCACGCCTCAGGCCCGGGGTTCGGCGGCGGGTCAGCTCAAAGCCGAGTGAAGCGGGATCGAGCTTCTCCCGCCGGTCTCTCAGATAGGCGCCGAGCGAATGCGCCTCGACGGCGGAGGCGGTCATCCTGTTAGTCATTATACCGGTATAAACTCACGTATTTACCCGGATATCTTAGCAGCCGATGATGGGCAAGTCCAACCGGGAGGCGGTTTCATGCGTATTTTCGTTACTGGCGCCAGCGGTTTCATCGGCTCGGCCGTCGTTGCGGAACTCATCAGCGCGGGCCATTCGGTCCTCGGCCTCGCGCGCTCCGACGCCTCGGCGGACAAGGTGGCCGCCGCGGGCGCCGACGTCGAGCGCGGTTCGCTCGATGACCTCGAGAGCCTCAAGAGCGGCGCGGCCGCGAGCGACGGCGTAATCCACTTGGGCTTCATCCACGACTTTTCCGATTTCAAGCGGAACTGCGCAATCGACCGGAGCGCCATCGAAGCCCTCGGGGACGCGCTCGCGGGCGCCTCAGCGTCCCCTCCTCGTGACCTCGGGCGTCGCGATCAAGGCGGCGGGACCGATCGCCACCGAAGAAGACCCGGCCATTCCGGTGACCGACGCCTATCCCCGCGCATCGGAAGAGACGGCCGTTGCGCTCGCCGAGCGCGGCGTCAGGGCGTCGACCGTCCGTCTGCCGCCCACGGTCCATGGGCTCGGCGACAAAGGCTTCATTCCGATGCTCTACGCCATCGCGCGCCAAAAGGGCGTCTCGGCCTATGTCGGCGAGGGGGTAAACCGCTGGCCGGCCGTCCACCGCTTTGACGCGGCGCGCGTCTTTCGCCTGGCGATCGAGCGCGGCGCCGTGGGCGGCCCCTTCCATGCGATGGGCGACGAAGGCATTCCGTTGCGCGAGATCGCGACCGCGATCGGGCGGCGGCTCAACGTGCCGGTCGTGAGCGTCAAGCCCGAGGAGGCGCAAAGCCATTTTGGCTGGTTTGGCGGATTTGCCGGCTGGGACGTTCCGACGTCCAGCGCCCGCACCCGCGCTTTGCTGAACTGGGCGCCCAATCAGCCGGGACTCCTCGCTGATATGGATCAGCCGGACTATTTCGGCGGCTGAGCGTGATGACGTTGGATCGCGCCGTCTTACCCTCACCCTGCCGCTTCGCGGCTTCCCTCTCCCGGGGGGAGAGGGGCGTCCCCTTCCCCTTTCGGGGGAAGGTGGCCCGAAGGGCCGGATGAGGGTTTTCGGCGCGACGCAATCAGAATTCATCTCGCTCTAAGCGCCGCAAATCGCGGCGCGTCCAGATCCGAGCAAGTCAGCCCTTCACATCAGGAAAGGATATCTCCATGCGTATCTTCGTCACCGGCGCGAGCGGCTTCGTCGGCTCGGCTATCGTTGCGGAATTGCTCGGCGCGGGCCATTCCGTCCTCGGCCTGGCGCGGTCGGACGCGTCGGCCGGCAAACTGACCGCCGCCGGGGCCGAGGTCCATCGCGGATCGCTCGAGGATGTCGAAAGCCTCAAGCGCGGCGCGGCCGGGTCCGACGGCGTCATCCACTGCGCCTTCATCCACGACTTTTCGAAATTCGCGGAGAACAGCGCGATCGACAAGCGCGCCATCGACGCGCTGGGCGAGACGCTGGAAGGCTCCGGCAAGCCGCTGATCGCGACGTCGGGCGTCGCGCTCCTGCAGCCGGGCCGCATCTCGACGGAGGAGACGGTGCGGCCACCCGGCGCGTTCGCCATTCCCCGCGTCTCGGAGGAGGCCTCGCTGGCGTTCGCGCCGCGCGGAGTTCGCGCCATGGCGATCCGCCTGCCGCCGACCGTCCATGGCGAAGGCGATCACGGCTTCGTCCCGACCCTGATCCGGATCGCGCGCGAAAAGGGCGCCGCGGCCTATGTCGGCGAAGGCTTGAACCGCTGGCCGGCGGTGCACCGGTTCGACGCCGCGCGCGCCTATCGACTGGCGCTGGAGAAAGGCGTCTCGGGCGCCCGCTATCACGCGATCGCCGAGGAGGGCGTGCCGTTCCGTGAGATCGCCGCCGTCATCGGCAAACGGCTTGGCGTCCCCGTCGTCAGCGTCCCGGCGGAAAAGGCGGCCGATCATTTCGGCTGGTTTGCGATGTTCGCCGCCGTCGATACGCCCTCTTCGAGCGAGCGGACTCGCGAGGCGCTCGGCTGGCGCCCGACCCGGCCCGGCCTGATCGAAGACCTCGACCAACCGTACTATTTCGCCGGCTGAACGATCCGGGCGTGCGCTGATGGGCTGTAATCCAAGCCCCGGTTCTCGGCGCGGGCGACCCTTCCCGTCTGGAGCATGATTCGGAGGCTGTGCGCGCCGCTCCTCAGCGCGCGCCCGGCGTTCGCGGCCCCTTCGGTGATGGCGACGCCGGTATCGTGAGCGCTCTGGCCGATGCCCTCGGCGACGCAATCGGCATGATCGCAGCCGGCGGCGCGCTTGGCGGCGGCGACGCCGACGAAGAGGCCGATCGCCACGACGGCGGCGCCCATCGCGACGACCGCGTTCGATCTCCAGTTCCTGACACGCTGACGGACGCTGTCGAGACGATCAAAGGACATGGCCGTCTCCCGGATGAGGATGGAGTTGGGTTCCTCGCGCTCGAAAACGGGCCGGAACGGCTTTTGTTCCGCCTCGGCGCAGCCCGGATCACAGCCGACCGTCAGCGGAAACGAGGCCGCGTTGACGGCGGCCCCGCTCCTTCCCGCTACTTCGCCTTGGCGCTTTCTTCGTGCGCCTTCTCGGAATGCTCGTGCGCGGTCTTCGAATGGGCGTGCGCCTTGGTCGATTCCTCGTGGCCCTTGCTGCGCTCGCCGCGGCCATGATGCTCGGCGGCGGTCCGGTGGCTGCGCGCAGCGGTCTCGTGAGGCTCGGCCGCCTTCATATGCGAATCCTTCGGCATGGGATCTCCGTCCCGTTTTGCTGGCCCCCCGGCCGGTTTGGAACCATCAAGCACAGGCGTCGTTCCCACAAGCGCCGACCTATTATGTACATATACGTTATGTGCTACGAGACGCCAATGAGCGCCTTGTCCGACCCACGGCCGCGTTTCCGCCAGGCGTCGCTAAGACGGGCCGCAACCCTCTGACATTGCAAGGGCTCGCCGTTAAGTCGCATTAAAATGGCGCCGACGCCGCACGGGACGCGTCCGATCGCGCTAGGCTCAGAGGCGGGCCAGGGGGTAGAGAAAGCGGCGATGAGAATCCACCATCTCAACTGCGGGTCGCTGTGCCCGCGCGGCGGGCGGCTGTTCGGCGGCCGCGGCGGCCCCTGGGCGATCGCGCCGATGTGCTGCCATTGCCTGCTGATCGAGGGCGAGGACGGCCTCATCCTGGTCGACGCCGGGCTCGGGGTCGAGGACGTGTCCGATCCCAAGCGGCTCGGCGCCCTGTTCACCACGCTGACCCGGCCGCGGCTCGAAGTGGCCGAGACAGCCCTGCGGCAGGTCGCCGACCTCGGCTTCCGCATCGACGACGTCCGCCACATCGTGCCGACCCACCTGGACCTCGACCACGCCGGGGGCCTCGCCGACTTTCCGTCAGCCACCGTTCATGTCCATGCAACGGAGCTACGCGCGGCCAAGGAGCCGACGTGGCGGGAGCGCATGCGCTATTGCCAGCCGCAGATTTCCGCCGTCGCCAACTGGGCGCCGGTCGATGCCAGCGGCGAGGACTGGTTCGGCTTTGCGAGCGTGCGCGCGATGCCCGGAACGCGCGACGACGTGCTGCTCATCCCCCTGCCCGGTCATTCGCGCGGCCATTGCGGCGTCGCCGTCCGCACCGGCTTGGGCTGGCTCCTCCATTGCGGCGACGCCTATTTCCACCACGCGGAGGTCGCTCCCAAGGGCGCCCGGGCGCCGGCGGGGATCCGGATGTTCGAGTCGCTGGTCAACGTCGACAAGATGAAACGCCTCGCCAACCAGGAACGGCTCAAGGAGCTCAAGCGCCGTCACAGCGACGAGGTTCGGCTCATCTGCTCACACGACCTCGCCGAACTCGCCTCCTGCCGCAGCTAAAGCTCAGCCGATCGCGACCGCCGGCTCGATCTTCGCCAGGCGCCTGAGCGCGGCTTCGTCGATCGCGTCGAGAGCGTCGACGAAGGCGACGGCGAAGCTGCCCGGGCTCGTGGACCGCAATTCCGCAAGTTCGGCCGCGACGGCGAAATGGACGTGCGCCGCGACGAGGCCGGTCAGCGCGTCCGGCGCGACCGAGGCGTAGGCCGCCGCCAGCGCGCCGAGCGCGCAGCCGGTCGCGGTGACCCGCGTCAAGAGCGCGCTGCCGCCGCCGATCTTGATAAGCGTCAGCCGCCCGTCGATCCGCCCGACCGCATGATCGACCGGCCCCGACGCTGAAACCGCGCTCGCGTGGGCCAGGAGATCGACCGCGGCCGGAACGGCGGCCGCCGGATCGGCCGAGGAGTCGACGCCGCGCCCGCCCCCGCCAAGGCCCGCGAGGCCGATGATCTCGGAGGCGTTGCCGCGCACGATCGCCGGCTTGAATTGCAGAAGCTCGGCCGCAACCGCGCCGCGCCAGGGCAGGCCGCCGGCGGCGATCGGGTCGAGCGCCCAGGGCTTGCCCGCCTTCTGAGCCGCCGCCGCGGCAAGGCGCATCGAATTCGACCTGAGCGGCCGTCGGCGTGCCAAGGTTGATCAGCACTGCGTCCGCGACGCCGGCGAACAGCGCCGCCTCCTCGGGATTGTCGACCATCGCCGGCGCCGCGCCGGCGGCGAGCAGCACATTGGCGACGAAATTGGTCGAGACGCTGTTGGTCAGCGCCTGCACGAGCGGATGGCGGGCGCGCAGCGCGGCGTGGGCGGCGACGACGGCGTCGAGGGTCGGGGCGAGGGACGACGAAACGGTCATACTCGAATCCTTTGGCAGGCTGGTCGTCATGTCCGACGGAACATGGACGGTCTTGTGGCCGCCGAACAAGGGCCGCGGCCGAAACCTAGTCCGCCTCCGTCTTGCCCCGCATGGCCTTGATCGAACCCCGGCGGCTCTTTTCGTCGAGGCGGCGGACCTGCGAGGCGCGGGTCGGCCGGGTCGGGCGGCGCGGCTTCTCACGCTCCTGCGCCTGCATCAACAGCGCCGCAAGGCGGGCGCGCGCGTCCTCGCGGTTGCGCGGCTGACTGGAAAAGCGCTGGGCGAAGATGACGATCACCCCGTCCTGGGTCGCCCGCTGGCCGGCGAGCCGGATCAGCCGCGTCGCCACGTCGTCGGGCAGGCTCGGGCTGCGCCGGGCGTCGAAGCGCAATTCGACCGCGCTCGCGACCTTGTTGACGTTCTGCCCGCCCGGGCCGGAGGCGCGGACAAACGTTTCGACGATCTCGCTTTCGTCGATGAGAAGATCGCCGATTTTCATGCGTCGTCCAGCGGGCTCAGCGGCGCAAGCCGGCATCTTTGGCCGCGCCGGGCCTTATCCCGCGGGCGCGGCCGGAAATCAATTTCGGGGCTCA
This sequence comes from uncultured Alphaproteobacteria bacterium, assembly GCA_963709655.1. GTDB lineage: Bacteria > Pseudomonadota > Alphaproteobacteria > Rhizobiales > Beijerinckiaceae > Roseiarcus. Next base: position 175,768 of record CAVPXF010000014.1, read on the forward strand.
CGCGCCCCCAAGGCCCGCGACGCGTTATAGAACGCTGGCCGCGGAGCACATGGGCCTCATTGGCCGCTGCGGATAAGCTCGATGAGATCCTCCTCCGACAACCTCGCCGAAACTTCGGCCCCTTCGAGCAGGGCGTCGGCGAGGTCGCGCTTCTGGCGGTGGAGGGCGACGATGTGCTCCTCGATGCTGTCCTTGACGATCAGGCGGTAGATTGTCACCGGACGCTGCTGGCCGATGCGATGAGCGCGGTCGGACGCCTGGGTCTCGACCGCCGGATTCCACCAGGGATCGAGGTGGATGACGTAATCGGCGGCGGTCAGGTTGAGGCCGAAGCCGCCGGCCTTGAGGCTGATCAGGAACAATTCTCCCGCGCCGGCCTGGAACGCCTCCACCCGCTTGTCGCGCTCCGCCGCCGGCGTCGCGCCGTCCAGGTATTGATAGGCGACGCCCTTGGCGTCGAGGGCGGCGCGGACCTTCGCCAGATGGCCGACGAACTGGCTGAACACCAGCGCCCGATGCCGACCCTCGCCGAGCCGCTCGACCAGATCGAGGAACGCCTCGAGTTTCGCTGAGCCGACGCTGCAGTCGGGCGCCGCGAGGCTCGGGTGGCAGCAGGCCTGGCGCAACCGGGTGATCTCGGCCAGGATGTGGATGCGCGTGCGCTCCGCCCCCACTTCCTCCAGACGCTCGAGCGCGCGCCGGCGCAAGGCCTCGTAGAAGGCTCGCTCTTCCGCCTCCTGTTCGACGAGCAAGGTCTGCTCGGTGCGTGGAGGCAATTCGGCGAGCACCTGGGCTTTGGTCCGGCGCAGCAGGAAGGGGCGGATGAGCGCCCTCAACGCCCCCTTGGCCCGGGCGTCGTTGTCGCGCGCGATCGGCGTCACGAACCTCCGCGCAAACTTCTCGCGGCCGCCGAGCAGCCCCGGGTTGACGAAAGCGAACAGGCTCCAGAGCTCGTCGAGGTCGTTCTCGATCGGCGTGCCAGTCAGCGCCAGCCGGAACCCCGCCTCGAGCCGCCGGCTCGCCTCGGCGCGCTGGGTGTCGGCGTTCTTGATCTGCTGCGCTTCGTCGAGGATCGCCATCGCCCATGGGACGGCGGCGAGCCGCTCCTGTTCGCGCGCCAGGAGGCCGTAGGAAACGATCAGCGCATCGCCCGGCGCGAGACCGCCGATCGCCTCCACGCGGTCGCCAGTCTCGGCCAACCGGATGGGCCGCAGGCCAGGCGCGAAACGGCCGATCTCCGCCGCCCAATTGCCGCAGACCGAAGTCGGCGCCACCACGAGGATCGGTCCTGCCGCGGCCTTGAGGACCATCATAGCGATCGCCTGAACGGTCTTGCCGAGGCCCATGTCGTCGGCCAGCAGCGCGCCGGCGCCCCAACGCTCCAGCCGGTTCATCCATACGAAGCCTTCCTGCTGATAGTCGCGCAACTCGGCCTCGAATCCGGATGGCAGCGCCGGTGCGAAGCCTTCGGCCTCGTCGAGACGACGGATGAACGCCTTCCAGCGCGCGTCCGTCTTGACCGACGCCGCGCCGTCGATGAGGTCGCGGACCGCCACGCCGGCCGCCGCCGGAATCTTCAGGCCGTCGCCGAGCCGGCTCAGCCGTTCGAGCTCCAGCCGAAACTGGCGATCGAGCGCCAGAAAGGCGCCGTCGCCGAGCGGGACGAAGCGGCCCTCCGCGCGCTCCATGCGCTCGATGAGCTCTCGAAGCTCGAGAACCAGCCCCTCGTCCGCCTCGACCGTCCCGCTGACCGTAAACCAGCCTTCCCCGCTTTTGACGCTCGCGTTGAAGCGTTTGAAGCTGGCTTCGCCCCTGAGGGCGATTTTCCGCCCCTCCGGCCATTCCATCGCCGGCGGAGCGGCGAGCGCGCGCAGTTCGTCCAAGAATTCGAGGCTCTCGGCGAGGTCGTCGAGCGTCCATTCGGGGCCGTCGCCGCCGAGGTCGAGGCTCGGGCAGGCTTTGGCGAGGGCCGCCGCGAGACGCTGCTCGGCGGAAAGATCGCGCCGCACCCGCACCCGTCCGGCGTTGACGATCCGGCCGCCCTGTCCCGGCAGAAAATGCGGGCCTTCCGGACCGGCCGGGCGGACGACGAGAACGACCCTGAGGCCGTCGCCTTGGGGCGACAGACGCACCACAGGAGTTGGGTCGCCTTCGGTCGCTTCGGCGTCCTCGATTTCTGCGGTGTCGATCCGGATCGGCAGCACGGGCGCCGGGAGACGGGCGAGCGAGGCAAGCCGTGCGCGCGCCGACTTCGGGATGGCTATGCCGGCGCCCGACAGGATCGCCGCTGTCTCGACGGCCTTCGCGTCGACGACCACCACCCGCCACCGCCCGGCCGTCTCGATCTCGATGAAGACGCCGGGCGAGTCCGCGTCGTGAGACAGGGCCAGGCGAAAGCCGGACGCGTCCGACGACAGCACCAGCTCCGGCCGTGCGTCGACCAGTTCGACGGCCGTGCTCGGCGAGCGGGCGTCGAACACCCGGGGATGACCGACGAGAGCGGGCAACACGTCGTCGGCGCGGCACTCGAATTGTTCCTGATTGTACCATCCCTCGACGGTGCGGTGGATGAGGCGGCTCGCTCGGCGGTCGAAGTCGTCGAGATAGTCGAGGGCAAGGTCGGCCTGTCGCAAGCGCTTCAGCGCCACCGCCCTCCCCGCAGTCCAACCGCGCGCTTGCAGCGACTGCTCCAGCGGCCGGATTTCGTAAGAGTTCGGGTCGACCAGCCAGACCAGCCGCTTGGTCCGGACGGCCGGGGCCTGCGTGACCGGCTGAGGGGGCGAAAGCATCGCCTCCAGGCTCTCGAGGGCGCGCTCCCAGGGCGCCTTGACCGCGACGAGGGTGAGAAAGGGGAAGGCAATCTCGTTCTCGGGTCGAGCGAGCCATGCCCGATATGGAACGGGATCGGGGCCGGCGCGCTGGAGCGCCTCCGCCAACATCGCGGCGGCGAGCGGCATCGACGTCTGGACACGGCGAAACAGCGGGACGAAGATCTTGCCGGCATGACGCCGAAGCGACTCCGGATCGATGAGCGCGGCGGCGACGGCCAGGAGGCCCGCGCTGACCGGCGAAGGAAGCGGCATCAGGCCGATCAGCGTCAGGCCAGTCTGCAACGACGCACGCGCCGCCGTCGGCTTGTTGCGGGCAAGCTCCAGCAGGCCGCGTAGCGCGAACAGCCCGAGATGACCTTCCCTCATCTCCGTCTCGGCCTCGATCTCGGGATGGAGGGCCGCGTCGTCGGCGGCGAGCAACGCCGACACGTGCAGGAGGCCGACAAATCCCGGCAAGCCGCCTTTGCGCTTGCGCACGCTCTTCCGGTAGAACTTCAGCGCCTCGGCGAACAAGGCGACCGCCGTTTTCGGCTCGCCCGAGAGCAAGGCGCGCGAGGCCCGGAAGGCCAGAGGCAAATCGACCGGGGTCCCGTCGGGAACGTTCGCCAACGTCTCGTCGAGGCGACCGAGCCGGCCCGCCAGCAGTTCGAAATTGACCAGCCGTTGATAGTGCGCGGCGCGCAGCTGAGGCTCGCGACGGCAGAGATCCATCAACGCCGGGTAACCCGGCGCCTCGACGCCGCTCGCGACCCAGCGGTCTGCCTTAGCCGCGAGGATCGCCGCCTGAAAGGCGGGGCGACGCGACGCGAACCAGTCGACCCCGACATCGACGGAGGCGAAGTGCCGCTCGAAGATCGACGGGAGCGGGTCCGCGGAGTAATGGTATCGGTGGCGGTAATGGATCGCCCGCTGAAACTCGTCCTCGTCGTTGACAAGTACGGCGAGGCGCTGCCAGCGCAGGCTGGCGTCCTCGATCAGCTTGCGGTCCCAGACCTGCGGATTATCGAGCGGCAATTTGGCGCGAATTGCTTCGACCATGACCGCGCCCTCTGCCGAGTTGATCGCCTCGATCGCAAGGGGGTGGAGAAGCTCCGGCGCGCAAGTCAGGTCTTCGGCGAGGAGTTGCTTCGCGTGTAGCGCCTGGAGCATGGGCGTCAGCGTCGCGTGGCTCCAGAGAGGCCCGCCGGAGGACACACGGCTGAGGCATTCCATGAACACGGCCTTGCCGATCGCCGCCGGCCCGATCAGGGCCTTGAGGCGAAGGAGAATGCGTTCTCGCGGCTGGAGAGCGGCGGCATGAAAAGTCACGGTTGGACGACTCTCTCGTTCGAATCGCGCTGAAAATACCTTGGGGAGAGGCCGCGGAGCAACGTGGGGGCAGTCCCTTGTCCCCATCCGGTTTCGCAACCGCGCCGCTCTCCCGCGCCCTCGGTCCGCACGGCGCGGATCGAGGCGGACGCCGGCTAGTCGATCACAGCCAACCCGTCAGCGATCCGGCGGGCCGTCGGCGACCGATCCAGAGCCCTAGCCGCAGCCCGATAATCATGTACGCTTCGCATGAGCGCCGTACAAAAAGTTATGCGGCGGACGGGAGGAGCGCCAATGCTGCGACGGATGAAAAACGACAACGTGATCGGCGAGACCACGGTGACTCGCCTGAGGAGATCCGGCGACGCCGAGACCTGGCTCGTCGTGGAGACGAGTTGCGAAGCCAACGGCCCGGAGATGAGCGGCGTCGTCGACGAGGCGCTGACTCTCCTCAACGCCGACAAGGACCTCGACGGCGTCGAGGTGACGTCGACCAAGGCGCTATGAGCAGGTGAGGCGGCCTGCGAGGCCGCCCTGCCCCCTCAGCGCCACTCCCTCACATCGACAAATCGCCCCGCGATCGCCGCCGCCGCCGCCATTGCCGGCGAAACCAGATGCGTGCGGCCCTTGTAGCCCTGGCGGCCCTCGAAATTGCGGTTCGAGGTCGAGGCGCAGCGCTCGCCGGGCAACAGCTTGTCCGGGTTCATGGCGAGGCACATCGAGCAGCCGGGCTCGCGCCATTCGAAGCCGGCGGCGAGGAAGATCTTGTCGAGCCCCTCGGCTTCGGCCTCAGCCTTCACGAGGCCCGAGCCCGGCACGACCATGGCGGCGACCCGCTCGCTGACCTTCCGCCCCTCGGCGATCTTCGCCGCCGCGCGCAAGTCTTCGATGCGGCCATTGGTGCACGAGCCGATGAACACGCGGTCGATCGCGAGGTCGGCGATCTTTTCGCCGCCCTTGAGGCCCATGTAGTCGAGCGCCCGCTGGATCGAGGCGCGCTTCTGCTCGGTCGCGCCGTCCTCGACGCGCGGCACGCGGCCTGCGATCGTCGCCACGTCCTGCGGGCTCGTGCCCCAGGTGACGATCGGCGGCAGTTCGGACGCGTTCAATCGCACTTCGGCGTCGAAGTGCGCGCCCTCGTCGGTGCGCAGCGTCTCCCAGTAGGCGACCGCCTGATCCCACAAGAGGCCCTTCGGCGACTTCGGGCGGTCCTTCAAATAGGCGAAGGTCTTGGCGTCCGGCGCGACCATTCCGGCGCGCGCGCCGCCCTCGATCGACATGTTGCAGACCGTCATGCGGCCCTCCAACGAGAGCGCCTCGATCGCCGGGCCGCAATATTCGATGACGTGGCCGGTGCCGCCGGCCGTGCCGATCTCGCCGATGATGGCGAGGATGATGTCCTTGGCGGTGACGCCTTCGGGCAGCGCCCCGTCGACGCGGACCCGCATGTTCTTCGCCTTCGATTGGATCAGGGTCTGGGTCGCGAGCACATGCTCGACCTCGGAGGTGCCGATGCCGTGCGCGAGCGCGCCGAAGGCGCCGTGGGTCGAGGTGTGGCTGTCGCCGCAGACGATCGTCGTGCCAGGCAGCGTGAACCCCTGCTCTGGCCCGATGATGTGCACGACGCCCTGGCGGCGGTCGAACTCGTCGTAATATTCGATGCCGAATTCCTTGGCGTTGGCGGCCAGCGTCTCCACTTGCTGGCGGCTCTCGGGATCGGCGATGCCGTGGCTGCGGTCGGTCGTCTGGATGTTGTGGTCGACGACGGCGAGCGTCTTTTCGGGCGCGCGCACCTTGCGCCCGGCCATCCGCAAACCCTCGAACGCCTGCGGGCTCGTCACCTCGTGGACGAGATGGCGGTCGATGTAGATGAGGCTCGGCCCGCCGGCCGTGTCGATGACATGGTCGTCCCAGATCTTGTCATACAACGTACGTGGCTTGGCCATCGAGGTCTCCGGCGCCGGTCGGCGGCGCGAATGGGGAAAGGTTGGCGCGCCTTTTATGCCGACTGTGACAAAGACGAAAGAGGCTGCGGCCATCGGCCTGCCATCGCCCCCCCTTGGCTCCCCGGCGGCGTTCCTGACCCAATCCGAGGCCGCTTCGACGCCCGCGATCCATTTCGCAAGCGCTTTTTAACCCGCTTGCCCGAGAATCGTCATAAGGTGGGGTCAATGAGACCCCGGGGTCGGGGCAAATGAGGAGGAAAAGCCGTCTTGCGGGCGACTAACGTCACCAATCCGGAGTATTATCACCGAGTTGTCGATTGCCAGTGGGCCTGTCCCGCGCATACGCCGGTCCCGGAGTACATCCGCCTCATCGCCCAGGGCGACTACCAGGGCGCCTATCTGATCAACTGGAAGTCGAACGTCTTCCCCGGCATCCTCGGCCGCACCTGCGACCGCCCCTGCGAGCCGGCCTGCCGGCGCGGACGGCTGGAAGAGCAGCCGGTCGCCATATGCCGGCTGAAGCGCGTGGCCGCCGACCGCAAGGACGACATCACGGGCTTGCTGCCGAAGCCGCCGGAGACACGCAACGGCAAGCGGATCGCCTGCGTCGGCGGCGGGCCCGCCTCGCTCACGGTCGCCCGCGACCTCGCCGCCGTCGGCTACGAGGTCGTGGTGTTCGAACTCGGATTCGCGCGCCGGCGGCATGATGCGCAGCCAGATTCCGAAATTCCGCCTGCCCGACGAGGTGATCGACGAGGAGGTCGGCTATGCGCTTTCGACCGGCGGGACCTTTGTCGCCTCGCGCCGCATCACCAGCATGAAGGCGCTCCTCAAGGAGGGCTACGACGCGATCTTCGTCGGCTGCGGCGCTCCGCACGGTCGCGACCTCGTGATCCCCGGCCGCGCCGAGGCGTCGCGCAACGTCCGCGTCGGCATCGAGTGGCTTGCGAGCGTGTTCTTCGGCCACACCCATGCGATCGGCAAGCGCGTCGTGGTGCTCGGCGGCGGCAACACGGCGATGGACTGCTGCCGCACCGCCCGGCGGCTCGGCGGCGCCGAGGTCAAGGTCGTGGTGCGCTCGGGCTTCGCCGAGATGAAAGCCTCGCCCTGGGAAAAGGAGGACGCCGGCCACGAGGGCGTCGAAATTCTCAACTTCCTCGTCCCCAAGGCCTTCACCCACGAATCCGGCAGGCTGACCGGCGTCATGTTCGAGAAGGTGAAGCCCGGGACGGACGCGCGCGGCCGCCGCAAGCTTGTTCCGACCGGCGAGCCCGACGTGCTGATCCCGTGCGACGACGTGCTGATCGCGGTCGGCCAGGAGAACGCCTTTCCCTGGATCGAGACCGATCTCGGCATCGCCTTCGACGACGGCGGAATGCCTCTGGTCGACCCCGTGACCTTCAAGTCGAGCCTGCCGAACGTCTTTTTCGGCGGCGACGCGGCTTTCGGGCCAAAGAACATCATTACCGCGGTCGCCCACGGCCATGACGCGGCGATCTCGATCGACGCCTTTTGCCGGGGTGAAAATCCTCGGGTCCGACCTCCTCCGACGATCAATCTCGTCAGCCAGAAGATGGGCATTCATGATTGGTCCTACGACAGCGCGATCACGCTCGATCGCCGCTTCGTCGTGCCGCAGGTGGAGCGTGCGGCGGCGCTCCGCAACCTGAGCACGGAGGTCGAACTCGGCTTCACCCTCCAGCAGGCGCTCGGCGAGGCGAGGCGCTGCCTCAATTGCGACGTCCAGACCGTGTTCTCGGCACCCGCCTGCATCGAGTGCGACGCGTGCGTCGACGTCTGCCCAATCGACTGCATCTCCTTCGTGCCGAACGCGCCCGAATCCGAATTGCGCCTGTCGCTCATGGCGCCGGCGAACAACCTCGATCAGGCCATACTCGTGTCCGAGCCGGTGAAAAGCCTGCGCGTCATGGTCAAGGACGAGGACCTGTGTCTCCACTGCGGCCTGTGCGCCGAGCGCTGTCCGACCGGCGCATGGGACATGCAGAAATCCATCATCGAAATGGCTGAAGCGGGGCAAGGATGTCGATAGAGGCGGTCAACGATTTCGTCATTCGCTTCGCCAATGTGAACGGATCCGGCTCGGCCAGCGCCAATCTGCTGTTTGCGAAGTCGATCCTGCGCATGGGCGTGCCGATCGCGCCGCGCAATATCTTCCCCTCCAACATCCAGGGCCTGCCGACCTGGTACGAGGTCAGGGTGAGCGAGGAGGGGTGGCTCGGAGCGCGCGGCGGCGCCGACATTCTGGTGGCGATGAACGCCCAGACCTTCGCCCAGGACGTGGCTGCGCTCGACCCCGGCGGCTACCTGTTCTATGATTCGACCCGCCCTCTCCCGCCGTTGACGCGTCGCGACGACATCGTGACGCTCGGGATGCCGCTCACCGAAATCTGCGCCGCCGAATATCCGGATCCGCGGCAGCGCCAGCTCTACCGCAACATCGTCTATGTCGGCGCGCTCGCGGCGCTGCTCGATATCGACCTCGACGTCATGGAGACGCTGGCGGCGGAACGGTTCAAGGGCAAGGACAAGCTGATCGAGGCCAACCAGCGGGCGCTCAGGATCGGCCATGACGAAGCGATCGCGCGCTTCGCCTGCCCGCTCGGCATTCGCATCCGGCGCAGCGAGGCGGTCGGCGACCGCATTCTCGCGGAGGGCAATTTCGCCGCGGCGCTCGGCGCGGTCTACGGCGGCGCGACGGTTTGCGCCTGGTATCCGATCACGCCCTCCACCTCGCTCGCCGAGGCGTTTGAACGCCTGTGCTCGCGCCACCGCATCGACGCTTCGGGAAAGAAGAATTACGCCATCGTGCAGGCCGAGGACGAGATCGCCGCCATCGGCATGGCGGTCGGCGCGGGCTGGAACGGGGCGCGCGCCTTCACCGCGACGTCGGGACCCGGAATTTCGCTGATGCAGGAGTTTTTCGGCCTCGCCTATTTCGCCGAAATCCCGGTCGTCGTGTTCGACGTGCAGCGCGGCGGCCCGTCGACCGGCATGCCGACCAGGACCCAGCAGTCCGATCTCCTCTCCTGCGCCTTTGCTTCGCACGGCGACACCAAGCACGCGCTGCTCATTCCCGATGGGCCGAACGAGGCGTTCACGTTCGCCGCCGACGCGTTCGATCTCGCCGAGCGGCTGCAGACGCCGGTGTTCGTCATGCTCGATCTCGACATCGGCATGAACTCGCATCTTTGCGCGACGTTCGAATGGGATGACGCCCGCACCTACGACCGCGGAAAAGTTCTGTCGTTCGAGCAACTGGAGCAGGCGCCGAACTTCGGCCGCTACGACGACGTCGACGGCGACGGAATTCCCTATCGCACGCTTCCCGGCGGCCATCCGACGCGCGGCGCCTATTTCACCCGCGGCACCAGCCGCGACCGCTTCGCCCGCTACACCGAGGAAGGCCTGCCGTATATCGACAACATGGAGCGCCTCGAGCACAAGTTCGAGACCGCGCGCCGCCTGCTGCCGCGGCCGGCCCTTGCGCCCGCGACAAAGCCGACCCGGATCGGCGTTCTCCATTACGGTTCGACCGCCGCCTCGATGGACGAGGCGCAACATATGCTGGAACGGGAGGGCCTGTACGTCGACGCCCTGCGCATCCGGGCGTTTCCGCTCGCCCACGAGGTCCTCGAATTCATCGAGGGCCACGATCGGATCTTTGTCGTCGAGCAGAACCGCGACGCGCAGATGCGCACGCTGATTTCGACCGATCTCGGCGTCGCGACCGACCGCTGGACGCCGATCCTGCATTACAACGGCATGCCGACCTCGGCCCGCTACATCTTCCGCGAAATCGCCACGCGCCTGCAGGAGCCGGCCGCGTCGCAATCCCTCGAGGCCGCAGAATGACCTACCTCGCCAAGCCGAAGTTTCATCATCCCTCGATCGCGGTCAACGAGCTCGGCTTCACCCGCCGCGACTACGAAGGCTCGATGTCGACGCTGTGCGCCGGCTGCGGTCACGATTCGATCACCGCCGCGATCCTGCACGCCTGCTTCGAGCTCGCCCTGCCGCCGCACCGCATCGCCAAGCTCAGCGGCATCGGCTGCTCGTCGAAGACGCCGACCTACATGCTCGGCCAGAGCCACGGCTTCAACTCGGTGCACGGCCGCATGCCCTCGGTGCTGACCGGCGCCAATCTGGCGAACCGCGACCTCATCTATCTCGGCGTTTCCGGCGACGGCGACACCGCCTCGATCGGCTTCGGGCAGTTCGCCCACGTGATGCGCCGCGGCGTCAACATGGTCTACATCGTCGAGAACAACGGCGTGTACGGACTGACGAAGGGCCAGTTCTCCGCCACCGCCGACCGCGGCTCGAAGAGCAAGAAGGGCGCGCGCGCGGCCGACGAGCCGATCGACCTCGCCGCGGTCGCCATAGAGCTCGGCGCGACCTTCGTCGCGCGCAGTTTCTCAGGCGACAAGGCGCAGCTCGTGCCGCTGATCAAGGCGGCGTTCCAGCATCGCGGCGCGGCCTTCATCGACGTGATCTCGCCTTGCGTCACCTTCAACAACCACGAGGGCTCGACCAAGAGCTACGACTATGTGCGCGAACACAACATCGCAGTCAGCGCGCTCGACTTCATCGACGCAAAAGAGGCGATCGAGGTCGACTACGCCGAGGGCGCGGCGCAGGCGGTCAAGCTGCATGACGGCGCGACCATCGTCCTGCGCAAGCTCGATTCGAGTCACGACATCGGCGACCGCACCGCAGCGCTGACGCTGCTCGAGACCTGCCGCGAAACCGGCGAGATCCCGACCGGGCTCCTCTATCTCGATGAGGACGTCGCGGAATTGCACGACACGCTGAACACCACGACACGCCCGCTCAACGAACTGGCCGAGGCCGAACTCTGCCCGGGCTCGAAGGCGCTGGCGGCGATCAACCGGTCGCTGCGGTAGCGCGCCCGATTATTCCTCGCCCCTCGGCGGCCGCCCGAGCAACGCGCCGACGGCGCCGGCCACGTCGAGCGAGCCCTCGATCAGCGCCTCGACGCAATGGGCGATCGGCATGTCGACGCCGCGCGCGCGCGCCATTTCGGTGAGCGCCAGGGCGGTGAAAGCGCCCTCGGCGAGCCGCACCGCCTGCGCTTCCGCGACGCTTTGGCCCCGGCCCAGCGCGAGGCCGAAGGCGAAATTGCGCGACTGGGGCGACGAGCAGGTCAGCACCAGGTCACCGAGCCCCGAGAGTCCCATCAGGGTCTGGCCGCGTGCGCCGAAGGCGTCGCCGAACCGGCGCAGTTCGGCAAAGCCGCGCGCCACCAGCGCCGCCGACGCGCTCGCGCCGAGGCGGCGTCCGGCGGCGACGCCGCAGGCGATCGCGAGCACGTTCTTGGCCGCGCCGCCGATCTCGACGCCGCGGACGTCGGTCGAATGGTAGAGGCGCAGATTGGGCCCGTGCAGGAGGCGGCAGAGCGAGCGGGCGAGCGCCTCGTCGGCGCAGGCGAGCGTCACCGCCGTCGGCAGGCCGGCCGCGACGTCCGCCGCGAACGACGGTCCCGACAGGATCGCCGCGGCGCGGCCCGGCGCCGCCTCGCTGAGGATCTCGGTCATGAAGGCGTGCGAGCCCCGCTCGATCCCCTTGGCACAGGTCACGAGCGGAGCCGACCCGGGCGCCTGAGCGAGCCGGCTTACGGCCTCGCGCGTGGCCTGCGCGGGCGTCGCGACCAGGATCGCGGCCGAGGCGGCGAGCCGGTCGAGGTCGGCAGTCGCCGCGACGGCCTCGGCGAGGCGGACGCCCGGCAGCCGGTCGCTGAGCCGCGTCGCCTCCAGCGCCGCCATCGCCTCCGCGTTGCGGCCCCACAGCACGACGGTCGAGCCGGCGGCGGCGGCGGCGTTGGCGAGCGCCACGCCCCAGGCGCCCGCGCCCGCCACACCGACTGAAGAGCCGCTCGTCACGCTGTCCGCCTCCTTCGCGGCGCCCGATCCCGAGCGAGCCATGCGGCCAATCGGGCCTCTCGCGCAAGGCCCCGGCACGGCGCGCCTAGCCAAAGCGCCGTTCAGCGACTAGGTATGGAAGCGCGGGCGAGGCCCCGCGAGACCAGGACGAGCAGAGACTGGAACGCCGATGCCGGATATTGACCTTCCGACCGTCATCTTTGCGCTGGTGGCCCTGTTCGTCGCCTACAAGCTGCGATCGGTGCTCGGAATGCGAAACGACGGGGAGCGGCCGGCCGGCGGCCTGCTCGCGCCGTTGCGGCGCGCGCCCGGCCCTGTCGGGCCGACGGTCGCGCCGCCCGAGCCGGCCATAGCGGGCCCGTTGGCCGCTGCGCCGCCCTCCGACCGCTGGCAGGGCTTCGCCGAGGCCGACGCCTGGAGCGGGCTCGACGCGATCGTCGCGGCCGACCGGTCTTTCGCCCCGCCCTTGTTCCTCTCGGGCGCGCGCTCGGCTTACGAAATGGTCGTCCAGGCGTTCGCCGCCGGCGACCGGCAGACCCTTCAGAGCCTGATGGCGCCCGAGGCTTTCGCCAATTTCGACGCGGCGATCAAGGCGCGCGCCGCGGCCGGCCAGACGATGACGACCACCGTCGTGTCGATCGACGGCGCCAAGATCGCGGTCGCGCAGCTTGTGGGGTCGATGGCGCGGGTCGGCGTCCGCTTCGCCGCCAAGCTCGCCTCGGTCACGCACGACAAGGCCGGCGAGGTCGTCGAGGGTTCGGCGACGGAGGTGGCCGATCACCTCGACCTGTGGACCTTCGAGCGCGACGTGCGCTCGCGGGACCCGAATTGGCGGCTGACGGAAACCCAGTCGGAGCGTTGAGCGCGAACGCGCCGCTGCGGCCCTCGTGCGAGCCCAGCGCCTTCGACGACCTCGACGGCTTCGCCGACGACGACGCGCTTCAGGCCTTGCGCTGCTTTGCGGTTTCCGCCCGCGCGCTCGCGGCGGGTCAGCCGGCGGGGCGGGCGGCGAGGGCGCCGTCGGCGGCGCTCGTGGACGCAGCCCGCGCCGCGCTTGCCGCCGAGGCGCCTTCGGCGCCTGAGGCGCGCGCCTTCTTCATGCGCTGGTTCCGCCCGTGGCGGATCGTCCCGGACGCGCGGGGCGGCGGCTTCCTGACCGGCTATTACGAGCCGGTCGTCGAGGCCTCGCCAGTCGAGACGGCGGCGTTCGGCTGGCCGCTCATCGGCCATCCTGCCGATCTCGTCGCCTTGGCGCCGGGGGAGGCGCCCAAAGACTTTGCCGAAGGGGTGACCGGGGCGCGCCGGCGCGCCGACGGCAGGCTCGTCCCCTATGACGACCGGGAGACGATCGAGCGCGCCCGCCGCGATCCGATCGTCTGGGTCCGGGACGCGGTCGAGGCCTTTTTGATTCAGGTCCAGGGCTCGGCGCAAGTGGTCTTCCCCGATGGCGGCCGGGCGCGGCTCGCCTATGACGGCCGCAACGGCCTGCCCTACACCTCGATCGGCCGCATCCTGATCGAGCGCGGCGCAATCCCCGAGCCAGACATGTCGCTCGCAGGCCTCAAGGCCTGGCTCCGGAGCGCGGGCGTCGGCGAGGGCGAAGCGGGCCTCGACCTCATGCGTCAAAATCGCTCGTTCGTCTTCTTCCGCCTCGTGCCGGACTTCGATCCGGCGTTCGGGCCTATCGCGGGCGCCGGCGTCCCGCTGACGCCGCTGCGCTCGATCGCCGTCGACCGGACGCTTTGGAGCTACGGCCTGCCGTTCTGGATCGAGGCGGAACTGCCGTGGGAGGGCGACGCGCCGACGTCCTTCCGGCGGCTGATGATCGCCCAGGACACCGGCTCGGCGATTGTCGGACCGGCCCGCGCCGACCTATTCTTCGGCGGCGGCGACGCGTCGGGCGCTCGCGCTGGCGCGATCCGCCATAGCGGCGCCCTGACCGTGCTCATGCCCATCGGAGACGAGCCGTGAACGAGCACCGGCCCTTGCGCCTGAGACGCCTCAGCGACGAGGAGATTGCGCTCTGGACCGAGGTCGCCCGCAGCGTGTCGCGCCGCCGTGGCGCAAATCTGCCGACGCCGGTGAAGCTGGTTCAGCCCCAGGCGCCCTCCCCGCCGCAGGCCTCCGCGGCGCCTCAGCCCGAAGGCAAGCCGGCCAGGGGCCGGCCCTTACCGCTCGCGCCGATCGAGCGGCGGCTGAAACGCGAGCTCGCCCGGGGGCGCGGAGCGATCGACGGCGCGCTCGACCTGCACGGCATGAACCAGTCCGAGGCGCACCAGGCGCTGCGCGGCTTTTTGCGCTACTCGCAGGCGCGCGGCGCGAAGCTGGTGATCGTCGTCACCGGCAAGGGCGGCCCGCTCGGCGAGCCCATGTTCGGCGAGGAGCGGGGCGTGCTGCGCCGTCTGACGCCGCACTGGCTGCGCGAGCCGGACCTGCGCTCGATCGTGCTCGGGTTCGAGGAGGCCGGCCGCGCCCATGGCGGCGCCGGGGCGCTGTACGTGCGCCTCCGGCGGGCGCCGTGATCCGGTCCGCAGCCGGCCTCACGCAGCCGCAAGGCCGCTAGGCGCGACGCCGACGCATAACTGTCATGCTCGGGATGCGCTTTGCAACCCGGCCCCGCCCGGTCTCGCGCCTCGTTTCGCCCGCGTGTTCTTTGCCTGATCGACCTGATAATCGCCTGTTCGGCGCCTGTTCCCGTCAGGTTAACGCGCCTGTTCAGCGCCTGCTCCGACCCGCAACCGACGGGTTGTAAATACGCGAATGTCATGATATTGCACGGCTTTCCGGATCTGCGCGCCGACCGCGGGGCAAAAAGTTCCCGGCTGGCAGGCGCCCGGATCGTCCGCCAAGGCGGCCGCGCCGCGTACATTTGCACACTGGCGAGAACATAAAGTTCGGCGTAGGAAGGCTCATCCTGCGCGTCTTCGCGCCACAAAAAGTCTCCCAATGACATCTCGTGTTCTCTCCTCGCAGGCTCCGGGCCTGCGATTCCTGCTCGACACCGCCGATCGCACGGCCTGGGCGCAATGGTTGCCGCTGGGCTGCTTTTATGGGGTCACGACCAACCCGACGCTGTTGAAGGCGGCCGACGTTCCATGCTCGGTGACCACGCTGGCGCGCCTCGCCCGTGAAGCGTTCGAACTCGGCGCCGGCGAAGTCCACATTCAGACCTGGGGGCGCACGCGAACCCTTTATGTCGAGCACGGACGGGCCCTGGCGGCGATCGACCCCAAGATCGTGGTCAAGGTCCCGATGACCATCGAGGGCGCCGCGGCGGCCGCGACGCTCCGTCGCGAGGGCGTCCGCCTCACCATGACGGCGGTCTATTCGGCCGCCCAGGCTCTGGTCGCGACGGCGCTCGGAGCGGACTACGCGGCGCCGTATCTGGGGCGAATGAACGACGCGGGACATGACGGCTTCGGCGAGATCGCGGCGATGGCGCTGACGGCCCGCGCGCAAGGCTCGTCGATGCGGATCCTCGTCGCCTCCCTGCGCGACCCGGCCGACATCGTCCGCCTCGCCGCCGACGGCCTCGACGCCTTCACCTTCAACCCGAAGCTCATCCCCGGCTTCTTCGCCGACCCCGACGCCGCCCGGGCCGTCGAGGCGTTCGAGACGGCGGCCGAGGCGCGCTGAAGCGATTGAGTCGAATCGCGCCCTGTAGACGCGGTCGTTGACCGCGTCGCCGCGCTCAGCGAGCGCGGCTACAATTGGCCGCGTCGACCAAACAGCTAAGAGCTCTACCGCAACCCACCAAAAGCTTCGCAACGCGCCGGCGCGCCGGGCGCGGCCGCCGCAGCGGCGAGCGCTGGATCGTTCGGGTCACGCTCTTTGACCGGGCAGCGCTGCGACAGGCGGTTCATCAGGTCGGCGAGGGTCGCCCGGTTGCGCCGGTCGCAGCGCTGGGCGTCGACCTCGGCCTGCACGGATTGCGACAACCACCAGCTCATCGACACGTCGTTCATGGCGTCGACGCCCGCGCGCCAGGTCTTGGCAAGCGTCGCGCATTCCGCGGGCGGCGTCTCGCCGGCAAGCGGGTTGAAATCCGGGTTTTGAAACATCCCGAACACGAAATAGCTCGATCCGACCTCGGCGGGGTCGGCCGGCGTCACGTCCTCGTTCAGCGCCCAGAGGTCGCGCTGGGCGGCGGCCGCGACCTCGGCGCCGTGTCCGTCGCGGGTCTCGGTCAGCGCGGTCACCGGGGCGATCACGACGCCGAACGCCCGCTCGAGCCCGCTGGGGTCCGAGGCGCCCATGAAGGGCGTGCTCGCCCCGCGCGGCGGGACCCAGGCGGGCGCCTTGACGTTCGCGGCGGGCGTCGGCGCCGGCGGGTCGGCCGGATCGACGCGCGGGTCGTTTTGCACCCACAGCACGATCGGGACGACGCCGAAGCGGCGGAGCTCGCGCGCCACGTCCATCGCGCTCGTCAGGCCCGAGTTCTCGAAATAGCCGCCGTCGACCGCCCGGTCGCCGATCGCATCCTCCCCTTCGGCGCGCAGGATGCCGGCCGGCGAGATGATCGGAAAGCGCGCCGACAGGAGCGCCGCCGTCGAGAGCCGGAGGTCCGGGCCGGCGCGGGCGAGCGGCAGGTCCTTCGCGCCATCGTGGGCGGAGGCGCAGGAAGGCCCGACGATCATATCCTGCGCGCAGGGCGGGGCCAGCATCTCGAACACGTCGAAGGCGGCGGGGTAAAGCGAGAACCGGCCGAAGGCGTTGCCGGGGTTGCCGCCCTTCGGCAGCGGCGCGGAGCGGGTCGAGACGAGGTCGGAGACGATGATCCGCGTGCCGCTGTCGACCGAGGTGGCGTTGAGGAGCAGGAGCGGCAGCCAGCCGTTGGCGTGCACCGTCTTTTCCGCGATGAAGCCGAACCGGGCGCGCAATCCCGAAGGCGGTTCGGCCGGCGGCGCCAAGTCCTGAGCGACCTGCGCCCAGAAGCCGGGGATCTCGCCCTTCACCACTTGATCGTAGTGCCGCTCCCACGCCCGCTCGAGGAGCGCCGCGCGGTCGTCGGCGAAGAGAAGCGAACCGCCGGCAAAGCCCGGCGGCGAGAAGTTGTCGCGCCAGCCGAGGCCGACGAAGGCGGGCGTCAGATAGTCGCCCGCGACGAGCGCCTGCAGGCAGGCGCGCCAGCTCGACCGCACCGCCGACGCATCGGCGCCGAACCAGCCGTTGGTCGGCCTCTGGCAGGGCGGGGGCCCCTGGCCGCGGGCGAGCGAATCGGCGAGCGCGGTCCGGATCGTGGCGGCGCCGAACGACCCGCCCGAGACGCCGGAGATGGCGAAGATGCGCCGCGCCGGGGCGAGCGCGCGGCCGTTCGCGTCAGGCAGTCCGCCCGCCCGGTCGAGAAGGTCGCCGATCGCGGTCGCGGCGGCGAAGGCAGCCCGGCTCGCTCCGCCCTCGGCCGCGACGATGACCGCGGGCGGGCAGCCAAGGGCGTCGCAATTGACCGCCTTCCAGGCGCGGACCGCGTCGCCGATCTCGATCTGCCGCCCCGCGTCCTCGGCCGGCCGGGCCGGCAGCGTCCGGACGTCGTTGAAATGGCGGTTGAAGCCGGTGACGATCAGCGCGCCCGCGACCGTAAGCGTCAGGATCGGCGTCGAATATTTGTGGCCGAGCCAGGCGAGCCAGGTCCCGAAAAAGACGAACCCGCCAAACAGCACCGGCACGATCGCGGCGCGCGGGGCGATGTCGGCTGGGAGGAACGGCCGCGCCACCGCGGCGACGAAGAAGGCCGTCACCACGACGACATAGGCGGCGACGAGCGCGTTGGCGGATGCATCCGACATCCGGCGGGTCAGAAACTTGCGGCGCCACAGGAACACGAAGAAGAGCGCGCCGATGACGATGTCGAGGATGACGAGGACCTCGATCTGCCCGGCCGCCGCACGGGCCGGCGCCAGCGCCGGCGTCCCGGCGACGACGTGATAGGCGGTCCAGAGGCCGATGAGGACGGCCGCGAACGGGACGATCGCCAGGATCCGGGGCGTCCAGTCGATGGGCCCCTCGAGCTCGCGCCGGATGTCCGCCAGCCACGCCGCATCGACATCGTCGCGAAGGCGGCCCGAGACCATCCAGACGTCAGTGTCGAGCAGCCGTCGCGCCGCGTAGTGGACGGGAAAAGCCCAGAGGAGCACCAGATAGGCAAAGAAGCTCGCCCACATCAACCAGGCTTGCGAATCTCCGGGCAACGCCCCGAACGCGATGTCGGCGAACAGGTCGCGCGCCTGGGTGGAGACGAGGAACAAGAGCGCGCCCGCCGCGACGCTGAGCACGCTGACCCGACACGCAAACAGGATGCGGATCACCCAAAGCGCGGTGGCGCCAAGCCCCATGGCCCGCTCCCGATGTCCTCGAGCGCGCTGCGGACCGGGGCGCCCCGCCGTGCGGAGCCCCGATCGCGCCCGCGCTTGAGGCCGATCCCTGATGCTTCCCAGCGGAAGGGGTTCGTGTCAACGCCGGCGGTGTTGGGGATCAGGATGAGCCTGGCGCGGACAACGACTATTGTCTCGCCGCCGCCAGGATCGGACCGGCGCCGGCGGCCTGGACGATCGCCGCCTCGGCGAGGCCGGCGCCGCCGGCTGGAACCGGAAACGCCGCCGCCCGTCCGGCCCAGTGGCCAAGGAGGACCATGTCGCGCACGACGTCCTTGTGCGGCAGGGTGCGTCCGGCGTTCTCGCCGCGCCTGACCTCGACCTCGACGACGCGCGGATCGTAGCGGGCGAGCCAGACGTCGGCGCCCCCCGCGGGGGCCGCGCCCTGCCCGACCGTCACGGTCCGTCCGTCGAAGGCGACGCTCGGGCCGCCCGCGCCGCGCTCGCCGCGTTGCATGAGCGCAGCGAGACCGCCCGCGTCGAGCCCGTCGCCCTCCGCCCGACCGTTGACGACGACCTGAGGCGTATAGACGCCGTCGCGCCCCATCGCGCGCGCATAGGCATATTGCCGCGCCGTCCAGGCGGGACTGGAAAACGTGTCCTTCCAGCCGAGCCGGTCCCAGTAGTCGACCTCGAAGGCGAGCGCGAGCACGTCCGCGCGGTCGCTGATCGCCCGCACATTGGCGGCGGCCGGCGGACAGGACGAACAGCCCTGGCTCTGGAACAATTCCACCACGGTTGGATGCTGGGCGTCCCCGGCGAAGGCGGAGGTTGCGGCGAAGAGGCTCGCCGCGGCGAGCGAAGCGCGAAGGGTGCGAGCGATCAAGGTTTCGTCTCCCGGGTTCGGCGCGAGCGGCGCCGCTTTCCCTCATTCGCGAGACGGGCGCGATTGTTACCGGTCGCGCACGCCCGCCGGTCGATGCTATAGGCGGCGTCCCGCCCTCGAAGCGACCGGGGATGGCGGACGCCGGGGAGGCGCGTAGAAGCCCGCATGGCCAACGACGTCCGCGCTCCCCGCCTTCATGTCGCGACGGCCCTCGCCGCGGGCGCGGCGGCGGCGCTGTCGCGCGACCAGATGAATTACCTCGCCAACGTGCTGCGCCTCGGCGCCGGCGCGCGCGTGCTCGTCTTCAATGGGCGCGACGGCGAATTCTCAGCCGAGGTCGCCGCCGCCGGACGAAAAGGCCTGACGCTGTCGGTGGTCGCGCAGACCCGGCCGGCGGAGGCCGCGCCCGACGTCGATCTCCTGTTCGCGCCCATAAAGCACGCCCGGCTCGACTACATGGCGCAGAAGGCGGTCGAGATGGGCGCCGGCCGTCTGCGTCCGGTCGTCACCCGCCGCACCCAGATCGCGCGCGTCAACCTCGAGCGCCTGGAGGCCAACGCGATCGAGGCCTCGGAGCAATGCGGGGCCGTATGGAGTCCCGAGGTTCTGCCGCCCGAGCCGCTCGATCGGGCGCTCGCCGACTGGCCGGCCGAGCGTCTGCTCGTGTTCTGCGACGAGCAGGCGCCGCCGGGCGATCCGCTCGACACGCTGCGCAAGGCCGAGGCGGACCGGGGCGTCGGTCTCCTGATCGGCCCCGAGGGCGGTTTCGAAGAAGCCGAGCGCGCGGCGATCCTCAGGACGCCGCGCGTTCTGCGGCTGAGCCTCGGTCCGCGGGTGCTGCGCGCCGACACCGCCGCCGTCGCGGCGCTGGCGCTCGTCCAGGCGGCTCTCGGCGACTGGCGAGATCCGCATTTTCGAGGCAAGGCGGGATGACGCGGATGCGGCCAAACGCCATTTTGCCGCCACGATGTCGGCTCATCTGAGGCCCCCTCAACCGGAAGCGAGTCGGAATGCGGCAAAGGTTCGGACGGTCTGCGGCAGGCGCGATCGCGCCCGCGGCAACTCTTCTGACAGCGTTGATCGTAAGCGCTGCAACGGCGGGGAGCATCGGCTTTTCGCAGGATCGAGGGGACGGCCTGCGTGGGTCCTCGTGCGACTCTGGGGACGGTTGCGCCCATATCAGCGGATACATCAAGGCGGGGAGCGATTTCCCGGTTCGCGATCTGGACGGCGGGCGGCCGGCGCGGATCGCCCCGCCGCTTGCCGGCGCCGAGCCAATAGGCCAGGCGGCTGCGGACGGCCTGGTCCCCGGTATGTTCCCGCTCGACAGCGGCCGCGACGAGCAAACGCGGTAGGCGCCATTTCTCCCTTGTCCCGTTCAGGTTAAAGGGCCGGAGATTAAGGGTTGCGGCGGCGGAGATCGACCGCCGATCCTTTCAGACGTCGCGGTCCTCCGCCTCTCCACGAGGGAGAGAGGTCGCGCGGCGAACGATGCGCCGCGAGATCGATCATGCGAAGAGCTCTTGACGACGGACGAGGCGACTGCCTTGATCGGAGGCGTTTCCAACGCCAGGCGCCTGCGCTCGGCGCTCAAGCTTTGGCGCCGGTCGAATTCGAAGCCGAACTCCGGACGCCCGCAAATCACTGGGGCGAGGCCCTTGAGCGGGAGGTGGACGTGACGCGGACCTTGTCTGTCGCGCTTTTCGTTGCGGCGCTGATTGCCGTCATCATTTGTGTCGATTTGCTGTTCTTTCGGAATTGCTTGTGGGAACGGCTGATGGTGAACGTCGGCATTGTGCTGGTGTTTGCAGCTTTCTATTTGAGGTTTTTGAAGATCCCCTAAGCTATGCCCATGAGCGCCAACCGGCCGCCTTTTGGGAGGCGCGCTTCGCTCGGCGTCGATCGACCGCAGCGCTCACGAAGTCGCCCTCTGATGCCAGCCTTCGTCATCAAGACGCCCCGCCTGATTCTCCGGCCTTGGCGGGAGGAGGACAGCGCCCAATACGCGGCGCTGAACGCCGATCCGGAGGTGCGCCGCTACTGGCCCTCGACGCTCAGCGCGGAAGAAAGCGACGCGGAGGCGGCGAGGCTCCAGAGCCACATCGAAGAGCATGGCTTTGGCTTCTGGGCCGCCGAAGCGCCGGGAGTGGCTCGCTTCATCGGCTTTGTCGGACTGAAGCACGCGCCGCCTGACCTGCCGTTCGCGCCGGCGGTCGAGGCGGGTTGGCGTCTCGCGCGCAACTATTGGGGACGCGGCTATGCGACCGAGGGCGCGCGGGCGTCGCTCGCCGACGGCTTCGTGAGGCTCGGACTGAAGGAGATCATCGCCTATGCGGTCGCCGTCAACACGCCCTCGCGGCGCGTCATGGAGCGGATCGGCATGGCGCACGATCCCATCGAGGACTTCGATCGCAAGGACCGCGAGCCGGGCGATCCGCTCCGCCGCCATGTCGTCTATCGCAAGCGGAGGGACGAACTATAGGCCTTGAAAAGATTGAGTTCAGGCCCGCACGGCATCGAGCGGATCGGCGAGGCGCAGGTCCCTCGCCCGCCTTTCGCGGGCCAGAGAATTGCGCCGTCCGGCGCGTCCCGCGATTGCGGACGTCGAGGCGGCCGGCGGCGACGGCGCCATTTTGTCGCGGAACAAGTTTCCGGCTTGTCGAGAATTCATTTGACAGTGGAAAAGATCAGGAGAAGACTGTCACCAAGTCGTCATGCAGGACTTTAGGTCCAGCAGGGCGACGATCCTGAGCCGAGGCCGAAAGGGCGCGGCAGAAAGTGGGGTGAGCGTGACTCCACCGGGCAACGCAAGCTGACTTCAGCGTTAACTGAAGTCAAAGCGCGCCGGGCGCTCAAATATGCCAGAGCCAAGGGCGCTTCCGACATCGCTGACAACTTCATCGGCGAAATGGTGCGAAGGCCAAGCGCAGGCTCGTCGAACCATCATCTGCAACATCCCAGAAGGTTTCGCATAGGCGAACCGAGGCCCCGCTCCGCCTGACGGCGTCGGGGCCGTTTCTGTTTCTGGACGCCCCGCGCGACGTCCGCGATCTCCTCGCCCACCATCGGCGCGACATTGGCGTCCCCGCGGATCTGGCGCGTGCTTGCCGGACGTGCCGTGAGGCGCCATTGCGGCGCTTGTCGACGCGGGCGCCGCCATGCCTCGTCATGCCGCCTGGAGGACCTTGCGCTGGCCGACAATCTCACGCGCCGCGGCGCGCTCGCCACCTTCGTCGGTCTCGCCGCCGCCGCGCTCGCGGCCTGCAACGCCCCGCAATCGGCTCAGCCGCCGACCGGCGCCGCCGCGCCGAAGACGAAAATCGCCGCCATCACGGTCGAGTCCTCCGATCTCGCGGCTTCGAGCGGCGATGAGATCGCGGCGTGGGTTCAGACCGCCCTGCCGGCTGAGCTCGCCCGGTCGTTCGCGCCCGATATGGCGCCGGGCGATCCGGACGCGGCGACGCTTCATGTGCAGATCTCGTCGGTCACGCTTGCGACCGTCGGCGGCGCGGCCGGCGCGATCGACGGGATCCGGGGCGAAGCGACCTTGAGCGGCGGCGGAACGCCGATCTCGGTCGAGCTCGTCGCGACCACCACCTATTTCGCCTCTCCCGGCGACCGGACGCTGCAGGAGGCCGCGCGGCGGCAAAGGGTCAACGCCTTGCTGCGAGCCTTCGCCGACTGGCTGCCGCGCAAGTTCGATCTCTAACGGGGCGCGAGCGCGGGGCGCCTCTCGCTCGCGTTTCGAGGGGCGAGAATGCCGACGCGCTGAACCGGTCGGAATGCCAACATTGGGCTTTCCGCCCTGCGCTTCGGCTATAATCTGGCGCCCGGCTGCGTCGGGCTCGACGGCGCGGGCCTCGAGTTCGACCGGCTCACGTCCAGGCCGGCGGGCTGGCGGCCCCGAGGAGATGGAACGCATGATCGACGACGCCCGTTTCGAGGCCCTGCGCGATCGGCTCGGCGAACTGCATGGGAAGAGCCATGCGCTCGCCCGCCAGCTCGGCGACGTCGACCTCTCCGCATTGCGCTCGCCGGCGGACCTTGCGCTGATCCCCGTGCTGCGGAAGTCCGCGCTCGCCGAAATGCAGCGCGCCGAGCCGCCGTTCGGCGCGCTCGCCACCGCGCCGACCAGCGCCTTCCCGCGTCTCTTTCCTTCGTCCGCCGGCGTCTACGAGCCGGAGTCCGGCGACGCCGATCCGTGGGGCGCGGCGAGGGCCCTCGCCGCCGCCGGCGTTCAGCGCGGCCAGACGGTGGTCAACTGTTTCTCCTACCACCTCGCGCCGGGCGGCCGGATCCTCGAGAGCGGCGCCCTCGCGCTCGGCTGTCCGGTGATTCCGGCCGGCCCGGCGGATGCGAAGCTCATCGTCGCCGCGATCGCCCACTTCAGGCCGAGCGTGTACGCCGGGCCGCCCGATGTCCTCAAGATCGTCCTCGACGCGGCGCGCGCGGACGGCGGCGACGTTTCGTCGCTGAGGACAGCGCTCGTTGCGGGCGCCGCGCTGCCGTCTGCGCTGCGGGCGGAGCTGGAAGGCGCCGGCATCCGGACACGGCAGGCCTATATCACCGCCGAGCTCGGCGCCGTCGCCTGGGAGACCGACGACGACGGTGGAGCCGTCATGCCGGGAATGCTCGTCAACGACGACCTGATCGTCGAGATTGTCACGCCCGGCACGAACGACCCGGCGCCCGAAGGGGACGTTGGCGAGGTCGTGGTCACCAGGCTCTCCGGCGACTATCCGCTGCTGCGCTTCGCCACCGGCGACCTCTCGCGATGGACGGCGCCGGGGCGCCTTGCGGACTGGATGGGCCGCGCCGACCAATCGACCAAAGTCAGTGACTTTTTCGTCCATCCGAGCCAGATCGTCGAGACGGCCAAGCGCCATCCAGAGCTCGGCGCGGTGCGGCTCGTCGTGACCCGCGCGGGCGAACAGGACGCGATGACGCTGCACGCCGAGACTGCCGCCGCGAGCGACGCGCTTGCCGACGCCGTGGCCGCGACGTTGCAGGCGCTGACGAAACTGCGCGGCGGGGTTCTGCTCGTCGCCCCCGGCTCGCTGCCGAACGACTGCAAGATCATCGCGGACGAGCGCCCTGCGCCGTGAGGGCAGGCGCCGCGACCCCATTGAACCGATGAGCCTACAGAATAGGGCTGGGCAGGCCGGCCGCAACGGCGCGATATGCCCCGCCTCTGTCAGCGGCCGTTGCTGCCGCGAGCGCATGACTCACGGCGGTCAGCTATACGGAATTCCCGTAGACGATCCCGGCGCAATCCGCTACCTTACCGACATGACGCCGCGGGCATTCGAGTGGGACGACGCCAAGGCGGCGAGCAATCTTGCAACGCACGGCGTCCCTTTCGATTACGCTACGCGAGTGTTTCTCGACGAGGCCGTTGTCGACTTCAATGCGAGCCGCGAAGCGGACGGCGAGGCGCGCCGAAAAGCCGTCGGCCTCATCGAGGGACGCGTTTTACGCTCGTCTATGTCCAGCGCGGCGAAACGATAAGGATCATTTCGGCGCGCCGCGCCAATGCAACGGAAAGGAGGGCCCATGGCCAAATTTATCCTCGATCGGAAAAGGCCTCCCAAGCTCGCAGCCGGTCAAGCGACGCAGCTCGACGCGATGTCCGAGGACGACATCGCAGCGGCGGCCCGATCCGACCCCGACAATCCGCCGCTGGCTGCCGAAGAGCTCAAGCGCATTCGCGCCGCGCGTCGCGTCCGCAGGGTCCGGATTCGCAGCGGCCTCAGCCAGACCGAATTCGCCCAGGCCTTTCATATCAACGTGGCCCGGTTGCGCGATCTCGAACAGGGGCGCACCCAAGCCGACAGCGCGTTGCTGGCCTATTTGACGGTCATCGACGAGGCGCCCGATACGGTCAGGCGGGCGTTGCGCAGCGCCGGCTGACATTAAGCCGCGCATGGCCGAGTTGATGCAGACGAGCCGCGCCCGGCTCGACAGGCTGCTCGATCCCGACAACAGCGGCACGACGCTCGAAACCCTCATGCGCGCGGCGAAAGCGGTTGGACGCGAATTACGTCGCGAACTGGACTGATAGCGCGCTGCGATCAGCGCCGGTAGATCGCCTCCGCGACCTCGCGGCCTATCGCCCGAGCCGGCTCGCGAGAAAGCGGCCGGCCGCCTCGAGGCCTTCGGGCGATACGCTGTGGCCGAGGCCGGGATAGACATGCGCCTCGACCGAAAAACCCGCGGCTTGGAGCGCGCGCTTCGCCCGCCCGGCTTCCGCAGCGGAAATGACATCGTCCCGCTCGCCGTGGAGGATGAGCGCCGGCGTCGCCACGGCGGCGTTCGGCCCGACCGGCGTGACGAGCCGGCCGGAGGCGGCGACGACGGCGGCGACCGGCCAGCGGCCGTCGGCGAGCGCGTCGAGCGACAGGATCGCGCCCTGCGAGAAGCCGAACAGGGCGACGCGGTCGAGCCGGCCGGCGAACCCGGCGCGCTCGATCTCGCGCGTCACCACGCGGTCGAAGCCGGCGCGCGCCTTCAGCACCCGCTCTTCCCGGTTGCCGTCGCTGACGCCGACGATGCTGAACCACTGCCGCCCGGATCCGCCAGCCTCGAACGGCTCCGGCGCGTCGGGCGCAACGAACACGGCGTCGGGCAGGAAGCTCTCCAGCGCTTCGCCGAGCGGAACGAGATTGGCGCCATTGGCGCCGACACCATGCAGGAGGATGACAAGGCTTGGAGATGCAGACATGGGCGAGAGTCCTGTCGCTGTCGTTGGCGCCGTCCTACACCGATAGGGCGAAAGCCGCCCGTTTCTCAACTGGCGCGCGCCGCGCTCCAATTTCACCGATGGCGTCAGATTTTTTCGCGAAGCGTCGCGGCGAGGATATTGGATAAAATCGTACCAAATCAGCAATTCCTTGCAAAAAAGGGAAGGCGGCCTTACTCTGGTCCCAATGCCCGATCCGAGTTCGCGACGTCGAAGGCCATGACCGACCGCCTTTTCCATCCCTCCATGCTTTCCGGCGCGGTCGATCTTCGGATCGAAGGCGGCCATTGCGCGGCCTTCCGGGGGAAAGGGCCCCCCGAAAAATAAAACTGACCCGGGGTCGCGTGTAACCCATTGAAAAGGCTCATTTCGGACGAGAGAATCCAAGGAAATCCAAATGATTCCAACCCCCGAAAAGGCCGAATTTGCGGAGCCCCGGGGCATAGCTGCGTAGGCCTGAGGAAATCCAAATGTCTCGCGCTGGAGGCGCCCGGTGTAGCGCCGGGTCGATGACCCGGCCGGCGGTCGGGCGATCCTCTTGAACGCAGTCGTGGGGCGCGGGCGACTCCCTCAGTGGTATCCGATATCCGCCCGCACCTTGCCGCGGAACACCCAGTACGACCAGCCGGAGTAGATCAGCACGATCGGCAGCAGGACGAGCGCGCCGATCAACAGAAAGGCCTGCGTCGCCTCCGACGAGGCGGCCTCCCAGATCGTGTACTTGTAGGGCACGATGTACGGGAAGAGGCTGACGGCGATGCCGAGATAGGACATCACGAACAGCACGACCGCCCAGACGAACGGCGCGCCTTCCGAGTCGTCGTTCAGCGCCCGCCATTCGGCCAGCGCGACCAGCGCCGTCACGAACGGCACCGGCGCGAGCCAGGCGATGTTCGGCCACGAGAACCAGCGCGCGGCGATGGCCGGGTGGAGGGCCGGCGTCCACAGGCTCACCCCGACAACGGCGACGACGACGCCGATGAAGGCGTAGCGTCCAAGACGGCGCGCCATCTCCTGCAGCCTGCCCTCGGTTTTCAGCACCAGCCAGCCGGCGCCGAGGAGCGCATAGCCGAACATCAGCGCGACGCCGGTCAGCACCGAGAACGGCGTGAAGCAATCGAGCGAATGGCCGGCGAAATGGCGGCCGTCGACCTCAAAGCCCTGGATGAACGCGCCGAGCACGACCCCTTGGGCGAAGGCGCCGAGGGCCGAGCCGTAGCAGAAAGCGTGGTCCCAGAAGGTCAGATGCTCGGCGTCGCGGAACCGGAACTCGAAGGCGACGCCGCGGAAGACGAGCGCCAGCAGCATGATCAGAAGCGGGAAATAGACCGCCGGCAGGATGATGGCGAAGGCGAGCGGGAAGGCCGCGAGCAGCGCCACGCCGCCGAGCACGAGCCAGGTCTCGTTCCCGTCCCACACCGGCGCAATCGAGTTCATCACCAGATTGCGCAACTCGCGGTCGGGAGCGAAGCCGTAGAGGATGCCGACGCCGAGGTCGAAGCCGTCGAGCAGCACGTAGAGAAAGACGCCGACGCCGAGGATGAGGGTCCAGATCGGCACGAGATCGAGAACATAGGCGCTCATCTCAGGTCCCCGATTCGGCAGGCGGCACGGCGCGAACGGGCGATTTCGGCCGCCCGGCCTCGATGAAGTCCGGCATGTCCACCGCCGTCGGCCCCTGAGCGAAAATGCGCATCATCATGGCGACGCCCGCAGCGAACATCACGATGTAGACGACGGCGTAGGCGACCAGCGACAGCGTCACGTCGGCTGCGGTGAGCGACGGCGAAACGGAATCGGCGGTGCGCAAGAGGCCGTAGACCGTCCACGGCTGGCGGCCGACCTCGGTCGTTACCCAGCCGGCGATCACCGCGACGAAACCGATCGGCGCGACGATCGTGCAAAGCCTCAGATACCAGTCCGCGTCGAACAATTCTCGCCGGAACCGCAGCCACCAGCTGATGACGACCGTCAGCGCCATGATCCCCCAGCACGCCAGCATGATGCGGAAGCCGAAGAACGGCGGCGCGACCGGCGCGCGGTCCTCAGGCGGGAAGTCCTTGAGGCCGCGCACCTCGCCGTCCGGATTGTGGGTGAGGATGAGGCTGCCGACCAGCGGGATCGAAACCTCGTCGTCGTTTTTCGCCGCCGCGTCGTCGGGAATGGCGAACACGACCCACGGCAACCGACGGCCGCCATCCCAGATTCCCTCGATCGCAGCGAGCTTGGCCGGCTGATATTTCAGCGTGTCGAGGCCGTGCTGGTCGCCGATGACGGCCTGCAGCGGCACGAGCACGCTGAGCAGCCACAGCGTCATCGACAGCATCGTGCGCGCTTCGTCGTAGAAGCGCCGGCTGAGGAGCCACCAGGCGGCGACCCCGACGACGACAAAGCCGGTGGTGATGTAGATCGCGGTGACCACGTGGGCGAGGCGATACGGGAACGACGGGTTGAAGATGATCTCGAGCCAGTCCTTCGGCTGGAACCGGCCGTCGACGATCTCGAAGCCCGCCGGCGTCTGCATCCAGCTGTTGGTCGCCAAAATCCAGAAAGTCGAAGCGAGCGTCCCGAGCGCCACCATCAGCGCGGCGAAGAAATGCGCCCAGCGGGGCACCAGTTTGCGGCCGAACAGCAGAATGCCGAGAAAGGCCGCCTCGAGAAAGAACGCCGTCAGCCCCTCGTAGCCGAGCAGCGGCGAGATCACGTCGCCGACGTCGTCGGAGAACCGGCTCCAGTTCATGCCGAACTGGAACGGCATGGTGATCCCGGACACGACCCCCATGCCGAACGAGACGGCGAAGATCTTGGTCCAGAAGATCGAGATGCGGAGGTAGACGTCACGTTTGGTGACGAGGTGCAGGCCCTCCATCACCGCGATGAAGGAGGCAAGGCCCACCGTGAAGGCCGGCATGAGAAAGTGCCACGCCACGACCCAGGCGAACTGGAGCCGCGACAGGAACAGCGGATCGAAATGCACGAAAAGCCCCTCCGACGCGTAGACCGCGAACTCTAGAGCATGATGAAATGCGTTCGCGCCAGCAAAACCTCACCCTGCCGCCATAGCCCGTCGAGAGACGGGCGTCCTGTCGGACACCCTATGGCGGCTTCCCTCTCCCGGTGGAAGAGGTGCGTCTCCTTCCCCCTCGGGGGGAAGGTGGCCGCGTAGCGGCCGGATGAGGGCCTTCGGCGCGATTCGATCAGAATTCGTCCTGCTCTACGCCCCCACCTTAAGCGCGGATTGCGACCAGTCCATCATCAACCAGGGCGTCTTGTCCAGCCGCTCAGGATCCGTACTCGTCGTGCAGTCGGACCCAGCTCATCGGAAACGGCAGATCGCCCTCCTGCCGGCCGAGCGGCGTGACGTCGAGCAGCTGATAGGCCGGGTTCAGCATGTCGAGCCCGCGGGCATAGGCCGAGTAGGTCCGGTAGACCGCGCCGTCCGGTTCCTTGATGAAGGCGCTGACGGCCGGCAGATCGGTCATGTTCGTCTCGATCGGAACGAAATTGTAGCGGACGGGCCCCTCCATCAGGTCCCCCGGGTGGAACGAGACGTGGAAGTCGTAGTTGAAGTCGCCTTCGCCCGAGGAATACCAGGGGAAGCTCCAACCCAGGCGCTTCGCCGTGGCCATCAGCTTCTCGCGCGGGGCGCGGGAGACGGCGACGAGACGGGTGTCGCGTGCGGCGAGATGCGCGGTGACGCCATTGTAGCCGTCGGCCCAGAACGAGCAGCTCTTGCAGGGCTTCTCCCACTCCGGGGCGAACATAAAGTGATAGACGATCAATTGCCGCTTGCCGCCGAAGAGATCGCCGAGCGTCAGGTTCGGCCCCTCCGGTCCGTCGAAGCGGTAGTCCTTGTCCGTCGGGCGCCACGGCAGGGCGCGGCGCTTCTCGGCAAGCGCGTCGCGCGCCCGGGTGAACTCCTTCTCCTCGGCGAGAAGTGCGCGCCGCGCCGCAAGCCACTCGTCCTCGGTGGCGACAGGATGATCGGTCATGGTCCCAAGCCTTGGCGGATCGGATCGGGAGATGAGCATGCACGCAATCCGGGCGTCTTGACAACGGCGCCGCCCGCGCCCTGTCGCGCAGCGGCAGATCGCCCACGCAGGCGCGTATAATAGAAAGGCCGCCCGGAGGCGGCCTTTCCGTACGCTCGAAAGAGCGAGACTTACGCGATCGCGGTCGCCGTGCGTCGCAAACGATAGCCAGCGAAACCGAGGCCAGCAAAGCCGAGGCCCATCATCGCCCAGGTCGAGAGCTCCGGCGCGCTAAGCGTGACGTTGGCGATCTCGTTGCCGTAGCTCGGGTCCCCAGTGGTGACCTGCGAGATGAATTCGAGCGTCTCCGACGTCGCAGCCGCGCGGACGGTGAACTCGTAGGATGTCCACGTTCCGATCGAACCGCTGTCGATGCTCAGGAGCTGGCCGCCAAAATAGACGTCGAGCGTGTCCGGTCCGCCGCTGGTGCGGCCACCATAAAGGTAGGACAGCGTATATGTGTCGCCGACCGTAAGCCCCGTCACGGTCTGATAATCGTCTCCAAAGGTGTTGCCGTTGACTTCGAGGTTCTGGCAGGCGGCGTTGACGCAGCCCAAACCGTAGATGGGCGAATACCCGACTTCGACTTCGTCATTCACGCTGGTCCAGCCGGCGATGCTGGGCGAACTCGGTCCAGCCGGGCGCCACGCTCGGACTCGAGAAGTCGCCATTCACGATCAGGTTCGCGCCGGCAAAAGCCGACGAGGCGACCAACATGGCCGCAGCGGCGACTGCGCCGCGAAGAATGGTCGAAAACATGGATAAGCCCCTCAAACAATCGCAGCCAAGTTAGCCCAGCGCACCCGGGTTCTGCGATTGACACCTGCAAACACGTACCAGAGCCGACGAACGTTGTCAACATTCGGCTCGGGAGGTCATCGTTTTCGTTTCGCGCCTTGGCAAGGCTCGCGACGGATTCGCCTGCTCAGGGGCGTCGGGGTGGCGATACGCGCGCGAAAACGTATGACTTTACAAAAAGCTCTGCGGATCGACGTCGATCGCGACTTTCACCCCTCCGCGCGGCCGGGGAGCGGCGGCTAGCAGCGCGCGCAAAAACCCCTGCAAATCCGCCGACCGCGGCGCCTTGGCGGCGAGGCGGAAGCGGTGGCGCCTGCGCAGCACCGCGATCGGCGCCTCGGCCGGCCCCAGCAGCGCGATCTCGTCTGCGCGCCTCTCGCCGCCGAGCGGCGCGACCCGCCAGCCCTTGCCCGCCGGCATCGCATGGGCGGCGCGGGCGAGCGCGCGCGCATGCGCTTCCGCCGCCCCCTTGTCCTCGGCCGAGACGACGATCGCCGCGAGCCGACCGAACGGCGGCAGGCCGCCGATCCGGCGCTGCTCGGTCTCTTGCGCATAAAAGCGCTCGGCGTCGCCGGAAACCAGCGCCTGCATGACCGGATGATCGGGCTGCCAGGTCTGCAGCAGCGCATGGCCCTCGCGCTCGGCCCGGCCCGCTCGCCCGGTCGCCTGGCGCAGAAGCTGGAAGGTGCGCTCGGCGGCGCGCGGATCGGCGTTGGCGAGACCGATGTCGGCGTCCACCACGCAGACGAAGGTCAGGAGCGGAAAATTGTGACCCTTGGCGACGAGCTGCGTGCCGATGAGAAGGTCGAATTCGCCGCGCGCGGCGGCGTCGAGCTGCCGCCGCAGGGTCTCGACGCCGCCCGGAAAGTCGGACGACAGCACCAGCGTGCGCGCGTCGGGAAAGAGGAGCGCCGCCTCTTCCGCCAGCCGCTCGACGCCCGGTCCGCAGGCCGCGAGGCTGTCGACGTCGTGACATTCCGGGCAGAGGTTCGGCCGCGGCTCGACATGGCCGCAATGATGGCAGACGAGCGCGGCGCGGAAGCGGTGCTCGACCAGCCACGCCGCGCAATTGGGACACTCGAAACGGTGGCCGCAGGAACGGCACAGGGTGAGGGGCGCGTAGCCGCGCCGGTTCAGGAAGAGGAGCGCCTGCTCGCGCTCGGCGAAGGCCGCCTCGATGCCCGCGATCGCCTTCGGCGACAGCCAGCGTCCGCGCGGCGGCCCTTCGCGCTTGAGATCGACGGTCGCCAGCGCCGGCATGGTCGCGGCGCCGAAGCGGCTCGGCAGCCTCAGCCATCGATAGCGCCCGGTCTCCGCGTTGACCCGCGTCTCGATCGCCGGGGTCGCGGAGGCGAGCACCACCGGCGCCGCTTCGAGCCGCGCGCGCACCACCGCCATGTCGCGGGCGTTGTAGACGACGCCGTCCTCCTGCTTGTAGGCGCCCTCGTGCTCCTCGTCGACGACGATCAGGCCGAGATCGGCGAACGGCAGGAAGAGCGCGGAGCGCGCCCCGACGACCGCGCGCGCCTCGCCGCTGGCGACCGCCCGCCATGCGCGTTCGCGCTGTCGCGCCGTGAGGCCGGAATGCCACTCCGCGGGCCGCGCGCCGAAGCGGGCCGCGAACCGGTCGAGGAACTGGGCGGTCAGGGCGATCTCGGGCAGGAGCACGAGCGCCTGCCGGCCCTGCCGCAGCGCCTCGGCGATCGCCTCGAAATAGACCTCCGTCTTGCCCGAGCCGGTGACGCCTTCGAGCAGGGTGGCGGAGAAGGCGCGGGCGGCGACGCGGGCGGCGAGATCGTCGGCCGCGGGCCTTTGGTCGGCGTTGAGGATCGGCGGCCGATGATCCGGATCGAGGCCGGCTGCGATCGGCTCGGGCGGCAATTCGACGAGGGCGAGCGCGCCGTCCTCTATAAGCCCGTCGATCACGCCGACCGAGCAGCCAGCGAGATCGGCGAGCGCGGCTTTGGGGATGGGCGCGGCGCCTTGCGGCACCCCCTCATCCGGCCGGCTATCGCCGGCCACCTTCCCCCCGAGGGGGAAGGGATCGCCCGTCCCTTCCCCCTCGGGGGGAAGGTGGCCCCGAAGCTCGTCGAAAGACGGGCGTCCCTCAGGACGCCCTGTCGGGCCGGATGAGGGCGGCGCCAGCGCCGCGAGAACCTTGGCGCGCGCCTCCGTCATGCGCGCGGGCGGCTTGCCGGTCGCGACGACCGCGAAACGCGGCGCTGGCGGCTCCAGCGCCTCATGGGCGCGGATCGCCATGCGCAGCGCCATGCCGCGGGGCGCCAGTGTCCAGCGCGCCACCCAGTCGACAAAGTCGCGCAAGGGGCGCCTCAGCGGCGGCCAGTCGCGCACCGCCGCGACGCACTTGAGGTTGTCGCCGCCGGCCTCGCGCACAGCCCAGACGACTCCCGTCGCATGGCGCGTCCCGAGCGGCACGCTGACGAACTGGCCCGGCTCGAGCGCGAGGTCGGCCGGGGCGCGGTAGCTGTAGGCGGTGTCCACCGCGACCGGGACGAGGACATCCACGACGCGCTCTTGACGCGTGAAAAGAGAATCGGCGGCTGCGACGCGGTCGGACGACATTGAGCGGGTTTAGCACCAAGGCCGACGGCGCGCGTCGATTGCCGCCGGCGCGAAAGAAACCTTTCGGCGAAGCGGCGAATCCGGGAACGTTTCGCGCCGGTGGCGCATTGCTCTTGGACCCCTCGAACTTTCCAGGAGGAAACTCGTGAAAACGCTTCTTCTCGCCACGGCGGCGAGCGCGCTCTTCGTCCTTCCCGCTTTCGCCCAGACCCAGGCGCCGACCCCGCCAATCGGGCCGACCCAACAGACCCAGCCGCTACAGCATCAGGCCAAGCCCGCGATCGGCCAGCCGATGCAGCGGCAGGCCAGCGCGACCATGCAGGACGTCAATCCGAACACGCTCAGCCGCGATCAGGTCCAAAAGATCCAGCAGGCGCTCGACAAGAGCGGCTTCGGGGCCGGACAGATCGACGGCATGTGGGGACCCGAAACCCAGGCGGCTTTGCAGAAATTCCAGAAGTCGAAGGCCATGTCGACGGCGAACGGCCAGCTTGACCGGACGACGCTGTCGGCGCTGCAACTCAACCCGAACAAGTTCGCTCAGAGCCAGGGTATGAGGAACGGCGCTATGGCGCCGCAGCAGGCCAAGCAAATTCCGGGCTCGCGAAGCAAAACGCCCGCCACGCCGGCGGCGAAGACGCCTTAGCGAGGCCCCTGCTGTCGTCGCGGAAAAGCCGAGGTCACAGGCTCTTGTGCGAGCCGTCGCAATAGGGCGCGTTCTTGCTGGTCTTGCAGCCGCAGAGATAGGCGGTTCCGCTCTTCTCGGCGGTGAAGGCGGTCGGCGCCATGCCGACGGCCTTGTGCGAGCCGTCGCAGAACGGTTGGTTGGCCGACCTTCCGCAGGCGCACCAGTAATAGGTCTTGCCTGCTTCGAGCTCTTTCGCAAAGGGCGCCTTCTGGGCGACGACGGGTTCGGCCATGGTGATCTCCTCCCAAAAAACGCGTCGTCGGCTCGCCTCCGAGGCAGCCTTCAGCTCTCCGCCGAAGTCTTCGCCTGTTCTTTGGCCTTTTCCTTGGCCTGTTCCTTGGCCGCTTCCTTCGCCGCCTCCCGGGCGGCGGGGGTCTCGGTCCGCTCGGCGATGCGGGCCGACTTGCCGCGGCGATCGCGCAGGTAATAGAGCTTGGCGCGGCGCACCTTGCCGCGGCGCACGACCCGCACCGAGTCGATCATCGGCGAATAGACCGGAAAGACGCGCTCCACGCCCTCGCCGTAGGAGATCTTACGGACGGTGAAGCTCTCGTTGAGGCCGCCGCCGCTGCGGGCGATGCAGACGCCCTCGTAGGCCTGGACGCGGGTGCGGTCGCCTTCGGTGACCTTGACGTTGACGACCACCGTGTCGCCGGCCTGGAAGTCCGGAATCTTCGCGCCGGGCAATCTGGCCGCCTGCTCGGCCTCGAGCTGCTCGATGACGTTCATGACAAAACTCCTGCCGTGCGCCGGTCCCAAAGAGCCGGCGAGCGCTTCGGCGCGCTGTTTTCATTTTGAGACGCGCCTCATAAGTCAAAGCGGCGCGGAAGTCGAGCGCCAATCGGACGCACCAGCGCCTTGTCAGCCGCCCACCTGTCCGCGGCGCCTGTTTCAGCCGCCCACCTGCCCGCGGTGGCGCAGGAACGCGTCGGCCAGCACGCAGGCGACCATCGCCTCCGCGACCGGCGCGGCGCGGATCCCGACGCACGGGTCGTGGCGGCCCTTGGTGACGATCTCCGTCTCCTCCATCGCCCGCGTGACGGTGAGGCGCGGCGTCAGGATCGAGGAGGTCGGCTTGACGGCGAAGCGCACGACGATCGGCTGTCCGGTCGAGATGCCGCCCAGAATTCCGCCGGCGTGGTTGGAGAGAAAGCGCGGCCGGCCGTCATTGCCGGCGCGCATCTCGTCGGCATTGTCTTCGCCGCTGAGCGCCGCGGCGGCGAAGCCGTCGCCGATCTCGACCCCCTTGACCGCATTGACGCTCATGAGCGCGCTTGCGAGCTCCGCGTCGAGCTTGCCGTAGACCGGCGCGCCCCAGCCGGGCGGAACGCCCTCGGCCACGACTTCGAGGATCGCGCCGACCGACGAGCCGCCACGCCGGATGGCGTCGAGATAGTGGGCGAAGCGTCGGGAGGCCTCGGCGTCCGGGCAGCAGAACGGGTTTTTGCCGACCTCGTCCCAGTCCCATTGCTCGCGGTCGATCTTGAGCTTGCCCATCTGGACGAGCGCGGCGCGGATCGTCACGGCCGGAATGACCTTGCGGGCGATCGCTCCCGCCGCGACCCGTGCGGCGGTCTCGCGCGCCGACGAGCGCCCCCCGCCGCGGTAGTCGCGGATGCCGTATTTGGCGTCATAGACGTAATCGGCGTGCCCGGGCCGGTACTTGTCCCTGATCTCGCCGTAGTCCTTGGAGCGCTGGTCGACGTTCTCGATGAACACCGCAATCGGCGTCCCCGTCGTCACCTGGCGGCCGGTCGCCTCGTCGGCCATGACGCCCGAGAGAATGCGCGCCTCGTCCGGCTCGCGCCGCTGGGTGGTGAAGCGCGATGTCCCGGGCCGGCGCCGGTCGAGCTCGGCTTGGATGTCGGCGGTCTCGAGCGGCAGCCGCGGCGGGCAGCCGTCGACCACGCAGCCGATCCCCGCGCCGTGGCTTTCGCCGAAGGTGGTGACCCGGAAAAGATGGCCGAACGTGTTGTGCGACATGGTGGCTTCCTACCGGCCCGTCGTGCATGACGTCAAACCGGCGCGTGGGCGGCGAAAGAGCTGACGATGCGCCTGTAACAGACCCGGCGTCGCCCGCGAAACCTCTTTGAGCCGCCGGTCTCGCGATCGGGCTGGCGCTCCCGCCCCTCGCCGCCTTCGCCCGGGGTTTCGGCGGCTAAACGGGTCGTCTTTCGCACGAGGCGACCGTTCATCCCCAATTCATCCGCAGGGGCGCAATTTCTTTCCCGTGAACAACCGTGGGCCGAAGAGCCCGCATCGGAGAGACCCTTAATGCTCAAGAAAGTCGCCGCCATCGGCCTCGTCGCCGCTCTTGCCCTTTCGCCGCTCGCGGCGCTCGCCCAGACGGCCGCGCCCGCGGCTGGCGCGCCTGCCGACACCTCGATGCCGGCCAAGGCGCCGATGAAGCACAAGACCCATAAGATGAAGAAGCACACCGCCAAGAAGCCCATGGCGCCCGCAGCGCCCGCCGAGGCCCCGAAGAGCTGATTTCAAGAGGCCGTCGCCGGCCTCCTTTCGCGCCCGCCCCGTCTTCGGACGGGGCGGTTTTTTTATGCGCGCGCCTTTCGCGGTCCTCGCGGCCGTGCAACGCTCGCCGCGGGAGGCGAGCGCCATGCCGGCAGCGGAATTCTGGTACGAGTTCGCCAGCACCTATTCCTATCCCGCCGCCATGCGGGTCGCCGCGCTCGCCGAGGCTCGCGGCGTCGACCTCGTCTGGCGCCCGTTCCTGCTCGGACCGATTTTCGCGGCGCAAGGGTGGCGCGACTCGCCGTTCAACATCTACCCCGCCAAGGGGCGCTACATGTGGCGCGACCTCGAGCGGATCTCAGCCGCGGCGGGACTGCCGTTCCGGCGGCCGGAGCCCTTCCCGCAGAACACCCTGCTCGCCGCGCGGGTCGCGCTCGCGCTCGACAACGGCGCGCGCGCCGAATTCTCCCGGCGCGTCTACGCCGCTGAGTTCGGCGAAGGCCTGCCGATCGCCGAGCGCGCCGTCGTCGCACGGCTCCTCGGGGCGCTCGGCCTCGACCCGGAGACAGTGCTCGCCTCAGCGGAGGGCGAGGCGAACAAGGCGCGGCTGAAGGCCGAGTGCGCCCGGGCCGCGGAGATCGGCATTTTCGGCGCGCCGAGCCTCGTGACCGAGGACAGCGAGCTTTTCTGGGGCGACGACCGGCTCGAACAGGGCCTCGACTGGGCGGCGGCTCGCTCGTCCGGCGCCATCCCCGCCTGCCGGTTGCCTCCGCCGGAGCCTTCGCTAAGCTGACGGCGAACACTACGAGGGAGGACAATTATGGGATCGCTGCACGAAGGCGGCTCGGTCGGGGCGATGCTCATTTCGGCCATCCGGCGATACGCCGACCGGCCGGCCATGGCGGACAATCGGACCCGCTGGACCTACCGCGAGCTCGGCGACGCCGCGGCGCGCATGATCTCGGTTTTTCGCGCGCTCGGCCTCAGGACAGGCGACGGCGTGGCGCTGCTGGCGACGAACCGGGTCGAGACCTGGGCCGTGGTCACGGCGGCGGCGGTCATGGGCCTGCGCTACACGCCGCTGCATCCGCTGGCCGCGGAGGACGACCACGCCTTCATCGTCGACGACGCCGAGGCTCTGGCGCTGATCGTGGAAGGCGAGAAGTTCGCCGAGCGCGGCCGCGCCATCCTCGTCCGGGCGCCGCGAGCCCGGCATCTGCTGTCGTTCGGGCCGATCGAGGGCGGCGGCGACCTTCTCGCCGAGATGGCCACCGTCGAGCCCGCGCCGCTGACGGACGAAGCCGACGCCGAACTCGATCTGCTGGCTCGCTTATACCGGCGGCACCACCGGTCGCTCGAAGGGCGTGATGATCGCGCACCGATGCGTGCTCAACATGTCCGCAATCCTTTTCTCCGACTGGGAGTGGCCCGCGGACATCCGCTATCTCGCTTCGACCCCGATCACGCACGCGGGCGGGGTCAACATCTTCCCGACCCTGATGCGGGGCGGCTTCGTCCGCGTTTTGCCGGGCTTCGACATCGAAACCTTCTGCCGCACGATCGAAGCCGAAAAAATCACCGCCGCCATGCTGGTGCCGACGATGATCTATGCGCTGATCGACGCGAAGGAGCTCCGCTCCAGGTATGACCTTTCCTCGCTCGACATGATCATCTACGGCGCAGCGCCGATGTCGCCGGACCGCCTGCTCGAAGGCATGCGGATCTTCGGCAATGTCTTCGTCCAGTTCTACGGCCAGACCGAGGCACCGCAATGCATCACGACGCTCCGCAAGGTCGACCACGATCCTGGGCATCCCCGGCGGCTCGGCTCGTGCGGACGCCCGAATCTGCTGGTCGAGGTGAAGCTGTTCGATCTCGAGATGAACGAGGTGAAGCGCGGCGAGGCCGGTGAAATCTGCGTTCGCGGCGCGCTGGTGATGAACGGCTACTGGAAGCGCCCCGAGGCGACCGAGGACGCGTTTCGCGGCGGCTGGTTGCACACCGGCGACGTCGCGGTCGAGGACGAGGACGGTTATTACACTATCGTCGACCGGATCAAGGACATGATCATCTCGGGCGGGTTCAACATTTATCCACGCGAAGTCGAGGATGCCCTCATGTCGCACGCCTCGGTCGCCTCGGCCGCGGTGATCGGCGTGCCGGACGACAAATGGGGAGAAGCGGTCAAGGCTTTCGTCGTGCTCAAAGCCGGCGCCAGCGCCGATTTCGACACGCTGCACGCGCATGTGAAGGCGAAACGCGGCGGTCCGTGGGCGCCGAAATCGATCGACTTCGTGCGTGAGATCGCCGTCACAGGTCTTGGCAAGGTCGACCGCAAGGCGCTTCGCACGCCCTACTGGCAGGGACGGACGCGCGGGGTGGCGTGAGGGCGACGAGGTGGGACGCGAAGTAGCTCCTATCGGGTTGGCCTGTTCGCCGGACCGTTCGGCAAGGTGAGTTCGGCCATGCGGGTGGCGCTCGAGGAGCACTTCATTTGTCCCGATTTCCTCGAATATCTCGCCAAATCAATCGCGGCAAACCCTCATCCGGCCCTTCGGGCCACCTTCCCCCCGAGGGGGAAGGGATCGCCCCTCTCCCACCGGGAGAGGGATGCCGCGAAGCGGCAGGGTGAGGGTTCTTGGCGCAACCCTGCTTCATCATGCTCTAAAGAATGAGTTCAATGCTTTGGGGGCGCCCCTTCTCCCCCCGGGAGAAGAGCCTGCCCTCGGGCTGGACCCGAGGGTGTCGCCGGAGGCGACGGATGAGGGCCCGAACGTGAAGACCGACACCGGCGTCCCGCGCGCCCAACGCAGCCGAGCCCGAGCCATGCGCGGCGCGCCGACCGAGGCCGAGCAGCGGCTGTGGCGGCTGCTGCGCGACCGGCGTTTGAGCGGCCTCAAATTCCGCCGCCAGGTCCCGATCGGACCCTACGTTGTCGATTTCCTCTGCGTCGGCGCCCGGCTGATCGTCGAGGCGGACGGATCGCAGCACGCCGAGAACAGGCGGGACGCCGCGCGAGACGCCTACCTCGCGAACGAAGGCTGGACCGTGCTGCGCTTCTGGAACCACGAAGTGCTGCAGAACCGCAACGGCGTGCTGGACACAATCCTCGCTCGCGCCGGCCTGCCGTGGTGAACCACACCCGCCAACGTCGCGGCAACCCCTCATCCGGCCCTTCGGGCCACCTTCCCCCCGAGGGGGAAGGGGAATAGCGCCTTTTTCCCGATGCATTCAGGGCGGAAGCCAAGCCCGCCAGGCGCCCCTTCTCCCTCGGGGAGAAGGTGTCGCCGGAGGCGACGGATGAGGGCCGTGCCGCTCAGGCGGCCGTCGTCGCCTTCCCGGCCTTCGCCGCCTCCATGAGGCCGACGAAACGGCGGAAGAGGTAGTGGCTGTCGCGCGGCCCCGGCGAGGCCTCGGGGTGGTACTGCACCGAGAAGGCCGGGCGGTCCACTAGCGTGACGCCGCAGTTCGAGCCGTCGAACAGCGAGACGTGGGTCTCCTTGACATTGCCCGGCAGGCTCGAGCGGTCGACGGCGAAGCCGTGGTTCATCGACACGATCTCGACCTTGCCCGTGGTGAAGTCCTTGACCGGATGGTTCGCGCCGTGGTGGCCCTGCGCCATCTTGATCGTCCGCCCGCCGACCGCGATCCCGAGGAGCTGGTGGCCGAGGCAGATGCCGAACACCGGCGTTCGGGTGTCGAGCAGCGCCCGGATGGTCGGAACGGCGTAGGCTCCGGTCTCGGCCGGATCGCCCGGACCGTTGGACAGGAAGACGCCGTCGGGCTTCAGCGCCAAAATCTCCTCGGCCGTCGCCGTCGCCGGCACGACGGTGACCGAACAGCCGCAGTCGTTGAGCAGGCGAAGGATGTTGCGCTTGACGCCATAGTCGACGGCCACGACATGGAAGCGCGTCTCACCCCGTCGGCCGTAGCCGTGCTCCAGCGTCCAGCTCGTCTCGTCCCAGTCGTAGCGCTGCGTCGTCCCGACCTGCGGCACCAGGTCCATGCCGTCGATGCCGGGCCAGCGCCGCGCCTCGGCGCGCAGGGCGTCGAGGTCGAAGGCGCCGTCGGGCGCATGGGCGATGACGGCGTTCGGCATGCCGGTCTTGCGGATGAGCGTCGTCAGCGCGCGGGTGTCGACCCCGGCTAGGCCGACCACGCCGCGGGCCTTCAGCCAGGCGTCGAGCCGCCCGTGCGCCCGGAAATTGGAGGGCTCGCCAAGATCGGCGCGGAAGACCGCCCCGACCGCGGCGGTGGCTGCGGCCCCGTTGACGACCTCAATATCGTCGGCATTGACGCCGACAATGCCGATATGGGGAAACGTGAAGGTGATGATCTGGGCGGCGTAGGAGGGATCGGTCAGGATCTCCTGATAGCCGGTCATCGCCGTGTTGAAGCAGACCTCGCCGACGGCCGAGCCGGTCGCGCCGACGCCAAAGCCTTCGATCACGTCGCCGTTCGCCAACACCAGGACGCCGGTCGCGACGCGCGGCCGCCAGCCGCCGACGGCCCCGTCGTCCGGCCCGGCGGGGGATGGAGAGATTGTTGCGCTTGCCATGCGGCTGTGCTTAAGCGCCCGCGAACCGGCGCGTCAAGCGACGCGGCCATTTAACTTTTCGAGGCGAAACCATGGCTGACTCTCAGCCGCTACGCGACATCGTCAGCACCCAGATGAAGGCGGCGATGAAGGCGGGCGAGAAGGTCCGGGTCGGCGCGCTGCGCCTCATCATGGCGGCCTTGAAGGAGCGGGAAATCGAGGCGCGCGGAGCGGGCAAGATCGTCAGCCGCTCCGACGAACTGGCGTTGCTGACCAAGATGGTCAAGTCGCGCCAGGAGTTGGCGGCGATCTACGCCGAGGCCGGCCGGGCGGAGCTCGCGGCGCAGGAGAACGCCGAGGTCGCGGTGATCAACGAATTCCTGCCGAAGCAAATGAGCGAAGACGAAGTGACCGCCGCCGCCAAGGCCGCCATCGCCGCGACCGGAGCTGCGAGCATCAAGGACATGGGCCGAGTGGTTAGCGCGCTGAAGGAGGCCCACGCCGGCCAGATGGACTTCGCCAAGGCGAGCGCGATCGTGAAAGCGCTGCTGAGTGGCGGCTGAGGCCGATCGCCGTTTGGTCGAATCGGGATTTCCAGGGCGGCCCCAGGCCCGTCGACCGGCTGGCGTCAGCGGCAATGCCGCGGTCCGCTTATTGTGCGTGATAAAAGCTGAGCCGATGCTTTTTGAGCGCTGCATTGCCCTGTTGAATGTCCGAAACCGATTCCCACTCCAGAATCCTGCGCTCCTCTTCGCCGATCTTGGCGTCGAGAAGGATCTTTTGTCGCAGGTTTCCGAGATACAGGCGGCCGCTGGCGATCCTCAGCTCGTTCCTGTCGCTGACAATCGTGAATAGAAGCATGACGAGGCCGGTCAAAGTCGCCAAGGTCATGCAGACCCGGGACACGTCCGCATAGAGGGTCAGAAAGATCAGCGCCACCATCGGCGCGATCAGCGTGAGCGTCGAATATCGGGCGGTGGCCGCGTTGGAGAGGCCGAGCGGGAGCCGCCCATAAGCGATGAGAGCCTGTTCCAGGACGCCGAACAGGATGAGGGCAATGAGCGGCAGCGAACGCTTTTTTTCGTCACGCGGCAGAGAGACGAAGTACGCGAGAACAAACAGCAGAATGAGGTCCAGAACGAGTTCGACGAGGAAGTCGAGCCACAGGATCGGCCCCAAATGCGACCCTTGAACGAAAAGGCCGACAACGGAGTTGCCGGTTCCGATCACGAAGAAGGCGAGCCCCTCCAGCGGTTTCGAGAGCAGAACGGACAGGCTTCCGCCCGCGTTCAGTCCCCACAGGTAGGCGCCGACCGAGACCATTGCGACCGCGAGATACGCCAGAAGCGCGCCGACGGCGCGCGCCTGAAACAGCACGATCGCCAAGCCGATCTGGACGAGGTTGACGACCCACACGACGACGCCGCCGCCCACGGACAGCAAGGCGAGTTCGGACAGGATCACCGCCGCCACGAACAAGCCCGCTTTCGTGAGTCTTAGTCGTCTCCCAGCACGCATCGCGCCGTGACCACGATCGAAGTCACCGAGAACGCCACCGTGGAGAAGAAGACGAAGTTGATCGAGAGCAAGAAATTTTCGCACTGGACAAGCGAGAACACCACAAGACTTCGCGACTCCCGCGACGATCGCCTTCTCCAGCGGCCTGTTCTCAAAGAGAACGAATATCAGATAGATGACATTGGCTAGCGTCAGCGAGGCGAAGACGACGCCGAGGTATTCGATGTTCTTCTGGTTGAAGTGATCGAACTTCGCCGAGGCGAGAAGCGCGCCGACGAGGACGGCGCTGCGGTTCTGGTTGTGCGCCCTGAGGATTTCCGAGGGGGCGAAGGCGCCGGAGAGAAAGCCGTCGACCATGCGGATATAGCCCCAGGTATCCGAGAAGACGACGTCGACGGAAGCATGCGCGATGTCGAAGGCCGCAATCCCCACCGCGACGGCGACGACAAAGATCGTCGTGGCAAAAAACGGCCAGGACTCGCTCCTTCGGCCGCTCCATTCTGCCGAAGCCATGCGTTCAGCCCCTCTCGCGCGCGGCCCGGCTCGTCCTTGACGAGCGTGCGGCCCCCGCTGTCGGCGGCGCGTTATGTCGCACACAATGAGAAAGGCGTCGATCCCACGGCCGGGTCGCAGCGCCACGGTCCACCGTTGGGGGCTCCCGGAGGAAGGTCAGTCCGAGCGCTTCGAACCGGGGATCCCCGCGCGCTACGCTCCGAGCGCGGCGTTCTTCAAGGGCAGCGAACGGATGCGCTTGCCGGTGAGGGCGAAAATGGCGTTCGCCACCGCCGGCGCGATCGGCGGGGTCCCGGGCTCGCCGAGCCCGCCCCATTTGTCCCCGCCCGACAGGACGAAGTGCGTCTCGATCACCGGCGCGTCCGCCATCCGGGCGATCGGGTAGGTGTCGAAATTCCCCTGCTCGACCCGCCCGTCCTTGATGGTGATCTCGCCGAACAGCGCGGCGGTCAGGCCGTACAGCACCGCGCTCTCGATCTGCATTGCGGCGGTCAGCGGGTTGACCAGATGGCCGCAATCGACGCAGGCGACCACCCGCTGGACCTTGACATCGCCGTCCCTGACCGCGACCTCGGCGATCTCGCCGACGATGGTGCCGAAGCTCTCGTGGATGGCGAGGCCGCGTCCGACATCCTTGGGCAGGGGCTTCCCCCAATCGCCCTTCACGGCCAGCGCGTCGAGCACGGCGAGAAAGTCGGGCCGACCCGTGAGCAGCGCGCGCCGGTATTCCAGCGGGTCGCGGCGAGCCTGGTGGGCGACCTCGTCGACAAAGCTTTCGACGGCGAAGGCGTTCTGCGACGAGCCGACCGAGCGCCAGAACATCACCGGCACGTGGGTGTTCTTCAGGTTCACCAGCACCTTGAGGGCGTCGGCGCGATAGGGGCAATTGGCGAGGCCCTCGATCGCCTGCCGCTCGACGCCGTTCTCGACCTTGCCCCAGCCGAGCGAGCGGGTGATCGATCCGACGGCGGTGGTGAACTCGAAGCCGGCCGGCGAGCCGTCGTCCTTCAGCGCCGCCCGCATCCTCAGCGCCGCCTGCGGCCGGTAGCGGTCGGAGCGGATGTCCTGTTCGCGCGTCCAGACGACCTTGGCCGGACGGGCGAGCGCCTTCGACACCTCGACCGCCTGGGTGAGTTCGTCGTTGATCGCCCGCCGGCCGAAGCCGCCGCCGAGGTAGCAATTGTGGACGAACACCTTGAGCGGATCGACGCCGCCGGCCTTGGCGGCGAGCTCGATCGCGGACTCGGGGGCCTGAGTCCCCATCCAGACGTCGATCCAATCGGGCGTCCAATGCGCCGTCGCGTTCAACGGCTCCATCGGCGCATG
The DNA here is from genome assembly GCA_963709655.1 of uncultured Alphaproteobacteria bacterium. Taxonomy (GTDB): domain Bacteria; phylum Pseudomonadota; class Alphaproteobacteria; order Rhizobiales; family Beijerinckiaceae; genus Roseiarcus. Next base: position 220,173 of record CAVPXF010000014.1, read on the forward strand.
CGCCAGATAGGGAACTTCGTAGACCGCCTCGATGCGCTTTGCGGGGGACGCGAAGGCGGCGGCGACGTCGCCATGGCCGCCGCCGTCCGCCAGCTTCCCATCGAGCGCGGCGCGGTATTCGGCGCGAAACTCGCCGCTGTCGGTGGAGGCGGCGGGGCCAAAATCCCATGCGACCGGCAGGGCGGCGAGCGCTTCCTTGGCGCGCCAGAAATTGTCGGCGGCGACCGCGATTCCATTGGTGACCGGCAGGACGGCCAGGATTCCCCGGCGCCCGGCGACCTTCGAGGCGTCGTAGGACTTGAGCGCGCCGCCGAACACCGGGCAATTGGCGACCGCCGCATAGACCATGCCCGGCAGCCTCACGTCGAGGCCGAACCGCGCCGCGCCGGTGACCTTCAAGGGCGTATCGAAGCGCTTCAGGGGGAAGCCGATCAGCTTGAATTGCTCCGGCGTCTTGATTGCCGGCTCGGCCGCGAACTGGATCCGGGCCGCCTCGGGCGCGAGGTCGCCGTAGGTCGCCGAGCGTCCGGAGGGGTCGTGCCGGACGATCCCGCCGGCGGCGGCGCAGGTCGCGGGCGCTGCGCCCCAGCGCGCCGCGGCCGCGGCGATCAGCCGCTCGCGCGCCGAGGCGCCGGCCTGCTGCAATAAAACGCGCGAGCGCCGCACCGAGGACGAGCCGCCCGTCCCCATCGACTGGTAGACATGATGTTCCGCGAGGTTGCGGTGGGCGGAGGCATATTCGACCCGCACCCTGGAGAGGTCGCACATCAGCTCTTCGGCGAGGATCATGGCGAGCGAGGTCAGGACGCCCTGGCCCATCTCGGACTTGGCGACCCGCAGGACGACCGTATTGTCCGGCTCGACCACGACGAAAGCGCCGAGTTCGGGCCCAAAAGCCGCGTCGGCCCCCCAGGGCTCGGCGGAGGTCGCGGCCGCGGCGACGGCCCAGTCGGGAACGAACGCGGCGACGGCAAGGCCGCCCGCGGCGGTGAGAGCCGCCTGGATGACGGCGCGACGGGTGAAAGCGATGGTCATGGCGCGCCTCCCTCAGATCTTCATCAGTTCGGCGGCGCGATGAACGGCCGCCCGCATCCGCGGATAGGTTCCGCACCGGCAGATATTGGTCATCTCCGCATCGATGTCGTCGTCGTTCGGGTTCGCGTTCTTGGCGAGCAGCGCGACCGCCGCCATGACCTGGCCCGACTGGCAATAGCCGCATTGCGGCGCGTCCGCCTCAATCCAGGCTTTCTGCACGGCGTGAAGGCCCTTTTCGCCCAGGCCCTCGATGGTGAGGACGGTCTTGCCGTTTGCGGCGCTGACCGGAACCTGGCAGGAGCGGATCGCCTCGCCGCCGATGATGACGGTGCAGGCGCCGCAGAGACCGACGCCGCAGCCGAACTTCGTGCCGACGAGGCCGAGCTCGTCGCGCAGCGCCCAGAGGAGCGGCATGTCGGGCTCGAGGTCGAGCGTCGTCCGTCGCCCGTTGAGGATGAATGCGGTCATGGCGCTGCGCCTCCGTTTTTCTCGGCAGTCCAGCTAACTGTAGGAAGGACTATGGCACATTCGGGCAGGCGAGGATCAAAACGACGCGAGCAGCCGGCGCCGGCGCATCACGTTCGCGCGATTGTCCGCCTTCGCGTTCGACCGCTGGCCGTCGACCGGGCGAAAGGCTGGCTCGCCGCCGGCCCGGTCCGCATCGCCTGCGCGCTCGGGCCGGCCGGGATTGTAAGGCTCAAGCGCGAGGGCGACCGGGGCACGCCGGCCGGACGATTTCCGCTCCTCTGGGCCTACTATCGCCCGGACCGCTGGCGCGCGCTGGCCGGGGGCGTTGCGTTGAAGCCGCTGCGGCCCGACCAGGGCTGGTCCGAGAATCCGGCGAGCCCGCGCTACAACCGGCCGGTCCGCCTGCCGGCCGCCGACTGCACCGACCGGATGTGGCGCGAGGACCGTCTCTACGACCTGGTCTTCGTGCTCGACCAGAATTTCTCGCGCCGCGCCAAGGGCAAGGGCAGCGCGATCTTCTTCCATATTGCGCGTCCCGGCCTGACCCCGACCGCCGGCTGCGTCGCGATCGCCCCGGCCGACATGCGCAGGCTCGCGCCCCGCCTTGCCCGCAATTGCGTCATGGATATTGGCTAGCGACGACGGCCCGGTTCGTGCGGAGCCGGTCGTCGCCCAGTCGCTGGAGCGGGAACGCCGCAGGAGCCCGATGTGCTGAAGTCCGTTCGCCTGACCGTTTTCGCGCTTCTTTTGGCGCCCGCCGTGGCGCTCGCCGACCCGCAGCCGATCGTCGGAAGCGCGGCGACCGCGCTTCCGGTCGCCGCACGGCACGGCATGGTGGTCACGCAGGAGGCGGCCGCCTCCCGGGTCGGCCGGGACGTGCTCCGCCTCGGCGGCAATGCGGTCGATGCGGCGGTGGCGGTCGGCTTCGCGCTCGCGGTCACCCTGCCGCGCGCCGGCAATATCGGCGGCGGCGGCTTCATGCTGGTCCACCGCGCCGATCTCGGCAAGACGGTCGCCATCGACTATCGCGAGGCGGCGCCGGCGGCGACGACCAAGGACGTGTTCCTCGACGCCAACGGTGAAGCCGATCCGTTCAAGTCGCGCTGGTCGGGCCTGGCTGTCGGCGTGCCGGGCACGGTGGCGGGCCTCGAGCTCGCCTGGCGCAAGTACGGCTCGGGCAAGTTCACCTTCGCCGAGCTTGTCGCGCCCGCGATCGCGCTCGCCCGCGAGGGGCTGACGGTGGACGACGACCTCGCCGATTCGCTGCCGCCGGCCGCGCCCATCCTGGCGAAGCATCCGGCCGCAGCCCGCATCTACCTCAAGCCGGACGGAAGCGCGCCGAAGGTCGGCGACCACATCGCCCTCGACGATCTCGCCGCCACTCTGGAAACGATCGCCGCGGAGGGCCCGGCGGGGTTCTATACCGGCCCGGTGGCGCGAAAGATCGTCGACGCGGTGCAGGCGGCGGGCGGGCGGATGACGATGGACGACCTCGCCCATTACCGCGCCATCGAGCGCGAGCCGGTCGCGGGAACCTATCGCGGCTTTACGATCCTCTCGATGCCGCCGCCCTCGTCCGGCGGCGCCCATATTATCGAGATCCTCAACATCCTCGAGGGCTACGACCTCGCCGCTCAAGGGCTGAATTCCGCCGCCTCGCTGCACGAGATGGCGGAAGCCGAAAAGCTCGCCTACGCCGACCGCGCGGCCTGGCTCGGCGATCCCGACTTCGTCAAGATCCCGTTGAAGGGGCTCATCTCCAAGGCTTACGCCAACGCGCTCCGGGCCGAGATCCTGCCGGACCGGGCCCGGCCCGCAGCCGACATCAGGCCCGGCGAACCGCAACGCTACGAGAGCGACGAGACCACCCACTTTTCGATCGTCGACGCCGATGGCAATGCGGTCTCCAACACCTATACGCTGAATTTCTCCTACGGGTCGGGAATGGCGGCGGACGGGACCGGCGTGCTGCTCAACAACGAGCTCGACGATTTCGCCGCCAAACCCGGGGTCTCCAACGCCTATGGGCTGATGGGGGGCGAGGCCAACGCGCCGGGCCCGAACCGCCGGCCGCTGTCGTCGATGAGCCCGACGATCGTGCTCAAGGACGGCAAGGTCGCGCTCGTCACCGGCAGCCCGGGCGGCTCGCGGATCATCACCACCGTGCTGCAGATCATCGTCGACGTGATCGACGACAAGCTCAACGTCGCCGAAGCCGAGAGCGCACCACGCGCCCACGACCAGCTTTATCCCGACGAGCTCAGGGTCGAGCGCGGCATGTCAGCCGATACGGTCCGGCTGCTCGAGGCGATGGGGCACAAGGTCGTCGTCGGCGAGGCGATGGGTTCGGCGAATACGATCGCGCTGTCTCCGGACGGCCTTCTGACCGGCGCCTCCGACCCCAGGATGAGGGGGACGCTGGCGATCGGCTATTGAGGCGGCTGGCGGCGCAGTCGCTGATCGCGCCGCCGCGCTCCGTGGGGCGTCCGTCAGGACGCCCGTCTCTCGACGGGCTATGGAGCGCGGCTACAGCGCCGCTCGCTCTATCGTCGCCGGACGATCTCGACCCCGACCGCGCCCTGAACGACGTCGAGCTTTTCGATCCTCACCCGCGCCTGCCGGACGCGCGGATGCTTCAGGATGATCGCCGCGACGTCCTCGGCCACCGTCTCGAGGACCTCGAAATGCCCGCGTCCGACGACGAGGCGCACGGCGTCGAGGATGATGTCGTAGGAGACGACCGCGCGCATCTCGTCGGCATGGGCCGGAACCCGACTGACCTTGGCGTCGATCGTGAACCGGAGACGCTGCGGGGCGCCGCGTTCGTGCGCATAGGCCCCGACCAGCGCGGTCGTGAGAAAATCGCGGACGAAGATCGTATCATGCGGATCCGCGGAGGCGTCTGAACCCGCCGTCGCTGGCGGAGACGTCGAGGCGTCAGCCGGCGCGGCCCCGGGCTGACGCGCCTCTGCGCGCGTCTGCGGGCCCGTCCCCGCCCGCGCGGGGGCCGACGCCGGCGGCAGGTCTCGCGGAACGAGGTCGCGAATGAGGGCGACCCGCTTCGGATCGAGCGGACCGCCGCGGCGCCCGCGCGGGCAAAGCGCGCTGCGAAAGCAGAGGACATCGGGGTCGAGCAGCATGAGGCGCGGAACGTCTGGGCTCTGCAACCCGCCGGCGAGCCAGGCCTCGAGCCCGAGGCTGCGACAGCGCCTGCAGAAGGCCTCGATCCGTGGCGGCGGCAAGTGGTCGAGGAGCCGCTTGCCGTCCTTGCCGGCGATGTCGAGGAAGGGCGCCCCGAAACCCGAGCGCCGCCAGCCGATCAAGCAAACCGAAATCGGGATCGCGATCCGCGTACAGCACGCCGACGAGGCGGACTTGCCGCGCCATCCCAATAAGCGTGGCGTGAAGCCGGTCGAGCGCGTCGGCTTCCGCCGCCAGGCGCAGCGTATCGGCGCCGGCGCCCGCCAGCGCCTGCGCCTGCGCCGCGAACGTTTCGCTGACGTCGGGCGAACTTGCGAGCGCGGCGCTGATCGCGCCCGCCTTTCCGGCCGCCTGGACCGCGGCGGCGATCGTCTCGATCAGGACGGCGCCGACTGGACCGACGGTCGGATCGGAGACGTCGAGAATGTCGGCGCCGCCGTCGAGCGCAATACGAGCTTCCACGGCGTCGACGACGCTGGCGAGCATCTGGGTCATGGGAGCAAGCATAAGATGGATCGCCGCGCGCGTCAGGGGCCGACCTCGCGCCCGACGGCTCATGGTCGAACTCACAATCTGTTGCAAAAAAAGCGCATTGCCCAAGATAATATCGTCCGTTCGCCGCTCGCGATCCGTCTCCTTGTCATGCTCCCGGCGAGCAGGCGCGGGACGTCGGACCGACTAATCTGCGACAAACAGCGACTTTCCGCTGTTACACGATTGCCACAATTTTGTCATGACCTCGCCTTGCGCGGTGATCGCGCGGACGATGGTGCAGATTTCCTGCCTACCCCACCCTCGCCGCGATCTTAAATCCTGATTTACCGCCTTGCCGACGGCGCGCGATTTAAGCGGGCGTCGTATTGCGCTTGATATTTCGCCGTCGTCGGGTGACCAGGATTGCAGGAACCGCGCGCGCGGCGAGTTTTGGGGGCCTTCTCGATGAAGCGACTTGGCATTATCCTTATGACCGTCGGCTTCGCCGCGATGGCCCAGGCGGCCGATCTGCCGACGACGAAGGCGCCTCAGCCTGCCGCCAAGCCGGACTGCTGGTCGAGCTTGTGGAACTGGCTGAATTCGTCGGCGAGCGACTGCCCGATCGGCGCCTATGGCGTCACGCTTTACGGCGCGCTGGACGTCAATGTGACGCATCTCGACAACGGCGCCGACCGCAACCCGAGCGCCGACAAGGTCAATTATGGCCTTGCCAAGAGCTACAACGGCTCCCGCACGATGTTCGCTTACAACGGCCTGAGCGCCAGCGTCGTGGGCCTCAAGATGAAAGAGAACATCCTGCCCTACGGGTGGTCGCTGATCGGCGTCGTCGAAGCGGGCGTGAACCCGTACTCCGGCATGTTCTACAACGGACCGCGGTCGCTGGCCGACAACAATCTCCGACCGGCCGGCGCGTACCCTTGGCAGACGACGAATTCCAATTCGAGCCGCGCCGGCCAGTGGGACAATTCGCAGGCTTACATTGGCGTGAGCAACCCGGTCTACGGGACGCTGACCTTCGGCCGCACCAACTCGCTGTCGAACGACGTGACGTCGGCCTATGATCCGGTCGCTTCGAGCGCCTTCTCGCTGATCGGCAACTCGGCCTCTTTCTCCGGCTTCGGCACGACCGGCACTGTCCGCAACACGGCGGTCACCTACCGCCTGACCTATCAAGGGTTCCGAGCAGCGGGGCAGGTCGGGGTCGGCGGCTACGCCTGGGACAACTCCGACACCGGCATCTACCAGGGCCAGCTCGGCGCCGATTTCGGGCCGCTGTCGGTCGACGGCGTGGTCAGCTACGCCCAGAACGCCGTATCGCTGTCGAACTATGGCCTGAACGCCTGGCCTACCCTTCCCTCAAATCTCAAGTTCATAGATGGCGGCTGGTTCATCACGTCATCGTTGAACGGGGTCACCGGATACTACAACCCGAACGACATCCTGAAGGCGACGCTTTCGAACAACTTCGGCGTGGAACTGGTCGCGAAGTACAAGTGGAACACGGTGACCTTCTACGGCGGATACATGTACGCAAACCTCAGCAATCCATCCAATGCGGAGGCCGGCGGCTTCCAGACCGTCGCCGGCGGCATCTTCGTTCCGCCCGGCGCCGTCACATCCACTGCTTACCTGAATAACGGCGCCTACGCGTCTCCGGCCTATCCGTTCAACCGGGTCAACAACACCATCTGGACGGGGTTCAAGTGGGCGGTGTTGAGCAACCTCGACGTCGCGATGGGCTTCTACTATCAGACCCAGAACAACTTTAACTTCACCTGGAATTCCTCGGCCGGCTACGCCACGGCTGCCGCCTGCACGGGGACCGGCGCCTTCATCAGCAGCAGCAAGTGCGCCGGCAGCCAGGACGGAATCTCGCTCTTTGTCGATTACAAGCCGGTCAAGCGCGTCGACCTCTATGCCGGCGTGATGCTCACCAACGTGTATGGCGGCATGGCCAACGGCTACTACAATACCTACTATGCGATCCCGGGCGCCACCGCGTACTCGTGGAAGACGGCCGACACGCAGAACTGGGACCCGACGATCGGCCTGCGTATCCGCTTTTGACGTAACTCCCAAGCCGGCCCCTTCCCCCCTCGTCCTGATCCCCGGGTCGGGCCCGGGGATGTCGAAGGACGCTCCAGAGCGCGCTGTCCCCCCCGCCCACGGGATCATCTTTCGACAAGCTCAGGATGAGGTTCTTATTATGGCAGCCCAGCGTGGGAGTTACCTTCTGACAAAAAGAGCGCGACGGAGATTGTCTCCGCCGCTGAGCTTCTAACCCTTCGATCGAGCCGCAGGCGGTCGCCTTGCGGCTCGTTCCGTCTGGATTGGCGCGAAGCGCCTGCGTTTCGGTCAGTTCGAGTTGCCGTCGATGCAGCCCTTGTTGCAATCGTCGGCATTCTCACTCAGCCCGTCCTCATCGCCCTTGCCGTCCGGATAGGGCGCAATGTGCGGGAAGAACGACGGCAAGCCCGGCGCCGCGGCCGGCGCGACCGGAGCCGGCGCGCTCTGCGCAACTGGCGCGGGTACGAGGGCTCTGTGAGCGTGGTGGTAGACGTGATGAACGTGATGATAGACGTGATGATGCTGCGCTGGCTCGACGGAGGCGCCGGTTTCTTGCGCGAGAGCCGGGATCGCCAAAAACATGACGCCCCCAAGCCCGATGACGATGAGTTTTTTCATGTCGTGCTCCTCGAATTCCACCTTGTGGCCGGCGATCGGCGCCGGGTTTGAAGACAGCGCGCCGTCAGTTTCGGAGACGCCGGCCCTTGGCGCCGTCGTCGACGGTTTCGCCGAGTCGGTCCGTGGCGCCCTCCCCGGGTGAGGTTTGCGGCGGGTGGGCCTTCGCGTGGCCGAGAGCGACAGGCGCTGACCTCCATGGCGGCCGACCCGTCGCGGACCGTTACCGCGGCCGCCGCTGAAACCTCCAATTGGATCTCCATGGCGCAAGTGCACCACGCGCCTGTGACGTCTTCACGAATACATTCGAGAATGACCGCCTTTGCCTATCAGACTGATCTGTTTCGATAAAATAAATTCACCTTGGTAAACTCCTATTTATGGAACGCGGCAAGTTCCATTCCCCGCCGCTTTTTTGGACCGCCCGTCGCACAGGCATTCCGCAGCACGCTCGGGTGGCCCCTTCAGCGCCAGTCGACGGCCAAGGGCGCCGGCGAGCCCATGCTTGAAATCCATTGCATGAGAGCGGGTTGACCGGCGTGCGCAGGATCACCCGATCTCGCAAGTGGTTCAAGTTTTATAGTCTATAGAATTAATTGACTACTGTTTCTAAATCGCGCTTTAGTGTACCGCGCGCAGCGGACGAATCAACGCGTGCACCCAGTGGCTCCTGGATTGGGCCGAAGGCCAGCGTGTCGAGATTGATGCCAGGCGGCCGCGCAGGGAATGTGGGCTTGTTATGAGGAAACTTGGCTTTGTGCTTCTGGCGACCGTCGGATTCGCCGCGATGGCCCAGGCGGCCGATTTGCCGACGACCAAAGCGCCTGCGCCGGCCCCTGCGCCGAACTGCTGGTCGAGCCTGTGGAACTGGCTGAACGCCTCGGCGAACGATTGCCCGATCAGCGCCTACGGCTTCACGCTCTACGGCACGCTCGATGTCAACGCCACGTATCTGAGCCAGGGCGCGAACCTCAATCCAAGCGCCGACAAGCTCTTCTATGGCATCCAGAAGGGCGCCAACGGCGCCCGCGCGACGTTCGGCTACAACGGCCTGAGCACCAGCTTCATCGGCCTCAAGATGAAGGAAGACATCCTCCCCTACGGCTGGTCGCTGATCGGCGTCCTGGAAGCGGCCGTCAACCCGTATTCGGGGATGTTGTCCAACGGCCCGCGGTCGCTGGCTGACCAGAACCTCCGCCCGGCGAGCACGTTCCCGTGGCAGACGACGAGCTTCGATGGGAGCCGAGCCGGCCAATGGGACAACACGCAGGCCTTTATCGGCGTCAGCAACCCGACCTACGGCACGCTGACCTTCGGCCGCACGAACTCGCTCGCGTATGACGTCGAGTTGGCTTACGATCCGGTTACGTCGATAGCGTTCTCGATGATCGGCTTTTCGAATGCGTTCCCCGGCTTTGGGGACACCGAGACCGCCCGCACAACGGCCGTCACCTATCGCCTGAACTATCAGAATTTCCGCGCCGCAGGCCAGGCGACGGTTGGGGGCTATGACTGGGACAACGGAGTCTCCAATCAGTATCAGGGCCAGCTCGGCGGTGATTTCGGACCGTTGTCGCTCGATGGCGTGGTCAGCTACGCACAGAACGCCGTGTCGCTGTCGAGCTACGGCATCAACCCATGGCTGTCGCCGACAAGCATCAAAGACATCGACGGCAACTGGTTCATCGTCCAGAAAAACATCAACGGGCAAAGCCAATATTACAACCCCAACGACGTCCTGAAGGCGACGCTGTCGAACAACTTTGGCCTTGAGCTGGTCGCCAAGTACAGGTGGAACTCCGTGACGTTCTACGGCGGATATCTCTACGCCAATCTGGGCGACCCCTCCAACGCCTACGCCAATGGTTTCTCGACGATCGCCAATGGCATCTTCGTTCCGTCGGGCGCTGTCGCCTCGACGGCTTATCTCAACAACGGCGCCTACGCTTCTCCCGCCTATCCGATCAACCGCATCAACAACACAGTCTGGACGGGTTTCAAGTGGTCGATCTGGAGCAACCTCGACCTCGCGATGGGCTTCTACTATCAGACCCAGAACGACTTCAACTTTACCTGGAACACCGGGACGATCAGGGGCATCCCCTATGGCTATGCGACGTCTGCGGCCTGCACCGGGACGGGCGCCTTCATCAGCAGCAGCAAGTGCGCCGGCAGCCAGGACGCCGTATCGCTCCTTGTCGACTATCGGCCGGTCGGGCGAGTCGATCTCTATGCTGGGGTGATGATGACCAACGTGTACGGCGGCATGGCGAACGGCTACGCCAAGACGGACTACGCGATTCCGGGCAACACCAAATACTCCTGGACGAGCGCGACCACACGAGATTGGGACCCGACCATCGGCCTTCGCATCCGCTTTTGACGATCATGCTCCGGCGGTGGACGCTGCCCGCGAGATTGCCTCGAACCCTTTGATCGAGCCCTCCTCGCGGCTCGATCTGCGTTCGGCCGCGGGCGCGAAAGCAACTCGCCAGCCCGTCAGCCCGGATTGCCGCCGATGCAGCCCCTATTGCAATCGTTGATGTCGCGGCTCAGTCCGTCTTCGTCGCCCTGCCCGTTCGCATAGGGGGCGATATGCGGAAGGCCTAACACTGCAGCGGGAGCCGCGACCTGCGCCGTCGCGGCGGGCGCGATTCCGCGCTCTCCAACGCTGCGGTGAACGTGGTGATAAACATGGCGATGCGGGTGAACGGGCGTGGCTTGACCGCCAGGTTCGGCCGCGAGAACCGGAAGCGACAGCGCCGCTGTGAGCGCAATGCCTAAGATCAGACTCTGTTTCATCTTGTTCTCCTCAAATTAACCTACCCAGACCCACGCTTCCGTCTCGAGGAACTGGTCAGTTAGGCTGACCGCCGATGCAGCCCTTGTTGCAGTCGTCGATGTTCGTGCTGAGCCCGTCGGTGTCTCCCTCCCCCGGCGGGTAGGGCGCGATCTTCGGCCACTCGAGCGGGCGTGGCGGCGTCGCGAACGGATTGACGAAAGACCCCTGGAGGGCCGTCCAACCCGGCGCGGCCGCAACGGCGGGCGCGACCGACGCAACGGTTTCGCCGCTCGCGTGTCTTGGCGCGGGGCGAGGCAAAGCGTGATGATGACGAGGCGCCGACGGCAGCGAATGTCCGAAGGCCGCGGGCGCCGGAGCCGGAACGGCCAAGGCGGCGACGACGTTCAGCGCAGCGAGCGCCGCGGTGTTCACTTCCATATCCTCGACGAATTGTCCGCCAGTCGCGTCTTGACGAATACATTCGAAAGGCGCGTAAGGACTTTCAATAACCGACGAGTTCGACTCGATAAATTAAATTGTCGCTTTATAAACCGCTATTTAACGACAAATTACAACTCGACATCTGTCTCACGACTTGGAGGCCAGGGCCAGTTTGTCCGCATCGCCGCGCCGGCCCAACCCAAGCAGGAAGTCCTTCCACCAAGAGCCGCCCTCAAGAGGTCGGCCCATGTCCTCGCCAGCCTGCCATGACCGCATCTCGCTCATTCAGCGATTATGCAGACCCTTCAGCGCGCGACTTCCTGTCACCGGAACGCGAACGACAAATGTTTGCAAAAAAGCGAATCCGGTCGTAGTCTGCTCTCGATGGTCCAAGCCCCGCGACGCCAATCCTTTGATCGGACTCCCCGGCTATCGCCGACGACCGAAACCGGTTTTGTGCGTTTTTTTCCCGAACTCTGTCGCAAGCCATTGGAAACGCTCGAAACACGGGTGGATAAGGGGGCCTTTTTGGGCGCTGAACGTGTGCTGAACGTGTGCTGAACGCGTGCTGAACGACGCTGAACGCGTGCTGAACGACGCCGAACGCGTGCTGAACGACCTCCGAATGAGCGCCGGGCGTGACCTGCGCTAGGATTTCGGCTCGCTCTTGCGCGGCGCGCCCTCGCCGCAGAAGTCGGTGTCCAGGGTCGCCCGCCAGAAGCCGCGCGGGCCGGGCTCGCGGCTGGGCCGGGGAGCGTGGCGCGTGCAGTGGCCGGCGCGCGCCCACCACGACATCGGCATATCGCCGCGATTGACGGGGTTGAGTCCGCGTTCGGGGCGGCGCCAATGCAGGCAGTTGACGCAATAGGCCCCGATCGAGAACGCGGCGGCCGCCACGCCGTCGCCGCAGCCCTCGAGCTCATGCGTCAAGGGCCAATGCGCCGTCGTTTCCGGTCGCGTGGCCGCGTCGGGCGCCCACCGGCAGCATATGCCGTCGCCGTCGCGCAGCCTGTGCCAGAAGGCGCAGCCGCCGCAATTCCGAGATCGCTCCGCCGGGTCGGTCATAAGCTGACTTTCGACGCCTCCTTGAGCATCTGGACGGGAGGCGGCGTCACGTCGATCGTCCGAGGCGCGGCCGGAGGCGGCGCGCTCCATCCGCCGCCCAGCGCCAGCATCAGGCCGATATCGGATTCCAGTTCGCGCGTGTGCAGCGCGATCGTCAGCCGCTCGGCTTCGAGCGCGGCGCTCTGCGCCGTGACGACGTCGAGAAACGACGAGGCGCCGTCGCGATAGAGCGTCATGGACAAGTCCGCGGCCTGCCGGGCGGCCGTCGCCGCGGTCGAGGTTTGTTGCTGCTCCTCGGCGAGCCAGCGCAGCGCGCTGATGTCGTCCTGCACCTCCTTGACGGCGCGCACGACGACGGAACGATAGTTCTCGGCCGCTTGCGTGAACCCGGCTTTGGCGACGTCGAGTTCGGCTTGCCGCAGCCCCGCGTCAAACAAGGGCAGGTCGACCGAAGGGCCGATGGTTCCAAAGGTGTTTCCGGGGTTGAACAGCCGGAAGCCGGTGTCCTGCGTGCCCCCGATGGCGATCAGCGTGAACCTCGGAAAGAAGTTGGCGCGCGCCACGCCGACGCCGTAGTCGGCGGCGGCGGTCAGGCGTTCGGCTTCGGCGATGTCCGGCCGCCGGCGCAGGACGTCGGCCGGAACGGCGCGCGGACGGCTGGGCAGCGGCACGGGCCTCGCCGACCGCGCGACGGTAAACGACGCAGCCGACTGGCCGACCAGCGCCGCAATCGCGTCCTCGAGCGCCGCGCGCCTCAGCGCAAGATCCGAGGCTTGCGCCTCGGCGTTGCTGAGCTGGGTCTGGGCGCGGTCGACATCGACCGGCGACGCGATCTGCGCCTGGAGCCGGGACTTCGTCAGATCGAGCGCCGAACGATAGATGCCGATCGTGTCCGCAATGAGCTTCGCCTCGGCGTCGAGGCCGCGCAGATCGATATAGTCGCGCGCAAGCTCCGCGTGCAGCTCGAGTCGCGCCTGGTCGAGGGCGTCCGCGCTCGCTTCCGCCGTCGCGTTGGCGGACGCTGCGATATCGCGCACGCGTCCCCAGATGTCGACCTCGTAGGACGCCTGGGCCCCGATCAGGTTGTCGCCGTAATAGGTCGGCTGGTCCGCCGAGCGCAGCGGCCGGTTGTTCGACTGCTTGTTGGCGGTGACATGGCCGATCGCATCGGCATGCGGGCAGCAGTCCGGACGAGGGCGGCCTGCGCGCGCGCCTGTTCGGCCGCATTGGCTGCGATGGCGGCGGCGAGATCGGGATTGGCGGCCTCGACTTCAGCCTGGAGATTGTCGAGCGTGGCGTCGTGAAAGGCCCGCCACCAGTCCTCATTGGCGGGAAGCGGGGCGCCCTCCGCGGTTGCGTCCTTGAACTTGGCCGACAGCGCCATCGACGGCAGCGTGTAGCGCGGCGCGAAATCGCACCCGCCGAGCGCGAGCGCGATCGACGCCGACAACCAAAAACGGGACTTCATTCACCGCGGTCCCTCTCCGAGGCCGCGAGTTCACGAGCGCCGCCAGCCGGCTGCCCTTGCGCGCCCGGCTGCCCCGCCGGCGAGCTCGGCTTGTCGTTGTCCGCGTTCATGATCCGAACCTCTTCGCCATCGCCGATCGAGTTCGGGTGGGTGGGCGACAACCTGCGCATCCTTACTCAGTCCGCTCGTGATTTCAACTTTCGTCCCGAGATCGCGGGCAATCTGCACCTTCTGAAGGCGGACGCGATTGTCTGGACCGACAACGCCGATCTGGATCTCATTGTCGCGATAGATCAGCGCGCTCGCCGGAACCAGGACTGCGTCCTTGTCAGGGGGGATCTGGAAATGCACGCGCGTAAAGGCGCCCGGAGACAGAGCGTCGTCCTTGTTGTCGGCTAGGAGTTCGACCAGCAGAGTGCGGGACTTCTGGTCGATCGCGTGTGCGGTCGTGTCGATCGTCGCATCGAACTTGCGGTCGGGGTACTCGGGCAGTTCAAGCGTCGCCTTCATGCCGTCCTTCATTTCGGCGGCGTAGGTCTCCGGGACGGGAACGTAAATGCGCATCTGATGAACGTCGGAGACGGCGAACAGCTCCGTTCCGTTGGCTGCGTCCGCCCTGACCAGCGCTCCGACGTCGATGTTGCGCGCGGTGACGACGCCGTCGAACGGGGCGACAATTTTCGCGAATGTCTTCTGCGCCTTCAGACGGTTGAGGCTGGCCTCGGCGGCGTCGACCTCGGCGGCGCGGGCGCGGGCTTCGGCGGTCTTTTCGTCGGCTGTCTGCTGCGACACCGCCGCGGAGGCGCGCAACGAGTTCCACCGCTCCGCGGTGACCTTGGCGAGGGCGAGGTTCGCCTTTGCTCTGGCGAGTTCGCTCTCCGCGACGGAAATGCTCTGGTCGAGCTCGGGCGTGTCGATCACGGCGAGCACGTCGCCCTGCCGGACCTTGGCGCCGATGTCCTTCCGCCATTCCTGGACGTAGCCGCTGACCTGGGCATGGATCGCGGCGGTGTAAAAGGCTTCGACGTTGCCGGGAAGCACAAGCTCGCGGGTTTCGCCCCCGCTTTGCGGCGTGACGAGCGCGACGGTCGGAATCGCTTGCGCCTGCGTCCACTTGGCGAGCGACTCATCGTCTTTGCGCCGCCCGACGATGCCAGTGCCGGCGATCACGACCGCCGCCACGACGAGCAGCAGAATCGCCCGCCCCACCTTGACCGGGCGGGAGGGCTGAGAGTCGTGTCCGGCCCCCGCGGATGGTTCGTCAGCCCTGTCGGAGTCGTGTCCGGACTCGGCGGAAGGCTTGTCGGTCATGTCGGAGACGCCTCGATCGAAATATTGGGAGCGCGTTCAGCGGCCCGGCTCGGATGGCGCTCGTGAACCAGACGGAAGACGGCCGGCACGAAGAGCAAGGTCGCAACGGTCGCGAAAATCAGACCGCCGATCACCGCGCGCCCGAGCGGCGCGTTGAGCTCTGCGCTCAGCGCCATCGGCATCATGCCAATGATCATCGCGAGCGCGGTCATCAGCACCGGGCGGAAGCGAGTGAACCCAGCATCGACCGCGGCTGTCAGGGCGTCGGCGCCCTCGGCCATACGCTCTCGCGCGAAACTGACGACAAGAATACTGTTGGCGGTCGCCACGCCCATGCACATGATCGCGCCGGTCAGCGCCGGGACCGAGAGCGTCGTGCGGGTAATGAACAACATCCAGACAATGCCCGCAAGCGCAGCCGGCAGCGCAGTGACGATGACAAACGGGTCCATCCAGGACTGGAAATTGACGACGATCAACAGGTAGATGAGCACAACGGCCAGCGCGATGCCGATAAAAAGTTGGCTATAGGCGTAGGTCATCGTCTGGGTCGCGCCGCGGATCACCACGCTGGAACCCCTAGGGACGTCCTTCTGGGTATCGTCCAGAATTTTCTGAATGTCCGCGGATACGGCGCCGAGGTCGCGCTCGTTGTTGGTCGCGAAGATGTCGACGACCGGCTGCACCGCATAGTGCGACACCACGGCGTCGCTGACCCCGCGCTTGATCGAGGCGACGCCGCCGATGATCTGTTTGTTGGAACCAAGCGAGGCGGGAATGTTCTCGAGCGTGGACAGCGAGTTCTCCCAGTACTGCGGGGTCTGGGCGACGATTGGATAGGAGACTCCATTCTTCGGGTTGAGCCAGAAGGTGGGCGCAGTTTGAATACTACCGGCGAGGGCGTCCTGAAGGTTCTCAGCGACGTCGCGCTCACTGACCCCGACCAGTTCCGCGCGGGTCCGATCGACGTCGACATCAAACGTCGGCGCGTTGAACGCCTGCTGGATGCGCGCATCAGCGACGCCAGTCACCTTCTTGATCTTGGCCAGTAGCAGGTCGGCATAGGCGCGATTGGCCTCCATATGCGGACCGACGACCTGCACGTCGATCGGCGCCGGCAGGCCGAAATTCAGAATCTGTGTCACGATATCGGCGGGCAGAAACGCGAAGTCCGTTCCGGGAAACTTACGCGGCAGCCTCTCGCGCATCGCCTTGACGTAGTCCGGCGCATCGGTTTCGTGGCCATCCGTGAGCGAGATGAGGATGTCGGCGTCCGACGCTCCGATCGTGCCCGTGTTGGAATAAGCCATGTTGATGCCGCTGATCGGCAGGCCGATGTTGTCGACGATGGTTCGCACGGCCTTCCGCGGAATGATCGACCGGATCTCCTGCTCGATCCGATCGACCTCCATCGCGGTCTCCTCGATTCTCGTTCCCGTCGGCGCGCGGACATGCAGGGCGATCTGCGTGCTCTCGATTGGCGGGAAGAAATTGCGCCCAAGGTAGGGCGTCAGCGCGAAAGAGGCGAGGACGGCGACCATAAAACCAGCGATGAATAATCTACGCGCGCCGAGCGCGGTCATCAGCAGTCGACGGTAGAAGGCGCGGGCGCCCTCGAACCGGCGCTCGAAGCCGCGCTGAAACAGCTTGAGCGGATTCCGGGTTGGCGGTTGAGGCGCGCCATGTCCGTGCACGGCCTGGTGGGCGAGGAGGAAGCGCGCCATCGTGTTCACCAGCGTGCGAGACAGCACGTAGGAGCCGAACAGCGCGAAGACGACCGCCTTGGCCATCGGCCGGAACAGGTAGCCGGCGACGCCGCCGAGATTGAACATCGGCACGAACACGATGCAGATGCAGAGCAGCGAGACGGTCGCCGGAATGACGATCTGTCTCGCGCCGTCCATGATCGCGCTTTCGATGTCCTTGCCCAGCTCCAGGTGGTAGTTGATGTTCTCGATCGTGACCGTCGCGTCGTCGACCAGGATGCCGACGGCCAGCGCAAGACCGCCAAGGGTCATCACATTGATCGTCTCTCCGGTAACCGAGAGTAGGATAACCGACGTCAGGATCGCGAGCGGGATCGACACCATGATGATCAAGGTCGAACGCCAGCTGCCCAGAAAGACAAGGATCATCAGGCCGGTCAGGACCGCCGCCGTGACTCCCTCGAAAATGACTGACGATACCGCCGACTTGACGAATGTCGACTGATCGCCGACCGCCTGAAGATGAACGCCCGCCGGCAGGGTTTCGCGCAGCTTCGGCAGGAGCGCCTTGATCCCGGCAATGACGTCGAGCGTCGAGGCCGAGCCGGACTTCAGGATCGTCATGAGCACTGCGTTGGAACCGTCGACGCGCACCATGTTGGTTTGCGGCGGGGCGCCGGCGTGAACATAGGCGACGTCGTGAATGTAGACCGGCGCGCCGTTAACCTCGCGAATCGGCAGGTCGTTCAGCTCCGAGATCTGCTTCGGCGAATCGTTCAGGTTCACGATGTACTCGAACGAACCGACTTTCTCCGTCCCGACTGGCGTAACCAGATTCTGCCGCGCAATCGCCCCGACGACATCCTGCGAGGAAAGTCCGTAAGCCTGCAGCTTGTCCTGGTTCATGTCGACCTGGACCTGCAAGATTTTGCCGCCGTAGGGCGACGGCACGGCAGCGCCTGCGACGGTCGCCAATTGCGGCCGGATGAAATTCTGCCCGGCGTCGAAAATCTCTGCCTGCGACAGCGTGTTGCTCGAAAGCGCGAGTTGCAGGATGGGAACGCTCGACGCGTTGAAGCTCAGAACATAGGGCGGCGTGATGCCCGGCGGCAGCAGCTTGAGAACGGTCTGTGAGGCGGCGGTGATCTGCGCCAACGCCGCGTTGATATTGACGTTCGGCTGGAAATAGACCTTGACGACGCCGTAACCGGCGAGCGACTGCGACTCGATATGCTCGATATCGTTGACTTGTGCGCTCAGCGTCCGCTCGTAATAGTAGATGACGCGGCCGGACATGTCGTCCGGCGGCAAGCCGTTATAGGTCCACACGACCGCCACGACCGGAATGCCGATGTTCGGGAAGATGTCGGTCGGCGTCCGGACAGCCGCCGCCACGCCGAAGATGACGATAAGCATCGCCATCACGACGAACGTATACGGCTTGTTGAGCGCGATACGAACGATTGCCAGCATTGAACTCTACGACGGCCTTTCGGTGTGATGCTCCGCCGACCCGCCCAATCCCCAGGCGCGCCACTGGGTGGCAGCCCCGCGTGCACCCACGGGCTTGTAGTCTTAGCGGGACGACGAATCCACTAAATAATCTTTGGGAAACTCAGGGAGGATTCGCACCATACTTGCGATCATTCTTTGGCGCGAGCGAGACCGAGCGGCGGCTTGACGTTTGCGCGCATGATAAAGCGCGCACCGGGACGATTGTCCTCCACGTCAAGCTGAAACCCGTGCAGGTTGGCGATGGCTTGAGCGATGCTGAGGCCGAGTCCGTGACCGGAAACGCTCTCAGCGCCCTCGCCGCGATAAAACCGTCTGAAGATTCGCTTGCGCTCCTCTGACGGAACGCCACGCCCAGTGTCGCAGACCGCCAACCGCGGGAAGCCCTCGACAATCCTCGCTTCGACCCTCACCTTGCCTCCTTCGGGCGTAAATTTGATGGCGTTGTCGAGGAGATTCGAGATCGCCTCGCGCATAAGGTCCGCGTCGCCGCGCATCGTCACCGGATCACGCGCCTCGACCTCCATCTCGATGGCCTTGCTTGCGGCCAACGGCTCATAAAATTCCGCCACTTCGACGCAGACAGCGCTGAGGTCGAAATCCGTGAACCGATTCTTCCGCGCTTCGTTTTCCACGGTCGAAACCCGAAGAATTGCGCTTATGGTGGCGGATGCGCGATCGATTTGTGACAGCGCCGCTTCCATGGCGGCGCGAAGAGACACCAAGTCCGTCTCCTCCTCGAGCGAGCGCACAATTTTGGCGCGCGCGACCATCAGCGGCGTCCGCAAGTCGTGCGCCATGTTGTCGCCGACCGACCTTAGCTGCTCGAGGAGACGCTCGATCTCGTCGAGCATAAGATTGACCGCGCGCGCGACCTTTTCGATGTCGTCGCCCTCCCGGCCGACCGGCAGGCGCGAGTGAAGCTCGCCGTTCATGATGCGGAGGATCGCGCTGTGGATGCGCTCGAAGCGTTTCGAGGCGCGGCGGGCGAAAATGGCCCCGATCGCGAGAATGACGAGGACGGTCGGCGCCAGGGCGATCGCCATCACCTTCAGCATGGTTTCCTGAACGTCGTAGACTTCGCGCAGCGAGCGTCCAAGCAGCATGACCCCGCCGTCCGGACGCCGCCGAGCGACGAACAGCGCAGGTTCAAAGCCGCTCGAATTGGGCAGAATTCTGCTGTTGAACAATGTGGGCGGACCCGTCGACCGGGATCGGCGGCATGGCCGGCACGTCGCCGAAAATCTTGGCGCCGGACGCGTCGAACACGGCCACATAGTCTAGGCGGCGGATATCGCGCGTCAAACGCAGTTCGAGCGCCCGACGGAGCCCGTCTTCGCTGTCGCCCTCGCTTCTCGCCGCCTCGTCGATGAGCACGGCCCCGACCCGCTGCACCTCCGCCTCGGAGACTTGCAGGTAAATGACCCCGAAGGCAGCTGCTGTGGCGACGGAAATTGCGAAACAGAAGGCAAGCGCGAGGAGAAAAGCGCGTGATCGAAAGACGTCAATTGTCGGCATCGAGTTTGAAACCGACTGCCCGAACATTGACGATGAATTTGCGCTTACCTGTCGGATCGAGTTTGCGGCGCACATTTCCGATGTGCACGTCGACGACGTTGGTCTGCGCCATAAACTTGAAGTTCCAGACGTCCTCGAGCAGCATCGCACGCGTCACGATCTGACCGGGACGGCGCATAAAATATTCGAGGAGCTTGAACTCACGCGGAAGTAGCTCGACCGAACGACCCGCGCAGCGCAGCGTCCGATCGACGAGGTCCATTTCTAGATCGCCGACTTTAAGCCGGATGGCCCGCGAGTTGCTTCCGCGCCGGAGCAGCGCCGCGACGCGGGCGCTCAGTTCGCGGGTGTCGAACGGCTTGATGAGATAATCGTCGCCGCCGGCCTTCAGGCCGCTGATTCTCTCGTCCACCGTCGACAGAGCGCTGATGACCAGGACGGGCGTCCGGTCGCCGTCGTTGCGTAAGGTCTCAATGATCGACAGCCCATCGCCGCCGCTCAGCATCCGATCGACGACAAGGACAGAGGCCCAGCCGGAGCGAGCCGCCAGGAGTCCGTCGTCGACATTGTACGCCACTCTCACCGAATACCCCGCGGCCTCCAGTTCAAGGCGCACCTCGTCCGAAAGTTCCGGTTCGTCCTCGATCAGCAGCACCGATGTCTCGCGCGGAGCGGCCCGATGTTGCGCCCCTGAGGCTCCCGAGCCGTCAACAATCGAATTCGCCATGTTCCCTCTGCTTGTGCCTGGCGCACGGTTTTCCACCACATATGCCCGTGAACTCTTGACGCCTGATGGTTTTCGGGCGTCAGAACTCGTTTAGAATACCACACCCACCAAAGTCATTTGAGCGATAGCCATTTGGATACGTCCGAATTGTTGCACAAGGCACTCGCAAACCGGGCAGGAGTTTTCTGCAACCGGCGTCCGCGCTCGACCCCTAGCTACGCCCCTGCCGACCTCGCGTGCCGGTAGCGTACCGTGTGTCTGTCCAAGTCTACGTTATGAGTCCGATTTCTCACCAATAAATATAAATTTCACGCTTCCGTGGTATGTATTTTAATTCAAAATTTATTTTAACGTCGCCTTTTTGTCGCCCAACTGTTACATTGGGCGTCTAACAATCGCACAGCTGCGTTTTGAGCGTTCGTCAGCGCGCACATTAAAGTGTGCGTTGAGTATAGGCGTTTCAGTTCCTGTAATAATGTTGCATGAAAGCAACAGCGCAGGGAAAGCTGCAGTGTTCGACAAATCAAAGTTTGTTTATGACCCTGGAGTTCGTTAACTCTCGTACAGTCGTAGCGAATCTCGCTCGCGACAGCAGATGAGGATTGGCGCCGCTCGGTGATGTCGGCGGATTGCCGAGCCCAACGCAACGAAAGACGCAGGCTCGATCGGGTCTGCCTAGGAATGGGGACCAGATGAAAAAGCTTGGGGCTTCTTTGGCGATCCTGATCGCCGCCGGCGCAGGATCGGCCTACGCCGCCGATCTGCCGACCAAAAAGGCGCCGGCGACCCCGGCGCCGGTCAATTGCTACGCCAGCCTCTGGACCTGGCTGAACTCGAGCGCGGCCGATTGCCCGATCACCTATGGCGGCATTACCCTCTATGCGACGATCGATGCGGGCGTCGGCTACGAGTTAAACGGCGCGGGTTACAATCAGTGGTGGAACAACGGCGTCTCGAACATCATCACCAAACAGAGCACCCACGGCCCGCAATGGTTGTGGACGCCGAACGGCCTGAGTCAGTCGGTCGTGGGCGTCAAGATGAGCGAGCCGCTCGGCACGAGCGGATGGTCGATCATCGGGACGGCGGAAACCGGTTTCAATCCCTACGGGATCAATCTCGCCTATGCGCAGAAGGGGCAAGTCCAGGAAAACGGCAAGTCGGTTTCGCTGCGCGAAAATTTATTTAATGGTAAATATAATATTAAATCCCCAGTGATTCGTTTTAGCAACTCGCTGGCAAAAGAATATTGAGAATTTATTTGTTTGATCAGGGGAAGAACTCTGAATATGTCTGTGCAATAAACTGGCTATTCTTCTGAACAGCGAATGCGCAGAACGATTGAGATTCGGGATAGGATAATTTAATTGAATGGGGTTGGCAACGCGCAGCAAAACCTAGTGGGCTCCTAGAGTGTATTGATCATTTTTAATTTGAATTCTTTGGTTCAAACTACGTTCACTCAGTTGGCAATTGGATTGAGAATAAATAATTTGAATCCGCGTGGGAGGGGAATGGGACAGAGGAGAAGAGAAGGGGAAGAGAGAGGGGAGATAGGTGAGAGAGGGGAGAGAGTCTGACGATCGGGTTGGCACAGAACGCAAGCGTTCTGAGGCAGCCCTTTCGTCAAACTCTCGAAGAGAGTCTGACGATCGGGTGGAGAATGGATTGCTTTCTAAGTTATCGCCAATAGGACCTGCCGTATGTTGTTTTGATTTCGCCTCCGGCTGGAATAGGTCTCGTTGCAATAATTTTCGCCTGATGGTGCTGATAATCTGGCCACAATTTACTGTTATTTGTCATGTGATTTTGCCGCCTCGCCATGTTTGAAAAGCGACCTGCTGCTTCTGTGGTATGGTTTGCATCAATGTACTCAAATGGCGGTGCCCGCGGAACATCGTTCAACTGCACCACGTAGTCGCCAGTATATGTGTTCTGGGGTCTCGAGATTTGACGGCCAGTGTACGGAGTCACCATTCTCCCGGCAGGTCTACGAATCGTGGTAAACAGTCCCATCCCTGCATTGGGGATGGTAGACGGTTTGATTCGTAGATGTTGCTCTTTCAGCAAATGAGTCCAGCAGTACTGGGTTCTAGCAGTTCGGCGTTTGCATCTGGCCCCAGATTGAGTGTGCCCGATGCACTGCTGTGATGTGCGCACTGAATGAGTTGGGGGCTCCATTACCAGACGGGGTCGCATGGCGGGCGGGAGTATCTACAATAGGTATTTATAAATTTTTGATACACTTATCCCGGTATTATTTTTCCTCAAAGATAGGTAGTACTAAGCAGCCATGAGCAACCTCAGCCAGCGAACTATAGACAATGGTAGTCCGATTGTTGTAGAAGGGCAAACGGGAGCAGTTGCGGACTCCCTCGTGAAAAGGGATAGCACCGGCAGTGCCGCATTCACATCAGTGGTTCTCAGCGGAGCACCTACAGCTGCAAATCAAGCTACAACCAAGAGCTATGTCGATTCTGCACTTGTAGCCGCAGCTCCCACGTCTCTCACGGGCGATGCATCGGGGCCACTCACTGCAACACAGGTGAACTCTCTCGCAAATGGGACTATTCCTGTCTCGAATCTGGTTCAGCTCGATGCCAATCAATCACTGACCAACAAAACCCTCACAAATCCAGTAATTGGCTCGTTCGTCAACGGCGCCGGATCGTTGATCAGCACCACACTTCCGGGCGGTCCAGATACCATGGTGACTGCAAATGCCACTCAGACGCTGACCAATAAAACGATCACCGGAACGACTAACACCGTTGATGCCAACACTCTGAGATATGGCTCCACTTACGCAGTAGCACTGGCTGGTGCAGCTCCAACCGCTAACCAAGTCCTCACATACAATGGAACCAATGCGGTGTTTCAAACACCAGCTGCACCTGTCACCAGTGTCACAATGGGCGGAGATGTTACTTCCAACAGTGGAACTTCCGTGGTTAATACGTTGGCAAATGGCACTCTGCCAGTCAGCAATTTGGTGACGTTGGCGGGGAGTAATGCTCTGACAAACAAGACCATCACTGGAACGACTAACAGCGTGGATGCCAACACGTTGAGATATGGCTCCACTTACGCAGTAGCACTGGCTGGTGCAGCTCCAACCGCTAACCAAGTCCTCACATACAATGGAACCAAAGCGGTGTTTCAAACACCAGCTGCGCCTGTCACCAGTGTCCCAACGGGTGGGGATGTTACTTCCAACAGTGGAACTTCCGTGGTTAATACGTTGGCCAATGGCTACATCTCCAGTCACCGGAATTTGACGCTACCGACAAGTATGGACACCCTGGTAGGACGAACCATAGCAGCCTCCATGACAAACAAGACGATCACTGGAACGACTAACACCGTTGATGCCAACACTCTGAGATATGGCTCCACTTACGCAGTAGCACTGGCTGGTGCAGCTCCAACCGCTAACCAAGTCCTCACATACAATGGAACCAATGCAGTGTTTCAGACGCCAGCTGCACCTGTCACCAGTGTCACAATGGGCGGAGATGTTACTTCCAACAGCGGAACTTCCGTGGTTAATACGTTGGCCAATGGCACTGTACAAGTCAGCAATTTGGTGACGTTGGCCGGGAGAATACTATGACAAACAAGACTCATCACTGGAACGACAAACAATGTGGATGCCAACACGTTGAGATATGGCAGCACGTATGCAGTAGCCCTGGCCGGAGCAGCACCAACCACGAGTCAAGTCCTCAGGTACAATGGAACCAATGCGGTGTTTCAAACACCAGTGCGCTGTCACAAGTGTCACCATGGCAGGGGATGTTACTTCCAACAGCGGAACTTCCGTGGTTAATACGTTGGCCAATGGCACTCTGCCAGTCAGCAATTTGGTGACGTTGGCGGGGAGTAATGCTCTGACAAACAAGACCATCACTGGAACGACTAACAGCGTGGATGCCAACACGTTGAGATTCGGCAGCACGTATGCTGTGCCCTTGGGTGGATCAGCACCTACTTCTGGTCAAGTGCTTGGTTATAATGGAACCAATGCAGTGTTTCAAACACCAACTTCCACTACTAGTGTTACCATGGCAGGGGATGTTACTTCCAACAGTGCCACCTCAGTCGTCAGCAAAATAAATGGAACTGCAGTTGCCGGTGCTTCAACCGCTGCCACAGCAAACATGTTGACTCTGCGTGACTCAACCGGTGGTGGTACTTACACCAACCTTACTTGCGGCTCAGTGCTCAATACTGCAGGTGTGCGAAATCTTTACTACGATCAGCCATCCCAACAGCTGTTCATCGCTGGAGCTGGAGTGGCCACGCCAAGTCTGGGCTCTACTTTGGGCAACATTGGGATCGGTGGCAGCGCACTCGCTGTGAACACCTCAGGAAACCAGAACAACGCGGTTGGATACAGTGCTCTGGCGGCAAACACAACAGGTAATCAAAACAGCGCATTTGGAAACAATGCGTTGATTGTAAACACGACGGGTAATTACAATAGTGCATTTGGATATTCATCGCAATTCAACAACACAACTGGTACTCAAAACACAGCAGTAGGGGATTACAGTCTATATCTC
The DNA here is from genome assembly GCA_963709655.1 of uncultured Alphaproteobacteria bacterium. Lineage (GTDB taxonomy): Bacteria > Pseudomonadota > Alphaproteobacteria > Rhizobiales > Beijerinckiaceae > Roseiarcus. The sequence goes on from CAVPXF010000014.1 coordinate 245,149, forward strand.
AATACCACAGGGAACAATAATGTTGGGCTTGGGGTAAACGGTGGTCGCAATGAACTGGGAAGCGACAACACAAACGTTGGATGCAATTCGACAGCGAACGGAGGTACATTCAACTCAACCGGTTGTACATCCCTGGGTTCAAATGCCGGGGCGACTCGTTTCGGGATTGTCCAACTCAACAGCGATCGGATATCAGGCTGCTGTGACTACAAGTAATACAATCCAGTTGGGAAATTCATCTGTAACGAACGTGAACACAAGCGGTACAATCACTGCTGGTGGAATTAGTACAACAGGCACAATCACTGCTGGCGGAATTAGTACAACAGGCACAATCACAGCGGGTGGATACATGCTACCTACTTCAGGTGGAACTGCAACTGCTCTCAACTATTATGAGGTGTATTATTACTCAACGACTTTGAGTGGCCCAGCAACGACTTCATCTATTAATTTTAAGATCGTTCGTGTGGGTAATCAGGTGACTATGACACAGACTAGTAACTTTGTTTCAGTGACCTCTACTAGTGCTGCGTATTTCACTAGTAATACAAATATGCCTACCCGGTTCTTTCCTACAGCAAATCTATATTTCCCAATCATTGTAACTAGTGGTGGAACAATAGGGTTTGGTACAATCACTATTTCAAATGTAATTTTGGATATTTTTAATGGTATTAGTGGTGGTGGTACTTTCGCTTCATCAGGATACGCTGGTTGGCAACCATTCTCTCTTACTTGGACTGTGTAATCTCACTTCCTCCTCCTCCATCTTTTGCGCTTGGAGTGTGCAGACTTAAAATTACATTACTCTTGTTGAGTAATGTAAATGAATGATATTCAAAGCTTATGATCGCATCTTCTTCACCAGAACGAGCAGAAGAATGCCGCCGCCGATCCATTTCAACTTATCTAAAAGTGCTGCAGTGTCAGCACTTCGAATATCGGCCGCCGTCTGTGCTGCAATCTCTTCATTGATTTGTCTATTGGCAATGATACCGTCATTGATATTGTGGATTATCTCTCGAGATCCACCGCCACCAGCTGACCACCCTTGGCTGTCAAGCCCACCTCCAGATGATGCCGGTGCTGGTACAACGGGGGCGTCTAGACCGCCACCAGAAAAGAGAATGTTTGGTCGGGGCATAATTGCTGTTCAATACTATATGACGATGTTTTATATTTTTTGATCCAAAGTGATTCTGTTGAATCGCTTTGATTATCTCTCATACCTCGGTGACTCGGAGCGCTGTAGGGAGTCCGCGGATTCCCTTCAGACCTGTTTGTCCCACCTAGAGGAACTTACACGAGCAGCTGGCTGCGCAGCTTGTTGTTCACATAGGCGCACATATGGTACAGGAACGAGTACACGTAGACGTCATACAGACCAGACACCAGGCCGGGAACACCAGCAATCGTGCGAGTAGTGGCCGAACCGGCCTGAGCACCATCATGGCAATTGATCTGGAATAGGTCACCATCTAGAGTGCCCTCCGGATCAGTGAAAGTGAGAGTGAAGCTGGTTCCAGCGCTGGCCGCAGCGCTTGCAGTTACGGTTAGATGGCGGGCCTGAACTTCGCGCATCGACTCGATGGCGCTCTTGATCAGATCCACCGTTGCACTGCCGATGAGTTGTGCGCTCTGCTCACCACGGAACGAGAACGAGTAGAAGGAACCAGCAGCGGGCGCCTGACTGAAGATCACAGTCTGCACCTCCTGAACAGGGGCCGAAGGCAGTGAGATGCGAATCTCATCTGCGTCAATGCCAGCAAACATCCTGCCTCCATTGACGCGGCCAGAGAGAGCACCGTTGACGGACTCGCAGTAGTTGAGTAGGTAGATCGGCTTGCGAGCGACGAAGTCATTGTCGAACAGATCGACGCTCTGGTGCTGACGCATCCAGCGAGTTGGGATGGGACTACCGTTGCCGAGAATGGACTGGCCTGAGTTGTCAGTGAGATCAATCGCAGCTCCATTAGAATCGCCGAGGTTGAGCAGCTTCCATGTGTTGAAGTTGGAGTTATCGTTCAGTGCACCAGTTGGGCGAACCATGACAACCTGATAGGCGCACAGTCCATCGACAGAGCGAAGAGACAGCTTGTTCACCTGACCAGCAGTGAGCTGCATAGACAGGAACTCAGAGCGATGAGGCTGCAGGAAGCGGCACTCAGACACAGTAGAGGCGTACAGCGACTTGTAGGCGGCAGCATCACGGTCGAGAGATCAGCACCCTCGACCACGAACGAAATGGTGCTAGACGAGATGGAGCCAGCGCCAGAGGCAACGATGGTCTGCGGAGTGGTCCAGTCGACGAGGAGATCTCCCTGCAGGTCGTTGAGGAACAGACCGTTGAAGTTCTCGAACACCGAAGTGAGCACGGGGATGAAGAAGGTGTGGGTTCCAGGAGGGCAGAGGCTTCGTGAGACCGTACTTGCCGGTGTCCTGGCTCTCCATGTTGAGACCCGACTTGAAAATGGCGCGCTGGCGACCAGCAGTGCAGCGGAAGACCGCATTGAGCAGGGACGAGTCATCGTACGCGCGCTGAATCACCTCACCACTGCCGCTGTCACGCAGCGACAGCTCGGGAATCCAGTATTGGCATGGCACCAGAGTGAGAGGAGCAGTGACGATGTTCAGCTCCACCTTGAACACGAGATGCTTGATGAAGTTGATGCGAGGAATGACGCTCGACTTCTTGCCAGCAGCACTGAACATGTTGGACGGGAAAGTGGAGACAAGAGTGCGAGTGGTCGGAGTATACATGTAACTGCCACCCATCACCTGACCAGCAGGGAGAGTCTGAGCCCTCATCACACCGCCAACACGGCGATCCACGCCTGTCTTGGCCACGCCACGAGGCACAGCAGTATCGGTCACACCGGAGGTTTTGGAAGAACGAGCGTTGCCGCTCGAGAGAGCACTGTAACCGTAGGACGACATGATAGGGAAGTAGCAAAGCTAACTAATGAGGGCGCAGAATTATTTTTTTAGGAGATTGGAAAAATCTGCTAAACGCGAGGGGGGTTATGAAAAGTGAGCGATACTATAGTAGCTTGTCCAGTAGAACAGGGAGAACGACCACCCCGAGAATGCCCAGACCGATGTACATCAGAATGTTGCTGTTGCCAGCCAACAGGTCGCCCAGACCAAGAGCGGCATTGCCTGCACCAGTTACCAGATTGCCAGCAGCATCAGCCGCTTTTCCAGCAGCACCGCTGAACTTGTCGAGCACATTCCCAGCTGGCTTGATTCCATGGTCGTAGACGTATTCAAAAGGCATTTTGAACCCGGTCCAAAAATCGTCCATAAAGCCCATGATTGAAGCGGTTACTAGTGAATACACAGATATTTGTGCTCCAACTTATGCTTGCCGAGTCTGAGCCATGAGGCCTGGCATGGCATCTCGCAGTTTCTCAATGGACTTCTCCATCGCAACCTCCCATAGCAGCGTCTGGCGCCACTCAACCATCACCTTGTACAGTGCATCCTTGTCAGCCTGCTCTCGAATCATTCCTGCAACATCCAGTTTCAACCCCATCTGTGAAGCGATGGTGGTGTTGATCAACTGCAGGGTGGAGCTATAGTCTTCTGCTGCTTGCACTTTGTCCAAGTGCTTTCGCATCATGAAGTTGATCAGGTCAGGTGTGTAGGGAGCTGCAATCCTCCCCAGCTGATACTTGGAGAGGATGGCAATGAACTCGCCATGGAGGCGGTTGTAGATCTCAGTTGACATGGAGAAACAAGTTACTAGGCAAAGTAGGCTTAGTAACTAAACAGATAAAATTCCAGCGAGGAGGATCCTCACTTACGCCTTGAACGAGTCGATCCACGGCTGCAAGTACTCGTGCGTGATATAGCGTCCACCAATTTTGGCAGCAGCAACGAGAGCCACCATGGGGTACATGGTCTCGCCAGCGAGACCAGGAGACACGATCTGCTCGACTGAGAGCATCATTCCGGTGGTTCCGGCGATGTCGATCGCAGTCTCGAGAGGGTGAGTGATGATGCTGATCTGCTCAGGCAGGTGCTCGTTGGCATAGTTGCTGACCATGTTCATGGCAGCAGTGGACAGTGCACCAGCAACAGCGACGAAGGGCCACAGAGGGTAATCAGAGCCGTTGAAGATGAACGTCTGACCTGCTCCCCACCAGTAAGCGGCACCCGCGCCGAGATCGGCACCCACCACGGCAGGCTCCAGGAGGTAATCACTGGTCTGCTTGGAAGAAAGAATAGACATGTCAAACAGTAGTACTATAATGATGACCGAAAATAAAATGTGAGCGGTTTATTCCCAGTCACGGAATGCGGCGGGGCGGCCGTTTTGCACTGGATCTATAGTTGGTCTACTCGAAGGCGTGGTCGGTCTAGAGTAAACTGGGTGAGCCTGTTGTTGGATGGTTTGTTGTTGGGAGCCTCCGACTTGCTGTTGTGGAACCGCCGCAGGTCTCGCCTGTTGTTGTCTCATCTGATCCAGCTCTTTTTGAAGACCAGCTGCATTAGACTGTGCAGCAGCCAATGCCTGGTTCTCAGCTGCCACTCTCATCCCAATGCGTCCCAAGCAGGAAGCGATTCGAACGGGGAGTGGCATGCTGGAAGCAAATCCATAATCAATCGCTGCCAGATCCATGAGCAACTTGGCCTCCTCATCATGATCGACCCTCTCCGCAAAGCCAGTGAGATCGCAAATCTTTTTGGGCGCCATCGCCTCTATAGTGCGGCAAGAACCCCATGCCATCTGATGCAGCATGCCGCCATTTGTGCCTGAACTGTTCAGCGCAACAACACGGCATCGTTGAAGCAACTCTTCGAGCTGGGGCATAGTCTTTTTGTCCAAGTCCATGACCCTCAGCCCAGACTGCCGAATAGCAGGAGCAAAACGTTCATGAGATGCAAATGCATAGATTTTCAAGCACAGCAGTTGATGCTGAGCCACTTTGTCTTTAGGAATACGTACTACTGCACCAGCTTTACTGCTGTTGCCTGCATCATTGTTTGAGGTAGCGGCGGTACTATACGGAATCAAATCTGTTTCCCCCGCTCTTTTACCGCCACGAGTTTTGGATGTAGACTGAGCAGCTCTGTAATCCAAAATGTAGTCATCTTCATTGCCAACCCTACCCCGGCCACTGGAAGACTGAGCGGGAGCAGGTGCATTCTGTTCATCAGCAACTGGCTCGGGTTGAATCCAATTCAGATAGTCACTGCCATCATTTCCCCGAAAATCGAATACAGCGCCTGACATTGTTGAAACGGAGAAGCAAGTTATTGTATGTACACAAATAATTATGAGTAGATTGAATCATTTACTCATACATCATGTCACTCATCTGCTCGAAGTCTCCGTCGAGTTTAGTCAGAATCCTCGTTGGGAAGCGGCACATCCGCAGCCGCCATAGAGTTGCCACTGAGACCTCCCGAGCGACGAGAGATGGCCTTGCGCAGCTTGTAGCCGGGCAGCGTCACTTTCACGCGGTCGATGGTTTTCTTGAGCTCGTCACGAGTGGCATCCTCCTGGGCGGCTCGGTTGACGTACTCGATGATACCCTTCAGACCGCTCTTGCCACCGACCATGATGGCAGCCTTCGGATTGGTCTGCAGGAATGCGATGGCTGCGTTGTAGCTCACGAGCTTGTTGCTTAGCATCGAAATGACGGCGGCGTTGGGTCTCTTACTGCTCCGAGACTTCTCAAGCAGATTCTCGATGTGCAGAATACGCTCACCGAGATCGAACTCCCAGTCGTCGAGAGAGCTGACGGTGTCTCCCTGAGCCTTCTCCTCGAAGTGGGTCTCCTCGCTCGGAGTCATGTTAAACTTGGACTTCGACATCGTGTGCAGTGGTACTATAGAAGTCGGAGGAAAAAAAAGCGGCGACTATAGAAGAAGGCAACAGAGAAGTCGGTCATGTCCGATTCGAACTCACCCACCCACTTTTGGTCACGCAGCTATAATGGCCGGCGCAAAAAACCCACATTCAGCTCAATATTGGCCAGATCTGTTTCAGGCGCTAAATCAGCGGCTTCTCGTGGGGGAGACGTTTTTGGCGTGAAAAAGAGGAAGAAGGGACAATACTGGGGGGAAAGTGCCTCAGACAGTGACTATGATTCGGACAAGGAAGCGCGCAAGCAAAACAAGCCTATCATAGCCCCATCGTCTCGCGACATCAGTCCTGCCCGAGACAGTAGTGATTCACATCGCGACAGTAGTCCAGATCGAGGCAGTGGTACCGATCGAGACAACAACTCAGACGGAGAAGAGAAGAAAGAGCCTGATAACAAGTCGAAGACACGTGCAAAAACTCAAAGCGATAGCACTAGCAGTAGCGGCGGTCAAGCTGAGGCTGCGTCTGCTTTCACAACAACTCAGATTGGACAGATACCAAGTACACCTGGAGGAACACATGGCGCTGCCGCAGCTTCCAATGCACCGTCTCTGCTTGAAGCATATGCAAAAATGCAACACGAAAATTCTGAGGACGACAAGTTGGGCGGCCGCGCCTCAACTCAGAGCGGCAAGTCCGGAACTCCCTCCCGTTCAAGCAAGAAGATCGTCAGCGATAAGTCGCACGGTCGGCCTTCAACACAAAGCGGTAGCAGGAGTAGCAGCAAACAAAGACCAAGTACATCTGGAGGAAAACATCACGCTGCCGCTGCTACGACAAAACCTCGGCTTGCAGCAGTTGAAGAGCTACACGATGATGGTTCTGAAGACGGTGATGATACTGGAGATGATACTGGAGATGATACTGGAGATAATACTGGAGACGACACTGGAGATGAGACTGGAGTCGAGGTTGCCCAAGCAGCGGATGATAGCGACATTATAGGCACAGATGTGGTGGTCACCGACTCAGAAAATCACGAAGCAGATGTCAAATGGGAAGAGGAGCTGTTGAAGTACAACAAAACTCAGATTGGCGTTGCACAGCTGGCTAAACTATCCAGCACTCAACTAACAACCGCGCAGCGTATCTCTGTGCTGAAGCGCTTGGACAGTTCATTGTATAGGCAGAAAGGCAAAGCCGATCTAGTTTTGGGCGTGCGAATCTCTGACACTGGGAAGTTCACGAAGCAGACCACTGCTTCTGTTGCATATGATAAGCTACATAGGCGTATCAACGCTGTCATCTCGAGCCTGAAAACTGCGAACAAGAAATGAACACACTTGCAGTATAGTGTGAATTAATTTGTATTTCAATAGTAAGTTCACTACTGAAACTATGCCACCGTCAACCAAGAAGGGAAAGGCTAAGAAGTCCATCGCAGCTGCTCGCAAACATGCCCAAACAGATGTTTCCAGCTCTGATACTGATTCTAACTATGGCTCTGACTCGTCACGCTCTCCATCTCCACCACCGAGAGGACGTGGACGGCCAAAAGGGTCTGTGTCAAAGAAGAAACTGCTGCCAAAACAGATGACCGCTAGAAGTGTGTCACCTCCAGTTCGCAAGCCAATCCGCTCATCAACATCCAAGTCATCAACAGCAAGTAAGAGGCTCCCTTTGGGAGACGCCGCAAAGAAGAAACCGATTGCGGCAAAGAAGGTTCCACTGAAAAAGCTGCAGAAACATGTCCCAGAGTCAGATAGTTACAGTGACTCTGACTCAGATAGAGACAGCTATCCAGTGAACAGGCACAATGAGGAGGAAGAGTATCACAGCAGTGTGCGTCAACAACAACAGCAGCATCAGCATTACCTCCAGCATCAGCAGGATCTGTATGACAAGAGCCAGGATGAAGACTATCAGGGTGCTGGCTTCCGACTTCCTACAAAGCCAGCCATCTTCACTATGACTGGGCAACCAAAGTCAGGCAAGTCCTATATGATGAAGTACATTATGTTCCTGTATTGCCAGATGGGCTACTTCTCTGGAGGTGGCCTCGTCTTCACACCTACCAAGTTCAATGGCGATTACAATTTCCTGCCTGACAGAGCTGTCATTCCTCGTTATAGTGGTGAGCACTTGGAAGCGCACATTGAGAACCTGCGCCGCCTAACTGAGACGGGTAGAGCTGAGAATGGAGCAGATTGGAGCTTGAAGCCCAACTTCGTGATTCTGGATGACTGTTTGGGACTGCTGAAAGAGAGTGAGTGGTTCAACAACTGGATTTCCACTTACCGCCACACCAATACTTCCATTTTCATTATGTCTCAGTATCTAGCCAGTAGGCAGTCTGTGAACACTCTACTTCGTAATTGCACGACATTCGCTCTCATGTGGCCTTCCATCTCGAAAAACAACTTGCAGGCCATGTATAATGCCTATGGCGGTGTGTTTGAGAATGAGGAGGAATTCAAGCGCGAGCTATTGAAGTGCAAGAATGTTAAGCACACTTGCCTACTGTACAAGGCGCTCCAGCCCTCCAAGGACGAGACTTACTGCACCCTATTGGCTGGAGACATCCCGAAAGACTTCCAAATGGTGTATTGAGCAGTTTAATTATTACTATTTTCTGTAACTAGTCTAGTCACAGAACAACACACAACATGTCCGGTTCATATCTGAAAATCGACAGCGCTGATCGCATCAATCCAGGTTCCACAACTCCAGCAAACTTTGTCATCAATGGCAATATTGTGCTGCATGGTCGCTATGCCGTCAAAGCAGTGTACTATCCAACCACGTTTTTCAACATCAACACAGACTTGAATAACACGATCTACTTCACGGAGGCGGGTGTGGCTAAAGTTGCCGTGATGCAACCAGGTTTCTACTCTGGCTTTGGTAGCCTACTCCCTGCAATCAAGTCAGCGATGGACACAGCTTCAGCAGGTGTAAACACTTTCACAGTGACACAGTCAGCACTCACTGGCCTCATCTCCATTGCGGCTAGTACTGTTGCATTCCAGATCACATTCGGCAGTAATCAAGTTTCCGCCGCTTTTGAAGTGCTCGGCTTTTCGAAAGTTGATACAGCCATTGCACTGCTTCTCACTGCCAACAATTACCCTAACTTGGCCTCAGTTCGCTCACTCAACATCAACATCAACAACATTGGCTGTGTAAGTGACATGTTGAACAGCAACAACTCCACAGTGTGTGTCCCTATACTCCAGAATCCGCCCAGTGGAATTGGCTACTGGGAGCCACCTCCAACTTTCCCCCAAGTGTTTCAATTTGACACCCCAACTAGAGTGCTGAAAATCAGCGTGCTAGATGATAAGCAGGCTCTGCTCCCTCTACAGTCTGAATGGCATATGATTGTGCAGAAGTTGTGCTAAAGTACAGCATTTTCTCCGCTAACTATAGAATTGCCGCCTTTTTTCTCTAACCATGGGTGCCACCTGCTCACTTCAGGGAACTTCCTGCAGTAGCGTATTCGCAAGCTGCAAGTCAGACCATTGTGCTTCGAGTTGTTCCGAGGCAACAAAAGCTGTACTTGACAGTACTCAGATTGATGAGATGATCATGAATGCCATGCATAAGTTCCATGACAAGGTGGAGTTGATTGTGACGAATAAACTACAGTCCGAGCTGGCTAAAATTGGTATCGATATCAACGTCTCTGACTTGCTTTCTCCTCCTGCGGATCCTGTTGCACAGCCTACTAATAATATCGCACTCCCTCAACTGGTATTGACACGATCATCTCGTAACACGCCGGATATACTTACAACCGATCCTCGAGTGGATTGAAGTTAGTTATAGATCTAAATAATTCCTTTTGTATAGTTAGTACTACACAAAACACCCATCATGCCCTCAGTTATCTACAAAGTCACCATTGTCTGGAACTTTCGTGAGGATGGAAGTAAGTTCTGTCTCTACAAGCATGTTGAGGAAGTGAAACTACCACAGCCTATTGGTGTCCGCTTCACACAGACAGTAACCTGTGGTACCGGTTGGGAAGAGTATGTATACTGGTTCTGGAACATGGAGCACGCCAATGACCGCCTCATGGAAACTTCATCCAGAGAGGGTAAGCAAGTCTACAATAAGCCGCCTATTGACCCTAAAGTGCTGAAAGAGCGCATTCAGATGGCAGCAAAAGAGCTGCAGAAGTTGAAAAGGAGTAGGTCCAATGAAAAGCGGAGAAACATGTACTCTGCCTAAGTATAGTCGGCGAAAGGTTTCCTCCAGAAACCTAGCGCCAATGGCTGGAGGGTCCAGCGAAGCGGGATCCCTCCCGCCGTCCAATCATCAGCCGAAATCATTTATAGTTAAATAATTTCATATAGTATAGTATAGTACAGCACTAGCAGCACCACAGCATGTCCAATTTGATAGCGCATTTGATGCAGTGCAGTGATAAAGAGCAAGAAGAAACGTTTCAGAAAATCCGAGAATACAACATGTGTGAGACGGAACTCAGCGAAGTCCACGAAAACGTACTCAAGGGTTTTCGAGAGTATGTGGTTGGAGGTGAGGTTGAGATCAGCGATACAGTGGTCCACTTCAAAGTCCCACGTACTAAATGGCAGGAGTACATCAAACTTATCACACTGTGTCAAAGAAAGTGCTGCTCTCGGACAAAGTGCTGTCCTCCGACAAAGCGCTGCTCTTTCTGCTCTAGTTCTGAAAGTCAACGAGAGATGTCACCGGACTTCGCCATTGTGTCGGAGGAAGACCGATATGAACAGCGTCAGGCGGCGATGCTGGCATGGAGAACTGAACAGGCTGAGAAAGCTAAAGTCGAGTTAGAACATGCACCCAAGATGGCAGGTCAACCGAGGAATATAATGCCATGCTTCAAGAGGCTGCGATCGAGGGGAGTCGAATTAGAGCGGCTGTAGCCGCTGAGAAGGCACTCATAGCCAAAGAGAAGGCAGACAAACTCTCTGCCGCCACAACACAGCCTCCTTCCGCATTCCGTGACTGGGAATGATGGCCTAAATAGACATGAAATTAATCACCTAAAAATAATTTCATATAGTATAGTACTTGACATCATGTCAGACAACAAATACCAAGGGCTAGATAGAGTGAGCTACATTCGCCTGCGCTATGCAGAACAGGGCATTGACAATGACAAAGCAGAGCAACCCGCAAACTCGTTCAGTGGAGAAGCGTGGTGGAATGCCGTCTCCATTCGACCAGAGAAAATGGTCGATCACATGTGCGCAACATGTGTGTCCGATTGTGACTGGTTTGATCCTCAGAAGCACACACTAGAAAAGTATGAAACGAGGCCATACGTTCCTCGGAAAAAGGGGGAAGATAGACCGCCAAAAATCCCACCTGGAACTCATGTGCTATGCTCAAAGCCATGCCTTTGGTGGGGGTGGGCCAGCGAACGGCGCCGTCAGATTGTGAAAAATTACAAACCAGGAAAATAAGTTACTCCTATAGTTTAATCGCAAATATGAAATTAATCACCTAAAAATAATTTCATATAGTATAGTACAGCTATCTGGGCCATACAGATGTCATCAAGTCGTAAAACAATCGAATCTCAGATGGAGAAGCTACAGGGCGAGCTCAAACGCCTCAAAAAGCAGGCCCGAAGCAAGACCAACAAAGGGTGTGTCCGCTTTGATGCAAAAGCAGGTCGGTGGTCATTCACATGGCGAGAGGATGGAACTCAGAAGTATAAGTACTTCTCTGTCAAAAAGCTGGGTGCTGAAAAGGCCCAGAAGATGGCTGAACAGTGTCGGAAAAAGGTGCTCTCAGGGCGGTAATCTATAGTTTGGCCTGATATTGAAATTAATTTGGTCTAAAACTAATTTCATATAGTATAGTATAGCACTACTTGAACAATCACAGATGTCGTCATACAAGCAGATTGTGGATCAACTGTTTCAGATCGGACACCAGGTTCGCACCGTAGATGAAGCTAGGTTATACTGGAGCATGTCCAAGTACTACTACTTCGCAAATCGAGACGCAGATAAGCGCGAGGGCAATTGGATAAATTACAATGGCATCTGCGCGTATTCAATGATGAACAAGTATAAGCAGCAGCAGGCGTGGGATGAGAGGGAAGCTCGAATAGGGAGGCAAAAGAAGCTCGTAGGAAGGCAGCAGAGTTTGGGCGCCACGACCAAAGCAGCCGGATCAAATCATGCTGCAGACAGAAGACTTGGAAAAATCGGGGTACTTACATCGCAGCAACTTGCTTCGCTTCAGGCTAATGGCCATTGACCTGGTCGCCTAATTAAATGGGTTTATCTATAGTTTGGCTCATATTGAAATTATTTTGGCTTAAAATAATTTCATTGTATAGTATAGTATAGCACTTATATTTCCTACGTTAGAATCAAGAGCAATATGGATAATTGGGATGGAGCGCCACGACTTTCTTCTAATGCCACCCGCGTCATCTACCAGGATCATCCGGGATACAGAGTTCCTGCGGCAATAGAAGTTCATCTGCAGGAAACCAACGCGCACAGACATCGCGCGGAAGTGGTTCACTGGGGAGAGCCAGGAGTTGACCGAGATGCCATCAGAGTCAACTACGAGGAACCTCGCAGGCGGAGCAGTAGTCGATCTCGTACCAAAAAGACAAGCGCCAGTCGTAGACGCGATGAACGCAACAGACAATTGCATATCATTCGTCCGGAATTCGCTGCAGGGTGCAAGTGCTCAAAGAGTGAGCAAAGTTCAGGCGAAACTCATGAGAGAGTATGGTGGTGCACAGGAAGTGATCGATGTACAGCCAGTTGATCGACGCAACGGTAACGAACAGACCAGACGCGTGATGCTCAAAATCATTGGTTATTATGAAGTTCAAGTTGCGAGGAGAACTTGTACAGAGCCGCTCAAAAGATCGGTATGAGAAAGGAACATTTGGTAGAGGTCACTTTTAACTCTCAGGAGCAGCTAGTGCAGGCAATCCGTGATGAATGGTCTGATCTCGAGTCAGACATTGAATACAACGATCGAGATTCTGGATACAAAGTATTCTATCCGTGTATCTGGCTGGCAAGTGACGCTCTATCAGAAGTGACTCGTCATGGCGCTGATGTGCGGTCATTGAAACGTGTCCGTAATTTTGCACCGATGCCAATTCATTACGGCTTCCTGAAACGTATGGGTGTCAATGTGAAGCGAGTTACAAAGCAGCCAGACTATATGAATTGTTATGCATTCGCCATTGTAGAGCATACAAAAAAATATGGCATCATGAAGCGGAAAAAGCTGACTGAGGAAATGGTTGCTAGTAGCAGTTTGAAGGACCCCAAGCGACTCGCCCAGATTGATAAAATTGGATTGAGCATTGAAGACACTGAGTGGTTTTTGGATAACGAGGTGACTGACTTCAATGTCTATGCATATGATCAACATGGTAACTTGGTATGGAATACAGAGCACAAGAGCACACACCATCCACCCCTCATGTTTGTGGCTCACGACGCACATGTGTATGTTATCACAGACAAGTCAGTACGACACAGTTTGATGCAGTCATTCCGTGCTAGAAGCAATCCCAACAAGTCATCTATGTTTGCACAGAATGCCGAGCGTGCTGCAAAAGCGGAAGCAGCGCTAGTCGAGCAGCTGCAACGACCGCATCATGTAGTGGACTGGAGTGACAGTGAACCAGTCGATAATTTAGTGGAAACACTAGACGAGCTGTCCAACTGCAACGTGTTTTTCAATCAGTCAAACCTACATAATCTACTCATTAAACTTTTCCAGGCACAGAACTATGTTCACGTTGCAAAATGCCAGTATTCAGGTTTTGTGCGCATTGACTATTTCAATGATGTCACAATCTGGGCAAATCCGAATAGCACTGTGAACAGTCCCAAACTTGGCTTGTCTGGCACTTCGATGATGAGCCGTGTTGTATGTTCACGGTTGGGTGTATCGTTCAAAAACCAGTCCATCGGTTCTGCAACAGGCCAATTTTATGAGGAGTACTATCACCCAACAGGCGATCGAATGGAGGGCATCATGCGCCAGCGACGTGATGCAACTGAGCGACTGCGACTTGGTCAAAAATGCGGCTGGGTATGCGGCATCTGCATGGAAAAAGTCGATCCAACAGAGAACTTTGAGATTGATCACATTAAGCGATGGGAACTGTCTCATGATGACAGCGACAATAACTTGCAGCTCACACACAAAGTTTGCCATGCCACAAAATCAGCTGCTGAGGGCGGAGAGCGTGTGTTCAAAAAGGATCGCACCCTGAGTCATTTTAATGCAGAGACTCTGGAGATATTCAATCAGCCAAAGAATGCCATGATTCACAACTTCATCCCATATGAGCGCTACTCTCGGCTACTTGATCAGCCTACAAACTTTATCAATCGCGATGGCACTCAGAGAATGGGCAAACGATTGCAGATCAAGCAGGGAATCTACCTGGCTGGATTGGACTTGGTTAAGTGCCGCACTCACATTCTGCAGTATGGGATGTTGAAAAATGAGTTTCCTGACTTCAGTTTCCTCGATCAGGCGTGCAAATTTGAATGGGCAAAACACAAAGAGTTTTTCGCTGGCATTTACTTCATTGTAGTTGATACACCACTTAGCAAAAAGTGGATGCCGAAAGGCAATGGTTGGTACACGCATGTCGAAGCCGAGTACTTGGTAACATCTAGAAAAGTGTTGAAACGTCAAATAACCACTGTGGTACTGGCAACTCTCACTCATCCAGGTAACTACTATGCTCCATTTGTTCACAACTTGAAAGAGAGATTGATCAGGAGCACAGAGGGCAGTAATAACTACGAGCGAGAGGTGTTCGTTGCTAAAAACTGCATCAATCAATGGGTAGGTCGCCTGGGCATTCGATCAGATGACCACAAGGAGGTGCAAATCTACAGCTCCATTGAAGCTGCTGCAACAGAGACGAACTTGAGAACAGAGGGAAGCTCTACAGCTAAAACCACTACACGTAAAACTCATGTGGCCAGAAAAGACGGCAGCAATACAATGTTGTTTCCCCGTGTATTCCACAGTGGAGACATCAATAACTACGGAGCAGATGGCTCTCTCAAACGTCACGATTACATTGAAGCTGTTATCACCAACACCAAAGTGAAGCAGGAGAGTTATGTGCCAGTGTTTCAGACAATTCTGGGAGCAGAATGCGTTAACTTGTGGAGGACAATGGAGATTCTCGAGAAGTTTGGCGGCCGTATTTGCCATGTTAACACTGACAATGCTGTAGCAATATTTGATTCACAGGAGCAGATTGATGAGATGTGGGCATACGCCCGGGAGTTGACTTGGGATGAACAGGGCAAAGTGCAGAAGTACAAACGATCGGATATGCCATCTGCGAACTGCGTTACTCATAACGAGACTTTCGATGAGGAAGTATTCGAGCTCACCAAACCCGAGTGGAACATCATTCCAGATCCGGGTCATAACGATTTCAAGTCAGTTGCAACTGGAATTGTTGATCAGATTGTGGCAGCGGATGGGTTTGCATCGGCGTATGATTGAGGCACTGGCTGGAGCTGGTAAAACTACTCTAACTAACGCTGTATTGGCTGAACTGAAAAAGCGTGATATTGAGTATCTGTGCCTGGCTCCTACTCACGTGGCTGGAAATCAGATGGGTGACGATGAAGAGGAGGGACAGACTTTGGACTCCAAACTGAACTCAATCAAGCACGGCAACTTCTCGTCACTGAGTAAGTACCGCGTTCTCATTCTCGACGAGATGAGCATGGCAAAAGAGCTGCACTTGAATGCTCTGTATAACTGGCTGAAGTCAGATGCTTCACTCGGTGCTATTTTTGTGGGCAACTGGGTGCAATTGAAGCCTGTTGGGGATCGCTCTGAGGATTTCGATTACGAGAATGCTCACGTGTTTCACGAGATGTGTGGAGGCAATCTCATGCAGCTAACCAAGTGTCGCCGCGGTGACAGCGCATTGTTCAATACGTACAAGGACATCAAACAAACCAAAAATATTGACCGCCGCAAGTTCGGGAGTAAAGAGGTAGACCGAGCCATTTGCTTTTACAATAGCACTGTTCATCGATTGAACAAGTATTGGATGCAGAAATATATGCCAAGTGATCCCAATAAATGGTTTCTGGCAAAAACAAATAAACAATCGCGTCAGCTACGCAAAACCCAGGACATCATCGTATTCAAGGGATTGCCAGTGATGGCATGTGTAACTCGAGCCGCGTACGGATTGAAAAACAGTACAACATGGCGAGTGAAAATGTGGAACCGCGAGGGAGTTATTCTAGAAAGTGACGAGTCTCATAAGTGCAAAAAAGTGTCACCACCAATTCCGGCAGACGACTTTGCTAATATGCTGCGACCCAGTTATGCAATCACTTCCCACAAATCACAGGGCCAGACAATTAGGAGGCCATTTGTCATTCACGATTGGGAGGATATGCAATGGCGTGGACGCTATGTTTCCGTATCGCGCGGCACCAAACTGTCTGATGTCAATATCAGCAATGATGACTGTAGGCGCCAGAGTGGTCGAGCATCAACTACACCATCGAAGCGTGCCAGCAAGAGGAGTTAATTTCCATGTATAGATTAAGTAGCGGCTTAATCTGTTGTTTTTTTCAAATGGATGCAGTCAAACAGATTTACACATCGCATGGTTATCCATCAGCAGCCAAGTTGTGGGACATTGTCAAAGCAAAAAAGATCGATGTACGTTTGAGAGACGTGCAGGAGTTCGTTGCCAATCAAACAACTGCACAGCTGCATCGTAAAGCGCCTCAGAATGTCGTGGAAATTCCCATCACTGTCGACGGAAAAGACAATGAATTACAAATGGATTTGCTCGATATGAGCAATTACTCTCGTACCAATGGAGGCCATAGGTGGTGTCTTATTTTGGAGAATGTATGGGACCGCCGCGCTGCTGCTGTTCCGTGTAAAACAAAATCACCATCGGATGTTCTGCCTGCTTTAGAGGAAGCCATTCGTCAGTTGGGAGTCAAACCAATTCAGATTGTCAGTGACAGTGGCACAGAGTGGAAAAGCATTGTGGCGAACTGGTTCAAGAAGGAGGGTATAGTACATCGCGAAGTCGAAGTGAAAGACTCACATGCATTGGGACTGATCAATAGCTTTTCTAAATTTGTTAAGAACGCTGTGCATAAACACTTCACTCATACTGGTAAAGTTGAGTGGGTATCGTACATAGCTCCATTGATTCAGAACTACAATGATACTCCTCATGGTGCTTTGAAACTAAAGGGCGAGCCTGCAATGTCCCCAGATGAGGCCAGTATAAATGAGACAGACACAAGAACAATTCACGTTGAAAACAAGCAGGCTGTGCTAAAAGACAGAATGCCAAACAATTTGGTTGTAGGCAGTTATGTTCGATATTGAAACGAAAAGAAGTATTCACCCGAGGCTATGAAGTTCGATATTCGACACGTGTATTCCAAGTAACAAGCATTGATAAGGACAAACTATGGTACACTCTTGATGATGGGCGGCGCTTCCGTGAAGGTAGTTTGTTGAAAGTGAATAAGCCAACTGAGCAGACGCAAGAAGTAGACGAGAGAAAAGAAGCAGAAGTAGGAGGCCAGCAGCTGCGCCACTAGCCCCAGGCAGAAGGCGATCACCATCCCCTCGCAGAGTTAATAATGAGGTATGATGTTAGTAGACAAGCTAAAAGAGAGCACCGCACTGAGCAAATTTTGAAACACAAAGAGGGAGTATCTCAATCGAATGTTCAGCGCACTCTGAGAGAGAGAAAACCAAATGAACAGGTAGAGCATGCTCTATTCGGACGTGTTAGATGGTAGACAAAAAAAGAGTTCATTTAGGATCTCACCGCCCGCTCAGACGCTCTGTTTTCATTGAGCGTCTGTTCCAACGCTCAGACGCTCTGTTTTCTTTGAGCGTCTGTTCCAACGCTCAGACGCTCTGTGCAACCTGTGCGCCTCTGCACAAAGCAAGACGATAGGCGCGCTCACACACAGTGACGCACACACACACACAGTGACATCATGCAAACACCAACATCACTCACACGCGAGAGCACTACGGACGCACTCGCAGGGCAGCTACGATCTACTATCAACCTCGCTCCTCCACCCGCACTCTTCTCAGTGCACGCTCGCACAGTGCCGCCGGTTGCTGCTCTGCTGCTGCTCCCACACTCCATCCGCACGTGTTGACAAATATCGAAGAGCAGTCAACGAAGCTTCAGAGAGCGGCGCAGCGCGATGCACAGGCGGCGCTGCTGCAGCAGGCGGAGCCCACCACTCCCACAGAGGAGGAGCTAGAGCTGCTACAGGTGGAAGAGATTCACGCTTCGCAGACGCTGGAGAAAGCCAAGTCGCGCTTCAAAGCCAAAGCTCGCCAACACGAGGAGCTGCGTGCTCGTACACTCGTCTCGCGTCAGCGGTTCGAAGCTTCTGTTGCCAGAAAGAAGCAGGAGCGCATGCGCGCTCTGCTGCAGCTGAGGATGCAGCGCCAACACTCTGAGGAGTAAGCAACCAGTTGCTCACTCAATTACTATGCTAATGTGCAATGCAGCCCTCCACCTCTCGCTCACATGTCGGGCGCTAAGCCTTCACGCAAGAAGCGGACACGCCGCGCTCGCAGTCCTGCTCCTCCTGCTGCGGCTCCTCCTGCTGCTCGCTCCTCTGCTGTTGCTGCTGCTGCACCACCCGCATTCGACTGGCCTGCGTTCAAAGCACCCCTGCCGGTTGCAGCCGCATTCACCTCTGCCGAGTGCAAGGTCAACCATTTCTACGGCATAGCGGAATGCTCATCAGTGCGGATGCTACCTTCTGCTCCTGCTGCTGCTCCTGCTGCTGCATCCGCTGCTGCTCCTGTGCATGGAGTGTCCATCGCAAGCCAGATCGTCAGAGTGGGCTGTGTAGTGATCAGGGTGCAAGTGGCAACTGCGCCGTCAGAGCAGAGTGCATCTGCGCAGGCCAAACGGTGGGGCGGCGGCGACTGATCGCACTCTTCATTAGCTGCAGCACGTCACTTGCAGCCGCTCATATTCAGCGTTTGTGTCGTGCACAGCCACTCTCCTGTCTCTTCTCCTCTCTTCTCCTCTCTTCTCCTCTCTTCTCCTCTCTTCTCCTCCCTCTCCTCGCCATGAGTGATCGCTCCCAAAGAGAGAGCAAGGCTGTTCGGTCTCGCGAGCCCCAGATCGCTGAGCTGCAAAATGCGGCCAAGGTGTCGAAGGGTGGCACTGAGGGCAACGCTGCTGCTGCGAGAACGCGCGATGCGGTGCGAGAGCTGGCGGAGTCGCTGCACACAATCCCTGCAGGCAGTGCGAAGAACGATGCGATCAACGACTTCAACAAGCTGGTGCGGCAGTACGACGCGGTCATTGTGCATTACGTCTCCAAGAGCAGGGCTCTGCGCAACGCAGACGATACTATCGTACAGCTGCAGGATTCCATGATCCAGCTGCGCGATCAGACCGAAGAGACTCGACAGCAGCTTGAAGGGCTCATGGCCAATCGCAGAGGATGCGGCTGCAGGGCACGCGGAGCTCAGTGCACTGGCACTTGCGGCTGCTCGAGGGAGGGCCGGGTGGTGGCCTGTGGAAGCCACTGCTCCTGCGATCCTACAAAGTGTCAGAACCGTCTGCAGAACCCGCCGCAGAACAACAGAACGGTGCGCATCCAGGTCAGATCTCTACACACACACATAGCGCTACTCTGCTCTTGCTCACCCTTGCTCTCTCTGTGCTTGCTTCTCTGTGCTTGTGTCTGATCAGGATGTAATCGAGGCTCGCGTGCCCATCATCCGCGATCGTGCCGCTGCTCGCCGTGCCGCTGCTGCTGCGCGTCCAGCTGCTGCTCCCTATGCTCCCTATGCTCCCGCGCAGTACAGTGAGGACGATGTGAACGACATCGGCAGCGATGCTGCCGTCAGCAGTTCCGACGATGAGCCGGTCAGACATCAGGCACCCTCTTCTCGCGGCTCCAGTCCCGTCCGTGCTTCGACGCGTGGTGGTGCTACTCGCGGCGACTCGAATGATGCCCCGCCCAGACGTCGCGCGGCAGCTTCCCGCAGCCCAGAGCGCAAGAATTGATCACCTTCTCCTCTCCTATTTATTGAGCCTTCTGCTACGCAATCCATTCTCCACCCGATCGTCAGACTCTCTCCCCTCTCTCACCTCTCTCCCCTCTCTCTCTCTCCCCTTCTCTTCTCCTCTGTCCCATTCCCCTCCCACGCGGATTCAAATTATTTATTCTCAATCCAATTGCCAACTGAGTGAACGTAGTTTGAACCAAAGAATTCAAATTAAAAATGATCAATACACTAAAGGAGCCCACTAGGTTTTGCTGCGCGTTGCCAACCCCATTCAATTAAATTATCCTATCCCGAATCTCAATCGTTCTGCGCATTCGCTGTTCAGAAGAATAGCCAGTTTATTGCACAGACATATTCAGAGTTCTTCCCCTGATCAAACAAATAAATTCTCAATATTCTTTTGCCAGCGAGTTGCTAAAACGAATCACTGGGGATTTAATATTATATTTACCATTAAATAAATTTTCGCGCAGCGAAACCGAGTGGGCTCCTTTAGTGTGTTGCGCGCGAGCTTGCGCAGTAGTTCTTTGTCCGTCTCCTTCCATTGCTCGGCCACAATGTCTTGTAATTCCTCCATGGAGTCGCACTGGAATTTTTCCACTCTTCTGGCGAGGTCAGCCCAGAGGTTCTCGATCGGATTGAGGTCGGGTGAGTACGGAGGGAAGTCGATGCACTGAATGCCGTTGTTGAACAGCCATGTACGCACCAGGAACGGACTTGTGCTTGGGAGTCATTGTCCTGCAGGAACCACCACTGCTCCGCATGCTCGACATCGAAGTGGAGCTCGGCTGACTCGACGAGATGTGTGCCCAGGATGTCCTGCAGCCGCTTGGCGTCCATGTTCTCATTGAAGATATACATGTAGCCCGGCCCCTGTGCCGCAGAAGCAGCCCCACAGCGTTGACCTTGACTGGATGCGGGTCCTGGTCCACGCAGTAGGCCGGATTCAGCGCCTCGCCTTTCGGCCGGCGAACGAACACTTGGCCCCAGAAGCCCTCGCCCCAGAAGATCTTCTCATCGGCAAACAGAACATTCATCCAGTCATCGGCCGTCCAATTTTGTAGCCCTCAGCAAAGGACAGCCGCTTGCGCTTCTCCGCCTCACTGAATTTCTTCTTGTGCCGAGCGACACGGCCAAAGAGACCATGCTCGATGAGCCGACGGTCGATGGTACGAGAGGAGACGTCCAGGCCGAGCTTGCGACGGATGCGGCGGGGCGTGGTGAACTTCGTTGCTTCTGCCTCAGCAATGATAGCTGCATCCTGCTCAGCAGTCGTCTTCCGCTTGCGGCCGCTGCGTGGAGAGTCGTGCGTATCCTCCTGCGCCAACCAGTGGCGCACAGTGTTCTCGTGGCAAGGGATGCGCGCAGCAATGGCAGCGACTTCGTGGCCCTCCTTCCGCAGAATACGGATGGCAATTCGCTGCTCCTGGCTGAGATGGCTGTGAGAATGCGGGTCGTGATCGAAGAGCGGCGGAGGCGGAGAGGGCGAGGAAGGAGGAGCGGCTGCTGCAGCTGCAGCGGCAGGATGCCCTCGTTGCGTTCATTGCTGTCGGCGGCAATCGAGACAGATGTGCGTGTGGTTCGCTGGCCTGTCTTGGTCCAGCTGAGCAGTCGCGGCATTGTATCCTTGCATGCCATGGAGCAAGCAGGAGCATCGTACAGCACAGCTCAAAGCACACAGCGCGTGAGAGAGTGCCCAGTGTGCTTCGTATTCCGCTGGGGCCGCTGGGGCACGCATCTCCTGACCTTGTCAGCATGGTCGTGAAGGCTCGCCGCAGGCTCCATCCTCAGCGCATCACTGCACACAGCAGAGCAGCAACAGCGAGTGTCAGCGCACTGCATGTCGCACACAGTGCTCACACACAGTGTAAGAGAACAATGCAACAACGTAGTAGCGGGATGTCCTAATAATTGATTATTTTCTTTCCTCTATCGTCTGCGGGAACGAAATATTATCACGGCAGGGGTCTGTGCGATGCTATGTAAAAGAATAATTTTGGTAAAATGTAAATTATTTACCAGAATTACAAGAGTGGGTTGTTGATTGAACAATAAAAAGTTGAATCAAGGCTGCGACAGAGGAAAACAGATGCGTATGCGATAAGCAGAGAGCGCTTGCGCTCTCATGTGCATCGAGATCAGTGAGTTTATCTGTTGTGCTATTGATTGAACGATTTATTGTTTGATTTGATGGGCTGGACGAGATGCTAAAGAATGGGCTAAATTACGGACATCCCGCAACTAGTTGCTTGCATTGTTCTCGGGGAGGCGATTTGTTGTTTGATAGATAGAACAATAAAAAGTTGAATTGGATGGGGCGGTGGGTGAGGGAACCAAAAAGGCTATTCAACAGAATCTCGTTGGTTTTATTTTCTGCGCGCTTGGTATAAGCACAATGTCTACACGCTGTCACGCAATGGTTGGAAAACGGCACGCCCCTAATGGTACACGCAGATGTAATCATGATACTGCTCGCTCGAAATATTGCTGGCAGCATCTGAAAGAAAAAGAAGGATTAAGAATCATGAAAGCCTCTCATGGCATGGGGGTAGTCACGACTAAACCTCGCAAAAAGAATGAAAAGTTTGGAACTATCGGATCGTTTGCACAGCCCTCTATCCGTCCCAATGCTAAGCGCGTAGGTGAATATCTTGTGGCCACAACAGACATCCGTAAGAACACTGAGGTTACTGTACCAGCGGCTGAGCGCGTAAAGAAGAAAGCGCGTGAACGATCTGTCTCGCCTGTACCTCCTCCTAAGCGGAAAATGAAACTCATCAAACCAGATCATGGGGAAGATCCGCCTGAATTGGTATTTGAGCCACCACCGCCCTCACCTAAACAGCCCAAGAAAGGGAGTCTTGCTCCAAAGGCGAGAGCAAAAGCAAAACCAAAGACGCAGGCAGACAAGCATGAGATTCACTTTACGAAAAGAATAAAGGCCTTACAAGTCCTCTGGGATGACTCAGATCTAGCACATGAACTGAAGATTCCGAGAGTTAAGCGCGTAATCGACATACCTGCGCGTGGTAAGCAGAAAATCAACTTTAAACTGGAGGAGCTGTACAAGGCAGAGACCAAGAAATGGGTAAAACACGTGAATAAGAATCCCCGAAACAAGATGACCTTTTCTAAAGCAGATTACATTCTCCAGGAAAGCACCAAGCGCAGGCGCAATAATTAAATCACGTATATAGTATACTACAGCCATGCCACGACCAAACATTACTCTTTTCTGGTGGCGGTCTAGACGCCCCCGTTGTACCAGCACCGGCATCATCTGGAGGTGGGCTTGACAGCCAAGGGTGGTCAGCTGGGGGAGGCGGATCTCGAGAATGATCGATGGCTTCAGTAGTGGCTCTAACATTGCAATCAGACAACTCACTCAAGAAGTTGCAGTAGAGACAGAGGCGATTCATTGCGAGTGTACTGCGCACTCAGACACTATACACCATTCTGAAATGGGTTGGTGGGGGCATAGTATTGCTCGATCTGTTGAAAGGCGTCTGAAGTCCTTAAATCGATCACTCATATTAACATTAATCATATCGAGTAATGTTATTTCATTGAATATAACTTACACACACCAGGAGTATGAGAATGAATATAAAACCTGCCGTTCCGGATCCAGTGAGTTGCCAGTACCGGCGCCATTGTAGATCCGGATATATCCAACTGGCTGTATTGTCATTATCCAGCTGCATTCGCACCACTAATGACCACCATGATTGGGTTATACAAGGTTTGGACAGGGATAAATCGTGCTGGAAGTGGAGTTGAGGCGGTGAAACCAGTTGCCGCAGTTGAAGTACCAGTGAGAACTGAATAATTGTTAGTGTTTGTTAGAGTCACTTGGTTTCCGATTCTCACTACCTTGAAAGTGAGTAACCTGTCGTATAAGGACCCGAGAAAACCGAACTATGTGAGTAGATATCATAATAAGCCAAAGTAGCTGCAGTTCCACCTGTTGTCGGTGAAATTCAGTCCAATAGTTGCAGTCAGATATGGTGAAGTCACATTCAGAGCAGTTGCAGTCCCACCAGATGAGCATGTGAGTCCACCAGCAGTGATTGTACCGCTTGTGTTCACGTTCGTTACAGATGAATTTCCCAACTGGATCGTGTTACTTGTAGTCACAGCAGCCTGATATCCAATCGCTGTTGAGTTGGACAATCCCGAAACGGTCGGTCCGGCATTTGAACCCAGGGATGTACAACCGGTTGAGTTGAATGTACCTCCGTTCGCTGTCGAATTGCATCCAACGTGTGTGTTGTCGCTTCCCAGTTCATTGCGACCACCGTTTACCCCAAGCCCAACATTATTGCTCCCTGTGGTGTTGAGATATAGACTGTAATCCCCACATGCTGTGTTTTGAGTACCAGTTGTGTTGTTGAATTGCGATGAATATCCAAATGCACTATTGTAATTACCCGTCGTGTTTACAATCAACGCATTGTTTCCAAATGCGATGTTTTGATTACCTGTTGTGTTTGCCGCCAGAGCACTGTATCCAACCGCAGTATTTTGGTTTCCTGAGGTGTTCACAGCGAGTGCGCTGCCACCGATCCCAATGTTGCCCAAAGTAGAGCCCGTGCTTGGCGTGGCCACTCCAGCTCCAGCAATGAACAGCTGTTGGGATGGCTGATCGTAGTAAAGATTTCGCACACCTGCAGTATTGAGCACTGATCCGCAAGTAAGGTTGGTGAAAGTACCACCACCGGTTGAGTCACGCAGAGTCAACATGTTTGCTGTTGCAGCAGTTGCTGCTCCATTGATCGCATGTTCCATTTATTTTGCTGACAACGGAAGTGCCACTGTTGGAAGTAACATCCCCTGCCATGGTAACACTAGTAGTGGAAGTTGGTGTTTGAAACACTGCATTGGTTCCATTATAACCAAGCACTTGACCAGAAGTTGGGGCTGCACCGGCCAAGGCTACTGCGTATGTGCTGCCATATCTCAGAGTGTTAGCATCCACTGAATTGGTCGAACCAGTGATGGTCTTGTTTGTCATTGCATTACTCCCCGCCAACGTCACCAAATTGCTTACTTGTACAGTGCCATTTGCCAACGTATTAACCACGGAAGTTCCACTGTTGGAAGTAACATCCCCTGCCATGGTAACACTCGTCGTAGCCACGGGCGTCTGAAACACCGCATTGGTTCCATTGTACGTGAGGACTTGACTCGTGGTTGGTGCTGCTCCGGCCAGGGCTACTGCATACGTGCTGCCAAATCTCAACGTGTTGGCATCCACACTGTTTGTCGTTCCAGTGAGAGTCTTGTTAGTCATAGTATTACTCCCCGCCAACGTCACCAAATTGCTGACTTGTACAGTGCCATTGGCCAACGTATTAACCACGGAAGTGCCACTGTTGGAAGTAACATCCCCGCCCATCGTGACACTGGTGACAGGTGCAGCTGGCGTCTGAAACACCGCATTGGTTCCATTGTATGTGAGGACTTGGTTAGCGGTTGGAGCTGCACCAGCCAGTGCTACTGCGTAAGTGGAGCCATATCTCAGAGTGTTGGCATCAACGGTGTTAGTCGTTCCAGTGATCGTTTTATTGGTCAAGGAGGCTGCTGTGGTTTGTCCTACCAGGGTGTCCGTGCTTGTCGGTAGCGTCAAGGTTCCGGTGTTGGAGATGGTAGCGATCTTGGGTGCAGTCAGCGTCTTGTTCGTCAACGTCTGCGTTGCAGCCAGAGTCACCAGTGTATCAGCTCCCGATGGGATGGTCACTGTACCACCATTGGAGATGCTGCTGATTATGGGAAGAGTCAATGTTTTATTCGTCATCGTCTGCGTCGCAGCCAGCGTAGCCAGTGTATCTGTACCGCTGGGATAATACCGTTCCACCATTGGAGATGCTGCTAATTATGGGGAGAGTCAGCGTCTTGTTCGTCAACGTCTGCGTTCCAGTCAGATTCGCCAGAGTATCTGCGCCGGATGGAATTGCTACAGTTCCACCATTGGAAATGCTGCTAATCACAGGAAGCGTCAAAGTTTTGTTGGTCAAAGTCTGCGCCGTCGAAAGATTTACCAGAGTGTTTGTACCGGCAGGAATCGTGATGTTTCCACCGTTGTAGATGCTACTGATCACCGGAAGCGTCAATGTCTTGTTGGTCAATGTGTCATTCGTGTTTGTAGCAACCAAGGTGTCCGTGGTAGTCGGGAGCGTGAGAACGAAGCTCGAACTGCCAGCGTTTATGTAGCTAATATTGGGATACGTCAAGGTCTTATTCGTGAGCGTCTGTGTACCTGTGCAAGTCACGAGAGGATCTGGGCTTGCATTAGTGGTCGGAACTGTGATTGTTTGCCCAATGCCATTGACAATCGAAGTGATAGTGGGAGCTGTCAACGTCTTGTTGGTGAGCGTCTGAGTGGAATTGAGCTGCACCAGATTCGAGACAGGGATAGTCCCATTCGCGAGAGTATTCACCTGCGTTGCAGTGAGAGTGCCAGATGCATCCCCAGATACAGTCTTGGGAACGGTTGCGATTTGTGAATCAACATAACTCTTATTTGCACCACTGGTTGCTGTAGCTGGAGTTGCACTGATATCAATCGACGTGAATGAAGCACCACCTGAAGAATCACGCACTACGAGCGCACCAGGTGTACTGGCTGATGTAAAAGGTGGTAGTGCACTGTCACTCGCTTGAAGAGCACTCACGGCAGTTTGAAGATTCGCGATTTGATTATTGATAGCTGCATCAAAAGCAACCCCAGCTGTGGCATTGTTGATGGTTCGAGTTGTGAAAAGAGACATTCTATATGATTTGATCTGAAATTAAATTAAGTTATCTATATGTCAGATAACTTACTAGTAAAAACAAAACCGAGCAGCTGAACTTACTCCAGCATCAGCTTGGTGCGAAGCTTGGTGCCGTTGTAGCATGCGACACGGTAGATGTACGAGTACACCACCACATCGTACTGACCAGACACCAGACCGGGTACTGCAGCCACAGTTCGTGCAGTGGAAGCACTGGCAGCCAGTCCATCGTGCGACAGCACCTCCAGCAGATCGCCCACAAACTCACCCTGAGGGTCAGTGAACGTGACAGTGAAGCTGGTACCGGCAGAAGCAGAGGCGGAGCATGTCACCGTGATGTAACGAGCCGCGAAGGTTTTCATCGCCTGAATGGCAGCCTGCATGGTAGCCGGCGAAGCATTCACAGGCAGCTGAGCACTCATGTCACCCTTGTAGCTGAATGCATAGAAGCCACCAGCCGCAGGGACAGCAGAGAAGGTGATGGTCTGCACCTCAGATACCGGGGCTGCCGGCAGAGTGAGTCGAATCTGATCTCTGTTCTGAGACTTGAACCATCTTGCTCCCTTGACCATACCGGAGAGAGCAGCCCTGATGTTGTCGCAGTAAACTAGATGGTAAGCAGGAATGACCGACCAGAACTCATTGTCCATGTTATCAATGGCTTGATGCTGGCGGATGAAACGAGTGGGACGAGCTCCACCAATGTACGACTCACCAGAGCTGCTGACCAGATCAAGGGATGCACCGTTAGAGTCACCTACGTTCAGCAATTTCCACGAGGCGAAGCCAGCATTGTTCGAGTAACATCCAGTGGGACGGATCAAAATCATCTGATGAGAGCAGAGACCGTCCACAGTATCGAGTGTGAGGTTGTTAACGTTACCTGCCGTAAGAGTGGTGTTCAGGAACTCACTGCGGAACGGCTGAAGGTACTGTGCCTCGAAAGCAGTCTGCTTGTACAAATTGGTATACTCCTGCTTATCCCAGGCACTCAGATGTCTGACACCCTCCACGTCAAACGAGATATTGGCAGTGATAGTACCAGCACCAGAAGCAACAATAGTGGACGAGGTAGTGAGATCAAGATACAGATCGCCCACCAGGTTGTCAAGATACACTCCCTGAAGCGCGGCAAATACAGACGACAGAACCGGCACCCAGTAAGTGTAAGTGCCTGCTAGCAGCGGCTTTGTGACACCATACTTGCCATTGGTGGTATACTCCATATTAGCCGTTTTGAAAATGGCTCGCTCGCGACCAGCAGTGCAGACAGTCAGTAGATTGGCCTGGTTGGAGTCATCGTACTGAGTCTGAATCAGATCCGCCTCAGCACCTTGGCGCAGCGATGTCTCGCGGAACCAATAGTTGACTGGAGTGAGCACCATAGGGGTGGTCACGTTGGACAGCGTGAGCTGAATGCGCAGCAGTAGATGATCGATGTTATCGATTCTGGGGATTTTGCTGATGTATTTCTGCGCAGCGTTGAAGATGGTTGAAGGGTACTCAGACGGCAGATTGCGGACAGATGGAGTGAATACCTGTCCATTGGCCTGGTAAGAAGGGAGAGACTGGAACTTTCCATCGCGTTTCAAGGCGGTCTTGGTAATGTCGGGAGCAACACTGGACATGGAATTCATTTGAGCTGTAGTATAACTACTGATCAGATATTACTTTTCGAACCACCCATGATATAATACATTACTATATGCTGTCGAGTGAACAATTATCTGTGCCTGCAGTATAAGCAACAAAGAATGGGCTTTTGGGACGATTTCGCTACAGGGTTCAAAATGCCGTTCGAGTTCATATATGATCATGGTATCAAGCCTGGTGTGAACCTTTTTGACAAGGCCACCGGAGTGGCCGGAAAAGTGGCAGATGCTGCAGGAAATGTGGCTACTGGAGCAGGCAATATCGCCAGTGGTCTCGGTGACCTATTGTCTGGAAATAGCAACATTCTGATGTACATTGGCCTGGGCATTGTCGGAGTGGTGGTTCTACCTGTTCTGCTCGAGAAGCTGCTATAGTGAGCCTATTGACAGTTATAGTATTGCCCATTTTCATTTAGAGAATTCTTAAATTCTCTAAAAAAAACAATTGTTAAGCCCTTATCTTTTGTTTGACAAATACAGATATCAATTGCTGACTATACCTTTTCTTGTGCACCTGAAGCACTATCCACATCACTCGGTAGCGCCATACCAGCGTCAGCCAGTAAGCGTAGACGCCACAAAGCGAATAGCTCATATAGTCGCTTGCGATCATTATCAAGCGTAATGAAATCGCTGATAAGCATGCCAGCACCCAATTGAGAAGAAATAGCATCGTTCAAGAGAGTTATTGTGCTTTCGTACGTATCAGCTTGCTTTATTTTTTCAAGATGATTATGCAAAAGTATATTGATCAACTCCGGCGTGAACCCATTCAGCATAGTTGCTAATGAATAGGTTGAAGCGATCTTAGTGATCTCAGCAAGAAGAGCTTGATATGAAGACATCGTGAGTTAATGTAAATCACGATATTATTTTGCTCCACACTATACCCACGGAGCTCATTACATGCTACCAGCACCAGTGAGGGCGTCATACCACGGATGCAGCCAGTTGCTGGCAAGATAGCTGCCCGTGACCTCACCAAGTGCACAGAGAGCAGCCACCTCAGCTAGACCCTGGTCGCCGATCAGACCGGGGCTGAGGAAGTTCTCAATGGCGCACACGACTCCGATCTGAGTGCCGACGGCGAGACCGGTGTGTAGTGGAGCTTGCAGCAGATCGACGGAGGGTATGTGCTCGAACAGGTAGTGATTGACCAGCTCTGTGACCTCAGACGCAACGAATGACGCACCTGCAACCACAAGGGCTAGTGGATAAGTCTTGCCCATGATGATCACATTGGTACCAGGGCGCCAAGCGGCAGCGGCAGCACCAGAAACAGCCGCAACAGCAGCCGGTTTGAGCAGGTAACGAGTAGCGTTGTCAGAATTGGACATGTCTGGAAGCGGATATAACTATACTACAGATTTTAATCATGCACAGGCACTGTTCCTGCCCTTACTATCTGAGGGGCGCTCTCCGCAAATCTAGGAGGCTCAGACATAGCTCCAGCTGGAGGATCACTGACCGCCTGCTGCTGTTGTTTTTGTTGTTGCTGAGCCATTTGTGCCATTTGTTGCTGAGCTATAAGTCCTGCCAATAACTGTGTTTTCTGCCTGTTCACGGCAGCTATAGTCATTGCATTTTTACCGAGACATAATGCCATTCTCTGCATCGGGGTCATGGAACTAGCCCATCCTAAATCAAGCTCAAGCATTTCGCTGATCGCCTCAAATTCTGGATCGGCTCGCAGTGATGCAGCATATCCATCGAGATCCAGAATCCGCTTGGGTGCCATTCTCTCAACTGCAGCAGTTCCCATTAAGATGCCTTGATACAGCGCACCTGAACTACCACCAGAACTGGAGCATACTGTCCGCACACGCACTTGTAATGTTTTCAACTCAGCAACTGTTTTACTTTCCAGATTGGTCAATTTTAATCCAGCATTTTTCAGCATCGGAGAAAATCGTCTCACTTGCAGCATAGCGCTGTAAACACAACATGAGTGTTTGATGTTCACCAGCTTGCTTGGCTGGTATTTTTCTGGCAGGTTCATCACCAGCATCAAGATCAGGTGGTTGTCTAGTTGGTTGGTTATTTTGACGTCGATTCAAATCTGCGAACATGTCATCTTCATCTGCTCTTGGCGCTCTAGCTACAGGTCTTGGCTTCTGCACTTTACTCTTACGACCTCTTGCTGCTCTCGGAATGTCGTCTTCATACACCATACTAGATCCTCCTCCAGGCGGGTCAAAATTGAGATAGTCTTCTGCATCAGAGTCAGCAAGCTGAAATATGTCGCGGGACATGGCTGTTGTTTATATACTCTTATTTGGTAAAAATAAGAGTTGATGATTGAATGCGTCTTATACTTAGACATTCACAGCAGCCGGTGCTGCTGCCTGGTACTTGGCCATGCTCTTCTTACGTTTGGCGGGAGTGTCAGCGAAACCACCCACCTTTTGCGGCATACTGCAGAGCAGCCACCTTAGCGCCAGGTAGGTACTGGGTGATGGCCTTGGCGTAAGGCTCAATCTCCTTCTCAGCAGCATAGTGAATCGACTTCTTGAGCACGTAAGACATGATGGCAGCGAATCCACCTTTGTTGCCGAGCTCCATAGCGAGCTTAGGAGAGTCGTTCATGAGCTTGAGAGTGCACTTGTACAGCGCCAGCTTGCGGTTGACAAGCTCCTCAGCATCATCGGCCTGTCCGTCGTCTCTCTCACCGCCAGAGGACTTGGTCTGACCCTTCATAAGCTTGCGCATCTTAAGTACAGCCTCGGTCTCCCAGTCATCGATGGAGCCGAAATTTTCTGGAGTGCCCTCAATGGCCTCCTCGAAATGATCCTCACGTGCGGGGCTAATGTTTTTTGCTTTGGAACCCATTTGTGCGTAGTATACTCAACGCGGAGAGATTTATTATGCAAGACTAGAGTATACTACACCAAATGTCCTCCAGTGATGACGACGACAAACTATTCAATTTTCATAGAGGAGGAAACAGATCTATAGGTGGCCAGAAATCCTCATTTCCACGATTTGGGGGTGGTATTCAGTTGCTGCAGCACAGAAAGAAGAAAAAGGCTAATGTATGGGGCGATTCAAGCTCTGATGATGGATATGGGTCAGCATCAAGTAGCGGTGGTAGCTCACATGGCGGTGGAGGGCTAGGAGGTGAATCTGATAATGACTCAGATGGTGGTGGTGATCCGTCTGGCAGTGACGCTGAAGCACCATCTAGTCCAAAACAGCAGCAAGACGCCCCTGACGAGGAGGAAAAGAAGCACGACACTGAACCGGAGACAAAAGCAACATCTGAACCAACTGTCAAGAACTTTAAGCAGTTGTCAGAGAGCAATGTGCTATACGGGCAGCCTATTTGGACATCTCACCCAGCGTATCCCAAAGAGCTCAAACAGATTATTGCAAAGTATCAAAGTGAAGGTATTTCACCGACTAAAATGATTAACGCCCACAGATGGGAACATGAGCATCCGGATCAAATGAAGGCGGCTGCTGAGAAGTGGGACAAAATGAGTGATGACGATAAAGAGAAGTATGAAGAAATGATGTTGCAAAAAAAGAAAGCTTATTCATTTTCATTGTCACGTCATCAGAGAAGCACACCATCCAGTCCCAAGGCACCTCCAGCCGCGTCAGCGGCTATCCCGAAAAATGCATTTGCCGCAGAACCAGTAGGTGCCAGCAGTGCAGCAGGATCGAGTGGCGATGTGGGAAAAAAACGCCAATTTCCGAACCAGTAAAAAGTGAAGAGTTGCCACTCATTGCTGAACAGCCTGATGCTCCTAAACCCGAAGATCCTGATTATGCATATTATAAAGAGCATGCAGCTTATTTTCAAAAGGAAGCAACAAGAGCGCTCCGCGAAGTGATGCTAAGTTATGAAGACTCATTGGAAGAAGACGATCCAAATCGAGACCGATTGATTGCTGAGCACGAAAAGGCAGAGCGTGATATGTGGAGATCGGGTAGAGGTGAAGCTTACACATTGTTTTCAAGAAGAGTCTCAAAGCTTGATGATAGCTTAGCTCATCAGGTACAAGCTGCACCAACTCCGGCTAAGGCGCGAAAAACTAAGAGAACCGATCCACCTCTCACAGCAGAGATGAAATCTAGGATAGCTAAACTGAAAAGAGCAACAGCTGAAGAGCTCTCCGTGCTTAGAGAAGAGCAGGAGAGAGAGCAAAGAAGACTGCTTAAGAAAGAAGAAAGTGACGCTTACCATGCGCAGCGTGGAAAAAGAGATATGAAAGCAGCCTCCGCAGCTGCAGCTGCAAGCACTCCCAAGAAAGTCCGAGAATTTGCTCGACACATAGAGGATGATATTGAAGTACTGGCTACGCCACCTAGAAGTCGTTCAAGTGCTGCTACTAGCTCTAAGTCCAAATCCGAAAAGAAGCCTCGTAAATCTGATTCTGAGAAGTCTAGCTCTCAGCGCAAGAGCAAATCGGATAACGAAGAATCAGGTGATGACTCTGAGGAGTATGACACTCCGGCAGAACAGTCTGCGGATGAGGAAGATCGGGAAGAACGAGCAGCTGAAGAAGACGAAGACGAGCTGGAGGAGGAAGAGCCCAAAGAGGAGGAGGAAGATGAAATTGAGATAAGTAAAAGAGAGATCCGAGAGATGCTCACCATGACGCCTACTGAAGTGATGTCCAAAACTCGTCAAGTGAAGAAAGCTGATCGTATGACTGATTCAAATAAGATCACTCTACTCGAACATTTTAGAGCCGCAATTAAGAAAGAGACAGGTGGTGATGGTTCAACCTCATCGTTCAATATGATGCCAGATGGTACTATCACAAAGCATACTGGTAAGGTTTCATAGTTCATTGCAATCGTCGTATTAAAGAAAGACTTAAGTTATTGCATGAAGAGGCCACTGCGAAAGCTGCAGAAGCTCTCAAAAAGAAATGCAAAAAGTGAGTCTGCTTATAGATTATAGTTTATCTTATGGTTTAGTATCCATAAGACAAATGTCAGACTCAGATGCTGCACCAGTCAAACGAGGTAGAGGTAGGCCTAAAAAGGCTATTAAGCAGGCCAAAGGTGGTATGACTAATAGAGAAGAGGTCGCCGACCTCTGATTCAGGATTCCTCTAGTTCTGAGTCCGAGCAGAGCGAGAGCGATGCTCAACCCATCTCTGAATCAGAAGAGGAGGAAGAAGAGCCAGTTATGGACATTCCTAGTGATTCTGATTCGGATGAAAAGCATCGTAAGAAGAAGAAAGATGACCCCGACGAGATTACAAGTGGAGGATTTGACCTGCCCACAAAACCATCAATCATGATTATGTGTGGAAGTTGTGCAGCAGGTAAGTCTTATATGCTGCGATATATGATGTACATGTGGGCTAAACAAAAGTTTTTCGGATTTGGGTTGGCATTCTGTCCTACAGCTTTTAATGGTGATATGGCTTGGCTACCTGAGCGAGCGGTAAAAGAAGAATACAGCGAAGAGTATCTGGAGAATTACATTACTAACCTGCGAGCTAAAACACGAGAGGGAAAAGCGAAACATGGGAGAGATTGGGAGTTGAGACCTAATTTTGTCATTTTCGACGATTGTCTATCAATGCTTGTGGGTTCCAAGTTCTTTAACAACTGGGTGAGCACATTCAGACATACTAACACATATCCAATCATTCTGACTCAGTATCTTGCTGCTAGTAGAAGTGTTTCCACTCTGCTAAGAAATTGTACTAACATTGCTATGATGTGGCCACAAAGCTTAGAAAACAGCTTGAAAGCAATGTATGCGGCCTACGGACAGATGTGTGAAAGTTATGACGATTTTGTAGAAGAACTGAACAAATGCAGAGAGAGAAAGTACAGTTGTTTAGTGTACAAAAACGATCCCGATTTCATCAACAAAGGACAAGCCTACAATCGCATCATGGCACAGGATTTCCCACAAGAATTCCGTTGTTTGTTTTAAATGCTAAAATATATGGTGATAGTATACTACGCACCATGTCAGAACATCTCTACATCAAGCTCGACTCATCACAGCGCGCATACTACACCACTACCAATGCTGGCGCTTTTACTCTGACCGTTCAGAGACCATTGAAAGGTCGCTGGCGATTGTGCCAAGCATATGTACCAGTGAGTCAGTTCAATGTCGGTGCTACTAACAATGTCATTTACTTTTATGAGAACAATGTGGCCAAGACAGCTACACTCACTCCAGGATATTACGACAGCAATAGTCTGCTGACTGAAGTTGCAACTCAAATGAATGCTGCTAGTGGTGGTTATGCTGCATACAGTGTGACTCAATCAGCTCTGCCGTTGAGAATTACTATCGCTAGCACTCAACCATTCAGCTTGCAGTTTCAGACTTACACAGCCAATTCAGCTGCCAGTATTCTCGGATATCTGCCGGTTGATACTGCTTTAGCTACCAGTCAGCTGGCTACCAACATTTCCAACCTGTTGTCTGTAAGGAGCTATAACATCTCGATCAATAATCAATCAGGTTTCTTGGATGCTACAGGTAGATTATGCACATTTGTCATCCCTGTGATGAGTAATACAGGTGGTCTTGCCGTTTATGAGCCGAGTATTACATTTCCACAGCACATCGATTTCTGTCAGCCCACGGCTACTCTCAAGATTCAGGTGACAGATGACAATGGTACTCCCATTGCACTGAGCTGTGATTTTTTCTTGATTCTTGGAAAATGCTAAATATTTCTAAGTAATTACCATACTTACTCAGAACAAATGGGTGGAACATGCAGTACCTCTGATGCCAAATGTACCTCACTAGCTGGCCAAGCAGGTTGTGGTTCGTGCGCCAGCACGTGCTTTTCATCCCCGGAAGTTGAAAACGTAGCAGATAAACTGGAGGTTGTTATTGCTGAAGCTGTGAGGAAACATCTTGTGGAAACACTGACGAAATTGCATGTACCTCAGCCACTAGCCAATATAGCTGAAGAAGCTGCTTTAGAACTGGTGGATCAGATCAGTCCTCGTGTCAGTTC
The DNA here is from genome assembly GCA_963709655.1 of uncultured Alphaproteobacteria bacterium. GTDB lineage: Bacteria > Pseudomonadota > Alphaproteobacteria > Rhizobiales > Beijerinckiaceae > Roseiarcus. The sequence goes on from CAVPXF010000014.1 coordinate 280,430, forward strand.
AGCTCCACCTAGGCTGCTAACATCGCCAGCTATAAGCCCAGTGACAAGTCCCATTACAGGCCAGAGGCAGCTTATATATCGTTCCCCTACACCAGAACAGCAAAGCCCCCCAGTGCTACGAGAGCGTGGTATCAGTCCTCCTCAAATTGCGTCTCCAGTGCTGTCATCAAAAACAATAGTATAGTAATGTCCGAGTCTGCATTGATCAACAGCTGTTTCAAAGAGATTGCCTCTCACGTTGGTAAGTATTTTCCAGCTGAAGGGTCAGTGGAGTACAAGGAGAGGAAGAAGCAGTTCACCAAGACCTGCAAACTGCTGCTGAAGGAAGTAGCTGCAGAGCGGAGGAAGAGGAAGAGCTTAAGGCGAAGCCAAAGAAGAAATCCACTCAGCGAAAGAAGGATGAGGCTGAGGCGGGTGAACCTATAAGCAAGAAGAAGGTGAAGATCGGGGTCGATGAGAAGCAAGAAGAGTACCAAGAAGAAAAGCTCTACTGCCAAAAAGAGCAAGTAAGTGCGACTGCATTGATCATTATTTCATGTTGTGTACTACTACAACATGAGTGTACTTAATACAAGTGCAATCAAAAGCTAACACCAAGGTTGAGTTCGTGGGTGCTTTGGTGCGAAACACTGATATATATACCGTGTCGATGTGCTGACAAGATTGTAGTGAGGACTGCAAGACAAACTGGGACGAATTACTAGATCTGCACGACATATCACTGAAAGCAAGTAAGGGCTCATTTTGAAATGGCTGTGAACGGGAGACAGAATAGAAAGAAGAAAAAGATTTAAAATCACATGATAATCCAGTAATGAGCACAGATCCAGAAGAAGGAAAAAGCTCCCGAAAAAGAAAAGAGCCACCTGACATAGAGCATATGGAGACGACGGCTGAGATGCATATATTGAACATCGATTGAGATCTATAGTAATGAGTATGTCAGGGTAATCGAGAATAATCAGACAACCGAGTTGAACAAGAAAAGAGATGAAGAACTGCAAAAGATCATCGATACAGAGATTTGCAGGCTGCACCATCATAATCAAAAACATTCAAATGCGGTTAAAGGTTTACATTAATTGTATAGTAGCGTATTATACAATGACATCCAAAATGAATCAAATGCTGGAAGAGGCTGGTATCACCAAGGCTCTGATCGACCATATCATTAGTCCAATGTTGATGATCAGTGAAGCAGACAGTAAAAGTAAATTATGATGATGTATTGAACCAAATGGAAGAAATCCTCATTCCCAGGTGGGATCTCCTTGCCATCCAATGTCGTATGCGATCGACTTAATTCAATCTCATACGAAATTGCATGCTTTGGACATAGGAAAGAAAGCCATCCAGCTGCACTTATGTTGGTTCCTCAGGCGTCACTGGTGCGGCTGCGACTTCAAAGTTGGCTGCACATGTAAACTCGTGTGTGAAAACTGTAGGCTTAGACGATCGGATATCCGTGCAATGGATTTACACAGGAATTACCGAACAGTACGACAGCGTGGATGGTATATCAACGGGGACAAAGACATTCAAATTCAGCTTGTACGTCGTGGAAATGCGAGCCGTTATCTGGAAACTTACATATTAAGTCAATCTAACCCATAATTAAATAGATTCCAGTTATAGTAATAACTAGAAGAATGGCTCTCCGCGCATACCTCCTAGAGCTCAAGATCTCTCTGCAGCATAACATCGATGCTCTCGATCAAGCACTGGCTCTGATACCCGAAGAGGACGAAAGTAGCAGTTCAGGTGATTCTGATTATGAAAGCGATGTTCCACCACCACCCTCTCTGGTTCGACAGAATGGAGAATACCCGCCTATAGAACTATCTGATGAAGAGGAGCTGAAGCTGTCAGAACCAATAGGAACCAAGCTATTTGCAGCCAATGGCTCTAAGAACTACAAGAAGTTTGACTATGATTAATGTTAAACCTCGATTCGCGTTTGAAAGTTATTTAATCATTTCTATAGTTCATATAGAAATGCCAGCAGGTCACTATGAAGGTTTCAACATCAGCCCTTACTCCAATCCTATGTCCATTCAGCCAAAGGAAAGAGCTATAGCTTTTCAGCAGCAGGTGCAGGTCATGGTTCAGGAGAGGAAGAATATCAGAATCCGATTTGGTGATGACAGTTACAAGTATCATTGGGATTCTATTGGCCAAGATATGGATGATGCCGATGAGCGATCTGAGAAAGATCTATGGAAAGATGCTAATGACAGTAAAGGAGATAGCTGGTTGGATGGTATCATGTCGCAGAGGCGCTCTATGAAAAAGCAGTTGATGAGCCGCTACGCGGCGGAGCAGGATCAGAGGGAGGCGCATGCTAGAGTATGTGGAAGCTAAGAGAGAAGAAGAATGTGAGCGAGCTTTT
>CAVPXF010000015.1:0-129316 GCA_963709655.1 uncultured Alphaproteobacteria bacterium
ACAAATCAGCGGTCATTCCTCCGAAGCGAGGCTGAAAGCTCAGATCGACCCAAAGCGCCCTTCGACCGACCGCCGCCGAAGTTTGCTCTCACTGGGATCGTTTCACGTCGATACTAGCGGATTTGGCCGGGGGCTGCCCCTGGCGATAGCGCGCCCCTGACTTATCGCTGATCGGAAATTCGCCTTCGAATAAAATACGTTCAAGCTGTCAACATATCCTTGTAATAGGTAGAAAAACACCTAAGTGTTGTTTGTAATTCGAAGGATAATCGCTCGAGGTTGAATTTAATTAATTTGGAGAAAGACGATGAGCGTACAGCATCCGACTGAAAACCTCACAATTCATCACAAAGTCATGGACTACCCGACTTGGCGCAAGGGCTACGACGAACACGAGAATAGCCGCGTCGCCGCAGGCATAACCAATGGCAAAGTTTTTCGCGGCGCCGAGGACCCGAATGACATCCTGATCCTTCAGGATGTCGCCGACATGGGGAGGGCGCGCGCATGGCTCATTGGAGAGGATCTGAAGGCCGCGATGCAAAAGGCCGGTGTCGTTGGCTCGACGAGATTCCACTTCTCAGTCTGAGCGGCAGCCTGCGCAGGATTCCACAAAGGCGAATGCAGACTTTCCACGCCGCAGGCGAATGGTGATTTTGCACAGTCGATTCGGGTCAAGAAGCTTCGGCGCCAAGCGGCCGCACTGCGCATGACGCTCAGCACGAGCCCCTAAGGCACGGCCAAGGGACTGGCGACCATCCCCTCTTGGACGTCGCTTTCGCCGCCGCCCGGCCGATTTGGAACTAAAGGGCTCGTGCGAGGACGGCCAACGGGGGTCGGAGTTGCCGTAATCCCGTAATTCATTTGTGTGGCGACGGTCGGCGTTGGAGCCCGCCACAAATACGGTCAAGGAGGAAGCAGAACGTGAACGCCACCGAACTCATGATCCGCGAACACGCGTATCATCTATGGGACCGCGCGGGCAGGCCTGAGATACGCAGCGAGGACTTCTGGTTCGCCGCGAAAGCCGAATTCGAACGCAATGAGGAGACGGGCAAGCAAAAGTTCGGCGCCTCCGTTCGCCGGTCTGCGGATGTTCGTTGTGAAACGGCAGCTGATTGGGGGAAGAGACGGCAGGACCCGAGCTTCTGACCCCATGCCGCGGCGACGTTAGGCGTTGGGGAATTTAATACAGATGACCAAGCAAGAATTAGAGCAATGCGAAGCTCTATTGACCTGGGCCAAAGCACTCGACACTGCAACTGGGGCGGCTCAGGCGAGGATCAATGCCACGATTGCGCTTAATCGGGCTGACGTTAGGGAGAACCGAAAGCGGGTCGCGGCGAACGGGCGGCGACCTGTTTCTGAGGAGTTGGCAGATGCTTTTGTTTCTGGAACGAGGGCGCCAAAGAGCGACATGGATCGAAGCGCAGGCGGAATCGCTGATCCAACATCTCGGGCCCGGCGCGTTCGATGAGGCTGACAGGATGGAGCGCGAGGCCAATGACTTCTCTTCGGTGCGATATTGGCGCTCAGTCAGGAAAGCGATCGCACGTGAGACGAAGGTTGAGGTGTATCGGCTCAGGGTTGTGCCGCCTCGGCCCGGGCGTCCGCCAGCCGAACCATAAGCGGCGCGGACCTCGCTATGACGGGCCAAGCCATCGGACGCGTCGCTGTCCCAATCACGACAGGCGCTGGCCCAACTGCGGCGCCCGGGGCCGGGTTCTCGAACGACCGCAAAACGTCGGCTTCTGCCTTTCCGGGCAAGGCGGCCCGACGCGGTTGTCGCGGGCGGCGGAGTCCCGCAAGCCATCCGCAGCTTTCCCGACAGACCGCCACGAGGACAACTCGTTCGCCGATTGCTGAGGCGAGCCGCGCCCTGCCTGAATAACGCCGCTCAGGCTTCCGCGTCTCGAGTGCGAAGCCCGTCGCGCCGAGTCGATTTTGGGCGTGGTTTAAGGCATCGAGGCAGGCATGATGCGCAAACCGCGTCATCGTGCGCCTCATGAGCAGGCGGGATCATGCCAAGCCACTTCGTGAGTTCGTTGCTTGTGGGATTCGCACTCGCCTTGGGCACGATCGTTGTTCACGGCTTGGTCGTCCACACCATCGTCATGGCCTTGCGCCGAAACCTTCAGCGCGGCTTGCTCGGCATGCGGCTCTGGGTGAACTTGACGTTCATCATGAGCACAACGCTGCTCGCGCTCGTCGGGCATCTCGCGGAGATCGCCCTGTGGGCGTTCGCGCTCGATATTTGTGGCGCGGTCGCCGATATCAGCGCGGCCGTTTATTCATCGGCCGGCAGCTACACGACTTCAGGTTCCGACATCGTCCTGGCGACACGATGGAAGCTCTTGGGACCCTTTGAAGCCGTGTGTGGAATGCTGATGTTCGGCGTTTCGACCGCGTTTATTTTTGCCGTCATCCAACGTCTGATTCACGCCCAATTCGAGGGCGCGGATCAGGTTCTTCTTTGAGGACATCGGATCAGCTCCGGCCCTTTCAGCCGAGTTCGACCCGGTCGAGTCGATGCAAACTCGGGTGGGAAACGCCCGCTTTCCCGCCCAATCTGCGCCTCCGGAGTGGCGGGCCGCCAAGTCCGCAATAGGCTTCAAGCTCAGCCGAGCGAAGGCCTAAATTGCCGCCCGCATTCGATATTGCCGACGGGCGCCGCGTCGCCTCGCACCCTGCCCGCGCCCCGCGTTTCGCGCTGCCCCCCCTCACTCCTTGTACCAGGTGATCTGGACTCCGTTGGCGACGAGGCGCCCGTCCGAGGTCCATAAGGCGCAGGTCTGGTCGGCGAAGCCGTTGTGGAAGATCGCGGCGTCGGCCTCGCCGATGAGCGGCGTCGCGCCCAGGGCGGCGAGCTCGTCCGCGCCGATGTGGAAATAGGTGGTGAGTGAGATGGTCGCCATCGGCTGGAACGTGCCGCGCGCGTGCATGATGCGGACGAAGAAGGCGTCCGACAGCGCCGCCAGCGACACGAAGTCGATCGGCCGCTCCGGCGCGTCCTGGATATAGGCGAGGGTGCGCGGGCTCATGATCACGCCGTCTTCGCGCGGGTAGTTGTCGAGGCCGCCCTCGACGAAGCGGAACGAGTAGCGCCGCGTCCATCTCGGCCGGCCGAGCTTGCTCATCTCGGGCGCGTCGTCGCGCGGCGGCGCCGTCGGCCCCTTCACCGGGTAGTGCGACCAGACCGGCTTCCTGACGCCGCAGACCGCGCTGGCAGTCGTGGTCACCGCGCCGTTCTGGCGCAATTCCATCGACCAGTGCTGCGTCGTCTTGCCGCCGCGCTGCAGCTTCGCCTCGATCTCGAATTCGCCCTCGGCGATCGGGCCGCAGAAATTGACGGTGAGCGCGATCGGATCGGCGGCGCGGCGCTCATCGAGCATGACCGCGTTGAGGAGCGCGGCCGCGGTGACGCCGCCGAACGGGCCGGCCATATTGGCGTAGGCCGGGTGCGTCGCCCCGGTCCACCAGCCCTCGCCGAGCGGCACCAGCCTTGTGGCTTCGTCGAGCGTATGCGCCTCGGCTGGCATCGATCCTCAAAGCCTCCGAAAATCGCCCTTCGCGCGAGAGCGGACGGGACGGCCTCGCGCTTAGGACACTCAGCAGAATAAATACGCCAAGTTCCCCCGCCGTCATTGCGAGCCGAAGGCGAAGCAATCCATGCCGCAGGGCGCGCCGGCGGCATGCATTGCTTCGTCCCCCCGGGCTTCTCGACCCGGGGGTCGCTCCTCGCAATGACGGTCGCGGGCTGTTTGAGTTGGTTCAGGTGTTTCCGTGCGTCGCCTTACATGACCTTTTCGACCTGGCCGAATTCGAGGTCGACCGGAGTCGCGCGGCCGAAGATCGATACCGCGACCTTGACGCGCGAGCGCGATTCGTCGACCTCCTCGACCGTGCCGTTGAACGAGGCGAACGGCCCGTCGGCGACCCGCACGTTCTCGCCGATCTCGAACCGGATCGCCGCCTTCGGCCGCTCGACCCCCTCGGCGACCTGGCCCTTGATGCGGTCGGCCTCCGAGTCGGAGATCGGCATCGGCTTATTGTCGGCGCCGAGGAAGCCGGTCACCTTCGGTGTGTTCTTGATCAGATGGTAGATCTCGTCGGTCAGGTCGCAGCGCACCAGCACATAGCCCGGAAAAAACTTCCGCTCCGCATTGATCTTGCGCCCGCGCCGCACCTCGACGACGTTTTCGGTCGGGACGAGAATGTCCTCGAACTTGTCGGAGAGGCCGCGCTGGGCCGCCTGCTCCTGGATCGACTCTTTGACCTTCTTTTCGAAGTTCGAATAAGCGTGGACGATATACCAGCGCATGTTCATGGGCGTTGCGTTCCAACAGGGTTCGGGCGCCAGGGTCAGCCGCTGCGGCCGACGCCGATCGCGAAGCCGACCAGCAGCCGCAGGCCCTCGTCCACCACCGTGAAGAACAGGCCCGCGAACACGACGAGCAGCAGCACGAGGCCGGTCGTGACGAGCGTCTCGCGCCGCGTCGGCCAGACGACCTTCGAGCCCTCGGAGCGGACTTGCTGAATGAATTCGAACGGGTTGGGCATTTGCCAATTCCGGTAGAGGTTTTGGGGCGGCGACCAAAGCGGCCGGCCAGAAAAATTCGCGGCGCGGGGCCTCTCGGCGCCGCGCCACCCCTGCCTCATATAGGAAAGCGCGGTCCGACGCCAAGCAAAATGTGACGTTCCGGTCGTGAAACCGTCATGCTCGATCCCCCTCGCCCCGTTTACGGGGAGAGGGTGTCGCCGAAGGCGACGGGTGAGGGGCTGCGCCGACGGTTGCGATTTGCGCCGGCGCTAACGTCGGAGGTCGGCGCCGCCCCTCATCCGGCGCTTCGCGCCACCTTCTCCCCGCAAGCGGGGCGAAGGGTTACGGCGCCGCCCCTCATCCGGCGCTTCGCGCCACCTTCTCCCCGCAAGCGGGGCGAAGGGTTACGGCGCCGCCCCTCATCCGGCGCTTCGCGCCACCTTCTCCCCGCAAGCGGGGCGAAGGGTTACGGCGCCGCCGCCCTATGGCGAGGCCCGCATCCCATCTGTCCCCGCCTTTCTCGTCAATGGAACGACAGTAGCAAATGTTTGCAAAAAAGCGAATCCAGGCGTAGTCTCGTCTCCATGGCCCAGGACACCGCCCCGCCTTCCGCCCTGATCCGCACCGCTTTTTCGACGACGCGCCCGAGCGACCGGCGCCAAATTCGCGTTTTTTTTTCGCAAACATCGCCGTAAGCCTCTGAAAACGCTCGAAACACGGGTGAAAAAGAGGCCTCATTCGGGCGCTGAACGCGTGCTGAACGCATGCCGAACGCGTGCTGAACGCTATCCGAACGGCGCCGAACGGCGCCCGAACCGGCGTCGAACGACCGGTCACGGGGCTTTGAGGCTAGCCGCGAAAGTGCTTCGACAGCTTCAGCCCCTGATGCTGGTAGTTCGAGGTTTTCCCCGCCCCATAGAGCTCGTCGGCGGCGTCGGCGAGGTCCTCGAACACCAGCCGGCCGACCGGCTGGCCGTCCTCGAGCAGGAACGGCACGTCGCGCGAGCGCACCTCGAGCACGGCGCGGGCGGCCGGGCGCCCGTCCGCCCCCTGGCCGAAGCCCGGATCGAAGAAGCCGGCGTAATGGACGCGGAACTCGCCGATCGCCGGGTCGATCGGGGCCATCTCGGCGGCGAGGTCGGCCGGAATCTGCATCTGCTCGCGAGAGGCCAGGATGTAGAACTCGTCGGGGTCGAGCACCAGCCTGCGGTCGGCGCGGGCGAGGATCGGCTCCCAGAAGTCGGCCGCGGCGTAGCCGGCCGCCCGGTCGACGTCGATGACGTCGCTGTTCTTGATGGCGCGATAGCCGACCACTTCGCCCTGCGCGCCGGCGAGCCCGACATGGACGATCAGGCCGTCGCGCAGCGCGAGCGGCCGGTCGACCAGGGCCATGGCCTCGTGGCGGGCGCGTAGCGCCTCGGCGTCGAGGACGAGCGCCCCGCCGTCGCGGAAGCGCAACTGGTTCAGCCGCGTGCCCTCGCGCACGCGCACGGAAAAACTGCGCGGCGAGATCTCCGCCCAGAGCGGCCCGGCGTAGCTCTCCGGCACGGCGTCGAAGGCGTCGGACCCGTCGACGATCAGGCGGGTGAAAATGTCGAGCCGTCCGGTCGAGCTCTTCGGATTGGCCGCCCCCGAGACGCCGGCCGGCAAGGCGAGGCGCTCGATCAGCGGCGCAATATAGACGATGCCCTTCTCGAGGACCGCGCCATCGCCTTGAAGCGACACCCTTTCCGGGTTGAGACTCCTGAGCCGTTCGAGCACCCCCGCCCCCTGCCCCGGCAGGAAGCTGGCGCGGACGCGATAGGCCTCGCCGCTGAGGCGCAGGTCGAGGCTCGCCGGCTGCAATTGGGTCGGCTCGATCGGCGCGGCCGCAGCGACCGCCCCGGTGTGGACAAGCGCGAGGATCCGCTGGCGGGCCAGTAGGCCCGCCGGGCGGGACAGCGGAGGCGTCGCGGGCTCATGGTCAGGGGTCATCCCGACAGGCCTTACAGTCAATTGCGCATTGCGGGAAGGCGGCCGCGGCGGCTTCGTTGGCGGCCTGGGCGGCCCGGCCGCCTTTTCGCGGGAAGAAGGCTTGTCTCGCGCGAGGAGAGCCTGGCGCAAGCCAGACCGCGCAGCATTTTGAGTCGCGCTACCGCATTTTTATCGCGATATCTTGGTGCATTACGGCCCGGTGTCGACATGCAAAAGGAAAGCCCCGCAGACGTTCGGATCGCCCGCATCATCGCCGGGCTTCTCCTCCTGCAAATCTCGCGCATCGGACGCAAAGCCGATCGGAATCCGGCCACGGCCTGCGACGATTTCTCGGTCGGCTATGTCTTCGGCTTTGTCGACGTCATGACGCAGCGGGCCGGCATCGCCAGCTGGGACGACGCCTATCGGATCTTCGTCGTCCTCGCCAAGGCGCTGTTCGGCCGCGAGACCGCGGAGATCTTCTGCGAGCGGCTTTTCGATCGCCAGCATTCTCCGGAGGCCATTTGGGGCGCCTCGACCGGACGGAGAGATTCCCGGTCGTGGCTCAGGGACCCGACGATCGCTCCGGTCGGCTGGTGTCAATATTATCGCAGCGACTCGGCCGAGAGCGTCGGCCCGCCGTAAAATGGCGGCCTGAGGTTGCGAGTTGACGCATTGCGGGCGTTGCGGCTCCCCCTTCTCCCGTCGGGAGAAGAGCCTGCCCTCGGGCTTGACCAGAGGGTGGCGCGGCCCCCGGACCTGATCCGGGGGGGCCGGATGAGGGGACCCGCGCCCCGGCTGAGGATCCTCAGCCGGCCGGCTTCGCGACGGCGGCCTCGGCGATGATCTCGAAGGACCTGAGCCGCGTCGGATGGTCGTAGACGTCCGAGACGACAATGAGCTCGTCGGCCCCGGTCTCGGCGACAAGCGCCTCGAGCCCCTCGCGCACCGTCTCCGGCGAACCGACGATGGAGCGGGCGAGCATCCGCATCGCCTGGGCCTTCTCGGCCGGCGACCAGTAGCTCTCGATGTCGTCGATCGGCGGTTGGCTTAAAGACCGCGCGCCGCGGAAGATGTTGGCGAACGCCATCTGCTGGGTGGTCGCGAGGCGGCGCGCCTCAGCGTCCGTCGCGGCGGCGATGACGTTGACCCCGACCATGGCGGTGGGACGGTCGAGCTGATCCGACGGCTTGAACCGGCTACGGTAGATCGCCAGGGCCGGGATGAGCTCGTCCGGAGCGAAATGGGAGGCGAACGCGTAAGGCAGCCCCAATTCGGCGGCGAGCATGGCGCCGAAATGGCTCGAGCCCAGGATCCAGAGCGGCACTTCGGTTCCCGCCGCCGGGACCGCCTGAATCCGCTGCCCCGGGGCGGCCGGCGCCAGGAACGCCTGCAGTTCGAGCACGTCCTGCGGAAAATGGTCCGCCGATTCGGGCGCGCGGCGCAGGGCGCGCAGCGTGAGCTGATCGGTTCCCGGGGCGCGGCCGAGCCCGAGATCGACGCGGCCGGGAAAGAGGCGCGCAAGCGTTCCGAACTGCTCGGCGATCACATAGGGCGCGTGGTTCGGCAGCATGATCCCGCCGGCGCCGACGCGGATCGTCTCCGTCGCCGCGGCAAGGTGGGCGAGGACCACAGAGGTGGCGGCGCTGGCGATGCCCGGCATGTTGTGGTGCTCGGCCACCCAGATGCGGCGATAGCCCCAGCGCTCGGCGTGGACGGCAAGGTCGCGCGCGTTCATGAGCGCTCCGCGCGCGTCGACCTCCTGCGTCACGCGCACGAGTTCGAGGATGGAGAGCGGGATCTGAGGCCGGTTGGTCATAAAGCGATCAAGCCGCCTCCGGGCGCGGGCCGGGCGCGCTGGTTATAGAGCAGCTTTGTCCGCCGATCCTTCTCTTCCTGCGGCAGGCTGTCGATGTCTTCCGCCGGACCGGCGGTGACGGCGAGCCCGCGCTGCACGGCCGGACGGGCGCTGAGTTCGTCGAACCAGCGCTTGAAATACTTGAACTCGGAAATGTCCTGGCCCTGCCCTTGCCAGTTCACCGTCCACGGGTAGCTGATCATGTCGGCGATGGTGTAGTCGTCGCCGGCGATGTAGCGGCGGTCGTAGAGCCGAGCGTTGAGGACGCCGTAGAGGCGGTTCACTTCGTCGGTGAAGCGGCGGACGGCGTAGGACTGGTCGCCCTGCTTGTCGCCGAGACGGCGGAAATGCCCGCATTCGCCGGACTTCGGCCCCTGATTGGCCATCTGCCAGATCACCCACTGGTTGACCTCGGTGCGGCGGCGCAGCTCCTGCGGATAGAAGCGCCCGGCCTTCTCGGCGAGATACATCATGATCGCGCCCGAACTCGAACACGGCGATCGGCGCGCCGCCGTCAGCCGGCGCGTCGTCGACCATCGCCGGCATGCGGTTGTTCGGGCCGATCTTCAGGAATGCGTCGGTGAACTGGTCGCCCTTGCCGATGTTCACCGGCACGATCGTGTAGGGCATGCCGAGCTCTTCGAGCAGGATGGTGACCTTCTTGCCGTTCGGGGTCGGCCAGTAGTGCAGGTGGATCATGACGGACTCCTAGGTGGACCGCTTAGCGCGCGGACATGAAGACGCGGGGAGAACCGCTCCTGCGTCTAAAGCTTCGGCTTCTCCTCATCGGACGGCAAGGCCTGGACCGGCGAGCCCGGCCCGATCTTCTGCAGATTGCCGACAATGATCCGATCGCCCGGGCTGAGGCCCTTGACCACGCTCACGAGCGGTCCGGCGCTCGGCCCTAATGTGAGAAGACGCATCTCCGCCTTGCCGCCTGCGCCAACGACATAGACGTATTTCCCCATCTGGCTCGAGCCCAGCGCCGCCTGAGGCGCCATGAGCGCGTCGGGCTCGTCCCTGATGTGCAGACGCACCCGCACATATTGCCCCGGCAGCAGGGCGAAATCAGGGTTGGCGATCGTTACGCGCGCGGCGATCGTGCCGGTGGCCTTGTCGACGGAATTGTCGAGGAAGGTCAGGTCGCCCTTGCGAACGGCGTCGGGCTTGTCGGACAGGGAAATCTCCGCCTCCACCTTGCCGGCGGCGCGCGCTTGAGCGATTCGGCCGAGATCGGATTCGCTCGGGCTGAAGGAGACGTAGATCGGGTCGAGCTCGACGAGTGTATTCAGCGGCCCGGTCAAGGGGCCGACGAGCGCCCCTTTCGCCGCCTGATTGCGGCCGAGCCGGCCTGCGAAAGGCGCACGGATTTCGGTATAGTTCAGATTTAGCCGCGCCGCCGCGATGGCCGCGCGATCGACCGCGAGCGCCGCCTCGGCCTGACGCATGGCGCTCGACCTCTGGTCGAAGACATCCTTCGTCACATAGCCGCTCTTCACCAGTTCCTCGCCCCGCCCGAAATTGGCCTTGGCGTAGTCGAGCGAGGCGGCGTCGCGCTGCGCCTGCGCCTCGGCCTCGTCGAGCGCCGCCTGCAGATCGCGGGGATCGATCCTGTAGAGGAGGTCGCCGCTCTTGACGTCCGATCCGTCCGCGACGGGCTGGGCCTCGATGTAGCCGGAGACCCGCGCTTGCAGGGCGATGCTGCGGATCGATTCGAGCCGCCCCGGATAATCGAGGTAGATCGGCAGGGTCGTCTTGACGACCGGCGCCACCGGGACCGGCATCGCCATCATCGCGGGGGCGGGCGCCGAGGCCTTCGCGCCGCCGAAGTAGTGACCCGCGATATGGACGCCGGCGATTCCGGCCGCGCCGAGCGCGACGAGCGAGGCCAGGGTTGCCGTCAGGATGCGCATGAAGGACCTCCAGCAATCATTCGGCCGCCTCGGGCTGCGGGCCGAAATGCGGCGCGGCCCGGGACGCCGCCGCCGCAGCGACCCGGCCTTCACGCGCCCGCTCGATGAGCGCGTAGAAGACCGGCACGAAGATGAGAGTGAGCGCCGTCGCGGCGACCATGCCGCCGAAGACTGTGGTGCCCAGCGACTGTCGGCTGGCCGCGCCGGCGCCGGCGGCGAACATCAGCGGGATGACGCCGAAGATGAAGGCGAAGGCGGTCATCAGGATCGGCCGCAGCCGCAGCCGTCCGGCCTCCATCGCCGCTTCGACCACGCTCAAGCCCTCTTCGCGCCGCCGCCTGGCGAATTCGACGATAAGGATCGCGTTTTTCGCCGCGAGGCCGATCAGCATGACAAAGCCGATCTGCGAATAGACGTCGATCTGCATGCTCCGCACCCAGAGCGCGCCGAGCGCGCCGACGAGCGCCAGCGGCGCGGACGAAAGCACCATGAACGGCATTGTCCAGCTCTCGTATTGCGCGGCGAGGATCAGGAAGACGAAAACGATCGCGAGCGCGAGCACGACCGTCGCGATCGATCCCGCGCTGAGCTCCTGATAGGTCACGCCGGTCCATTCGTAGCCGAAGTCGCGCGGCAGCGTTGCCGCGGCGGCGCGCTGCATCGCCACGACCGCCTGGCTCGAGCTGAAGCCCGGCGCCGGGCGCCGTTAATCAGCGCCGAGGCGTAATTGTTGTAGTGCGGAACGGTCTCCGGCCCGACGATCGGCTTGAGCGTGCCGAGCGCGCTAAGCGGAACCACGCCCCCTGTCGCGTTGCGCACATAGAGCTTGTTGAGGTCGGAGGCCGACGCGCGCGCCGCGGTGTCGGCCTGCAGCGTCACGCGGAACGTATGGCCGAACAGGTTGAAGTCGTTCACGTAGAGCGAACCGAGGTCGATCTGCAGCGTGTTGAAGATGTCGGGCAGGCTGAGGCCCAGGAGCTTCGCCTTCGTGCGGTCGAGATCGTAAAAGAGCTGCGGCGTCGACGCCGAGAACGAGGTGAACAGCGACTGCGGATTGAGCTCCGGCTGCTTGCGCGCCGCGGCGATCAGCGCCTGGGTGGCGTCGTTCAGAGCCGCGCTGCCCTTGCCGGCGAGATCCTCGACTTCGAACTCAAATCCGCCGGTCGTGCCAAGTCCGTTGACGGATGGCGGATCGAAGCTGAGCGCGAAGGCCTCGGGGATACCGAGAAGCTTCGGTCGCACCTGAGCGACGAGGGCCGAGGCGCTCTCTTGCGGGCCCCGCTCCGCCCAGGGTTTCAGGATCGCAAACTCCACCGCGGAATTCGACTGCGCGGCGTTGGTGAGAAAATTGAGCCCGCTGATGAAGCCGGCGATTTCGACGCCCGGCGTGGCCTGAAGGATATCGCGCACTTTCTGCGCGACCGCATCGGTGCGCTCCAGCGACGCGCCGTCCGGGCCCTGGACGACGACAAAGAAGTAGCCCTGGTCCTCGACCGGCAGGAAGGTGGTCGAGACCTGCCGCGAGAGGCCATAAGCGGCGGCGACAATCAGGACGAAGACGCCGACGAGGGCCCAGCCGAAGCGGATGAATTGTCTCACCGACCGGGCGTAGGCGTGCGACAGCCAGTCAAAGCCCCAGTTGAACCAGCGGAAGAGGATGAACGACCCTTTCGGCCCATGACGCAGCATGGCCGCGCTCAACGCCGGACTGAGAGTGAGCGAGTTGAAGGCGGAAATGCCGACCGAAATCGCGACGGTCAGCGCGAACTGGTTGTAGAGTCGTCCCGCGACCCCGGGAATGAAGGCGACCGGCACGAACACCGCCATCAGCACCGCGGTCGTGGCGATGATCGGCCCCGTCACTTCCGCCATCGCCGTCTTCGCGGCGACGAGGGGCGGCAGTCCGGCCTCGAGCTGGCGTTCGACGTTCTCGACGACGACGATCGCGTCGTCGACAACCAGGCCGATGGCGAGCACCATGCCGAGCAGGCTCAGCATGTTGAGCGAGAAGCCGAACGCCTGCATCACCGCGAGCGTGGCGATGAGCGAGACGGGAATCGCGATCATCGGGATGATCGTGGTCCGCCAGCTCTGCAGAAAGACGAACACTACGAACACGACAAGCGCGAGCGCCTCAAAGAGCGTGACGACGACGTCGTGCATGGCGGCCGACACGAAGCGGGTCGTGTCGTAATGCATCGCGTAGGCGATCCCGCGCGGGAAACGCGTCGCGAGCTCGTCCATCTTCTCCTTGACCCGGCGCTCGAGATCGAGCGCATTCGAGCCGGGCATCTGGAAGATCGCCATCACGACCGTCGGGTCCTTGCCGAAATAGGCGGATGACGAATATTGCAGCGCGCCGAGCTCGACGCGCGCGACGTCGCGCAAGCGCACGACGGCGCCGCCGGAGGGGTCGGCGCGAACGATGATGTTCGAGAATTCCTCCGGGTCGCTGAGCCGCCCCGCAGCGTTGACCTGCAGCTCGAACGGCGTTCCCGGCGGCGCAGGCGACTGGCCGATCTTGCCCGCGGCGACCTGGACGTTCTGCTCGGCGATGGCGTTCTGAACATCGACGGCGGTCACGCCGAGGTTGGCGAGCTTGTCAGGATCGAGCCAGACGCGCATCGAATAGCGGCGTTCGCCAAACATCTGAACGTCGCCGACGCCGGGCAGCCGCTTCAGCTGGTCGACGATCTGCAGATAGGCGTAATTCGACAGCGTCACCGAGTTCGACGGAACGGTCGGGCGAGGTCAGGTTGACGATCAGGACAAAATTCGGGTTCTGTTTCTTGATTGTCACGCCGCCCTGATTGACGATCGCCGGAAGGGACGAAGCCGCCTGCGAAACGCGGTTCTGGACGTCGACGGCGGCGATATTTAGTGGATAACCGACATTGAAAGTGACTGTGATCGTCGAGGAGCCGTCATTGGAGCTCGACGAGGACATGTAGGTCATGCCCTCGACGCCATTGATTTGCTCCTCGAGCGGCGTCGTGACGGTGTCCGCCACGACCTGGGCGCTGGCGCCAGGATAGTTCGCGCTGACGACGACCTGCGGCGGCGTGATCTCCGGAAATTGCGAGACCGGCAGTGTGAAAAGACATATCGCGCCGGCGAGCACCATGATCGCGGCGATCGCCGAGGCGAAGATCGGACGTTGGATGAAGAAGCCGACCATCAGCCCAGCGTCACCGATGCGAGATCAGCAGCAAAGCGCCGAGCCGCACGGGTCCGCCGGAGACATGGGACGGCCTCGCGTCTGCCCGATTGCCGCGCGCGGCGCCAGGCGCCGTTCGATCGGCGGATTGGCGACCAGCGCGCCCACGGGTCTCAGGTCGCTCTCGCCCCGCGCGGCGGCGATCCGACCGGCCGCGACCTCGAGCAACGTCCTCAAGGCTTGCGGCTCGACGTTGTCGGCCCGCATGACCGCCTGGACCAGCAAATCGCCAAGGAGTTCGTCGACGGTCGGCGTGTGGCGCTTGAGCATGGCGCGTCCTTTCGGCGTTGCGATAAACGGTCCCGCTCGGGCGGACTGGCCGTCGGCTCGTGTTGACTTCCGGCGCGAGAGGGTGTTACCGATCGGTAACGATCCCTAGATACCGATCGGTAACATCGCAGTCAAGAGCCATGGCGAAGGAAGTTTCAAAACGCGAGCGCAGCGAGGCCGGCCAAGAGCCGCTCCGCGAAAGACAAGAGCCGCCGCGCGAAAGAATCGTCGCCTGCGCGCAGGATCTCTTTCACCGCCATGGCATCCGCGGCGTCGGGGTCGAAACGATCGCGGAGGCGGCGGGCACCAACAAGATGACCCTCTACCGCCATTTCGGCTCGAAAGACGATCTGATCCTCGAGTATCTCAACTACAAGGGTCGAAAGGCCGACGAGATATGGGCCAAGATCGAATCCGCGAGTCCCGGCGATCCGGTCGGCCAGCTTTACGGCTATATCGGACAGGCGGCGAATTTCATCGCCAGTGACGAGCGCGGCTGTGATCTGGCGAATGCCGCGGTCGAGCTCACCGAGGCGGGCCACCCCGCGCTGAAGGTCATCGAGGAATTCAAGGTCCGTCAGCGCGACCGTCTCGCGACGCTTTGTGCGGCGGCCGGCGCCGCGCAGCCGGACCTGCTCGCCGACACAATCGTCCTTCTCATTGAAGGCGCCCGGGTCAGCCGCCGCAGCGTTGGAACCGAAGGGCCCAGCGCCAATCTCCTGCGCACGAGCGAAGCCGTGATCGCGTCATTCGGCGTGCGGCCGCAGGCGAATGGGGCAGTGGGGAGGCCTCCGGAATGACGGAATGGACGCGCCAGGCGGTGTCCTCCGGGTCGCCGCTCGAAGCCAAAATCGGCTTTGCCCGCGCGGTCCGGGTCGGCCCGTTCGTTTCCGTGGCCGGGACGGCGCCGATCGGCCCGGACGGGCGCGCCGCGTATGTCGGCGATGTCTACGGGCAGTCCCGGCTCTGCCTCGACATCATCGGCCGCGCGCTCGCGGACTGCGGCGCCCGCTTCGAGGACGTGACGCGCACGCGCATCCTTTTGACGGACATCGCGAACTGGGAACACGCGGCGCGCACCCACGGTGAAGTCTTCGGCGCGATCCGGCCCGTGCGCACCGTCGTCGAGATCAGCCGGTTCGTCGATCCGGACTGGCTGGTCGAGCTGGAGGCGGACGCAATCGTTCAGGGATGACGGCGCCTTACGGCAGGCCCGCGTGAGGCGTATCGACGTCGACGATCTCGATCCGGCCCCGCGGCGCGGCGGCGGCGCGCTCAGGGATCGACGATGGCGCGCTCATCAGGAAGAGCGTCTTGCCGTCGTCGCCGCCGAGCATGCAGGCGTAGCAGTGCTGGCTGGTCGCGACGGTGTCCGGGACCTTCCCACCCTCCGCAATGCGGGCGCATTCGGGCCCGATGGGATTGGCGATCCAGACCGCGCCCGCCGCGTCGAGGCAGATGCCGTCACGCACGCGCGGCCAGGTGGGGGCCCAGACGCGCCGGCCGGTCAAGGCGCCGTCCGGGCCGATGTCGAACGCCGTCAGCCGCGCCCCCAGCGTCTCGCCGACGATCAAAGTCTTGCCGTCCGGGGCGATCACGCTCCCGTTGGGAAAGTGCATGTCGGCGGCGGCGGCTGTGACCGCGCCATCGGGCGCGACGCGCGCGAGCTTCGTCGCCGGGTGATCGGCGAACACGGCCATTTCGCCGCGCTTCAGGACCTCGTCGTGGAAATCGAAGCCGAAGTCGCCCACGTAAGCGCCGCCTGACCCGTCAACCACCTTGTCGTTGGACAGAAACGTCGCCACCCGGCTCAGGTCGGCGTGGACCGTCACGGCGCCGTCGGGAGCGCGCTTCAGCACGCAGCGGTTCGCCATCGACACGATCAGCATCGCGCCGTCCGGCGTCCAGCCGAGCCCCGAGGGCGCATCGTCGAGTTTGACCTCGACCCGCAGGTCGCCCGCGAGCGAGACCGATTTGACAGCCCGAGCGTAGAAATCGCTGAACCAGAGCCGGCCTAGCCGCCAGCGCGGACCCTCGCCGAAATAAACGCCCTCGCACAGGACGCGCGCGTCGCGGCTCATCGCTCCTCCCCACAGGGTTTTGCGCTCGAACCCGGCGCCGATTAGCGTCGGCCCGGCAGACCGCGAGACTACCCTCGTGAGGCCGAAGGCGCCAAGTCGTCATCGATCTCCACAACGCCGAGGCGCGCCCGGTCTTGTCTGTCCGCTTGTTTCACGAAACAAGCTATTCATGAGCATACCGACAGACCATCCCTTCGATTTCGATCCGACCTACGGCCTCGGCGTGGACGAGCTTCGTTCGGTCGAACCACCCCAGGCGCCGCCGAGCTTCGATGACTTCTGGCGCGCGCGCTATGCCGGGGCGCTTGGCGTCGATCCGGAGCCGCGGCTTTACGAAAGCGAGTCGAGCCACCCGGACTGGCGTGTCTACGATATTGCCTATACGTCGACCGACGGGTTTGCGATCGGCGGCTGGCTGTTGGCGCCGCGTGCGGGAACGGTTAGGCGCGGGCTCGTCGTCGGCCATGGTTATGGCGGACGCGACGGGCCGGATTTCGACGTTCCCGTTGAAGAGGCGGCCGTGCTGTTTCCCTGTTATCGCGGGCTCTCGCGCAGTCGCCGGCCGCCGATTTCCAGCGATTCCGATGGGCACGTGCTGCATGATATCGACAGCCCTGAGCGCTATATCCTGGGCGGCTGCGTCGAGGATTTATGGCTCGCCGTCTCTGCGCTGTCCGAACTCTATCCCGAGCTTGACGGTCGGATCGGCTACGCCGGCACGAGTTTCGGCGGCGGCGTCGGCGCGTTGGCGATCGCTTTCGACAGCCGGATCGATCGGGGCCATCTGGCCCTGCCGACCTTCGCCAATATGCCGCTCTGGCTGACGCTACCGACCGTCGGCAGCGGTCATTCCGTCCAGACCTATCAGAAGACGCACAAGGACGTGCTCAAGACCCTCAGCCTGTTCGATGCGGCGACGGCGGCTCGGCGGATCAAGATCCCCATGCTTCTCGCCGTCGCCCGCTTCGACCCCGCGGTGGCGCCGCCCTGCCAGTTCTCCGTCGCCAATGCGCTGCCGACGTCAAACCATCATGAAATCGTCATCCTAGATACAGGTCATTTCGACTATCCTGTCGGCGACGAGCAGCAAGCGCTCCTCATGGAAAAGGTCAGACGGTTCTTCGGGGCGGTATGAGACGAGAGTATAGGCGCTGGTATAGCCGGGCGCTTCATCGAGAGATGGAACTCCTGATCTTCGGTAACGCCGGAGCGAAGGTGCTGATGTTTCCAACGCGAGACGGGCTCTTCTGGGAATACGAGGAACTCGAGATCGTCGCGACTCTCGCCGACAAGGTCAACGCCGGCTGCCTGCAGCTCTTCTGCATCGAGGGGCTGGCGCGGGAGACCTTCTACGACGTCAGCCGTCATCCCGCCGACCGCATCCGCCGGCACGCCGCCTTCGAGGACTATGTCCTCCATGAGGTTCTGCCGCTGATGGCCTCGACCAATTCCCATGAGTGCACGATGGCGATGGGCTGCAGTCTCGGCGCCTTCCAGGCCGCCGATCTCGCTCTCCGGCACCCGCACCTCATTCGCAAACTCGTCGCTTTTTCCGGCCGCTACGATCTGACGATGAACGTGGAATGCTTCGGCGACCGGTTCGACGGCTACTACGACGACGCCATCTATTTCCACACCCCGACGCATTTCCTGCCCGGCCTCGACTGCCCTTGGCGGCTGGAAAACCTGCGTCGGATGGACATCGTTCTGGCTGTTGGCGAGACCGACCCTTTCCTCGACAACAATCGCCACCTCGGCCGCCTCCTTGACGAGAAGAGCGTCGGCCATCGCCTGCATGTCTGGGACGGCCGCGCCCACTGCCCGCGCGCGTGGCGGCAAATGGCGCCGCTTTACATCTGAGGCGCGAGGGACAGACCCTTCGGCGCCGGGGCGATAGCCTCGGAAGGGTCGCGGTCCCGGGCGCGGAATCAATGTTTTCAAGGGATTGCGCGAGTTTTTCCGGGCGATCGCGCCGCCCGGGCAACCCGCGGCTGTCTTCTCGGGCCTTGTCGTCAGCATCGCCGGAGACGACGCGTCGGAGCAGCCTGACCCGACCGCCCGGATAGCTCCCCGGAAGGGTCGAAAACCCGGGCACGGAATCAATGTTTTCAAGGGCTTGCGACAAATTCTCCGGGCGAGGGCGCCGCCCGGGCGGCCCGCGGCTGTCTTCTCGGGCCTTGTCGTCAGCATCGCCGGAGACGAGGCGTCGGAGCAGCCTGACCCGACCGCCCGGATAGCTCCCCGGAAGGGTCGAAAACCCGGGCGCGGAATCAATGTTTTCAAGGGTTTGCGACAAATTCTCCGGGCGACCGCAACGCCCGCGCGGTCCGCGGCCGTGTTTTCCGGCTTCGTCGTGAGCCTCCCCGGCGCCGATGTGTCGGACCAGCCTGACCCGACCGCCCGGATAGCTCCACGGAAGGGTCGAAAACCCGGGCGCGGAATCAATGTTTTCAAGGGATTGCGACTGATTCTCCGGGCGAGGGCGCCGCCCGGGCGGTCCGCGGCTGTCTTCTCGGGCCTCGTCGTGAGCGTCGCCGGCGCCGACGTGTCGGAGCAGCCTGACCCGACCGCCCGGATAGCTCCCCGGAAGGCTCGAAAACCCGGGCGCGGAATCAATGTTTTCAAGGGATTGCGACAAATTCTCCGGGCGACCGCAACGCCCGGGCGGTCCGCGGCCGTCTTTTCCGGCTTCGTCGTGAGCCTCCCCGGCGCCGATGTGTCGGACCAGCCTGACCCAACCGCCCGGATAGCCCCTCGGAAGGGTCGCGATCCCGGGCGCGAAATCAATGTTTTCAATGGATTGCGAGAGATTATTCAGGCAATCGCGACGTCTAGACGGCCCGCGACCGTCTTTTCGAACCTCATCGCGAGCGTCCCCAGAGACAACGTGTCCGAGGAGACCGCTCCGACGCTGATGAGAGGCCGCGAACACGATCTCGCGCCATGCCGCGCGGCGGCGCGACGCCCTGGTCGCCACGGTCCTTTGGCGCGCCGGGAGAAGTCGAGGGTTTCGGCCATAGCCCTGCTTTTTGCTCTTGTGCTCCAGAAAGAGCAGTATAGCAAATTTCGGTCCCGTCGAAAACACTTTGCTCACGGAGTTCGCGCAACGGACTGACACAACGTGATAATTGGGGGTTGCCGGCCCCGCCGCACGGGCTGGGTGGAACAAAGCGCCCGCCCCCGAGTTCGTCTCGCTCCGTCGGCCCGCGACCCCTCGCTTCCGGCGCGTTGATCGGGTGGAGGAGCTCAGCGCGGGGGAGAATGCTGGAACAGCATCAAGCAGCGTCTGTGGCGGTTGGAAACCTGAATTAAACTCGTCGCGCATTGCCGCCTCGACGACCGCGCCGCCTTTACGGCACTGCGGCGAGCAGCAGGAACACGCCGAAGATGGCCAGGTGCACGGCGCCTTGCAGGATGGTCGCCCGCCCCATCGCCAGCGTTAGCGAGCTCACGAACGGGGTGAGCAGCAGGATA
This sequence comes from uncultured Alphaproteobacteria bacterium, assembly GCA_963709655.1. Lineage (GTDB taxonomy): Bacteria > Pseudomonadota > Alphaproteobacteria > Rhizobiales > Beijerinckiaceae > Roseiarcus. The sequence continues at coordinate 19,307 of CAVPXF010000015.1, forward strand.
GCCGTGCCTTCGGCTTGGGGAGGCCGAGCGTCGGAGCGAGACGCCGGCGCCGACGTTCGAAGCTCGGCGACAAGCCCCGAGAATTTAGGCTGTGAGGCTGGTCACGGCGAAGGCCGCGGGAAGGTGGTCGCCTCAAAACAGTTTGGGATCCGGCTCGCGGGGAAAGAGGGCAAGAGGCCAGGGAGCCGTAGTTGTGTCCAGCATCGAAAGATTGACGGGCCCGCAGGACGGCCTTGTGGTCGCGAGAAACGGTGGTTCGCCTTGGAGGTTTGTCGTCGTCACGGCGCTCGTGATCGTGCTGATGGCGTGTGCGCTTGGGTGGGTGACGTTCCAGTCAGACCCAGGAGCCTGGACTCCGTTGGGCGCCGTCGAGGGCGCCGTCGTCGATCAGTGACCGGCGGGATCAAGAATTGCCGCCGAAATCGTTGTGGTTGTCTGCGCGACCGTGTCTCCCTGCTCGTGTCCACGATGGTCGTCCGCTTCGTGCCCAACGGGGATCGTCTTGACGCTACTCTTCATCGGCGTCGTGCCCATTTTCAAGCTGTCGGCGCATAGCCTTCACGACGGCGCCCATAGTTTCGATGTCTTTGACGGAATGACCATCCGCGAGACTGTCGGCCCACGGAGCCCACAGCTCCATGGCCTGGTCGAAGGTCTTCCGTCCTTTCTCCGTCAGAACGACGAGTTGCGCTCGCTTGTGATGCGGGTTCGGCTCGAAGTCGACGAGGCCCTCTTTGTGGAGGTCGTTCACGATCCGCTGCACGTTCTGGCGATGGCCTCCCAGATCGCGCGCGATCCACGCGACCGGCTCCGGGCGATCGGCGTAAACGATCGCGCCGAGAACCTGCCAGCGCGCACTCGTCAGCCCGAGTCCGGCGACAAGTCTGTCCCCCATCATGAGGAGTCGGCTGTTGAGCCGGAACAGGTCGAGCATCAAGTCGGTCAAGGCCATGCCAGATGTGGTCGATTCCTTATTGCTCACGGGCCACCATAGAACCAAATTGACGTCATGTTGTCATTATGATACGTTATTACCATACCGTGTTGACATGATATACCCAATTTGACGCGAATTGTCATGTCCCTCCCGTACTCCGTGGCGCCATTTCGGGGGAACGCGGCGCGGTGGCGAACCGGAGACGAAAGGTGCGGCCATGACAAAAGTGATCCATCCCATAGCTGGAGCCGTCGCGCTCCTGACCATCGCCACCTTCTGGCTCTCGACGGTCATCAGCGAATTGTCCGGCTCCACGTCGTTCGTCACGGCCGTCAAGACCGCAATTCCTTGGGGGTTCCTGTTGCTGATCCCGGCGCTCACGGCGACTGGAGGTTCAGGCTTCGGGCTTGCCAAGGGAGCGCACGGAGGTCTGATCGGAACCAAGCTCAAGCGCATGCCGTTCATCGCCGGCAACGGCCTCCTGATCCTCATCCCGTGCGCCTTGTTTCTTGCGTCCAAAGCGCGCGGTAGCCAATTCGACACGTCGTTCTACATCGTGCAGGCGCTCGAACTCGTCGCGGGCGCGACGAACCTGACGCTTCTCGGCCTCAACATGCGCGATGGTTTCCAGTTGACCGGCCGGTTTGCCGTCGACAAACGAACGTCCAACAGCACGCCCCATAGCGCGGCGACGGAGGCAAGCTGCTCCGGGTCGATTCCTGCGAAGAGCAACACGGTCTAAGGCACTGCGGCGAGCAGCAGGAACACGCCGAAGATGACGAGGTGCACGGCGCCTTGGAGGATCGTCGCTCGCCCGGTCGCCAGGGTCAGCGAGCTGACGAACAGCGTGAGCAGCAGGATCGCCGTGCCTTCGGCGTCGAGGCCAAGCGTCAGCTCGCGCCCGAGATAGAGCGAGACGCCGGCGACAACCGGAATGGTGAGGCCGATGCAGGCGAGCGCCGAGCCGATCGCGAGATTGAGGCTGGTCTGCAGGCGGTTGGCCTGAGCGGCCTTCACCGCCGCGACGCTCTCGGGCAGCAGGACCAGCGCTGCGATGACGACGCCGAGGAACGACGGCGGCAGTCGGGCGGCGTGGATCGCGCGCTCGATCAACTCGGCCAGCGTCTCGGCAAGCAGCACCACCGCGAGCAGGCTGACGAGCAGCATGACGGCGCTCACCGCCGTCTCGCGACCCGACGGCGGGGCCGGCTCCTCGCCGATGTCGCTCGTCTCCTCGGGCACGAAATATTCGCGGTGCCGCACCGACTGGACGAACACGAACACGAAATAGAGGAGCAACGTCAGCCCGCTGACGAAGATGAGCTGGGTCGACGAATATTGCGGCCCGAACTTGGCCAGGGTGAAGTTCGGCATGACGAGCGCCAGCACCGCGAGCGTCGCGAGCACGCTCAGCGCGGAGGCGGTGCCCTCGACCCGGAAGCCCTGCTCGCCATAGCGCGCACCCCCGACCAGCAAGCAGAGCCCGACCACGCCGTTCAGGACGATCGCCACCGCCGCGAACACCAAGTCGCGGGCGAGCGAATTTTCGATCCCGCCGCTCGACGAGAGCATGGCGGTCACGATCAGAGACGCCTCGATCACCGTGACGGCGAGGGCGAGCAGCACCGAGCCGAACGGTTCGCCGACCTTGAGCGCGACCACCTCGGCGTGATGGACCGCTGCGAACACCGAGCCGAGCAACAAGAGGCCGGAGAGCGCCGCGACCCATGCCGTTTCGGCGGGGACGACGTGCTGATGCTCGAGCGCAAACAGAGCCAGCGCCGCCAGCGGCGGCGCATAGACCCTCCAGAAGGCTGCCGAATTCCCGTGGGTCCCGGACATGCGTGCTTCCCTGCGAGCATGATGACCTGAGGTCGCGCCGGAAACCCTCACCTGCCGCTTCGCGGCTTCCCTCTCCCGGTGGGAGAGGGGCGGCGCTTCCCCTTCCCCCTCGGGGGGAAGGTGGCCCGAAGGGCCGGATGAGGGCTTTTCGGCGCGGCGTGGGGATAGCCGATCGGGCGATGGGGCGATAGTCCGACGCCAGTCTATTCCGCGCCAGTCGCGTCCGCGGGACCGGCGGTCAGAGCCTGGAGACGACGGCGAGTTTGGTGATCTGGCCGGCCTCATAGGCGCGCAAAAAGGCTTCGTAATCCTTGACCGAGACGCAGCCGTTCGAATCGCCGTTTGGGCCGAGCATATAGGGATGGGCCAGCAGACCCGCCCGGCCGTAGACGCCGCCGTCGCCGACGGGCGTGAGGCGGAGCGCCTGCACGCCGTGGAACAACGATTCGCGCATGGTGAGTTGGTAGAGATGGGGCGGGGTCGGCCCGACGGCGCGCTCGCTCACGTAGCGCAGGTCGTCCAGCGCGGCGCCGAGGCCGGAATGGGCTTCGAGCCGCGTTCCGTCCGGCAGGTACACCGCTCGCGCGGAAATGTCGTAGATCGCCGTCTGCCGATCGTAGCCGAGCCGGTCCACGCTCGGGTGGCTCGAGAAGGCGCTGAAGAGGCCCGCAAGGCCGCTCCGGCCGTCGCCGGACGGGCGTGTGGCGACGGTGGTCTCAGGCGACGCCGCCGGCGCGGGGGCTGCGGTTGGCCGGGGAAACGCAGGCGCGACGGGCGGCGCCGCAGGCCGGGAGGCGACGACCGATCCGGACGGCTCGCCCAAGCCGAGGAGCCTTTGGATAATGTTGGGTTGGTTGGCGGGGGCGGGGCGCCGGTTCGGGGACGGGCTGCGCCACGCGGCGCTCGGGCGCGGCGAAATTCGGCGCCGGCTCGGCGAATTCCGGCGGGCGCGCCGGCGGCAGCGGCGCGGTGTCGTCGATCAACGGGACGTCGCGCACCGGCGGCAGCGGAACGGCGTCCGGCAGCAGGTTCGCCGTTGCAGGCGGCGCGGCCGGAGGAACGGGAGCGGATTCCGCGGGCGGCGGAACAGACACGCCCGAAGCCGCGTTGGGCTCGGGCGTGAGGCTCGCGACGACCAGCGGCGGCTCTGTCGTCGCAGCGGTCTGAGCGCGCCACTCGGGCTCGACGATGATCGCGCCGAAAAGTTTGGCCGGGTCTTCGTTAGCCGCCAGCGTCAGGGCGGACGGCAAGCCCAGGCGCGCGGCTTGGGCGAGGCTCGCCTCGGACGACGCGTTGGCGACTGTAGGCGCTGCGCCGGAGTGGACGTGCACGACGTAGGCGGCGACGCAGCCGACCGTCGCGGCGATGACCGCGCCCAGAACGAAAGGACGCGCGCCTCTGCTGGAAGTGCGGTCTTCTTCCAAGGAAATCCCGCAAATTGTTGCGTTTGTCCCCTGCATGCCCTGCCTACGCTTAACGCCTCGCTACGATGGGGGTGAGAGTTAGCGCCCTAAAGTTTAGAGGCGATTAACGCAGTTCGAGACGAAAAGCCAGACGGCGCCGTGTCGCGTCCCCGGCAAAGCGCGGCCCTGCGCGCTTGCTCCGCTGCAATAACGAGACTTTTTTCGAGGATCGGAAAGGCGTTCGGGGGTCCCCGTCTGGGATCCGGAAAAGCGCCGGAACGCGACCAAGCGGACGCCCTAGCCTTCTGTTTCCCCCGGCGGAAGGCGGGTCGAAGGGCCGGATGAGGGCGCCCGGCGCGATCCGTTCAGAATCTCGCCCTATTCCGGCGCCTTGCCGAGCGGAATGCCGTTGACCTTGATCGAACGGTCCGGGCCGATTTCGACGAGCCAGCTGATCGCCCCGTTGGGTTCCGCCTTGGCGAGGCCCTTGGCCATGGCCACCGCGGGCAGCGCCTTGCCGGCCACCGCGGGCCCAAGCGCCTGGATCGCGGTCATCGTCTTGTCGAAGTTGCGCATCCGGATCGTCACCGCGCCCGAAGGCTTGCCGACGACGTAATGCACTTCGCCCTGGATATCGGCGTCGAGCGCCGGCGCGACCACATGCGATGTGGCGATCACGATCTTGAGCGGCCCGGCTCCGAGCAAAGCTTTCGACACCTTGGCCGAATCGGCCTCGGAGATCGCCGGCCCGGGGCCGCCGAGATGCAGGCTGTCGATTGCCTGACCGGCGGCGGCGGCGAGGTCGATCCCCTTGACCGTAAGGGCGAGGTCGATCTCCGAGGGGGTGAGGTCGGTCGCGTTTTGCGGCACAAGGCCGACGGGAAGGCTGAGTCCGTCGGCGCTGATGGTCGTATCGATCGAGCTGTCGGGGCCCGCGTTCGCCACGCCGATGGCGAACTTGGCGCCGTCGAGCGCGACCGCGCCCATCTGCGAGCCGAACATCAGCTTCGAAGCTTCCCCGCCCTCGACAAAACGCAGGCCCGGCGACGCCAGCGGCCTCAGCGCGTCTTTCAGTTCCCCCTCATGCGCCGCGAGATCGTCGCGATGGGCGGAGAGGAAGATGACGAGGTCGAAAAGCTTTCTCGACTTCAGTCCGTCGACGCCGACGTTGAACGCGGCGTCGCCGATTCGGCCGCTGGCGCCGATGGGCTTCCCCCCCTTGTCGGTCCCGGAGACCTTGAAGGCGATGTCGTGAATCTCCTCCTTGGCGGTGCTGGACACGGAGCCGTCCGCGTTGACGCTCGTGGCGCAATCGGCCTTGAGCGGTCCGAAATCGAAGGTCTGGTTGAGCTTTGGCCCCGTGACGTCCACGCTTCCCTTGTCGGCGCTCGCCGCGCAACTGACAAACCAGGCGAGAGTCGGGTCGATCACCGTCGTCTGATGGTAATTGTCGATCTTGGTGACGCCCGTCATATCGTTGGCGTGCGAGACGATGGTCGGAAAGGCGTCCTGAACGACGCGCCACTTGCCGTCGTCCTGCTCGAAGAGATTGACCACAAGGGTCGCGGGATCGTAGGCCACGTCCGCCCCGCCGGCCTTGAAGAGGCCGTTCATCGCGGCGAGGTCCATCGAGGCGACATAATGCTGACCGTTCGCCTTTACGGTGACGAGGGACGATTCGCCCGCGGGCGGCGCGGGCAGGAACCGGTCGAAGAACGTCTGGAGGTTTTGGGCCCCCTCTGGCGTCGCGGACCTGTCGCCGGCGAAGGCGGGGGCGGCAAGAAGCGTCGCGCCGGCGAACAGCGCGGCTTGGGCCGCGCGACGGCGAAGGACAATCGCAATCATGATGAAAACCTGTCTGAACTCGAAAGGACGCCGACAGTCTATCTCAATTCCGGCTCGAGCGCGCCCGTCGTGACGTCTCCGGCGCCGCTCAGGACGCCGGCAGCGCCGCGGGCGTCGGCTTCGGCGCCAGCGCCTTGGCGACCCCGGCCTTGACCGCCGCCTGAACCTTCTCGAAGGCCCTGACCTCGATCTGCCGCACACGCTCGCGCGAGACGCCGAATTCCGCCGACAGTTCCTCGAGCGTGATCGGATCCTCGGCCAGCCGGCGCGCCTCGAAAATCCGCCGTTCGCGCGGGTTCAAAACCGACAAAGCGCCCCTCAGCGCGCCGAGGCGCGTGTCGGCCTCCTCGCGTTCGGCGAGTTGGGACTCCTGGTCGGGCGAATCGTCGACCAGCCAGTCTTGCCACTCGCCTTCGCCCTCCTCGCGCAGCGGCGCGTTGAGCGAGGCGTCGCCGCCGAGCCGGCGGTTCATGTCGATCACGTCCTGCTTCGCCACGCCGAGACGCTTGGAGATCGATTCGACCTGATCGTCGCGCAGGTCCCCCTCGTCGAGGGCGGAGATGCGGCTCTTGGCCTTACGCAGGTTGAAGAACAGCTTCTTCTGGCTGGCCGTGGTGCCCATCTTCACCAGCGACCACGAGCGCAAAATGTATTCCTGGATCGAGGCGCGAATCCACCACATCGCATAGGTCGCGAGCTTGAACCCCTTATCGGGCTCGAATCGCTTCACCGCCTGCATCAGGCCGACGTTGCCTTCGGAGATCACCTCGCCGATCGGCAGGCCGTAGCCGCGATAGCCCATGGCGATCTTGGCGACCAGCCGCAAATGCGACGTCACAAGCTTGTGGGCCGCCTCGCGGTCGCCGTGCTCGCGCCAGCGCTTGGCGAGCATATATTCTTCCTGCGGCTCCAGCATCGGGAACCGCTTGATCTCCTGCAAGTACCGGGCAAGGCCCGACTCGCTGGCGATAACGGGTAGCGACGCGGCCATGTGGTCCTCCAGTCGGAGCCCGGTTCAAGGCCGTCTCCGTCGGCGCTATGGCCGGACGCATATCTTGGGCGGGCAAGCGTGGCCGAATAAAGGCCAACCCAAGACGGCAAATCGGAACCTCCAAGGTATTATATCCGCTTTATAAATTGGGTTCACCCCGCCTCGCCGACGCGCAACTCCTTGATCAGACGCCACAAATCCGGAGGGGGCGGGCTCTCGAAACGCAGTCGCTCGCCGGTGACCGGATGCTCGAAGCCGAGCGTCGTTGCGTGCAGCGCCTGCCGGTCAAGCGCGGCGAGCGCCTGTCTCGCGCCCTCGGACAAATGGGCGGCCTTGGTCTTGAAGCCCGCGCCGTAGACCGAATCGCCGAGCAAGGGATGTCCCGTGGAGGCCATGTGCACCCGGATCTGATGCGTGCGTCCCGTCTCCAGCCGGCAGACGATCAGGCTCGCCGACCCGAACGCCTCCTCGACCCGCCAGTGGGTGACCGCGTGGCGGCCGCGCTCGTCCGGCACGACCGCCATCTTCTCGCGATGGCGCCGATGCCGGCCGATCGCGGCCTCGACCTTGCCCGCCGAGACGTCGAAAGCTCCCCAGACCAGGGCGAGATATTCGCGGGTCAGGGAACCACTGCGGCCGTGATCGGCGAAGAGGTCGGCGAGGCCCTGATGGGCCGCGTCGGTCTTGGCGACGACGAGAAGCCCAGACGTGTCCTTGTCCAGCCGGTGGACGATGCCCGGCCGCCGCACCCCGCCGATTCCCGAGAGGCTCTCGCCGCAATGGCCGATCAGCGCATGCACCAATGTGCCCTCGGCGTGGCCCGGCGCGGGGTGGACGACGAGGCCGGCGGGCTTATCGATCACGATCAGGTGCTCGTCCTCGAAGACGACGGCGAGCGGCAGCTTCTCGCCGCTGAGCGGCGCCTCCGACGGCGGCGGCGCCTCGAACCGGATGCTCTGCCCTTCCGCGAGCTTCGCCGCCGGGTCCAAGGCTGCGGCGCCGTCGACGAACACCTCGCCGGCCTCGATGAGCGCCCGGATCCGCGTGCGCGACAGGGCCAGACGCCGCCCGGCCGCGGCCTGACCGAGAAATCGGTCGAGACGTTCGCCCGCCCCGGCGGCCTCGACCTCGAACGCCTGCGGTCCGACCGCAGCGACAAGCGGCGTTCGGGCCGCTTTCGGGGGGTTGACATCCGCCCCGGACCCCGGCTCGCCCGAGGAGGCGCGGCGTTTGGCGTTGGCGTTCATGTCCGCTCGCGACGGCGCGTGCGGGAACCGGGCGCGGCCGCGGGCGGCGCGACCAGCGGCCCGAGCGCCGCCACGATCGCCTCGAGGTTCGGCCGGGGACCGGGACGATGCTCATCGAGGCCGCGCCGGAGGGCGGCGACATGCTCGGGGGTATTGCCGCAGCAGCCGCCGACAATGCGCGCGCCGCAGTCGATCGCGAGACCGGCGTAAAGGCCCATAAGCTCCGGCGTGCCGGAATAGCGGATCTCCGCGCCATGCCAGTGCGGCACGCCGGCGTTCGCCTTGGCGATCAGCACGGACCCGGGGTCGGCCTCGCTCATGGCGAGGATCGAAAGGAGCAGGTCCGAGGCGCCGACGCCGCAGTTGGCGCCGTAGGCGAGCGGCTCGGGGTCGAAGCCGCGGGCCAGCGCTGCGAAAGCGGCCGGCGCGACGCCCATCATCGTCCGCCCGGCCGTGTCGAAGCTCGCCGTGATCGTGCAGGACATGCCGACCCTGGCCGAGGCGGTCGCCGCGGCCCGGATTTCCTCGGCCGCCGACATGGTCTCGATCCAGGCGACGTCCGCGCCGCCTTGGCGAAGACCCTCGATCTGCTCGGCGAAGATCTCGATCGCCTCCTCCTCCGTCAGCGGGCCGAGGGGGGCGAAGATGTCGCCCGTCGGACCGACCGACCCGGCCACGACCACGGGACGGCCGGCGGCGTCGGCGACGGCGCAGGCGTGTTCGGCTGCGAGCCGGTTCAATTCCCTACCGCGCCCCTCGGCCGCATGCAGGGCGAGGCGGCGTCGGTTGCCGCCAAAACTGTTGGTCAGGATGATGTCGGCGCCGGCGTCGACGAACGCCTGATGCAGCGCCCGGATGCGCTCGGGATGGTTGGCGTTCCACAATTCCGGGCTCTCGCCGGAAGCGAGGCCCATGGCGAAGAGGTTGGTGCCGGTCGCGCCGTCCGCCAGCAGGGGCCGGCCTTCGGCCAGAAGAGTTTGCAGCATGCCGAGCCTCGCGGACGCGCTTTTTCGCGCGGAACCGGCGACAGTTAAGCGCGCGGTCCGGCCCATGCAAGCTCACGGCCCTTCGTTGTGCGCGGGCGCGCGACCTGCTAGGGCTGGCGCTGCACGCAAAGAGTTCTGCCGAAACGAGTGACCGAAGCCCGACCGAGCCGTCTCAGGAGACGACCCCATGCCGGATGCCGCCGACCGACCCCGGTTTCTGCTATTCTTGATCAAACCGTCGCATTACGACGACGACGGATACGTGATTTAATGGCGTCGCTCGGCGTTGCCGTCGAACTCGCTCGCCTGTCTCTACGGCATCGCCAAGGACGCCATCGAATTGGGCGCGCTCGGACCCGAGGCCGATCCGGAAATCATTGTCATCGACGAGACCAACACCCGCGTCCAGGCGGAGCGAATCGTCCGGCAGATCGCCGCGGCCGGCGGGCGCGGGCTGGTCGGCTTCGTCGGCGCGCAGTCGAACCAGTTCCCGCGGGTGATGGACGTCGCCCGCCCGCTGCGCGCCGCGGGCGTTCAGGTCGCGATCGGCGGCTTCCACGTCTCGGGATGTCTGGCCATGCTGCCGGAGACGCCGGATTTGCTCAAGGACGCGCTCGACCTTGGGATTTCGCTGTTCGCCGGCGAGGCCGAGGGGCGTTTCGCCGACGTTCTACGCGACGCGGCGGCCGGTTCCCTGAAGCCGATCTACAATTACCTCGACAACCTGCCGAACCTCGACGGCGCGACCGCCCCCTATCTGCCGAAGGAGAAGGTCGGCCGGTCGATCGGCATGATCTCGAGCTTCGACGCCGGCCGCGGCTGTCCCTTCCTGTGCTCGTTCTGCACGATCATCAATGTGCAGGGGCGCAAGTCGCGCTACCGCACCGCCGACGACATCGAGCGGGTGGTGCGCGCCAATCATGCCAACGGCGTCCGCTATTTCTTCATCACCGACGACAATCTCGCCCGTAACCGCAACTGGGAGGACATTTTCGACCGGCTCATCACGTTGCGGCAGGAAGGGATCAATTCGCGCTTCGTGATCCAGGTCGACACGATGTGCCACAAGATCCCGCGGTTCGTCGAAAAGGCGGCGGCGGCCGGGGTGAAGCGCGTCTTCATCGGGCTCGAGAACATCAATCCGGACAGCCTGAGCGGCGCCAAGAAGAAGCAGAACCACATCTCCGACTATCGCGAGATGCTGCTGGCGTGGCGACGGGTCCGCTGCATCACCTATTGCGGCTACATTATCGGCTTCCCCAACGACACGCCGGAATTGATTGTCCGCGACATCAAGGTGATTCAGCGCGAGCTGCCGCTCGACATTTTGCAGTTCTCCTGCCTGACCCCCCTGCCCGGCAGCGAGGACCATGCCAAGATGACCGCGGCGGGGGCTTCGATCGACCCGGACCTGAACAAGTTCGATCTCGAGCATGTCGTCTGCGACCATCCGCGGATGAGCCGGGCGGACTGGCAGGACGCCTATCATTCGGCGTGGAGCGCCTATTACACCGACGAGCACATGAAGACGGTGATCCGCCGCGCCGGCGCCGGGGGCCCGCGCGTCGACACCGTCGCCTTCCTGATGGTCGCGTTCTGGGCGGCGAGCACGCTCTACAACATCTATCCGCTCGAGGCGGGCCTCCTGCGGCGCAAATACCGGCTCGACCGCCGGCCCGGCCTGCCGATCGAGAACCCGCTCGTCTTCTATCCGAGGGAAGCGGCGACGTTCCTCGCCAACCACGCAAAGATCGCGATGAAGTTCGCCAAGATGTGGGGGTTCATGCGCGGCGTGCTCGCCGATCCCAACGCGAAGGCCTACACCGACGAGGCGCTGCGGACGTCCGACGACTACGACCATCAGGAATTGTACCAGCTCTCCGATTGGCTCGTGCGGCCGGCGCGAGGGCGAAGCGGATCGAGGAACACAAGCACGACGCCCCGGCCGAGGCGGCGGAATAGCCGAAGGGGCGGCGACAGAGGCTGCGCGTGATGACATTGGGTCGCGCCAGCGAACCCTCACCCTGCCGCTTCGCGGCCTCCCTCTCCCAGAGGGAGAGGGCGGGCGTCCCCTTCCCCCTCGGGGGGAAGGTGGCCCGAAGGGCCGGATGAGGGTCTCCGGCGCGAGACATTTGGATTTCCTCAGGCCTACGCGGGCGTGCATCGGGGCTCCGCGAATTCCCGGCATTTGGGCGGTTGGATTTGTTTGGAATTCCTTGGATTCTCTCGTCCGAAATGAGCCTTTTCAATGGGTTACACGCGACCCCGGCGGATTTTTATTTTTCAGTGGCCTTTTCCCGCGGCATGCGTCGAAACGGCCGGCCGCCGTCGATCCGAAGGTCGACCGCGACGAAACGCCCCGCCGGGCGGAAAAAAGCTTGGCGCGCTCATGGATCATGGGAGTCGACATCGCAAAGGTCCGATTGGGCATTGGGAACAGACTACTGCCGCCTTCGCTTCTTGGCAAGGAATTGTCGATTTGGTACGATTTTATAGAAGAATAAAGCCAATCGCCTATGTAAATTTTGGCGTCCAAAAGGACGGCCACAGTCGCGCGCCGCGACCGAAACGTTCGTTTAGCGTCAGATACCAAAGGCGTATGTTAAACACCTGCCGTACAATAAATAGATTAGGGCGACCCAAACAGCGATGTTAGCGCGTCCGCCGAAGGCCGAAGCACGGAGATTCGTCTGATGCTCGCGGTGGCCGACGCCGGTAGGAACCGCAGCGCCGGTAGGCGCAGGGAACTGCGCGGGCGCCGCCGGTTGCCGTCACGGGAACAGCGAACCGGTATCCGGGGGAGGAGTCAATCGCGTACGCAGCAGATAAGCCAGCGAGGGAGGCCCGGCGACCCGGCTTCGAAGAATCGCCTGTCGCCATCACGGAAACGGTGATCGTCGCGACGAAGCGATAAATCGGTCTGTCTTCGCTTGTGCATGCTATCGATGGTCGTCGTGCACGAAGACGAATAACCGATATTGTCCGCTGTTGTCTTTACCGGCCTTGGGCTCGCTCTTTATCTAGGCATTGTGGTCGCGCTCGGCGTCCATCGCAAGCAACAATGAGATCGATTGTGCCGCCACAGGTATTAGCTGAGCTAATAATCGATACGCTTCAGGAAGCGCGTGATTTGACAATCAAGTTGGAGGCGAAAGTTCTCCAATACTTTGTCGAAATGGCGCTGCTCGAAGCCGCCGAGGTCGAGAGGGAACTGTTGTCCAAACCTCGGCAGGAGCCGAGCTCATAGTTTCTTCCCGAGGAAGCGGCGACAACGGCAAGGCGGGCCAAGGCCGATTGCGAGCGTCGCCCGGTTCCGGTCCATCGTCCGTCGGTTCGCACGACCGTCTCCCGAACAGCCGCTCGACGTCGGCGAGGGCGGCGCGACCCCCTGCCCAATCCTCCCCACAAGGGGTCACAAGGGGGATGGGATGTGGCCTCCCTTCGATGGGTTGAGGCGCGTCATGGCGAGACGGAACGAAGGCGCCGCTTGGCGTCAAAGGCGCGTCGCCAGCGGGCGCGCAGTTCGGGCGGCGCGACGCCGTGCCGCTCGTCGAGAAACTCTGCCGCGAGGATGCGGTCCGTGCGGAAATGGCGGAAATCCTGGCGCAGCTCGCACCAGGCCGCAAGCATCCGAACGGTTTCGGCGTAGCCGATCATCGCCGGCCAGATGATCCGTTCGCTCTCGCGCATCTGCTCGTCGCTGTAGCGGATGCGGATCTTTCTCCCGCCTCGAATCCAGGACCGCGTCCGGGCGATGTCGAGACCGTCGGCGGTCTTCACAAGACTTGGAGGCGCGCCGACGCTCGGCTCGTCGAGGAACGGAAGAAGCTCGTCGGGCACGACCGCGGCGATCTTGGCGATCAGGTCGCGCGCCGCGGCGGCCAGAACGACGTCGCCCTTGTCGGCCACCCATTGCGCGCCGAGCGCCGCGGCCTCCAGTTCGTCGGGCGTCAGCATCAGCGGCGGCATGTCGAAGTCGCGGTCGAGGACATAGCCGACGCCGGCCTCGCCGCGGATCGGCACCCGCTGCCCGATGAGGTCCGCGACATCGCGATAGACAGACCGCTTCGACACTTCGAGTTCCTCGGCCAGAGCCGTCGCGGTGACCGGGCGCGGCGAACGCCGGAGGATCTGGATGATCTGAAACAAACGGTCGGCGCGACGCATGAGCGGCTCCATGCTGACAGCATGCTGGCGGCAGGGGGCGGTTAGAAGTCAAGCATCGCCGCGCTTGCGGCTCGACCCCTCAAGGGAGAAGGCCATGAATTTCGTCTCCGTTCGAATCGTCACAGACGACGTCAATCGACTCGTCGGCTTCTATGAGGCGATGACCGGCGTCGCTGCGGACCGGTACTCGGAAGACTTCGCTGAGCTTGTGACGCCCTCATGCACGCTGGCGATTGGCAGCGCGCGCGCGGTCGCGCGGTTCCAGGCGGGAGCGGCCCGCGCAGCCGACAACCGCAGCGTGATCATCGAATTCCGCGTCGAGGACGTCGACGCCGAATACCAGAGGCTCGCGGACGTGATCGGCGAGGTCGTCCAGGCGCCCACGACCATGCCCTGGGGGAATCGCTCATTGCTGTTCCGCGATCCCGATGGCAACCTCATCAATCTCTTCGCGCCCGTGACAGCGGAGGCGATTAAGCGGTTCGACAGGTGACGTGCGAAGGCGCCGGCCGACGAGCCGCCCGCTTGGCGCCGGAGGCGAGATGAGCTGGAGGCAAGATGAAATGAGTCAGCGCCGGCTAACCCTCACCTGCCGCTTCGCGGCTTCCCTCTCCCAAAGGGAGAGGGGGTCCCGCGCGGCTCGTCGGCGTCGCCTTGCCCGGGCCGAGGGGCGTCGCTATAAGCGCCACGATTTTTCAGCCCGAACAATCCAGAGACCCGATCCATGGCCATGCAGCGCACCTTCTCGATCCTCAAGCCCGACGTGACCCGCCGCAACCTGACCGGCGCGGTCAACGCCCGGATCGAGGCTGCGGGCCTCAGCATCGTCGCGCAGAAGCGGGTGCACATGACCAAGGCGCAAGCCGAGACGTTTTACGGCGTGCATCGCGAGCGGCCGTTCTTCGGCGAGCTGGTCGAGATGATGACCGCGGCGCCGGTGGTCGTGCAAGTGCTCGAAGGCGAGGACGCCATCGCCCGCTACCGCACGGTCATGGGCGCGACCAACCCCGAAAAGGCCGACGCCGGCACGATCCGCAAGGATTTCGCGTTGTCGATGGGCGAGAATTCCGTGCACGGCTCCGACGCTCCCGAGACGGCGGCGCTCGAGATCGCGCAATGGTTTTCGGGCAACGAGATCGTGGGGTAGGCGGTCGGAGACTTCCGCTCACTAATGACCGGAGTCAATGCGCGAGCCCCGCGGCAAGATCGGTAGCGAAAGCTACTTACTGCGCAGATAAGAAGCAACCTCGCTGCGGCCCAGAGCTGATATGTACTGAAGGACTTTGTATTGCTTGCTGTTGGCTCCGCTGGCTCTGGCTGCCGCTTCGAGCTTTTCTACAACTCCAGCGCCTAGTTTGTTTAGTATGAGAGTATTCACCTGCTCTTCTGTATTATTGATCAGCTTTGCAAAGATTCGGTTCTCCGCATCTTTTCTCATGTCCTCTTCTTTTTCGATGGCTGCGCCGGCGGCGGCGTTTAGAGCCCGTCCAATCCAATCCTGAATCGTAAGAACCCCTTTATCAAACATTGTTATGTTCGTATTTTTCAGTATAGTTTCAAATCCAAAGACGCCGAAGAACGGCGCCAGAAGATAATAATACGGCTTCAAAGAAGGGGACAATTTTGTTACCGCCAAAGACGCCAATATTGTCGTAACGACATTTCCGAAACAAAGTATCACGCAGTAAACAAGAGACTGAGTTACGAAGCAGGACCTCAGTGACGTCTTAGACTGCGCTGGGATCTGGATAACCGACAGTAATACCGATGCAATCAAAGCAATTACAAACGCCCACAGAAAATCATCATGGGTCAGTAAGTCTTGAGACTGAGCACCTGCCGTCGTTTCACTCATCGCTCAGACATAGCGCGCAGTTTGCTAAGTCTCCTTCCAACGTCAAGACCCTCTCCGGTAACATAATACATATTGAAATCTTCGACTGGCGCTGCACTTTCCTTCACTAGATTTGCGTCTTTTAGGATCTCCACAGCCTTCCTTATTTGATCATTTATAGCCTCGCTTAACTGCACAGATGCTTGCCCGTTTGTAGGCTCGGTCAACTGCGCTGCCAATCCCGTCGGTTGGCCTTGAGTTCGTATCAAATCACGCAGTGCCTTAAAAGACAGCGCCCGACTATCCACGATTGTTGTGAAGATCTTGTTCACGAGAGGTGCGGCCAGAATGACCATAAGATCAGGACCCATCGCTACGTCCTTATTTTAAACCTTCCGACTCCGTCAATACGCTAACCTCAGCCTAGCAAAGTCACCCCAACTGCGCGCTCCATCAGACCCCTCGAGCCTATCGCATCTCGGACGATGCGACAACAAAAGGCTAATCCCTACGAGGGACCGACGCCGCTTAAGTCAGGTCGATCAAGACATGCATCAAGATAGATCTAACGAATACATTCTGTATTTATTAGCACCCCGCCTCAACAGCTAAGTCGCGTACTGGGCAGACGAGATCCGTCACCCTCTCGGCTTCGCTTTCAACGTGCGCGTCCAGAGCGCCTCCTCCATCCGCTCGGCGATCTCGCGAAGATGGGGGTTGCGCGCCTCGCGACCGGCTCGGCCGGCGTCGAGATCGCTCTGGAAGCCGTCGCGCTGCGGCCAATGCTCGGACAGGAGTTCGAAGCCCGCGTCCTCGATCGCCTCGACCGCCTTGGCGAACTGGGTCTCCGACCGTCCGACCTTCGACAGCACCAGGACGAGCCGCCCTTCGGCGCCCCGACGCGCCAGCCTGCGCGCCAGAGTGAACGTCGGCCGCAGATCGTCCTGCGACACCCCGGTCGGCAGAAAGACGACATCCGAATCCTCGGCGATCTCGGTGGAAAGGTCGTCGGCAAGGCCGCGGGTGTCGGCGACGATGAAGTCGACCACGCCATCGTCCTTGCGCAGCTTTTTCAGGCTCTTGAAGGCGCGGGTGTCGATCTCCGGCTCGATGCTGGCCCTGAGCCGCGCGGCGCTCCATTCGACGCAGGTGAGCTGATCGAGATCGAAATCGGCCAGCAGCGTCTTGCGCCCCCTATGGATCGCCCCCACCGCCAGCACGCGCGCGAGCGTGCTCTTGCCGACGCCGCCCTTCTGACTGACGAACGCCGCCGTTGTCGGAACCTTACTCATAAAATCTCCAGCCTGCCGACCGACGCCGTCCGAGCGCTTCAGCAGATGCCGCGCGAGCGTGAGTTTTTTCCCTTCATGCTAGCCGTCGAAGCCGCGATGGCAAGAGTCGAGGCCGTCTAGCGACAGATTTATGACGCAAATCGCGGGTCAGCGATCGATCGTCGACATGATCCAGTCCGGGTAGCGCGGACCGGCGACCTTGCCCGGGCCGAGCGCGTCATCGAGCGTCGCAATCTCGTCCGGGCCGAGCGCGACAGACGCGGCGGCGATGTTCTCTTCGAGGTAGGTTCGCCGTTTCGTGCCCGGAATCGGCACGATGTCATCGCCCTTGGCGAGGAGCCAGGCGAGGGCGATCTGGCCGGGCGCGGCGCCTTTGGCGGCGGCGATCTCGCGCACGATTGCGGCCGCCTTCATATTGGCGTCGAAGGCCGCGCCCTGGTAGCGCGGATCGTCACGGCGATAGTCGTCCTCGGGGTAGTCCTCGGCCCGTTTCACGGCGCCGGTGAGAAATCCGCGCCCGAGCGGCGAGAAAGGCACGAGGCCGATCCCGAGCTCGCGCAAAACCGGCATCACGTCCGCCTCCAGGTTGCGCTCCCACAGCGAATACTCGCTTTGCAGCGCCGAGACCGGATGTTCGGCATGCGCCCGGCGGATGTTGGCGACGCCCGCCTCCGACAGGCCGAAGTAGAGCGCCTTGCCTTCGCGAACGAGATCGCCGACCGTGCCGGCGACGTCCTCGATCGGAACCGCGGGATCGACGCGGTGCTGGTAGAGAAGGTCGATGCGGTCGGTCGCGAGGCGGCTGAGCGACCCCTCGACCGCTGCGCGGATCGATTTCGGACGGCTGTCGCGTTCAGCGCCGACCTGGCGGCCGTTCTCGATCCTGAACCCGAATTTGGTGGCGATAGTCACGCGATCGCGCCGACCCGCGAGCGCGCGGCCGATGAGGGCCTCATTGGTGAACGGCCCATAGACCTCGGCCGTGTCGAAAAACGTGCAGCCGAGATCGATGGCGCGATGCAGCGTTGCGATCAACTCCTTGTCGTCCGCCGGACCGTAGGACTGGCTCATGCCCATGCAGCCGAGCCCGATCGCCGAGACCTCGAGGCCCTGCTTGCCGAGTTTCCGCTTGCTCAGGCTCATGCGACGACGCGCCTCCGCAGTGAACGACGGCGGAAGGCTACACCGCCGCTGTCGTCAGGCGAAGTCCTCCATCTCGTAGAGCGGGCGGATTTCGACGATGGAGGGCCCGGCATCGGATTGGGGCAGCGCTCGACCCACGCGACCGCCTCATCGAGATCCTTCACCTTCCAGATCCAATAGCCGGCGACGAGGTCCTCGACATTGCCGAACGGACCTTTGGACACCGTGCGATCAGTCCCAGAAAAGGCGACCCTCGCGCCTTGGCTGGTCGGCTTGAGGCCGCCGCCGTCGGTCATGATTCCGGCCGCGATCAGCTGCTGGTTGAACGCGCCCATGTCCGCCATCAATTGGGCGCTCGGCAACTTGCCGGCTTCCGAGTCCGTGGTCGCCTTGACGATCACCATCACGCGCATCCGCTTATCTCCTCATGCGGGCGAGAAAGAATGAGGTTTTGGGCGCCCGGGCGGTCATGCGACCTCTCTCAACGCCGGCGCCCTCGGCCAAGGATTGGCCCAGGCCGGAAGCTTGTCGAGCTCGTCAAGCCACCGGACGATGTTCTCAAAGGGGTCGAGCGGCATCTCCGATCGGCGCCAATAGGTCGCCATCGACGCCAGCTGAAAATCCGCGATCGTCAGACGTCCGCAAGCCGGGTGCAATCGGTTCGCGAGATGTCCGTCGAGCACCTTGGCGTACCGCTGAAGATTGGCGACCTTCTCTCGCAGCGACGCGCGGTCGGGGTCGCCCAGCCCGAACGTCCCCTTTACGATATGTTCGAAGTAGAAGGACCCGACCGCTGGCCCCCAATGCTGGTCGTTCCACGACAGCCAGCGCAGAACCTCGACCTGCTCGGCGGGCTCGCCGGCCGGCCACATGTCCGAGCCGGCTTTTACGCAAATATACGCCATGATCGCAGAGGACTCCCAAAGCACAAAGTCGCCGTCGACGAGCGTCGGCGCCTTCATGTTTGGATTGAGTCGGACGTATTCGGGCGTTCTGAGGCCGCCCGCCATCATATCGACCTCGATAAGGTCGGCGTCCACGCAGAGGTGCTTGACGAGCGCCAGCACGCGGCGTGGCGCCTGAGCTTCAAACCAGTAGATCTTCATATCGGGCCTCCAGCTGAATGGGAACGACCAGCAGCATTCCTGAGGGAAACGATCTTAAGGGCGGCGAACGCGCTCGCCGCCCTTTGGTCTCATGGCGTTCTCCCTCATTCGGCCGCAAGGCCAAGCGACTTCGCGTCGGCGATTTACGGACGCGGACGGCGCTCGGCGAACCTCGTCGTGTTCTGATAGCGATAAGCAACCTGAAGTACGGAACGATCGTCTCCAGGCTTGCCGACGATTTGAAGGCCGAGCGGGAGCCCTCGTGTGTCGAAGCCGCAGGGGACGCTGATCGCCGGCAGGCCGAAATAATTCGCAAACATCGTCAGCTCCGCCGAAAGCGCAAGCGGATTGTCGATCGCCTCGACGACGCGAGGCGTCGGATGCGGCGCCGTCGGCAGCATCATGAGATCGATGTCCGCAAAGGCCCGCTCGGCAATCGTTCTTCGATCGCTCTCAACGGCGTCGACGCCCTTGCCGAAGTCCGTGAGCGGCGCCGCCGCCCGCTTGGTCGCGAACCCGAGCTCGCGGATCGTCCCGACGGCGCGCTCGAAGGCGCCGATCACGGTCTCATCGGCCGCGAAATTGTCGGCGACGCCGACGCGCAGATTCACTTCGTCGCCGAGGCGGTCGGTATAGGAGAAGCCGGGCGGCGTACGCGTCCTGTCCGCGAGAACATCGAGCAGGATCGCAGCGTCCTCGACCTTTCGCGCCGTCACGCCAGCATGGGACAGCCAGCGGATATCCTCGCTCGGCGGCGGGGCGTCGCCGAGGATGCCGCTCATGTCGATGAGACCAAACGTGCCTTTGAAGCCGACAACTCCGCAACAAGCCGCGGGCAGGCGGCACGAGCCGATGGCGTCGGTGTCGAGCGTTGCGCAGCACATTGCGCTCGCGACCGCAGCCGCGGAGCCGCTCGACGAGCCTCCCGCGACGTATTCAGCATTGCATGGGTTTCGCACCGGGCCGAACGCGCTCTCGAGCCCGGATGTGCCCATGCCGAGGTCGTGCATGTTCGTCTTCCCGACGATCACCGCGCCCGCCGCTTTCAGGCGCGCGACCGCCGACGCGTCGGCGGCCGGAATCCGAGTCCTGAAGCGCTCCGACGCCGCGGTCGTCCGGATGCCCGCCGTGTCGAAGAAGTCCTTGACGGCCACAGGGATTCCGTGGAGCAGCCCTCTGTGCTCGCCGCGCTCCATTTCCCTCGCCGCCCGCTCGGCGGCTTGCTTTGCGCCTGCGCTGTCGAGCGTGATGAAGGCGTTGAGGTCCCGACCCAGACTTTCGATGCGCTGGAGACAGGCCGCGAGAGTCTCGATGGGAGAGGCGCGCCGCTCGCGAAACGCCTGGGCCAACTCGGCGACGCCGGCGTAGATGTGCGGCCGGGACGATGACAAGGAACCGGCTCCCATGTGGGCCTCCAAGGACCATCAGCTTGTCGTTTCGACCAACGCGCTCACTCGCCCTCGGCGGCCCTCTGCAACGCAGCGATGTCGAGCTTCTTCATCGACATGACCGCGCTCATCACGCGCTCGAGGCCTGCGGTGTCTCCCTTCTCGACGATCTGCGGAATGAGGCGCGGCACGATCTGCCAGCTCACGCCGAACTTGTCGGTCAGCCAGCCGCACTGGCCGGGCTCGCCGCCGTCGCAGAGGCGCTCCCATAAGCGGTCGACCTCGTCCTGCGTGTCGCAACCGACGGTCAAAGAGATCGCCGGCGTGAACGAGAACTGCGGTCCGCCGTTGAGCGCGAGGAACTTTTGGCCCTCGATCTCGAACGCCATCGTCATCACGGCGCCTTTGGGACCGGGTCCGGCGTCGCCATAGCGCGCCGTCGCGTGAACTCGGCCGCCCGCAAATATCGAAAGGTAGTGCGCGACGGCCTCCTCGGCGTTGAAATTGAACCAGAGACAGGGCGTGATCTTTTGTTCGCTCATGGTTTCCTCTCCTCCTGCGCCGCGCCTTCGGGCAGCAGCGTCTCGAAGTAGCGTTTCAGGTGGTCGAGGCAGTCGGCTGCGACCTTCGGCCCGTGGCTCGCCTTGGCGAGGATGAAAGCGCCTTGCAGCACCGCCTGGGAAAAAAGCGCGGCGGTCTTCGGGTTCCAGTCCGCCTCCGGCGTGTGGAGAGCCTTGGCCTGAGCGAGATCGGCCTCGAGCCGCGCCGCATGCTCGCCGATGTAACGGTCGCAGGCCTGCCGGATGACGGGGTGGGTGTCGTAGGCCTCCTGAACCATCGTGCCGAGCAGGCAGGTGAACTGGGGCAATTCTCCCGCCAGAATCGACTTGCGGAACTCGACATAGCCGAGCGCGCGCGCCCGCGGATCGGGAAGCCCGGCGTAAGGCGCGGCGTCGAAGATCGCGTCGGCGTTGGCGGCGAAATGCGCCGCCGCCGCCACGGCGCAAGCCTCCTTGCTGGCGAAGTGATGGAAGAAGGCGCCCTTTGTCAGGCCAGCCTCGGCGCAGATGTCCTCGACGCGCGCCGCCGAATAGCCCTTTGCGCGGATGACGTGGACGGCGGCGTCTAGGAGCTTGGCAACGGACGCCTCGGCTGCGGCGCTCTTGGCCGACCCCTCTTGCTCCCGCCCGGCCAGTTTTTGCTCTCGAACGCTCATAACTCCTGCATACCAACCGGTCGGTATCAACGCAAGCAAAAAAGCGCCGATCTCCGTTCGCGACTGTTCGGTCACGACTCGCGGAGGAAGCGGAGGCGAACCCTATGGCCGGCGCTGGCGCCGGCGCGCGTCGCCGCGGCCGGCTCCATGCGTCGCCTCGCTCAGCGCTTCGGCGCGACCAGGGCGAACAGCGCGCCCTGGGGGTCGAGCGCCTGGACGATCCACTGTCCGCCCGGCACCTCCATCGGCCCGTTGGCGATCTCACCGCCCTTGGCCTTGATCCGCTCGACCGCCGGGTCGAGCGCGTCGACGTTGACGTAGTAGAGCCAGAACGACGCCGGCGTCTGCGGCGTGCGAGTCATGATCCCGCCCTCCTCGCCGGAACCGGTCTTGAACATCCGATAGACGCCCATCGGCCCCATGTCGAACTCGCTGGTCTTCGACCAGCCGAAGAAGCGGCAGTAAAAGTCGAGCGCCTTGGCCCCGTCGTCGCAGTGCAGCTCGTGCCAGCCGACCGTTCCCGGCGTTCCGGGCGCCGGCGGCGGAGGGGGATTGCCGCCCGCGTCGCGAAACAGCATGAAGGTCCCGCCGTAGGGGTCAGCGACCACGGCGAAGCGGCCGATTCCCGGAATGTCGGAGGGCGCCTTGAACACCTTGCCGCCCGCCTCCATCAGTTTCGGCAGGGCGAGGTCGACGTTCTCGACCCAAATGTAGGCGAGCCAGCAGGGCCGCGCGCCCATCGCTTTGGCGTCGGCCGGAATCGCCATCACGCCGCCGACCGGGTGGCCGCTCGCCAGGACGAGCTCGTAACGGAAGTCGGGCCTGCCGCCGTCGCGCGACCTCCAGCCGACGACATGGGCGTAAAAATCGACCGCCGCGTCGACGTCAGTCCCCATGTATTCGTACCAGACGAATTTCCCGATCGGCGCTGCACTCATGGACCGTTCCTCCTCAAAGTTGGGGTTCAACGTTACCGCTTTGCGGCGAAAAGAATAAGACGGCGAAATCGCCTAAGGGCGGCCAGCGAGGGCGGAGCCTAAGCCGCCGGGCCACCCCGCGCCCGCACGTAGGCTCGCTCGCCCGTCCGGGCGCAGAACCAGACTTCAACGAGTTCTCCCGACTTCGGATCGACAAAGCGTTCGCCGGTGAGCGTCCAGTCCCTTCCCGGCGGCGCGTCCAGCGGACGCCGCTTGTACCCGCCCGAGCGAAACAGAAGCCAGATCACGACCAGCGCGAACGGGAGGGCGACCCACAGGACGAAGGCGAACACACCGGTCACGGCGCGCGTTCGATCACGGCGGCCGTGCCGTAGGCGACGATCTCGCTCATCGTATTGCCGATCTCGGCGCTGTCGTAGCGCATCATCAGGACGGCGTTCGCCCCCATGGCGGTCGCGTTCTGCACCAGCCGGTCGAGGGCGTGGCGGCGCGCCTCCTCGAGAAGCTGGGTGTATTCCGGGATCTCGCCGCCCACGATCGTGCGCAGTCCGGCCAGCACATTGCCGCCGAGGCCCCGGCTGCGGACCACGACGCCGAAACACTGGCCGAGCGTCTGGACGGTCCGATGGCCGGCGATGTTTTCCGTGGTGGCGATGATCATGGGCTGCCCTCCTCTGCGCCGCCGTCGAGGTCGGCGCGCGCGCCAGCTTATCGCGAAACTGGACATATGGCCTCAAAGGATCTATATGACTACTTTGGTCATATATATGGGGCGATCCATGCGCGAAATCCAGCTGAAAGACGCCAAGGCGCGGCTGTCCGCGGTCGTCAACGACGCGGTTCGCGGCGAGGAATTCGTGATCACCCGCCACGGCCACAAGGAGGCGGTGGTCGTCTCCTGGGAAACTTGGCGGCGACTGTCGAACGTTCCAAGCTTCGGCCGCCTTCTGGCTGCGGCGCCCCTTGAAGAGGCGGACCTCGCGGAACGTCAGGGGTCGCCGCTGCGCGACGCCGGTCTGTGAGGTTTTTGGTCGACACGAACGTCATCTCGGCGCTCGCGCCGACCAAGGCCGAGCGGCCGGCGGAGCTGATCGACTGGCTGGATCGCCGGTCGGACGATCTGCTCGTCTCGGTCGTCACGGCGGCCGAGATCCGCGCCGGCATCGCCAAGGCGGCGTGTGAAGGCGCGAAGCGCAAGGCCGAGGCGCTCGCCTCCTGGTGGGATGCGGTCGAGCATCTCTATAGCGACCGGATCCTGCCGCTCGATCTCAAGGCCGCAACCATCGCCGGCGCGCTATCGGACCTCGCGATAGCGAAAGGGCGCGCCCCCGGTTTCGCCGACATCGCGATCGCGGCCACCGCCAAGGCGAACGAACTCGCGCTGCTCACGAGAAATGTGCGCGACTTCGAGGCGATCTGCGAACGGGTGATCAATCCGTTCGAGGCGTTGCCGGAGTGAGACGGGAAGCGATGCCAGTGCGTTCGCGAATTGGCGTCCGGTGGCGCAAGAGTTGGAATTGGAATTGCCAGCCTCCGTCACCCATATTATGTTCTCCGTATGATACTGTCCGTCAGGGGTGTGGCGACGCTGCAGTTTCTCGAGTCAGGGAAGTCCAAATTTTCGGGTCTCGATGAAAGTCTCGCGCGACGGCGCTTGTCGGCCCTGAATGTGGCGCGGAAACTCGACGATCTCACGCGCTTGCGCAGCGTTGGCCTGCACAAGCTGAGCGGCGATCGGTCGGGCTTTTGGGCGATCCGCATCAATGGTCCGTGGCGCATCGTGTTCCGCTTCGACGATGGCGACGCGTTCGAGGTCGAAATCGTCGATTATCATGAGAGGCCAAGGCAATGACTGAAAACGAGGTGTTCCTTGCGCCCCCCGACGGCTTCGCGTTGGAGCCTGTTCATCCGGGCGAGGTGTTGCAAGAGGAACTGGCCGCGCGTGGCCTGGCAGCCAACGCGCTCGCCCTGAAGCTGCGCGTTCCCGCCAACCGCCTGACGGAAATCCTCAACGGCAAGCGTGGCGTCTCGCCCGACACGGCGCTCCGCCTCAGCCGATATCTCGGGCCGAGCGCCGCTTTCTGGCTCAATTTGCAAAGCCAGTACGATCTCGCACGGACGGAGAAGCTTCATGGAGCGAAGATTTGGGCGGAGGTCGAGTTGGCGGCGTAGAAGGCGAAGAAGCACGCTCATTATCGCGACCCGTCGGGCGGTGCTTTGGCTCTTTCTGGACGAGCGCCGATAGGAGGTTCTCCTGTTCCGGGCCGAGATGGCGAGGAGGAAGGCGGCCTAACGGAAACCCGCCCTTTCATCGCGCGTCCCGTCGTTCGCCGATCGTGCGTGCGACGGCGCGCCTCCCTCCCCGCAGGCCAGCGAGCTAACCCGCAGCTCGCTCCGAGCGAATCTGGCGCACGCCCCGGCCGAGCTTGCGTCTGAGCAGGTTGCGAAGCGTCACGCCATCCTCGTAGCCAACGGCTGCAGCGATCTTCTCCACGTCATCGCTGGAAGTCCGCAGAAGGTGCACCGCGCGCTCGACGCGCAGATCCTGGAAGTACGACAGCGGGCTTTTGCCGAGCACATCGTTGATGCGGCGCGCCAGTGTCCGCTTGCTCGCTCCAATGACGTGCGCGGCCTCGTCAAGAGAGAAGCCATTGGCGAGGCTGTTACGCGCCCAGCGCTCGAATCGCTGGACGATCGGATCGGCGTGCGCGAGATGGTCGCTCATGGCGTAAGCGGACTGGGTCGGTCGCGAGTCCACGATCAGGTAGCGCGCGGTTGTCTCCGCCAGGAGCGGACTCGCCTGGCGGATTAGCCACAACGCCATGTCCATATGGCTGAGCGCCGCGCCGGCGGTGAGCACGCGTCCCGAGCGAACGAGCATTCGTCCGTCATCGAGCCGAACTCGCGGATAGCGCTGTCGGAAATACGGCGCGAGCCACCAGGTCGTCGTTGCGGTTTCGTTGTCGAGCACGCCGGATTCAGCGGCGACGAAAGTGCCGATGCATGCGGCCGCCACCTGCGCCCCCTGGTCGGCCCAACCTTGCAAAATATCGGCAGCGGCGCGCGCCTCCGGCGTCGCGAGCGCAGCGGCCAACGGCTCGGTCGCCTTCTCGCCGATCGCCGGGACGACCACCCAATCGGGCGGCGTGCGGCCGCGGGCAGACAAGGCTTTGAGCGTGAAGCCCTGCTTGGTGCGAATTCGGCGGCCAACGGCGACAACGCTCACATCAAATGCGACAGAGGCAAGCCCCTGGGCGAGCGCGAGTTCGTTGGCCGTGGCGAAGGCGTCGAGCACCGCAGCCAAGCCGGTGTCGAACGCGCCGTTGAGCGCAAGCACGTCGATCTTCATGACGCAATCGATATCAAAGATGTCGTTCTTGACAATAGGCCGAATGCGCTGGCGCGACTAGCTATGGCGGGCGCATCGCTCCTCCCCGCGAGGCGCCATCAGGAGAACCCCAATGGTCAAGCTCGCTATCTTCGCCCGCTTCGAGGCCAAACCCGGCAAGGAAGATGCGGTGGCGAAGCTTCTCGAAACGGCCCTCGACATGGCCAGGCAGGAACCGACCACGATCAACTGGTACGCGCTCAGGCTCTCGCCCACCACGTTCGGGGTGTTCGACACCTTCAACAATGAGGACGGACGCCAGAAGCATCTCACCGGTCCAATCGCACAGGCGTTGATGGCCAAGGCGCCGGAATTGTTCTCCTCACCACCGTCTATCGAACCGGTCGATGTGCTTGGATCGAAGACCGCGGCGTAGGATCAGCGCTCGGGGCGGCAGCATGTGCGGCCGCCCCGTCAGCCAATTGAATTGGGAGATCGGAGCGATTGGGAGCAACCCCGACCAGGGGGCTCACCGCCAGCTGCATACCATGCCCGTTACCCTCGGAACGCGGCGCCAAGTCCGGCGACTTGCTTGGACGATGAGCGAGCCGCGCCGACTATGTGGCGGCGCGCAGCGGACGACGAGCGTTCCGCTCGCCTGTCGAGAACCGGATCTGGGTTTGCGTGTTCACCATGCGCGGCGAGACGCGCCGTATCATCAGCGTGAGGAAGGCCAATGACCGCGAAACGCGACGATATCATGAGACCCCGCGGTGAACCGGATGCCGACGCGCCGCTGACCGACGAGGAATTCGACCGGGGATATGGGGCCATGCTGGCGCGCCGGGCGCGCGCGGCCGCCGGCTTGTCGCAGGCCGCCTTCGCCGCGCAATACGGCATTCCGGCCGCGTCGTTGCGCGATTGGGAGCAGGGCCGCCGGGCGCCGGACGCCGCGACGCAGAGCTACCTGCGGGTCATCGCTCGCATGCCGGAAGCCATCGCCAAGGCGCTGCACGACGCGGCTTGAGCCTTGGACGCCCGATCATTTGAGGCGATCTTGGTCGCGCCGGCGCCCCGCATGCGGCCTCCGACAGGCGCCCACAGGCTCAGAGCGCAGGCGTCGCCGGCCGAACCAGCGCCTTCTATTTCGCAACGCCCGGCAGCACGTTGAGATCCGGCGGCCGGCCGCAGATCGTCACGACGGCGTCCTCGACGATCGGCTCGATCGCCGCTCGGGGCGTGCGGGCGCGAGCGCGGATGGAAAGCGTGTGGGTGGTCGCCGTGGCCATGCGGGCGAGGCGTTGCGGATCGGCGTCAGCCGGAAGTTCGCCGAGTTCGCGCGCATTGGTGAACAGTCGCTCGAAGGCGCGGTCGCTGTTGTCGATCGCCTCGCCGACCATCGACCGGATCTCCGGGTCGGCGATCGCGTCGGAAGACGCGCTGAGCACGGTGAAACATCCGCGCGGGCCCGTTTCGCCGCTGAGATAGAGATCGAGCGCGGCGAGAAAAATGCGGCGGAGCTTTTCCGCGAGCGGCGCCCTTTCAGCTAAGAGCGGGACGAACGTCTCCCGCACATGCTCGCGATAGCGGCGATAGGCCTGGACGTAGAGCGCGCGCTTGTCGCCGAAGGCGCCGTAGAGGCTCGGTCGGTTGAGGCCGGTCGCTGCGCTGAGCTCGTCGAGAGACGTCGCAGCGAAGCCCTCTTTCCAGAAGACGTCCATCGCCTGGGCAAGAACCGCATCGGGTTCGAAAGCGCGGGGACGGCCACGCCGACGCTGCGGCTCGGGCCGAACTGCGGCGACTTGCGGGGGCGCTGATTTTTGTACCATTTCGAATGAAAACCCTTGACGGCGAGTATTCTATGCGAAAGAGTACATAAATAGCAAAGGAGGATCCCATGGAGCTGTTCTTTTCCCCGCTCGCCTGCTCGATGTCGGGCCGAATTGCGCTCGCCGAGGCCGGCGCGGAGGTCACATTGATCGAGGTCGATCCGCTGACGAAGCGCCTCATCGCCAGCGGCGAAGACTATCGCGCCGTCAACCCGCTCGGCTACGTGCCGGCGCTGCGGCTCGACGACGGAACCGTCCTGACCGAGAACGCCGCCATCCTGAACTACATCGCCGACGCGTACCCTTCGGCGGCCCTCGCGCCGCCCGAGTCCGACCCCGTGGGGCGGGCGAAGCTTCGCCAATGGCTGAGCTTTGTCGGCACGGAACTGCACAAGGGCCTGATGATTCCGCTGCTCGGCCGCGACACGCCGCCAGAGGTCAAAGCCTGGGCGCTCGCCAAATACGGCTCACGCCTCGCCTATCTCGACGACAGGCTCGCGGGCCGGGAGTTTCTTCTCGACCGCTTCAGCGTCGCCGACGCCTATCTCGCGACCGTGCTGAACTGGACCCAGGCGACGCCGGAAATCGACCTCGCGTCGTATCCGAACGTGAGAGCCTATCTCGAGCGGTTGCGCGCGCGCCCAAGCGTCGCCGCCGCGCTGGCCGAGGAGGTTCCCCTGTTCCGGGCCGAGATGGCGAGGAGGAAGGCGGCGTAGAACGGAGGCCGGATCAACTCCAATCCTCGCAGCGCAAGCCGTCGACGCGATCGAACTCGCCTCGGTTGCCGGTCACAACGATAAGGCCACGGCTTCGGGCGTGGCCGGCGATCAGGACGTCATAACCGCCGATTGAGCGTCCCTGTCGCTCGAGCGATGCCCGAATATCCGCCGCGTGATCGGCCGCCGCGGCGTCGAACGGCAGGACTTCAAACCTCGCCGCGAAGTTCTCGATCTCCCGACGATTGTGCTCTGGGCGCGCCGACTTCGCGGCTCCATGCAGCAATTCAGTCAGCACAATGGTCGAGATCGCCAGCCCGTCCGCGTCACGGTTGAAACGATCCCGCAGGGACGGCGACCGGTCTCTCAAGACCCGGATGCATAGGTTCGTGTCGAGCAGGAAACGCAGCATCAGAGCGGATCGCGCTCCTGGGCTCGTGGCTGCTCGCGCAGAGGCAGATCAATCCCCGGCGCGTCGAAGAAGTCGTCCCACATCGAATTGGCGGGGACGATCACGCGGCGCACGCCTTCGCGAAGGATCGTCACATCGCGGACACTCTCCGGGAATGCGACGTCCTTCGGCAGGCGAACGGCCTGGGAGCGGTTGGATCGAAAAAGCCTTGTGCGAGCCATGGGCGCGCTCCAATTCAGCTCAACTTTGACGAGGGCGAGAGGATATGTCAATGGGATATCCAAATCGAGAGGAATGACAATGGCGGGCGTTCCCCGCCGCAACGGCCTCGGCCCCACCGTCGTCGCCTTCCAGGCCGTCGCACGAAGCCTGGCGATCACGCGGTGTTCCTTTGAACTCTCCCTTGATGGATTGCCGGCAACGCCATAGGCGCCGACCGGCGCTTCTCCCGCGGCGCAGATGCGCTACCCGCTGCGCGGCCGGCGTGTCATAAGGAGCGGCCGCCCCGTCCTCTCGCGCCGATCGTTCGGCGCCTCGTCGGGCGCGCGGGTCGAGCGAGGGCCGTTGGCGGGGACATGTCGGGATCGGGCGAATTCACGACCTGGGTCGCATTGGCCGCCGCCGCCGTCGCGGCGGGGCTCTGCTGGCTATTCTCGTCGTCGCCGTGGATCCTGATCCCGGCGGCGCTCGCAGGCGCCGCGCTCGGCTATTGGGCCGAACGCGCCGGCCGGCGTTGGCTCGGCCAGCGTTTCTCGGAAGGCCCCTAGCCCCTCTCCCCGGAGCGCGTCTGAAAGGACGCCCGTCTTTCGACGGGCTCTGCCGTGAGGGTTCGCCGCGATTGCCTACTCCGCCGCGCTCTGCCGCGCCTTCGCCCCCTTCCGCGCCAGCACCGGCTTAAGGTACTGGCCGGTGTAGCTGCGCGGATTGCGGGCGATCTGCTCGGGCGTGCCCTGCGCCACCACCTCGCCGCCCCCGTCGCCGCCCTCGGGCCCCATGTCGATGATCCAGTCAGCGGTCTTCACGACCTCCAGATTGTGCTCGATGACGATCATGGTGTTGCCTTGGTCGACCAGCTCGTGCAGCACGTCGAGCAGTTGCGCCACGTCGTGGAAGTGCAGGCCCGTCGTGGGCTCGTCGAGGATGTAAAGCGTGCGGCCGGTCGAGCGGCGCGCCAGCTCCTTGGCGAGCTTCACCCTCTGCGCTTCGCCCCCCGACAGCGTGGTCGCCTGCTGGCCGACCTTGACGTAAGCAAGGCCCACGCGCTTCAAGGTCTCCATCTTGTCGCGAATGGAGGGCACCGCCTTGAACAGGTCCGCCGCCTCCTCGACCGTCATGTCGAGCACGTCGGCGATCGACTTGTCGCGGTAGCGCACCTCCAGCGTCTCGCGGTCGTAGCGCTTGCCCTTGCACACGTCGCAGGTAACGTAGACGTCGGGCAGAAAGTGCATCTCGATCTTGATCACGCCGTCGCCCTGGCAGGCCTCGCATCGCCCGCCCTTGACGTTGAACGAGAAGCGCCCCGGCAGATAGCCGCGCGCCTTGGCCTCCGGAAGGCCGGCGAACCAGTCGCGGATAGGGGTGAATGCCCCCGTGTAGGTGGCGGGGTTCGAGCGTGGCGTGCGGCCGATCGGCGACTGGTCGATATCGATCACCTTGTCGATCGCCTCGAGCCCCTCGATCCGCTCGTGCGGCGCAGGCGGGTCGCTGGCCCCGTTCAGATGGCGCGCCGCGGCCTTGTAGAGCGTATCGATGACCAGCGTCGACTTGCCGCCGCCCGAGACGCCGGTCACGCAGGTGAAGAGCCCAAGCGGCGCCTCGACCGTGACGTTTTTGAGGTTGTTGCCGCGCGCCCCGACGATTTTCAGCGCCTTGCCCGGCGCCGGGGCGCGGCGCTTGGCCGGGATCGTCACCGTCCGCTCGCCCGACAGATAGTGGCCGGTCAGCGAATTGGGGTTGGCGGCGACGTCTTGCGGCGTCCCCTTGGCGACGATCTCTCCGCCATGCACGCCCGCGCCCGGGCCGACGTCGACCACGTAATCGGCGGCCCAGATCGCGTCCTCGTCGTGCTCGACCACGATCACCGTGTTGCCGAGATTCCTGAGCCTTCGCAGGGTGTCGAGCAGCCGCGCATTGTCGCGCTGGTGCAGGCCGATCGACGGCTCGTCCAGCACATAGAGGACGCCGGTGAGGCCGGACCCGATCTGCGAGGCGAGGCGGATGCGCTGGCTTTCGCCGCCCGACAGCGTGCCGGACGAGCGCGCCAGCGTCAGATAGTCGAGCCCGACGTCGCGCAGGAAGACGAGGCGGTCGACGATCTCCTTCAGGATGCGATGGGCGATCTCGTTGCGCTTGGCGTCGAGCTTTTGCGGCAGCCCTTCGGCCCAGCCGACCGCCGCCTTGACCGAGAGCAGGCTCACTTCGCCGATGTGCTGGCCGTCGATCTTGACCGCCAGCGCCTCGGGCTTGAGGCGGAAGCCGTGACAGGCCTCGCACGGCGTCGCGCTCATGTAGCGCTGGATCTCTTCGCGCGACCACTCGCTCTCCGTCTCCTTGTAGCGCCGGTCGAGGTTGGAGACGACGCCCTCGAACGGCTTTCTCACCTCGTACGCGCGCAGGCCGTCGTCGTAGGCGAAGCGGATCTCCTCGGCCCCCGAGCCGTAGAGGATGGCGTGGCGCGCCGCTTCGGGCAGCTCGCTCCAGGGCCGATCGAGCCGGAACTTGTAGTGTTTGCCGAGCGCGTCGAGGGTCTGAAGGTAATAGGGCGAGCTCGACTTCGCCCAGGGGGCGATCGCGCCGCGCTTCAGCGTCAGCTTCGGGTCCGGGACGACCAGCGACGGATCGACGCGCAGCTCCGAGCCAAGCCCGCCGCAGACCGGGCAGGCGCCGTGCGGGTTGTTGAAGGAGAACAATCGCGGCTCGATCTCGGCGATGGTGAAGCCTGAGACCGGACAGGCGAACTTCGAGGAGAAGAGGATGCGCTTCGGCTCGCTCTCGCC
This sequence comes from uncultured Alphaproteobacteria bacterium, assembly GCA_963709655.1. Lineage (GTDB taxonomy): Bacteria > Pseudomonadota > Alphaproteobacteria > Rhizobiales > Beijerinckiaceae > Roseiarcus. The sequence continues at coordinate 50,923 of CAVPXF010000015.1, forward strand.
TTCGGCCTTGTCGGCGAATTCGATCACCGCCAGTCCGTCCGCCAACTCCAGCGCCGTCTCGAAACTCTCGGCGAGCCGCGCCGCCATGTCGGGGCGCACGACAATGCGGTCGACCACCACCTCGACGTCGTGCTTGAGCTTCTTGTCGAGCGCCGGCGCGTCGGCGATCTCGTAAAACTGGCCGTCGATCTTGAGGCGCTGGAAGCCGCGCTTCATCCACTCCGCGATCTCCTTGCGGTATTCGCCCTTGCGGCCGCGCACGACCGGGGCCAGCAGATAGAGCCGCGTGCGCTCCGGCAGGGCGAGCACGCGGTCGACCATCTGGCTCACCGTCTGGCTCTCGATCGGCAGGCCGGTCGCCGGCGAATAGGGGATGCCGACCCGCGCCCAGAGCAGGCGCATGTAATCGTGGATCTCGGTCACGGTGCCGACGGTCGAGCGCGGGTTCTTCGAGGTCGTCTTCTGCTCGATGGCGATGGCGGGCGACAGGCCGTCGATCTGGTCGACGTCCGGCTTCTGCATCATCTCGAGGAACTGGCGGGCGTAGGCCGAGAGCGACTCGACATAGCGCCGCTGGCCTTCGGCGTAGATCGTGTCGAAGGCCAGCGACGACTTGCCCGAGCCGGAGAGGCCGGTGAACACCACCAGCCTGTCGCGCGGGATGGCCAGATCGACGTTCTTCAGGTTGTGCTCGCGCGCGCCGCGCACGACGATCGCCCGGCCGCCGAACAGGGGCTCGACCGCGGCGCCGTCGCGCGCGGGCGTTGTCGGAAAACTGCGCTTGTCGTCGGCGCGGGCCATGGATCCTCGATCGAAACTTTGCCATCCTGCAGGGAATCGCGCTTGCGCGGCCCCTGGGCCGATGCTAGAACAAAAACGGAACGCAGGGAAGGCGCGCCTGACCCCGCGAGGCGACTAATGTAGGCGCAGAGGCGCGGGTTCCCAAGCGGCGGCCGCGACCGTTTGTGGACAAGTGGCGCGGCGGGACGTTTCCGCGCGTCGCGCCCGGCGCGTTGGGCTATTTGTAGCCGCGCTCGGCGCGCCGCCAGGGGCGGCTGTAGCCGCGGTCGCTGACCGCGGCGGCGCGGTCAGCGACCGCGCCTACAAGGGCGGCGGGCGAGGTCGGCGACCCCGCCCTAAAGACACAAGCGTTAAGGAGGTCCCCATGGCGGGCAGCGTCAACAAAGTGATCCTGATCGGCAACCTCGGCGCCGACCCGGAAGTGCGGCGGCTCAATTCGGGCGACCAGGTGGTGAACATGCGCGTCGCCACGACCGAGACCTGGCGCGACAAGCAGAGCGGCGAGCGCAAGGAGCGCACCGAGTGGCACAACGTCGTGATCTTCAACGACAATCTCGGCAAGATCGCGGAGCAGTACTGCAAGAAGGGCACCAAGGTGTACCTCGAGGGCCAGTTGCAGACCCGCAAGTGGCAGGACCAGAGCGGCCAGGACAAGTACACGACCGAGGTGGTGCTGCAGCGCTTCCGCGGCGAACTGACGCTGCTCGACTCGCGCGGCGGCGGCGGGGATCGCGACAGCTTCCCCGACGACGGCGTCGCGCGCCCAAGCTTCGGTCGCCCTTCCGCCGGCGGAGGCGACCGCCGGCCGGCGATCCCCTCCGGCGGCGCAGGCGGTGGGGCCGGCCCGATCGACGACGACATCCCGTTTTAAGACGCGGACTCCTTGCTGGACCGCTGGGCGGTTGGTTGTCCGGGTGAATTGAAGTAGTCGTGTCTTTCCGCGGGGCAGGAGCGCTGTCCGTTTCAGCGCTGCTTCTGCGAAGGACTGGCCAGAATGGACACGTTTGTCACCGGTCCCGGCATTCATCCGGGCGACTGCCTCTGGTCCCGAAATCTAGGCCCGCATCAATGGGCGTTCGATTGCCCGGAAAGCCGTTATTTTACGATCGCGATCCTCGGCGACGGCGACGGCGCTGAAACCGATCGAACTCTCCAGCGGTTCGGCGCCTGTCGGCGTCTGGTCGACAGCGGCAAAGCCTATATGTTCGCCGCGGTCCCCGACCCCCGCTCGAACAGCGAATTGGAACAGCGGTTTCCCTGGATTCGCTTTCTCTGGGAAGCCGACGGTCTGGCGCGCGCTTGCGGGGCGGGGCCGCAAGGCCTGTGGTTGATCGCCGACCCGATGCAGACGATCATAAAGGTGGGCGCCCTGGCGGACAGCGACCAAGCGTTTCGCCGCCTGGAAGGGCTGCCGGCGCTCAAGACGGCTTCTGGCGGCTCGGCGCCCGCCCCGATCCTCATTCTTCCCGATGTCCTGGAGGGCGCGTTGTGTAACGCCCTGATTGAGGCATTCGATCGCGAGGGCGGAGCCAGCACCGGCTTCATGCAGGATGTGGGACGCACATCCGTCCAGCGTCTCGACGCCGAATGGAAACACAGGCGGGACGTCATGCTGTCGGATCCCGCGCTGATTGCAGCCGTGCGGCAACGGATCGGTCGCAGGGTCTGCCCGGCAATCAAGAAGGCGTTCCAGTTTGTCGCCACGAGAACCGAGCGAGATCTGGTCGCGCGTTACGACGCCGAGTCCGGCGGACACTTTGGCCAGCATCGAGACGACACAGGAAATCTGGTTGCGCACCGCAGGTTCGCTGTATCCATTCCGCTGAACGACGAGTTTGACGGGGGTGGGATCACCTTCCCGGAGTTCGGTCCCAGATCATTCCAAGCGGCGGCGGGATCCGCGATCGTGTTTTCGTGTTCGCTTCTGCACAAGGTTGATCCCGTCACGCGGGGAACCCGGTACGTGTTTCTGACCTTCCTGTTCGACGAAGAAGCCGAGCGCCTGCGCGCCGACAATTTCCGGGCGGCCGGCGCGATCGGGGCGCCGCAGGACATGGCGTCCGCCAAACAGCGCGTCTCCGCGAGCTTCGGCTACGGCGCCGGACTTTTTTCTTCCCACTCGAACGAACGCTGATGGACCGGCGCCTAGCGTTTGGGCGGGGCCGCGGCTATCGACCTTAGCCGCAGCGCTCCCGATTGAGGTCCAGCGCGACACTCCTTACATATTGAGCACGAAGAATCGAACGGTGGAACTCCATGCCCATTTCTTCCGATATTCTGCTGACCACCATCGACGGCAAGGCCGAAACGCTCGGCGCTTTCGACGGCGAGGCGCTGCTGATCGTCAATGTCGCCAGCAAATGCGCCTTCACCCCGCAGTACGAGGCGCTCGAGGCGCTCCACCAGCGGTTCCGCAACCGAGGTTTCGCCGTGCTCGGCTTTCCCTGCGACCAGTTCGGCCATCAGGAGCCGGGCGACGAACACGAGATCGCCAGCTTCTGCAAGCTGACCTACGACGTGAGCTTCCCGATGTTCGCCAAGATCGAGGTCAACGGCGAGGGTGCGCATCCGTTGTACCGCGCGCTGAAAAGCCAAGCGCCGGGCCTCCTCGGGACCGAAGCGATCAAGTGGAACTTCACTAAGTTCCTGCTCGACCGAAACCACACCGTCGTGCGCCGCTACGCCCCGACCGACAAGCCCGAAAAAATGGGCCTCGACATCGAGGCGGCGCTGTAGAGGATTGCGCGCAGCGGCGGCGAAAAGAGATCCGAATTTCGGCGCCAGGCGCCCGGATGGCGAGTTGCGCATCGTGGCGTGTGGCGCGAAAGTCGATGGCCTAGGGCTACGCGATCAACGCGGCGGGCCAGAAGGAGGGTCGCCATGGGTCGCAAGCAATACGCCGTTTACACGGTCCGAGATGAGCCAGCGAGACTTCGGGATCAGCTGGACCACATCGCTGCCGAAGGGGGGACAGTCGTTAGCGTCATATGGCAACCGGCCAGGCAGGTGACGCTTGAGCCTGGTCTGGCGCCGTATGATGTCACATCGGGCTACGTCATTGTCTCCGAGCACGAATTGTCGCAGCCGGCGGCCCGATGAGCGCACTCCTGCCGCCGTTCGTGTCGGCTTTCGAACGATGCCCCCGCGCTGTCGAGGCGGACCCCGGCGCCTTCGTTCGGGACGAGCGAAAGTCCCAACCACGGCGCGGGCGGGCTGCGCATTTTCTTTACGTAATTCGGCAGATATGCTAGTGTCTATTCGGTGAGCCGATAATTCGTCCAAGAGGCAGACCCTGACCGACGACCTTGCCAACACCCAGTTTCCGACTTCCGACGCTCCGCCTTCGCCCACGCCATCCGCGGGGGCGAAAGCGCGGGCGGCGGCGAAGGCGCGGCGGCTGAAGGAGAACGAGCGGCGCGAGGCCTGCTTCGCCTTTTTCGCCTCGGGCTGGACGCCCCATGAGATCGCCAAGGTCCTGAAGGTCAGCGCCCCCTGCGTGCGGCGGTGGATCGACCGGGCGATCGGCGAACGGCGACTCGACGCCCCCGACCGCTACGCCCACGTCCAGGTCGCGCGGCTGAGCAAGATGCTTTGCGCGCTCGATTCCCAGCTCGAGCGCGGCGAGCTGCGCGCGGCGCCGTCGATGATCAAGGTCGTCGCGGCGCTCGATCGCTATCGCGGGTTCGACGCCCGTTATCGCCAGCTGGCCTTTCCGGCCCTCGCGCCCGCGTCCGTCCCGGCGATCGAAGCAGGGCCTGAGCCGGGGATCAGGATGAGGTTCATGGTATGGCCGCTCGGCCAGGCAGTTGCCAGAGACTCGCAAATGGCGCCGCATCTCCTTGAAAACACTCGAAACCGAGTTGGAAATGGCAGGCCCGACGCCGAGCTTGACCCGGGATCGCGACGAGGTTCTTGTCATGGCCGCGCGGCTTGGCACTGACAAAGTTGCGGGTTTTGGCGCCTGAGTCCCTGAGAATCGGCCGCGAGCGTCAATCCGCGCGGCCTCCCGCCGTCGGCGCAGCGAGGGGTTCATGTCCAAGGTCGTTCTGGTCACCGGAGGCTCGCGCGGCATCGGCCGCGCCGTCGCCCTCGCCGCCGGCCGAGGCGGCTGGTCGGTCGGCGTCAACTATCGCGCGGACGCCCACGCCGCCGACGAGGTCGTCGCGGCCATCGCCAGGCGCCGGCGGACGGGCGGTCGCGCTGAGAGGCGACGTCGCGCTCGAAGCCGACGTCGTCGCGATGTTCGACGCCGCGACAAGGGCGCTCGGGCCCTTGAGCGCGGTCGTCGCCAATGCGGGCGTCGCCGCGCCGGTCGCGCGTCTGGCCGACATGAGCGGTGAGCGCCTGCGCCGGATGCTCGAGGTCAACGTGCTCGGGGCTCTTCTCACCGCGCGCGAGGCGGCGCGGCGGATGTCCCAATCGGCCGGCGGCCTCGGCGGTTCGATCGTGCTGATCTCCTCGACGGCTTCGCGGCTCGGCGCGCCCAATACCTACGTCGACTACGCCGCCTCGAAGGGCGCCGTCGACACGCTGACCATCGGCCTTGCCAAGGAACTCGGCCCGGAAGGCGTGCGGGTCAACGCGGTCCGCCCGGGCCTGATCGAAACGGAAATCCACTTGGCGACCGGCGAGCCCGACCGGGCGCTGACGCTCGGCCGCTCGACGCCGCTGGGCAGGCCGGGAACGCCCGAAGAGGTCGCCGAGGCCGCCCTGTGGCTGATGAGCGACGCCGCGTCCTACGTCACGGGGGCGATCCTCGACGTCGCCGGGGGACGCTGACGCCGGAGCGCCGACCAGCGCCATTGCTACGGCTTCGGCCGGCTTTCGGCGCGGAGGCGGCTTCGAAAGAGACGCAAGAAAGCGATCACGGGGCCCGGCTCCTCCCACCGGCCCCGTGATCGCTTCTTTCAGGCGCGTCGGCTCTTGCCCGTTCGCCAACGCACAAAAGCAGCGACCCGAAAGCCAAGGGGGAACGGCGGAGGCTCCCGGACCGCTGCCTCGCGTCGCATTTCGCGATCGCGATGGCCCTTCTTAAGGCTGCGGCCACAGCCCACATTGATCCAGCGCAAATCCCCCGAGAAATAAGGCGCGTCCGCAGTCGCCGATTGCGGTGACGCGCCACATGGCGGGGCGCGCAGAAAACCGGGCCGCGTCGCGGGCGGCGCCAAGCTCGCCCGACGCCTTTGCTGGCGCGCTGGAGAAGCAGCTCGTGTTTCGGCGCGCCGCCGCACCCCTTAGGCGGGCGCTACGCCCGGGTTCCCAATTTGCCCGTGCGGACCATGGCCCCTTTCCTTTTTTCCCCGGGAAAGGGGCCTTTTCTCTTTACCGGACGAGCGGCGAGAGGAAAATCGCCAGCGCCGCGAGTTGCCCGAGGCTGAAAGCGGCCGATCGCAGCGGCTGGCGGCCCGCGATATAGGCCGCCATGTGACCGAGGCGCACGAGGACGTAAACGACGGCGAGACCGTCGGCGATCCGGCTGGGGCCGCCGATCATGTGCGCGACGATCACCGCGGCGGCGAACCACGGAAAGGTCTCGAGCGCGTTGAGATGCGCGCCGTAGGCCCGCGCCGCCCGACCGGTCAGGTCGCCGACACGGTCGCGCGGCAGGTTCGGGTCGAGCCCCTTGACGAAGCCGAAGGCGACATAGGGCAAGGTCGCGGCAATCAGAATGCACCAGATGGCGATGGTCATGGGTCCTGTCTCCCCTCCCGCGCGGCGCACGACAGCGGCGACCATCGGCGGCCGTAGCGAGGCGTTGTCAACGCCGTCATCGGCCAGCCACGCCCGGGGGCGAGGATCCGCCGCTCCCGAAGCCGAGCGGCGAGCGCCGACGGCCCAGTCCTGTTCGGCAGGTCCGGGTCGTTCGCCGGCGCGCTTAAATAGCTGATTTCCTAGGCGAACAGGAAAGCTGGAGCTGCCTTGGCCGGCTATGGCGCGGACGGTCGGAATCGGTTAGACCCTCGACCATCCGAATAGAGGCGAACCTTTGAGCGACACCCGCGACGACCGGCCCGGCCCCGAAGAGCCGTCCGACATCAAGCCCGTCTCGATCCTCGACGAAATGAAGCGCAGCTACCTCGATTACGCGATGAGCGTGATCGTCAGCCGCGCCCTGCCCGACGTTCGCGACGGCCTGAAGCCGGTGCATCGCCGCATCCTCTATGCGATGTCCGAGCTGAATTTCACGCCGGACCGCCCCTACAACAAGTCCTCGCGCACCGTCGGCGACACGATGGGCAAGTACCATCCGCACGGCGATCTTGCCATTTACGACGCCCTCGTGCGCATGGCGCAGGACTTCTCGATGCGCGTGCCCTTGATCGACGGGCAGGGCAATTTCGGCTCGGTCGACGGCGATCCGCCCGCGGCCTCCCGCTACACGGAGGCGAGGCTCGACCGTTCCGCTTTGGCCCTGCTCGAAGACCTCGACAAGGACACGGTCGATTTCAAGCCGAACTACGACGAGAAGGAAGAGGAGCCGGTCGTCCTGCCGGCGCGCTTCCCGAACCTTCTGGTCAATGGCGCGGGCGGCATCGCCGTCGGCATGGCGACCAACATCCCGCCGCACAATCTCGGCGAGACCATCGATGCGCTGCTCGCGATGATGGAGAAGCCCGACATCTCTCTCGACGAGCTGATGGAGCATCTGCCCGGCCCCGATTTCCCGACCGGCGGGACGATTCTCGGCCGCTCGGGAATTCGCGCGGCCTACGCGACCGGACGCGGCTCGATCATCATGCGCGCCAAGGTCTCGGTCGAAGAGCTGCGCAAGGGCAAGGACCGCGAGGCCCTGATCGTCCACGAGATCCCCTACCAGGTCAACAAGGCGACGCTGATCGAGAAGATCGCCGAACTCGTGCGCGAGAAGCGCGTCGAGGGCATCTCGGATCTTCGCGACGAGTCCGATCGCGACGGCATGCGGATCGTGATCGAGCTCAAGCGCGACGCGGTCGCCGAGGTCGTCCTCAACCAGCTCTGGCGCTTCACCGCCCTGCAGTCGAACTTCGGCTGCAACATGATCGCGCTGAACGGCGGCCGGCCGGAAATGCTGACGCTCAGCGACATGCTGCGCGCCTTCCTCGACTTCCGCGAGGAGGTCGTCACCCGTCGCACCAAGTTCCTGCTCGCCAAGGCGCGCGACGCCGCCCATCTCCAGGTCGGCCTCGCCATCGCGGTCGCCAATATCGACGAGGTGATCCGGCTCATTCGCACGTCGCCCAACTCGGCCGCCGCGCGGATCGCGCTGATGGAGCGGTCCTGGCCGGCGCGCGACATGGCGCCCTTGATCGCGCTCATCGCCGATCCGCGCCACGCCCTCGACGCCGACGGCTCGATCCGCCTGTCGGAAGCGCAGGCGCGGGCGATCCTCGAATTGCGGCTCGCCCGTCTGACCGCGCTCGGGCGAGACGAGATCGCGGAAGCGTTGAACCGGCTCGCGGCCGAGATCGCCGACTATCTCGACATCCTCGGCTCGCGCGCGCGCCTGATGGGGATCATCCGCGACGAGTTCGTCAAGGTAAAGACCGACTTCCCTTCGCCGCGCCGCACGGAGATCACCGACAGCGAAGCCGACATGGACGACGAGGACCTCATCCAGCGCGAGGACATGGTCGTGCTGGTGAGCCACGGCGGCTATATCAAGCGCGCGCCGCTCACGACCTATCGAGCGCAGCGGCGCGGCGGCAAGGGCCGCGGGGCCATGGCGACGCGCGAGGAGGATTTCGTCGCCCGCCTGTTCGTCGCCTCGACCCATCAGCCGGTGTTGTTCTTCTCGTCCGCGGGACAGGTCTACAAGGAGAAGGTCTGGCGCCTGCCGCTCGCGGCGCCTCAGGCGCGCGGCAAGGCGCTGGTCAACCTGCTGCCGCTCGAGCAGGGCGAGCGGATCACCACCATCATGCCCCTGCCCGAGGACGAGGCGTCCTGGGAAACCCTCGACGTGATGTTCGCCACGACGCGCGGCACGGTGAGGCGAAACAAGCTCTCCGACTTCGCCCAGGTCAACCGCGCCGGCAAGCTCGCCATGCGGCTCGACGAGGGCGAGCGGATCGTCGATGTCCAGATCTGCTCGGAAAGGCAGGACGTGCTGCTGACGACCGCGCGCGGCCAGTGCATCCGTTTCGCGGTCGGCGACGTGCGGGTGTTCAAGGGACGCGACTCGATGGGGGTGCGCGGCGTCGCGCTCGAGAAAGGCGACCACGTCATCTCGCTCGCGATCCTCAACGCCTTCGAGGCGACAGGGGACGAACGGGCCGCCTATCTCAAGCAGCGGCGGGCGCTCGTGGGCGAGGCGGCGGACGAGACGGCCGAGCCGGAGGCCGACGGCGAAGGCGCCGTCGCGAACGGATCGGCGCTCGCGCCCGAACGCTTTGCGGCGATGCAGGACGCGGAGCAGGTGATCCTGACCGTGTCGGAAAACGGCTACGGCAAGCGCACTTTGTCCTACGAGTACCGGGTCACCGGACGCGGCGGAAAGGGGATCGTCGCGATGGCGGTCAACGAGCGCAACGGCGCGCTGGTCGCCTCCTTCCCGGTCGAGAACTCCGACGAGATCATGCTGGTCACCGATGGCGGGCAGCTCATTCGCGTGCCGGTCGCCGGGATCCGGATCGCCGGACGCGCGACGCAAGGCGTGATCGTGTTCCACACCGCCGAAGAGGAGCGGGTCGTCGCGGTCGACCGGATCAGCGACACGGAAGAGGACGAGGACGAGGCGTAGCCGAGCGCGGCGCCGGCCGCCTGTCCATCGCGGCGAACCTACCCTCCCGCGCGAGACATTTGGATTTCCTCAGGTCTACGCGGCCTTGCATCAGGGCTCCGCGAATCCCGGGTTTTGGACGGTTGGATTAGTTTGGAATTCCTTGGATTCTCTCGTCCGAAACGAGCCTTTTCAATGGGTTATACGCGACCCCGGGGCCAAAAAAATTCGCCGCGCCCTCTTTCCGGCCGCAGGGCCTCGCAAATGGCCGCCTTCGATCCGAACGTCGGCCGCCGACAAAAGCATCGTTGGGGCGAAAGAGCCGCAGGTTGTGGCAGTCAACGTCGCGAGGATCCGATCGGGCATTGGGATCAGACTAAGCCTGCCTTCCGCTTTTTGCAAGAAAATGTCGATTACGTACTACTTTATGCAAATCTGACGCAGCCCACCTCGCGAAAAACTCAGCAGTATCAGTGAAAGTGGGGCGCCGCGCGCGTCGTGCGGCGGTTCATGACGACGACGTGGGGTTCTGCTCCTTTCGGGCCCTAAAACAAACTCCCGCTTTGATCCCTGAGCCAAATGAAATGAGGTCGCGCCGCCTGACCCTCACCCGGCGTCCCATAGCCCGTCGAAAGACGGGTGTCTTTCGACGCCCTGTGGCCGCCCTCTCCCCGCGGGAGAGGGGGACGCACGGCCCAAGGCGAAGCCGCCCGCACAAGACGCTTGACTCCGTCTGTTTATGTACTAAACTGTCAATTGGTTAAACCGTCGCTTGAGGGCATCATGAAACCGGAATGGGATGCGATCGTCATCGGATCGGGCATCGGCGGGCTGACGGCGGCCGGTCTTTTGGCCAAGGTCGCCGGCAAGAAAGTGTTGGTCCTCGAAAAGCATTCGGAGCGGGGCGGCCAGACGCATGTGTTTCGCCGCGACGGCGCGTCGTGGGACGTCGGCCTGCACTACGTCGGCAACCTGCTGGAGGGTTCATTCGAGCGCAAGATTCTCGACTTCCTGTCGGGCGGCGCGCTCCGCTGGAACCGTATGCCCGACGACTTCGAGCGTTTTGTCTATCCGGGCCTGAATTTCGCGGTTCCTTCCGATCCGAAGCGCTATCAGGAGCGGCTCGTCGAGCGCTTTCCCCAGGAAGCCCGCGCGATCCGACAATATTTCCGCGACCTCAACGCCGCCGCCCGCTGGTCCGTCGCCGGGATCCAGGAGCAGATGATGCCGGCGCCCCTGGCCTTTCTTCTGCGGCAGTGGCGCCGCCTCGGGGCCGCAAAGGCGACTGGGACGACGGCGGCCACACTCGAGCGCCAGTTCCGCTCGCCGCAACTGAAGGCGCTGCTCGCGTCGCAATGGGGCGATTACGGCGTGCCGCCGAAAGAGAGCGCCTTCGCCATTCACGCCCTCGTCGCCGGCAGCTATTTGCGGGGCGGCTGGTTCCCGGCCGGCGGAGCCGGGCGCATCGCGCGCACATTCGAACAAGGCATCGAGGCGAACGGCGGCGCGATCCGGGTCTGTCAGGAAGCGATGGAAATCGTCGTCAGCGCCGGCGCCGCGGTTGGGGTGAAAGCGATCGACCGGCGGGGCGCCGAACCGATTGAAGTTGTCTACCGGGCGCCGATCGTCATCTCCGACGTCGGCGCGCCGCTCACCTTCCAGCGCCTGCTGCCGAGCGACGGCGAGATCGGCGCCAAAACAGCCAAGCAGCGCGCGTTCGTCGAGGGGCTCGGCGGTGGTCTGTCGGCCGTCAACCTCTATCTGCGGCTCAAAGCGCCCGTCTCCACCCTTGGCATCCACGGCGAAAACTACTGGATCAACGCCGACTTCGACCACGACGACGTCGAGGCGCACACGACGCAGGTCCTCGCGGGCGCGCCGCGTCACGCCTATCTGTCGTTTCCTTCGGCCAAGTCCGGCGACGATCGGTTCCACACCGCCGAGATCATCGCGATGGTCAATCCCGAGGCCTTCGACGCCTGGCGCGGCAGCGTCAGCGGCGATCGCGGCCGCGATTACGACGAGCTCAAGGAACGCATTGCGGATGGCCTCATGCGCCTCGCCGAAACGGCGGCGCCGGGCCTATCCGCGCTGGTGGAATACCGCGAACTGTCGACGCCGCTGACCGTCGAGCATTTCACTTCGCATCCAGGCGGCCGCTTCTATGGCCTGCCGACGCGGCCGGCGCGATACCGCTCCTCGCCGCTTGGCGCGCTGACGCCCGTGCCGGGCCTCTATCTCGCTGGCGCCGACGTCGCGAGCCTCGGCATCATCGGCGCGATGATGGGCGGGGTGGCGGCGGCGAGCCACGTCCTCGGACCCTTGGGCTTCCTGCGCATCATGGCGAAGGCCGGTCGGCCCAAGGCGCAGAGGCTGGCGCGGACACGATCCCCCGAAAAGCAGCGCGCCCGGCTGATCGCGAAGACCGCTCTCACGCCCTCGGTCTGGCGCCTCGATTTCGAGCTCGACCAGCCCATGCGATTTGCGCCTGGCCAGTTCGTCAAGCTGCGCGTCGCCGAATTCGAGTGGCGGGACTATTCGATCGCCGCCGCCGTCGGCGCCAGGCTTACGCTTCTCGTCAGCAACCGGACACATGGCGACGGATCGGCCTTTGCCGACGCCGTTGAGCCCGGGGCCGAGACGGACATCGAGGGTCCGTTCGGGGCGTATCATTTGCAGCCCAAGGGCGCCCGCAAGGTGTTCGTCGCCACGGGGACCGGGCTCGCGCCGTTCCTGCCGATGTTCGAAAAGATGGCGCGGGCCGGCGAACTCGACGGCGCCGAGCTTTATTTCGGCTGCCGCACGTCGGCCGAGGATCTCACCGCGGCCTTCGCCTGTCGGCCCAAGCGGACCGTGGCGTGCCTCAGCCGCGAGCCGTCGGGCCCAAGCGGATTTTGCGGCCGCGTCACAAAAGCCCTCGCCGGCCTCGCCTTCGATCCGGCCCGGACGGAGTTCTACGTTTGCGGCTCCGCCGCTATGGTCGCCGACTGCCGGACGATTCTGGAGCGCGCCGGCGCGCTCCGGATCCTGACCGAGCCCTATTGAGCGATCGACGCGCAGGTATGGAAAAATCCTGGTTCACCCAGACCGAAGCCTTCCTGCTGCACGAGATCGTCACGCGTCTCGACCGGCTGGCGCGAAAGCGCGTGCTCGACGCCAAGGGCGTCAGCTACGCCGAGTTCCTGATCGCGATGGCGGTGCGCGAAATGGCGAACCCGACCCACAGCGAGATCGGCGACATTCTGGACATGAGCAAGTCGCTGGTAAGCCAGCGGGTCACCACGCTGGTGGCCAAGGGACTGGTCGTGCAGCGCCGCGACGAGCGCAATCGCCGCCACGTGAGGCTCGAACTGACGGCGCCGGGGCAAACCGCGCTCGATGAGATATACGGCGAGCTGACGTCGAAAGCGGAGAGGATATTCAGCGCCCTCGGCGCCCAGCGCGCCGGGTTCCTGCAATCGCTGCGCGGCATCCGGGATGCGCTGGCCGCCGAGGAAGCGCTGGCCTACGGGCCGGACGAACATGCTGGCTACGATCGTATTCAGTCCGATTGAGCCGCTCGACCCCGCGCGGACGTGTCAGGACTTGGACGCGTCAGGACTTGCCGGAATCCTTGCGGGCCTGCGCGACCTTGCCGGCCTGGGAAACTCGGCCAATTTCTTTTCTGGTCGTTCCGCCGGCAAACTCTTCGACCCTCTTTTTCGGACGCATGCCGTCGGAAGCGGAGCGTCCGGAGTCGGGATGGTGACTGGGTTCGCTGCGCATTTTCAGCTCGAGCGCATGGCGCGCAAGATCCGCCTGGCTGGGGCTGCCGGGCGCCGCCTGGCTGGGGCTGCCGGGCGCCGTCTCCTCACGGCGGGAGAGCTCCGCATCCAGGCGCTGGATCGCCCCGGAAAGCGCCTGCGCCTTGGCCGCCGTTCCGGCGTTCTCCTTCACGGGCTTGGCGCCGTGCGGATCGGCTTTGCCCCTGATCTCGCGTTGCTGACGGGCGGCAATGTCATGGGCCCGACTTTGGGCTTGCCGCAGCCGGTGCAGCAAGGCTTTCAACTCCTCCTTGGATTGCTGCTCGATCGCGGGGGGCTTTGTGCCGGCGACCATCTCCAGTTCCGAGGCGTTCAACAGCCGGTCTTCGGGTTCTGTGGCGCTCATGCAAATGCCGTCCAAGGGTGCGGCGCCAACGCGATGCGCAACGCAATCGCCTCGGCGCAGCGGTCACGTTATTGCAAGTGACGCGGAGGCGCCAGTCCGCCTGACGCGCCGGAGCCCGGCCGCTCGCGGCGACCCTCTGGCCCGCAGCCGCCGCCGATAGACGCCCATCGCTCGATGGGCTACCTCGGCAAGCGGGGGAACAGGAGCCTCTCATGACCCGACGCGCCCGCGACGTTCTGCTCGACATCCTTCGCGACGAAGGGATCACCCACGTCTTCGGTAATCCCGGCTCGACCGAGATGCCGCTGATGGATGCGCTGGTCGACGCCCCCGACATCGCCTACGTCCTCGGCTTGCAGGAGGCGACGGCGGTGGCGATGGCCGACGGCTGGGCGCTGGCGTCGGGCCGCGCCGCGTTCGTCAACCTGCACGCCATGGGCGGCCTCGGCAACGCGATGGGCGTGCTGGTCGCCTCGAAGGCGAGCGAGACGCCGCTCGTCGTCACCGCGGGCCAGCAGGACACCCGCCACCTGATGACCGAGCCGTGGCTCTCTGGCGACCTTGTCGCGCTCGCCGCCCCGATCGCCAAATGGGCCAAGGAGGTGCGCCGCGGCGACGACGTCGGCCAGGCGTTGCGGCGCGCCTTCGCCATCGCCCGGACGCCCCCCTGCGGACCCGTCTTTTTGTCGCTGCCGATGGACATTCTCGACCAGGAGGTGAGCGGTCCGACGCCGCCGGCCTCCGCCCCGCCCCGGCTCGGGGCCTCGCCGGACGCGACACGGCTCGCGGACAAGCTCGCCGGCCTCGATCCCGACCGGGTGCTGGTGGTGCTCGGCGACGACCTTTCGGCCTCGGTGAGCCCCGGTCTTATCGCCTTCGCGGAAACCGGCGGCTTTGCGGTCTGGGGCACGCAACTGACCTCGCGCACCGCCTTCCCGTCGGCCCATCCCTGCTGGGCGGGGGTGCTGAAGCCCGACTTCGCCGTCATGCGCGAGCATTTCGAGCACGCCCAGGCGATCGTGCTGGTCGGCGGACGCGCCTTCGTCGCCTATCCCTATCGCGCCGCCAAGCCGGTGCCGGAAGGCGTCGCGGTGCTGCATGTCGCCGACAACCCGGAAGCCTTCGGCCGCGAGCACGCCGCCGACATGGCGCTCATCGGCGACATCGGCGCGACGCTGAGCGCCGCGGCGAGACGCCTGGGCGAGCGCGTCGACGGCAAGGCGGTCGAGGGCCGCCTCACGGCGCGGGCAGCCTCGAAACGCGCGGTTCAGGCCGCTTTGCGGACGGAGATCCTTTCCCACACGAGCCTGCCCCTGACGCCGGACGCGGCGGTGCTGGCGGCGCTCGACGCCCTGCCCGACGACGCGCTGATCGCCAACAATTCCGCGGCGACTTTCGGCAAGGTGCAGGACCTGCTGATGACCCGGCCAGGCCGATATTTCTTCTCGCGCGGCGGCGTGCTCGGCTGCAACATGCCCGCGGCGGTCGGCGCGTCGCTGGCGGGCGCGGGCCTGGTCGCCTCGTTCGCCGGCGACGGCGGGGCGATGTACTCGCCCCAGGCCTTGTGGAGCGCCGCACATTATCGGGCGAAGGTCGTCTTCTTCGTCTTCAACAACCGTCGTTATGGCGTGCTGCAGAACGTCGCCAAAGGCCTCGGCTATGCCAACGCCGTCGCCGGCCGCTTCGTCGGCATGGAGATCGTCGGCCCGGCGATCGACTTTCAGGCGCTGGCCGCCTCGATGGGCGTGCCGTCCCTCCGCGCCGACGACCGCGACGCGATCGGCGCGGCGGTCGCCGCGGCGCTCCGGCGCGAGGGTCCGTCGCTGATCGAGATCGGGATTGCGTGAACGGAGAGCGCGCCCTATCGCGATGCGACGGCCTCACCAGGGCTGCGCGCGAGCGATTGTCGGTCGTGGCGGAGGTCCAAACCGCCAGACTTTTCGGATAACGATCTCAGCCGAGCCTCTGCGAAGGAGGAACAGGATGGTGAACCTCGTCGGCGGCCTTGGGATCGTGTGCGCAGTCTCGATCATCGCGGCGACCGTCCAGCCGGTCCATGCGATGGGCGGCGCGGGGCCGCCGGGCTGGACGATGACGCTCGCCTATTGCCGCGAGACCGTGACGAACAAGGGCATCACCGACGTCGCGCAGTTCGAGGCGGAAGTGAAGAAGTGCCGTGCGAACCCGGTCACCTACCCGCCCGCCTATCCCAAGCCGCGCTGGTAGCGCCCCTCTCGCGCGCGATCGGACCTCCGGAACGGTGCGCCTGGGCCTCACGCTTGCACGATTTTCGCCGCGATCGTCGGCGGGCGCCTGAGCGTCTGCAGCACGACGCAATAGCGCTCGGTGAGCTTGAGGAGGGTGTCGAGTTGCGCCTGCGGCGCGTCCGTGTCGAGCTCGAACGTCAGGCGGATGTCGGTGAAGCCGACCGGGGCCTCCTTCGCGACGCCGAGCGTGCCGCGAAAATCGAGGTCGCCCTCGGCCGTCACCCGGCCGGAGCGCAGCGCGACGCCCAAGGCGGTCGCGACCGCCTTCAAGGTCACGCCGGCGCAGGCGACCAGCGCCTCGAGCAGCATGTCGCCCGAGCAGAGCTCGAGTCCGCTTCCGCCGGTCAAGGGATGGAGCCCGGCCGCCGCCAGCGCCCGGCCCGTCTCGACCTTGCAAGCGATCGCGGCCGAATCGAGCTCGCCTCTGGCCTTGAGGGTGACGCGCCCGGCTTCGGGCTCGGCGCGGTAGTGGTCCTTGAGCGGCGCCTGGAGCGCCCGCAAGTCGTCGGCGTTCACTTCTCAAGTCCTCCCTCGTCGCCAAAGCCGCAGTCTGCCCGCGCCGCGCCGCGAGCGCAATCCGCGGCTTGAGCTTGTGACGCGCCGGCCGGCAGGCTAGGGCTTTCCTCTATGACCCACACCGGCTTCTTTTCCGGCTCTTTCGACCCGATGACCAACGGGCACCTGGACGTGATCGACCATGCCGCGTGGCTTTGCGACCGGCTGGTGGTCGGCGTCGGGTCCAATCCCAACAAAGTCGGCCTCTTCACGGTGGAGGAGCGGCTCGCGCTGATCCGCGAGGCGGCTCAGCCCGTGCTCGAGGGCAAGGGCTGCAAACTCGACGTCGTCAGCTTCTCGGGGCTCGCGATCGACGCCGCCCGCGACGCCGGCGCAACCCTCATCGTCAGGGGCCTGCGCGACTCGACCGATTTCGACTACGAGATGCAGATGGCCGGCATGAACCGGGCGATGGCGCCGGACCTGCGCACCATTTTCCTGCCCGCCTCGGCGCCGGTTCGCCCGATCACCGCGACGCTGGTGCGCCAGATCGCCTCGATGGGCGGCGACGCCTCCCCCTTCGCGCCGCCGAGCGTGGTCGCCGCGCTGAAGGCCAAGTTCGCCGCAGGCCGCGACTGACGTCGGAATTCACCACCAAGAACACGAAGGCGCACGAAGAGCCCTTGGTGGATCTTCGTGTCCTTTGTGGTGAAATATGTCGGCTTGAAACCAAAGCCCTTGCTTAACTATCCGCGCGGTGATACTAAAGCATATGCTTAATCATCAGGCCGGCCTCGATCGCGCCTTCCACGCCCTTGCCGATCCGACCCGGCGGGCGATCGTCGAGCGGCTCGCCCGCGAGCCGGCGTCGGTCAGCGCCCTGGCGCGGCCCCTCGCCATGTCGCTTCCCGCCGTGATGCAGCATCTGGCGGTGCTCGAGGCCTCGGGGCTCGTCCGTTCGGAGAAGTCGGGCCGCGTGCGCATGTGCCGCGTCGAGCCCGAGGCGCTGAGCCTCGCCGAGCGATGGATCAACGACAGGCGGACCGAATGGGAAAACCGCCTCGACCGGCTGGGGGACTATCTTTCGACGCTGACCAACTCAGGAGAGTCCTATGAATGAGTCCGCCGCCAAGACGATGAAGCCGGTTCAAGTGTCGCGCACGTTCCACGCCTCTCGCCAGCGCGTCTTCACGGCGTGGAGCAGCGCTGAAGCCGTGAAGCGCTGGTTCGCTCCGACCGGCTTCACCGTTCCGGAAGCCAGGGTCGAGCTCGCCGTCGGCGGTCCGTTCGAAGTGCTGATGCGCTCGCCCACAGGCGAAGAGCACTGGGCGCGCGGCGTGGTCAGGGAGATCTCGGCGTTCGAGCGGCTGGTGATCGACTTCACGATCGAGGAGCCGAACGGCCGCGCCCTCTTTCGCGCCCTCACCGAGGTGAATTTCTCCGATACGCTCGGCGGGACGCGTCTCGACGCCACGCAAAGCTATACGGTCATCGACCCCGACGCGGCCTGGATGCCGGAAGGAGCGCCGCAGGGCTGGGCGCAGACGCTCGACAATCTTGCCGAGGAGGTCTTGCGGATCGACGCGAAGCGCTCCGTGTCGCATGGCGTCTTCTCGGTCGAGCGCGCCTATGACGTTCCGGTCGAGCGTGTCTGGCGCGCGCTCACCGACCGCGAGGCCAAGGCCAAATGGTTCGGCGGGACGGTCGGCGAATGGAGCGAGATCGAGCGAGCCATGGACTTTCGCGTCGGCGGCGCCGAGCGCCTCAAGGGCCGCTGGACAAACGGCGTCGTCTCCGACTTCGACGCGCTCTACCACGACATCGTTCCCGATCGGCGCATCGTCTACAGCTATACGATGCGCCTCAACGAGGCGAAGATCTCCGTCTCGCTCGCCACGATGGAGCTCGAGCGCGAGAGCGCCGGCCGGACGCGCCTGAAGGTGACGGAACAGGGCGCCTTCCTGGACGGCTACGACGACGACGGCTCGCGTCAGCGCGGCACGGCGTTCCTGCTCGACAAGCTCGGCGAGTCGCTCGTGAGCGCTCCCTGAGCGATCAGTGAACGGGTCTGGACCGGACGATCGTCGCTCGCCCGACATTGCGTAATAAGGAAGGCCGGTCCCCCGACGGGCGGTGCGGGATCGGGCCGACCGCTACGCCGCGCGACGCATCGTCCAAAGCTCGCCCCTCATGTCGATCAAGTGAAATCCACGCCGTGCCAATTCGCTGAAGGTCACGGCATCGTTCGCATGCACTGTGGCCCAGGAATTCGCTGGTAAGTCTTGAATTTGATCAATATTTCCCAGATGAAAGTGCGGCATTCGCATCTCCTTCGACCTGTCGCCTTCAACGTGTCCTCCCTTTACATGTGGCAATTCCATGGCATTGCGCTGCCGGCGTAGGCCTATAGCATAAATTGCTGCAACGCAACAAGTGATATTGCGATGCACAATGCGCGCAGGCGCAATCCGCGCCGAGCGAGGACTTCAAGGGCCGGTCAGCCCCGCCACGGCATCGTCTTTCTGAGCCTGTCAGCGACCACGTCTAGAGGCGCTTGCGCCATCGGGGCGCGCTCGGCGATAGTGGGGGAACGACCCCGAGTAGCCGAGGACATGCGCCATGAGCGAGCAACCGGTCACTACCCTCAATGACGGCGTCGCGATGCCGCAGTTCGGGCTTGGCGTCTTCCAGACCCCGCCCGAGACGACCGCCGAAGTCGTGCGGCAGGCGGTCGCCGATGGCTATCGCCTCGTCGACACCGCCGCAATGTATCGCAACGAGGAGGGCGTGGGCGAGGCGCTGCGCGACCGGCCGGACGTGTTCGTCACGACCAAGCTCGGCAACCCGGATCACGGCTTCGACGAGGCTCTGCGCGCGTTCGACCGGAGCGCAAAAAGGCTCGGGCGCGAGCGGATCGACCTCTATCTCATCCACTGGCCGCGGCCACGCGTCGACCTCTACGTCGAGACCTGGAAGGCGCTGGTCCACCTGCAGCGCGAAGGCCGGATCCGCTCGATCGGCGTCTCCAACTTCAACCGCGACCACCTGGAGCGGATCGTCGGCGAGACCGGCTTCACCCCCTCGGTCAACCAGATCGAGCTTCATCCCCGCTTCCAGCAGCACGCCCTGCGCGCCGTCCACGACAAGCTGGGGATCAAGACGGAGTCGTGGAGCCCGCTCGGACGGGCCGCCTTCCTCGCCGACCCGGTGATCGCCGCCATCGCCAAGAGGCACGGCAAGACGGCGGCGCAGGTCGTCATCCGCTGGCATCTCGACAGCGGCCTGATCGTGATCCCGAAATCGGTCCGTCCCGAGCGCCTGAAGGAGAACATCGCCGTGTTCGACTTCCGGCTCGACAAGGACGACATGCGCCGAATGCGCAGTCTCGATTCGCCGGGCGGCCGCATGGGGCCGGACCCGGAGACCGCGGCGTTCTGAGCGGCCGTGTCGATTCTGTCGGAGGGGCGGCGTCTCGCCGCCCAATGCGCCTGCGAGGCGCACCCTCCAAAGCGCGCCCGGAACGGCTTCAACGAATTCGGCCGTGCGCGGCCAAGCAACGCGGCGATCGTGCGCGGCGGCTATGCCGCAACTGCCGAGCCCGCAGAGTTGTTACATAGTCGCGAACGATATCTGCGGCCGCCGTCGCGATCGCCCTCAAGGACCGAGACTCGGCTTCGACCGGCGCACCAACTGACGTATCGGTGTTTCGACAAGCCGATAATGAACTGCTGCAACGCTCACTACAGCAGAGGCGGTCGTCAATAACAGCAGTCGTGCATGTGACATGTCCAGTTGACTAACCGGATGGTGAGCCGCGGCAAGCGCTGCTATGACCGCGAAAGATATTGGTGCGTGCCAAAGGTAAACCGAGTAAGACCAGTTACCAAGGGCAACTAACGGGCGTGTCTCCAGAAATCCTGCAAATAAGTTCGTCGCATTGGCGCATCCGTAAATTATGAAAGCGAGCCCACATACAGCGATCGAATCTATTCTGGTTACGGCTGCTAAGCCAAGCAGCACGGCTGCTAGAACTCCCGCCCATTTACTCGTGAAGTCGGTGCGCGACAAATAAAATCGGTAAATGATAACACCTAGAGAAAACCCCGCGAGCGTGCGGATTAATGCGGGGAGTCCGACGAAGTAATTGAGGCTACCTCCTTGCATGATACACAATATCGTTAATATTAAGATACAAGAGGCCGCCATAAGGCGCGGACATTTTCCTGCGACAAGGAACCCAGCAGAAAATAGGAAAAATAAATAAGCTTCTGCTTCTGTGCTGATCGACCAGGACGGATAATTCCAACTCAGGCCAGAGCACCATTGCTGCAGCATGATTGGCTGCAGCGCCAGTGACCGACCGGAGAACAACACCTCCTTCGTCGGCGCGCGGTAAAGGGCGACCAATGCCACCACCGCCAATGTCGTAATGGCAAACAAAGGATAGAGGCGCGCGAAGCGCGCCAAGGCGAATTTCCGCCAATGCGCACGCCAATTCGATGCAAGCGGACACCCATAGACATGGGCCATTACGAAACCGCTCAAGAGGAAAAACAAATCAACCGCGAGATAGGCGCGCCCGAGAAAGGGCACGACGGCTGACAGTCGGGCTTGCGGGAGAAAAAAGATATTGAAATGGAACGCCATGACCAAAATCGCGGCGACGCCACGCAAACCGTCCAAAGAGGAAACGCGTCTTGCCCGCTGCATTTGGGGCGCCGATTTTTTTAAAAATGAGTGGAGAAACCTTAAACGCTGTAAACGATTGGTGCAACCTCATAGTTGTGAGTCAGATCCGCCGGTTCCGACAGGTCCAATCAAGCTGATCTTCGACAGTTGGAAGAACTAAGCCGTTGATATCGAGCGTAAAAACGCGCTGCCCTGCAGGCGTGGCACTACATTACAATATCCAGATGTTGATAGGCCGTTTGCGACGTGACGTCGGGCGCTACGTCCATCCGCGACGGTCTGGAGTCAACGCCAGGGCATCGCGGTGCGCCGATCCGAGATCTTCTTGCTGAGATGCACGCCCAAAAAGTTGGGGCCGACTCGGTCTCGGTTCACACAGCATGCGTCAATAATCGAATGAAATCAATGTCAATCGGCCAGAAACGTGGCACTACATTTACGCGTTCGGCACCGATCGCCTGCAATGATTTCAATATCTTACGACGTGCCGACCCGCTCCAACTGTAGAAGATCAGTCAAGAGGCCCGTAGATGGACTCGGGAGCGACATGGCTTTCCGTGTCAACATCGGGCTATATGGTTCGAATGACCGCTATTTGACGGTTTGCCGCAGTCTTTGGCGCCGGCTTCGGAGCACAGTTTGCCGCCAACCAAGACGTCCAAGGCCACGGTTCGCGGCGTCCGCTCAACGTCAACTCCGGTCCCTCGGCGCGGGGACGAGACATCAGATTTGGACTATCGACTCCCCGCCAGCACAGCCACCGCGCGGTCGAGCTGCGGGTCGGCGCCGGCGGCGTAGCGGCGGTCGAACGGGACCGCGATCGTCGGCTCGACGCCGACGCCCTCGAGCCGCCGCCCGTCGATGAGGACGTCCTCGACGGCCAGCAGCAGCAGGCCCTCGTCGCCGATCAGGAACGCCGTCGCGGCCAGCACCGCGCCCTCGGTGTGGGCGCCGATCAGGGGCCCGAGCCGATATTCCTTGAACCCGTAGGCGAGCACCTCCTTGCCGCTCCGCGTGCCGCCGTTGATCAGCGCGGCGACGGGCTTGCGCCACTTGGCGCCGACGATTTCGGTCTCGCCGTCGCGATCCGCCACCTGCATCGTCGGCGCGCGGGCGTTGAAGAGGTCGAGATACCAGGGCTGCGCCCCGCCCCAGCCGTCGCGCAAATCCCAGACGAGCGCGTCGGCGTCCTTGAGCGGACCCTCGCCAATCAGCTCCTCGAGAGCGCCCTGATAGCGGCGGCTGGCATAGGACCAGACGTGGACATAGCCGATCCGCATGCCGCCGTTGGCGACGATCACGCGCGCGCTGTCCTTGAGGCCGCGCAAAAACATCTCTCCCGGCTTCAGGTCCGCGGGCGCGACGGCGATCGCCATCGGCGCGCCGCCGACGGTTCGCCGGATCGACAGCGCAACTTTGCCGCCGACCTTGCCGCGAAACGAGCCGATCGGCGCAAAGGGCTGGCCGTCGGCCGAAAGAATCTCGTCGCCGACAAGAAGGCCGGCCTCGTGCGCCGGCGCACCCTGGATCGCGCCGGCGACGAACAGCCGGCCCAGATCGTCGGTCTCGGTGAAGACCCCGATCCCCGGATAGGCGACCTCGCCGTCCGGAAAGATCCGCTGCAGCCCGCGGCGCTCGAGCGAGCCGGCGAAGATGTCGGCGAGCTGGTAATAGCCCGGCTCGTCCCGCGTATAGTAGCGGGTGTGGGAGGCGTTCAGCGTGCCGAGCATCGCGTTGACGGCGCCGGCGAGGTCGGCGCTCGATCGCGCCGCTTCAGCCTGCGGCCGGTACTTGTCCCGCATCGCCGGCCAGTCGACCCCGTGCAGGCGGGGATCGTAAAAGCGGTCGCGCACGAGATCCCAGACCTGATCGAACCCGGCGACGTCCGGCTTGGCCGGCGCGGCCGGGGCCGCGATGTCCTCGGCCCACGCGGGCCGGTTCGCGGCGACCGCCGCCGCCGCGACGTAAGCCAAAAACTCTCTGCGCGTCGCCGCCATTTCCTGGGCGCTCCCGATCTTCCGGTTACGATGAATTTCCGGGTCGCAGGACTTGAGCGGGAATCCCGGCGCGTTCGTGACCGAGCCGCGCAGGAATTGCGACGAGACGGGGCGAAGCGCAGCCGGCGCATTGGCGTCGTATGAACACAAGCGTTAAGCTAACAATAGTCACCACCGCCCGCCTTATTACTTGGACATCGCCAAGTGTAATTTCCACTAAACCAACTTCAAAAGAAGTAGCAAATTTCCCCTTGGTAAAATCTACGAGATGAGTTTTATTATCCCTATGCGGCGCGTCTCGCCTGAGTAACGCTGGATTTATCGTATGCTCTCATGTTTGGCCGGAGAATCTAGCGCTGTGCTCGCTGTGGTGGAGACCCCGAAGCGTGCTTCGAGAACCGATAGATCGAGTTGACAGGCCTTCGGGGCATCGGCGATTCCGCCCTTGCGGCGGCGTCGGCCTCATCCGATCAAGGATCGAGCTCGATCTCGAGCCCGCAGATGCGGACCCACGCGCGCAAGATCTGCACTATCAAGTCGCCTCGGCGCCTCGAACTCTTGGTCAATAGGTCGGTTTTCGCCGTCTCCTCTGATAGAAATGGGTTCATATGAGCGAGGTAGGCTCCGCTTTTCAGCCCGAAATGCCCAGTGTCCGATCTGATCGGCGCGCAGAAGAGCGCAAGCCTGTAAACATTACCGCAGCGGTTCTTTCGCATTGTCGGCAGAAGTTCACGACTGCCACCATTGTTGATCGGTCAGAAAGTGGAGCAAAAGTCAAAATTGATCAAAACGTTTCTCTGCCAAAATTGATCCTTTTGATTGACTTTGAAAACGGTCCGGTTTTCGAGTGCGAAGTCCGATGGCGTCAGGGTTGCTACCTAGGCGTACTAATTGTCGACGTATACGGCCCCGAACGCCGTCGCCGTTTCTTCGAGACGAGCCAATTGCGAAAATGCGGCGGCTTTGCCGATCCCCCGCCGGTGCGGTGACGAGAGTCGCGATCCACGTCGTCGCAATCGCTGGACAAAGCTGCGCCGCCACTGAAAGACGCCTTGCACGAGAAGAGGCGGCCGGCGGGGCGCCAAGTTAGCTCCCCGCTCCTGTCTCAGCCGCACCCAGTCCTCGAGCCGTCTGCGGGCGTCGCGGTCGCGGGACCGTCGATGCAACGCGGTGTCAGAATTCTTCCCAGCCGTCCTTGTCGTCGGCCGGGCCGTTGACGACCGCCTTCTGTGCGGCGCGTGCCGGCTGAACAGCGGGCGCCGGACGCGCATCGGGTCGCGCCCGCGCGGCCGGCTGCCGGAAGGCGTGCGGGGCGACCTTCTGCAGCTCGCTGCGCAACGCCGCGTCGCCATGGGTCTGGCCGACCTGGAACTGCCCGATCAGGCCGGCAAGCTTCGCGGTCTCCTCCGACAGCGAATGGCTCGCCGCCGTCGATTCCTCGACCATCGCCGCATTCTGCTGCGTCACGCTGATCCATCTGGTTGATCGCGGTGTTGACCTCGCTGGAGCGCCGTCGCCTGCTCCTGCGCGCCGGCCGCGATTTCGGCGACGACGCGCGTTGATCTCGGCCACCTGCGTCATGATCCGCTCCAGCGACTTGCCGGTCTCGCGCGACCAGCTTGACGCCGTGATCCGACCTGCGCTCGTCGAGGCCGAAATCAGGCCCTTGATCTCCTTGGCCGCCTCGGCCGAGCGCTGCGCGAGCGCGCGCACTTCGGAGGCGACGACCGCGAAGCCGCGGCCCGCCTCGCCCGCCCGCGCCGCCTCGACGCCGGCGTTGAGCGCGAGCAGATTGGTCTGGAACGCGATCTCGTCGATGACGCCGATGATCTGGCTGATCTGCTGCTGACGATTTGGCGATCGCGTCCATCGCCTCGACCGCCTGGCGCACCACGACGGCGCTCTTCTTGGCGTCGTCATCGGCGGCCGCGACGACCTCGCGCGCGTGGCTGCGCGCCCTCGGCGGATTTCTTCACCGTCGCGGTGATCTCGTCGAGCGCCGCCGCGGTTTCCTCGAGAGCTCGCCGCCTGCTGTTCGGTGCGCCGCGACAGATCGTCGGAGGCGGTCGAGATTTCGTCGCGTGCCCGACTGGATCGCGCCGGTGCTGCGAGACGACCGCGAGCAGCGTCTCCTTCAGCTTGTCGACCGCTTCGTTGAAATCGCTCGCGGATCTGGGCGTAGGCGTCGGTGAAACCGTCGCCGAGGCGCACCGTCAGATCGCCGGCGGCGAGGTTTTTGAGGCCTGTCCCGAGGCGGCGCACCACTTCAGCCTGTTCTTCGGCCGCTTTCGCGCCTTCGGCGGCGACGCGCTCGCGCTCAGCTTCGGCGGCGGCGCGGTTGGCGGCGGCTTCCGCCTCCAGCCGCCGTCGCTCGACGGCGTTCTGTTTGAAGACGTCCACCGCCTGAGCCATTTCGCCGATTTCGTCGCGGCGTTCCTTGCCCGGGACGTCGAGGTCGACGTCGCCGGCCGCCAGACGCTGCATGCAGCCCTGCAGTCGGGCGATTGGGTTGGTGATGCGCCGCGACACGAACCAGGCGGCGGCGCCGATGAGGAGCGCCACACCGATAACAGCGCCGCCGATAGCGACGACGGCCGAGAGGAACTTGGCGTTCACATCGTCAATGTAGGCGACCGTTCCCAAAAACATGTTCCACGCCGGGAACGCCGCGGCATAGGAGACCTTGGGAATTGCCGTCGTTTCGCCGGATCGCGGAAAGTCATAATAGAGGACGGCCTCGCCGCTGGTCTGCACGGCGTCGCGGATCTCGCGAATGACCGCACGCCCATTGAACAAAGCGTCGAGGCGATTGGTTCCGATCGTCTTCATGTCGGGCAAGGACACGACAGTTCCGTCCATGCGGTAGGCGAAGATGTAACCCTGACCGTGATCGTAGGTCATCGTGGCGAGCTGGCGGGCAAACGTCTGCTCCGCCTGATCGCGCGTGAGGCCGCCAGCGGCGACCTGGTTTTGCAGACCGGCCGCGAGGCCCTTGGCCGACTTAGTCATGGCCCGCAGTTCGTCGATGCGGCTGTTCAGCAGCTCATGCTTGACGCCCACGGCGATCGCGGACCCGGCGACGGCCATGCAAACCATGACCACCAGGACGAGTGCGTTGAGCTTCGTTCGGATTCGGAGATTGTCAAAACTCATTTTCGCTGTCCTGCCGGTACAAAGAGGCGACGTTCGTAGTCCGGCGAAGCGGCAACCTTCCGGTCTGACCCGTTTGGCTCAAGCTGGGGACCGAGACGGGGAGGCATCGCCACGTCGAGTGGAAAACGCCTAAAGTCTGCAACAAGACAGTAAATCATTAGTCCCTGGTCGCGGCGGGGCTCCGTCGCATGGCTGCGGCAGATTGACGCAAAGCGGTTCCGTTGCGCCGGAAAAGGCCCATCATGCGACGGCGCCTTCCTCATCGGCTTTTTTAGGGCCATCGGTTGAACGGCGGCGGAACGGGGAGAGAAGACGTCAAGTCATCGGCCACCGGCGCCATGGGCGCGTAACGAAAGCCTACGCGCTGATTGATACGCTAAGCCGCCCGCTCCGTTTCACGCTCGTCGACGGCCGGGCCGCCGAATGCGCGTCAAGCGCGGTCCTCATCTGATCGTCAGCGTGAAGTTTGGCTTAAGCAGCTGCGCCAGACCATTACGGGCCCTACTCCCTCCCGCGCTCCTGTCTGAGCCGCGCTGTTGGGCCGGGTCGCCGACCCGGCCGGCGCGCTCAGCGAGCGCGCCCTACAGTCCCCGCCCCCGCTCCGACCTCAGCCGCGCCCAGTATTCGAGCCGCTTCTTGATCTCGCGCTCGAAGCCGCGCTCGACCGGCTGGTAGAGCGTTTGCCGGCCGAGCGCGTCGGGCCAGTAGGTCTGGCCCGAGAAGGCGTCGGGCGCGTCGTGGTCATATTGGTAGTCCGCCCCGTAGCCCTCGCGCTTCATCAGCCCGGTCGGCGCGTTGAGGATGGTTTTGGGCGGCGTCAGCGAGCCGTGCGTTTTGGCGAGCGTTTGCGCGGCGGCGAAGGCGGTATAGACGGCGTTCGACTTCGGCGCGGTCGCGACATAGACGACGGCCTGGGCAATGGCGAGCTCCCCCTCCGGACTGCCGAGGAAGTCGTAGGCGTCCTTGGCCGCGTTGGCCACGACGAGGGCCTGCGGATCGGCGAGCCCGATGTCCTCGGAGGCCATGCGCACGACGCGGCGGGCGATGAACAGCGGGTCCTCGCCGGCGTCGAACATGCGAGCGAGATAGTAGAGCGCCGCGTCCGGGTCCGAGCCGCGCACGCATTTGTGCAGGGCCGAGATCAGGTTGTAGTGACCGTCCTGCGCCTTGTCGTACAGGGGCGCCCGCCGCTGCACGACATCGACCAACCGATGCGCGTCGAGCACCTCGCCGTCCCTTGCGGCGCGCCAGACCTCCTCGGCCAGCGTCAGCACGGCGCGGCCGTCGCCGTCGGCCATGCCGATCAGCGCGGCGCGCGCCTCCGCCTCGAGCGGCAAGGCCTTGCCGACGAGGCGCTCGGCGCGCCCCAGCAACGCTTCGAGCGCCTCCGCCGTCAGCGCCCGGAACACCAGCACGCGCGCACGGGAGAGAAGCGCGGCGTTGAGCTCGAACGACGGGTTCTCGGTGGTCGCGCCGATCAGCGTGACGGCGCCGTCCTCCATCACCGACAGGAAGGAATCCTGCTGGGCGCGGTTGAAGCGGTGGATCTCGTCGACGAACAGCAAGGTCCCCCGCCCCTGCGCCCGGCGGGCGCGGGCGGCCTCAAAAATCTTCTTGAGCTCGGCCACCCCGGAGTGGATCGCGGACACCTGGACAAACGCGTCCGAGCGCATGGCGCCGATCAGTCGCGCGACCGTGGTCTTGCCGCTGCCGGGCGGCCCCCAAAAGATCATCGAGCCGAGCGTCGGCGTCGCGAGGAGCCGCGTCAGCGCCCCGTCCGGCCCGGTCAGATGCTCCTGGCCGGAGATTTCGGCAAGGCTCGTCGGCCTCAGCCGCTCGGCGAGCGGCGCGGGCGGCGGCTCGCCCCGGGGCGCGTCCTGAAACAGGCTCATGGGGCTCTTCTCCCGCATGGGCCGCGGGTCTGTCCAGCAGAGGCCCAGTAGGGCCGAGTCGCCTACCGGCCGCGGCGCGGGACTTCGAAGGCTGCTCGCGCTTGTAGGGCGCGGTCGATGACCGCGCCGGCCGGGTCATCGACCCGGCCCTACAGGGTCGCGCCGCCCTTTGCCAAGGACGGTTCCGGCGAGGCGTGGGCGGACGAGCGTCTCTTCGCCCCGCAAAGCGGGGCGAAGAGCCTGTCCCCGGGCTCGACCCATAGGGCGTCCGGAAGGACGCCCGTCTGACGACGGGCTATGCGGGGCGAGGGGGGTACGCCGCCCCGCTCAACCGAGCGTCAGCCCAAGGTCTGCGAGCGCCGCGGCGAGGGCGGCGGGCTCGCGAAAGAGATGGCCGAGGAGCCCGGCGCGCTCGGCGCCCGCGACGTTGCGGGCGCTGTCGTCGACGAACAGGGTCTGCCCGGCCGCGGCGCCGAGACGGGCGAGGCTGCCCAGGTAGGCGGCGGTCCCGGGTTTTCGCGCTCGAAACTCGGCCGAGACGAAGACATTGGCCCCAAAGATCGGACGCAGCGCCGGAAAGACGGAGTCGACCGCGCGCTTGACCAAAAGATTGTTGTTGGTCAGCACGCCGACCTTGACCCGCGCCGCAACGGCTGCGGCAAGCGCCAGCGTCTCCGGCATCGGCGTCACCGCGACGCCGAGGGCGTCGGCCCAGGCGTCCTCGGAGAGCCTTGCGCCGAGCCGCTCGCCGAAGCCTGCGAGATAGGCGTCGGCGTCCATCTGCCCGCCGTCGCCGGAATCCTCGTAGCCCGATCCCCAGATCGCCGCCTCGACCTCGGCTTCCGTCAGCCCGCAGAAAGTCGCGAGCCGGGCGACCCGCCGGCCCCGGTCATAGCGGTAGAGCACGTCGTTCATGTCGAAGAGGATGGCCTCGATCATCGCCACGATCCCACGCAAGAGCGGCGCCACGCGCGGCGCAGGGCGAACAGTCGCGCCTCTTACGCATCACGCAGCGGCGGCTGCGGCTGAAGACCGCCTGCTGGCAGGCCATTCTGCGCCCCCGGTGCGGCGACCTGACGGCTTGCCCGGCGGCGGCCCGGGGCTATGCTCGCCGCGCCATCCCGAATCCCATGAGCGTCGTCATGAGCGCCTTCGTCCTGCCTTACGTTCCCTCCGAGCATCTGGGCTTCGACCCGCACCGGCTCGAACGGCTGACCGGCGCGATGCAGCGGGAGATCGACCAAGGCAAGACGCCCGGCGCCGCCATGCTGATCGCCCGCCACGGCAAGATCGCCTACCGGCAGGCGCTCGGCGAACTGAAGCCCGGCGGCCCGGCGATGACGGTCGACGCGATCTTCCGCATCTTCTCGATGACGAAGCCCGTCGTCTCGGTCGCCGCGATGATGCTCGCCGAGGAGGGACGGCTCTCCGTCCTCGATCCGGTCTCAGTCTATATCCCCGCCTTCGCCGACGCCAAGGTGGCGGTCCCGAACGGCGACGACCTCGCGCTTCAGCCGCTTCGCCGCCCGATCACCGTGCAGGACCTCTTGCGCCACACTTCTGGCTTGACCTATGGATTCACCGGCGCCGGGCCGGTGCAGAAGCTGACCAAGGCGGGCGGCGTATTGAGCCCGAAGCGGACGACGGCGGAAAACGTCGAGGCGATCGCCGCCCTGCCCCTCATGCATCAGCCGGGGACGGTGTGGGAGTACGGCGTCTCGACCGACGTGCTCGGGCGGGTCGTCGAGATCGTCGAGGGGGCGCGGCTCAGCGACGTACTGCGCGCCCGGATCTTCGGGCCGCTCGGCATGACCGACACCGCCTTCTTCACCCCGGAGGCGAAGCTGGCGCGGCGCGCCGAGCCGTTCTCCTTCGACTTCATGACGGCTGCGGGGATCAGCGCGGAGAGCCAGACCGCGCCGCCGAAGTTCGAATCCGGCGGCGGCGGGCTCCTGTCGACGCTCGCCGATTACACCCGCTTCACCGCGATGCTTTCGAACGGCGGCGCCTTCGCCGGCCAGCGCCTCATGAGCCCGCGCACCGTCGCCTACATGGCGGCCGATCACCTCGACGCGACCGTCGGCCGCGACCACTACCTGCTCTGGCCGGGCCACGGCTTCGGGCTCGGCTTCGCCGTCCGGGTCCGCGAGGGGACGGCGCCGGCGATCGGCAGCGTCGGCGAGTATTTTTGGGGCGGCATGATGGGCACGACCTTCTGGGTCTCGCCCAGCGACAAGCTTTTCGCCATCCTGATGGTGCAGTCGCCCGAATACCGCGAATATTTCCGCGTCCTGTTCCGCAACCTCGTCTACGCCGCGCTCGTCTAGGGCGGCGCCTCGCCCTCGCCGGACAGCCCCCGAGGCGGGGCGAGCGCCCCGGTCATTCCCACTCGATCGTGCCGGGCGGTTTGCTGGTCACGTCGTACACGACCCGGTTCACGCCCTTGACCTCGTTGATGATGCGGGTCGCGGTCCGGCCCAGGAAGGCCATGTCGAAGGGGAAGAAATCCGCCGTCATGCCGTCGACCGAGGTGACGGCGCGCAGCGCCACCACGGAGTCGTAGGTGCGCCCGTCGCCCATGACCCCGACGGTGCGCACCGGCAGGAGCACGGCGAAGGCCTGCCAGATCGCGCCGTAGAGGCCGCCTTTGCGGATTTCGTCGAGGTAGATCGCGTCCGCCTTGCGCAGGATGTCGAGCTTCTCCCGGGTCACGCCTCCCGGGCAGCGGATGGCGAGGCCGGGGCCGGGGAACGGGTGGCGGCCGACGAAGGCCTCGGGGAGGCCAAGCTCATGGCCCAGCGCCCGCACCTCGTCCTTGAAGAGTTCGCGCAACGGCTCGACGAGCTTCATCCGCATGCGCTCGGGCAGGCCCCCGACATTGTGGTGGCTCTTGATCGTGACCGAAGGTCCGCCGGTGAAGGAGACGCTCTCGATCACGTCCGGGTAGAGCGTGCCCTGCGCCAAAAACTCGACCGGCCCCTTGCCGTCGCTGGCGATGCGGCGCGCCTCGGCCTCGAACGCCTCGATGAACAGCCTGCCGATCGTCTTGCGCTTGGCCTCCGGGTCGTCGAGCCCATGAAGCGCAGTCAGGAATTCGTCCGACGCGTCGATATGAACGAGCGGGATGTTGAAGTGGCCGCGAAAGAGGCCCACCACGTCTTCCGCCTCGCCCTGGCGCATCAGGCCGTGGTCGACGAAGACGCAGGTCAGCTGGTCGCCGATCGCCTCGTGGATCAGCACCGCCGCCACCGCCGAATCGACCCCGCCGGAAAGGCCGCAGATCACCCGGCCCTTGCCGACCTCAGCCCGGATGCGGGCGATCTCCTCGCCGCGGAAGGCGGCCATCGTCCAGTCGCCCCTGAGCCCCGCGACCTTCTTGAGGAAGTTGGCGATCAGCTTCGCCCCGTCGGGCGTATGCGCGACCTCGGGATGGAACATGGTCGAGTAGTAGCGGCGCGTCTCGTCGGCCGCGACCGCGAAGGGGGCGTTCTCGGACACGGCGTAGACGCGAAAGCCCTCGGGCAGCCGGGTCACCCGGTCGCCGTGGCTCATCCACACCGGATAGCGGCCGCCCTTGTCCCACACGCCCTCGAAAAGCGCGTTCGTCTCCAAAATCTCGACCTCGGCGCGGCCGAACTCGGCCGCATGGCCGCTCTCGACCTGGCCGCCAAGCTGTTCGCACAGCGTCTGCTGACCGTAGCAGATGGCCAGGATCGGAACGCCGCTCGCGATAATCGCCTGCGGCGCGCGCGGGCTGCCCGCCTCCGGCACGGACGCCGGGCCGCCCGAAAAGATCACCGCCTTGGGCTTCAGGCGTTCAAAGGCTTCGGCGGCCCTCAGGAAGGGGTGGATCTCGCAATAGACGCCCGCTTCGCGGACGCGCCGCGCGATGAGCTGGGTCACCTGGGAGCCGAAATCGACGATGAGGACGAGGTCGTGCTGCATGGCGACCCCTTAGGCCGAAAGCGCCGGCGCGCGCAATGGCCGCGGGCCCCAGGCTCAGGCCTCGCGCATGGCCTCCGCCAGCGCTTCGAGGACATGCCCAAGCCGGCGGACGCAGGTCGGATCGGCAAGGACATCGCTCATGGTGAGGGCCTTGCCAGTCAGCGGCAGGGTGACGAAGGCGTCCGCCAGGAAGCGCGCCGCCATGGTGGCGAGGATCTCGCGCAGATTTGCCTGGGCGTGATAGGCCCTCGGCGAGGCGTTAATCAGGATCGTCCGCTTGCCGGCGAAGGTCTCGCTCGCCACCAGCCAATCGAGCGCGTTCTTCAGGACGCCCGGCACGCCGTGGGCGTATTCCGGCGCGGCGATCACGATCGCGTCGCAGGCCGCGACCATCGCGCGCAGCGCCTCGACCGTCTCCGGCTTCGGCGTGTCCTCGCGGTCGTCGTCGGGATTGTAAGGCGGCAACCGCGCCAAGTCCTGGTAGACGAGCACCCGGACGTCCTCGGGGGCAAGGCGCGCCAGCGCCTCGAGCGCGGCCGTATTGGTCGAGCCCTTGCGAAGACTGCCGGAAATTGCAAGCACGCGCATCGATCCGGGTCCCACGATCGAATTGGGATTGCGGCGAGTTGAGTCGCCGACACATCTAAAGAGCCGCCTTTGCGGCCGCACGCAATATGAAAATTCGCCTTGCGCCGCCCTACAATTCGTCGCCGGGCCACACGACCGGCCGGTCCATGATCTCGGCGTACTCGTAGGGAAGCGCGGCCGGAAAAGCGTTCAGCGCAAGGCCGGTCTCCCCTGAAGCCTCGTCACGCGCATCCTCGTAGGCTTCGGCCAGCGCCTCATCAAGGCGCGACTTGAGACCGGGGTTCTTTCGCAGCTGCCGGAGAACACGCCTTCGCTGCTCGCGCACCGAGGCGGTCCACGACCGACTCCGCCTGTCAGGCTGATAATCCCACTTCAGCAAATGAAGCATGAGGATTCGCAGCGCGCTTGCGAGCTTGTCGTACTGCTCCTCGCCCACGTCGTCGATCTCCTCGGCGATGGCGACGGGGTCAATCTCGGACAGCCGGCCGGCGCGCAACAGATCCGCCTGGCGAACGGCCCAGGAATAGAGGTCCGCCTCTTTCGCCGGCGTTCGGCTCTGGTCCCGGGCGGCGTTGCGGCCCATCGATCAAGTCCTTCTCGCGGGTCAGCTCAGCGCGACGTTGAGCGCGCTTTCCGGCAGCTCCTGCCCGAAGCAGCGCTGATAGAACTCCGCCACCAGCGTGCGCTCGAGCTCGTCGCATTTGTTGAGGAAGGTGAGGCGGAAGGCGAAGCCGATGTCCTTGAAGATGTCGGCGTTCTCGGCCCAGGTGATCACGGTGCGCGGGCTCATCACGGTCGACAGGTCGCCGTTGATGAAAGCGTTGCGGGTCAGGTCCGCGACCCGAACCATCTTGTTGATCACGTCGCGGCCGTCCTTGCGCGCCCGATGGGCGGGCGACTTCGCCAGCACGATGTCGACCTCCTTGTCGTGCGGCAGGTAGTTCAAAGTCGCCACGATCGACCAGCGGTCCATCTGACCCTGATTGATCTGCTGCGTACCGTGATAGAGCCCCGAGGTGTCGCCGAGGCCGACCGTGTTGGCGGTGGCGAACAGCCGGAATGCGGGATGCGGGCGGATCACCCGCCGCTGATCGAGCAGCGTCAGCCGGCCCGACACTTCAAGCACGCGCTGAATGACGAACATCACGTCGGGCCGGCCGGCGTCATACTCATCGAAGCACAGCGCTATATTGTTCTGTATCGCCCAGGGCAGCATGCCGTCCCGGAACTCGGTGACCTGCTTGCCGTCCTTCAATACGATCGCGTCCTTGCCGACGAGATCGATGCGCGAAACGTGGCTGTCCAGGTTGATCCGGACGCAGGGCCAGTTGAGGCGCGCGGCGACCTGCTCGATGTGGGTCGACTTGCCGGTTCCGTGATAGCCGGTGATCAGGACGCGCCGGTTGAAGGCGAAGCCCGCCAGGATCGCCAGCGTCGTCTCGCGATCGAACAGGTAGTCGGGATCGAAATCCGGCACGTGCTCGTCGGCCTCGGAATAGGCCGGCGCGTCCATGTCCGATTCGATACCAAAAGTCTGCCGCACCGATACGCGCGTATCGGGCAGGCCGGGCGTGGATTCGGCCGCAGTCGGCGTCTCTCTCGAATTCATCGATCCTCCGCGCTCCGTCCTCGACGGATGAAGCGACCCTCTCTTAACGAACTCCGGTCCGCGGCAGAAGCCGCGCCCCCGGCCCCGTGGGCCGATGGGGCTCTGCGGGTTACACCAGCTTGTTGGCTCGCAGATAATTATAGGCCTGGATGATTTCGCGCAATTTGTCTTCCGACGAACGGTCGCCGCCGTTTGCGTCCGGATGATGGCGTTTGACGAGATCCTTGTAGCGCGTCTTGATTCTGGACTGCGTCGCCTGGGCGTCCAGATCCAAGGTCATCAGGGCTTTCATGGCGAGCGCGTTGTAGCGCTGCGGGGGCTCGGTCTGCGGCCCCTTGCCGCGCACGCCCCGACGGCGCGAAGCGCGCGCCTCGGCGAACACGGTCTCGTCGACATGGCTCGCCGCCGCCCGGTCGCCGAGCTTCCAGGTCGGCCGGTGGCCGATCGCGTCGTCCTTGCGGAACTTCGCCATCGACTCGTCGTCCATGCCGCGAAAATAGTCGTAGGTGGCGTTGTACTCGCGGACGTGGTCCTTGCAGAACGTGAAATACTCGCCCTCGTGGTCCCGCCCCTTCGGCGCGCGAAAAATTCCCTCCTCGTGGCAGCCGGGATGGCTGCAGGGGGTCCTGGACTTCGGCTTTTCCAGCGTGCGCGCACTCGGCTTCACTCGGATGCGGTCAAACAGGGGAGAATTCAGATCCATTTCATGACCTTTAGGAGCGCGGTCGTTGTCGGGCAAGCCCCAATTCCTTCTCGGCATGCGGTCGGCTGAGCTGCCTGCCCGCCTGTGAAATATTCGTTCAGCCGATCCCCGACATGCAGTATCTAGCGTCGCAGGCCGGGTTCGAAAGAGGAAAAGCATGACGATGCAGGAAAGAATTGTCGCGCGTTTGACGGCAGGGCTCGAGCCGCATGAGCTCGCCATCCTCGACGAGTCCGACCGGCACGCCGGGCACGCCGGCGTCCGTTCCGGTCCTGGGCACGCGCCGGCAGGCGGGGGCACGCATTACCGGGTGCGAATCGTTTCTGCCAAGTTCGCCGGACTGAACCGGGTCGCCCGACACCGCCTGGTGTACGACCTTCTGCCGGCCGAGTTCGCCGACGGCCTTCACGCGCTCGCCCTCGACGCCAAGGCCCCAGGCGAGGCGTGATGGCCGATACGCCCGAAGCCTACGGGCCCTTTGACGTCACGCTCGCGCCGGCCGAGATCGAGGCCGTCGCGTCGCGTTACGGATTGCGCGAGGCGCTCAGCGGCGGGCTGACCGCGCGCCATCACGCGCCGCTCGCGGCCTTTGTCCTCGCGCTTCTGTTCGCTGCGATTCTCGCCCTGACCGGTCTCGTCAGCCGCCGGGCCGGAGACGCCGCCTTTCTGATCGCCGCCGCCGCATTCATGATCCAGCGGCTCGCGACGCACCGGCGCATCTGGCGAGCCCGGAACAAGGGACGCGCCGAAATCGAGCGCCTTCTGTCCGGCCCGGTGACGACGACGATCGACGAAAAGGCCGTGGTCCAGACGAGCGGCGGGGAATCGCGCCGCCTTGACCTCGCCGATTGCCAGGAGGCCGAGGAGACCGGCGGCCTCGTGTACCTGTGGGGCCGGCGTGGGACGCCCGTCGTCGTGCCCAGCCGCGCCATGGCGGAGGGCCAATCCTCCCGGCTGGTCGCATGGGCCAGAGGCCGGATTCGCGCGCCGGATCTTTAGGTCGTTCCGCCGCCCCCAACCAACGCTCATGGCGCCTCCGTCGCGTCGAAGTCAGCCGCCAGATGCCCGGCCTCCCGCTCTCTCGCGATCGTCGCGGCATGATCGCGGGCCAGGAACGTATACACCATCGGCGTCACGAATAGCGTGAACATCGTCCCGATCGACATTCCCGCGAAGATGGTGAGCCCGATGTTGAAGCGCGAGGCGGCGCCTGCGCCTGTCGCGACAATGAGCGGAATGACGCCGACGACCATCGCCGCCGTCGTCATCAGGATGGGACGCAGCCGCACGGCAGCGGCATGCTCGATCGCCTGTCGCCGCGACATGCCGCCATGCTCCTGCATGCGGTTGGCGAAATCGACCATCAGGATGCCGTGCTTGGAGATCAGGCCGATCAGCGTCACGAGCCCGATCTGCGAATAGATGTTGATGCTGGCGAACCCGAGGAAGCCCCCGATATTGAGCGGCAGCAGCGCGCCGAACAGGGCCGTCGGCAGCGCGACCAGGATGATCAGCGGATCGCGGAAGCTCTCGTACTGGGCGGCGAGCACGAGATAGATGACGATCAGCGCGAAGCCGAACACGTAGACGAGCGCGTTGCCCTCCTCTTCGTACTGGCGCGAATCGCCGCCGAAATCGTAACTGTACCCCTCGGGGAAGATCTCCTTCGCTTTCCCCTTGAGAAAGTCGAGCGCCTCGCCGAGCGTTCGGCCCGGGAACGGCACGCCCGAAAGCGTCGCGGAATTGAGCTGCTGGAAGCTTGTCAGCGCGTTCGGCTGGACCTCGTCCGACACGCTCGCCACCGCCGAGAGCGGCGCAAGTTCGCCGTTGCGGGTGCGAAGCTGGTAGCGGGTCAGCCAGTCCGGCGTCAGGCGAAACTCGCGCGGCGCCTGCGGGATGACCTGGTAGCTGCGGCCGTAGAGGTTGAACAGGTTGATGTAATTGCCGCCGAGCATGGTGGCGAGGGCGTTGCCCACATCGGCCATGTTGATGCCCATGCTGTTGGCCTTGTCGGCGTCGACCTTGAATTCGAACTGCGGCGTGTCGAACTTGAGGTCGACGTCGGTGAATAGAAAGAGCCCGCTTTGCCGGGCGGCGTCCTGCAACTTCTGGGCGACGTCGGCGAGCGTCTCGTAATCGCCGGTGGTGCGGATCACGAACTGCAAGGGCGCTCCGCCGGTCGAGCCGGGAAGCGCGGGCGGGGAAAAGGCCTGAACCTGCGCTTGCGGCACCTTGAGGAACAGCGGGCTCATCTCGGCGAGCACCTGTTTCTGAGTGTGCTTGCGCTCGTCCCATGGCTTGAGCAAAAGGCCGGCGAAGGCCTGCCGGACGCCCGCCGAGCCGTTGATGGTGAAGTTGTGCTGCATCTCCGGCACGCCCTTGATCTCTTCGAGCAGGCGCGACGTCGCTTTTTCGGTGTAGTCGAGATTCCCGGATTGCGGGATTTTCACCAGCGTCAGGAGGATGCCCTGGTCCTCCTCGGGGGCCAATTCCTGCGGCGTCGAGAGATACATGACCGCCGTCAGCGCCAGCACCCCCGCCAGGATCAGCGCCGTCAGCGCGCGGAAGTTCAGCGTCGAATGGAGCCGCCGCTGATAAGCTCGGCGCAGGCGATCGAAGGCCCGGTCGACGAAGCGGCCGAACCAGCTCTGATGCTGGTCGTGCCGCAGGAGCTTCGAGCACATCATCGGCGAGAGCGTCAGCGCGATGAAGCCGGAAACCACGACCGCGCCGGCGAGGGTGAAGGCGAATTCGCGAAAGAGCGCGCCCGTCACGCCCGCGACGAAGCCGATCGGCGCATAGACGGCGGCCAGCGTGATCGTCATCGCGACCACCGGCAAGGCGATCTCGTGGGCCCCGCGAATCGCCGCGTCGAACGGCGCCATGCCGTCCTCGATGTGGCGGTGGATGTTCTCGACCACCACGATCGCATCGTCGACCACGAGACCGATGCCGAGCACAAGCGCGAGCAGGGTCAAAAGGTTGATCGAATAGCCGAGGCCGAGCAGCGCGATCATCACCCCGATCAGCGACAGCGGGATGGTGACGATCGGGATGAAGGTCGACCGCAAATTGCCGAGGAACAGAAAGATCACCACCACGACGATGATCGCCGCCTCGACCAGCGTCTTGGCGACCTCGTAGATCGAAGCGCGGATGAACTTGGTCGAATCGTAGGCGATCGTCGCATTCATGCCCGGCGGCAGCTGCTGCTGGATGCTCGGCATGATGGCGTTGACGCCGTCGATCACGGTCAGCGGATTGGCCTCGGGCGTGCCGTATATGCCGATGAACACGGCCTTGAGCCCGTCGAACACGGAGGAGGAGTCGGATGTCTGCGGCCCGAGCTCGATCTTGAGCGAGACGTCGCCGAGCCTGACCAGCGCGTCGCCGTGGGTCGCGACCACCATCTGGCTGAAGGTCTTCGGACTGTCGAGCGAAGTCAACGCGTTGACGCTGATCTGGGTGAAGTCGCTCTTCACTTCGCCCGCGGCGGTGGTGAAATTATTGGCCGCGAGCGCCGCGCGCACATCGTTCGGCGTGACCCCGAGCGCCGCCATCCGGGTGGGATCGAGCCAGATGCGCATCGAGAACGCCTGGCCGCCCAGAAGCTGCGCGTTGGCCACGCCGTCGACGGTCTGCAGGCGCGGCTGAACGACACGCGTCAGATAGTCGGTGATCTGAGAGGGCGTCATGACGTTCGAGTTGAAGCTCAGGTACATGAGCGCGAAGCCCTGTCCCGTCTGCTTGACGATCACCGGGTCGTTGGCCTCGCGCGGCAGAAGCCCGCGCACCTGGTTGACCTTCGAGAGCGTGTCCGCCATCGCCCGGTCGGGATTGGCGTCGAGCCGCAAGTTGAGGGTGATGGTCGAGACGTTCTGCTGGGAGCTCGAGACGAGCGTGTCGATGCCTTCCGCGCTCGCCACTGCCTGCTCGATCGGCGTCGTAATGAAGCCCTTGATCACGTCGGCGGCGGCGCCCGGGTAGGTCGTGGTGATGGTGATCGTCGTGTTCGACGTCTGCGGGAACTGGCGGACCTGCAACTTGTACCCGGCCATCAACCCGACGAGCAGGATCAAGAGGCTGACCACGCTCGACAGCACCGGGCGGCGAATGAAGAGATCGGTGAAGGCGTTCATCGCGCGCTTGGGCTCATTGGAGCGGCGTCTGAGCCGGCAACGGCAGGGCGGGACGTTGGTCGAGGACGACGGGCGAGTTCGCCTGCAGCTTGATCTGGCCGGCGGCGACCACCTGCTCGCCCTCCTTCACGCCTTCCGCGATGGCGATGCGCTCGCCGCGGATCGGGCCGAGCCGGACGAAGCGACGCTCGACCACGAGACCGCCGCCGGACGCCGGGGCGCCCGCCGCCGTCTTGCCGGGCTCGGGCTTGGGCTTGGGCGCCGGCACGACGACGAAGACGTTTTCGCCATAGAGGCTGTAGATGATCGCGGTGCGCGGCAGGGTCAACACCCGGGCCGGCGTGCCTGTGGTGACGGTCAAGTTGGCGAACATGCCGGGCAGGAGGCGGCGTTCGGGATTGTCGAAAGTGGCGCGGATGGTCACGTTGCGCGATTCCGTGCTGACGCGGGCGTCGATCGCCTTGATTTTGCCGGTAAAGGTCCGGCCCGGGATCGCGCCGACCGTCATCGTCACTTCCTGCCCGACGGCGACGGTCGCCAGCGCCTCCTCGGTCACCGGAAAATCGGCGTAGATCGGGTCGAGCTGGGTGAGCGTTGCGAGCGGCGTGCCGACCGCGGCGTACTGGCCGAGATCGGCGTTGCGAATGCCGATGCGCCCGCTGAACGGCGCCCGGATCGCCTTCTGGGCGATGATCGCCTGCGTGCGCTGCACCGTGGCGGCCGCGCTGTCGCGCGACGCGAGGGCCGAATCGAGTGTGGCCTGCGGGGTGTTGCCGCCCAGCACCAGCGCCTTCTGCCGGACGAGCGTCGCTTCGGCGTTGCGCAACTGCGCCTGGCCGCTCAGGAGGTCGGCCTGCTCGACCGAATCGTCGATATTGATCAGCAGGTCGCCTTCCTTCACGTCCTGGCCCGATTCGAAATGGATGGCCGAGATCACGCCGGCGACCTGCGGGGCGATGAAGATGCCCTGATAGGCGCGCAGCGAGCCGATCGCGGTGAGTTGCGGCGACCATTGCTCGTAGGTCGCCGGCTGGGCCCATACGGCCGCGGGTTTCGGCGCGAAGGCGGCCGAAATGAAGCCTTTGACCAGGGTCGGCTTGATG
Organism: uncultured Alphaproteobacteria bacterium; assembly: GCA_963709655.1. GTDB lineage: Bacteria > Pseudomonadota > Alphaproteobacteria > Rhizobiales > Beijerinckiaceae > Roseiarcus. The sequence continues at coordinate 91,148 of CAVPXF010000015.1, forward strand.
ACGAACTGGAAATAGGCAAGGCCGGCCGTGATCGCGGCGAGCAGCGCCAGCGTGACAAGAAACACCACCGGACGGCGGACGCGGAGGGGGAGCGCCCGGATCGCGATCAAAGCGACACAGATCGCGGCGATGACCCCGAAGGCGACCGGAGGCGCGGCGACCGCCAAGCGCCCCATCTTCGCCGCGGCCCCGAGGGCCAGCGCGGCGAGCGCAACAACCAGCAACACCCAATCGACTACGCGTATCATCGCTGCCCGCGGCTTCTTCGGATCGCGTCGCAGCGTTCCGCGAAAACGCACGTATAGCGGCGCCGGGCCCGCCGCGCCAGCCTCCGGCCCGGGGTGAGGCCTTGGGCCCGGATCGCTCGCAAGACCCCTTGCCATTTTCGATTCGGTTTCGCGCCTTTTCAGAGGGTTGCGGCGCCTTTTGCGAGTTGATTTGACGCCGTTCTGGACGTGTGCAACCGCGCCGCCAGAAAATCCACTGCCATCTCAATGGTTTGTTTATAACACCACACCATCTACACGTGTAACTGGCCGGCTACTCAATCATTTTACCCCGTTTCGATGAGGTTGCGCAGGCGGCCGTTCAGGAGGCGAACGGCCAATTCGCAAACTCGGGCGATTTTCCGCTTATTGGAAGAGATGGCTCCATCTCTTCTGGGGATCCGGGAAGAATTCCGTTCCGGCGCGGGCACTCGCCAGAGCGCCTCGCGGCCGTTATGGTCGTCATCCGGCCGGGCAAGACGGCCGGATTCTCGGGAGACGGAAACCATGATCAAGACTTTGGCGCTTGCCTCGCTCGCCCTCAGCCTCGCCGGCGCGCCGACGCTGGCCTTCGCCGCCGACGCCTGCATGACGCAGTCGATGGACAAGAAACTGGCCGGCGCGGCCAAGACCAGCTTCATGACCAAGTGCGAACGAACCGGCTGCGAAGGCCAGGCGGCCGACAAGAAGCTCGCCGGCGCCGCCAAGACCTCGTTCGTCAAGAAATGCACCGGCGACGCCATGAAAGCGGCGACGATGTAATCAGGTCATGGGGCCGGGCCGCCCCCTTGCCTCGCCGGCAAAGGCGGCCCGGACGCCACGTCATCGGTCGCAAGCGCGCACGGGCCACGCGCGCGACTGATGAGTTTTGTCGGCAAACGCCCGCGTCGAGGAGGTTCGTCATGGGTCTGCGGATCCTCCTGATCGGCCTTCTCGCGTTGCTCGGCGCGGCAGCGCCGGCCAGCGCCGCCGATTCGTTCGTCATCGGCGTCATGAACGACCAGTCCGGCCCCTATGCGGACCTCGCCGGCCCGGGCTCGGTCGAGATGGCGCGCATGGCGATCGCGGATTTCGGCGGCGCCGTGCTCGGCAAGCCCATCGAGCTCCTGGTCGCCGACCATCAGAACAAGGTCGACGTCGGGCTCGCCATCGCGCGCCAGTGGTATGATGAACGCGGCTCGCGCGCGATTTTCGACATCACCAATTCCGGCGTCGCGCTGGCGATCCAGGCGCTCGCCAAGGAGCGCAACCGGCTCGTCATCTTCGATTCCGCCTCGTCCTCGGACCTCACCGGCAAGGCCTGCTCGCCCAACGGCATCCAGTGGAACGCCGACAACTGGTCGAACGGCGTGGCGCTGATGCGCCTGCTGATCAAGCAGAAACTGGACAGCTTCTTCTTCATCACCGCCGACTACGCCTTCGGCGCCTCGCTCGAGGCCGACGCCCGAGACGCCATCGCCAAGGCGGGCGGGACGGTGGTCGGCGGCGTTCGCTCCCCCCTCAATACCGCCGATTTCAGCTCCTATCTGCTGGCCGCCCAGGCCTCGAACGCCAAGGTGATCGTGTTCGCGATCACCGGCGCGGATCTCTCGAACGCGTTGAAGCAGGCAAACGAATTCCATCTCGCGCCGGCGCAATATCTGGCGACCCCGATCACCTATCTCAGCGACGTCCATGCGCTCGGCCTCGACGTGGCGCACGACCTTACCTTCATGCAGTCGTGGTATTGGGACCTCGACGACGAGACTCGCGCCTTCGCCAAGCGGTTCTACGCGGTCCGGCAGCGCATGCCGAACGACAACCAGGTGGCGCTCTATTCGTCGGTGCGCCATTACCTCGAGGCCGTCGCCAAGGCGGGGACGGACGAGACGGGCGCGGTGACGGCGGCGATGCGGGCGGCGCCGATCCACGACGTCTTCACCGACCACGGGACGATCCGCCTCGACGGGCGCGTGCTCTACGACCGGTATCTGATGAAAGTGAAGTCGCCGGCGCAGTCCAAATATCCGTGGGACTATCTGACGGTCGTCGCCAAAATCCCGGCCGCCGAAGCCTTCCGCCCGCCCGGCGCCGGCGGGTGCCCGCTCGACAAGCCGTAGGCCGGCCATTGCATCTCACCGCTTTGCCGGGAGAACGCTGCGATGTCGCTCGCCAGCGGATTGTGGTCACTGGAACCGCAATCGGGAACGCTCGGAATATGCGAGACATGGCCGTACGTGACGGCGCTGGGAGGAAACTCCGTCGGGGATGCGATCACGCGCGACGACAGTCTGGCGCGATCAAGGCCCTCCAGCGCCTGCATCAGGCAGCGCGCGCCAGCGACCTCTCGTCCGCCGACTGCCGAACCCGGAACTGACCGACCAATTGCGCCATCTCCAGCCCTGGCCGCTTCGACTCCGGCGTTGAGCGCCAGCAGGTTGGTTTGGAACGCGATCTCGTCGATCACGCCGATGATCTGGCTGATCTTCGGTTTTGAGGTATTCTCTCAGCGGGAAGGCCCGCACATGCCGGCGAACGGAGGGATAGGCTTGAACTCCAGAAGCCTCTTGTCGGGGCTGCTGGCGATTCTCGTTGTCGCGGCGGCCGCCTCCCTCAGCTCGCTCGCGACATCTCCCAACACCGTGCTCTGGTACGAGGAATTGAAGAAGCCTTGGTTCATCCCGCCGAATCCGGTGTTCGGCGCGGTCTGGACCGCGCTCTATTTCCTAATGGCGTTCGCCTTTTGGCGAGTCGCCCGCGGACACTCGGAGACACCGGGCTGGCGGCTGGCGATTCGGCTCTTCCTTCTGCAGCTCGCGCTCAACGTGCTGTGGTCGTTCTTGTTCTTTGGCGCGCACAGCCCGCTGATGGCCCTGATCGACATCGTTCCGCGATGGCTGCTGATTGTCGCGACCATCGCCGCTTTCTGGCCGCTCGACCGCCTCGCGGCGCTCGCCCTCGTCCCCGTCGCCGCCTGGATCGCCTTCGGGATCGTCCTCAATGTCGCGATCTGGCGGGTGAACTGAGGCGGCCGGTCACGGGGAAATCGGCAGGCAAGCCGCTGGAATGGAGAGTCGAGGGGATTACGGTGACAGCCCCGCCTTTGCCCTTTTGCATGCGCTCGGCAACGGCGCCGATCCACGACGTGTTCACCGATCATGGGACCATTCGTCCCGACGGGCGCGTGCTCTACGACCGGTATCTGATGAAAGTGAAGTCGCTGGCGCAGCCCAAATATCCGTGGGACTATCTGACGGTCGTCGCCAAAATCCCGGCCGCCGAAGCCTTCCGCCCGCCCAGCGCCGGCGGGTGCCCGCTCGACAAGCCGTAGGCCGCGACCATCGCGAAACGTCCTCAGCGACGCGCGAACTCGCTGCGGTCGGGCTTCAGGTCAAGGAGCGGCGTGCCGTCGACGCAGTCGAGCCCCCGAACCCAGAGCGTCTGACCCTGGCATTCGACGAGCGACACGATCGAGGTTCCGATCGGGTTCGGCCGCACCGGCGAGCGGATGGCGAAGGTCGCCCGGGTCGTCCCGTCGCGGCCCGGACTCTGGCGGATGAGATCGCGGCGGGCGAGATGGAGCCAGTAGAAGACCTCCATCAGTTGCATGGCCTCGACGCCGTCCAGCGCCGCCGCCCAGGGCTCGGCCACCTCGATCCGACAGACGGGCCCGTCCAGGCTGCCGTGATGCGGGCATTCGGCGCGGGTCGGCCAGGGCGTCCGGATGACGCCGATGAAGATCAGCGCCGCGTCGGCGGGCGCCGTCCACGGCGCCGCGATCTCGTTGAGACGGAGGTCTCGGTCCTCTTGCATGGGTCGCTTAAGCCCGCGTCCCGGCGGCTATCGGCGCGCCGCACGGCAGACCTTATGAGGATTGCGCCGCGCGTTCCAGCCCCAGGAGACGCCGCAAGGCGGCGACGAGGCGCGGTAGCCAACCTTCGGACGTCTGCCCAGAGGCCGGCGGAGCGGGCGCGCCCGCCGGCGCGGCCTGCGGGCACGGCGACGGGCGCCTCGGCGCGGACGGCCGCTTCGGCGAAGGCCTGGAAGAACTCGCCGGCGAGCTTCTTGGCGGTCGCGTCGATCAGGCGTCCGCCGAGCTGCGCGAGCTTGCCGCCGATCTGAGCGTCGACGACATAGTGCAGCAGCGTCGCGTCCGGCCCATCGGGCGAAAGCGAGACCGTGGCGCCGCCCTTGGCGAACCCGGCGGGACCGCCCGAACCTTCGCCGGAGATGCGGTAGCCGTTCGGCGGATCGAGGTCCGAGAGGGTCACCTTGCCGGAAAACTGCGCCTTGACCGGCCCGACCCTGATCACGACCGTGGCGACCATGTCGGTCGGCGAGGTCATCTCGAGGCTCTCGCAGCCCGGCAGGCATTGTTTGAGAACCTTCGCATCGTTCAGCGCCGCCCAGACTTTCGCCTGCGGCGCGGGCACGCCTTGCGTCTCGTCCATGCGCATCGGAGCGATCCCTTGAGGTCAGCGGCTGGCGTGACAGATCGGTCCGAACAGCTCCATGCCGAATCCCGCGGCATGGCGGCCGTTCAGGCAGCAGTCCGGTACGAGGAGCGCAGCGAAGGCCAGCGCCAGCGCGGTCCACACCGCGAGGCTTGGTGCGGCGGCGCGAGGCCAAGGCGATGGGACGGCGACGGCGTAGGCGATCATGGCGTGGCTCCTGACGAGGTTTCGGCGGCGGCGGCTGGCCTTTCCGGACGGCGGCGGACGGCGGTCATTTCGGCGAGGATGGAGAGCGCGATCTCCTCCGAGGTGACGGCGGCGATGTCGAGGCCGGCCGGCGCCTTGACGCCCGCGAGGGTTTCGGCCGCGACCCCCTCGGCGGCGAGTTCGCGCCTCAGCGTCTCCCCCTTGCGTCGCGAGCCGACGAAGGCGCGGTAGCGCGCCGGCATGGCGGCTGCGGCCTTGAGCGCGGCGCGGTCGCCCGCCCCTTGCGTCGAGACGACGACGAACGCCTCGGCCCCCAGAGACGGGGGCGGCGAAAGCCCTTCGATCCGGTCCAGACCTTGCGGGAACCGGTCGAGATCGCCGGCGGGCGCCGCGACCGTCACGGAGTAGCCGAAAGCCGGCGCGATCGCCGCCAGCGCGACCGCGACCGGCGAAGCGCCGAGGATCAGGAGCCTCGGCTTCGGCAGCACCGGCTCGACGAAAATGTCCATCGTTCCCTGGCTCGGGCAGGCGTTCTTGGCGAACAGTACGCCGTCCTTGTCCTCGCCCGGCGCGACGCCGAGCGCGTCGAGCCCGTCCTGCGGCGCGATCGAGACCAGTCGCGACCGGCCGTCGACCAGGCACTGCCGCGCCGCCTTCACCACCGCGGCGCGCGCGCAACCGCCGCCGATCCAGCCGTCCTCGATCGCGCCGTCCCGCGTGATCAGCGCCTTGGCCCCCGCCTTGGCGGCGGTGATCGACAGGGTGCGAACGACGGTCGCCATGGCGAAGGCTTCGCCTTTGGCTTCATGCGCGGCGGCGCGTTCCAGAACGCCCATCAGAGCCTCGCGAGATAGGTTTCGAGCCGGGCCAGACTGGCGAGGTCGTGCGCCGGCGCGAAGAGATCGACGAACGGCAGCGCAGCCTGCATGCCGCGCGCGACCGGGGCGAAGCCCTCGCGCCCGGTCAAGGGATTGAGCCAGACGATCCGCCGGCAGCGGCGGCGAAGCGCGCGCATCTCGGCCGCGAGCCGTTCCGGCGCGCCCGTGTCGTAGCCGTCGGAAAAGATCATCACGCAGGTGCGCGAATGGATGGCGCGCTTGGCGTGGGCGCGATTGAACTCGGCCAGGCAGTCGCCGATCCGGGTGCCGCCGCCGACCCCTTGCGCCATCAGCGACAGCCGGTCGAGCGCGCGCTGCGGATGGCGCTCGCTCAGCGCCGATGAGACATGCGCCAGCCGCGTGTGGAAGAGATAGGCCTCGGATTCGCGGAAGGTCTGCGCGACCGCGTGGAGGAAGCGGGTGAAGACCGAGAGATAGAGCTCCATCGAGCCCGAGGCGTCGAGCAGCGCGACGAGGCGCAACGGCTTCGGCTTGCGGCGGCGGAACTTGAGGTCGATCGGCTCGCCGCCGCGCGCCACCGAGCGGCGCACGATGGCGCGCAGATCGAGCCGGGCGCCTCGGCGGCGCGCGCGGTCCCGGCGGGAAAGCCGCGTGCGCAGGGCGCGCGCAAGGCGTTCGGCGAGCGCCAGGACCTCGGCGCGTTCGGCCTCGCCCGTCAGGCGCGCGAAGTCCTTCATCGCCAGCGCTTCGTGCGCCGAGGCCCCGCGCTCGCGTCCGCGCCCTTCGGCGGCCTCCCCCTCCGGCGCGTCCTTTGGCGCGATCTCGCCGATGGACTCCGCGCCGCCGCCCGACGCCGGCCCAGGGCGAAGCGAGCGGCCAGCGCTTGCGGCGGCCATATCGACTGGCGCCGCGCGCTTGACGCCGCGCCCGCGCCAGAAGGCGTCGAACAGATCGTCGAAGCGTTGGAATTCGCTGCGATCGGAAGAGAGCAGCGCCTTCAGCGCGCCGCGCAGGCGCTCGGGGCGATCGGCAAGCGGACTTGCGATCAGCCGCGCCGCGTCGCCCGTCTCGGCGCGGCCGACCGCGAAGCCCGCCTCGCGCAGCGTGTGGACGAAGCCCGCCACCCGGCGACGCATGCCGAAGCCGAGCGGGGTTTCCGGGTTCAAGCCGGGGCTCACGCCGCCCTCCCGGCAAGGCGCGCGGTCACCTCCGGCGTCACGCGGGCGCGATCCTCATGGGTCTTGAGCAGGGCGACGAGGGTTGCGTGAACGATTTCGGGCTCGGCCGAGAGGTCGTGGACGCCGAGCCCGGCCAGCGTCGCCGCCCAGTCGAGCGTCTCGGCGACGCCCGGCGTCTTGCGCAACTCCTCCTTGCGCAAGGCGGCGACCATGCGCGCGACCTGCAGCGCGAAGGCGGCGTCGATCCCCGGCTGGCGGGCGCTGAGAATCGCGGCTTCACGATCAACCTCGGGAAAGTCGAGATAGTGATAGAGGCAGCGGCGGCGGAGCGCGTCGCTGAGCTCCCGCGTGCCGTTCGAGGTCAGCACGACCCTAGGGATCGTCACCGCCTTGATGGTCCCATATTCGGGAATGGTGATCTGGAAGTCGGACAGGAGTTCGAGCAGAAAGGCCTCGAACTCCTCGTCGGCCCGGTCGACTTCGTCGATCAGCAGAACCGGCGAGGACTTCGCGCCGGATCGCCGCCATGAGCGGTCGCTCGAGCAGATAGGCCTCGGAGAAAATCCGCGCCTCGATCGCCTCCGGGCTCTCGCCCGAGTTCTCGCGCGCCTTGATGGCGATGATCTGGCGCTGATAGTTCCACTCATAGAGCGCCGAGCTGGCGTCGAGCCCCTCGTAGCACTGCATGCGGATGAGTTCGGCGCCGTGCACGAGCGCCAGCGCCTTCGCGACCTCGGTCTTGCCGACCCCGGCCTCGCCCTCGATCAGGAGCGGACGCTTGAGAAAGTCCATCATCCAGAGCGCCGTCGCGAGGTCGCGGTCGGCGACGTAGCCGACTTCGGCGAGGCGCGCGGCGACGGTCTCGCGCGGGATGGAGGCGACGGTCATTTAGCGTGCGAACGATCCCCTCGCCCCGCTTGCGGGGAGAGGGCCAGGGTGAGGGGCTGCGCCGACGATCGAGATTGGCGCCGGCGCTAACGTCAGACGTCGGCGCCGCCCCTCATCCGGCGCTACGCGCCACCTTCTCCCCGCTTTGCGGGGCGAAGCGTTGTACGCCCTCATTCGTGCAGCCCCAGCTTCTCCGCGGCGAGCCAGGTGCGATAGGCGTCGTGCGGCATCGCGATATGGGTCGAGCCGAGGAATTTGAAGGCGTCGTTCACCGCATTGGCGAAACAGGGCACCGAGCCGACGTTAGGGCTCTCGCCGACCCCCTTGGCGCCGATCGGATGATGGGGCGAGGGCGTCACCGTATAGTCGGTCTCCCAATGCGGCGTCTCGACCGCCGTCGGCAGGAAGAAGTCCAACAGCGACGCGCCCTTGACGTTGCCGTCCTCGTCGTAGGCGATCTCCTGACCCATCGCGATCGCGTAGCCCTCGGTGCAGCCCCCGTGCACCTGGCCCTCGATGATCATCGGGTTAATGCGGGTTCCGCAATCGTCGAGCGCGTAGAAGCGCCGCACCTTGTGGACGCCGGTGTCGACGTCGATGTCCAACACTGAGATATAAGCGCCGAACGGATAGGTCATGTTCGGCGGATCGTAGTAGCTCACCGCCTCGAGCCCCGGCTCCATGCCGGGCGGGACCTTGTTGTAGGCGGCCCAGGCGAGCTGGGTCATCGTCTTGAACGCCTCCGGATTGCCCTTCACCCGGAACCGGTCGACGTCCCATTCGAGGTCGTCCTCGTGCACCTCCAGCATGAAGGCCGCGATCATCTGCGCCTTGGCCTTGATCTTGCGCGCCGCCATGGCGATCGCGGCGCCCGCCACCGGGGTCGAGCGCGAGCCGTAAGTGCCAAGGCCATAGGGGGCGGTGTCGGTATTGCCCTCCTCGACCGCGATGCTGTCGGCGGGAATGCCGATCTCGCTGGCGATGATCTGCCCCCAGGTGGTCTCGTGGCCCTGGCCCTGGCTCTTGGTGCCCATCCGCGCGATGGCGCGGCCGGTCGGGTGGACGCGGATCTCGCAGGAATCGAACATCGCGATCCCGAGAATGTCGCAGTTCTTCGACGGGCCGGCGCCGACGATCTCGGTGAAGAACGAGACGCCGATCCCCATGAGCTCGCGCGTCTCGCCGCGTTTGAAAGCCTCCTGCTTCTCCTTCTGCTCCTCGCGCAGCTTGCGATATCCGGTCGCTTCGAGGGCCTTCTGCATCGCCGTGTGATAATCGCCCGAATCGTATTCCCACCCCAAGGCGGATTGATAGGGGAACTGCTCGCGCCTGATGAAGTTCTTCACCCGGAAGTCGACCGGATCGAGACCCAGCTTCTGCGCCATGATGTCCATTGCGCGCTCGATCGCATAGGCGACCTCGGTCACCCGGAACGAGCAGCGATAGGCGACGCCGCCCGGCGCCTTGTTGGTGTAGACCCCATCGACCTCGAGATGGGCGACCGGGAAGTCGTACGAGCCGGTGACGATATTCGAGAAGCCCGCCGGCCACTTCGACGGATCGGCGCAGGCGTCGAACGCGCCGTGGTCGGCGAGAATGTGGACGCGCAACGCCGTGACGCGGCCGTCCTTCGTCGCCGCGATCTCGGTCGTCATGTGGTAGTCGCGGGCGAACGAGGTGGTCGACAGGTTCTCGATCCGGTCCTCGACCCATTTGACCGGCAGGCCGGTGACGATCGAGGCGACGGCGGCGCAGATATAGCCCGGGTAGGCGCCGACCTTGTTGCCGAAGCCGCCGCCGATGTCGGGCGAGATCACGTGGATCTTCTGCTCCGGCAGCCCGGCGATCAGCGCCACCACCGTGCGGATCACATGCGGCGCCTGGAATGTGCCGTAGATCGTCAGGTCGCCGGTGACCTTATTGAAGCTGCAGACCGTCTGGCAGGTCTCGAGCGGGCACGGGTGGACGCGCTGGTAGCTCAAGAGGTCCTTGGTCGCCACCTCCGCCTTGGCGAAGGCGGCGTCGGTCAGCTCGCGGTCGCCGACCGCCCAGGTGAAGATGTGGTTCGGGTGCTTGCGGGGCCCGTGCGCGCCCTCCGTCTTGTCCTTGATGTCCTCGCGCACCACCGGCGCGTCGGGGGCCATCGCCTTGAACGGATCGACGAGCGCCGGCAGCGGCTCGTACTCGACCTCGACGAGGTCGGCGGCGTCGGCCGCGACATAGCGGTCGGTCGCGACGACGAAGGCGATCTCCTGATTCTGGAACAGCACTTTGCCGTCGGCCAGCACCATCTGCACATCGCCCGCCAGCGTCGGCATCCAGGCGAGCTTCACGGGCTTTAAGTCCTCGGCGGTCAGCACCGCGACGACGCCGGGCAGCGCCTTGGCCTTCGACGTGTCGATCTTGACGATCCGCGCATGGCCGTGGCTCGAGCGGTGGAAGTCGCCGTGCAGCATGCCGGGCAGCTTGATGTCGTCGACGTAATTGCCCTTGCCCTGGATGAAGCGCGCGTCTTCGACGCGCTTGCGCTTGCACCCCAGGCCCTGCAGGCTTTCGGCGCGTTCGATCGAGGAGGGGACGGTCGGAGCGTTCATTCGGCGGCTTCCCTGAATTCCACGCCGCTGAGCTTGGCGGCGGCGTATTGGATCGCCCGGACGATGTTCTGGTAGCCGGTGCAGCGGCAGAGGTTGCCGGATATGCCGATCCGGATCTCGGCATCGCTCGGGTTGGCGTTCTCCTGCAGGAGCCGGTAGGCCCGCACGATCATGCCCGGTGTGCAATAGCCGCACTGGAGCCCGTGCATCTCGCGGAAGCCTTCCTGCAGCGCGTGCAGCGTTCCGTCGGCCGCGGCGATGCCTTCGACGGTGACGACCGTCGCGCCCTCGGCCTGGATGGCGAACATCGTGCAGGACTTGACCGACCGGCCGTCGACGTCGACCGTGCAGGCGCCGCAATGGGAGGTGTCGCAGCCGATGTGCGAGCCGGTCAGGTTGAGGTGTTCGCGCAGGTAATGGATCAAGAGCGTGCGCGGCTCGACCTCGGCCGAGACCGCCTTGCCGTTGACCGTCATGCCGACCTTGACTTTTGGGATTTCGACTCGGGGAATTTCGACCTCGGGCATGTCCGCCTCTTCATTCAGGAGGTTGCGCGGGCGAAGGCGCGCTCGAGCGCCCGGCGTGTCATGACGCCGGCCATTTTGGTGCGATATTCCGCCGAGCCGCGGCCGTCCTCGGCCGGGGCGGCGATCGCCTCGACCGCGTCGGCGGCCTGCTTCAAGCTCTGGCGGTCGAGCGCCGTTCCGATCACCGCCCGGGCTGCGTCCGCGGCCAGGAGCGGTCGGTCGGCGACGTTGGTCAGCGCAATCGCGCAGGTCGCGACCCGGCCACCCGAGACCGTCATCACCACGGCCGCCGCGGCGGTGGCGTAGTCGCCGACCTTGCGCTTGAGCTTCTCGTAGGCCCAGCCGTGCGGCTTCGGCGGCGCGGGGATGCGGATCTCGGCAAGGATCTCGCCGGGCTGAAGCGCGGTCTCGTAGATCCCGAGATAGTAGTCGCGCGCCGCGACCTGGCGCTCGCCCGCCGGCCCGCTGAGGACGTAGGTTGCGCCGAGCGCCATCATCAGCGCCGGCATGTCGTTGCCCGGGTCGCCGTTGGCGGCGTTGCCGCCGAGAGTGCCCATGGAGCGCACCTGGGGGTCGGCGATCTGCTGGGCGCCCTCCCGCAGGATCGGCGCCGCCTCCGCCAGCGCAGCGTTGGCGATCAATTCGTGCTGGGTGGTCATGGCGCCGATCGCGATTTCGTCGCCCGCGACGCGGACGCCCTTGAGCTCCTTGACGCCGCCGAGGTCGATCAGATGGCTCGGCTGGGCGAGCCGCAGTTTCATCATCGGGATCAGGCTGTGCCCGCCCGCCAGCAGGCGCGCGTCGTCGAGACGGCCGAGCAGGACGACGGCTTCGCCGAGGCTGGAGGGGCGGTGATATTCAAACGGTCCAGGGATCAAGCGCGCCTCCCGAGCGAACGAAAGACCGGATTCGACCGGTCCCCCACGCCGCTCAAGGAGACCGGGCTTTGCGCCGCACAATCAACCGCGGCTGAACCGCCAGCCGGTCAAAGCGCACGACCGCGCGGCTTTCCGCACGAAATGCGTCAGCTATTATGACCCGTTGCACGAAATGCTGGGTCCCGCAGCGCCGCAAGCGCCTCGATCCGCGCCTTGACCTCCCGGACCTGGCCGCGGGCGATCGGGATGCTGCACCGCACCGGATCGCCGAGCTCGACGACGGCCGCTTCGCCGGTCCGCTTCAGGCGCGACACGCGGTCGAGCCGAACGATGGAGCTGCGGTGCACGCGCATGAACTCGTCCCGGTCGAGCCCGGCCTCGAGCATGCTGATCGACTGGTTGCAGAAATATTCCTGAGTTCCGTCGTGGATGAACGTGTAATGGGCGTTGGCGCGAACGGCATACACGTCGCCGATCGGAATGGCCCGCGCCCGTCCGTCTTTTTCGACCCGGATGCTCCGAAGCGCCCCGAGCGGCCCGGGCCTCGGCCGCGCTGGCGCCTGCGGCGGCGCGGCTGCGGCGATGTCGGCTGCCGACAGCGGCATCGCGGACGCCGAGGCCGGCGCCAGGGCCTCCCCGCTCACCGCGAACCCCGGCCCCACGGTCTCGGCGTCGGGCACCAGCGACAACAGGAAGGCGGCCGAGACGCCGAAGGCGATCACGGTCGCCAGCAGCGCCAGCGCATTGCGGGAAAGCGCCGGGTCGGCTTCGACAAAGCGGCTGACGTCGAAGCACAGCGGATCGAGGCGCATGCCGGCCATGGCGGTATAGTGCATGCCGGAGATCGCCAGCCCCAGCCCGACCGCGCCGAGGAACAGGCGCAGCCGGTTCGGCCGGCTGCCGAGCGCCATCAGCGCAAAGACGCTCGCCGCGATCGACACGAGCACCGAGGCGACGACGAACCGCGCCTCCTGGGTGGTCGGCCCGGCGAGGTGCACCGCGCGCATGCCGACATAGTGCATGGTCGAGATGCCGAGCCCCATGGCGACCGCCCCGAGGCCGATGCGCAGGTTCGGCGGCTGCGGCGCGTGGGCCGCGTAGACGCCGAGCCCGACCACGATCACGCAGATCAGGAACGACGCCAGCGTCGGCAGCACGAGATAGTCGATGGCGCTGGGAAAGCTGGCGGCCAGCATGCCGACGAAATGCATCGACCAGATGCCCGTCGCCAGCGTCAGCGCCGATCCGGCAAGGAGGAGCCGGCGCCGGAAACCGGTTGCGCCGTCGATTTCGGCGGCAAGCGAAAGACCGACGAAGCTGCCCTGAACGGCGATCGCGATCGAAAGCGCAACCAGCCACGGATCATGAGGAATTGACACTCCTCACCTCGCTTCCTCCCCAGGACGCCTATGGTTAGGACAGAAAAAGGCGGCGGAGCAAGGAAATAGCGATATATACTGTCTAATATTTCACAATGCTTGGGCTGGCGATCAACTTCCCTTCGCGCTCAGGAACCGCATGGCCTCGGAAACCGCGCGCCGAAGCCTTTTTCGCTGCGGCGCGAAGCCGACGGGTTTGCGGCCAGCGAGCCTCGGACCAGCGCCATCGGCTCCTCTATGTCTCCCGCCGCAACGGCCCTCTGATTCGGGCTCGCCGGATGGCCGGCGCGGGTTTGTGCGCGCGCGAAGGGAAGAAGCATGGACGGCCGGCGACGTGGAAAGCCGCTCACGGCGCTTGGCGGTCCCGTCTCGCTGATCATCGCGGCTGCGGGCGCCGGCTCGCTGTACGGATGGCTGATCTTCGCGACCACCTTCGTCCGGCCGGGCCTGATCGGCGTCGACTACAACGCCGTCGGGTCCGACTGGATGGTCTTTCATGCCGCGGCGACGAGCTACCTCAGTGGACACGAGGGGATCATCTACGATGGCGGTCGCTTGACCGACCTGATCAACCACAACTACAGCGCGTGGCTCGGCACAACGCTGCCGTTCCGCCCCTGGGTCTATCCGCCGACTTATCTTCTCTTGATCGCCCCCTTCGGCTTCTTAAGCTTTCTGGGTTCGTTCGTGGCTTTCCAGATCCTGACGGCGATGGCGCTCGTCGCCGCCATCGTCGTCGGCGCCCCCGCAGGGCCTGGGCGATCGCAGGTTCAGCGATCGTATGCCCGGCGGCCGCGGTCAACGCCGTGTGCGGCCAAAATGCGTTTCTCGTGGCCGCATTGCTCGTTGGCGGCGTCCGGCTCATGGGCAGCCGCCCCGTGCTGGCCGGGACGCTCCTGGGCTTGCTGACCGTCAAGCCTCAATTTGCGGTCCTGGCGCCCGTGGCCCTCGTCGCGAGCAGGCACTGGCGGCCCCTTCTCGCATTCGTCGCCACTACGGCGGGGCTCGCGCTGATCAGCCTGATGACGTTCGGACTGGATCCCTGGGCTCGCTGGCTGCACCTGACCCTTCAGAGCCTGGTCGACCCGTCTTCGGAGTGGATCGAATACGGCCGGATCTGGGGCTATTCGGTCTGGACCTGCGCCGTTCTTCTCGGCGCCGCATCGAATACGGCGTCCGCGCTGCAGCTTGCGGCGTTCGTCGCCGCGCTGGCGGCGGTCGGCCTCGCGTTCGCATGGCCGTTGATGCTGACGGACCGGCTCGCCGTCTTGCTGGCGGCGACGTGCCTCGCCGCCCCCCATTGGGCGCAGTATGACGCCCTCCTCTTGACCGTGGCGGCGCTGTTCTGGCTTTCGCCGGGGCCGGCCGACAAGGTCCCGCTGTGGCGGTGGGTCTTATGCCTTCTCGTCTGGCTTTGGCCGCTCGCCGGGCCGCCCGCGCTCGAGCCCCTCGCGCGCCTGACGCCCGTCCTGATCGTCGGCTTCATCGCGGCGATCATCGGCGCCGAGCACAGCGCCGTCCTTCTGCGGATCAGGCGGCGGATCCCGGCCGGCGTCTGAAACGTCGGCATGGGGTCACGGCCCGCCGCCCGCCTCGCCATCCGCCGCCCGCGCATCTATAAGCGACCGCCGCAACCGTTTCGCCCCCTTTCGCAGGGGGGTGAGCGCGCCCGCCCATCCCCCCATGTCCGAGACCGGGCCAAGAAAGACAGGATATGACAGCGTTCCAGGGAGCGGCCGGCAAGGCCGAGCGCGCCGGCGTCGGGCAGATCGCGCTGGCGAGCCTCGTCGGCACGACGATCGAGTTCTACGACTTCTACATTTTCGGCACGGCCGCGGCGCTGGTGTTCGGCCCGATGTTCTTTCCCAAATCTGCGCCTGAGACCCAGACCCTGAACGCCTACCTGACCTTCGGCATCGCGTTTCTCGCACGGCCCATCGGCTCGTTCCTGTTCGGCCACCTCGGCGATCGGATCGGGCGGAAATCGACGCTGGTCGCGACCATGATGACCATGGGTCTGGCGACCACCCTGATCGGCGCCCTGCCAAGCTATGCGACGGCCGGCGTCCTCGCGCCGTGGCTCCTGGCCGCGCTGCGCTTTCTGCAGGGCGTCGGGCTCGGCGGCGAATGGGGCGGCGCGGCGCTGGTGGCGGTCGAGAACGCGCCGGACGGACGGCGCGCCTGGTTCGGCATGTTCCCCCAGCTCGGGCCGCCGATCGGGTTCTTCATCGCGACCGGACTGTTCCTCCTTCTCCTCGTCGCCTTCGGCGAGCGGGCCTTCGTCGACTGGGCGTGGCGCGTCCCGTTCCTGTTCAGCGCCATCCTCGTCGCGATCGGCCTCTATGTGCGCGCTTCGCTTGTGGAGACGCCCGCCTTCAAGGCGGCGCTGGCCGAAGACAAGCGGGTCGACGTGCCGCTCGCCGCGGTCCTCAGCGGGCATCTGAAGCCGCTGATCCAGGGATCGTTGTCCATCGTCGTCTGTTACGCGCTCTTCTACATTTCGACCGTCTATGCGCTCGGCTACGGCGTCAGGACGCTCGGCATCCCAAGAATCCGGTTCCTCGAGCTCCTGTGCGTGGCGATCGTGTTCATGGCGGTCGCGACGCCGATCGCGGCGGCGCTCGCCGATCGGTTCGGGCGGCGACCCGTGCTGCTCGCCTCCTCGGTCGCAGCGCTCTGCATCGGGCTCGCCATGCCGTGGCTCCTCGCGCAAGGCGAAGGCGGCGCCCTCGTCTTCCTGTCGGCGGCGCTCTTCACGATGGGCCTGACCTTCGCGCCGCTCGGGGCTCTGCTGCCGGAACTGTTCCCGACCGAGGTCCGCTATACCGGGGCGGCCAGCGCCTATAACCTCGGCGGCATCCTCGGCGCCTCCTTCGCGCCTTCGCTCGCCCAGGTGCTGGAGGCCGCCGGCGGCGTCGCATGGGTCGGCTATTACATCGCCGTCGCGGCGGCGATCAGCTTCGTCGCCATCCTGACGATGCGCGAAACGCGGCGCGATTCGCATCGCCCCGCCGGGAACCCGTCGTGAACTGGAGACTGAATATGCGTGTGTTCGTGACAGGGGCCGCCGGATTCGTCGGGCGCCGTGTGGTCAAGGAGCTGACGGGCGCCGGGCACAGAGTCCTTGGGCTCGCCCGAGCAAAGGACGTAGGCGCCCTGGCCACCATGGAAGCGGAGGGTCATCCGGGCGCGCTCGAAGAGCTGGACAGTCTGCGCACGGTCGCGTCCTTGGCCGAAGACGAGGCGCAGGCTCATTTCGGCGCGCTGAGCCTGTTTATCGGCCAGGACATGCCGGCCTCGGGCGTCGCAACGCAAGAGAAACTCGGCTGGCGTCCGACCGGTCCGGGTCTGATCGACGATCTCGATGAGATCGACGATTCGAACCCGCGGCCGGCTGGATGATCCGCTGACGACCGCGATGGTGAGCGGTCGTTGCGCCCTTTCCCGGGCCGGAGTCCGCCTGGCGGCCAGAATGCATCGCATCCTGATGGTCTCCGGCTTCACTGGGCCGCATGGCGAACTGCCCGCCCAGCAGGTGAACACACGGAAACGGGGCAAAACTCGGGCGAAAAACGCCCCAACGTAAGACGAGCGCGTGACATGCGCTGAGCGCGGGTCTAGAAGGTCTTGAGCGCTCAAAATGGCGGAGGCCCCAATGCATGCATATGCTGCTGTCGCGCCAGCCAAAACCGCTGCCCAGTCTGCGCGCCAATCCACCGCCGTCGACACGGAAATGCTCAAGCGCGAGCGCGCGTGGGCGTATTTCGTCGTCGGGCGTCATGCCTCGAATCGCACCCTTTCCGAGACCGACGCCCCTCAGCCGCACGAACGCCGCTCGGATCGCTCCGGCTCCGCAACGGATTGAGGGCGCAGACGAGCGCCGAGGCGGTTGATGGCGACGGCCATCTTGGCGCGCTGACGCCGTTCGGGGCGCGGTCCCCCCGATCACCGTAACCGTTCCTGGCCAAAAAACCGGCCTGAGAGACGCCTATTCGCTCAGCCATGCAGGCGCTATGTCGGCAAGCGGCCTTTCCGGATGAACCGCGAGGTCATCCAGCCGCGCGAATTCGTTGGACGCCACATTGCGAAGCTCCAATGGGGCCTCTCGCCATCTGCCCCACGCCGAGGTTTCGCGATCATTGATCGCATAATCGTCGCGAACGACGTTCACTTTGATGAACCATAGGCCCGTCACATCTGCGCCTGCAGGCCCTCGAGCGCAATGGGCGTCCAGATCTCCGGGGCAGCGACGGCGAGACGGCGCGCACGGGCGCGGGGGCGAGGGCGACATCGCCAGGCCGAACGACAACAGAAACGCCGCCCTCGCCCACCGCAACGCGAATTGCGGTTTCGAACACCCCCGGCAATTGCGCTTGCCGCTCGCCAGGAACACGACGACATGGTCGGGCCGATCCTCGAAATGCTCGATCTTGTCGCCGAGGTAAAGTTCGATCGCCGTGCCGCGCACGTGCGCATGGAGCACGCCGGGATGCGGAAGGTCGGCCTTACCCGCTAGGATCGCCTGCGCGGCCCCGACCCGGCGCGAAAGCCCATGGCCGCTCGACAAGGGGGAGCCCATGATTTTGCCGAGCCTCGATCCGCTGATCGCCGCCGGCGTCGTCGTTTCGACGGCGCTGACGGACGCGGTCTATGTGATGTTCACCGCCAACGTCGCCGCCCGGCGCCGCTTCGCCGCGGCGTCGTGGAGCAGCGCGTGGTATCTTCTGTCGGCCTTCGCCGTCATCAGCTACACGTCCAATTGGGCCTATGTCCTCTTCGCCGCCATAGGCTCGTGGATTGGCGGCTTCCTGTCGATCACGCTGCTCGGCCGGGCGGCCGAGCGGCGGGCGGAGTGAGCGGCGCCGGGGGCGGCCTCGCGTCCACGGGGCGCCGACATTTCTCGCGCGTGCATTTGCTTGCGGAAAAGCCGAAGCGCCGATATGATCTCTCTCATGCCAGCGTCAGACGAGCACGACCGGATTGGATGTTTCCCGCGGCAACGCGAGCGCGTTTGGCGGGAAAGGCCCGCACGAAAATAAAAATCGTCCCGGGGTCGCTTGTAACCCATTGAAAAGGCTCATTTCGGTCGAGAGAATCCAAGGAAATCCAAACAATTCAAACCCTCCGAATCCGTAATTCCGCGGAGCTTTGAGCTCCCGCTGCGTAGGCCTGAGGAAATCCAAATTTAGCGCGCCGGCGAGATCGCCCGTTGCCGCCGCCCCCGGTGTCCCAAATCGGGACGGCCCGCCTGCCCTTCCGGTAACCCGCTCGAAACCTTACGCGACGATAAATGGAGCCGTTGATATTGCGCGCGTCCGGTCGTCCCGGGCCCGCGCCAGCGGCGGCGGGGTGAAGCGCGTGGAAAGCGTATGGGTCGCTCGCGTATAGGCTGGGCCGCCGGGACGGTCGCCCCCTGGTGCCTTGCGGTCGGCGTCCTGCTGTCGATCACCGCCAGGGCGAACGAGGAGCGCGCCCCCGACGCCAGCGTCTTCGTCCGCGGCGCGCTCACGGCCGCCGACAGTCCGCTCCGCCGGGCGATCGAGGCCGCCAGCCGCTATGAGGCGGTCGGTCTCGACGGGACGCCCGAGCCCCTCGTCGCGACCCGATTGGTCACCGGCGACCCCGGCGCAACCGGCGACCCGGACGAGATCGAGCCGAACCGCGCCCTGAAGGCCGGGGCAAAATCCTTCCCCGACATCGACCGCAGCGACAAGGGCGACCCGTTCATCGGCTTGCGGCCCGGTTTCGAGGCGCGAAGGCGAGGCGGCCCGGCCTTGCTCGGTTCCGACGGCCATCCGCCCGCGGCGGAGTTCGATCCCGACCACACCATGAGCCCGGGCGGCCCGGGCGAGCCGGAACGGACGCCTGGCCCCCCCGCCCTCGCCGTCACCGATGGGGCGACGCCCGGCGTGCCGCTGGAATTCGCCCTCAACGCCGAGTCGCCGACGCCGAACGACGGCGTGGTGGTCGACGTCCAATCCGATTCCGTCCCGCCGCAGACCACGGTCGCCGAGCGCTCCCTGCTCGGCGGCGGCAAGCCGGACTACGCCTCCCTGATCGATCCCAAGGACAGCGCCCGCCAGATGCGCTGCCTCGCCGAAGCGATCTATTTCGAATCGCGCTCGGAGCCCGAGGCCGGCCAGGCGGCGGTGGCGCAGGTGGTGTTGAACCGCGTCCGCAGCGGCATCTATCCAACCACCGTATGCGGCGTGGTCTACCAGGACCGCAACCGCCCGTTCGCCTGCCAGTTCTCCTTCGCCTGCGAGGGCAAGTCGCTCAGGATCGAGGAGCCCGGACCGTGGGCGGTCGCGACTCGGATCGCCGACGAGGTGGTCGGCGGCCGCAACTACAATCCGGACATCGCCGAAGCCGTCAATTACCACGCCGCTTATGTCGCGCCGTTCTGGACCGGCTACCTCAAGCGGGTCGACCGCATCGGCCTCCACATCTTCTACGCCATGCGCGACGGGGTGAACTGGGCGCCCGGCGCCTTGAACGGCCACGGCGACCGGCCCTGATCCGCGCCGCCGCCGTCACCCTCGCGCCGCAACCGCACCGGACCGTGTTCGGGCGAAGGATCCCGCCGTCCGCCTGATCAACGGATGGCCGGGCGCGGCTTTCCACGACAATGAAAACCCCCTATCAATGTGATCAGCTCTCAGGGGATGAGGGGCGGTGAGGGGAGTAGGCCACCCGTGACCACGATGCACCTTGAAATCTTGAGTGCCACCTTCGGCGGCGGCGGGTCGTCGACCATGAATTCGGTTGACCTGACGCTTGTCCGTACAGCGTCCGGCTGGAGCGTCGCCGGCGTCAACGACTTCACCAACGGCGTGGCCGGCCCTCCGACGCCGCTGACCTTCACGACCGGCGGCGACACCTACGAATTTACCGCTGCAGATTTGACGGCGAGCGAAACGTCGCCGGGCAAGCTTGCGATTGGCGGAACCAGCATGGGCGGGAGCGGACCGTCGACCGCCACCCTCGACCTGTTGGCCAACGAGGGCGGCTCGAATTTCACGGACGGCTCGAGCGTGACGGCGAACGGCTCCCTCTACAGCATTGACGGCAGTCACATCGCTTGGTCGAGCGCTCCGCCCTGTTTCGCGGCCGGAACGCTGCTTCGGACTCCGCGGGGCGAGGTCGCTATCGAGAGCCTGACGGTCGGAGATCTGGTGATCACCGCAGGCGGCGAGACGCGGTCCGTGAAGTGGATCGGTCATGCCGACGTCGATTTCCGCGCCCTGCCCGATGCGAGGGACTGCCTGCCGATTCGCATCGCCGCCGAAGCCTTCGGTCCGGGCCGTCCGTCGCAGGACCTGGCGCTTTCTCCTGATCACTCGGTCTGCATCGACGTTCTGGGCGAGGTGCTGATCCCCGTCGGCCGTCTGATCAACGGCTCGACCATCGCGCAGATCGAGGTCGACATGATCGCCTACTGGCATGTCGAGCTGGAAAGCCACGACATCCTGATCGCCAACAGCCTTCCGGCGGAGAGCTACCTTGCGCGCGGCCTGCCGGCCGTCCACGACGAGGGCCGCGAGCGAACGCATGCGAGTTTCTGTCGTCCGGTCGTGACCGCGGGTCAGACGCTTGGCTTTATCCGACAACGGCTCGATGCGCGGGCGCGGGCCCTCGGCTGGACGCCCTCGACCGACCCGGAACTGCGCCTGTCTGTCGACGGCGAGATCCTGGTTCCGCTTATCGAGGAAGGCGTCGCGGCGTTCCTGTTCCCGTCGAGCGCGAAGGACGTCCGGCTCTTGTCGAACACCTTCCGTCCGAAGGCGTTCGGCATGAACGACGGCCGCACCCTCGGCGTTATGCTGCTCGGCGTTTCGTTCTGCGGTCAGGCTGGCGAGCCGCGCCGGATCCGCCTGGACGACCAGAGGCTAGGCATCAGCTACATGCAGGAGTCGCGCCCAAACCTTGCGTGGCGATGGACCGACGGCGAAGCCAAGCTGAACCCTGAATTGTGGGCAGGCCTGACAGGCGGCGTTTCACTGCTTGTCTCATACACGCCCAACACGATTCGAAAGTGGAACGCGCCGGCCGTCGCGAAGAAAGCCGAGAGCGCCGACAAGCCGAGGCTCTACGCCGTCGGCTGAGCGATCCGTCCGGCGCCGCGGGATGCGACCGCCGGCGCCGGTTCCTCACGCGAGAACGGCTTCCGCAGGACAATACGCAAGCGCGTGGGCCTCGGCGACCGGCGCACAGGTGAGCCTGCCCTCGCACACGTTGAGGCCGGCCCGCAGATGCGGGTCGTCCTTTAGCGCTTCCCGCCAGCCCTTGTCCGCAAGCGCGAGGATGAAGGGCAGCGTGGCGTGATTGAGCGCGAAGGTCGAGGTGCGCGCCACCGCTCCGGGCATGTTGGCCACGCAGTAGTGCACGACGCCGTCCACGATGTAAGTCGGGTTCGAGTGGGTCGTCGGCTTGGATGTCTCGCAACAGCCGCCCTGGTCGATCGCGATGTCGACGATGACGGCGCCGGGCCGCATCGTCGCCAGCATCGGCCGGGTGATGAGCTTCGGCGCCGCGGCGCCCGGCAGCAGAACCGCGCCGATCACGAGATCGGCCTCGCTGACGAGGTCGGCGATCGAAGCGCGGGTCGCATAAACGGTCTTGAGCGCCGAGCCGAACTGGGCGGATAGCCGGCGCAAGGCCTCATGCGAGCGGTCGACGACGGTTACGCTCGCGCCCATGCCGACGGCGATGGTCGCCGCATGGGTGCCCGACACGCCGCCGCCGAGGATGACGACATTGGCGGCCGCCACGCCTGGAACCCCGCCGAGCAGCACCCCGCGACCGCCCTGCGCCTTTTCCAGAGCATGGGCGCCGACTTGCGGCGCGAGGCGCCCCGCAACCTCCGACATCGGGGTCAGCAGCGGCAGACGTCCCTGCTGGTCGGTCACAGTCTCGTAGGCGATGCAGACGGCGCCGGAGGCGATGAGATCCTGCGTCTGCGCAAGGTCGGGCGCGAGATGGAGGTAGGTGAACAGAATCTGCCCGGGCCGCAAGAGCGTCCGTTCCGCCGCGAGCGGCTCCTTGACCTTCACCACCATCTCGGCGCGGGCAAAAACTTCCGTCGGCGTGTCGACGAGTTCGGCCCCGGCGCGCGCATAGTCCTGGTCCGCGGAGCCCGAGCCGGCGCCCGCGCCTGTCTCGACGACAGCCTTGTGCCCGTGATGGACGAGCTCGGCGACCGCGGCTGGCGTCATGCCGACCCGGAATTCGTTGTCCTTGATCTCTTTGGGAACGCCGACGAGCATGGCTTAGGCCTCCAGAAGCACCGCTACGCAATCATGGCGCCTTTCTCTCGCAATCTGTCGCTGATTTTCGGCTTTTCCTTGGCCCTAAGTCGCATAAGATTGCGGGGGATCACCAGACGAGCATCGAATCGTGCACACAGGAGACATTGACGATCTCGATCGAGCCATCCTGCGCGCGCTGATGCGAGACGGGCGAATGACCAACGCGGAGCTTGCCGACCGCGTCCACCTGTCGCCCTCCGCCTGTCTGCGCCGTGTGCGCGCGCTCGAGGAGAGCGGCGTCATCGACGGCTATGCGATGCTGCTCGACGCAGAAAAGGCCGGCCTTTCGGGCGCGGCTTTCATTTTCGTGACCCTGGAGCAGCAGGGCCGAGCCATGCTGGACGCGTTCGAGCGGGACGCCCGAACGCATGCCGAAATCACTGAATGCTACCTTCTGGCCGGCACGGCCGATTACCTCCTCCGCATCGTCTTTCGCGACTCACGCGACTTCGAGCGCATTCACACCGAGATCCTGACCCAGATGCCCGGCGTCTCGCGCGTGCAGTCGACCGTGCCGCTGCGCACGGTCAAGAAAACGACGGTCTTGCCCATCTGACCGGCCTATCGCTCGTTTCGACAGAGTCTGCTAATGACGTCCGGCCGCCCGATGGGCGGGGAGGATAGGCCCGGGGGAGATCATGGATTTGACGGCTCGGCGCGTGCGCGCCTTTTCGGTGGCGGCGACGGCGGCGGCGCTCGGCTTCGGCTCGGCCTTCGCCGGCACACTCGACAAGGTGAGGCAGGACAAGGCGATCCGCCTTGCCGTGCGCGCCGACGCCCCGCCCTTCTCCTACAAGGCCGCGAATGGCGATCCGGCAGGCTTCATGGTCGACCTCTGCCGGGCGGTGGCGACCGGATTGGCCACGCAGCTCCACTTGGACGAGCTCAAGGTCGAGTTCGTTCCGGTCACGGCTGAAAACCGCTTCGACGCCATTGAAACCGGCAAGGCCGACCTCTTGTGCGAGCCGACCTCCGAGACGCTGTCGCGCCGCGAGCATGTCGATTTTTCGATCCCGACGTTCGTCGACGGGGCGAGCCTCCTCGTCAAAGGCGACGCTCCGAGCGATCTTGCCGCGTTGGCCGGCAAGAAGGTCGGCGTGTTGGCGGGCACGACAACCGAGCAGAGTCTGCGCGAAACGCTCGCCAGCGGGAAAATCGATGCGATAGTCGTTCCCGCCAAGAGCCACGAAGAGGGCCTCAAGGCGTTGGAAGACGGCGCCATAGCCGCCTATTTCGCCGACCGGGCGATCCTCGCGTTTCTCGCCAGCAAGGCTACGGACGTGTCCGAACTTCGCCTCGCCAACGACTATCTGTCGCTCGAACCCTACGCGCTCGCCCTGCCGCACGGCGACGAGGACTTCCGTCTCGCGGTGGACCGATCGCTCAGCCACATCTACAAGAGCGGCGGGATCGCGGCAGTCTTCGCCAAGACGTTCGGCCCGCAAATGCAGCCGAGCGACACGATCAAGACGCTGTACCTGATCTCCGCCCTCCCCGACTAAGGAAGGCGTCAAACAGGGCGAGGGCAAGAGAGTCCCATGTCTGAAGCGAAACCGGCCGCCGCCGCGTCCGACGTCGCCGAGATGCGGTTCGAGGAGGCGCTCGCCGAACTCGAGACGATCGTCGACAAACTCGAGAAGGGCGCGGTTTCGCTCGACGATTCCATCCGGCTCTACGAGCGCGGCGAGGCGCTGAAGGCGCGCTGCGACGCCCTGCTGAAAGACGCGGAGATGCGGATCGAGAAGATCGCGCTCGCCGCCGACGGCAAGCCGAAAGGCGTTTCGCCGCTTGACGGCGACTGAGGCGGCCGCGTCCCCAACAAATATGTCTCCTTCGCCTGAGCTGCGGGGCCGGTAACTGCTCCTTAACGAAAGAGTCGTTCCCTTCTAAGGGCTCATTAACCCCGTCTTGGCTCGCGATGGCGAGAAAGGACGCACGGGAATCGGCGAGGCGGACATTTCGATGAGGACCATTGCGTTTGTCACCCAGAAGGGGGGCGCGGGAAAAAGCACGCTGGCCGCCTCGCTCGCGGTCGCGGCGCAGGACTTGAAGGAGACGGTCTGCGTCGTCGACATGGACCCCCAGGGCTCCCTGACCAACTGGGCCCGGACCCGCGGCTGCGACGATGTCACAGTGGTCGCCTCCGGAGCGGCCCGGCTTGCCGGGACGCTCGCCGGGCTCGCCGCCAAGGGCTTCACACTGGCCATCATCGACACGCCGGGCGCAGAGGGTCCGGCCTCCTCGGCGGCGATGGCGACTGCCGACCTCAATATCATTCCCGCCCGGCCGAGCCTGTTCGACCTATGGGCAAGCGCCAATACCCGCGCCGCCCTCAAGGCGATCGGCGCCGATTTCGTGTTCCTTCTCAACCAGTGCCCGCCGGCCCAGCAGTCGGCGCGCGTCCGCGACGGCGCCGAAGCCCTGGAGGAGATGGGCGCCCTGATTACGCCCTTGATCCTGGCGCGAGTCGACTATCAGGAGGCCGCGCGCCACGGCTGTGGCGTCACCGAACTCAATCCCAGTGGCGCCGCGGCCGAGGAGATGCGAGCGCTCTGGACGTCGATCCGTCGCCGTCTCGCCCGTGGCCGCCCGAGATCTGGCGCGCGTCGCGCTGCGTAACCCGACAAACCCGCGCGAGCCTCCTCCCATCGCGCCGGTTCCCTGGCAGGACGCTTCTCATCAAAGCGCCCTGCCATTTTTTAGTCGCCAAGGCGCGTGCGGATCGTCGCGCCGCCCCGCAGGATCGTGAGATCCCACCAACGGGCGCGTTCGGCGCAGGCCCGTTCGAGGTCGCGAGTTCGTCTCGATCGGCGTCCCGTTCACCG
Organism: uncultured Alphaproteobacteria bacterium; assembly: GCA_963709655.1. Classification (GTDB taxonomy): domain Bacteria; phylum Pseudomonadota; class Alphaproteobacteria; order Rhizobiales; family Beijerinckiaceae; genus Roseiarcus. The sequence continues at coordinate 116,470 of CAVPXF010000015.1, forward strand.
CCACCACGACGTCGCCCTTCTGCACGCCGACCTCGGCGGCGGGCGAGTTTTCCCCGACCGAGGCGACGACCACTCCCTGATGCGCGCCGTCGAGCGACAGTTCCTCCGAAACCGCAGGCGACAGGTTCATCACCAGCGCGCCGTCGAACGGCGAGCGGCCGTGAATGGTCAGCGCGTCGCGCGGCGGCGTCTCGGGGGCGGCCCTGAGCTTGAGGGACAGATCGAGCGCCTTGCCGTCGCGCAGCGTTGCAAGCCGCGCAGAGCCCCCGAGCGGCTTGACCCCGAGGCGGAAGCCGACGCTCTCCGCGTCCTCCACCGCCTGGCCGTCGATGGCCGTGATCACGTCGCCGCGCTTGAGGCCCGCCTCCGCCGCGGGACTTCGCTCGGCGACCTCGACCACCAACGCTCCGGTCGGCCGGTCGAGACCGAGATTGTCGGCGATGTCCTTGGACACGTTCTGCAATGTCGCGCCGAGCCACGGCCGCCGAACCGACGTGCCGCCATTCAGGGCGGCCGCGACCACGCCCTTGACCATGTTGACGGGAATGGCGAAGCCGAGTCCCATGCTGCCGCCCGAGCGCGAATAGATCATCGAATTGATGCCGACCAGTCGCCCGTCCATATCGACCAGCGCTCCGCCGGAATTGCCGGGATTGATCGCCGCGTCGGTCTGAATGAAGAAGCCGTAGTCGTTGGCGCCGACTTGGGTGCGCGCCAGCGCCGAGACGATGCCCTGCGTCACCGTCTGGCCGACGCCGAACGGGTCGCCGATAGCGATGACGAAATCGCCGACTTCGAGCGCGTCGGAATCGCCCATCTCCAGAGTCGGAAAATGGTCGCCGCCCTTGAGGCGCAGCACGGCGAGGTCGGTGCGCGGGTCGCGCAGCACGATCTCGGCCTCGAACTCGCGGCGGTCGTCCAGCGCCACCTTCACCTCGGTCGCGTTCTCGATCACGTGGTAGTTGGTGACGACCAGCCCCGACGGGTCGACGATGACGCCGGAGCCGAGCGCCTTCTGCACGCGGTCGGTCTCGCCGCCCCCGCCGCCGAAGAAGCGCTGGAAGATCGGATCGTCGAACAGCGGATTTCGCGGCATGCGCTCGACGTGAGAGACGTAGACGTTGACGACCGCCGGCGCGGCCTTCTTGACGACAGGCGCAAACGAGAGACGCACCTGCGTCGGAGACTGCGGCGGGACTTTCAGCGTGTCGGCGATAGCGACGGCGCCGATGAGCGCAAAAGCGACGGCGAGCAGGAGGCGCAACACATCGAGACTTCCGGGGGTTGAGGCCGCGCTCATATAGGCCGCGCCTTTGCGGCTGCAAAGCGGCCGTCGAGCGCGGGCGAATTTGGGAGGGTCTCGCTCACACGTTAACATCGAAGGCCGTCCTGGGGCGCACAAACGTCCCTGCCTGCCGGATCCTCGTTCGACAAGCTCACCTTTTGCGCTTACGCCACCGTTAATCCGCCGCGCTTATCGGTAAAGTGAGAATTGGAGACACTGTTATCGATCCCGCAGGGGTCCGGAAAAGGCGCTCCTGGCGACGGCTTCTGTCTTAGCGGCGACGGGCGTGGGGCGCCGATCGAAAGCGGACGTCAAATCGACCGCGGTTGCCGTCTCTGATTGGAAACGCGACCTGGAGGGAGCATGCTCCGGAAACGAATAGGCGCGGCGATCGCCGTCGTCGTTCTCCTCCTGGCGCTGCTGCGCATCGGCAGCCTGGTGGTCGACTGGGCGTGGTTCTCGTCGATCGGCTTTGCAAACGTTTTCTGGACGGCGTTTGTGACGAAGGCGGCCGTATTCGCCGTCGCGTTCGTCGTTTCGACCCTTCTGCTATGGGCGAACGCGACCCTCGCATTGCGGTTCGCGTCCACGACTCCGCCGCGGGTTCCGGCCGGGTTCCCGCCGAGCTTCGTGACCTTTCAGTCGTCGCAGGGGCCATGGGCGCAGTCGTCCGGATTTCAGCCTTCGCCCCTGGCGTGGCGTCTCATGATCCTGGCCGTGGCCGTCATCCTCGGGCTCTTGATCGCCTCGGCCGAGACCAGCCGTTGGGACCTCGTCCTTCGGTTCCTTTACCAGGCGCCATATGGGCGGAACGATCCGCAGTTCGGCAAGGACATCGGTTTCTACCTCTTCTCGCTGCCGGTCTATGTCGCGCTCAAGAACTGGCTCTTCTGGCTTATCGCCCTCGGCGGTCTGATGGCTGGCGCGATCTTCTTCCTCCACGGCGACATCAGCCTCGATCCTCCGCCCTGGAACGCTTCGCCCGCGGCGATCGCGCATGCCTCGGCGCTGCTCGGCCTGTTCCTCGTAGTCAAAGCGTGGTCCTACGCTCTGGACCGCTACCTCCTGCTCTACGACGACAACGGCGTCGTCGTCGGCGCGGGGTATGCCGACGTTCATGTCGAACTGCCGGCGCTTTGGCTGCTCATCGGTCTCGCCGCCGTCGCGGCCATCGTCGCTTTCGCCAACATGCGGCGGCGCTCGGCGCCCCTCGTCATCGCGGCGACCCTACTGGTTTTCGGCGGCGCCTTCGTCTTCGGCGACGCCGTCCCCGCGTTCGTTCAGCGCTTCTATGTCAAGCCAAGCGAACTGGAGCTGGAGAGGCCCTATATTCAGCGCAACATCGATCTCACGCGCGAAGCCTATGACCTCGGGCGGATCACGGTGAAGCCATTCCCGGCGGAACAGGATCTGACGTTTCAGGCGATCGAGAAGGACAGCGGCACTGTCAACAACATCCGGCTATGGGACTGGCGGCCGCTCTTGGCCGCATACGCCCAACTGCAGGAGATTCGCACCTACTACCGGTTTCTCGATGTCGACGTCGATCGCTATCACCTCGGCTCCTCCTATCAGCAGGTCATGATCTCGGCGCGCGAACTCATCCCCTCGCTGCTGCCGGCCAACGCCCAGACCTGGGTCAACCTGCATCTCCTGTTCACCCACGGCGACGGGGCGGTCATGTCCCCCGTCACCCGTAAATCCGCCGAAGGCCTGCCGATCTTTTATCTGAAGGACATCCCGCCGGTCGCGGACGGCGGTCCCGCGATCACCCAGCCGCGCATCTATTTTGGCGAGAGCGCGGCGGGCTATGTCATCGTCAAGGGCGCGACGCCGGAATTCGATTATCCAAAGGGGAGCGACAACGCCTATACGACCTATCAGGGCACGGACGGCGTCGCGATCGGCGGATCCCTATGGCGGTCGCTGTTCGCCTGGTATTTCAACGACCTGAACATCCTGCTGAGCCGCTACGTCACCGGCGAGAGCAAGATCTTGTTTCATCGCAACATCCAGGATCGCGTGCGGATGATCGCGCCGTTTCTGCAACTCGACCGCGATCCTTATTTGGCGATCAGCGAGGGGCGGTTCTACTGGATTCAGGACGCCTATACGGTGAGCGACTGGTTCCCCTACGCCAATCCAGAGCCGCAGGGCGGAGATATCAATTACATCCGCAATTCCGTGAAGATCGTCATCGACGCCTATAACGGGACGGTCGACTTCTATGTGGCCGACGCGTCCGATCCGATCGTCGCGACCTATCGCCGAATCTTCCCCTCGCTGTTCAAGCCGCTCGACGCGATGCCGCCGGATCTCCAACAGCATATCCGCTATCCCGAAGACCTCTTTACCCTGCAGGCGCTTCAGTACCGCGCGTTCCACATGGGCGCGCCCGAGGTCTTCTACAATCGCGAGGACCTCTGGCAATTTCCGCGCGAGCCGGCCGCGCCCAACGAGATCGAGGCGGGCGGCGAGATCGGCAGGATGGCGCCCTATTACATCATGATGCGCCTGCCGGGCGAAGCGCAGACGGAATTCTTCCTCATGCTGCCGATGACGCCGAGCCGGCGGGAAAACATGATCGCCTGGTTGGCGGCGCGGTGCGATCCGCCGGAATACGGCAAGCTCATCGTCTATGAGTTCCCGAAGGACAAGCTCATCTACGGGCCGTTCCAGATCGACGCGCTGATCAACCAGAACACCGAGATCTCACAGCAGATCTCGCTTTGGAATCAGATGGGCTCGCGGGTCGTTCGCGGCAATCTCTTGGTCGTGCCGATCGGCGCCTCGATCCTCTATGTGTCGCCGCTCTACCTGCGCGCCCAGTCCGGCCAGTTGCCGGAGCTCAAGCGGGTGATCGCAGCCTACGGCGACCGCGTGGTGATGGAGGAGACGTTGCCCGCGGCCCTGGCAGCCTTGTTCAGGGAGACGGCCCCGGTCGCGGGCCTGCCGACCGGCGCGGCGTCTCTGCCTTCGGGCCCGAACGATGAGCGGGCCCAGGAGGCGCTCGCGGACTACGACCGCGCGCTCGATCGGCTGAAAGCCGGAGATTGGGCCGGCTTCGGCAAGGAGCTCGATGCGCTGCGCCCGCTGCTCGAGGCGCTCAGCCGAGGTCCGGCCGCGCATTGAACTTGGGACTCTCCTGACCCCCGACGAGCCCCGATTTCCTCAAGTCTTCCCATCGCTATCGAACGCGTCTTCCAGGATGCGCCAGACGATTTCAACCAAGGATAGAAGAACGAACAGAACGACTGTCGTGAGCAGGATCGCGATCGTCAGTTGCTGGTACGACGTATCGCGTGCGACAATCAGCGCGATGCACTCCAGTACGATGACAACGATCCACGCGAGAAGCGGTGGATCCTGATCTGCAAGAAGTCGCCTTGTCCAACGAGCCAGACCATGCCCGGTTTCGCGGCGTCGTTCATCCGCGAGGGGTCGCGATAATTGTTTCATGGCGATCCTTGCTTCATGGAAGGAGCCCGGATGGTCTTGGGCTTGGGGAGTCCTTGACGAGGACATAGGCGCTGTGCAGGGAATTCACGCCGAGGGCCGCGCTCACCAACGAAAAAAACCAAAACACCTGGCCAAAATGGCTCAACGCCCAAAGCGAAAGAAGCAGCAGCGCCAGGCCGTGGATCGCGTAGCCGAACGCGCCGACGCGCCATGACGGAGGTCTTGCCTTTGCGTTGTCGGCCAATGGCCGGCCGGCAAGGAGCGCGTCGGACGTCCGCGCCGAGACTGGCTTCGCGGGGCGTTTGATGGTCGACGGCTTGCTTGTCTCTCCGCCGGGCGGCGCCAAGTCCAACATGATCCAGGTCCATGCACACGACTGAGAGCGGCTCGTTTTGAAATGGTGAGCTCGAATTAAAATGGCGTTGCCGGAACATTAATTCCCGAATATCTCTGTCCCCTGTCCCCTGTCGCGCGTCGCCATCGCCTCTCCCCTTGATCGGGCGGGAGCGAGATCAGCCTGTGAATGCGGGCGAACCGGTCCGGGTGGACGCGCTCGTTAGATCGCGGGTCGCGCGGCGGCAGTCGAGACGACGGCGAAGGGCTGTGGCCGGCTTCCCCTGTCGCCTGCGGATTATCGTCTCGAAAGAAATGGACGCTTGGGGTCGCTTTGCGCGGCGGCGTGGATCAGGGCGGCGACTTGCGCCATAGTCGCGGCGTTTTCAGCCTTGAACAGGACCCATTCCCCCTTCGGGCGATCGCTGCTGAACGATACGATTGAGAAATCGGCGTCCGGATCGGCTCGAACGGGAATCGAATAGCCGTTCTGTCCCACGCCGTGTCTGGTCGCGTCCTCGAAAAAGTGCTGGACCGCGGGGTCGCCCGTCACCAGATCCGCCCAGTCGAACGGCTCGACGGCAGTCTTGCCGTGGACGATGACGGGGTCGATGGACGCGTATTGTTTAAGGAAATACCTGGCTTGCCAGCCAAATGGAAAGGTGCTCTTTACGGTCAGAACCTTGGCTCCGGATCCCTTGACTGAAGCAAAGCGAACACAGGAAATATTCGAAACGCCGATGTCCATGGCGATGGAACGGAGAGCGGTTTCCAGGTCTTTCGCGCTATGAATCATCTGCGCGAGCCGGGCGACCGGCGGGTCGGGAGAACGATGTGACATTGGCGCCATCAACCCCCTTCTTGTCGAGCGAAAGTGTTGCGGCAGAGAGGGCTCATTGTCGAGAAAAAACGGCGGGCTGCGACGGCGCGACGTGGTCCCGGTCCCGCTGTCTCAAGCCGAGAGTTCGAGCCGGGTCCGGTTCGTGGTCCCGGGCGATGAGAGCCGCCACCTCGCTCTCAGGAACAGGTTTGCCAAACAGGTACCCCTGGGCTTCGGCGATCTTCAGGAGCCGGACCGTGGTCAGTTGCATGAGGGTTTCGACGCCTTCGGCGATCACGGGTTTGCGGAGCCGGCGTCCCAGGTCGGCAATGGACTCGACGAGGTCCCATGACGTCTGCTTGCGCCCGAGGTCCAGCGTGAACGAGCGGTCGATTTTGATGCGATCGAACGGGTAGCTGTGGAGATGACCAAAGTTGGAATAGCCGGTTCCGAAATCGTCCAGGGAAACCTGAATTCCACAGGTTCGAAGCGAGGCGAGGGTGTTGCGGACGCCTATACGATCGTCGAACAGGGTCGATTCCGTGATCTCGAGAATGAGGCGGTGGGGCTCCAGCCCTGAGGCGGAGACGGCGTCAGCGATCGTCGTCTCGAGATTTTGCTCGCGAAACTGAATAGGAGACAAATTGACAGAGACGGCGATGCTGTCCGGCCAGCGCGCGCAGGCGGCGCAGGCGCGGCGCAGGATCATGCCGCCGACCTCGTGAATCAACCCTGTCTCTTCAAGCAGCGGGATAAAGTCGCTTGGCGGCACGTTTCCCCGGGACGGGCTGCGCCAGCGCGCCAGCGCTTCAAAAGCGGTGATGCGGCCGGTCGTCACGTTGACGATGGGTTGGAAGTTGACGGTGATGTCCTTGCTGGAGACGGCGTTTCGGAGTTCGAGTTCCAGGAGCCTGCGCGCCTGAATGCGTGTGTCCATTTCGGGCTCAAACATGCGCCAGCAGCCGCGACCGTCAGCCTTCGCCGCGTACAGCGCGAGGTCTGCATTCGACAGCAGCGCGTCCGCGCTGACGCCGTGGCTGAAAGCAGTGGCGCTGCCGATGCTGACCCCGACAATGACTTCGCTCCCGTCGATGACGAGCGGCCGCCTGACCTCTTCGATAAGACGTTTCGTATAGGTGTGACCATCCGTAGGCGCCGATAGATCGTGAGTATGAAGAATGATGAATTCGTCGCCGCCCCAGCGCGCGATGAAGTCGTCGGGTTCGATGACTCGCCGCAGTCGTACGGCGCTCTCGAGGAGAACCTTGTCCCCGGTCCGATGGCCAAGGCTGTCGTTGATCTGCTTGAAATTGTCGAGATCGAGAAACAGGATGGTCAGGGATTGCTGGCCGGGACTCAACTGGTCCAGAGAGTCGGCAAGCGTGGTTTGGAAAGCGTGGCGATTGGGCAGTCCGGTGACGGCGTCGAAATGCGCCATGTATTGGATCTTTCGCTCGGCGTTGAAGCGGTCGGTGACATCCTGAACGACGAGGACGGAGCCTTCGGTGTCCATGGTGTGGATGGTCAACTCGATGGTGCGGCCATCGCGTGTCTCGACATTTATGGTGGTGTCCGAACCGAAGCGCTGGTCCGGGAGGAGGGCTTGGTCGCCCAGCATATATTGCGCGTTGGTGACGAGTTGAGGAATGGCTTCGCCGAGAAGGGCGTAGATGTCGCATCCTGCCAGCAGCGCCTCGGGCGGGAGCGACAGGACCGTCCGGAACTTGTCGTTGAAAACGACGATCCGCCCTTCGCCGTCGAGTGTGCAAAGGCCGTGCGACATGTTGTTGATGGCGGCGTCGAATTGCGCTGCGATCTTCTGCGATTGTTCGCGAAAAGTGATCTCGTCGAGCAGGGTCTGCCGGAGTTTGGCGGCGGACTTGTAAATGAAGAGGCAAAGCGGCGCCAAGGCGACGGGAGGGATGAGAAAAAAGAGCCCGCCTTTGAGAACGCAGGCCGCTGCGAGCGGCAGAGCGCCGGCGCAAATCTGAAGGACGATCCCGTCTCGCAGTCCGAAATATCGGATCGCGATCGCCAAGAGGTTGAGCATTACGATGGCAAAGCTGATCGTCAAGACGAACGGATCATCGGAAATCCGGAATGTCGTGATTGCCAAAAATCCCGCACAAAGAAGTGTGCTGACGCCTCCGAGGATCAGGCCTCGCTCTATCGACTGGAGTTGCTTCGCATCGTCGGTAAGGAACGATGCGCGATATCCCCGGATTAGATGCAGGCGGACGGGAAGGGTGCAGAGCGCGAAAATTGCGGCCGCCGCCGGACCGGCGGAATGGGTAAGGAACGCAAACAGAAAACCACAGAAACCTGTGACCACTGCGCCGGATACCGTCGTCGTGGTGTCGGCAAACGACGATTCGATCAACCTCCGACGGACTTCGCAGGGAAGCTCGACAGCCGGAGAACGGCGCTCGGTGAAAAAACGCATAACGGGGCCTGGCCATTTGGTCAGACCTCGTGTCCAGCGCTGGCCAGGGCGAGAGCCCAGGATTTTCATTGTGGGCCCGTTGAAGTCGGCTGTAGGAGTTCTCAGCAATCTTCGTTTGGCAGTAAATAATTGCCGTCTTGTTATTTTTCGTTGTCGAGTTGCGCGATGATCGCTGCAACCTCGTAGTGTCGGCCGCGCCTGCAGAAGAGGGATCCCTTCGGGTTGGCGATGCAGGCGATCGTGTTTCGCGGCCAGCCCTTCGACGCATCCGTTCCGTTCCCACGCAATGCGACGCCGTCTTGCCGCACGCCTCGCCAAGATCGAACGTCCTTGGCTGAGACGCCGTCAGGTGTTGAGCAGCGTCCTCGCCACGGCGTCGCGCCAGCCCTTGAGGCGCCGCTCGCGCGCGCCTGCCGCCATGGCCGGATCGAACCGGCGCTCGCGCCGCCAGGTATTCGCAAACGACTCAGGATCGGGGTAGAGGCCGGCGCGCCAGCCTGCGACGTAGCCCGCGCCGAGCGCGGTGGTCTCGGGCGAGGCCGGGCGGTCGACGGGCATGTCGAGGATGTCGGCGAGGAACTGCATCGTCCAGTCGCTCACCGACATGCCGCCGTCGACCCGCAGCGCCACGTCGGCGGCGGCGAACCCGGCGGCGGCGGCGTCCGCGCGCATGGCGTCGATGAGATCGTGCGTCTGGTAGCCGACCGCTTCGAGCGCGGCGCGTGCCAGTTCCTTGCGCGTCGTTCCCCGCGTCATGCCCGTGATCGTCGCGCGCGCCTCGCTCGTCCAATAAGGCGCGCCGAGCCCGACGAAGGCCGGCACGAGATAGACCGCCTGCTCCGGATCGGCTTCGGCCGCGAGCGCCGTCGCCTCTGCGGCGGACGCGACGATCCCAAGCGCGTCCCGCAACCATTGAACCGTCGCGCCGGCCGAGAAGATCGATCCCTCCAGCGCATACGCGCGCTCGCCGTTCCACTGATAGGCGATCGTCGTCAGAAGGCGGTTGCGGGAGCGTGGCGCCGCGGCGCCGGTGTTGAGCAGGAAGAACGCGCCGGTGCCATAGGTCGCTTTGGCGAGACCCGGCGAAAAGCACGCCTGCCCGATCAGGCCGGCCTGTTGATCGCCGACCACGGCCAAGATCGGCGTCTCCCGGCCCAGATGATCGTTCGCCGCGACGCCGAAATCGTCGCTCGTGTTCCGAACCTCGGGGAGGATGGCGCGCGGAACGTCGAAAAGGCGGAGGAGGTCGTCGTCCCACGCGCCTTTGCGAATGTCGAAGAGCATGGTTCGCGAGGCGTTGGTGGCGTCGGTCGCATGGGTCCGGCCGCCGGTCAGCCGCCAGATGAGGAACGCGTCGACCGTCCCGAACGCCAGTTCGCCCCGCTCCGCCCGCGCCCGGGCGCCCGGGATGGCGTCGAGCATCCAGGCGATCTTGGTCGCGGAGAAATAGGGGTCGATCAGCAGGCCGGCGCGCTCGGCGATCAGCGGCTCGCAACCGTCCCGCCTGAGCCGCTCGCAGAGGTCGGCGGTGCGCCGATCCTGCCAGACCACGGCGTTGCCGATCGGCCGGCCGTCGCTTCGGTCCCAGATCAGCGCCGTCTCGCGCTGGTTGGCGATCCCGATCGCGGCGATGTCGCTGGCCCCGAGGCCGGATTTGTCGAGCGCCATCCTCATGGTCCCGAGCGTCGTCGACCACAAGTCCTCCGGGTCGTGCTCGACCCAGCCGGGATGGGGGAAGATCTGCGGAAACTCGCGCTGCGCCATGGCGACGAAGGTCGCGTCGCGATCGAAAACGATCGCCCGGGTCGACGTCGTCCCCTGATCGATGACGAGGATATGGGAGCTCATCGGGATCGTCCTTTAAGGATCAGGCTCGGCGACCGGCGTGAGATCCAGGGGCGGGCCCGCCGCGACGGATGGATTGCCCTGCATAAAGGCTTGCAGGGCGGCGATCTCCGCTGCGGAAAGGCGAAGCCCGAGCTTCGAGCGACGCCAGACCACGTCCTCGGCGGTCTCGACGAATTCCTCCCGCATGAGATACCGAACTTCCGCTTCGCTCAGGCCCGCGCCGAAATCTTGGCCGAGCGCGGCCCTGTCCTTCGCCTCGCCGAGTATTTTGCGCGCTCGCGTGCCGTAACTGCGCGCCAGTCGACGCGCCTCGGCCTCTTGGAGCCAGCGATAGCGCCGGACGAGATCGTCGGCCAGCGCCGACAGTCCGGCTACGGCAAAATCGCCGCCCGGCAAGGGCGCGCTCGCCGTCCATCGGCCGGCGGCGCGCGCCTTGGCGCCGAGATGCGGCGCGAGCTTCTCGAGCGCGTGCTCGGCGAGCCGGCGATAGGTCGTGATCTTGCCGCCGACGATCGTGAGCAGCGGCGCGCCGTCCCGGTCGTCGAGCTCGAGCACATAGTCGCGGGAGGCGGCCTGGGGGTCGCCGGCGCCGTCCCCATAGAGGGGTCGAACACCGGAATAGGACCAGACGACGTCCGAGGGCGTCACGGCTTGGGTGAAGTAGCGGCTCGCAGCCTCGCGGAGATAGGCGATCTCCTCGGGCGACGCCGAGACGTTGGCAGGATCGCCCGTGTAGTCGCGATCCGTCGTGCCGATCAGGGTGAAATCGTCCTCGTAGGGAATGGCGAAGATCACCCGCTTGTCCGGATTTTGCAGGAGATAGCAGCGGTCGTGGCGGTAGAGGCGGCGGACCACGATGTGCGAGCCCTGAACGAGCCGAAGCTCCCGGGTCGAGGCGCGGCCGAGCTTGCCGAGCACGTCATCGACCCAGGGACCGGCGGCGTTGACGAGGATCCTCGCTTCGAGCGTCGCACGCGCGCCGGTCCGCTGGTCCTCGGTCGTCAGCGACCAGCCGGAGGGTCGTCGCTCGGCCGCGACCGCCTTCGTCCGCGTGCGGATCGCGGCGCCGCGATCGGCTGCGTCGCGCGCGTTGAGCGCGACGAGCCGCGCGTCGTCGATCCAGCAATCCGAGTATTCGAAGGCGTGGCCCCGAAGCGAAGCCTTGAGCGGCTCGCCCGCAGCGTCGGTCGCGAGATCGAGCGCGCCGGTCGGCGGCAAAAGCTTGCGTCCGCCGAGGTGATCGTAGACGAAGAGTTCCTAAGCGCACTATCCATCCCGGCCGGGACATGGCGCCCTGAGGAAGGACGAAGCGCAGCGGCCGGACGATGTGCGGGGCCACCCGCCACACGACCTCACGCTCGATCAACGCCTCGCGAACGAGGCGGAATTCGTACTGCTCGAGGTAACGCAGCCCGCCGTGCAGAAGCTTGGTGGAAGCCGACGAGGTTCCGCTGGCCAGATCGCCCTGCTCGCAGAGAAAGACCGAAAATCCACGGCCCGCGGCGTCCCGGGCGATGCCGCAACCGTTGACGCCCCCGCCGATGATGGCGATGTCGTAAGCGCGCGTCAGGGCGCGCCTCCAAAGCGGCGCGCATTCCGCGCCGCTCCCGTCGCTTCGGCGGTCACAGCATCCGACCTAGCGGGACCGCTACGGCGTTCACGCATCTCATCGGACCGGCTAATCCCTCCTCGGCGTCAAGCCAAGCCCGCTGGCGTGGGTCGCTGCTTAAGGCTCAGACGGGCGTCCTGGACGCCAGCTCCCCCGCCCGATCTTGGCTCCTGGCGACAAATGCTTGAAATGCGACCGTGTTTCAATGCGTGGCCTTGCTTGCCGTCCTGGCCGTCACGATTTCCGGCGCGGGCCGGGCTGGTCGGACGACCATGGCTGGGCAACCCGACGACGGGATCATCGCTCAAGCCGGCTCTGGTTTCCAGGGTCATTGAAATCATGCGAGTCCCGCCAGAGCTGAATCATTCCGACGCCACTCTCTCCCGGCGACGCCGCGCCCGCCAGCAACTGGCAAGTCCGAGCGTCTACGGATCCGTCACAGCGTCGCGGTCCAATAGGTCTCACGCGAGTTCGAGCGTAAACGGCGTCCCCTCGAAGCACTCCTCGCCGCGGCCGATCTCCACGATGGCGGCGGTCATCCGCCCGCCGCGTCCGAGCGCCTGGTCGGCGAGCGCGACGAGCCGCGCGTTCGGCGTGGCGGTCGGCGAAGCGGCGCGGATGGCGCGCGCCACCTCGAACTCGTCCCGCCTCGGGTTCAGCGCGCAGGCGGCGATGAAGGCGGCGGCGGTCGATCGGCTGACGCCGGCGAAGCAATGGATCACCATCGGCTGGGCCCTGTCCCACCCCTCGACGAACGCGATCAGCTCGTCGAGATGCTCGCGTTCCGGCAGCACCTGGCCGGGAATGGGCGCGATGATGTCGGAGATTGCGAGATAAAGGTGGCGCTCGGGCAGGATCGCCGCCGGCCGCGTGACCGCCGTGCCTGGGCTCAACAGCGTGACCAGCGAGCCCGCGCCGGTGCGGGCGACGGTGTCGCCGATCAGGGCGAGCGAACAGACGTGCAGGCGCGGCATGGGCGAAGCTCCGGGGGTCAGCGCCGTTCTAGAGCCCGGCGCAAGGGAGGGGAACCGGATTTTTTGCGGCGGGGCG
>CAVPXF010000016.1:0-305349 GCA_963709655.1 uncultured Alphaproteobacteria bacterium
GGGCAAGAATTGGAACTGCTATTGCCCTTGGTCTGGCCGGCGCTGCCGGACCGGCGAAAGTGCCCCGATGCTTCAAGGCAATTCCGTCCGTTGTCGCCACGGAAGATCATTCCTGGCCCCACCCTCGGGGGCGGTTCTCCAAAATCTTTCCCCGCAGTGACGCTCGGTTCACCGCATTTCGACGCGTCGCATCGAATTCGATCCCCATAGCCCGAGCACCGTGCGGGCGGCTTAGTCCAACGGCGTTTTAGCTTACCGTCGCGCCCTCCACCGCCGGCGGCTCAATTCGCGCGCATGTGCGGCGCGACGCCAAGCTAAAACACTCTTCATTATGCGGCGTGCCGGATTATGCGGAGTCGGGGCCTGTGCTGACGGATTCTTTCTTGATTCATCAATAGTGTAGGCCTGGGTTGGATGTGCTCATACCCGAGATAATTTTGGCTTCTCTTTTTGCCTGTTCGTACAGCCACAAGAGGACCATCATGACGAATCGAGACCCAAATTCTCCGTCGCGCCGGCCGCGCATGAATGCAGGCGAACTGGCTGTGTTTGTCGAGAGGTTCACCGACCATCTCACCAACCTCGGCCATTCTCGTCTTACGGTAACCGGCCTTTCCGGCTCCGCTCGCCATTTCGCGGATTGGCTTTGTCGGCCCGGTATGGCAGCAGGAGATATAGACGATCGCGTTCTCGACGAGTTCGCTCACCATCGATGCCAATGCCCCGGTGGTCGGCGCGGGAGACTTGTATCGCCGAGCTATCTACGCCGGGTCCGGCGGTTCGTGCAATTCCTTGCAGAGAGTGGCGTCATGGCGAGTTCATCGTCGGTAGACACCACACCCGCTGAGGATCCCCGCGTCACCGAGTTTCTGGAGTGGTTGAGGCGCCATCGGGGGATTTCCGAGCGGACTTCGAGTCTTCGTGGACATGTGATGAGGAGATTGTTGCCCGCGCTCGGCGACGATCCGGCGTCATACGATGCCGCCCTCGTCCGGCGGGTGATCGTGGACGAAGCGCGACGAAGCTCGTCCACCTATGTCAGGACGATGACCACCACGCTGCGAGGTTACCTGCAATTCTTGACGGCCTCAGGTCGCTGCCGTCCATGGCTGGACCATGCTGTGCCGACGGTGCCGCATTGGCGATTGTCGGCCTTGCCGCGCTACCTTCCGATGGCCGACGTCGAACTGCTGATCGCTTCCTGTGATGTTACGACACCAGCCGGCATTCGCGACAGGGCGATCCTGCTCCTCCTGGCCCGCCTCGGGTTGCGGGCCGGCGACGTGCTGGCCATGCGATTTGACGACATCGACTGGGCCGGAGGGACTCTGCGCGTCTGCGGCAAGGGTCGGCGTGAGGTATGTCTGCCATTACCTCAGGACGTCGGCGATGCCCTGCTCGACTATTTGAACCGGGCACGACCCAAAGTCGGCTACGACCGAATCTTTCTCCGGGCGATCGCACCCTATACGCCAGTGCGGAGCATATCGAGCGTCGTTCGTCTGGGGTTGGAACGCGCTCACATTACTGATGCGCCCTCTCACGGCGCCCGTCTCCTCCGACATTCGGCGGCCACCGGCATGCTGCGCGCCGGCGTGACTCTAGACGCAATTGGAGTCGTTCTCCGGCATCGATCAACCGACACCACCATGCACTATGCCAAGGTGGACATTGGCATGTTGCGCCCGATTGCCCAGCCTTGGCCGGGAGACGTCCAATGCTGAGCACCGACATGTTGCGATATGTGGAGCGTCACCGCGCAGCCGGGTTCAAGTTCCGCACTCAACACCAGATGCTGAGGAGCTTCGTCGCTTTTGCCGAACAACATGGCGACCAGTTCGTGCGTGTCGATCGGGCGATCGAGTGGGCCGTACGTGCGCCCTCCGCAGCCCAACGGTGCAAGCTCCTCGTCGAAGTCCGGCGGTTCGCACTGGCGATGCGGCCGGAGGACGGTCGCTACGAAGTCCCGGCGGCCGACGCCTTGGGTCGAGCATTCCATAGACGACGGATCGCCCATATCTATACGCCTGAGGAGCTCTCCTTGCTTGTGCAAGCGTCGGCTCGCTTGGGACCCCCCGGTTCAATCAGACCACGGACGTATGCCACGCTGTTCGGCCTCCTTGCCGCAACAGGTCTGCGCATCTCCGAAGCCTTGGCGCTGCAAATCAAGGACGTGACCCCGGATGGTCTGATTATTCGGAAGACCAAGTTCAAAAAGAGTTGACTCGTCCCTTTGCCTGATCTTCTACAGTTGGAGCGGGTCGGCACGTCGTAAGATATTGAAATCATTGCAGGCGATCGGTGCCGAACGCGTAAATGTAGTGCCACGTTTCTGGCCGATTGACATTGATTTCATTCGATTATTGACGCATGCTGTGTGAACCGAGACCGAGTCGGCCCCAACTTTTTGGGCATGCGTCTCAGCAAGAAGATCTCGGATTGGCGCACCGCGATGCCCTGGCGTTGACTCCAGACCGTCGCGGATGGACGTAGCGCCCGACGTCACGTCGCAAACGGCCTATCAACATCTGGATATTGTAATGTAGTGCCACGCCTGCAGGGCAGCGCGTTTTTACGCTCGATATCAACGGCTTAGTTCTTCCAACTGTCGAAGATCAGTTTGCATGACACGGCGCAGCGGGCCTTGGATGGGTACCTCGCCGTTCGGGCGCGGATTGGAGCGCTTGATGGCTCCTTGTTTGTCTCGGTCTGCGGCAGAACACCGGCGCACACCACGGTGGTTGCCGTCTTTCTGCAACTGGCCAGGTCGATTGGGCTGCGGGGCGGACCCGGTCAGCGCGGACCCCGCATCCACGATATCAGGCATTCGTTCGCGGTCCGCGCCCTGGAACAGTGCCCGCACAACGCAGATGCCGTCGCCCGGCACCTTGTCGCCCTCAGCACCTATCTGGGCCATGTGCACGCGAGCTCCACCTATTGGTACTTGCAAGCGACTCCGTCCCTGATGGAACAGATCGCCGATGTCAGCGAGACACTGCTTCAAGGAGGCGCTCCATGACCGCTCTTGCGCCCTATTTGAGCACCTTCTTGCTCGAACACCTGCCGCGCGAACGCAACGCGAGCCCACATACCAGCGAAGCCTACGCCCACAGCTTCAAGCTCCTCATTTGCTTTGCCGCGGCCCGGTTGAATGTAAAGCCGTGCCAGGTGGAGGTTGAGCAGCTTGATGTGCCGCTCGTTTTGGCGTTTCTTCAGAACATCGAGAACGAACGGGGTAACTCGGCTCGGACCCGCAACGCCAGGCTAGCCGCCATCCACTCCTTTTTTCGTTTTCTGGAATATCGGCTGGGGCTTATCCCGCTGTCCCAGGCGACCGTCACGACGGGCCGAGCTGACGCTACGAGGGTTCCCAAAGCCCCATGAAATTTCAGGCTGGGCAAATCTGGTCTAACCCGTTTTGGCCGCCGGCGGTCGCCGATTTGGCTCTAAGAGCCCTTGCGCGCGGGACCGACGTACCTGGGACAGCGGGATAAGCCTCTATCGGCTGGTATCGTGTCTGAACCAAGCGTGCCAGATCCACGCGATTCCAACGAAGAAGGCCGACGAAGCACTAGTCGACTATTTAACCCGCGATGAACTGCTAGCGCTTCTCGACGCTCCGGACACGCACACAGTCCCGGGGATACGTGACCGGGCAATGCTGCACTTGACCTTCGCTGCGGGACTGCGCGTGTCCGAGTTGGTCACGCTTCGAATGGACCAGCTTGATCAACAAGCGGTCACCACCATTCATGTGATGGGGAAAGGGCGACGAGAGCGGGTACTGCCGTTGTGGAAAGAAACAGCCACGGCAATCAAGAGATGGCTCGCCGTCCGCGACCAAAATGGCGACCCGGAACTCTTTCACAAGGGGCTTATCCCGCTGTCCCAGGCGACCGTCACGACGGGCCGAGCTGACGCTACGAGGGTTCCCAAAGCCCCATGAAATTTCAGGCTGGGCAAATCTGGTCTAACCCGTTTTGGCCGCCGGCGGTCGCCGATTTGGCTCTAAGAGCCCTTGCGCGCGGGACCGACGTACCTGGGACAGCGGGATAAGCCTCTTTCACAATGCCTCCGGCCGCGCCATGACGCGGTCTGGATTTGAATACATTCTCACCAAGCACGTCGCTACGGCCGCCGGCAAACAACCGTCCATCGGCAAGAAGCACGTCACCCCGCATGTCCTGCGCCATACCTGCGCAATGCACACGCTGCTGGCCACAAAGGACATTCGGAAAGTCTCCCTGTGGCTCGGTCACGCCAGCCTGCAAAGCACGGAGATCTATCTACGCGCAGATCCGACGACAAAGCTGGAAGCTCTTGCCGCCATGGCTCCGCCGATGCTCAAGCCCGGCCACTTCAAGACGCCGGATAAGCTTTTGGCGATGCTGCAGCAGGCCGGCCGTCCCAAAAAATATGCGGAGTGATTTCGGCCCAAACACGGCGGCGAGGCGTTACTCTCGTCGCCAACTCCGCATAATCCGGCACGCCGCATAAACCCCCATGTCCATTGCCTGGTTCCCGGCGGCGGCGTTGCCCTCGATGGTCAGCGATGGGTCTGCAAACCCAACTTCCTGCTCTCCGTCCGCGCCCTGTCGAAGACCTTCCGCCGCCTGTTCCTCGACGGCCTGGAAACCGCTTTCCGGCGCGGCGAACTCGGCTTCTTCGGCGACTTGGTCCCGCTCGCCGAGGCCGCCGCGTTCGCCGAACGCATGCGCGCTTTGCGCCAAGGCCCCTTCGTCGTCTACGCCAAGCCGCCATTCGGCGGACCCGCGCGCGTGCTCGCCTATCTCGCCCGCTACACGCATCGAACCGCCATCGCCAATACGAGGCTCGTAGTCGTCGGCGACGATGAAGTCGCGTTCTCCTACAAGGACTATCGTCGCGGCGGGCGCCCCCGCGTCATGCGCCTCGCCCCGCACGAGTTCATCCGGCGTTTCCTGCTCCACGTCCTGCCCGACGGCTTTCACCGCATCCGGCACTACGGCTTTCTCGCCAAGAGCGACCGAGGCGAGAGCCTCGCGCGCTTGCGCCGCCTGCTTCAGGCCCAGCCGATCGGCGAGCCCGCCGCCGCCAGCGAGCCACAGGCAGACGAACACGCCCGCGAGCCGTTTGCCCGCTGCCCGGATTGCGGCGGTCTCATGCGCCGCATCGGCCTCGTTGACCCGGCCGCCGCATTCCGCTGCGACACATCATGACCTCGAGGCTCGCCCCCACCTCGATCGCCCGTCCTCGCCTACACCACCAAGCCGCTGGAGCCGCCGGCGATGAGGCTTCTTGCCATCGCCGCTCCGCGTCGACCCAGATCCCCTCTCTGCTAACCCTCCAGAGCGCGCCCGAATCCCGCCGCCGCGCCTCCGAACCGCTCAACGGTCTCCTCCAGCCGAACGCGCAGGGGAAAGACGCGGCGTCAAACCCGAGTGCCCTCGCGCGCTTTCCCCATAGCGCCTGACCAGCCCGCGCCTTCGTTCAATCCGGCTTATGTGAGGTCGCCTTCCGTGACGCACTAACCTGTGCGCCGGCGACCTCACATAACCGTCCAGATTCCCGAATCGGGGCTGTCCATGATTCATGGGCTCGGCCGCGTGAAGGAGGCGGCGGGGGATGGCGCTATCCGAAGATCTTCGCAAGCGGGTCGTTGACGCTGTTGTCGTGGGCGGCCTGTCGCGCAACGCGGCAGCCAAGCGTTTCGGGATCGGCATCGCCAGCGCCATACGTTGGGTTCGGCGCTTCCAGGCCACCGGCGAGATTTCCCCCGCTCCGACGGGCGGGGATCGCCGCTCGGAGCGCATTGAGGCGCATCGCGAATATCTGCTTGGTCTCATTGGTCGTCAGCCGGACATCACATTGTTGGAAATCCAGGGGCGGCTGATCGTCAACTGCGGCGAGCGTTTTTCTTTGTCGGGGATCTGGCAGATGCACGCTCCTTCTGGGTCACTCCAGTAAGCGTCATCAAGATCGGACAAGAGCTGGGCAAACGTCTCCTTGTCACAAGCGACAAATGAAACGGGGCAGGTCAGTTAGATGGATCCTCCATAATCGCCCTCCATGATTAAGCAACCATCCTTGTGTCGACGCGCGTCTTCAAGAGTGGCAAATGACACATATCCTGCACATTCGATCATCGACCTGAGAGGAGAGCTGTGGTCCATCAGTTTGCCTTGGAACACGACAGTAGGAATGCCGGTGACCGAAATATCCTCATAGGAGAACGGTTACCAGCGTGCGTCCCACTATGCCCCGCAATCGGAATGTTGCAACGACGCAACATCGGCGCAGGATCGCGTTCGCCGATCCAAGCGGCCAATTTGGCCGGGACTCACGGTCAGAGGTGAGCCTTCGGCGATCGCGATGAACCGCTTTACGCCTCGACCGGGCTCGCCAGCGTCCGCCCCGGGAACGGCCGCGGCGCGATGAGCGCGCCGTGATCGAGCACGAGCGCCCCATGAATCCACACGCAGTCGATCCCCTCCGGCCGGATCTGCGGGTTGAGGTAATCGTTGCGCTCGCGAACCGTCTCTGGGTCGAACAGGGTGAGGGACGCGTCGGCGCCGACGCAGAGCGTCGGGTCGGGCAGGTTGAGGAAGCGACAGGGCAGCGTCGCCATCCGCCAGACCATTTCCACAAGCGGGATGCCCATCTCGCGCGCCATGCGCAACGCTTTCGGGAACGACCCGAGCGAGCGCGGGTGCGGCTTCTGTCCGGGCCCCGGCATCAAGCCGTCGGTGCAGATCGCCATGGTCGGGCGGCGGAAGAAGCGCTCCATCGTCGCGTCATTGCCGTAATGCGAGATGATCGCGATCTCGCCCGCGTTCGCCGCGAAGAAGTCGAACACGGCGTCAAAGGCCTCGGCGCTGTCGCGATCGGCGGCGCCCGAGGCGCGGGCGACGTCGGCGAGGCGGCGGCCGAGAAAGGCGTCGCCGACGCCCGGCTTGACCCCGGCGATCTGGATGCCGCCGAGGCCGCCGCAGAAGTGGACGAAATTGTCCCAGGTTCGCGAATCGAAGCGCATCTTGGCGATCATCGCGACGCGCATGGCGGGGTCCGCGAGCGCCGCCAGAAACTCCGCCCGTCCGCCCGCCCGCATTTCGGGAGGGAAGATCGCGTCGCCGGTCGTCGACCCGGCGGTGTAGGGATACATGTTCTCCATGGTCGGGACGAGCGAGGCCGCGTCGGCGAGCAGGCCTTCGAGTTCGCCGATGCGGTCGTAGTTCTGGGCGCCGGCGATCTTCGAGTGCTCATTGCAATAGCCGCCGCCGCCCTCGACCGCGGCCCCGATCACCTCCTTGGCGCTGGCGATGATGTTGTCGCTCTCCGAGCGCAGATGCGGAAAGAGGGCGCCGGGTTTCACGCCGTTGAACGCGCGCACGAGCGCGGCGATCTCGCGCTCGTCGGAAAAGACGGCCGGGTTGTAGACGAGGCCGGTCGAAAGGCCGAGGGTGAGGGGCGCCTCGCGCCGTACGACCTCGGCCATCGCGCCGATCTCTGCGTCGGAGGCGACCCGGGCGACGTTGGCCATGACGACCCGGCGCACGGCGGAATGGCCGAGATAGAGCCCCATGTCGGTGACCGAACGCCCGCGATGCCAGGCGAGGAACTCGGCGACTGAACTCCATGTCCATGCGCCGTCGATGGCGCCGTCGAGCGGTTTCAGTTGCGCGGCGTATTGCGAGCGCTGCGCCTCCGCGACGGGCGCGGGCGAGAGGCCGTCGACGCCGCAGATGCGCTTGGTGACGCCGCCGAGGATGGCGAGCTCGCACGCGATCGGCAGGCCGCTTTCGGAGAGCGCCGTCCCGCCGAGCGCGCCGTGGTTGTGGGTGTCGACGAAGCCGGGCGAAAGCGCGCGCCCGCCCGCTTCGACCACCCGATCCGCGGTCTGCGCCTCTGTCACGCTGACGGCGCCGAGCGCCGCGATGACCTCGCCGTCGATCAGCGCGTCGCCGGGATAAGGCGGCGTCCGCCCGTCGCCGATCACGATCATCGCGTTGCGGATGAGCTGGCGAGTCATCGAACGCCACCCTCGTCCTGAGGAGCGCCGAAGGCGCGTCTCGAAGGACGCTCGTTGGCCGATGCCCGACGTTCCCGTCCTTCGAGACGCCCGCTGCGCGGGCTCCGCAGGACGAGGTCGTATGACAATGGCGTCATTCCGCGAGCTCGGTCACGAGGCGGAGCAGCACGTCGGCGCCGGCGGCGCAATGTTCCGGCGCGGTGTATTCCGCGATATTGTGGCTGACCCCGCCAGCGCTCGGCACGAAGATCATGCAGGCCGGGCAGACCGCGGCGAGCATCTGCGCGTCGTGTCCCGCGCCGCTCGGCAGCCGCTTGACCGGAAGCTCGAGTTCGCGCGCGATCGCCTCGACGCGGGCGACGAGCGCCGGGGCGAACGCGACCGGGTCGAAACGCGCAAGCCGACGCTGAGCGACCGTCACGCGCTCGTACGGGGCAGTCTCGGCGACGAATACGGCGAGGCAGCGCTCAGCTTCCTTAAGCCGTTCGTTGTCGGTGTTGCGCAGGTCGACCGTCATCACGGCGCGCTCGGCGACGACGTTGACGAGATTGGGCGATAGTGTCAGCGCGCCGACGGTCGCCACCTGATCGCCGCCGATCACGCGCGCGAGCCGGCGCGCGAAAGCCGCGATCTCGGCGGCGACGTAACCGGCGTCGCGGCGCATCCGCATTGGCGTCGTGCCGGCGTGGTTCGACTGGCCGGTCAGTGTCAGCTCGGTCCAGGAGATGCCCTGCACGCCCTCGACCGCGCCGATGGCGAAGCCTTCGGCCTCGAGCGTCGGCCCCTGCTCGACATGCAATTCGACATAGGCGTGGACATTCGGCCGTCCCACCGGCGCCTCGCCGGCGTAGCCGATGCGCGCGAGCTCCTCGCCGGCGACGGCGCCGTCGACCCCGACGGTAGCCAGCGCCGTTTCCAGCGGCAGCGCGCCGGTAAAGACGAGGCTGCCAAACATGTCGGGCTGGAAGCGGGCGCCCTCCTCGTTGGTGAAGACAGCGACCGCCAGCGGCCGCCGGGTGACCACGCCGGCGTCGTCGAGCGTCTGGACGACCTCGAGCCCAGCCAGAACCCCGAGCGCCCCGTCATACCGCCCGCCGGTCTCGACCGTGTCGATGTGGCTCCCCATCATGACCGGGGATCCGTCCTCGAGGCCGCGCCGCACGCCCACGACATTGCCGATCGCATCGATCGTGACGGCGAGGCCGAGGTCGCGCATCCAGCCGGCGACGAGGTCGCGGCCCTGCCCATCGGCCTCGGTGAGGGCGAGACGGTTGACCCCGCCGTCCGGCCGGGCGCCGACTTCGGCCAGCCGTTCGAGGCGCGAGGCAAGTCGCGCGCCGTTCACTCGAAGATTGTGCCGCATGGGGAGCGCCTTCCGCGGCCGACGCGTCGCCGGGGCGGAAACGGACGGCGGGCGCGGCTCGGCTGCGACAATGAAACACCTCCCGCGCGATTGCGTCCAGACGCAACTCATGGTCCTTCTGTCGCAGGCGGTTTTGACGTTCGGGCGGGCGATCCGCGGCGACGATTGACCGTGTCGGGCGAGCGCAGGATGGTCTGCGCCCCGAAGCGGGTGGGCGCGGATCGGTCGGCCGCCCGCGATGGCGGACGCGATGACAACGATCCAGTTCACGCTCAACGGCAAGCCCCGTCAGTTCGAGACCGAACCCGACCGGCTGCTGATCGAGACCTTGCGCGAAACGTTCGCGATCAAATCCGTCAAGTCCGGGTGTTCGCCGCAGCGCGAGTGCGGCGCCTGCCTGATCCTGTTCGACGGTCAGCCGAAGCTCGCCTGCGCCGTGCGCGCCGAGCAGGTCCAGGGCCGTTCGATCGTCACCCTCGAAGGCGTTTCCGACAACGAGCGCCGCCTCTACGCCGACGCTTTCCAGGCGGCCGCAGGCCTGCAATGCGGGTTCTGCACGCCGGGCTTCGTCCTCCGCATCAAATGGATGACCGACCAGGGCGAGAGGCTGACCCGCGCCGAGATCGCCCGGCTAATCGACGGGCACCTCTGCCGCTGCACCGGTTACGTCAAGATCATCGACGCGATCGAGCTGATCCAGGAGGCGAAGCTCGGCGGCGGCGCGCTTCCGGCGATCGTCGAGGACGGCGGCGTCGGCAAATCGCTGCGGCGCTACCAGGGCGCCGAGCTCGCGCTCGGCGATCGGCCCTTCGTCGTCGATATCGACGCGCCCGGCCTCCTGCAAGGCGCCCTCGTCCTCTCGCCGCACGCGCGCGCGAAGGTTCAGCGCATCGACGTCTCGAAGGCCCGCGCGGCGCCCGGGGTCGTCGCGGTCGCGACCGCGGCCGACGTTCCGGGCGACCGCTGGGTCGGACAGATCGTTCCCGACTGGCCCGTCTTCGTCGCCGAGGGCGAGGAGGCGCGCTACGTCGGCGACGTGCTGGCGGCGGTCGCGGCCGAGACGCCCCGGCTCGCTCGCGAGGCGGCGGCGCTGGTCGCCGTCGAATACGAGCCGCTCGCCCCGGCGCTCGACCCGGCCGAGGCGATCCAGCCCGGCGCGCCGCAGGTCAATCCCCGGCACGGCAACGTCCTCTCGACGACGCGCTACGCCCGCGGCGACGTAGAGGCGGCGCTGGCGGCCTCAGCCCATGTCGTCAGCGGCGAATGGCGGACGCAGCGCATCGAGCACCTGTTCCTCGAGCCCGAGGCCTGCCTCGCCCGGCCGCTGCCCGACGGCCGCCTGCACGTGTACACCCAGGGCCAGGGGATCTTCGAGGATCGCCGCCAGATCGCTTCCGTCCTCGGCGAGCCGGAAGACCGCGTGTTCGTCGAGCTCGTCCCGAACGGCGGCGCGTTCGGGGGCAAGGAGGACATGACGATCCAGGCGCAGACGGCGCTGCTCGCGCGCCTGGCTGGGCGCCCCGTCAGGATCGAGCTCAGCCGCGACGAGTCGGTCCGCATGCATCCCAAGCGCCACCCGATGACCATGACCTATACCGTCGGCTGCGACGCGGATGGGCGCCTGACCGCGGCCAAGATCCATATTCTCGGCGACTCGGGCGCTTACGCCTCGGTCGGCGGCAAGGTGCTCGAGCGCGCCGCCGGCCACGCCTGCGGGCCGTACCGGATGCCCGCGCTCGATGTCGAGGCGGTGGCGGCCTACACCAACAATCCGCCGTGCGGCGCGATGCGCGGCTTCGGCGTCAACCAGGCGAGCTTCGCCATCGAGGGCTGCCTTGACCTGCTCGCGGCCAAGGTCGGCCTCGACGGTTGGGAAATACGCTGGCGGAACATCGTGCGGGTCGGCGATCTGACGACCACCGGACAAGTTCTCGAAAAGTCTGTCGGGGCCGAGAAGACCCTGCTTGCGGTGAAGCCGGCCTATGACGCGGCGCGCAACAGGGCCCGAGCGGTCGGGATCGCGTGCGCGCTCAAGAACTCGGGCCTCGGCAACGGCGCGATCGAAACCGGCAAGTGCCGCCTGGTGGTCGAGCCCGGCGGGGTCGTCGAGCTCCACACCGGTTTCACCGAGATGGGCCAGGGGCTGATGACCGTTCTCACCCAATGCGCGGTCGAGGTCACCGGCCTGCCAGCGGCGGTATTCCGGCCGCAGGTCAATACTAGATTCGAGCTTGGCTGCGGAGAGACGACCGGCTCGCGCGGCACCCTGCTCGCGGGCCGGGCCGTGATCGACGCGGCCGAGAAGCTAAAGGCCGACCTCGGCGCCGGGCGGACGCTCTCAGAGCTTGTCGGGACGGTCTACGCCGGCGAGACGCGGATCGACGACACCACGGCCGAGGGCGAGCTCAAGGGCGGCAAGGTCAAGACCCATACGACTTTTGGCTTTGCGACCCAGGTCGTGGTCCTCGACGAGAAGGGCGCGCTCGAGACGGTGATCGCCGCGCACGACGTCGGCCGGGCCTTGAACCCGCAGCAATGCGAGGCGCAGATCCAGGGCGCGGTGCACATGGGGCTCGGCTACGCCCTGACGGAAGAACTTCCCTGCAAGGATGGCATGCCGGTGACGTTCAAGCTGCGCGAGATCGGCGTGCTGCGCGCCCAGCACATGCCGCGCGTCGAGGTCATCCTGGTCGAGGAGCCTGAGCCCGAGGGGCCGTTCGGCGCCAAGGGGGTCGGCGAGATCGGCCTGGTGCCGACCGCCGGCGCCGTCGCGGGCGCGCTCGCCGCCTTCGACGGCGTCAGGCGCACGCGCTTGCCGATGAAGGATTCGCCGGCCGCGCGCGTCATCAACGTCGGCCGCATTCCCGACGGCGAGCGGGCGTCCTGGCGGTGACCGGCACCCTGGTCGTCGGCCCGGATCGTCACGGCTTGAGCGTGGCGATCGAAGGGGGGCGCGTGGTCGCTGAGGCGCCCCCGGGCGCGGCGCATCTTGCCTGCGCCGACGACGAGATGGCGCCGGGCGCCGTCTGCGCCCACACCCATCTCTACAGCGGCCTCGCCCGCTACGGCCTGCCGCCGCCCGAGCCGCCGCCGCGGACGTTCGTCGAGATTCTGGAACGGGTGTGGTGGCGCCTCGACCGCGCGCTCGACGCGCAAAGCCTCGAGGCGGCGGCGCGTGATTATGTCGCCCGGGCGCTTCTCGCCGGCGTGACGACGCTCGTCGACCATCACGAATCGCCGAACCTGATCGAGGATTCCCTGCCCATTCTGGCCGGGGCTTGCCGCGACCTCGGCGTCCGGGCGCTCCTCTGCTATGGCGCGAGCGAGCGCAATTTCGGGCGCGAGGAGGCGCGGCGCGGGCTCGATGCCTGCCGGAATACTCCCGCCTCTCCGCTCGTGCGCGGCCTCGTCGGACTGCACGCGAGCTTCACCGTGTCGGACGAGACGATCGGGCAGGCGGGCGCGCTGGCGCGCGCGCTCGGGACCGTGGCGCATGTCCATGTCGCCGAGGACGGCGCCGACCTCGAGGACGCGCGCCGGCGCGGCTATGCCGGCCCGCTCGAGCGGCTGATGGCGCTCGACGCCCTGCCGCCGGGCTCGATCCTCGCCCACGGCGTGCATCTCAGCGCCGATCAGGCGCGGCGCGCGGCGGCGGCCGGCTCGTGGTTCGTCCACAATCCGCGCTCCAACGAGGGCAACCGGGTCGGCTATGCGGCCGCGCTGTCGGCGACGCCGCGCGTCGCGCTCGGCGCCGACGGCTGGGACCCGGACATGGCGGCGGAGGAAGCGGCGTTGAAGCGGCTGGCCGCGGCGAACGGCGACGCCGGCGTCGAGGGCCGTCTGGCCGCGGGTTACGCGCTGGCGGCGGAGCGTTTCGGCGCGGCGAGCGAGGCGCTCTCGCCGGGGGCGCTCGGCGACCTCGTGGTGCGGCGCGACGGCCAAGTCGTTCACGTCGTCGTCGGCGGCCGCGTGGTCGTGCGTGACGGCGCGCTCCTGACCGGCGATGTCGAGCGGATCACGGCCGAGGGCCGGGCGGAGGCGAGGCGCCTCTGGGCGCGGATGGCGGACCTCTGAAGTCTCCGCCAGCGCGTGTCCCCGACAGTCGCGCTGTAGCCGCGATCGGTGATCGCGGCGGGCGCGGTCAGCGACCGCGCCTACAGGGCGCGATTCGACCGAACAGGCAAGACGCTTAGGCGCGCCGCCCGCCTGGGCTTTCGGCGGGCACACAGGTTCCCGGCACGGGGCAGACGGAGGCGCAGTGCGGGGTGTCGTGGAACCCCTGGCACTCGGTGCATTTGGCCGGGTCGATCACATAGGTGAACCGCTCCATGCCGATCGCCTCGTTCGGGCAGTCCAGCTCGCAGGCGCCGCAACTGGTGCAGAGCTCGGGGACGATCCGATAGGCCATAAAACATGTCTCCGACGCTTTTTGCGGGCGGCGAACCAGCGATTCGCCGCGCGCGCTTCGGTCTCCGTTGTTAGGGTGGCCGCGCCGTTTCCACAATCCGAACGCCTGCGACGGATGGAAGCGGCGCGCGGCTGCGCTATACCACGCCGAACCGACTGGAGACCGTCATGGCGCAACCGATCACCGGCATTTCCTCGATGGCGACGCGGCGGGTCCTCGCCGAGCTCGCCAAAGCCTACGAGGCGGCGACGGGCGAACGCGTCGCCATCGAGGCGATCGGCGGCGTCGACGCCGCCAAGCGCGTGCGCGCCGGCGAGGCGTTCGATGTGGTCGCGCTCGCCGCCAACGCTATGGCCGGGCTCGAAGCCGAGGGCCACGTCCTGGCCGGAAGCATGGTCGGCTTCGTCCGCTCGCCGATGGCGCTGGCGGTCCGCGCGGGCGCGCAAAAGCCTTCCATCGGCGATGCGGAGGCGGTCCGGGCCGCGCTGACCGCCGCCCGCGCCATCGGCTATTCGACGGGACCCAGCGGGGCGCATCTTCTCGAAGTCGCGCGGGGCTGGGGGCTCGATCCGGCTGGCGACGCGCCGCGGTTCGTTCAGGCCAAGCCCGGCGTGCCCGTCGCGGCGCTGGTGGCTCAGGGCGAGGCCGAGATCGGCGTGCAGCAGCTCAGCGAATTCCTCGACGAGCCCGGGGTCGACATCGTCGGCCTCGTCCCCGCGCCCCTCCAGTCGGTCACGACCTTTTCGATCGGCGTCGGGGCGCGCGCGGCGCGGATCGAAGACGCCGAGGCGCTGATCGCCTTCCTCACCGCTCCGGCGACGGCCGAAACGAAGCGCCGGCTCGGGATGGAGCCGGCCTAGCCGCGACGGGCCTCCCGAAGGACGCCACATAGCGCGGTCGGCGGGGGCCCGTCAGCCGCCGCCAACGCAAGGCGCTCTTGCCGCGCGGTTCCTCCGGCCATGAGACATTTGGATTTCCTCAGGGCTCCGCAGTTGTGCATCAGGGCTCCGCGAATCTGCGGTTTTCGGCGGTTGGATTTGTTTGGAATTCCTTGGATTCTCTCGTCCGAAATGAGCCTTTTCAATGGGTTACACGCGAACCGAGGCCAATTTTAATTTTTAGCGGGCCCCTTCCCGAGAGCAGGCTTCGCAAGGGCCGGCCGCCGTCGACCCGAGGCCCGCCCGCGCCGAAACGCCTCGCCGGGCGGAAAAGGCTTGGCGCGCGGAAAATGATGGCGGTCGACATCGCGAAGGGTCCGATCGGGCATTGGGATCAAACTAACGCGGTCTTCGCTTTTTGGCAAGAAATTGTCGACTGGGCGCCAGTTTATGCAAACCGCTTTTTGAAGGGCGTTGTCGGGACGGACAGCGCCCGAATTTTTGGTGCGCGCCCACTTGACAAAGATTGTCTTAGATATATCTTAGATACGTCGCCAAACAGGCGGCGCTCAACAGAACAGGAAAAATTATGAGACATCACAGACACATCGGCGACGAGGCGGGACGCGGCTTTGCCTTTCGCCACGGACGCGGCGAGGCCGTCCTGCACGGCGAAGGCCGTCACGGCCCCGGTCGCCGCGGCTTTGGCCCGCGCGGCTTTGGCCGACACGGCGGCGAGGACGGCGAAGGGCGCGGACGCGGGCGCATGTTCGAGGGCGGCGAGCTCCGCCTCGTCATGCTGCTCCTGATGGAGGCCGAGCCCCGCCACGGCTACGACATCATCCGCGAGATCGAGACCCGCACCGGCGGCGCCTATGCGCCAAGCCCCGGCGTCGTCTATCCGACGCTGACGCTGCTCGAGGAAATCGGTCAGGTCGAAATCCGCGCCTCGGAAGGGTCGAAGAAGCTGCACGCCATCACTCCCACGGGCCTCGCCCAGCTCAACGCCAACCGGGCCGAGGCCGAGGCGGCGCTGGCGCGGCTCGACGCGCTCGGACGCAAGGAGGAGGCGCTCGACGCCGGCCCGGTCTATCGCGCCATGTCGAACCTCAAGGCGGCCCTGAGGCAGCGTCTGTCGGGCGAGACCGACAAGTCGCTCCTTTTCGCCATCGCCGACGAGATCGACGAAGCGGCGCGCCGGATCGAGCGGCTGTGAGCGATCCGGTCATGGACGCTCCCGCCCCGCAGATCCACCGGACCCAGCGCATCCGCCGCGAGCCGAAGCGGCGCCGCCTCACGGTCGCCAGCGCGCACTGGGTCACGCCGAAGATGCGCCGGATCGTGCTCGCGTCTCCCGAGCTCGCCGATTTCGCCAGCGCGGCGCCGGACGATCACATCAAGCTGTTCATGCCAGACCCTGCCTCGGCCGGCGGCGTCGCCATGCGCGACTATACGCCGCGCGCCTGGGACGCGGCCGGCAAGACGCTGACGATCGACTTCGCCGTGCACGAGGCGGGGCCGGCGACGGCCTGGGCGCTCGGCGCCCGTCCCGGCGACCCGCTGGAGATCGGCGGGCCGCGCGGCTCGCTGGTCGTCGCCGACGATTTCGACCACTACCTGCTCGTCGGCGACGAGACCGCGCTGCCGGCGATCGGCCGCCGGGTCGAAGGCCTGCGCGCAGGCGTTCCGGTGACGACCCTGGTCGTCATCGACGACGCCGACGAAACCCAGACCTTTGCGACCCGCGCCGACTGGCGGCCGATCTGGGTCGCACGATCCGGCCGCGACCGCAGCGACGCCGCGCTCCTCCGGGAGGCGCTCGACAAGTGGGTGGCGCCGCAGGGCGACGGCTATGTCTGGATCGCCGCCGAGGCCGAGGCCGCCCGCGCGCTCAAGGCCCACATGCTCGAGGAGCGGGGCAATCCGAAAGCCTGGCTGAAGGCGGCCGGCTACTGGGTCAGCGGCAAGGCCGGCGAGAGCGAGAAGATGGAAGGGTGAGGAGCGCGCTTTAGCCGCCCCTCCCCATCTCGCCTACGAGATTCATATCTCTCGTGGTTCCCTGCTGCGACGCTCGGCGCTTGGCGGGTGGCTTCCTCCCCCTTGTGGGCTACGAGATTCACACATCTCAAATCGCCGCGCCCCTCCTTCCCCAGCTCTGCTGGGGAAGGTGGCCGAAGGCCGGATGGGGTGTGGCCCACTGCTCCGACCTCGCGTCGTTGGCGCGACCGACGCGTCAAGGCGCATCCAATCTTCCTGTCCGCCGCGCTCCATCCCGCCCCGCGGATCAAAGTCTGGGGATCGAGCAACCTTCCCGCTTCGCGGACAAGATTGCGGCTACGGCTCCCCGAGCGCGGCGCGAATCTGCTCGATGACGATGGGTAATCCGCCGACGATCAAATCGTCCGCGAATCGCAACACGCGAAATCCCGTGCAATGAAGCCATGCGTCGCGCTCGGCGTCTCCGACCTTCGCGTCCAAACTCTCGTGCGTGCGGCCGTCGGCTTCGACAATGAGCTTGCGCTGAAGGCAAACGAAGTCGGCGAAATAGGGCCCGATCGGAGTCTGTCTCCGAAAGCCGTGGCCATCGAGCCGATGATTGCGCAAGACCTGCCAAAGCATCGTCTCTGCTCGCGTCATGTTGCGGCGCTGGGCGCGGGCGAACTTGCGCGAGGACTGAGGATGGCGCGGTTGTTGCTCCATTCCGCTGTCCGCCAACTCGGCTTGCGCGACCGTCGTAACGAAATCCCATCCCCGCCGCCGGGCCCGCCGCACCCCATCCGGCCCTACCGGGCCACCTTCCCCAGCAAAGCTGGGGAAGAATGCGCAGACCTCGGCGCCTCGTCAACGGCGGCAAAGGGTCGAACTCGGCCATCCGACCCTTGATTGGTCGACATGTCGCCGCAATCAAACTGAGCCATTACCAGATTGATCAATCCGCTTCGCCATCGGCCGCGGCGCCCTCGAGGCCGCGCAGAAACCCGAGCAGCGCGGCGTTGACCTCGTCCGGCCGCTCCTGCTGCGTCCAGTGGCCGCAGCCGGGCAGGATGACGATGTCCCGCAGGTCCGCGACGTGCTGTTTCAGGCTCGCGATCAGCTTCTCGATCCCGGTGAAGCCGACGACCAGGTCGATATCGCCTGCGACATAGAGCGCGGGAACCTTGACCTTGAGCCCGGCGAAGGGCGCCGTCAGCTCCCAGTTGCGGTCGATGTTGCGGTACCAGTTGAGACCGCCGCGAAAGCCGGTCCGGGCGAATTCGCCGGCGTAAAAGTCGACGTCCCCCTCGGTCAGCCAAGGCGGCAGGGTCGGCGGGTCGACCATCCGGGTCAAAAAGCCGCCCTCGCGCGGGACCATGCCCGGCGCCGCGTCTCCCGGCGCATCGATCGGATTGCGGCGCGGAACGTCGCCCGAGGCGGAATAGAGCAGGCGCCGGATGGCGGCGCGGGGGTCGCGCTCGAACTCGGCCTCGGCGACGCCGGGCGTCTGGAAGTAGAGCTGGTAGAAAAGGGAGCGTTCGGTCTGCGGCATCGCGGTGGTCGGGCGCACGCGGGCGCGCGGGCGGAACGGCACGCTGAGAGCCGCCACGCCGCGAAAACGGTCGGGCCGGAACAGCGCGCAGTGCCAGGCGACCGGCGCGCCCCAGTCGTGACCGACCACGACCGCCTGGTCGGCGCCGAGCGCGTCGACGACGCCAACCATGTCGCCGGTCAGATGGAAGAGCGTATAGGCCTCGATCGCCTCGGGCCGGTCGGTCTGCCCATAGCCGCGCATGTCGGGCGCGACGGCATGGTAGCCGGCCTCGGCCAGCGCCTTGAGCTGATAGCGCCACGAATACCAGGATTCGGGCCAGCCGTGGCAGAGCAGGACGAGCGGCCCCTCGCCTGCCTCGGCGACGTGGATGCGAAGGCCGTTCGCCTCGACGAACCGATGGGTGATCTCGGCCATGGCGTTCCTTTCTCGATCGAACCGCGCGAGCCCTCATCCGGCCCCCCGGATCCAAGTCCGGGGGTCGCGCCACCCCCGGGTCTTCGCCCGGGGGCAGGCTCTTCCTCCCGAGGGGGAAGGAAACCCTCTCCCCCCGGGCAAAGGTCCCGGGAGGACGCCCGTCTTTCGACGGGCTATGGCGGCAGGGTGAGGGCAAGACGGCGCCACCCGATTTCATCAAGCTCTAGCCTCGCCCCTGTACAGCGCCTAATCTGCCCCGCCCTCGACCCCGTGAGAAGAGCCGCATTTGGAAACGCCCGCATCCGTCCGCAAACGCGAAGGCCGCCTCTCCCCTGACGCGGTCGCCGCCCTCATCGCCGACCTCGCCGCCCGCTTCGGCAATCGCTTCTCCGCCTCGGAGGCGATCCGCCGCCAGCACGGCCATACGCTGACCTGGCTCGAGAACCAGCCGCCGGACGCGGTCGTATTCGCCGAGACGCGCGAAGACGCGATCGACCTGGTGAATCTCTGCGCCCGACATGATGCGCCGATCGTCCCGTTCGGAACCGGCTCGTCGCTCGAAGGTCACGTCAACGCGCCGCACGGCGGCGTGTCGCTCGACTGCTCGCGGATGAATAAGATCTTGGCCGTCAACGCCGAGGATCTCGATTGCGTCGTCGAGCCCGGCGTCACCCGCACCCAGCTCAACAGCTACCTGCACGACAGCGGCCTCTTCTTCCCGATCGACCCGGGCGCCGACGCCTCCCTCGGCGGCATGGCCTCGACCCGCGCCTCGGGCACCAACGCCGTGCGCTACGGCACGATGAAGGACCTCGTGCTGTCACTCGGCGTCGTGACCGCGGAGGGAACCTTTCTGCGCACCGGCACGCGGGCGAAGAAATCCTCGGCGGGCTACGACCTCACCCATCTCTTCGTCGGCGCGGAGGGCACGCTCGGCGTCATCGTCGAAGTGACGCTGAAACTCTCCGGCGTTCCGGAGGCGATCTCGGCGGCGACCTGCACTTTTCCCGACGTGCGCTCGGCCTGCAACACGACCATCGAGACCATCCAGTCGGCGTTGCCGATCGCTCGGATCGAACTGCTCGACACGCTGACCGTGCGCGGCTGCAACGCCTATTCGCATCTCAACTTGCCCGAAGCGCCGACGCTGATGGTCGAGTTCCATGGCACGGAGCAAGGCGTCGCCGAACAGACGGCGCGGTTCGGTGAGATCGCCGGCGAGAACGGCGGCGGAAACTTCGTCTGGGCGACCCGACCCGAGGAGCGCAGCAGGCTGTGGAAGGCGCGCCACGACGTCTTTTTCGCGCAAGGCGCGCTGCGCCCCGGGGCCCGGCCGTTCGCCACCGACACCTGCGTGCCGATCTCGCGCCTCGCCGACTGCGTCGAGGAGACACTCGCCGACATCGCCGCGAGCGGACTCGTCGCGCCGATCGTCGGTCATGTCGGCGACGGCAATTTCCACGTCAGCCCCATCGTCGACATGACCAATGCAAAGGAGATCGAGGCGGCGGACGCCTTCGCCTCCCGCCTCGCCCACCGCGCCATCGCCATGGGCGGCACCTGCACCGGCGAGCACGGCGTCGGGCAGAAAAAGATCGCCTATATGGAGGACGAGCACGGGGCCGCCGCCGTGGATCTGATGCGCCGGGTGAAAGCGGCCTTTGATCCGCAGAACCTGTTCAACCCGGGCAAGGTTTTTGCGGTGTAACGGTTCAGATCAAGCGCTCGGACGCAAGCGCTCGGATGCAAGCGCTCGGATGAATGACAGTTCCGCGCAAGGAACGGTCGTTACTGCCATTGATTGGATCGGCCGAATTGACCGGGATTTAGGATTCGCTTGCGATACTCCGAGATGGAGAGCGCAGCCCGTTCGACTAGGTCCGCTGCTGGCTTCGCCTGTCGCGAGCGCTGAAACGTTGCAGACGGGCCGGTTGGTTCCATTGACGAGACGCTGAGATCGTCCCGCGAAAGGATTTGTGTCGCTGCGTCCGTTCGCCGCGTTGAATATTGTGTTCGAACCTGCGAGGCTTGATTAGGGAGCTTAAGAATGGCGATGAAAACCAGGCGACCCAGGTCTAACCCAGATGTGAAGGAAACGCGCCAGAATCCTGGCCATTTTTGGTTCTGTGTAGAGGTGATCAATCCGAGAAATGGTTGGGCGGAACTTCTACCGGAGGAGTTCGATATTGTCTCCGCTCTGCATGTGATCGAAACTCTAAGCTCCGAGGGAGCAAAGTTGTATTCTAGGCCTTTCGTCTTTTCATCGAAATAATGTCAACGGACGCTGCGCCGGTATTTCCCGCTCCGCTAAGCGAATAGATTGTCCAACCACTGTCACCGCGCCGCTCCTGCGGTGTCTCTCGCAAGTTGGCGGTTGAGCGTCCTGCTTCGCGACAAGCTGCCGGCAACGCCTTTCTTTTTTGGCGATATGGTCATTATTGAACAGACGGCGTCGCTCCCAGTTGCTATCGAAGCATAAAGGGGCGAGTTCCGCAGGGTCGAAAGCGAAGCCGCGTCCGATTGCGGTAACTCTGCGTGGAGGACTAAAATCCGATGGAGGACTCGACGGACAATCAACTCGAGAGTGGGTTCGCCGGTCAGAGCGATGGGCGCGGGGATGAGGGAGGCGTCGGCCCGAGCCAGAAAGAGGGAATGCTTCTCGTGCGCGCCTTTGTCAGCATCAGAAGTCCACAGCGTCGTAAGGCTGTTCTCGAATACGCGATTGAGCAGGCCATAGTGGACGGAAGGTAGCGCCCGGCCATGTCTGTTGTTCAGTTTGGATCGCGGACACGAACGAGGCGCCTTTGCCCTTATCGTCGTCAGACCCGGAGGCGGACAATGGTCTGCCGGGACGGTCGCCGCGGTTTGTTCCGCCGCCTGCGATTTGGATAGGCGTTTTGGATTTCCTGACGATGTGGCCATTTTGAACAACGGCTGGCTCTCCTGAAAGGCGCCTCCTCGGCAACGTATGGGGCGCGCTTTCAAAAGGAGGCTTGTCGCATCAGAGGGAAGAAGGCAAAAAACGCATTCGCTCAGAGTTCAGTTGGGATTGGAATCCTTTTCATGGCGAGGAAAGCCGGGAGCGCCTTAAAAGCCAAAAGCGCTCCGGAAGCCGAGAGCGGTTTATTTGATCCAGCCGTGTTTCTGGCGACCGCGAGCCGCGGCCGGGCCAAGGCAGAATATTTGGCGGGAGTGGTCATTTACGCGCAGGGCGACGCTGCCGACGCCGTCTTCCACATCATCCAGGGCAAGGTCAAAATCGCCGTGACGTCCGGGCAAGGGCGGGAGGCGGTCGTCGGCCTGTTCGGCGAAAAGGATTTTTTCGGCGAAGGCTGCCTGATCGCCCAGCCTGTACGCTTGGCGACGGCGATTGCGATGACGGACGCCACAGTCTTGCGGATCGAGAAAGCGGAGATGGTTCGCATCCTTCGTGCCGAGCCCGATTTTGCGCAGGTGTTCACAATGCACCTCTTGACGCGCAACAGTCGAGTCGAGGCGGACCTTGTGGACCACCTGTTCAATTCGAGCGAAAGACGTCTGGCCCGCGTTCTTCTCCTGCTGGCGAATTTCGGCAAGGAAGGAAAGCCGGAGCCGATCACCACAAAGATCAGTCAGGAAATGCTTGCGGAGATGATTGGGACGACCCGGCCGCGGGTGAGCTTTTTCATGAATAAATTCAGGAGGCTCGGCTTCATTGAATACAATGGGGAGCTGAAGGTGCACAGTTCGTTGTTGAGCGTTCTTCTGCACGAATAGCCACGGGCGCTCAGCGCATTTTTCCGACGTGGTCAATTTTGAACACTCACTGAATTCGACGCCGGATGTCTAATATTGTACCACAAGACGTCCGTTTATTCGGCGACAAATTGCCTCATAGACCCCTACAAAAAGGCGGTATACATTGGCAATCTCTGCACAACTACAATGTCCCGACTTTTTGGGCCGCGGCGAATGGGTCGGCGGCCTTTTTTTTCGCCACGACTCTCGTCCATGAGCCGTCCACCCAGCGGGGCGCACGCCGCCGGTCCTACGAACCGATCAACCTTCTCCGCCGGGATCATCAGCTTGGTCGTCGCCGCAGAGGAGGAAATCGCCTTCCGCCTCGGCCATAGCCAGGAAGTGGGCCAGCAGATCGAGGCCGGCTGAAGTCGCAAGGGCCTCCAATTGGATTGTCATGTCCGTTATGAAACGAATGACCCTATCCGACGGCCAGGGATCGAGAGAATGAATTTTGGCTGGCATCGCTGATCGCCCTTGGCCATTCGGTCATGCTGTGGGGGGAGCGCCGCAAATCGACCTCCGCCGATGCAAGCAATAACGCGTCGACAGCGCTCGGGTTCCCTATAGGGAAGAAGCGACAAATTGTCGTCACCACGCTATATTGAGGCGCGCATTTTTCGGACGTTCAGATAACTATTGCGGTCAGAACATCCGTTCTGCTAATATCACATGACACCCATATTTGTTTCGTGTCAATCGAATTCGACTTTAGTTTGAGCCGAATCCTGAATCCTCTTGCCAATACCGAAAAGCTCACAACATCCTGGCCACGCGGACAAGCAGAAGGCCGGAAGACTGGCCGTCGGCGACCTTGGTCAACCGCCCCGCCGCGGGGCGCTCCGGTCGTAACGAACCGCCAGCGCGCCGACTGGCGATGCGCGGCGAGGAGCGCCGGCTCGGTCGTTGCGCTGCAGGCCGATGGCCGCGCGAGGGCGTCGGCGCCGCCGTCGTGATCCACGATTTTCGCGAAACGTCGATTCCAGCCGCGCGCCGCCCATCGACTCCAGTCCCTCGACGCGGGAACAATACGTCGGGTATCCAGTCATTCTGTCGGGTCGAACGTGGAGGTCGAAAACGTGAAGATCGCTATCGTCGGCTGGGGCTCGTTCGTATGGGATCCCCGGGAACTCCAGGCCGCCGCGCAATTTGCGCCGAACGGCCCGCTCTTGCCGGTCGAGTTCTGCCGGGTCTCGCGAGGCCGGCGGCTGACCTTGGTCATCGACGAAAGGTTCGGCTTCGTTTGCACCACCTATTCCGCGCCGAGCGGGCTCGACACGCTCGAGGCGGCGATGAAGAACCTTGGGGCCCGCGAGGACACGCGCCATGTCGAAGGCGTCGGGTTCGTCGACCTGGCTTCCGGCCGACAAAGCGACGTCGCGATGCGGCGCCATCCCGACGCCGTCGCCACGATCGCGGCCTGGGGGCAGGCGAACGGCTACGACGCGGCGATCTGGGCCGCGCTCGCCAGCAACTTCCACGAGCCTGACAAAGGCGGGGAACCCTTCTCCGTCACCGCGGCGATCCGCTATCTCGAAGCGCTCGAGGTCGAGGACGAGGCCGGGTTCGCCTCGGCGGTGGCCTATATCCACAACGCGCCAAGCGAGGTCGAGACGCCGGTCCGCGAAGAGGTCGCCAGGCGCTGGCCGGCGCGGGCCTTGTAGCCGCGCTCGGCTCGAACGCGGAACGCGGTCGACGACCGCGTTGACAGGGAGCCGCGCTCGACAACCGCGTTGACAGCGCTCCCCGCCTTGATCAAGCCCCCGTTCCGTTGCGATTTGGCCCGACAAGCGCCGGGATCGGGCGTTTAGGTCCGGTGCGTTCGACACTCCGTTCCTCTGGCGCGGGCCTCCGGGCCTCGTTCCACCATCCCTTGAGGGGGCCATGCAGGACAAGACCGAACGCTCCGCCATCGCGGACCACAGCGATCCCCAGCACGACGAGCAGTTCGCCATCGCCGCCTCCTCGTCGCTGCAGGACGTCCGCCGGCTCGTGCTCAAGCACGGCGACGGGTTCGGGGTGTTCGACGGCCGCGGCGACGTGCGCCCGGCGCCCGGCGGCGCCCAGGGCGTCTATTACCAGGACACGCGGCATCTCTCCGGTTTCACGTTGACGATCGACGGCCACGCCCCGCTGCTGTTGAGCTCGATCCTGCGGGACGACAATGCGACGCTGACCTGCGACCTCACCAATCCGGACTTTTACGACAGAGAGGGCAATCTCGAACTGCCGCACGATCTCATCCATCTGCGGCGGTCGCGGTTCTTATGGAAATCGGGGTGCTTCGAACGGATCAACGTCCGCAACTTCGACGATCGGCCCCACCGCCTCGAGATCGCGGTGGAATTCGAGGCGGATTTCGCCGACCTCTTCGAGGTGCGCGGCTTTCACCGCGCCCGTCGCGGCGTCCTGCACGATCCGCGAGTCGCCGACGCCTCCGTCGTCCTGGGCTACACCGGCCTCGACAAGCGATCGCGGTCGACCTCGCTGCTTTTCGATCCGGCCCCGACGTCGTTGAACGGTCGCCGCGCCCTCTACGCCGTCGATCTCAAAGCGCGCGAGTCGACGTCGATCTTCATCGAGGTCGACTATCGGCAGGGCGCGCAGGCGGGCAGGGCCGTCAGGGCCTATTTCGTCGCGTTGCGGGACGCCCGGCGCGAACTGCGCGCTTCGTCCTCGCGCGCCGTGGGGATCGAGACCTCGAACGAGATCTTCAACGAGGCGGCGCGCCGCAGCGTCGCCGATCTTTACATGCTCGTCACCCAGTTGCCGGAAGGGCCCTACCCCTACGCCGGGATCCCCTGGTTCAGCACGGTGTTCGGGCGCGACGGGATCATCACCGCGCTCGAAACGCTCTGGCTCGATCCTTCGCTCGCGCGGGGCGTGCTTCGTCGCCTCGCCGCGACCCAGGCGACGACCGTCGACGACGAATTGGACGCCGAGCCCGGCAAGATTCTGCACGAGGCGCGTCATGGCGAGATGGCCGATCTCGGCGAGGTTCCGTTCCGCCGATATTACGGCAGCGTCGACTCGACTCCCCTCTTCGTCATGCTCGCGGGCGCCTATCTAGAACGCACCGGCGATGTCGAGACCGTGCGCGGACTGTGGCCCAACATCCGGGCCGCCCTCGAATGGATCGAGCGCGACGGCGACCGCGACGGCGACGGTTTCGTCGAATACGCCCGCCGCAACCGCGAGGGTCTCGTCAACCAGGGATGGAAGGACAGCCACGATTCCGTGTTTCACGAGGACGGCTCGCTGGCGCCGCCGCCGATCGCGCTCGCGGAAGTGCAGGCCTATGTCTACAACGCCTGGCGCGCCGCCGCCGAGATCGCGCGCCGCCTCGCCCATGATCACGACGCGCACGCCTACGACGGCAAGGCCGAGGCGATTCGGGCGGAATTCGATCGCCGCTTCTTCGACGAGGCGCTCGGCACGTATGTGCTGGCGCTCGACGGCGACAAGCGGCCGTGCCGGGTGAAGGCCTCGAACGCCGGCCACGCGCTCTTTGCCGGGATCGCCCTGCCCGAGCGCGCGGCGCAGGTCGTCGACACGCTGATGGCGAGCTCGAGCTTCTGCGGCTGGGGCGTGCGCACCGTCGCGTCCACCGAAGCCCGCTTTAACCCGATGAGCTACCACAACGGCTCGGTCTGGCCGCACGACAACGCGCTGATCGCGTCAGGTTTCGCGCGCTACGGGTTCCGGAGCGAGGCGGCGCAAGTGTTCGAGGGCCTATTCCGCGCCTCGACCTATGTCGACCTGCGCCGCCTGCCCGAGCTCCTGTGCGGATTCCCGCGCAAGCAGAATCGCGGCCCCACCTTCTATCCCGTCGCCTGCGCACCCCAGGCCTGGGCGGCGGCCGCGCCGCTGTCGCTCATCCAGTCGTGTCTCGGGTTGACGTTCGATCCGATCGGACCCCGGATCATCTTTTCCGAGCCGGTCCTGCCGAGCTTCCTGGACACCATCATCCTGAGGGGCCTGACGGTGGCCGGGACGGGCGCCGACATCGCCCTCAGGCGTTCCCGGCGGCAGATCGTCGTCGAGGTTCTGGAACGCCGCGGGCCGGTGACCGTGGTCACGAGGACCTGAGGCTCGACGCGCTGAGCGCGGGCCTGTCGAAATCCGGCAGGATCGCCCGTCGCGCCTTGAACCGAACGCCGGGCAGGGATTGATAGATCGACAGATAGTCGCGCGCGACGCGCTCGGCGGTGAATTGGGCTTCGAATGAGGACCGCACCGCACGACGGTCGAGGTCGCCGACGCGCTGCGCCGCGGCGACGGCCTCGTCGACGCTCTCGACCAGGAAGCCGGAGCGGGCGTCGTCGATGATTTCGGGCGCAGATCCGCGGCGGAAGGCGATCACTGGGGTCCCGCAGGACATCGATTCGATCATCACCATGCCGAACGGCTCGGGCCAGTCGATCGGAAACAGCAGCGCCGCCGCCTCGCCCAGGAACCGAGCCTTCTGCTTTTCATCGATCTCGCCGATGAACTCGACCATCGGATTGCCGTCGACCATCGGCTTGATCCGCTGGCTCCAGTAATCCTGGTCGACGCGGTCGATCTTGGCCGCGATCTTCAGCCGCGTTCCGGCGCGGGTCGCGATCTCGATGGCGCGGTCGGGACGTTTTTCGGGAGAGATCCGCCCGAGAAAGGCGAAGTAGCCGCCGTCCTTCGCCGCCGGATTGAACGGCAGCAGGTTCCGCGGCAGGCCGTGGTAGACCATCCCGGCCCAGTTCACCGGCGGCATAGGCTTGCGCTGGTCGAGCGAGACCGACACCAGCGGCGCGCCGGAGAAAACCGAATAGAGCCGACGGCTCTCGGGCATGTCGAGCCGACCGTGCAGCGTCGTCACCGTGCGGTCGACGAAGTCGCGGATCAGCGGATAATGCAGCACATCGACGTGAAAGTGAAGCACGTCGAACTCGCGCGCCATCTCGCGCACCGCATCCAGCATCACGATATGGTGCGGCGCCGCGTCCTTGACGCGAGGGTCGAGCCGCAGGGCGGTGTCGCAGAACGGAAGCAGCCGCGCCGACGTCACCGAATCGCCGCTGGCGAACAGCGTCACGTCGTGGCCGAGCCGCACCAACTCCTCGGTCAGATACGAGACGACCCGCTCAGTCCCCCCGTATTGGCGGGGGGAACGCTCTCCATCAGCGGGGCGATCTGGGCGATTTTCATGGGTGGGTCTTTCCGTTGATCCGAAACCGGGACTTCAGGCCACGGAACTCCCGAGCGGGCGCTCTCGTTCCAAAAGGCGCCGGCGGCATGGATTTGGGACCGCGGAAGCATGGGCGCTGAAGTCCCAGCGGGCAGGCAAAAAGCGGGCTCGTCGTTGGGCGAATGGAGGATGGGCTTATGCGGAGCGAGGGGAAACGCCGCTCATGCCGCCGTCCGGCCCGAAATCATGTCCGCCGCCTTCTCGCCGATCATGGCCGAGGGCGCCTGAGTGTTGCCGCTGACGAGGAGCGGCATGATCGAGGCGTCGACGACCCGCAAACCCTCGACGCCGCGCACGTGGAGCCTCGGGTCGACCACCGCGTGGTCGTCGACGCCCATGCGGCAAGTCCCGACCGGATGGTAGATCGTGTCGGCGCGCTGACGGATGAGCGCGCGCAAAGCCTGCCGATCGTCACGGCCGGTGCCGTAGATATAGCGCCCGCGATAGGGCGCGAGCGCCGGCTGGGCGAGGATCGTCTGCACGATCTCCGCGCCGCGAACCAGGGTCTCGAGGTCCTCCGGGTTGGCCAGAAAGTTGGGGTC
The DNA here is from genome assembly GCA_963709655.1 of uncultured Alphaproteobacteria bacterium. Taxonomy (GTDB): domain Bacteria; phylum Pseudomonadota; class Alphaproteobacteria; order Rhizobiales; family Beijerinckiaceae; genus Roseiarcus. Next base: position 28,144 of record CAVPXF010000016.1, read on the forward strand.
GATCAGCGGCGCGGTCGCGATGTCGGGCGCCGCCAGCCTGACCGCTCCGCGGCTCTTCGGCCTCAGGCCGCAGACATGCAGCGACATGCCGGTGGTGAAGTGGAGCTTGCGATTGTGGTCGTCGACGATGCCAATGCAGAAATGGAGCTGCAGGTCCGGCCGGTCGATATCCGGGCGGCTTCTTACGAAGCCGCCCGCCTCCGCCGCGTTAGATGTCAGGAGGCCGGTTCCGCGACGGAGGAAACTGGCGATCTCTTTGGGCCCGGTGGTCAGCATCGGCAAGGCGAGGCCGAAGAGGCCGGGACCTTTGGCGAACAGGTTGGCGACATAGTCGCAATGGTCCTGCAAATTGGCCCCGACATCGGGGGCGTCCTGCACCACCTCGATGCCGAAACGCTTCAGCGCCTCGCCTGGGCCGACGCCCGACACCATCAGAAGCTGCGGCGAACCAAAGGCGCCGGCGGAAAGGATCACCTCGCGCCGGGCGTAAAGCTGCGTCTCGCGTCCGCCGCGCAGGAAGGCGACGCCGGCGGCGCGCCTGCCCTCGAACAGGACGCGCCGCACTTGGCAATCGGCATAGATGGCGAGGTTCGCCGCCGGCGAGGTCTGCAGGTAAGCCCGGGCGGCGTTGTAGCGGCGGCCGTTCTTCTGGAACAGCTGATAGACGCCGACGCCCTCCTGGACCGGACCGTTGAAGTCGTCGTTGCCCGCAAAGCCGGCCTCGACCGCGGCCGCGACGAAAGCCTCGACCGCGGGATTGCGATGGGCGAGATCGCTGACATGCAGCGGCCCGCCGACGCCGTGCCAGTCGTCGGCCCCGCGCGCGTTGTCCTCGGCGCGCTTGAAATAGGGCAGCACGTCCGGCCAGCCCCAGCCCTTGCAGCCGAGCGCCGCCCAGGACTCGTAGTCCTGCGGCTGGCCGCGCATATAGATCATGGCGTTGATCAGGCTCGATCCGCCGAGCCCGCGGCCGCGCGGCTGGTAGCCCTTGCGTCCGCCGAGCCCCGCCTGCGGCGTGGTTTCGTAGGCGTAGTTCCGCTGCGAGCGGAACGGCGCCAGCACGGCGATCCCGAGCGGAACGTCGGAGAGAAGCGAGGCCTTGGCCGGCCCCGCTTCGATCAGGGCGACCGACGAGACCGGCGAAAATTGCGCAAGACGCGCGGCGACGGCGCAGCCCGCAGGCCCTGCGCCGACCACGATGAAGTCGACCGTCTGCCCTTGGGTCCGGTCGGATGTCTGGACGGTCATCGCTTGTCTCTCTCCCGTCTTGCGGACAAGCGTTCCCGGCGTCGCCGGCGCGTGTCCCGCGCTTCCCCCTTTTTTGGCGAACGTTCGCCTTATTCACTCTTGGCTTCGGCGGTCTCCTTCGGCCTGTGGTCTTTGGGCCCGGCGGCCTTCCGCTCCGCCTCATCCTTCAGTTCGCGGCGCAGGACCTTGCCGATCGGCGAGCGCGGCAGGGTGTTGCGGAATTCGACATGACGCGGCGTCTTGTAGCCGGTGAGATGCTGGCGGCAGTGGGCGATGATCTCGGCGTCGGTGACGGCGTCGTCCTTGCGCACGACCACGATCTTGACCGCCTCGCCCGACTTGGCGTCCGGCACGCCGATCGCGCCCACCTCGTGCACGCCCGGATGGGTCATCACCACGTCCTCGATCTCGTTCGGATAGACGTTGAAGCCGGAGACGAGGATCATGTCCTTCTTCCGGTCGACGATGGTGATGAAACCTCGCTCGTCGATCCGGGCGATGTCTCCTGTCTTGAGATAGCTGTCCTCGGTCATCACCAGGGCCGTCTCGTCCGGCTTCATCCAGTAGCCGGCCATCACTTGCGGCCCCTTGATGCAAAGCTCGCCCGCCTCTCCGAACGGAACGTCGCGCCCCTCGACGTCGCGGATGGCGATGTCGGTCGACGGCACGGGCAGGCCGATCGCGCCGGTGTAGTCCTCGACCGTCAGCGCGTTGATGGTGGCGATCGGCGAGGTCTCGGTCAGTCCGTAGCCTTCGATCAGCGGCTTGCCGGTCACCTGTTTCCAGCGCTCGGCGACCGCTCTCTGGACCGCCATGCCGCCCGCGACGGCGACATGCAGGCGGGAGAAATCGAGGCGCAGAAAGTCCGGATCGTTCAAGAGCCCATTGAACAGCGTATTGACGCCGCTGATAATCGTGAAGGGCGTCGCCGCCAGCGCCTTCACGAACCCCTTGATGTCGCGTGGATCGGGAATCAAAAGGTTCTGGGCGCCGATCATCATCGGGACGAACGCGTTCACCGTCAGCGCGAATACGTGGTAGAGCGGCAGCGCCGTCACGAAGGTCTCGCCGCCGGGTCCGACGACCGGCGCGATCCAGGCTGCGACCTGCTGCAGGTTGGCGATCATGTTGCGATGGGTCAGCATCGCCCCTTTGGGGACGCCCGTCGTACCGCCTGTATATTGCAGGAAGGCGAGATCGTTGGGCTCGATCTGCGGCAGCTCCACCTTGCGGCGGCGTCCCAGAGCGAGCGCCCGCCTGAACCGCACCGCCTGCGGCAGGCGCCACGGCGGAACGGCGCGCCGGACGCGGCGCACAACCAGATTGGCGACGAGCCCGCGTGGGCGCCCGATAAGGTCGCCGACCGCGGTCACGATCACGGACCTGACGTTCGTGCCCGCGATCGCCTTCTCCAGCGTCTGCGCGAAATTCTCCAGTACGACGATCGCTTCCGCCCCCGAGTCGGCGAGCTGATGATTGAGCTCGCGCGGCGAATAGAGCGGATTGCAGTTGACCACCACGAAGCCGGCCCGAAGGGCGCCGAACAGCGCCACCGGATATTGCAGCAGGTTCGGCATCATCAGCGCGACCCGCGCGCCGCGCTTGAGCCCCGCCGCATCGACGAGATAGGCGGCGAAGGCGCGCGACTGCGCGTCGAGCTCGCCGTAGGTCATCGTCCGCTTCATGCCGATATAGGCGACGCGGTCGCGGTAGCGCTCGACGCTGGCCGCAAAGAAGTCTCCGAGCGAGCCGTAGGCCGTCGGATTGATGTCGGCCGGAACGCCCGCGGGATAGGACTTCAGCCAGATGCGATCCATTTCGACCCTCGCCCGTCGCCGTCAGATGTGAAGGCCCTTCAGGATTTGCGTGAAGGCGATCTGATCGGCGGTCGGCGCGGTTTCGCTTTCCTTTTCGCCGCGCGCCGCGGCGCTCTCCGGAAACATGCGGAAAGCCGTGTTGAGAAGAATACGGCCCATATTCGGCGCAATCGCCTGAACCGCCTGGCCGAACCGGCCGAGCCGCGTCGCCACCCGCGCCGGCCGGTCGATGATCGCCTCGACGACAAGGGCCGCCGCCTCGTCCGCGTCCAGCGTCGGCACATGCTCGTAGAGCTTGGTCGGCGCGATCATCTCGGTGCGCACCAGCGGCATGTTGACGTTGGTGAAGGCGATCCCACGGTCGAGAAACTCGCTCGCCGCGCAGTTCGCCCATCCTTCGAGCGCCGACTTCGAGCCGACGTAGGCGGAAAAGCGCGGCGCGGTGGTCAAAACGCCAATTGTGGAGACGTTGATGACATGTCCCGAGCGGCGCTCGGCCATGCCGGGCAAGAAGCCCATGGTGAGCTGAACGGCCGCCAGATAGTTGAGCCGCATCAGCCGTTCGACGTCGTGCAGCCGATCGTAGGAGTTCTCCACGGCGCGGCGGATCGAGCGGCCTGCGTTATTGATCAGAATGTCGATCCCACCGTGCTCGGCCATGATCTGCTCGATCACCGCCGCGCACCTCTCCGGGTCGGCAATGTCGGCGCTGTAGGTCGCGACCTCGAGCCCCTGGACGGCGAATTCCTCGCGGGTCAGTTCGAGCTTCTCGACGTCGCGCGCGACGATCAGCGTCTTGGCGCCGGCTTTGGCGAGGCGGTAGGCGATCGCCTTGCCGATGCCGGCCGAGCCGCCGGTGATGAGCACGCGCTTGCCCTTGACCGCGCCGCCGAGCGAGCGGTCGACGAACAGGGCGGGATCGAGATGGCGCTCCCAATAGTCCCAGAGCCGCCAGGCGTAGTCCTCGAAGGCGGGAACCTCGATTCCGGCGGGCCGCAACAGCTTCTGCGTCTCGCGGCCATCGAACCGGGTCGGGTAGTTGACGAACATGAGGACGTCGTCGGGCAGCCCGAGCTCCTTCATCATCATCTTGCGCATGCGGCGAAACGGCGTCAGCGCCATCAAGCCGCGCATCAGCGCCGGCGGGGCGAGGCCGAACAGGCCCGCATTGACGCGCATGAGTGAAGGGCGGCGCATGCGCGGCCTTGGCGAGCGCGTTCAGCATGTCGCCGACCCGCATCGGGTTCGGATCGGTGAGGTGGAAGGCGCGGCCGTCGAGGCCGTCGAGATGGGCGAGATGGTCCATCGCGGCGACGACGAAGTCGACCGGCACGACATTGATCCGGCCGCCCTCGATGCCGATCATCGGGACCCACGAGGGCACGGCGTCGCGCAGCTTCTGGATCAGCTTGAAGAAGTAGTAGGGGCCGTCGATCTTGTCGATCTCGCCAGTCCTGGAATCGCCGACCACAATGCCCGGCCGGTAGATCCGCCACGCAATCTCCGTCTCCGCCCGCACCAGGCCCTCGCCCTTGTGCTTGGACGCGTAATACGGATGGTCGAGGCCGCGGGCCTCCTCGAACATGTCCTCGCGGAACACGCCGTCGTAGAGGCCGGCCGCGGCGATCGAGCTCACATGGTGAAAGCAGCCCGCCTTGACGCTCTTGGCGAAGGCGAGCGCGTTGGCGACGCCAGCGACATTGGCGGCGACGACCACGGCCGGGTCGGCTTTGAGATCGTAGACGGCGGCGAGGTGGAAGAAGTGGTCGACCTTGCCCTTGAGCTTCGTGGCGTCCTTGGCTGCGACTCCGAGATCGGGCCGCGAGATGTCGCCCTCGATGAATTTGACCCGTTCCGCCCCCTTGCCCCAGAACGTTCTCAGCCCGTCGATGAGATCGGGCGTCGGCTGGTACACGAGCAGGTTGACGGTCTCGTGGTCCCTTTCCAGCAGGCGCCGAACCAAACGCCTGCCGATGAATCCGGTCCCGCCGGTGACGAACGCGCTCATGAGCTTTCCTCTCCCCTCAAGCCGCTCTCTAGCGGATAACTCTAGAATGGGCCGCCTAGAACTTTGGGCGGCGAATTCTAAAATCCTATGCTCATATGCGTTCCCTACAAGGCGGATTGGCCGCCCAGACGACATGAGGATGGTCATGCCAAAGAAACTGAAGGAACTCGCCAACGAGGCGACGGAAAACCAACTGGCGGTGAGAATCCGCGAATCCGCGAACCAGATCTGGCTCGCCGGCCTCGGCGCGTTCGCCAAGGCCCAGCAGGAAGGCGCGAAGATGTTCGAGGCGCTGGTCGAGGAAGGCGAGAAGGTCCAGGAAAAGACCAAGACCGTCGCCGACGAGCGGCTCGCCGAGATGCGATCGAAGGCGACGGGAACCTGGGACAAGCTCGAGCAGGTGTTCGAGGACCGGGTCGCTCGGGCGCTGCACAGCCTGAGCGTGCCGAGCCGTCAGGACATCGACGCGCTGACCAAGCGCGTCGCGGAACTGACCGAGATCGCCAAGAAGCTGTCGCCCGACGAAGAGCACGGCCGCACGCGGACGCCGAAGGCGAAAGCCGAGTAAGTCTGTCGCGACGCGCTCGCGAGTTGGCTGAGCGGACCGACGCCACGAAAACGGGCTCAAGGGAGCGGTCTTAAGGGAACGCTCCCAGGGGAGCACATGAGCAGGCGGCGCCGGAACGGAAAAGTCGGGATCGCCCTCGCCGGGGGCGGTCCCCTCGGCGGGATCTACGACAGCGCTCGAGGGACGCCTGCCGCGGCAACGCGCCGCTAGCGGGGCCAAGGGGTTGTGGGATAGCGTGGGTCCGCTCGAATTGGCGCTTGGGAACCTCGAGAGAGCCTTCGCGCGGGGCGAGCCCGAACGTCCGGAGGGGGTGAAACGCGATGCCGCCAAAGCCGCCCCGCAGGACGCGCGAGCGCATCCTTGAGACGGCGCTTCGGATGTTCAACGACCTCGGCGAACCCTCGGTGGCGACAACCGCGATTGCCTTCGAGATGGGGATCAGCCCCGGCAACCTCTATTACCACTACCGCTCCAAGGAGGCGATCGTGGTCGACCTCTTCGCCGCGTTCCGGCGCGACATCGAGACGACGCTGGCCGCGCCCGAACAGCGCCTGCCCAACGCCGAGGACTGCTGGCTGTTTCTGCATCTGGTGTTCGAGGCGATCTGGAAATACCGCTTCATCTACCGGGACATCAACGACCTCGTGACCCGCTATCGCGGGATCGGGGCGCAGTTCCGGCGCGTCCTGGCGCACAAGATCCGGATCGCGGAGCAGATCCTCGGCGGTTTGGTGAAGGGCGGACAGATGCGCGCCGCGCCCGCCGATATTGCGACACTGGCGCAGAACATCGTCCTGGTCGCGAGCTACTGGATGTCGTTCGAGAGCGCCCGCAATCCGCGCGCCGGCGACGACGGACACATGCTCGCCCGCGGCGCGTTTCACGTCATCGCGCTGGCCGCGCCCTATCTCGAGCCGCGCGAGCGCGAGCTCTTCGATGAACTCGCCAAACGCTACATCGCCTGAGGCCTCTATGCTTTAGGTCGCTGACCGCGCCGCCGCGCTTCAGCCGAGCGCGGCGCCAAGAGAGAGGACGCCATGGCCGCCGCAGCCTGGAAAAAATTTCCTTACGACGCCTCGCGCTACGCCTACGAGGGCGCGGGCCTGAAGGCGGCCTGGCCGGAGCTGCATCGGGGCGACTGCGAGCCGTTCCCCGACGCGGCTGTCCTCGAGGCGATCTTCGCCCGGCGCCCGCGGCTCAAGAGTTCGCGCGACGCCGAAACGACCGCCGACGCGTTGCAGGAGGCCTGGCGCGCGTACCATCGCGGTGATTTCGGCGCGGCGGTCGAGCAGGGTTCGGCGCTCGGGCCGATCGGCGCCAACCCCGCCAACAAGGCGGCCAACATCTACGCGACCTATCTCGAGAGCGAGAGCGAGGCCAAGCGCGAGCTGCTGCTCGCTTCCGCCGAACGCGCCGCGGCCCTTCAGGCTCTCGCGCCCGACTTCCCCAACGCCTTCTATCTCCACGCCCAGGCGCTCGGCCGCTACGCGCAGGAAGTCTCGATCATCAAGGCGCTGGCGGAGGGAACCGGCGGCAAGGTGAAGGCGAGCCTCGACAAGGCGATCGCCCTCGCCCCCAGGCACGCGGAGGCCCATATCGCGCTCGGCGCCTATCACGCCGAGATCGTCAGCAAGGTCGGAGGCACGTTGGCGAAGCTCACCTATGGCGCGAGCCGGGACGAGGCCGTCAAGCACTATGCGCTCGCCCGCAAGCTCCTGCCCGAATCCGCCATCGCCCGCATCGAGGAGGCCAACGGCCTCGTCCTCATGTTCGGCAAGTCGAAGCTCGCCGAGGCGGAGGAGCTTTACCGGAAAGCCGCCAACTGCCCCGCGCTCGACGCGATGCAGAAGCTCGACGCGGAGCACGCGCGCGAGGAGGCGGACGGGTAGCGTCCTCGCCGCATAGGCGCCCGGAGAAGGGCGTTAATCGTCGCGAAAGCGGGGACCGTCAGGGTTTACGCAAGCTTTCGGGCGTATGTCGGATTTGGCTGCGGGGCCGGCTCCTCGAATCGCACGAACCGGCCCGACGCCAAGAGTGCGGGGTATCGGGATGTTCATTTTTTCCAAGCCGACAGGCGCCCACGCAATCCGAATGGATCTCCTGACCAATGAACTTCAGCGCAAGCGCCAGTTTGCCGCTCAGCTTCGCGAGGAGGCGACCGGCCCGTGGGCGGAGGACTATCTGACGCTGGCCGAGCTGGAAGAGGCCAAAGCCGAAGTTATCGAAGCTCAGCTGAGCGGGATGCGATAGCCGCGATTCCGGCGTCCGCGAGAAGGCTTGCCGGGCTTGTCCGTCGCCGCGAATTCGTCACGATTGTGGCCGCACTCGATGAGCGCGGCGGCGCGGTCAACGACCGCGCCTACGGGAGGCGATTCAACGGACGCCCCGCGAAGTGCATCATGGGCCTGTCCGTTTGGGCCGGAGCCGCATCACACGAACGGATTGACGATCACACAGTCCCCAAACCTCCGGCCGTGCTGCAAATCTTCGCTGTAGAGTCGGTCGCAACCCGCTTCGAGCGCGGCGGCGACGATGAGCGCGTCGTAGATGTCGAGGCCGTGTTCCCGGGCCAGCGCGACGGCAATGTCGTGGGTCGATTCGGCGACCGGCCGCACCTCGGCGACAAGCAATCGGAACTCAGCCAGCGCTGTCGCAATGACCGACCAGTCAAGCCGAAGCTTCTTGCGCGAAACGCGGACGAACTCGTTGAGAACCTGCGCGCTGATGACGCCTCCGTTGCGCAACCGACTTCTGGCGACGGCTCCGCGCGCGTCGCCCGAAATCGCGTACACGAAAAGGTTCGTATCAAAGAACGCGGTCAACGTTCGTTGGCTTCTTCCCGATCGAACTTATAGTCCTTCGGGAGCGCGATCCGTATCGCCGCGAGACGTTCGAGCGCCTCATCGCGGCGCCGGTCTTTCTCGATCGACAGGGTTCGATTTTCGCCTCGCACGATATGCACGCTGTCGCCCGCGCTGAGGCCCATTTCGTCCACGAGCTTTTTGGGCAGTCGAATAGCGAGACTATTTCCCCATTTTGCCACGCGCATAGCTGTTCGCCTTCCTACCGTCGGCGGAGCGTCAAACCGACGAGATCTCATTCGCCTCGTCGCGATCGAATGTGTATCCCTCCGGCGCAGGCCGGCGGAACTGCTCCATCGCTTTCAGGAATTCCGCGCGCCGGTCGCGTTTCTCGACCACGATCACTGTTCTATTGGCCGCGAGCACGGTCAATTCGTCGCCGGGGGCGAGGTGAAGCTCCTCGACCAGCGCCTTGGGAAGGCGGACGGCGAGGCTATTGCCCCATTTGGAGACCTTCACGGTCGAACTCTGGGATATCTTGTCGTTCCGGGATATCATCCGATAGGGCAGCGTCCGCGCCCGATCGGCTTTCTCGCCGGTCTGCTGGGCGGTGATGAGGACGTTGGTGTCGAGAAACGCATTCACCGCTCGTTCGCCTCCTCGCGGTCGAAGCGAGTGTCGGCGGGCAAAACCCATTGCCTGGCGGCCATGCGTTCGAGGGCTTCGGCGCGCCGGTCCGCCAAGCGGACAGCGATCCGGTCCTTCGACGCTTCCACGACCTCGAGTTGGTCGCCGGCCGCGATTCCGAGCGACTCCACCAACGCGTTCGGAAGCCTCACGGTGAGGCTATTGCCCCATCTGGAAACCTGCACCGCGGAGTCCGGGATATCCTGGATTACTCGTATATCATGGGAATGATATCATTGGCGTCGGCGATGGGTCAAGGCCTTCCGGCGCGCGCCGTCACCCGCCGCGCAACCGGGCGACGAGGGCGCGGACGCGCGTCGCCCGAAACCGCGTACACGAAAAGGTTCGTATCAAAGAACGTGGTCAACGTTCGTTGCCTTCTTCCCGGTCGAACCTATCGTCCTTCGAGAGCGCGGTCCGCATCTCATCGCGACGCGGGGCTTTCTCGATCGACAGGGTTCGATATTCGCCTCGCACGATATGCACGTTGTCGCCGGCGTTGAGGCCCATTTCGTCCACCAGCTTTTTGGGCAGTCGAATAACGAGGCTCTTTCCCCATTTTGCCACGCGCATAGCTGTTCGCCTTCCTACCGTCGGCGGAACGTCAAGCCGCCGAGATCTCATTCCCCTCGTCGCGATCGAGCGGGTATCCCTCGGGCGCAGGCCAGCGGAATCGCTCCATCGCTTTCAGGAATTCCGCGCGCCGGTCGCGCTTCTCGACCACGATCTCTGTTCTGCTGGCCGCGACCACCGTCAATTCGTGGCGGGGGCGAGGTGAAGCTCCTCGACCAGCGCCTTGAGAAGGCGGACGGCGAGTTCGGCCGCCCATGTGGAGACCTGCATGGCGAAGTCCTGGATATCTTCGATCGCTCGGGTATCCCGGACATGATAACATTTCAAGTTCAGCGCTCGTAGTGCCTGTGGGCCGCCGCCCTCACGGTCCGGTGACGCGGAGAGAGCCGGAGTGAGGGGCGCGAGCGCAGCCCTGGATCACTTTGCCAACTCTGCGTCCACGACCGCGCGAAGCGGCGGCAAGGCGAACTTCACCGTGTCCCAAACGTAGGTGGCGGCCACGTCCTCATAGTCATGCCGGTACACATTGCCTGCGCCGGCCATGCGCTTCCACGCAATCGACGGATGCCGCCCTTTCAATGACGCCGGTAAACGGCGCGAGGCTTCGGAAATGATCTCGAGACAACGCGTCACCGCATACACCGTGCGAAGATCGCCGCAAAACCCCGCCGCATCCAGCCCAGCGACAAAAGCTTCAGCAAGATCAATGTGATAACAGATATCCCGGAGCGACGTTGCGGCGGAATCAGAAGGCATAGACGGCGTCGGCGGTCGCGGCGGGACGGACATAGGATTTCAGGCCGTCGCGGCTGACAACGTCGACGGGGCCGTCGAACAAACTCGCGATATACTCTTTCAGGCCGACGTAATCGTAGACTGTGATGTGGGCGGCCGGATCGACCTCGATCATGATGTCGGTGTCACTGTCGGCCCGGTTATCCCCCCGCGCGCGCGAACCGAACAATGCGATGTGAGCGACCCCGCGTTCGCGCAGCGCGGGCTCGTTTTCAAGAAGCCGGTCAAGAATTTCCTGCCTGTTCATGCCCTTGTTCATACCACATGAACCGCCCGAACTCGACGGACAAAGCGAGTTCGTGTTTCGGCGTCATTTGCAGTCGGCGCTGAGTCAAGGCCTTCCGGCCCGCGCCGTCACCCCCCGCGCAACCGGGCGACGAGGGCGCGGGCGCGCGGCAGTTGGCCTTCATAGGTGGAGGCATACGGGCCGTGTCCCGCAGCTTCCATCGCGGCGTGGGCAGTCTCGATCTCAGCCTGCGCGGTCTCTGCGACGGCCAGGTCGCCCGTCCGTTCGGCGATCGTGACCATCGCGACGCCCAGGTTCCCTGTCGTCGTCGCCCAGTCGAGCGGCAGGCGTTCGCGCGTCCGTTCATCCAGCGCCGCGCGAAAGGCTGCGACCGCCTCCTCGAGCCGCGCCGTCCCGCTCTCCCGCTCGCCGAGCGTCTGAAGCGCGTTGCTGAGATCGTTGAGAGCGGCCGCACGCTCATCTGGGTCGCTTGCACGCGACAGACATAGGCGCGCGATCGCGATCGAGACTTCCAGGTCCAAGTTCAGGCCCTTGATGCGCCAGCGCTCGTACCACTCCATGAAAACTTGTCGCAGCGCCTCAAAGCGAGCGGCCGGAGCGGGCGTTTCGAGATCAACGATCCGCGCGACCCAGGCCGCCGCGGAGGCGGCGTCGCAGCGCAGCAGGTCCTGATTGAGGCCGGCGCGAGCAAGGGTCACGCCCTGCTGCGCTGCCGCCTGCCGGCGCTCCTCCTCCTCGGCCTGCCACTGCGCGAAGCTGTCCTGCGCGACTTGCGCCCCCTCGTCGAACTTGCTCTCGCGCGACAGTTCGGCCACACGCTTCAGCACCAGGTCGACGAAATCGCCCGCATTGCTTCCCTGCCGCCCGTCGCGCTGAACCTCGACCGCGCGTTCGAGCTCGCCCCTGGCCTGGTCGAAGTCCTCCGCGTCCGCCGCGATCCGCCGCGCCGGTTCGATGAGCTCCCGCTCCCGCACGCCTTCCTGCTCGGCGGCGGCCGCCGCGAGCATATGGGGTATCTCCTTGATTAGCCTTCGCAGCCCATCGATGTCGGCCTTCGTCGCCTGCTCGGCGCGTATCGCCGCGGTGTCCTCTTTCGTCGCTTTCGCGATGGCTCCAATCTCGTCCAGCTTCGCCCGCACCCCCGCGAGCATCGTTCTCATAACAGCGAGGCGCGAAGTGACGAAGGCGATCTCGGCGCGCGGGTTCGCCTTCAGCGCCTCCCGCATGAAGGCCTGAAAGACGAGTAGCCAGCCGGGCTCGTTGTCGGAGCCCAGGAAGAACGGCTCAAAATCCTCCGACGGCTTGCGCGCGCCTTCGACCAGTTCCTTCCAAACCCGTTGGCGCGCGCCATCGAGGGCTTCGCGAACGACTTCCGCCCGGCTCGCGGGCAGGATCGTATCGAGCGCCCCTTCCAGTTCCGCGACGAGCGCGCCGTCCCCGACCGTCTCGAGGGTCGCGCAATAGCCGAGCTGTCGCTCGACCCATTTCGTCGCCTTGGCGATGAAGGGCGGCGGCGCGGCGGACCGGGTATCGAAATTCTCCCCCTCCCAGCGGCGGCGATATTGCGTCACCACGAAGAAGGTCGCGGTCAACTCGCCGAGCCGGATCGTCTGTTCGAGGTCGTGGTTGGGCGGAATTTCCTTTCCGCCCGCCGCCCACCTAGTCTGGACGATCTCGAACGCCTCCTTGCCTCGGCGGCCGAAAAGCAGGGACGCCGCCTTGGCAAGCAACTCCCCTCCGGATTCGGCCACGCCGACCGAGGCAAGAAGCACACCGCAAACGGCCGGCCCGAACATGGCTCCCGCGCCCCAACGCGGTGCGCGTCGGGCGCAAAATGACATCGGCAATATGCTTTTGCAAGCCGACCTTTCCCTCTCGGCCAGAACCGAGGAAGGCCGCGATTGACCTGGCCATTGTTTGCTTGGCGGAGCGGGGCGTCCCGCCCCTTCGGATTATTCGACATTTGCTTGCACATTTTCCGAAATTATGCTAAGCGCATTCATGTAAGGCGAAAATCGACGGAACCTTCGAAGTGCCCGAGACCCTCAGGAACCCCGCCCCATCCGCACGCCCCCGCGACCGGTCGGCCGAGGCGCGCAAGGCGGGGCGGGTGAAAAAGGCCGAGCGGGAGACGCGCATCGTCGGGCTCCTTAACCGAGGGGTTTCGATGGCCGAGATCGCCGCTGGGGAGCGCGTCTCGGTCAACCGCATGCGCAAGGTCGTGCGCGGCGCGCTTGAACGGCGCATGCCCAAGGCGCCGGCCGAGTATGTCGCCTTGCAGGTCAACCGCCTCAACGAGGCGCTGCTGGTCTCCTATGGCTCAATGTATAATCCGGAGACCGGCGCGAATTTCGAGGCCATCGACAGCGTGGTGAACATCGTCCGCGAGATGGACCGCTACCACGGCTTTTTCCCCGCTTCCCAGCGGCCCGAGCGGAAGGCGCGCAGCCTGCCCGAGCCCGCCGCGCCTCCGCCCGCGCTCGAGCCGCGCGGACCAACTCGCAAAAGACGCGGCAACCGATTGAAAAGGCTCGTTTCGGGGTTGCAAATGGCTGATCGAACCGCGTCTGCAGAGCTCCCCTTTGCCGCCGTTCCCGATCGGTCCTCGGCACGGAAGCAAAGCGGCCAGGAACGGACTTTGATCCGGGGCGGGATGGACGTGCCCTGAACAGGGCTCGGCTGCGTCGATCGGTCGCGATCTAAAAATAAATCAATCGATTGATTTATTCTGGATCGGGCGTAGAAACCCGGCATGCCAACCGGTTCCCGCGAAGCGCTGCCGTCGGCCCGCTCCGAAGCCACGCGGGCGGCGCTTGTCCGCGCTGCGCTCGACCTCTTCGGCGCCAAGGGCTACGAGGCCACCTCGACCCGCGAGATCGCCAGCGCGGCGGAGGCGAACATCGCAGCCATCGCCTATCATTTCGGCGGCAAGGAGGGGCTGCGGCTCGCCTGCGCCAACTTCGTCGTTGCGACCATAAGCGAGGTCCTCGCGGACGCGCTCGGCGAGGCCGAGCGCATCGAAGCCCTGTCGCCCGACGCCGCCCGCGATCTGCTCGCGCGTTTCCTCAGCGCCATGATCGACGGCATTGTCGCTGGCGACGCGGCGCGGCGGATCGTCCCCTTCATGGTGCGCGAGATGTTCGAGCCTTCCGCCGCCTTCGAGCGGGTGTACGCCGGCGTCAGGCCGATACACGTCAAGGCCTGCCTCGTCTGGTCGCGCGCGACCGGCGCGGCGGCCGAAAGCGAGGGGACCCGGCTCGCCGTCTTCGCGCTGATCGGGCAGATCATCTACTTCCGCCTCGCCCGCCCCGCGGTTCTGCGGCGCATGGACTGGCGCGACATCGGACCTTCTCAAGCCTCGGCCATCAAGCGCGTGGTCCTGGCCAATCTCGCCGCCGCCCTCGCCGCCGCCGACGACTTGGCCCGAAAGACAAACCCATGATCCTCGACACGATCTGCGCCGTCGCGCTCGTCGCCAAGATCCTGCCCGCTTGCGCCCCGCCCTCGAACGCCGCCGTCGGCTACATCGAGGGCGAATACGTCAACGTCGCGCCGATCGAGGTCGCCCGGATCGCCAACGAATATGTTCGGCGCGGCGACAAGCTGAAGGCCGGAGACCGGATCGCGACGCTCGAAACGGCCGACGCGGAAATCGCCGTCCGAAACGCCGCGGCGGCGCTGGCGGAAGCCCAGGCTGAGCTCGCCAACATCCTTTATGGCCGCCGCCCCGAGGAAATCTCCGCGATCGAAGCCGACCTCGAGGCCGCTGAGGTGCAGCGGGACGACGCTGAGCGGACGCTGAACCGGCGCAGGGACCTGAACGCCCGCGGCTTCGCCTCGCAAGCCGACCTCGACTCGGCCCAGACGGCGTTTGACGTCGCCGCCTCCCGCGTCCATTCGCTCTCCGCCAATCTCGCCGTCGCCAAGCTTCCGGCCCGCGACGAGGAAATTCTCGCGGCCCGCAACAAGGTCGCCGAGGCGCAGGCGTCGCTCGACAACGCGTGTTGGCGGCTCGAACAGCGGCAGCTGGTTGCGCCGTCGGCGGGCACTGTCTCGGACATCGACCGGCGGGTCGGCGACGTGGCGGGGCCGTCTGCGCCGGTCGTGTCGTTCCTGCCCGACAATGCGGTCAAGGTGAAAGTCTACGTCCCCGAGGCTGCGCTGTCGTCGCTCGCGCTCGGGCAATGGCTCAGCGTGCATTGCGACGGGTGCGAGAAGGGCCTGACCGCCGCCATCACCTATATCGCGCGCGAACCCGAGTTCACCCCGCCGGTCATCTACTCGCTGGAGAGCCGGCAGACGCTCGTTTACCTGATCGAAGCCCGCCCGGCGAACGACAAGCCGTTAAAACTCCAGCCGGGCCAGATCGTCGACGTCGATCTGCCGGCCCCCAAGTCGTGACCAAAGCCTCGCGCCAATGAACGTCATCGACGTCACGAACCTGACCAAGCGCTTCGGCAAGGCGACGGTGGTCGACCACATCTCGCTGAAAGTGGCGGCGGGCGAGATCGTCGGCTTTCTCGGCCCCAATGGTTCGGGCAAGACCACGACGATCCGCATGATCTGCGGACTGCTGACCCCGGACGCCGGCGAAGGGACGGTGCTCGGCTACGACGTCATTCGCGACAGCCGCCGCATCAAGGCCCAGGTCGGCTACATGACCCAGAGGTTCTCGTTCTACGAGGACCTGACGATCGAGGAGAATCTCTTTTTCGTCGCCAGGCTCTACGACATCGAGCCGCGGCGCGAGGCGGTGGCGCGAACCCTCGAGGACCTCGGCCTCGCCTCGCGCCGCCATCAACTCGCCGGCACGCTGTCGGGCGGCTGGAAACAGCGCCTCGCGCTCGCCGCCTGCATCATGCACAAGCCGAAGCTCCTCTTGCTCGACGAGCCGACCGCAGGCGTCGATCCGAAGGCGCGGCGCGAATTCTGGGACGAGATCCATCGTCTCGCGGCGACCGGGCTCACGGTTCTGGTGTCGACCCATTACATGGACGAGGCCGAGCGCTGCCACCGCATCAGCTACATTTCCTACGGACATATGCTGGCGACCGGCGCGGTCGAGGAGGTCGTCCGCCAGTCGGGCCTCGTGACCTTCGTCGTCAGCGCCAATCCGACCGCTGAACTGATCAATGCGCTCATCGCCCTCACGTCCGTCAGCCAGGTCGCCCCGTTCGGCGCGACGCTGCATGTCGTCGGCCTCGATCGCGAAAAAATGGGCAAGGAGCTCGGGACGTATGCGTCCGCGCACGGGCTTTCGATCGAGCCGGGGCTGACCAGCCTCGAGGACGTGTTCATCCATTTCATGAGCGCTGCCAACGGGACGGCGCCGGCGAGGGCGGCATGATCCGGCTGTTCTTCGTCCGGCTCGGCGCGATTCTGGCGAAGGAATTCGTGCAGATGCGGCGCGACCGCATCACCTTCGCGATGATGCTCGGCGTTCCCATTCTGCTGCTCATCCTGTTCGGCTATGCGATCAACACCGATCCAAAGCGGCTCGACGCCGCTCTCCTCGCCACCGGGCAGGACCACTATTCGCGCGCGATCATTTCGGCGCTCGAGGTCAGCGACTACTATCGCTTCGTCACTCGACCGAAGACCGACGCCGCAGCCGAGGGCCTGATCCAGAGCGGCGCCGTCGCCTTCCTCGTCATCATCCCGAGCGATTTCGGCGCGCGCGTCGATCGGGCCGACAAGCCGCAGATCCTGATCGAAGCCGACGCGACCGACCCGGCCGCGGCCAGCAACGCGATCGGCGCGCTCGATCAGCTCGCGAGCCGGGCGCTGCTGCGCGAGCAGGGAAAGGAGCGGGAGGCTTCGGAAACTGAGGACCAGCAATTCTCGATCGTCGTCCACAGGCGCTACAACCCCGACGGCATTTCGCAATATTTCATCGTGCCGGGGCTGCTCGGCGTGATCCTCCAGATGACCATGGTGATGATGACGTCAATCGCGCTGACCCGCGAGATCGAGCGCGGCACGATGGAGAACCTCCTCGCGATGCCGGCCAACGGCTTCGA
Source organism: uncultured Alphaproteobacteria bacterium (assembly GCA_963709655.1). GTDB lineage: Bacteria > Pseudomonadota > Alphaproteobacteria > Rhizobiales > Beijerinckiaceae > Roseiarcus. Next base: position 44,908 of record CAVPXF010000016.1, read on the forward strand.
GATCATGCTCGGCAAAGTGCTGCCGTTCTTCATCGTCGGAGCCGTCCAGGTCACGGTGATCCTGTCGGCGGCGAGATTCCTGTTCCATGTGCCGTTCGTCGGCAATCTTGCGATGCTGCTCTCGGGCGTGCTCGTCTTCGTGCTGGCGATGGTGCTGCTCGGCTACACGTTTTCCACGCTGGCGCGCTCGCAGATGCAGGCGATGCAACTCACCTTCTTCTTCCTCTTGCCGTCGATCCTGATGTCGGGCTTCATGTTCCCTTTCCACGGCATGCCGGATTGGGCGCAGGACCTGGGCAGCCTTCTGCCGATGACGCATTTCCTTCGGGTGGTGCGTGCGGTGATGCTGAAGGGCGCGAACTGGAGCGAGATTGGCTTCGAGTTCGCGCTGCTCGCCGCTTTCGTGCCCGCCTTCTCGATCCTGGCGCTGCTGAGATTCCGGCGCACGCTCGATTGACCGGACCCCGTCTTCGCGCTCCTGGCGGCTGCACCGCCGTCAGCGCTTGCGCAGGCCGTCGACGAAGATGTCGGCGAGGCGCAGGGCCGTCTTGCGCCAATCGGGGGTGTCGTAGACGTTGTAGGACATGCCGACCAGCGCGCGCAAAAGGTCTTCCGGCGTGACATCCGTGCGGATCTCGCCGGCCCTGGCGGCGCGGTCGAGCAGCAAGCCGACGGCCTTCGTCAGGCGGTCCGACGAATAGGCGTGAAGCTCCGTGGGGCGATGCGCTGCGAGGGCGAGCGCCGCCGCCATGCCCTTCTTGGTCGCCACGAGCCGCACATTGGCGTGCAGCCACCGCCGCAAGGCTTCGACAGGCTCGGCCTCGACAGGCTCGGCTTCGTTGGCGAGCCGCTCCGCGAGCTCGCTTAGCTGATCCACTTCCCGCCGATAGACCGCCTCGAACAGGGCTTCGCGGGTCGGAAAGTGACGATAGAGCGTTCCGATGCCCACGCCGGCGCGCTTCGCCACGGCTTCGAGGCTGGCGTCGGGGCCGCCGGCGCTGAAGACCTCGGCAGCCGCCTCGAGCAGGCGATCGCGATTGCGGAGCGCGTCGGCGCGGGGCTTGCGAACAAGGTTTTCTGCACCACCTGACATGACGCCTTGATACGCCTCTTGCAAAACGGAGGCATCCTCCGTATAATGTCTCAATCGGATCGTCGGCGCCCTCGAAATGAGGGCTGACGATCCCGCGTTATCGCGAACCCGCCGTCACCGCCGCGCGACGGTCTTCTCATAACTGCCCCTTGGCCTCGACATCGCCATCTGCCGGAATGAACGCACGGGAGTCTTCATGACCTTCTCACTGAGCCTTACCGTCAACGGCGAGCGGCGGGACGTCGCGCTCGACGACCCGCGCGTAACCCTCCTCGATCTCCTGCGCGAGCGCCTCGACCTGACCGGAACCAAGAAGGGCTGCGACCGTGGGCAATGCGGCGCCTGCACCGTGCTCGTGAACGGGAAGCGGGTCAATTCCTGTCTGGCGCTCGCGCTGAGCCTCGACGGCGCGGAGGTCGTCACCATCGAGGGCCTCGCAGAGGGCGACGCGCTTCATCCGGTGCAGGCCGCCTTCATCGCGCATGACGGATTCCAGTGCGGCTTCTGCACGCCGGGCCAGATCATGAGCGCGGTCGGCCTGATCGACGAGGGCCAGGCGGGCGACGATCCCGAGCGCGTGCGCGAGGGGATGAGCGGCAATATCTGCCGTTGCGGCGCCTATCGCGGCGTCACGGAGGCGGTGCTCGAAGCGCAAAAGCGGCTTGCGGAGCGGGACCGGAGGACTGCGGCATGAAGATCTTCAACTATCTGAGACCCGCCACAATTCCGGAGGCGGTCGCCGCGGCGGCGGAGCCGGGCTCGGCCTATCTCGCCGCCGGCACCAATGTGCTCGACCTGATGAAGGGCGGCGCCCTGCGGCCCGACCGTCTCGTCGACGTCACGCGCTTGGCCGGCCTCGATCGCATAGAGCGGCTGGCCGACGGCGGGGTGCGCGTCGGCGCGCTCGTGCGCAACGCCGACCTCGCGCACGACGCGGATTTCGCCCGCGCCTATCCGGCCGTCGCCGAAGCGCTGCTTTCCGGCGCCTCGCCCCAGGTCCGCAACGCCGCGACCGTCGGCGGCAACCTGATGCAGCGGACGCGCTGCAGCTATTTTTATGACGTGGCGAGCGCCTGCAACCGGCGTCAACCGGGCGCGGGCTGCGACGCGCTGCACGGCGAGAACCGCCTGCATGCGGTCATCGGCTGGAGCGAGCGTTGCATCGCCACCCATCCGTCGGACGTCGCCGTGCCGCTCGTTGCGCTCGACGCGGTCGTCGAGATCGAAGGCAAAGGGGGTCGGCGCGAGATTGCGCTCGAGGACCTTCACCGCCTGCCCGGCGACACGCCGGAGCGCGAAACCACGCTCGAGCCGGGGGACCTGATCGTCGCGGTTCGTCTTCCGGGCGAAGCGGCGCGCTTTTCGGCGCATGCGCGCTATCTCAAGCTTCGCGAGCGCACGTCCTTCGCCTTCGCGGTCGTGTCCGCCGCCGCGGCGCTCGACCTCGATGGCGGCGCGATCCGCTGCGCCCGGCTCGCCCTGGGCGGCCTTGCGGCGAAGCCGTGGCGCGCCCACGCGGCCGAGAGCGCGCTCGCGGGCGCGAGAGCGAACGCGGCCGCATTCCGCGAAGCGGCCGAAGCGGCGCTCGCCGGCGCGGCGCCCTCCGGCGACAACGCCTTCAAGATCGACCTCGCGAAAGGGATCGTCGTGCGCGCGCTGGCGCTCGCGGCGGCGGGAACGCCCGAACGCCTTCCCGCCCTGCCGGCCTCCCCCTTCTCCTCGGTTCCGAGAGCCCTTCAACATGCCTGAGACCCATCCCCTCCAAGCCTCGCCGAGCCCGCGCTATGGCTCGAACTCGGGTCAACCGCTCACCCGCCGTGACGGAATCCTCAAGGTTACGGGCCGCGCGCCCTACGCCGCGGACAGCCATCCCGAAGGCATGCTTTATGCGGTCTGCGCCGTCAGTACGATCGCGCGCGGCCGCGTCACGCATCTCGACGTCGAAGCCGCCAAGGCGCATCCGCATGTCGTGGAGGTGATCACCCCCGCCAACCGGCCGCCGCTGGCCGGCGACCCGGACGGCAGGCAGGGCCTGTTCGCGTTCCGTCTGGAGGCGCTGCAGAACGACCGCGTCCGCTACGCCAACCAGCCGATCGCGCTCGTCGTCGCGGAGACGCTGGAGGCGGCGACCGAAGGGGCCGCGCTCATCGAGCCTCGCTACGAGGTCGAGCCGCCGCGCCTCGGACTCGACGTCGAGCGTTACGTCCCCGAATCCGTGGGGGTCGGCTCGCCGGCGGGCGGCGCGCATGGCGACGTCGAGGCGGGGCTGGCGGCGGCGGCGCTCAGCATCGACGCGACCTACGAGACGCCCTCGCAATACCACAATGCGATGGAGCCGCACGCCATCGTCGCCTCATGGGACGGCGACCGCCTGACGCTCGACACGCCGAACCAGGCCCCGCATATGGCGCGCGCGGCCTATGCCGGCTTCTTCGGCGTCCCGCCGGAAAACGTGCTCGTTCGCACGCCGTTCATCGGCGGCGGCTTCGGCTCGAAAGCGATCCTCGCGGGGGCGCATATCCTGTGCGGCCTTGCGGCCCGGATGACCGGCCGGCCGGTGAAGCTCGTGCTGACGCGCGCCCAGATGTTCGGGCCGGTCGGCCATCGCGGCGAGACGCGGCAGCGGGTCAAACTCGGCATGGAGAGGGACGGCCGGCTCACCGCGATATCGCATCACGCGATCGCGGCGACGAGCAGCTTCGACGAATTCATCGAGCCGTCCGCCGGCGTCTCGCGCATGCTGTACGCGAGCCCGGCGATCGCCATTAGTCACGAAGCCGCGCGCAACGACATCGGCACGCCCGGCCCCATGCGCGCGCCGGGCCTCGCCTCCGGGTCGGCGGCGCTCGAGGCCGCCATTGACGAAGCCGCCGAGGCTTGCGGCATGGACCCGCTCGACTTCCGGCTCGTGAATTACGCGGAGGTCGAGCCGATCACCGGCAAGCCCTATTCGTCGAAGGCGCTGCGCGAATGCTACGCCAGGGGCGCGAAGGCGTTCGGCTGGTCGGGGCGGCCGCGCGCGCCCCGGCAGATGCGCGACGAGGACGGCTTCCTCATCGGCTGGGGCATGGGAACCGCCGTGTTCCACTGCCCGATGTTCGCCGCCGAGGCGCGGGCGGCGCTCCGCCGCGACGGAACGGCCGTCATCGAGACGAGCGCGATCGACATGGGCCAAGGCGCCCTGACCGCGCTCGCGCAGATCGCCGCCGACAGCCTCGGGCTCGACATCGATCAGGTGACGTTGCGCTTCGGCGGCTCCGACCTGCCCGACGGCGGGGTCGCCGGCGGCTCCGGCCATACGGCGACCGCCGGCTCGGCGATCGACGCGGCCGGCCGCAACGCCGTCGCGCGGCTCGCCGAACTCGCCACGGCCGACCTCGACTCGCCGCTTTACGGCGCGGGCAATGTCGGGGTCGTCGCGCATGGCGGACGGCTCTGCCGCAAGGACGACGAGAGCCGCAGCGAGAGCTACGCCGACATCCTCGCCCGCGCCGGACTGGCGGAGCTCGACGGATGGGGCAAGGGCGCGCGCGATCCGGCGGCCGTCGGCGACCACGCGCTGCAGGCGCACGGAGCGGTCTATGCGGAGGTCAAGGTCGACCCCGATCTCGGCCAGATTCGCGTAACCCACCTCGTCGGCGCCTTCGCGGCCGGGCGGATCATCAACCCGCGGCTCGTCATGAGCCAGCTCTATGGCGGCATGATCTGGGGCGTGTCCTTCGCCCTGCACGAAGGGGCGAGCGTGGACCGGCTGAGCGGCCGCATCATGAACGCCGACCTCGGCGAATACCACGTGCCGGTGAACGCCGACGCGCCGTCGCTCGAAGCGCTGCTGGTCCATGAAGACGACGCCTTCGTCAACGGGCTCGGCGTCAAGGGCGTCGGCGAGATCGGCATCACCGGGACGGTGGGCGCCATCGCCAACGCCGTGTGGCATGCGACAGGGGTCAGGGTGCGCAAGTTTCCCGTGCGGATCGAGCACATCGTCGCGCCGGAAGCCGCCGCCTAGAGCCGGACGATTTTTGGACGACGCCACAGGGGTCCGCGCGACAGGCAGGAAACTGGCGGGCCACGGCCGATAGCGATGATCACTACCTTTACGCTATAGCCCTATGAGTGGGGCAATCAGGCGAGGGCGGCGCCTCGGGTCCGCTATTCGACAGTCCCGACGCCGCCCAGCCTCGTAAGACAACCGCCGAGAAAGGCGAAAACGGGTCAGGGACATGGCCAGAACGAAACAGTGGATGCAAACGACCCGCGCTATCCGCCCCAAGCCGCCGGACGATGCAGAAAAGCAAATGATCGTCGCAGCCTGCGAAGCCTTCATCGTCGACGTATTGAAGCCGCGTTTCCTGCCGCAGATCAGGCCGACCGAATGGAACTACGTGATTGACATCCACGGCGCGTGGGCGGCAGGGCGATACCGCTTCATGCAGCGCTACCGGTCGGGCATGGAACACAATCTCGGCGAGGAGTTCGATGCGCCCTTCGCCCGCATCGACCGCATGGGGCCAGGTCGCTTCGATATCGACTGGATGCGGCACACGGGCAAATGGTGGCGACTCCATGTCGGCCTGACGCTTGCCGAGTCACTTCGAATCCTCGAAACGGACGGTGTCCTGCATCCCGTCTGATTCTCGGCCAAAGCGGCAGATACCATGAGCGAATACCAGTACTACGAATTCCAAGCGATCGACCGCCCGCTCGGCCGAGCGGATCAGGAAGCTCTGCGGGCCTTGTCGACCCGGGCGCGGATCACGGCCACCAGCTTCACGAACTCGTATGAATGGGGCGACTTCAAGGGCGATCCGGCCAGGCTGATGGAAAACTGGTTCGACCTGCATCTCTATCTCGCCAATTGGGGCTCACGCCGGTTGATGATCCGTTGGCCAGCGCGTCTGGTTGATCGTCATCTCCTCGGCGCCTTCCTTGGCGAGGTCGATTGCGCCGAGTTGCGGAGCGCCGGGCAAAACCTGATCCTGGACATCGCCCTTGACGAGGTGGAATCCGAGGATTGGGACGATGGCTCGGGTTGGCTTGCGGCGCTCGCGCCGCTACGCGCCGATGTGCTCGGGGGCGATCTGCGGCTGTTCTATCTCCTCTGGCTGAGCGCGGTCGAGGCGGACGCGGTCGCGTCCGATGAGCCGGAGCCCATGCCGGGCCTCGGACCGATGACCGGAGCGTTGGAAGCCTTCGCCGAATTCTTCGACATCGATCGCGATCTTGTCGCGGCAGCCGCCGAGCGCGCCGCCGACCCGCTGGCGGGGATGCCTAAGTCGTCGAAAGCGGTCAGGCCAGTCATCACCGCGATGACGGACCCGGAAAAGACCTCCTTTCTCACGCGGCTGTTTGACGGTGACGCCCATGTTGGGAGCGAGTTGCGTGCGCTCGTCCGCCATCGCCTGACGTCCGCTACGGATGCGCCGGCAGTCGCCGCACGGACCGTCGGCGACTTGCGCGCTCGCGCCGAAGCGATCCGGCACGTCCGCGAGCGCGCGGTCGCTGAAAAGGCGGCCGCCGAGCAGAAGCGGCGTGAGGAGGAGGCGCAACGGGCCCGCCGCGCCCGGCTCGACGCCATCGTCAGGCGCGGCGAAAGCGTCTGGCGCGAGATCGAAACCGAGATCGAGCGCCGCAACGCGGCAGGTTATGACGAGGCCGCCAGCCTGCTCCTCGACCTGCAGGCGATCTCCAAGGAAAAGGGCGCGCTCGAGGACTTCATCAGGCGCCTGCAGGAGATTCGCGGCCGTCATGCGCGGAAGGAGCGGTTGATCGAGCGGCTGGCAAAATTGGGATAGCGCAGCGCGCCCTGGCGCAGGCTAAATCTCCTGTGTTGATCGGAACAGCCATTATTCTGATGATGGCTGCTTTCGGTGGTCTATACTTCATTTGTCTGATAACGCCTCCGCCTCCCACGGCTCTAATTGCGTCTCAGCACCGCCCTATGGCCGCGGCAAAAATGTTGGGATTGCCTCGATTTTAACATTAGTCAAGCAGTGCACAATCGCCAAAACTTTTCCGCCTTCGGCGGAAGCCTTTTCCGCCCAATCTCGCCCCCGCGCCGCCGCCCTCGCGCCCTTTCCGGCGGCGCTCCCTTGCGAATAGCCTTGACGATCGCGGACAATGGCCCCGGAGGCCGCCCATGCCGGACAACGAGATCGCCAGCCTGCGCGCCGAAGCGCGACCGCGCCATCCGCGAGCTCGAGGCGGCGATCGCCGAGCGCGATCGAGCCGTCGCCGACTACAACTTCATCCTCGAGTTCGGTCAAACCCTCGGCGTCGAGGTGCGCTCGCGCTATGGCGCCGAGGCCTTCGAACCCGGCTTGCTTCAAGCGCCGCCGGTCAGAGACGGCGCTGTCGCCTGTTCATTTTTGAACGCCCGGAGATCGTTCGCAATCGTTACATGCCCCCACCCGGTGACCTCGGCGATCTGGCGTGTCGACAGGCCTTTTGCTTAAGAGCAATTTCGCCGTCGTCTTGCGGTCCGGGGCGCGCCCGGACATCTCGACCGGACGCCGATAGCCGATGTTGGCTTGACGGCGACGCCGGTCGGCGATGATATCCCGCGCCATGCCGTATTGGGCAGTCGCGCGAACGCACCCAGGTCATGACCGCTTGGCCCAACAGAGTTCTCGTTGAGCTCAGTCTCGCCGGGGCGCCGGCGGAGCAGATCGCGGCCGTGCTCGGCCACGCCTCGGTGCGGCAGACCGAGATTTACATCCGGCAGGCCGAGCAGCGGGTCCTGGCGCGCGGCGCGCAGCGCAAGCGCGATGAGATGTATGAGCGGGAGCGGCGCGAGGCGGCGATCGACGGCGCCGACAATGTGGCGCGGCTGGAGTTCCCGAGCGAGGCCGGCGCGAACGGAGCGCGAAAGCGACTGTAAAAACGGACTGGAAAAACTATGGCTAAGGCATTGATAAGTTGTGATGTGGCGGAAGGAGTGAGATTCGAACTCACGGTGGGGTTGCCCCCACGGCGGTTTTCAAGACCGCTGCCTTAAACCACTCGGCCATCCTTCCCGGCGCGCGCGATCTTTACCCCATGCAGCCTGAAGGCCGCAACGGGCGTCACACCAGCCGGCTCTGCGCCTTGGCCGCCGCGATGAAGCTGGCGAACAGCGGGTGCGGCTCGAACGGGCGCGACTTCAATTCCGGATGATACTGCACGCCGATGAACCACGGGTGGTCGGTGAACTCGATCGTCTCCGGCAGGACCCCGTCGGGCGACATGCCGGCGAACGCCATGCCCTTCGCCTCGAGGCGGGCGCGATAGTCGGTGTTGACCTCGTAGCGATGCCGATGGCGCTCGGAGATCTGGGTCCGGCCGTAGATCTCGGCGATCCGCGAGCCGGCTTTCAGCATCGCCGGATAGGCGCCGAGCCGCATGGTGCCGCCGAGGTCGCCCTCGGCCCGGCGCTGCTCGAGCGCATTGCCGCGCAGCCACTCGGTCATCAGGCCGACGACCGGCTCCGGGGTCGGTCCGAACTCGGTCGAATTGGCCTCTTTGAGGCCGGCCAGCGAGCGACAGGCCTCGATCACCGCCATCTGCATGCCGAAGCAGATGCCGAGATAGGGCACCTTGCGCTCGCGGGCGAAGCGGGCGGCGAGAATCTTGCCCTCGGCGCCGCGCGAGCCGAAGCCGCCCGGCACCAGAATGCCGTGGACGCCCTCGAGATGGGCGGCGGGCTCGGCCGTCTCGAAGATCTCGCTCTCGATCCAGTCGAGCTTGACCCGCACCCTGTTGGCCATGCCGCCGTGAGTCAGCGCCTCGATCAGCGACTTATAGGCGTCCTTGAGGCCGGTGTACTTGCCCACGACCGCAATCGTCACCTCGCCCTCGGGGGTGTGATAGGCCTTCGACACGGCGTCCCAGCGGCGCATGTCGGGCTTGGGCGCGGGCTCGATGCCGAAGGCCGCCAGCACCTCCCGGTCGAGACCCGCCGAGTGGTAGAGCGCCGGCACGTCGTAGATCGAACGGGCGTCGCGCGCCTCGACCACCGCGCTTTCGCGCACGTTGCAGAAGAGAGCGAGCTTCCGCCGTTCCTCGCGCGGGATCTCGCGATCGGAGCGGCAGAGCAGGATATGCGGCTGGATGCCGATCGAGCGCAGTTCCTTGACCGAATGCTGGGTCGGCTTGGTCTTCAGTTCGCCCGCGGTCGGGATGTAAGGCAGCAGGGTCAGATGGATGTAGACCACATGCCCTCGCGGCAGATCGTTGCCGAGCTGGCGGATCGCCTCGAAGAACGGCAAGCCCTCGATGTCGCCGACCGTGCCGCCGATCTCGACCAGGACGAAGTCGATCCCTTCGTTGCCCTCCAGGATGAAATCCTTGATGGCGTTGGTGACGTGGGGGATCACCTGCACCGTCGCGCCGAGGAAGTCGCCGTGCCGCTCGCGCGCGATCAGCTCCTGGTAGATCCGCCCGGTGGTGATGTTGTCCTGCTGGTTGGCGTTGCGCCCGGTGAACCGCTCGTAGTGGCCGAGATCGAGGTCCGTCTCCGCCCCGTCGTCGGTGACGTACACCTCGCCGTGCTGGGTCGGGCTCATGGTGCCCGGGTCGACGTTGAGATAGGGATCGAGCTTGCGCAGGCGGACCGTATAGCCGCGCGCCTGCAGCAGCGCCCCCAGCGCCGCCGAAGCCAAACCCTTGCCGAGCGAGGAAACCACGCCGCCGGTGATGAAGATATACCGCGCCATGGGATTCGACGCTTAGCCGATCGCGTCCAATTCTGCGAGACGAAAGTTTGCGGGCGCGACATCGAGGCGGGGACGGCGCGCGCGCTTGACGCGCGAGTGCGTCGCAATCCACAAATCTCCGGTCGTTCCGGTGGCGGAAAACCGGGATTGCGAAGGGAGGACAACATGGCGGGGAGCGAATTTGTCTTTCAGGGCGAGGACGGCGTCCGCCTTTTGGGCCGGCGCTGGCTGCCGGACGGCCCGCCTCGCGCGGTGGTCCAGATCGCCCATGGCCTCGCCGAGCACAGCGGGCGCTACGCGCGGCTCGCTTCGGCGCTCAATGCGGCCGGCTACGCGGCCTACGCCTCCGACCTGCGCGGCCATGGACCCTCCGCGGCCGCCGCGGACCTCGGCCATTTCGCCGACCGGGACGGCTGGGCGAAGTGTGTCGGCGACCTCTGGACCTTCGACCGGCTGATCGCCGCGGAGCAGCCGGGGCTCAGAATCGTCTTTCTCGGCCACTCGCTGGGGTCTTTCATCGGCCGAAACTTCGTCGCCGAGCATTCGGAGGCGCTGGCCGGCGCCGTCTATTCGGGGTCGAACGGCAAGGCGCCGCCGATCGCGGCGCTCGGCCGGCTGATCGCGCGCGCCGAACGCCTGCGGCTCGGGAAGCGCGGCAAGAGCGCGCTCATCTTCAAGATGTGGTTCGGCGACTTCAACAAGCCGTTCGAGCCCGCCCGCACCGCCTTCGACTGGCTCTCGCGCGACTCCGGCCGAGGTCGACGCCTATGTCGCCGACCCGCTCTGCGGCTTTCCCTTCTCGACGCAGCTCGCGATCGACGTGCTCGACGCCCTGCCCGGCCTCTCGAGCCCGGCGAGCCTCGCGCCGATCCGCAAGGACCTGCCGATCTATGTCGTTTCCGGCGAGAAGGACCCGGTCGGCGCCAACATTCAGGGCCTGATCGACGCGCTCAAGGCGGCGGGGTTTTCGCGTCTGACGACCCGCATCTATCCGGGCGCGCGCCACGAAACGCTGAACGAGACCAATCGCGACGAGGTTTTGCGTGACCTGATCGCCTGGCTCGACGGGGTCGTGGGACGGTAGCGGGCGCAGCCGAGCGCCGAAGGCGGGCCTTCCTGATGGCCGACCTTAAGCTTTCGTCACGGCATGAGGGCGATCATATCCCGGAAGATGACCAGGTCTTCCCGCGCGTCGGCGATGCTGGTCTTCGGCCGCCGGCCGTCAATGATATTGCGGTGGAACTCCCGCCACTCGACGCCGAACGAATTGTACCGGGTCGGGAAGGTCGAGGATTGCGCAACGCCGGCCGGTCCGTGCCTGCCGATCACGGTCAGTTTGGCGGGCAGATGTCGGATGTAGGGCGTGTCGTAATCGACCCGGACGATTTCGGTCTCGGTCGAGATCTCGATATGGGCGTCGAAATGCGGGATGCGGTCGACCGCCGTCTCGAACTGGCAGACAAAGCGCCCGTAGTCGAAGGCTGCGGTGATCGCCCGCCCCTCGATGCGCTGCGCCGCGTACAACACCTTTTCCGGCCGTCCGAGCAGTTCGCGCATCGCCGAAACGTCGTGGCTCGACAGCCCGAGGAGAAGCCCGTACGCCCGCGCCTTGGCGGGCGTCTGGTCGCCGATGGCGCCCGAGCGGTCGCCAGAGCCATGTCGCTCTCGAGCCTGCTGGCGAGCGCCGCCACGCCCGCGGGGTCCCGGAACACGGTCGATGTGCTGTCGATGATCATCTGATTGGCGCCGATCACGTCGTGCACACGCGCCAGAATGACCTCCGAGCGGATGGCGGACACGCGCTCGACGGCCTCGACGAAAGCGGGCGCGTAGCGGCGCATGAAGCCGACCTGCGCCACGACGCCCGCCTTCGACTCGCAGTCGAGCAGGGCGTCGGCTTCGTCGAGATTGACGCACATCGGCTTTTCGACAAGCGCGTGCCTGCCGGCCCGCATCGCGTCGAGCGCGACCTCGGCGTGATAGACATGCGGATTTGAGACCAGCACCGCATCGACATCGGCATCGGCGACAAGATCGCGGTGGTCCTTGTACCGTTTGCGCCGAGGGCCACTGCGCGCCGACCCTGTCGAGCACCGCCGCGCTCACGTCGCACAGCGCAGCGACTTCGAAGAGATCCGGCAGATCGCGAAGCGCAGGCAGATGAACGATCTGCGCAACTTCGCCGCAACCGACGACGCCAATCCGAACGACTCTCGACATGTCCGCTCCCGCGCTTTGCTCTTTTAAGAAAGACGACTAGCCCTTGAGGCCGCTCCCGACCGCGCCGTAGGCGATGTATTTCTGGACGCCGAGAAAAAGCAGAAAGGTCGGGATCAGCGTGACGGCGGCGGCGGCCATCAGGCTTCCCCAGTCCGTCGCATACTGCTGCATGAACATCGTTATGCCGACCGGCAGCGTCATTGAGCTCTCGTCTCGCAGGAAGATGTTGGCGACGAAGAACTCGTTGTAGGAGAAGAGAAACGAGAAGATCGAGATGGCCGCGATGCCGGGGCCCGAGAGCGGCAAGACGATCCAGATGAGTGCCTGCAGGCGCGAGCAGCCATCGACCGTCGCGGCCTCTTCGAGATCCCGGGGAATGGTGTCGAAGAACGAGCGCGCCATCCAGGTGGCGAAAGGCAGTTGGAACACGGTGTAGAGAATTATGACGGACAAGGGATTGTTGATGAGACCGAGTTTGCGGAACAGGACGAACAGCGGAATGAGGGCAAGAATGACGGGAAACATCTGCACGACGAACAGGGACCGCGCATAAACGCTCAGCAAACGGCCCGAAAAGCGCGACAGCGCATAGCCGGCGAGCGTCGCCGCGACGACGCTCAGCGCCGCGCAGCCGAACGACACGATCATGCTGTTGCGCAAATAGGACCAGAACGACGTCCGGGCGCTCAGGTAGAAGAAATTCGCCAGCGTCGGATGGGTCGGCAAGATCGTCCGCGCCGTCATCAACTCCTCGGTCGTCTGCAGCGAATTGAGGATCATCAGGATCACCGGCAGATTGACGATGACGACGATCGCGGCGAGCAGCGCAAACAGACCCCAGCGGCGAGAGGGCTTCATCCGTCGGGCCATTCAACTCTCCCTGCGCCTTCTGAGCAGAATGACGACCAGAACCATGAGAAGGAGGAGGGTGATGAACGAAGTCGCCGAGCCGAGTCCGACGTTGTTGCGGCCAAACGTGTACCGATAGGCGAGGAGGATCAGGTTTTCGGTGGCGTTCGCGGGCCCTCCCTGCGTGAGCAGCCACGGCGTGTCGAAATCGTTGACTGTCCAGATCGTCATCAAGAGGCAAAGGACGATCGAAATGTCCTTGAGCTGAGGGAGCGTGACGTACAGGAAGGCTTGTCGCCTGGACGCGCCGTCCATTTCCGCCGCCTCGTACAACGATTGATCGATGCCCTGCAGCGCGGCGAGAAGCGAAAGCATCATAAACGGAAAGCTGCGCCAGATCTTGATCACGATCACCGACACCACGGCCCAGCGGCTGTCGCTCAGGAAGTAGACCGGGTCCGACGCCGAACGTCTCGATAAGGCGATTGACCGGCGCGTTCTCATCCGCCAGCATCCACCGCCAACTGACGATCGCCACGATCGAGGGAACGATCCAGGGCAGGAGAAGCGCGGTCCGGAAAAAGCCTCGCGCGGGCAGATCGAGGTTGAGCAGCAACGCGAGCGCCAGCCCCAGGACATAGCAGCCGGCAACGTTGGCGACGGCGAATACGGCGCTGAACGTGACCGCGTTCCAGAAGTCCGCGGAGCCGAGCAGCGTCATGTAGTTCTGCACCCCGACGAACGAACCGGGACGCAGCAAGGTCCCGTTGGTGAAGCCGTAATAGAAGCCTTGCGCCATCGGATAGACCACGATGGCGAGCATCAGGATCGGCCGATGGCGCAACCAGCAGGATCGGAAGAGCGAGGTCCGGACGGTCCCAGAGCCTGGCTCGTGGCGGGGCCCTGGACGTGCCTGTCGCTTGCGACTTCAAGAGCCATAGAGACTCGAGTCCTTCAGCACCGCCTTCAGGCGCGCCTGGGCCGTCGCGAAGATGTCCTTGACCGGTTTGCCCTGCCAGAGCTGCTGCGCAAACGCCTGGAACGTGCCTTCGCCTTCGAGATCGTTCAGAGCTGGAAAGATGCCCTTGGCTTCGTAGGCGGTCGTTTTGCCGATTGGAACGTAGTCCTTGATGATTTCCGACAGCGCGGCGTTGTTGACAAAATAGGGGTCGCTGGCGATCGACTTGCGCACCGGGAGCTGACCTGTATGTGCCTTTGGTCCACAGCGGCTTCTCGTTCTTCGACCACCATTCCAGGAAGGTCTTGACCTCGTCCGGGTGCTTGGTCTGTTGATAGACCATGATGTTGTTGACCCAGAAGATCGTCCCCTTGTCGCCGTGCGGGCCGGTCATCGGGGGAACGATGCCGATAAACGCTTTGGCGGGGCCGGCGGCGTCGATGACGCCAGGCGTGTCGAGCAGGAAAGCGGCCTCGCCGCGTTCGAATGCGGCCCGCGCGTCGTCCTGGGAATAGCCGGCGCTGGCCGGGCTGACCGAGCCCTCCTTCACCATGTCGGCATAAGCCTGAACGGCCTCGACGTTGCGGTCCCGGGTGAGGGTGAGTTTGCGATCGGGCGAGAAGAGCGCGCCGCCGTTGTTCAGGATGGCGCTATAGATGTAGTGCGAACCGCCGGTGTCGCCCGAAGCGACGAGGCCATATTTTCCTTTGCCGGTCGTTGCTTTCGCGACCTTCTCGAACTCGGCCCAGGTGGTCGGGACCTGCTGTCCGGCGGCCTGCAACAGGTCCTTTCGATAGTACCAGACGCGAATGTCGATGCCCCAGGGCAACGCGACATAGTGGTTGTCGTAGCGAAGCGTATCGATCGCTCCCGGTTGGAAATCGTCGAAGTCGCCGGTCTTCTTCAAATCCGCGACGACGTCGTCGAGCGGGCGAATCGCGCCCTGATCGTAGAACTGGACCGCCTGATAGCCGGCCCCTGTCGAGATGTCCGGCGCCGTGCCCGAGCCGATCGCCGTCAGGAAGGTCTGGTACCAGTTGTTCCACGGGACGGATCGATATTCGACCTGGACGCCGGGATGGTTCTTGTTGAATTCGTCGACAAGGCCTTTGGCCGCGTCGATATATTGGGGCGGCCCCCAGATCATGTCCCAAAAGCGCAGCTTCACCGGCTCTTGGGCGGCGGCGGGGATGGCGGAGAGGACGACGAACGCCGCGCCGGCGAAATAGCGCAGCCGGCGGCGGAACCAACTTTGGGCAGGCTTGATCAGTCGCATGAGCGTGTCTCCCGTTGGGTTATTGGCCTGTTGAATTATCGGCCTCGTTGGCGATCGAATCGCTTCTTGCTGTTCTCGTCTCCTCCCTTTGCCGTGTAGTTCAGGACCCTCGCCGCCGCGGTCGGGGCTCAGGGCGGCGCCGCCGTCGAGTTGCGGATGATCAGTTTCGGCGACAGGGTGGTCGTTTGCGGGGCGAAATCGGGATCCCCGATCGCGGCAAGCGCTAAGCGAATCGCGTTGACCCCCAGTTCAGTCATCGGCTGAGCCACGGTGGTGAGGCGGGGCGTAAGACTCGCGGCCAGCGTGTCGTCATAGCCGACGACGGAGATATCGTCAGGCACGCGCAACCTCGCTTCGTAGATCGCCTGGAGCGCGCCCGCCGCCATGATGTCGCAGCCGGCAAAAACCGCCGTGGGACGCTCGGGCAAGTCGAGCAGAGCCTTCATCCGGCGGTAACCGGTCACGTTCGCGCCGTCCGGCCCCAACACGACATATTCATCGAGTTGGATAAGGCGCCCGTCCACCGAGACGCCGGTTTTCCGCAGGCTTTGGACGTAGGCGTCGAGCCGTTCTTCCTCGACGGAGCGTCCGCGGCTGAAGGAGCGGGGATAAAGGCGGGGATCGCCGCCCATGTAGGCGATGCGGCGATGGCCCAACTCCACAAGATGCCGCATGGCGCCTTCGGCGCCGGCCACGTTGTCGACCAAAACGGCGTGCGTGTCGCCGGTTTGCTCCCGTTCGATCTGAACCACCGGCACCCCGGCCTCTCTCAGGAGGGCGAGGGTTCGCACGCTCCGGGCGTAGGTGAAGACGATCGCGTCGACACGACGCTCGATGAACTGCTCGGCGCCGATTTGTTCGTGCTCGTCCGTACCGTCCTGGTTGTAGAGAAAGACTTTGTAGCCGTTGGCGATCGCCTCTTTCTCGACCGCGCGCGCGACATGGGCGAAGAATGGATTTTCCGTCATGCCGTGCGCGATGTGGCCGATCGAAAACGTGCGTCGCGACCGGAATCCCCGCGCCACGACATTGGGCCGATAACCAAGGCGCCGCGCCGCTTCGTTGATCCGCTCGCGCGCATCGTCTGCGACATAGCCCTTGAGGGCGAGCGCCCGCGCGGCGGTCCCTTCGACACGCCGGCGGCGCGCGCAATATCGATAAGGGTAACCGGCTTGTGCAGCATCGACAAAGCCTGACCGTGCAGAACGCCAATGTGACACCGATCTCACACCCGGTCAAGCGCAAGTGAGACCGGTATCATAATCCCGTGAGCCTCTGTTTACGAATGGTCTCGAAGGAATGGGCTGTCGCGGATCGCCATCGGCCAGGCGCGACCGTTCCTCAGGCACGACGCGATCACGCGTCACCTTACGCGACAAGACCCTTCATCGCCGCGACCTCGGCGCTGTCCGGGAAAATGCTGTCTGCGAGCGTCTTCGGCGACAATCCGTAGACTGATCGGCCAGCAGGCCCTTCAGCACGGCGCGCAAATCGGAGGTCGGGGCGAGGTCGCGGCCCTCGTAGAGCTTTGCGGCCTTAAGTCCCGGCCAGTCGGCGACCACGCGACCCCCGGCCAGCGCGCCGCCGGCGATCAGCGCGACCGTCCCGGTGCCGTGATCGGTTCCGTGCGTCCCGTTGACCCTAACGGTGCGGCCGAACTCGGTGACCGCCACGACCACCGTCTCCTTCCAGGCCTCGCCGAGATTGGCGTGCAGGGCGGCGAAGGCGGCGTCGAGACCTTGCAGCTTTTGGGCCAGAAGGCCCTGCGCCGCGCCTTCGTTCTGATGGGTGTCGAAGCCGTCGAACGCGAGCGCGGCGATCCGCGGCCCGTCGGGCGTCGCGAGCAGGCGTCCCGCGCCGGCCGCCGCGAGGCGCATCGGCTCGATCGGGCCGGCCGCCTTTGTCATCGGGCCGGCGGCCTCGTGTTCGGCGGCGACCTTTTCGGCCGCGACCGCGTCGCGCAGCCGCTCGCCGAGCAGCGGGTCGCGATGGGCGTAAAGATCGAGAACGCGCTGGGTGAGGTCCGCCCCCGCCGGCGCGAGGCCGCCCGGCGGCGCCCAGCCGAGCGCCGGCGCGGGCCCGCGGATGACGAGCGGAGCGGTCGCCCCGACGCCGAGCCCGCGCATCACGCCCTTGGCCGGGCTGGGCAGTGCGGCGAGCGTGCGGTTGAGCCAGCCGCTTTCGGTGCGACCCGGGCCGGGGTTGCCGCTTTCCAGAACGTCCTGGCCGTCGAAATGCGAGCGGTCGCGATAGCCGGTGGCGACCGCGTGGACGATGGTCGCCTGTTTCGCGTCATAGAGGCCCTTGAAGGCGGCGAGCGACGGATGGAGGCCGAATTCGCCGTCGAGCGGCAGGGCGGCGTGGTCGCCCGAGGCGGAGAACGCGAGATCGCCGTGCAGCGCCGCATAGTCGGGATCGCCGATCGGCGGGACCGCCGAGAGTCCGTCCATCGCCCCGCGCAAGATGATGACGACGACGCGCGGGTCGCGCGCGCCGGCGGCGCTCGCGGGCGCTGGCAGAAAACCGAAGCCGGCGAGCGCCCCGAACGCGCCGGCCGCGCGCACAAAAGCGCGGCGTGACAGGGACGAGCCGAGAGAGTCGCGAACCATGGTCATCTCCTCTGGAACTCCGGCGCCATGAACAGCAGCGCCAGCGCCTGCTCGCGCGATTCGGCGCGCTGAATGGTCTCGACGGTGTCCGGCGACGCCGTCTCGCCGAACGCGGTCTTCAGCGCGGCGAGCGGCTCGGCGGCCCCGCGCATCCGCTGGCCCATCGCCCAGGCGATGTCGAGCCGCGCCTTCATGCCCTCGGGCGAGGCCCACGAGTCGCCGACGTCGGAAAAGCCGTTCGGGCCGGCCGGCTGCCAGAGCGGCATGCCCATGAGATTGAGGGCCTGCAGGTAAAGCCCCGGGTCATGCGGCTGAAAACCGGTCGCTCGCGCTGCCGCGATGACGAATTCGAGCGGGGTGCGGATTTTTGTGCGCTGCGGAGACCAGGCGCGGTCGTCCGACACCAGCGCCGAGACGACGACCGCGAGGTCGCCGTCGCTGTCCGCAAATCTTCGCGCGAGGGCGGCGACGAGATCGGGCGGCGGGTCGTCGGCGACGAAATGGCGCACGAGCTTGGTTGCGATATGCTTCGCCGTCGCGGGAGCGCGGGCGAGATCGTCGAGGACCGCGCGCCCCTGCCCCACGCCGGCTTCCGAATAGGTCTTGCCGAGGATTTTCCGCACGCCCGGTTCGTGCCAGCTGGGCTTGAAATCGAAAGCTCCGAGCGCGCCCGACTCGCTGTTCGGCCCCGACACGCTCCAGCCGGTGATCGCGCGAGCGAACTCGGTGACATCGGCCTGAGTATAGCCGGACCCGACCCCGAGGGTGTGCAACTCCATGATCTCGCGCGCGAGGTTCTCGTTCAGGCCCCGGCCGGCGAACCTTCCCGGCGCGGCGTTTGGACCGATCGAGTTCTGGTTGTCGAGGAAGAGAATCATCGCGGGATGCGATTCCGCCGCGATGAGCAGGGTCGAGAACCTGCCCAGCACGTTGGGGCGGATCGCCTCGCGCTCGAAAGGTCCGGCTAGGGTGCGGAGTTCTCCGCTCTTGGCGACGGAGACGGCGAAGTGGTTCGACCAGAAGGCGACCAGACGCTCGACGAGGCCCGCGCGCGCCTCGAGTTGCTTGACGAGCCGCGCCTCGGCTTCGGCGAGGAACTGCGCCTGCTGGACCGGCTTCGGCTTCGGCGGTCCGGTCGTCGCGGGCTCGGGTCTGCCGGGCTCGACCATCGTCGGTGGCGCGGACGGCGCCACCGACGGAGCGGCCGCGGTCGCGCCCGGCGACGGACGTGTCAAAGGACCATCCAGCGTTTTGGGACTGGCAGTCGGCGTCGGGGTCAGCGCCGCCGTTTGCATCGCAGCCGCGGCCATCTTGGCGCGCTCTTCGCGAATGCCCTCCTCTTGGAGGTAATAGGCCTGGAGAGCCTGGGTTCCGGAGGGCGGGGCATGGTCGCGGATCAGCGCGATATTGGCCGTCCACAGTTCTTCCAGGAGGAAGCCGCGCGGATCGCCGGCCGCTTCGCTCAGGCCGCCCGGCCGCGCGCCGAAGCCGAACCGGTTGAACGCCGTCACGGCGGCGGCGTCATTGGCTCCGATCGCCATCGAAAAACGAACCCCCGTCAAGGAAGCGCAAGCGTTCTTTAGGCCGCGATTACAGCATGAATAGGATGAGCCGAGCGTGAACCGATGGCGGCGAAAATTGGGCCGGGCGCTTAACTCCCAAGCCGGGCTGCCATGGCAAGAACCTCATCCTGAGCTTGTCGAAGGATGATCCAGTGGGCGGGGGCGTTCGTGCGCGCTGGGGCGTCCTTCGACAAGCTCAGGACGAGGGGCGAAGGGGGCGGCTTGGGAGTTACCCGGGCGCTTGAAAATCGACGCGGGCCCTGGGGCCAGGCGACGATTTGCGGCTCGAACCGGGAACGCCTCGTCCGCAGTTATTTTCATAACATCATACCGACTCGACATTTCCTTGCGAAAAAGGGAAGTCAGCGTTAGTCTGATCCCAATGCCCGATCGGACCTCGCGACGTCGACTGCAAGGATTCCCGCCTAGGCCCAGCCTCTGGCGCCCAGGGTGGGGTTGCCGCGCAGTCGACCCCTTTTGGCCCAAGACGGCTGGCTCTCGCGACGCCTTCTAGGGGAAAGAGCGCAGCGAAAATAAAAATCGGCCCCGGGTCGCGCGTAACCCATTGAAAAGGCGCATTTCGGACGAGAGAATCCAAGGAATTCCAAATCAATCCAACCGTCTGAAACCCGGAGATTCGCGGAGCCCCGATGCACGCCCGCGTAGGCCTGAGGAAATCCAAATAACTCGCGCCCGAGCTCCGCCATCATATTTATCTACGCTATCATGTATAATATCGCCAGCGCAGGGTTTCCCCGTCGCGGACAGGACCCGCACGGGGCGCCGGCCGTCCTATAGCCAATGGCGCGCGAAGGCCTGGAACGCCCGGGCGCGATGCGACAGCGCCAGCGACCCGTCGGCCGGAATGCCGTGCTTCTCCTCAGAACTCATCTCGCCGAAGGTGCGCGCGTGGCCGTCGGGCCTGAAAATGGGATCGTAGCCAAAGCCCGCCGTGCCGCGGGGCGGGAACACGAGTTCGCCGTCGACGCGGCCCTCAAAGGTCTCAGTCCGGCCGTCCGGCCAGCCAAGCGCCAGCGCGCTGACGAAATACGCCCGCCACGGCTTTGCGGCGCCCGCCGCCAAAAGTTCGCGCTCGATCCGGGCCATCGCGGCGGCGAAGTCCTTGGAGCCGCCGGCCCAGCGCGCCGAATAGACGCCCGGGGCGCCGCCCAGCGCCTCGACGCAAAGCCCGGAATCGTCGGCCAGCGCCGGCTCGCCGGCCGCCCGCGCCGCGGCCTCCGCCTTGATCGCCGCGTTGTCCCGGAACGTCACGCCGGTCTCCTCCGGCTCGGAGAGGTTCAACTCCGCCGCGCCGACCGCCTCGACGCCGTGAGGCGCGAGCAGCTCGCGGATCTCCCTGAGCTTGCCGGCGTTATGGGTCGCCGCCACGATCCGGGCGGGAAGCCGGCGCCGGGATGGGTCGGGAGCGTCAACCGTCATTGAGCCACCAGCTTGTAGCGTTGCCCTTGCGCCAGCGGCGCGCCGCGCTCGAGGCCGTTCAGGATCAGGAACTGGTCGAGCGGCTCCGGCAGGAACGACATCCGCGCGGCCATCGTGTCGGGCGTGTCGACGCCGCCGGCCGTGACGATCCTGATCGTCTCGGTCGCGGCCAGCGCCGAATCGCGCGCGTTGATCAGGTGAAAGGATTGCAGCGACGCGCGGAAGCGCTGATCGACGTCCGGCGAGAGCGACCGGGCCGCAAAGATCAGACGGTAGAGCCGGCCGTTGAGACGCACCGCCCCGAGCCGGAAGCTCCACTCGCTCCCGAGCGCCGTCGCGCTCGCCCCGTCGAGGCCGCCGATCTGCAGGGATTCGACGTCCGTCGTCTTCACCCCGTCGATCCAGCCGGAGGCGATCGCGGAGGCGACGGAGGTCGAATCCGAGAGCGGAATGCTGTCGAGCCGCAGCGCCTCCGCGCCGCCGTCGCCGACGCCGATCAGCGCGGCGGACTGGTTCTCGAGGGTGAAGCCGGCCGGCCCTTCGAACGCGAACCCGAGCTTCGGATGAATGAACAGGGTCCCGCGCACGACGCCCTGGGACGGATCGTCGCCGAACAAGAGGCCGTCGATCGCCGCCAGATAGGCGTCCCGGGCGGTGACGCCGCCGCCAGGCGGCGCGAGGTTGCGAGCTTCGACTTCCGCCTGGGCGATCCGCTCAGGGGTCGAGGGATGCGTCGCCATCATGTCCGGCCGGTCGGCGGACCGCTCCGAGGTCGAGGAGGAGAGCGCGCTCCATTCGCCGAGCGCGGTCAGGAACCGCGCCGCGCCGTAAGGATCGTATCCGGCGCGCGCCAAGGATTTGATGCCGATCTGATCGGCTTCGAACTCCTGCTCGCGCGAAAAGGTGGCGATCGACAGCCGCGACCGGGCCTCCGCCTCGTCCGGCGCCTGGGAACGGTCCAGCACCTTCTGGTTGACCCGGGCGAACAACGCGGCGGTCTTGGCGAACTCGGCGCGCTGCGCGGCATGGCGGGCGGTCACGTGCGCGATCTCGTGCGCCATCACCGCGGCGATCTCGGACGTGTCGTCGGCGAGCGCCAGCAGGCCGCGGGTCATGAAGATGTCGCCCGAGGGCAGAGCGAAGGCGTTGACGACGGGCGAATCGAGGAGCGTGACCCGATAGGGCTGGTTGGCGGCGTTGGACGCCTGCGCCAGCTTGGCGAGGACGCCGTTCAGGTAGCTTTCGGTCGCAGGCGCGTGATATTCGCCGCCGAAGGCGTCGATGAGCCGCTTGCGCTCGGGGCTCGCCGGCGGCGTGATCGGCCGCTGTTCCGCCGCAGTCGGCTCGGACTTGGCCGGAGCGGGCGGCGGCTCGACGGAAGCGCAGGCGGCCAGGCCAAGGCTGAGCGCAAGCGCTGCGAGCGTCAGCCCGCGCCGCCATGCGGCCGCCCTTGACGGGCGCCGGTCGATGTCCCGGACGCTCACAATCATGGACGCGGTATGCCCACCCCCGGCGCATTTGAGCGACCCAAGAATTCGATCATCGCCGGCTCGCTGACCTCGAGTCTCGGGCCCAAACGGTTGTCGAGCGCCCCCCGCGCACGGATCGTCTCACCGGCCGCAGCGTCGATGGGATGCCCGGCTCGCGCAAAAGCCGACTCGAGCTTTCGCGGGACGACGACCGTCGGGCCGCCCTTTGCAACGAGGTCAAAATAGAGGCGCGAGCGGCCGATGCCAACCCTTCTCACCGCGCCTTCGATCACGACCAGTCGTCCGTCGCTCGCCCGCAACGCCTCGAGGTCCGTCGCGGCGATGACCGCATAGCGCGGATCGGCCCAGAGGCCGAGGCCGGCGCGGCGCGCCTCGTCCTCAATGGAAAGCCGCTGAGGGACGCAGCCCCGCGCCTCGACGGCCGGCGCGACACGGGCATATCCGGCGGCGAGCAGCGCCGAGGCGGCGGAAATTTTGCGGTCCGGATCGCCGGGATCGGAAACGACGATGTCCGCGACCACCCGTCCCCAGCGGTCCGTTTCGCTCGCGAGCCGTTCGAGTTCGCCATCTCGGCCGACGAAGCGGCGCTTGAGAAAGTCTCGCGCAGCGCCGGCGAGGTCCGGCGCGCGATCGGGATCGGGCGACGCCACGCCGCCGAGACGGACGGTCCGGCCGTCGGAGAGGACGAAGTCGAGGCGCTGGTCGACCCCCGCGATGCGGACGGTCCCGTCCGGCGTCCCGCAGGCGGCGCGGGCGGACGAGGCCGCCGCGACCAGCGCGAGCACAAGCGCCCGCGCCAGGCGGACAGCGCGCAAACGTGGAGGAGGAGCGTGCACGGCGCGCAATTCCATGATAAATGTCTTGCCCGCTCGCGGCGCTTTCGTCCAGACGGCGCCCGTGGGCCGGCGATGTCCCGGTAGCTCAGCAGGATAGAGCACAGGTTTCCTAAACCTGGGGTCAGGGGTTCGATTCCCTTCCGGGACGCCAAACAAAATCAAACACTTAGCTCAAATCGTGACACACCGAATTTGAAGGCGATTTTAGCTGGGGATGCAATAGGGTAACACATCGCGTGATTGGTGTTTGTCCTCCAGCCGCGGCGCGTCATAGTCGCCCCCATGCGCAACCTCTACAGCGTCACCAAAGGCCAGCAGGCCATCCGGGATGTCTTCGCCGTCAAGCACGATCGCGCCGGCAACATGGCGCGGCGCGGCTCCCCGCGCTCTTCCCTGACCAACTGGCGCCGATCGTCTGCGAGGTCGCCCCCCCGTGCCGCGACAATATGTCATGCGACTAAGCGTGACGTGCGTCTAGCGCGGGTCTAGGAGTCCCGGGCGCTCAAAACGGGAGGGAGGTCCCCAGTGCTCGCATATGCTTTTGCCTCAGCCCAAGCCGCAGTCCAATCTGCGCCCGAATTCGTCGACAGCACGATTGGAATCCTAGAACACGAACGCGACCAACTAATCCCACTGGTGGTCGAAGGTCCGTCCCATCTGCGTTCGCTTCGGCTTCGCCAATTGAAATTCATAGAGCGACAGCTCGTAGAAATACAGTCGAAGCGAGTGAAGGCGCCGCTGCAAATGCATCAATAAAAGGTGCGCTCCGCGCCTCGGCGACTGGACTCGGCCTAAGCGTTGGAGATGGAAAGTACGCAACGTCCATAGTTGTCGATTACACGCGCCGTTAGGGCGCCAGGTGGCCAGCCTCTTTCGACGACAAGTTGGAACGCGATTGCAGGGCTGTCCGCATTGATATGCATCATGTGGACAATGGTGTCCGCGTCGCCAAAGAACTCGATCTGGTACTGCATATTCAGCGCTCCATATGACCGCAGTCGCAACGTTTACCAGACTGCCGATATACTGCACCAAGTAGTACCAGATTGCCGCCACTCCTCGGGCAGGTTGCGCTGGTATTGCGAAAGTACATAGACAGCGTTCACTTCACAACGCGACAATTCGGCGCATTGATCGCCTAATACAATCCTCGTAAGAAGAGCCTCTCGATGTGCAGGAACGTTGAGAGAGGACGTGTACAGGCAAAGGCCAATAGACCTTTGTGCTTGGCGCAGGCTTAGCGGTCGTCGATTTGTCTCGCCGGCGTTGCGAAAGTCTGCGCCTTTTGACGCATCCGCACAAGCGCGCGGCTCCAAACAAGACAACGCCACTGCGTCTAACGGTCTGGGAGGAATAAAGATGACCAAGCAAGATATTCAGAGGAATACGAAGATCTATGGACCTGGTTCAAAGCGCTTGACGCCGCGACTGATGCGGCTCGCGCGAGGATCCATGCCACGCTGGCGTCCAATCGGGCCGATGGCCCGACGTCCGCGGCGCTTATCTTGCGCCGCCGAGTTGGTGAGGAGCAGAAAGCGGTTCGCGGCGAACGGGCCACGGCCTGATTGTGACGAGTTAGTTAGCAGATGCTTTCGTTTGTGGAACGAGGACGCCAAAGGGCGATCTGGATCGAAGCGGAGGCGGAATTGCTCATCCAGCATCTTGGACTCCTCGCGCTCAATGCGGCCCGCAGGATGGAGGTCGACGCCGGCGACTTCCCTTCGGTGCGGTACTGGCGATCGGTGAGGAAGGCGATCGCGCGCGAGACGGAGATCGAAACATATTGGCTTTGAGGGACGGGCCGACAGGCTCAATGGGATAGGGTCGGGCCGGTCATCTTCCTGCGAGCCCGCGCGCTCCAGCGCCGCGCCGTCAATCTCCGCTGGCCTCTTCGCATGACGCGCCAGGACCTGTGCTCGCGTGCGGCTGCACACTTCCGCGCCGGGCGGCGCTCGCCATCCTACGCCAATGAACTGCCCTCTGGCGGTCTGCCGCTTTGTGCTTGAGCCCGCGAGCTACCTTCCGAATAGGCTTCGGCGCAATGGTCATGAATGAGGGCCTCGGCGTCGTCGTCGCCGTCATTTATCGGTCCGAGCCTTTCCGAAACTGACGACCCTGCGTCATGTCAGCGCGGGCGCTATGATGTCACATCGCAACCGGAGCGTGGCGAGACTATTAAGCCCTCGTCCCAGGAGGATAAGGAAGGCTGCGCGCCCTGCCGCCTGCCGCCCGGCAAGGCCCCAAACGACGCTTGATTGGTCTCGTCGTCGTAGCTGGCGCGCCTGTGCTCACCGGCGCCCTTTCTCAAGGGCGCCGGCCTTCTACGCGACGGGATTGAGAGGTCTCTTTGGAGTACGTGCACGCCTCAGCCGACGCAGCCTGGTCTGGGCATCTCGCCGGCACGATCAAAATCCTTGAGCACCAACGCGACCGTTTGATTTCCTTGGTGGTCGAAGGTCCCATCGATTTGCGCTCGCTGCGGCTGCGCCAATTGAAGTCTATTGAGCAACGGCTAGTCGCTGCACAGGCCGAGGAGCATCGCGTTGGCTATCGCAGCCATCAGGGCCGGGACATCGTGTCGACCCTTGCTTATGATCTTGACTGTCGGCCGTTGCTGGAGGTCGAGACAATGCCGGGATGGACAGTCGTTTACCGGAATCCAATTCCGGGAGGTGAAGCGCTGGCGGGTCCGGAGACCCAAACGAAAGAAACCGCTCTATTTCGGGCCCGCTCGTATGAACACGCTGGTCATCAGGTTCACAGGATAGAGGGGCCGGAAGGCGAAGTGATCGGCAAGGAGGAAATCGAGCGCTGGATAGCGGCCAACCCTGAATGATGTACATTGCACTCCAGCAGGGACGATCCCCGCCATGATCTCGTCAGCGCTGTGGACGCGCTTCCTGCCTTGAAACCACAGCGAAGGCGAGCGCCGATGCGAGGTCGGACGGGTCGGTGGGCGTGATACCGTCCCGAATCCGAACACCCGCGATGGCAAGCCGCTTGCTGCTCCTGATTCCTAAACCCGGGGTCAGGAGTTCGATTCCCTTCCGGGACGCCAATATTATCCGTCGCCTTACGGCGAGAAACGTCCTCGACGCGGCGATCGCCGACGTCAGGAACGGGGCGAGACCGCCGAAAGATGCGTCACGAGCTCGATAATCGCTGTGCGGGTGTCGCGCCGTTCGATTTGCAGGAAGGCGCGAATGAGCTCCGCTCCTTCCTCAGGCGAGGCAACGTCGTCGCCCGCCCAAGGCTTTCGTTCGCCCGCCATTGAACCGTGCGCGCCGAACGGACCCGATTTGAAAAAAATTGCAGGCAATTCCGTTTTCGCCATCCCCCCGTCCCCTTCCCCCGGAACAAAGTCACATCAGGCTAAATTCCATTTTGCCTTTAGACGGCCAGGGCTTCGAATTCAAGCCGTTCGAAGGGCGCAGAGCGGAGCCGGGGTTCTCACGTCTCTGTTGAGCACGCCCAATTCGATGAGGGGGGCTTTGCCTGATTTATGGGTTTGCCGGCGGCGGCGCGCGACCGCGCCCGGCGTGGCGCCGGCTCATCGGTTGCGAACGACACGCCCATGTCCGATCGCAATGGCGTCGCGCCTTTGACAAATCCTTAATGTAGCCTCGATCTCTCCATGGGGCCCGCCTTGCCGGGCGCAACATCAGCCCGACGACCGAGTTCCCGCGCCGGACGACGGCCCTGCCTCAAAATTCGGTCCAGTCGTGATGTCCACGCTCGGCGGCGGGCGTCCGATTCGAGCCGCCGGCCGCCGCGACCCGACGCGGCGGAGCCGCGGGCGCAAGCGGGCGAGCCGCCGGCCGCCTTCGCTCGTCCGGCGCCGGGGCGCGAGGCTCGCGAAATGCGCGCGGGGCGGCCTTTTTCAGTTCCCGCTCGATGGCTTTGTCGGGCGCGACCTCGATCCGGAACTGACCGATCAGCCGCGCGAGGCGCTCTCCCTGTTCGGCCAGGGACATGCTGGCTGCGGAGGCTTCCTCGGACATGGCGGCGTTCTGTTGCGTCACCTGGTCGAGTTGCTTCATGGCGCCGTTGATCTCATGAAGGCCGGCCGCCTCGTCATCGGCGCTTCTCGAGATCTGCTCGACGACCGTAGAAATGTCCTTCACGCCGGTCTCGATCTGCTCGAAAGCCTTTCCGGTGTCGACGACCAGCGTGACCCCGTCCTGCACCTGCGTCGAGGAGGCGGCGATCAGCCCTTTGATCTCCCGCGCCGCGTCGGCCGACCTTTGAGCGAGCGCGCGCACTTCCGAGGCCACCACCGCGAAACCCCGGCCGGCGTCCCCCGCCCGCGCCGCCTCGACCCCGGCGTTGAGCGCCAGGAGGTTGGTCTGGAAGGCGATCTCGTCAATCACTCCAATGATCTGACCGATCTGCTGGGAGGACTTTTCGATCTTCCCCATCGCGTCGATCGCCTTGCGGACTGTCTCTGTCCCTTTCTGCGAGGCGGCGTGCGTCGCGCCGACGACCTCGCGAGCATGCTTGCTCATGTCGGCGGTCTTGCGAATCGTGTCGGTGATCTCGCTCAGCGAAGAGGCCAACTCTTGCAGGCTCGACGCCTGCTGCTCATTCCTGCGCGAGAGATCGTTGGAGGCGGCGGAAATCTCTGACGTGCCCACCTGAAGCGCGTGCGACGACGCGGCGACGCCCCCCACGACCGTCGTCAGCGCGTCGATCGCGGCGTTGAAATCGGCCTGAAGCTTGGCGTAGGTCTCCGGCAGTCGTCCCTTGATACGGAACGTCAGGTCGCGCTCTGCGAGCTTTTCGAGCCCCTCGCCGAATGCAGCCAAAACGCTGGCCCGCTCGCCGGCGAGCGTTTCCGTTTGCGCTCTGACGCGCGCCTGTTCCTGTTCGTGCGCCGTGCTGTCCTGCAATGTCTCGACAACGGCGACGACGTCGCCGTTTGCGTCGTGGACGGGGCGAGCTTCAATGGTCAAATAGACATGGGCGCCGTTCGGAAGGTCGCACCAGTTTTCCGCCCTCAGGTTCGCGCTGTCGGCCTTCCCGTCATAAGCCGCGTATTGGGCGGCGAGCGCGCTCGCGTCCTGGCTCAGCGCGAGGTCGGCGAGACAAGGGCGCGGGTGGGTGTAGAATCCCTTCCAGTGATCGCTCGTGCCGATGACGGCCGCCGCTTCCAGGCCCGTCAGGCGGGCGCAGGCCCTGTTCCAAAAGATCACGCGGTTCTGGCGATCGATCACGAAGGTCGCGACCGCCATTTCGTCGAGGATGCGAAGCGCCGAAGCCTCAAGGCGCGGCTTCGCGCGGTCCTCGGAGGGGCTGGGCGCGCGCCAAAAAGTCAGAAGCCGCCTCTTAGTCATGAACGAACTCCCGGAGGGATGGGTGGGAAGCGCGCCTGCTGATCTTCCCATCGACAAGTCAATCGAAGTGCTCGAACTCGCCGATTTCGACCTCGACCGCCTCGTCGTGGACGAGCGCGGCCGCCAGGCCCGCCAGTCCGAGCGATCGGCTCGCCAGACGCGCGTCGACTGCGCATTCGGGCGAAGCCGCCTCCGCGAGATGCTCGAGGAAATCCGCGATCCCGGAGACCTCCTGGCGGGCGCGGTCGACCTCCTGCAACTCATGGAAGCGCGGCGAGCGCGGCGACGACGCATCGAGCACAATATCGCTGATGACGTCCTCGAGGTTCGTGAGCCTCGACTCGACCCGTCGCAATTCCCGCGTCATCCGCAAAAGCAACGTGCACAACGCAACTTTTTCGCTCATCGGGTCAAGCCCTCCGGACCACGCGCTCGGGCGGCGGATCGTCTCCAAAGAGTTCCACCTCGCCGCTCGCGCTGGCGACAGGGGGTGGTCGAACACGCTCCACGTTGACGGTTGCGGCGGCGGCGATGAAGCTCCGCAGAGCTCGGCCGGAAGCCGGCCAGAATTGCAGCCGACGCCCTTTCTCGCCGCCAATGTCCTGACTGGCGACGGCGATCCCCTCGTAGCGAAGAAACCGTTCGGCGAACTCGCCGTTCTTGCGGCCGACGTCCGACAGTCCGCGCACCACCCGCGCGCCGCCGAAGAGCTTCGCCTGAAGGCGGTCGCGGCGCGCTCCGATCTGCATCAGTCCGTTGACCAGGAGTTCCATCAGGTGGACGCCGTATCGCTCGGCGTCGCGCGGATTGAAGTTGCGATCGTCGCCGGGAAGCAGAAAATGATTCATGCCGCCGACCCGGGCCTGCGGATCGTGCAGACAGGCGGCGACGCAAGACCCAAGCACGGTCGACAGGACGAGGTCGCCGCCCCCGACGCGGAATTCGCCCTGGACGATATGAATCTTCAGTTCCTGCGGAGAGGCCTGGTTCACGACAACCGTCCAACGACCGCCTCGATCGCGCCTCTCAGCGACATCGTGTTGAAAGGCTTGGTCACGAAATTGTTGAGCCGATACTGTTTTCCTCGTTCGATCAGGGACTTGTCGTTGCTTCCGGTGACCAGAATGAACCCGATGCCGCTGGTCGGCTTGTATGAGCGCAATCCCTTCAGCAGGCCGAGCCCGTCGAGCCCCGGCATGTTCATGTCGGAAATCACGAGATGCGTTGGTTGCGCCATCAGGGCCTTGAGCGCCTGGGCGCCGTCCCTGGCGATCGTGACGTGCTTGACGCCCATCTGATCGAGCGCGTCGGTGATGAGCGCGCGGCTGACGCTCGTGTCGTCGACCACCATGACTTGCAGCTTATCCGCGAGCGGCATGATTCATACTCCTGGAGGGATACGCGGACGTAAGCGCGAGAATGGAGCCTGCGACTTCCTGCAACGGGACTTGCTTCTCGACCGCCCCGAGTTCGAACGCCGCCTTGGGCATGCCGTAGACCGTCGAGGTCGCCTCGTTCTGGCCGAGCGTCTGGGCGCCTGCGCGGCGCATCGCCAAGAGCCCCCTGGCGCCGTCCTTGCCCATGCCGGTCAGGATCACGCCAAGCGCGGCGGCGCCGCAGGCCTTGGTGACCGACTCGAACAGAACGTCGACGGAAGGGCGATGTCCATTGACGGCCTCCCCGACTCTAAGGCAGCAGCGCCGCTCGCGCGCGCCGGCGATCTCGAGATGGGTCGCTCCGCCCGGCGCGACGACGATCCGCCCGGGAGCCAGCACGGAGCCGTCCTCGGCCTCCTCGACCTGCGCCTCCGTGAGGCTGCCCAGCCGCTTCGCGAAGGACGCCGTAAAGGGGGACGGCATGTGGATGACGATCGCAGTCGGCGGGCAATTGTGTGGAAAGCCCGCGATGATCGAGACCAGCGCCTCGACCCCTCCGGTCGACGCGCCGATCGCGACGAGCCGGCCGTCGGATTGGTAGGCGGACGGCGAAATGGCCGGGCGCGGCGTTTGTCGCTCGCTCCGCCTGTCGACGCGCGCGCCAGCCGCCGACTTCACTTTGCCCGGAAGCTCGGCGAAAGGGATGGGGTCGCTCGCTCTGGGCTTGCCGACGCAGCTGACCGCGCCGAGTTCGAGGGCGGCGATGGTCGCCGCCGTGCCCTGCGCCGTCTGGCCCGAGACCATCACGACCGGAAACGGCCTCAGCCGCATGACCTTTTCCAAAAACTCGAGCCCATCCATCTTGGGCATCTGGACGTCGAGGGTCATCACGTCCGGAACGAGCGCCTTGATCGCCTCGCGCGCCTCCATGGCGTTCGCCGCCTCGCCGACGACCGTGATGTCGGGGTCCTTCGACAGGGTCAAGCGAATGAGGCCGCGCATGGTTGCGGAATCATCGACGACAAGTACGCGGATGGGTTTCAAGTCGGCCTCGCGGTGAGCTGATAGGTGGTCAGTCCGGCGCTGCGCAAGCAGGCGGAAGCGGGGCCTGCAACGCGCTCGGAGTGCCCGACATAGAGCCAGCCTCCGTCCGCGAGCTTCGAGGCGAACCGGCTCCACAAATTCCGCTGTCCACGCTCATCGAAATAGATCACGACGTTGCGGCAGAAGATCACGTGGAAAAATCCCTGCATCGGCCATTCGCCGTTCAGGTTGAGCGTCCGAAAGCTGACGATTTTCCTCGGCTCGTCGGCGATGCGATAGGAGCGGGGCGTAGCGGCGTCGGGGCTGAAGTACCGGGCGCGCAGGTTTGCCGGAACGTCCTCGAGGGCGCCATCGGGATAGACGCCCTCGCGGCCGGTCGCGATGACGCGCGGATCGATGTCGGTCGCGAGCACCTTGATATCCAGGAGGGCAGCCTGCGGCTCGAGCGACAGAAGCGACAGCGCGACCGAATAGGGCTCCTGACCGGTCGAGCAGCCTGCCGACCAGATTCGGACCTTCTCGCCCTTGCGCGCGAGCGCAATCAGCGACGGCAGAACCTGGCGCTCGAGGTGATCGAAGTGCGGCCGCTCACGAAAGAAGCGCGTGACGTTGGTCGTCAGGGCCGAGAGCATTTCCAGCCGCTCTCCCCGGCTGTCGGGGCCCTCGACGAGATCGCAGTAATCGCGGAACGAGTCGAGGTTGAGCGCGCGCACCCGCTTGGCCAGGCGGGAGTAAACGAGTTCCGCCTTCGACTCTCTCAGATCGATGCCGGCGTCCGCGTGGATCAGCGCCGCGATCCGCCGGTAATCCTGAGCGGTGAAGGCGAACTCGCGATCCCCGTGCGCCGTCTCTCGACCAGCGTTGTCGATTCGGGCGACCGATGCGCTCATGACGCGATCTCGGCGCTCGGCGGAAGGATGGAATCGAGGATGATCAGGCCGATCATGCGCCCGTCGACCGCGAGCATTCCGCGCACGAAGGACTTGACGGAGTCCGTCGCGACATCCGGCATCGGATGGATCGAATCGGCGGAATGGCTCAGGATCTCGGACACCGAATCGACCAGCAGGCCCACGATCTGGGCGTTGACCTGGACGACGATGATGACGTGGCGCTGCGTCGCCTCGGTGCTGGCGAAGCTCAGCCGCTGCGCGAGATCGACGATCGGCAGCACGGACCCGCGCAGGTTGATGACTCCGCGCACATAAGAAGGCGCGTGCGGAAGCACCGTGGCCGGGGTCCAGCCCCGGATTTCCCGCACCGACATGATGTCGACGCAGAATTC
Source organism: uncultured Alphaproteobacteria bacterium (assembly GCA_963709655.1). Classification (GTDB taxonomy): domain Bacteria; phylum Pseudomonadota; class Alphaproteobacteria; order Rhizobiales; family Beijerinckiaceae; genus Roseiarcus. The sequence goes on from CAVPXF010000016.1 coordinate 76,972, forward strand.
CTGCGCCCCGACGCGGAAGGCGATGTACTCGTTTACGACGGATGCGGAAGTTTGGGCGACTAAGGCGGCGTTGGACATGGTTTTAGCTCGCTGCGGCAAATAGGGACGCTGACGCGGAGGGGCGGCTGGTCGTTGCGACGATCGTGTCGACGTCGAGAATGAGCGCGACGCGTCCGTCTCCGAGGATCGTCGCGGCCGCGATCCCGGGCACCTGGCGGTAGTTGGCCTCGAGGCTCTTGATCACGACCTGCCGTTGGTCATGGATGGCGTCGACAAGCAGGCCGCAACGCGAGCTGACCTCCGTCTCGACGATGAGGGCGACGCTCTCGAGCGGGTTGGCGAACGTGTCCCGAACGCCAAGCTCCCGGCCGATGTCGATCAGCGGCGCGAAACCGCCGCGATCGGCGATGACGCGCGTCTCGACGCCGAGCCCATGAACGTCGGCCTGGCGCGGTCTCAGCGTCTCGGCGATTGCGGTCAGCGGGACGACGAAAGTCTGATCCGCGACGCTGACCACCATGCCGTCGAGAACGGCGAGCGTCAGCGGAAGGCTCATCGAGAACGTGGACCCGAGGCCCGGGCGGGAGGCGATCGTGATCCTGCCGCCGAGCGCCTGGACGGACCGCTTGACCACATCCATTCCGACGCCGCGCCCCGAGATGTTCGAGACGGTCGTCGCAGTCGAAAACCCAGGCAGAAACAGAAGGTTGTCGATGTCCGAGTCCGACAGCTGGGCGTCGGCGGAGATCAACTCCTTGGCGATCGCGATCGATTTGACCTTTTCCCGATTGATGCCGGCGCCGTCGTCGGACACATCGATCACGATGCGGCCCGAGCGGTGCGCCGCGGAAAGCCGCACCTCGCCCTGTTCAGGTTTGCCTGCGGCGAGCCGCGTTTCTGGGAACTCGAGGCCGTGATCGACCGCATTTCGAATCATGTGGGTCAGCGGGTCGGCAAGGCGCTCGATGACCGTCCGATCGACTTCGGTCGCCTCGCCCTCGGTCCGCAAGCGCACCGACTTGCCGGTCTCCTCGGCCAACTCCCGCACGATGCGCGCCATGCGCTGGAACAGCGGTTTCACCGGCTGGGCGCGAGTCGCCATCACGCCTTCCTGGATTTCGCGAGTGAGCTGCTCAAGGGCGCCGAGAACGGAAGCGATGCCGGACGAGCGCACGATTCCCGCCTCTGTCACTTTCTGCGACAGCATCGCCTGGTTGATGACCAGCTCGCCAACTAGGTTGATGAGCCGGTCGACTCGGTCGAGGTCGACGCGGATCGTCGCTGTCGCAGCGGCCGTTTCGGGCTTGGCGGCGTCGCCCGCGGCCTTGTCGGGGCCCCGTCGGCCCGGTTCCGGCGCCGCGATCGAGGACGGCAGGCTCGAATCCGCAGCCGTCGGGGCGTCCGCCGCGTCCGCCAACTCCGGCGCTTCCGCCTCGGCCACGGGCGGGGGCTGCTCGTCGACCGGTTCGGGCGCGCGCTCCTGGGGGACGATCGCAAGCTCGCAATCGTCGACGACGAAATCGAACACCTCTTCGATCGCGTCGAGCGGCTTGTCGGTTTTCAGCTCGATTCGCCAGGCCAGATAGGCGCCCTCGGGATCGAGGTCTTCGAGCCGAGGCAGCGCGGTCGTATCGCACACGGCCTCGATCTCGCCCAGTTGGCCAAGTTCGCGCAGGAGGCGGGCCGGCTCGTTGCCCTTTCGATAAAGCTCACGCCGCGGCGCGAACGTGATCACATAATGCCGGTTGACGTCGGCGGGCTCGGCGCTCGGCGGCGCCAGGTCATCGATCGACAGGGTCAGCGGCTGGAAGTCGAGCTCCTCGATGCCCCCGCCCGAAGTCGACCCGGACTCGTCGCCGGGGACGGTCGCCTTCAACTCCTCGATCAGCGTCTCGATGCGGTGCTCGTCAATTTCACCGCCGGCTCTCGAGAATTCGACGAGGTCTGACAGAGCATCCTTCGAGCGGAACATCGTCTTGATCAGCGAATCCGTCGGCGTGATCTTTCCGCTGCGCATGCAGTCGAGGGTCGTTTCAAACGCGTGGGAGAAGCGCACCAGTTTATCGAGCTGAAACGCTCCCGCGCCGCCTTTGATCGAATGGACCGCGCGGAACACCGCGTTGACAACCTCCGTGTTCCCGTCGCCCACGTCGATTGCGTCGAGCCCGACTTCGATCTCGGCAAGCTGCTCGGCGCATTCCTGGAAGAACGTGTCTCTGATGGCCGCCATCGAATCCATGTCCGAAACCCCTTTGCGATCAGGCAGCCACACGCCGAACGGCGTCGACAAGTTTCACCGAGTCGAACGGCTTCACGATCCACCCTGTCGCGCCCGCTCGGCGCGCCTGGCTCTTCTTTTCGGTCGAGCTTTCCGTGGTCAAAACAAGGATCGGGACGCCCAGCATTCGTGGATCGGCCCGAACGCACTCGATGAAGCCGAATCCGTCGAGGCGGGGCATATTGATGTCCGTGATGATGACGGTGGGCGCCTCGTTGCGCAGAACGTCGAGCCCGTGCACGCCGTCGACCGCCTGAACGACGCGGTAGCCTGCGTCGGACAACGTCAGCATGAGCATGTCGCGCATGGTGCGGGAGTCGTCGATCGTCAAGATCGTTTGCGCCGTCACAATTGGGCTCCTTTGACAAAAGCGTCGGGCTCTACGCCTAGAAATCGAAGATGCTCAATGAACAGCGGTCCGCAATTGATGAACGTGAGCGGAACGCTGTCGCCTTCCCAGGTGCGGATAGCCGCAAGCAACACCTGAAGAGACGCGGCTCCCGGTCTCTGGACCCCGACGGCGTCGACGACCGTCGGCTTGCTGCGACGCTCGAGCAGCGCACGCGCAAGAGGCGCGGCGGCCGCCAGGTCGAGGACTGGCGGAAGGGGAATCGGGATATCCCTCTCCGGCGCCGGGTCGCCGACGGATTGGGCGTCGGCCCCGGGCGCCGTCGTTTCAGCGCGTTGCGCCGCCTTCGCAGCGCGAACCTTTCGGGCGCGTTTGGCCCACACGGTCTCGTTCGGCATCCCATGAACCTTTGGAGCTTGCGTCACGATCGCGACGCCCGATCTTCGAGCGTCATGAAGCCGACTGGATGTTGTTGCAGGGAGGCATGTCGGGACCTTGCCCGACCATTGCGAACGGCGTCATGCCTCCGAGAATCGCCGCCGACCCGCGGCGCGCTCGGTCGCAGCTACAAGCTCTATGCTTCCGCTATTTCTAAAACGTAAAAAGCCGTCGAGAACGATTGGCGCGACCGATCAGGCGGATCGCCGGGACGCTTCAACCCGATCTTTACCAAGCCTAAGAATGTCAGTCTTGTTTGCGAACGACAGAGCCCGGGCTCTGAGGCACGGCGCCGCTCGCCCGCCCAGGTTTGCCGCGCTTGGCCGGCGCAATTGCGCGCGACGCGGCTTACGTAATTATGGCGCGAGCAAAGCGACGAATAAATAAGTAAGGAAACGCAGGTAGCTTTTGCACAATGGGCGATTCTCCTCCCATGCCTGACTTCAGGATGCGAAGATGCAAGCGCAGACCACAATTGACGACGCACTGAACGAACGACTGCGATTCATGAAGCTTGACGCGTCAAGCTCCGAGCAGATCAGAGAATTGCAGTCGATCATCGTTAAGGCTTTGCCACTTGGACTTGACAAGTGCTACGAACAAATTCGCGCCACCGACGCGGTTCGCAAGCACTTCGGAGGCGAGGATCACATCGCCGGGGCCAGACGCGCTCAAATCAAGCATTGGAACACCATAGCGACGGGAGTCTTTGACGCCGGTTACGGCGCGGCTGTGCGCGCCATCGGCAAGACGCACGCCAGGATCGGATTGGAGCCCCGGTGGTACATCGGCGGCTACTCTCTTGTCGTCGACCAATTGATCGACGCCGTCGTCGCCGAATTCTGGCCGCGCGGAGTTTGGCGCAGGCGGAAGTCGGCGCAGGCGAAAAAGGTCGGGTCAGCGCTCGGCGCGCTGGTCAAGGCGGTCTTCCTCGACATGGATCTGGCGATTTCCGCCTATCTCGACCAAAGCGCCGAACAGCGGGCGAAGCTCGCGGCCGAGAACGAACGCGTAGCGGCCGAGCAAAAAATCGCCATCGCCCATTTGGCGGCGGCGCTGGCGAAGCTTGCCGGGAAGGACCTGAACAACCGGATCGCCGGCGAGATGCCCGAGACGTTTGCCGGGCTCAAGACCGACTTCAATTCGGCGGTCGATCTCCTCGCCGCCGCGTTCAAGGAAGTCGACGGCACCGCCAGCGGCGTCCGCTCGAACGCCCAAGAGATCGCCACCGCCTCCGACAATCTGTCTCATCGCGCCGAGCAGCAAGCCTCGAGTCTCGAACAAACCGCCGCCGCGCTGAACGAGATCACCACCGCAGCCAACAGCACGGCGGACGGCGCGCGGCGCGCCAATGACGTCGTGGCGACCGCAAGGAGCGATGCCCAGGAGAGCATCAAGATCGTGCGGGACGCGATCGACGCGATGGGAAACATCCAAAAGTCGTCAAGCCAAATCAGCCAGATCATCGGGGTCATCGACGAGATCGCTTTTCAAACCAACCTTTTGGCCCTCAACGCCGGCGTCGAGGCCGCCCGTGCAGGGGACGCGGGCCGAGGTTTCGCCGTGGTCGCCTCCGAGGTTCGAGCGCTGGCGCAGCGCTCCGCCGACGCCGCGCGCGAGATCAAGGGATTGATCCTTGCGTCGACCAGCCACGTCAGCGAGGGCGTCAGCCTTGTCGGAAAAACGGGGAAGGCGCTCGAGCGGATCGAAACCAAGGTCTCGGAGATCGACGACGTCGTCACCAAGATCGCCTCCGGCGCCAAGCAGCAGGCGACCGGCCTTGGCGAGATCAACATGGCCGTCAATCAAATGGATCAGGTCACGCAACACAACGCCGCCCTGGCCGAGGAAATGACCGCCGCGAGCCATACGCTCACCACCGAAAGCGAGCAGCTTTCCCAACTGATCGGCCAGTTTCGCTTCGGCGATCAGTCGACCGAGACGCTGCGTCGCGAGCTGAGATCGGCCGCGCCGCATGCTTTCGCAACCAAAGACAAAGACTCTGCCCCCGCGCACCAGGCGACACGTTTCGGCAAGGTCATGGCTGCCTCGCGATGACGACGCTGACGTCGCGCGGCGCCGCCCAGTACGGCGCGCTCGTGACGATCAAACCCGCCCCGGCGCGCACGTAGTCGGCGGCGTTCGCGGCGGTGACGCCGCCCGCCGCCGCAATCAGCGGCGGCGTCGCGAGGCGACGGGCGAACGCTGCGACCTCGGCAACCTCGGCGACGCCGAATTTCTCGAGCTGGACGACGTCGAAGCCGGCCTCGATCGCCTCCCTGGCCTCGGCCATCGAGCCGACCTCGATGGCCGTCTTCTTTTCCGGCGCCGCGCGACGCAGCCGCGCTGCGATCGACGCAAAGGGCTCGCCGTCCAGGAACGCGCGGTGCTCGCCGAAGACGAGAATCGTCTCGGAGAGGCCGGCGCGATGGAGGATCGCCCCGCCGGCCTTGACGGCGAGATGCGACAGGCGCCGCCCGCCGGGAAACGTCTTGCGGGTGCAGGCGACCCGGACGTTCCGGTCGACCGCCTCGACCGCGTCGACGACCGCGCGCGTCGCCGTCGCGATCCCCGACAGCATTTCAACCAGGGTCTGCGACGCCTTCCACGCCAGAAGCAAATCGGCTGCGTCGCCCGATCCGGCGAGCAGCGAGGCGCCCGCTTCGACCCGGTCGCCCGACCGCTGCACGAGCCTGACCGCCGCCCCGCGCCGGCCAAGCATCCCCGCGGCGAGTTCGACGCCCGCCACGACCATTGCGCCGCGCGCCGAAAATTCGATGCGTCCCCGGCGCCCGTAAAGTTCGAGCGCGTCGGTCGTCAGGTCGCCGCCCGGCGCATCCTCATGGAGCAGCCCTTCCGCAAGTTCGTCCCACCGCTCGAACAGGCGGGATTCCGGCCTTTCAGTCATGCGAGCGCTCAATCTCCGTCGATGCCGACCATGACGTCGGACGCCTTGATGACGGCCGAGGCCGGCTTGCCGACCTCGAGACCGAGCGCGTCGACGGCTTCGTTGGTGATCGCCGCCGTGACGACCGTCTCCGGGCCGATCTCGATCTTCACATGGGCAGTTGTCGCGCCCTTGGTGATCGCAACCACCGTGCCGTTGAGAACGTTGGGCGCGGAAAGCTTCATGGGCGACATCCTGAGACGGCGAGGCGCGGGCCGCGCTTTGGTCCGTCCCACATAATCCGGCCGACGGCTCGCCGTCCACGTCCATTGCGTCGCAGCGCGCCGGTTTGTCCTCCCGGCGCCCGTCTCGCCTCCTGGCGCCCGTCTTGCCTCCTGGCGCCCGTCTTGCAAAGCAGTCGCACAGCGCCCTTCGGGCGAAGCGCGCTGTCGGGTTTCCGACAAAAATGCGCTGTCTGGTTTCCGACAAAAAAGGAGTGGTCCGTTGCACGCGCAAACGCTCAATCCCAACCGTTTCGCCGCGATCGTCTATGACAGCGGCGCCAAGGTCGACAGCCTGATGTCGGGCTTCGCCCGGGAACTCGTCGAGGCGGGCGTCGACGCCCGCGGCATTGTCCAGTTGCCCCCGGACGCGGACGGCTGCGGCCCGGGCGCGCTGATGAAGCTTTGCGACGTCGCGACCGGGGAGGTTCTGCCGCTCTGTCAGGACCTCGGCCCGGGCGCCGGAAGCTGCTGCCTCGACACCTCGGCGCTCGCCTCAGCCGCCCACAGGCTCAGCGCCGCGGCGGGGGAGCCGTGCGAAATCCTGTTCTTCTCCAAATTCGGCAAACAGGAAGCTGCGGGCGGCGGCATGCGGGCCGAGCTCGCCTACGCGATCAGCGAGGGCCGCACCGTGCTGACCTCGGTCAAGCGCTCGCTCCTGCCGGCCTGGGGGCGTTTCACGGGCGGCCAGGGCACGCTTCTCGAACCCCGCCTCTGGGTCGTGCGCGACTGGTGGGCGGACCTCGCCCATCTGCGCAGGAACGCCGCCTGACAGGTCCGCCGCGGCGGCTCGCGACCCGCGAGCCCCGTCGCAAGGGGAGACTTCGCCGGAGCCTCTGGGGCACGCCGGCCCGGCGGTCCGTCCGCCCTTGCCTTTTCCGCCCGGCCCGCGCATGAGGGCGCCCGACGGTTTCGGCTTCAAACGGTCCTTTCCCTCATGGGCTTCAAATGCGGCATCGTCGGTTTGCCCAATGTCGGCAAATCGACGCTCTTCAATGCGCTGACGCAGACCGCTGCGGCGCAGGCGGCCAACTATCCGTTCTGCACCATCGAGCCGAATGTCGGGGAGGTCGCGGTGCCCGACCCCCGTCTCGATGTCCTGGCCGGGATCGCCGGCTCGAAGGAGATCATCCCCACGAGGCTCACCTTCGTCGATATCGCCGGACTGGTGCGCGGCGCCTCGCAGGGCGAAGGGCTCGGCAACCAGTTTCTCGCCACCATCCGCGAATGCGACGCGATCGCCCATGTGGTGCGCTGTTTCGAGGACGGCGACGTGACCCATGTCGAAGGACGCATCGAGCCGCTGTCGGACATCGCCACGATCGAAACCGAATTGATGCTCTCCGACCTCGAGAGCCTCGAGCGGCGCATCGGCGCGATGGAGAAGAAGGCCAAGGGCGGCGACAAGGAGGCGAAGGAGATCCTGACCCTCGCCCAGCGCAGCCTCGCCGAGCTCAGCGAGGGCCGGCCCGCGCGCGCCGCCGGCGTGAGCCGGGAGGAGCACGACCTGTTTCAGTCGCTGGGCCTCCTGTCGTCGAAGCCGGTGCTCTATGTCTGCAACGTCGAGGAGGCCTCGGCCGAGCATGGCAACGCGTTTTCCGAGGCGGTGAAGGGGCAAGCGGCCAAGGAGAACGCCGTCGCGGTCGTCGTCTCCGCCAAGATCGAGAGCGAAATCGCCGTCCTGCCGCAGGCCGAGCAGACCGACTATCTCGAGGCGGTCGGCTTGAGCGAGCCTGGGCTCAACCGCGTCATCCGGGCCGGATACGACCTTTTGCACCTCGTGACCTTCTTCACCGTCGGGCCGAAGGAGGCGCGCGCCTGGACGATCGAGCGCGGCGTGAAGGCGCCCCAGGCGGCCGGCGTCATCCACACCGACTTCGAGAAGGGCTTCATCCGAGCCGAGACCATCGCCTATGACGATTACGTCGCCTGCCGTGGCGAAGCCGGAGCGCGCGAGGCCGGCAAGTTCCGGCTGGAAGGCAAGGATTACGTGGTCGCCGACGGAGACGTCCTGCATTTCCGCTTCGCGACCTGACCGCGACGTCCGGCGCGGCCTGCGCCGCCTTCCAATCGCCCGCGCCGGCGCAACTAGGATTCCTTCGGGCGTCCGGGTAGAACAGGAGTCCCGGCCGCGCGAGCGGAGCGGCGGGCGCGCGACGATCGGGCGCGGCGCCAGTCGGCGCGCGAAAGGGAGACGCTCAGTTCGAGGGGAATTCCAATGGCCGTCGATCTCGTCAGTGTGATCTCGCAATTCCTCACGCCTCAGCTCGTCGGCGGCCTCGCGCGCGCCGTGGGCGTCAACGAAGCGGTCGCGCAAAGGCTGGTCGCGGCCGCCATCCCCGCCGTCCTCGGCGCGTTCGCCACGACCGCGGCGGCGCCGGGGGCGCCCAGAAGCTCGTCGATGCGGTGTCGAACTCGGACCCCGATCTTCTCTCCAAGCTCGCCGGCGCGATCGGCGGCGGCAATCTCGGCCCGCTTTCTGAGGGCGCGACCTGGCTCGGCGGCCTGCTCGGCGGCTCCGGCGTCGCCAGCATCGCCGGCGCGCTCAGCCAGTTCTCCGGCGCTCCGCCCGCCGCGGCCCAGCCGGCGATCGGCGCGGTCGCTCAAGCCGCGATCGGCGCGATCGGCCAGCAGGATCCATCGAGTTGGTCCGATCCCGCCTCGATCGCGGCCCTGTTCGGGAGCCAGAACGACGCGATCGCCGCCGCGCTTCCTCCCGATCTGGCGAAGGCCCTTTCGACCACGGGCTTGCTCGCCGGGCTTGGCGCCGCGGCGATGCGGATGGCGAGCGCCGCCGCGCCCCCCGCCGCCAGCGCACCGACGGCCGCCGTCCCGCCGCCCAGGCCCACGCCGCCGCCGCCCGCCGCCGCCCGCGCGAGCGGTTTTCCGATGTGGGCGATCATCGTGCTGATCGTGGTCGTGCTGGTCGCGGTGTGGTGGTTCATGACCCAAAACCATAAGGCCGAACCGGCCAAGCAGGGGCTGCTTCCGCCCGCAATCGAGTACACGATCCGGACGACTGGATCGCTGAGCTGAAGACGCCTCGGGGGGCTTGAGTTTGTCAAAGTCGCTTTCCAGGGCCGATCGCACGGGCGCGATCGGTCCCAGCGCGCCGGCGCGGCGATCCCGCGCCGCCGTCGCGGTCCTCCTGGCGCTGGCGACGATCGTCGCCGGCTGTTCCAGCCGCCCCTACGGCGACCTGATCGTCGGGACCACGGCGCCGGGCGCGAGCACGGTCAATCTGCTTGTCGCGACCACGCGCGCGCCGGTGCTCGATCCGCCGGGCGTGATGTTTGGCGGCAGCCGCGGGCGGGGCCTCGACTTCGCCGACATCGCCGTCTCGATCCCGCCTGCGGGCGTGCACAAACCCGGCGACGTCGAATGGCCGGGCCGCGCGCCCGGCGACCCGGAGCGCGATTTCGTGACCGTGCGCGCCGAGCGGATGGACCTCGCCCAGGCGAAGGCCACGTTCAATGCGCGCGTCGCACGCACGCCGGGACACAAGGTCCTGATCTTCGTCCACGGCTACAACACGCGGTTCGAGGAGGCCGTCTACCGCTTCGCCCAGATCGTCCACGACGCCAACGTCGACGTCGCCCCCGTCCTGTTCACCTGGCCGTCGGGGGGAAATCTGGAGGACTACGTCTACGACCGCGACAGCGCGATGTACTCGCGCGACGCCTTCGAGACGCTGCTGGCGTCGCTCGTCGCCAATCCGAACGTCGGGTCGATCTCGATCCTCGCCCATTCCATGGGCAACTACCTCACCGTCGAGACGCTGCGCCAGATGGCGATCCGCGACCACGGCCTGCCGACCAAGATCCGCGACGTCATGCTGGCCTCCCCCGATATCGACGTCGACGTGTTCCGCCGTCAGATCGCCGAGATCGACACCGAGCCGCGCTCGACCCAGTTCACTTTGTTCGTCTCGCGCGACGACAAGGCGCTCGGCCTCTCGAGCTTCCTCGCCCGCGACTCGACCCGGCTCGGGGCGCTCGATCCGACCAAGGAGCCCTATGAGGCGATGCTTCAGCAGGCGCGGGTGAACGTGATCGACCTGACCAGCGTCCAGTCGCAAGACTCGGCCAACCACAGCAAGTTCGCCACGGGCGAAGTGGTGGCGGCGATCGGCGACCGGCTGGCAGGAGGCCAGACGCTGTCGGACGCCAAGCCCGGCCTCGTCGAATCGCTTGGAAGCTTCACCAAGGGCGCGGTCAATGTCGCCACCGACGTCACCGTCGGCGCGGTCACCGCCCCGATCCGGCTCACCGATCCGACCCAACATGAAAAGTCGGTCGACACGGCCGAGCAGTCCGTCACGCTCGAGAAGTGAGCGCCGGAGCGCGCCCTTCCCGCGGCGCCTCATGGACTGTTGACAGGCGGGCGTACTGACGGACGGCCCAAAGCCCGTTCACAGATCGCCGTCCTGACGGCTTCGGACGCTTTCCTAAAGCCTTTTCGTACCTGGCGAACCGGCTAGGCCGACTCTGGACGGTCTTCCATGCCTGCTGTGATCCTGAAGCGGTCGCTTACCGCCGCGGGTGCGATGCACAAATTTTCATTGACACCATTCACATATCGTAGAGAATGCACCCCGCGGGTTGTGGTTATCAACGAAAAGCTGGAGGCGCTCAAATTCGGGCGGAAAGCCTGACGGGGTGCTTGGCGCGCGTCGGGACCAGCGTCGCGACACGGACCAACGAGGCCGTCGCGGTCGCCACAGTTTTGCTCGGGGCTCGCCCCGGAGAAACTTTGCTAATGCTGCCCTCGAATGGTGTTCTATTGACTTTTTATTTCTATCCACGGAGGGTTCCGTGCCGGAAATTCAATCGTTCCTATCAATCGAACCAGAAACTGCTGCCAAGATCATAAGGGAAATCGATGCGAAGTGGCGCCATAAAATTGATCTAAGCCCTCGCGAGCGTCTGTTCAAAATTATACTCTCAATGTACGCGGCTGACGGCAACCTGGATTTGTATTCATTCAGTAATACAGTTGGGGTGATTGGCATACTCTCAGGGCGCAATCGCTCGGATGGTTGCAGCTGGCCGGACCGCTCGTTTGCAATCGGAACCAGAGAGCAGGACCTGGCCCGTGGGACAGAGTTTCTACGCCGCGTCTCTGCAAGCATGAGAAACTCAATCTTTTCAGAGACGACCGGACATTATCACGCCGAAGAAACGCATTTAACGACTGAAGTGATCGCTAGGGGAACTGGGTCAGTTCTTGCCTCTCACGGAGTCAGCAACTCAATGGCGCTGGGTTTGGCGGTGCTCACGTTACTGGTCCTCGCCAGAGCCTGCCCCACGTTTCGCGAGATGTCCGACGAGGAGGTTGTCGAAGCGATCACAGCGACGGCGTCCACGCGCGCCAATTTGAAGAAGCCGGACGACCGCGATTTCGAGCTGTCTTGCGCGATGGAGCCCAGTTGCGCTTTTGGTTCTGGATTGTCGGAGTGCTGTCAAATTGTCCAATAGCCGCGGCTGTTCGGAATCGCCCACATCCTTGCGCTTGAGCCATCCAAAAGGCGGAAACTAACCGGGCCGTCATGTCTAAACGCTCGGGCGTTCATCGGCGAGACCGGCCAGATTGCGGGGGAACGTCAGTCTCGGAAAGGGTCCGGCTGACAGCATGACGCCGACGACGAGATTGGCCCACGCGTTCGATTGCCTCCGAAACGGCGCCAACATAACCGCGCGCTTCGCCAATTTCGCCGCCACATACATGCCGGTCCCTTCGGGATGCCAGACCTATGGCCCCTGCCACTCATCATCGACGCCGACAGCCTCATGTGCGGCGACAGGTCGCACTGAAAGCAGCACAGGGGTCGTCTAGAAGCCGAGGGTCCCGAAGCGAAGGGACGCCCAAATTCGTTCGCTTTCTGGTCTCCCCCAATCTGCAGCTTGACGGTGGATGCATGCTTCCTTAGCGTAGTGACAAGAGTTAATCGCGGGCGGGCGGAGATTAGCGTGAGAACGAATCGTAAGGTGATCGGCAAGGCGGAGGTTCTCGACGGCCTCGATGAAACTCTTACCAACAGCAGCAAAGTGGCCGCTTCTCTCGGCGACGAGTTTCTTGTTTATCTGATTGACATGGCGGTATTACACGTCAGAAAAAAGGCGATTCATCTGGAAGCCGAACCTGAACATCGGTTGCAAGCGCCACCCGCTAAGCCCGTAGCCGACCTCGAGTTCGCTCGGTGGTATTTATCGTCACTTATGAGTGGTATACAGTCGGTGGCGGAGCTTCAGTCCAGCGACGTTTAATAAAGCGCAACAACCTCACGATTGTGCGACACTCCGTCACGTTACCTAGATTGATAGATACAGGTGTCTCATCGAACTCGGGCGGGCCCGCCCAGCAAACCGCACGGGTCGAGCCCGCCGCTTAGCAGGAAGGTTTTCTATCGGAGGGCGCGATGATAGGTTTCATTTGCGGCGTTGTGGTGGGTATTGTCGTCATGAACGTCGGCGTGCTCTGGTTAGAGCATCTTGCGAGCGAACAGCGTCGCATTCGAATTGAAGTCGACGCGCGCTACGAAATCGCTTCCTCATCGACCCGCCAGACGACACTTCCAAGGTCTAAAGCACTTTCGTAATGTTGGTCTCGCCCGAAGCCGAAGGCCAGCGACGCTTCCACAGGCGCGACGATGGCGCGCCTACTGGTCGTCCGCGTCCGCGGCCGAGGGCGCCTGGTCCAGTTCGGCGCTCTCGGTGTAATCGGTCGCGGTCGGCTTGATCGCGATGTGAGCGCTCTCGCCGAACAGGCGCTCCATGTCCCATTCCGTAATCCAGGACTTGATGTACTGGCGCATGGACTTGCCCGCCAGGCGTTCGCCGATCGCGAGGCTCATGGGGCGGCGCCGGTAGGCGTCGAAGTAGAGCTCGGCGATGCGTCCCTGCGCGGCGGACAAATCGAAATCGTCGGGCGCGACCAGGCGGACGCCGGGCGCCCGCCGCATCTGGGCCATGCAGTCTCTCGCCTGAACCGCCTGGCGCGTCAGCCCCTTGCGTTCCAGCGCCTGGGGAATGAGCTCGTCGTCACGCCGCCTGTCGAACATTTCGCTGACGTAATCGTCGGTGAACGCGGCCACGGCGACGATGCCGGGCAACGCGTCCGCCGCGTCCCGGCCCAGCCAGCGCGCCAGCTCGGCATAACTCTTGCCGCGTTGCAGCGGCGAATAGCGGCCGATGAGCTCGACTTCGTCGAGGAGAACGCACCATCCGGAAACGCCCGTCGAGGACAGCAGTCGCGGCGCAAATCGCAGCCGCTGGCGCGCCAGCTCCGCCTCGGCGGTCGGCTTGATGTCGAACAGTTTCGCCGCGCCTTGCTGCCTGAGCCAGGATCTGACGACCGTGGCGCTGAGCTTGCCGCCGCCGAAGAACCTGGCGATCCGCGCATGATCGTCCAGGCCCAGACGGGGGACGAGCCAGATGAGGGCGGGGAAGATCGCCGAGAGCGCGCCCGCGCCCGCCTCCCGCGTCGCCCAGGACTCGAGCCGCTCGAACGGCGCCGTATTCGGCTTCAATCGCGACAGCGCGACGGTCATCAGGTCGTCGTTGGCGCCCTGAACCTCGGCCGCCCGGACGGCCGCGGCGAAAAGGCGCCCCGGGTCGAACATCGGCGTTTCCTTGCTCACCGGCACCACGCTGACGACGAAGTTGCGCTGAAGCGCGAGCTCCCGCATGTAGCCGAGCAAATGCGATTTGCCCGATCCGAATCCGCCCCAGACGAAGGTGCCCTCGCACTGGCGCTCGACGTCCAGTTCCCGGGCGCATCGTCCAAGGATATCGAGGAAAGGATTGACCAGGGCGCCGTTATGCTCGCCGAGCAGCCGGATGGCGGCCCGGTTGGGAACGCCGGCGCGGAGCGCTTCGACGGCGCCGCGCGCCGCGACTTGCGGGACCTCGTCCATTACGTTGGCTCGACCATCGATTGTGACCTCGACTCGATCCGCACGAGCGCCGCGAGAGGGTTGTCGCGCTCCGTCGAGACGACATCGTCCAGCACGCGCGCGTTCAGCGCATCGTAGGCGAGAAGCGATCGTTTGGGATCGCCCTGGGTCAGCGACGGGTCGCCCAGGACCACAACGAACAGGCCTTCGAACAACTCGGCGTCGTCAATGAGCTGACGGAGAACCTCAAACGCGTCCATCACCGCCGCCGCGGAATAGCGCACGCCCTCGCCGAGCGGGACGCGGGCGCGAAGGACCTGGCGAATGTCGATCGTGACGCAGAGCCCATTGCGCCCGCAAAGCTGCAGCCACCGGCAGAGCGAGCGAAGCGTGGCGCGACCGTTGTGACGGGTGATCCTGGCGGTGATGTTGGCCTGGCGGACCGCGCCGATCGCCCTGAGCTCTCCCCGCAGCCATTCGACCACCGGCGCGTTGACGATCGGGTCGGTCTCTGCCGATTCGAGCCTCGTCAGACACAGCTGCGTCATGGCGGCGCGGAAATCCTGGGTCATCGCGCGATCGTGCCAGATGTCGTCCGTCAGCCAATGGTTCAAGTCGCGCTTGAGCAACGGCACGGCGATCTCGTTGAAGGCGGCCACGTCCTGGAACGTGACGGCGTGGCCGGGGCGGGGCCACTCGTAGCCGTTCTTGGCCACCAGCGCCTCGACGAAGTTTTGGGCCATCGCCGTCCAGTCGAGGCTCTGCGAAATCGCAAAGAACACGTCCTGGATCATGTGGAGCTTGCTTTTGGCCGCATCGATCCGGCAGCTCGCCAGACCATGGCGTTCGGCGAGCGCGAGGATGCGCGACTGAATCGCCTCCAGGCTTTCGGGCTGGCTCTCGACGAATTTGACCGCGCTGCCGCCGTTGGCGATGAAATCACGCAAATATTCTTTGTCGATCAGGTTCAGCCAAAACTCCAGCGCAACGCCCAACTCACCCTCCCGGGACAAAACGGACGCCGTAATAGGTCCGCTGGGCCCCTCGCTCGTCATAAACGATCAGCGGCTTGACGCCTTTGGTGGTCGTCCCGTGCGGAAACTCGAATCGCTCGCCGCTGCGGGTGGTGAGGTCGGGCTGACGATCGAGCAGAAGCAGGTCGCGGGCGAATTCCGCGGCCGGGTAGTCGGAGCCCGGCAACAGCGTCAATGTCTCATGGATGTCGATCAAGGCGATGACCCGCCCGGCCTCGGCGCCGTTCCCGCCTCGCCCGGCGAGTCTTCGGTAGGCGCGCCAGAGGAGATCCAGGAACGCCTGCTCGCGGAACCGCTGCGGGCTTTTCTGCGCTTTCGCCAGCAGGCGAACGAGCTCGCTCGGCCGAATGCGCCGCTCGATCTTGGTCCCGACCCGCACGGCCGACTGGCCGGCGTCGATTCGGACGAGCAGGGGAAAGCAGTAGAGTCGCCCGTCGCGCTCGAACACCGCCAGATCCTGTTCGGCGGCGGCGGCCTGAAGGTCGGCGAGATAGCGGCCGTCGGACATGTAGGCCGCCGCGTCGAACCGCCAGGCGTCGGCAAGATCGCGGGTCGCCGCGTCGGCGTCGCCGACCCGGGCGCTCAAGCCGCTCAATCCTTTGACGATATCGGCGACGTTGCCGTCGCGCGCGGCGCGACGCATCCGCTTCAGGCCGCCGAGCAGGCCGACGGCGGCCTTCTCGGCCTTTTCCAACCGCTCGTCGAGCGCGGTCAGCTCGGCTTCGAATTCAGAGGTCATCCCGCCCGGACCTTGCGTTGCGCTCGTCGATTCGTCCATTCGCCCGGATGGTTAACATTGGGAGTACCCCGCGCCAAGGCGCCTCATCGGGGCCTAGCGCCCGGAACGCGCCTGGGGGCCGCGCGTGGTTACGCTGACACGCCCGTAATTGCCCTTTTTGTCAGCGCGCGGACATTGCGCGTCTGGCAATGAGCGAGACCGTTAGTTATTGCAATTACGGGCCTGTCACCGTAGCCCCTGTCACCGCAGTCCCGATTGGAAGGCAGGTGTGCGCAATTGGACTAAACCGCTCGCGCGGTAGGGGCGGCGAGGGAGCGGAGAGGGTGTACGGGTAAGGACAACGGGAAAACTCGGCCCTGTCTCAAGATCGTGGGGTTCAACCCCATGCGAGACAGGAGCATTCGATGTCCGACAATTCCATCAGCCAGTTGCGGCAGCGCATGATCGAGGACATGACGGCGCGGCGGTTCAAGGAGAAGGTGCAGAAGGACTACGTCCGGCACGTGAGGACGTTCACGAAGTTCCTCGGCCGTTCTCCGGATACGGCGACGAGCGATGACCTTCGCCGCTTTCAACTGCACATGGCCCAGCAACAGATCGGCGCGCCGACGATCAATTCCGCCATCTCCGCGTTGCGGTTCTTCTTCACCGAGACGCTCGAACGGCCCGACCTCGTTCGTCCTCTCAGGATCGTGTCCACGCCGCGCAAGGCGCCCGTTGTGCTGAGCCAAGAGGAGGTGGCGCGTCTCCTCCAGGCCGCGCCGGGCCTCAAGTACAAGGCCGCGCTCAGCGTCGCTGACGCGCGCGGGCCTGCGCGTGTCCGAGGTCGCGAACCTGAAGGTGTCCGACATCGACAGTGGGCGCATGATGCTCCGGGTCGAGCAGGGCAAGGGACAGCGGGATCGCGATGTGATGCTGTCGCCCCAACTGCTCCAGCTCCTGCGCGAATGGTGGAAGGCGGCGCGTCCGCGGGTCTGGCTCTTTCCTGGCCAGAACCCGATCAATCCGGTGACGCCGCGTCAGCTCAACCGCGCCGTCACCGTCGCCAAAGACCTGGCTGGAATCTCCAAGCGCGTTTCTCCGCATACGCTGCGGCACAGCTTCGCCACCCATTTGCTCGAACAGGGTGTCGATATTCGCGTGATTCAGGTGTTGTTGGGGCACGCCAAGCTGGAGACGACCGCGCTCTACACCCGCGTCGCCGTCAGCACGGTCCGCGACATCAAGAGTCCGCTGGACCGGCTCGACGTCAAGCTGACGAAGAAAACGCCGCCCGCCTGACGGCTGCGTGGCGCGGCCCCATCTCGAGGTCGCCGACATCTTTCGCGCCCACGGGGCGGCATGGCGCGAGGCCAACGCCGGTCACGTGAGCCTCGACCAGCTCAAGGTCATGTCGGCGATCGAGACCTGTCGCACCGCCGCGCTCGGCGGACACGTCGAGCGCTGCGAGGACTGCGCGCACGAGTTGATCTCCTATAACTCCTGTCGCAACCGGCATTGCCCGAAGTGTCAGGCCGCGGCGGCGCGGCAATGGCTCGAAGACCGCGAGGCGGAGCTGCTGCCGATTCCCTATTACCACGTCGTCTTCACCCTGCCGGCGTCGATCGGCGCGATCGCGTTCCAGAACAAGGCCGCCGTCTACGACCTGCTGTTCCGGACCGCCGCCGAGACGCTGACTGCCATCGCCGCCGATCCGAAGCATCTGGGCGCGCGCATCGGCCTCACCGCCGTGCTCCACACCTGGGGCTCGGCGCTGACCCACCATCCCCACGTCCACATCATCGTGCCCGGCGGAGGCCCGTCGCCGGACGGGTCGCGCTGGGTCGCCTGCAAGAGAGACTTCTTCCTGCCGGTGCGCGTGCTGTCGCGCCTGTTCCGCCGCCTCTTCCTCGACGGGCTCGCGGCCCTGCATGCGGCCGGCCGCCTCGCCCTCTTCGGCGATCTCGCGCCCCTCGCCGACAAGCGCGCCTTCGACGCCGCGCTCGCGCCGCTGCGCTGCTCGGAATGGGTGGTCTACGCCAAGCGGCCGTTCGCCGGGCCGAAGGCCGTCCTCGCCTATCTCGCCCGCTACACCCACCGCGTCGCCATCTCGAATTCGCGTCTGATCCGGCTCGACAACGAGGGCGTCACGTTCCGCTGGAAGGACTATCGGATCAAAGGCCGAGACCGGCTCAAGACCATGACGCTCGACGCCAGCGAGTTCACCCGCCGCTTCCTCCTGCACGTGCTGCCCAGCGGCTTCCACCGCATCCGCCACTACGGCTTCCTCGCCAGCCCCGGACGCGCTGCAACCATCGGGCGCCTGCGGGACCTGATCGCGACCTCCAACGCGACCGCTCGGCCTCGCCCCGAAGCCGATGCAAGCGCGGCCACGACCGCCCCCGAGCCCGCCGCAACCGAAGCCGGCTCCAGGATCTGTCCCTGCTGCGGCGGACGCATGCGCATCATCGAGACGTTCGCCCGTGGCGCTCGTCCTCGCAGCTTCACCGCCGAACCTGCCGGAATCGACTCGTCATGACCGCCGCTCCGGCCCGCGCCGCCACCGACCTCTGCTCGCCGAGGACCTCCCCCGGCGCCGCTCCGTTCGCGCCCGAGCCGATCGCGGCGACCAACGTCTCGCGCCTCCTTGCCCCCGAAATGCCCGCCTGTGCCGATCGGCCAATCCGCGGCCTGTCCGACGCCCTCGCGTCATCCACAAACACGCCACTCCGGCCGTCCCGCGCGGCGCCGCCGAGCCCCAAATCCCCATAGCGCCCCCGCGGCGCCGGACGCTCACCGTCCCGCGGTTTCCTCCACTTGAGGCTTTCGGACGCCGGCCCTCCGGCCCGCACCTACGCCCGCGTCAGGGCCGGCATCCGAAACCCTACGAAAGAAGGGGAAGTTCCCAGACGGCCGACCGAACAGGACATAACCGACGCCTTCCGGCCGTTCCCGCCGGTCTCGGAACGGTAGCAGGGCGCCAACTGCAGACATCCCCGGCGGCGCCGCAAACCAGCATTCTTGGCTTTTGCTGTGGCCTATCGGCCTGATCGCCCTTAAAAGGCAGGTGCGCGGATCAAGCCATTCCTGTGTTATGCTGACAACGGCCTGAGGGCGCGGCATGGCGGAAACGCGAAAGATTGCGGCGATCCTGGTCGCTGACATTGTCGGTTACAGCCGGCTCGCTGGCGCCGATGAGGATCGCACGCTTGCGCGGCTCAGGGCGCTCCGTAGTGATCTCTTCGATCCGACCATCGCTGTGCATAACGGACGTGTCGTCAAGCGCACCGGCGACGGTAGCCTCATCGAGTTTCGCAGCGTGGTCGACGCCGTGCGTTGCGCAATCGAGGTGCAGAATGGCCTAATCGAACGCAATGCCGGCGTGACGGAAGACCGCCGCATCGAGTTCCGTGTCGGAATTCATCTCGGTGACGTCGTCGAAGAGGCCGACGGCGATCTGATGGGCGACGGCGTCAATATCGCAGCGCGGTTGGAAGGGATTTGCAAACCCGGCGCGATCTGTCTCTCCGAGGACGCCTACCGGCAGGTCAAGGGGCGGCTCGATTTGGCGGTAACGGATCTCGGCCCGACCGAGCTCAAGAACATCGCCGAGCCGATCCGGATCTATTCGCTTGATGTAGGCGCGGCCGATCGGGCAAAGCCGGCCCCGACCCCCGAAAAATTTGTCCCGCCGCGCCTCTCGATAGTCGTACTGCCCTTCGCCAATATCGGCGGCGGCGAGGAGCAGGAGCCTTTCGTCGACGGAGTCACGGAAAGCCTGACGACCGATCTTTCGCGCATTCGAGGCTCGTTCGTGATCGGCCGCAATTCCGCGTTCACATACAAGGGCAAGGCCGTCGACCTGAAGCAGGTCGGGCGCGAGTTGAACGTCCGCTATGTCCTCGAAGGCAGCGTCCAGCGCGGCGGGAACCGCATGCGCGTCAACGTCCAACTCATCGACGCCGCAACCGGCAATCATCTCTGGGCCGAGCGGTTCGACAAGCCGCTCGCCGACCTCTTCGACATGCAGGACGAAATCGTCGCACGCCTGGCGGGCGCTCTGAACACCGAACTCATCGCCGCCGAAGCGCGGCGCGCAGAACAGGCGCCGAACCCCAACTCGATGGACCACTATTTTCAGGGCATGGCCTGGCTTAACAAGGGTCTGAGCCTTGACAATATGGCGCAAGCGCGCAGCTTTTTCGATCGCGCGCTTGCCGCTAACCCCGACAATGTCGACGCGCTCATTGGTTTAGCGCGTGTGGACGCTCTCGAGGGCGTAAATTCCTTTGTGACCGATCCCGTGGCGGCCTTCGCCGCTGCCGAATCAAAGTTGATCAAAGCTTTGTCCTCGGTCCGGGACCATGCTCGTGCCCTTTTGCACTTGGGACTTGTCCATATATGGACAAAGCGGGCGACAGAGGGCATCGCCGAATGTGAACATGCGCTGGATCTGGATCGAAATCTTGCCCAAGCTCATTCCGCTATCGGACTTGGTAAGATTTTCGTCGGTCGCGCCGAAGAAACCGAGGCTCACATTATCGAGGCCCTGCGCCTCAGTCCGCGAGATACGACGGCCTATCTCTGGATGACCAACGTGGGCATCGCGAAGAACCGAGTCGCCAGTTGGGAGCAGGCGGTTGGATGGCTTCGACGGGCGATCGAGGCCAACCGAAATTTTGCGACAGCGTATTTAGTGCTGGCCGTAGCGCTCGCGCAGCTCGGTCGACTGGACGAAGCGCGCTCCGCGGTCAAGACTGGACTCGCGCGCAATCCGGCCTTCACCATCTCCCGCGCTCGCGCCGCCTGGACGGCGATGAGCGACCACCCGACCTATCTGGCCCAGCTTGAACCCATTCTCGAAGGCCTTCGCAGGGCCGGGGTCCCCGAGCAATGACCGCGACGCGCCGCCTCGCCGCCGACGTTATGGGTCATGGATCGTGGGCGCCTCTAAGCTTGTCAGGCTGAAGTTTCACACGCCGTCGAGCTTAAACAAGGGTTCGTAGGACGGTTCGATGGTGACGCGGCCGACGGGCAAGACGGGCCGCGGGTCGGGGAGACTGATCCTGTAGCGCGATAGCAGCTGCGCCATGACGATCTGGGCTTCCGCCAGAGCAAACCAAAGGCCGATGCAAATGCGAGGCCCCGAGCCAAAGGGAATATAGGCTGGGGTCTGGATCCACGGGGCGGTCTTCTCCCCAAAGCGACCAGGAAGAAACGCAGTCGGCCGATCCCAGAATCTCCGATGGCGATGCATGACCCATGGGCTAATATACACCTGCGTGTTGGCTTCAATCTTCTCGCCGCAAATGTCGTCGGATTCGTTTGCGGCCCGAACGATATGGGCCACCGGCGGATAGAGCCGCAAAGTCTCCAAGAGCACGTTGCGCAACCGCCGCCAGACTTGGAGATCGTCGAGGCCCGTGATCCGCTCCGGCGGACAAGCAGCGATTTCCTTGCGGACGCTCGCCTGTTCTTCAGGGTCCATCGCGAGGAGATAGCTGGCCCAGAACATCAGCCGCGCGGTCGTCTCGGAGCCCGCGAAAAACATGGTTGCGCATTGGTCGCGGATTTCGGCGTCCGATAGCACCTCGCCGGTTTCGGCGTCGGTCAGCCTTAACATCAGATCCAGGAGATCGCGATGGCCCGCCTTTGTTGGCGACACCCTGCGTCGCGCGATGATCTGGTCAATCGCCGCGAACCAGCGCTTCTGAAAGCGCGCGCGCTTTCCCGTCGCAAAAGCGAAGGAGTCCTCACTTGTCGCAAGCGCGTCGAACAGGTTCGGCCGCCCTGGCCCATCGGCATATTCCCGCACCAGGTGGCTCAAGGTTTCGCGATCGCCGCTCTCCGGCATCGAAAACAGGGCTCGCAGGACCGCTTCCAACGCCGTGTCCTGAAAGGCGTTCGAGAGATTGGCTCGCGGCGAGTTCTCAAGCGAGAGCAACAAGCGGAGACCCGCATCGCGAAAATGCGGCAGCAAGGGGCCAATGCCACCCGGCGTGAACGTCGGCGCGAGGAGATGGCGCTGACGGCGCCACTCCGCGCCTTCCGCGAGAAAGAGCCCTGCGCCGCCGAGCGGGCGCGCGAAGCGCGTGACGACGGGAGGGCGCCGATAATTCGCGGCATTGGTCGACAGAACGTGCCGCACGCCTTCGGGATCGTTGACGACGATCGTCTTCAATCCCATCACGCTGTTTCGAACGTGGAGCGCGTCAAAAGCGAAGTCCGGCCAGATCGACAGGCTGGACCGCGTCGCTTCCCAGAGGAGGCGCCAGACCGGCAAGATTATCGCGTGAACCGCTGGCGCAGGCGGGACGAACGGCCTCTGGGCGGTCACGACGACCTCTCTGAACGCCTTGGCTTCAATCCCTTGACGGGCGAGTACCGCTGGGCTGCGAGATTGGCGGCGCTGGACGAGGATGTGAGACTATAGGTCGATTATGGAGAAATTCGGTGAAAGGTGTCAATCGAATGTCGCGAATTGACGTCCAGCTGCCGGTGCAGACCGCCCGAGCGAGACGTCTTGCCACCCCACCCAAGGAACGCACAGTCTCTTTGGCGCGGCGCCGCCTCTACGAAGCCCGCGCCCGGATCTGAGGCCAACCCGCCCCCCCCCCGCGCACAGGAGGGACAAATGGCTCAAACCCAAGCACCGAACAAAGGCCGCCACTCCAACAGCACCAGTTCGAAGCTCGCGAACGCGAGCCGTCAAGAAGCAGACATTCGTTGTCAGCCATCTGCGAGAGGCCGAATTTCTGGCAGGCCTGCGCCCTTACGCGGACTATCGAGACCTCGGAATCGCCAAGGCGACCGATGGCCTGGCGCAGGCGCATGTCATTCGATTTAAGCCGCTGTTCAAGCCCGAGGAGGCGTCGACGCCACACTATCATGTGGTCGACTTCCAGATGATCTATGTGCTGAAAGGCTGGTACAGGAGTACGTTTGAAGGCGAGGGCGCCCATACGTTCGAAGCGGGAAGCTGTTGGATGCAGCCGCCCGGGATCAAGCCCTCCGTGCTCGGATATTCCGACGACTGCGAACTGCTTGAGATCGTGCTGCCGGCCGATTTCAAGACGGTGACGGTTGAGTCGCTTTGGGCTTTAGGCGGTCGGCCTTGTCGCGTTCCGGTTGGTTCGACCGAGTCGACGTCGCGGGTCGAAATTAGGCCAACGTCGCCTTCGGGCGGATACCGCTTTTAGCGGCAAGGGCCGCTTACCCTCTCACATGCAATGTTCGCGGCCGCCATCCTCGAAGCCCGCTCTACGTCGAGTCCGGCCGATCGGCGCTGGGCCCAAGCCTCAGCTCTCGCCCACCCAAACGGAGGCGCGGCGGCGCGGCTATCCAGGTCGAAACGACAAGGGCGGCGACAGCGCCGGGGCGCAGACCTCGGCTGGAAGCCCTACATGACGATCAGCTTTTCTCTTGATACGAACGAGAACGACAAAAGATCGCCAAAAAGCCAATCCTGGCGTAGTCTCATCTCAACGGCTCAACGATCCGCGAGGCCGCCTGCCCTGATTTTTGCCGCCCTCCGGCGGCGCGTTTTGACGATGCGACCGATTTTTTCCGCTTTAGCGCCGCAAGCCCTTGGAAAGGCTCGATTCACGGGTGGAAAAGGAGCGCTTTTTCCCTGCTGAACGCATGCTGAACGCTGCTGAACGCATGCTGAACGACGTCTGAACGGCGCCGAACGAAGCGTTTCAGCTCAGGTTCAGCTCCTTGAAGAAGTCATTGCCCTTGTCGTCGACGACGATGAAGGCGGGGAAGTTCTCGACCTCGATCCGCCACACCGCCTCCATCCCGAGCTCGGGGTATTCCAGCGTCTCGACCTTCCTGATGCAGTCCTGCGCGAGCCGCGCCGCCGGGCCGCCGATCGAGCCGAGGTAGAAGCCGCCGTGCTTGGCGCAGGCCTCCCGCACCGCCGCCGAGCGGTTGCCCTTGGCGAGCATCACCATGGATCCGCCCGCGGCCTGGAACTGGTCGACGAAGGAGTCCATCCGCCCCGCCGTGGTCGGCCCGAACGAGCCCGAGGCCATGCCCGCCGGGGTCTTGGCCGGACCCGCGTAATAGACCGGATGGTTCTTGAGATAGTCCGGCATCGGCTCGCCGCGCTCGAGGCGCTCGCGGATCTTGGCGTGGGCCAGGTCGCGCGCCACGATCACCGGCCCGGTCAGCGCGAGGCGGGTGCGGATCGGATGCCGGGTGAGCTCGGCGAGGATGTCCTTCATCGGCCGCCTGAGGTCGATCTCGACCACCTTGCCGCCGAGCGTCGCCTCGTCGACCGCCGGCAGGAAGCGGGCCGGGTCGCGCTCGAGCTCCTCGAGGAACACGCCGTCCTTGGTGATCTTGCCGACCGCCTGCCGGTCGGCCGAGCAGGAGACGCCGATCCCGATCGGCAGCGAGGCGCCGTGGCGCGGCAGGCGGATCACGCGCACGTCGTGGCAGAAGTACTTGCCGCCGAACTGGGCGCCGACGCCGAGGTCCTGCGTCAGCTTCAGGATCTCCGCCTCGAGCTCGAGGTCGCGAAAGGCGCGCGCGTCCGGCGCGCCCGAAGTCGGCAGCGTGTCCAGATACTTGGCCGAGGCGAGCTTCACCGTCTTCAGGTTGAGCTCGGCGCTCATGCCGCCGATCACGATGGCGAGATGGTAGGGCGGGCAGGCGGCTGTGCCGAGAGTGAGGATCTTCTCCTTCAGAAAAGCGATCATCCGGTCGTGGGTGAGGATCGACGGGGTCGCCTGGAACAGGAAGGTCTTGTTGGCCGAGCCGCCGCCCTTCGCCAGGAACAGGAACTTGTAGGCGTCCTCGCCCTCGGCGGCGATGTCGATCTGCGCCGGCAGATTGTCGCCGGTGTTGGCCTCCTCGAACGTCGAGAGGGGCGCCAGCTGGCTATAGCGCAGGTTCTTCTTGCGATAGGCCTCGCGCACCCCCTCGGCGAGGGCCGCCTCGTCGGAGCCCTCGGTCCAGACGTTGCGGCCCTTTTTGGCCACGACGATGGCGGTGCCGGTGTCCTGGCACATCGGCAAGACGCCGCCGGCCGAGATGTTGGCGTTCTTCAAAAGGTCGTAGGCGACGAACTTGTCGTTGCCGGTCGCCTCGGGGTCGTCGAGGATCTTGGCGAGCTGGGCGAGATGGGCCGGGCGCAGCAGGTGGTTGATGTCGATCATCGCCTGCTCGGCGAGCAGGCTCAGCGCCGACGGCTCGACGACCAGGATTTCGCGCCCCAGCGCCTTCTCGGTCCGCACGCCGTCGCTGGTCAGCTTGCGGTACGGCGTCGTGTCCGGCCCGAGTTGAAACAGGGAATGATGCTCCGCGCCCATGGCGAACTCCAATTCGACCTCTTCGGTCTCCTGCCGCCGGACGGGGTCAGGCCGCCGTCCGGCTCAGGGCCGCGATAGCCGCGGCGATGGCCAGCGTGCGGCTCGCCATGTCGGCGTGCAACAGTTCGACCATCTTGCCGTTGAGCTGGATGACGCCTTTGCCCTGGTTTTCCGGCAGAGCGAACGCGTCGATGATGGCGCGAGCGGTCTCGACCTCGGCCGCTGTCGGCGCGAACACCTCGTTGCAGATGTCGATCTGGCTGGGGTGGATGAGGGTCTTGCCGTCGAGCCCCATGTCGCGGCCCTGCTCGCACTCCGTCCTGAAGCCGTCGAGGTCCTTGATGTCGTTATAGACGCCGTCGATGATGTCGACGCCATGGGCGCGCGCGGCGACGACGCAATTGGCGAGCCAGGCGGTCATGGTCGGCCGCCCCGCGGTGAGGCGGGCGCGCGTCTCCTTGGCGAGGTCGTTGAGGCCCATCACCAGCACGGCCAGGCGGGAGGCGGAGTCGGCGGCGACCGCCGCGATCTGCCCGGCGCCGAGGATGGCGTTCGGCGTCTCCATCATCGCCCAAAGGCGAGTCCGGTCGGGCGCGCCGTTCTCGCGCAGCACGCGGGCGGCGTGCATGATCGCGCCCGGACCGTCGACCTTGGGCAAAAGGATCGCGTCGGGCCCCGCGCCGGCGGCGGCGATCAGATCGTTGCGCCCCCATGGCGTATGCTGACCGTTGACCCGGATGACGACCTCGCGTCCGCCGAAATCGCCCTTGGCGGCGGCGGCGACCTGGACCCGCGCGGCGTCCTTGGCGTCGGGGGCGACCGAATCCTCGAGGTCGAGGATCAGCGCGTCGGCGGGCAGGGTCGCGGCCTTGGCGAGCGCTTTGGCGTTCGAGCCGGGCATGTAGAGGACGCTGCGACGCGGGCGAGCAATCATGAAGGTCTCCTGACGACACGGCGAGAATTTAAAGGCAAGAATGCTGCGGCGCCAGATACTGCAATGCGGAAAAAGTTGAACTTATGGCGGACGGACATCATCAAATCGACGATCGGCCGTCCGGCCGCCGCGGAGGCCCGGGGTTCGAGACGCCGGTGGGCGCGCCGATACGCTACCATGACGCCGTCACGGGCCGGTTGCGGCGGAAGCGCGCAGCCCGCGGCCGGGGCGTCGACGCCGAGGGGCCGCTCGGCCTTTGCTGCAACGAGCCTATTTCAAGCGCCGCGTCGCCTTTTCCAGCGGCAAGATTCGGGGTATGGCGGAGGCAGGCTGCTTTTGCGGGTGTGAGCGGGACACGGGCGGCTTGCGCGGTTCACGACCCCGGGAACCATCCCGGCGCACGGGCGTCGGTCGCAGCGGTTTGGCGTTTTTGACGGAGATGGATCGATGAGCGTTGATGGGGACTGGAAGCTCGTTCTCGAAACCCCGATGGGGCTGCAGGAAGCCCAGCTGACCGTAAAAACCACATCCGCGACGGCCTTCGACGGAACGATGAGCGGTCAGGCCGGCGAGCAAACCTTTGCCGGCGCGATCGACGGCGATACGCTGACCTGGACCACCGACATCACCAACCCGATGCCGTTGACGCTCGACTTCGCCGTGACGGTGGCCGGCGATACGCTGAGCGGCAGCGCTCAGCTCGGGATGTTCGGCTCGGCGCCGGTGACCGGGGCGCGCGCCTGAAAGCCCGTTCGGACTGTCCAGCGGGGCCGAGAGCGCGTTCGCTCAGCGGCGGGCTGCGGCCGGGCCGGAAAAACGTCATTTCGCCGTGAGGATCAGCTTGCCGCGCTCGACCGAATAGCTCTTCAGTCGCTCGAGAAAGCTCATGCCAAGCAGGCTTTCGGCGAGCGCGCCCGGTCTGGCGACCAGCGCCGGCAGCTTGCGCATGACGATCGGGCCGACGGCGATCTCGTCGAGACGGACCTCGGCGGTCATGGCCCGGCCGTTGGCCGTCGTCACCGGCAGGTCGTAGGCGAGGCCGGCGACATTGATCCCGGCCCGGCGCGCGTCGCCCGCGGTCAGCACCACCATCGAGGCGCCGGTGTCGAAGATGAGCGTCGCCCGCGCCCCGTTGATATGCGCGGTCACCGCGAATTCGCCCCCTAGCCTTTGGCCGACGATCGCCTCGCCGCCCTTGCCGACGACGGGCTCCGACGGCATCAGTTCCGCCGTCATCCGGTCGATGAAGTCGCCCGCGTCGTAGCGGTAGGCGTAGACGCCCGCGAGCAGGGCGAAGAGCATCGCCCAGACCGCCAGCGAACTGACCATCCGGGCGACGTCGGAGCGCCGCGCGTTGGCCAGGTAATAGGCGAGGAGCGCGACGAGGGCCGCGACGCCCGCCACCTCGCGGCGATCGAGGCCGGCGATCGTCGCGTCCGCCGGAGCGAGCAGCAGGACGACGACGGCGGCCGCGAGGACGGCGAGCGGAAGGACGAGCCGCATCAGGCGCCGCTCCGGCCTTCGCCCGCACGGCGGCCGCGCGCTTTGCGCGAGCGCATGGCGACGAGGCGTCCCTCGAGCGTCGTCGTCACCGCGATCCGTTCGGCTTCGCTCATTGCGCCCCATGCGGCGATCTCGTCGAGCGTGCGGCCGCAGCCGACGCAGAGCGCCGACACCGGGTCGACGACGCAGAGCTTGACGCATGGGGAGGAGATCGTAGCGACGGGCATGGCCGTCACTTAGGCGGCCGACCGCCCGATGAGAAGGCCGCACCAAGCCGCGATTTCGGCCGCCTGCTGCGCCGCGCCCGCCACGTCGCCGGTCTGGCCGCCGATCTGGCGGCGCGCGAGCGCCGTCAGGGCGGCCGCCCCGACCGCCGCGCCGACGAGACCCGCGAGCGCATGGTCGAGGCCGGTTGCGATCAGCCCGAGGAGCAGCGCGATCGCCGCGGCCGCGCCCCAGGCGGAGGCGAAGCTTCGCGGCTCGAGCATTCCCGCTGCGGCGCCCGCGCCGTCGGCGCGCGCCGGATCGAGCAGGGCGAGGGGGACGAGCGCGCCCGCCCGGGACACCGCGGCGGCGAGCGTCACCGCGCCCGCCGCCTCCCCGAACCCGTGCCGGAGAGCCGCCGACAGGGCCCCGATCCGGAGGACGAGCGACAGGACAAGGGCGACGGCGCCGTAGGCGCCGATGCGGCTGTCGCGCATGATGGCGAGCTTGCGCTCCCGGGTCGCGCCGCCGCCAAAGCCGTCGGCGACGTCGGCGAGCCCATCCTCGTGCAGCGCGCCGGTTGCGGCGACGAGCGCGGCGACGGCGAGCGTCGCGCCGACGAGGGGCGGCAGGCTGAGCGCCTCGGCCGCCGCGAGCGCGAGGACGCCGGCGAAGCCGACGGCCGCGCCGGCGACAGGCGCGGCCCAGGCGATGCGATTGAGGTCGACACCGGAATCCGGCGGCGCCGGCAGCGGCAGGCGGGTGAAGAACCGCAGCGCTTCGGCGAGGTCGCGTCGGAAGGACCGCTCCGGACCGCTCACAGAATCCACAGGAACATGGCCACCGCCAGCACGCCGATGACGGCGATGCCCGCCTCGACGAAGCCCCACTGTCGCACCAGCGCTCGGGCCGCGCCGACGTCGGGGCCGCGCAGTGCGAGAATCTGGTTGTTCAACGGCGCCATCACGAAGAAGGCGTAGGGCCAGCTCGCAATGGCGATCAGCGCGCCGAACACGTAACGCACGTCGTCCGTCTCGAAATAGGCGATGAAACCGGCAAAGGCGGCGGCGAGCGCGAAAGCCAGGAGGAGCGCCACGGCGCGGCTGTCGCTCGGCCCCCATTCGGAGAGCAGCGCGTCCTCGTCGAGCGCGAGCCGGGCCGGCTGCTCGACCCAGTTGACGTAGATGGCCGCGCCGGCGAAGGCGGCGGCGAAGGTCAGCGCAATCAAACCGGCGATCATGAGGGCTCCTGGAACGGCGCCTCTCTAGCATGAGCGGCACGGGAACGGGAATGCGCATCATGACGCCGGCGCAGCGGAGGCGCGCGAGGCGGCCCGGGGCCGCCTGGTGGGGCCGCCCGTCCAGGTCTGGCAAAGCTCAAGGCGCGACCGAACGTCGCGCCTTGATTTTGAAATCATTCTGATCTTCGCGTCAAAGACTTGCTACAAAGCTCGGAGTCGTCCACCAATCCGATCGGGGTTTTCTTTTACGTACAGGGTTCCTGGCTGATGACCGTCGACGCCATCGCTCCGACCGGCTTCAACTGGCGACGATTCCTCGCCGTTGCCGGCCCAGGCATCGTGGTCATGCTCGCCGATACCGACGCAGGCAGCGTCATCACCGCGGCGCAGAGCGGCGCGCAATGGGGCTATAGCCTGCTGCTTCTGCAGATCGTGCTGATCCCCATCCTCTATATCGTCCAGGAGCTGACCGTCCGCCTCGGCGCGGTGACCGGAAAAGGTCATGCGGCGCTGATCAAGCAGCATTTCGGCCTCGGCTGGGCGTGGCTCTCGGTCGCGACGCTGATCGTCACCTGTCTCGGCGCGCTCCTGACGGAATTCGCCGGCCTCGCGGGCGTCGGCAATCTCGTGGGCGTTCCCGCGCCGGTCACGCTGGCCCTCGTCGTCGTGGCGATGCTGGCGATGGCGCTGATGAACGGCTACGCCACGGTCGAGCGGATCGCGATCGGGGTCGGCGCCTTCGAACTCGTCTTCCTTCTGGTGGCGATGCTCGCCCGTCCGGGCCTCGCCGAGATGGCGTCGGGCGCGCTGACCATTCCCGCGACGGACCCCAAGTACCTCCTGTTGGTCTCGGCCAACATCGGCGCGGTGATCATGCCCTGGATGGTGTTCTTCCAGCAGTCGTCGATTGTGGAGAAAGGGATCACAATCCGTGATCTCGGTTCGGCCCGGATGGATACCGCCATCGGCGCGGTCGCGACCCAGGTCATCATGGCCGCAGTGCTGATCGCGACGGCGGCGACCCTCGCCAAGGCTGGCGGCGATCATCCGCTCGACACCGTCGAGGAGATCGTCGGGGCGATTACCCCGTTCCTCGGCAATTTCGCCGGGAAGCTCCTGTTCTGCCTCGGTATGATTGGCGCGTCGATGGTCGCCGCGATCGTCGTGACCCTGACGGCGGCGCGCACGCTCGCCGAGTTGCTAGGCGCGAAGCACAAGCTCGAGGACGAACCGCGGGAGGCGCCCTGGTTCTACGGCTCTTACGCGCTGGCGCTTCTCGTCTGCGCCGCCGTGGTCAGCTCGGGAGTGAACCTCGTGTCGCTTAGCGTCGGCGTCCAGGTGATGAACGCGCTCTTGCTGCCGATCGTGCTCGGCTTCCTCTACCTGCTCGCCCGCCGCTTGCCGGCGCCCTACCGTTTGCAGGGGCAATACGCGCTCGTCTCCGGCGCGATCATGCTGGTCACGGTGGTGTTCGGCGTCTATTCCGGCGTCGCGGGTTTGTGGGGGTGATGGTCGTCGAGCGCTTTGTGGCCACAAGGTGCGCGAGGCGGCCAATTGCGCTCTTGGATCAGTAGGTACGCGACAATAGTCGTGACTTGTGACGATCGCCCGGAAAACCTGGTACAAACCTTGAAAACATTGATTCCACGCCCGGCCTCATCCCGATCCTCGGCCTCGTCCTGAGCCTGTAGAAGGACGCTTCCCTCACCCAGGACATCGCCGCGCGCTTGCCGTTTCGAGACGCGACGCTTCGCGGCGCTCCTCACCACGAGAGCGGAGAGGGTCGGCTTACGCCCCCCGGGCGAGCGACAATTGCCCGGCAAACCTGCGTCCGGAAAACCTACCGCGATAGGCCTTGAAAACATGCGGCGTTCCGCGCTGGCGGCGCATCCGTCAGCCCGGCGTTCGCAAACCCGCCCGGCCCCACACGCTTGCGCGTCGGCGCCACGCCCAATGGCATGGCGGCCTGCTGACGTGGCTCCAGCGACGATTGCTTTTTTTGTCCGACCCGCTTTACGCCGCGGTCGCCTGGGCGGCGCCGGCGCCGCGCGCGGCCGCGACGTCGATTTTTTCGCAGGGGATTTCCACGTCGATCTCGAGCGTCGAATAGCCCGCCGACCGATCCATCTTCACCGACAGTTTCTCGGGGTCGATCTCGACGTGGCGCTTGATCGTGGCGAGCAGTTCGTCGCGCAGGATGGCGACGAGATCGCGCGGGCCCACCGCCGCCCGCTCGTGCGACAGCAGGATCTGGAGGCGCTCCCGCGCCACCGGCGCCGTGCCGCGCGGTTTGAAGAGGCGGAAAGAACTCATGCGGCCCTCCGGCTGAACAGGCGGTTGAAGAGGGTCTTCTTCTCTTCCGGGATGACGATCGGCGCCAATTCGCCGATGAGACGGCGCGCGGCGTCGTGATAGGCGCGGGCCGCGGGGCTCGCCGAGCCGTTGATCGTAATCGGCGAGCCGACGTTCGAGGCGCGCAGGACTTCCTGATCTTCCGGGACGATGCCGAGCAGTGGGATCGACAGGATGTCGAGCACGTCCGCGACGCTCAGCATCTCGCCGCGGTTCGAGCGCGCCGGATCGAAGCGGGTCAGGAGCAGCCGCTTCTCCATCCGCTCGCCCGCCTCGGCGCGCCGCGTCTTGGCGTCCAGGAGGCCGATGATGCGGTCGGAATCGCGCACCGACGACACTTCCGGATTGGTCACCACGATCGCCTCGTCGGCGAAGCGCATCGCCAGTTGCGCGCCGCGCTCGATGCCGGCCGGACTGTCGCACAGGACCCAGTCGAAGTTTTGGCGGAGTTCGCCGATCACCCGCTCGACGCCCTCGTCGGTCAGCGCATCCTTGTCGCGGGTCTGGGAGGCCGCGAGCAGGTGCAGGGTCTCGACCCGCTTGTCGCGGATCAGCGCCTGGGCGAGCTTCGCGTCGCCCTGGGCGACGTTGATAAAATCGTAGACGACCCGCCGCTCCGCCCCGAGCACGAGGTCAAGATTGCGCAGGCCGACGTCGAAATCGACGACGCAGACTTTTTGACCGGTGTGCGCCAATGCGGCGCCGATCGAAGCGGTCGAGGTGGTTTTGCCCACCCCGCCTTTACCGGATGTGACGACGATCACCTTGCTCATGCGAACGATCCTCTCGAAATGTCAGTCCAGGGCCCGGATCTTGAGATCTTCGCCGGCCAGCCGGACCTCGAGGCTCCGACCCTCGAATGCGGGGTCCATGGTTTCGGCGGTCACGTAGACGCCGCCGATGCACAAGAGTTCGGCGCGCGCCTCGCGGCAGAAGATGCGCGCCTCCGGCGAGCCGGAGATGCCGGCGATCACCCGCCCCTGCAACGCGCCGTAGACGTGAACGGAGCCGCCGGCGATGATCTCGGCCCCCGAGGCGACGCGGCCGACGATCGTCACGTCGCCGTCGGGATGCATGATCGACTGGCCGGAGCGGAGATTGCCGTCGACGAAGAGCGGTTCGGGCGCAGGAGCCTTCGCCGGCGCCGCCGCCGCAGGCGCCTCGTCCTCGATGAGCGCCGCCGCGTTCACTGTCCGGCCGCCCGAAACGACCGGCGGCAGGTGCGGCCCGACCAGCGCGCGGCTGGGACTCTCGACCCCCATCACCCGGATGTGACGGCGCGCCAGCGCGCCGAGCAGGTCGCGATAGTCTTTGAGATCGATCTCGAGCCCCGGCATTGCGAGGATGACGGGCTTTTGGGCGAAGAAGGTCGGCGAGCGCACGAGCCACGCGTCGAGGCCGGCAAACCATTCGTCGAGCGGCAGGCCCGGCTCGAGGACGAAAGCCAGCAGCGAGCGACCTTTGAAGTTCAAAACCCGCTGAGGGTTAACATGCGCGTTCATCATGTCGTTCCGTTGGCGCTTCGTTAACTATGTTTGGGGCCGATTGGTTGATGAAGGGTTAAGAACCGCGGCCCCAATCGCGGGAGGGCTGGGCCTTGTTGCCGAAATGTCGGGGCATCCAGTCGCGCGGCGTCAGGCGGAGGCGACCGAGGTTTTTTCGATCGTTTCCTCAACTCAATCGACGCCGGGCACGGGCATCTCGGCCGGTGTCGCCGCCAACGCCTGCTCGGAGCGCCGGCAGCGTTCGAAGAGTTCAGCCGACAGAGGAATTAACTGGCGGAGAGGGAGGGACTCGCCACCGCTCCGCCCATACCCTTAACCATCAAGCACTTGGAGCCGCGCTCCTTGATGGCTTTGTAGCAGGACCGTGGGTCAGATTCAACGAGGATCGCCGCGTGGGTCCACAGCGGGTCCGAGCGACGTCATGGGCGTCTTAAGTCTGTCATTCGGCGTGGGGTCTGAATGCCGATCGGCACCGCAAGTCCTTCAATGAATTGGAATCGGTGGGGTCAGCCCTCGGAGCCGATTAACACGTGCCGACCTCAAGCTGAAAACACGACTTCGTCACCGGGCTGCTATTCTGAAACCGCCACCGCCGACTTCCGCCGAGCTTTGCGCGAGCGGGCCCTTGCGACTTGGCGCGACGTCTCCAAGATCGCCGCGTTCTGACACGAGGGACTTCGAACCAAATCTGCCCGTGCGTGCGGCGCCCGCTCAAGTTGACGGTGCCGTTCGAGGAACTGTCGCGGTAAGCCACAATGCGTGAAGCTCAGCTTCCCGTCGTTGTCGACGGAATGACTCCTCCATTCGCCGTCGCCATAGCGGCCGGCGAGGCCAGTCGCAACGCCGCCTCTGCGCGCTCTTCGTTGGCTCGGATAAATCCCGGCACGCCGGTCTCGACCACAGGATTGAACCGGATGTTCGTTGTTATGTCGTCTCGAATCTCCCGCATGGCGTCTTCAGGCAGGGCCGAAATCTCAAAATTCTCCCGGATACGATCGGGTTTGGTCGAGCTGGTCAGGACCGCGGTTCCGCGTTGCACGGCCCAGGCGAGCGCAACCTGAGCCGGCGTCTTGTGGACGCGCTCTGCGATGCCTTTGATCACGGGGTCGTCGACGATTCTGGGCGACGAGGCATGCGCCAACGGCGCCCCCGCCTGGACGACGATCCCATGCTGCCGACAGAAGTCGAGGAGATCCCATTGAGGGAAGTACGGATGGCATTCGACCTGGACCGACGCGGGCTTGATGCGGGCAGCGGCAAAGATCTCCCGCAACGTCTCCAAGGTAATGTCCGAGAGCCCGATCGCCCTGCACTGACCGTCGTCCACGAGACGTTCGAGCGCTTGCCACGTCTCGAGCAACGTCACCCCGGGGTCATAGATGACCTGACCGCGCTCGTCCGTCGGGTCCTGGTCGTCGCCGGGACGAAAGGAAAAAGGGGTATGAATCATATAGCAATCGACATAGTCGATTTGCAGTCGCCGTCGGCTGGCGTCAAAGGCGGGCTTGACCCGCTCAGGACGATGATTGGTGTTCCATAGCTTCGTTGTGACGAAAACGTCCTGCCGCCGAATCGTCCCCGCCCTGAACAATTCCTGCATCGCCTCGCCAACTGCCTCTTCAGTGCGGTAACGCTCCGCACAATCGAGATGTCGATATCCCACCTCCAGTGCGGTCTTGCTCGCTTGCTTCGCGACGAGAGGATCGTGGATCAGCGTGCCAAACCCGACGGCGGGTATGATCCCAGGTCCATGTACGAGAGGGATGCTCGCATAACGAAGCGTATCGGGGATTGCCATGCTCGCACTCGTTTGGTCCGGAGTAGCCGGACAACCACCACGAGCTTTCTTAGCAACATTGACGCCAAAAAGCATGACGCCATGAACAGCTGACCGCCATTGGGCAAAGGTGTGGGCGATACCGAAGATTCATGAGGATGCGCGCCGCCGCGGCGCCCGACACGGAACAACATCTCGACGGTCGCTCGCCGCCGCGAAGCTCCGCCTGGTACGATAGGATCGACCACACCTTCGCGCAATAGCGGCCTCCCGACGCCCGCACCATGGTGGATTCGATTGGAGCGTGGCGGGGTCCAGGACGTGAAAGCGAAGACGCCACTTCTGCTTGGTCTTTGACGGCTCGATGAAGGGAGCAGGAAAATGAAAATCGTGATGGTGTTGACTTCGCACGACCAGCTGGGCGGCTGGGGCCGCAAGACGGGATTCGGGCTGGAAGAGCTTGCAGATCCTTACTATGGCTTCAAGGATGCTGGCGTTGAGATCACGCTCGCATCGCCCAAGGGCGGACGACTTCCCCTGGACCCCGAGAGCAATGAGCGTGTATTTCGCACCGACCTCACCTTCCGCTTCGAGAAGTATGCGGCCGTGGAAGCGCAGCTTAGCAAGACCGTTCGCCTTGACAGCGTGAGGCAGGGAGACTTCGACACGGTCTTCTATCCGCGGCCACAGCCCGATGTGGGATCTCGCCGAAGACGAGCACTCAATCAAGCTGATCGAGTCCTGCATCGCAGCCGGCAAACCAATCGGCATCGTGTGCCATTCCACCGGAGCGTTGCGGCACGTTCGAGCCTCGAATCGCAAGCTTCGGTCCAGGGCAAGGAAGTCACCGGTTTCACCAACGGCGAGGAAGAAGAAGAGGTCGGCCTCACTAAAATCGTGCCCTTCCTTGTCGAACATGAGATGTTGAAGTTTGGCGCTATCTTCGCGAAGAAGGCGAACTGGGCGCCTCACGTCGTTAGTTGTGTTTCGGCCTGGGGTCCGAACGCCGATCGGCGCGGGATCGCGTCCGCAAGTCATTGATGTCGTTGCTATCGGCATTGCGCGGAGGGGTCAATTTCCGGATCCGGTTCACACAAGGCCTTCCTGCGCAAAATCGCCGAGCTAACCGTCACAGGCCTCTTGAACGCACTCGAAGCGTGTGCCGAAATCTTCAAACCCGGCGAATGTCTGAATTACTTCAAGGCCTGCGGATACGATACAGATTGATCGGAAACCGCTCTAGCTAACCGCCCCCGGGCGGATGCAGTCGCGGGTCGAGCGCGAACGGCTCCTGAAGCTTTAGGCTATAGCAGCCCTTGGCCATGTGCGGGTCGAAGATGAAGTTCCAGCTGTGTTTGGACACGGCGCTCGGAATCGCCACCAAGCGATGGTTGCGAAGGAGGTCGTCGCCGAAGGCCTGCTGACCCGCGCTCGGGATTCCCGGGTGCAGCCAGTTGGGGTTCGGCACGGCCCCAGGCTCGACGACATGAACCTGTCCCGCAATCTCGGCGATCAGCGCGGCCGTCATGACGTGAGGCACGGTGTCGAGCGTTCTGAATCCCTTGTGGACGGCCACCTCGAGGATTGCGGTCGACGGATCGATTGAGCAGTAGACGGCGCGGACGCCCTTGCTGTTCCATCGGCCGCCATTTCGGAACGCGCCTTCGCCACTGTCCCAGGCGGCTGCATAGACGCTGAGGTCGAGACGCCAGGCCGCCAGTTCGGCGCCGCCCAGCGCCGTCGGCAGCAGCGTCATGTGTAAACGCCATATTCGAGGCGCGAAAGGTAATCCTCGACCAGTTCCAGGCCAGCTGGAGTTGTCAAAAGATCGATGGGACGATGCTGATCGAGCCCGATCGCCGGGCGATCGAGCCACTGTTCGGCTTCCGCCTGGGAGCCGAAAACGCCGGTCGCCTTTGCCAAGATCTCAGCGAATTTCCAGGCGCGCCCGCTTTGCTCCAGACTCAACGGCCTCGTCGGCGCATCCCTGTGGCGCTGATACGTTCGCAGGCTCATGCCGATCGCCTTGTAGAACGACGCGGAATTGCGCGCGTCGATGACGACGAGCTTGTTCACGAGAGCGTCAAATGCGGTGGTCGGCAACCCGCGCAGCAGGATTTCGTGGGCGTCGAGCGGGCTCTCAAGGTCGCGCCCGAGGACCCGACGACCACCGAGCAATTCCGTCAATATCTGCAGATAGCCGGGTGCTTTGCCAGCTCCGGTTTTGTCTGCTGCAACGGCCATAGTCGACCCCGTGCGCCATCTGTCGTTTTTTATACGACAATTGACGCAGCGCGTTCAAGACGATTCTCAAGGGTCAAGGCGCGGGCCGACCGCCGACGCGTCGCTGACGCTGTTCGACCCGGCGACGGTCAGCGAGCGCAACGATTACCTGAACCCTGAGATCCGGCCGGAGGGGATCGACTGCGTGTGGATTCATGGGGCGCTCGTGCTCGATCACGGCGCGCTCATCGCGCCGCGGCCGTTCCCCTGGCGGACGCTGGCGAGCCCGGTGCGCAGATAGCGATCGGCGGCGACCGTCCGAACGCCTATTCGAGATTCGCGTGCCGCTCGAACATCGCGCTCGAGTCGAGGCCCTTTTGCTCCATCAACTTCATGACGACGATGTCCAGGACGATCAGCAGGCTTTGCGCGAACAGCGATCCCATGGGCTGCACCGAGGCGACCTGAGCGCCGCCGTCGGCCTTCGGCGTGGACGCGGGTATTTTCACGACGGCGTCGGCAAGCTGTCCGATGCGCGAGCCGGGAAAGATCGTCACAAGCGCAAGACTTGCCCCAACGGTCTTCGCCTTGTCGGCGATGGCGACAAGGGTGGTGGTCGCGCCGGAACCCGATCCGATGACGAGCAGATCGTCGGGCTTGATAGCCGGCGTCACCGTTTCGCCGACGACATAGGCGGTGAATCCCAGGTGCATGAGCCGCATGGCGAACGCCTGCGCGACGAACCCCGATCGCCCGGCGCCCGCCACGAAGATCCTCTTGGCGGCGAGGACGAGGTCGGCCAGACGTTCCACCTCCTGCGGCGAGACGGCTTTCAGCGTGCGATCCAGTTCGCTGATGATGTCTTGCGCGTATTCCGTGATGTCCATCGCCGGCGTTCCTCTTTGGCGGTCCTCGCTGCGATCGCTCAAGCGGCCGTTTCGAAAGCCGCCACGCGCCGCTCTTCGGTGGGGCGGCGTCCCTTTCTCCCGGCGCCGACTGGCAGGGCCGCGTAGCCGAGCTTCAGAGCGTCAGTTCGATTCCCTTCGCGCCGTCCACTTCCACCGTCCGCGTCTCGTCCTCGGGAAGGATGACGCGCATCGCTGAATACGGCAGCGGGTAAGTCCCGTCAGCTTCGACCGCGACGCGCACCCTTTTCGCCGTCCAACTCAGCGCGATCGTCACGCGGGTCGAGGCGCCGGCGAGGGTGAGGCCGTCGTCTTCAAACAGCGTAGCCCTCGAATTGCCGTCGCCCGCGCCGGGAAATACCCAAAGGGCCCGTGAGGGCTCGTCGTGCAGGCGGGAATAATCCTCGCCGCTGTTTGTCGCGGCCACGATCGCTCCGGCCGGGGCGATCAGCGGCAGCCGATCAAGCGGCGCCGGGATCGTCACGCTCCGACCGGCCGCGTAGACGCGCCCGGTCCAGACGTCGCGCCAGCTTTCCGGCCCGCGCGGCAGATAGACCTCGACCTCGCGCGCGCCTTCGTTCAAGACCGGCGCGGCGAGCAGGCAGGGGCCGAACATCGCGGCGTCCGCGTCGGCGAACGAGGCGGGGTCGTCATCGAAGCGCATGAAGGTCGGCTTGAGCACGGGGACATGCGCCTCGTGCGCCAAGACCATTGCGCTGTACAGGTAGGGCATCAGCCGCAAGCGGAGCCTTAGCGCCTCGCGGATCGCCGGCAGCGCGCCCGGGTGCAGCCAGGGCGAGGTGGTGACGCCGTCGTCCTTCCAGCTGTTCATCAGAAAGCGCGGATGCAGGAGCCCCGCCTGGGTCCAGCGGATCAGCAGTTCCGGGTCGGGCGGCGGCCCGGCGAAACCGCCGACGTCATGGCCGATGTTGAACATCCCGGAAAGCGACATGCCGAGGCCGGTGCGGAAATTTCCCCTCAGCGACTCCCAGCTCGTCGTATTGTCGCCGCTCCAGGTCTGGGCGTAGCGCTGCAGGCCGGGGCCGCCGGCGCGCGTGACGGTGAAGGGGCGCTGGTTCGGCCTGGCGGCGAGTTGCGCCTCGCGCGTCGCGCGCGTCATCAACAGGGCCTGCGCGGGGCGCATCAGCGCAAGCGGAGTCGGCTCGCCGAAGCCGGCTGAGGTGGCGTCGTCGTCCCAGAGCCCGTATTCGTTGTTGTCGTTCCAGCCGGCATCGACGCCATAATCGAGCGCCTCACGGGTCAGGCGCTCTTTCCACCAGGCGACGCCGGCCGGGTTGGTGAAATCGACATGCGCGCCCTCGCCGTCCCAAAATTGCGATTTGAGAGGCGCGTGATCGTCTCGGCCGGCGATGAAGCCGCCCTCCGCCGCGACCTCGCCATAGAGCGGATGGTCGTCGATGAGACATGGCTTGACGTTGGCGACCACCTTGATGCCCGCATCGGCGAAGGCGCGCGTCAGCGCCTGCGGATCGGGGAATTTCGCCCGGTTCCAGGTGAAGACGTAACGCTTTTTGCCGATCGAGGTGTAGCCCGAGCCGAAATGGAACGCCGAGATCGGGACGTCGTGCGCCTTCGCGGCGTCGATCACGCCCTGGATCTGGGCTTGCGCGTCGGGCGCGTCGGCGAGCGCCATCGCGGTCTGGGCGAAGCCGAGCGACCAGCGCGGCGGCAGCGCCATGCGGCCGGTCAGCGCGACGAATTTTTGGGTGACGTCCTGAAGTCGGGGCCCGAGGATCAGGTAAAGATCGAGGTCGCCGTCCTCGGCCTCGTAGGTCCGATAGCAGCCAAAGTAGTTGTCGTGCTCGCAGCCGAGGTCGAAGGCCCCCTCGGCGCCGTTGTCGTACAAAAGCCCGTGCGAGACGCCGCTGGCCGCGTCGCGCACGATCAGGAACGGCCAGTTCTTGTAGAGGGGATCGCCGCGCTCGGGATCGAAGCCGAGCGAATCGCGCATCGCGCACTTGAGCCGCCGCCCAGTCAGGTCGAGCGGGCCGGTCTTGTCGCCGAGCCCGTAGTGACGATCGCCGGGCGCGCGCGCCATTGCGTGTTTGAAGGCGTGGTTGTTCTGGCCGAGAAAATAGGGCTGCGTCTCGCGGTCACGCGCGAAGATCGTTCCGTCGGGCAGCGCCCAGTCCATGCGAAAGCGGTCGAGCGTCACGAGGAGGCGCAGCGCTGGCGTCGTGAGCGTAACCTCAGTCGGCGACGCCGTGATCTCGGTTGCGACGGCTGGCCACGAAGAATCGTCGAGCCGCGCGCGCCCCGCCCAGTCGGTGTCGGCCTCGCCGTGCGCGGGCACGGCCCATGTCCGCCTCTGACGGACCTCGCCCTCGCGCAACAACGTGACGCGGACGAGGTCGTCGGCGAGCGCGACGATCCGCATTGCGGCCCCGTCGCCGCAATCGAGCATGAGCCCGCGGTTGTCGGACGAGGCGAGGCGGACGCGAAGGATCGGTTTCATGTCAGTCGGGCCTCGCCAAAACGCCGCTCGCGATTCAACTCAAGTGTGATAGCGGCATTGCGCGATCAGGAGCCCATCGTCCGACGGCTTATAGACCAGACGATGCTCCTGCGTCAGCCGCCGGGACCACCAGCCGGACAGCCGTCCGCGGAGCGGCTCGGGCTTTCCGGTCCCGGAGAACGGCGTACGCGCGCATTCCTTGATGAGCCCGTTGAGGCGCGCCAGCAACCTCGGATCCTTCGCCCGCCAATAGAGAGTATCCTCCCAGGCGCGCTCGCTGAAGACGAGCTTCACTCTGGGATTGTCCGCTCCATTCCGCCCCCGCTTTCGAGCTCCGCGATCGCCTCCATCAGGCGCCCGGCGTTCGTGGCGCTGCGCAGCAGATGCCGAGTCTCCTCATAGGAGGCAAAGTCCTCCAGCGACATAAGCACAGCCATGGGCTTGCCCCGGTCGCGGGTGATGACGAGCGGCTCGTGATCCGCGTTCACGCGGTCGATGGCGTCGGCGAGCTTGCGCCGGAATTCGGAAAAGGAAGAAATACGCATGCGATGATTGTACCTGATTGCGTACGCAACGGGAAGCGAAGCTTGAGCCCGAAGTCGATAAGGTCGGCTGGCGCAAAGGATAGGTTTCGCACGCGCTCTTCGCGGCAAATCTTGGAAGCTGCAAGGGAGCAGGCGTTTAGCGCGGTTTCTGGCGTGTAACCTGCTCAACATACGAGCGCAGGACGGCGTTGATCTTGGTCTGAAAGCCGCGCCCTTGCCCGCGAAAGAACGCCAAAACATCGGCGTCGATCCTCAGGTTGGTGTGCTCCTTTCGCCTCGGCATGGGAAGTTCGGTCGTCGCCCATTCGATGCGATCCATTGCGTCGTCCGGATCGCTCCCGTTCGGCACAGGCTTCATCGCTGCCGCATTCCAATCGGTCTGTGTCTTCCCGGCAGCTTTCATGGCCTCAAGCTCCGCTGCCGAATGCCGAACGATATTCCCTTTCTTCCTGTTCATGGCTTCGCCTCATCGAAATGACCCGGATCGCGGCGCTGCGCCACATCCAAACGACCGTGAAAAACTTGCCGTCGAACATTGCGGTTGACTTCCACCGCTCCTCGTCGCCGCGCGGGGTCGGCTGATGGATCACTGGTCGGCCGTCGAAAAACTGGAAGGCGTCTGCGAAATCGAGGCTTCGTTCCTTCAAGATTTTCTGGCGCTTCTCCTCGTTCCATTCAAATTCCAACACGACACCCTAG
This sequence comes from uncultured Alphaproteobacteria bacterium, assembly GCA_963709655.1. Classification (GTDB taxonomy): domain Bacteria; phylum Pseudomonadota; class Alphaproteobacteria; order Rhizobiales; family Beijerinckiaceae; genus Roseiarcus. Next base: position 118,531 of record CAVPXF010000016.1, read on the forward strand.
CATATGTATCCACGATTTGCGATCACATTTGTATCCACACAATCTTGCGCTCGCCGCGCCTGTATCACGGCTCTCCGCGTCCAGCACAGTCAAAAGGGACCATTTTTTTGCGGCGAATCGCGTGGCCGTCCGGCCAGTTGACGATCCCCCAGAACTCGCCGTTTTCGGGCGCTGCGCAGAATCCGCTGACAAATCGTAACTTTTGCGAGAAGACCAAATATGAGAGGTAGTTGATGACGGCGCCAAGCGAGATCAGCGCGACGACCCACCATCGCAAGCCGCGAATCTGCGTCACCGTCCCTCCCGCGTTTCTTGTCGGCGGGGTCTTAGCCGACGCCCTATCGCTTCGGGACAACCGAGGTTCTCAGAATGGCGGTCTCGACGAAGCCCTACGTTGCTCCCGCCAGCGCGCGCCTGGCAAGGCGAAAGGCAGTCTCAGGGTTGACGGCGCCCTCTCCAATTGGGCGCCGGAGCGTTCATCGCTCGCGCGACCGTCGCCGCGTGATGCGGCGCCGCCTTCAATCTCGGGCGCGCACGCGCCGTGGACCGATTCAGAGCGCTCCGGGCCCAGCCGCCGCCTTCGCGGCTCGAGCTTCCCCCCGATCGCGACTGTCCGCAGCGCGCCGCCAGCTTGCGGCCGTCCGCTCCCGCATCAGCGCCTCGACGAAAACCCAGGCCGCCTCCAGTCGCTCAGCCGCTTGCGCCGATAGCGGCTCGCCGAGTTCGAAGCGTTCGCCGCGCACGCACAGGACGAACGACGGCGGCGGCGCGCTGCCGAGGGAGCGCGCATAGACGTCGAGCAGCGCCTCGGGCGACAGCGCGTGGGTCGTGTGGCTCTGATCGCGCCTGGCCTCGACCTCGCGAAATGCGAACGGGTCCGGCGTGTCCTTGCCGGCGTCGAGGAACAGGGCCAACTCCGCGCCATCGAGGTCGAGCGCGTGCTCGATCTGAAGCTGGAAGTCCTCGATCGTCGTCACGTCCGACCAGCCGGCGCCCGTGACCCGCGCGAGCAGCAGAGGTCCCAGCCCGTCGTCGCCGCGCGCGTCGTTGCCCCAGCCGAAGACGGCGAGCCGCATTCAGCCCTTCCTCTGGCGCCAGACGAGCGCGCCGTCGGCGTCGACCAGGTCGACTTCAAGCGGCATCTGGCCGAGCGCGTGAGTGGCGCAGGAGAGGCAGGGATCATAGGCGCGGATGGCGATCTCGATATGGTTCAGCAGGCCCTCGGTCGGCTCGTGCCCGGAGAGGTCCCGCGACGCGACGGCGCGGATCGCCTCGTTCATCGCCTGGTTGTTGTTCGTGGTCGAGACGATGAGATTGCAGTAGGTGACAAGGTCGTTGTCATCCACGCGATAATGATGAAACAGCGTCCCGCGCGGCGCCTCGATCACCCCGATCGCCTCGTTTCGGCGCGAACCCTTGTCGGCCATGAGATCGGTCCCGACGATATCGGGATCGTCGAGCAGCCCGCGCGCCAACTCCGCCGCGTGCAACATCTCGATCATGCGCGCCCAGTGGTACATGAGCGCGCCGTGCAGCGGCTTGCCGCCGCCCGCCTCGACGAACCTGCGGCGCTCGATCTCGGCGAGCGGGGTCGGCATGAAATCGCACACCTGCACGCGCGCCAGCGGACCGACGCGGTACCAGCCCTTCTCTGCGCCGAGCGCCTTGATGTGCGGGAACTTCATATAGGTCCAGTTCTTGACGTCCTCCTGGATGAGGCTCTGGTAGGTCGAGGTATCGACGTGGTCGAAGATGGGCCCGCCGTCGGCGTCGCGGGCGCGAAGGCCGCCGTGGTAGAAGTCCGGCGCGCCCCGATCGTCCACCAGCGCCATCATGTTCGCGCGGGCTTCGCCGAACGCCTTGAAGAAATCCGGATTGGTCTCGTGCAGCCGGACGACGAGACCGACCGCTTCCTTCGACCATTCCACGATCTGATCGGCCTGGCTACGCAGCGCGTCGCGATCGTCGTGGCCCAGCGCCTTGTTGACGCCGCCGGGAATGACGCCGGTGCCATGGATGCGCTTGCCCGCGACATGCCGGATGACCTCCTGGCCGAACTTGCGGGTTAGGATTCCCTGGCGGGCGAGATCGGGAAAGGCGGCGGCGACGCCCACGATGTTGCGCTTGGCGACCTCGCTCTCGAAGCCGAGCAGCAGGTCCGGCGACGCAAGATGAAAGAAGTGCAGCGCATGCGACTGGACGATCTGGCCGTAATGCAGCAGCCGGCGGAGCTTCTCCGCGGTCGGGGTCAGCGGTCCATAGCCGGCGACGACGTCCATCGCCTTGGTCGCCGCGAGCAGGTGGCTTACCGGGCAGATGCCGCACAGCCGTTGCACGGCGACCGGAACCTCCCAATACGGGCGGCCCTCGATGAAGATTTCGAAGCCCCTGAATTCGACGATGTGCAGCCGGACCTGGTGCACGCGATTCTCCTGATCGAGGAGGATCGTGACCTTGCCGTGGCCTTCGACTCGCGAGACCGGCTCGATGGCGATCCTCCGCAACTTGTGCGGGGATTCGGCCGATTCTAGGTTCAGCATGGCGGGCGCCTCAATCGTAATGCAGCAGGCTTTGCTCGAGGCGGGGCATCCGTCCGAGGATCAGGTCGGTGAGAAATTTCCAGATCGCGTCGCCCGAAGGCGGACATCCCGGCAGGCTGTAGTCGACGCGGACAATCTCGTTCAGGGGATAGACCTTGTCGAGCGCGAGCGGCAACTCGGGCGAGTTCGGCACGCAAGGCTCGTCGGTCACCGGATCGCGATAGACCCGGGTCAGGATGTCGTCGATATTGAGCCGGTTGCGCAGCGCCGGCAGGCCGCCGTTGATCGCGCAAGCGCCGACGCCGACCAGGATCTTGGCGTTGGCGCGCAATTCGCGCACGACGTGGACATTGTCGGAATTGCACACCCCCCCTTCGACGAGCGCGATGTCGCAGGGCCCGCAATGCTTGATATCGGTCAGCGGCGAGCGGTCGAACTCGGCGATTTCCATGAGTTCGAGGATGCGCTCGTCGATGTCGAGAAACGACATGTGGCAGCCAAAGCAGCCCGCGAGCGACGTCGTCGCAAGCCGAACCTTGACCTTTTCCTGAGTGAGGGCGTTCATCGGGTCTCCGGAAGTTCGCAGGAGGCGGCTTCGGCGCTGATCGGGTCGCGGTCATAGGCGCGGTCGCCGATCGCGGTTGCGAACCCGACGCGCTTGACGATAATTGCGCCGACCGGGCAGACATGCGCCGCGCTGTCGGTGACGGCGAACGCGCTGTCGCCGAGCTTGCCGGTCGGCGAGTTGATGATCAGCTTGGCGTCGAGCCCACGTCCAGCGACCGCGAACACTTCTTTGCCGTCGACGTCGCGGCTCGCCCGCACGCAAAGTTCGCACAGGATGCAACGGTTGAAGTCGATCAGGACATCGGGATGCGTCGCGTCGACCTCCCTGTGCGGGAAGAGCTCGACGAAATGCGGCGACATCATCTCGTATTCGTAGCCGAGCGCCTGCAGCTGGCAGTTGCCGCTCTTCTCGCAGGCGGGGCAGAAGTGGTTGCCTTCGACGAACAGCATCTGCACGAGCGAGCGCCGCATGGCGTCCAGTTCGGGCGTATTGACGTCGACCTCCTGCCCGACCGCAGCCTTGTGGGTGCAAGCGGTCTGCGTTCGCCCGTTGACCAGGACGGTGCACATCTTGCAGCCGCCGTGGCGCTTGAAATCGGGCTGGAAGCAGAGGTGGGGAATGTAGATTCCCGCCGCCTTCGCCGCCTCCAGGATGGTCTGGCCGGGAACGAAAGGAACCGGCATCTCGTCGATCGTGAATTCATTAGCCATCGGCGTTCAGCCTTACACTTCGAGATGCGCTTCGGCGTCGTCGCGCGCCGAAATCCGCCTGGCTTTCTCCAGGGCGGCCTCGAGATCGACAGCGGGCGCAAAATCGCGCGCCCTGAGCCGCTTCTCGAACGCCGGGCGGAATTTGTTGAGCGCGTCACGCACGGCGTTGCCGGCGGTCTCGCCGAGGCCGCAATGGCTCGTGCGCTTCATGAACTCGACGAGACGCTTGAGGTCATTGACCTCATAGCTCGAACCCCGTCCCTCGGCGATCTTGTCCATGATGTTGCGCTGGATGGCGGTGCCGACCCGACAGGGCGTGCAGAACCCGCAGCTTTCGTGGGCGAAGAAATGCGCAAAATTCCGAGCGACCTCGAAGATGTCGCGATCCGGTCCGAACACCATGAACGCGCCGGCCGTCGAAACGTCCTCGAAGGCGATCCGGCGGCTGAACTCGTCGGGCGTCACGAGGACCCCGGATGCGCCGCCGATTTGGACCGCCGTCACCGTCGGCGGCGCTCCGCAATCCTGCAGGACGCGCCCGATGGTGACGCCGAACTGGTATTCATAGATGCCCGGACGCTCGCAGTCGCCCGATATGGAAATGAGCTTCGTGCCAGTCGAGGTCTTGGTGCCGCGCTTGGCGAAAGCCGACCCGCCCTCGATGGCGATCTCGGTGCAGTGGGCGAGGGTCTCGACATTGTCGACGACCGTCGGCTTGCCGAGATAGCCGACCGACACCATGGACGGAGGCCGCACGCGGGGGCGGGCCGGCTTGCCTTCGAGCGATTCCACCTGGGCCGTGCCTTCGCCCGCGATGTAGCCGCCGGCCCCCATGTGGATCTCGATGTCGAAATCGAAGCCGGGCGCGCCCCTAATCGACGTGCCAAGCCGTCCGTTGGCGCGCATGGTGTCGATGTCGCGCTGCAACTGCTCCTGCAGGTGCTTGTACTCGCCGCGCAGATAAATGAAGCCCTTGGTCGCGCCGACGGGGAATGCGGCGATCGCCATGCCCTCGAGGACGCGGACCGAGAAGGAATTCAACAGCACCCGGTCCTTGAACGTCCCTGGCTCACCCTCGTCGGCGTTGCAGACGATGTAGCGCTGCGCGCCCGGCGCGTTGCGGGCGCCTTCCAACTTGGTGGCGGTCGGGAAACCCGCGCCGCCGCGGCCGCGCAGGTTCGACCGCTTCATCTCGTCCATCATGCCCTGGCGCCCGCGGGCGATGGCGGCGTCGAGCGCGACCCCGGGCTCGAGCGGCGTCAACAGCGTCTGGCGACGCCGAATGTTGTCGTCGACCTGGAAGAACATGGACGGCCATTCCCCAAGCGGCGCGCCAATCTGGATGAGTTCGCAGATTTCGTCGATCCGCCTCGGCGTCAGCCGCGTGACGGCGAAATTGTTGACCAGCATCGCCGGGCCCTGGTCGCACATCCCCGTGCAGGAGGTCAGGTCGACGCTGACCGCGCCGTCGGCCGAGACTTGGCCCCGCCGCAGCTTCAGGCGCTTGAGCATGTGGTCGAACAGCGCCCCGTTGCCGAGCATCCGATCGGTGATGTTGTCTGAGAACAGGACGCGATAGCTCCCTCTCGGCCGGTCGTAGAGGAAGGAATAGAACTGGACGACGCTCTGAACCCTGGTGATCGGGACGCCGAGACCGGCGGCGATCTCCCGCGCGGTTTCGGGCGCAATCCAGTCGAGCTCTTCCTGGACCTCACGAAGAATCTGGACAAGGCGGGTCGGGTCCGCCCGATGACGGACCAGCGCCCGCACGACGACGTCGCTGCTTATCGCCTTTTTATGCTCGCTCGCCACTCAACGGCCTCTTCAGTTTTGCGCTTCATCGAAGCAATGCGACTTTAAGCCGCCTGGCCGAACGCCCTGTCGACCCCGCCTATTTCAGGAGCACGTAGATGTCGACTTCGAGGTTGGGATCGTCCGCGTCCTTCACGTCGTTTGCATATTCCTCGATAAAGGAATCCTGGGCGTCGATCCCCTTTTCGTCGAGATAGGCGGTGATCGCGTCGTAGGTCGCGTCGATATCCGCGTAGTCGCCGACGTACTGAAACCGCATCGCCTTCCCGCTCGCCGTCGAGCCGATCTTCACGGCGTCCGACAGACTCGTCTTGCCGTCCGGCGCCGCCTCGATCGGATAGCCGGCGTGATAGCGAAAGCCCGTGTCGTCCGACTCGACGAACACCGCCTGCGGCCGCCCCGCGGGTTTCAGACCCGCCTTGTCCATCTCGCGCTTCACCAGGCCCAGCGAGCCCTGAATGGCGGTGAAGATCTCGTCGCGATCCGCCTTGCCTTCGATATAGACGAACGGCCGCGAAACAAGGTCGACCGTCTCGCCTGTCGAACCCTCGGCCTTCGGGTTTTCGGACTCGGCCGGTTTTGCGGCGCCGGCGCCGCCGGCTGGCGGCGTTGCGCTCGTGCCGGCCGGAGGTTGGGCCGCCGGCGCTGGCGGGGCGGCCGGGGTTTGCGCAGACGGCGTCTGGCCGGATGCGGGCGGCTGAGCCTGAGTCCCAACCGTCGGCGCGGCAGGCGTCGCCGTCGGCGCGGGACCGGACTGAGCCGTCGGCGCGGCCGACGGAGTCGCCGGGGCGGATTCCGCCGCATAGGCCGCAAGCGACGCCCCGCCAACGGTCAGCGCGGCCAAAAAGCCAGCGGCTGCGAGACGGATCCATCTTCTCGACATACCCACCTATCGCTCCGGCCAGGAGCGGGCGCTCCACTCAGGCCGCCCCCTCTTAGGGCAGATTCGTCTCAGGACAAAGACGGCTCTCGCGGCAAGGGGCGCGACAATTTCGCGCTGGGGGCCTCGTCAGGCTGGCGACGGCCTCGTCCAGCGCAGGACCGGCTGGCGCGCCGCGCGCGTCTCGTCGAGCCGTCGGCGCGGCGCATGGATCGGGGCCGATGCGAATCGCTCGCGATCGCCGGCCTTCGCCGCAAAAGCGAGATCCCGCAGGGTCATGATGAAGCGGTCGAGGCTCGCCTTCGACTCCGACTCGGTCGGCTCGATCAACATGGCGCCGTGCACGATCAACGGGAAATACACCGTCATGGGATGAAAGCCTTCGTCGATCATCGCCTTGGCGAAATCGAGCGTCGTCAAGCCGGTGTCTTGCAGCCAGCGGTCGTCGAACAGCGCCTCGTGCATGCAGACGCGTTCGCCGAACGGGGCGCTGATCACGTCGTTCAGCGACGCGCGGATGTAATTGGCCGACAGGACGGCATCCTCCGACGCCTGCCGCAACCCGTCCGCCCCATGCGAGAGAATGAAGCTCAGCGCCCGCACGAACATGCCCATCTGGCCGTGGAAAGCGCTCATGCGGCCGAAAGACTGCGTGCTCTCCGCATGCTCAATAAGTCGCACGCCTTCAGTGTCGCGCACGACGAACGGGACCGGCGCGAAGGCTGCGAGCCGCGACGACAGCGCCACCGGGCCCGCGCCTGGGCCTCCGCCGCCGTGCGGCGTCGAGAAGGTCTTGTGCAGGTTGATGTGCATGGCGTCGACGCCGAGGTCGCCCGGCCGGGTCTTTCCGACAATGGCGTTGAAATTCGCGCCGTCGCAATAGAAGTACGCCCCCGCCTGCCGCACGGCCTCGGCGATGCCGACGATCTCGCGCTCGAAAAGGCCGCAGGTGTTGGGGTTGGTCAGCATGATCGCGGCGACGTCGGGATGAAGCGCCGCCTTTACCGCCTCGGCGCTGACGGTCCCGTCGGCGCCGGCCGGAACCGAACGCACCGCAAAGCCGATCAGCGCCGCGGTCGCGGGATTCGTGCCGTGCGCAGAATCCGGCACGAGCACGACACGCCGCGTCGCCGCCTCGCCGCGCGCCTCGATCGCCGCCTTGATCGCCATCATGCCGCAAAGCTCGCCGTGCGCGCCCGCCTTCGGCGACATCGCGACGGCGCTCATGCCCGTCAACGTCATCAGGGCGTCGGCAAGCGCTTCGATCACCTCTAGCGCGCCCTGCGCCGTCGATGTCGGCTGAAGCGGGTGCACGTCGGCGAAACCCGGCAGCCGCGCCATCTTCTCGTTCAAGCGCGGATTGTGCTTCATCGTGCACGACCCGAGTGGATAAAGGCCGGCGTCGATGGAATAATTGTCGCGCGACAGGCGGACGTAGTGGCGCACGGCCTCCGGCTCGGTCAGCCCCGGCAGATCCGGCGCGCCCGCACGCGCGAACGATCCCAGGCGCGAGGCGACGGGCGCAGGCTCCTCCAGATCAACGCCGGTGGCGTCGAACCGCCCGGCCTCGAAGATCAGCGGCTCCTCCATGTCGAGCGCGCGATTGCCGGTGAAGGTCCCGCGCGCGGTCGTCTCGGTGGTTTCGGGGCGAGTCGGACGGCCGTGGCTGTTCATCGAGGGTCGGTCCTTCGGGCAGGCTATCGTAGGCATTCGGCCAGGGCGTGGGCGTAGGCGGCGCGGTCGTCGTCGCTGTTGACCTCGGTGCTGGCGACGACGACGCAGTCGTCGAGACCCGCCCGCGGCAGGAGCCGCGAGACCGGCAGGCCGCCGATCACGCCGCGCCTTGCGAGCGCCTCGATCACATCGGCCGCCGGGCGCGGCGTGCGCATCGTGAATTCGTTGAAGAAATGCGCGGTCAGGATCTCGACGCCGGGAATGGCCGACAGGCGGTCGGCCAGTTGGACGGCGTTGGCGTGATTGATTGTTGCGAGCCTGCGGAGGCCAACCCCGCCAAGCAGGGCGAGATGGATGGAAAAGGCGAGCGCGCACAGGCCCGAATTGGTGCAGATGTTGCTCGTCGCCTTCTCGCGCCGGATATGCTGCTCGCGGGTCGACAGGGTCAGCACGAAGCTGCGCCGGCCGTCGGCGTCGACGGTCTCCCCGGCGAGACGCCCCGGCATCTGGCGCACGAATTTGAGCCGGGTGGCGAACAGCCCGACATACGGTCCGCCGAAGGAAAGGGCGTTCCCGATCCCCTGGCCTTCGCCGACGGCGATGTCGGCGTCCATTTCACCCGGCGAGCGCAGGACGCCGAGCGAGACCGGGTCGGTGAAGACAGCGACGAGAAGCGCGCCGCGGGCGTGCGCTGCGGCGGCGATCGCGGCGAGATCGCGCGGATTGCCGAAGAAGTCCGGGCTCTGGACGATCACGCAACCGGTCTCGTCGTCGATCGCGGACGCGAGATCCTCGCGCGCGAGGGGATCTGGCGGCAGCCGCACGATCGTCTCGCCGGCCAGGTCAGCGAGCGTCGCCGTGACATCCGCGTATTGCGGATGCAGGCCGCCCGACAACAAAGCCTTGCTCCGTTTCGTCAGCCGTTGCGCCATCAGCATCGCCTCGGCGCAGGCGGTGGAGCCGTCGTACATGGACGCGTTGGCGACCTCCATGCCGGTCAGCGTCGCGACCTGGGTCTGGAATTCGAACAGGACCTTCAGCGTGCCCTGGGCGATCTCGGGCTGGTAGGGCGTGTAGCTGGTCAGAAACTCCGAGCGCTGGATCAGATGATCGACGCTCGCTGGAATATGCCGCTTGTAGGCGCCCGCGCCGAGAAAGAACGGCGCCGAGCCCGCCGCAAGGCTGCGGGCGGCCATGGCGGACATCGCCCGCTCGACCGCCATCTCGCTCATGGCCCGCGGCAGGTCGATGAGGCCCTCGATCCGCTTGTCGGCGGGAATGTCGGCGAACAGCGCGGCGACATCGGCGACGCCGATCCGAGCCAGCATCGCCTCGCGTTCGGCGGCGTCGAGCGGCAGATAGCGCATCGATCAGTCCTGCGTCGCGACGAAGGCGGCGTAGGCGGCTTCGTCCATCAGGGCCGCGATCTCGGCTGGATCGGCAATTCTCACCCGAAACAACCAGCCTCGCCCGAGCGCGTCCTCGTTGATCAAGCCCGGCGTCTTCTCGACATCGGAATTGACGGCGACGACCTCGCCGGCGACGGGCGCGAAAACGTCGCTCGCCGCCTTGACGCTCTCCACCACAGCGGCCGGGTCGCCCGCCTTCAGCTTCGTTCCCAGCGGAGGAACCTCGGCGAACACCACATCGCCAAGCTGCTGCTGCGCATGGTCGCTGATGCCCACGACGCCCTCCGCGCCGTCGATCCGGATGTATTCATGATCCTTCGTGTAACGGATCTCAGCCATGAAGAGGTCCTTTGTGTCAGCCGCGATGATAGGCGTGAGGATGGAAAGGCAGGGCGACGACGCGTGCCTCGAGCGTCCTGCCGCGCACGATCAACCCGAGCGGCGTTCCTGTCGCCGCGTGGGCCCGCTCGACAAAGCCCATGGCGATCGGAGCGCCGACGCTCGGGCCGAAACCGCCCGACGTAACGACGCCGATCGGGGCCCCGTCCGACGAAACGATTTCCGCGCCTTCGCGCGCCGGCGCGCGACCATCAGGCCGGATTCCGACGCGCACGCGCGTTGGTCCCTCCGTCAGCGCCCGTAGGATGCGCACGGCGCCTGGGAAGCCGGCTTCGGCGCGTCGGCGCTTTGGGATCGACCAGGAGATCGCCGCCTCGACCGGATCGACCGTCTCGTCCAGCTCGTGGCCGTAGAGGCAGAGCCCGGCCTCGAGCCGGAGCGAATCGCGGGCGCCGAGCCCGACCGGCGCGACATCGGGCTCAGCCAGCAATCGTCGGGCGAAAGCATCCGCCTCAGCGGCCGGCAGCGAGATCTCATAACCGTCCTCGCCGGTGTAGCCGGACCTGGAGACAAACGTCTCCACGTCGCAGACGCGCGCCGGTTTGGCGCTCATGAAAGCCATCGTCTCCAGCCCCTCGCCGGGCCCGAGCCGCGCCAGCGTCGGGGCCGCGATCCGCCCCTGAAGCGCGATCAGCGCCGCGTCCTCGAGCGGCGTGAGACTGAGGCCGGCTGGCAGGCGCTCAGCGACGAGCGCGTAATCGACCGCCTTCCGGGACGCGTTGACGACCAGCCTGAGGGCGCCGTCGGCGCCGGGCGGGCGCGTCACCATGAGGTCGTCGACGACGCCCCCGTCGGCATTGAGGAATTGGGTGTAACGCTGCCGGCCGGGAGGCAGATTGAGGATGTCGGCCGGGCAGAGCGTCTCGAGAAACGCCGCCGCGGTCCGATGGTCCGGGCCTTCGATCACGGCCTGCCCCATATGCGACACGTCGAACAGCCCGGCCGACTTGCGCGTAATGAGATGCTCCGCCAACACGCCGGTCGGATACTGGATCGGCATGTCGTAGCCGGCGAACGGCGCCATGCGCGCGCCGAGTTCGACGTGGAGCGCGTGAAGCGGCGTCTCGAGAACGGCGTCGTCGCTCATGGATCCCCCGGGTCAAGAACAGGCGCCTTGCGGGCCGGGCCGCGATGGTCGCAGCCGACGATCCGCTTGAGCGCCCCCTCTGTCGCACGACCTGAGAGATTTCCCGCCCTTCGGCGGCTACCCCCGTCGGTGGACGCGGGCCTTTCGGGCCAACGTCGCTTTCCAGAGCGTCATCACTTCAGCGGTCCTGTGGCCTGAGCGTTTCCGGGGCGGTTGCGCCTTCGGCGCCGGCGGCAAGACCGCCGGACTCTTCCGCGAAGTGTCTTCGACTGACAAGTCGAGCTAGCCCGACCGCAGATGCTTTGTCAACGGAACAAAATGCCCACGCAGGCCCGGTCAGCTGGCGCGCTTGCTGCGCCGATGGGCGCGCGGCGCGGCGGCCTTTCCGCCTTCGAAACCGATGTCGATCGAGTAGATGTTGGCGAGCTGGAGCGTCGGCATCGGCACCACGATCGGGTCGGCGACGATGCGGAACTGGCCGGAAGTCATCGGGTCCGCGGTCGCCTGGATCGTGTAGGTCTTGGAATAGACCGGCTTGTTGTCTGCGTCGGTCACCGCGATCCGCAAGGGCACGCTAAAGGTTCCCGGCTGGCCGGCCGGCCCGATGACGAGGTTGCCGGCCACGCCGATCTTGATCGACGCCTGCCCCGGTCCGGCCGGGTCGCACTCGCGCGCCGTGTCGCTGATGTTGAACTGGTAGCGCACCGAAGCGTTGTCCGCGCCGCCGACCCTGTAGGCCGAACCGCCCTCGGCGATATCGACCTCGGGGCAGGTGATATCGGCCGAGGAGACCGCCAGCGCAACCTGCTTTTCGGCCGGATTGGCGGTGGGACGCACGACCGGACGGGGATTGGCGCCCGAGTTCAACGTCGCCGAGTTCGGGATCGTTATGCGGCAACAGGCTTTGCACCGAGCTGCAACCGGCGAGCAGGCCGAGGCCGGCGAGCGCGAGAAACGGACGAAGTGAGGTTATGCGCATGGCGTCGCTGAGACTTCCATCAAAAAACGGGGCGCGCGGTGCTTAAGGCGCCTGCGCGCTCATGGCAATTGCTCGTAGGCCTCCTTGAAGCCGGCGAGCGAGGCGGGCACGCCGACGCCCTGCTCCGGGGTCTGGAAGATCCCGAGGGTCATCGTCTTGCCGGCCTTGAGCTTGTCGAGCAGTTGCGGGTCGAGCGCAAGCTGCGCGATGCAGCCGTTGGCGAGACACTGCAGGAAGTTGAGCCGGCCCACGTCGTTGCCGTCGATGCTCAGGCTCACCCCGGCCGGCAGCAACACGCCGAGCGGAGCGATGACCCGCATCAGCCGCGCCTTGCGGTCCGCCGTGTTGAGCACGATGATGACCAGCGTGAGGTTCGGGCGGTCCTGGTCGATGACGCTCATGACGACCGCGCACTGCTCGTAGGCGGCGCCGGGCGGCGTCTCGCAGCGCGTCTCCCAGTCGCCGTGCTTGGCCCTGATCGAGCCTTGGGCTTCGGCGGCGCCGGAAGCGCCGAGCGCGGCGGCGAAAAAGCCGAGCCCGGCGGCGAGGCGAGCGAAACCGCGCAATCGTCTTGCGTTCATCAACGCCGAATTCCTCGAGATTGACGGGAGCTGTCCCGCCCTAGCAAGCGAACGCTCCGGCGCCAAGCCTCGCGTCGAACGGATTTCTGTGGGCTGGAGGCGGAGATGGTGGGCGCTAGAGGGATTGAACCTCTGACCCCTACCATGTCAAGGTAGTGCTCTACCGCTGAGCTAAGCGCCCATCTCCACGGGTCCCGAGCGGGGCCGCCGATCGAGAGTGCGCGGCGGTATAGACGCTGGCGGGGCGGCGCGCAATGGGCTTGTCGAATCCTGTCCGGCCCGCGCGCAGGCTTGGGCGTCCGCGCCGCCGGCGTCTCGTGTCGCGTCGGGGCGGATGTCGTCAAGCCCGGTTTGCGCCATCGATCTTGCGCGCCCTCCGCGCGGCCGATGCGTCGCGCGGAGCGTCGGCGCTCCGGTATTTCACGTGCTCTATGAATGCGCGCAGCTTGGGCAACACCTGATCCTTGCCCGGGTAGTACAGGAAAATCCCCGGCACGGTGACGGCGAAGCGCGTCAGCAGCGCTTGCAACCGGCCGTCGGCGATCGCCGCGTTGGCGAGCGGGCCGGGAACCTGCGCAAGGCCCACGCCGTCAATCGCTGCGCCGAGGATCGTAGGGTAGTCGTGCGCGATGAACGGTCCGGAGACGGTCGCCTGCACAGTCTTGTCGCCATCGACGAAAGGCCAGGGCGCGATCGACCCGTTCGAACGGCGCATGCGCAGGCAGGCGTGGTCCCTGAGATCGTCGATGTGCTCCGGCCGCGCCCGCTGGCTGAGATAATCGGGGCTGCCGATGACCACAAACGGGAACGGCTGCGTCAGCCGCACGGCGACCATGTCGGGGGCGATCGCCTGGCCCATCCGGACGCCGGCGTCAAATCCTTCGGCGGCGATATCGACCAGGTCCGGGCTCGCGGAGATCTCCACCTCGACCTCGGGATAGGCCTTGCAGAACGAGGCGATCAGCGGCTGCAGCAGGATCGGCACCACCGCCCGCGGCGCCGTGAGGCGCAACAGCCCGGCCGGCCGCTGTCCGAGATCACGCGCGTCCTGGCTCGCGGCGACGAGCTCCTCGAAGGCGGGCCTGGCGCGCGAAAGAAATCGTTCGCCGGCCTCCGTCAGGCCGACGCTGCGCGTCGTGCGCAGGAAGAGCGCTGCGCCGACGCGCGCCTCGAGCGTCCGCACGGCCTGGCTGATCGCCGACGGAGTCACCCCGAGTTCCGCCGCCGCTCTGCGAAAGCTGCGGCGCCGGGCAACGCTGAGGAACGCCTCCACGCCGTCGAGCGCGCCTTGCCGGACTGTGAAGCTCTGCTTCATGCCCCATCGACATTATCGCGGCTGGGCGCCTGCGGGAAGCAGCCGTACATCTGGCCTGCAATCCGGTGTCACCTCGCAAATCAGGGGTCGCGGTGATGTCAAGGCCCCACATGCGCGACAACCAAGGGAGCAACGCAATGCGACACGCGACCTTATCCCGACGCGACATGCTCCGGGCGGGGGCCGCGCTCACCGTCGGCGCTGCTTTGGCGGAGCCGTCCAAGGCCGCCGAACCCGATGGGGCTGGCCCTGAGCCGGCATCCTGGGTGGATTCGGCGACGACCGAGGCGACGCATCGCATGATCGAGACGAACGGCGTCCGCTTGCACGTGGCCGAGCAGGGCGAAGGTCCGCTCGTCATCCTCTGCCACGGCTTTCCCGAATGCTGGTATTCCTGGCGGCATCAACTCCCGGCGTTGGCGAAGGCGGGGTTTCGCGCGGTGGCTCCTGACTTGCGCGGCTATGGGCAAAGCGACCGTCCGGAGGAAGAGGAGAAGTATACGATTCTCGATGACATCGGCGACGTCGTCGGTCTCGTCGATGCTCTCGGCGCCAAGCAAGCAGTGATCGCCGGCCACGACATCGGCGCCGCGATCGCGTGGCAAACGGCGCTTCTGCGCCCCGACATCTTCCGGGCCGTCATCGCGCTCAGCCCGCCGTTCCGCTCGCGGGGGTTTGGCGACTCGGGGCCGCCGACGACGCTCATGCCGCGGACCGAGAATGCGGTGTTCTACCAGCTCTTCTTCCAGACCCCCGAGGCTGAGGCGGCGCTCGGACGCGACCTGCGTCTCACCTTCCGTTCCCAGTTCACCATGCTCTCGGGCGACAGGCCGCCGTCCGCGGGCGGCGGATGGTTTGCCGCCGGGATGCTGCCCCGGAAGGGTGGTTCCTTGATCGATCCGCCGTCCTTGCCCCCTTGGGTCACGGAATCCGACATCGACGTTTATGTCGCGGAATTCACGCGGAGCGGATTCCATGGGCCGCTCGCCTGGTGGCGCAACATCGATCGCGGCTGGGAGTTGATGGCGCCCTTCGCCGGAGCGGCGGTGACCGTTCCCGCGCTGTACATGGCGGGCGAGCGCGATTTTGTCGTCGCGGTTTTCTCCCGGGACATCGCGAAGCAGTCGGCGCTGGTCCCCAAGCTCCGGCCCCCGATCATGCTGCCGGGCTGTGGTCATTGGACCCAGCAGGAACGTGCGCCGGAGGTCAGCGCCGCGATGATCGACTTCCTTCGCAGCTTGTAGGCGCGATTCCCGACGACACCCTGAAGGCTAAGAGGAACCTTGCCATGACCGATGTCCTAGATGGCGTGCGTGACCACTATCGCGCGATCGGCCTTGCCGCGCGGCTAAAGACCGCGCTCGCCGCCTTCGGCCCGGAGGATCAGCGGCTCGCGCCCGAGCAACTGAGCGCCCTTGACCAGTTTCACACCCGTGGGCTCGCCGCGACCGCCGAGCTTGCCAGGCTCGCTGGGATCGCCGCCGACATGACGGTTCTCGATGTCGGCTCGGGCGTTGGCGGGCCGGCGCGCTATCTGGCCCAGACCTATGGCTGCCGGGTGACGGGCGTCGACCTCAGCGAGCCCTTCGTCGAGGCCGCCCGCTACCTGACCGGGCGCACGGGGCAGAGCGAGCATGTGTCGTTTGAGACCGCCAGCGCGCTGCAGCTTCCGTTTGGTGACGGGCGTTTCGATGTGGCGCTGCTGCAGCATGTGGCGATGAACATCTCCGACCGGGCCGGGCTCTACCGCGAGATCCGGCGCGTCCTGAAGCCGGGCGGCAGATTTGCGACCTTCGACGTCGTTTCGATCGGCGGCGAGCCGCACTATCCCGTCCCCTGGGCGCGAACGCCGGCGACGAGCTTTCTCCTGACCGCCGCCGCGACGCGCGAGGCGATCGAACCCGCCGGTTTCCGCGACGCTGGCATGGCAAGACGACACCGGGGCCGCCAAGGCGTGGATTGCTGAACTGCGCGCGTCCGGGCCGCCGCCGTCGCCAAATCTCGGCACGGTGATGGGGCCGGGCTTCGCTGAGCTTGCCGCCAATCTGGGCCGAAATCTCGTGGAAGGCCGGCTCGGCGTCCTGGCCGCCGTGTTCGAGGCCGTGCCCATCGACGCCTGACGAGGACCATCAAATGTCGACGGCGACTGTCTTCCAGATCCATCTCGTCCTGGGTTACGTCCCGTGGCTGCTTTGCTTTAACGCGTATGTCTGGCCGTGGCTCAAGTCGCTGGGCCCGGTCGAGGCGCAGCGCGCCATCGCTACGCTGCACAGCTTCCGCTTCTTCGGGCTTGTCTTCATCGTTCCCGGCGTCGTCGGCCCAAACCTGCCCGCGGGCTTCGCCGTATTTGCCGCCTACGGCGACTTCGCCACCGGATTGCTGGCGATGCTGGCGCTTCTCACGGTACGAATACGTTCGGCCTTTTGGGCGTTCGTCGTCGCCTTCAATCTCGTGGGCGCCATCGACATTATCGTCGATTACTATCACGGGAACCAACTCGGCCTTCCCGCGGTGGCGGGGCAGTTGGGCGCCGCCTATGCGATTCCCATCCTCTACGTGCCCATCCTCATGATCACGCACGTCGCCGCTTTCTATTTGCTGTCGCGCGCTCACCCCACCCCGGCCAGGGCCGTCGCCGCTTCCTAGATCGGATCACGGCGCGTCGGCATCGGCGGCGCGGGGGATGGTGGAGCCAGACGGAATTCGAACCGACGACCTCTTCAATGCCATTGAAGCGCTCTCCCAACTGAGCTATGGCCCCATTTTCCATGATGCCGTTTCCATGGTCCCGCGCGGGGGCGCTTCGTTTGGGGCGAAGCGCCGAGTTCCGAGCGCGGGCGGCGGTATAACCGCAAAGCTTCGTCGGCCACAAGGCCCATCGCATGAAAAAAGCGACGCCTGTCGCAAAACCGTCGCCTTCAGTCGAGCGTCCCCAGGCGACGCCCGAAATCACCCCTCCTCGTCCGGCGCGATGTCGCCGTCGATCAGGTTGGTGACGTCGTCGTCGTCCTCTTCCTCCTCCTCGAGGAAGGAATTGTCCTCGACTTCGGCGGCGTCGTCCTCGACGTCGATGTCCTCGACCGCCGTCTCGGCGACCTTCTCCTCGCTCGCCTCGACCTCGTCGAGCGACACGATGTCGACGCCCGCCGGGGCGACCATCTCGGTGTCCTCTTCGTCTTCCTTGGCTGCCGGGCGGGCGCGCACGGCCGCCGCCGCCCCCTGGAAGACCGTGCCGCATTTCGGGCAGACGATCGGATCCTTGTTGAGGTCGAAGAATTTGGCGCCGCACGCCTGGCACTGGCGTTTGGCTCCGAGTTCGGGTTTGGCCAATGGTTTTCCTGTCGTTGCAAGGGCGGTTTTGCGGAGGCTCCGGTTAGACAGGTCGGGCAACCCTGTCAATGCGATTTCGCCGCCCTCGACTGGGGTCCGGGCCGATGATACGAGCGGCCCCTTGTGTCATGAGAACCGGGTCCCCGCGTGTCCGCTCCCCATCGCCCCGCCGCAACGCCGCTTAGCGCCTTGCTGAGCCCAGCGCTCCGCGGGAGGTTCCGCCCGCCCGGCGACAAGTCGATCTCGCACCGCGCCTTTCTGTTCGGCCTCATCGCCTGTGGCGAGACGTTGGTCGAAGGCCTGCTCGAAGGCGACGACGTGTTGCGCACCGGTCAGGCCTGCGCGGCCCTCGGCGCGTCGGTCGAGCGGCTGGCTGCGGGGCGCTGGCGCATTCGCGGGCCGGGCCTCGGCGCGCTCGTTCCGCCGCGCGACACGCTCGACTTCGGCAACGCCGGCACCGGCTCGCGGCTGACGATGGGCGTCGTCGGCGGGCACGGGATCACGGCGACCTTCGACGGCGACGCCTCGCTGCGCAAGCGGCCGATGAACCGGATCCTCGAGCCCCTGAAGCTGATGGGCGCCGAGGTCCTCGCCGAGGCCGGGGGCGGCCGCTGCCCGATCACTCTCAAGGGCGCGCGCGACCCGGCCCCGATCCTCTACCGCACGCCGGTCGCCTCGGCGCAGATCAAATCGGCCGTCCTCATCGCCGGCCTCAACGCGCGCGGGGTGACGACCGTGATCGAGGCCGAGGCCTCGCGCGACCACACCGAGAAGATGCTCGCCCATTTCGGCGCCGAGGTGACGGTCACGCCGGAGGGCGACGGCCGCCGGATCGACCTCGTCGGCCGGCCGGAACTCAAGGCCCGTCCGGTCGTCGTGCCGGCCGATCCGTCGTCGGCGGCGTTCCCGATCGTGGCGGCGCTGGTCGTGCCCGATTCGGACATCGTGGTCGAGGGCGTCATGACGAACCCGTTGCGCTCCGGGCTCTTGACGACGCTCCTCGAGATGGGGGCCGACATCGCCCTCCTCGACCGGCGCGTCGAAGGCGGCGAGGAGGTCGCCGATTTGCGCGTCCGGGCGAGCGCGCTGAGCGGCGTCGACGTCCCCGCCGCCCGCGCCCCCTCGATGATCGACGAATACCCGGTCCTCGCCGTCGCCGCGGCCTTCGCCGCCGGGACGACGCGCATGCGCGGCCTGCATGAGCTCCGGGTCAAGGAGAGCGACCGGCTCGCCGCGGTCGCCGCCGGCCTCGCCGCCGCCGGCGTCGCCCATGCGATCGAGGGCGACGATCTGATCGTCGAGGGCGCCGGCGCCCCGAAGGGCGGCGGCCTGGTCGCCACCCACATGGACCACCGCATCGCCATGAGCTTCTTGGTCATGGGGCTTGCGAGCCGAGAACCGATGACGGTCGACGACGACGCCATGATCGCCACCAGCTTTCCGACCTTCCGCTCCGCGATGGAGGGGCTGGGCGCCACGTTCGAATAGCGCGCGGCGCTATCCTTCCCCAGCTCAGCTGGGGAAGAGCCTGCCCCCGGGCGAAGACCCCAAGGTCGACGACATGTACACCAGCGACGGCCTGCCCGCTGGTGAAGAAGTAGAGCCGAATACCTACGCTACCGCCGCCAGAGCCCGCTTAGAACTCCCCTAAGGCAGGCGTGGCGGCGGCGGCCGGCGAGCAGAGGCTCTAGCCAGCGCCCGTCATGCTCCCGGCCGGAGCCTGTCCGGGACTGACGACTCCGGCTGTCATCAGGTCGAACTCGCGCTGGGAGCCGAAAAGCGGCTGCACGAAAAGCGGCGATACTTGCTTATTTCCGAACCTTGCACGGCGTCGCCTACGTCGGCTGCAGGAGCAGCTGGCGAAAATGGGAATCAAAGCAAGCGTCGCTGGAATTCGCTTGACTAGACTAGATGGCGGACGACAGAGTTGTCTCTCGCGCAACATTCTCCGGGAAGTGTTTCTTTTACCAGAATAAGTCGCTTTGTAATGGCGGGACGTCGTCACGTTCGGACCTAATCGCCGTCGCGCGTCGGCTAATGGGATTCGAAAGCAGTGTGAATTTGCGCTCATACCAGGAGAACTGAAGTATAAATCCCACCGCGACACTGATAAACATGCCGAGCGAGACCGAGAGTAAGAAGGTTAGGAAGCTCATGGTATTCCTCCGACATCATATCTGATTATGGCAAACCTTTTGGTTGTACGCTTTTGTTGCGGTTTTGTTTTGGATAACGCGGCGTCTTCACGGTCTGTCTACACCTCAGTGCGATCGATCTGAGTCCCAATACGCCAACACTCGGAAGCTGTGGAAGCGTCGATCGTGTCCTTTCCGTCCCCGGCCAGGTTGTGGCCCAATCATTGATACAACCCGCAGTTAATCAATCGGTCATTTTGACGCACGCGCCACGGCGGCCGTCCGGTCGCCTTTCGGCATCCGCTGCACATAGCGAGGTTGACCGGCGGCGTGCGGAGGGGAGACGCCCCGGCTGTCAATGGCTGGCCTATAGGCGCCCCTGCCGTCGCTTGGCCCCGGCCTCGCGGCCGACGACGCATGGCCTCGGGGCCGATGCCGCCCTCTAGCCCAACTTCCGCAGTGGGCGACTGATTTTTCAGCCCGGCGACCTCGCAAGGAAGATTAAGTCATTGGAAATACTTGATGTGCGTGGGATGCGTAGCGCGAAGTTAGAAAATAGTGACTAAAATGTACGCGTAAACGTTGTATTCAAGGCGCTTCTGTGATTGTTAGTGGGTTAACATCTGCAAGGCGATTCGAGGGTAGAGGGCCATTACAGAGACGGACCCCAGTTCATAGTGACTAACAAATGTCCTATCTTATTGAAATAAAAGGACTCTGCTTAGAAAATCGCGGAAGTTGGGCTAGGGCTTGAACTTGGACCGGTCGAAGGTCCAGCCACCCTGCGGCTGCGGTTCCCGATGATCCGGATGGACATGCTCTCGAAGGATAAGGATCAATTCATCCGCACTGAGTTCATACGGGCCCATCGCCTCGAGCTTCCGTTCCCAAATAGACTGCCAAACCGCAAGCATGCGTTTATAGCCAGCAATGGCCGGAAAATGGGAATTCAACTCTCTGCCCTTAAACCCTGGATAAGCGCCAATATCGTCGACAAGTATATAAGCGATCCTTATCAAGTGAGTTTCGTCTGCGCCGCTGAACCCGGAGAAATGGGGAGCGCCAGTGTAATATGACTCCGTATTGATCCTGGTCCTTTCATTTGCCGGTAGTTCTAAAAACGATTCCTCGATGCGGCGCCACATGTCAAATACTTCCATGACAAGCGTGACTTCGGCAGGAAGCGGAACGTTAAGTTCAAGCCCCTCGTATCGCTTGCTCAACGCCCAAATATCTCCGCTTGCGACCGCCCTCGAAATGAATTCGAGGTCCAATTGCCTCTTACCGACCGGCCTTGCGAGATCGCATAGCATCTCGATTTGCAGTTTCTCAGCAGCCGTGAAAGACATTTCGAAGACCTGGGATTCGGTCACGTTTCGAACGAGTCGCGTGCGATGCAAACTTTACCGCAGCGGCCTTTGCCTGGCGAGGGCTAAGCGACAGGATGGCCCTTCGTGAGCGGTGAGCCTTGCTCTCGCCCGGCGGCCAAGCTTCGCTCGCCACCGCGCTCAAAGCATCCGGCGAATAGTGTGGAATATAGCGACATCTGCTTGATGACCCGATGTCTTCGACGCGGCCCGCCGTCGGTCCGACCAACTCGCAGGCGCCGCTGGCCCGCGAGGGCGACGATCCCCGCTGTCTCCAGCCGCCGCCCAACAGAAAACGCAACAATTTCTTGACATAGGGGCGAAGCTGTGTTCTGCTTTTGTTCTCATGCTCCTGGCGAAGGAGAACGCCGCCCCGTGTCCGCTTGTCTCGAAACCGCTCAGCCAACCGCGCCCTCCATCCGTCAACGAACCTGCGCGCCATGTGAAATTCAAGCGCGAGCACCTGATGGTCGATTATCTGAACCGCGGCGTGTCGGTCGCTTAAGATCGGGGCGCGGGTGGGGTTAAGCGAGCGGCGGATGCGCGCCATCGGCTGCGACCCCCCGGACTGGGATCCGGGGGCTCGCCCCATGCCGCATCCGGCCAAGCCGTTCGCAGCGATCCAGGTCGGCCGTCTCTACGAGGCGCCGCTCGTCGCCTTCGCGATGACGGGGATGAACCTCGAGGCGGTCGACCGGGTGGCGACAATCGTCCGCGAGCTCGACCGCTATCATGGGGCTTTTGTCGCCGCCGAGCGTCGCCGCTCCGAGCCGGCGTGTTCCGGGGCGCCCGCCGGAGGGGCCACGGCCTATGGCGGGACGTTGTTCGGCGCCGTCGAGCTTGCGGCGCGAGACGGTGGAGAGATTGGATGGACGGCCGCGCCACGACCTCATCTTGAGGAGCCCGCGAAGCGGGCGTCTCGAAGGACGCTCCAGGAGGCGTCGTCGTGCCCGCTGGAGCGTCCTTCGAGACGCGACGCCTGCGGCGCCGCTCCTCGGGACGAAGCGGCAGGGGCGAACGGCGGCCACGCTGAGCGTTACGGTCGCCCGGAATTTCCGCTGCAAACCGTTGAAAAGGTTGATTCCGCGCCCGGGATTGCGCTGGACCCGCAATTTTCGACCGTTGCGACCGGCTGGAACCTGCTTCGAGACGCGACGCTTTGCGTCGCTCCTCAGCATGAGGGTGGCGAGCGCCTGTCAGCCGCCGCGGCGGCTGACAATCGCCCGGAAATTCTGCTGCAAACCATTGAAAAGGTTGATTCCGCGCCCGGCGTTTCGACGCCCCCCGAAACCATCGGCGGCGCGGATGCGGCGCAACCCGGGACCCGCGCGGCCGCCCTTGACAAGGTCCGGCGAGACGCGCCGCCGGCTGACAATCGCCCGGAAATTCCGGCGCAAACCATTGAAAAGGTTGATTCCGCGCCCCGGATTGCGCCCGACCCGCAATTTTCGACCGTTGCGATCGGCTGGACCCTGCTTCGAGATGCGACGCTTCGCGTCGCTGCTCAGCATCAGGGCGGCGAGCGCCCGTCCGCCGCCGTGGCGGCTGAGGATCGCCCGGAAATTCTGCTGCAAACCCTTGAAAAGGTTGATTCCGCGCCCGGCGAGATCGAGCCAAGCCGACGGCGCAGAACCCCCTCGCCCTCCCTGGGCTCTCGACCCGGGGATCGCGGGAAGAACGGACGCCCCGGGCGCCAAATTTCCGGGCGGCGGTCGCCGGCCGGAGCCTGGGCGATCACCGGAGGGCGCCCATGGGGGGCTCTGTGTCGGCTGTCCAGTCGTTATCCCACCACCTGCATCGTCAGCCATATCGCCGCCAGCGCCGGCTTGTGCAGGCCTTCGATCTCGACGCTGACGTCGTAGACGAGCTGCCATTCGCGCTCCGAGCGCTTGAGGACGGCGGTCAAGAGGAAATGGGCGCGCACCCGGCTGCCCGAACGCACGGGATGGAGGAACCGCACCCGGTCGAAGCCGTAGTTGATCCCCATCGCCGCGCCCTTGACCTTGGGCAGCGTGCTGTAGGCCATCGGCGACAGCATCGACAGGGTCAGGAACCCGTGCGCCACCGTTCCTCCAAAGGGCGTCGCGCTGGCCTCAACGGGGTCGACGTGGATGAACTGCTCGTCCTCGGTCACCTTGGCGAAGGCGTCGATGCGGTCCTGGTCGACCACGAACCAGTGCGAGACGAAGGTCTCGCCGACGTTCTGGTGCAGCTCCGAAGGCTCGAGCGTGCCGGCTTCGGTCCATGTCGTCATTGGTCGTCTCCGAACATCGCCGGCGCCGCTGCGACGCTGAGGCCGCCGTCAACCGGCAGGATCGCCCCCGTCGTGTAGGCGCCGCCGCGCCCGGTCAGGAACAGGATGGCGCCGGCGATATCCTCCGGCCGGCCGAGCCGAAGCATCGGGACGACGCTCGCGCCGCGCTCGGCGCCCTTCTCGTCGCCGAGGGCGAACTTCGTCATGTTGGTCGGGAACGGCCCCGGCGCGATGGCGTTCACCGTGACCTGCCGGCCGGCGAATTCGGCCGCGAGGATGCGGGTCAGGTGATGCACCGCCGCCTTGGAGGCGGCGTAGGAATAGGCGGTCTCCGACTGCGTGATCGTCCCCATCACCGAGCCGAAGTTGACGACGTTGGACGGCTGCTCTTCGGTCGCCGAGGCGAACAGCATCGGCGCAAGCTCGCGGGTGAGCGCGAACAGCCCGCTCACATTGACGCTCAGGATCCGGTCGAACGCCTTCCACGGAAACGCCTCGAACGGCGCGCCCCAGGTCATGCCGGCGTTGTTGATGAGGATGTGCAGCGCGTCGGTGCGCCGGCGCGTCTCGGCGGCGAGCTCGGCCACGCCCGCCTCGGTCGCGACGGTGCCGCCAAAGCCCTCGCAGGGACCGATCGCCGAGAGTTCCGCCGCCGCCGCCTCGCAGGCCTCGGCCTTGCGGGAGGCGATCAGCACGCGCGCGCCCGCGGCGAGCAGCGCCTCGGCGCAGACCCGGCCGAGGCCGGTCGCGCCCCCGGTCACCAGCGCGGTGCGGCCGCGGACGGAATAGAGATCGGACGGTGTGATCATGGAGTTCCTCCCGTAAGCTTTCGATTCGCCGCGATCCTAGCAAGCCCGCGGGCAAGGCCAAACTCCGGCCACGAACAGTCCCGATCATGACGACAATCGTAGATGGGGGATAGCCGATGGCTCAGGACAAGCCGGTTCGCTTCGTCGTCATGGTCGGGAGCCTGCGCAAGGGATCCTATAACGCGGCGATCGCCCGCGCCCTGCCGGCGCTCGCGCCCGACGGCGTCACGGTCGAGCCGCTCGGCTCGGTCGGCGATTTTCCGCTCTACAACTACGACGTGCAGGAAGAAAAGGGCTTCCCTCCCGCCGTGACGGCGATGGCCGAGGCGATCCGCGCTGCGGACGGCATGATTTTCGTGACGCCGGAGTACAATCATTCCATCCCCGGCGTGCTGAAGAACGCCATCGATTGGCTGTCGCGCCTGCCCAACCAGCCCTGCGCCGGCAAGCCTGTGGCGATCCAGAGCGCTTCCCCCAGCCTTTGGGGCGGCTTGAGGGCGCAGCTTCACCTGCGCCATATCTTCGTCTTCCTCGACGCGCGGGCGCTCAACAAGCCCGAGGTCATCATTCATCAGGTCAACCAGAAGATCGACGCCGCGACCGGCGAAATCACCGATCCTGCCACCCGCGGCTTTCTCGCCGACCAGCTCAAGGCCTTCGCCGCGTTCGTGCGCGGTTGACGCTTAGGCCCGGGCCGACCACATTCGAGGGGCGGTCCCGGAGCGCGACGCCGATGAAAGTCTCGATCATTCAGATGAACTCGATCAGCGACAAGGCCGCCAACATCGCGGCGGCGGAGGCGCTGATCGAGCGCGCGGTCCGCGAGGAGCGGCCGGACTGGGCGCTCCTGCCGGAGTTTTTCGATTGGGCGGGCGGCTCCAAAGCCGACAAGCTCGCCAATGCCGAGACTTTTCCCGGCGGGCCGGCCTACGCCATGGCGCGCGCCCAGGCGATCAAGCATCGCATCTTCGTCCACGCCGGCTCGATCATGGAAAGGATCGAGGGCGAGGAGCGCATCCACAACACCTCGGTCGTCTTCAACCGCGAAGGCGCGGAGATCGCCCGCTACCGCAAGATCCATCTCTTCGACGTCACCACGCCCGACGGCTTGTCCTACAAGGAGAGCCAGACGGTAAAGCCGGGCGACCGGGTCGTCACCTATGATTGCGAGGGCGTCACCGTCGGCTGCTCGATCTGCTACGATCTGCGCTTTCCCGACCTTTTCCAGGCGCTCGCCGAGAAGGGCGCCGAGCTCATCGCGCTGCCCGCCGCCTTCACGCTCCAGACCGGCAAGGACCATTGGGAGGTGCTCTTGCGCGCCCGGGCGATCGAGACCGGATCTTACGTCTGCGCAAGCGCCCAGACCGGCTCGTTCACCGTCGGCAACGAGCAGCGCCACACCTATGGGCATTCGCTGGTCGCCGACCCGTGGGGACATGTCGTGGCGAAGGCTTCGGACGGGACCGGAATCGTCTCCGCCCGCATCGACCCGGCGCAGGTGAAGCGCGTCCGCCGGATGATCCCGGTCGCGGAGCACCGCAGGCGCCTCAGCGCGTTTGCTTGACGGCATGGACCGGCGCGACTGTAGCCGCGCTCGTTGAGCGCGGCGACGCGGTCCATAGCCAGTCGGAAGACGGGCGTCCTATTGACCGCGTCTACAACGCTTCGAGAGCGTTTCGAGACAAGGTCCGTCAACTTTATGCCGCGATGACCGAGACATCGACAATCGTTGCGCAGGCGCAGGGCCGTCAGGGCGAGCTGGCGCTTCGCGCCGTCGGCGACCATTACGAGATCATCAGCAACGGCGTGTTCCTGATGGATACGCGCAACGGCTGCTCGGAGCGGCGGCTCGTCCAACTCGCGCTTCGCGACCGCCGTCGTCGCTCGCGCCTGCTGATCGGCGGCCTCGGCGTCGGCTTCTCGCTCGCCGAAGCGTTGCGCTCGGACCTCGTCGCACGCGCCACGGTGGTCGAGATCGAGCCGCACATCATCGCGTGGAATCGGACCTGGCTGGCGTCCTGCTCGGGCGGCGCGCTTGCCGACCCGAGAGTCGAGGTCGTCAACGACGACCTCATCGCCTGGCTCGAGCGCGACGGGGAACCGTACGACGCGATTTGCCTGGACATTGACAACGGTCCGGCGTGGACGGTCGCCGACGCCAACGGAGCGCTTTATTCGAACGAGGGCCTCGCCCTGTTGCGCCGCCGCATCGAGCCCGGCGGGACCGTGACCGTCTGGAGCGCCGCGGCGGCACAGGGCTTTGAGGAAAAGTTGCGGCTCGCGTTCGACAAGGTCGAGGTTGTCGCCGTTCCTGTGCCCAGAGGCGAGCCCGACGTCGTCTACGTCGCGTCGCGCTCGTGAGAGGCTGTTTCAAGGATTACCGTGAGTCGCGCCCCTGGAAGGACTTGGTCCCACGGGAAGGGCAATCTGCTGCGACCCTCGGCGCCCCGCAGGCCGGTTCAGCTCTCGTCCTCCGCAAACTGACGGCGCCATCCGTCGGCGGTGAGGCCTTCGACCGCGCGCTTGTAATCGTCGACCGGAAAGGTCTTCGCCGTCTCGTCGTTGAAGGCTCCGAAAAGCTGTCCCGAGAGCAATGAGCCCACCGCATGGACGGCCTCGTGTCGGCTCAGGCCTTCCGCCGCGAGCCGTTCCAACGTCCTTCGCACCGGCAGTCCGTCCCCCAAAGCGACCTGGTTCTCGATCACCATGTGAATAATGGCGTGCAACTCCGGCTTTACGAGCGAAGGGTCGGCGCGGCGATGATAGACCTTCACACGTTCGATGCGCTCGTCCTCGTCCAGCGCAAGCCATTCCGCCGGATCGGGAGCGACGGCAGGATCATAACCGCCGTCGACGTCGTCATCCTGCTCGCCCGCATCCTCCAGAGCGTCGAGCGCATCCACAGGCATCATGAAGTGAAAGCCGTCGGCTCCGAGCTTTCGGCGCAGGCCCTCGAACCGCCGCCGGATCTGGGTCGGAGACTCGGTCGGCCCCGGCAGGTAAAGCGGCCCCCCCTCGTAGCCGAACTGGAACTGCACGTCGCACGCGTCCGCGGCGACGTCGCCGAACAGCGGCTCCACCGCCGCAAAGTCGGCGTGAGGCGGCAGTCCGAGTGAGTCCGCATAGGCGGCCGCGTCGCGCACCAGCTTTCGCGCGTAAGCGGGGTCGGCAGGGACGAGCGGAGCGGTCGCCTCGACGCCGTCGAGAAGCATGCCCAGCTTCTCCTCGTCGACTTCACGGAACAGGGCGTCCTTGACGCCAAGACAGTAGGCGTCCACCAGAAATCCGCCCACGGCAAAGCTGCGCATGCCAGTCTTGCGGATCAGGAACACCATTCCAACGCCGGACTCGAAGATGCTGTCCTGCACCAAGCAGGCGTGAATCGGCGCGGCGCTCGCACGGCGCACGTCATGCGCCAATGACCTGTTAACGACCGCCGTGTCGAGCCGGCGTCGCTCCTGCAGGACCCTTTTTCGATGCACGGCCTTGGCGTGTCGGCGCTGAAGGTTTTTTGACGGCATGGCGGACCTCGTGTGGACAGAGATACGAATTCAACGGATCGCGCGCCTCACGGCCCGCGCAGTCAGCGGGCCCGAATCGCGCTCATAAAGCGCCGCGAATATCCCGCACCGCGCCGTCCCGGACAAGCAGCAGATCCCCCTTTTCCAAAGCGACGTGGGGCCGCATCCACGCGACGAGGAATCCGCGGCGGTTGAAAACCAAGCGGCGGCTCGGGCTCGACGCCGGTGCGGGCGCGTGTCCGGCTTCTCCGGAATAAACGCCGGACAACAAAATTGAACGCCGGGCCGCGATAATTGTGTTTGGCGCGCCCCGTCCCGCAGCGGATAAGATTAATGGCAGCGGGCGTTCGCCGCGACCCCGCCCGCCAAACCTCGACGGCCCCCCGCCGTCAAATCCATCTGGAGCCCGATGGCGGACGACGACCTCGACCTGCGCACGCTCGCCGACAGCGACCTTGTCGGCCAGATGCACGACGATCTTTACGACGGCCTCAAAGAAGAGGTCGAGGAGGGCGTCAACATCCTGCTCGAGCGTGGCTGGGCGCCTTACGACGTCTTGACCCAGGCGCTGGTCGAAGGCATGCGGATCGTCGGGATCGACTTTCGCGACGGCATCCTGTTCGTGCCCGAGGTGCTGATGTCGGCCAACGCCATGAAGGCGGGTATGGCGATTCTGCGGCCGCTGCTCGCCGCAACCGGCGCCCCGCGCATGGGCAAGATGGTGATCGGCACGGTCAAGGGCGACATCCACGACATCGGCAAGAACCTCGTCGGCATGATGATGGAGGGCGCAGGCTTCGAAGTCATCGACCTCGGCGTCAACAACGGGGTCGAAAAATACCTCGAGGCGATCGAGACCCATCAGCCGGAGATCATCGGCATGTCGGCGCTCTTGACCACCACCATGCCCTACATGAAGGTCGTGATCGAAGCGATGAAGACCAAGGGCATCCGCAACGATCACATCGTCCTGGTCGGCGGCGCGCCACTCAACGAGGCGTTCGCCGAGGCCGTCGGCGCCGACGCCTATTGCCGCGACGCGGCCGCGACGGTCGAAACCGCTAGGGCGCTGCTGGCCCGCCGGCAGGGCTCGGCTATGGCGCGGGAGCAGGTTTAGACTTGGTCGGCTTCGCGGTCGGAAACGATCGCGGGGCTCGATCGCAACACCAAGACGGTCGAGGAGCGCAAACGCCATGCGCGAGCAAAGAGTGGAGCTTCACAAGTCTGAGGACATCCCGGCTTCGGCAGCTGAAGTCTGGGCCCTTCTGACGGACTGGGCGGGCATGCTGCGCTGGAGTCTCAGCGCCAAGCGCGGCGGCGCTCTCGGGCTGCTCGTCGGATGCGAACTGATTGGCGAAGCCGGCAAAGTACCTCGCACGAGGCGGATGATCTTGTCGTCGGGCGCCAAGGTCGAAGAAGAGCTCTTCTACCAAAACGACGAGAAGAAGCGCTTATACTATCGCAAGACGGATACGTTCGGGACTACCGGATACATCGCGAGCAGCTATGTCGACGAGCTTGACGAGCGTCGATCGCGACTTCACATCCTGTCATGGTTCGACTCCGACGCGGAAGCATCGGCCGCCGCGGCGCGCTACAAGGCGATTTACGGCGGCATATTCGAAGGCTTCAAAGCCTACTTCTCGGCGGCGGCATGACCCTCGCATCTCGTAGCGTTCACGCCGAGACGGGCTCCCCCCGCCAGACGACGTCCCTGCGCAAGGTGCTGGTGATCGCCTGCGGGGCGCTCGCGCGCGAGGTCCTGGCGCTTCATCTCGACTGGCTCGACGTCGCCTGTCTGCCGGCGAGCCTGCACAACCGGCCGGAGCGAATCCCCGAGGCGATGCGGACGAAGATCCGCGCCAATCGCGCCGCCTACGACGAGATCCTGTGCCTCTACGGCGACTG
The DNA here is from genome assembly GCA_963709655.1 of uncultured Alphaproteobacteria bacterium. Lineage (GTDB taxonomy): Bacteria > Pseudomonadota > Alphaproteobacteria > Rhizobiales > Beijerinckiaceae > Roseiarcus. Next base: position 147,809 of record CAVPXF010000016.1, read on the forward strand.
CGGGACCGGCGGCGCGCTCGACCGCGTGCTCGAGGAGGAAGGCGTCGCGCGCATCGCCGGCGCCCATTGCTACGCCTTCTACGCCGGCGAACAGGCGTTCGCTGCGCTCGCCGAGGAGGAGCCGGGAACCTTCTACCTCACCGACTTTCTCGTCCGCCATTTCGACGCGCTGGTGATTCGCGGTCTCGGCCTCGACCGGTTTCCGCATTTGCGCGACGCCTATTTCGGCGCCTACCGGCGCGTCGTGCATCTGGCGCAATTCGACGATCCGGAAACAACGGCGAGTGCGCGCGCCGCCGCCGACCGCCTCGGCCTCGCCTACGAGCGGCGCTTCACCGGGCTCGACGGAATTGCCGCATTCCTGGACCCGACGACGCGCGACGCCGCCCGGACATGAGTTCGTCGTGACGGATCGCCGCGTCGTCTTCACCCCATCGGGCAAGCGCGGCGCGTTCGCCGAGGGAACGAGCCTGCTCGACGCGGCCCGACGGCTCGGGGTCGATCTCGATTCGGTCTGCGGCGGGCGCGGTGTCTGCGGCCGTTGCCAGGTCGACATCGCCGAAGGGTCATTCGCCAAGCACGCGCTCGAGTTCCCGCGCCGACCACGTGAGTCTGTGGAGCAAGGTCGAGCAACGCTTCGTCGATAAGCGCGGCGCCTTCCCGCCCGTGCGGCGGCTCGGCTGCCAGGCGCAGATCTGCGGCGACCTCGTCGTCGATGTGCCGCCCGAGAGCCAGGTCCATCGTCAGGTGGTGCGGAAGCCAGCGGAGGAGCGGGCGATCGTCATCGATCCCGTCGTGCGTCTGCATACGGTGGCGGTCCGCGAGCCGGACATGCGCGAGCCCGCGAGCGACTTCCGGCGCTTGCAGGAGGCGCTCTCCGAGCAATGGGGCGTGGCCGGCGCGACCGCCGATCTTGCCGTCCTGAAAACCCTGCAGGCCGCCTTGCGCGCCGGCGGCTGGACCGTAACGGTCGCCTTGCGCAACGCGCAGGAGATCGTCGCAATATCACCGGGCTTCGCCGTGAACGCCTATGGAGTCGCGGTCGACATCGGCTCGACCACCATCGCCGCCTATCTCTGCGATCTTTCGAGCGGCGCGGTCCTCGCCTCGGTCGGTGCGATGAACCCGCAGATCCGCTTCGGCGAGGACCTTATGAGCCGCGTGTCCTATGCGATGATGCACTCGGACGGCGCCGCGGAGATGACGCGCGTCGTGCGCGAGGCCGTCGACGCGCTGATTCGCCAAGCGGCGTCGGAGGCCAGGGTTTCCCGAGAGGAGATCGTCGAGGTCACGCTGGTCGGCAATCCGATCATGCACCATCTGGCGCTCGGGCTCGATCCGACCGAGCTCGGAAGCGCGCCCTTTGCGCTGGCGATCGACGGAGCCCAGGAGGTCAAGGCCCGCGACCTCGGCCTCGCGATCGCGCCCGGCGCCATATGTCTATGCCCTGCCCTGCATCGCCGGCCATGTCGGCGCGGACACGGCGGGCGTCGTGCTGGCCGAGGCGCCCGATCTTGGCGACGAACTGCGGCTGATCGTCGACGTCGGCACCAACGCCGAGATCGTATTCGGCAAGCGCGAACGGCTCATCGCCGCCTCGTCGCCGACAGGGCCGGCCTTCGAGGGCGCGCAGATCTCCTGCGGCCAGCGCGCCGCCCCCGGCGCGATCGAGCGGGTGCGCATCGACCGGGAGACGCTCGAGCCCCGCTTCAAGGTGATCGGCTGCGACCTCTGGTCGGACGCGCCGGGCTTCGCCGAGGCGACCCAGCGCCTCGGCGTCACCGGCGTCTGCGGCTCGGGAATCATCGAGGCGATCGCGGAACTCTATCTGGCCGGGGTCATCACGCCCGACGGCGTCATCGACGGAGCGCTGGCCGCGCGGACTCCGCGCATCGAGCCGACCGGCCGCGCCTTCGCCTACGTCATGAACGAGGGGCCGCCGCGGCTCGTCATTCATCAGGCCGACGTGCGCGCGATCCAACTCGCCAAGGCGGCGCTCTACGCCGGCGCGAAGCTCCTGATCGCCCGCCGCGGGGCGCCGCCCCAACGGATCACTCTCGCTGGCGCCTTCGGGGCGCAGATCGACCCGCTCTACGCGATGGCGCTGGGCATGATCCCCGACTGCGCCCTCGACTCCGTCGCGAGCGCCGGCAACGCCGCCGGAACCGGGGCGCGGATCGCCCTCCTCAACCGCGCCGCGCGGGCCGAGATCGAGGCCGTCGCGCGATCGATCGATAAGGTCGAGACGGCGATCGAGCCCGACTTCCAGTCCCTGTTCGTCGCCGCCATGGCGTTCCCCCACAAGACCGACGCCTTCCCGAACCTCGCCCTTCGGATCGCCTTGCCCGCTGCAAAACCCGCGCCGAACGGCGGTCGGCGCCGGAGACGCGCCGCGCCGTCCTGACCGGCAGGGAGCAGCGATTCGTCATCGAAAGCGTCGCGAGTCAGCGCGACGGGCGGCGGGGCCGGCTTTCGGGGTTGAAATCGAGCGGCCTTCATGGCAACGCCAATCGTCACCCGGCTTCTGCGAGGGGGTAGCGCCGTGACCGACCACACCGTCAAGGCCTACGACAGGGAACTCCAGGCGCTCGCCAGCGCCCTTGGCGACATGGGCGGCCTCGCCCGCCAAATGGTGGTCGACGCGCTCGAATCGATCGTCGCCGCCGACGTCGCTCGCGCGGTGGAGGTGATCGCGATGGGCGCGCGCGTCGGCGCCCTGCAGCATCAGATCGAGTCCGAGGCCGTGCTGACCATCGCGCGCCGCGCGCCGGTCGCCTCGGACTTGCGGGAGGTGGTCTCGGCCATTCGCGTCGCGGGCGACCTCGGCCGGGTCGGCGCGCACGCTCAGGACATCGCCGGACGGACAGTGAAGATCGCCGCGGCGACACGCGTTCCCCGCGCGATCTTCGGCTTGAGACATATGGGCGCCCTCTCCGACGAACTCCTCAAGCAGGCGCTCGACGCCTATGCGGCGCGCGACGCGGAGCGCGCGCGCGACATATGGGTGCGCGACGCCGATCTCGACTCGCTCGAGGGCTCCGTCTTCCGCGACCTTCTGCACGAGATGATCGAGGACCCGCGCGCGATCAGCTTCTGCGCCAACGTCATGTCGGTCTCCAAGGCGATCGAGCGCATCGGCGACCACGCCACCAACATCGCCGAGACCGTCATGTTTCTGGTTACGGGCGTGCCGGTGACGGACGAGCGGCCTCGCGGCCAGGGAACGGCCAGCCTCGATCCGGTCGCCTATGCCGACGACTTTTGACGGGACCGAGGATTCCGCGTAAACGCGTCGCCCCTTCGTGCGCTGGGCCCGGCGCCTTTTGAGCGGGCTTGGGCCTGAAAATACTCCCTGACGTGTTGGCGATGGCTGAGAACCCCAGGCTTGCCGCGGCGATGGCGCGGCTCGACGCGTTGACCGACTGGGAGCGCCGGCCGCGCAACCGCATGCGGGTCGGGCTCGAGCCGGCGCGCGACCTCGCCGCCCGGCTCGGCGATCCGCAAACGGCGTTCCGCGCCGTCCACGTCGCCGGCACCAAGGGCAAAGGCTCCGTTTCGGCGCTGATCGAGGCGGCGCTCGCCGGCGCGGGCCTCGCCGTCGGCCGCTACGGCTCGCCGCACGTCGAGCGGGTGACCGAGCGCGTGAGCCTCATGGGCCGCGACGTCGATCCGGAGACGCTGGCCAGCGGCCTGACCGAGGCGCTCGACGCCTATGAGGCGGCGCGGCGCGAGGGGACCGCGGCGGCCGACGCCACCTGGTTCGATCTCCTGACGCTGGCGGCCTTCGTCATCTTTCGCGCGGCGGGCGTCGCATGGGCGGTCGTCGAGGTGGGCCTGGGCGGTCGGCTCGAACTCGACCAACATCGTCGACGGCGAGGTCGCCGTCGTCACCAACATCGGGCTCGAGCACACCGAGATTCTCGGCGCGACGCGGGCGGCGATCGCCGGCGAGAAGGCCGGCATTTTGAAGCCCGGGGCGATCCTCGTGACGACGCTCGCCGCCGACGACGAGGCGGGCCGCGTGGCGCACGCGCGGGCGCGGGCGCTTGGCTGCGAGGTCGTCGTCAGCGATGCGGGCAAGGGCGCGACGATCGAGGAGACCAACGTGGCGCTGGCCGGCGCTGTTCTCGACGCGCTCGGCCGCAAGGGCGTGACTGCCCGCGCCGGCGCGCCGGTCGGCGCGGCCTTGCTCGACGCCGGGACGCGCGCCCGCGCCCGCCTCGTCGGCCGCATGGAGCGCTGCACGCTCGCCGGCCTGGTCCGCCCGCTGCATGGCGTGCTCGACGGCGCGCATGTGCCGTTCAACATCGCCGCGGTGCTCAGCGATCTCGAGCGCTGGCCGGAGCTTGCCGGCCCCTGCGTCGCCGTCGTGGCGCTCGCCCGGGACAAGGACGCGCACGGGTTCCTGGCCGAGCTCGGCAAACGCGCGTTGGCGGTCGTCTGCACCAGCGTGCCGTCGGCGACGCGCGGTCTCCCGGCGGACGAGTTGCACGCCATCGCGACCGCGCTCGGGATCGCCAGCGAGGTCGAGCCCGATCCGCAGCGGGCGTTGCGGCGCGGCGCGGAGCTTGCCGAGACGGCCGGCGCCTGGCTGCTCGTTACGGGGTCGCTCTATCTGGTCGGGGCGCTGCGTGGCGACGTCTACGGCTCAACCGCCGGACTGAAGCGGGGCTGAGGCTCCGCCGGCCGCCGATCAGGTCCAAAGCATCGCGCGTTTTTTTGGAAAAGCCTCCTTGCTGGACGACATGGGGGACAGAGCGCCGATTGCGGCGCGGGAAAATTTCCTGCCATTCTGGTCGAACTCGAAATTCGGGCTCACCGGTCAGTGGCCGGCAGGCCGGGCGCTGACGTGAAGGGCTTGTTGACGGATACCGTCCCGATCGGCGTGGTGATCGTCACGACGAGATTGCCGTTGCTATTTGTCGAGAGCATCAGCGCGTTCGCCAGGGCCGGCCCCCCATTGATCGCCACGGCCGGAATGGCGGCGACCAGGATGGCGAAGATCCAATCCCCTTCGAAGCGAATGTCGGCGACGGTCGCCACCGTGGCCCCCTCGGTCTCCTTGGTGATCGACAGAATCGCGCCATGCGGGCCGCGGCCAACCGGCGAGGCTTGCGGCGCCGGCGCGACGAGAAGCTTGGCGTCGAACGGAACCGGCGGCGCGGCGACCGACCCGGCCATTTCGATCGCCTGCGGCAGAGCGACATCCTCGAGATCGGACAGGCATCCGATCAGCGGGCCCGCGACCGTGAAGTCGATCACCTCGCGCGCAATCGGCGACGGCTGGAACCTCGCCGAGAATCCGCGGAAGCCGATCGCGTCGCGCGAGCGCCAGTCGAGGACCGACCAATAATAGGCCAAGCCTCCGCCCTGGCACGAAACGACGCAGAGCTGCTCGCCGTGGCCCGCCGCGCTTCGGTTCGGCATCGCATCCATGGCGTTCTCCCTCGTGCCTGCTGCCGCCGCGCTTCGTGCGCCGTCGATACCGCCGCGCGATCTTCCGGCCGGCGCGAGACCCAGTCTCGCCGCTTCAGGCCGGCGCCGCAACCGGGAACGTGCACCGTGGCCGCGAACCGTTCGCGGGGACCGCCCGTGCGGCTTTGTCCGACCGCGGCATCCGCGGCGCTTCAGCCGGCCATGACGCCGACGGTCGCTCCCTCGGTCGCCGCCGCGGCTTGCGCGAGCCAGCCGCGCCCGGGCGCGGAATCAATGTTTTCAGGGGCTTGCGCGAGGTTTTCCGGGCGGCCGCGTCCTGCCGGGGAGGTGAACGGAAAGTCTCCACCGCCATGCTGGGAAGCGACGCCATACGTCCCGGCCCGTAACGTGCTCCAGCAGGAGCGGAGGACCTGGCGACCGGGTCCGCTCCTTAACAGGCTCAGGACGAGGTCGGGAGTCGAGACCAGGTCGGCTGGAGCGGCCTCGTCGGTCTGAGAGCTCGACCCAATCCCGGGCGCGGATTCAACCTTTTCAGCGTGTTGCGGGAAGTTTTCCGGGCGAGCGCCAACCGGTCCCTTCGCCCCGCGTGCGGGGAGAAGGTTAGGATGAGGGGCGGAGCTGGCGTTCGGAGGTTGGCGCAGCCCCTCCCCCCGGATCAAGTCCGGGGGCCAATCCTCTCCCCGCTCTCGCGGGGCGAGGGGGGGAAAGGGGGGGAAGCGCGTAACCCATAATTCGAACCCGGGCCTTTCATCGCATAATTTATACATTACAAAATCCATAGCCCTATCCTTTACGCTTCAAACTCTACAACCATGCGCTTAAAAGTATTTGCCTATAAAACAAAATCCTCGTTTCAACAATTTTCGTTATGCGCTCTATTACATTCGTCCTATTTTTCATTTGTCCGCCCGCGGTCGCCCGGCGAAAGCCCGCCCTCAGTCACCCGGCCCGCGATCGCCTGGCGCACGGTCACCCGCGGTCGCCCGAGCCCGCCCGACGTGAGGTCACCCGACGCGCGGTCACCCGACGTGAGGTCGCCTGGCGCACGGTCACCCGCAGTCGCGTGGCGCGAGCCCGCCCGGCGCACAGCCAGCCGGCGAAAGCCCGCCCTCAGTCACCCGGCCCGCGATCGCCTGGCGCACGGTCACCCGCGGTCGCCCGGCGAAAGCCCGCCCTCAGTCACCCGGCCCGCGATCGCCTGGCGCACGGTCACCCGCGGTCGCCCGGCGAAAGCCCGCCCTCAGTCACCCGGCCCGCGATCGCCTGGCGCACGGTCACCCGCGGTCGCCCGGCGAAAGCCCGCCCTCAGTCACCCGGCCCGCGATCGCCTGGCGCACGGTCACCCGCGGTCGCCCGAGCCCGCCCGACGTGAGGTCACCCGACGCGCGGTCACCCGACGTGAGGTCGCCTGGCGCACGGTCACCCGCAGTCGCGTGGCGCGAGCCCGCCCGGCGCACAGCCAGCCGGCGCGAGCCCGCCCGACGTGAGGTCACCCGACGCGCGGTCACCCGACGTGAGGTCGCCTGGCGCACGGTCACCCGCGGTCGCCCGAGCCCGCCCGACGTGAGGTCACCCGACGCGCGGTCACCCGACGTGAGGTCGCCCGACGCACGGTCACCCGCGGTCGCGTGGCGCGAGCCCGCCCGACGTGAGGTCACCCGACGTGAGGTCACCCGACGCGCGGTCACCCGACGTGAGGTCGCCTGGCGCACGGTCACCCGCGGTCGCGTGGCGCGAGCCCGCCCGGCGCACAGCCAGCCGGCGCGAGCCCGCCCGACGCGCGGTCACCCGACGTGAGGTCGCCTGGCGCACGGTCACCCGCGGTCGCGTGGCGCGAGCCCGCCCGGCGCACAGCCAGTCGGCGCGAGCCCGCCCGACGTGAGGTCACCTGGCGCACGGCCACCCGGCCCGCGGTCGCTCGGCCCGCGGTCGCGTGGCGCATGGTCGCCCGGCGCGAGCCCGCCCGGCGCACGGCCACCTGGCGCACGGTCGCTCCGCGCATGGTCGCCCGACGCGCGGTCACCCGCGGTCGCGTGGCGCATGGTCGCCCGGCGCGAGCCCGTCTGGCGCACGGTCACCCGACGCACGCCCAGCCGGCGCGAGCCCGCCTGGTGCGAGGTCGCCCGACGCGCGGCCGCCCTCACTCGCCCAACGCAAGGCCGCCTGACGTGTCGGGCAACGTCGCAAGCCCGCCCGCGGTCACCCGGCGTGACGTCGCCCGACGCAAGCCCGCCCGCGGTTCGTCCCGCTCGATCAATTCGACAATCCATTCGGCCGCGCCTTCGATCGCCGCCCGCGGCAACATCACTTCGTCGAGCAATGCCGACGTCACGTCCCGCGAAAGACGAAAAACGTTGAGGCCGGCTTGAGGAAAGTCCGACCGCGCGAATTCGTGCTCGGCGACGAACTCGAACACGCGCGCGTCGATGCGAGGGCGGAGCGGTTCGATTGTGTCCCAGACGAGCGAGTTGCGACCGCGCTTTGGTTTGTGGAGGAAGCCGAGCGGCAGAATGAGCCCGCGGGCGGCGAAAATCCATATAGACGAAAATTTTATCTTCGCAAACGCATACCTGCAAACGCATCGCTCAAAAATTATACGCCAGAAAATATCACGTAAAAAGTATGCAGCCAAATTTCTAACATGTAATTTCTCATCGTCAAAATATGATAGAAACGAATCGCGTCGATTCGCATCATAAATTATGTGTCTGTTCGCATCGTACCTCGCAATCGGACCGTCAAGCCGTCACTTTATTTGCACATCGGCCCTTGATACCCCTTGTGCTTGCCGCCGGTCGAAGCATATAGTTGCATGTCCAGACGAGGAGGCGAAAGGTACAAATGCAGAGAGGCGTTTATATTCATGACGACACGGCGCGACGCGTGAACGCGATCGCAACGCGCGAGGGCGTCACGGCAACTGCGGTCTTGCGCAGTCTGATCGAACGCGGCCTTGCCGAATATCAAAGAGAGTTCGGGGAAATATCGATCGAGGGCGTTTCGCGTTACGCCCCGGCCGGCGGGCGCGGTCGACCCCGCCGCGCCTCAGACCTTCTGGGCGAACGCGCCCCTTCCGAGCCCGACACGGTCGCGGCTTGACTTCCCAACGCATAAGGACAGCACAAAATGGATACAGGAAACACTCCCGCTTCCGCTCCGATCGCGACGTCGGGCGGCGAATTTGCCCTCGGGATGGCGCTTGGCCGCATAGAAACGCGGCTGGCGGCGATCGAGACGGCGTGTGCCACCAATACGACGGCTCTCGCCTCCGGACTGGCCGCCATTAACGGTCGCCTCGACGACAATGATGCGGATCACGTCGCTTTCCGCCAGGCCATAAATTTGTTGGCGCTGGAACTCAAAAAACAATTCGAGTGGATCGACGACGCCGCGACCGGCGATGAGAAGCTGGCGCTGGTTGACGCGCCCGACGCCAAGGGCGACCCCGGCAAGACGGGCCCCAACAAGGTCGGCGCGGCCAGCAAGGGTCCGGCGTCTATGGACCCGGGCGATGTACAGCCTGTCCGCTCGGGCTGGTTTGATGCGAGCCGCAAAGTCAAGCCCGGGCTGCCCGGGCGTCGGCGCAATCTCGTCTGAAAAGAAATTTGCCCCAGACGACCTGGCAAGTCGTCTGGGGCGAAGAATGAACCTAGCAAGTCAAACCGTCAATCGGGCTGCAATCCAAATGGACGATGACAAATGACCGATAGCAAATCGCCTCAATTAGCGCAAGCGCAATTTGCGTATGATCAGGCTCTTTATCCAACGAAACGCATAAAGAAGCGCCCTCGCGTTCGCCGCACTATTGCGAAATCGAAAAAGGCGGCCGCCAAGCCCATACGTCGAGACACATTCGATCTCGGCCACGGTTTCGTTCTTGTACGCCCCGATCAAGCAAAATGGGAGCAGGGTTTTCCGACAATCTATATCGACCAATCGTGCGAGGTAGCGCGATTTCGGCGAGATTTGGATATCTTTATGAGGCGTGCTTGTCGCATCGCATCAATTGTTATGTCCGCTCTCAGAGACAATTGGAACGGCGGAAATATCTATATCGACATAACTATATCGAACGGCAATCGTGTGACAGTGGAGGGGCCAACACACGATGTTTTTCGGGAATTGGTTACGAGCGCTTGTGAAGATTTGTTTGTTGCGGCGCTTGCAAATCCTGTCGTCGCTTTCGTCATGATGTTCGAGATTTTCGATAATCTCGTTTTCTTCGTTCCTATCGAACAACATTTTAAGAAATATTCCTATTCTCTCCGCACGCGCGCTGCTATGAAAGGCGCTCGCAATGGCCGGTAAGAAGACACGCGCCGCGAAACAGGCGTACGCCGTGAAAAAGCTGGCCAAAACCTCGCGCTCCGAATTTCGCCGTCTGACGCCGACCGAAAATACAAAGCTCGGCTTTTCGCCCAAGGCTCGACATTACGTTCTCAATTCAACGAAGCGTCTCACAAAATCGACGCCAACAATCAGCGCCCGGCAATACGAAACGAAGAGGGCGGGCGAGCTATTCGGGCTTTCGCCGGAAAAGGCGACAGAGGCGCGGCGGCAAGGCGCGATCGACTATGCGACGGCGGATCAACGCGAGCGGGTCGCGAAGGCGGCGCGGACGCGGATCAAGAAGCGTATCGCCAAGGGGGCGGAGACGCGCATGCGCCTTCCGACCAATTCCCCAAACCCGCGCAAGCACGGCCGGACGATCATGCTCCGCCCGGGCGACGCCGAACGGTATCAAGGATTGAAGCAACGACGGCTTGGCGGCGAAGAGCTTCCGATCGGCGAGTGGGTCTGGATGATGGATATCGGCGAGTATTTCGGCGACCCGGACGTAGGTTTCATGCGCGGCTCCCCGACTTCCGGCGGCTTTGGTTTTGCGGCGTGAGGGGCGACAATGAACGACATTCGCGAAGATTTGTCGGCCGACTTCGCCGAGTTGCTTGCATCGCTTCCGGAAGCCGACCGCGGAAAGCAAATCGTTCGTCTTGGGGAGACGGTTCCCGGTCCGACTGGCGAAGCCGATGGTTTCGATCTTGCGGCGGAGTTGGCGGCGCTCAAAGCGGACGCTTTGCGCCGGGTGTCGGACCCTTTGGGCAACGCCGGTTCATTGCCCCCCGGGTCAAAGAGCCTGGGGGCCGTTTTACCACGCTCCGATGACGTTCCGATCGCAGAATACGACCCGGTCGCGCTGGCGAAGTCCTACGATCCATCGCCGGCAATCCGCTCGAACATTCCGCGCGCCGCGCCCCGCGTCGGCCGGGGCCGCCCGGGAAAATGGGACATTGCCGGGATTGGTCTCGACGACGCGGCCGCGAGCATGAGCGCGTACGGCTTCGACGCCGAAGCGCTTGACGCGGAAATCGCGGCTTGGCTTGACGCGCACGGCGACGGCGAAGCCGGCGAGCCCGCGTTCGGGATGGAAGCCCCCGGGACAAACCGCACGGGGGGCGGGGGCGCGCCCGGCGTCATAGCGTCCGGCGAGGCGGACGGCGAAGACGCGCTGGACGCGACGCTCGCGTGGTGGATGATATGCGCGCGGCTTGTGCACGCCGGTCGTGAACGCCGGACGAAACAGCGTGAACGTGTGAGCGGGTGGCGGGCGGAGAACCGGGCCGAAGATCGCCGCGCCGCGCGAACGCGCTACGCTGAAAATGTCGAGAAAGAGCGCGCCCGCGATAGCCTGTGGCGACTGTCAAATCCTGAAAAGGTTCACGCCAAAAAGAAGGAAGAGCGCGACAAGAACTATTTTCGGTCGTTCGTCGCTATCGATAGTGAAGGTCGCGATTATCCGGGCGAGGCGATTTTCAATTCAGAAGCAAGCGGCCAGGTTCGATACGAACGACATGATACTTATCTATGGGGCGCGGCGAGCGAGGACAGTCACGAGCCAGAATGGTTGACGGCGGAAGGCGCGTCGCCGGCCGAGAAAAAGCCTTTGGGCGTGTATGAAATTCTCGATTGGTTGCTATCGCTTCCCGAAAAATTCGGCGATGCAAACTTCATAGCATTTTCGTTCGGATACGACGTGACGCAAATTCTAAAGCGTTTGCCATATCCGACCGTGTGGGAAATCGTCAAAAGAGAGACTTATTCGAAGGTCAAGGCCGAACGTAAGCCAATCGGTTCATCGCCGGTATTTTGGGAGGAATACGCTTTTTCCTATATCAAAGGCAAATTCTTCGAAATTCGGCGATTACGTGACCGCGACGACTTATATAAACTCGACAGCGTAGGCAATCGCATACTGAATAAGGAAGGCAGGCCTATCATCGACTATGTGGCCCGCATCAAGGTCTACGACACGTTCTCATATTTCCAGAAAGGTTTGAGCAAAGTCGTAGACAGCATGGTCAAGGGCGGACGCGCCACGCCTGGCGAAGCGGAGATTATTTCCGTCATGAAAAAGCGGCGCGAAGACCCGGAAGTTTGGGCTGCGCAGGAAATTGAAGTCGTAAAGCAATATACGACTGTCGAATTGCGCTGTCTGGCGCGCATGATGCACGATTTGCGCAAATCCTTCGATGCCGTCGCACAAATACGCCCGCAAGCGTGGCATGGTCCGGGCGCTGTAGCGAGCGCGCTCATGGCGCAGCACAAAATCAAAGAAAGACACTATCCGACAGATATAGCCGCCAGCGACATTACGCCGTGGCAAGACGCTGCGCATCACGCCTATTTTGGCGGGCATATCGAAATGATGAAGCATGGCTATATAGAAAATACGACGCTTCACGTTTACGACATTGCCTCCGCCTATCCCGCGGCGATGGTCGACTTCGCGAGCATGAAAGACGGAAGGTGGACGAAGAGCGGAGAGGTAGACATATGGACGCTACTGCGGTTGCGCGCTTATGTAGAAAGCGTGTCGCAACTATCTATGTTCAAAATCAAATACCGCTTCCCCGAATACGTAAAATATAACGAAAAGATATCTCGCGCGACCCTTATTCCATTTTACCCGCTTCCTTATCGCGGCAAACATGGTCAAATTCTATATCCCGCGGAAGGATACGGATGGTACATGCGCGATGACGTTTTGGCCATGATCGCATGGCTGGAACATTTCGTTCCAGACTATCCACATTGCCGCAAGAAAGAGAATAAGGACACGGCCATTATTATTGAGGAGGTATGGTCATTCACGCCTTCGCCGGCGCATGAGAACGAAAAACCTTTCGCCGTCATCCGCGCCTTGTATGACGAACGAAAGAGAATTCAAGAGGAAGCCGAGGCGAAGGGCGTTCCTGACATTAGGGAACAAGCCATCAAACTCCCGATCAATTCCGGCTATGGTCAACTGGCGCGATCGGTCGGCGACAGCGGAAAAGTCCCGGCTTTCGCCAATCCCTGGTATGCGGCGGCGACGACGGCTTACACACGGCGGCGATTGATCGAAGCTGCGATGATAGACCCTCAGGCCGTCGTGTTCTTCGCCACAGACGGCATTGTCTCGCTTAACGAACTGCATGGATTGGAGCGCGTACGCAAGTCCAAGAAAGAAGTCCACCTTGGCGATTGGGAATATCTGACGGCCAATCGCGGCCTTTTCATTATGCCGGGGGTGTATAGCTACGACAAGGTGCGCGTGAGAGACGACGGCAAGAGTGACGTTGAACATGTCACTAAGACACGCGGTGCGGACCCTAAGAAATACAGTAGGGAAAAAGAGGCGCACGAATTCTTGATTGGCGAGACGTTGAAACTGTGGCGCGCCGATTATCGGACAGAAGGTAAAAGCCCGGCGCTTACGCGCGACTACAAAAAATATATTACGATCGGGGCCGCGCTCGCGTCGGTCGCGCGGTTCAAGACGGCGGGTCGATGGTCGCCAGCGCCCGGCCGGCCCAATGCGGCGCAACGCGTCATCAGTCTAAGCGATCCGGGGAACAAGCGGGTTTTGACCGATTTTGACGGCGACTGCCTCAGCACGGCGGACCGGGAAGCGCCGCGCTGTCATACTCTTGTCCGAACGACGGTCGCGTGGAATTCCGACGAAGCGCTATCGCAGCCTCGCATACCGGATTGGCTCGACGAAGAATTGGGAGAAGTCGTACGGGAGGAAGATGAACAAGACGCTATCAATCGGGGCTTTGAATGAGAGGCGAGAACAATGCGAAGGAATGTCATTGCGAAGCCTGCCGCGAGCTTGCGTGGCGGCAAAGCGAAGAAGCCTCGCGATGAAAAGCGCAAGGGTGAATAGTTTTTCTTAATCCGGTCTATGTTTCAGGACGACCATTATGGCGGCTAATTCGACCCAAGCAAAGCCCGTTGCGCAACCGTCGCCCCTCCAGATACAAACCGCGGAGTTGCAGTATATCGCGAGCGCTGCGTCCGACGCGTCGGCCGCCTCCTCGCCCGCGCCGTCGACTGTCGTTCCACACCGTAGTCATCCGAATTATTCTCATTGGTTATTGGGGCCGCATCAACCCTTGGACCATCCCACGGCTTGAATAACGTCATTTCGGTTAAGGCGAAGCACGAGATAACAAAACAATGAGAACGCCGACAAAACCGATTACGCCGTCGCCTCGTGACAATAGTTATTTCATTATTGTGATGCAATTGCTTTCATCCGGGCGACGAAGTGGAGCGAAGATATCGGCTGAGAATGAACATCGAAGCACGATGACCACGCTTTCGCTTGCCAGCAATGATGAAGGAATTTATTGTGTAATAATCGATGAGGATTTGACCGCTACACCGCCGACCCGTGAGAAGCGCCGATATCATTTCATTGCACGCGACGCTTTGACGGATGAAGAATGGACGCTGGCGAATGAGGTCCTGGCTCCGAAACCGCACAATCTCACATGCCTTAAACAGCCGATGGCGTTTGAATTGCAATATTCTTACATTCCAACTGGGGAACGCAAACGATGATCGTCTTTGTTGTCTTACTGGCATTGCTCGGGCTTATCCTCTATCGGATTGCTCACAATCCAATTTTCATGATGATTGTTATCATCGTGGCCTTGCATTGGGCGCTCGCCGAACGTGCAAGAGCGGCGGATGTTGAGATATCTGCTACGCCTAAATTAATCGAGGCCGCCAAAAGGTTGCCTACATGCTACCCTACGCCTCAGCATATATGCATCAACTTTCCGAACGAAGGAAATATGCTACCAGTGTATCACTTTCGCCGCAACGGAAACGTCATACAAGTATGTGCGGATCATCATGGAAATGATGCATTTTGTGTACTGACGCCTCTAGAGACGGTTCGCAAGATTGATGAACGGGCGGAGGATGCATGCCAGCATGGGGCGGAGGGTATCTCTCACGCAATGACTGGCCCAGCTATTGTGCTAAACTATCAGTGCAAAGGTGGTCATATGGTCCGAGAACCCTACGCGTATTATTTTAATTTCGACGGATACAAATGGAGCGAATGGCTATATTTGCTACAGGCTCCATATAACAGCACACCGCAATGAAATCCCCGGGTCGAAGAGCCCGGGGACGGGGAACGCGAGCGCGCCCGGGCGGCGATCGATGGCGCGGCAGAATGGACGCCTGTGGGCTACGCAAGGTTGTGCAGCGATGGACGTCGCATAGGAGACCGAGGTGAGAATAGTAATCGCGGTGACTGCAATGTTCATTTTTGCGACACCAGCGCTAGCGTTCACACAATGCGTTTCGAACGACTGCGATCCTGTCGAGATTATCCAATTATTAGAGGAGGCGCAGCATATGGAGCAAGTCTACACGAAGGCGCTTATCGATAATGGATATTGTCAATCAGGTGGAAGCGCAGGTTACTTCTGGCATAAGGGACAGGCGAAGGACGCGCTTGGAAACTGCGGGATCAAGCGTCGATGATACAACGCCCGGACGTCGGCGTTGCTCGGCGACCGGACGTCGGCGTTGCTCGGCGACCGCTTCTCGCCGCTCGCTTCGTTCCTCATAATGATCGCTTCGCGCTCGCATCGAAACGAAGGATTGATCCGCGCCTCGCGCAATTGCAGAATTGCTCGGAAACGCGGCGTCCGGGGGCATTTGAATTGCGCGATCCAATTCCTTTCGACCACGTCGCGGAATTGCTCGACGACGTCGAACCATCGCGCCAGAAGGCGGCGCTTGACAGCGCCTGGCGCGAATATGCGAGCAGCGCCGCGCGGCCTTACGCGTGGAGCACGTTCGCCAAATACTCTCGGGAACGCTTCGCGGCGGACGGGAAATGGGTCAATCAGCCGGCGGAGGAAAAGCTTACGCCGTGGCAAGATGGCGCGCGCGCCTCGTCTCGCGTCCTCGTTCTCGGACCATACGCCGCATTGCGGGTCCGAGGCGGCGCGCTGGAAATCGAGCATGGGCCGCGGGCTGACCGCGCCACAATCCGCATAGACGTTGACGCGCGGACCAAGCCCGAGGCAATCCTTTTCGACAGTCACGGGGAATTCCTGACCGGAGAGGCAATCCGGTTTTGCGCGCGCTACTCGATTGCTCTCTTATTGCCGGGCGGTCCGGGTCGCCTCATTACCATGATCGAGACGGAAGCGGAGGCTCGCGATGCGATTAGCGCGAGCAAGCGCGACATTGAACCATCAATCATTTTGGCTCAATGCGCGGCGGCAATGGACGCCGGGCGGTCAATTGACATCGCCCGGGAAATCGTTCGCGCCAAGATAGAGGCCGAAGCACGCGCGTTGATGAGCAATGCCGAAGCCCGAAGCGCTGTGCTGCAATGGTCCGACCGATTGAGGCCGGCGCGGACCCTCAATGACATTCTCGTCGTCGAAAGCCATGCGGCGGCAGCCTATTGGCGCGCGTTTCGTCACATGGGTTTGCGTGAACGGAAAGGAGGCAATCTCCCGCGCTCTTGGTTGCGCCATCCTCTGCGCAATCGCGGGCGTCCGGCCTTTCATGAGGGCGTTGGCGAAGCGCCGAAATCGGGCAATCCGCAGCACGCCTCGCATCCGATTAATGCAATGCTCAATTACGCCTATGTCGTCGAAGCCGGACGGTTGGCACGGGCGCTCGCCGCCCGCGGGCTCATTCTGCCGCTCGGCTTCCTCCACAAACCAAAGCGCGGTCGCAACTCGCTCGTCTGGGACACAATCGAACCGCTCCGCCCTCGCATCGACGCGCGCGTGTTCGAGTTCGTCGCCGAGCACGAATTCGCGCGGTCGGACTTTCCTCAAGCCGGCCTCAACGTTTTTCGTCTTTCGCGGGACGTGACGTCGGCATTGCTCGACGAAGTGATGTTGCCGCGGGCGGCGATCGAAGGCGCGGCCGAATGGATTGTCGAATTGATCGAGCGGGACGAACCGCGGGCGGGCTTGCGTCGGGCGACGTCACGCCGGGTGACCGCGGGCGGGCTTGCGACGTTGCCCGACACGTCAGGCGGCCTTGCGTTGGGCGAGTGAGGGCGGCCGCGCGTCGGGCGACCTCGCACCAGGCGGGCTCGCGCCGGCTGGGCGTGCGTCGGGTGACCGTGCGCCAGACGGGCTCGCGCCGGGCGACCATGCGCCACGCGACCGCGGGTGACCGCGCGTCGGGCGACCATGCGCGGAGCGACCGTGCGCCAGGTGGCCGTGCGCCGGGCGGGCTCGCGCCGGGCGACCATGCGCCACGCGACCGCGGGCCGAGCGACCGCGGGCCGGGTGGCCGTGCGCCAGGTGACCTCACGTCGGGCGGGCTCGCGCCGACTGGCTGTGCGCCGGGCGGGCTCGCGCCACGCGACCGCGGGTGACCGTGCGCCAGGCGACCTCACGTCGGGTGACCGCGCGTCGGGCGGGCTCGCGCCGGCTGGCTGTGCGCCGGGCGGGCTCGCGCCACGCGACCGCGGGTGACCGTGCGCCAGGCGACCTCACGTCGGGTGACCGCGCGTCGGGTGACCTCACGTCGGGTGACCTCACGTCGGGCGGGCTCGCGCCACGCGACCGCGGGTGACCGTGCGTCGGGCGACCTCACGTCGGGTGACCGCGCGTCGGGTGACCTCACGTCGGGCGGGCTCGGGCGACCGCGGGTGACCGTGCGCCAGGCGACCTCACGTCGGGTGACCGCGCGTCGGGTGACCTCACGTCGGGCGGGCTCGCGCCGGCTGGCTGTGCGCCGGGCGGGCTCGCGCCACGCGACTGCGGGTGACCGTGCGCCAGGCGACCTCACGTCGGGTGACCGCGCGTCGGGTGACCTCACGTCGGGCGGGCTCGGGCGACCGCGGGTGACCGTGCGCCAGGCGATCGCGGGCCGGGTGACTGAGGGCGGGCTTTCGCCGGGCGACCGCGGGTGACCGTGCGCCAGGCGATCGCGGGCCGGGTGACTGAGGGCGGGCTTTCGCCGGGCGACCGCGGGTGACCGTGCGCCAGGCGATCGCGGGCCGGGTGACTGAGGGCGGGCTTTCGCCGGGCGACCGCGGGTGACCGTGCGCCAGGCGATCGCGGGCCGGGTGACTGAGGGCGGGCTTTCGCCGGCTGGCTGTGCGCCGGGCGGGCTCGCGCCACGCGACTGCGGGTGACCGTGCGCCAGGCGACCTCACGTCGGGTGACCGCGCGTCGGGTGACCTCACGTCGGGCGGGCTCGGGCGACCGCGGGTGACCGTGCGCCAGGCGATCGCGGGCCGGGTGACTGAGGGCGGGCTTTCGCCGGGCGACCGCGGGCGGACAAATGAAAAATAGGACGAATGTAATAGAGCGCATAACGAAAATTGTTGAAACGAGGATTTTGTTTTATAGGCAAATACTTTTAAGCGCATGGTTGTAGAGTTTGAAGCGTAAAGGATAGGGCTATGGATTTTGTAATGTATAAATTATGCGATGAAAGGCCCGGGTTCGAATTATGGGTTACGCGCTTCCCCCCCTTTCCCCCCCCTCGCCCCGCGAGAGCGGGGAGAGGGGGACGAACTCGGGCGCGGATTCAACCTTTTCAAGATGTTGCGCCGGATTTTCCGGGCGATCGTCGGCGCCGACGCGCTTGTAGACGCGGTCGTTGACCGCGTCGCCGCGCTCAGCGAGCGCGGCTACAGGGGCCGTGACGCCGAACGCAGCGGACCTTTCGCCGGGCTCGGCGCGCGAGGCCTGCGGCCGGGCCCATTCGGCGGCGAAGGCGCCGCCGTAGCGGTCGAGCTCACGCACGATTTTCACCACCTGGTCGACCGCCTTGAGGTTGGTCAGGGACATGGCGCTGTAGGCGACCAGCAGCGCCTCGTTGAGGCGGCTGAGCTGAATGGCCACGAACTGCTCGGGCGGGTGCGGCATGCGGCGGGCGAGGATCTCCTTGATGACCGCGCGCATCCGCTTCTCGCCGACCCCCACCTGCGCCGCGATCTCGGCGACCGACACGCCGCGGTTGAGATATTCGACGATCCTCTGTTCGCGCTTGAACTTGGCCAGCCGCGCGGCGCGCGCCTCGGTTGACGGATTTGAGGGCGCGATGGGCGGAGCGGCTTCGAGACAGGCGGACAAGGCGGCGTTCTCCTTTGGACCGTGAGAACAAAAGAAGAACATAGATACCGGCAAAAGGCAAGAAATTGTTGCGTTTTCTGGGGCCGGCGTCTTGGAAGGCACGCTCGGAGGCCTCGCCGTCATCGGGAGCCGCGAAACATGGGACGTTGGGCGCGCTGGTTCTCTGGATCGCCGCGTCGCCCTTCGGGCTCCTCGCGATGATGGAGCGGGAGGCACCCGGCTTGGTGGTTACTAACCCGGTGCGAATTCCTGAAATTACGGTCCGATTCCAGTTGAACAGCGCAGAAACGCGAACGCAGCATGAGCAATAAGGCCCTCGACGAATTCCTCACGGAGCAAGGGATTCTCGTCTCATCGCAATATTTGAATCTCCAAGTAAATATCACGGTAATCTCATCGTAATTCCTTCGCATCTTTTGCCGTCTTGATTGCTAGGCGATCTCTTTGACAGCGCGCTTTGCGCGGAAATTCATCACCAATAAATATAGAAGTAAAATTAAACTTAGGGCGATCGCCGGATAGTTATACCAAGAAAGTCCTACAGTCTTTGTAAATATGCTTGGAAAAAGTATCTCAGTTAAGCCGTCGGAGGCTTATCCCGCTGTCCCAGGTACGTCGGTCCCGCGCGCAAGGGCTCTTAGAGCCAAATCGGCGACCGCCGGCGGCCAAAACGGGTTAGACCAGATTTGCCCAGCCTGAAATTTCATGGGGCTTTGGGAACCCTCGTAGCGTCAGCTCGGCCCGTCGTGACGGTCGCCTGGGACAGCGGGATAAGCCCCAGCCGTCGGATGCCGAACAGGAGATTAGTCCAGCCAGAACCACCCAAGCGATCACTTCTATTTCCGGCCGGACGATTAGCACAATTTTATACATCAAACTAACATATAAAGCCATAAATATTACGGAGAATAATATAAAGAATACTGTTCTCCAGCCATAGAAAATCGTTGTGACGCCCCAATAGTCCTTAGCACTGGAGGCAAAAATATTCTCTCGGACGGATATTTGTCTTAGATTGGCAACATGCGTCGCCCAATTCAAATCTATATCATTAATTTGCGCCCGACTCGGATTTTGAATCTCCGTATTAGTCAGGTATACGTTAACTCGTACATCATCACCGGGATTAATCAAGGCTCCTTCTGCCTCGAATTTCTGATCGTTCACTCGATGCCATTTAGAAGAAACTGGAGGGTCATTTGCAACAACACCCAAAATACTCCACGGCTTATTGACGTTTATGCTCAACGGTTCATAGAAATCTGAAGGAACGATCGGAAAGCCTCCGATGTTCGTGAGGACCATCGTCGCTGAAATAAGGTTCTTTACTGGTCTCTGGTCGAATGACATTGATAAAGAAAGTCGATCTCCCAGAACGTCAAGCGCGGGTATGAGATTTGTTGCAAATACTTGATTTGCTTCTAGATTTTTCTCAACTGGCCTTATGGTGGAATACCAGCCAATGCCTGCAGATATGACGGCGGCAAAAATAACCGCTAACAAGTCGAGAACGTTCCACAGTCGACTTTCGTTATTCATAAGTGCCAACGCAGGAGAATAAATTCACCGACTGAGTTGCTAACCGTTTTATTTAGACTGCACATTCCGAAAGTCCACCTGTACTAAATCACGATAGGTGTCTGGGCTTGATTCCGGCCAATCTCCGATTTTATCTGCCTTCCCAAATGTGTCAATTGACATCGCGCGGCGATCGTTAGCGCGGCCGCCGACCCGAGAGTCGCTGTCGGAGCGTCGAGCTTGGCGTGCAAGAGCTTGATGATGCGGCCGCCGCGAGCGCGAACGCGTCGCCGGCGCAGCCGCCAACTTCCAAGGTCAGCGCGGCCCCTCATCCGGCGCTTCGCGCCACCCCCGGGCAAATCGAAGGGAGGCGACATCCCCGCCCCCCTTGTGGGGGAGGGTTAGGGAGGGGGGTCGCGCCGCCCTATCATCGCAAGGAGCGAGACCCGAATTTGCAAGGTCGGCGAGACCCCCCATCCCAGCCTTCCCCCACAAGGGGGGAAGGAGAACGCCCTCGATTTGACCGACGCACGTCACTAGTACGCGCTCGCCTCGGTCAGCGCCGCCATGTCGGCGGGCGACAGCGTCAGTTCGGTGGCGCGAATCAGGGTGTCGACTTGCTCGGCCGAGGTGGCGCTGGCGATCGGCGCGGTGACGCCGGGGCGCGCCATGACCCAGGCGAGCGCGACCTCGGCGGGCCGAGCCTTGTGGTCGGCGGCGACGGCTTCGAGGGCGTCGAGGATGCGAAAACCGCGCGGGTTCAGATAGTCCTTGACGCCCGAGCCGCGCGCGCTCTTCGCCAGATCCGCCTCGGTGCGGTACTTGCCCGTCAAAAAGCCCTTGGCCAGGCTGAAATAGGTGATGACGCCGATCTCCTCGCGCCGGCAGAGGTCCGAAAGGCCGTTCTCGAAGCTCGCCCGGTCGGCAAGGTTGTATTCGGGCTGCAGGACTTCGTAGCGCGGGCCGCCCCTCGCCTTGGCCGCCGCGACCTCCTGCTCGAGCAGCGTCGCGGTCAGGTTCGAGCCGCCGCACCAGCGGATTTTGCCCTTCTCGATCAGTCTCTGGTACGCGCCGAGCGTGTCGGCGATCGGCGTCGCCATGTCGGGCCAGTGCGAAAGGTAGAGGTCGATGACGTCGGTCTGGAGCCTTTTCAACGACGCCTCGACCGCCTCCTCGATATAGGCGGGCGCAAGGCCTTCCCTGCGCTTGCCCATCGGCGAGCCGACCTTGGTGATGACGATCACCCGGTTGCGGGCGCCGCGCGCCTTCATCCACTCGCCGATGATCGTTTCCGATTCGCCGCCCCGATTTCCGGGAACCCACGCCGAATAGGCGTCCGCAGTGTCGATCGCGGCGGCGCCGGAAGCGGCGAAGCGGTCGAGCACGGCGAAGGAGGCCGTCTTGTCGATCGTCCAGCCGAACACGTTGCCTCCCAGAACGATCGGGGCGATGGTGAGATCGGTTCGGCCGAGGCGACGAGACTGCATCCGGTTCTTTCCTTTTCGGCGAGGATAGCCCAAAGCGGGGGCGTGCGGAAAGCGCAACCGCCGATTGCCGCAGGACTTTTTTGCAACGATACCGCAAAGATTGAATGCGAAAGGCGGCTGCACGTGGCGGATCACGCGATTGAACAGGCGCGGCGCTGGTTCGCGGAAGAGCTGCGACTTGTCGCCAGGGTCAACAACGCCGAGCTTATCGAAGCGTTCGCGACGGTTCCGCGCGAGCGGTTCGTCGGCCCGCCGCCTCTGCGGATCCTCAGCCCGTGGGATATGAGCGCCTATTGGACGCCGCCCAATTCGGGCCCGGCCGGCGTCTATCACGACGTCCTGATCGCCTATGACGAGGCGCGCTGGCTCAACAATGGTCAGCCCAGCCTGTGGGCTTTTCTGCTCGACAAGGTCAAGGTCGCCCGCGGCGAGCGCGTACTCCATCTCGGCTGCGGGATGGGCTATTACACGGCGATCCTCGCCGAACTCGTCGGACCCACGGGCGCCGTGCTCGCCTTGGAGATCGATGCGCCGCTTGCGGAGACAGCGCGAGAGGCGCTCACGCCCTGGCTTCAGGTCAGAGTCGAGAACGGCGACGGATCGGCGGGCGTCTTCGCAAACTTCGACGTCATCGTCGCGAGCGCAGGGGCGACACATCCCCTTCCATCGTGGCTCCACGGCTTGAACCTCGGCGGCCGCCTCCTATTTCCGATGACGGTCGCCGGGCGCGGCGGCGCGATGCTGCTCGTGACGCGGTGCGGGGCCGACCGCTTCGACGCGCGTTTTCTGTGTCCCGTGAGCTTTTACGAATTTGCGGGCGCGCGCGACGCGGCAGTCAGCGATCGGTTGAAGCAGGCGTTCGAACGGGATCGCGGCGCCGGGGTCCGCTCCGTCCGCACCGACGCGCACGCGGAAGACGAGAGCTGCTGGCTGCACGGCGAAGGATGGTGCTTGTCGCGCCGCGCGAGCGGGGAGTCATAGCGCATAATGGAACGAGGTCGAGCCGCCCAGGGGCGTCTTGATTGATCCCCGCGTATGGTCTATCATGGCCATACCGATAGAGCCACACAACGACGCTCAGCATTCGCAATCCCGAAGCCGACGCGCTCGCCAAGCGGCTCGCCAAGCTCGACGACACCACGGTCACGGAAGCCGTCATCGCGGCGTTGCGCGAGGCGATCGCCGCGCGGGTCATGCGCGAGTCTCCAAGCGACACCGCTCAAAGAATCCTCGCGCGTCACGGGTTGAGCTTTCCGAAGGATCGCCGCCCGGTTCCTCCGCAGGCCTACCACGACCTCGATCACGATCTGACAGGCGAAGGCTGAGTGTACCTCGACGCCTGCGCCATCGTATCGCTCATTGCTCGCGAGGATACTGCCTCGGCCTACGCGGAAGCGTTGATTGGCGACGGTAGCGCGTGGACCTCGACCCTCGCCGCCTGGGAGGCGATCATCGTTCTTTCTCGTCCCGGCCAGCTCAATTGCCCGTTCAATAAGGCGGAGCGGGTCGTGGTCGAATGGCTTGAAGAGCGTACCATTGCCCTCCGCGAGCCTGCGCGGCCGCGCGAAGTTCTTGCGTTCGCGGTCGCCGTGGCCGAAAAGCACGGCCTCGGCAAACGTGCGCTCAGCAACTTCGACTCTTTTCACTACGCCTACGCCAAGGCGACGGGCGCTGAGATGCTGACGCTCGATCGATTGCTGCGTGCGACGGATGTCAAGACCCGGCCTTGATTGTTCAAAAACGGTCCCACGATCGTGACTGGCATGTCAGGGCTCGCTCGCTTATGTAGCCCTGATGCCCGCCCTCACGACCCACCGCACGCTGGTCCTGACCTCAGTGATCGCGGCGAACTTCATGATCGCGATCGAAGCGACCATCGTCTCGACCGCCATGCCGCAGATCGCCGCTGAGCTCGGCGGGCTCGCGCTCTATAGCTGGGTGTTCGCCGCCTTTCTGCTCACCCAGACCGCGACAACCGTAGTGTTCGGCAAGCTCTCCGACCTCAGGGGCCGCAAGGTCGTGATGCTGTCGGGGATCGCGATTTTCCTCCTCGGCTCGCTCCTTTGCGGTTTCGCCTGGTCGATGCCGTCGCTGATCGCCTTTCGCCTCCTGCAGGGCGTCGGCGCGGGCGCGGTGCAGCCGACGGCGATGACGATCGTCGGCGACCTCTATTCGGTGCATGAGCGCGGCAAGATCCAGGGCTGGCTCGCTAGTGTCTGGGCGCTTTCGGCGGTGCTCGGGCCGCTCGTCGGCTCGCTCATCATCCAGCGCTGGTCGTGGGCGTGGATTTTCTGGATGAACCTGCCGATCGGCGTCGCCGCTTCGGCCGGCTTCTGGTTCACCCTGCACGAAAAGACCTCGCAGGCGCGCGGAACGATCGACCACTTGAGCGCGGGCGTCTTCACCATCGCCATTGCCGCGATCATGGCGTTCATGACCGCGTTCTCGACCGCGGACTGGGCCGAGATCGCCCTCATCGGCGCGATCGCCGTCGCGGCGGTCGCCGGTTTCGTCATCCAGGAGCGCCGCTCGCCCGAGCCGATGATCTCGCTCGACCTCTGGGGTCGGCGGCCGATCGCGGCGGTGAACGCCTCATCGCTGTTCGCCGGCATGGTGATGATCGGCCTCACGACCTTCCTGCCGGTATTCGTGCAGGGCGTGATGGGCCGGCCGCCGCTGACCGCGGGCTTCGCCCTGTCGGCGATGGTGATGGGATGGCCGCTCGGGGCGACGCTGTCGGCGCGGCTCTGGAAACGCTTCGGACTGCGCAACATCTTGCGGGCGGGGGCGGCGCTGGTCCCGCTCGGCGCGCTCGCTTTCGTTTTCCTCAGGGCCGACACGCCGCCAATCGTCGCCGGGATCGGATCGGCGGTCGTCGGCTTCGGCATGGGACTGTCGAGCAGCGCGTCGATCGTGCTCATTCAGGAGATCGTCGACTGGTCCGAGCGCGGCAGCGTGACCGCCGCTTATCTCTTCGCCCGCACCCTCGGCAGCACGTTCGGCGCCACCGTGTTCGGCTCGGTCATGAACTTCGGGCTCCTGCGCGCGGGGCTTGGCGCGGTCACGTCCGATGAGCTGCGGAAGCTGTTCGACAGCGGGGCGGCGGCGGGAAATGGGGTTCTTAAAGCCGCGCTCGACGGCTCGCTGCGCGTGACCTTCGCCTCGATGTTCGTCGTAGCGCTTTTGGTCGCGGCGACGGCGGCGCTGGTGCCCAAGGTCAAGTTCGCCGCGCGCCGCGCGCCGGCGGAGTGAGCGCGGCTGGCGAATGCGAATATCACCACGAAGGACACGAAGGTCCACAAAGCCTTCGTGCTTCTTTGTGATCTTGGTGGTGAATTGGAGTTGCGCGCGCTCGCCTCACATCAGCAGTCCGCCCGCAACCGAGACGACCTGACCGCTGATGTAGTTCGATTCCGGCGTGCAGAAGAGATAGACAGCGTTCGCCGCCTCCTCCGCCGTGCCGGCGCGGCCGAGCGGAATCAGGCGGTCCATCGTCTGGAGGAGTTGCGGCTGGATTCCGACCTTGATCGCGCGTCCCGCCACGTCGATCGTCGCCTGCTTCTCCTCGATCGCCTGGGTCAGCCGGGTCTGGATCAGGCCGAAGGCGACGCAATTGACGTTGACCTTGTAGCGCCCCCACTCCTTGCAGAGCGTGCGGGTGACGCCGACGACGGCGGCCTTGGCGGCCGAATAGCTGACCTGGCCCGGGTTGCCGTAGAGGCCGGCGAGCGAGGAGATGTTGACGACCTTGCGGAACACTTCACGCCCCTCCGCCGCCTCCTGCTTGGCGAGGATACGGATCGGCTCGGCGGCGGCGCGCAGGATGCGGAACGGCGCGACGAGGTGGACGTCGAGCATCGCCTGGAATTGCTCGTCGTTCATCTTCTGGATGGTCGCATCCCAGGTGTAGCCGGCGTTGTTGACGATGATGTCGAGGCCGCCGAGTTTTTCGGTCGCCGCGCCGACGAAGCGCTCGGCAAATCCCGGCGCGGTCACGTCGCCGTTGACGGCGACCGCCTCGCCGCCCGCGGCCTCGATTTCGGCTGCGACCGCGTCGCCGGGACCGGAGTCGAGGTCGTTGATCACGACCTTGGCGCCATGGCGGGCGAGCTTCAGCGCGATCGCCCGGCCGATGCCGCGGCCCGAGCCGGAGACGAGCGCGACTTTTCCGTCCAAGTTGCTCATCAGGCCTCCAAAGATCAGAGCGCGACGATCGCTTCGCCGGCGAGCTTGACATCGCCGGTCTCGTCCCGGGCGGTCAGCGCGAGGCGGGCGCGCCGCTCGCCGTCCGCCACAAGGATTTCCGCGACCGTTCCCTCGCAGGAAATCGCCGCGCCGAGCTGGGTGATGGCGACAAAGCGGGTCGAGAACGCGCGCAGCCGGTCGGGCCGCACGGCGTCGGTCAGCGCCTGGCCGAGGAGGCCCATGACCAGCATTCCGTGCGAGAAGACGTCGGGGAAGCCGGCGTTCTTGGCGAAGTCGCTGTCGATGTGGATCGGGTTGTGATCGCCCGAGGCGCCGGCGTAGAGCGCGAGCCTGGCTCGGGTGAGTTTCGGGAAGCTCTTGCCGACGACCGTGTCGCCGACCTCGGCATGTTCGAGAGCAACGGTCATGCAGGCCTCCCCGGCGCAAGGCCCTCATCCGGCGCTTCGCGCCACCCCCGGGTCTTCGCCCGGGGGCAGGCTCTTCCCCCCGAGGGGGAAGGGGTCGCCGGCCGCCATTCGCCCTCTCCCCTCGGGAGAGGGAAGCGGCCGAAGGCCGCAGGGTGAGGGTTAACGTGCGCCGGCATTGTTCGTCTCACTCAAATTGCGCACGACGACGACGCGGGTGCAGTCGGCGACCGGCTCTCCGCGCTGGTTCACGACGCGCGTCGTGACGTCGATCATCGTCAGCGCGCCGCCCTTCTTCTCATGCACGCCGGTGACGCTGGAATGGAAAGTCAGCTCGTCGCCGAGGTAAGCCGGCGCGCGATAGACGAACGTCTGTTCGCCATGCAGGACGCGCGAGATGTCGACGTTCAGCGCGTCGAGCAGGGCAAACCGGTCGTCGTTGTCGAGCATCTCCAGGCAGAAGAGATAGGTCGGCGGGATCGGCCGGTCGGCGAAACCGGCGGCTTTCGCCGCGGCGGCGTCGCGGTAGACCGGGTTCGTCTCGCCGAGCGTATCGAGGAAATACTTGAGCCGGCCCGGCTCGACGCGGGCGTGGGTCGGCGGCAGCGTCATCCCGATGGCGGAGGCGTCGACCATCGCCTCACGTCCGCTCGTACATCGTGACGACGCAGGCGCCGCCGAGGCCGAGATTGTGCTGGAGCGCGTGGCGCACCCCCTCGACCTGCGTCGGGCCGGCGCTGCCGCGCAGTTGGCGCGTCAGCTCGTAGCATTGCGCGAGGCCGGTCGCGCCGAGCGGATGGCCCTTGCTGAGCAGGCCGCCGGACGGGTTGGTCACCACCCGCCCGCCAAAGGTGTTGTCGCCGGCGTCGATGAACGCTTCGGCGCCGCCCTCGGGGCAGAGGCCAAGCGCCTCGTAGGTGATCAACTCGTTCTGGGCGAAGCAGTCGTGCAGTTCGACGACCTTGATCTCCGAAGGCCCGATCCCGGCCTGCTCGTAGACCTTGTTCGCCGCCGCCTTCGCCATGTCGTAGCCGACGAGCCGCATCATGTCGCGCGCCCCGAACGTGGAAGGCGTGTCGGTGGTCATCGCCTGCGCCTTGATCGCGACCTCCGCATTGAGGCCGTGCTCCCGGGCGAAGCGCTCCGACACCAGCACCGCCGCTGCGCCGCCGCAGGTCGGCGGGCAGGCCATGAGGC
The DNA here is from genome assembly GCA_963709655.1 of uncultured Alphaproteobacteria bacterium. Classification (GTDB taxonomy): domain Bacteria; phylum Pseudomonadota; class Alphaproteobacteria; order Rhizobiales; family Beijerinckiaceae; genus Roseiarcus. The sequence continues at coordinate 175,463 of CAVPXF010000016.1, forward strand.
GGGTCATCACCCCTGGCCAGATGGGGGTGTCGTTCAGGACGTCGTCGGCGCTGACCTCCTTGCGGAAGATCGCCAGCGGGTTGGCCTTGGCGTGGCGGCTCGCCTTGGCGCGGACCTTGGCGAAGGCCTCGAGCTTCGTGCCGTATTTCTTCATGTGCGCGAGCCCCGCGCCGCCGAAATAGCGCAAGGCCAGCGGGATGCCGGGCGCATCGATCAGGTCGTCGGCGAGCGCGTCGAAGTCTTCGAAGGCGCTCGGGCGGTCGGTGTAGACGGAGCCGAGGGCGCCCGGCTTCATCTGCTCGAAGCCGAGCGCAAGCACGCAATCGGCCGCGCCCGAGGCGACAGCCTGGCGCGCGAGGAAGAGCGCCGTCGAGCCGGTCGAGCAATTGTTGTTGACGTTGACGATCGGGACGCCGGTCATCCCCAGGCGATAGAGCGCCCGCTGGCCGGAGGTGGAATCGCCGTACACGTAGCCGACATAGGCCTGCTCGATGGCGTCGTAGGCGACGCCGGCGTCGTCGAGGGCGCGCTTTCCCGCCTCCGCGCCCATCTCGTGATAGGGCGCGCTCGCGCCGGGCTTGGCGAACGGGATCATGCCGACGCCTGCGACGATCACCTTGGACGCCATCGTCTCCTCCTGAATTACCGGCTGGACATTATCTGACCCTTGGGTCATATATCGCGCGGCCAAGCCTGTCAAGCGAGGCCTGTCAAGCAAGGCCTGCCAAAAAGGACGCCCGTGGGCATGACTGCCGGCAGACCGATCGTCGACGACCCACCCTGGACGCCGTTCGAGGATCGCCGTCGCCTGCGCGACGAGAAGCGGGAGGCGGTGCTCCGCATGGCGGTCAGGCTGTTTCTCGAGGAAGGGTATCACCGCACGCCGCTGGCCAGGATCGCCGAGCGGCTCAACATCACCAAGCCCGCGCTCTACAATTACTTCGCCAGCAAGGACGAGATCCTGTCCGAGCTCTTTCGCCTCGGCGACGAGCAATACGAGGAGCGCTTCGGCCGCATCGCCAGCGAGGCGGGCAACGGGCTCGAGAAGCTCAAGGCGCTGATCCGCGCCTACGCCTGGTCGATGACGACCGACTTCGGCATGTGCTTCGCAAGGCTCGACGACCGGGAGCTTGGCGATGAGGCGCGCGCCGCGGTCAGGCGCTCGAAGCGACGCTACGACCGGGCCTTCCGCAAAGAGATCGAGCGGGGGATCGAGGACGGATCGATCCGCCCCTGCGACGCGAGGCTCGCAGCCTTCGCGGTGGCCGGGGCCCTGAACGGGATTGCCGACTGGTATAAACCGGGCGGGCGGCTTTCCGCCGAGGCCGTGGCCGACGAATTTGCCGAGCGGCTGACGCAAGGATTGGCGGCGGCCTGATCCGCATGAATAATGGACGCACGGAAACTGTCGCGTCCCGGGAGGAGCTTGATGGCGGCGCTCGATATCGACCGAGCCGAATTCCTGCGGGAGGACGAGATCGCGATCTTCGCGAACTCGGTCGAAGGATTCTTCGAAAGGCACGCGCCGCCGGAGCGCGTCGAAAAGTGGCGTCGAGAGGGAATCGTCGAACGGTCCTTCTGGCGCGAGGCGGGCGAGGCGGGCCTGCTCTGCCTCGCCGTGCCGGAAGCCTACGGCGGCCCGGGCGGCGACTTCCGCCACGAGGTCGTGCTGATGGAGGCGATCGCCCGCCGCCAGGTCAGCGGGTTTGCAGCTGCGCTGCACAATGCGATCGTCGCGCCCTACATCCTCCATTACGGCTCCGAGGAGCAGAAGAGACGCTGGCTGCCCGGGATGGCCTCGGGCGAGGTCATCGGCGCGATTGCGATGACCGAGCCTGGCGCCGGCTCGGACCTCCAGGGCGTCCGGACCACCGCCCGGCTCGACGGCAATCAGTATGTGATCAACGGCCAGAAGACCTTCATCAGCAACGGCCAGCTCGCCGACCTCGTCATCGTCGTCGCCAAGACCGATCCGGCCAGGGGCGCCAAGGGAACCTCGCTGATCGTGGTCGAGACGGCGGACGCCCCCGGCTTCAAGCGCGGGCGCAATCTCGACAAGATCGGCATGGAGGCGCAGGATACCTCCGAGCTCTTCTTCGACGACGTCCGCGTCCCGACCTCGAACCTGCTTGGGCTCGAGGCGGGCCTGGGCTTCGTGCAGCTGATGCAGCAGCTGCCGCAGGAGCGGCTGACCATCGGGATCGGCGGCGTGGCGGTGATCGAGCGGGCGCTCGACGACACGATCGCCTACGTCAAGGAGCGCAAGGCCTTCGGCCAGCGGCTGATCGACTTCCAGAACACCCAGTTCAAGCTCGCCGAATGCAAGACCGAGGCGACCGTGGCGCGCGTCTTCGTCGACCGGCTGATCGGCCTGCATCTCGAGGGCAAGCTCGACGCCGCGACGGCGTCGATGGCGAAATACTGGGTGTCCGAGCTCGAGAATAAGATCGTCGACATATGCCTGCAGCTGTTCGGCGGCTACGGCTACATGAACGAATATCCGATCGCGCGCATGTTTCGCGACAGCCGCGTCCAGCGCATCTATGGCGGCGCCAACGAGATCATGAAAGTATTGATTGCGCGCACGCTCTGACGGGGCGGCCGCCATGAGGAATCGCGCCAAAGACGCGCGATCCGGGGAGGACTTCATGAGCACCACCTATGGACTTCACCGAGCCCTGCTGCTCAACCGCAACGGCGTCGCGGTCCGGTTCGAGGACCGTAAGCTGAGCTTCGCCGAACTTGCCGACCGCGTCGCGCGCTTCGCCGGCGCGCTGATCGGCATGGGCGTCGGCCCCGGCGACCGCGTCGCCATCCTCAGCCTCAACCAGCCGCGCTATCTCGAGATGTTTCTTGGCGTCGCCTGGGCCGGGGCAGCGGTCGTCCCGCTCAACATCCGCTGGAGCGCTGCTGAGAATACAGACGCGGTCGGCGATTGCCGTCCGAAGGTTCTCGTCGTCGATGCGACCTTCGCCGCAACCGGACGCGCTATCGCCGCCGCGATCGGCGGGCTGACCCTGGTGTACGCCGACGATGCGCGCGTCGCGGAATCGGACGGGATGGCCGACTACGAGCGGCTCGTTGCCGAGACGCCTTCCGTTGCGGACGCGGAGGCGCGAGGCGACGAGCTCGCCGGCGTCTTCTACACCGGCGGGACGACCGGACGTTCGAAGGGCGTGATGCTCAGTCACCGCAACCTGATGAGCAATGCGCTGAATATGCTCGCCGAGGGCCTTTCGAACGCGGACGCGGTTTATCTGCACGCCGCGCCGATGTTCCATCTGGCGAATGCGGCGGCGATGTATTTTCATTTTCTGGGCGGCGGCTCGCACGTGGTCCTGCGCACGTTCACGCCTGCCGGCCTCGCTGAGGCGATCGAACGGCGCCGCGTCACCGACACGCTGCTGGTGCCGACGATGATCCAGATGCTCGTCGACGATCCGGCGGCGGCGACGCGCGATCTCAGCTCGCTGAAACGCATTGTCTACGGCGCCTCGCCGATCAGCGAGGCAGTCCTTGACCGGGCGATGAGAACGCTTCCGGGAACGGAGTTCGTCCAGGCCTATGGCATGACCGAGCTTTCGCCTTGCGCGACGGTGCTGCCGTGGAAGGACCACATCGGCGAGGGCCGCGCCAAAGGGCGCCACAGGTCGGGCGGTCGTCCCGCGATCATGGTCGACGTGCGCATCGTCGACGCTGAGGACCGGCCGCTGCCGCGGCGCGCGGTCGGCGAGATCGTCGCGCGCGGCGAGACGGTGATGATGGGCTATTGGGAACGACCGGAGGAGACGCGGAAGGCAATCGTCGACGGCTGGATGCACACCGGCGACGGCGGCTACATGGATGAGGACGGCTATGTCTACGTGGTCGACCGCATCAAGGACATGATCGTCACCGGCGGCGAGAACGTCTATTCCGCCGAAGTCGAAAATTGCATCGCCCGGCACCCGGCCGTCGCGCAATGCGCGGTGATCGGCGTTCCCAGCGACGAATGGGGCGAGGCGGTGCACGCGGTGGTGATGCGCAAGCCCGGGACGACCCTGACGCCCGAAGCGATCTCGGCCTTCTGCAAGGAGCGTATCGCCGGCTACAAATGCCCGCGCAGCGTCACGATCCAGGACGAGCCGCTGCCGCTGTCGGGCGCCGGGAAGATCCTCAAGCGCGAGCTCAGAAAACCCTATTGGGAGAACAGGACGCGCCAGGTCAGTTGACGGCGTCGGGAGGACAACCGCAATGACGATGACCACCTACGAGCGGCGCGGGGCGATCGCGCTCATCACGCTCAACAATCCCGACAAAATGAATGCGCTCGGCGGCACGATGCTGGCCGATCTCGCGGCCGACTTCGCGGCGGCGGAGGCGGACTCGGGCGTGCGCGCCGTTCTCATCACCGGCGCCGGCAGGGGCTTTTGCGGGGGCGCGCAGCTCGGAACGGCGACCTTCGCGGCGGGCGCCGAAGTCGGCGATTGGATGCGCGCCTCGATCAACCCGCTGATCGAAAGGGTGCGCGCCTCGCGCCTGCCGGTCGTGGTCGCGGTCAATGGCCCGGCGGCCGGCGCGGGTGTTGGCCTTGCGCTGATGGGCGACGTCGTCATCGCCGCTCGCTCGGCGCGGTTCGTCCTGAGTTTCGTCAAGCTCGGCGCAGCGCTCGACGGCGGCGCGACCGCCTTCCTGCAACGGGCGATCGGCGCGCCGCGCGCGCGGGCGCTGGCTCTCTTGGGCGAACCGCTGACCGCCGAAGCCGCGGCGGAATGGGGCCTCATCTGGAAGGTCGTCGACGACGACGCGCTGATGGGCGAGGCTTTTGGGCTCGCCGCGCGCCTCGCCGAAGGACCGCCGGTGGCGATACGGCTCATCAAGGCGCAACTCGAGGCGGCCTCGACCGCGGCGCTTGCCGAGGCGCTCGACGCCGAGGCGAGCGCGCAGTCGACGGCCTTCGCCACCGAGGACCTGCACGAAGGCGCGGCCGCCTTTGTCGAGAAACGAAAGCCGCGATTTTTGGGCCGTTGAGGGGCCGTCCGAAAGCCGAATTCGACGGACGCAAGGGAGGAACGACATGACGGGCGAGGGACCCATGCGGGCGCTGGGCAAGGCGGTGGTCGGAAGCGCGCTGACGACCGCGGCCAGGCGTTTCCGCGACCGGGAGGCGTTCTTTTGCGCCACGACCGGACGCCGCTTCTCGTTCCGCGAGACCAACGCGCGCTGCAACCGGCTGGCGAACGGGCTTGCGGCCTTGGGCTTCGCCAAGGGGGACACGGTCGCGTTCCTCTGCAACAACCGCGCCGAGCTGCCGGAGATCTACTACGCGCTCGCCAAGACCGGGCTCGTCGGGATTCCGCTCAACTACCGGCTCGCCGCGGCCGAGATCGTCGCGCTGATGCGGGCGATGGGCGCGAAGGCGATGCTGTTCGAGACCCGCTTTGTCGCGTCGGCCGAACGGGTGCGAGCGGAGCTTCCGGACATCCGCCATTTCGTCGCGATCGGCGAAGGACGGTCGGAATGGGCAGAGCCCTACGAGGACCTGCTCGCCTCGGCGCCGGCGACCGAGCCCGAGGTCGAGATCGAGGAGGCCGATCCCTATTACTTCAACCTCACCTCGGGGACGACCGGGCTGCCGAAGGCCTACGTGCTGACCCACGCCAACAACGCCAATGTCGGCCCGATGTTCGAGGCGTTCGAACTGACCACGCACGACGTGATCCTGACCGTCTTCCCCGCGTTCGGACGAGTGGGCTTCGCCTGGATCGCGGCGGGCGTCATGTTCGGCGCGCGCAACGTGCTCGTGGACTTCAGCCCGGCCGAGGCGCTGCGCCTGATCGGCAGCGAAAAGGTGACGATCAGCAACCTCGTGCCCACCATGGCCGCGATGCTGCTCGCCGATCCGTCCCTGCCGGGACGCGACCTCGCTTCGCTCCGCGCCCTCGTGTTCGCCGGCTCGATGTTTCCGGCCCCGTTGCGCGAGCGCACGGCCGCCGCGCTCTGCCCGTCGATCTACGAGTATTACGGCATGCAGGAGACCGGGACGCTGACGGTCAGCCTGCCCCAGGACCGCGCGCTGCATGCCAATTCGGTCGGCGTTCCGCTCTGCTTCGCCGAGGTCCATATCGAGCGGCCGGACGGATCGCGCGCCGCGCCCGGCGAACTTGGCGAGATCGTCGGCCGCTCGCCCGCGACCTGCTGCGGCTATTTCGACAATCCGGCGAAGTCGGCCGAGACGTTCCGCGGCGGCTTCGTCCATACCGGCGATCTCGGCGCGATGGACGAGGACGGGTTCCTGTTCATCCGGGGCCGGCTCAAGGACATGATCGTCAGCGGCGGGCAGAACGTGCACGCCGCCGAGGTCGAGGAGATCTTGATGACCGCGCCGGGCGTCGCCGATTGCGCCGTGTTCGGTCTGCCCGACGAGACCTGGGGCGAGCGGGTCGCGGCGCTGATCGTCACCGCCGCCGGCGCCGAGGCGCCGTCGGCCGAGCGCCTCGAGGCCCACTGCCGCGAGCGGCTCGCGGGCTTCAAGATCCCGCGCGCCATCCGGTTCCAGAGCGAGGCCCTGCCGCGCACGCCGACCGGCAAGGTGCAAAAGTTCCTGCTGGTCGAGCGGTTTACGGGCAAGTGAGGCGGCGCGATCGTCAGCGCGATCGCTGATCGCGCTCCCCAAGCCGCCGCGCCTCAGCAATTTCCGCGCAGGCGCCTCGCCCTGGGCCGCACTCTGCGACTGGCGAACCGGATCCCAATTCCGATGTGAGAATCCCGCCCCCGAAGGCGCCTGAGCAAGCCAGGCCAAATCATGGCGCAAGTTTGGCGATGGCGCAGTCGTGGTCCTCAAGATCCTCGGCGTGGCCTCCGCCTTCCAGCGAAAAGACGTCGGCGAGCAGAACAAATCCGGGCTCGCCGCCGAAGTTCGCGCCGACCGCGGCGAAGGTCATCGCCCCCATGTGCGCCTTGGCGTCCGGAAGGCCGTCGGCGACGAGGCGGAGCAGCGGCTCCTCGCGAAAAAGGTTGTCCGACACGAGACGGCGGGCGAAATAGGTGCGGCCGTTCAGCGGGACCGTCATGGCGCGCCATTGGTCGTCCAACGCCGGAGCGTAATTTCTCAGCGCCTCGTCGACGTCGATGCGGACGCAATCGACATGGACGTGCAGCTGTTGCTGGCTGCGGGCGTATTGCGAATTGATCGCCAGCGCGACCGCTTCGCGCGGCAGCGCCCGGCCGCCGAGCCTGGCCTCGACGAGCGTCCTGGCTTTCCACCCGTCGGCGAATACGGGGGGCGCGTCGGGCGCAAGCATCTGCGGATCCTCGATGCCGGTGATCTTCCGGGTGGGAATCGCCAGCATCTGCGCGACGCCGACCAGGTCCTTCAGGATCGCGACCCCCTCGGCGACGCTCCCGTTCAGGTCGACCGCAGCGCAGGGACTCGGCCCCAGGCCGGCCTCGAAATGCGGCACGCAGCCGTCGTGGACGATCCGCCAAAGCGCGTTCGGATCGGCGCGGGCCGGCAACGACGCAACGACCGCGACGATGAAGGCGAGCGGCGCGGCCCGCCGGAGGCGGCTTGCACGCGACAAGCCGTGGGCTTGAGCGCTTCGTGTTGTCATGTCCTGCCCTCGCGACATGGGGACGTCTAAACCAATTCCGCGCTGGCGGGTATCGCCGCAGGGCCTGGTCCGGCAGCCGATCCGCCAGGCCCCAAGCCCTCCGGACCGGGGCTCCAAGATTTCCGGGCGCATTTTGAGCGATATCAGCGACTTGCAGCGGGTTTTCCAGGCGGGTCGCGGGGCGACGGCGCGGCAGCCGAGCTCGTCGCGGCGATTTTCGCGGAGACACCGCGCCAACTAAACATAATGTCTTTATGTCGACGACGCCATGCGCTCGATCCCCCAAGACAAACCCATTACGACATCGCGTTCATTCAAAATGCTGAGCCGCCTCCTGCGAGGACGGCTGCCAGCATACGAACGAGGCGGCGTCTCGGAGGCGGCAATCCCGACAGCGCTCGCTGCGGCATTCTGCCGAAGCCGCTTGGAAATCACACATTCGCCGTCGGGGCCTTCAAGCCGCAAGCCCCAGCCCTCACACGTGGATCGCTCGCTTGTCGACCGCCATGGCCGCCTCCTTGACCGCCTCCGACATCGTCGGATGGGCGTGGCAGGTGCGGGCGAGGTCTTCCGCCGCGCCGCCGAACTCCATCAGCACGCAGGCTTCGTGGATCATCTCGCCGGCGCCGAAGCCGACGATATGGGCGCCAAGCACCCGGTCGGTCGCCGCGTCGGCGAGGATCTTCACGAAGCCCTCGGTATGGCGCATCGCCCGAGCCCGGCCGTTGGCGGTGAACGGGAACTTGCCGACCTTGTAGGCGACCCCGGCGGCCTTGAGCTCCTCCTCCGACTTGCCGACCGAGGCGATCTCCGGGCTCGTGTAGACGACGCCCGGGATGACGTCGTAATTCACGTGGCCCGCCTGGCCGGCCAGGATCTCGGCGAGCGCGACGCCCTCGTCCTCCGCCTTGTGGGCGAGCATCGGCCCGCGGATCACGTCGCCGATGGCGTAGACGCCCGGAACGTTGGTGGCGAAATGCGAGTCGACCACGACCATGCCCCGGTCCATCGCCACGCCCTGCGCCTCGAGGCCGAGGTTCTGGGTATAGGGTCGCCGCCCGATCGCGACCAGCACCACTTCGGCGTCGAGGATCTTCGCTTCGCCGCCGGCGGCCGGCTCGATGGTCGCCTTGACCCCCGCGCCCGCCGTCTCGACCTTGGTCACCTTGTGGGCGAGGTGGAAGGCGAAGCCCTGCTTCTCGAGCATCCGCTGGAACTGTTTGGCGACCTCGCCGTCCATGCCGGGCAGGATGCGGTCGAGGAACTCGACCACCGTCACCTCGGCGCCGAGCCGGCGCCAGACCGAGCCGAGTTCGAGCCCGATCACGCCTGCGCCGACCACGATCAGCTTCTTGGGGACCTTCGGCAGGCTCAAGGCGCCGGTCGAGGAGACAACGGTCATTTCGTCGATCTCGACGCCAGGGAGCCTGGCCACGTCGGAGCCGGTGGCGATGACGATCGCCTTGGTCTCGATCAGCTTCTCGGCGCCGTCCTCGCCCTTGACCACGACCTTCCCCGGCGAGCGGATGCTCCCCTCGCCGGTGAACGCCTCGATCTTGTTCTTCTTGAAGAGGTATGCGACTCCGTTGACGTTGGCGGCGACGGTCTCGTCCTTGTGTTTCATCAGCGCGGCATGATCGAGCTTCGGCGCGCCGACCACCACACCGAGGGCGCCAAGCCCATGCGCCGCCTCCTCGAACATCTCGGAAGCGTGCAGCAGCGCCTTCGAGGGAATGCAGCCGATGTTGAGGCAGGTCCCGCCCAGCGTCTTGCGCTTCTCGACCACGGCCACTTTCATGCCAAGCTGGGCCGCGCGGATGGCGCAGACGTACCCCCCGGGGCCGGCGCCGATGATGATGAGATCATAAGTCAAAGTTTGCTTCCATTCCTGTTTGCGTCGCGCTGTCTTTGGACAGGACCGTCCTGCCCAAGTCCGGGTCGACGCGCTCGTTTTATGCGTTCAACTTGCGAGACGGAGGATTTCCGCCTGGCGTTCCGCGCGACGGCGAAGGGCTTCGGATCCAAAGTCCACATCGTCGCCTTGGTCGTCGACCCAACGGATCGAATGTCCGAATTCGTCGAGCGTGACGGCGCCGAAGCGCTCCGGCGCGTTGCGGAGTGGCTCGAGCCAGGGCAGGACGCCGAGTTCAAGGCAGGCGAGAACGCTCATTGGGCGCCTCAACCTGCCATCAGCCGATGAATCTCCGCCTGGCGTTCGGCGTCCCGGCGGATCGAATCTGCGCTGAGGTCGATCGAATAATCCGTGTCGTCCCGCCATGACAGGGAATGCCCGAACTCATCGACCCTGACGTTGAGGAAGTTTGGCGGCGCGCTCAGCCAGGAAAAGACCTTTCCTTTCCCGATCAGCGGCCGGAGATCGACGACGCCGACATATCCGTCGTCGAAGGAAACCTTGAGGACCCCGTGGATGACAGGCTCGGCCTCCAGGATCCGCGGCAGCTTCTTCATGATACCGGCTCCACTTTCTCATGCGCCGTCGCGGAGGCAAAACGCTCAAGCAATACGGCCCTGCGCGGTTTGGCCCACGCTCGGATCCTGTTGCTCTTCCCTGCCGGCAACGACCCCGCGATGATCCTCAGGCTGGAAATATCGAACACCGCGCGGTGTTCCGCAAGCATCGCGTGAAAGTGCGCCGGCGGATGCTCATTGGCGTAGAATGCGATTTTCACCCCATCGACAACCGCGACGACCGGCATCCATGCGCCTCAATGTTTGACGCCTGCGATCGACTTCCACTGTGTCGAAAAGGCAGGGTCGACAACAATCTCGCCGCTGGATCGAAGGCGATACTGACCCGGCGCGGCCGGCCTGAACACCGTGAGGTCGGGCGGAAGACAAAGAGTTTTTCCAGCGTGTTCGCCTCTGCATTCCACTTTCACGCCGGCCTCAGCATCCGCAGAGACGATGACGCCATGATATTGCACAAGCCCCCTGACGGTCTCGCCGTCTGGTGAGACATAGGTCATCCCGATCAAAATCGTCTTCCCGATGGCGGCGTCGGCCACGGCTTGATCCCAGGCGGGAGCAAAAGGTTCTTCAGTTCCGCCGCCAGCGGTTTCTCCCGTCATCGGCCCTCACCATCTGGTCTCACGCCAGTCTCACCAAAAAGGTCACGGCCTCCTTGCCGTCGACGATGCCATGGTGATAGCTCAGCTCCAGACACGCCAGTTCGCTCATTCGTCTTTCCCCGTTCGTGAACTCGCCGCGGCGCCGGTCGAACCCAGCGCAAGACGCACGGCGTCACGTCCCATCTGGCGCGCCCTGTTCGCAAGGCGCTTGTCGAAAGTCGCGAACCCCTCGCATTCGTGGCTCAGGGCCAGATGCAGCGCGTCGGCGAAGCCGAGTCCGCGCTCGGCGTCATCGAGCGCTCGACTGACGGCCTCGGCGGCGCCGACGGTCACACGCGGAAGTCCGCAAAATCTCCTCAGCTCCCTTATAACTTGGTCGCGCGGCAATTCGTATGCGTCGCGCAGCACCCACTCGGCCTCCAAGATGACCGTCACGGGCGCGAAGACCTCTTTTTTGTTGATGATATCCAGCGCTCGCTGCGCCAGCGCCTCGTGATCGCGGGTTAGGAACCGGATGACGACGTTAGTGTCAATCGCGAGCATGGCGGCGCTTCGCGGCGGCGCGCAGCGCTTTCTCGATGTCCTCGTCGCTCAGCTGCTTTCCATGACGCGCGAGAGACCCGAAAACGTCCGCCGGATCGGTTGGCGGGAACGGACTTTCGGGCCGCAGCAGTATCCCGTCCCGGGTCTCTTCGACAACGAGCTTCTGGCCCGCGCCCCATCCCTTCGACGCGCGAATCGCCTTAGGCAGAATTACCTGCCCCTTGGTCGATACGACGGTCGAAGATTTGTTTGCCGAGGTCATCTCGCGCCCGCGTCCAAGGGTAAGACGAAGTAAGATAGGCCTGGCGCCGCCCGATCGCAAGAGGCCTTTACAAATCCAGCACCAGCCGCGCCGGATCCTCCAGCGCCTCCTTGACCCGCACCAAAAAGGTCACCGCCTCCTTGCCGTCGACGACGCGGTGGTCGTAGCTCAGCGCCAGGTACATCATCGGGCGGATCTCGATCTTGCCGCCGATCGCGACCGGGCGTTCCTGGATCTTGTGCATGCCGAGGATGCCCGACTGCGGCGCGTTGAGGATCGGCGTCGACATCAGCGAGCCATAGATGCCGCCGTTGGTGATGGTGAAGGTTCCGCCCTGCAAATCCTCGAGCTTGAGCTGCCCGTCGCGGGCGCGTTTGCCGAGGTCGGCGATCGCCTTCTCGATCCCGGCGACCGAGAGCTTGTCGCAGTCGCGCACCACCGGCACGATCAGGCCCTTGTCGGTGCCGACCGCAATCCCGAGGTGGTAATAGTTCTTGTAGACGAGGTCGGCGCCGTCGATCTCCGCGTTGACCGCCGGGATCTCTTTCAGCGCCTGCACGCAGGCCTTGACGAAGAAGCCCATGAAGCCGAGCTTGGCGCCGTGCTTCTTTTCGAACGCATCCTTGTAGCGGGCGCGCATGCCCATGACCTCGGCCATGTCGACCTCGTTGAAGGTCGTGAGCATTGCCGCGGTGTTCTGGGCGTCCTTTAGGCGGCGCGCGATCGTCTGGCGCAGCTTGGTCATGCGCACGCGTTCCTCGCGCGCGCTGTCGTCCGGCGTCGATACGCGTGGCGCAGGGGCCTGGACAGGAACGGGCGCCGGAGCCGGGGCCTGCGCCAGGGCCGCAGGCGGCGCGGAAGCCGCAGCCGGAGCGGCGAAGGCCAGCACGTCGCCTTTGAGCACCTGGCCGCGTTTGCCGCTGCCGGCGACGCCGGAAATGTCGATCTTCTGCTCGGCGGCGATCTTGCCGGCCGAGGGCGACGGCGGCATGGGGGCGGCGACAGGCGCGGCCTTCGCTGCAGCGGCGGGCGCAGGCGCCGCGGCCGGCGCCGCCGCGCCGCCGCTGAGCTGGCCGAGCAGCGCGCCGATCGATACCGTCTGTCCCGTCTCGGCCGCGATCTCGCTCAATACACCCGCGCCCGGCGCGTTGACCTCAAGCGTGACCTTGTCGGTCTCGAGCTCGACGAGCGGCTCGTCCGCCCGCACCGCCTCTCCAGCCTTCTTGAACCACTTGCCGACGGTCGCCTCGGTGATCAATTCGCCAAGCGTCGGGACACGGATTTCAATCGCCATTCTTTTCGCGCCGCGAGGCGTCCTTCTTCATCAGGGTGTAACGGAATCTATCGGCGCCAGCGGCAGGCTCGGCCGCACCGCGATCGCAGGCATCGGAAAGACCTCGTAGGCGAAGCCGCGCTTCGAAAGGACGGCGGGGTCGCAGGCCAACATCGCATCGAGCGCCGGGCGCGACGGCGCTTCGATGATGGCGACGCCATAGGCGCCGGCCGGGTCGGCGACCGGCCCCATGGCGATCACCACACCGATCTCGACCCTCGGCGTCCAGTATTCGCGATGCCGACGCATCACCAGCGCCTCTTCCAACGACATATCGTCAAGGAACATCGGCCGCGGCGGCGTCAGTTTGCACAAATAATGCGACATCGGACCGCCCGTATGGCTCAGCCGAAGCACTCGTCGAGGAAAGCCTTGAGCTGTGCGAGGTGCTTGGGCATGAGGCCGGTCGCCGTCGCGGCCGCCGCCGGACGCCCGGCGTAGCGCGCCCGTTTCGACTTGCCGCTCACCTGTCCGAGCACCCATTCCATATAAGGCTCGACAAAGAACCAGGCGCCCATGTTTTTCGGCTCCTCCTGGCACCAGACGACCTCGGCTTTTTTGAAGCGCGACAGATGCCGGACCAATTGCTTGAGCGGGAAAGGATAGAGCTGCTCGCAGCGCAGCAGGTAGACGTCGTCAATTCCGCGTTTCTCGCGCTCGTCGTAGAGGTCCCAGTACACCTTGCCGGACGAGATCACGACCCGGCGGATCTTGTCGTCCTTGGCGAGCTTGATCTTTTCGTTCTTCCAGGTCTCGGCCTTGTCAAGCAGGATTCGGTGGAAGGCCGTGCCCGACGCGAGGCGGTCGAGAGGCGACACGGCGCGTTTGTTGCGCAGCATCGATTTCGGCGTCATGACGATCAGCGGCTTGCGGAACGGCCGCTTCAGCTGCCGGCGCAGGACATGGAAGAAGTTCGCCGGCGTCGTAATGTTGACGACCTGCATGTTGTCTTCGGCGCAGAGCTGCAGAAAGCGTTCGAGACGGGCCGAGGAATGCTCCGGTCCTGCGCCTTCGTACGCGTGAGGCAGCAGGCAGACGAGGCCCGACATGCGCAGCCACTTGCGCTCGCCCGCCGAGATGAACTGGTCGAAAACGACCTGCGCACCGTTGGCGAAGTCGCCGAACTGCGCCTCCCACAAGGTGAGCGCGTTGGGCTCCGCGAGCGTATAGCCGTACTCGAAGCCGAGCACCGCCTCCTCCGACAGCATCGAGTTGATGACCTCGTAACGCGCCTGCCCGTCGCGAATGTGGTTCAAGGGGATGTAACGCGCCTCGGTCTGCTGATCGATCAGCACCGAATGGCGCTGCGAGAAGGTGCCGCGCTCGCTGTCCTGGCCGCTGAGACGGACCGGGAAGCCCTCGTCGAGCAGGGCGCCGAAGGCCAGCGCTTCGGCCGTCGACCAATCGATGCCCTCGCCGCTGGCGATGGCGTTGCGGCGGTTCTCCAAGAAGCGAAGAATGGTCTTGTGGATTTCGAAGCCTTGAGGCGCCGCCGTGATCCGCTCGCCGATCTGCTTCAGTCGATCGATGTCGTAGCCGGTGTCGCCGCGACGGTCGTCCTCGACAACATCTTGCGAGGCTTTGAAGCCCATCCAGCGGCCGTCGAGCCAGTCGGCCTTGTTGGGCGCATAGGCCTGGCCGGCTTCGTACTCCGCCTCGAGCCGTTGGCGCCAGTCGCCACGCATCTTGTCGACCTCGCCTTGGGTGACAAGGCCCTCGGCGATCAGCTTGTCGGTGTAGATCTGCAGCGTGGTCGGATGTGAGCGGATCAGCCGGTACATGATCGGCTGGGTAAACGACGGCTCGTCGCCCTCGTTATGGCCGAAGCGCCGATAGCAGAACATGTCGATGACGACCGGCTTGTGGAATTTCTGCCGGTACTCGATTGCGACCTTGGCGCAGAACACCACCGCTTCCGGGTCGTCGCCGTTGACGTGGAAGATGGGCGCCTCGACGAGCTTGGCGACGTCCGACGGATAGGGCGAGGAGCGCGAATAGCGCGGATAGGTGGTGAAGCCGATCTGGTTGTTGATGATGAAGTGCAACGAGCCGCCGGTGCGGTGGCCGCGCAGGCCGGAAAGGCCGAAGCATTCCGCGACCACGCCCTGGCCGGCGAAGGCCGCGTCGCCGTGGATGAGCAGCGGCAGAACCTTGGAGCGCTCGATGGCGTCGTTGAGCTGGTCCTGCTTGGCCCGCACCTTGCCCAGCACCACCGGATCGACAATCTCGAGGTGCGACGGATTGGCGCTCAGCGACAGATGCACGGAGTTTCCGTCGAACTCGCGGTCCGATGACGCGCCCAGATGATACTTGACGTCGCCTGAGCCTTCGACCTCGTCGGGCGAGGCCGAGCCGCCTTTGAACTCGTGGAAGATCACTCGGTGCGGCTTGCCCATCACCTGCGAGAGCACGTTGAGGCGGCCGCGGTGCGCCATGCCGAGGCAGATCTCCTGCAGGCCGAGCTGGCCGCCGCGCTTGATGATCTGCTCCAGAGCCGGGATCATCGCCTCGCCGCCGTCGAGGCCGAAGCGCTTGCCGCCCGGATACTTGATGTCGAAGAAGTTCTCGAAGCCCTCCGCCTCGACCAGCTTCGAAAGGATCGCGCGCTTGCCTTCTCGGGTGAAGTGGATCTCCTTGCGCGGACCCTCGATGCGCTCCTGGATCCAGGCCTTCTCGGCCGGGTCGGAAATATGAAGGAACTCGAAGCCGATCGTGCCGCAATAGGTGCGACGCAGGATCGCCAGCATCTCGCGCACGGTCGCATATTCGAGGCCGAGCACGTGGTCGATGAAGATTTTGCGGTCATAGTCGGCTTCGACGAAACCGTAGGTCGCTGGGTGCAACTCCTCGTGGTCCTTCTGCGGCTCGAGGCCCAGCGGATCGAGGTTGGCATGCAGGTGGCCGCGCATCCGGAAGGCGCGGATCATCATGATTGCGCGCACCGAATCGCGGGTTGCGCGCTGAATCTCGCCATCGCTGGCCGGCGCCGCCGGAGCGGCTTCGGCGGCCTTGGCGCGGATCTTGTCGCCGAGCGCCTTTTCGGCCGCTGGCCAGTCGCCGTCGAGCGCGTTGATCAGATCGCCCTTCGGCGTCTGCGGCCAATGCGGCTTTTTCCACGACGCGCCGTCGGCCGTCTTCGCAACGCTCGCCGGATCGTCCCCAAGCGCGGCGAAAAAGTCGCGCCAGCCGGGTTCGAGCGACATCGGATCCTTTTCGTATTTTGCCTGCAGAGCCTCGATGTAAGCGCTGTTGGCGCCGTAGAGGAACGAAGTCTGCAGCAACGCCTGATTGACGTCCTGGCGTGTCATGAAGCGCGTTCCCTTATTGACTTCACTTGCCGTTCAACAGATCGACCATCGTCTTGCCGAGGCGGGCCGGCGAGGGCGAAACGCGGACGCCGGCGGATTCCAACGCCGCGATCTTGTCCTCGGCCCCGCCCTTGCCGCCCGCAATGATCGCGCCGGCATGGCCCATGCGACGGCCGGGGGGAGCGGTGCGGCCGGCGATGAAGCCGACCACCGGCTTTGACCGGCCCTTCTTGGCCTCGTCCTTGAGGAACTGGGCCGCATCTTCCTCAGCCTGCCCGCCGATCTCGCCGATCATCACGATGGCCCGGGTCTCGGGGTCGCCCAGGAACAGCTCGAGCGCAGCGATGAATTCCATGCCCTTCACCGGATCGCCGCCGATGCCGACAGCGGTCGTCTGGCCGAGGCCGACCTGGGTCGTCTGGAACACGGCTTCGTAGGTCAGCGTGCCGGAGCGGGACAGGATGCCGACGCTGCCCCTGGCGAAGATGTTGCCGGGCATGATGCCGATCTTGCACTCGCCGGCGGTGAGCACGCCGGGGCAGTTGGGGCCGAGCAGCATCGACTTCGAACCGACCAGCGAGCGCTTGACCCGCACCATGTCGAGCACCGGGATGCCCTCGGTGATGCAGACGATCAGCGGGATCTCCGCGTCGATCGCCTCGCAGATCGCGTCGGCTGCGCCAGGCGGCGGCACATAGATCACGCTCGCCTCCGCGCCGGTCTCGTCGCGCGCCTCGCGGACCGTATCGAACACCGGCAGGCCGAGATGCTTGCCGCCGCCCTTGCCGGGGCTGACGCCGCCGACGAGCTTGGTGCCGTAGGCGATCGCCTGCTCCGAATGGAACGTGCCGTTCCTGCCGGTGAAGCCTTGGGTGAGGACCTTGGTGGTTGCGCTGACGAGAATGGACATGTCGGACTTTCGCCGGTGGATATAGGGAGGGCGAGAGCGAAGTTCAGCAGCCTGATGTCAGGCTGCCGCCTTCACTGCGTTGACGATCTTCTGGGCCGCGTCGTCGAGGTCGTCCGCCGAGATGACGTTCAGCCCCAACTCGCGAATGATCTTCTTGCCGAGATCGACGTTGGTGCCTTCGAGGCGCACGACCAGCGGCACCTTGAGGCCGACGTCCTTGACGGCGGCGATCACACCCTCGGCGATGATGTCGCATCGCATGATGCCGCCGAAGATATTGATGAGAATGCCCTTCACGTTCGGGTCGGCGGTAATGATCTTGAACGCCGCCGTCACCTTCTCCTTCGAGGCGCCGCCGCCGACATCGAGGAAGTTGGCCGGGCTCTCGCCGTAGAGTTTGATGATGTCCATCGTCGCCATGGCGAGGCCGGCGCCGTTGACCATGCAACCGATCGTGCCGTCGAGCGTGATGTAGCTCAGGTCGTACTTCGACGCCTCGATCTCCTTGGCGTCCTCCTCGCTCTCGTCGCGTAGCGCGACGATGTCGGGGTGGCGGTAGAGCGCGTTGCCGTCGAACGACACTTTGGCGTCGAGCACGCGCAACTGTCCGTTGGTCATGACGATCAGCGGATTGATTTCCAGCATCGACATGTCCTTGTTGACGAAGGCGGTGTAAAGCCGTGTCAGCAACGCCTCGATCTGCTTGGCGCCGTCGCCGGTCAGGCCGAGCGCCTTGGCGGCGGCGCGGCCATGGTGCGGCATGATGCCGGTCGCCGGATCGACACTAAAGCTGTGGATCTTCTCGGGGGTGTTGTGCGCGACGTCTTCGATATTGACGCCCCCCTCGGTCGAGACGACGAAGGAGATCCGGCTCGTGTTGCGGTCGACCAGCGCCGACAGGTAGAACTCCTTGTCGATGTTCGCGCCGTCCTCAATATAGAGGCGGTTGACCTGCTTGCCCGCCGGGCCGGTCTGCACGGTCACCAACGTCGCCCCCAGCATTTGCTTGGCGAAGGCCTCGACCTCCTCGATCGATCGCGCGAGCCGGACGCCGCCCTTTTCGCCGGCGGAAGCCTCCTTGAACTTGCCCTTGCCGCGCCCGCCGGCGTGAATCTGGCTCTTCACCACCCAGAGCGGCCCGCCGAGTTTCCTTGCGGCCTCCACCGCCTCCTCAGGCGTGAAAGCGGCAAAGCCGTTGGCGATGGGGGCGCTGAACGCGCGAAGAACGGACTTGGCCTGATATTCATGGATGTTCATGGGGACATCGACCTCGAGAAGGAGCAAACGCCCGCTCGAGGCGGGCGTTTTGGGGGACCGTCAGGCGGCGAGCGCGGGATTGACGCCCTTGCAGGCCTCGATCAGAGTTTGGACCGCGGCGACCGATTTTTGGAACATCGCCGTCTCGGCGTCGTCGAGCGCGATCTCCATCACCCGTTCGACGCCGTTTGCGCCGATCACAACCGGCACGCCGACATAAGTGTCCTTGAGGCCGTACTGTCCTGTCAGGTGGGCGGCGCAGGGCAGCA
This sequence comes from uncultured Alphaproteobacteria bacterium, assembly GCA_963709655.1. GTDB lineage: Bacteria > Pseudomonadota > Alphaproteobacteria > Rhizobiales > Beijerinckiaceae > Roseiarcus. Next base: position 194,026 of record CAVPXF010000016.1, read on the forward strand.
CACGCCGCTGGTCCTTTAGGTAGGACTCGGCCATCGCGATGCCGGAGGCGGCGGGCGCGTAGAAGGCCGAACCGGTCTTGAGCAGTCCGACGATCTCGCCGCCGCCCTTGCGGGTCCGATCGACCATCGCGTCCAGCCTCGCCTGGGTCGTCCAGCCCATCTTGACGAGATCGGGCAGCGGCACGCCGGCCACCGTCGAGTAGCGCACCGACGGCACCATGTCGTCTCCGTGACCGCCGAGCACGAAGGCCGTCACGTCCTCGACCGACACGTTGAACTCCTCCGCCAGGAAATGGCGGAAGCGGGCGGAATCGAGCACGCCCGCCATGCCGACCACCTTGTGCGGCGGCAGGCCAGAGAATTTTTGCAAGGCCCACACCATCGCGTCGAGCGGGTTGGTGATGCAGATCACGAAAGCGTCCGGCGCGTGGGTCCTGAGGCCGGCGCCGACCGCCTCCATGACCTTGAGATTGATGCCCAGGAGGTCGTCGCGGCTCATGCCAGGCTTGCGCGGCACGCCCGCGGTGACGATGACGACGTCCGCCCCGGCGATCGCCGAATAGTCGCTCGCGCCGGCGAGCTTGGCGTTGAAGCCGTCAACCGGACCGGATTCGGCGAGGTCGAGCGCCTTGCCCTGCGGCACGCCGTCGACGATATCGAACAAGACAATGTCGCCGAGTTCCTTGAGCGCGGCGAGGTGGGCCAGCGTACCGCCAATCTGACCGGCCCCGATCAAAGCAATCTTGTTGCGCGCCATGGGATTACTTCCGCTTTCTTCGTCCGGTGGTTGAGACAGCCGTTGCGTCACGATGCCGCACGGCCCCGGGATGTTCGCCGGGTGCTATCCGCTGATCATCCCGAGCGATCAAGCCGAACTTTCGGATCAGTCGGCGGAAATTCATACATCGCATGCGCAGGGCAGTAAAATCTTCTTTCCACGGCAACGGATTATACAGGTTTGGCAAAGGCTTGCGTTCAAGAAGGGCCCTGTGGTTTTGGCTGCGAAATTTCGTTTTTCGTCACCTGTAACGATCTTCGGCGCGCCGAAAAGCCGTAATTTCGCAAGTCTCGCCTCGTTGAACTCGTCTCAGCGCTCCGTTCTGCGGTCGCGCGAAGGCGACGCGCCCGGGGCGGGGCAGGCCGGCCCGCGCCGCGCGCCGCCGCGACTGTCCGGCCGGGCGTCCGCCCTCAATCTCGAACGCGCCCTGGCGATGGGGCGTCGCAAACCGTCCGGCGCTTTCGGAAAGCTTCAGTCCAATCATTGTGCAGCGCAGCGGTTTGTGAAAGGTTGCTTGGGTATTCGAGGAGACCGCGCGCCACCATGTCGATCCGAGCCGCCATCCATCACTTGACCCATTACAAATATGACCGGCCCGTTTCGCTCAGTCCCCAGATCATCCGGCTCCGCCCGGCGCCGCACAGCCGCACCCGCGTCGTCTCCCATTCGTTAAAGGTGTCGCCGGGCGGGCATTTCGTGAACCACCAGCAGGACCCCTACGGCAACTGGCTCGCCCGATACGTCTTTCCGGAGCTCGTCACCGAGTTCAAGATCGAGGTGGACGTCGTCGCCGACATGACGGTGTATAATCCCTTCGATTTTTTCGTCGAGGAGGGCGCCGAGCGCTGGCCGTTCGACTATGGCGAGGATCTGAGGCCGGACCTCGTCATCTACCGGACGCCGGAGCCGGCCGGTCCCCTTCTTCAGGCTTTTCTCGATAAGCTCGACCGCTCTCAGACGCGGACGGTCGATTTCGGCGTCGAGCTCAACCGCCATCTCTCGCAGGAGATCAAATACCTGATCCGCATGGCGCCGGGCGTCCAGACGCCGGAGGAGACGCTTGAGCTGGCCTCGGGTTCATGCCGCGACTCGAGCTGGCTGCTCGTCCAGATCCTGCGCCATCTCGGCTTCGCGGCCCGCTTCGTGTCCGGTTATCTCATCCAGCTCAAGCCCGACCTTATCTCGCTCGATGGGCCGCCGGGCACTGACCACGACTTCACCGACTTGCACGCCTGGGCGGAAGTCTACCTGCCCGGCGCGGGTTGGATCGGTCTCGATCCAACCTCGGGCCTCCTGACCGGCGAGAGCCACATCCCGCTCGCGGCGACGCCGCATTACCGCAACGCCGCCCCGATCGTCGGCAGCTATGTCGGCTTCGCCAATTCAGAGTTCATTTTCGACATGCGGGTCGAGCGGGTGTCGGAGCACCCGCGCATCACCAAACCCTTCTCCGAGGACGCGTGGAAGGCGCTCGACCGGCTCGGCGATGAGGTCGACCTCATTCTCCAGGCCGAAGACGTGCGCCTCACCATGGGCGGCGAGCCGACCTTCGTCTCGATCGACGATTACGAATCGGCGGAGTGGAACACGGACGCCGTCGGCCCGACCAAGCGAGACCTCGCCGATCGGCTGATCCGGCGTCTGCGCGACCGCTTCGCGCCCGGCGGGTTCCTGCATTATGGCCAGGGCAAGTGGTATCCAGGCGAAAGCCTGCCGCGCTGGACCTTTTCGCTCTACTGGCGGCGCGACGGCAAGCCGGTGTGGAATGACGCCGCCCTGATCGCGCCGGAGCGCCAGGACACGAATGTCGGCGCGCCGCAGGCGCAGGCGCTGCTCGGCGCGATTGCGACGGAGCTCGGCGTCGATGAGGACTACGTCGCGCCGGCCTACGAAGACCCGGCCGAGTGGATCGTCAAGGAAGGCAACCTCCCCGAGAACGTCACGCCGGAGAACTCGAAGCTGAAGGACCCGGAGGAGCGGCAACGGATCGCCCGCGTCTTTGCGCGCGGACTCACCGAGCCGTCCGGTTACGTGCTGCCGATCCAGCGCTGGCAGGCCCAGGCGAGCGGACATCATTGGCGCAGCGAGAAATGGAAGACGCGCCGAGGCGTCCTCTATCTTGTGCCGGGCGACAGCCCGGTCGGCTATCGCCTGCCGCTCGGGGCCCTGCCTTACGTCCCCCCGGCGTCGTTCCCCTATGTCTTTCCGGCCGATCCGACCGCCCCGCGCGAGCCGCTGCCCGCTTTCGAGAAGCCCCAGCGCGGCGCCCAGGCGGTCGCGTCCTTCGCTGCGGCCGAGTCGGGCCAGGCGGCTCAGGAGCGGGTCGAACAGACGCTCGGCGACATCAGCGGCGCGGTGCGCACCGCCATCTCGGTCGAGGCGCGCGACGGGCGCCTCAACGTGTTCATGCCGCCGGTCGAGCGGCTCGAGGACTATCTGGAGCTGATCGCCGCGGTCGAAACGGCGGCGGAGAGCCTTGGGCTGCCGCTGCACATCGAGGGCTACGCGCCCCCTGTCGACCCGCGCCTCAACGTGATCCGCGTCGCCCCCGACCCGGGGGTCATCGAGGTCAACATCCATCCGGCGATGAACTGGCGCGAATGCGTCGCCAACACGCAGGCGCTCTACGAAGAGGCGCGCCAGTCGCGGCTCGGCGCCGACAAGTTCATGATCGACGGCAAGCACTCGGGCACCGGCGGCGGCAATCACGTCGTGGTCGGCGGGGCGACGGCGCTCGACAGCCCGTTCCTGCGCCGGCCGGACCTGCTGAAAAGCCTCGTCACCTACTGGCTCCGGCGGCCGAGCCTCAGCTACCTGTTCTCGGGGCTGTTCATCGGCCCGACCAGCCAGGCGCCGCGCATCGACGAGGCGCGCCACGACAGCCTGTACGAGCTCGAGATCGCGCTCGCCCAGATTCCGAAGCCGGGCGACGGCGCCCAGCCGCCGCCATGGCTCATCGACCGGCTGACGCGCAACATCTTGACCGACGTCACCGGCAACACGCACCGCGCCGAGATCTGCATCGACAAGCTCTATTCGCCCGACGGCCCGACCGGGCGGCTCGGGCTCGTCGAGTTTCGCGGCTTCGAGATGCCGCCGGACCCGCGCATGAGCCTGGCGCAGCAATTGCTGGTCCGCGCCATTCTCGCGCGGCTGTGGCGGTCTCCGGTCGGCGGTCCGCTGCCGCGCTGGGGCTCGTCGCTGCACGATCGATTCATGCTGCGTCACTATGTATGGGAGGACTTCCTCGACGTGCTGGCCGACCTCAAGGCGCACGGCTTCCCGTTCCGCTCCGACTGGTACGAGGCGCAGGCGGAGTTCCGCTTCCCGTTCTGCGGCGAGGTCGAGTACGACGGCGCTCAGCTCGAGGTCCGCCAGGCGCTCGAACCCTGGCACGTGCTCGGCGAGACCGGGGCGATTGGCGGCACGGCCCGCTACACCGACAGTTCGACCGAGCGCCTGCAGGTGAAACTCACGACCGCCGACCCGGAGCGGTACGTCGTCGCCTGCAACCGGCGTCGCGTCCCGCTGCGCGCGACGGCGACGGAGGGCGTCGCGGTCGGCGCGGTCCGCTACAAGGCGTGGCAACCGGCGGCGGCCATGCACCCGGTGGTGCCGGTCCATGCGCCCCTGGTGTTCGACATCTTCGACAGCTGGAGCGGACGGGCGCTGGGCGGCTGCGTCTATCACGTCGCCCATCCGGGCGGGCGCAGCTACGACACCTTCCCGGTCAACAGCAACGAGGCGGAGGCGCGGCGCCTGGCGCGGTTCGAGCCGCGCGGGCATTCGCCGGGCCTCTACGAGCCGCCGCCCGAGGCGCCCCACCCCGAGTTCCCGCTGACCCTCGACCTGCGCCGACCGGCGGGCGTTTAGCCCCCGCAGGCCGCGGGCTCGGGGATGTCGCCGGCGAGGGCCGCGGCCTGCGGCTTCCCGCCGGCCTGAACCACGGCGCCATTTTCGAGTCGATTTTGCGCCTTTTCAAGGGTTTGTGGCGCCTTTTCCGATTCTCAGTCACAAAGTCGCAAGCGGGCGACCATCCCCTCTCGGCGCGGCGACGTTCGCGTTCAACGGAGCGCCCTTCGGCATCCCCGGGCTCGACCCTACGTGATTCGCACATCTCTCGCGGCTCCCTGCTGCCATCCCCGGCGGGCGGCGGGCGGCTTCCTCCCCCTTGTGGGGGAAGCCCCCGGGCTTGACCCGGGGGGAGGAGGGGGGTTGCGCCGAGCTTCGAAGGTTCGGCGCTGTCTCCCTCCCAAACGAGAGGTCAGCGCGACCCCCCACCCTGTCCCGCCCCCACAAGGGGGGCGGGGACGCCAATCTCCGGTCGAGTGGCTCCCGCCCGCCAAAAGATGTGTGAATGTCGTAGGGCTCGACCAGGGGATCAGGACGAGGTCCGGAGAACCGGTCGGCGAAGTGTCGGCGGCGGCAAGAGCTGGGGCATGGAGACGGTCCGACACGGGCGTTCTCGTTTCGAGCGGCGTATGAACGAAACTAGAACGCCCTGGCCCACGAAGCAAGGATTTGTTGTGTTTTTCAGAAACACTGGTTAATGCGGTCGCCCCGCTCTCACCGGTCGAAAAGTCCCACCAGCGTCGCCTCCGCCAGGACATGCCCGCGGGCCTCCCGTTCCACGTCCCGACAATGCGGATCGGCGTGGACGCCGAGCCTGTCGACCGAGAGCGCGAGCAGGCTGAAGCGGTAGTGATGCGACCCGTCGCCTTTCAGCGGACATGGGCCGCGATACCCCGCGCTGCCGAAATCGTTGATCGCGTGCTTGGGGTGCTCGCGCCCGGTCGGGCGTCCGGCGCCCCGGGCGAGACGCGACCAGGCGTGCGGAATGTCGTAGGCCGCCCAGTGCCGCCATACGCCGTCCGGCGCGTCCGGATCGTTGCAAAGGAGGGCAAAGCTCCGGGTCGCCGGCGGCGCGTCGATCCACTGCAACGCCGGCGACGCATCCTCGCCCTCGCAGGTGCAGACGTTTGGGATCCTGCCGTCGTCGGAAAAATCGGTCGAGGTGAGGCGCATCGCTTGTTCTCCTTGCTCTTTTGCGATTGGACTCTCGATCGTAGCCTCCGAAGGGGCCTCGCGCGAGGCCCAGGCTTCCTCTCATTTGCAGGGGTTGATCCAGCGGAGGCCGGGAAACCGAGCGAAGTCGGCGTCTGTCGAATAGAGCACGTAACCGCGCTCCATCGCGAGCACGGCGAGATGCGCGTCGGTGGTGAGATTACCCGCGGCGCCAAGGCGCTCAAGTTCCGCGCGCAGCTTAGCGAAATGGGCGTCGGAGGGGTGCACCACATGGACGTGTGGCAGGGCAAGCCATCGTTCGAGTTGATGCATCACATCCGGGACGGCGAAGGGTCGCTGGACAATCCGGCAATTCGTGGCGATACGCACGAACCCGAGCATCGCGGCCCAGGCCAAGCCGACGCCCTCAGTGCCTGACAGACATGCGCTCCACCATCGCCGCGCTTTTTCGTGCACGGCCGAATCGGCGTTATGAGCGTGAACGAGGACGTTGACGTCGGGAAGGATCATGCGCTTTGGCGGCGTACTCTTCCGCCTCCAGTTCGTCCGCGAGTTGGCCAAGCTTGTCGAGATCGATACCCGGCCGGAATCCAAAGGAATGCGATATGATCTCCGGGGCGGGATGGCTCGCAGCGGCCGCCTCGCCCAAGCCGTCCCGGATCGCGCAATTCACGGCCTCCTTGAAGGGAACGCCAAGTTCACGCGCACGCTGCTTCAGCAGGCCCGCCAAGTCGTCGTCGAGCGTCAGTGTCGTCCGCATAGTACGAATGTTGATGCGTCGGGCCGTGATGTCAAGACATCAGGAATGACACCGTCATCTCCCCGGGGCGCCCTCATCCATCCCGTCTGAGGCGTTCCCGCGAGGAGTCTCGTGTCTTGGCGCGCGACAAACTGCTCGTCAAATGGGCTCGCGCGTTGCTCAAGAATAGCCGGCGGCGCGGTGGAATTGTCGCCTCGGCGCCACATCCCGCCGCAAATCGCTCGGGATTGAAAATCAGGGCTGCTTTGGCGCGCGTTTTCCGCTAAGAGATCGCCGCTCCCCCGGCGCGGCGCCGTCTGGCGGAGCCGCATTTCGGCGCAAGCAAGAGGAGGCGGGTATGGTATCGATTCGGCATATCCGAAACTTCCTTTGCCGCTCGCTCGGGCGCTCTGGAATGGGCTCGGGCTCCCCGACGGTGTTCGGCCTCCGTTGAGCCGCCCTCCGCTCCGACGTCCCTGAAGTTCCAAGACGTCAGGCCTTTTTCCTTCCGCGTTTTGTCGCGTAGCCAGACCTTCGTCGCCCCGTCTCGCGGCCGCGATCGCCATTGGACATCGCCTCATGTTCCGCTTTTTCGAGACCCGCATCGACCCGTTCCGGGCGCACCCCGACACGATGCCGCCGGCGTCGCTGATCGGTTACTACTTGCGCTTCTGCGGCCAGGTCTGGCCCTATTTCGTGGCGCTGATGGCGATCGGCCTCGTCGTGTCGCTGATCGAGGTCGAAATCCTGCGCTTTGTCGGCGCCCTGGTCGACATCTTGCGCACGTCCAACCCGCGCGACCTTTGGCGAGACCACGGCCGCGAGTTTGTCGGCATGGGCCTCTTGGTGCTCATCGGACGCCCGCTGGCCGCGCTGGTCCACGACCTCACGGTGCAGCAGACGATCATGCCCGGCACGACCAACATGATCCGCTGGCAGACGCATCGCTATGTGTTGCGGCAGTCGGTCGCCTATTTCGCCAATGATTTCGCCGGCCGCATCGCCTCGAACATCGTGCAGGCGGCGCCCGGCCTCACCAACTCGGTGGTGCAGATCATCGACGCGCTCTGGTACGTCACGGTCTTCGCCCTGAGCGCGCTGGTGATTTTCGTCGGAATGGATTGGCGGCTTGCGCTTCCCCTGGCGATGTGGATCTCAGCCTATATCGCGACCCTGAGCCTTTTCGTGCCGCGCATCCGGTTCCGTTCCGAGCAGCTTTCGCACGCCCGCGCGACCCTGACCGGCCGGATCGTCGACAGCTACGCCAACATCCAGACGGTGAAGCTGTTCGGCCACCTCGACCGCGAGGACGAGCACGCCCGCGAGGCGCTCAAGACCCATCATTCCCGGTTCCATGCGCAGACGCGTCTCGTCACGCTGCTCAATCTCACGGTGTCGAGCCTCAACAGCCTCTTACTGACCCTGGTCGGAGTCCTCTCCGTCTGGCTGTGGATGCGCGGGTCGGTGACGGTGGGCGACATCGCGGTGGCGACGGGTCTGGCGATCCGGATCGCGATGATGTCGGGCTGGGTGATGTGGACCTCGATCGGCATCTTCCAGAACGTCGGTCAGGTTCAGGAGGCGATCCGCACGGTCAGCGTGCCGCGGGCGCTGGTTGATCGCCCCGACGCCATGACGCTAACCGCGCCGCAGGGCGCGATCGCCTTCGAGCGCGTGCGTTTCCATTATGGCAAAGGCGGCGGCGTGTTCGACGATCTCTCGTTCACGATCCGGCCCGGCGAGAAGGTCGGGCTGGTCGGGCGCTCGGGCGCGGGAAAATCGACGCTGGTCAACCTCTTGCTGCGGTTCCACGACGTCGAGGGCGGCCGCATCCTGATTGACGGCCAGGATATCGCGAGGGCGTCGCAAGACAGTTTGCGGCGCCGGATCGGCATGGTCACGCAGGACACCGCGCTGCTGCATCGCTCGATCGCCGAGAACATCCTCTACGGCCGCCCCGAAGCGAGCAGAGAGGAAATGATCGTTGCGGCGAGGCAGGCGCATGTCGAGGAGTTCGTCAGCGATCTCGTCGATCCCGACGGGCGGACCGGCTACGACACGATGGTGGGCGAGCGCGGCGTGAAGCTGTCGGGCGGCCAACGCCAGCGGATCGCGATCGCGCGCGTGCTCTTGAAGAACGCGCCGATCCTGGTGCTCGACGAGGCGACCTCGGCGCTGGATTCCGAGATCGAGGCGGCGATCCAGGAGAGCTTTCAGACTCTGATGCGCGGCAAGACCGTGATTGCGATCGCGCATCGGCTGTCCACGATCGCGGCGATGGACCGGCTGATCGTGCTGGAGGCCGGGCGCATCATCGAGATGGGCTCCCACCGCGAATTGCTCGCACAGGACGGCGTCTACGCGGCGCTGTGGCGACGGCAGTCGGGCGGTTTCCTGGTGGCGGCGGAGTGATCGTGATGCCGCCGCACGCGGTCCGGTGCGTCGGGATTGTTGCCAAGGAGGTCCAAGAGACGGAACGGCGAAACGTCGCCGCTCCGTCCGTTCGTACCGCTCGTCGCCGTGAAGGGATTGGAGCGTTGCGCGCATCCGCCGGAGGTTTAGTTTCAGTGGATGAGGCAACCGACGATAATGCGCGACCCAGAAGTCCTGGCCGGCGTCGCCGTATTCCATGGAACGCGCGTCCCCGTGCAGACCTTGCTCGACTATCTGGAGGCCGGCGAGATAATCGACGATTTTCTTGAGGGATTTCCTTCGGTCACGCGAGAGCAGGTCATTGCTTTCCTGGAAGAGGCGAAGGCCCGGGTGATCGAAGCGGCCTCGTGAGAATCTTCCTGGACGAATGCGTTGACTGGCGATTGGCGCGGATCATAGTCGTCGCTGACGCCGACGGAGACGGATCCTCACACCACCATCCACCTCCGCAACGGTGTCTTCGCTATCTCGACGCGGGTTTGGGGAGGGCGACGGAGTGATCCGGCTGCCATGGCGTCTCGCACAAATGATCTTGTGCGACCGACACATTTGAAGTCCCGCGCCGCTTGCTTGCATCGAGCCAGCGAATCTATTCTTTGAGACGGAGGCCAATATGAAAATCAAGGTCGTCGTGCACGAGGCGGAGGAGGGCGGATTCTGGGCCGAAGTCCCTGCGATTCCGGGATGCGCGACGCAGGGCGAGAGCATGGAAGAGCTGTTGCGCAATCTTCACGAAGCGATCGAAGGCTGCCTTTCGGTTGATGTCGCTGAGCCAGAGCCGGACGATAGGAGTTGTATACTAGAAATTGCCGTATGAAGTCGCTCTCCGGCCGTGACTTTGCTCGGCTTGTCGAGGGACGCGGATGGCGACTATTGAGGGTAAGTGGGAGTCATCATGTCTACGGCAAGGGCGGAACCGTGGCGCGTCTCTCGATTCCGATACATGGTAACCGTCCGCTGAAGATCGGTCTGCTACGGCATTTGGCGAAACTCGCGGAAATCCCCGACAGCGATTTGGAATAGGTCTCGTCGCGGCGCTATCCCGTCGAAAGCGAGCGCTTACAAATCCGTACCTTCACACCGTCATCCGGCCGCGCACGGCGGTCTCGTCCATCTCCTCGCGCGTTCCCGCGAGCACCACGACGCCGCGATCCATCACCGCGTAGTCGTCGCAGATATCGCGCGCCCATTCGAAATATTGCTCGACGACAAGGATCGCCATGCCGCCTTTGCGCCTCAAGTGCACCAGCGCCCGGCCGATGTCCTTGATGATCGACGGCTGAATGCCCTCGGTCGGCTCGTCGAGGATGAGGAGCTTCGGCTTCATCACCAGCGCCCGGGCGATGGCGAGCTGCTGCTGCTGGCCGCCGGAAAGGTCGCCGCCGCGGCGGCCCAGCATGTCGCCGAGCACGGGGAAAAGCGAAAAGATCTCGTCGTCGATCGCGCGTTCGGCGCGCTTGAGCGCGGCGAAGCCGGTCATCAGGTTCTCGCGCACGGTCAAGAGCGGAAAGATCTCGCGGCCTTGCGGCACATAGCCGAAGCCCGCCTTGGCGCGCAGATGGCCGGGCAGCCGCGTCATGTCGTCGTCGTCCCAGCGGATCGAGCCGGAGGCGACCATGTGCTGGCCGACGATGGCGCGCAGAAGCGACGACTTGCCGACGCCGTTCCGGCCGAGCACGGTGAGAATGCGGCCCTCGCGCGCCTGGACCGAGACGGATCGCAGCGCCTGCGCCGCGCCGTAGAAGAGGTCGATGCTGTCGACGGTCAGCATCTCCCTTCTCCGCGAAGCGGGGAAGGTGCCCCGAAGGGCCGGATGGGGTGAGGAAAGCAGGGCGTAGACCCACGGAGTCCGCTGTGACGGTCGTGCAAGGCGACTCCGGTTCGGAGGGGCGGCCCACACCCCATCCGGCCCTTCGGGCCACCTTCCCCAGCAAAGCTGGGGAAGGGGAAACACGGGCGCCCGCGTGCCGATCTCGCCATCGTCACCGCCCCAGATAGACTTCGACCACGCGCGGGTCGGCGCTGACCTGATCGAGCGTGCCCTCGGCCAGCACCGAGCCCTCGTGCAGGCACGTCACCTTGACGCCGAGTTCGCGCACGAAGGTCATGTCGTGCTCGACCACGACGACGGAATGGCTCGCGGCGATCTCGCGCAACAGCTCGGCAGTCGCCGCCGTCTCGGCGTCGGTCATGCCGGCGACCGGTTCGTCCACCAGGAGGAGTTTTGGGTCCTGCGCCAGCAGCATGCCGATTTCCAGCCACTGCTTCTGCCCGTGCGACAGCGACCCCGCGACGCGGGCGCGGTGGTCCTTGAGCCGCGTCGTGACGAGGATCCGGTCGATGGTCGCGCTGACCTCCGGCTCGTCCCGGCCGAACAGGGTCGCGAGCACGCTGCGCGGCGCCTTGGTCGCGAGCAAGAGGTTGTCCTCGACCGTGTGGTGCTCGAACACGGTCGGTTTCTGGAACTTGCGGCCGACGCCGAGCGTCGCGATCTCGGCTTCGTCCAGCCGGGTGAGATCATATTTGCCGTCGAACATCGCCTCGCCCTCGTCGGGCCGCGTCTTGCCGGTGATCACGTCCATCATGGTCGTCTTGCCGGCGCCGTTCGGGCCGATGATGGCGCGCATCTCGCCTGGCGCAAGCGTCAGCGACAGGCCGCGCAAGGCCTTGTAGCCGTCGAAGGACACGCTGATTCCGTCGAGATAGAGGATCGAGGCGGTCAGCGTCGGATTGCTGGTTTCGGCGAGCGTCATGGGTCGGCCCCCTCCTCGACGGCGAGCGGGGGCGTCTCCGGGGTCGGCTCGCGCTCACGCGGAGGGGTCAGCGCCAGACCGAGGAGGCCGCGGGGCAGGAACAGGGTGACGAGGACGAAGAGGCCGCCAAGGCCGTAGAGCCAGTAGTCGGGAAACGCTCCGGTGAACCAGGTCTTGGCGAAGTTGACTGCGATCGCCCCGATCGCCGCGCCGACCAGCGTCGCCCGTCCGCCGACCGCGACCCAGATCGCCGCCTCGATGGAATTCGCCGGCGCGAACTCGCTCGGATTGATGATGCCGACCTGCGGCACGTAGAGCGCGCCGGCGACGCCGGCCATCACCGCCGAGACGACGAACGCGAAGAGCTTATAGTTCTCGACCCGGTAGCCGATGAAGCGCATGCGGCTTTCGGCGTCGCGCACCGCCACCAGCGCCTTGCCGTACTTCGAGCCGATGATCGCGCGCGCAATCCAATAGGCGAGAATGAGCGCGATGGCGCTCGCCGAAAACAGCGCCGCCTTGGTCGAGGCCGACTGCAGCGAGAAGCCAAGCAAATCCTTGAAGTCGGTCAGGCCATTGTTGCCGCCGAAGCCGAAGTCGTTGCGGAAGAATTCCTTGAACAGGGCGAAGGTCATCGCCTGGGTGATGATCGACAGATAGACGCCGGTCACCCGCGAGCGGAAGGCGAACCAGCCGAAGGCGAGGGCGAGCAGGCCCGGAACCAGCACCACCATCAGCATGGCGTAGGGGAACCAGTTGAAGCCCCACCAGGCGACCGGCAGCGCCTTCCAGTTCAGGAAGACCATGAAGTCCGGCAGGATCGGGTTGGCGTAGACGCCGCGCGTGCCGATCTGACGCATCAGGTACATGCCCATGGCGTAGCCGCCGAGCGCGAAGAAGGCGCCGTGGCCGAGCGACAGGATGCCGCAATAGCCCCACACGAGATCGAGCGCGACCGCGAGGATGGCGTAGCACAGGTACTTGCCGAAGAGCTGCACCAGATAGGGCGGGATGTTGAAGGGCGAGGTCGCCGGCGTCGCAAGCGACAGGATCGGCACCGCGATCGCGGCCGCCGCCAAGAGGACGACGAAGAGGACACCGATGCGGTCGAGCTGCGGGCTCATGCTTCCACCGCCCGGCCCTTGAGCGCGAACATGCCCCGAGGCCGCTTCTGGATGAACAGGATGATGACGATCAGGAGGACGATCTGGCCTTGCACGGCGCCGATCACCGGCTCGAGGATCTTGTTGGCGACGCCGATCATCAGCGCGCCGAGCGCGGTCCCCCACAAGTTGCCGACGCCGCCGAACACGACCACCATGAAGCTGTCGATAATGTAGCCCTGGCCGAGGTTGGGCGAGACGTTGTCGATCTGCGACAGGGCGACGCCGGCGATTCCCGCAACGCCCGAGCCGAGACCGAAGGCGAGCATGTCGACCCGGGCCGTGGATATGCCCATCGCCGCCGCCATGCGGCGGTTCTGGGTGACGGCGCGCATCTGCAGGCCGAAGCTGGTGGCGCGCAGCACGATCTGCAAGCCGGCGAAGACCACGATCGCCAGCACGATGATCCAGAGCCGGTTGGTGGTGATCTCGAGGCCGCCGGCATGGAACGCGCCGGACATGAAGGGCGGGTTGGAGACCAGCCGGTTGTTCGGGCCGAACAGGCTGCGCACCGCCTGCTGCAGGATGAGCGACACGCCCCAGGTCGCGAGCAGCGTCTCGAGCGGACGGGTGTAGAGATAGCGGATGATCAACCGCTCGATCAGGATGCCGACAAGAGCGGCGACGAGAAAAGCGAGCGGGATGGCGAAGGCGAGCGACCAGCCCTGCAGCGCAGGCGGCAGGACGAGCTGGACGACGTAGGTGGCGTAGGCGCCGAGCATCACCATCTCGCCATGCGCCATGTTGATCACGCCCATGACGCCGAAGGTGATGGCGAGACCGATCGCCGCGAGCAGCAGCACCGATGAAGCCGAGAGGCCGTACCAGAGATCCTGCGCCGCGCTCCAGAACATGAGCTGGGTGTGGATGGAGGACAGCGCCGCGTCGGCGGCGGCCTTGACCCGCGGATCGGACGCCTTCTGGTCGAGCGCGTCGATGAGGCTCTGCGCGTCCTGGTCGCCGCGGGCCTTGAGCGTCTCGATCGCCGAAAGCCGATCGGCGGAGGTCGCCTGGTCGCTGGTCGCCGCAATCGCTGCGATGGCGAGCTTCAGCGCGCCGGCGACGCGCGGATCGCTTTCCTTGGCGAGCTGGGCCTTCAGCGCCGGAAGCGCCTTGGCGTCGCGGGTCCGGAACACGTCGCCGGCTGCGGCGAGCCGTTTTTCCGGATCGGGATTGGCAAGCGTCAGCGAGCCTGTCGCGCCCTCGATGGCGACGCGGATCGCGTTGTTGACCCGCACCTTCTTGAAGGCGTCGGCATTGGCGACCGGGGCGCCGGTTTTGGCGTCGACCACCGACCCGTCCGCCTTGCGATAGGCGACGGCGTGATCGGCCGGGTCGATCAGCAGGCGGTTGTCGCCGAGAGCCTCGAGGATCGCCGCGGCTTGGGGCGGCGCGGCGGCGGCGAGCTGACTGATCGCCTTCTGGGTATCGGGAAACTTGTCGGTGAGGAACAGCGCCAGCGTATCGTCGAGGCCGTCGGCCCGCGCCGCGCCGGGGAGGGCGAGGGCGCCGAAAAGGGCGACGACGAGCGTGAAGGCGAGCGCGCTTAGGCGAACGGCGGAAGGCAATCGGGCCTCATATGGTGGGCTCGGCTCGGAAGGGCCTCTCCCGCGAAAAGCGCGGGAGAGGGACTGCGTTCAGCGGTCAACCGTTCAGCCGCCGCACTTGCCGGTCTTCACATTGAAGTTGCCGCAAGACAGGGGCTTGCGCCAGTCGGCGATCAGGTCGCGCGAGCCTTCGAGATAGGGCGACCATTCCTGGGCCACGACGGTGCCCGGCGTCTGCCAGACGGTGTTCAGCTGGCCGTCGCCCTGGATCTCGCCAATGTAGACGGGCTTGGTGATGTGGTGGTTCGGCATCATCGTCGCGATGCCGCCGGTGAGGTTCGGCACCGCCACGCCGATCATCGCGTCGATCACCTTGTCGGGCTGGGTCGTGCCGGCCTTCTCAACCGCCTTCACCCACATGTTGAAGCCGATGTAATGCGCCTCCATCGGGTCGTTGGTGGTGCGATTGGGCTTCTTGGTGAATTCATGCCACTTCTCGATGAACTCCTTGTTCGCCGGCGTGTCGATCGATTCGAAGTAGTTCCACGCGGCGAGATGGCCGACGAGCGGCTTGGTGTCGAGCCCGGCGAGCTCCTCTTCGCCGACCGAGAAGGCCACCACCGGAATGTCGGTCGCCTTGATGCCCTGGTTGCCGAGTTCCTTGTAGAACGGCACGTTGGCGTCGCCGTTGATCGTCGAAACGACCGCCGTCTTCTTGCCGGCCGAGCCGAAGGCCTTGATCTTCGACACTTCCGTCTGCCAGTCGGAAAAACCGAACGGCGTATAGTTGATCATGATGTCCTCGGCCGGAACGCCCTTCTGCTTCAGGTACGCTTCGAGGATCTTGTTGGTCGTGCGCGGGTAGACGTAGTCGGTTCCTTCCAGCACCCAGCGTTTCACCGAGCCGCCGTCCGGGCTCATGAGGTAGTCGACGGCAGGAATCGCCTGCTGATTGGGCGCGGCGCCCGTATAGAAAACGTTACGCTCGGATTCCTCGCCCTCGTACTGCACCGGATAGAAGAGAATTGAGTCGTCCTCTTTGAACACTGGCAGCACGGACTTCCGCGACACCGAAGTCCAACAGCCGAACACGACAGCAACCTTGTCCTTTTCGATCAGCTCCTTGGCCTTTTCAGCAAACAGCGGCCAGTTGGACGCCGGGTCGACGACAACCGGCTCAAGCTTCTTGCCAAGCAGCCCGCCCTTCTTGTTCTGCTCGTCGATCAGCATCAGCATGACGTCCTTGAGAGTCGTCTCGCTGATCGCCATCGTGCCCGACAGCGAATGCAGGATGCCGATCTTGATTGTGTCGTCGTCGGCCCAGGCGGTCGCCGTTACGCCGAGCGCCAGCGCGCCGCCGATCAGCGCGCCCGCCGCGCGCGAAATCAGTTTCTTAGTCAAGGACATGGATGACCTCGTGGAATGCGCCCCTGTCGCGGGGCGGTCGCAGCCTGGCCCCGCAGGAGCCGCGGCCAAGTGACGCAACGAGCATGCCAGCGGCGTTGACATTGGAATCCGGTAGCGAGCGCCGAAAGTGCGGGCCGCGGCGCCGCAAATTTGTTCATCGGCATGCAACCCGCGACGCGTGGCGCCTTATGCCTCGGCAGCGCGGTAGCCGACGCCCGGTTCGGTCTTGACGATTCTCGGCGTCGTCGGATCTCGTTCGATCTTGGCCCTGAGCTGTCCGATGAAGACGCGCAGATACTGCGTATCCTCGGTATGGGCCGGCCCCCAGACGGAGGACAGGATCTGGCGATGGGTCACGACGCGTCCCGCATTGCGAAACAGGATCGCGAGCAGCTCGTATTCCTTGGGGGTCAGCTTGACCGGCGCGCCGGCGCGCGTCACCAGCCGCCGCTCGAAATCGAGCGCAACCCCGTCGATCTCGATCCGCGACGCTGGCTGCGCCTGCTTCGCCTTGTGGCGCAGCGCGGCGCGCAGCCGCGCCGTCAGCTCGCCCATGCCAAAGGGCTTTTCGACATAATCGTCCGCGCCGAGGTCGAGCGCTTCGATCTTTTCGGATTCGCGATCGCGGGCGGAGAGAACGATCACCGGCGTCTGCGAAAACGCCCGGATATCGCGCAGCACGTCCTTGCCGTCACGGTCGGGCAGGCCGAGGTCCAAAACGATCAAGGCCGGGGCGCTGGTGACGGCCATGCGCAGGGCCTCGGCGCCCGTCTCCGCGGCGACAACGTCGTAGCCCGCCGCCGTCAGGGCGACATTGAGGAGGCGCTGAATCTGCGGCTCGTCGTCGACGACGAGGATCCGGTCGCCTCGGACCGGAACTCATGGGGCGGGCTTCAAGGCGACGGCGCCAGGCTCGGCCGCCGGAAGACGAATGACGATCCTTGTGCCCCTGCGGCGCACCGCTGGGCTCTGCGCTGCGATCGAGCCGCCCATGGCCCGAATCAGTCCGCGGCAGATCGACAGGCCGAGGCCCGTGCCAGGCTTGCGCCCGTCGGCTCGACCCCCGCGGTAGAACTTCTCGAAAATCTTCTCGAGGTCCGTCGGCTTCACGCCGGGCCCCTCGTCGGTCACGCTGAGGACGACGTCGTCGCCCTCCTTGCGACCGTGGATGGCGGCGCCGCTGTCGGCGGCGTATTTGTGCGCGTTGTCGAGCAGGTTGAACAGCACCTGCTCGAGCAGCCTGTCGTCGCCCCGGACGAACGGCAGGTCGGGCGCAAGATTGACCTTCACCGGCTGCTTGGGGAAGGCCTTGCGGCTTCGCTCGACGGCGCCCTGCACGACATCTGCGACGTCGACCAGATCGCGGTTGACCTTGAGGCCGCCCGCCTCGATGCGCGACATGTCCAAGAGGTTGGCGACGAAGCGCGACAGGCGCGCCGTCTCCTCCTCGATGGAGGAGAGAAGCTCGGTCCGCTCCTCGGGCTTCATCTTATCGCCGAGCGCGCGCAGCGAGGTCGCGGCTCCGGCGATCGCCGACAGCGGCGTGCGCAGATCGTGCGAGAGAGAGGCGAGCAGCGCGTCGCGCACCTTCTCGTTCTCCTGCATCGCCGCGGCGTCGACCGCCTCGCGCGCGAGCAGGACGCGATCGAGCGCCATCGCCGTCTGGTTGAGGATCGAGGCGAGCGCCCGCTCGTCGTCGCCCGAAATCGGCTGGTCAGGTGCGTGCGGCTCGAAACCGCAGACCGCGATCGGCCCGCGCGCGGCGACGAGCGGGCGGAACTGGAAATCGACATTCGGCAGCGTGCCGGTGCCCCAGCCGGCCGGCTCGTTCTTCTGCTGCGCCCAGCGGGCGGCGGTCATGGCGGTCGCATCGAGTTGCGCGTCGGGCGGCCAGGCGGCGCGAAGGTCGAGTTCGTCGCCCTCGGCCACCAAGAGCACGATCCGGCCGCCGAACATCGAATGCAGATGCGCCGCGGCCGCCCAGAGCACGTCGTCGACATTCGACGCGCCCGAGAGCTTGCGCGAATAATCGTACAGCGACCGCATGACGTTGGCGTTCTTGATCACGCCTTCGCGCTGGTCGCGCACGCGTCCCGTCATCGATCCGGCCAAGACCGACACGCCCAGGAAGATCAGTAGGGCGAACAATTCCTGCGGCTGGGCGACGGTGAAGGTGTAAACGGGCGGGATGAAGAAGAAGTTGAAGGCGACGAAAGACAGGAACGACGCGATCACCGCCGCCCGCGTGCCGAAGCGCATGCCGGTGAACAGTACGGCGGCGAGAAAGATCATCGATAGGTTCGGCAACTTCAGCGCCGCCGTCAGCGCCTCCCCGACCACGACCGCGCAGGCGACAGAGCCGACCGCTATGCCGACTTCGCCGCCAAGCCCCTTCGGATCAATGGTCAGTTTCGGCAGGCGCCGCTTCTTGGGCTCCAACTCCTCATGCGGCACGATATGAACTTCAATGGTCCCGGAGCTGCGCGTAATGGCGTCCGGCAGCGAGCGGCCGAGCAGGCGCGCCAGGGTTCCAGCGTGCGACTGGCCGAGGACGATCTGGGTCACATTTTCACGCCGGGCAAGGCGCAGGATCTCCTTAGGGAAATCATCGCCCTGAAGCCTGGTCGTGTCGCCGCCAAGCCGCTCGGCCAGACCGAACGTTTTGGCGAGCTGCGTGGCGCATTTGGCGTTGATGATGTGGCCGACCGGCTCGATATAGACCGCCGTCCAGGCGGCGTTGAGCGAAGTCGCCAGTTGTGCGGCGCGCCGGACGACCCGCTCGGAGACTTCATCGGCGCCGACGCAGGCGAGCAGTCGCTCGGACGCGCCCCACGGACCCTCGATCGCCTTCTGCCGGAGGTAGTCGACCATCTGGTCGTCGACCCGGTCTGCGGTGCGCCGCAAGGCGAGTTCGCGCAGCGCGGTCAGATTGCCTGCGGTGAAGAAGTTCTGGATCGCGCGTCGCGCCGTCTCGGGGACATAAACCTTGCCCTCGTTGAGGCGTTGGATGAGTTCGTCGGGCGTGATGTCGACGAGAACGACGTCGGTGGCCTCTTGGAGCACCCGATCGGGCACGGTCTCGCGCACAGCGACCCCCGTAATGCGCGAGACGATGTCGGCGAGGCTTTCGAGGTGCTGGATATTGAGCGCGGTCCAGACGTCGATACCGGCCGCGATCAGTTCCTGCACGTCCTGCCAGCGCTTGGGATGGCGGCTCTCCGGCGCGTTGGTGTGAGCGAGCTCATCGACGACGATCAATTTCGGCTTGCGCTCGAGCGCCGCGTCGATGTCGAATTCGGCAATGGCGCGGCCGCGATAATCGACGATGCGGCGCGGCAGCACCTCGAGGCCCTCGAGCAGGGCGCCGGTCTCGGCGCGCCCATGCGTCTCGACCAAGCCGACGACGACGTCGACCCCCTCGTCCTTGAGCCGCCGCGCGCCGAGCAGCATCGCATAGGTCTTGCCCACCCCCGGCGCAGCGCCAAGGAACACCTTGAGCCGGCCGGACGTCTCCCGGCGGAACGCCGCCAAAAGCGCGTCCGGATCCGGACGTCCTTGATCCTCTCGAACTCGTTCGGGCCATCGCAGCTCACAATCGCTACGATGATTTTAGCCTATCCAGCGCCAGATTCAGCCGCAAAACGTTCACCTTTGGCTCGCCGATGAAACCGAGCGCCGGAAGCTCGATCGACGCCTCCACCAGGGCGCGCACCTTGGCCTCGTCGAGGCCGCGGGCCTTCGCCACCGCGGGAACCTGGGCGAGGGCGTTCACGGGAGTGATGTCGGGATCGAGCCCGGAGGCCGAAGTGGTGACGGCGTCCGCGGGAACGGCTCCGGGTCCGGCCATCGCGCGCCACGCCTCGACCGACGCCTTCACTCGATCGACCAACTTCTGCGACGTCGGGCCAAGGTTCGAAGCGGACGAATTGGAGGCGTCGTAGGGCGTGTCGATGGTCTTGGTCGAATCGTTCGGGTCCGTGCCGGTAATCGCGCTCGGGCGCGGATGAAAGTATTTGTCGCTCTTGAAGTTCTGCCCGATCAGGGCCGAGCCGACGACGGCGCCGTTCCTCTCGATCAGGCTGCCGTTCGCCTGACGCGGAAGCGCGATCTGCGCAATGCCGGTCACCGCGAGGGGATAGACGAGGCCGGTCAGCGCGCTGAAGAGCAGGAGCAGAACAACGGCGGGGCGAATGTGTTGGAGCATGGTTGCACCCTTGATTCAGGCCAGATGCAGGGCGGCGACGACAAGGTCGATCGCCTTGATGCCGATGAACGGGAGGATCAGGCCGCCAAGTCCATAGATCATGAGATTGCGCCGCAGCAGCGCCGCCGCGCCGACCGGGCGATAGGCGACGCCCGTCAGCGCCAGCGGGATCAGCGCGATGATGATCAGCGCGTTGAAAATCACCGCCGACAGGATCGCCGACTGCGGCGAGGCGAGCCGCATCACGTTCAGCGCGCCGAGCACAGGATAGGTCACCGCGAACATGGCGGGCAGGATGGCGAAATATTTGGCGACGTCGTTGGCGATCGAGAAGGTCGTCAGCGAGCCGCGCGTCATCAGAAGCTGCTTGCCAATCTCGACGATCTCGATGAGCTTGGTCGGACTGGAGTCGAGATCGACCATGTTGCCCGCCTCGCGCGCCGCCTGCGTGCCGGTCTGCATGGCGACGCCGACGTCGGCCTGAGCGAGGGCGGGGGCGTCGTTGGTGCCGTCGCCGCACATGGCGATGAGCCGGCCGCCGAACTGCTCCTTGCGGATGTAGCTCAGCTTGTCCTCCGGCGTCGCCTCGGCGAGGAAGTCGTCGACGCCGGCCTCCGAGGCGATCGCGGCGGCGGTGAGGGGGTTGTCGCCCGTCACCATGACCGTGCGGATGCCCATGGCGCGCAGCGCGGCGAAGCGCTCCTTGATGCCAGGCTTCACGATGTCCTTGAGATGGATGACGCCGAGGAGCCTGCCCCCGTCGGCCACCGCGAGCGGCGTGCCGCCCGACGTGGCCACCCGTTCGACCGCCTGGCGGAACTCGTGCGGCGTGTTCTCGATCGTGATCTTGAGATAACGCACGATCGAATCGATCGCGCCTTTGCGGATGGAGCGGGCGCCGACATCGACGCCGGAAATACGGGTCTGGGCGGCAAAGGGCACGACCTTGGTTTCGGCGGGGTCGAGGTCGGGTTCCGGCAGAGCGTAATCGCCCTTGGCGAGCGCCACGATGGAGCGGCCTTCCGGCGTCTCGTCTGCGAGGCTCGAGGCGAGGGCGGCTGCGGCGAGGACTTCGGGCTGGACGCCGCCGACCGGCAGGAACTCGGTGGCCATGCGGTTGCCGAAGGTGATCGTGCCGGTCTTGTCGAGCAAGAGCGTGTCGACGTCGCCCGCCGCCTCGACCGAGCGCCCCGAGGTGGCGATGACGTTGAAGCGGATCAGCCGGTCCATGCCGGCGATGCCGATCGCGGACAGGAGGCCGCCGATGGTCGTCGGAATTAGGCAGACCAGGAGGGCGATCAGCACGGTCGCCGACAGCTCCGTTCCGGAATATTTGGCGATCGGCCAGAGCGTCACGCAGACGATCAGGAAAATCAGGGTGAGGCCGGACAGGAGGATCGACAGCGCCAGTTCGTTCGGCGTCTTCTGCCGCTCCGCGCCTTCGACGAGAGCGATCATCCGATCGATGAAGGTCGAGCCTTGCGCGGCGGTGATCTTCACCTTGATGAAATCGGAAAGAACCGTGGTGCCGCCGGTCACCGCCGACCGATCGCCCCCGGCTTCGCGGATCACGGGCGCGGATTCGCCGGTGATCGCCGATTCGTTGACAGAGGCGACGCCTTCGAGAATCTCGCCGTCGCCGGGAATGATCTCGCCGGGCTCGACCAGAACGACATCGTGCAGCTTGAGGTCGAGCGCGTTCACGACCTCAACGCGGCCGTTCAGGTTGTCCGGATCGGCATAGCGCTTGGCCGGGGTGTCGGTGCGGGTCTTGCGCAGCGCGTCCGCCTGCGCCTTGCCGCGCCCCTCGGCGACCGCCTCGGCGAAATTGGCGAACAGCACCGTGAACCACAGCCAGGCGGCGATCTGCCCGGAAAATCCCGCATGCCCATTGTGTGCGAGCAGGTCGCGCACGAACAGGACGGTGACGACGGCCGAGACCACCTCGGTCACGAAGATCACGGGGTTTTTGGCCAAGGCCCGCGGATCGAGCTTCCACACGGCGTCGATTGCGGCGGCGCCGATGATCTTGGTGTCGAAAAGGCTCTGCGGTTGCGGCTTGTGCGATGACATGGGGACCGCCTTCGATCAGAACGTCTTGCCGGCGAGCATCAGATAGTGCTCGACGACTGGCCCGAGCGACAGGGCCGGGAAGTACTGCAGCAGGTAGAGGATGACGATCACGCCGACGAGCAGGCCGACGAACAGTGGCCCATCGGTCGGGAAGGTGCCGGCCGAGGCCGGAATCTTCTTCTTCGCCGCGAGCGCACCCGCGAGCGCCAGCACCGGCACGACATAAGCGAAGCGGCCAAGCAGCATGGCGAGGCCGCCAGTCGTGTTGAACCAGAGCGTATTGCCGTTGATCCCGGCGAAAGCCGAGCCGTTGTTGGCGTTGCTCGAGGCGAAGAGGTAGACGATTTCGGACAGGCCGTGCGGGCCGCTGTTGTTGAGGCTGTCGAGCGCCGTCTTGAGGAGAACGGACGCGCCCGTGAAACCGAGCACGATCAGCGGATAGATGAGCACGGCCAGCATCGACAGCTTCATCTCGCGCACCTCGATCTTCTTGCCGAGGTACTCCGGCGTGCGTCCGACCATGAGACCCGCGATGAACACCGCGATGATCGCCACCACGAGGAAGCCATAGAGCCCCGCGCCGACCCCGCCCGGCCAAATGCAGCCGGCGAGCAGATTGAACATCGGCACGAGACCGCCAAGCGGCGTGTAGGAGTCGATCATCGAATTGACGGCGCCGGTGCTGGTGCCGGTCGTGCCGGCGATGAACAAGGCCGACATCGCCTGGCCGAAGCGGACTTCCTTGCCCTCGAAATTGCCGAGCGACGGATCGACGCCGAGCGCGGCGAGGATCGGATTGCCGACGGCCTCGGACCAGTAGATGACGAGGATGCCGAGCAAGAGAAAGAAGGTCATCGCGGAGAGAATCGCCCAGCCCTGCCGGATCGCCCCGACGACGCGGCCGAAAGCCAAAACCGAGGCGGTCGGAATGAGAAGCAGGGCCCAGATCTCGATGAGGTTGGTCCAGGCATTGGGGTTCTCGAAAGGATGGGCTGAGTTGGCGTTGAAGAAGCCGCCGCCGTTGGTGCCGAGCTCCTTGATGATCTCCTGGCTCGCGACGGGCCCGATCGAGATCGTCTGCTTGGCTCCCTCGAGCGTCGTCGCGTCGACGGCGCCCAGAAGCGTCTGCGGCACGCCGAGCGCCACCAGCGCAAAGGCCAGCACGAAGGCGATCGGCAGGAGGAGGTAGAGCGTGATCCTTGTGACGTCGACCCAGAAATTGCCGACCGTTTGCGCCGACGAGCGCACGAAGCCGCGGGCGAGCGCAAAGGCCATCGCCAGGCCCGTGGCGGCCGACAGAAAGTTGTGGACCGTGAGGCCTAGCATCTGGGTGAGATGACTCATCGTCGTCTCGCCGCTATAGTTTTGCCAGTTCGTATTGGTGATGAAGCTGGTCGAGGTGTTGAACGCGAGGTCGGGGGCAACCGCATCGAAGCCCCGTGGGTTCAGCGGCAGGACGTTTTGCAGGCGCTGCAGGGCGTAAAGCGACAGGAAGCCGGCGACCGAGAAAAAGATCATCGCGATCGTATAGCCGAGCCAATCCTGTTCGCGCGCCGGGTCGACGCCCGCCAAGCGATAGAACCCGCGTTCGACAGGGCCGACGACCGGCGTCAGAAGCGTCCTTTCGCCCGAGAACACACGGGCGATAAAAGCGCTGAGCGGCACGGAGCAAGCCACAACCAGGGCGAGCGCCAGTGCAATTTGCGACCAGCCGGCAAATGTCATCGCGAAGCCCTCGGACTCAGAATTTTTCGGGTCGGATCAGTGTATAGAGAAGGTAGAGGCCGAGCAGCACAGCCACCGTCAGCCCGAGGATCGGTTCGGTCATCGTCCGCACTCCTATAGCTGCCGCAGGCCGACGGCGTAGAACGCCATCAGTCCGATGACGACAAATCCGAGCGCTGCGAACGCGAGATCGAGCATGAATCGCCTCCTGAAGCGGTGGCGTCGTAACCCGGACGGGCGTAAGATTTCGATTTCGATTGCCGCGCGCCGCATAAGGATTTCATAAAGCTGTCGAAAGCCGTTAATATGCCTTGGGCGGCGGCGTGGCGGGGACCAATTTTGGCCTTACGAAATAGTCGATTTGCGTTGGCTTAATGGTTCTGCGGTTAGCAAAATCACCCGAACCTCCGTATAGCGTTCGCGCCGGCGGCGCCCCCGCGCCCCGCCTCTGGCGCTTGCGGGAACCGTCCCGCGCCGTCGCCGTCACGGCGAAAGTCGAGGGCTCTCCTCGATCTTCGCCGAAGTTTCGAGTTCGCGCCGGCCGTAGCGATCGCGTCGCTCGGGCAGGCTCAATCTGGGAGAAATAGCCTTGCTGCATGTTTCAGGACGTACGAAGGGACGGTGGCGGGTCGCCGCGACGGTTCTGGCCTTGGCCGCTGCGATCGCGCTCGCCGGATGCGGCAAGAAGCAGGAGTCCCAGGCGTTCACCGGCCAGGTCATTGCGCACATAGGCCCCGACGACGTCACCCAGCAGGAGCTCGACAACGAGTTCCGGCTCGCCAACATCCCGGCCGACAAGCGGACCGACGCCGTGACCAAGGCCCTGCTGACCCGCATCCTCGAGCGGAAATATCTCGTCCAGCAGGCGATGGCCGCCAAGCTCGATCGCGAGCCGACCGTCCATCTCGACCTCCTGCGCTCGCGAGAGCAGATCCTCGCCGGCGCCTTTGTCCAGCGGGACCTCGGCTCCAAGGTCACCTCCATCGCAAACAACGAGATCGACAACTACATCCATGGGCATCCGGACAAGTTCGAGATGCGCCAGATCTTCAACATCGAACAGATCACGTTTCTGCCAGTCAAGGACATGGAGGCGCTCACCGCGGCGACGAAGGAATTCAAGACCATAGATCAGGTAGAAAACAAGTTGAACGAGCTTGGCATCAAGTACAGTCGCGGCCCCGGCGCGCTCGATGGGGCGACGATGCCGGCGCAGATGCTCAGCGCTCTGCAGGCAAGAAAGCCTGACGACGTTTTCTTTATTCGCTCGCGAAACAACGCGAGTTTCTTCAAGGTGACCTCGGTCGAGGATAAGCCTTTGACCGGCGAGCAGGCGCAGCAGCTCGCCAAGCGAGAACTCGCCTCCGGTCTGGCCAGGAAGGAGGCGGAGGACACCTCAAAGGCCGCCGTTTCCCAAGCCAAATTCGAGGGCGACTACGGCCGGATCATGGCCACCGCTCCGGCGGCGCCCGCGGCCGAAGGCGAAGCGGCCCCGACCGAGACGCCGAGTGTCGAGAAGCCCGGCGAGGAGCCGCAGAAAGAAGAGCCTAAAAAGTGAGCGTCGTACGACGGCGCGAGACAAGACGGAACTGCCGCCTGCGCTAGCCTCGTGTCAGCAGATGCGGGGGAGTTGCTCGCCGGCGAGCCAGTCGACGATCCTTCCCCCGCCGAAAGCGGTGCGCATTTCCACAAAACAATGGGGGTCCTCGACCGCGCGGCCGATAACGGACGCGCGCGCGCCGAGCGGATGGGCCCTCATGGCGGCGATGAGCGCGGCGGCGAATTCCGGCGCGACGATCGCCACCAGCTTGCCCTCGTTGGCGACATTGAGCGGATCGAGGCCAAGAAGCTCGCAGGCCGCAGCCACCTCGGGGCGCACAGGGATGGCGTCCTCCTCGATGGAAAAGCCGACGCCGGACTGATGGGCGAGCTCGTTCAGCGTCGCCGCGAGCCCGCCGCGCGTCGGATCGCGCATGGCGCGCAGGCCCGGGCCGGCCGTCGCCGTCATGGCCGCGACGAGACCGTGCAGCGCCGCGGTGTCCGACAGGATCTCCGTCTCGAACTCGAGATTCTCGCGCTTCGACATGACCGCGACGCCGTGATCCCCGATAGTTCCCGAGATAATCGCGACATCGCCCGGACGCACGCGATCGCCCGACAGGACGAGCCCCGGCGGCGCGACGCCGACACCCGCGGTCGAGACGAACACCTTATCCGCCTTGCCGCGCTCGACGACTTTCGTGTCGCCGGTGACGATCGGCACGCCTGCGATGCGCGACGCCTCGCCCATGCTCGTCGCCACCCGCAGGAGATCGGCGAGCGGCAGGCCTTCCTCGATCACGAAGCTTGCCGACAGATAGAGCGGGCGGGCGCCCGCCATCGCGATGTCGTTGATCGTGCCGTTAACGGCCAGCGCGCCGATGTCGCCGCCAGGGAAAAAGATCGGAGACACGACATAAGCGTCGGTCGTCATCACCATACGTCCGGCCGCGACGTCGAAGGCGGCCTGGTCGTTGCCGGCGCGCAGCCAATCGTTGTCGAAGGCGGCGAGGAAAATATCCTCGATCAGGCGCCCCATGGCGCGGCCGCCGGCGCCGTGCGACAGGTCCACCCGTCCGTTCCGGAGATCGAGCTTGCGCCGGATCGGCTTCTCGCCGCTCACGCGGCTTCTCTTGGCGACCCGGCCCGGGCGCGCTCGCGGAAGCGACCGTAGGTCCAATGCGCGGCGCAGGCGCCCTCGGGGGAAACCATGCACGAGCCCATCGGCGTGTCCGGCGTGCAGACGGTGCCGAACAGCCTGCATTCGCGCGGCTCCTTTGCCCCGCGCAGGATCTCGCCGCATTCGCAGGCGGGATTGTCCTCAGCCGGACGGGCCGCGAGTCCAAAGCGCCGCTCGGCGTCGTAAGTCCCGAACTCGGGCCGCAGTTTGAGCGCGCTCTGCGGCAAAAACCCGAGACCGCGCCACTCAAACAACTCGCGGGTCTCGAATACAGCGGCGACTTCCGCCTGCGCCTTCAGGTTGCCGGACCGGGTCACTGCCCGAATGTACTGGTTCTCCACCTCGGCGCGGCCATCGTTGAGCTGCCGCACGAGCATCAGGATCGCCTGGGCGACATCGAGCGGCTCGAAGCCGGCGATCACGACCGGCTTGCCATGGTCGTGGGCGAACGGCTCGTAAGGTTCAGTGCCGATCACCGTGCTGACGTGTGCGGGGCCGATGAAGCCGTCGATCAGAACCGGCGTCCCGCCGTCCTCGCCCGAACCGTCGAGGATGGCGCGCATCGCGGGCGGCGTCATGACGTGATTGCAGAGAATGGAAAAGTTGGTCAGGCCCTTCTTTTCCGCGGCGCGAACGGCGAGCGCCGTGGGCGGCGTGGTCGTCTCGAAACCGATGGCGAAGAAAACGACCTCACGGCCCGGCTCCGCCTCGGCAATCCGGATCGCGTCCAGCGTCGAATACACCATGCGGATGTCGGCCCCTTCGGCCTTCGCCTTCATGAGGCTCGAGCCGCCCGAGCCCGGCACGCGCATGAGGTCGCCGTAGGCGCACAGCGTCACGTCCGGCCGGAGCGCGCAGGCGATCGCCATGTCGACGCGCGCCATCGGGAGGACGCAGACCGGACAGCCGGGGCCGTGGATCAGCCGCATGTTCGGCGGCAGGAGATCCTCGAGCCCGTAGCGGGAGATCGCGTGCGTATGGCCGCCGCAGAACTCCATCAGGCGATAGGTCCGGCCGGGCGCGGCCTCTCGCGCGATCTCCGCCGCGACCGACCGGGCGAGCGCGCCGTCACGATATTCGTCCACGTACTTCACGAGCGGGCTCCTTTCAGGCGCCAACTCCGACGGCGTTCAGGAGTTCGAGCGTTCTAAGCGCCTCCTCCGGATCGATCTTGGCGAGCGCGTAGCCGACATGCAGCACGACGTAGTCGCCAACCTTGACGTCGTCGATCAGGGCCGTTGAGACGACCTTCAACACGCCGTCGAGACTGACCTTCGCCATATCGTCGGGCAGCACTTCGCGCACTTCAACGGGAATCGCGAGGCACATCGTCAGTCCTCCAACCAGTCGCCGCCGGCCCGGGCCCGGGCGTGTGCGAACGCGGCCTGTCCAAAAGACACGCCGCCGTCGTTGACGGGCGCCTCGCGCGGCAACGCCGGATCGAGACCCGCCGCGATCAGCGCCCCGATGAGCCCTTCGGCCAGCACGCGGTTCGCCAAGCATCCGCCGCCGAGCGCGATCCGCCGAATTCCGCGCTCACGCGCCGCCTCGCCAATCCATTCGGCGAGGCCGGCGATCAGAGTTCCGTGAAACGCCTCGGCGGCCTGGCGGCCCTGAAGCCGGTTATCGAGCATGGACCTCATTAGCGGCGCGAGGTCAAGCCGTCCATCGGCGACGATCCAGCCGTCCGGCAGGACGCGAGGCGTCTCGACCAACGCCTCCAGCTCCATCGCCGCCTGTCCTTCATAGCGCTGGGCGAGGCGGACGCCGGCTAGCGCGGCTGCGGCGTCAAACAGGCGCCCGCAACTCGTCGTTCGTGCGAACCGCGCCCCGCGCCGCATCGCGTCGGCAAGCCGCGCAGCGTCGGGCGCGTCGGGAAAGACGCGCGCCACGTCCTCGAGCCGGCCCAGCCGTTCGAGCATCGCCACGCCCATGCGCCAAGGCTCCCGGGCCGCTTTGTCGCCGCCCGCCAGCGCGAGCGGTTCGAGCGAGCCGACCCGCGCCCAGCGCGCGCCGTCGAGCGCGATCAGTTCGCCGCCCCAGGACGCGCCGTCGGTCCCAAAGCCCTGCCCGTCGAGCGCCGCGCCGAGCAGCGGGCCGCTCCAGCGTTTTTCGGCGGCGACCGCCGCGACATGGGCCACATGGTGCTGGACCGCCACGACCGGCAGGCCCGACGCCTCCGCGGACCGCGTCGAAACGAAATCGGGATGAAGATCGCAAACCGCGCATTCCGGCTCGACTTCGAGAATGCGGATCAGATGCCGGATGGTCTCGTCGCGGAAACGGATGGTTTCGCGGTCGTCGAGATCGCCGATGTGCTGTGAGATGAAAGCCTCGCGGCCGCGCGTGATCGTGATCGTATTCTTCAGATCGGCCCCGGCGGCGATGACATTCGGCCCGTCGGCGCCGAGGTCGATCGGGTCCGGAACGAAGCCGCGAGCGCGCCTCAGATAGACCGGCGCGCCGTCGACAATTCGAGCCACCGAATCGTCGGCCCTGACGACGATCGCCCGCCCATGGGTCACGATCAGGTCGGCGACGCCTTGAAGCCGCCTTTCCGCGTCCGCATCGGACGCGACCAGCGGCTCGCCGCCGGGATTGGCGCTGGTCGCCACGAGCGCGAGGTCGGACGGCTGATCGCGCCACGATCGGAAGTCGGGCGAGCCGGCAAGCGCGTGCAGCACGAGCCAGTGCAGCGGCGTATAGGCGAGCATCAGCCCGATGTCGGCGAGGTTCGGCGCAACGCTCGGGGCGATGAGACCCCGGCTCCGCGCGAGCAGGATTGGGCGCGCGCGCTCGCAAAGCAGCGCGCGCTCGGCGGGACCGAGTTCGGCAAGACGCTCCGCGCTGGACAGATTCGTGACCATCACCGCAAAGGGCTTGGCGTCGCGCCCTTTTCGCCGGCGCAAGGTCTGGACCGCGCCTTCGTCGTGCGCGTCGCACAGGAGGTGAAAGCCCCCGAGCCCCTTGAGCGCGACGATCTTCCCCTTGCGCAACGCGGCGGCGACCTCGCTGACCGGCCAGTTGAGCTTCGGCCCGCAATCCTGGCATGCGATCGGCTCGGCGTGGAAGCGGCGGTTCGTCGGATCGGCGTAGTCGCGCGCGCACGCTTCGCACATCGGGAACGGCGCCATCGAGGTCTGCGCCCGGTCGTACGGGAGGGCTTGCGTCAGCGTATAGCGCGGCCCGCAATGGGTGCAGGTGATCAGCGGGTAGCCGAAAAAGCGGCTTGCCGTATCGAACAACTCGTCAAGGCAGCTCTCGCAAATCGCGGCGTCCGCGCCGATGCGTGTCGAAGCCGGGCCTTGGCGGCTCGTCTCGATAGCAAAGCCTTCGCCGCCCAACGGCGCGATCGAGTCGACGTCGATCGAGTCGATACGGGCAAGCGGCGGCGGCGCCGTTTTAAGTGCGGTCAGAAAGGCCCGCGCCTGCGGCCCTTCGATCTCGATCAGCACGCCTTCGCCGTCGTTACGCACGAAGCCGCTCAGATGAAGCCGCCCAGCGAGCCCATAAGCGAACGGCCGGAATCCGACCCCCTGCACAACGCCGCGCACGCGCAGCCTCAGACGCCGGCCGCCTGCGCGCAGAGCCGGGGCCGGAGCGTTCACGACGCTCAGGCCTTGCCCACGGCCGCCGCGTGGCGGGCGGCGTTGGCCTCGATCCAAGCGGCAAAGGCCGCGACACCGTCTCCGGTCCGCGCCGAGACGGTCAGGGTCTGCAGGTTCGGGTTGACCCTCAGCGCGTTAGCCAGACACAGGCCGACGTCGAAATCGAGATGCGGCAGGAGGTCCGCCTTGTTGAGCAACAGCAGATCGGCGGTCGCAAACATGTCCGGGTACTTAAGCGGTTTGTCCTCGCCTTCGGTCACGGAAAGGACCACGACCCGACGGGCCTCGCCGAGGTCGAAAGCGGCCGGGCAGACAAGGTTGCCGACGTTCTCGATGAAGAGCGCCGCGCCGCTCGGTGGGTCCAGCGTCTCGAGCGCGTGGCCGACCATATGCGCGTCGAGGTGACAGCCCTTGCCGGTGTTGATCTGGATCGCCGGCGCGCCCGTCGCCCGGATCCGCTCGGCGTCGTTCGAAGTCTGCTGGTCGCCTTCGATCACCGCGACGGGTAGCCGGCCGTTCAGC
This sequence comes from uncultured Alphaproteobacteria bacterium, assembly GCA_963709655.1. Taxonomy (GTDB): domain Bacteria; phylum Pseudomonadota; class Alphaproteobacteria; order Rhizobiales; family Beijerinckiaceae; genus Roseiarcus. Next base: position 224,722 of record CAVPXF010000016.1, read on the forward strand.
GCCTCGATCGACTTGACGAGCAGGCTCGTCTTGCCCGACCCGGGGCTCGACACGACGTTGAGGACGAACAGTCGTCGGACGGCGAAGGCCCTTCGGTTCTCCCGGGCGAAGGCGTCGTTCTTGGACAGAATGTCCTGTTCGATCCTGATCAAACGCTCCGCGCTCGCGCCTGTCGCCGCCGCGGGCCCGTCGTCCTGCATGTTGCGATGATCGCGCCGGTCGCCGCTCTCGCCGCCATGGCGGCCATGCGCGCGCGCATGGACATGCGGCCCGGTCCCGTCGCCGTGGTCGTGGACAAGCCCTTGACGCTCGCCATGCGGCTCAGCGCCGCCGGCCCGAACCCTGTCGAGCACGACTTCGGTCTGACCGCATCCACACACGCCGCACATCGGGGATTCTCCCTGCGTAGGACCGCAGGAACGCTTTCGGTCGCAGCGGCCCTAGCAAACCCAATCAATAATATAGCGGCTGGTTTCGGCTTTCCAACTAGCGGCGGCGCGCGCCGGGGCGGAACGACCCGCGGCGCGCCGTCGCAGGGCTTTCGGGAAACCTCCCGATTCACCGCCCGGACCATAGGACTAACGCAGGGCGCAAAACCGCATCGAACCCGTGAGTAGGCGGCCGGTCCGGCCTTCCGGTCCCGCGGATTGCGCGATGGCGCCGTCAGCTTGCAGTCAGCAACCCGCGACGAGGGCGTGCGCCGAGAGCGGCGCGACGCCTTGAGGGCTCAATGGCTCCCAGCATCGGCGCCGAAGTGATGAAGCTGAAATCTGACGGAAAGCGAATGCGTCGGTCGGTCGAACTCGGCAATGAGCGCGAGGATCATGCCGAGGATAAGCCCGCCGCCGATCGCTGCCGGGACGACGATGATCGGCTTCGGAAACGCTGGGGCGATTGGCGCCACAGCCTTGTCCAGGACGGCGATGTCGGCAAACGTCAGCTTGCTTTGCAGTCTCGCCTGCGCCGCGGCACGCTCGCGCGCATTCAGTTCATCGACCTTGAACGCGAGGTCTCTTTGAAGATCGCCGAGGTGGTCGCGTTGCCCCTGTGCGGTGATCAACGTCTTCTGAGCCTGAGCCTGGGCCACCTCGAGCGACGCGATCTGGCCCTGCGTGGCGGCGATCTTCTCTTTCAGATGCTCTTTCGATTTCTCGACAGCGTCCGCAAGTTGCTTGCGCAATGTCGCAAGATTTGAAGACGCCGAGACCAGCTTGGGATTGTTTGCGCCAAGCGCATTCTTGACTGCATCGATATCCGCTTGGGAACTCGATATTCTTTCTTTGAGCGAGGAAATCAGTTGCAGGTCAGAGTCGGTCGGATCGTTGGCCAGTTCGGTGGACCCCGAGTTCAGACGACTCTGGAGCGACGTCAACGAGCCGCGGGCGTTGGCCAGATCTTGTGTTACGGCCGCAAGCGCTTGGGATTCCGAGTCGCCGCCCACGGCGTTCGGCGCCACCACATTGGTCCGCGCCTGGAACTGCTCGAGCGCGCTTCGCGACGCTTGGAGATCCTTGCGTAAGTTGTCCAGTTGCGGCGAGAACCATTGCGCGGTCTGCTCGCCGGCGGCGGCCTTCATGGCGATCGACGCGTCGATCGTCGCCGCCAAAAAGGCGTTCGCGATCAGGGCCGCCTGATTCGGATCGGACGCCTTGTATTTGATCGTCAAAACGTTCGTGCCAACCTCGAACTTGGGGTCGACGTGCCCGAGAATCGTTTCCGCCATCCAGTTTTCGATGCTTTCGTGTCCGAACGAGGTCGAGTTGCGATACTCAGCCTGGACAGCCGGATTGGCGGTCAAATTGAGTCGATTGACGACATTCAGGGCGACCCGCTCGCTTTGCACGAGTTGGAGCAGGTTGCCTTGGATCAGCATAATCGGCGCCGCGCTTCCAGTGGCGTCGGTCAGGGGATTGGTGCTTCCAGGGTCGATGCTGGCGGTTGCGTCGGCGTCGTAACGCGCCGGGACGAACAACAACACGGCGACCGCGACAATCAGCGCGAAAACGAATGTCAGCGCCACGATCCAGCCGCGTCGCCACAGGATGTAAAGGACCTGACTGGGGGACACAAGCAACTCCTCTGCAATTCCATTCGTCTGATGACCGGGCCCTCTCCCATGAAGAGCCGGCCAGCCGGAACCGCTTCCGGGCGGCGACCGGCCCGGCCTGGGCGTGCTCGGGACGGCGCCGCACCGCGCTCAACACCAAAGGGCGGCCAAAATCCGGCGCCCTCGGATTGCCGTCCATTTGCATATACTGGAGAGGGCGGGAAGGTCCATCTGATTCTGGGCGAGCCCCGAAAGATGGTGTACATTTTACCCCCTGCTGCGATGATCCGGCGCGCCCCGCCGACGAACCTGGGACGGATTCTCGGGCGGCCTCTTCCCAGCGTGCCCCTTGCCCCCTATATTCGCTCTGCGAGCCGCAAGGTTCGCTATGGCGATAAATGGACGTCGAAATAAGTCTTTCGGACCCGGGGGCAGTACCCGGCGCCTCCACCCAAGCGCGCGAAGGGCGTGCGCTTGGGTGGGGGCGAAATAGGTTCGACGGGGGACCCAAAGGACGATCTTTTGCCCGGCATGATACCGCCGTTATCGGGTCAACCTTATAGTTGCCAACGACAACTATGCTCCGGTGGCCCTCGCCGCGTAACGCGGCGCTGGTACTGGGAATAAAGTCCTGAGGGTTTGCACTTTCAGGCGGGGTCCGGAGGCGCCTGGCAACAGAAGCCTCCACTTCGTTTTTTCCGGTCGACCGCCGCCTGAGGCGAGGGTCTTGGTGCGGCGTCGCTGTAGCGCTTCGTTTGCAACCGTCCGGAGGCTCGGATAAGTCTGGGATGGAAGCGGGCATCTGAGTATGTCGACCGACCTCATCCGTTATGACCTCCTTGTCCAGGACGCCTTGCGCTCGGTCGTGCGCCGCGTGCTGGCTGACGCCTCCAGGTCGGGCTTACCCGGCGAGCATCATTTCAACATCGCGTTCAAAACCCAGGCCCCCGGCGTCATTGTTCCCTCGGCGATCAAAACCCGTTTCCCCGACGAGATGTCGATTATCCTTCAGCATGAGTTCTGGGGTCTCGTGGTGACCCAGGACGCCTTCGAGGTCAGCCTCAACTTCTCCCGTAGGCCGGAGCGCCTGACCGTGCCGTTCGACGCGATCACGGGCTTCACCGATCCATCTGTGCCATTTGGCTTCAAGCTGGAACCGCGGTCCCCCGAGGGGCCGCCGGAGTCCCAGCCCGCGCCTGCGCCTTCCCTCCACCGCGAGCCAAGCTCCGCGCCCGTCCCAGCCGCGAAGCCCGAGCGCGGGCCGGCGGCCGCCGCGGGCAAAGCGGCCGCGGCGCCTGAAAAGGGAACGGAGGGCCCGGGCGCCGCCAAGGTCGTGTCGATCGACGCGTTCCGCAAGAAATAGATGACGAACAGGGGCGACCGGACGATGGGCGATCTCGTCAATCTGCGCCAAGCGCGCAAGCGCCGGGAACGCAAGCGCGACGCCGCCGCCGCGGCGCAAAATCGCGCCGCTTTCGGCATGACCAAGGCCGAGCGCCGGACGATCGAGGCCGAGCGCACGAAGGCCGAGCGCGGTCTCGACGCCCACCGGATCGACCGCCCCGATGCCGACTGAGCGCAGCCGCGCCCGAGTTGTCAAGCGTTCCCTCGTCGTCGCCGGCCATCGCACCAGCGTTTCGCTGGAGGACGCATTCTGGCGGCGCCTCCAGGCGATTGCGACCGGCCGGCGGATCTCGGTCAACAGCCTTACCGCGGAAGTCGACGCCTCGCGGGGCGAGGCCAACCTATCGTCCGCGCTCAGGGTCTTTGTGCTCGAAACGGTCGCGCCGGACCTTGATCCGGGTGACGCCGACGAGGATCGCCGGCTTGCCGACCCCCGGCCGCAGATCGGGAGTTAAGGCGACGCACCGGAACTACCGAATCAATTCAAACAACTCGCGACCGTCTTTGCGAGGAGCGAAGCGACGAAGCAATCCATGCCGCCGCCGCGCGCTGCGGCATGGATTGCTTCACCTTCGGCTCGCAATGACGACCGGGGAATTTGGCGCACTTATTTTGCTGAGTGCCCTAAGAGAACTCCGCGACAGCAAACTGCGTTTGGGTTGAGGCCAGGACGCCGCCATGGGACGCCCTATGGGGAGCGCGGTCAGCCACCGAGTTCGACAAAGACCAGGCTCGCCGGAGTCTTTGCATAAAATGGCGCCGAATCGACAATTCCTTGCAAAAAAGGGAAGACGGTGTTACTTTGATGGCAATGCCCGATCGGACCCTCGCGATGTCGACCGCCATCATCCCCGGCTTGCCCGGCCTTTTCCGGCCGGCGAGGCGGTTCAGCGCGGTCGACCTTCGGATCGACGACGGCCGGCGCTTGCGACGTATGCGCTCGGGAAGGGGCCGCGCGAAAAATAAAATTGGCCCCGGGTCGCTTGTAACCCATTGAAAAGGCTCATTTCGGACGAGAGATTCCAAGGAATTCCAAATGAATCCAACCGTCCAAAACCCGGAGATTCGCGGAGCCCTGATGCAAGCCCGCGGAGAGCTGAGGAAATCCAAATATCTCGCGCCGGGGGCCGTGCGGCTATAGCGCGTCGGGTTCTCGTCGGCTGGCGAGGCCACACTACATGCGCCAAATGGACATTGGCCAAGGCCCGCCGAACACAGCAAGCAGCAAAGCCCGCTAATAAAGTCCGCCCGCGGTCGGCGTGACAGGTTCCCCCGAATGGGGGGCGGAGGGCGATTTGGGCCTCGGCGCGGGTTGCGGCGGCGCGCCGCGCTCCGAGTCGTCGTCGCCATTCGGCGATGAGCCGGCGGACGGCCCGTCTGGCGATGCGGTTGCTTTCTCCGCCGCCGCCTTTTCAGCCTCGACCCTCTCCGCCGCCGCCTTCTCCGCCACAGCCTTCTCTGCCGCGGCCTTCTCCGCCGCAGCCTTCTCCGCGGCGAGCCGTTCCTCTTCTCTTTGTTGCGCCAGATGCTGGGAAAGGCCCGTCAAACGCTCCTGCTCGGCGCGCCAGTCCTCGATTTCCTCCTTGCGGCGGTCGAGGAAACGCTCCCCTCTCAGCCGCCGGTTGAAGAAGGCCCGCTCTCGAATATCCGCCTCAAGATTGGCGATGCGGTCCGATTCGCGCGCGATCGCCTGCGTCGCGAGCCCGGCGGCAAGGCCGGCGGCGTCGATTTGGCGCTTCGGCGCGTCGAGCGCGTCCTCGACCGTCACCAACGCGCTCGGCGACGGCCCGGACCAGAATTTGAGTCCCGTCACGGGGGCGGCCAACTGAAGTTGTGTCTCGAGCCGCGGATGACCAAGGTTGAGACTCGCGGTCAGGGTCGCCGCGGCTCGCGGTCCTGCAATCGCGATGGGACCGAGCTTCAGCATCCCCGCGCTCAGCGCCACCGGCTTCGGCCCGTCGGGAATGGCGAGTGCGCCTTTGTCGAGATCAACCCCGAGCTGATAGGCGATGTTGGTCTCGTCGATCTGGGCGTCCGGCGCCTGCGCCGCGCCGACCACGCGCGCAAGTGCGCCCGGATCGCTGCGCGCCAGCGACGCCCCGACGAAGTCAGCCGTTCCGCCGCCGGCGAGCCCAGCGATCAGCGCGGCGACGCTTCTGCCGGTCGAAGCGAACTCGAGTCGGGCCCCGATCCGACCGGAAAAGCCAGCGCGTCGGACCAGCGCGGGCTCGACGCTCAAGGCGCCTGCAAGCGTCGCGATCTCGCCGCTGCGCCTCAGCGTCGCGCGGCCGGAAGCGGCGGCGCCGGCGAGCCCCATGGCGACGTCGTCAAGATCGAGCCGCCCCTTGTCGAACCGAAGGTTGGTCGAGAACCCCTGGGCGGCGAGCCCGTCAGCGAGCGTCAGCGCGCCCACGTTCACCCGAACCGCCGCGGGCGGAAGGACGAGCGGCGGCGCGACGAATTTGGCCTCCGACCAGGCCCGGCCGGCGCCGGCGGGCTGAGGCGGCCCCAGCGCCAGCGCCGCGAGGTCAGCGAGCTGCAGCCGATCGAACGACAATTCCCCGGTGAGAGCAGGAGGCGGCAGCCTCGACGCGTCGGCGCCCGGACCGTTGACCGCCTCTTCGGCGCGGGAAAGATCGGCAATTGGCGCGGCCTCGACCCGCTCGGACGGCCGTTCGTAGACAAGGGCGCCGCGCGCCTTGACCCCGGCGACGGATAGAGCAAGCCGCGAAGCGTTCCAGCGGTCGCCGCGCAGGGTGAGGTCCGCCGACGCCTCGACCGGCCCGATCGCTGCGCTGGACGGCGCGAGGCCGAGGACGGCGGCGAGCGGCGCCACGTTGGCGCCAACGAGCTTCACCGACCCGAACAGCCGCGCATCGTCGCCCTCCGCCGTGGGAGCGTAGCGGCCGCGTCCCGAGAGCATGACGCCGCCGAGCGAAGCGGAGGCGTCGACGTCGAAGCCCGACGCCCACGCGCCCGAAGCCTTGAGCTCGACATGTCCTGCCCCGCCGTTCGGACCGGTCGCGACGGCTGAGCCAAGGCCGAGTTGCCGGATCAGGGCGGCGGAATCGGGGGAATCGAGGACGAGCCCGAGCGCCTCCCCGCCGCCTTTCGCCGCAGGCCCGAGACTGAGGGTCGCCCGCGTCCGGGCCAGCGTCCCGGTCGCCGTCAGCGCCCGCAGGCTCGGCGCGTCTCCGGCCGAGGGCCCGGCGTGGGCCTCGAAGGCGACCGAAGCCGGCGACAGGAGCGGCGCGCGAGCCGCGAGCGCCCGGCTCCACGGTCCAGGAACCAGGCGCGACACGAGCGCGGCGAAATCGGTCAGCCTGTCCGCGTCCAGGCGCCCCGTCGCGGTCGCGCCATCCGGGCCCGCGGCCCCAGTCGCCTCGAACGCTGCGCCGCCGAGTCCGGCGAGGACAAGGCGGTCGAGCGTAAGCTTCGGGCCCGTCCGCTCGAGCTTGAGAGCGAGCGAGGCGACGTCGATCCTGTCCTCGCCGACGTGGGCGACGCGCAAAGCCTTGGCTTCGAGCGCGAGCGAGAGATCGTAGCCGCCGACCAGCGATCGGGCGTCGTCGAGGCTCGGCAGCGCCTCGACATCGAGCGCGTCCGAGGTCAGATCCGCGTAGATTCGACCGGCGTCGGCGCCGACCGGCCTGGTGACGGCGAGCGCGCCGGTCAGGATCGACGGCCCGAGCGCGATCCTCAGATTCTTTCCGGAGAAACCGACCGCCGCCGCTTCGACCGCGCCCGAAACCGCGAGATTCGAGGTCGGGAACAATTCGGCGAGCGCCGAGGGCCACGCGGCCAGCTCCGGCTCGCCCTGCCCCCCCCAGCGGCCGAGCGCCGCCACATCGTCGGTTGAAAAGTCGACCGCGCCGGTGAACTTGGCCGCCGCGCCCGTCTCGACCTCGCCCTCGCCCCGAAGGCGGCTCGCGCCCGGCAGACCGATGTCGAAGCGGGTCTTCAGCGGTTCATCCGGCTTGGCCTCGAGGTTCCCCGCGAGTCCGGTGAGTGTACCGCCGCCGAGAATGGCGGTATCGACCGCAAGGCGCGCATCGAGCGTCGCCGAGCCTGCAACGGCCAGCGCGGGAGCGAGCGCTGCGGCGAGAACCGTCGCCGCGCGGACCGGCGGAACAGCGTCCTCGCCCTTGCGGCGCAGGAGCGCGTCAACGTTCGCCTGCTTTGCCTTCGCGTCGACGGCGAGCCGCGGCGGCCCGCGCCAGTCGAGCATCGCCGAACCCTCGGCTCTGATGGCCCGCTCTTCGGAACCCAGCTGGTAGTCGGCGTGGGTCAGCGCCGCGCCGTCGAGATCGGCGGCGAGCCGCCCGGTTGCGCGCCACGGGATGGTCCCGTCGATCCCCGCGGCCGTTCCCGATAGCGTCACCGCGCCTGCGACGTTCGGCCCCTTTGGTCCAGAGACAGCGACGACCCCATTGATATCGAGCGCCGGCCAGCGCGGCCCCCCGTCGACCGCGACCCGAATCGGCGCGCCCGCCGCGCCCGCCGTCTCTGAAACGAGGCTAAAGTTGATCGGGGCGGCCCCCGAGCCGGCGATCCGGCCGGAAAGATGATAGGGACCGGCGAGCGACGGCGCGTCGCCGTCGAGTTCGACGCCGCGGATCGTCCGTGGGGGCGCGCGCTTATCGCCCAGGATCCGGATCGTTCCGTCCCGCACCGAGAACCGGTCAATTCCAACGCCGCGGGCCGAAGTCGTCGCCCCGGCGGGCAGCGCCAGCGCGCCGCCAGACGTCCGCGTGAGCGTGAGGACCGGTCTCTGGAGCCGAACGTCGGTGAACCGCAACGCCCCGCTCGCCAGCTTGACCAGGGCAAGCTCGAACCGGGCGCCCGCGAAGGTCAAGGTCGGCGCGCCCGGACCCGCGCCGGCCGCCGAGCCGGCGCCGACCTCGAGATAGGGCGTCGGCAGGAGCCTCAGCGTCACCGGCCCGGTCAGGGCCACGCGACCACCGGTCAGCGCTTCGAGGCGCTCGGCGACCTCGCCGCGATGGGCCGACCAGTCGATGAAGTAGGGGACGATCAGCGCCGCCGTCAAAAGAGTGACGAGGGCGACCGCGAGGATAGTCAGGAGAACGCGCACGGATGGATGAACATGTTTCGCCCCCGGGAGCCGCGAGGGAGCGCGACGACCATCGCACCGCAAAATGGCGCGAAATTATGACGAGAGCAACGTCCGGAGCGCAGGCGGATGGGGACAGGCCGCGAGCGCCGACATGCGAACGTCATCCGGCGCAACTAGTCACCCGAGGTTTCAAGGCGCAGCGGAATTCGCAAGGGCGCCATAGCCGGGAGACGACAATGCAGAGCAAGACGCAGATCGCGATCGCAACCGTCAGCGGCATTCTCCTTCTGACCCTCGCCGCTCCCGGCGAAGCCGCCGGACTGGACGACCTCGCAGCGGCGGCCAAGGCGGAGGGTCAGCTCACCGTCATCGCGCTGCCGCGCGACTGGTGCGGCTACGGCGACTTGATCGACAGCTTCAAGGCCAAATACGGCATCGCGGTCAACGAGCTGAACCCCGACGGCGGCTCGGGCGACGAGGTTGAGGCGATCAAGGCCAACAAGGACAACAAAGGTCCGCAGGCGCCCGACGTGATCGACGTCGGCCTGTCGTTCGGCCCGGCCGCCAAGGCCCAGGGGCTGCTCATGCCCTACAAGGTCTCGACCTGGGATACGATTCCCGATGCGGCCAAAGACCCCGAGGGTTACTGGACCGGCGACTATTATGGCGTCCTGACCTTCGCGGTGAACGCGGACCTGGTAAAGACCCCGCCGGCCGACTGGGCGGACCTCCTCAAACCCGAGTTCAAGAGTTCGGTCGCGCTCGCCGGCGATCCGCGCGTCTCGAACCAGGCCACGATGGGCGTCTACGCGGCCGGGCTCGCCAGCGGAGCGACCGACGCCGCCAAGGCCGCCGAGAACGGGCTCAAGTTCTACGCCGAGCTCAACAAGAACGGTAATTTCGTACCGGTCATCGGCAAGGCGGCGTCGATCGCGCAGGGCGAGACGCCGGTCCTGATATTCTGGGATTACAACGCGCTCGCAGCGCGCGACACCCTGAAGGGCAATCCCAAAGTCGACGTGATCGTGCCGAGGAGCGGGGTCGTCGCAGGCGTCTATGTTCAGGCGATCAGCGCCTACGCGCCGCATCCGAACGCCGCCAAGCTCTGGCTCGAACACCTTTATTCGGACGAGGGCCAGATGACCTGGCTCAAGGGGTACTGCCACCCGATTCGTTTCACCAATCTCGTCGCGGCCGGAAAGGTCCCGGCGGGCCTGCTCGCAGCCCTGCCGCCCGCGGCGGGCTACGCCAAGGCCAAGTTCCCGACGTTCGACGAGCAGAAGGCGGCCAAGGAGATCATCGCGAAGGAATGGGACACCGTCGTCGGCGCGGCGGTGGCGAAATAGCGCCGCGCTTTCGAGGCCGCGCCGATGTAACCCACGCCATGACCTCCGCGCCCGGGCCCTGCCGCTCCTCGCGCCGCCTCGACTGGGCGGCTTGGGTCGGCGTCGCGCCCTTCTTTGTTTTCGCCGCTATGTTCCTCATCCTGCCGACGGCCGGGCTGCTCGTCGGCGCGTTCCAGGACCGCTGCGGCGCCGTCACCCTCGCCAATTTCTGGCGGCTCGGCCAGCCGTCGATCCGGCTGTCCTACCGGCTAAGCTTGGAGGTCAGCGCGGCGTCGGCCGCGCTCGGCGCGATCTTCGGCCTTGGGCTGGCGCTTGCGGCGCTCAGCGGCGGCCTGCCCCGCTGGGTGCGCCCGACGCTGACGACCTTCAGCGGCGTCGCCTCCAACTTCGCCGGCGTGCCGCTCGCCTTCGCCTTCATGGCGACGCTGGGCCGCCTCGGGCTCGTCACCGTGCTTCTGCGCAATCTCGGTCTCGACCTCTATGCGGCCGGCTTCAGCATTCTGACCTTCTGGGGCCTGACGATCACCTATCTCTATTTCCAGATCCCGCTGATGGTCTTGGTGGTCACGCCGGCAATCGACGGCCTCAAGCGCGAGTGGGCCGAGGCGGCCCAATCGCTCGGGGCGAGTTCATGGCAATACTGGCGGATGGTCGCGCTGCCGATCCTGATGCCGAGCGCGCTCGGCGCGGCGCTCCTTCTGTTCGCCAACGCCTTCGGGGCGATCGCGACCGCCTATGCGCTGACCGGCTCGTCGTTCAACATCGCCCCGATCCTGCTCTACGCCCAGATCCGCGGCGACGTGCTGCACGATCCGAACCTCGGCTATGCGATGGCGGTCGGCATGCTGGCGATCACGGGCCTGACCAACCTCGCCTATCTCGCCCTCCGCGCCCGCGCGGAGCGGGGGCGATGACCCGCGGGCGGCTCGGCGCCTGGGCGGCGCTCGCGCTCGGGGCGGTGTATTTCCTCGCGCCCCTGATTGCGACCTTCGAGTTCTCGCTGCGCATGCGGCGCGGCGCCTACAGTTTCGACGCCTATCGCGCCGTGTTCGCCAGCGGCAAGTTCCACGAGGCGTTCCTCTATTCGGCGGTGATGGCTCTGGTCACGATCGTCGTCGCCGCCGCGATCGTGGTTCCGACCGCCTATTACGTCCGGCTGAGGTTGCCGCGCCTCGCCGGGATCGTCGAATTCGTCACCCTGCTGCCGCTGGTGATCCCGGCGATCGTGCTGGTGTTCGGCTATATCCGGCTCTACGGCTCGTCGTCCGTCCTGCCGCTGACGGCGACCTCGCTCGGCGCCGAAGCGCTCCTGATGTTCGGCTATGTCGCGCTCGGCCTGCCGTACATGTACCGCGCGGTCGACACGGCGCTCCAGGCGATTGACGCGCGCACGCTGACGGAGGCGGCCGAGAGCCAGGGCGCGGGGCCGTTGCGGATTCTTTTCGAGATCATTCTCCCCAACATTCGGGCGGGCGTTCTCTCGGGCGCGTTCCTGACCTTCGCCATCGTGATCGGCGAGTTCACCTTGGCGAGCCTGCTCGACCGGCCGGCCTTCGGCCCCTATCTGCAGCTCATCGGCGCCTCCCGCGCCTACGAGCCATCGGCGCTGGCGATCATGGCCTTCGCGCTCACCTGGGCCTGTCTCGGCCTCATGCAGCTTGTCGGCGGCGCGACGCAGACGGCGGCGAGGCGGTGAGGCCGCCGCCGCTCCCGGCGGGGCGGTTCGGTCGTGTTTTGGAGACGGGCGAGCCATATCAAAGGCTTAAGCGCCGAATCGTGATTCGCGGCGCCAGCGCAGGGCCGGTTTGCCATCTTTTAGCCACAATTTAAGTACGAGTGCGATTAGTAATAGCAATGTTTTCAAGAGCTTAGCGCGAGGGTTCCGGGCCGGGCCTAGAGTTTCGCGCCCATCCCGGGCCGCGAGGCGTCTTCGATTTCTTCGGCGAGCGCCCGGGCGAGGCAGCGGTAGCCGAGGTCGCTCATGTGCAGGCCGTCGCGCGACAGGAGCGCCAGCGACTTCGCGCCCGCCTGCGTCATCATGGCGTAGCGCGACAACACGGGGACGCGCAGACGCTCGCCGATCTCGTCGACCATCGCGACGAAGCGCCGGTAGCGGGCGACGTCCGGGATTTTCAGCGAGAACTGCGGGCCAACCAGGACGAGCGGGACGCCGGCGGCCCGCACGGCGGCAATCCCGTTCTCCACGGTGGCGCGAAACAGCGTCTCGTCGACCCCGACGATCGCATCGTTGGTCCCGACCTGCCAGATCACCAGTTCCGGCTTCATGGTCTTCAGCGCCGCCTTGAGGCGTTGCAGCGTCTTCGCCGCAAGTTCGCCGCCGACGCCGGCGTTCTTCACCTCGGCGGCGATCCCATCCTCATGCGTCAGGTCCTCCGCGAGCTGCGCCGGATAGGTCCGGGACGGCGCGCTCGCGCCGATCCCTTCGGTGGACGACGAGCCGATCGCCAAAATGTCGAGCACGCGGTCCGGCCCGCTGTCGAGACGGAGGGTGGCGGCCTTGGCGTCGAACGCGGACTTGACGGCCGGACATTCGTCCGCCTCGGCGGGTCCGGCGGCCAGAGCCAAGAAGCCGAGGCCCGCCGCCAGCGCGAGCCGCGCTACGCCCCGAACGGAACGGCGGCGGACGGAGGGGAAGCGGGCGTGTTTTTGCACTCGATCCAGCGGGCAAGAGCGAACAGGGCGGCGACGCCTGCAACCGTGTACGCGAGCCCGACAATTTCCTCAATCCCCTCCGGGGCGCGGCCCTGCGTCGCACCGAGCATCGCCTGTCCGAGCGCGCTGATGACGCAGCCGGCGGCGAAGATCGAGAGACTGTTGCGGCCGAGGCGCTGGACCGCCTGCCCGAAGGCGCTGTCGGCGAGGCGCTTCAACTGCGGCGTGACCCCGATGAGGTAGGCGAGCGCCGCGAAATGAGCGAGGCGAGCGAGCCCGAGATCCTGCTTCGCGACGTCGAGCCGCGAGAAGACGGCGTCGCGGAGCCCCGGGGCCGCGCCGGCCGCCTCGGTCACGACGAACGCGGCCAGCGCCAGAACGACGATGCTGAGCGCAATGAGGCCAGGCGTTGCGCGCGGCGGCCCCTTCCGCCAGACGACGGCGGAAACCAGCCCGAGGGTGAAAATCAGTTGCCAGGCGAAGGGATTGAAGAACCACGCGCCCGGCTGCGGCCAGTTCGGCAGGTGAACGCCGAGCGCCCGCGAGGCGACATAGAGGCCGACGGAGGCCGCCATCGCGAGCCGGACGTCGCGCATGACGAGCATCAGCCCGAGCGGCGCCCAGAGCATGAGCACGATATAGAGCGGCAGAATGTTGAAATAGCCGAGCTGGTGGCTGAGGACCGCGACGCCGGCGAGGCCCGTCAAGGGCGTGTCGAAGACATAGGACCGGCCATGCACGGCGACGAGATCGGGGACGCCGCTGAGCCAGTAGGCGCAGGCGAAAATGGCGAGCGCCGCCACGGTCAGCGCGATATGCGCGCCGTAGAGCTTCGCCGCCCGCTGCAGGCAGGCGCGCGTCACCGCCATGAGCCCGCGCGACTGGGCGCGGGGCGCATAGATCAGGCCGACGGACAGGCCCGACAGAAACACGAAGGCCTCCGCGCTGTCGGAAAGCCCGAAATTCCTCGGCGTCGCCAATTCGAGCACGTTGCCCGGGATATGATCGACAAGGATGGCGATCAGCACCGCTCCTCGCCAAAAATCGATGTCGCCGACACGTTTTGTATTCGCCATGGAACGCCTTTCACAAGAATGGCGCCACCCCTGCCCATGTGTTATCGGCCTCCCGGCCGATGTCTTGATTTTTTGGATGTGCTGATTTTTTGCTTTTGAACGCTCAGGGCGGCGCAATTGTTCATCGCCCTTGCGACGCGCGTCCGCGTCACGGCTGCGTTCGATACTGTTACAACGTCTGCGGGCGCGCGACAAATCACGAAACCGGAGGCCGGCTTGGCCGATCTTGGGGGCAGCGATCCGCCTTCTCCCGTGCGAGAAAAGCGACGGGGATGAGGACGGCGTCCGGTGACCCAGAGTGCAGGACGCGCATGCACGCGGAAATTTAAGCAAGTGTCCCCGGAATTCCCGCCACCGCCACCGTGCAGCGAGCAAAGAGGTCGGGCCGCCGGCGAAGAAGCCGGGGGCGGGGACCGAAAAGAACGCAGAACAGCCTGATGCGTAGCCAATCTACGTGATGGCGGTCCGTGATGGCGTCGTCCTAATCAACCGGTTGGAAATTGGACCTCGGGGTGTGAAGTCCGTCAACGAGGAAAGCGGCGCGGGGTTCTATTGCTTCCTCTTGCCTGTTCATTGACACGCTCAAATTCTCGGCAAAAGCCTCGCCCGTGCGGGTATCCGCAACAATGTCGAAGGTAACCACCTGTCCTTCCTTCAGTTCCGCCAGTCGGGCGCGCTCAACGGCATCGATGTTGACGTAAACGTTAAAGCCACCGTCAAACGGCTGGATGACACCATACCCTTTGCGCGAGTTGAACCACTTTACGGTTCCAACTTTCACAGATCACCTCCCAACCTGTAGCTGACCCGTCGGCAAATTACTGAATACCGCTAGGTCAATTCCAACTTTGATATTCCAAATAGGGACGGCCCTTAGCCATCCGGAAGATCCTCCCATATGACCGCGCTCGCGGGGCCTTCACTGCGGTTCTTGATCGAATCTCCTTGGACGGCGGCGGAGTAGCGAGATGGCGTCGAGACCAGCCGCGCTTGCCCGAATCATGCCGCAAAAAAGGCTCGCGACGGACAGCCGACCCTGAGACGAATTTTCGCTGGAAAAAAGTTAAAAAATTTTAATGTTTTCGTTGTTGCCAAAGTCGCTCACGATGCGCGAGCCTTTCCACTATTGTATCGAACGCCTCCCCAACTCTTCCTGACTGTCTTTACAATCGCCACATCTTCGAAATCACGGAAAAGGAGCAAAAGCGGCCTGTAAGTTTGCTGCGGTCGGGCCAAGTCTTCCGTTGAATTCTTGATAACGACCATTTTCTGACCTGGCCAGAGGCTTGTTCGCAACTCTTTTGGGCGCGGATCGAAGGCGAGAGAGCGCGGCCGGGCGGTCGGGAAAGCCGCGGAGCCGAGCGGGCGCTCGAGGGTCTTAGCCCGCGAGCGGCGCCGATAAGCGCCTTAGCCGGCGAGACGTCTCGACGAAATCGGCGAAACTGCGGGCTGAGGGCAAGGCAATCGTGGCTCTAGCGACTCACGTCGCTTCAACTCCGGCAATCTCCATGACCTCCGCGCCGCTGACGGGCTTCCGGAACGCCGATCTCGCCTTCGGCGATCATCTCGTGCTGGGCAAGCTCACGCAATAACGACAGACATCGCGCCTATCCGCCGCGCTTTTGCCGCCGCGCCCGCCATGCGCTGCGCAGCACGCTAGCGGCGAGCGCCGCCGGCAAAGCCAGGGTCAGGATCAGGCCGGCGAGCCAGGTCGGCGAAACGCCGACGAACGCCAGCGCGCCCGCGACGGCGACGATGGCGAGGATGGCCACCGCGAGAAATTCGTCGTCGACGAACAGTCCTATCAATTGCTTGACGATCTCGCCGATCATGCGGGCCCCGCCAACTTCGGCTTGAGCAGCGTGACCAGCGTGGCGGCGACGCCGAGGAACAGCGCCGCGAAGGCGAGAATCGCCGCGTCGCCGCCCGGCCATTCGACCCCGAGGCTCTCGCCGGTCCAGAAGAGGCCGAAGGCCGAAAGCAGGACGCCGACGACGAACTTGAGCGCATTCTCCGGCACGCTCGCCAGCGGCCGATGGATCGCCGCGCCGATCGCCGTCACCGCCGCGCAGGCCGCCAAGGCGCCGGCGCTCGCCAACCAGAGCAGACCGCGCGCGGCGCCGACCGCGATCACGATGAATACGACTTCGGTCCCTTCCAGCAACACCGCCTTGAACGCGGTAACGCCGGCGACCCAGTCCAGTCCTCTCGCCTGCCGCCGCTCGGCTTCGCTCAGTTCGCGCGTCTGGCGCGCAAAGGCGGCATCCTCGTCGTGCACGGCGATGAGTCCGATCGAACGCAGGATCGCCTTGCGCAGCCAGCGCAAGCCGAACATGAGCAGCAGGACGCCGATGACGCCCTGCAACGCACGGATTGGGATGTGCCCCACTAACGGGCCGAGCGCTGCGACAATCAGCGCAAGCGCGGCAAGAGCCGCCGCGGCGCCGGTCAACGCCGGCCGCCAGCCGCGCGCCAGTCCGACCGCGAGCACGATCGTGAGGGCCTCGACCGCCTCGACGAAGGAGGCGGCGAACGACGCCGCCGCCACCGAAACCAAGGTCGTCAGGCTTGCCATGCGATCATCCTTTCCGGGGAATACGCTAACGCTTACGTCATTTCTCCATTGCGCCCTTTGGTCACCCGCCGCACAAATCACAAAACCCGAGCTCCCCTCATCCCGCCTCGACCAGCTTCACCGCCTCGTCGCGTTCGAAAAGATGGAGGAGGAGCCTCAGGTTCCGGCCGTCTTCGGTATCCAGCGAGCCGCTGCGGTCGAGCGCCGCCTGCGCCTCCTGGCGGGCGCAGGGGAGGAGGGCGCCGTGAAGGTCGAGACGGGCGAAGCGGAAGCCGGGCGCGCCGGCCTGGCGGGCGCCGAGCACGTCGCCCTCGCCCCTCAGGCGCAAATCCTCCTCGGCGATCCGGAAGCCGTCGTCGGTCGCCCGCAAAATCTCGATCCGCGCCTGGGCCGTCTCGGCAAGCGGCCCTTTATAGATGAGGAGGCAGCTCGAGCGGCCGGTCCCGCGGCCGACCCGGCCGCGCAGCTGATGCAATTGGGCGAGGCCGAACCGCTCGGCGTGCTCGACAATCATGATGGTCGCCTCCGGCACGTCGACGCCGACCTCGACCACGGTCGTCGCCACCAAGATCCGGCTCTCGCCGCGCTGAAAGCGCTCCATCGCGGCGTCCTTGTCCGGCCCCGCCATCCGGCCGTGCACGAGCCCGACGGCATCGCCGAAGATCGCCCGCAACGCCTCGGCGCGCGCCTCGGCCGCGGCGACGTCGAGCGTCTCGCTCTCCTCGACCAGCGGACAGATCCAGTAGGCGCGGGCGCCCTGCCCGAGCGCCCGCGACAAGGCCGCGACCACCTCGTCGAGCCGTTCGATCGGCAGGGCGCGGGTGTCGATCGGCTGCCGGCCGGGCGGTTTTTCGCGCAGGGCCGAGACGTCCATGTCGCCGAAATAGGCGAGCACCAGCGAGCGCGGAATGGGCGTCGCCGTCATCACCAGAAGGTCGGTCGCCTCCCCCTTGCCCGCCAGCGCGAGCCGCTGCCGGACGCCGAACCGGTGCTGCTCGTCGACGACCGCGAGGCCGAGATCGGCGAACACGACCTTCTCCTGAAAGAGCGCGTGCGTGCCGACCACGATGTTGAGCGCGCCGGAGGCCAGCGCCGCCAGGGTCTCGCGACGCTCGGAGGGTTTGTCGCGGCCGGTCATCAGCGCCATGCCGAGGCCAGCCTTGGCGGCGAGGGGCGCCATCCGGTCGAAATGCTGGCGCGCCAGCACCTCCGTCGGCGCCATCATCGCGGCCTGCCGGCCGGCCTCGACCACCTCGGCCATGGCGAGGAGCGCCACCACGGTCTTGCCCGAGCCGACGTCGCCCTGCAGCAGCCGGATCATGCGGTTCTCGGACCGGAGATCGGCGCGGATTTCGGCCAGCGCCGTCTTTTGGGCGCCGGTCAGCGCGAACGGCAGCGCCGCCTCGAGCCGCCGCCCGAGCGCCCCGTCCGCGACATGCGCGCGACCGGCGTTCTCGCGCAGGCGCGCGCGCACGAGCAGGAGGGCGAGCTGGTTCGACATGAGTTCGTCGTAGGCGAGGCGGGTCGCCGCCGGGCCGGCGGGGTCGACGTCCTCCGGGGCGCCCGGCCTGTGCATCGCGGCCAGCGCCTGGGCGAAGCCCGGCAGCTTGAGACGGTCGCGCGTGCCTTCGGCGACCCACTCGGGCAGGCGCGGCAGCCGCTTCAGTGCGCCCTCGGCCGCGCGCGCGACGATGCGCTGGTAGAGGCCTTCGGTCAGCGCATAGACCGGCTCGACCGAAGGCAGCCGGGCGAACTCGTCCGCGTCCAGGACGCGGTCGGGGTGAACGATCTGGCGGATGCCGTCGTAGAGCTCGAGCTTGCCGGAGATCCAGCGCGTCGCGCCGACCGGCAGGCGGGCGCGCACCCACTCGGGATTGGCGAGGAAAAACACGAGCACGACATCGCCGGTGTCGTCCTCGACCAGCACCTTGAACGGCGCGCGCGAGCGCAGGTTTGGCGCCGCCCTATGCTCCGTGACCCGCGCCTCGATGGTGACGAGGGTCCCGGGAACGGCGTCGCGGATCTTTGGCCGCGACCGCCGGTCGAGCGTCGCATAGGGCAGGTGGAACAGCACGTCGACGACGCGAGCGCCGTGCGGCCGGTCGAGCAGCCGGTCGAACAGTTTTGCGTTCTTGGGGCCGATCCCGGGCAGCGAGGCGGCCGGGGCGAACAGGGGGTCGAGAAGCGACGGACGCATGCGCCGTTATAGCAAGTCCGCGACGAGTCGGACGTTTCACGGACTGGTCAGAACGGCGAAAGCACGCCAAATTCTTGCGAGAGAACCGGGAGGAACGCCCCATGACCCTCATCGACCGGATCCGCGCCCATCCGCTGCCGTTCGCGACCCTTCTCGGGGTGGAGTTCGTCAGCGCCGAACCGGACGCCGTCGTCGCGCGCATGCTTGTCCGCCCCGACCTCTGCACGCTCGGCGACGTCGCCCATGGCGGCGCGATCATGAGCTTCGCCGACACGCTCGGCGGCGTCGCGGCCTTCATCGGCCTGCCGGAGGGCGCGGCCGGCACGACGACCATCGAGAGCAAGACGAATTTCGTCGGCGCCGCGCGAGTCGGCGCGACGCTCGTGGGCGCCTGTGCCGTCGTGCACCGCGGCCGCCGCACCCAGGTGCTGCAGACCCGAGTCGAGACGGAGGACGGCAAGCTCGTCGCGCTCATCGTCCAGACCCAGATGACGCTATAGGTCCAAGTCGAGCGTCGTCGCCGGGCGCCGTGGCGCCCTCCTTGTTTTAGGATGACCTCAGCGGGTCGATCTGGCACATCGCCTATAGGGCGCTGTAATATAGCGCGGGTCGTCGGTCGCTGACGGGCAGGCGGGAGGGTTCTCGCCAAGGCGGGGTTCGGCCAGAAGATTGGGGGCTGTCATGAGCATTGCGGAAGCGGCGGGAGCCGACGAATTGGTCGCCGCTCGTGCGACAGGAATGAAACGGGTCGTCATAGCGAGCATCATCGGGACGGCGGTTGAGTGGTACGATTTTCTGATCTACGCCACCGCGAGCGCCCTCGTTTTCACCAAGCTGTTTTTTCCCTCGTCCAACCCCGGCCTGAGCGCCATCGCGTCCTTCGGCACCCTCGGCGTCGGTTATTTCGCGCGACCCCTCGGCGCCGCAATCTTTGGACATTTCGGCGATCGGTTCGGCCGCAAGGCGATGCTTGCGACGACGATTGTCATTATGGGGCTCGGAACCTTCCTGATCGGCCTCCTTCCCACTTATCAGCAGATCGGCGTCGCAGCGCCGGTTCTGCTGGTCCTGCTGCGGCTGTTTCAAGGGGTTGGACTCGGCGGAGAATGGGGCGGCGCCGTGCTGATTGTGGTCGAGAATGCGAAGAGTCAGAACCGCGGGCTTCTCGGTTCGATGGTTCAACTCGGATATCCGCTCGGCACCCTTTGCGCAGTCGGCATTTTCGCGGTCCTGTCCCATACGTCGGAAGCAGACTTTCTCGGATGGGCGTGGCGCATTCCCTTCCTGATCAGCATCTTTCTCGCCGGCGTCGGCCTCTACATCCGTCTGCAATTGCAGGAGACGCCGGTGTTTCGCGAGTTGCAAGCGGAGAACAAGGTCGCGAGGCTGCCGTTGGCCGAGGTGTTGACGAAAGAGCCGCGCGCCTTCTTTACCGCGATCGGATTGAAGCTATCCGAGATCAGCTACGCGATGATCGCGGGCGTTTTCGCCATCAACTACGTCACCGTCAGACTCGGCCTGCCGCGCAGCGTGATCCTCAACGCAGTCTTCGTCTCCTCCGTGGTCGCTCTGTTGGCGATCCCGCTGTTTGGCTGGAGCTCCGACCGGATCGGCCGCAAGGCGATGTTCTATGCGGGCACAGCGTTCGCGATCGCCTTCGCGTTCCCGTTCTTTTGGCTGTTGGACACGAAGGACCCGCTCATCATCACACTGGCGATTGTCGCCGCGATCATCTTCGGGCAAATGATCGGCTTCGCCGTCGGCGCCCCATGGTACACGGAATTCTTTGCCGCCCCGATGCGCTACAGCGGCGCTTCGCTCGGCTTCCAGATCGGCGCCGCCATCAGTGGGGGCCTGACGCCATTTGCGGCGGCGACCTTCTTGTCATGGACGAACGGCGCGACATGGCCCATTTCGATATACTTGATCGTGCTTGCGGTCGTCACGCTTTGCGCGACGATCGCCGCTCCTGAAACGGCTGGCAGACCCATGAGGTGATCGCCCAAGCCACGACGGCGCGAGAGCCGACGCGCGGCGGCATGTTGTTGGGGCTACGGCTCGATCTGGAACCTGGCGAAAAACCTCTCGACGGCTTCATCGGCCTTCCGGAGGGCGCGGCCGGCACGACGACCGTCGAGAGCAAGACGAATTTCGTCGGCGCCGCGCGCGTCGGCGCGACGCTCGTGGGCGCCTGCGCCGTCGTTCACCGCGGCCGCCGCACCCAGGTGCTGCAGACGCGCGTCGAAACAGAAGAGGGCAAGCTCGTCGCCCTCGTCGTCCAGACCCAGATGACGCTTTAGGGTCGACGGCGCGCGCGGGGGGCGGTCGGGACAGCATCGACACCTCGGCCCCCATGATGTAAATGCGTCTTACATGAGTTGGAGCAAGGACGAACCCGGCGCGCGCGATGGCCCGCGCGGCTATCATCATGGCGATTTGCGCGAGGCGCTGATCCGCGTGGCGCTGGAACTGATCGCCCGGAAGGGGATCGCGGGGTTCACATTCGCCGAGGCGGCGCGGTTCGCCGGCGTCAGCCCCGGCGCGCCCTACCGGCATTTCCGCGACCGCGACGAACTGATGGCGAGCGTGGCGCTGCGCGGGTTCGAGCATCTCGAGGCTGCGCTGACGCGCGCCTGGGACGGCGGCCGCCCGGACGCCCTGGTCGCGCTGGACCAACTCGGCCAGGCCTATCTGGAATTCGCCCGCGCGCAGCCGGCGTTCTACTCGGCGATGTTCGAAGGCGGCGTTGCCGTCGGCGCCAATCCCCCCCTGCGGGAAGCCAGCGAACGGGCCTTCGCCGTGCTGCGCGCCGCCGCCGACGCGGTCTGCGCCGGGATGCCCGCGGCCGGGCGCCCGCCGGCCTTGATGGTGGCGCTCCACATCTGGGCCATGGCGCACGGCGTCGCGTCGCTGTTCGGCCGTGGCGACGGCGCCCAGCGCGCGACGCCGATGTCGCCGGCGGAACTTTTGGAAGCGGATCTGCTGGTCTATCTGCGAGGGCTCGGGGTGAACACGGCGCGGCCGTAAGCGCCGTTCGTCCTGCGCCCGGTCGCGCCCAGCCGGGGCCGGCGGCCGGCAAAGAGGGACTTGACAACGGCGGCGCATTGGAAGTAAATGTTCATTACATTTACAAGCGAGGACGCCATGCCAATCCTTCTGACGATCCTGGGGTTCCTGTGGTGGTGGCCGCTCGGACTCCTCATTCTCGCCTTCCTGATTGCGCGACGGGGACGGATGGGCTGCTGGCGTCATCCTGCCTATGCCTGGGACGCGCCGATGGCCGACGGCGAGCACGGTCGCGACCGGTGGGAGCGCAAGATGGCGCGCCTGCAGGAAAAAATGGAAATGATGCGCGCCAGAATGGAGCGTGTCCGGGGCGGCCGCGATTGGTTCGGTCCGTCGACCAGCGGCAACCGAGCCTTCGACGACTATCGATCGGAGACGTTGAAGCGCCTTGAAGACGAGCAGCGCGAGTTCAAGGACTTCCTCGGGCGGCTGCGCTTCGCCAAGGACCGCGCCGAATTCGATCAGTTCATGGCCGAGCGGCGCGAGCGTCCGTCCGAGCCGGAACTCGCCCCCGGCCGAACCGGGCCACTGAGTTCGCCAAGCGCCCGAGGCTCCCATCTGCGGCTTTCCGTGGGCTTTCCGGGCCCGCGGGGGCCGCAGATGCGCGCCAAGCGCGAGGAACGGCAAAGTCGTCGCGCGGGTCGCTGGGGCGCAGAGGCGCCGTCGGGAGGTTCGACCGGCCCTACGGCTGGACCCGAACCTTGGCGAAATATCGCTCGACGGCGTCGGCGGACGGGGTGGGTTCGGCCATGGCGACGTAGGCGTCCGGCCGGATGAGGTACATGGCGTTCTCGCGCAGGCCGGCCTGCCGCATCGCGTCGCTCCACGGGTAGACCTGAAGCGGGACGTTGCGAGCCGCGCACCAGTTTAGCAATTCGGCTCGAGCGGCGCCGTAGACGTGGATCTGCCAGCCGATGCGTTTGAGCGCCTGATAATTGTCGCCCTCGCCGAGCTTCACCCAGGGCAGGCGGTCGCCGCCGTGAACCGGCCCGACGTGGCCCTGATCGAGGCCCATCCCGCGATAGTTCAAGGTGATCTGGGAGATCGTGCGGAAGATGTACGTGCGCGCCGCCTCGAACTTCACGAGCTGCGGCAGCACGATGGGCGCGAGGCGCGTGCGGACGATCTCGGCCAGATGGCCCTTAGCGGCGGCGACGTTGAAGAAGCGGTCGGTCGTCGCGACGAGCCGCAGCGCGAAGGCGCGCCGCTCGGCCTCGAACGTGTCGAGCAAGGCGTCCGGGGCCCGCCCGGCCAGAACGGCTTGCAGCTTCCAGGCGAGGTTGATCGCGTCGCCGATGCCGGTGTTCATCCCCTGGCCGCCGACCGGCGTGTGGATGTGCGCCGCGTCGCCCAAAAGGAACGCCCGGCTCATGCGGAAATGGTCCGTCACCCGATGCGAAATGTGGTAGGTCGAAAACCAGTTCACCGTATCGACCTTGAGACGGAGCTGTTGCGTCGCCCGGTCGCTGATGTCGTCGAAAGTGAGCCTGTCGAGGTTTTGGCCCTCGCCCGGCCGGATGGCCCCGATCAACCGAACGCGGCCCTTGTCCGCCAACGGAAAGACGGCGAGGAAGTCGGATTCGTCGAGCTCGATGTTGAGGTCGCCGTTGAAAGCCAGCCCCTCGCCGGCGACATCGGCGACGTAGAAGACCTGCGGGTAGCTCCCGCCCGGATAGCCCGCGCCCATCGCCTCGCGGACCTTCGAGTGGGCGCCGTCGCAGCCGGCGATGAAGGCGGCGTCGACAATGCGCTCGGCGCCGTCGGAGCCCCGCAGCCGGGCGCTGACATGGTCGCCCTCCTCCGTGTACCCGAGAAGCTCGGTCGAACGCTCCACCTGCACGCCAAGGCTTTGCAGGCGTTCGGTCAGAAGCCGTTCGTGCTCGTCCTGCGGGAAGATGTGCAGGAAAGCGTAGGGCGTGAGGTCCGAAGCGATCACTTCGAACGGGACGCGCGCCTTCTCGACCCCACCGAGCCAAAGCCGGGCGCCCGGAACGGAGTAGCCTTTCGCAACGACGGCATCGGCAAGATCGAGCTGCTCGTAGAGCTCCAGCGTTCGCGCGTGGACCGCCAACGCCCGGGACGTCGTGCCGGGGCCGGCCGTCGTGTCGATGATGCGGACGGGGACGCCCTGCTTGGTCAGCCACAGGGCAAGCACCAATCCCGTCGGGCCGGCGCCGACGATCAGCACGCTGGTATCGGACATGGCGTGGACTCCTTTTCAGGTTCAGGTTGCTCTTCTCGTTCAGGTTGTTTTTGTCGTTCAGGTTGGCGGCGCGGCCAAAAGGCCGCGAAGAAGGAGCCGACCATGCTGCTCGGCAAGGCGGGCGAGATCGGGAAGGTCGTCGGACGCCTCGCCGAACACCTCCCTGAAAACCAGGGCCGTGATGAGGGGGCCGACGAGGGAGAAGGCATAGAGGCGCGGATCGCCGTCGGGCGCCTCCCCGCGCGCGATCAGGCCCGTTACCGCACCGATCACCGGCCCGACCACCTCGTCATGCCAGATGTTGGCGACGTCGGGAAAGTTGCGCTGCTGCCCGATCACCAGCCCGACGAAGCGCGCGATCAAAGGCCGGCTCAGCACGGCTGCGGCGCCCATGAGGAGCCGGGGCGCGAGCTCGGCGAAAGGCCCGTCGAAGCCTTCCGCCGCGCGCCGAACCCTCTCCACCTCGGGGACGACGGCCGAGCGCACCACCGCGCGAAACAGCTCCTCCTTGGTCGAGAAGTAGCGGTAGATCGAGCCTTCGACGACGCCCGCCCGGCGGGCGATGTCGTCGAGCTTTGCCGCTGCGAAGCCATGATCGGCGAAGACCTCCAGGGCGGCCGCCGTGATTTCGGCGGGCCTCGCCTGTTTGCGTCTGCGCCACGGAGCGCGGCGGGTTGCTTCACTTGATGACTCCGCGGTCATCAACTGCCGGAGGCGCGCCTGGTTCCGGCCAAACGGGTGTGCGATATTTTTGGCTCAGTTTCTCGAGCCTGACGGGGCATTATCGAGTACAATGACAAAGGCCGCACGACATGGGAACTTCGCCTGGCGTTCCAGGATTGATCTGGGATAGGACTGCGCCGATGCCTGATAAAGATCTTGATCCGGTGGAATGGGAACTGGTTCGCGCCGACATCGCGATGGAGAAGGCGCGGCTGAAGGCCAATGGCGACTGGGCGAAATGGGAAGAGTTCCAGGCGCAGACGAACTCGAGATTTGCCGCTCATGCCGAATCCGCGGCAAGGATGGCGCACGCGGCAAGGCGGGGACGGCCCGAAACCGAGGAGGATCGCGCCGCCATGTGGTGGGCCGTTCGGACGCCCGATTTCTCGTTTCTCTTTGCGCCTCGAAAGCGACGGCGTCGGGGCTGGCCGCTTCGCTGAAGGACCAGTTCTCGAAAGCGCCGCGGCAAAGGTTGACGGTCCGACGCCTCCGTTACGGCAATCCTCGTGCGACCGGCTTCAGGCCGCGCGCGCCAGCGAACGTCCGTCCCCCGGTTGCCGCACCCGGAATTGGCCGACCAGTTGCGCCAGCCGCGACGATTCGTCCGAGAGCGAATGGCCGGCCGCGGTCGAATTCCTCGACCATCGCGGCGTTCTGCTGCGTCACCTGATTCATCTCGTCGATCGCGCTGTTGATTTGTTGCAGCGCGGTCGATTGCTCCTGCGCCCCGGCGGCGATTTCGCCCACCACGACGTTGATCTCGGTCACCTGCTCCATGATGCGCTCGAGAGCCCGGCCGGTCTCCGCCACCAACTCGACGCCCTTGTCGACCTGGCCGGCTGAATCGGAGATCAGCCCTTTGATCTCCTTGGCCGCCTCGGCTGAACGGTGGGCGAGCGCGCGCACCTCGGAGGCGACCACGGCGAAACCCCGTCCCGCCTCGCCGGCCCGGGCCGCTTCGACGCCGGCGTTGAGCGCCAGCAGGTTGGTCTGGAACGCGATCTCGTCGATCACGCCGATGATCTGGCTGATCTTCTGCGAGGACTTGGCGATCGTGCTCATTGCATCGACCGCCTCGCGGACGACCACGGCGCTCTGCTTGGCGTCGTTGTCGGCCGAGGCCACCACTTGCTGTGCGTGGCCGGCGCCTTCGGCGGACTTTTTCACCGCCGTGGCGACTTCGCCGAGCGTCGCGGTGGTCTCTTCCAGACCCGCGGCCTGTTGTTCCGCGCGCCGGGCGAGATCGTCGGAGGCGGTCGAGATCTCCTGCGCGCCGGTTCGGATCGCGCGAGCGCTCTCGACAACCGACAGGACGGCGCCCCTCAGCCGGTCGATCGCCTCGTTGAAATCGTCACGGATTTGCGCGTAGGCCGGCGCGAAGCCTTCGCCCAGCCGCGCCATGAGGTCGCCGCCCGCAAGGTCCTTCAGGCCTGCGCCCAGACGGCGCACGACCTCCGCCTGCTCCTCGGCGGCCTTGGCCCGCTCCGCGGCTAAGCGCTCGCGCTCGCGCTCGGCCTGGGTGCGATTGGCCAGCGCCTCCGCTTCCATCCGCGCCCGCTCCGCCGCGTTCTGCTTGAACACCTGAACTGCCCGCGTCATGTCGCCGACCTCATCGGCGCCGGCGACCACGGGCAGCGCGACATCGCTATCGCCCGACGCCAGCGCCGTCATCGCCGCGCTCAACGCGGCGAGACGATTCGACAGGCGGAACATGACGACGCTCGCGAAGCCGCCGACGGCGATGAGCAACGCCAGCGCGGTCGCGGCTGTCCAGAGCACCCTCGACCAGACCGTCGCTTCGATATCGTCGATGTACACGCCGGTGCCGATCGTCCATCGCCAGGGCGCGAACAACTTGACGTAGGACAGTTTCGGCGACGGCTGATCCATCGCCGCGCCCGGCTTGGGATATTCATAGCTGACGAATCCCTGGCCTTGCTCCGCCGCAATCTTATTCATGTCGCCGGAGAAATACTTGCCGGACGCGGTGTGTTGCTGGCTGACGTCCCTGCCTTCCTGATCCGGCCGCGTGCCGTGAACAATGAGGATAGCGTTTTTATCCTGGATAAAGAAATAATCATCGACGTTGTAGCGCATCGCGCGGATGCTGGCCTTGGCGCGCAGCTGAGCCTCGGCTTCCGAGATCGTTCCCTTTTTGAATTCGTCATACTGCTGTTGGACCGCCTTGGATGCGACCTCGACGACAGTTCTGAGCTCGTCCTGCCGGCCGGCGTAGATGTCGCGCGCCGCGAACCAGGCCAACACGGCGACAATCGCGATCAGCGCGACGCCGAACAGAACGATAATTCCCAGCAGTCGGGCGCGAATAGATCCGAGGAAAGGGGGATGTTGTCGATTTACGGGAACGATCGTCATCGGGTGCAGCCTTTTTTCTTTCGCGCGATCCCGTAGCACGCCGGCGGTTAAGACTTTGCCGGAAGAGCGGCGTCCCCTTCCCGCGTAGGCGGCCCGATCAGGGCTTTCGGCGCGAGGCGACCAGAATTCATTATGCCCTTAAGTCCGCCACTTATTCGCTCTTCTACGGCCCGATCGGGACGAGCTTGCCGACAAAGACGGGCGGACCGGAGGGCTTGCCGTCGGGCGATCCGCCGGGCGACTCGACGGTCACCGCGTAGGTCGCGTCCTCGATCACGCCGCGAGGGTAGCGGGCGAGACTCGCCGCGCGCCTGGTCTGCCGATCACGCCGAGCGACCGCGGCGGTCCGAGCCGCTGATCGATGAGCCAGAGCTCGCAAGACTTGCCCGGCGGCGCCGTCGCTGCGATCGGGCGCACCGAAAATTCCTGCCGGTCGAGATCGACCGTCGCCTCGAAGGTCGGCGAAGCCGCGTCTTTTCGCTGAATCGCGACATATTGGCGCGGGGACGCCGGGCGGCCCGTCACGCGAACCGCCAATCCCACCGCGAGCAGGGCGGCGACGCCCGTCTCTGGACGGGCTATGCGGGAAAGGAGAACGCCCTCGATTTAACCGACGCACGCCACGAGTGGCCCAAGTCACGCGCACTGAGGATATAGCCTTGCGGGCTTCACGCGAGCGCCGGCGGTTGTGAATTGCCAATCGGGCCTTGGCGTGTTGCTTGTTGCGGCGTTGCACCCAGGCGGCGACTTCCGCGGTCAGTTCAGGCTTATCGGGGATGCGGCGGTCGAGGCGCTGGGTGGAGAGGGCAGCGAGGTCGGATTCGGCCATGTCGAGCCAGTTTCCGTGCTTGGGCGCGTCATGCCATTCGAACCGTTCGACGAGGCGACGCGCTTTCCGCGGCCGGGAAGGCCTCGGAGCAAGGGAGCGCCGAGTTCGACAATTTCTTGCCAAAAAGCGAAGACAGCGTTAGTTTCATCCCAATGCCCGGTTCGACCCTTGCGATATCGATCGCCATGATCCCGCGCCCAGCGGTTTCTGCTTGGCCAAGGGGTTTGAGCGCGGTCGACCGTCGGATCGAGGGACGGCGGGGTCTTCTTGTCCCGTTTCGGGGGAAGGGGCCGCATGAATTAAAAATGGGCCGGGGGCCGCGTGTAACCCATTGAAAAGGCTCATTTCGGACGAGAGAATCCAAGGAATTCCAAACAAATCCAACCGTCCAAAACCCGGGAATTCGCGGAGCCCCGATGCACGCCCGCGTAGACCTGAGGAAATCCAAATTTCCCGCCGGAGGGGACCCCCCATCCCAGCCTTCCCCCACCGTAGGGCGTCGAAAGACGCCCGCCTTCTCGACGGGCTATGGGGGAAGGAGAACGCCCTCGATTCGACCGACGCACATCACTCGTCCTCCGCCGATTGCCGCGTCCGCTCGGCCTCGCGGGCGGGCGCGCGGCGGGCGCGCTTCTTCGGGTAAGTCCTGAGCCGCCTCATGTCGAAGGGCGTCGCGCTCCAGCCGTGGACGGCCCTGCGATAGGCGTCCTCGGCGAGCCCGCCCCCGTCATTCTCGGCGAGCAGGAACCGTCGGCGAAACCAGATCTTCATGACAAGGTCGTCGATCGATTCGAGGCAGTCCGAAATGGCGACGCAGAGATCGTCGATGTCGTCCTTGCCCATCGCGACGGTCCTGAGTTCGGGCCTGCCGCTCTCGGTCCTGCGCGTCGAGGTCTTATAGTGCCCCTCGACCCCCTTGGCCGGGTCGACATGGAAGAAGCAATGCACGACGTCGTTGCGCGCTTCGCGGATCTCGTCGAACAGCGCGCCGGTCTGGGCGGCCTGGCTCCAAAGAAGGCGGTCCGGCCGGTCCCTGAGCTCCTGCTTCAGGAGATTCAAGAACAGCTTGGCGACCGAGACGTTGCCCATGCTGGCGAGCACCAGCTCGCCGACGTCCTGGTCCCACCCCGCCGTCACCCAGATGAGCGAGGCGAACTTCCGTTCGAGGCCGTTCCAGCCGAAATTGATGAACCCGATGCTGGCGAGATGTTCGTCGTCCAGGCCGGTCCACTGCCGTCTCGCCATGGGCGTATTGATGAACAAAGGCCTTCCTCGTCGTGGGATCGGTCTGGCGCGGGCTTCCAATCCCGTGCGGACCGCCGACGAATGTACGCGCGTTCGCCGCTGGGCGCGAGCGCCGCGCGGCCGGCGAGGGAGCGTCTCGGGGGCGGCGGCTATCGCGCCGCGGCGGCGTCAAAGTTGTCATGGACGCGGTCATGGCCGGCCCGCGCGGCCGCTCGCGCCAGGCGCACGAAGCCTGCGATGTCCACCTCCTCCGCTCGCAGGGTCGGCGCGAGACCGGCCGCGGCGAGCAGCGCCGCAGGGTCGATTGCGCAAGCGGCGGCGAAGGCTTTTATCGACTGGCGCAGCATCTTGCGCCGTTGGCCGAACGCGGCCTGGGTCGCGGCCGTGAGCAGGCGCGGGTCGCAGGGGTCTGGCGCAACGCGCGGCAGGAGTTCGACCACGCTCGAGACGACCTTGGGCTGCGGGGTGAAAGCGGCCTGCGGCACGTCGAACAGGATCCGCGCCTGCGTGCGCCAGCCGGCCAGTACGGCAAGCCGCCCGTAATCGGCGCGCTCGGCGGGCGTTGCGACGATGCGCAGCGCGACCTCGCGCTGGAACATCAGAGTCAGGCGATCGAAAAACGGCGGCCAAGGTTCCGTCTCGAGCCAGCCGGTCAGAAGACGCGTGCCGATGTTGTAGGGGAGATTGGCGCAGATCCGGATCGGCGCCCCGCCGGCCTTGGCGATCAGCGTTTCGGGCGCGACGGTCAAGGCGTCGGCCGCGATCACCTCGAGTCGGCCGGGCCAGCGGGCGCCGATCTCTTCGAGCGCCGGCAGCGCGCGCTCGTCGCGTTCGATGGCGATGACGGTCCTTGCGCCCGCCGCGAGGAGCGACCGGGTGAGGCCGCCCGGACCGGGACCGACCTCGATGACGGCGACGCCGTCGAGCGGCCCGGCGGCGCGCGCGATCCTGGCCGTGAGATTGAGATCGAACAGGAAATTCTGGCCGAGCGCCTTGCGGGCGTCGAGGCCGCAGCGCGCCACGACCTCGCGCAACGGCGGCAGTCCGTCGGAGGCCAGCGTCATCGCGTCAACCGGTCGGCGAGCTTGAGGGCCGCAATCAGGCTCGCCGGATTGGCGACGCCGCGGCCCGCGATGTCGAATGCCGTGCCGTGATCGGGCGAGGTGCGGACGAACGGCAGGCCAAGGGTGACATTGACGCCCTCGTCGAAGGCGAGCGTTTTGACCGGGATCAGGCCCTGGTCGTGATACATGGTCAGCGCGACGTCGTAACGCGCGCGAGCCGCAGCGTGAAACATCGTATCGCCGGGCAGCGGACCGAACGCGTCGATCCCTTCGGCCCTCAGCGCCTCGATTGCCGGCGCGATGGTCGTGATTTCTTCGCGCCCCATCGCGCCGCCTTCCCCGGCGTGGGGATTGAGGCCCGCGACGGCGAGGCGGGGCCGGGCGAGGCGAAACCGCGTCTTGAGATCGCGGTCGACCACCCGCCCCGTCTCGACGATGAGGTCCCGGGTCAGCGCGCGCGGCGCTTCCGCGAGCGCGATATGGATGGTGACCGGCACGACCGCCAGCGCCTCGGACCAGATCATCATCACGGGGAACGCGCGCTCGCCCCAAGCGGATGCGAGCGCGCCCAGATACTCGGTGTGGCCCGGAAAGCGAAATCCGGCCTGGTAGAGCGTCGCCTTGGCGATCGGATTGGTGATGACCGCGCGCGCCGTTCCGGCCCGCACCGCCGTGACCGCGCGCTCGATCGATTCGAGCGTCGCGGCGGCGTTCGCGACGTCGGGACGCCCAGGCTCGCCGACGACCGGATGGTCGAGAGGCGCGACGGGCAGGCCACGGTCGATGACGGAAGCCGCATTTTCGGGGTCCGTCTCGACGATCGGCGCGGCCCAGCCGAGGCGGTGGGCGGTCTCGGCGAGGCGAGCCGGCGACGCGAGAACGAAAAACGGGGCGTCCGCCGCCGCCCGCAGGCGCCAGGCGGCGAGCGCCAGTTCGGGACCGATCCCCGCCGGGTCGCCCATCGTCATCGCCAGCGGCGGACGTTCGCCCTTCATAACCAAACTCCGGCTGCAAAGCCCCGCGGCTATAGGCCGACATTCCCCCGGAGGTCGCCGAGCGTGCGCAGGACCAGCTGGAACATCAGCGTCTGGTTGCGCGTCGCCGGAAGGTAGGTCAGCGGGCCGCCCGCATATTCCGCGAACGCCGCCGGCGCGCTGGTGCTCGACGAATACTTGAGGGTCAGCGTTGTGCACTCATCCTTGTATCCGAGCCCCAGCGAATAGCCGACCGGATAGAAGACTGGCGTGTCCTCCCCCTGGATATCGTAATAATGGCGCGACATGTCGACCACGAGCGACCCGTCGACGCTCCAACGGTCGAGGAATTTGTACGAGGCGCTGCCCGTGAGGCCCTCGCGCGGATACTCCCATCCCAAGGCCGGTTGCGCCGCATAGAGCGCATAATCGAGGCTGCTGGTGACGCCGCCGAGATTCGCCTTGGCGATGGCGTCGAACCGGTCGAGCTGGAACGTCGAGCTGTCGAACTGCTGTTTGCTCAGAAACGAGACCGGCGCCGAGGTCGGCTGGATCATTTCGCCGGCGACGAAATTGGAGAACTGCTTGTCGAGGCCCGAGTCCATGCCGGTATTGGCCATATCGTAGAGCGTGTACGAATTCTGCCCCGCGACCTGGATCGATTCGCCGGCCACGATATTGGCGTGGCCGCCATTGGCGAAATTGGCCGTGTATTGGGCGCCGTAATTGAGCCGCGTGCCGCCCTCGATCCGGTCGTAGCCCGAGAATTTGTTCCAGGCGAACAGGTTCGTGTCGTCGAACACGAGGCTCTGCGCGTCCTCGTTCGGCTGGATCTGGGGAATGACCTCGCTCGGGCGAGCGATGAATTGGGCGATCGGCGTGATCGTCTGGGAGCCCCATGAGTTCGTCAGCGCGAACGGATACTGCCACTCGAGTCCGAAACCCGCCATGCCTCGCGCAAACGCGCCCTGGTCGCCTCCCGAGAAAAACGCCGCCTGGCTGGAATTGGCGACGGTGCTCGTTCCGAGCCCACTCGCGTAGGTGATCGAACCGGTCTCGTTGAGGGCAGTCTGCTCACCGTCGAGGCGGGCGAACACGAACGGCTTCCACACCTCGCCGATCGTGTCGATGTAACTGCGCTGCCAAGACGACTTGGCCAGAGGCGCGGGTGTAGTCGCCGGCAATGCTTCGTAGCATGCAGGCGCCAGGGTAATAGGTATTCACATATTTGTCGCCGACCGCCGTCTCGCAAACGTTGTAAAGATGATAGGCGTTGTCGAACGTCTGCAGGCCGGTGGACTGGAACGCCGCGTTGGACTGCGTGACGTTGGTGATGTTGACGTCGACCGTCGCTTCGCCGCCGATCCCGTTCGTGCGATCGGCCGGAAGCATGAACACGCGATTGTAGTCGAATACCGGCACGGCCTGAGGCAGGGTAAGGTTGTCGTCGTTCGCCGTCGTTCCCTCGAAATGGTAGGCGCTCAGGTCGAAGTAGCTGTGATCGGCTTGGCCGCGCAGATAGATTGACGAGACGATATCCTGGAAATAGTAGCTGCTGAAGTCGATGCCCTGCAGCTTGTAATCATTGGCGAAGAATTTGTCCGACAACCAGGTCCCGTCCCAGCCGAACTGCCAGTCCTGGTTGAGGAAGAAATTGCCCTTGGTTTCGATCGACCCGCGCATCCTCTGATCGCCAGCGCCGTAAGGGTAGATGGGGAACGCGCCGGGATCCTGCTCGTCGATGCCCGTCCATCTTGATGCTGTATTGGCCGTTGGTCAGACGCTGGCGCCAGTCGACCTCGCCGAAAAGCCCTTGCTTGGAAAGGTAGGTCGGGATCAGCGTCAGATCGTAGCTCGGCGCGAGATTGATGAAATACGGAATGCTTATTCCGGTACCCAAGGTATCCGCCGGAAACGAACTGCGGCGCAAGCACTCCGGTCTGCTTGTTGACGGTCGAGTCCGGCGACGAGAAATACGGCATGTAGAAGACGGGAAAACCCCAGACGAGCATCTGGGCGCCCTCGTAATAGACCGTATGGGTCTGCTGGTTCTCGATGATCTTGGTCGCCCGGACCTGCCAGAACGGCGGCCGCTCGGGATGGTCCTTACAGGGTTCGCAGGCGGTGTAGCTTCCCTTTTCAAGTACGGTCACGTCGCCGTTCACGCGCTCGCCGCGCGGCGAGGTGAAGCGCGTCTTGTCGGAGGTCAACGCCTGGACGCTGTCGATGAAGCCGTCGCGGAAATTTTCGCTGAGCTCGAACCGCGTCCCGTAAACGATGTCGCCGTGTTCGTCGGTCATCTTGGCGTGACCCTCGGCGTAGACGCGTTTGGTCACGCGATTGTAGACGACCCGGTCGGCCTGCAGGAGACGGCCCTGGTAGAACAGCTGGACCGAGCCCTGCGCGGTCACAGTGTTTTTGTCCTTGTCGTAGATCAGTTCGTCGGCGTCAATGACGAGCTTGTCGGGCGGCTTGGCGGGCGCCATCGCCGGCGGATGCGCAGCCGGCGCGGCCGCCGCGATCATTGCCGACGACAGGCACAAAATCGCCCATGCAATTGCGGCCGCGCCGAGAGCCGCGAGACGGGGCCAGGAACGCCGACCCAAGTTCCGCTCAAGCGAGGAGCTGACGGCGGAGCCCATCAACCATCCTCTTGGTGCAGCAAAACGTATACGCCAAACAAGCACCCAACGAGTTCCGGCGACCAGCCCGCCGCGACCGGGCTGATGAAGCCGGCCTCGCCGAGGTCGTTGATCACTTTGGTGGCCACATAAAGCACGAACCCGGCCGCGACGCCACCGGAAACCATAATCTCCACGCCGCCCATTCGGAAGAATCTTAATGAAAAGCAAGCGGCTACGAGAACCATAGCCGCGAGCAAGACGGGGCGGGCAAGAAGCTCCTGATATTTCAACAGATAAGCAGTTGGGTCGAGTCCGGCCTTCGCCGTCTGGTCGGCCAGTCCCGGCAACCTCCAGAACGACACCGTCTCGGGCGCCGCGAAGGCCTGGGCGACATCCTGGCGGTTGAGACTGGTCGCCAGCAGGTAAGTCGGGACGGGAAGCGTCTCGAAGCCAGGGGTAACGACCTTGGCGTTGTGCAATTCCCAGTAGCCGTTGTGCAACTCGCCCAATTCGGCGTCGACCCGCTCGGTGAAATTGCCCTGATCGTCGAAATTGAACACCTCGACGCCCTGGATCCGGGTTCCTCCCGCCTCCTTGCGATGCGCATGGATGATCGCCTGTCCGTCGACGCTCTTCTGCCGGAGCCATAGATCGCCCCAGGGGTTCGATCGCCCGCCGAAGACGGCGTTCTCGATTTCGTCCGACCTCTGTTTCATCCAGGCGGACGCCGGATTGTAAGCGGCGACGGAAACAATTCCGATCATCCCGATGACCAGGACCGGCGGCGCGAGAATCTGCCACACGGAGACGCCCGCCGCCCGCGCCACGACCAGTTCGAGCTTCCGGGAAAGGTTGAGAAACGCGATCATCGAACCAAACAGCACGGCGAACGGCAGCGCCTGCTCGGCGACCGTCGGCGTGCGCAGGAAGGACAAGAGCGCCATCAGCGGCGCGGTCGCCTTGGGCGCGTCGCCTGAACGGCGCAGCATCTCGACAAGATCGACGGCGTAGATCAGGGCGAAAACGAACGCAAAGGCGGCCAGGACCGTGCGCGCGAACCGGCCGGCCAGGTAGAGCGAAAACGTCCGGCCCATCATGCGCCGCTTGCCGAGAGGCGTCGCATCGGCGCGAAAAACAGCCGCTGACGAAAGATCACAGCCAGGCCGCCAAGAAGGGCCCCGATCGGGATCGCCCAGACGAAAAACGCCGCCCCGGGATCGCCGACAGTCAGCGTTGTCGCCGCGATGCCGAGGCCGCGGATGGCGATGAAGGCGAGAATGGCGCCCCCTATTGCCGCTCCGCGCCCCTGCCGCGTCGTCCGCGCCTCTCCCAGAGCGGCGAAGGCGATGAGTCCGGCGACGAGCGCGTAAAGCGGACTGGCCAGCCGATCGAGCAGCTCGCTGCGGATGTGGCCCGCGATGGCGGAGTCCGCCCGGTCTCGCGCGCCCGGCTGCATCAATTCGGCCGTGCTGCGCTCGCGCGGGCGCTTCACCGTGGCGATCGCCTGGGAAAACTGGGACAGGTCGATCGTGTAATTATCGAACGACACCATCGCCGAATCGCCCGCTTCCGCCGGCCTCAGCAGAACCCCCTTGTTCAGCTGCAGGTAGCTTGAGCCGTCTTTCTCCACGGTCTTGCCGGCCTCGGCGATATAGGTCGACACGTGGGCGGGATCGCGGCGGTCCTGCATGAAGACACCGCGCAAAGCCCCGTCGGGCGTGCGTTCCCGATAGTGGAAGACGAAGCCGATCGTCAGGTCGTTGAACGCGCCGGGACGGGCGAAATTGGAGATGAAGTCGGCGCGGATGAAGGTCGTGAGGTTCTCGATCGCGCCAAAGCTCCAGGGAAGGACCTGGACATAGATCGCCGCCACTATGGCGAACACTGCGACCGAGAGCGCAACCGTCGGACGCAGGAGCCGGGCCGGCGACACGCCTGCGGCGGCCATGACGACGAGCTCGCTGTCGCCGTTGAGCTTGTTCAGTGTGTAGAGAACCCCGGCGAACAGGGCGACCGGGGCGATGACCGCGATCAGGGACGGCAGCGCGAGTCCGGTCATCAGCAGAAAAATGAGAATCGTCTGACCCTTGCTGGTCAGGAGGTCGATCTGGCGCAGCGCCTGGGTGATCCAGATGACGGCCGTCAGCACGACGAGCCCGGTAATGAAAGCCGTTGCCTCGGTCCTCAGAACGTAGCGCTCAATTCGACTCATCGCCGCCGCTTAAATTGCGCGCGGGCAGCGCGCCAGTTCAATCGCCAGAAGCGCCTATCCCGGCCGGATCGCCGTGACAAGGCTGGGGTCCCCAGCCGATACGCCGGCCTCGGGGCCGCCCGCTCAATGACGATCAATCGCGGCATCTTATTGACGGGCTCGGCAAACGCCCGATATCTCGACGCTGGCGCTTTTTTCCGCGCGCCAAACCGAGATTCGCATCCGAACATGGGACCGCGTCAGACATGAGCGCTGCTGTCAAGATTTCCTTTGGCCCGCTGGCGGCAACCAAAGGCAGCGCCTTCGTCGTCTTCGTCGGGGCCGACATGAAGCCGGCGGCCGCGGTGACCGGAGAGGTCGGCGATCTCGAGCCGCTGATCCGCACGGCTGCGAAGGCCGCAAATTTCAAGGGCGCTCAACGCACGACGCTGGATATTCTCGCGCCCTCCGGTCTCGACGCGTCGCGGCTCATCGTCGTCGGCGTGGCGCCGGGCAAGGACAACGCTCCGCTGGATTTCGTGACGCTCGGCGGGTTCGTTTTCGGCAAACTTGCGGGCGCGACCAAAGTCGAAGTGGCTTTCGAGGCGCCGGCCGGGTCGTGGGACAGCGCCGCAGCCGCGGATTTTGCGCTCGGTCTGCGGCTGCGCGGCTACAAATTCGACAAGTACAAGACGCGTAAGAAGGAGAACGACGAAGAGAACGAGGGCGCGCCGGAATTCGTCATCGGCGCCGTCCCTGTCGCTGCGGCCCGCGCCGCTGCGCAGCAGCGCTTCGCTGTCGCCGAGGGCGTCGAGATCGCCCGCGACCTGGTCAACGAGCCGCCGAACGTCCTGTTTCCGGCCGAATTCGCCGATCGAGCCCGAGCGCTGGAGACGCTTGGCGTCCAGGTCGCGATTCTCGACGAAAAGGCGATGGCCAAGCTCGGCATGAACGCCCTCCTCGGCGTGGGGCGTGGGTCGGCCCGGGACAGCCGCCTCGTCGCCATGCGGTGGAACGGGGGGCGCTCGAAGCGCGCCAAGCCGATCGTCGTTATCGGTAAGGGGGTATGCTTCGATTCGGGCGGCGTCTCGATCAAGCCGGCCGCCGGCATGGAGGACATGAAGGGCGACATGGGCGGCGCGGCCTGCGTGGTTGGCCTCCTGCACGCCCTGGCGACCCGAAAGGCCAGGGTCAATGTCGTCGGCGTGATCGGGCTCGTCGAGAATATGCCCGACGGGGACGCGATCCGCCCCGGCGACATTCTCACCTCGATGTCCGGCCAGACGATCGAGATCGTCAACACCGACGCCGAGGGCCGGCTCGTCCTGTCGGACGCGCTATGGTACGCCCAGGAAACCTTCAAGCCGCGCTTGATGATCGACCTCGCCACCCTGACCGGGGCGATCATGGTGGCGCTCGGACACGAATATGCGGGGCTGTTTTCCAACAACGACGAGCTCGCTGAGAAGATCGCCGCCGCGGGCGAGGCGACGGGCGAGAAGGTCTGGCGCATGCCGCTTGGCCAGGCCTATGACAAGCTGATCGATTCCAAGTTCGCCGACATGAAGAACACGGGCGGGCGGCACGGCGGGTCGATCACCGCGGCCCAGTTCCTGCAACGGTTTGTTAAGG
Source organism: uncultured Alphaproteobacteria bacterium (assembly GCA_963709655.1). GTDB lineage: Bacteria > Pseudomonadota > Alphaproteobacteria > Rhizobiales > Beijerinckiaceae > Roseiarcus. The sequence goes on from CAVPXF010000016.1 coordinate 262,041, forward strand.
ATACGCCGTGGGCGCATATCGACGTCGCCGGCGTCGCCATGGGTTCGCCATCCTCGGACATCAATCCGTCGTGGGGCTCCGGCTGGGGCGTCAGACTATTGAATCGTCTTATCGCCGACTCCTACGAGGATTAGGGTGGGGCAGGGTGCGGGAGATCAGGATGCGGCTTCGTTCGACGGTCTTGGCGCTCGCACTCGCCGGCTGGGGCGCGGGCGCCGAGCCGGCGTATGCGATCGCGAGCTGCGACGCCTTCACCGCGGCGCTCAGGACCGCCGCGAGCGATATGGGGGTCGATTTCTCGCGCGCCATCGTCGTGTCGCGCACCCGATCCGACGCCAGCGTCTATGACGTGACCACCCGGGCGGACGTCGACGGGACGCTGAGCTGCCGCGGCGACGAGTTCATGCGATTCGAGGCCCGCATCGGCGAGCCCGCCAACGCCCGCGCCTCGACCAGTTTCGAGCGTTTCCAGGCCGCGGCGCTGAAAGCGGCGCTCGGCTGGGATGCGGCCAAAAGCCGCGGCGTGCTCAAGGGCCTGAACGCCGACGCGCGCGAGTACCTCGCCGCCTCCCGCCAGCGCGGCGACGTCTTTATCGCGGGCAAGACCGAGGAGCACATGCCGGGCAGCGTGTCGCTCGGCCTGATGGCGACCGAATCGGACCAGACCTTCGTGATCGTCGGCCCGGCCGGCGAATAGGGCGCGCGCGGTGGGCGAGTTTCGCTTCCACCATTGCGGGCGGCGGCGCGTCGACCAGGCGCTTCCGGCCCTCGTCGAGGGGCTCTACTCGGAGGGCCGGCGGATCGTCGTCCGCGCGCCGTCGAACGAGATGGCGGACGCGCTGAACGACCGCCTTTGGACCTACGACGACGCCAGCTTCCTGCCCCACGGAGGGGCGGGCGACGGCGACCCGGCGAGCCAGCCGATCTTCCTGACCGACGGAATCGAAAACCCGAACGCCGCGACCGTTCTCGTGCTGCTCGCGGGCGCCGAGACGGATGCCGGGGACGGCGACTTCCCCATCGCGATCCGCCTCTTCGACGGCCGCGACGAGGAGGCGCTCGGCGAGGCTCGACGGGAATGGAAGCGGCTCAAGGACGAGGGCGCCGCGCTCAGCTACTGGCGCGAGGGGGACGAGGGCGGCTGGGAGAAGGCGCGCTGAGAGCCCGTTCGGCGCCGTTCCGCCCTCGTTCGGCGCTCGTTCGGCATGCGTTCGACACGCGTTCGGACGCCGAAATGAGCCCCTATTCAACCGTGAATCGAGCGAGTCCAAGGGCTTGCGGCGGAATTTGGCGAAAAAACAACGCCGTCCGCTTTGGCGCGCTTAAAACACGTCGTACCGTTGCTCTTTCGCATGCCTGCGTCTCCGGAACTCAAGACCCCTCAGGTCCGACGGAAAGAACGTTAGCACGACTTCCTGTTTTTCGGAACCAATTGTCGCGGCACGGGTGTCTTATGCGTCCGCGAGCTCGTCGACGTCATCGTCGGCGTCGGCCTTGAGCCTGGCGACGACGGTGGGGCGGTGATCCGAGCCGAGCGGTCGCCCTGTGCCCTCGGCCGCACGGAGGGCGGCGAGCTTCTCGGCTTCCGGCTCGCCTTCGAGGAGATCGGCGAAGCGGCCCGCGGCGTGATCGAGGAGCGGCGTCACGTCGACCAGTCCGTCGCTTCGTCCGTCGAGGTGGGCCCGCACGCTCGACCAGGGCCAATCCTCCGCCCGCTCGACGAGCCGCGCCCTCAACGGGTTCAGCGCGACATAGCGGGCCGCCGCCATCAGGAGGTCCTCGTCCATGACGACCGACCCGAAGCGCGACTGAAACAGATGTCTGGTCACCCGCAGCCTCGATATTCCCGCTCTCACGCCCGGGTCGCGGCCCGCAATGGCCGTTCCCCCGCTTCTCACGTCCCCTCGAGCACGATCACGTCCTCGCGGCTGAAGCCGATCTCGACGGTCTCGCCCGGCTGCGGCGGGGCGAGGCCGCCGGCGTTGAAAGCGTCGACGAGCAGGATCGAGCGGCCGAGCCGGACCTTGAGCCGAACGACCGCGCCGAGGAAAGTCAGATCCTCGACGACCCCCTTCAGCGCGTTCGCGCCCTCGGCCACGCGGCCGAGCCGCAGCGCCTCGGGCCGCAGCGCCAGCGTTCGCTTATCTCCCGCCGCCGCGCCCGCGATCGGCCCGGCCGCGAATACCGTCGTCCCTTCGACGCCGATCGCGCCGGACGCCGGGTCGGCGACGACGCCTTGAAGCGTGTTCAGCGTGCCGACGAACGAGGCGACGAAGCGGGTGCGTGGGCGATTGTAGATATCGGACGGACCGCCGACCTGCTCGATCGCGCCTTCGTTCATCACCACGATCCGGTCGGAGATCGACAAGGCCTCCTCCTGGTCGTGGGTGACGAAGATCGTGGTGACGCCGAGCCGGCGCTGCAGCGCCCGGATTTCTTCGCGCAGGGCGAGGCGGATACGCGCGTCGAGCGCCGACAGCGGCTCGTCGAGCAGCAGGATTTTCGGGCCCGGCGCGAGCGCGCGGGCAAGCGAGACGCGCTGCTGCTGGCCGCCCGACAATTGATGCGGGTAGCGGCGGGCCAGGTCCGGCAGCTTGATCAGCGCCAACATCTCGGCCACCCGCGCGGCGATCTCGGCGGCGGGCTTGCCGGCGACGCGAAGGCCGAAGCCGATGTTGCGCTCGACCGTCATGTTGGGAAAGAGCGCGTAAGCCTGAAAGACCATGCCGATCGCGCGACGGTTGGCGGCGACATGGGTGACGTCGCGTCCGCCGATGCCGATCGCGCCCGCCGAAGGCGTCTCGAAGCCGGCGATTATGCGCAACACCGTGGTCTTGCCGCAGCCGCTGGGGCCGAGAAAGCTCACGAGCTCGCCGCGCTCGACCGCGAGGCTGAAGTCCTTGACGACGGCCGGCCCGCCGAAGGTTTTGCGCACGCCCGAGAGCGACAGGAACGACATAGGCGGGCTCTAAGGGTTCGAATCTGACACTGGGCAAGGTCATTAGCGGATTTCGCGAGGGGGCGGTCTCGACCCCTTGACGTCGGTCCTGCTTCGCCCCGCTGCGGAAGCAAGGCGCCATGAGCGGAAATGCGTTCGCGTGCCGTTCCCAAGCCGGACTATCCCGCCGTTGAGTCCCGCGAGGACGTCTCCGGTCGGCGCCGAGCTGGACGGCGATCGCGTGGCGGGGGATCGGCGGAGGGTCGCCCATCCGGATCCGCTCCAACCAGAGGCAGATTTTCATGCATCCTCGCGAGCAGCTTGATCGCCAGGGAGCGCTCTTCCTTGGTGAAACCGGTCAGAAGTTGCTCCTCGCGCCGCCTCGCGACCAATACGATTCGATCATGCAATTTTATGCCGCGACCCGTCAGCGCAATGAACTGGCGTCGCTGATTGCTATCCTGAAACCGCGTTTCGGCCAGGCCTTTGTCCTGGAGGACGCGCAGACTGCGGCTCACTCCAGCCTTGTCCAGTCCAATGACCTCACACATGCGGGCAGTCGGGATCCAAGGCTCCACAGCGAGCAGAGCCATGATGCGCCATTCGACAATTCCAACGCCGAAGCGCCGCCGATAGATTGCTGAGGCGCTGCTGGACAGCTTGTTCGCGATCCACGTCAAGAATCCGGGGACGTAGATCTCGAGGTCGAGCGCGTTCTGAGATGCGCGCTGGTCGTCGCCTTGCGGCGCAGGTTTTCGCGGCCGGGCTGCGCCAACCATACCAACTTCCTTCCGTCACGCGCGTGAAAACCATATCGGCCGTCGACAAATCAAGCGGGCGTCACGCGTAACGGAATGGACGCGAACGATCGCAAGACATTATTGTACTGCCGTACCGGCCGTGCCGCCAGTTCCAGCGACTTCACCTTGCGCGCGAAGGCCGAAAACAGAGCCTCGCCCTCCAGCCGGGCGATCGGCTGGCCGACGCACCCGTGGATTCCGGTTCCTAGGCCCATGTGGCCTACGACCTTCCGCTCGATGTCGAAGGCGTCCGGATTCTCCCAGCGCCGCGGATCGCGGTTGGCGGACGCAATGAACGCGCAAACCTTCTCGTCGGCGGATATCCGCGAGCCGCCGATCTCGGCCTCCCTGGCCGTCGTGCGGCAGAAAAGCTGGGCGGGTCCCTCAAAGCGCAGGCTCTCTTCGAATGCGTTGCGAGCAAGCCCGGGATTGTCGCGTAGCTTCGCCCATTGGTCCGGATGGCTCGCCAGGCACCACATGAGATTGCCGATGGCGTTGACCGAGGTGTCGACGCCCGCCGAGAGAAATGAGCGGACAAGCATGCCGGCTTCGTCTTCGCTCAATTCGCCGTCGTCGACCGCGGAGTAGATCATCGCCCCAAGCCCATCGGCCGTCAGGGCTTCCCGCGCGCAGTTGGTCATGATCCAGCCCCGCACAGCGTCCGCGTTGACGAAGGCCGCTTCGGTCAGCGCGTTGCGCGGGCCGAAGGAATTGAACACCATTGCCCCGTAGGGCAGCAGGTTCTCGCGCCCCTGTCGCGGCAGGCCCACAGCGTCCGGGAATACCTTGACAGGATAGTATTCGGCGAAGTCCCGTATCCCATCGAACTCCCGTTTTTCGACGACACGGTCGACGAGCGCTTCAGCCTCCGCGTCAAAGGTCTCGCGCAGCGCCTTGACGATCTTCGGCGACATGGTCCGCGACAGAACCGTTCGCGTCCGCGTGTGCAGGGGCGGATCGGCTTCCAGCACGATGCTCGGCGGCCGCCACGGCTTCTCCTTGCGGAAATTGGCGAGGCCGACGCCCGCCGCGGAACTGAAGGTTTGCCATTCGCCGAGCACGCGCTGCACGTCCTCATGCCGCGCAACGACGTAGCACTGATAAGCGGGCGAATAGAGCACGGGCCCGGCCTCGCGCATCGCCTCGTAGTGCGGATAGGGGTTATCCATGAAAGCTGGCGTGAAGGGATCGACCTCGAGCGAGGGGATGCCGGCGTGTTGCGTGACGGTTTCCGTCATGTCTTCCTCCCCTCGCCGATCCCTTCGCCACATTGCGACGGAATTCGAACTCAACGGCCGCTTCTGCGACTTGAAGCTCTTGAAGCGCCAAACCGATCCGGCGCGCCTCGCGGGCTTTATCGATCAATGTTGTCATTACAATATTGCGATGTCAACAACATTAGGCCGGGCGTCGCCGATTCGCGGCGGCTCGACGCCGCCTTGATGCTGCGTGCGGTCGGACTTAGCGTGGGGCCGTCGCGCGGCCGCCGCGAGCGAGGAGCGATCCATGAACGGGGCTCAATCTTTATTCAAGGCGCTGGTGGACGCGGGCGTAACGACGTGCTTCGCCAATCCCGGCACGTCCGAGATGCAACTCGTTTACGAGATCGGGATGGCCGACGACGTGCGTCCCATCCTGTGCCTGCAGGAGGACGTCGTGACCGGCGCTGCGGACGGCTACGCCCGCATGACCGGAGCGCCTGCCTTCACGCTGCTACATGTCGGCAGCGGCTTCGCCAACGGCGTCGCCATGCTGCACAACGCGGGCCGGGCGAATACGCCGATCGTCAATATCGTCGGCGCGAACGCCTCCTATCATCAACCGAACTATCCCGAGCACGAGCTCGTCGGCGGCCGTCTGACCGATCTCGCCCGCACGGTGTCGCACTGGTCGAAGGAAGCGCTGAGCGCCTCCAACCTCGGCGAACTCGGCGCGGAGGCCGCGTCGCTCGCCAAGACCGGCAAGGTCTGCACCGTGATCGCGCCGACCAACTGGCACTGGGAAGAGGCCGACCCGCCGCCGCTCGTTCCCGCGTCGTCCGGTCGCCCAACGACTGCCCCCGAGGCGATCGCCCGCGCCGCCGCGTTGCTGAAGACCGGCAAGACAACCGGCCTTGTGCTGGGCAATCTCGCGCTGCACGGAGAGGCGCTCGAGATCGCCGGACGCATCGCCGCGAACAGCGGCGCCGTTCTGCTCTCCGAGACGTTTCCGTCCTATCACCTGGCGCGGGGCGAAGGCCGTCCGCCGGTGGAGCCGATCCCTTACGAATTCGAAGTCTGCCGCAAATTCCTGGAACGGTTCGAGCAACTGGTGTTCGTCGGCGCGCTGTTTCCGGTCGCGACTTTCGCTTACCGCAACAAGCCGACGCTCAAGAGCCCGCCGGGCTGCGCGCTCTATGCGATGGCCTCGGCGGCGCAGGATCTCACGGCCGCGCTGAAGGCGCTGGCGCACGCGACCGGCGCAACCAACGCGGCGACGCCCCGTCAAGCGCGCGTGAAGGCCGCGGCGCCGAAGGGCGAATTGAACGCGCAGGCGATCGGCCAGACGCTCTCAATGCTGATGCCGGACAACGCCATTCTGGTCGACGAAGGGGCGACCAACGGCCCGGCGATCTTCGCGGCGACCAAGGGAGCGCGCGAGCACGACTATCTCAATCCGGTCAACGGCGGCGCGATCGGCGGCGGCCTGCCGATGGCGCTCGGCGCGGCGATCGCCTGCCCCGACCGCAAGGTGGTTCACCTTCAGGCGGACGGCAGCGGCATGTACACGGTCCAGGCGCTGTGGACGATGGCGCGGGAAAAAACCGACATCGTCGTCGTCCTGCTCAAGAACGACGCCTACGCCATTCTCGGCCTCGAGATGGCGCGGGTTCGCGAGAACGAACTGAACGCCAGAATGAAATCAATGCTGGATCTCGGCAATCCGACGCTCGACTGGGTGAAGATCGCGGGCGGACACGGCGTGGCGGCGACCCGCGCGACCACGGCGGAAGAGTTTCATCGTGAGTTTGCGGCGGCGCTCGCCGCCAAGGGCCCGCACCTGATCGAGTGCCAGGTCACGACGCCGAAAGAGTGGCGCGCGCTCGAGGATTACGTTCACCGCAGCCGCTGAGCGTTACGGGGCGCGCGGGGTCGCCGGGTGACTGCCAACGTTGTCCTGCCCGCGAACGAGCGTGTGAAGAAATCGTTTGTTGCCGGAACGTCTCGGATTCGAACGGGAATCGGACCGAGATCTTTCCGCGAACATCTTCGCTGCGTGGGCGATTTCTTCACACGCTCGAACGCGGGCATCCAGGCGGGCGAGCCTCGCAATCGGGCGATCGGGCGCGCAGGCCCGCGCCTATAACGCAGGCGCCCACGACATATCTAAGGGCTGCGCACGCGATGCGATGGCGGAGATGGGCGGGAAGCGCCGGTTGGTCGAAACGCGGGGACGGGCGGGACAGCGGGCGTTCAAACTCGAGCCTGTAGGCGCAGAGACCGCCCAAAGCCGAAGATCCGTTCCTGCGTCTTATCCGCCGCGCAAATGTTCATCAAAATCGCAGCCGAAAGATCGACGTTATCGCGAGGAGGCTCGCTGAGGTAGCCGACCAAGCCTTCCGCGGGCGTCGATGAGGTCTGAGATCAGGCCGATCGAGGCGGGATGTTTTGAAAGAGAGAGCCGAGGCCTTCAGCCATGGTGAGGTGCGAGAAGACCGCGTCCCGCAGCTTTGGGTAGGGAAGCTCCGCCATCATCGCAGTCTGGACGGCCGCCATGACCTCGCCGGCCTCGGCGCCGATCATCGCGAAGCCCAGGATGCGGTCGTCGTTCACGCCGACGATCGCCTTCATGAAGCCCAGTTTCTCGTCAGTCGCCTCGGTGCGCAGGACGTTGCTCATCGGAAGTCTTCCGACGCGCACGGGAAGGCCCTGTCGCGCTGCTTCAACCTCGGACAGGCCGACGCGCGCCAGGGGCGGATCGGTGAACATGACATAGGGAACCATCCGATCGCTGGTCACGCGCGCTCCGCCCGCCATATTGTCCGCGACGATCCTGAAGTCGTCGACCGAGATATGGGTGAACTGCGGGCTGCCGGCGCATTCCCCTATCGCCCATACGCCCGGAGCGGACGTCTGCAGGCGCTCGTTGACGCGGATGAAACCGCGCCCGTCGAGTTCCACCCCGACCCTGTCCAGACCGATGTCGGCGGTGTTGGGAACCCGGCCGACCGCCACGAAGAGGTGGCTGCCTTCGATCTTCCGCTCTCCGTCGGCTGTCCGTGCGGTCACCGCCACCGTGTCGCCGGAAACGCCATTGACGCCTTCAGGGTGGGCGTTCAGCACGACCTCGGCGCCTTCATTGCGCAGAATCGTCTCGATCTCTTGCGCGACATCGGGGTCCTCGCGTCCCATGAGTTGGCGGCCGGGTTCGACGATCATCACCCGGCTGCCGAGGCGGCGGAATGTCTGGGCCGTCTCGACCCCGACATAGCCCCCGCCCAGCACGATCAGATGCGACGGCAGGGTATCAAGTTCGAGCGCCGCGATGTGGGTGAGCGGGCGGGCGGCTTCGAGACCGGGAACGGCGGGAATGGCGGCGTGGGATCCGAGATTGAGCACAATCTCCGCGCCATCAAGCGTACGCGCGCCGCCGTCGTTCAGCGCGACCTCGATGATCTTCGGGCCGACGAAGCGTCCGGCGCCCATGATGAGTTCCGCGCCGCTCTCCTTGTAGGCTTGCAGGTGAAGTGCGATCTCGCGCTCGACCATGACCTGCTTGCGACTGAGGACTTTGCGCATGTCCGTCCTGACATCGCCGGTGAGCGTGCCGAACTCCGACGCATGGCGGACGACATGCGCCACGCGCGCGCTCCACAATTCGTTCTTGGACGGCATGCAGGCGACCGCAGGGCACGAGCCGCCGACCCAACGGCGCTCGACGACGGCGACCCTCTTGCCGGACCTGGCGAGCTTCCATGCGAGCAGTTTTCCGCCCTGACCGCTGCCGAGAATGACGACGTCAAAATGTTCGGACTGAGGCATGTTTCTCTCCACGACAAGGGCATCGCGACCGGCGCTCGTCGAAAAGTGCAGTACTCCGTCAACACGCGGCTCTGCCCGACACGCGCCCGCATCGACTGCTTCTTCAACCAGCCGAGGAACCATCGCCACTCGCAACATCCAGACGTGGACCAGTTTACTTCGGCTTCGTTTTGCTTGGTTGCATCCGCATCTGGACCAGGTTTGTACACACGGCCTAACCCTGGGATCGCTTTGATTTTACCAGGTCGGCCGACGACGCGCCTTCGAGGGATAGTCCATAACCGACCTCCCGCACGATGCGCTCTTTCAACGGCTGAATGAAGTGAATGCGCGTATTCCGGCGCGTCACTTCCGGAGCCCGCAGGTACAAATCGGCCAGTTCCCGAGCGCGCGCCACCGCCTTGCCGTTCGGTACGACCTCTGCAACAACTCCCCATTCGTATGCGGTACGCGCCGGCAGCGGCTGTGGATTGAGCAGGAACGCCTCGGCTCGACCTGGTCCAGCCCGATAGCTCCATGTCGTAAAAATCCCGTCACCCGGCGTAACGCCCACGGCAAAGTGGCCGACGTCCTGGAAAGTGGCGCCTTCAGCCGCCACGATGACGCTAGCGAGAAGCGCATAGTCCGAGTGGATATGGGCGCGTCCCTCGACGGCCGCGATCACCGGAACGCGGATGTTCGCAATGTTCTCCAAAACCTGGACGCCTTCGTCGTGAATTCTGCTCCAGACGCCCGGATCGGAGACATCTCCAAACGATGGCCATTCTACGTCGCCAATGAAATTCCCGCCCGCGCCTGTAATGATGACGATTGTGTTCGCTCGGTCTTGTCCGATTCTGTGAAAGGCGTCGACAAACTCCGTGTGCGATTGCGCGGTCATGATGAACTGGCCGCCGTCGCTATGGAACTCGGCTACAAGCACACCCTTATCGTCACGTGACAATTTCAAATTGCGATACGCGGTAAAGTAGTCAGCTTGAGGCGTATTCCATGGAGTGCTCCTCCGTTGGCTTGGCTGAGACCGCTTGGAGCGGCCGACCCCGCTTTCACGGTCGTTTAGCGTTGTCCCCCCGAGACCGAAATGCGCTCGCCGGTCACCCAGGCGGACTGGTCGGAGGCGAGGAACAGCGCGACCCGCGCGATATCGTCGGGCCGGCCAAGCCGCCCCATGGGGAGCTTGAAGCCCAAATCCTTCGCCGACTCGGCGCTGAGGCCGGCGCTTGCGAAGCCTTCGGTCTCGGTCATGCCCGGCGCGATGGCGTTGACCCGGATTCCCCTGTCGGCCAACTCGACGGCGAGCTCGCGCGTGATCGTGTCGATCGCGCTCTTGGACGCCGAATAGACGAGCGTGTTCGGCGAAGGATTGGTGCTTGCGATGGTGCTGAGGTTGATGACGCTGCCGCCCGAGCCGTCGAAGGCGTTGACGGCCTCCTGCGCAGCGAGGATCGCGCCCAGAACATTGGTGTTGAACTGGCGATGAAAATCCTCTTCGGTCACCGCTTCGAGCGGCGCGAAGCTGTAGACGCCGGCGTTGTTCACAAGGATGCTGGGCCTTCCCAGCCGCTCCTTGGTCTCCGCGAACAGACGCTTCACGTCGGCGCGTTTGGCGACATCGGCCTGGATGGCGACGGCCCTGCCCCCCGCTTTGACGATATCGCCGACGACCCGATCGGCGTCGCCCCGGTTCGAGGCGTAATTGACTGCAACCGCGGCCCCCGCTGCGGCGAAGGCGCGTGCGATGGCCGCGCCGATTCCCTTCGAGGCTCCTGTGACAATGGCGACTTTTCCCGTCAGCTCGCCCATGATCGCGCTCCTTCATCTCATCCGTCCGGCCTGCCGTTCGCGGGGCCGTAGACGGCTGGCCAATGAGTTAGGTCTGTGCAAAGCGGGGACTAGCGTCCCGATCGGTATAGGATAAATGCGGTAAGCGTATGAATGACCGGCTCATGCAACTGGCGCTCTTCGTTCGCACCGTCGAAACCGGGAGCTTCTCAAGAGCAGCCCGCGAATTTGGGCTCACGCAGCCTTCGGTCTCGCGAGCTGTCGCAGCGCTCGAAAGCCGCTTGGGCGTCAAACTCATCACAAGGACGACGCGGCAAATCTCTGCGACGGACGCGGGACTGGCCCTGCTCCCGCGAGCCCGCGAAGCGCTCGCCGCCATCGAGGACGCCGAGTACGCCGCGCGAGGGGCCGACCAGCTCTCCGGCGTGCTGCGCGTGGCTCTGCCGCCGACCTATGGAGCGCGGCGGATCGCCCCTCTTCTCCCGGCCTTCCTCGAACGGCGCCCGCTCTTGAAGGTCGACTTGCTGATGTCGGACCGATACGAGAATCTGATCGCGGAAGGCGCCGACCTTGCCCTGAGAATCGGCGACCAGCCGGACTCAAGCTTTGTCGCCCGCAAGCTCGAAAGCGCCCGACGTTTCTTCGTCGCTGCCCCATCCTACCTTGCGCGGCGGGACACGCCGAAGACCTTCGCCGATCTTTCGCGGCATGACCTGATCGTTGGTCCTGTCTCGCCTGGCGAACAGAGCTGGTCCGCGCGCCGGGACGGGCGGATCGAAGTCGTCGCCGTTGACGCGCGTGTCCGCGCGACCTCTGCGGCTGGCGTCGTCGCCAGTGCGGCCGCGGGGCTCGGCGTCGCCATCGCCTCGACATGGATGTGCGCGGAGGAGCTCGCCTCCGGCGCGCTCACGGAATTGATGGCCGACTACGCGCTCGACCCGATCTCGGCCTTCGTCGTTTTTCCCGCCGGCCGGCGGCCCTCGCAAAAGGCGCGCGTTTTCGTCGACTACCTCGAGCAGGCAGTGGCGCAGCATCATATCTCATCTCTCGTGACACCGACCCGATCCGCGCGAGGATAATGCACCCGTCTACGCTGCCGCGAACAACCGCCCTTGGCGCGTCCGTCACGTTCCGCCTATGGCAGCTTTCCGACGGTCTCCGCCCGGCGCGGGACGGATCGGAAGGGAAGCGAAGAGTCGAAAAGCGTTCGATCAGGCGATCGGGCGCGCGGGCGTGCGCCAGGGCTCTGGATCCCCGCTTTCGCGGGGATGACAGGGGGGGCGCGGAGAGCGTTTCTGGGTCTCCTCCGTCGCCAGTTCCGTTCGACGCCGATTGGCGTTATATGGCGTTCGATCGTCTGCGCGAGTCGTACGCCGCCGATCCTTCCGTGTTGCGGAAAGCCGGCCGGCTAGCTCACGCGTCGGCCGAGACGACGATCGCCTTCCACGCCTGCGGCGTCACCGCGTAGGCGCCGACCGATCCGGCGTAAAACTTCCGCCCCAGCGACGGCGCCACGATCGTCGCGAGGCACGCCGCGAGGACGGGGACGGCCGCTATCGGATCGCCGGCGATCGGCGTCAGCTCTTCGCGTGATTTCCGATACGCGCCGCGCAAGGAGAACGCGTCGATCGCTTCGCACAGCACCGCCCGGCGCGAGCCCGTCCGTTCGGCGGCGCCGAGGATCGCAAGCAGCGCCTGATGGCTGAGGACGCCGGCGCGACCGGCGGGGCGAATGGGCGTCGTTCCGCCGGCCGCGCAATCAAGCATGGCGCCGACAAGGTCCACGCCCGAAAAGAACGCGTTGGCCGGCTCCACGAGACGCGGATTGACGTCGATGATCATCGGGCCGTCCTCGGTCAGGATCACGTCCATCGACAGCCCGCCGTGCCAACGAAGCGACGTCACGAGACGGTCGAGAAGACCCGCGAGACCCGGGATGGCGACGCTTTGCTTGATCGCCGCGCCGCCGCCGACGCCTTCCTTGACGCGCAGGCTGGCGTGCCAGGCGATCAGCCGGCCACGCTCCGCGACCGCCTGAACCATCGCCAAGGGACCGTCGACCTGCGCCTGCGCGATCAGCTCGTCGGAACCGAGGCCAAGATCTTTCGCCGCAGCGACGAGGTCTCTGGGCGTCGCGGCGCGTCGCACGCCCGAACTCGCGGTGCTGACCGATCGTTTGACGAAAACCGGGAAGGTCGCGACGCGCGCGAGATCGGCGGCGTCGGCGATCTCGAACGTCGGCGGTTGCGGCGCGCCGATCGCCGCGAGCGTCCGCCAGGCGGAAATCTTGTCCTGCACGCGCCGCAATGCGGCAAAGGGTGGGACGATGGTCGGAACGGTCAGCCGCTTCTCCTCAGCCGACAAGATGGCTGCCTGCTCCTGCGTGGGAAAGATGAGGTCCGCCCTTCGCGCCCTGGCGATCGCCATGGCGGCGCTGAGCCAGCCGAACGGGTCGGCGCCGAAGTTCGGAACCGGATGCACGGCGCGAACGTGACGGGTGAACCGCGACAGGCAGAGTTTTGACGACGACAACAGCTCGACCTCGTGGCCCATCGCGCCGAGCCGGCCGGCCGTCTGGCGGGAGGTGAGGCCCGATCCTTCCGTGAGGATAATGCGCATCGCGACGATCTTACCGCCAAAGTCGCAGGCGCGAAGGCCGGATCGCGCCCTTGGGGTCCTGGACGGCGGCCGGCGACGTCTGGGTCCCCTGGAAGTCGCGAACCCTGCGCCGGAAGGCGTTCGATGGTCTCGGTGAGCACGAAAAGTCGCGGAACTTTGGGACGGAACCGCGACGCTTCCGGTTAAGTCCTTGAAGTTGTTATTTTTACTTCTTTACCAAGCTATTCAATTATGGCGAAAGTGCGGCATTTGTCCCCGCCAATGCATCCGCGAATCACGATTTGCGGCCTAACCTTTTGATATGGCTCGGCCGCCTGCAAAAAGCGCCGAGACCCTGCTTGACGGCCCGACCCGGCGCGGTCAAAGCGTCGGCCGACGCAACCTGACGGGGTCGGTATGAAACGGCGGCGCCTTGGGAATGGTACGGTGTCGGCGGTCGGATTCGGCTGCATGAGCTTCGGCGGCTTCTATGGACCGACCACGGAAGCCGAATCGATGCGGGCGCTCGCCCGCGCGCTCGACCTCGGGATCGACTTCTGGGACACCGCCAACGCCTATGGGAACGGCCTCAGCGAGACCATTATCGGCAAATTCCTCGCCGAGGACCGGAGCCGCCGGGCGCGGGTCACGCTCGCGACCAAGTTCGCCATCCGCTTCTTTCCCGATGGCCGGCGCGAGCACGACAACAGCGCGGCCCACATGCGCGAGGCGCTCGAAGGCTCGATGAAGCGGCTCGGGGTCGACCGCGTCGACCTCTATTACGTGCACCGCATCGACAAGCGGATTCCGATCGAGAACACGGTCGGCGAGCTCGGCCGGCTTGTCGAGGCCGGAAAGATCGGAGGGATCGGCCTCAGCGAGGTCGCCCCCGACACGCTGCGGCGCGCGCAATCCGTCCACCCGATCGCCGCGGTCCAATCGGAATACTCGCTCTGGACCCGCACGCCCGAACTGGGGCTCCTTCAGGCCTGCGCCGAGGCTGGCGCGCTGTTCGTCGCATTCTCGCCGGTCGGCCGCGCGCTCTTCAGCGGCGTCCTGCAGGACGTCGAGGCGTTCGACGGCAAGGACTTCCGCGCGTCCAATCCGCGCTTTCAGGGACTGAACTGGCGACGCAACCGCGACCGGGTCGGCCCGTTCCTCGCCCTCGCCAGGTCCTGGGGCGTCGCGCCCGCGACCCTCGCGCTCGCCTGGAACCTCGCCAAGGCGCCCCACATCGCGCCGATTCCGGGCACCCGCACGGCCGGGCGCCTCGACGACTTCGCCGCAGCCGCCGATCTCGACCTCGACGCGGCCCGGCTCGCCGAAATCGAGCGCATCCTGCCGGTCGGCTTCGCGGCCGGCGAGCGCTACACGGACGCCCAGTGGGTCGGCATCGAAAAGTACTGATCCCGGCCCGGGCGAAACCCCTTCGCGGAGAAGGGCCCGCTACGCCAATTGATCGTTGAGCGCCGCGAGGAAACCGCACAAATCGTCGGTCACGACGTCGGCCAGACCCTGCGCGACCTGGGCGTCGGCCCGGTCGTGCGGCTGACGGTGGTCGGCCTGCCCGGCCTTCGGCGTCACGAGCACCGTCGTCATGCCGCGCGCCCGCGGAACCACGAGGTTCTTCACGACGTCCTCGAACATCGCCGCCGACCTCGGGTCGATCTGGTAGCGGGCGAAGAAGCTATCGTAGGCCGCCTCGGCGGGCTTGGGCGTCAGGCCTGCCGCGACGATGTCGAAGGCGTCCTCGAACAGGCCGTCGAGCCCCAGTTGTCTGGTGGTCAGGATGGCGTGGTTGCGCGACCCGTTGGTGAAGATCAGCTTGCGGCCCGGCAGCCGGGCGACCTCGCGGGCGAGGCTCGGATTCGGAATCAGTGCAGAACGGTCGATATCGTGCACAAATTCCAGAAATCGTTCGGCCTGATCGAAGTTCTCCTCGATAAGACCGCGCAGCGTCGTCCCATGCCGCAGGTAATAATGCTGATGCAGCGCCCGGGCGGACTGGCCGTCGAGCCCGAAGAGCTCCATGAGGAACAGCGTGATGCGTTCGTCGATCAGCGGCCAGATGCCGCTGTCGGAAGGGTAGAGCGTATTGTCGAGATCGAACACCCAGGTCGACACGCGTTCGAACCTCGCGCGCAGGCTTTCGGTCGAAGCCGAGCGGCCGGCGAAGGAAACGGCGTCGTTTACGGCGGAGATTGCGCCGAGTTTGCCCAAGACGGCTCCATGCGGTCAGAAGAGTCAGGCTATCGGCGATCGCTCCACCTCTTCAAGCAGATTCGAACGCCCCGGGCCCGACGCGAACGGCGAAGAGATCATTCGAGCCCTACTATTTTATGACGACGGGTCGCTTTTTATGAAAAGCCCAGCCTCGACGGCGTGGTCAACCGCTTTGCGCATGACGTTGGAGAAGCCCGCGTCGCCAACCGCTTGCCGCAGCACCCAGAAGTGCCGGTCGGGGGCGTTCCCCTCATAGCGCGCCGCGTAGACGGCGAGGCTCAGCGCGAAATGGGTGAAGACCTGATCCACCGCGCCGGGCAGACGGCGCCATGGCGCGGCGACCGGCGCCCCCTCCGCCCACACTGCGCCCGGACCTTCCACCGTCCACGGCGTCCCCGGAAGCTCGACGGTCGATGCGAGCAGGCCTCTTGGCGGCCGCCGCCGGGCGAGGAAGGCCCCATCTTCCCGGTGAGCGAAAAAGACCGCGCCGGTTCGCCGCGGCCTCGCCTTCGCCGCAGTCTTGCGCGGAAAGGTTTCCGGCGCTCCGGAGCGGAACGCGAGGCAGTCCGGGCTCAGCGGACAGGTCGCGCAGTCCGGCGCGCGGGGCCGGCAGATCGTTGCGCCTATGTCCATCAGCGCCTGGGCAAAGTCGCCGGCGCGACGCCGGGGGCTAAGCGCGCGAGCCGCCGCTCCGATCGCCTTCCGCGAATCCGCGATCGGCGCTTCAAGGCCGATGAGACGGGCGAGAATACGCGCGATATTGCCGTCGACCGGGGCCGCCTGACGGTCGAAGGCGATCGCCGCGATCGCCGCGGCGGTGTAGGGGCCGACGCCGGGAAGAGCCCGCAGCGCCGCCTCGTCGGCCGGAAACCCGCCGCCTCGCCGGGCGATCTCCTGCGCGCAGGCATGTAGATTGCGCGCCCGCGAATAATAGCCGAGCCCAGCAAAGGCGCTGATCACCGATTCGATCGGCGCCGCGGCGAGATCCTCGACCGTCGGCCACGTCTCGACGAACGCCCGGTAGTAAGGCGTCGCCGCCTGCGCCGTCGTCTGCTGCAGCAGGACCTCCGAGAGCCACACTTTGTAGGGGTCGGGCGAGGCCCCCGGCTCGGCGCGCCACGCGAGGGAACGCCGGGCGCGGTCCCACCATCGCAGGGTTCGCGCAACGATCGCGTCACGCTTTTCCTCGAGCCCCGGCGCGCCTACATTGTGGTTCATGCGATACCGTCACTCCTTCCGCCGACCATGACCGCAGGGCGTCGCGGCGCCAAGCCGCTCGACGAACTCATGCTCGCCGTGATCGACGAGGCCCTAGCCGCGCGGGGCTTGAGCGAAACGAGCCTGATCGCCGACTGGCCGGCGATTGTCGGCGCCGTGATCGCCCGCTATGCGAGGCCTTTGCAATTGCAATGGCCGCCGCGTCCGCCAAAGCGCGATCCCGAAGGTCCGGTCGCTCCCGCGACGCTGGTGCTCAAGGTCGATGGCGCGTTTGCCCTCGAGGCGCAACACAATGCGGCCATTATCGTCGAGCGGGTCAACGCTCACCTCGGCTGGCGCTGCGTCGACAGGATCGCCTTCCGACAAGGGCCGTTGCCGCCGTTGAAAAAAAAGCGCCAGCCTCCGCCCGCGCCGGGCGACGCAGCCGAGAGGGAGGCCAGGCGGGCGGCCGCGACCATCAGCGACGAGGCTCTGCGCGAGGCCTTGACGCGCTTCGGCGCGCACGCCATCGAGCGCTCCGCACGGCGGCTCGCCGCCGATGGCGCAGGGGGAGATTGACGCTTTGAGCGGAACAAGGCTTGCGGGGCGCAGAATTCAACGGATGAACGGGGCGGGCAACAGGATCCTCGTCCTCGATCTGCGGGGCGCTTCCTTTGCGCCGAGCGCCGCCGAGGCGCGCGCCATCCATCGGACGCCCGGACTCGACTACGATCAGATGATGGTGCTGAGCGCGCCCCGTTCGCCGGGAACCTCGGCCTACGTGCGAATCTACAACAACGACGGCAGCCTCGCCGGGGCCTGCGGCAACGGCACGCGCTGCGTCGCCGACAGGCTCAGTCGCGAGTTCGGCGCTGGCGCCCTGGCCATCGAGACCGAAGCCGGCGTGATTGCCTGCGAACGGGTCGGACCGTCGTCATATCGGGCCGACATGGGCCCGCCGAAACTTCAATGGGCGGACATTCCGCTTGCGCGCGCCGTCGAGGACACGCGGCGCGTCAACCTCGAGTGGCCGGAAGGCGATCCGCTGGCCGCCTTGGGCCCGGCCGCCGCCGTCAGCATGGGGAACCCCCATGCCGCGTTCTTCGTCGACGATCTCGCCGGCGTCGACGCGGCCGGTTGGGGCGCGCGGATCGAAACGCATCCGATATTTCCCGAGAAAGTCAACGTAACCTTCTCTCGGATCGATGCGCCGGACGCGGTCACGGCCTTCGTCTGGGAGCGCGGCGTCGGCCTGACGCTCGCCTGCGGTTCGGCCGCCTGCGCGACCGTGGTGTCGGGCGTTCGGCTCGGGCTGATCGCGCGCCGGGCTGCTGTCCGCCTGCCCGGCGGAGAACTTTTGATCGAATGGCGGGCGACCGACAGCCATGTGCTGATGACCGGGCCGGTCGAATTCGAGGGCGAGTTCGTTCTTGACGGCTCCATGTTCGAACCCGCGGCGTGAGCAGCGAGGAGGGACGGACGGACCAGCGGCCAAAAACGGCCGGCCGGGTCGACGCGATCGACCTCGCCCGCGGCGTCGCGCTGATCGGGATGGCGGCCTTTCACTTCAGCTGGGATCTTGCCGACTTCAGGCTGGTTTCTCCGCTCCTGCCATTCACGCCGCCGATGCGGCTCCTGTCGCACACGGTCGCAAGCGCGTTCCTTGCGCTGGCGGGCATATCTCTTGCGCTTGCGCATCGCGACCGGCTGAACCTCACGGCTTTCGGAAGACGCCTGGCGCTTGTCGCCGGCGCGGCCATGCTGGTGACGATCGGAAGCTCGCTCTTCGCACCCGGGCTGACGATCTGGTTCGGCATCCTTCACTGCATCGCCGCGGCGAGCCTGCTGGCGCTGCCCTTGATCGAAGCGCCCGCCTGGCCAATTCTCGCGGCTGGAGCCGCGGCGATCGCCCTGCCGTTCGTCTTCCGGTCGAAGGCGTTCGACGCGCCGGCGCTGCTCTGGCTCGGCCTCGGGGAAGCCCTGCCCAATACGCTCGACTGGCGTCCGCTGCTGCCGTGGGCCGGCGTCACGCTGCTTGGAACTCGGGGCGGCCCGGCTGCCGGGCGCGCTGCCCTGGCTGACCAAACCCCAGCGATGGCGCGCCAAGTGTGCGCCAACTCGGTCGATCGCGTTCGCGGGACGGCACAGTCTCGCCATCTACCTCGTCCATCAGCCAATCCTGATCGGCATGGTCTGGGCCGTCACGGCCTCCGGCCTCATCGCCCAGACGGCGCCGCCGAAGCTCAACCGCCCCGCGTTCCTCGCCGCCTGCCACCGCTCCTGCATGGATGCGGGCGGAACGTCCGACGAATGCGATAGATCCTGCCGCTGCGTCGCCGACGCCATCGAGCAATCGGGCGACGCCGGGCGGGAGGAGCAACGCGGCCCGCAGCGCGGTGGGGGAGCGGACCTCAAGCGGATGGTGGACGCATGCATGGCGCGCTGAGGCCCTGGCGGGTGATCGCGGTGCGGCGTTTTCAAGGCCATGGTCCTGCTCGAATGGCAGGGCCTCGAGGATCGGGCGGAAGGGACTCCCGACCATTCCCTGTTGGATCGGCGCGCGACCAAGATTCGCCTTTTTTCCACGCAACACCTGCTGGAATCGAAATAGAGTCCGGGGCGCGGGATATGTCATTGTCCCGCGGGACGGAGTCGTTAGCGCGAGAGAAGCATCTGTCGTGACACAGAAGTCTTGGCGTCGAACCTTTGCCCTTTGCGCGCTGGCCGCCATGGCCGCTTGGGCGTCTCCTTTGGCGTCGGCGGTGGCCGCAGCCGTTCCCGACGACCCGGAGGGCCTGAGTATCGGGACAAGTCAGACCGGGAACTATCTCGCTGGGCTGATCGCGAGCGCTGACCGCGACACCGGGGCGGCCGAGACATATTATCTCGAAGTTCTCAGGCTCGATCCGCGAAACCCGGACCTGATCGAGCGCGCATTTTCAGCGTCGCTCGCAAACGGCGATATCCAGGGCGCGAGCGCCCTTGCCGATCGCTTGTTGACGCGCGATCCCCATAATCAACTCGCGCGTCTCGCCCTTTCGGTTGGCCTGCTGAAGCGCGGCGACTACGCCGGCTCGCGCATGCAGCTTCAATTCAAGGATCCAGAGTCGGGCGACGTGACGGGGGCGTTGCTGACCGCATGGAGCTACGCGGGACAGGGAGACTATCGTCATGCCATCGAGACGCTCGATCGAATTCATGACCCGGCGATCGCGGCGTTTCGCGATTTTCACGCCGGACTGATCGCAGAGGAGCGGGGCGCTGCGGCCGACGCGCAGCGGCGCCTGAAGTCGGCCTACGAGTCCGACAAGAATGCGCTTCGGTTTGCGGACGGTTATGCTCGGTTTTTGGCCACGCATGGCGATCGGGACGGCGCCATCAAGGTTTATCAGGACTTTTCGGCGGTCGCGCCGAACCATCCGATTGTCCAGCGCGCTTTGACTGACCTCAAGGCGGGTCGATCGCTGCAGCCGTTGGTCAATAGTCCCCAAGAGGGCGCGGCCGAAGTGCTTTATGGCCTGGGCGCGGCGGGCATCCGGCAGGGCGACGAGTTGCCGGCGCTGGTGTATCTCCGTCTATCTTTGTATTTGCGGCCGGATGACGACCTGACTTCGGTGACGCTGGGCAATCTCTTCGAGGAGATGAAGAAGGACGAACTGGCGATCGCAACGTATGAGTTCGTGCCGACGACCTCGCCGCTATATGAAGACGCGCAAATTCAGGCGGCGCTCGTCCTTGATGCTGATGGCAAATCTGAGCAGGCGATCAAGCAACTCGACGCGATTGTCTCAGCTAGGCCACATGACGTCGACGCCTTGAGCGCTTTGGCCGGCGTGCAGCGCGCGGCCAAGAAATACAAGGAGGCGGCGACGACTTACGACAAGTCCATTGCCGCTGTTGGGATTCCGAGTCGTGACAACTGGACGCTATTTTACTTTCGAGGCATTTGTTTTGAGCGGGCGAAGGAGTGGCCGAAGGCAGAGGAGGATTTCAAGAAAGCGTTGGAACTTTATCCAGATCAGCCGCTTGTCCTCAACTACTTGGGCTACTCATGGGTCGATCAGGGGGTGAATCTTGACGAAGCGTTCAAGATGCTTCGTCGCGCCGTCGAACTGCGGCCCAATGACGGCTACATCGTCGATAGCTTGGGCTGGGCGCACTTCAAGCTCGGGCAGTATCCGGAAGCGACGCAGACGCTGGAACGCGCTGTCGACCTGAAGCCGGCCGACCCGGTCCTGAACGATCACCTCGGCGACGCCTATTGGCGCGTCAATCGCAAGGTTGAGGCGCGGTTCCAATGGAATCATGCGCGAGACATGAATCCGGAGCCGGAGGACCTGCCGGCGATTCTGAAGAAGATCGAGTTCGGGCTGCCCGATCCCGGTCCAACTGGTTCGGCGCCCCAGGACCCATCGACAGCGAAGGCGAGCGGCGGCTAGGGCGAGCGTCCAGCCTCATGCGCTGGTATCGCGCTCCGGCAAAGTTGAACTTGACATTGAAAGTCGTCGGGCGACGGCTGGACGGCTTTCACGATATCGAGAGTCTGACGGCATTCGCCGGCGAATCGGACTGGCTCGGACTTTCGCCCGGCCGACGGTTTGAGCTCGTTGTCGAGGGCCCCGCCGCCCAGGACACGGGCCCCCTCGAGGACAATCTGGTCGCGCGCGCCGCCCGCGCCTTCGCCGCCCGAATTCCAGGGGCTTTGACGGGCAGGTTTCATTTGATCAAGCGACTGCCTGCCGCCGCCGGGCTTGGGGGCGGCTCGTCCGACGCCGCCGCCTGCATTCGCGCGCTCGCCGAAGCGAACGGCGTGTCGCTATCGGACGAACGTGTGCAGGCGGCCGCCTTGGAGACGGGATCGGACGTTGCGGTCTGTGTTTCGGCTTGCGCCCGCGTGATGAGCGGCGTCGGCGATCGGCTCGGGACGCCGGTCGGACTGCCGTCGCTTTTTGCGGTGCTCGTCAATCCGCGCCAGGCTCTCGCGACACGGGACGTTTTCGCCGCGCTCGGGCTGGAGCGCGGCTTCTATTCGGATACGCCAGGACGCCGGCCGCTTCCGCCCGAAGGGGCGTCGTCCGTGACGCTCGAATCGCTCGTCTCCGGCGTCAACGACCTGGAAATGGCCGCCAGGTCGATTTTGCCTTCGATCGTCGATGTGCTCGAGGCGCTGAAACACGTGCCCGAGGTTATCGTGGCGAGAATGTCTGGATCAGGCGCGACGTGCTTCGGGCTGTTCGAAACGCTCGAAGCCGCGAGGCGGGCGCATGCGCGTGTTGCCGCCGAGCGCCCGGGATGGTGGGTCGCGACAACAGACCTCCGATGAGGATCGTTCGGCCTCGCCCAGCGAGTGTCGTCGGGCGCCGGCGTTTTCGCCGTTTTCGCGATGGTCTTTAACGTTTTCAAGCGGTTGCGGCGTCACTTCCTGTCCGGATGGCGCCGATTTCCACGGGCGGACGCATTTCTGCGCCCGCAACCTTCCGACCGACGCTTGGTTTCGAGATCGTCAGCGGCTAAATTCATCGAAGTATTCGGGAGAAATTCATGGCGACCAAGGCGAAAAGCGAGGCGAAACCGTCCGATGCGCGCGGCAAGATCGTCGATGCGTTAATGAAGCTTGCGGGCGAACGCCAGTTCGAGGACCTCTCGATTCGAGACATTTGCGACGAAGCTGGCGTAACGCTCGCCGATTTCCGCGATTCCTTCCCGTCAAAGGGCGCCGTGCTGGCGGCCTTTTCTCGCCGCATAGACCGCGCCGTGCTGACTCAAAGCGGCGAGGGCCTCGCCGACGAGAACCCGCGCGAGCGGCTGTTCGACGTTCTCATGCGCCGTCTCGAGTCGATGGCGCCCTATCGGGAGGGTCTGAAGGAGACGAACGCGTGGCTCAGGCGCGAGCCGAGCGCCATGCTCGCGATGAATCAGGTCGTGACCGGGTCGATGCGCTTCATGCTTGAAGCGGCGGGGATCGAGCTCGAGGACGGCGCAGCGGGAGCGATCAAGCTTCAGGGCCTGGCGCTCGCCTGGGCGCGGATCGTCGCGGTGTGGCTGGATGACGACGACCCCGGCCTGTCGAAGACGATGGCCGAGCTTGATCGCGAATTGACGCGCGGCGAACGGGCGGTTGCAGGAGTTGATCGCCTCAACGGGCTCGCCGCTCCGTTCCGGGCGCTGGCGCTGGCCGCCCTGGAAGCCCGCCATCGCCTGCGCAGAAAGCCGAATCGCGGTCGCGCGGCGCGAAAGGACGAGGATCTCGGCGAGCTTGACCGGGGAGACGAGTCGTCGGCGGCGTAGCCCTGGGGCTCTTCATCAAGACGGTAAACGAGATCTCGCCAACGATTCAATTTTGAGCGATCGACGTTAGCGTTCGCTCGCCAAGAGACCTGAAAGGCATTCGGAATCAGTCCCTTAAACGCGCCTTAACCACGCGCGTTAGGCTCTCGATCAAGGGAGCGGAGGCAGAGTTCCCGCGTGGTCAGCCAACCAGCGGATACGATTGTGACATCGCCTCTCAAAGCCTCGGACTACATCCGGATCGAAGCCTGCGATCCCCGGTCGGACAATCGCCGACGGGTTGTCGACATCGCGCGCGAGGGCATCACGATCCGACGCGTCGTCGGCGGCGTTTCGATGGCGATCCGGGTCGAGCCGCGCGCCTATCGCGGCGTGGCGTTGCGGATCACCGGGCTTGTGGACGGCCGGTTTCATTACGAGGTTAGACTGGCGCATCGCGACCCCGACCTGTCGGTGCCGCTCGGCGACGGCGAGGATCTTGTCGCGATCGAAGCGCAGTGGCGCGGGTGGGTGGCGTTCCTGCGCCTTCCGGCCTTGGCCGGTCGGACCGAATCGACCGATACCCCTGTCTGGGTCGGCGTCGCGGAACTTTGCTGCCGGGCGCCGCACGCGCGGCGGCGGGGCCGCGGGCGAAATGGATGCGGGTCGCGCCGCCTCAGGCGCCGCGTCCCTGGACGCCTGCAGGCGTCGGACGTCGTGGACGTCGATCCGACCGTCCTGTTCTATGGCTGGAAAGTCGGCTGCTGACCGGGCCTGAGCGGCAAAGCGTCAGGCCGCCATTTCGATCCGCGCGCTTGGGACGCTCGGAATGAGATAGTACCCGCCGCGCTCGATCGACTGCGCCAAATCCGCGTCGAATTCAGCCGTCATCAGTCCGAGCGCCTCTGCGACTGCGGCAAGGCCGATGTCGTGATAGATGTGGGTCAGCATCGAACCGACGCCGTCGCGCTGGTTTGCCGCTTCGGGGATCGCGTCGAAATCGTGCCGCATCGCCGTCCGCCCTCCTGCGGAGAACATCGACGCGCCTTTGCGCGTTTGTCACGCGAGCTTGGGGGAAAGCCGTTAAGAGGAGATTAATAGTCAGATTCTCGAATTCTGGCCGCCAAGGGCGCCAGGAGGTCGCGTTGCCGCTCGTCCCCCCGACCCAATTCGCCGGCGTTTTGTTTGACAAGGATGGGACGCTGATCGACTTTCATTTGACCTGGGGGCCGGCGGTCTTTGCGATCATTCACGCGCTTGCCGCCGGAAACCAGGCGCTGGTGAAAGCCCAAGCGGAAACGCTTCATTATTCAGTCGAGACGAAGAGCTTTCTCGAATCGTCGCCCCTCGTCGCCGGTTCAACGGCCGACTATGGGGCGCGCTGGGCGGATGCGCTCGGGCGCTCGGACCTCGATGTCTTGAAGTCGGAAATCGACGCGCTTTCGGCGACGGAGTCGCTGAAGGCTCTCACCCCGATCGACGAGCCGGTGGCGGTCTTCTCGGCGCTTAGCGCCATGAACCTTCGCCTTGGCGTCGCGACGAACAATTCCGAGCGGAGCGCCCGGCGCCAGATCGAAGCGCTCGGCATCGCGGCCTACGTCGATTTCGTCGCCGGATACGATTCGGGTCACGGGGGTAAACCTGACCCGGGCATGGTGCTTGCCTTCGCCGATTTTCTCGGAACGCCGCCGTCGGGCGTCGTCATGGTCGGCGATTCGCTGCACGATCTCGCTGCGGCCCGCGCAGCCGGCGCGGTCGCGGTCGCAGTTCTCTCCGGCCCAGCCGAGCGGTCCGCGCTCGAGCCTCACGCGGATTATATCATCGACGATATCGGCGCCCTGCCCCGTCTTCTCGCGGGCTGGAGCGGCGACCCGTAGGATTATGCGCAAGGCGTCGGTTCTATCGACTTCTTCGCACGCCATTGCCTCAGCCGGGGAACGGGGGTAGGTGGCTCTTCTGGATTGATCGCCGTCGGAGGTTTGGCCTCGCATGGCCCCCGATAGTCTAACGCTTCTCGGCGGGCTCCTGCTTGGGCTGGCGAGCAGCCTTCATTGCGCCGGAATGTGCGGCGCAATCGCTTCGAGCCTGATGTTTGCCTTCGCTCGCGGCGAGGGCGAGGCGGATCGGGTGCGCGCTCTGATGGCGGCGCACGCGGGCCGTGTCCTTATGTATATTGCGGGCGGGGCGGCTCTTGGCGCAGTCGGTTCCACGTTCTACGGCGCGTTCGATCACGCGCAAGCCTTTCTCGTCATGCGATGGGCAGCCGCGGTGGCGCTCGGCTGGATCGGGCTGTCGGTCGCGGGATTTGCGCCTTCGCTCGCGGTTGTCGATCGCCTGACGGCGCCGATCGCCGGCAGGCTGCGGTTCGCCTCGGCGGCGCCGTCGATGGGCGAAAGGAGCGCATTCGCCTCCGGCCTTATTTGGGGGCTGCTTCCGTGCGGCATGGTTTATGGAGCGCTGTTTTACGCCATGCTGACAGGCAGCGCCTGGCGCGGCGGGGCGGTGATGGCGGGTTTTGGCCTTGGAACCTTGCCGTCCGTCACGGCGGTCGCCCTTGGCGTTTCCCGGTTCAGACGATTCGCTCAAATCCCGAAAGCGCGGGTCGCCGTCGGCCTGGGCATCGTGGCGATCGCCGCCGCAAGCATCGCGGCGCCGGCCATGGCGGTCGGCGGGTTCTGTCTCAACTGACGCCTTCAGCGTATTTTCCCTTGAAAACCGTTTGGCGGTATAAGCCCTCGGACGGCATGGCGGCGCGTCCGTGCGGAGGCGAATGAAGATGCGTCGGGCCGCTATCTGGGCAGGCGTTGTCGCGCTGGCGGCCGTAGCGGCTGGGTCGGCGCGTTGGCCGGTCGCCCCTTCGCGTGTCGCTGCGAGCCTCAATGCGGCGCCCGGAGCGCCCCTCCGGTTGACCTGGAGCACGCCCGAGACGGTCACGTTCAGCGCGTTGCCGTGGCCCAGTCTGCGGATTGTCGAAGCCAAGCTCGAGGACGCCTCGGCTGCGAACGTCGTCTCGGCCCCGGACGCGGAGATCGACCTGTCGCCGATCGAGCTCTTGCTGGGTCGGGTCGCGCCGACGCATCTCACCCTCTTCGCGCCGACCATCACGTTGGACCTCGACCGTCCGCCGTCGGGCGGACGCCTCGGCGCGCGCGACGCCTTGGCCGCGATCCGGGGATTTTCGCCACTTGGCAGCGTCAGCCTGACGGACGGCGTGGTGCGTGTAACGAGTCGCAGGCAAGGGTTCGACACCGTGATCGAAAGCGTGCGCGGGCGGCTTGACGGTCTGTCGCTCACCTCCCGCTTCAGCGTCGACCTGTCGGCCGTATGGCGCGGCGCTCCCCTGGTCGTTTCAGGTTCGCTGGACGCGCCGCAACGGGCGGCGCGTGGAATGGCGAGCTCGCTCAACGTCGCAATCGCTTCGGCGCTCGGCGACCTGGGGTTCAGTGGAGCGTTGACAATCGGCGCGACTCCCGGCGCCGCGGGGGAACTTTCGATCTCTTCCCATACGCTCGGGGAAGCGGTCCGACTGTTTGGCTTCACGCCATCTTTGCGCCTCGGGGCGGCGGACGTCGCGATCTCGGGCTCGGTCAAGGCGACGCCTGGAGATGTCGTCTTCGACGACGCGACGATCACGGCGGGCGGGCAGACGCTTCAAGGCGCGCTGCGCTTCATGCGCAGTGGAGGCCGACTCGCGGTTTCGGGCTCGCTCGACAGCGCCCATTTGTCGACGCCTCCGTCGCCTGGACGCCTTGAGCCGTTCGCGGCGGACGGCGGCTGGAGCCGCAGCGTCCTTCTCGCCGCGCCGCCCTCCGACTTCGACCTGGATCTGCGCCTGTCCACCGACCGACTGGACGTTTATGGCGTCGGTCTCGACAACGTCGCCGTCTCGGCTTTGCTGAGAGACGGCGCGCTGACCGTGAGTCTGATCGACGCGACGGCCTATGGCGGCCACGCGAAAGGCGAGCTGCGCTTCGCCTGCGACAACGGCGCATTGCGCGTCGGGGCGCGCGGGAGCGTCACCGGGGCGGATTTCGGCGCGGCCGTGTCGGATCTCGGCTGGCCCCACCTGACGGGCAAGGGAGCGGCCGAGTTGGCGATCGAGACCGAGGGCCCGTCTCCGGCCGATCTGATCGCCGGACTTTCCGGCGACGCCTCGTTCGCGCTGGAGGACGGCGCCATTTCGGGGATCAATCTGGAAGAGGCGCTGCGCCGCGGCCAGCGGCGGCCGATCGACGTGACCAAGGACATGCGCAGCGGCGGCACGGCTTTCGACCAGGCGAGCGTCAGCCTGCTGATCGGCGGAGGCGTCGCCCACGTCCTGAACGGCGCCCTTGTCGCTCAGGGCCTCAGCGCCGATTTGCAGGGCGCCGTCGATCTTGTCGGCCAAAGCTGGAAGCTGCGGGTCAACGCCGCGCAGGCCGCGCCGGCGGGCGCGACGCCGCCTGACGCCCCCCATCTGAGCCTCGATATCAGCGGCCCCTGGTCGAATCCGTCCATCCGGGCGGTCGACGAGACCGACAGCGAGAAGCCGGAAGCCACGTCGACGCCGTGACGCTCGCGGGCCAAGTTGCCGCCACGGTTCGCCAGGCTCTCGGTCCGCAATTAGCCAGCGAAAGGCAAATGCCGGTAAACGCATGCAGCCTGGTTAAGATCGCAGCTCCAAAACAAAAAGGCCGGGACAGTATCCCGGCCGCTTTCACATCAACAAGAGCTCGCCCACTGCTGCAAGCGCTGCGAACTCGCCTTTTATTTTTTGACCGCGCCTTGATTGCCCAGTCATCTGTACTTGGCGCGATGCAGTGACGATAGAGCGACCAGGTCGGCGCCGTCAACGCGACGGGATGCCGCAGGGCGAACCGGGCCACGTCCCGCATTTGACAGCGTCGGGGATTGCCCGAATAGAGAG
This sequence comes from uncultured Alphaproteobacteria bacterium, assembly GCA_963709655.1. Classification (GTDB taxonomy): domain Bacteria; phylum Pseudomonadota; class Alphaproteobacteria; order Rhizobiales; family Beijerinckiaceae; genus Roseiarcus. The sequence goes on from CAVPXF010000016.1 coordinate 289,773, forward strand.
GCCCATGCCAAGCCTCGGGCCCCGCCCATGACCGTCTCGCCAATGCTGGTTCTCGGCACGCGCGGCTCGCCGCTGGCGCTGGCGCAGGCCGAAGAGACCCGGCGCCGCCTCGCCGAGGCGCTGGGCTGGGCGGTCGAACGGATCACGCTCAAGGTCATCCGCACGAGCGGCGACACGATCCAGGACCGGCCGCTCGCCGAGGCGGGCGGCAAGGGCTTGTTCACCAAAGAAATCGACATCGCGCTCGTCGCCGGAGAGATCGACGGCGCCGTCCATTCTGCCAAGGACCTGCCGACGCTGCTGCCCGACGGCGTTGCGCTCGCGGGCTTCCTGCCGCGCGAGGACGTGCGCGACGCGCTGATTTCGGCCGCGGCCTCCTCGATCGAGAGCCTGCCTCGCGGCGCGAGCCTCGGCGCCGCCTCGCTGCGGCGCCAGGCGCAGGCGTTGCGGCTGCGGCCCGACCTCCGGCTCGAACTCCTGCGCGGCAATGTCGAGACGCGGCTGCGCAAGGCCGAGTCGGGCGCGATTGGGGCGACGGTGCTCGCCATGGCCGGGCTCAAGCGTCTCGGCCTTGCCCACCGCGCCCGCGCGCCCCTGAGCCTCGAAACCTTCCTTCCGGCGGTCGGACAGGGGGCGATCGCGCTGACCGCCCGCAGCAGCGACAGCCGGACGCTCGAGGCGCTCGGCGCAATCGCGGACCCGCCGACTTTGGCCGAGCTGGCGGCGGAACGAGCCTTCCTGGCCGAGCTCGAAGGCTCGTGCCGGACGCCGATCGCGGGTCTCGCGCGCGCCGCCGCGGGCCGCCTTCGTTTCCGGGGCGAGGTGCTGCGGACCGACGGCTCCGAGCGCTTCGACATCGAGACGGAGGGAAACGCCGCCGACGCCGCGGAACTCGGGAGGGCGGCGGGGCGAACGCTCAAGGGGAGCTTGCCCGACGGGGTTCTGGCGGACAGGATCTGACCAACGACAAACCCACGGGAGGAGAGGACATGGACGGAGAAGACTTGGAGACGCAAGCCGGCCGGGTGACAACCCCTTCGGTCAGGGACAAGGTCAGCGCCGAGGAATGGGCGATGCGGGTCGACCTCGCCGCCTGCTACCGGATGGTCGCCCATTACGGCTGGGACGACCTGGTGTTCACCCATATTTCCGCCCGCCTCCCGGGCAAAGAGCACCACTTTCTCATCAATCCCTACGGGATGCTGTTCGAAGAGATGACGGCCTCGAGCCTCGTCAAGGTCGACCTCGATGGCGCAAAAGTCATGGAGAGCCCGTTTGCCGTCAATCCGGCCGGCTTCGTCATCCATTCGGCCGTGCACGCCGCGCGCGAGGACGCCCAGTGCGTCCTGCACCTCCACACCAGCGCAGGCGTCGCGGTCTCCTGCCAGAAGGAGGGGCTCAAGCCGATCTCGCAGCAGTCGATCTTCGTGCTCGCCAGCCTCGGCTACCATAATTACGAGGGGGTCGCGCTGAACGACGAGGAGAAGCCGCGGCTGGTCGCCGACCTCGGCAAGAATTCGTTCCTCATCCTGCGCAACCATGGGCTGCTGACAGCCGCTCGCTCGATCCCCGACGCCTTTCTCGCCATGTTCACTTTGCAGCGGGCCTGCGAGATCCAGGTGATGGCGCAGACGGGCGGGGGAACATTGGTCCCGATCCCGCAGCCGATCCTCGACGGCGCCCGGGCCCAGTCGGCTCAGGTGACCCGCGGCCTCGGCGGCGCGCTCGCCTGGCCGGGCGTCCTGCGCAAGCTCGACCGGCTCGACCCGAGCTATCGGACCTGACGGGACAGGGCGCCGGCGCCAACTCATGGGACCGGCGCCAGACCGGCTCCCGAATCGAGACTTTCCAGAGGGTCGCGGCGCCTTTCGGTTCCGGGCGCAATGCCCGAGCCGGGTCGCCATGACGAGAATCTCATCCTGATCCCCGGGTCAAGCTCGTGGGGCCTGCCATTTCCAACTCGGTTTCGAGTGTTTTCAAGGAGATGCGGCGCCATTTACGATTCTCCGGCAACACCCCCAACCACCGTCTCCCGCTCTGACCCGCAGTGGAGGAAAGCCGCCGACGCCTCTCCTCCCCCGTGTCGCGTGAGTTGGCTCGTACAAAGGCGATCTCGATTTCTGAATGACAGGATCAAATTATAACTAATTTCTGATGTTGTCAAGGAATTGTCGAAACCTTCTTCCGCCGGCGTCGCGTCGGCGCAACCTGAAGAATTCGGGAAGGGACGCATGGCGCTTGCGGACCGGCCTCATCGACCAGGACGGGAACGATCTTTACCGCATGCCGGCGGAGCGCCCGGCCGGCTTCACCTCGAAATGGTCGTCGGACGAAAGCTGACGGCGCGGCCTGGTCGCCGCCGGCGATCGAGCGCGGAGACGGCGCTGCCGTCCGTGGCCGCTCGCCGATCGACCGCGCGGCCTCTCCATGAACGAAAAATATCCGATTTCGCAGTATGAAAAGCCACAAACCGGAAACACGTTCGTCCCGCCGGGACCGCCCTTTCAGTGCGCCATTCCGCCGCGGCGGCGCTACCAAAGCGTACTGGACAAGGCGGCGACGGGCGGATACCGAAATGGGCAGGGTCGGACGGCGGCACGAACCGACTGCCCATCAGAAAGGCAGACTATGGACTACGAGCGGCGCTTTTCGGATGCGATCGACCGCCTGAAGGCGGAAGAGCGCTACCGGACCTTCGCCAATCTCGAGCGCGACGCCAGCCGGTTCCCGACGGCGCTTTGGCGTCCCGAGGGCGAAGAGGAAAAGCCCCGCGACGTCACCGTCTGGTGCTCCAACGACTATCTCGGCATGGGCCTGCATCCGGACGTGATCGAGGCGTCGGTCCAGGCGGCTCGCGCCCACGGCGCCGGCGCCGGCGGCACCCGCAACATCTCCGGCACCCATCATCCGATCGTGCGGCTCGAGGCCGAGCTCGCCGACCTGCACGGCAAGCCCGCCGCGCTCGCCTTCACCTCGGGGTGGATCTCCAATCTCGCCGGCATCTCGACGATCGCGAGCCTGTTGCCGAACTGCCTGATCCTCAGCGACGCGCTGAACCACAATTCGATGATCGAGGGCGTCAGGCGGGCCGGCTGCGAGAAGAAGGTGTGGCGCCACAACGACGTCGCCCATCTCGAGGCGCTCATCGCCGCCGAGCCCATCGAGCGCGCCAAGCTCGTGGTGTTCGAGAGCCTCTATTCGATGGACGGCGACATCGCGCCGATCGCCGACATCCTCGACGTCTGCGAAAAATACCAGGCGATGAGCTATATCGACGAGGTCCACGCGGTCGGCCTCTATGGGCCGCGCGGCGGGGGCTTGAGCGACCGCGAGGGGCTCGCCGACCGCATCGACGTGATCGAGGGCACGCTGGCCAAGGGCTTTGGTTCGCTCGGCGGCTATATTGCGGCCAGCGCCGCGGTCATCGACGCGGTGCGCAGCTACGCCCCCCAGTTCATCTTCACCTCGACCCTGCCCCCCAGCGTCGCGGCGAGCGCCGCGGCGGCCGTTCGCCACCTCAAGGCCTCGAACGTCGAGCGCGAGCGACACCAGCACATGGCGCAACTCACCAAGCATGCGCTCAAGGCCGCCGGCATTCCAGTGATGGACAACCCCTCGCATATCGTGCCGGTGTTCGTCGGCGACGCCCTGAAGTGCAAGGCGGCGAGCGCGATGCTGCTCGACCGGCACGCCATCTACATCCAGCCGATCAACTATCCAACCGTCGCCAAGGGGACCGAGCGGCTGCGCATCACCCCGACGCCGGCTCACAACGAGGCGCAGGTCGCGGGCCTTGTCGAGGCGCTGGTCGATGTGTGGACGTCGCTGAACCTCCCCTTCGAAGAGGCCAAGATCATTCCGCTCAAGCGCCCCGCCGCCAAAGAGATGGCGCCGTGCGTCTATCCGGAGATGAAGAAGGCGGCCGAGTAGCGGTCGCTTGCCGAGGCGGCAGGGTTCGCGCTAGTTCCCCCTCACCCGTCGCCTTCGGCGACACCCTCTCCCCAGGGGAGAGGGGACCCTTCCCCCTCGGGGGCAAGGTGGCCCGAAGGGCCGGATGAGGGCCTGCCCCATGACGTCGACGAACCCCGCAAAACCCTTCCTCGCCGCCCTCGCCGGCGAGCGGCAGGCGCGGCCGCCGGTGTGGCTGATGCGCCAGGCCGGGCGCTACCTGCCGGAATACCGGGAGATCCGGGCGCGGGCCGCGAGCTTTCTCGATTTCTGTTACACGCCGGCCTTCGCGGTCGAGGCGACCCTCCAGCCGATCCGCCGTTTCGGCTTCGACGCGGCGATCCTGTTCTCCGATATTTTGGTGGTCCCGGAAGCCCTCGGCCAGAGCGTGACCTTCGAGACCGGCGAGGGGCCGCGGCTCGACCCGATCGGCGACGCCGAGGGTTTTAAGCGCCTGCGGCGCGAGCCGGACTGGACGAGGCTTGCGCCGGTGTTCGAGACGATCGACCGGGTCAAAACCGCGCTCCCCGGCGACGTGGCGCTGATCGGCTTCTGCGGCGCGCCGTGGACGGTGGCGAGCTACATGATCGCTGGACGTGGCACGCCCGACCAGGCGCCGGCGCGCCTTTTCGCCTATCGCGAGCCGGCCCTCTTCGCCGCCCTGATCGACCGGCTCGTCGACGCTTCGGCCGAATATCTCCTCCGCAAGATCGCGGCAGGCGCAGAGGCGGTGCAGATTTTCGATTCCTGGGCCGGCGTGCTGCCGCCGGCCGAGTTCGAGCGCTGGTGCCTCGCGCCGGTCGAAGCGCTTATCGCCAAAGTGAAAGCCAGGGCGCCGGGGACGCCGGTGATCGCCTTCCCGCGCGGCGCGGCGACGCAGCTTTCCAAGTTCGCCGGCCTCGAGGGGATCGCGGCGATCGGCCTCGACACTGGCGTAGAACCCGCCGCCGCGGTCGCAGCCCTCCCCGGACCCGTCGCGCTGCAAGGCAATCTCGACCCGTTGGCCCTCATCGCGGGCGGCGCGGCGCTCGATCAGGGGGTGGACCGCGTGCTCGCCGGCTTTGCCGACCGCGCCCACATCTTCAACCTCGGCCACGGCATCCTGCCCGAGACGCCGATCGCCCATGTCGAGCGGATGCTGAAGCGGGTGCGGGGCGAATGATGGAAACCCGCGACCCCGCCGGCGCCGATCCGCGCCTCGCGCGCGCGGCCGAGTGGTTCGGCGGCCTGCAGCAGCGGATCGTTGCGGCGATGGAGGGACTCGAGCGCGAGTTTTTCGGCGTCGACCCGGCGCGCGAGCCGGGCCGCTTCACGATCGAGCCTTGGCGCCGCACCGACGCGAGCGGCGGCCCCGGCGGGGGCGGCTCGATGGCGATGCTGCGCGGACGGCTGTTCGAGAAAATGGGCGCGCATTGCTCGACCGTGTTCGGCGCGTTTCCGGCCGAGTTCGCCACGCAGATCCCGGGCGCGGCCGACGACCCGCGCTTCTGGGCGGCCGGCGTCTCGGTGATCGCCCATCCCTGGAGCCCGCACGTCCCGACGGTCGCACATGAACGTGCGGCTCGTGCGCACGACGAAGACCTGGTTCGGCGGCGGGGCGGACCTGACCCCGATGCTCGACGAGCGGCGCGTCCCGACCGACCCGGATGCGGTTTTGTTCTATACGGCGATGCGCGAGGCCTGCGGCCGCCACCCGAAGTCGCCGACTGGCCGCGTTTCAAGGCATGGTGCGACGAATATTTCTTTCTCGAAGCACCGCAACGAGCCGCGCGGGATCGGCGGAATCTTCTTCGACCATCTCAACAGCGCCGGCGATCCCGGCAATTCGGCGTTCGACGCCGACTTTGCCTTCGTCGGCGACGTCGGCGAGAGCTTTGTCGCCGTCTATTCCGAGATCGTGCGGCGGAACGCGGATCGCCGGTGGACCTCGCGCGAACGTGAGGACCAATGCGTCCGCCGCGGCCGTTATGTCGAGTTCAATCTCCTCTACGATCGCGGTACGATCTTCGGCCTGAAGACGGGAGGCAATGTCGCCTCCATCCTCTCCTCGATGCCGCCTGAGGCCCGCTGGCCCTGAAGCGGCTAAAAAACCAATCAGGAGCCTCGCATGACCAACGCTTCGCAATCCGGACGTCTCCGCATCGGAGGGGCCTTTGAGGTCAATCGGCTCGGCTTCGGCGCGATGCGCATTGTCGGGAAGGGCGTCTGGGGACCGCCCGAGGACCGGGCCGAGGCGATCCGGACGCTGAAGCGCCTCCCCGAGCTCGGCGTCGATTTCATCGACACCGCCGATTCCTACGGGCCCGATTTCTCGGAGAGCCTGATCCGCGAGGCGCTGCACCCCTACGGGTCGATCAGGGTCGCGACCAAGGGCGGTCTCGCCCGTACCGGTCCGAACGTCTGGATCCCGCTTGGCCGGCCCGAATATCTGATCCAGCAGGCCTATAAGAGCCGCTGGCGGCTCGGCGTGGACTCGATCGACCTGTGGCAGCTCCACCGGATCGATTCGAAGGCGCCCGCGGCTGAGCAGTTCGATGCGATCAAGACGCTGATCGCGGACGGCGTGATCCGGGCGGCCGGCCTCTCCGAAGTGAGCGTGGCGGAGATCGAAGCCGCGTCGAAATATTTCCCGGTCGCGACGGTGCAGAACCGCTACAACCTCGCCGACCGATCGAGCGAAGCGGCGCTCGACTATTGCGCCGGTCACGGCATCGGCTTCATTCCGTGGTTCCCGCTCAACGCCGGCGAACTGGCCCGCAAGGGGTCGACGCTCGACGCCGTCGCCCGCGCCCACAAGGCGAGCCCGGGCCAGATCGCGCTCGCGTGGCTGTTGATGCGCAGCCCGGTCATGCTGCCCATTCCCGGCACCGGCAAGGTCGCCCATCTCGAGGAGAACGTCGGCGCGGCGGCGATCAAGCTGAGCGAGGAGGAGTTCTCCGAGCTCGATCGCGTCGGGCGCGCGACCGGGTGACATACGTTTCGCGTGTGTGACCCCCTCTCCCCGCTTTCTTGCGGGGAGAGGGTCGGGGTGAGGGGCCTGGGCGATTGGCCGCGGCGCTCTCGCCCCGCCCCTCATCCTAGCCTTCTCCCCGCTAAAGCGGGGAGAAGGGACTGCCGGCGCCTCTGCTTGAGCGCGACGCGACGCCGCCCCTCCGAGTCAGCTTCTCAGCACCGCGCACGCGCCGCCGACCGCCTGAATCTTGTCGCACAGCCTCTTGGCTTCGCCGCCGGTCTGGGCCGGCAGGCGGACGCGATAGAACGGCCGCCAGCCCCGGCTCCTGAGCACGGAGCCGAGGACGAACGGCTGCATGTCGCCGATCACGCTCGCGTAAGTTTGCCGGGCCCGGGCGAAAGCGCGCAGCGCGGAATCCTTGCTGAAGCTGGCCGCGAGTTGGACTCCCCAGGGCGCGAACAGGCCCGACACGACCGGGGCGCCCTGAGGCCCGCGCTCGACCCTGAACTTGGCGATGGCGACGACGCAGGGCTCGACCGGGCCCGGGGCCGAGGAGGCCGGCGGGATCGGAGCGCGCCACTCCTCGACGTCGTGGCCGGTGATCCCCAGCACATAGGCCTCGGTCTCGAACGGCACGTCGCCCGTTCCGGCGAGCCATTTCGAGACCGCGGTCGGTCCCGCGTTGTAGGCCGCGGCCGCGAGGCCGAGATTGCCGAAGCGCTCTGCGAGGTCGGCAATCAGCTTGGCGGAGGCGGGGATGGCGGAGGCCGGATCGAACGGGTCGGCGAGGCCGCGCTCCGCCGCGGTTTCCGGCATGAACTGGGCGACGCCCTGGGCGCCCGCCGGGCTCACCGCGCCGGGCCGGAACGCGCTCTCCCGCCAGATGAGACGGGTGAAGAAATTGACCGGCAGGCCCTCGGCCTTGGCGGAGTCCTCGACGATGCCGCACAGGACCGCGAGCGCATTGTCGCTTGCCGGCTCATGCGGCTCCGCGAGCGCCCGTCCGGAGGCCGCGCAGATGAGGCCGGCGAGCGCGAACGCGAACGCCCGCGCGCCGCGCCTGGTTCGCCCGCATGGCCCCGACATCCGGCCGCTCTGCCCCTCGAGGCCGCGCGCCAAGCGGCCGGCCCGGGCTTTATTGTCGCAGTGCGTCGAGCCAATGAACGACAAGATCGGCGATCTCTTCCCAGCCGGGCTCGACGACGGCCATATGGCCGCGACCGTCGAACGCGCGGAAATCGGTTATCGCCCCGGGCTGCCGGTAGCGAGAAAAATCGTCGAAGGCGAGCCTCGGCGGAACGGCGCGATCCAGGACGCCCGCGGTCAGCAGGAGAGGGGGATGCGGCCTGGCGAAGTCGATGGACGCGGCGGCGCTACGGGCCTCGCGCGCGACCCGGGGCGCGCCGGGCGCGATGTAGCGATCGAAGACCGCCGCCTGCTGGTCGGGCGGCAGGGCGTTGCCGACGAACGCGGAAAAGTCTTCGAAGCTCAGCGCGAGCGAAGACGAGGCCGCGGCCCGGCCGCCGAACAGGCGCCAGGCACGCCGGCTCACCGGAAATGTCGCGCGCGGCGAGGCGGAATGCAGGGCGACGCCGGCGGCGACGGCGCCGCGGTTGACGAGAAGCTGGGCGACGAGCCCGCCGATCCCATGGCCGACGACGACCGCGTCGGGTCCGAGGGCTTCGATTGCGGCGCCGAATTGCGCGACGAGATCGGCGAAGGTCACGTGGGCAAGCGCCGGATCCGGCCCGGCGGCGCGCAGTTCTTCGGCGGGCAGGCGCTCGCAGCCCGGCCAGGCCGGGGCGACAGCGTCGTAGCCTCGCGCGGCGAACCGCGGCAGCCAGTCTTCCCAGATTTGCGGTGTGGTGAACAGGCCATGGACAAAAACGACGGGGCTCGAAATCAGGGAAGCCCTCCTCGCGAACGGCCCGGAAATATGAACACATGTGAACTTACAGACAAATCCCCGGCCTTGTCCAGCGCTTTGGGCGCCGGCCGCGACGGGTCGCCGAAAGCAGACCTATGACGGCCGGAAAGGCGATGCTATAGGGATCGTTCTCCACTATCCCCTTGAGGAAACCTCGCCGATGTCCAAGATCAAGGTCGTCAATCCGATTGTCGAGCTGGACGGTGACGAGATGACCCGGATCATCTGGCAGTTGATCCGGGACAAGCTCATCCATCCTTATCTCGACGTCGAGCTGCAGTATTTCGATCTCTCGATCGAGCATCGCGACGCCACCGGCGATCAGGTGACGATCGACGCCGCGCACGCCATCAAGGCCGCCGGCGTCGGCGTCAAATGCGCCACCATCACGCCCGACGAGGCGCGCGTTCAGGAGTTCAATCTCAAGGAGATGTGGAAGAGCCCGAACGGCACGATCCGCAACATCCTCGGCGGCGTGATCTTCCGCGAGCCGATCATCTGCAAAAACGTGCCGCGGCTGGTGCCAAGCTGGACTCAGCCGATCGTCATCGGCCGCCACGCCTACGGCGACCAGTATCGCGCCACCGATTTCAGGGTCCCCGGCAAGGGACGGCTGACCATCCGATTCGAGGGCGACGACGGGACGGTGATCGAGAAGGAAGTGTTCAAGTACCCCGGCGCCGGCGTCGCCATGTCGATGTACAATCTCGACGACTCGATTCGCGATTTCGCCCACGCGTCGCTGAACTACGGCCTGATGCGCAAGTATCCGGTCTACCTGTCGACCAAGAACACGATCCTCAAGGCCTATGACGGGCGATTCAAGGACATCTTCCAGGAGGTTTACGAGAACGAGTTCAAGGCGAAATTCGCCAGCCTCGGCATCATCTATGAGCATCGGCTGATCGACGACATGGTCGCTTCGGCCCTCAAATGGTCGGGCGGCTATGTTTGGGCGTGCAAGAACTACGACGGCGACGTGCAGTCGGACACGGTGGCGCAGGGCTACGGGTCGCTGGGCCTCATGACCAGCGTGCTGATGACCCCCGATGGGCAGACCGTCGAAGCGGAGGCGGCGCACGGCACCGTGACCCGCCACTACCGCGAGCACCAAAGGGGCCGCGAGACGTCGACCAACTCGATCGCCTCGATCTTCGCCTGGACCCGCGGCTTATCGCATCGCGCCAAGCTCGACGGCAACGAGGACCTCGCCAGGTTCGCCGCCACTTTGGAGAGGGTCTGCGTCGGGACGGTCGAGGCCGGCTATATGACCAAGGACCTCGCGCTGCTCGTGGGGCCGGATCAAAGGTGGCTCTCGACCAGCGGCTTTCTCGACAAGGTCGACGAGAACCTCAAGGCCGCGATGGCGGCCTGAGGGGCGGGGCGGCGCGCCCTATTGGATTTTGTCGATTTGCGCTTCGCTGAGTCCGCGGATGAAGTCCGGCAGCGGGATGAAGCCGACAGGCCCTAGGTATTTCTCGTTGTTGCCTCCGGTCGCCGAGATCGCCCACCGCAAGAAGGCGCGGACCGCGCTGGCGGTCGCGCCGTCAGGTTGCGATTTCGACACGACGGCGTATTCGTAATTGATCAGAGGGTAGCTGTTGTCGCCTGGCGCATAGACAAGGCTGATGCGCTCGTAGGGCGGCGTGCGCGGATCAAGTTCGGCAGCGGCGTCGGCTATCGTTTGCGGTGTTGGGAGCAGGAACTTACCGGCCTGGTTCTCGATCAAGGCGACGCCGAGACCGGCTTTAGCGACTTGGTCGGCATAGCTCGTGCCCAAATAGCCGATTGCATAGGGGGTGGCGGCGACTGCCTGCAGCACGCCTTCATTGCCGTCTCCGGTCTTTTCCCCGGCGACGGCGGGCCACGCGACAATCTCGCCAAAGCCTGGATTGTCCTCCCACTTTTGCGCCGAGAAGTCGAGAAACTGGGTGAAGACGAACGTCGTGCCGGACCCGTCGGCGCGGCGGACCGGGATGATCGCGTGGTGCGGGAGCGTCACGCCTGGGTTCATCTCTTTGATCGCAGGATCATCCCACGTCGTGACGGCGCCGGAATAGATCGCGGCGATCGTCGGACCATCGAGTTTAAGGTTCGCGCCGTTCGGACCCGGAAGGTTGTAGTTGATCGCCACGGCGGAGATCGCGAGCGGGATCTCGAGGATATTCGGATGTCGCGCCGCGACCTCGTCGGAGAGATAGGCATCGGAGGCGCCCATGGTGGCCGTGCCTTCGATCGCCGCCTGGTTGCCGGCGCTGGAGCCGGTCGGCTGAGCGGTCAGATCGATATCGGGAGCGACGGCCTTGTAGCCGGCGATCCAAGATTGGAACAGCGGATAGAGCAGGGTCGAGCCGGATTCCTTGAGAGCGATGTCGGCCGCATGCGCCATTGGCACCGCCGCGAGAACAAAGGCGATGGCGCCCCCGCCGAGCATGTGGCGAAGTCTGATTTTCACGACTGGCGTCTCCTGTTCTTGTCTGTTCAGCGGCCGATGCGTATCGAGGTTCACGCCAGTGGTTTCGATGCGGAACATCCAGGTCACGACAGCGCCCAACACCGAGCTGATGACCAGGATGTAAAGCAGCGAGCGCGTGCCGATGCTGGCGAGCAGGAGCGGGAAGCCAAACGTGGTGGCGACTGCGCCGACTTTGCCGATCATCGCCGCGAAGCCGGCGCCCATGCCGCGCACTTCAGTCGGGAACACCTCCCCGGCAAGGAGGTAGGTTTGCGCGTTGGGGCCGAGATTTGTCATGAAGTTGAACAGCATCACGCCGGCCATGATGAGGTAAAGCCTGAGCGCGCCTTCCGCGTCGATGGACATGGAGGCGATACCCAGTCCGACCGCGCAGCCGAGGAAGCCGAAGATCTGCAGGCGGATGCGTCCTAAGCTATCGGACAACCAGATTGCGAAGGCGATGCCGACGATCAATAGCGAGGTTGTCAGGGCCGCGGCCTCGGCCGAATGGATGCCGCTCGCGATCAGGTCAGCGGGGCTGCGGATCTTGTCCGGCCCGCTGCCGAGAGCGGCAGCGATCAGGGTCGGGGTGAAGACGCCGATGCCGTAAGTGCCGAGATCCTGAAACAGCCACGGCACGGATGAGAAGATGGTGGCGCGGCAGATTCTTTGCGTTGAAAAGCGCGAAGAATGACGCTTTCGAGGCGCTCGCCTCATCGGCGACATGGCGCGTCAGCGTCACTTTCTCGGGGTAGACCGGCGTACGGTAGAGGAGGCGCGACACAGCCTGTTCGGCCTTTTCGTGCTGGCCCCGCACGATCAACCAGTTGGCGCTTTCCGGGATGAAAAAGCGGCCGATGGTGATAAGGATGGCCGGCGCCAGCGCGGTCGCATACATCCAGCGCCAGGCGTCGATGCTCGGGTCGAGCACAAGCACCACGGCGCCGACGATGATCCCGCACATGGCGCCGATCGCCTGAAAGGCGAATGCGCCGAGCACGAGTCGACCGCGCGAGACGCTCGGGATGTTTTCTGAGATGATCATGTGCGCAGTCGGGTAGTCGCAGCCCAGCGCCATGCCGATGCCGACGAGGCAGATGACCAGGGAAATGAAGTTCCCAACCAAGATCAGCAGCGTAAGGAACATGCAGAAGATGATCATCTCCGCGATGAACATAAGCTTGCGGCCGAAATAGTCGGATAACCCACCGAGCAGGATGGTGCCGAGCAAGATGCCGAACAGGCTCGCTGAGGTGACGAGACCTTTCTCGGCGTCGGCCAAATGGAATTGGCGGGCGATTAGCGGCAGCGACACGCCGCCCATGAACACGACGAAGCCCTCGAAGAACTTGCCGAACGCGGCGAGCGTCCAAATCCGCCACTGCATGCCCGTCATCGGCGTGGATTTGAGCGAAGTGCCGTCCGACCATACGGGCAACTCGTCTATATATTCCTGAACGGTTTTGGTGTTTGGTCGGTTAGGCATCTTTCGCGCGGCGACATCGACCATTGCTCAGCCCCTTCTAAAATTTACCGACGCAGACATGCTATTCGCTGAGCGATAGGGCCTCAAGGCCCGGCGCCGCACTCCGTCATGACAGAAAATTCATGGCTTGCGGCTGCAACAGAACGATGACATTCGCATTTTGGAGCGATCGCCGCGCTCGTCCTCGTGGTCGGAGCAGACCAGCGCGCCATGGAAAGTTGAGTGCATCGTCGGGTTGGCGGCTGGCGTCGGCCACTATTGGTTTGTCGGACCGCCAAGCATGTCGCCGCTCGCGGGGCTACTCGCGGGGTTGGGCGGGATCGCCTACATCGAATTCGAGGCTCGCTCGGGGCGATGACTGGCGCCGGCGGGGACCGCCAGCCTTCGACACCGCCAATGTCCGATCTGAGCCATCACCCCGGTTAAGGGATCATCCGCTTTCATCGGCCTTTCGCTGCCGACGCCATCGGACGCGCGGCAGACTTCACGCCGCTTTCGTACCAGCCCTTCGACCGGTTGACGATCCAGACGACCGACAACATGACGGGCACTTCGATCAGCACGCCGACGACGGTCGCGAGCGCAGCGCCCGAATTGAAGCCGAACAGGCTGATCGCGGCGGCCACCGCCAATTCGAAAAAGTTGCTGGCCCCGATCAGCGCGGAGGGGCCAGCGACGCAATGCTGCTCGCCCATGAGTGCGATTTAGCAGATAGGCGAACCCCGCGTTGAAATAGACCTGGATCAGGATCGGAATGGCCAGCATCAGAATGATGAGCGGCTGGGCGATGATCTGCTCGCCCTGGAAACCAAACAGCAGCACCAGCGTCGCCAGCAGGGCGAGCAACGATATGGGCTGCAGCGTCGCAAGCAGGCGCGAGAGCGCCTCCGGCCCGCCGGTCGCCAGCACACGCCGACGCACGAGCTGCGCCACGATCACCGGCACGACGATGTAGAGGATGACCGAAAGCACCAGCGTATTCCACGGAACGGTAATCGCAGAGAGGCCGAGCAGCAGGCCGACGATCGGCGCGAAAGCGAACACCATGATCGTGTCGTTCAGGGCGACCTGGGTGAGCGTGAAATGCGGTTCGCCCCGGGTCAGGTTCGACCAGACGAACACCATCGCCGTACACGGCGCGGCGGCGAGAATGATCAGGCCGGCGATATAGGAGCTGATCTGATCGGCCGGCAAATAGGGCCGGAACAGATAGCCGATGAAGAACGCGCCGAGCGCCGCCATCGAGAACGGCTTGACGGCCCAATTGATGAACAGGGTCACGCCGATGCCGCGCCAGTGCTGACGGACTTCGCCGAGCGCGGCAAAGTCGATCTTGATCAGCATGGGAACGATCATGAGCCAGATCAGGGCCGCCACCGGCAGATTGACCTTGGCGATTTCCGCGGCGCCGATCGCATGAAATACGCCTGGCGCCAGATGGCCGAGGACGACGCCCGCGACGATGCACAGGGCGACCCAAACAGTGAGATAGCGTTCGAACAGAGACATTGAGGAATTCCTATGCCGTCGCGACGCGCCGGCCGTGATCGTCGATCACGCGCTCGCCGTCTTCCTTGATGAATTGGCCGCGTTGCGGCGGCAGCAAATCGAGAACCTCTTCGGAGGGGCGACAGAGGCGCACGCCCTTCGGCGTCACGACGAGCGGCCGGTTCATCAGGATCGGATGCGCGCCGATGGCGTCGAGCAGCGCGTCGTCGGAAAGCGACAGATCGCCGAGGCCGAGGTCGTGAAAGGGCGTGCCTTTTTCCCGCAGGATCTGGCGCACGGTCAGCCCTGCGCGATCGAGCAGTTGCGTCAGGAGCAACCGCGTCGGCGGACATTTGAGATATTCGATGATGTGCGGCTCGACCCCGGAATTGCGGATCATCGCGAGCACGTTGCGCGACGTTCCGCAGGCGGGATTGTGATAGATGATGACATCCATCACGCGACCTCCGGCCTCGGCTTTGTCGCGCCTTCAAGCTGGCCGATCTCGCGCAGCTTCGCGTTCAGCGCCATCTTGTCGAGGCTCCTGATCGGCAGGCTCGTGAAGATGGAGATCCGGTTCTTGAGATAGCGGGTCGCCAGGACGAACGCCGCCTCCTTCTGGATATCGGTTCCCTCGACCGCGGCAGGATCCTCAATGCCCCAATGGGCCGTCATCGGTTGGCCCGGCCAGACCGGGCACACTTCGGCGGCGGCCGTATCGCAGACCGTGAAGACGAAATCCATCACGGGCGCGCCGGGGGCCGCGAATTCGTCCCAGCTTTTCGACCGCAGGCCGTCGGTCGGGTAGTCGAGGCTTTCAAGCACCTTGAGCGGCGAAAGGATTGACGGCGCCTTTGGGGTGGCTTCCGGCCGAGAAGGCGCGGAAGCGCCCCGCGCCGACCTTCCTCAGGATGCTCTCCGCGAGGATCGAACGCGCGCTATTGCCGGTGCACAGGAACAAGACATTGAACATACGCTCAGCCATGAGCAGCCTCCTTGGGTGGGCAGCATGGGGTGAGGTCGGCGATCAGCGGCGCGCACAAGTCGGCGCGCCCGCCGCAGCAGTCTTTGAGCAGAAACAGCGTGACCTCCCGGAAGCGGTCGAGGTTGGCGCGATAGATGATCGAACGGCTCTGTCGCTCGCCGACGATCAGGCCTGCGCGCGAAAGAACGGCGAGATGCGTCGACATGGTGTTCTGGGGCGCTTCGATCAGGCGCGCCAGCTCGCCGGCCGGAACGCCTTCGGGCTCGCGCGCGACCAGCAGCCGGAACACGTCGAGCCGGGTCGGTTGCGCAAGCGCCGCCAGAGCGGCTATGGCT
>CAVPXF010000017.1:0-120229 GCA_963709655.1 uncultured Alphaproteobacteria bacterium
GCGCCGCGGTGCTTCGGGAGGCGCTCGATTGGGTCAACGCGGCGTTCGTCGGCGATGCCTACGACGTCCGAAGCTGGCCGATCCTCGACCCGCTCGCGCCGCATGCGCTCGCGGTCGCGGCCCGGTCGGACGAGGCGGGGATCGCCGAACCCACGTGGAAAGTCCTCAATCGGCTCGGCTCTCTCCTCGACGAAAAGGCGCGCTACGGCGACGCGGAGCGCCTGATGCGCAGATCGCTGGCGTTGGCCGAGGCGACCCTGCCGCCCGAAGATCCGAGACTCGGGACAGTCCTCAACAATCTCGCGGAGCTTGTCCGCAAGAGAAATAGCCTCGATGAGGCCGAACGGCTCCAGCGCCGGGCCCTCGCGATCAGGATCAAAAGCCTGGGGCCGAACCATCCGGATGTCGCCCAGAGTCTCAACAATCTCGCACTTGTGCTCCAGTATACCAACCGGCGCGCCGAGGCCGAGCCGATGTATCGCCGGGCCGTCGCCATCGACGAGGCGCACTTCGGGCCGAATCATTCTCTGGTCGGGAGTCGTCTCAACAATCTGGGGACATTGCTGTACGAGACGAAAAACTTCGACGAAGCCGAACAGGTCTTTCGCCGCGCGCTGGCAATCAGCGAGGCGAGCGACGGGCCGAATCATCCGAAGGTCGGAACTCGTCTCGGCAATCTTGCCGCCGCCCTGGAGCAGTCCGGCCGCCTCGACAAAGCAGAGCCATTGCGGCGGCGCGCGCTGGCGATTCACGAGGCGAGCTACGGCCCTGTCCACCCCAGCGTCGCCATCGGCCTCAACAATCTGGCGAAGTGTCTGAGAACCTCAAATCGCCTCGACGAGGCCGAGCCGCTCTATCGGCGTTCGCTCGAGATCAGGCTGGCGTGCTTCGGTCCCGATCATCCGACGGTGGCCGTCGCGTTGAACAACCTGGCGGAATTGCTGAGCGTCACGCATCGCTTCGACGAGGCCGAAGGGCTTTATCGCCGCGCGCTCGCCATCCACGAAACCATCAGCGGGCCGATGCATCCAAACACCGTCGCGGCGCGCAACGAGCTTGCCGGGTTCCTGGCCGAGCGCCAGAAGGCGGTTCCGCCGGGCCGCGGAAAAAAGGGTTCGTGAGCCGCCTCTTCGGCGCGGACCGGCGGACTTGTCGTTCCTGGCGGCTCCCGGACTGCGATCCGGGGGAAGATGAGATATTATTTCCGAATAACAAAAAATTGTGCTAGGCTTCAATTTCGGCGTTCCTTCGATCGCGCGACAGGCGGGGCGGCATGGACACAAGGCTCGATGCGGATCTCCAGACGGCGCGCGCGGTTTTCGCGCCCGCCATGTCGCTCGCCGCTGCCCGAACGGCCGCGCCGAGGCTGTCGACGTTGGCTGCGCCGATGCCTGTCATCCTCGCGCGATCCCCGGGGCAAGCCCGGGGAGGGATCCAGAGCCGCGGCGCCGACCGGCGTTTCCCATGCGCAAGAGGGCCGCGTTCGCCGCCCTGTCATCGTGGATTCGCGCGTCGGCGGGCCTAAAAGTCGACGAGCGTTCTATTTTTTTCGAAACTTCGGAATAAGCCCTTGAAATCGTTCAAAACACGGGTGAAAAAGGCCCCGTTTTCGGGCGCTGAACGCATGTCGAACGCATGTCGAACGATGCTGAACTGCGTCCGAACGGCGCCGAACGCATGCTGAACGGCGTATTCCGCAGGCCCTTTCGCCGCTACCCGTCGAACCGATTGCTCTTCGGGAACCCCTTGGGCGGCAGGCGGCCGGCTTCGGCGCGGTTGCCGATCCACTCCTTGAGCTCGGGCATGGCGACGGTGAACGTGCGGCCGGCCGAGTTGCGCCAGCTCAGCCCATCGGCGATGGCGAACACCCTTGCGTCGGCGACGCCGCCGTCCTTGTAGCGCTGCAGCCGCGTGCCCTTGCCGCGCCCCATCTCGGCAAGCTGGGAGAGCGGAAAGACCAGGAGCTTGCGGTTCTGCCCGATCACCGCGACATGGTCGCCCGCGGCGGGCGCGACCAGCGCCGCCTTCGCATTGTCGCCGACGTTGAGCACCGCGCGGCCCTTGCGGGTCGAGGAGATGAGGTCGTCCTCGGCGACCACGAAGCCGTTGGCGTCGGAGGCGACGATCAGCCGCTTCGCCCCTGGCGTATAGGCCCAGACGGCGACGATCGCGGCGCTCTCCTCGAGGTCGGCCATGAGCCGGATCGGCTCGCCCTGGCTGCGCCCGCCCGGCAGCTTCGCCGCGTCGAGGGTGAACACCTTGCCGTCGCTCGTCAGCGCCAAGATCCTCGAGGTCGTCTCGGCGAAGAACGCGAGCTTGAGGCCGTCGTCGCCCTTGAACGCCAGCGACGACAGGTCGGCGACCTGGCCTTTCAGCGCGCGGATCCAGCCCTTCTCGGACACGACGACGGTCAGCGGCTCACGCTCGATCAGCGCCTCGGCGAGGTCCGAGACGACGACCTCGGGCGCGGCGGCGAAATGGGTGCGGCGCTTGCCGAGCCTGGTGTCCGGGCCGAACTTCTTCTTCACGTCGCGGACCTCGACCGCGATCATCTGCCATTGCTTGCGGTCGTTTTCGAGCAGCGACTCGATCGACGCCTTCTCTTGTGTCAGGTCGGTCTCTTCCTTGCGCAGCGCCATTTCCTCGAGCCGGCGCAGGGAGCGCAGGCGCGTGTCGAGCACGTAGACGACCTGGTTCTCGGTCAGGGCGAAGCGGAGCTTCAGCGCCTCCTTCGGGTCGTCCTCCTCGCGCACGATCCGGATCACCTCGTCGAGGTTGAGGAAGACGACGATCATGCCGGCCAGGAGCTCGAGCCGCTTGTCGATCGCCGCCAGGCGGTGGCGCGAGCGGCGCACCAGCACCACCCGGCGATGGTCGAGCCATTGCTGCAGCGCTTCGCCGAGCGAGACCACCCGCGGCGTCACGCCGTCGACCAGCACGTTCATGTTGACGGGGATGCGCGTCTCGAGCTCGGTCAGCCGGAAGAGCGATTCCATCAGCGTCGCAGGCTCGACGGCGCGGCTCTTCGGCTCGAGCACGACGCGGACGTCCTCGGTCGACTCGTCGCGCACGTCGGCCAACAGCGGCAGCTTCTTGTCGTTGAGGAGGTTGGCGATCTGCTCGATCAGGCGCGACTTCTGCACGCCGTAGGGGATCTCGGTGACGACCGCCGCCCAGCCGCCGCGGCCCGCATCCTCCTTCTCCCAGCGGGCGCGCAGGCGGAAGCCGCCGCGGCCGGTCTTGTAGGTCTCGACGATGGCGCTCTTGTCGTCGGTGACGATGCCGCCGGTCGGAAAGTCCGGCCCCAGCACGAACTGGGTCAGCGCCTCGGTCTCGGCGCCCGGATGGGCGATGAGATAGAGCGCCGCGTCGCAAAGCTCGGCGATGTTGTGCGGCGGGATCGAGGTCGCCATCCCGACCGCGATCCCCTGCGCGCCGTTGGCGAGCAGGTTCGGCACGGCCGCCGGCATCACGATGGGCTCTTTGGCGTCGCCCGAGTAGTTGTCGCGCCAGTCGACCGAGTCCTCCTCGACGCCCTCCATCAGGAGGCGCGCGACGTCGGTCATGCGCGCCTCGGTGTAGCGGTAGGCGGCGGCGTTATCCCCGTCGATGTTGCCGAAATTGCCCTGCCCCTCGATCAGCGGGTAGCGCGAGGCGAAATCCTGGGCGAGCCGCACCAGCGCCTCGTAGATCGCCTGGTCGCCGTGCGGATGGAATGAGCCCATCACGTCGCCGACGATCTTGGCACATTTCTTGAATGCCGAGCCGGGGTCGAGTTTGAGGATGTGCATGCCGTAAAGGATGCGGCGATGAACCGGTTTGAGGCCGTCGCGCGCGTCTGGGAGCGCACGGCCCATGATGGTTGAGAGGGCGTAGGCGAGATAGCGCTCTTCCAGCGCATCGCGCAGGCTGACGTCGATTGGCGCCGAGGGCGGCGGCGGAGGTGGAGGAGCGGCTCTGGCCATGGTCTTTGGGTTAGCGCGGGCCCTGAGTCGCGGCAAGCGCGTGGGCGCCCGAGACGCCGGTCATCGGGCCTCGGGGGTGGCGCCGCTGGTCAGTTGACGATGCAAACAGCAGCAATTGAACCGCGAACGCGGTCGGAATCGGGGGGCTTTCGGCATTTGTGGCGAACACTGCGGAAGGTCGTTCCATTGTTTCGCCCCGATGGACCCCTAAAAAAGCTATCTGCGTTCTCGGGGGGCAAGCGAGGACGACCGAATTCTGGCTGGTGAACCGGAGCGGACATGAGACTTGCCGTCGTTATTCTCGCCTTGACCTGGGGCCTCATGGGCCCGGCCGCCGCCCACGATGTCTGGGCCAACGGCAAAGCCGTGCCCGGCTGGGTCAAGGCCGCCTGTTGCGGACCCGATGACGTCCATCACCTGCGGCCTGACCAGGTCCACCGCGTCTCGGACGACTATTACATGGTCGACGGCTACCGCTACCGCATCCCGGCCCGCGAGGCGCTTCCGAGCCAGGACGGCGACTACTGGATCTTCTACCGCGACGACGGCGACGGCCAGCAGTCGACGGTCTACTGCTTCTTCGTGCCGGTCGGGTTCTAAAGGCGCCGATCGACGCGCCCGGGTCGACGCGCGCGGCCTCACCCCCTACATAGGGCCTGCGGCTGGTCGCCATCAGCAGGGACCGCTTCAGCCGCCCCGGGGGGAGCGTCCCATATGCCGCCGATCATCGCCTGCAAGGCCGTCACGAAGCGCTACGCCAACGGATTTCTGGCGCTCGACGCGGTCGACCTCGCCATAACTCGGGGCGAGATCTTCGCCCTGCTCGGTCCCAACGGCGCCGGCAAGACCACGCTGATCGGCGTCGTCTGCGGCACCGTGTCGATGACCTCGGGCTCGGTCTGCGTCGCCGGCTTCGACATCCAGTGCGACTTTCGCGCCGCCCGCTCGCGGATCGGGCTCGTGCCGCAGGAGATCGCGCTCGACATTTTCGCAACCGTCTGGGCGACCGTCTCTTACAGCCGCCGCCTGTTCGGCCGGCCGCCCGATCCGGCCTATGTCGAGCGCCTGCTGAACGACCTGTCGCTGTGGGAAAAGCGCGACTCCCGCGTCGTCGAGCTCTCGGGCGGCATGAAGCGGCGCGTGATGATCGCCAAGGCCCTCAGCCACGAGCCCGAGGTGCTGTTCCTCGACGAGCCGACCGCGGGCGTCGACGTCAATCTGCGGCGCGACATGTGGGCTTTGGTGCGCCGGCTGCGCAGCGAGGGCGTCACGGTGATCCTGACGACGCACTACATCGAGGAGGCCGAGGAGATGGCCGATCGCGTCGGCGTCATCGACGGCGGCCGCCTGCTGCTGGTCGAGGACAAGGCCGCGCTGATGCGCAAGCTCGGCAAGCGGCGCCTGACGCTCGTCCTGCAGCGTCCCCTGTCCGCCCTGCCCGACTCGCTCGCCGGCTGGCCGATCGCGCTTGAGGACGGCGGCCGGCGGCTCGCCTACAGCTTCAACGCCTCCGCCAAGGACACCGGCGTGCCGACGCTGCTCAGGCGCCTCGCCGACGCCGGCGTCGACTTCACCGATCTCGAAACGTCCACGAGCAGCCTTGAGGACATTTTCGTCGACCTCGTCGGGCGCGCGGCATGAGAGCGCTCAATCCCGGCGGCATGTGGGCGATCTACCGCTACGAAATGTCACGCACCGTGCGCACCTTCTGGCAGAGCGTGGCGACGCCGGTCATCACCACCGCGCTCTATTTCGTGGTGTTCGGCGGCGCGATCGGCTCGCGCATCCACGAGGTCGACGGCGTGGGCTATGGCGCCTTCATCGTGCCGGGCCTGATCATGCTGTCGCTGCTCACCCAAAGCATCTCCAACGCCTCGATCGGGATCTACTTCCCCAAGTTCACCGGCACGATCTTCGAGATCCTATCGGCGCCCTTGTCGGCGCTCGAGGCGGTGACGGCCTATGTCGGCGCGGCGGCGACCAAGTCCGTCTTCATCGGCCTTGTCATCCTGGCGACCTCGACGCTTTTCGTGAAACTGCGGATCGATCACCCTCTGTGGATGGTCGCCTTCCTGATCCTGACCTCGATCGCGTTCAGTCTCTTCGGCTTCATCGTCGGCATCTGGGCGCGCACCTTCGAGCAGCTTGCGATCATCCCGGCCCTGATCGTGACGCCGTTGACCTTCCTCGGCGGCGCCTTCTATTCGATCGACATGCTGCCGCCGTTCTGGCGCGGGGTGAGCCTGTTCAATCCGGTCGTCTACCTGGTCAGCGGCTTCCGCTGGAGCTTTTATGGCCGGGGCGACGTCAGCATTGCGGCGAGCCTCGGCTTCACCGCCGCCTTCATCGCCGTCTGCCTCGCCGTCCTCATCTGGATCTTTCACACCGGCTGGCGGCTAAAACCCTAGGGCTCCAATCAAACGCCTGGCGCCCGACCGGCAATGCCGCAAATGGGCGGAGAGCGGACGCTGGGCGGAGGGCGGGAGGGGCTAGCCCGCGTACAAGGGACGCCGGGGAGGTTTGAAGTCAGCCCGAAGCCGGTCCATAGGCAGGCGCCCGAACACCGTGCGCTGGTCCAGGACGATAGCGGAGAATTAAGGGGCCGCATCCCCCAGCGTCGCGACAAGGCGGGAAGAGCGCGCCGAGCGCGCCAAAACTTCCTTCCGTGCCGAGCGCGGAATAGGCGCTGCTGCCTGAAGCCTGCATTTCTAGAGGCCGACAGTGCGACAAATTGTCCGTTGTCGAAAAAATCGACCGTTAATCGTGCGCCACTAAACGTGGGCGGGCTGGTTTTTTCAGCATTCAACAGGCGGAGAAAGCCGTTGTCCGATTTTCTATGCGAAGCGATCACAGCGCATATGGCGTGGCGAAGCCGATTGATGACAGCCATTCGAGACCGGCATACGCCTGATCCGACAGTTGTTCGTTCCGATTGCAATTGTGCGCTTGGCAAATGGCTTTACGGCGAAGGCAAGCAGCATTCTCGACTCAAGGAATATAAGACGCTTATCGAGCATCACAAAGAATTTCATAAAGTGGCTGCCTCGGTCGTCGATTTCATCAATGCCGACCGGATCGACGAGGCGAAGGCGTCGCTCGAAACGGGCGCGTTCCGGAAACAATCCAGGTTCGCCGTTGAAGCTATTGATGATCTGCGCCACGTCATTGCCGGCAAACCGAAAGAGAAGAGATTGATATTCGATCGAGTGTCGATCTCGAAGAGATTGAGCGTTTGCATCGCCTCAGTTGCTCTTCTGGCGATTGGTGTCCCAGGTGTCATGCTCCTTAGCATCAGGTCGGGGGCAACGGATCCGGGGGCTTTTGAGACGCTCGAGGCGTTGGCGGCTGGCGGGGCAGGCTTGATCGTGGTCGTGGCCGGGTGGCTTGCCTGGTGGATCAATGGCTGCGTCGCCGCACCAATCGCCCAGCTTACGCACGCGATGCTAAAGCTGGAGAGTGGAGACGAATCCGCCGAAACGCCGACGCTGAAGCGACGCGACGAAGTGGGCGAACTCGCCGAAGCGGTGCAGGCTTTCAAGGCCGGCGCCGTCGAAAAGAAGCGGGTCGATACGGAAGCCGAAGTTTTGCGCGCCAGCGCCGAGAAAGCACGGGAAGCCAACGCGCAAGCTCAGCGGGAGGCGATCGAACACGAACGCATTGTCGTCGCGCAATCGATCGGCGCCGGCTTGGCCAAGCTGGCCGCCAAAGATCTGAGTTACCGGATGTCGTCGGATATTCCCGAGGCCTACCGCAAGCTCGAGTCGGATTTCAATGCGTCCATCGCCCAACTCGGAGGGGCGATGCGCAACGTGACCGAAAGCATCGGAGCTATCGGGACGGGAACTGCGGAGATTGCAGCCGCGGCCGACAGCATGTCTAAACGCACCGAGCAGCAGGCGGCGAATCTGGAAGAAACCGCGGCGGCGCTTCGCGAGATCACGACAACCGTCGAGAAATCCGCCGAAGGCGCAAACCACGCGCGGCAAATCGCGTTGCTTGCGGACGAGGACTCCAAGAAGAGCGCGGATGTGGTCCGCCAAGCTGTCGTGGCGATGGATGCGATCGCAAAGTCGTCAGAAGAGATTGGCCAGATCATTGGGGTCATCGATGAGATCTCGTTTCAGACGAATCTCCTTGCGCTCAACGCCGGTGTCGAGGCGGCTCGCGCTGGCGAGGCGGGGCGCGGCTTCGCCGTGGTGGCTTCGGAGGTTCGTGCGCTTGCGCAACGCTGCGCCGAAGCAGCGAAGCAGATCAAGGGCTTGATTTCCGCTTCGAAGACCCAGGTCGACGATGGCGTCAGCTTGGTGAACGAGACTGGCAAGTCGCTGACGCGGATCGAGGCGCAGGTTGCCGACATCAACGCTGTCATCAGCAAGATCGCCATGGGAGCCAAAGAGCAAGCGACGGCGCTCGCACAGATCAACTCGGCGATCGGCGACATGGATCAGGCGACGCAGCAGAACGCGACAATGGTCGAGCAATCGACCGCGGCGACCCGTTCGCTTGCCCAGGAGACCTCACAGCTTTCGGACTTGATCGGTCGTTTCCAGCTCTGCGGCGCAGAACGCGACGACTTTATACGCCGCGAATTGCAACAGGCTGCGCCGCATGCGTTCAATCAACCCCCCAGGAGCGCGCGTGCGGCTCGGACCGCCGCGTGACAAGCGGCGCGCAAAGCAAAAATCGCCAACAGCGTGTCGGTCCGTGGCGCCTTGGACGATTGAAACGAATTTTTAACCGCCGCACACGGGGCGCATACTTGATCGGCTCTGCGCGAGTGCGCCGGGGATCGCAAAGGCTGCGTGCGGCAAGGCCCGCCGGCCATGCCGCGTCCGCCTCCCGCCGGCGCGGTGCGGGTGCGATTGACGGAGGCGCCGCCCGCCTGTAGCCCGGACGCGGGCAAGCGGGAAAGGAAGCGCACATGGGCTCTGGCGTTATCATCGTCACGGGAGGCTCGCGCGGCATCGGCGCGGCGATCGCTAGGCGGCTCGCGGCCGATGGCTACGCGATCGCGGTCAATTACGCATCCGACGCGGCCGCGGCCAGCGCCACGGTCGCGGTGATCGAGGCGGCCGGCGGCGCGGCGCGCGCGTTTCAAGCCGATGTCGCGGACGCTAGCGCCGCAAAGCGCCTGTTCGCGGAGGCCGAAGCGCTCGGGCCGCTCGCCGGGCTCGTCAACAACGCCGGCAGTTCGGGCCGCTTCGCGAGGATCGTCGATCAGGACCCCGCGGACCTGACCAAACTCTTCGCCGTCAACGTGATCGGGACGATGCTCTGCTGCAAGGAGGCGGCGCTTCGCCTGTCGACCCGCCATGGCGGACAGGGCGGCGCGATCGTCAATCTCTCGTCGATCGCCGCGCGGCTCGGCGGCCTGCCGGGGCTTGCGGCTTACGCAGCCAGCAAGGGGGCCGTCGAGACCTTCACCAAAGGCTTCGCGGCCGAGGTCGGCGCCGAGGGGGTTCGCGTCAACGCGGTCGCCCCGGGAATGATCGAGACCGACATGACCGATGATTTCCTGTCGCAGCCTGGCGCTCGCGACCGCATCGCCGCCATGACGCCGCTCGGCAGGATTGGCGCGCCAAACGACATCGCCGAGGCGGCGGCGTGGCTCATCTCGCCCGCCGCGGCGTTCGTCACCGGCAGCGTGCTGACCGTTTCCGGCGGACGCTAGCGCGTGGAGTGGTTCGCCTCGCTCGGCGATCATCTCGCCGCCTTGAGGCCGCAACTGCGCTACTGTTTGCGTGTGAGCGTTGCAGGCGTCGCCGCTTTCGCCATCACGAGAGTCCTCAACTTCCCGTTGCACGGCCTCTGGGCGGTGCTCACGGCGATCGTGGTCAGCCAAGTGAGCATCGGCGGATCGCTCCGCGCCACGATCGAGTACAACATCGGGACGCTGGCGGGAGCGGTCTATGCGGCGGCGGTCGGACTCGCCATTCCCCACGGAGCGCCGGTCTCGCAGGCGGTCGCGCTCGCTGTGTCGGTCGCGCCGATGGCCATGGCCGCCGCGATCAATCCGGCCTTCCGCGTAGCGCCGTTCTCTGCGGTCCTTGTGCTCCTGATCGGGAGCGAACTCGGCGAAAGCCCGATCGCTTCTGCGCTGACCCGCGTCGTCGAGGTCGGAATCGGCGGCGCGGTCGCGGTCCTCGTCTCGCTGGTGGTCTTCCCCGAACGCGCTCACGGGATGGGCCTCGAGGCCGCAAGCCGGATCCTGAACCAGATGGCGGAGCTCATGCCCAGGCTCGTGGCCAGGGTCTCGCGACACGTCGACAAGGCGACGATCGGGCTCGCGCAGACGCATCTGGGCGATGCGGTGACGAAATTCGGGGAACTCGCCGAGGAAGCCAAACGCGAGCGCATCGTCTCGATCGTGCGCGACCCCGACCCCGCGCCGCTCGCCCGCACGCTGCTTCGCATCCGGCACGATTTTGTCATGTTGAGCCGCGCCACGGTCGAGCCGCTTCCGGAGGCGATCGCGCACCGGCTCGAACTGCCGCTCACCCGGTTCGGCGAGGAGGCGGCGACCTTTCTACGGGGCTCGGCCGACGCGCTCGCGCACCAGCGGTCGCCGCCCTCGCTCGCATCCACGGAAGCCGCGCTCAACGCCTATGGCGCCGAGGTCGCAGCCATCCGCAACGAGGGCCTTTCTCACGGAATGGAGACTGCAGAGGTCGAGCGGTTCTTCGCGCTCGGCTTTGCGCTCGAGCAGCTCAGCCGGAACTGCGCCGATCTCGGCCAGCGCGTCGAAGAGCACGCCAGGAGGGCGCCCGCCCGGTGATCACGCGGCCCCGGGGCGCTCTACTCTCGCCCCGAGCCGGCCCAGTCGAACGCCGTTCGGCGTTGGCTCGCCGGGAAGAGCCGGATCGGGACCGGCGCGTCGTTCCATCCGATCAGCTTGTCCTCCTCGATCTGGTCCGCCCCCGCGACGAGGGCAATCCGGACGATGGCCTTGTGCGCCAGCGCGACGCTTTTCAGGCCGCGCGCCAGTTCGGCCAGATAGCCGTCGAAATCCTGGCCGATCACGACCACGAGGCCGGCCGCCGCGGTCTCCGAGCCGAGCGCGGCCTCGACCGCCGCCCCGACGTCTTGCGCCATGACCGTGCCGCTCGCCTGAAGCGCGAGCACGCCGTCCGGGGCGTCCTGCATTCGTTCGAGCATCGTTCAACCCCTCTCCCTGCCGTATCTCGCGATAGGCATGGTCCGCCGGCTTCGGAAGGGCAAGATGATTTTTGGCGGACCCCGCGGCGGCGCTGTCCGGCCGCGCCTTGCAACCTTGCAGCGCGCCCTCGTCGACGACGCGCGCAAGGCGCTGGACGCGGCAAACCTCCCTCCGACCGAGGTCGTCCGCACGATCCCGCCCGAGACCGACCCGTCGCGGCTAATGTAACCGCGTCAGATCCCGTAGCGCTCGGTGAAGCGCTTGAGGTTGACCGCGCCGCGCCGGTGCCGGCCCTCGCCGATCTTGCGCTCGCCGTCGTGCGCCTCGACCGCGAACAGCACGCTCCGCCCTTCGACCTCGACGACCCGGGCGGTCGCGGTCACCGTCCGTCCGACCGGCGACGGCGCGAGATGGCGGATGTCGACCTCGCTGCCGACCGTCACCCAGCCCTCCGGCAGCGAGCCGGCGATCGCCAGTCCCGACGCTTTCTCCATCGCCATGATCATCATCGGCGTTCCGTAGACCGGCGGCATCCCGGCGACGTGGCCGCCGACCGTGAGGTCGAACGTCACCCGCTCCTTGAAGCTGCCGGTCATGGCGGCCCGGACGTCCTTCAGCGGCTCGGCGTCCTCATGCGAGTCCGTCATTGTCGCCCCCTCGCGCGCTCAGCTGGCTGCGCCCTCGATCGTCGCGCCCCACGAACCCCAGAGATAGATCCAGGTGAACAGGAAGATCCACACCACGTCGACGAAGTGCCAGTACCAGGCGGCGAACTGGAAGCCCACATGTTGGCGCGGAGTCATCTGCCCGGCGAACGCGCGGAACAGGCAAACTGTGAGGAACAGCACGCCGATGATGACGTGGGCCCCGTGGAAGCCGGTCGCCATGAAGAAGGTCGCGCCATAGATCGAATTCCTGAAGCTGAACGGCGCATGGATGTACTCATAGGCCTGACCGCCGACGAACAGGAAGCCGAGCAGGATCGCGACCAGCAAAAAGTTCTTGAAGCCGTCGCGATTGCCCTCGCGCAGGTCGTCGTGCCCGACATTGACGGCGAAGCTCGAGGCGACCAGCACGAACGTGTTCATCAGGGGTAGGCTGAGCGGATTGATGACCTCGGTTCCCTTCGGCGGCCAGAAGCCGCCGGTGAACTCCTGCCGGCCGTAGATTTGCGGATCGTTCGCGCCGAGCGACGAGGCGAAAAACGCCCAGAACCAGGCGACGAAGAACATCACTTCCGAGGCGATGAACAGGATCATGCCAAGTGTGAGCCCGTGGCGCACCAGCGCGTTATGATAGCCGCTCTGCGCCTCGATAATGACATCCCACCACCACCCGGCCATGGTGAAGAGGATGCCGGCGATGCCGAGCGCCAGGACGAGCGGCCCGGTCTTGCCGCCGAGGAACGTCAGGTCCTTCATCGTCAGGATCAGGCCGACCGCCGTCAGGAGAGCGAAAAGCGCGCCCACGATCGGCCAGGGGCTCGGATCGACCAGATGGAAACCCTGGCGTTCGACGATGGGTTGGTCGCTTGCAATCGACCCGTGAGCGACAATCGGGGCGTCAGTCATCGTTCCTCCTGAAGATCATCCGGCCGGGCTGGCGCGCCGGTCTGGTCCGGCGGCGTTTCGAGCCGCCGGCGCGGCGAACAACGTATATGAGAGCGTGATCGAATTCGACCTCGGCCATGGACGGGTCGGATTCGAGTTTCGGGTCGAGGAAGAAGACGACCGGCCACTCGGCCTTCTCATGCGGCCCGAGATGCTGCTCGTTGAAGCAGAAACACTGGATCTTGTCGAACCACGCGCCCGAGACGGCAGGCGTTACGTTGAAGACCGCGGTCGCCGCGATCGCCCGGTCGCTCAGGTTCTCGGCACGGAAGAAAACGGTCGTGGCCTTGCCCGTGCGCACGTGAACCGCCTCGGACTCCGGCTCGAAGCTCACGGGAAGGCCGCCCCCGACATTGGTGTCGAAGGCGACCCGCAGCATCCGATGACCCTCGCGCGTGTCGTCGGCGGCGACCCGCTGCGGCGTTCCCTCGTAGCCGGTCGCCCGGCAGAACAGGGTGAAGAACGGCACGGCCGCATAGGTCAGGCCGATCATTCCGATCGCAAACGACGCCGCGCCGATCGCATAGGCAAGGTTGCCGCGGCGCCTGCCGGCCGGCGGCGCCACGGGTCTCGTCGTCTCGGCAGCGCCGTCGGCGCTCACGCATGGCCTCCATGCGGCGCGAGAACGGGTTCGCCGTGGTCGTCGTAGCCGATATGGGGCGGCGTCTCGAACGTGTGGAACGGCGGGGGCGAGGACACCGTCCATTCGAGCGTGGTCGCGCCCGGTCCCCACGGATTGGGGCCGGCGACGCGCTTCACCGCGAACGCCTCGTAGACGAGATAGAGGAACACGAGGGTCGCGGCGCCCGAGATGAAGGCGCCGACCGAGGACACGAAATTCCAGAACGCATAGGCTTCGGTGTAGTCCACCAGGCGCCTGGGCATGCCGGCGAAGCCGAGGAAGTGCTGGGGAAAGAACGTGACGTTGATGCCAATGAACATCAGCCAGAAGTGCCACTTGGCCAGGCGCTCGTTATAGAGGTAGCCGGTCATCTTCGGG
Source organism: uncultured Alphaproteobacteria bacterium (assembly GCA_963709655.1). Taxonomy (GTDB): domain Bacteria; phylum Pseudomonadota; class Alphaproteobacteria; order Rhizobiales; family Beijerinckiaceae; genus Roseiarcus. Next base: position 13,732 of record CAVPXF010000017.1, read on the forward strand.
AACCAGTAATAGAACCCGCAGAAGATCGAGAACACGGCGCCGAGCGACATGGTGTAGTGGAAGTGGGCGACGACGTAGTAGGTGTCGTGCAGGTAGCGGTCGACCGACGCGTTGGCGAGAACGACGCCCGTCACGCCGCCGACGGTGAAGACGAAGATGAACCCGATCGCCCACAACATCGGCGGGCGCAGCGACAGCGACCCGCCCCACATGGTGGCGATCCAGGAAAACACCTTCACGCCGGTCGGCACCGCGATCACCATGGTGGCGAACACGAAATAACGCTGCGTGGTGAGCGAGAGGCCGGTGGTGAACATGTGATGGGCCCAGACGGCGAAGCCGAGCACGCCGATCGCGCACATGGCGTAGACCATGCCGGCGTAGCCGAATATCGGTTTTTTGGAGAAAGTCGCGACCACCTGGCTGATGATGCCGAAGCCCGGGATGATCAGGATGTAGACCTCGGGATGGCCGAAGAACCAGAACAGGTGCTGGTACAGGATCGGGTCGCCGCCGCCGGCCGGATCGAAGAACGTGGTATGGAAGTTGCGGTCGGTCAGCAGCATGGTCAGCGCGCCGGCGAGCACGGGCAGCGACAGAAGCAGGAGGATCGCCGTCACCAGCACCGACCACGGAAACAGCGGCATGCGCATCATCGTCATGCCCGGCGCGCGCATGTTGAGAATGGTCGCGATGAAATTGATCGCGCCCAGGATCGACGAGACGCCCGCCAGATGCATCGACAGGATGACGAAGTCCATTGCCGGCCCCGGCGTGCCGACGTTCGACGACATCGGCGGATACATGACCCAACCGCCGCCGAACCCGTGCATCCCCGGCGAGCCGTCGACCCACAGCGAGGTGAACAGCAGGCAGAACGAGGCGACCAGCATCCAGAACGACATGTTGTTGAGCCGCGGGAACGCCATGTCGGGCGCGCCGATCATGAGCGGCACGAACCAGTTGCCGAAGCCGCCCATCATCGCCGGCATCACCATGAAGAAGATCATGATGACGGCGTGGCTGGTGAAGAACACGTTGTACATATTCTTCGCCGCATCGATCGAGCCGTCGCCGGTCATGAGCGCCGAGATCACGGGAAAGACCTGGATGCCCGGGGTCATCAACTCGGCCCGGATCGCCAGCGACAGCAGCGTCCCGAAAAGGCCGCCGCAGATGGCGAAGATGAGATACAGCGTGCCGATGTCCTTGTGGTTGGTCGAGAACAGGTAGCGCCGCCAGCCGGTGGGGATGTGGTGCTCGTGACCGTGATGGGCTTCGGCTTGGTGATCCGCGTAGCTGGTGACTGACGCCATGGTCTCTCAATCCTGTTCAGGGTTCCGGGGCGCGCCTCCGGCGCGAATCAAGGATGCGGGTTCGGCGCGACAGCGGCGAGATCGACGCCGTCGGCCGCGGCGTAGGTCTTCTTCGCCTGCATGAGCCACGCCTCGTAGGCCTTCTGGCTCACGACGTGGAATTCGATCGGCATGAAGGCATGGTCGATGCCGCAGATGTTGGAGCACTGTCCGTAGAAGACGCCCTCCTGCTCGGCCCTGAACCACGCCTTGTTGAGCCGGCCGGGAACCGCGTCGATCTTCACCCCGAAAGAGGGGACCGAAAACGAGTGGATGACGTCCTGGGACACCACGTCGACCTCGACGTTCTTGCCGACCGGGACATAGGCTGCGTTGTCGACCGACAGAAGACGGATGTCGCCAGGCTTCAGGTCCTTGTCGTCCTTGATCAGCGAATTGTAGGAGAAGCCGCCCGCGGTCTTGGGATAGGTGTAGTTCCAGTGCCATTGCGACGCCGTCGCCTTGATCGTCAGGTCGGGCTCGGGAAGCTCGAGCTGATCGGTCAGCAGGCGGAAGGACGGGACCGCGATGACGACCAGCACGATCACCGGCAGGATCGTCCAGGCGATCTCGAGCGGCCCGTTGTGAACGGTTCGCGAGGGGACCGGATTCGCGTTCTCGTTGAAACGGTAGACGACGTAGCCGAGCAAAATCAGCACCAGCAGCGAGATGCCGATCGTCACCGGAAGCAGGATCACATTATGCAGCCACTGGATGTCGTCGGCCACCGGGCTGTTGGCGGGCAGGAAGCCGATCTGGCCTTGTTCGGGCGCGCCGAGCAGCGCCGCATGCGCGGGGCCGGCCGTCGCCGTCGCGGTCCACGCCGCGAGGCCCGCCCAGTATGGTGTCGATGCTTCACGCTTCACCAGAAGCCTCCCAAATGCCCCGGCATGGGCGCGCGGGCGCCTCATGCAGTCCGACCGCCCACCAGATTCTTGGTTGTTGGCCGCGACACTACACCGCAGCGCGAATGATTGACAACCCGGTTTGGAAGTTCTGCAGGTCGAGACTGGAAACGCCCCGGCCGAGAGCGGCGGCGGCGCTCCGTTGCGGCGGAAATCAGCCCTCCGATCACGAAAAATAGAGAAACTGGCGCCAGTGCGTCGATTTTCCCGCTTGGCGGAAGGCCGGCGGCGCGCTCTATATCCACCCGGCGGGAACGATCGTGGGCCGCTCACGTTGGTGGGCGAGCCGTCGGCAGGCCGCCGGGGAGTGTCGTCATGGCGTTGAGCGGGGGCGAGGATTATCGACGGCCTGTCATGCTCGCGCTCTCGGGCCTGGCGCTGATCGGCTGGCTGCTGGCGGGCTATCTGTGGTCGGAGGCCTCGCGCACCGAGGGCGAGATGGCCAATTCGTTGCGCGCCGCGGCGAAGGCGCGACAGTCCCTCGCGGCCGATCTGCAGAACCTTCAGAAGGCCGCGGGGACCGCGGCCGATCTCAAGGTCCAGGCGACGGAAGCGGAGAAGGCGCTGTCCGACGCCTCGGCCGCCCGCGCTTCGGCGCAAAACGACCTCGCCGACCTCACCAAGCAGATCAACGACGCCCGCCTCGCCGTCTCCGGGGCGCAGGCGGAAGCGAGCGCCCGGACGCGCGACCTGCAGTCGGTGGACGCTGAGCTCAAGCAGGAGACCGAGAGGCTCGCGGCCCTGCAAAGCCAGAACCAGAGCCTCACCGCCGATCAGACACAGCTGCAGGGTCAGATCGACGCCGGTCGGAGCGCGCTCGCGGAGGTTCAGGGCCAGAACGCGGCGGCCCAGAAGCAGCTGGAGACGCTGCAGGGTCAGCTCAGCGCGGCGACCGCCGAGCTGAACGCATTGGAGCAGCAGATCCGCGACGCCCGCAGCGCCGCGGGCCCGGCGCACTGAGGGAGGGATCGGTGACCGCAGAGCGCGAGGCTCCTTCCGCGCCGACGGCTCGCGTTGCCGAGTCCGAGGAGCATGTTACAAGTCCGCTCGGGGAGCGTGCGGGAGGACAGCCTCCTGAACTCGGCGCTCACGAGCGAGGCGACATGGACGATCTTACCCGAGACGGCGGCGCGACGGCGCACGCAGACATCGAGCGGCGCCCGGATGTGGCGGAGCTCAAGGCCGCCGTTCTGGCGAAGCTGACCTATTCGGTCGGCAAGATTCCCGACGTCGCGAGCCCGCGCGACTGGTTCCTCGCCGTCGCCTTCGCCACCCGCGACCTGATCGTCGATCGCTGGCTGCGCTCGACGGCCGAAGCCTACGCCGACGGCCGCAAGCGCGTTTACTATCTCTCCCTGGAGTTCCTCATCGGCCGGCTGCTGTTCGACGCCATGACCAATCTCGGCGTGGCCGAGCCGATGGCCGAGGCGCTGCACGAGCTCGGCGTCAACCTGAGCGAACTGCGCAAGGTCGAGCCGGACGCGGCGCTCGGCAACGGCGGTCTCGGCCGGCTCGCCGCCTGCTTCATGGACAGCATGGCGACGCTGCGGATCGCCGCGCACGGCTACGGCATCCGCTACGACAACGGGCTCTTCCGCCAGATCATCCGCAACGGCTGGCAGCAGGAGACGCCGGAGGACTGGCTCGCCAACGGCAACCCGTGGGAATTCGAGCGGCTCGAATACAATTACGCCATCGGCTTCGGCGGCTGGGTGGAAATGATTCATGGCGACGACGAGCGCACCCGCCACATCTGGCACCCGGCCGAAACCATCGAGGCGGTCGGCTACGACACGCCGATCGTCGGCTGGCGCGGCAAGCACGTCAACACGTTGCGCCTCTGGTCGGCGCGCGCGCCCGATCCGTTCAAGCTCGACGCGTTCAACGCCGGCGATTTCGTCGGCGCGCTCTCCGATTCGATGCGCGCCCAGGCGATCTCGAAAGTGCTCTATCCGAGCGACGCGACGCCGGCCGGCCAGGAACTGCGCCTGAGGCAGGAATATTTCTTCGCCTCCGCCTCGCTGCTCGATCTCATCCGCCGCCACGTCAAGCAGCACGGCGACGTCCGCACGCTCGGCGACTCCGCCGCGATCCAGCTCAACGACACCCATCCGGCGATCGCCGTCGCGGAGCTGATGCGCATTCTCGTCGACCTGAACGGCCTCGAATGGGACGAAGCCTGGAAGGTGACGCAGGCGACCTTCTCCTACACCAACCATACGCTGCTGCCCGAGGCGCTCGAGAGCTGGCCGGTGCCGCTGATGGAGCGGTTGCTGCCGCGCCATATGCAGATCATCTACCTGATCAACGCCGCCCATCTCGACAGCGCGCGCCGGCGCGGCTTCATGGACCCGAGCCTGCTCGCGACCATCTCGCTGATCGACGAGCACGCCGGCCGGCGGGTGCGCATGGGCAACCTCGCCTATGTCGGCTCGCACAAGATCAACGGCGTCTCGGCGCTGCACACGGACCTCATGGGCAAGACCGTGTTTCACAGCCTGAACACCGTCTATCCCGGCCGCATCGTCAACAAGACCAACGGCATTACCTTCCGCCGCTGGCTGATCGAGTGCAACCCGGGCCTCGCCGACATCATCCGCTCGACGGTCGGAGAACGCGCGCTCGAGGAGGCCCAGGCGCTCAAGGGCTTCGCCGCCTTCGCCGACGACAAGGGGGTGCAGGAGGCCGTCGCTGCGGCCCGCCGCGCCGCCAAGGTCGCCCTTTCCCGCCATATCGCCGTGCAGCTCGGCCAGCGCATCAATCCGGACTCGATGTTCGACGTCCAGATCAAGCGCATCCACGAATACAAGCGCCAGCTTCTCAACATCCTCGAGACGGTGGCGCGCTACAACGCCATCCGCGCCAATCCGACCCTCGACTTCGCGCCGCGGGTCAAGATCTTCGCGGGCAAGGCGGCGGCGAGCTACACCCAGGCGAAGCTCATCATCAAGCTCGCCATCGACGTGGCCCGCGTGGTCAACGCGGACCCGACCCTGCGCGGCCTTCTCAAGGTGGTGTTCCTGCCGAACTACAACGTGTCGCTCGCCGAGACGATCATTCCCGCGGTCGATCTCTCCGAGCAGATCTCGACCGCAGGCATGGAGGCTTCCGGCACCGGCAACATGAAGATGGCGCTGAACGGCGCCTTGACGATCGGGACGCTCGACGGCGCCAACGTCGAACTGCGCGACCTCGTCGGCCCGGACAACATCTTCATCTTCGGCCTGACGGCGTCCGAGATCGAGGCCGCCCGCCGCCAGGGCATCGACGCAACCGCCCGGATCGCGGCGTCCCCCGCGCTGCGCGAGGCGCTCGACGAGATCGCCTCGGGCGTCTTCTCCGTCGACGACGCGGCACGCTACCGCGGCCTCGTCGATACGCTCACCCACTACGACTATTTCATGCTGTGCGCGGATTTCAACTCCTATTGGGAGGCGCAGCGGAGGGTCGACGAAACCTGGCGCGACCGCGCCCGGTGGATGCGGTCCAGCATCATCAACACAGCCAACGTGGGCTGGTTCTCGTCCGATCGGACGATATCCGAATACGCAAAAGAAATCTGGAACGCGCCGTTCACGCCCCTGGGCGCGTAGCGGCGCCGGGAGGGCGAAATGGAGGATTGGAGAGCACGGGACGTCGACGTCGACGCGATCAACGCGGCGCGTTGCGGCGATCCCTTTGCGGTGCTCGGGCCGCACCTGACCAGCGACGGCTGGGCCATCCGGGTGTTCGCGCCCGACGCGCTGGCGGTGCGCGCGCTGACCCGCAACCGGGAACTGCTCGTGCAGCTGCCGCGGCGCAAGGGCGACTTCTTCGAAGCGCTCGTCCCCTCCGCCAAGGAGCGGCCGCTCTATCGCGTCGAGGTCGAGTCGCCGCAGGGAACCTCGTCCTACATTGACGCTTACGCCTTCGGGCCGGCGCTCGGGCCGGTCGACGACTATCTTCTGCGCGAGGGATCGCACCGCGAGCTCTATCGCCGTCTCGGTGCGCAGCTCACGACGCATGAGGGCGTCGACGGCGTGCTGTTCGCGCTCTGGGCGCCCAACGCCACGCGCGCCTCGGTGGTCGGCGACTTCAACCACTGGGACGGCCGGCGCTGCCAGATGCGCAAGCGCTACGACAGCGGCCTGTGGGAGATCTTCGTTCCCCACATTGGCGCCGGAACCGTCTACAAGTACGAACTTTCAGGGCCCGACGGCGCCCTGTTGCCGCTGAAGGCCGATCCGTTCGGCTTCGAGGCCGAGCTCCGGCCCTCGACCGCCTCGGTCGTCGCCGACAGCGCCGACTTCGCCTGGACCGACGCCGACTACATGGCCCGGCGCGCTGAAGGCCAGCCGCGGCGCAAGCCCATGACGATCTACGAGGCCCATCTCGGGTCGTGGAAGCGGCATCTCGACGGCGGCTTTCTCACTTACGACGAGCTCGCCGACGAGCTCATCCCCTATGTCGCCGGCCTCGGCTACACGCACATCGAGCTTCTGCCGGTCAGCGAGCATCCGCTCGACGAATTGTGGGGCTACCAGCCGCTCGGCCTGTTTGCGCCGACGCGCCGGTTCGGCGAGCCGGCGGGCTTCGCCCGGTTTGTCGACAGGGCGCACGCCGCCGGCCTCGGCGTCATCCTCGACTGGGTGCCTGCGCATTTCCCCACCGACGAGCAGGGGCTTGCGCGCTTCGACGGCACGGCGCTCTACGAGCACGCCGACCCGCGCAAGGGCTTTCATCCGGACTGGAACACGGCGATCTATAATTTCGGCCGTCACGAGGTCGCCAACTTCCTCTATTGCAACGCCCTCTACTGGGTCGATCGTTTCCATATCGACGGCCTGCGCGTCGACGCCGTCGCCTCGATGCTCTACCTCGACTATTCGCGCCGCGCCGGCGAGTGGCTGCCCAACCCCGACGGCAGCAAGGAAAACCGCGAGGCGATCGCCTTCCTCCAGCACGCCAACGAGCTCGTCTACGGCGGCTTTCCCGGCGCGATCACCATCGCCGAGGAATCGACGGCCTTCCCGGGCGTGTCGCAGCCGACCGATCACGGCGGCCTCGGCTTCGGCTTCAAGTGGAACATGGGCTGGATGCACGACACGCTCGAGTACATATCGAACGATCCGATCTATCGACGCTGGAGCCACGACAAGATGACGTTCGGGCTCCTTTACGCCTTCAGCGAGAATTTCGTCCTGCCGATCTCGCACGACGAGGTCGTCCACGGCAAACGCTCGGTGGTCGGCAAGATGCCCGGCGACGAATGGCAGCGCTTCGCCAACGCGCGCGCCTTCTACGGCTTCATGTGGGGCCATCCGGGCAAGAAGCTCTTGTTCATGGGCCAGGAGTTCGGCCAGACGATGGAGTGGAACGCCGGCGAATCGCTGCCCTGGTGGCTGCTCGACTACTGGCCGCACCAGGGCGTCCAGAAGCTGATCGGCGACCTCAACGCCATCTATCGCGGCACCCCCGCCCTCTATGCGCGCGACTGCGAGCCGGAGGGTTTCCGCTGGATCGTCGTCAACGACGACACCCAATCCGTGCTCGCCTTCCTGCGGCGTGGGGCGCAAAGCGATCCGCCCGTCGCGGTGGTGTGCAACTTCACGCCCGAGCCGCGCATGAATTACCGCATCGGCCTGCCCTACGAAGGGCGCTGGCGCGAGGCGATCAACTCCGACGCCGGCGCCTATGGCGGCTCGAACCTGGGCAATTTCGGCGGCGTCGTCGCCGAGCCGCGACCCTCGCACGGGTTCCCGTGTTCGGCGGCGATGGTCCTGCCGCCGCTCGCCACGCTCTTCCTGGTCTTCACGCCGCCTGACGCCGAACAGGCCGCGGGCCAATAATCCGATAGGGGAGTCCGCAATGCTGAGGACACGATCCGCGAAGGAGATGGGGCTCTCGCCGCCCTTCGCCCGTCACTCGATGGCGTATGTCCTTGCCGGGGGACGCGGCAGCCGCCTGATGGAGCTGACCGACCGGCGCGCCAAGCCCGCGGTCTATTTCGCCGGCAAATCGCGCATCATCGACTTTGCGTTGTCCAACGCGCTCAACTCCGGCATCCGCCGCATCGCGGTGGCGACGCAGTACAAAGCCCACAGCCTGATCCGGCATCTGCAGCGCGGCTGGAACTTCCTGCGGCCCGAGCGAAACGAGAGCTTCGACATCCTGCCCGCCTCGCAGCGCGTCAACGAGACGATGTGGTATTTGGGGACCGCGGACGCCGTCTTTCAGAACATCGACATCATCGAAAGCTACAAGCCGCAGTTCATGGTCGTGCTCGCCGGCGACCACGTCTACAAGATGGACTACGAGAAGATGCTGCAGCAGCACGTCGACTCGGACGCGGACGTCACGGTCGGCTGCCTCGAGGCCACGCTCGAGGAGGCGACGGGCTTCGGCGTCATGCACGTCGACGAGAACAACAAAATCATCGAGTTCCTCGAGAAGCCGAAGAAGCCGCCGCACATGCCCGGCAAGCCCGACGTCGCGCTCGCCAGCATGGGCATCTATGTGTTCGAGACGTCGTTCCTGATCGAACTCCTCAAACAGGACGCCGCCGACCCGGCTTCGGCCCACGACTTCGGCAAGGACATCATTCCCTACATCGTCAAGAACGGCAAAGCGGTCGCGCACCATTTCTCGGAGTCCTGCGTTCGCTCGAGCGAGGAGGCCAAGCATTACTGGCGCGACGTCGGCACCGTCGACGCCTATTGGGAGGCCAATATCGACCTCACCGACGTGGTGCCCGACCTCGACCTGTACGACCGGGACTGGCCGATCTGGACCTACGGCGAGATCACGCCGCCGGCCAAGTTCGTCCATGACGTCGACGGGCGCCGGGGCTTGGCGATCCAGTCGCTGCTGTCGGGCGGCTGCATCGTTTCGGGCGCCTCGCTCAGCCGTTCGCTGGTCTTCACCGGCGTGCGCGTCCATTCCTACTCGACGATCCACGAGGCGGTCATCCTGCCGTACGCGTCGGTCGGGCGGCACGTCCGGCTGAACAAGGTCGTGATCGACAGCGAGGTCCACATCCCCGACGGCCTCGTCATCGGAGAGGATCCGGAACTCGACGCGAAGCGGTTTCGGCGCACGGAGACGGGGGTCACCCTGATCACCGGGCCGATGATCGAAAAGCTCAAGCAATGAGCGGTGTAAAAGTTCTCTCGGTCGCCTCGGAAGTTTTTCCGCTCGTCAAGACTGGCGGCCTCGCCGACGTCGCCGGCGCCCTGCCCGCCGCCCTGGTGCGCGAGGACGTCGAGATGCGCACGCTGACGCCCGCCTACCCCGCGGTCAAGGACAAGCTTGGCGAGGCGAAGGTCGCGCGCGAATACGCCGACCTGTTCGGCGCGCCGGCGCGGCTGCTTGTGGGCCGCGCGGCGGGGCTCGACCTCTTCGCCATCGACGCGCCGCATCTCTTCGACCGTCCGGGCAACCCCTACCTCGGCCCCGACGGCACGGACTGGCCGGACAACGCGCGCCGCTTCGCCGCACTCGCCCGGGTCGGGGCCGACATCGGGCTCGGCGCCGTTGCGGCCTTCCAGCCGCACGTCGTGCACGCCCACGATTGGCAGGCGGGTCTCACCGCCGCCTATCTCAGATATTCCGGGCGCCAGGGCCCCGGCTCGATCATCACGGTTCACAACCTGGCGTTCCAGGGCCATTTCCCGGTGTCGGTATTCTGGGAGCTCGGCCTGCCGGACGAGGCGCTGACGCTCAGCGGCGTCGAGTACTACGGAGGCGTCGGCTATCTGAAGGCGGGCCTGCAACTCTCCGACATCGTCACCACCGTCTCGCCGACCTACGCGCGAGAGATCCAGATGCCCGAATTCGGCATGGCCCTCGACGGCCTGCTGCGCGCCCGCGGCCAAGCGGTGCACGGCATCCTCAACGGGATCGACGACGAGGTCTGGAACCCGTCGACCGATCCGGCCCTGGCGCAGACCTACAACCCGTTGCGGATCGACATGCGCGGACGCAACAAGGCGGCGCTGCAGAGCCGGCTCGGACTGGAGATCGGCGCGGACCGCCCGCTGTTCGCCGTGGTCTCCCGCCTCTCGCATCAGAAGGGGCTCGACCTGCTGCTGCACGCGCTGCCGCGGATCGTCGACCAGGGCGGGCAATTCGCGCTGCTCGGTTCCGGCGAACGCTGGTTGGAATCGGGTTTTTCGGACATCGCCGCGAGCCGTCCCGGTTCGGTCGGCTGCGTCTTCGCCTACGACGAGAAGCTCGCCCATCTCTTCCAGTCGGGGGCGGATTTCATCCTGGTGCCGTCGCGCTTCGAGCCGTGCGGGCTGACGCAACTGTGCGCCTTGCGCTACGGCGCGACGCCGATCGTCTCGCGCGTCGGCGGGCTCGCGGACACCGTCGTCGACGCAAACGACGCGGCTCTGGCGGCAGGCGTCGCCACCGGCGTGCAGTTCGCCCCGCCGACGGTCGAAGCGCTCGGCGACGCAATCGGCCGGGCGTTCGAAGTCTATCGGGACCCGACGACCATGCGGCGGATGCGACTGAACGGAATGCGCTCAGACGTATCCTGGAAGGGTCCCGCCAGGCGCTACGCCGAGCTCTATCGGACTGTCGGGCGCCGCGCCGCATGAGTGGGAACGCCAGCGAACTCGGCGTCCGGGCGACGTCGCGCGGACTGGAAGCCGCGCTCGACCTGCCGAACGCCACGGAGGTGACGCTCTGCCTGTTCGACGGCGACCGCGAAGCGAGCCGCTTTCAGCTGACGCGCGACGCCGGCGGGATTTTTCGCGGCGGGGCGCCCGGAACCTTCGCCGGCGCCCATTACGGCTTTCGCGTCAAGGGGCCATTCGACCCGGGGCGCGGCCATCGCTTCGACCCTTCGAAACTCGTCGCCGACCCCTACGCTTACGCGTTCGACCGCCCGTTCCGCCTCCACCCGACGATGTTCGCGTTCGGCGAGGACACGGGCCCCCATGCGCCCAAGGCGATCGCCGGCGCGCCGGCCGCCGGCGATCCGGGCCGCAAGCGGATCGCGCCGGAAGCGCTGGTGATCTACGAGCTCAACCTGCGCGGCTTCACCCGCCTGAACCCGGACGTTCCGGAGCGGGCGCGCGGGACCTTCGCCGGTCTCGCCGATCCCTCTTCGATCGCCCATCTCGCCGGGCTCGGCGTGACCGCGGTCGAGATCATGCCCGCCGACGCCTTTGTCGACGAGCGCCACCTGCCGCCGCTCGGCCTCGCCAACGCCTGGGGCTACAACCCGGTCGTATACGGCGCGCCCGACCCGCGCCTTGCGCCCGGCGGCTGGGCCGAGGTGCGCGGGGCGACCGACGCGCTCCACGCCGCCGGCATGGAGGCGATCCTCGACGTCGTCTTCAATCACAACGGCGAAAGCGACGCGTTCGGTCCGACCCTGTCGTTCCGCGGCCTCGACAACGCGACCTTCTTCCGCCTCGATCCCAACAATCCGGCTGAGTACGTCAACGACGCCGGCACCGGCAATTGCCTGGCGCTCGATCGTCCGCTCATCGTCGCGATGGCGATCGGCGCGCTCCGGCGATGGATGGTCCACGGCGGAATCGACGGCTTCCGGTTCGATCTGGCGACCGCGCTCGGGCGCAGGGCGAACGGCTTCGACGCCCACGCTCCGTTCTTTCAGGCGCTGGCCGACGATCCGGTCGTCTCCAAGGCGCGCCTCATCGCCGAGCCGTGGGACATCGGCCCCGGCGGCTATCAGCTCGGCCGCTTCGGGCCGGACTGGGCGGAATGGAACGACCGCTTTCGCGACGCCGCGCGCCGGTTCTGGCGCGGCGATGCCGGCGTCCGCGGCGAGATCGCCACCCGGCTCGCCGGCTCGCGCGACGTGTTCGGCGACGCCGCCCAGCCGTCGAAGGGGGTCAATTTCGTCGTCGCCCACGACGGCTTCACCCTCGCCGACCTCGTCTCCTACGCCCGCAAGCACAACGAGGCGAACGGCGAGCTGAACCGCGACGGGACCGACGCCAACTATTCCTGGAACCACGGCGTCGAGGGGCCGAGCAGCGATCCCGTGATCGTCGAGGCGCGGGCGCGCGATCAGCGCAATCTCCTGACCCTGCTTCTGGCGGCGCGCGGAACGCCGATGCTGGCGATGGGGTCCGAGCTCGGCTTCTCCCAGGGCGGCAACAACAACGCCTATGCGATCGACGACGCGACCACGGCGATCGACTGGAAGCGGGCCGACGCGGCGCTGACCCGGTTCGCGAGCCGTCTCATCCGCATCCGCCGCGACCATCCGGCGCTGTCGCGCAACGCCTTCCTGACCGGCCAGCCGCTCGCGGCGACCGGCCTTGCCGACGTCGAATGGCGCGACGCCGACGGGCCGATGTCGCAGTCGGGCTGGAACGATCAGGCCGGCCCCGTGCTGGTCGCCGTCTTCGCCGCGCCGCACGACGGCGGCGTCGACCGCGTCGCCGTGGCGATCAACCGCTCCGCAGCCGACGTGGAGCTGAGCCTGCCGGAGCCGCGCGCCGGCATGGGGTGGCGGACGCTGCTGGCGACGGACGCCCCGGACTCGCCCGAACGGCCGCTCGCGCTCTCCGACCGCTGCAAACTCGGGGCGCGCGCTTGCCTCCTCCTTGCGGAAGGCGCTTCGCCCGGCGGCCTCAGCGGCGGCCCGCCGAGCGCCGCCACGATCGAGGCGCTCGCAACCGCGGTCGGCGTCGCCCCCGACTGGCAGGGCATCAACGGCAAGCGCACGATCGTCTCGCCCGAAAGCCGGATCGCGCTCCTGAACGCGCTCGGAGTGGCCGCGGCCAGCGAATCCGACGCGCGCGACAGCTTGAGGAGCGTGCTCGACGAGACGCGCCGGCGACGCGTGCCGCCGTCCCTGATCGTACGACTGGACGAGACGCCGGTCGCGCCGGTGCGCGACGCGACGGGCGCCTTGGCGGCGCGCCTCGCCCTCGAGGACGGGAACGTCATGGAGTGGCGAGCGCCCGCCGGCGACGGCGTTAAGCGCGAGCTCTCCGACGGCCGCGCCGTCGTCGAACGGACCATTCCCCTGCCCCCGATGCCGATCGGCCGCCACCGGCTGACGGTCGACGGCGTCGACTGCGTGCTGACCGTCGCGCCGCCGAAGTGCTACGCAGGAGACGGCGCGGCGGCGAAGCGGTTCGGCGTCACGGCGCAGCTCTACGCCCTCCGCCGCGCCGGCGACCAGGGGATCGGCGACTTCGAGTCGCTCGCGCTCGCCGCCGAGGCGGCCGGCGGCGCCGGCGCGGCCTATCTCGGCGTCAGCCCGATGCACATGCTGTTCCCGGGCGACCGCGAGCGCGCGAGCCCGTACTACCCTTCGGACCGGCGCTTCCTCGACCCGATCCTGATCGACGTCTTCGACCCCGACCTGCCGCGCGACGCGGCCGCCGAGGCCGCGCTGAAGGCGCTGGCCCCGGCCGCAGCGGCGGCCTCGGCTGCCCGGCTCGTCGATTATCCCGCCGTCTGGCGGATCAAGCGCGCCGCCCTCGCGGCCCTCCACGCCGCTTTCATAGCCGTCGCCGCCGCGAGGCCCGACGACAAGCTCGTTTCCGCCTATCGCGCCTTCGTCGCCCGCGGCGGCGAGACCTTGCGGCGCTTTGCGGCCTTCCAGGCGATCGCGGCGGGCGAAGCGGGCGAGGACTGGAGCGCCTGGCCCGAACCATTGCGCGACGCCGACCCGAAGGCGCTCGCGGCGGCGATCGCCAGGGACCGGCAAGGTTTCGACTTCGCTCTCTTCTGCCAATGGGCAGCCGACCGGCAGCTCGCGCGCGCGGCCGACCGGGCCCGCGAGGCCGGCCTCGGGATCGGCTTCTACCGCGACCTCGCCGTCGGCTCGGCGCCGGACGGCGCCGAGGCCTGGGCCAGCGGCGGGGCGCTGACGCGTGGCGCGACGGTCGGCGCGCCGCCCGATCCGTTCTCGTCCTGGGGCCAGAACTGGAACCTGCCGGCGCCCAACCCGCTGATCGGCGCGCGGCGCGGCTGGTCGGACCTCAGCGCGCTCTACGCCGCCAATATGCGCCATGCCGGCATGCTGCGCATCGACCATGCGATGGGCCTGCAGCGCCTCTTCCTGATCCCGGAGGGCGCGGCCCCGGCCGAGGGCGCCTATCTCGCCTATCCGCTCGACGAACTCATCGGCCACATCGCGCTCGAAAGCCAGCGCGCCCGGTGCATGGTCGTGGGCGAGGACCTGGGCACGGTCGCCGAAGGGTTCCGCAGCCGCATGACGCGCGCGAACATCCTGGGCATGCGCGTATTGTGGTTCGAGCGCAGCGGCGCCGGCTTCACGCCGTCCGCAGACTATCCGCCGTTGACGGCCGCCTGCGTCGCGACCCATGACCTCGCGACCCTCGCCGGCTGGTGGCGCGGGGCGGACATCGCCGAACTCTTGTCGCTGGGCTTGAGGACGCTGGCGCAGGCGCAAGAGGCGATCGCCGCCCGTCGCGCCGACAAGCGCGCGCTCGTCGCGGCGCTTCTCGCCTTCGGCCTGATCGAGGTCGCGCCGGCCGACGAGGCCCCGCTCGAGGACGCGACGGCGGCCGCGGTGCACGCCTTCATCGGCAAGGCCGGCTCGCTGCTGGCGAGCGCCCAGGCCGACGATCTCGCCGGCGACGTGGTGGCGACCAATCTGCCCGGCACCGACCACGAGCGGCCGAACTGGCGCATCAAGACCGGCGCCGACGTCGCGGCGCTGTTCTCCGGTCCACGCGCGCGGGCGATCCTCGAGGCGCTCGCCAGGGGACGACGCTAGAGGGAATTCTCATCAGATCGCGCAAAAACCCTCATCCGGCCCTTCGGGCCACCTTCCCCCCGAGGGGGAAGGGGACGCCCCTCTCCCTTAGGGAGAGGGAAGCCGCGAAGCGGCAGGGTGAGGGTAAGTCGGCGCAATCCTACGTCATTACGCCGCTTGCGCCGGCGGATCGAGAAGCCGCCAGCGCCTTCAGAGGCTGATGGCGATCGCCTCGCGGCCGCGCGGGGTGTCGATCACCCGCATGTTGACCGACTGCCCCTCGTTGAGATGAGCGATGCCGGCCGCGTTGAGCGCCGAGATGTGGACGAAGATGTCCTTGCCGCCGTCGTCGACCGCGACGAAGCCGAAGCCCTTCGTCTCGTTGAACCACTTGACCTTGCCCTCGATCGGGGAGGCGGTCGCGAGATCCGGAATCTGGCGTCGCGGCATGCGGGGCGCGTCGAGCGAGCGCCGCAGCGGCCGTTCGACCGCGGTCGAGGTGTCGACCGACAGGACGCGCGCCACCTGCGGCCCCTTCGCGCCGCTCGCGACGACGACCTGCAACTTCGCGCCGGGCGGCACGCTTTCATGGCCGGTCGGCCTCAGCGCGGTCACGTGCAGGAACGCATCGCCCTGCCCGTTCTGCAGCTCCACGAAGCCAAACCCCTTGTCATCCTTGAACCACTTCACCGTGGCTTCGACGGTCGGCGCGCCTGGCTGCGATGCGGCGCCGTTGCTGGCGAAACTGTCGTCCATTGCGCCCTCCGGCCTTGCGCGGCCACGTGAAAAATCGCGCCGCTCGTAGGAAACTGGGCCATCGTCGTCGAATCCGTGCCTGCGCGGCGCGTAGAATTCCTTACCCTTGTTCATGGCTGTCAAACTCTTCGACCGATGCCTCTCGAGGAACAGCCGCCCCGGTCAAGACGGCTTTCCATTCCGCCGCGGGCACGGCGGGATTCCCGACGGGCCCAAAAGCCCGACCTTCGACCGGAGGGTGTCCGATCACACGCAATTTCGATTGGAGTCCGAGGAATGGGAAAGGTCACGAGCATCAAGACGCCGTCATCACAGCCGAAACGTCGCACGGGATGGCGCCATGGTCGTACCCAGAAAAACACCTTGTCGCTTCGGGCCTCGATTCGGTCCGCCGGAGGACGCCTGCAGCGATAGTGAACCCTTCCAAACAACATCCGGGGGCGCAATTGGGGAAACTACGTAGAGGCGCCGCCGACGGCGCAAACGGCAAATAGGCGCTGTTCTTGCACGCGCGCTCGAGCGTTCCCATATGCGCCGGCATGTTCGAAAATCTTCAACCGCCATCGGCGGTTTTTTCCCTCGACGCGGACAACGCCTCGCAGGGATCGGGAACGCACGCGTCGACAGACGCCGCCGCGCTCGACGAATACTCCCGCGTCGTCACCGATGTCGCGGAGCGGGTCGGGCCGAGCGTCGTCCGCATCGACGTCAAGCGCGGCGGCCGCAACGCCGGCTCGGGCTCGGGCGTGATCATCTCGTCCGATGGGCTCGCGCTCACCAATTCCCATGTCGTGCAGGGCGCCCGGGTCGTCGCCCTGACGACGCTCGAAGGACGCGAGCTTCAGGCGCGCGTGCTCGGCGACGATCCCGACACCGACCTGGCGCTCATGCGCGTCGAGACCGACGTCTCCCTGCCCGCCGCCCGGCTCGGCGACAGCTCCAGACTGAAGCGCGGCCAGATCGCCATCGCCATCGGCAATCCGCTCGGCTTCGACGCGACCGTCACCGCGGGCGTCGTCTCCGCGCTCGGGCGCTCGCTGCAATCGCGCACCGGGCGGATGATCGAGGACGTGGTGCAGACCGACGCGGCGCTCAATCCGGGCAATTCCGGCGGGCCGCTGGTGTCCTCGGCCGGCGAGGTCATCGGCATCAACACCGCCATCATCATGGGCGCGCAGGGCATCTGCTTCGCGGTGGCCTCCAACACCGCCAATTTCGCCGCCGGCGAGATCGCCCGTCATGGCCGCGTGCGGCGCGCCTATATCGGGGTCAGCGCCGCCTCGAGCGAGATCCCGCGGCGGATCGCGCTGAGACTTGGCCTCGACCAGGCGACGGGCGCTCGGCTGACGGCGATCGACCAGTCCGGTCCGGCCGCGCATGCGGGCCTCCTCTCGGGCGACATCGTCATCGCGCTCGACGGCAAGCGCGTGACCAGCGTCGGCGAGCTCTTGCGCGCGCTCGACGCGGACAAGATCGACCGCACGGTGAGCATCGACGTCGTGCGCCGCTCGGAACAGAAGCGCGTCTGGATCGGCCCGGTCGAGCGTCTGGCTGCCTGACGCCGGCGCTGGTCGCCGCCGACGTTAGCCGCCCGCGGGTTGAGCGGCCAGCACGTCCGCCGTGACGGCGACCTTTTCGGGCGGCATGAGGAGCACGCCGCCGCCTGGGCGCACAGCGAGACTGTGCACGTAAAAATGCGTCGCGGCGCCGTGCGGTTTCATCACTGGCGATGGGGCCGAGACGATCTTCATCACGCCGCAGACGCCGATCCAGTCAACGTGCCGATGGCCGTGCATGACAACGATACGCTCGCCGTACGGCTTCAGGACGCGCAGAAACCAGCTTCCATTGATGAGAGTCGTCCCCACGCGCTCCGAGAGCGCCGCCACCGGCCGCGGGTATTCGGCGACGTGGTGATGCAAGGCGACGATCCAGCCGGCGCGCGGATAAGCGTCGAGCGCGGCGGTCAGGCGGCGCGCCTGACCCGCCGGCATCATGCCGAGCGCGTTGGTGAACGAGAAATTGGTGTCGGCGTTGGAATCGAGCAGGACGACGCCGAGCCCGTCGTCCTCGGCCGGCGCCACAATCTGCGGGAACGCCTCGTTCCAGACGCGGGTGAGCCGGGCGGACCGCCGAAATCCGCCGGCGTCCGCGAACGCCTGGATCTCTTCGTCGTGCGGCCGCATCGCTTCCGCGAGCGGCAGGCGCGGCGGCTCTGAAGCGTTCGTCCCGCTAAGCGCGCGGCGCCCCTGCACCGCCGCCATCGCCGACAGGGCTCGCATCCGGCGCAGCGTCTTCGTTTGGCTGAACGGCAGGTCGAGTCGCGCCGGATTGGCGCGGTCGATGATATTGACGTCGTGGTTTCCGGGCAGGATCAGGGTGCGCTCGGCGAGTTCGGGATGCGCGTCGAAAATGTCGAAGAACTCGGCCCATTCCGCCGACGTCCCGGCGTCGGTCATGTCCCCGGTGACGAGCACGAGATCGAGCGGCCGCTGGTCGTGAACCTCGGCGAGACGGGCGAGAGCCGCTCGCAGCCGGCCGTTGCCGCAAGGGCCTGCGCGGCCGCTCTCGATGCGAAAGCCGTAGCGCTCGCCGACGATGTGGATGTCCGAGAGATGCGCGACCCGCCAGACGCGCGCGCCGGGCGGCGGGTCGTCGAAAGCGGCAAGGTCGAGCGGCTGGTCGGCCGTGGCGTCGGCAAAGCCCCAGGCGAGCGCGGCGGCCGCGAGATAGGCCGACATCAGGGCGATCGCGTTGGCGATCGTCGGCACGATCAGGAGATGGGGCGCGAGGACGTCGGCGACCGAGCCCGACCAGCGCGTCGCCGGCCAGACCAGCGCCGCGACGAGCGCGGCGACGACGAACAGCAGCACGCCCGCCGCCGCGCAGCTCGCCGCCCGCATGCGCGCAAGCGCCATCCCGGCCCGCCCCTGGAGAAAGCGCTCCGCGAAATGCCGGATCAGTTCCCGCCAGAAGGCGTAGCCGGGCTGCACCGCCAGCGCGTTCAAGGACCAGAAGTTAGAACTCCGTGAGCCGGAACAACGGACGCCAGCCGAATCGCGCGACGACGAAGACGACAAGCGCAACCAGCGCCGCGCCGACGCCGGTGGCTTCCGCCAGGCGGCCCGAGGCCTCGCTGACCCAGGCCGTCAGGATCAGCGGCGCGAGGCCCAGCAGAACCGCCGGCAGCAGGATCTCGACGACCCAGCTGAACGCGAGCTTCCCCAGGCTGATCTCGCCGAGAAGGCTGCCCGCGATCGCCAGCAGCGAGCGCTGCTTGGTGGCCGAATGATCGTTCTCGAAGTCGCCGAGGCGGGGATCGAGAATGGGCGCGTTCACAGGAGGCGGGATGTAGGCAACGCTGGGATCGGCGATCGTGTCGGACATGGGCGCCTCGGTTCGCCTTGGGCATAGCCGGGGCGCCGACAGCCGACAACCCAATAGCGCCCCCGGCCGCCTTCGCGCTATGAGGGCGCATGGCCACCCCGTCGAAATCTGAGCGCGCGCGTTGCCTGGAGGTGTCGGCCGGTGTGTCGAATTGACGTCGGTCGTTGGCGTCCCCGCCCCCCTTGTGGGGGCGGGACAGGGTGGGGGGTCGCGCCGCCCTTTCACGGCGAGCAAAGGCCCGTCTCTACGTTGGATACGAGACAAAGGAACGGCGCGACCCCCCTCCTCAATCCTCCCCCACGAGGGGGGAGGAGCGCGCCCATCGTGCAAACGTGGGCATTCGTGTCGGACCGACTAGGATGCAGCACCCCCCCGCCCCCCTTGCCGCCCCGCCCGCGCGAGAGGCCCCGCGATGACATCCGACGCGGTGTCGAGGACCTCGCTGGCGCTCCTGGCCGCCATCGGCGTGTCGGTCGCGGCCTCCCAGGCCGACGTGGTCTTCGCCCCGCTGGCGCTCGCCGTATTCATCATCGCCCTCGTCTCGCCGCTCCAGAGCTGGCTCAAGCGGCGCGCGCCGGCGCTGATCGCCCTCGCCCTCACCATGACGCTGACGATCCTCGTCATGGTCGCCTTCGCCTCGCTCGCCGTCTGGGGCTTCAGCCGGGTCGGGCGCTCGATCATCTCCGATTCCGGCCGCTACCAGGCGATCTACGACGCCGCCGTCGCCTGGCTCGACAGCCACGGCGTGTCGATTGCCGGGCTTTGGTCGGAGCACTTCAACGTCGGTTGGCTGTTGCGCAGCGCGCAGCAGATCACCGGCCGCCTCAACACGACCCTGACGTTCTGGATCATCACCCTGGTCTACGTGATCATCGGCCTGATGGAGGTCGAGGACATCGTGCGCAAGGTGCGCGCCACCCTTCCGGACGAGAGCGCGCGCCGGCTGATCGCGGCCTCCGCCGACACGGCGCAGAAGTTCCGCAAGTACATGGAAGTCCGGACGCTGATGAGTCTCGGCGACCGGCGCGCTGGTGTGGGCGTTCGCCCTCGCGACGGGTTTGCAGTTCGCCGTCGAGTGGGGCGTGATCGCCTTTGCGCTGAACTACATCCCGTTCATCGGGCCGTTCATCGCGACGCTGTTTCCGACCCTGCTGGCGATGGCGCAATTCGCCACCTGGGAGGCCGCCGTCGGCGTGTTCATCTGCCTCAACGTCATCCAGTTCGTCATCGGCAGCTACGTCGAGCCGCGCGTTTCCGGCGCCGTGCTGGCGATCTCGCCCTTGGTCGTGCTGTTCGCCGTCTTCTTCTGGACGTTCCTGTGGGGCCTGTTCGGATCGTTCATCGGCGTGCCGATCGTCATCGCCGTGTTGACGTTCTGCGAGCACTATCCGCCGACGCAATGGATCGCGGGCCTGCTCGGCGGCCCGCTGCCCAAAAAACACGGATAGCCCCGACAAGCTATGGACTTTGGCGACAGTGATTGGCGCTTCTGCTTTTGGGGTTCGCGTTGTCGGACCGATCGCATCGCTGCGGCGGCGCCATACATCGTTTCTCAACCCGACCTTCAAGCTGCCCAAAGTCGGACCGGCGCGTCGAACCCTGCCGCCGCCCCGGCTGAATCGAGACGCGCGCCCTGGTGACGCGGTCGCTGACCGCGTCGCCGCGCTCGAGCCGATCGCGGTTACAGTGGCCGCCGCGCCGAGGCGGTCCCTGCGAAACTCTGTGCACTTCGCCGTGCCGTCCGCGAGCTTTTGCGCTAACATGCCGCGATGGAGACGAAGGTGAAAAGGCGGCTCACGACGCTCCTGTGCGCCGACGTTGAAGGCTATTCCCGCCTCATGGGGGCGGACGAAGCGGGCACGCTGGAGACGCTGCGCCGTTACCGCGCCGCCATGGCGACGCTGATCGAGCGCCACGATGGGCGCGTCGTCAACACGTGGGGCGACGCCGTCATCGCCGAGTTCCCGAGCGTGGTGGAGGCCGTGCAATGCGCGGTCGAGACGCAGCAGGAGATCTCCACCTACAATGGCGGCCTGCCCGAGCCGCGCCGGATGCGATTCCGCATCGGGATCCATCTGGGCGACGTGATGGTGGAGGGCGACGACGTCTATGGCGACGGCGTCAATATCGCCGCGCGCTTGCAGGAGCTGGCCGAGCCGGGCGGCATTCTGATATCCGGCCCGGTCTATGATCAGGTGTACAACAAGCTATCGATCGGGTTCGACTGCCTCGGCCAGCAGCAGTTGAAGAACGTCGCCAACCCGGTCACAGGCTATCGCGTCCTTCAGGCCGGCGCGCCGACGCCGCGCACGCGCATCCCGGCCCGATGTGCGGATGGAGGTCGCCGCGCCTCCCCGTCCCGCTGAACAGGCTCAGGCCGGCCTTGCTCGCGCATGGAGCCTGGTACAGAGGGTTGCCACGCGAGAGCGCCGTGCTGATCGCCGTCGCAGTCTTCCTGTTTCTGAGCAACGTGTTCAGCGGCCTCAGCCACATCTGGTTTCAATGGCCCGCCACGCCGCTCCTGCTGGTCGCTTTTCTTCGCGCCGCGTTCCCGCGCAAGCCGTCGTGGAGAGAGGGGAATCCGTGCTGTCATGCCCGCGATGCGCCGAGCCGCTCGACGAGGCGCAAGGGCAAAGGCTGGCGTCGCGAAGGCGGGGGACGACGACAAAGGCTTCGGGATGGCCATGGTTCATGCTATGTTCTTTCCTGTCGGGCGGACAGGGCAGCGGCGGGCGGCGAGTTGAGGATGGCCATGGACGCAATGTCGAGTACGAGGGTCCCCCGGACGGCGCGGAAGCGGCGGATCATGGAGCGCCTGTGCGAGGGTCAGCTTCGAATTGTTGCGTTTTTTTCGTAACTGCCAAGCCGGCTGCGCCGCTGGCGCTATCTGGCCGCCGGCGCTGGGCGTGGTTGTTGGGGTGTGGGGAAGCGGAGGCGGGACTTAGAGGTTGAGTTCGACGGCGAGTTGGTCGGGGCCGAGCGTGAGGGCTGTGAGGATGTCGCGGCCCTGCTTTCGGGCTGAGGAGATCACGGAGCGCAGGCGGGCGAAGTCTTCGGCGCCTTGCAGGGTTCGGAAGCCGCCGGAGATTTTGATCTTCACCTTCATCATCCTCAGATCCTGCTCGGCGAGGTTGTTGGTGAAGGGAACGGTGAAGTCGGTGAGGAAGCGGAGGGTCGCGTCCTTGAAGGTCTTGAACCGGATGAGGAGATTGTGAGCAGGCCGCCGCTTCTTTCGCTTTTTCGAGCTCTTTGCGGGATCGAAGGGCGGCAGGCTCCTGTGCAGGGCGAGGCCTTCGCGGACGGCGGCCCAGTACCGGTCCTCGAACGCCTTGATGGTTTCGGGCGGGAGCGCCGCGGCGCCCTCGGCTTTGGCTTTCTGCACGGCCTGGTTGGCCTCGAGCAGCGTCGCGCGCAGGGCCTCGGCCCAGGGCTCCTTGTCGAGATCGCAGACCGCCTGAAGCTCGCGCAACAGATGGGCGTTGCAGAAGGCGTGAAGGACGTTTTCCAGGGCGTAGTAGGCGCGCCAGTGGTCGTGGACCACGACGCCGCCCTCGAGTGCGGGCACGGCCGAGCGGGGCTCGCCGGCGCGATAGAAGGTGTGGGTCAGGGTCGAGGCGGTGTGCAGCCAGCGGGTCGCGCCGGCGATGCGCAAGCCCGTTTCGTCGAGGCAGCGCACCGGCGCCGCCGCGACGCAGGCGCCGATGCCGCGCCAAACCGGCTCCAGCGCCTCGGCCTTACGGCGAACCCAGCTCGCCACGCTCGCCCCGCAGGCCGCCGCCGCCCCGAACAGGTCCCTGAGGACCTGCGCGGTCCGCTCCTCGGGCACGAGCTGCTGGGCGTTGAGATAGACCGCCGCCGCCTTGAAGCGCTCGCCATACTGGGCCGGCGAAACGACGCCCGCGGGAAAAGCGGCGCGGGTGCGCCGCCGGCAGGCCGGGCAGTCGTGGACCGCCGCGCGGTGCTCGGTCACGATCAGCGGCTTCTCCGGAAGATCGAAGACCTGACGCCTCTCCTCGCCGACCTTGGAATCCGCCGCAAGAGCCGCCCGGCAATGTGCGCACACCTCGGCCGCGTGCTCGATGATCGCGTCCGGCTCGGCGACCTGACGCAGCGTGTCGCCGTCGTGACCTTTCTGCCCTCCGCTCGGCTTGCCCGTGCGCGTGCGCAGGCTCTTCAGGACCCGAGGCTTCTTCTTCAGCCCGTCGCTCGAGGGCGGCTTCGAGCTGTTGGAGCTGTCCAGGCCCAGCCGACGCCGAAGCTCCGCCACCTCAGCGCGAAGACGCTCGATCTCGCGTGCTTGGGCCGCTATCAGGGCTTCGACTTCCGGCGGAAAATTCATCCCACCCTTGAGTCAGAAATCCCTGTCCCTGTCGCCCAAAATCACAACCCTCAAGTCAATCCCGCGCAGAGTGTGACATTTCGGACTCACCCCGGCTTGGCAGTTACTTTTTTTCGCAAACACCGTCGCAAGCCCTTGAAAACGCTCGAACTCACGGGTGGATAAGGGGCCTGTTTCGGGTGCTGAACGCATGCTGAACGCGTGCTGAACGACGTCTGAACGCTGCTGAACGAGGTCCGAACGGGCGCCGAACGACCCTGGTCGGGCAGGAGCGCCGCCCTCAGAAGGACCCGACCAGCGACCCCAGCACGATCACGACGGCGAGCGCGATCAGGGCGCCGACGATGGCGACGACGAACACATCCTTGTACGCCTCGCCGTGGTTCGAGCCGCAGACCGAGAGCAGCGTCACGACCGCGCCGTTGTGCGGCAGGCTGTCGAGGGTTCCCGAGCTGATCACCGCCACCCGGTGGAGGAGCGCCGGGTCCATGCCGATCTCGCCCGCGCGCTGAAGGAAGGTCGAGCCGAGCGCGTCGAGCGCGATCGTCAGGCCGCCCGACGCGGAGCCGGTCAGCGCGGCCAGGATGTTGGTCGCGACCGCGAGCGACACCAGCGGGCCGCCGCCGATGCCGAGCACCGCGTCGCGCACCATCGCGAAGGCCGGCAGCGCCGCCACCACCGCGCCGAACCCGACGAGGCTCGCCACGTTGATCACGGGCAGCGCGGAGGCGTTGACGCCCGCGTCCATGGTGGCGCGCAGGTCCGGGATGCGCCGGACGTTCAGCGCCAGCACGGTCAGGATGGCCGAGGTCAGCGCCGCGATCACCGACCAGACGCCGGTGACGGCGGCAGGCGACGTTCCCCCCACTCGGGCTTCGCCAAGAAGCTCAGGTCGAGCCGGGGGAAGACGATCAGCGAGAGCACGAGGTTGACCAGGATCACCACCACGATCGGCGCGGCGGCGGCGGCGAACGACGGCCCCTCGGGCGCCACGGTCCCATGCGCGATCTCGGCCGGATCGAACTCGTGCGCGGCCGAGGCGCGTTCGCGCAACGTGTCGTCGTGGGCGAGCGTCTCGGCGGACTTGAGGTCCCCGTCGCCGAAGCCCTCGCCCCTGGCCTTGGCCGCGGCCTCCTCGCGCTGCAGCCACCAGAGGCCGAAGCCCAGCATGATGAGCGAGGCGATCACGCCGAGCCCAGGCGCGGCGAACGGCGTCGTGCCGAAAAAGGGCATCGGGATGGTGTTTTGGATCGAGGGCGTGCCGGGCATCGCCGACATGGTGAAGGTCGCCGTGCCCAGCATGATCGCCGCCGGCATCAGCCGGCGCGGAATGCCGGCCGCGTGGAACAGGGTCTGCGCCATCGGCGCGATGACGAAGAAGGCGACGAACAGGCTGACGCCGCCATAGGTGACGACGGCGCCGCCCAGCACCACCGCCAGGATCACCCGTCCCGCGCCGAGCTTCTCGGTCATGAAATTGGCGATCGAGGTGACCGAGCCCGAGTCCTCCATCAGCTTGCCGAACAGCGCGCCGAGCAGGAAGAGCGGGAAGAACTGGGCGAAGAAGCCGGCCCCGCTGCGCATGAACGTCTGGGTCCAGTGGGCCAGGATCGGCTCGCGCGAGACGAAGGCCGCGATGACCGCGGCGACCGGCGCGAGCAAAAGAACGCTCCAGCCCTTGAAGGCGAACCAGATCAGGACGCCGAGGCCGAGGAGAATGCCGAGCAGGCCGATCAGATCCGAGCCGCCCATCGTCTCACACCTCCTTGAGCAGCGCGTCGAGGTCGGCGGTCGACCGCTTGCCAAGGGCGTCGCCGTGCTCGGCGAGGAAGGCGCCGGCGGCGCGCCGCCCATCCTCCTTCAGCATCGTCAGAAACTTGCCTTCGGCGTTGAGCTTCGACGACGCCCCGTATTCGGCGAGCTTGTCGGTGACGATCCGGTGCATCAGCATCCGCGCCCAGCGCGCGCCCTCGCCGGTCCCCGGATCGGCGGCCTGGCGCAGGAGCGCGATCATGCGCAATTCCTTCATCAGCGGCGAGTTGAACGAGATCTCGTTCAGGCGATTGAGGATCTGGGTCGCGGTGCGCGGCGTCTCGAGGCGTTCGGTCGGATTGATCTGGACCAGGATCACGTCGAGCGCGTCGCTCTCGCGCACCAGCGGCGTGATGGTCGGGTTGCCGACGTAGCCGCCGTCCCAATAGGGCTCGCCGTCGATCTCGATTGCCTGGAACATCGTGGGCAGGCAGGCCGAGGCAAGCAGCACGTCGGGCGTCAGCTCGTGGTTGCGGAAGACGCGGCCGCGCCCGGTGTGCACGTTGGTCGCGGTGATGAAGAGCTTGATCGAGGCTTCGCCGAGATGGGCGAAATCGATGCTCTTTTCGAGGATGTCGCTGATCGGGTTATGGCCGAACGGATTGAGGCTGTAGGGCGAGACCACCCGCGACATCAGGTCCATCATGAGATAGCCGGGCGAGGTGTCGAGGCCCCAGCGGTTCATCAGGCGGTCGAGCGGGGACCGCTGGATCGGGCTGAAGCGGGCGGCTTCCGCGACCCGGGCCCAATAGGCGTCGAGCGCCGTCCGCGCGCCCTCGGGCCCGCCCTGCATGAAGCCGCTGACCAGCACGGCGCCGTTCATCGCGCCGGCGGATGTGCCGGAGATCGCCTCGATCTTCAGCCACGGCTCCTCCAGGAGGCGGTCGAGCACGCCCCAGGTGAAGGCGCCGTGCGACCCCCCGCCCTGGAGGGCGAGATCGATCGGCACGGTCTGACGCGCTGCGGCGGTCGAGCGTTTCGGAGGTTTCGGCATATGCGCCCCGTTTCCAGCCAACAGCGCCGCTCATCCGACCGCCACAGCTCGGCATTACAAATTGTCGTCTTGAAAGTGTCGTGACGCCTCGGCGTTCGCGAAAGCGGTTCTCGCAGCATCACCGCTCAGCGTCAAATCAGGGCGTCGAGGGCTTTGGCGGCTTCGGATGGACCAGCGGCCCGGGAAACACCCGCTCGGCTTCCTCTTGGAGCTGATCGGCGTGGCTGCGGACGAACCGCCCGGCGAGAAGGAAGGCGACAACGGCCGCCGCGAGCACGGCGAACCCGACCGGCTTCGCATAGGTTTCGAAGGCGCGACCGAGCCCGTAGCCGCCGACGCCGAAGATCGACGCCCAGACGACGCCGCCGGCCGCGTTGAACAGGAAAAACCGCTCCCAGTTGAAACGGTTGACGCCCGCGAGGAAGGCGGCCCAGGTGCGTAAGAAAGCGACGAAGCGGCCGAAGAACACGATCTTGCCGCCCTGCCTGAGGAACAGGTATTGGCCAAGCTTCAGCCGCCGTTCGTCCAGCCCGACGATGGGCCCGAAGCGATAGACCAGCGGAAAGCC
This sequence comes from uncultured Alphaproteobacteria bacterium, assembly GCA_963709655.1. Taxonomy (GTDB): domain Bacteria; phylum Pseudomonadota; class Alphaproteobacteria; order Rhizobiales; family Beijerinckiaceae; genus Roseiarcus. Next base: position 40,545 of record CAVPXF010000017.1, read on the forward strand.
GAACTCCCGCCCGACCCAGTATCCGCAATTGTCGCCGAGAATGGCGGCGGCCGCCGCGGCCGCGATCACCCCCCAGAGATGAAGCTTGCCCTGCGCGGCCAGGATCGCCCCGGTGACCAGGAGGGTCTCGCCGGGCAGCGGAACGCCCGCGCTCTCGAGGCCGACGACCACGAAGACGGCGACATATCCGTAAGTCCCCAGATAGGCGTGCAGGTGATGCACGACGTCCATGCGGCGGGCGGCGCCTAGGATCTGGTCAGGCGGCGCGCGTTGGCGCGCACCTTTTTGCGCGCCGGCCTCGCTGCGGCTTCGGCGATGCCGGCGAGGCCGAACGAGACGTCGTTGGCCGAGCGCACGCCACCGAACGCGGCCTTGATCACGAAGGCCCCCCAGGCGGCCTGCGCGGCGAAGGCGCCCTGAACCGCCGCCTCGACCTTTTCGGCCACCATCAACTGGGCCTCGAGCGCCTTGTCGATCGGCTCGCCGTCCGGAGACAGCATATTTTGCGTGCGGGCGGCGATGGTGACCGCCGCATCGATCCCCGACTGCATGTTCGCCTTGGCCATCGCCATCGACGCACCGGCCAGACTTCTTGACGCCATTTGTCGTGCCTCATGTCGACGCCGCGGCGCGCATCGCGAAGCGCTGTCGAGATTCGGTAATTTGGGGAAAGACGGTTGCGGCCGCAACCCCGCCTTCGGTATTGTTGACATTCTCGAAAGACGTACCCGCGCTTGCGGCCTCGCCAAACGCTCCGGAGCCAGCCTTGACCCGCGCCGCCCTCGTCCTGTCCACCTGCGCCGCGCTGATGGGCGCAGCCGGAGTGGGCCTCGCGGCCCTCGCCGCGCACCAGAACGGCGGCGAGTTCGGCCGAACGGCGGCGCTGTTTCTCATCCTGCACGCGGCGGCCTGCCTCGCCGTCGCCGCGCATGCGCGGATCTCCGGGTCGCGCGCGCTTCTCGCCGCCGGCTTCGTGATGGCGGCTGGCGCCTCGCTGTTTGCAGCCGATCTCGCCCGCAGCGCCTTTGCCGGCGACCGGCTCTTTCCGTTCGCCGCGCCGATCGGCGGCTCGACCATGATTCTCGCCTGGCTCGCCCTGGCGGGGGTTTTTGCGGCCGCTGCGGCGGGCCGCTGAAGCAGCCCGTTTGGCGCCGGTCGAGCTTGCCCCGGCCGAAGGCCGCGGCCCGCGGGATCGCGCTCAGGCTTTCTTTTTGTCGCGGCGCAACACCGCGAAGGGCGTCGCCTCCGGCTCGGGCTCGACGGGCGGTTCGAACGCGACGCCGGGCTTGCGCGGATAGGGATCGAGGCCGAGGGCGAAAAACTCGGAGGCCAGGGCGCCGAGGTCGATTCTCCCATCGATGAGCGGGTCCGGCTCGTCGTCATCGATCATCGAGACCGTTTCCGGCTCGTCGCGCCGACGCCGCGCCTCGGCCTCGTTGTCGGGCGGAGCGAATCGGACGTCGATCTCCTCTTCGACCGCCGCCGGGAACGGCTCGAGCGTCACGACGCAGGTCTGGGTCAGTTCGCCCTGGACCGCGCCAATAACCCGCGCGCCGCCTCTGGCGGCCCGCTTCACGGTGAGCGTGGCCGACAGCCGTTCGATCGACGGCAGCTTCAGAGAGGCGGCCAGAGCCTCGCGCTCGGCCGGCTTCGCCTCGATCGTCACGGTTTCGCCGTCCTTCGGCAGCGTGTCGACCCGGATGATGCGGCTGAACGGCTCCTGCATGGCTAATCTCCGGCAAGCGAGCCGTGAGGATACCGGAACCGGCCCGAGGCGAAAACGTCGATCGGCGTCTCAACCAGCGCCGCGTCGATCGCGACGACATAGGCGGCGAGCGCGAGCGCTTTGGGAGCGCCCCGGGGGGCGGCGTAGACGTTGCGGGCGAGCGCCGCGGCAAGGTCGGCCCGCGAGCCCGAATCGAGCGCCGCGGCGTAGGCGGCGTTGCGTCCGTAGAACGCGGCCTTCATCGCCTTCAGGCCCTTCGACACGGCGATGTCGCTCAGCGCCTGTTCGCGCAGCGTGTCGTCGAGATGCATGAAGTGGGCGTTGACGAGGTCCTGGGCGATGTCGTCGCCCAGGCCCCCGAGCGCCACCAGGCGCCGCAGCGCCAATCCGATATGCAGCGTCAGAAGCTCGAATCGTCCGTCGACGCTGTCGGGCGCCTCCAGCGCCAGATAGAGCGGCGGCCGGCGGGACGCGGCCACGATCTCGCCGCGAAGTTGCTCAATGAGGTCGAGGCTGGCGCGCCGCGCGCGCCATTGGGCGAAAATCATCGGAGCGCGCCTTCGCGAAGCCGCTTACCCCGGCGTCGCCTTGCATTCGTTCGGTCGCTTGGGTTAGGCATCCGCGGTCGCGCTGGCAAGATGAAAAACGGGCGCGACGCAACGGAGTTCTTGGAATGGGAGAGAAGCCGAAAGCCTACGGCCACGCAGCGAAGGGCCTGCTCGTGGCGGGCGCGCTGACGCTGGGGTCGACGCTTGGCGGGTGCATCGGCTACGAGGGCGACTTCGACCGCGGCTACCAGATCGACGACCAGACCGTGTCGCAGCTCAAGGTCGGCGCGACCACCAAGCCGCAGGCGCTGGCCCTGCTCGGAACGCCGTCCACTACGTCGACGGTCGGCGGCGACGCTTGGTACTATATCGGTCAAAAGATGCACCGCGCGCTGGCCTTCATGCCGGTCCAGATGACCGATCAGCACGTGCTCGCGGTCTATTTCAACAAGAACGGCACCGTCGACCGGATCGCCAACTACGGCATGAAGGACGGCAAGGTGTTCGACTATGTCACCCGCACCACTCCGACCGGCGGCACGGAGCCCGACTTCCTGCGCAACATAATGGGCGGCCTGTTCCGGTTCACCTGACGGCCACCGCCTTCCGACCGAATTCGAGCAAGAGCGGGGCGTGGTCCGAGACCTCGTCGGGCAGCACGCGAAAGGCGCGCACGTCGACGCCGAGGCTGACGAAGACGTAGTCGGCGAACCGCTCCGGCCCAGTATAGAGGCTGGTGCGGGTCGAGGTCACGCCGAATTCGGCGACGAGGTTTCTCAAACCCGCCGCCTCGAGCATCCTGAGGCTTTGGGTCAGCGGCGCGAGGTTGAAATCGCCGCAGAGCACGAAGGGCTCGCGGCGGCTCGCCAGAAATTCGAGGATGCGGCGCGACTGGGCGAGACGGTCGTCGCTGTCGCCCTTGCCCTGCCCGTTCCAAAGCCCATGGAAATTCATCACGCTGACCGGGCCCTCAGGCGTCGCGACGGTGACGAACTGTATGTTGCGGGCATGATGGCCGATGTCGCCTTCAGGGATAAAGCCGCGCTCGCGGTGAACGAAGACGTCGCCCGACCCGACGACCTCGAGGCCATTGGGGACGAGGGTCATGAGGCCGTAGTCGTTGAGGTGATGCGGGTGGAAAAACGCCGTGTGGCCGTCGAGCCGCGCGGCGATCTCCTGCCGGCCATTGACCATGATCGCGTCCTGGTCGAGCGGACGCCCGCCGGCGGCGGCGCCGTCGAGCCCGTGATAGCGCGCCGACCAGACCTCCTGCAGGCAGACGACGTCGGCGTCGCGATGGGCGCTGAGGAAGGCCAGAAGTCTCTCCCGGCCGGCGCGGCCGCCCCAGGTGTTGAGACAGAGGAGCTTCATGAGTTCGCGCAGACCATGAAAAAGGGGCGGAGCCAAGGCCCCGCCCCTGTCTCGTCCGGCTCGGCCCCCTCAGTGCGCGAGGATCGCGAGCAGAAGCAGGGCGACGATGTTGGTGATCTTGATCGCCGGGTTGACCGCCGGCCCGGCGGTGTCCTTGTAGGGGTCGCCGACGGTGTCGCCGGTCACCGACGCCTTGTGGGCCTCCGAGCCCTTGAAGTGCTTGACGCCGTCCTTGTCGACGAAGCCGTCCTCGAAGCTCTTCTTGGCGTTGTCCCAGGCGCCGCCGCCCGAGGTCATCGAGATCGCGACGAACAGGCCGTTGACGATCACGCCGAGCAGCGAGGCGCCAAGCGCCGCGAAGGCCGAGGCCTTCGATCCCGAGACCCACAGTACGCCGAAATAAACGACGAAGGGCGCGAGCACCGGCAGGAGCGAAGGGATGATCATCTCCTGAATCGCGGCCTTGGTCAGCAGGTCGACGGCGCGGCCATAGTCGGGTCGCTGCGTGCCCTGCATGATGCCGGGCATTTCCTTGAACTGGCGACGCACTTCCATCACCACCGAGCCCGCCGCCCGGCCGACTGCGGTCATCGCGATGCCGCCGAAGAGATAGGGGATCAGGCCGCCGAAGATCAGCCCGGCGACGACGTAGGGGCTGGAGAGGTTGAAGTCGACCGCGCCGACGTCCTTGAAATAGGGCACGCCGGTGGCGACGAAATGCCGGATGTCGTTGGTATAGGCGGCGAACAGCACCAGCGCGCCGAGACCCGCCGAGCCGATCGCGTATCCCTTAGTGATCGCCTTGGTGGTGTTGCCCACCGCATCGAGCGCGTCGGTCGACTGGCGCACTTCCTTCGGCAAGCCGGCCATTTCCGCGATGCCGCCGGCATTGTCGGTGACCGGACCGAAGGCGTCGAGCGCGACGATCATGCCGGCCAGACCAAGCATGGTCGTGACCGCGATCGCGGTGCCGAACAGGCCCGCCAGCTGAAATGTCGAGATGATCCCGGCCACGATCACCAGCGCGGGAAGCGCCGTCGATTCGAGCGACACCGCAAGGCCCTGGATCACATTGGTGCCGTGGCCGGTGACCGAAGCCTGGGCGATCGACACCACCGGGCGCTTGCCGGTGCCGGTGTAATATTCGGTGATCACAACGATGAGGCCGGTGACGACGAGGCCGACCAGGCCACAGACGAACAGGTTGGCGCCGACGACCGACTTGCCAGCGACCACGCCGATCTCGCCCCAGCCGACCACATAGGTGGTCGCAATGGCGAGGCCGAGGATCGACAGCACGCCGGTGGCGATGAGCCCCTTGTAGAGCGCGCCCATGATCGAGTTGTTGGCGCCGAGCTTGACGAAGAACGTGCCGGCGATCGACGTCACGATGCACGTGGCGCAGATCGCCAGCGGATACATCATGGCCGGGACCAGGGCGTTGGTGCCTTCGAAGAAGATCGAGGCGAGCACCATGGTGGCGACGACCGTCACCGCATAGGTCTCGAACAAGTCAGCGGCCATGCCGGCGCAGTCGCCGACGTTGTCGCCGACGTTGTCGGCGATGGTGGCCGGATTGCGCGGATCGTCCTCGGGAATGCCGGCCTCGACCTTGCCGACGAGGTCGGCGCCGACGTCGGCGCCCTTGGTGAAGATGCCGCCGCCGAGACGGGCGAAGATCGAGATCAGCGATGCGCCGAAGCCGAGCGCGACCAGCGCGTCGATGACCGTGCGGTCCGCCACTCCATAGCCGAGGACCCCCGTCAGGAAGCCGAAGTAGCCGGCGACGCCGAGCAGCGCGAGGCCAGCGACCAGCATGCCGGTGACCGCGCCCGAACGGAACGCGATGTCGAGGCCGCCGGCCAGCGACTTCGTCGCCGCCTGTGCGGTGCGGACGTTAGCGCGCACCGAGACGTTCATGCCGATGAAGCCGGCCGCGCCGGAGAGGATCGCGCCGATGGCGAAGCCTGCGGCCACCGTCCAGGAGAGCAACAGGCCGAGCCCAATGAAGACCACCACGCCGACCCCGGCGATGGTCATGTATTGCCGGCGCAAATAGGCTTGCGCACCTTCGGCGACCGCGGCCGAGATCTCCTTCATGCGCTCGGAGCCAGCATCCGCGGACATGATGCTGCTGACCGTATACACGCCGTATACGATGGAGAGCAGCCCGCAAATTATGATCAACCCTAACAGCATGGCGTGGTATCCCCGGACATTTAGCGAGCAGCAGTGCGCGCGGCTTGGGCGCCTCATGCCAGAAACTTCGTCCTGCCGCAACGCGCCCGGCCGAGGTATGAACCCTTTCCGCGACCAAAGTCGTGCGCGCCAATCGTCGCACCTAGGCGTGGAAATGCGCTTGGACGCCGGAGTGAGCAGGCGCTAACGGGCGTCGCCGCTTCGCAGCCAGCGCCGGTCGCCGATCCTCAGCGCCTCGACGCGGAGACCGCCCTTGTCCTCGAACAGGTCGTCCCGGACCACGACCTCGCCGCCCGTCTGTGCGATTCCGAGGATCGCGTAGGCGGCCGAAAGCATGCGCGCCGCCGAGCCGGTGTACCACGACCATCCGCCCCGGCCGCCGTGTCCCCAGCCGTCGTAGATGTCGGCCGGCTGCTGAATCGGGATGAGGCCGTAGATTGCGATCCGCTCCGGGTCGGTCTTCTGCAAGGGCGAGATCTTCTCGAAGATTCCGAAGGCGCGGGCGAAAAGCCGCGCCGCCTTGTCGGTCTCGCCCCGCGCCCGCGCGGCGTTGGCGAGGCGGACGAAGCCGTCGACGATCCACGATGCGCCATGGCTGTACTGGCCGCCGTTCTCCCGGACGCCTGGCGGGTAATCGGCGATCCGGCCCGGATAGGGCCGCGAATGCTCGTAGAAAGGCGTCTCGAGCAGCAACACACGGTCGGGACGCTCGATCTCCTTGAGGCCGCCCTCGAGCGCCTCGAGCGCGCGCGTATCGTCGCAGGCGCCGGACCAGGCCGCCCAACCAGTCGTCATCGCGTTCGGCTGGTCAAGAACCTCGCCGTTGTCGGCGAAGTCGAGCACATAATGATCGCCGCGCCAACCGACCTCGAGCGCCGCGCGCTGCCCGGCAAGCGCCTCCCGGCAGAGTCCGGCGAACGCCTCGTCGCCCTTCGCCTCGGCAAGCGCGACGAAGCCGTCGAGCACATTGGCCAGGAAGAAGCCCATCCAGACGCTCGAGCCGATCTCGCGCCGCCCGAGCGCGTCGATGCCGTCGTTCCAGTCGCCGGCCCTGAGCAAGGGTAGCCCGTTCTCGGCGAGATGCCCAAGGGTGAAGGCGATGGCGAGCCGCGCATGTTCGTAGACCGTGGCGGTCTCGCGCGATTCGCGCGGGATGACGATCCAGGTCTCCTGGTTGTCCGGCACGGCCTCGCCTTCGAGGAAGGGCGTCACCTCGTCGAGCACGCTCGCGTCGCCCGTCGCGCGCACGTAGCGCGCCAGCACGTAGGGCAGCCACAGGTGGGGATCGCTCGCCTTGGTGCGCTGTCCAAGGCCGGTGCCGCCGTTCGGCGCGCGATGCCACCATTTCAGCACGTCGCCTTCGAGGAACTGCTGACTCGCGTGCAGCACGATCTGCGCCCGCGTCAGCCTCGGCTCGAGGAGCGCGAGGGGCAGCACGTCCTGAAGCTGGTCCCGGTAGCCGGTCGCGCCGCCGCGCTGGTTGGGCCCGACGCGGCCCCAGAGCCGCGAGGCATAGAGCTGATAGGGCAGCCAGGTGTTGACGAGCCGGTCGAAATCCGGCCGGTTGGTGCGCACCTCGACCTTGCTTAAGCGCGCCGCCCAGGAGTCGCGGGTCGCGGCGAGGTCGGCCTCGGCCTCGGCGACCGAAACTCGCGCCGCCGCCGCGAGCGCCTCGGCACGGCTTTTCGCCTGTCCCAACACGACGACGATCCGGGCCTCTCCGCCAGGAGGAAGCGCGACGTCGCCGGCGAAGGCCGCGACCCGGCGCCCATCGTCGGCAGCCGACCGGTCGGGCGCGCCGGTCTCGACCATCACGGGGGTATGGATGTCGCGCCCCGGGCCGCCGAAGAAGCGCGTCCGCACGGTCTCGGTCGCGGGCGAGGCGAGGTTGGTCGCGGCGAAGGCGAAGCCGCGCTCGAAGTCGTTCATGCGGTTCTGAAAGATGAGCGTTCCGCCGACCGTCTCGTCGCGGATCTTGCCGACGCTCTCGTTCGGGCTTTCCTCGAGCGCCATGTCGAAGAACGGGACGACGCGCAGGCGCCTTGGCCGCGCGCCGGCGTTGCGCAGGGTCAGGATGCGGACGTCGCAGGGCCGGTCGGGCGGGACGAACACCACGGTTTCCATCTCGAGATCGCCCCGGCGCTTTTTGAAAATCGCCGCCCCCGGCTCGTAGGACACCGCGTGCGTCGCGTCCTCGCGCTGGAACGGCGCGAAACCCGGCGAGTCGGTTTCCCCGGCGTCGAGGTCGCGGACGTAGAGGATCTGGCCCGGTTGCTGCACGGTCGCGCTGCCAAAACGGAAGGCGGTCAGGCCGTTCTGCCGGGCGTTGGCGAAGGCGGAGAAGACCTCGCCGTCGTTCGAGGTCATGGTCGACATGCCGAGTTCGTTCGCCATCACATGCGCCCACGGGCGCGGCGTGCGATGGGTCAGGTCGAGCCGCCTGCCGTCCTCGGAAAAGGCGAACGGCCAGCGCGTCGGGAGCGCGTGCGACGGCTCGACGGCGCGGGTCTCGTAGATGCGCCTTTGCAGGTCGAGTTCGGACACGGCCGGCAGGTCGAGCCGGCGGGCGATGAGTTCGGCCGCCCAGACAGCGTTGTCGGCGCGGCCCATGATGAACTCTGCCTCGATCGCGCCGTCCGCAGGCACAATCATGTCGACGGTGAAGCTCGCCGCGGGATCGAAGGTCCAGAGCTTGCCTTCGTCGTCGAGCTTGCGCCAGCGCCAGGGTTCGCAGCCGGTCGGCTTCATGAGCGAACCTTCGCCGAGGAAGCGCGTGCGCGAATCCTCGTAGCCGGCGAGTTCGGCGCCGGCGCCGGGTTTGACGGCGAAGAACGCAGTCTCGCCGCGGTCGGCGCGCGCCGAGCGCAGGAGCCGGTTGCGGGCGAGGATGGCGTTCAAGGCCCGCACGAAGATCGTCTCGACATGCATGCCGGCGAAGTCGAGATCGCGCGCGTAGGCCTCCGTCTCGTGCCCGGCGACCTCGCAGAAGCTGGTGAGCCGCAGGCGCCGGCCCTGCCCCGAACGGTCGGTGAGGCGGATCTTCCAGCTCAGCACCGCCGCCTGTCCGCCATCGGGCGCAATCTCCATCCGCGCCTCGATCCCGTTCAGCGCATGGACGATGACCAGACGGTGGAAGCCCGGCTCCTCGATGCGGTATTCGCCGGCGCGCCGCGCAGGCTCGAAGCCGATCGACCACGGCTCTTCGCCGTCCTCGGTCACGTAGAAGAAGTGTCCGGCCGCCTGCAGCGGATCGAGCGGACGGCGGATGAGGTCGATGCCTCCGCCGCCGCGCTCCGCGCCCATGACGAAGGCCGCGCCCCTGCCGTCGCGAAAGACCTCGACGCCGACCGCCCCGTTGGTAAACACGTAGGATCGCGGATTGCGGCCAAGCTCGGCCGGCGCGCCGGCGAGCCAGGGGGCGGCGCGCCCGGATCTGCGGCGCTCGCGGGCGATGACCGCGCTCGCCGCCGCAGCGGAGAGCGCGATGGCCCCGCCGTAAACGAGACCCAGCGTGCGCACCGGCTCGGGCATCGGGCCGCCGTGGGCAAGCTTCTCGGCCCCAGTCCAGGCGAAGTCCCACTCGCCGCCGCGCGGAATATAGAAAGGAATGAGCAGCGGCGCCCATGTCATGAACCGGCGGATGCCGTCAGGGATGGCGCGGGTGCGGCCGTTGTGGCCGACGAACCGCGCCGCCGCCTCGTCGGCGCGATCGCCGCCGAGGAACGATAGGTTGACGAGGCTCGCGACCCTGAGCCCCATGTGGTCGAACCAGATCAGGATGCGCAGCCAATCATAGGCGAGGAGCCCAAGGAACAGGACGAGGCTGAATTGCCGGAAAGCTTCCGGCGTCTGGGTGGCATCGGCGCCGATGACGACCGCCGTGCGGACCGCGCCGTCCTGGTTGTACCAGCTCGGATCGGGCGACTGGCGCAGGAACGAGTTGATGATCGGCGCCATCCACAGACCCCAGCGCAGCACGCGCACGCCCTGCGCGACCACGCCCTCGACGCCCTGCGGGCTGAGGAGGTTTTTGATTGGCTTCAGGCTACGTTGCAGGAGCGCGTCGAGCAGCACGTAGTTGATCGAGAACAAGGGCGCCGCCAGCGACCAGTTGATGACGCCCGCGACCGACTCGGCCCAGAAAAGCCGCACCCCGCCGGCGACCTCGCCAAGGTTGACCGCGCCGTATTTGTTGAAGATCGGATAGGTGGTGAAATCGCCGAGCTGTCGGCCGCTGTGGCGATAGTTGACGTCGGCGTAAGCCCAGAACTTGGCGATCACGACATGCAGCTGAGCGGTGTCGAAATACCAGCCGAGCGCGCCGGCGACGAGGGCGCCCAAGGCCGCCCCGAGCGCATAAAGGCGCCAGCCCTGCAGCTTCGTCCGCTCGCCGGACACCACGGCGTAGGCGTCGAAGCCGTAGTCGACGCCGGCGTAGCAAAGCGCGCCGATCGCCGCCAGGACGAGGAAGCGCGTTCCGCCGCCGGCCGAGGCGAGATTGGCCTCGTAGGCCAGCGCGAGCCCGAGCCCGACGACCACGCCGCGCACGGGCGCGCGCGGATTGCGGTAGGCGGCACGCAGCCGGCCGAAGAACGGCGGCGTTCCGTCGGCGCTGCCGACGACCGTCATGGCGAGCGGAAAGAGCGCCGCCCCGAGCACGGGTCCGACGGCGAGCGCAAAGGCGCTGAAAAACGCCGGCGCGCCGGGTATGCGCAGGACGAAGGCGGCGATCAGGATGAAGCCGATGAACAGGGCCCCGTAGATCGCGCCCTTCACCACGCCGGTGCGCCAGTGGTCCCAGGCCGCGTCCCAGCGCGGCGGCCGCCCCGCCAGCCAGTCGAGCGCGACGCCGGTCATCAGATAGACGATCGCCCACAGGCCGCCCTGCGCCAGCGCCGCGCAGAGGCTGGAAAACACGATCGCCAGCAGCGGCTGGGTGACGACCTGGGCGGCGTTGGCGATGAGCGGCGTGACTGCGGCGAAGGCGCCGCCGAGCGCGAAGAGCCCCATCACCCTGAGCGAGTGCGGTGGGCGGTTGAGGCTGACGGCGACGATCAGCGCCAGCATCGCCTCGCCAAGCAGCCACAGCGTGATCGCGCGCCCGATCGCCACCTGAACCGCGAACGGCAGCGCCGCGTGGAGCGTGACGGCGGCGCCGAGTTCTGCCATGTGCCAGTCCGCCCCGACGACGATGAGTACGTTGAACAGGAACGGAACCGCGATCAGGCTCAGCGCCTCGACGATCCGAAGCCCTCGATATCCCGCGATCAGCGCCATGGCGGCGGCGGCCGAATAGACGAGGAGGGCGATGACGGCCGAGGGCAGGTTGAAGCGGAGGACGTCGATCCATGGCCCAGGCAATTGCCAGAAGCCGAGGCCGTCGTTGCGGTCGAGCGCAAACAGCGCGAAGGCGGCGGCGTCGACGACGACAAAGGCTGCGGGACAGGGGCGCTCGGCGCGGGCCGAGCGCAGCAGTACGAAACCGCCCGCTCCTGCGATCGCGGCGAGAATCGCCTGTCGTTCAGCTGTCGCGAGAAAGATTGCCGCCGCGACCAGCCCCGCGCCGGCGATCACGGCCCAGAGCCGCCGCGCCGGGCGCTGGACGACAGCAGGCGTCATGTCCATGCGTTCCGCCGCTCCCCCTTTTCCGCTGCGAATCCATTCCTGCTGGATGGCGGAACAAGTCGCAAGTCCGCGTTGCAACCCGGCGCCCGGCGCCTCATAACCCGATCATGTGTCCAAAGGGAGTCCGTTATGGCCTGGGTCCACAGGCTGGCCTTCGCCGTTCTCGCCCTCGGCGTCTCGGCCGCGACAGGCGCCGAGCTGCCCTCGCAGGTCAAGTCGGCGAAGCCGCCCGAGCACGCTCAGCGCGTCAAGAAATGCAATATCGGCGGCGTGGCCGGGGTCGTCGCAGCCGACGGCGTCTGCATGCGGCTCAGCGGCTCGATCTCGGCCGGGTTCGGCGCCGGCCAGATCAAGTAAGGCGACGCCCAAAGACTGGTGAATTGGTTTGGTGTTCTACTGGCGTGGGCTGTTTACGGGATTCCTGTCGCCGGGGCTGCGGTCTATAGCAGATAGATGATCGACGAATCACTGCTGCGAGCCCGTTACGAAGCCCTTCGTTCCTGTCTGAACGAACGGGGCCGGCGGTTGAACGCGGCGGCGGAGGCGAAGGCCGCGGGCTACGGTGGGATTGCGGCGGCGGCGCGCGCGACGAAGGTCGCCCGCAGCACGATTGGACGCGGTCTGAAGGACCTGCAGGACCCCGGTTCATTGACAGGAAAGGTGCGGCGGAAAGGCGGCGGCGGCCCTCTGTTGACAACCAAAGATCCGACGCTGCTGGCGGACTTGCAACGATTGCTCGAGCCCGCGACGATGGGCGATCCGATGCGGCCATTGGTATGGGTGTCCAAGAGCCACGAGAAGCTGGCGACGGCGCTTCGCCAGATGGGCCATAAGGTGAGTTCGTCAACCGTTCCCAAATTATTGCGGGAATTGAAATACTGCCGCCATTACAACCGGAAGACCAAAGAGAGCGGCAAACATCCCGATCGCGACGCGCAGTTCGAATATATCAACGCCAAGGTCGAAGCGTTCCAGGCAGCCGGCGAACCCACGATATCAATCGACGCGAAAAAGAAGGAATTGCTCGGCGAATTCAAGAACGGCGGCAGCGACTATGGGCCGCAAGGCCAGCCGATCGAGGTCAATACCCACGATTTCGAGGACAAGGAGCTCGGCAAGGTTGTCCCTTACGGCGTCTACGACATCGGCGCCAACCTCGGCTATGTCAGCCTCGGAATCGACCACGATACCGGGCAATTCGCGGTCAACGCGGTTCGTCTATGGCTCGAACAAATCGGCCGCGGGCTGTATCCCGGCATGAAGCGCCTGATGATCACGGCCGACGGCGGCGGCTCCAACGGTTCACGCTTGCGTCTGTGGAAGTTGGCGCTCCAGCAACTTGCCGATGAAACCGGGCTGATCATCCAGGTCTGCCACTACCCGCCGGGGACATCGAAGTGGAACAAGATCGAGCACCGCATGTTCTGTCACATCACACAAAACTGGCGCGCCATGCCTCTGGCCAGCCTGCTCATCGTCATCGCACTGATTTCCAACACAACAACGAAAACCGGCTTGAAGATTTCCTGCGGGCTCGATCGCAATACCTATCTCAAGGGCATCAAGGTTTCCGACGCGGACATGGCGAGCCTGAACATAACCCGCGACGCGTTCCACCCAGAATGGAACTACAACATCGCGCCGAGAAAAAACACCCTGGAGCGATAGTCTTTGGGCGTCGCCTAAGGCGGCCCGTCGGTCGAGCCCGGGGGCGAATCGCACTTACTAGACTGCGCAGTCATCCGGCCTATGTCGATACGATGCGCTGGCGGAGGTGCGGCGGCGGCCCGCCTTGCATCCAACTGGCGCCCCGGATATCCCGCGCCCCATGACCAAGACACCAAAGCCCGCCTTCGCCCATCTCGGCCGGGCGTCGAAGGTTCCCGACGCGCCTGACGTCAAGACCCTCGACCGCGCCCCCAATCCGCACGAGGACGCAGACTTCGTCGTCCGTTTCGTCACGCCCGAATTCACCTCGATCTGTCCGATGACCGGCCAGCCGGACTTCGCCCATCTGGTGATCGACTACGTTCCGGACAAATGGATCGTCGAGTCGAAGTCGCTGAAGCTCTATCTCATGAGCTTCCGCAATCACGGCGCCTTTCACGAGGACTGTACCGTCCGCATCGGCAAGGACCTGGTCGCGACCTTGAAGCCGCGCTGGCTCCGGATCGGGGGCTACTGGTATCCGCGCGGCGGCATCCCGATCGACGTCTTTTGGCAAAGCGGCAAGCCGCCCTCGGCGATCTGGATCCCCGACCAGGGCGTCGCGCCCTACCGCGGGCGCGGCTGAGCATTTTCGAAAAGAACCCCGGGCGTTCGGCGGCGTTGGGCGAGCAACGAGCGCCGCTCCCGGCGCCGGCTCCCCCGGAGGCTCCCACGATGAATCGCCGTTTGGTCCTGACCTCGCTCGCGAGCTTCGCCGCCGCGCCTGTCTTTCTTCATCACGGGCTGGCGTAGAATGCAGCGACCCCAGCGCCCGCTCCGGCGCCCGCCGGAAGCAAGACCCCGCAACTTTCCGCCGTCGGCCAAACCCACATCAAGAATACGCTGGCCGTGGGTTCGCTGAGCCTGATGCTGAGCCGCATCGCCCAGCCCAAGGTCAACACGCCTCGGCTCAAAGAGTTCACCGGGTTCGAAATCGCCGAGCAGGAGACGGTCGCCAACATTCTCAAGGCGATCCAGACCGGCTAGGCGCCGAACGGCGCGATCCCGTCGCCGAGCGACGCGGAGGTGATGCAGAACCTCGACGACGCGGGCAAATCCCCCGTCGAAAAGCTTCGCCAGATGAACGCCGGCTGGGCTTTCGACCGTGAATACCTGCGCGCCGAGATCGACGGCCACAATCGGCTGCTCGAAATCCAGCAGGCCTATTTGCGCGCGCCCGACAATCTCGACGAGACCAATGTCGCCAAGCTTGCCGAGACCATGATCAAGGAGCACCTGACGCTGCTTGGAGACGTGTCGGCGGTCGGCGGCGAGCACGCCGAGCGGGTGCGCGGCCACATGCGCATGCGCTGAGGCGACGGAAGTACCGGGCGGCCGCCGCGCTTCCGGCGCGATTCACGCCGCCCGTGGCGTCTTCCGCGCGGCTTTCAACAGCCGCTCGGCGGGGCTAAGTCTCTTCGCCGCCGCGGGGGCCAGCCTCGAGAGCGCGTAGACGCGGTCGCGAAGGTGATCGGCGAGTGCCTGACGATCCCTGATCGCGGCCAGTTCGGCATACGGGATCGGCGCGCCGATCACGACCGGCAAGGCAGTGCCGATCCGCGACCGAACCTCGTGGAAGATCAGCGAGATGCGCAAGGTGTAGCTGACGTGGCTGGCGATCTGGAAGAGCCGGCTGTTCTGCCCCGAGAACCAGACCGGCACGACGGGCGCCCTCGACCGCTGGATAAGCTGGGCGACGAACGGCTGCCAGCGCCAGTCGACCGCCGGCTTCAGGCCGAACTTGTCGGGCGCCGTCGAGACCGCGCCGGCCGGAAAGACCACCACCACCCCACCCTTCTCGAGCTGCGCGCGCGCGGCCGCGCGCGAGGCGATGTTGGTCTTCTGCGCCTCATCGGTCTCACTGAAATCGACCGGCAAAATGAAGCCGTTAATCTCCGGCGCGCGCATCAGCACCGCGTTGGTGAGGACGGCGAAGTCCGTCCGGACCTTGCTGATTAGCCAGGAAATGACGATCCCGTCGAGCACGCCGTAAGGGTGGTTGGCGACCACGACGACCGGACCCGTCGGGGGGATCGCCGTCAGCGCGTTGACGTCGTAGCGCACGTCGAGCGCGAGCTTGCGCACCGCGGCCTGAAAGAAATTTTCGTTCGGCCACGGAAACATCTGATTATCGACGTACATCCTCTTGAGCTTCGGCTGTCCGGTCGCCTTTTCGACGAGCCGGATGACACCGCGCTTCAAGGGGGGGTCGCTCGCGGTCGCGTAGCTGAACAGATATTTGTCCATGATGCGGTCTTGAAACAGCGCTGTGACCGATATATCTCGCCCTCGCGACTGGCGTATGACAAGCGTTCTCTAGGTCGAGGAGCCGCGGCTTTTGGTCACGCGGTCGTAGGCCTGCAACTCGGCGACCAGCGCCTCGAAGGCCTTGAGCGGCACCATGTTCGGCCCGTCGGAGGGCGCGTGGTCGGGATCGGGATGGGTCTCGATGAACACCCCGGCGACGCCGACGGCGACCGCTGCGCGCGCCAGCGCCGGCACGAACTCCCGCTGCCCGCCGGATGAAGAACCCCGCCCGCCCGGCTGTTGCACTGAATGGGTGGCGTCGAAGATGACGGGCGCGCCGGTCTCGCGCGCCATGATCGGCAGCGACCGCATGTCGACGACCAACGTATTGTAACCGAAGCTCGCCCCCCGCTCGGTGACGAGCACATCGCCCGCGCCGGCGACTTCGAGCTTCGCGACCACGTTCTTCATGTCCCAAGGCGCGAGGAACGGCCCTTTCTTGACGTTGACCGCCCGCCCCGTGCGCGCCGCGGCCACAAGGAGGTCGGTCTGGCGGCAGAGGAAGGCGGGGATCTGCAGCGCGTCGACCGCCTCGGCGACCCGGGTGCACTGCGCGCTCTCGTGCACGTCGGTGATCACCGGCAGGCCGATCGAACTCGCGGATCTCGGCGAAGACCGGCAGCGCCGCCTCGAGCCCCACCCCGCGCACGCCCGAGCCGGACGTCCGGTTCGCCTTGTCGAACGACGTCTTGTAGACGAGCCCGACCTTGAGCTTTACCGCGATCTCTTTCAGCGCCTGGGCGGTCTCGAGCGCGTGGGCCCGGCTCTCCATCTGGCAGGGTCCGGCGATCAACGCCAGCGGCAGGTTCGCGCCGAAAGTCGCCGCGAGCGTCCCGCGGCCGACCTGAACGATGGCGTTGTTGCGCAAGGGATTTCTCGTCCTTCCGGGTTTGGCGCGCGCTCTTTGGGCTAAGCCCGCCACGTTGGCAAGGAAAGATTTGCCGGCGATGAGGCGGGCCCGGCCGCGCAGGGTTGCGCGACGCTGTAGAGCCGCCTTGATCGCCCACTGCAGCCGAGCTATTCTAGCTTGATGAAGAAAGCCAGCATAACCGAAGCAAAAAACAACCTGAGCGCGCTGATTGACGGCCTCAAAAACGGATCGCCCATATTGATCGCCGATCGCGGGCGGCCGGTCGCCAGGCTGGAGCCTGTGTTGATGGGCGACGAAGGGGCTGATGAGGGGAAGCTTGCAAGGCTCGTTCGGGACGGCGTGTTACGGCTCGGGCGCGCCCCGCCGCCCGTTAAGGTTTTCGCGACCCGGCCACCGCGCCCGGACGCAGGAGGGTCGGCGCTCGAAGCCCTAATTGCCGAGCGTCGGGAGGGCCGGTGAAGTTCTGGGACGCTTCGGCGATCGTGCCGCTCCTGGTGCAGGAAATGGCGACGGACTTTGTGCTGGCGCTCGTCACCAAGGACCCGACGATGCTTGTCTGGTGGGGTTCGCGGGTCGAATGCGTTTCGGCGCTGGCGCGGCTCGAACGCGAGGGCGCTCTCGACCGTGGGCGCGCGGACCTCGCCTTTGCTAGGCTCGACGCGCTCGCCGAGGCCTGGCTCGAAGTCGAGCCGACCGAGGTCGTGCGCGAAAGCGCGATCCGGTTTCTCCGCGTTCACCCGATTCGGGCGGCGGACGCCCTCCAGCTCGGCGCGGCCTTCGTGGCCGCCGAACGGCGGCCGCCGTCCCTTGAAGTCGTGACCTTCGACGATCGCCTCGCCGACGTTGCCCGGAAAGAGGGATTCGCGCTGATCGATGCGGCCGCGATCTGAACCAGTCCCGTCATGGCGAGCAGCCCCGAAGCGGCAAAGCGGCGGGCGCCGCCGTCGGAGTCTCATCGCGCTTCGTGCGAAATCTGCTAAGAACCCTGTCATCGAATGCGGGCCTTCCGGCGCAAATCCGTTCGCGACCGGCCGCGCTCGCATCCGGTCGGTTGACTAGGGTCAAACCAAGGCTGGCGGCCGGTGCTAGCTTGACAGTGTTTGCTGGCTTTCAAGCCGGCGATGGGTGTTAATCGGTCCGGCGGGCGTAGGCCCCCGCAGTTCAGAAGCCGGCGCCTATTCTGGGCCTGGCGGTGAAATTGGCCAAAGCGACGCGTCAGCCGGATCATCAGGCGCGAAAAGGGAGGTCTACATGATCAAACATCGCAAGCATGTCTTTCCGTGTGCGGCCGCCGCCGCGGCGCTCGTCCTAGGCGCGGCCGGGACGGCCCACGCGACCGATCCGGTCGCGAAATGGTGCCACGGGGTCAAGATCGCCGCCTTTCCCGGGGGTCCGCAGGGCGGCGTCTTCGCCAACAACGTTTACAACGGCTACCGGCAGGCCGAGCTCGATCTCGGCCCTTCGGTCACCTACTACTTCTCGAACTGGGACCCCAACACGATGCTGACCCAGTTGCAGCAGGCGATCGCCACCAAGGTCGACGGCATCGCCTTCATGGGGCATCCGGGCGACGCCGCGACCGATCCGCAGATCGACAAGGCCTTCGCCCAGGGGATCATCTTCACCACGGCGAACACCGCCTTGCCCGAGGCGCAGAAGAAATACGGCCCCGAAGGCATGGGCTATGTCGGCGCGCCGAACCACGCCGCCGGCTATGCGCTCGGGGCGGAGGCCGCCAAACGCGCAGGCATGAAGCCCGGCGACGAAGCGTTCGTCTGGGGCCTGAAAGGCCAGGGCGGCGATCGCGGCTCGCGCACGGTCGGCGTGATCGAGGCGATCGAGAAGGCCGGCGGCAAGGTCATCTACCAGGAGATCGACAAGGCGACCGACGCCGATCCGAACGCCGGCACGGCGACCTTCGTCGGCGTGATGAAAGCCAATCCGGGCATCAAGCTCGTGGTCACCGACCACGGCGCCTTGACCGCAAACGTCGGCGTCTACGCCCGCGCCGCGTCGCTGAAGCCCGGCCAGGTGTTTTTCGCCGGCTTCGACATGTCGCCGAACACAGCCAAGGCGATCAAGGACGGCTATCAGGACCTGGTGATCGACCAGCAGCCCTATCTGCAGGGCTATCTGCCGATCCTCAACATCTGCCTGACCAAGAAGTACGGCTTCTCCGGTCTCGACATCAACACCGCGGGCGCGTTCGTCGACCCGAAGAACGTCGACGTCGTGGCGCCGCTGGCGGCGAAGGAAATCCGCTAGGCGCCGACGACAAAAATCCAAGCAGGGGGCGCCGCGCTCCGCGGCGCCTCGATTGTCTCGAGAAGGGACAGGCGGCATGGCGGAACCCGCGACATCCAGCGCCGGCGAGACCCCGGTGATCGAACTGAGGAACGTCTCCAAGACGTTCGGCGAAGTGCGGTCGCTGGCGGACGTCAATTTCCGGGTCGATCGCCGTGAAATCGTCGGCCTGCTCGGGGACAACGGCGCGGGCAAGTCGACGCTCATCAAGGTCGTGATGGGCTTTCATTCGCCCGATCCGGGCGGCGAGATCTACTTCCGCGGCAAGCGGGTGGACGACTGGTCGGTGGCGCGGGCGCGCAGCCTCGGGATCGAGACGGTCTACCAGGAGCGGGCGCTGTGCGAGAAGCAGCCGATCTGGCGCAACATGTTCATGGGCCGCGAACTCAGAACGCGCTTCGGCCTGCTCGACGTCGAACGGATGAAGGCTGAATGCGCGCGGCTGATGAGCGAGCACATGGGCTTCACCTCGGCGGCCGTCCACCCCAACAACGTGGTCGCGACTATGTCGGGCGGCGAGAAGCAGGGCGTCGCGATCACCCGCGCCCTCTACTTCGAGGCCGAACTCGTCATCCTCGACGAGCCGACCATGGGCCTGTCGCTCAGCGAGACTAAAAAGACGCTCGACTTCGTCCGCCACATCAAGGCGGTGGGCAAATCGGCGATCTTCATCGACCACAACATCTTCAACATCTATCCGGTCGTCGACCGGCTTTACGTGCTCGATCGCGGCCGGGTCGCGGGCGTGTTCAACCGCTCGGAGATCACGATGGACGAGCTGATCGAGCGCCTCTACCACGTCGCGCGCACCGGCCAGATGGAGATGCCGACATGACCGGAGACACCGTTCAAGCCCGCCCGGTCGGCAACCGCGGCGCCGGGCCGTCGTTCCTCCTGCGCTACGGCAGCCAGATGGGCATCATCGGCGTCGGCCTAGCGATGTGGCTTGGCTTCGTCATCGCCGCGCCGCGCGTGTTCATGGACATCGACATCTATCGCGCCTTCGCCGAGACGACGCCGCTGTTCGGCATCGTGGCGCTGTCGCTGACCTTCGTCGTCATCACCGGCGAGATCGACCTGTCGTTTCCTTCGGTGATGGCGCTCGGCACGGCCGTATTCTGCCTGGTCACGGCCTACGGCGGCGCGCCGTGGTGGGTCGGCCTCGTCTGCGGGCTCGGGATGGGCGCCCTGTGCGGGCTCGTCAACGGCCTCCTGGTCGCCTCGCTCAACATTCCCTCGCTCGTCATCACCATCGGCACGGGGTTCCTGTTCCGCGGCCTCGAACTCGTGCTGATGAACGGCACCGGCGTGCCCATGACCGCGGACGCCTACCCTCAGATGCATGCGCTACTGCGCGAGCCGCTGTTCGGCCTGCCGGTTCAGACTCTGTGGATGGTTGCGATCCTGATCGTCGAATGGATCCTGCTCAATCGAACGCAGTTCGGCGCGCACGTCTTCCTCACCGGCGACAACGCCACGAGCGCGCGGCTGATGGGCGTCAACGTCGGCAGGGTCAAGATCAAGGCCTTCATGCTGGTCGGCGTGACCGCGGTGTTCTGCGGCATGATGAACTCGATCTACGGCTATTATTTCTGGCCCAGCACCGGCGACGGCTCGCTGCTCAACACGATCGCCTCGGTGTTCCTCGGCGGCACGTCGGTGTTCGGCGGCACGGGCTCGGTGGTCGGGACGTTCGTCGCCTCGTTCATCATCGGGGCGATCAACGCCGGCATCGTTTCGGCCGGCGTCAACGCCTTCTACACCCAGCTCGCCTTCGGCCTCGTGATCGTCCTCTCGGTCGTGCTGCAGACCCTGATCGACCGCCGCATCCGCCGGCAGTCGCTGACCGGGCGGTAGAGCGGCCTTGATCGGGACGGCGCTGAAGGGGGCTTCTGCCTTACCCAGGCGCCGCGGGCCGGGCAAGATGAGCGCGTGAACAGCCAGTCGCGCCGCCAGGCCTAGACGCAGGATCATGTGCAGCCTTGGTCCGATAGAAGCAGCCCGCTTCGGCGTCCGGCGACAGCCTCACGCCGCGATCCCGCCCGCTGGCTCATGCGGATTAGCGAGCAGGCCCGCCTGCCCCGTTATGCGGCGGCGCCTCGATCTCGCGCCAGCTCCTCCGCATCGGCCGTTTGACGGTCAGCCGCTAGCGTGTGGTAACATCGTGAGGTCGGTCGGATGGCCGTCGCTCTTCGACCGGCCATGAACTCGACCACGCAATCCGAAAGTCGCGCGCCGATGGACGAGGTGGGAGCCCTTCTCGGCCTCGCCGCTCAGCTGCTTTACGTCAACGGCCAGACGACGCGCAATGTGATCGAGCGCATAGAGCGTCTCGCCCGCGCGCTCGGCTATTCGGCCGAGCTTTTCCCGCACTGGGGCGAGATTGTTATCCGCGTCGCCGGGTCGGACGAACCGAACGCGCAGAAAATCATTCCCGTCGGCGGCGCTCCCGTGGGCGTCGATATGAACAAAGTCATGAAGACGCTGAAGGTGGTCGAACAGGCCTCCGCCGGCAGGCTCGACGTCTCGGGGGCGAGCGCGGCGCTCAAGGCTGTGGCACGGCTCAGGCCGGCTTCGACGCTGCGCTTTGCCGCGTTCGCGGGAATCGGCGCGGCCGCGCTCGGGGTGATTTTCGGCGCCCAGCGCCTTCCGGACCTCGTTCTGATCGGCCTCAGCGCGACGGCCGGCGCACTGTTCCGGCGGCTCATCGCGGCGCGTGGCGGCGGCCCGCTCATTCAAATCTTGTCCGCGGGGCTCTTGGCGGGCCTCGTGGCCGCGCTGACCCTGAGCTTCGCTCCGACGGCGAACGCGTATCTTGTGGCGCTCTGCCCCTGCATGGTTCTCATGCCGGGCCCCCACCTTCTCAACGCCGCGCTCGACTTCGCCCATCTGCGCATCGCGCTCGGACAGGCGCGCTTCGGTTTCGCGATGCTGCTGACGCTGCTCATCTGCGTGGGGCTCATCGCCGGTCTGTCGGTCGCCCGGCTGGGCCTGCCGACGCCGGGTCCGGTCGCCCCGACGCCGCTCGCGTTCGACGTGGTGGCGGCGGGACTTGCCGTCGCCGCCTACGGCGCGTTCTTTTCCATGCCGTGGCGGGCCCTCCCCATTCCCGTTCTGATCGGCATGTTCGCCCATGCCTGCCGCTGGTTCGCGCTGAGCTCCGGCGCGAATGCCGCGCTCGGCGCCCTCATTGCCTGCGCTATTGTGGGCGCGCTGGTGACGCCGATCGCGAACCGCCTGCATCTGCCCTTCGCCGCGTTCGCCTTTGCCTCCGTCGTCTCGCTCATCCCCGGCGCCTATCTCTTCCGCTTGGCGGCGGAGTTGGTGGCGGTGATGAACGCAGGAGCCAACGGAAACGTGCAGCTCTTGATGGCGCCTTTCGAGGACGGCGTGACGGCCGGCGCCATCCTGCTCGCCATGGGGCTGGGCCTCAGTCTTCCAAAGCTCCTGATGGAAGGCCTGCTTCCGAGAATGGCCGGGCTCCACCAACGCTCAGACCGGTGAGCGGGCAGGGTCGGCGGCGTCGCCACTACCCGTCTGGCCCGGGCCCGGTCCGATCAGACATTATCGATCTTGAGAACGGGCGCCGTCTCCGCTCGTATCCGAGTGCAAGCTTCAGCGTCCTCGATGAGATTGACGCCAAAGGTGGGGATGATCTCCTTCAGCTTCGGCAGCCAGGCGCTGTCGGTGAGCTGTTCAGCGAAGCAACGGATGGATGACGTCCCTCGGGTCGGCGATCGCGCCCTTCTTGACCAGATAGGCCCATAGCGAGACTGATGGATCGGCGCCTCAGGCGCCCGCGAGCCCCTTCCCGACCATGTTGAGGGGCACGATGGTCTTGTCGAACA
The DNA here is from genome assembly GCA_963709655.1 of uncultured Alphaproteobacteria bacterium. Lineage (GTDB taxonomy): Bacteria > Pseudomonadota > Alphaproteobacteria > Rhizobiales > Beijerinckiaceae > Roseiarcus. The sequence continues at coordinate 63,051 of CAVPXF010000017.1, forward strand.
GCTCCTCGGTCACCTTGCCGGAGGCGAGCGCCGCCTGTTTCAGCGTCGTTCCGTCGGCGATCGCTTTTTCCGCGATGTGGGCCGCGTTTTGGTAGCCGATCACCGGAGACAGCGCAGTGACCAACATGACGCTGCCCTCGACGTATTGCTTGATCCGCTCGCGGTTGAGCTCGGTCCCCTCGACCGAATACTCGCGGAACTTATCGCTTCCGTCGGCCAGGATGCTAACGGAGTGGAGGAAATTTTTGATGATGACCGGGCGCATGGCATTGAGCTCGAAATTGCCCTGCGAGCCGGCGAAGGCGACGGCCGTATCGTTGCCCAGCACCTGGATCGTGATCATCGCCATCGCTTCGCATTGGGTTGGATTGACCTTGCCCGGCATGATGGAGGAGCCGGGCTCGTTGTCCGGCAGCTTGAGTTCGCCGAAGCCGCAACGCGGGCCGGAGGCGAGCCAGCGCATGTCGTTGGCGATCTTCATCAGCGCGATCGCGACGCCGCGCAGGGCGGCGTGCGCCCGGACGATGGCGTCAAGCGAGCCCTGGGCGGTGAACTTGTTGGGCGCGGTGACGAAAGGCTTGCCAGTGAGCTGAGCGATCTTGGCGGCCACGTCCTTGGCGAACCCGGCAGGCGCGTTGAGACCGGTGCCGACCGCGGTTCCGCCGACCGCGAGCTCGTAGAGCCCGGCGCGGCTCGCCTCGACCTCGGCGAGGGCGGCGCGAACCTGTCCCGCCCAGCCCATCCATTCCTGGCCAACCGTCAGGGGAACGGCGTCCTCGAGATGAGTGCGGCCGATCTTGACCACGTCCATCCAGCCCTCGGCCTTGCGCTCGATGGTGTCGCACAGCGCGCGGACTTTCGGCAGGAGTTGCTCGTCCAGCGCCAAGACCGCGGCAATATGCATGGCGGTCGGAAAGGTGTCGTTTGACGATTGGCCCATGTTGACGTCGTCGTTCGGGCCGACCGGATGCTGCGTCCCCAACACGCCGCCAAGAAGCTGGATCGCCCGGTTGGAAATCACCTCGTTGACGTTCATGTTGGACTGTGTGCCCGACCCGGTTTGCCACACATAGAGCGGGTAGTGGTCGTCCAGCTTTCCGGAGATGGTCTCGTCGGCCGCGCGAACGATGGCGGCGGACTTCCATTCGGGCAGACGGCCGGCCTCGCGATTGACCAGCGCGCAGGCCTTCTTGACGTAGCCGTAGGCGTGATAGACCGCCTTGGGCATGCGATCGTCGCCGATCGAGAAATGCTGCAGCGAACGCTGGGTCTGGGCGCCCCAATAGCGGTCGGCCGGCGCCATGACCTTGCCCATGCTGTCGAATTCTTCACGTTCCCCGACAGCGGCAACGCCAATGGGAACATCCTTCAACGTCGGCGAGGGATTGGCGTCCAAGACAGTCTCCATCCGAGAATACCCCCGACCAAATGAATAGTGATCGACTTGGGGCTGGAAAGCAACTCGGCGCTACGAATGAGATCAGGGCAATTTTCCGTTCGCGATCGGCGCGTTGCGGCGGCTCCTTGAGCGGTTGCCGCCTGTTGGCGATTGCTAACAGTAGAACACTATCATAATTGCGCGAGGGTGGCGCCCGAACTCAAGCGTTCAAATCCGCGTTCTGCTACGTCCGCAATAAGTTGAAACAAGCCTTTCTGATCCGGGGAGCCGCTTCGTGTTCCCTGTCAGGCGACCGGCGCACCGCTTCCGGCGGAACGGACCGACGAAGAAGCGCCGGCGCGAACGCCGGCGCTTCTTCGCGTTGGACCGCGACGCTCAACGGATGCCCGCGTCGATCAGCTTGGTCAGCGCGTCGATCGTCTTTGGCGTCACGACGCCCGCGCCTGTGTTGAGCGACAGGCCCGGCATCTTGTACTTGGCGCTCATCACGCACTGCACGACCGGAAAGAACCCCTGCATATAGAGGAGCTGGTCGAGCGTGGCGCTGATATAGCCGGACTTGAGGCCATCGATTGTCGCCGGGGCGAGGTCGATGCCGCCGACGATGATCTCCCCGGGCTTCTTGCCCGCCTTCTTCAGGGCCTCGGGCATGACGCCGGTGACGCCGCCGTGCTGCAGGCCGATCGCCTTCAGGTTCGGGTGCGCCTCGATATAGGCGACGAATTGCGGGATGCCGACGGAAGGATCGCTGTTGACGTCCTGGGGAATGTCCAGCCGATCGACCTTGAGGCCGGCCTTCTCCAGCGTGTCGGCGAGGCCCTTTTCCGATACGCCCCGCTCGGCCTGGCTGAAGATGCCCCAGACGACCGCCTGGTCGCCGGCCTTCAGGCCCTCAGCCAGCATGGCGTTGGCGGTCAGCGCGCCGCCGGCGTAGAGGTCGACGCCGGCGTAGCCGAAGCCTTTAGGGCCGAACTCCTTCTGCAGGTCGGTCAGCGGGGCGTTGCCATCGGTGACCACGATGCCTTCGCCGACGGCCTGTTGGACGAGATCATGGAACGCGGTCGAGCCGGGATGCCCCATGATCTCGATGCAGTTGGGCTTCGCCGCCATGGCCTCCTTGAACTGGTTGATCATGGTTTCGGGCGCCCAGGCGGAGAACTGGGACTTGAGCTCCACGCCAAGCGCCTCGGCGGCCTCCTTCGCCCCGGTCTGACGGGCAAGCGTCGCGCCGTCGCCGGGGTTGCCGCCCATCTGCATGTACATGACCAGGCCCTTGCCGATCGGATCGGCCGAGGCCGGAGCCGCAAGCCCGGCGACCGCCGCCGCGGCGACGCCGACCAAAACCACGTTGAGTGATCGCATTTTCGCTTCTCCCTATCTCGGGTCCGCCTGTTGCGACGGCCCGTTTTACTCGGCAGCGCGGGCGCTCCCGAACCTTCTGAACGACCCCAGCCGGGCCAGAAACGCCTGCCGGCGCTGCGGCTCGTCCACGTACAAGTAGAAGATGATCGCGATGAGAAAGATCAGCCCCTGCACCGTCCTGACCCAGGCGCCGGTGAGGCCCGCGGCGACGAGGCCGGCCTCAACCATGCCGATGATCAGGCAGCCGAACACCGTGCCGACAATGGTGGCGCGTCCGCCGAAGATCGAGGTGCCGCCGATCAGCACCGAGGCGATGGCGGTGAGCAGGTAGCCCTGGCCCTGGTTGCCGAAGAAGTTCTTGTTCTCGAGCGTCAGCATGATGGCGGCGCAGGCGGCGAGAAAGCCCATGAGCGTGAAGATCTTGATCTTCTCGCGGTCGACGTCGATGCCGACGACGCGCGAGACGTCGTTGGAATCGCCGATGAACAGCGTGTGCTCACCGAACCGGTGGCGGGTGAGGACGAGCCAGAGAAAGCCAACGATGAGCGCCGTCCACAACGCCTGGATCGAGACCTCCGCCAGCCAGGACCCGGTCATCGAAGCGAACGGTCGCCCGACGATCCCTTGCCAGACCGAGCTCTGCTCGGCGCCGCGCAACGCGTAGGACTTCCCGCCCGACAGCACCGTCGCCATGCCCGCCCAGAAGAACTGGGTTCCGAGCGTGGTCATGAAAGACGGGATGCCGACCTTGGCGATGATCACGCCGTTGACGAAACCGACCAGGATTCCCGACGCGAGGCCGGCGATCACGGCAAGCCAGCCGAGATCATATTCCTTGAACAGGACGGCGAAGACGAAGCCGGAAAAGGCGATGATCGAGGGGAAGCAGAGGTCGATCTCGCCCGCCCCGATCACGAAGGTCAGCCCTGCAGCGAGCAGGATCAGCGGCGGCAGGGTCGAGAGGAACGTCGTGTATATATAGGGGGCGAGGAATACTTCCGGTGCCCGATACATGAACAGCGCCAGCAACAGCACGTAGACGATGATAATGGGCAGCGCCTCGACACGCTGGATGAATGACCCGCCTGAACTCTTGCGCCATCCGGTTAGCCCCTAGCCCTCGTGCTGCAGGTCGATCAGGTACTCGGTCAGCTCCGCCACCGTCATGTCCTTCGGATCGATTTGCGACACGATCCGCCCCCGATCCAGCACAACCAGACGGTCCGCCACCTCATGCACATGCGCCAGATTGTGTTCGATGTAGATGCAGGCGCGCCCGGACTGTTTGATCTTGCGCACGAAGTCGGTGACTTTTCGCACTTCGGCGACGCCGAGCGCGGCGGTCGGCTCGTCGAGCACGATGAGGTCGGCGTTGTAGTGCATCGCCCGGCCGATCGCGATGCCCTGGCGCTCGCCGCCCGAGAGCTTGCCGACGGTCGAATCGACGGTGATGCCGACGCCGCGGAAGCCGATCACGTCGATCAGGATCTGCCGGGCGACCTCCTTCTCCCGCTTGACGTCGATGAAGCCGAAGCGGTCGGTGATCTGCCGGCCGACGAAGAAATTGCGCCAGAGGGGCTGCTTCTCCGCCAACGACTTGTCCTGATAGACGGTCTCGATCGAGAGGTCGTGCGCCATGCGCACCGAATACTCGCTCGGCTGGATTTCGCGATCGCGGACAAAGATCTTTCCGGCGGTCGGGGCGAGGACGCCGGTCATCACCTTGATCAGGGTGGACTTGCCGGCGCCGTTGTCGCCGATGAGGCCGACGATCTCGTTGCGCCCTATAGCGATATGGATGTCGCGCAGCGCGTGGACGGCGCCGAAATATTTCTGGACGCCCTCCAGACGGACGATGGACGCAAAGTCAGAAGTCGGGGGCGCCATAAGTGCTCCTCCCGCCGGACATCCGGCGACGAGCGCCGTTCCTCATCCGATATGAACTATGCCCAACTCTCAGACGTTGGCAATGGGGTCGGTCGCCGCAGAAGGGTCGGACCCGGCGGCAACGGGGTCGGCCCCGCCTGATCATCCACGCTCCGCGCCTACGCCGGTTCGGAGACTTGGCTCTCTGGCCGTCTGACTGCCGCGCATATAGGCTCAGCGCTTCGGACGGTCGCTGCGGCGCGACTTCGCGACCGCAGATGGCTTAGCGCTCCTGATGTCGCAAGTGAGGATATGACGATAAGACATTTAAAAGATTAGATTTCCTCTCAGCTAGGGGGAGGCAGATTACGGCGAAAGTATGGCAACTAGCCTCCGAACGAGGCGCCCGAGTCAGAAAATGGAGGCTAACGCCTTGATATCGTTCGACCGATTGTTAATTGCCCGCCGCCCACCCTCGAGGTCCCCAGCCCGATGACCAACCTCGGCATCCTCGCCCGCCGCAAGATCGAAGCGGAGATCATCGCGCCGATCTACGACGAGATGCGCAAGGCGATCGGCGAAGAGCAGGCGCGGGCGATCCTCAGGGCCGCCATCCGGCGCGCGGCCATCGCCTCCGGGGCGGAGCTTGCGGCGCGCGCGCCTGGCGGCGCCAGCCTCGAGAGCTTCAAGTCCATCTTCCCGCTGTGGACGAAGGACGACGCCCTGACCGTCGAGGTCAAGCGCGACGAGCCCAGCGTCTTCGATTTCAATGTCACCCGCTGCCGCTACGCCGAGACCTACCGCGCCATGGGCCTCGGCGGCCTGGGGGATATTCTGTCCTGCGACCGCGACGGCGCCTTCTGCGAGGGCTATGATCCGCGTATCGAATTGACGCGAACCCAGACCATCATGGGCGGCGCCAGCCATTGCGACTTCCGCTACCGGGCCGAGGCGGAAAAGCCCGACGAATGACCCGCCGAGCCCGAGCGGGGGCGGAAACCATCGAGGGGAAAGCCATGAAGCTTCTGTCCGTTCTCGCCGGCGCCGCCGCGCTGGCGCTTGTCTATCCCCCCCTGGCGGCCTTGGCTGCGCCGGACACCCGGCTTTTCGAACTCAATCCCGACCGCTCGATCGAGATCACGGGCGAGGCCAGCGTCGAGGCGACGCCGGATTTCGCCAGGGTCACGCTCGGCGTCACGACCACCGGCAAGGACGCGGGCGAAGCGACGGCGGCCAACGGCAAGGCGACCAACGCGCTGATCGCCGCCCTCAAGGGCGACGGACTCGCGCCGGCCGACATTCAGACGTCCAGCCTGTCGATTACACCGAATTTCGCCAATCGCGGGGCCGGCTCGTCCGAGCCGCCGGCAATTGACGGCTACACCGTCGGCAACATGGTGACGGTGACCGTCCGCGACCTCTCGCGGCTTGGCGCCCTGCTCGACAAGGCGGTCGAGAGCGGAGCCAACGCCATGTACGGCGTCGCCTTCGGCGAGAACAACGTCAGCGGCCTGCTCGACAAGGCCCGTCCGCTCGCCTTCGCCGACGCGCGGCGCAAGGCCGAGATCTACGCCGCCGCGGCCGGGTCGAAGATCGGCCGGCTGATGGAGCTCAGCGAGCAGGTCGGGGGACCGCCCATGCCGTTCCAGCGCCGCGTCTACGCGACCGCCGCGATGGCCGCCCCGACGCCGGTCGAGGCTGGTGAGGATAAGCTCAGCGTGACGGTGACGGCGCGGTTCGAGTTGACGCAGTAGCCTGACACGAACGGGGAGACGCTTCATGTGCCGCGCCATTCGCCCGCTGTTCAATTTCGAGCCTTCGGCGACGGAAGAGGAGATTCGCGCCTCGGCGCTCCAGTTCGTGCGCAAGGTCAGCGGCTTCGCGCATCCGTCGCAGGCGAACGCCGAGGCCTTTGCACACGCCGTCGATGAGGTCGCCGACGCCACACGGCGGCTGGTGGCGTCGCTCCACAGCGCCGCGCCGCCGCGCGACCGAGCCGTCGAGGCCGTCCGGGCGCGAGAGCGGTCGCGACGGCGCTTTGCCTGATCCGGCCGCGCCCGTCGGAGGCTATTTCCTCATGGCGGCCCCGTATGTGCTGCGCGCGGCGGGGCTCGTCGGGAAAGGAACGCTCATGCGCATAACGCTTTTGTCGCAGCGCTCGCCGCCGCCACGATGACCTTGTCGATCGCCGCGGCCCGCGCCGGACTCACCGCGCCGGCGATCGCGGCGCATTTCCACTGGCCGGCCCTGGTCGGCAAGCCTGCGCCGATCGAGGCGCCCTTGAAGCCGCCGCTCGACAGCCCGATGAAAGGCTCGGCGACTTTGACCAACTCCCAGGCCAAGGACCTGATGGACGGCATGACGTACTTCAGCATCCACACCGCGGAGCACAAGCCGTGCGAGATCCGCGGCCAGCTCGAAAAGGTGATGTGAGCGGTTCGCCAACGTGTAGGGCGCGCTCGATGAGCGCGCCGCCGCGGCCGCCGACCGCGCCATGCCCTTGCGCGCTCGCGAGCGGCGGACTGGTTTCATCGCGTCCCGTTCGGACCGCGGCGCCGGCCCTTACCCGTCTTCTCTCAGGTAGGCGCTGACTTCCGGCGGCCGCCATCCGGCCAGCGCCTCCCGGCGGGGCCGCCAGATCTCCGCCCGCAGCGGCCAGCAGCGCGCCGCATCGCTCGAATGGCCGGAACCGCAATCGCCCCCCGGGCACGCCGAGAGCGCCGCGATCAGGTCGATTTCGGCGAAGAACTCGATGAAGTCCCCCGGCCTTACCGGACTCGCCTTCATGAAATAGCGCCCCTCGGCGCGGTCGAACCCGGTGCACATGAAGACGTTGAGCACGTCATGGACATGCGGTTCCGCGGCCTCGAACGGCAGCTTGAGGCGGCCCGCCAAAGCCTTCGTCAGGTTCGAGTGGCAGCAATGGTGATAGTCGCCGCCGCCAAGAAGCCGGTTGGTGTAGGGGTCGCAGCGCGTGCCGATAACGTCATGGACTCCGGCGCCGTCGGCGTCGAAGCCGTACCAGTCGAGCGTGTCGGCGGTGATTGTCGCCATCGGCCGCAGGTGCGGCAACGCGCTCCACAGGCGATCGCCGACCGTCACATGCGTGCCGTGCAGCGCGCGCGTCTTGCCGCTGTAGAAGCGCTCGGCGAGGTTCGCGGCATTCCAGAGATTGAGGTCGCCGACTTGCGACCCCTCGACGCTGACGATGCGGAAAATATGCCCTGCCGGCACGTCGAAGGCCGCGCCTTCGCGTGGGCCGACGATGACCTCGGCGACCTGGGCCATGCCGTTTCGCGCGCGGGCGTAGAACGCATGATCGACCGGCGGCAGCCGGTCGGCCGCGTAGACGACGAGGGGTTTTGCGGCCCTGCGCGCCGCGGCGTCAGGCGGCGCCGGATGGGCGGTATGACGGGACATGGAGCAAGCGTAGCGTATGGCGCGGCAGCGGACGAGTCCTTGACATGAGGCCGCTTGTCCGGTGACCTTGCGCGGGCCGCGCCGGCGGGGACGCCGCAAGGGGGATGTGGTGACCGGACAACTCGATCTGCCGGAGCCCGCGCCCGTGAAGGCGCTCGAACGCCTTTCATTCTATCCCTGGCTCGTCGTCGGCACAGTCTGCGTCGGCAACTTTATGGGTCAGACGGACGCCAGCATCGTCCAGCTCGCCATGCCGGCGTTCGAGGATTCGTTCGACGCGCCGCTCGGCGCGGTCAGCTGGGTGGCGGTCGGCTACGTGCTCGCCTTCGCCGCCGCTCTACCCGCCTTCGCGCGCCTGGCCGAGATGGCTGGGCGCAAAACAATATATCTTGTCGGCTTCGCCCTTTTTGGCGCCTTCTCGGCCGCCTGCGCGCTCGCGCCGAATCTCCTCTGGCTGATCGCCTTCCGCGCCCTGCTCGGCATCGGCGGCGCCATGCTCGGCGCCAACAGCGTCGTCATCATCGTGACCGCCGCCGGCCCGGAGCGACGGGGCAAGGCGCTCGGAATTCAGGCGGCGGCCCAGGCCGTGGGCCTAAGCGCCGGCCCGGCGCTTGGCGGTGTGCTGCTCGGCGCCTTCGGCTGGCGGTCGATCTTCTGGATCGCAGTTCCCGCCGCCGTGATCGGGACGTTGCTCGGCTGGTTCATCATTCCGAAGACGGCCAAGCGCTCGCCGGAAGCGAGGTTCGATGTCGTCGGCGCGCTTTTGCTCGCGCCGGCGCTGGCCGGGCTCCTGCTCGCGATCACCGAGGTCCGCGCCTGGGGCCTGTCCGCGCCGATGATCGCCTGTCTCGTTGCGGCGCCGATCTTCTTCGCCGCCTTCGTCTGGCGCGAAATGACGATGCACGACCCGCTCGTCGATCTCCGCCTCTTCCGTCGCCCCGTCTTCACAGCCGGAAGCCTCGGCATCCTGCTGTCCTACGCGATGCTCTATGCGATCTTCTTCGCCATGTCGTTCGCGCTCATCCGCGGCTACCACGATTCCCCGTCCAAGGCGGGCCTCGAACTGACCGTCGTGCCGGTCGCGCTCGGCCTCACCGCGCCCTTCGCGGGCGGGCTTTCGGACAGGCGGCGCCGCCTCGTCATGCTCATCGGCATGGGCGCCTGCGTCGCGTCCGCCCTGGCGCTGACCCGCCTCCTGACCGGGACAGCCGCGAGCCTCCCGGGCGTCCTGGCCGGCCTCGCCCTGTTCGGCGCAGGCCTCGGAGTCTTCATCGCGCCGAACAACAGCGCCACGATGGCGGCCGCCCCGCCCGAAAAATCCGGCGTCGCCGGCGGCCTCGTCAACCTCTTGCGCGTGTTCGGCGCGGGCTTCGGCGTCGCCGCCGCCTCGGCGACGCTTGCCTGGCGGCTTGCCCTGTCGACCGGCGCGCAAGGACGCACCGCCGGCTTACCCGAGGCCGCATTGCTCGCAGCGGTTTCCGACGTGCTTGTCCTGTTGGCGGTGTTTGCCGCAATCTGCGCGGCGACGGCGCTGGTCCGGGAAGCGGTCGTCAGTGGGGCTTCCGAAACGGCGGGCGAGGCGCCTCTCTCCCCGTCAGAGGGAGCCCGCAAAGCGGTAGGGTGAGGGCAGGCCGCTACGGAACGAACACCACGCGCCGCGCGTCTTCGGCCTCGCTCCAGGCTTGCTCGACCCGGGCGAGCGGAACCGTACGCGTCGCGACCCGCAAGCCGGCGGGCTTCGCCGCTGCGAACACCGCGCCGATCGCCGCCAGGAACCGGGGACCCGGAACGCTGCCGAGCCCGCTGCCCATGACTTCGATCGGGGTGGAACGCAGAATGTCGGCGCGAAGCGCAATCTGGCCGCCTGCCGCCGCGCCAATCTGAACGAAGCGAATTTCCGGCGACCGCGGCCCGGCCTTGGCGGCGCCCGTGAGCAACAGCTCCGCGCTGCGGCCCCAGAGGTAATCGAGCACGACGTCGACACGATCGGCGAAGACGCCGCGAAAGCTCCGCTCGAGCGCGGCGTCGTCGGCGCTCAAGGCGATGGTCGCGTCGGCGCCGATGGCGGCGAGCGAGGCCAAAGCCTCGGGATTGCGGCCGGTCGCGATCACCCTCTTCGCGCCCAGATGCTTGGCGATCTGCACGGCGAGCCGGCCGGCGGTTCCGGTCGCCCCGTTGACGAGCACGGTCTCGCCCGGCGCGAGCTTGGCGCGATCGACGAGGGCGGCCCACGACGACATGCCGGGGTTGGCGATCGCCGCCGCGGTCACGTCGTCGAGGTCGTCGGGAACCGGCAGGCATTGCCCGGCGCCCACGGCGGCCTCCTCCGCGAAGGCGCCGTAGGGCGCGCGCGGCAACAGGAAATAGACGCGGCCCCCATCCTCGAGCCTGCCCACGCCATCGACCCCGGCGATGAATGGATAGGCGCCGGATGAGCTGTAATGCGCGCCAGACGCCCGGCCGCGGGCAAGCTGCGTCAGCGCGGCGGCCGTCACCTTCACGAGCCGCTCGCCCTCGCCGCAGACCGGCGCGGGGAAATCGGCGTAAACGGGCGCTCGCCCGGGTCCCTGAACGATCGCGGCTTTCATGGCGGAGATCCTTTCCTGATCGCGATATCCGTGTATAATGCACGTATATCAGACCCGCCGATGATGTCAATGGAAAACGTGCAAAATACACATATGACCGCTGAGCACCGCGCGCTTCACATGGCCCTGATCGAGATCGTGGGCGTCATGAACGAGCCGCAGCGCGACGAAGCGCTGATCGCGGCGGCGGGCATTCGGCTCGACCGCGCCTTGTTTCCGCTCTTGATCGGCATCGAGCGCTTCGGCCCGGTCGGCGTCGTCGAACTCGCCGCCGGCGTGAACCGCGACCACACGACCGTCAGCCGCCAGCTCGGCAAGCTCGAAGGCCTGGGCCTCGTCAGGCGCGTGGAAAGCCCCGGCGACCGGCGCGCCCGCCGCGCCGTCGTGACGGCCGAGGGCAAGACGATGAGCGAGCGGATCAACGCGGCGCGGGAGGACATGTTTCGCTCGATATTCCGCGATTGGCCGCCCGAGGAGGTGTCGGAATTGACCCGGCTCATGCAAAAATTCGCCGTCGCGATGCGCGAACGGCGGTGACCCGCCCCTCGCAAAACGCGCGGTTCAATGCGCAGAGGTTCATCGAGCGTCACGCGACAAACGCCTTCCGCCGGGCGCCCTCCTCCGCATGCCGGGCCATCCAGTCGGGCAGGAAGCTGAAGGCCTCGTTGAGGAGGTGCGGCGTGTGGAGGCCGGGCGAACTCGCGAAGCGCGCGCTCGAAATATGCGTCGAGCGCAGGCCGGTAGGTCGGATGGGCGCAATTGGCGATCACCGCCTCGGCCCGCCGCTTCGGCGACAGGCCGCGCAGATCCGCAAGCCCCTGCTCGGTGACGATCACCTGGACATCGTGCTCGGTGTGGTCGACGTGGGTCGCCATCGGGACGATGCAGGAAATCGCGCCGTTCTTGGCGGTCGAAGGCGTCATGAAGATCGACAGATAGGCGTTGCGCGCGAAGTCCCCCGAGCCGCCGATGCCGTTCATGATCGACGTGCCGCGCACGTGGGTCGAATTGACGTTGCCGTAGATGTCGGCCTCGATCAGCCCGTTCATCGCAATCACGCCGATACGGCGGATGATCTCCGGATGATTGCTGATCTCCTGCGGCCGCAAGATCACCTTCTTGCGGTAGAGCGCGACGTCGCGATTGAATTCGTGCGCCGCCTCGGGCGAGAGCGACACCGCGGTCGCCGAGGCGAATTCCATCTTGCCGGACTTGATCAGGTTCAGCATGCCGTCCTGCAACACCTCGGTGTAGGCCGAGAGGTTCTCGAACGGCCCGTTTTGCAGCGCGTCCATCACCGCATTGGCGACATTGCCGACGCCCGACTGCAGCGGCAGCAGATTGGGCGGCAGCCGGCCTTTCTTCACTTCATGGCCGAGGAATTCGAGGATATGCCCGGCGATCGCGCGCGATGTCGCGTCCGTCGGCGTGAAAGCCGAATTGCGGTCGGCCGAATTGGTTTCGACGACGGCGATGACCTTCTCGGGGTCGCAGAAGAAATAGGGCTGGCCGATGCGGTCGTGGGCGGTGACCAGCGGAATCGGGCGACGGTGCGGCGGCAGGTCGGTGCCGTAGTAGATGTCGTGCATCCCCTCGAGCGCGAGGTTCTGCCAGCTATTGACCTCGAGGATGATCTTGTCGGCCTGGTCGAGCCAGGTCTTGTTGTTGCCGACCGACGAAGACGGGATCAGCCGGCCGTCCTCGAGCGCGCCCGCGACCTCGACCACCGCGACGTCGAGCTTGCCCAGGAAGCCGAACCAGACGAACTGCGCGACATGAGACAGGTGAATGTCGACATAGTCGAGCTCGCCGTCGTTGATGCGCTTGCGGCAGTTCGGGTCGGATTGATAGGGCAGACGCAATTCGATGCCGTCGGCCTTGGCGAGCGCGCCGTCGAGTTCGGGCGCGGTCGAGGCGCCCGTCCAGACGCCGATCTTGAAATGCTCGCCCGCGGCGTGCTTCGCCTGCATCCGGGCGGCCAGCGCGACCGGCACGGCCTTCGGATACCCGGCGCCGGTAAACCCGGACATGCCGACGTGGTCGCCGTCGGAAATCAGCGCTGCGGCTTCGTCGGCGCTCATGATCTTGCAACGCAAGGCGGCGTTGCGGATGCGGCTCTCAGTCATGATTCGTTGATCGCTCTCTTTGGCGCGCGTGATTCGTCCCCGCACGGGCGCGCTCTGTGCATAGCAACTATGGCGCTGGCGGGAATGCGACATTTGGTCTGGATTGCCTGGAATTCCCGCGGGCGGCGCGACCCGCCGCGGCGGCTTCGGTCAGGCCATGCAATTGAAGTCACAAACTTATGTCCATATTGATAGAGCCTTTTTAGGAATCCGTTCGGCCGCCTCCCGGGAGGCTTCGGCTGTCGTTGGGTCATGCGTTCACCGCATGGCGCCAATCCGGAAACCGCCGGGAGGGGCGAACCATCGCGCGCCGACGCGTCGCGTCGCGAAGCCCGCCTGACCGCGCGACGGCTGCGGCTGTGGCAATCCCGGGCGCAGAATCAACCTTTTCAAGGGGTTGCGACCGTTTTTCCGAGCGATTGTCACGCCCAAGGCGGGCGCCATATTTCCCCCCGGCCTCGTCCTGAGGAGACCGCGATCCCCGGACTTTGATCCGGGGAGGCGTCTCGAAGGGCGCTCCCGTGGGCGCTGACGCCGGTGCGCGCTGCAGCGCCCTTCGAGACGCGCCGCCTACGGCGCCGCTCCTGAGGACGAGGTCGGCGGGCGGCCGTTGCGGGCGATTGGCGCCCGGCGAGGCGGCGGCTGCGGCTGCCGCAATCCCGGGCGCAGAATCAACCTTTTCAAGGTGTTGCGGCGGATTTTCCGGGCGAGCGGAACTCCATGGCCTGGCTGTCATGACAAGAACCTCATCCTGAGCTTGTCGAAGGATGATCCAGTGGGCGGGGGCGTTGGTGGGCGCTGGAGCGTCCTTCGAGACGCGCCGCCTACCGCGCCGCTCCTCAGGACGAGGTGGGTGGTCGGCGGTTGCGTTGGCGCCCGGCGAGGCGGCGGCTGCCGCAATCCCGGGCGCAGAATCAATCTTTTCAAGGCGTTGCGACGGATTTTGCGGGCGAGTGTCGCCCGGCGAGGCGGCGAGCGGAAGCGCTCCGCCCTCGGGTCGAGGGGCGCCCGACGCGTCGCGCCGCGCAGCCCGCCTGACCGCGCGGCGACGGCCGCGGCTGCCGCAATCCCGGGCGCTGATTCAACCCTTTCAAGGTGTTGCGCCAGATTTTCCGGGCGATTGTCGCTGGGCGAGGCGGCGAGCGGAAGCGCTCCGCATTCGGGTCGAGGGGCGCCCCCACACGTCGCGCCGCGCAGCCCGCCTGACCGCGCGGCGAGGCCTGCGGCTGTCGGATTTTCTTAGGGAGTAAGCAAGGCGAGAAGGTGAGGCGAGGGCTACGGACACAAAAATGCAGTCCTCAGCCTTGTTGAGCGAGGCGGCGAAGCGCGGTCTTTCCATATACAATCGGTTCAAGAAAGAGGATATCGTCGCTATAGTTAGTGCGAATATAGCTCGCGAAACTCATCTGATGACCGATGAAGCTGGGCATTACATCAAGGTAGGCAAAGAGTTCGCGGATCACGGAGCGAGTAGATCATTCGCGCGAGGAATACGCCTACACCGACCGCGTTACCGGAACCGTTATCAGCACAAACACCGTCGAGGGTTATTACAGCATCTACAAGCGCGGCATGATCGGCATCTATCAGCATTGCGCCGAGAAGCATCTGCACCGCTATCTGGCGGAATTCGATTTCCGCTATAGCAATCGGGTGAAGCGTGGCATACATGACGGGCGGGCGATCTTGCTCTTAAGGGTGTCGTTGGGAAGCGTCTCACCGATGAAGTCAATCCCGGGCGCTGATTCAACCTTTTCAAGGCGTTGCGGCGGGTTTTGCGGGCGAGCTGAACTCCATCGTCGGACTGTCATAAGAAGAGCCTCATCTTGATCCCCGGGTCCAGCCCTATGAGATTCACACGTCTCCCGCAGTTCGCTGCCGCCATGCCCGACGCGCGGAGGGCGGCTTCCTCCCCCCTTGTGGGGGAGGATTGAGGAGGGGGGTCGCGCCGAGCTCTGAAAGTTTGGAGCCGTTCCAGTCCCAAATGAGAAGGCAGCGCGACCCCCCACCCTGTCCCGCCCCCACAAGGGGGGCGGGGACCCTAACGACGCCGGTCGAGTGGCTCCCGCCCGCCAAGAGATGTGTGCATGTCGTAGGGTCCAGCCCGGGGATGTCGAAGGATGATCCCGTTGGCGAGGGCGTTGGTGCGCGCTGGAGCGTCCTTCGACAAGCTCAGGAAGAGGGCTGAGTGCGCCGGCCTGGGGTTTTGCGGGCGACCGCGACTCCCAGGCCGCGCTGCGGCGCGCCCCCGCGACCGGGCTTCGCTCATCATCGCATCATTTTGCAACGCCTGAATTGCCTTCACTCCACGCCACGCCGGACTTCGCCGCCGCCAACCCCATTGCGGCCCGGCCTATGGCGCATGCCGGACGCCTTTCGTTTTCGAGATTCAGAATAGCCGCGATTGCCTCCGATGTACATGATTTGTTCTCGATCGTCTTGTCTTGGTAAAAAGACAGGAGTTGAGGCGTCGGCCCCAACGGTCCACTTGACCATGTCGACCCGCAAGCTGCCGCTCAGGCTGAAACCTGCGGCTCCGCGGCCTATTGTCCTACGCGCGGCGCCAATTCCAAGTTTGTGGCCAAGATGCTATGAACCGCCGCCGTTCGGGCGAGACCCCGGCCGGCGCGAAAAGGACGTCGAGGCGGCGCCTCGGCGTCACATAGGAGAATGTTTGGTGTTTTGGCGCTCGATCCGTGGTCGCATAGAGTCGGTTCTGACCGCTCCGTCGAACGCTACCCTTCGACGGCTGCTGCTCGACCAGGGAACGAAACACTGGAAAGGTTACGTCGTTGCTTTCGCCATGATGGGTCTGATCGCGCTGACCACATCTCTTTCGGCATGGATCATTGGCAAGATCGTTGACAAGATTTTTGTCGCCAGGAACATCAAAGCTGTCTGGGAAATCACTGCGGCAATCGTGACGATCTACGCGGTCAAGGGCTTTGCCACCTATGGGCAGCAGGTTGTCCTCTCTAAAGTCGCAAACGCGATCGTAGCCGAGGTGCAGAAGCGCATCTTCGACCAGATGTTGAGAATGAAAGTCAAATACTTTAGCCAATCGCATTCGTCCGAATTCATGACAAGGCAGGCCTTCATCGCTCAATCGGCAAGCAACGCACTCAATCTTTTAGTTACGACATTATCTCGAGACGCGCTCACGATCGTCGGCCTTGTGATCGTGATGGTGTCCCAGGATCCCCTGCTCTCGCTGTTTTCCCTGATGTTCGTGCCCCTCGCGATTTTCGGCGTGCGCAAGATCAGCAATCGCGTGCGGGGAATCATGGCGACCGAATTCCAAGGCGCGATGCGAATGATGGAGTCCCTGCAAGAGACGGCTCAGGGAATCCGGATCGTCAAGGCGTTCACGCTCGAAGGTTTCATGCGCGCCCGCCAGGCAACGGCGATTGAAAGCATCGAAGCCGCTTCCAACAAGCTCGCCAGGGTCAGCTCGCGCACCAGCCCGATCATGGAGAGTCTGGGCGGTTTCGCTATTGCCGCAGTCGTTCTCTACAGCGGCTACAATGTCATCATTCGCGGTAACCAGCCTGGAGGGCTATTCTCATTCATTACCTCGGTGATTATGCTTTATGAACCGCTGAAGCGGGTGGCGCGGTTGCACGTCGACCTTTCCTCGTCCCTTTTCGGCGTCGGCATGCTGTACGACTTCCTGGACGAGAAGGAATACGAAGAAGACGCGCCGGGCTGCCCCGAGCTTCGGATCGGGGCCGGACGTATCGAATTCAGGGACGTGGTCTTCGGTTATCGTGCGGAGGAGCGGGTGCTCCATTCGGTGAGTTTCGTCGCCCAGCCGGGAATGACCACTGCGCTCGTCGGGCGTTCGGGCGGCGGCAAGTCCACGGTGATGAACCTGATCCTGCGACTCTACGACATCGAATCTGGCGAGATCCTCTGTGACGGAGTCGATATCTCGACCGTGACGCGCAATTCGGTCCGCCGGCAAATCGGCTACGTGGCGCAGGAAAACTTTCTGTTCAAGGGGTCGGTGCGCGACAACATCGCCATGGGCCGCCCGGGAGCCTCGGAGGAGGAGATCGTCGCCGCGGCCAAGGCCGCTTATGCGCACGACTTCATCATGGATTTCGAGCGCGGCTACGATACGCCCTGCGGCGAGCACGGCATGCAGCTTTCCGGCGGACAGCGCCAGCGCATCGCCATCGCTCGAGCGTTTCTCAAGGATGCGCCGGTCATCCTGCTCGACGAGGCGACGTCCGCCCTCGATTCGGAGTCCGAGCAGGCGATCCAGAAGGCGCTGCACACCTTGTGTGAAGGGCGGACGACCATTGTCATCGCCCACCGCCTGTCGACGGTCGCCCAGGCCGACGAGATCTGCGTGATCGACCATGGCCGAATCGTGGAGCGCGGCCGCCACCGCGACCTCCTGGCGCAGGGCCGCACATACAGCCTGATCGCCAAGACCCAGTTCCCGCGCGACGCGGCGTGAAGCCGGGCGACAAAGCCTCGCCGGCTTGCCCTGCCGAGACATGGGCTTTCTACGAAAGCGTGCGTTAGGGTCCGGTCATATGTCCGCCGTCATGAGGACACGGCCTCCGCTCGGCCCGCCGCGGCTTCCTCAGCGCGCCGCCATCGGCTCAGCGCTCGGCCCGGATCCGTCCTCGCTCGCCTCGGCGGCCTCGATCAGTTCCGCCATGGCGCAGGTGATATGGTAGAGGGAGCTGCCGGGCGCAGGCTCGTCGACCCAGGCGCCGTCCGCCTTGAGCTTGTCGCGCCAGGCGCCGCGCGCCGGGGTGTCAAGATACTGGACGAGGCTGGCATAGGCCGCCGCCGCCTCCTGACGCTCCTCCGCTTCGCCGGTGCGCCGGTAGCGGGCGAGCGCGGCTTTCAGCCGCTCCGACTGCGGCCACAGACGCGCCGACGGATTGCGGATCGAGCCGTCGGTCCTGATCTCATTGACCGCGACGCCCCGCACGGCGTCGAGGCCGTGGCGGCGGCCGAAGCGAACGAGCCCGTCCGAAATGCGGGTCGCCTCCGGAAAGCCCCACTGAGCCAGCCTTTCGTACAGCCAGGCCCACTCGAAGCAATGGCCGGGCTCGACGACATCGCCCTCCTCGCCATCGATCGGATTGAGATCGGCGTCGAAAACCTCGATCAGCGCGCCGGTCTCGCGATGCAGGAACGATCGGGCGCACAAGCGCGCGACGTGCTCGGCGTCGCGCCGCCAGCGCGGGTTCCCGCTCAGGGTGTAGAGCGCGATGAAGCTCTCCAGCAAATGCATGTGCGGGTTCTGGCGATAGGGAGGGCAAGTTGCGATGTCGCCCTCATGATAGCCGCCGTGGGGCAGGCGCCACTCAGCGTCGAGCGCGTCGTCGAGCGCCTCGGCGACCGCGAAGAGCTCCGGGCGTCCCAGCGCTTTGGCGGCGTAGGCGAGCGCGAGCAGCATGAAGGCCTGGTCGTAAAGATCGGCGCGGTCGTCAAACACCTCGCCGTCGGGGCCGAAGCGGTGAATGTAGAGCCCGTCCGCGCGGCGACCGCGCGCGACGAGAAAATCGATGTTCGCCTCGACCATGGGCGCCACGGTCCGCTCCACCCCAGCCGGCCGATTTCGCAATAGGAGAAGACGTGTCGGGCCTGGACGAACAGCCGATGCGGGCAAGCATCTTTTTCGCCGCGAATCGACATGCGCTCGGGGAACAGCGGCGCGCCGCGATCGAGGTCCGAACGCCAGCGGTGCGCGGCGTCGAACAGCCAGTCGCGGGCATTGCGGGCCATGTCGTTCAGCGTCGTCGTCGGTTCGAAGCCCGACCTCGGGGCAGCGTTCATCGGATCGCTCGCTCGCTTACAGGCTTCCGCTCGCCGCCGCCAAATCCGCAGGCAGCGGCCGGATCGATTGCAGGAAATCGACGAGATGTCCGCCCTTGAACAAATGGCCCGGCAGACCGGCGGCCGCCGCCGCCTCGATGTCGCTCGGCTTGTCGCCGATCAGGAAGCTTCCGTCTCGCTCGACCGGCCAATGTTCGAAGAGATCGATGATCATGCCCGGAGAGGGCTTGCGCCAGGGATGGGCCGCCCGATAAGCCTCGATGCGCCCCGCCGAATGAAAAGGGCAGTATCGCCAGTCGTCGACCGACGCGCCGGACGCGGACAGTTCCCGCGCCATCCAGCGGTGCAGCGCGACGACGTCGCTCTCGCCATAGAGCCCTCTGGCGACGCCCGACTGGTTTGTCACGACGAACACATAATAGCCGGCGTCGTTGAGACGCTTCACGGCCTCCGGCGCCCCCGCGATCCATTCGATTTGTTCTGGCGTATGGATGTAGCCGCGATCGACGTTGAGGACGCCGTCACGGTCGAGAAAGACGGCCGGACGACGGCGGCGGCGCGAAACGACCTCCGCCGCAGTCGCGAGCGTCTCGGGGGCGCCGATGTCGATGAAGACCCCCGAGTACGGATACCCGCGCAAGGCCCGCCGTGAGGCGAGCCCCGGCAAAACCTCGGCCTCGAGCGAGCACGGCGCGCCAAAGCCATCGAAGATGCGACGCGTCAAATAGGAAACGCCGCCGTTGATCAGAGGCGCGGCGGTCGGCGTCCCGGGGAACGGATCGCGCGCACGAAGCCCCCCTCCAGTTCGACCGCGTCAAACCGCTCGGGCGAGGCGAGCGGCCGCAAGGCCAGCGCGGCGACGGCGTTGTCGCGCCGCGCGCGGGACAAAAGATCGAGCCAGTTGAAGTCGAACCAACTGTCGCCGTTGAGCAGGAGAAAATCGTCCCTCAGGCGGTCCCGGGCATAAGCAAGGGCGCCGCCGGTCCCGAGCGGGGTCGGCGCGATCGAGAGTTCGACCCGACAGGGGAAGCGCTGCTCGATCCGACGCTCGGACAAGAACCCGCAGACGAGCTGGCGCCCGCGTCCGGCAATCAGCAGGATCTCGTCAAATCCGCGCCGATTGGCTTCGCCGATCAGCGTTTCGAGAAACGGCGCTCCGCCGAGGTCAAGGAGCGCCTTCGGCGCGGTTTCGGATATCTGGCCGGGTCGGCTCTCGAAGTCTCCGACGAGGATTGCGCATTGATTGGACAAAACGAGTCTCCAAAATCTGCCTGGCGCGCGGCGTCTTCACTGGACTGCGGCCGCGACCAACGTTCAAGGCCGCGTAACCCGCCCAAAACGCCAAGCGCGCTGATCCACCGATATCGCATGTCCGCCTCGGTCGTCGGGATCGGGGTCCGCCCCATTCAGCGCCCGGCGCCTCTTAAGCCCACGTCGCTCGTCGCTCGCCGCGATGTCGTCCTTGTCTTCGGCCCTGACGCTGAAGAGGCCGGGGCCCTCCCCTAAAAACCCAGATCGGCGCAAACGTCCATGCCGTAGCGTTTGCTAGGTCGAGCGTCCAGCAACTTGATCGGGTTCACCAAACGGTAACGTCCGGCCGCGAACATGAGGAAAGAAGTGGACATCGCCGCCCTGTCGCAATTATACCTGTCATTGGGTGCAGCGCGATACATAATGTCCGTCGAGCATTGGTTCATTGAGTAACCGCCGCCGGCATGTAACAGACCACGGTGAGCCATTGAACGTCGTTCAGATGACGAACCCGTCTTGGGTATCCAAGTGGCGCGGCGCGAAAGTCTTCGTCGTCGGCGACGTGATGCTCGACAAGTTCGTCTACGGACAGGTCGATCGGATCTCTCCGGAAGCGCCCATCCCTGTCCTTCAGCACCAATCGGAAAAGGCCATGCTGGGCGGCGCCGCCAATGTTGCGCGCAACATCGTCGCCCTCGGCGGCAAGGCGGTCCTTGTCGGCGCCGTTGGAGATGACGACGGGGGCGACCTGATCGCTGGTCCGCTGTCGGAGGCCGATGGAATTGTGGGCCTGTTTGTCCGGGCGCACGGCCATCCGACCACGACAAAGGTTCGTTACGTTTCCGGCGGGCACCAGATCATGCGGCTCGACATCGAGCGCCGCCTTCATCTCGGCCAACACGACATCGATACGATTTGCGGCTGGCTGAACGAGGCGATCGACGAGATTTCGGCGATTGTGCTGTCCGACTACACCAAAGGCGTGCTCATCCCGGTTCTCGTCCGGCGGATCATCGAAATCGCGCGGGCGCACGATGTTCCCGTGGTCGTCGACACCAAGACCCGCGACGTCGCGCGCTTCGCGGGCGCAACGGTGATGACGCCCAACGCCTCCGAGGCCGGCGTGATCACAGGCGTCGATTGCGTGGACGACCATCACGCCGAGATCGCCGCCAAGATCCTCTACGAGCGGGCGAGGATCGAAGCCATCGTGCTCACGCGCGGCGCGCAGGGGATGACCATCTATCACCCGAACGATCCGGAAGGTTCGTTGGCTCATCTTCCGACCCACGCGCTCGAGGTGTTCGACGTTTCCGGCGCGGGCGACACGGTCGTCGCGGCGCTTGCGCTGGCCTTGTCGGCGGGGGCCACGGTCAAGACCGCCGCCAGGATCGGCAATGCGGCCGCCGGCGTCGCGGTCGGCAAACGGGGCACCGCGGCGGTCAGGGCGCGCGAATTGTCCGCGGCGCTGGGGGACGACCGAGACGACGGCGACCCAAAGGTCGTCGACCGCGACGGCGCGGCGGAAATCGTGGCGGACTGGAAAGCCCACGGCCTCAAGGTCGGTTTCACCAACGGCTGTTTCGACCTGCTTCACCCCGGGCACGTCGAGCTTTTGAAACGCTCCCGGGCCGCCTGCGACCGACTGATCGTCGGTCTCAACACCGACGCCTCGGTTCGCCGCCTCAAAGGCGAGTCCCGACCGGTCCAGAACGAATACGCCCGCTCCGTCGTCATGGCGGCGCTCGACAGCGTCGACTTGGTGACGCTGTTCGACGAGGAAACCCCGCTGGATTTGATCCGGCTGCTGCGACCGGATTTTCTCATCAAGGGCGCCGATTACACGATCGCGACCGTGGTCGGATCGGACTTCGTCGCCTCCTATGGCGGGAGGGTCATCCTGGTGCCGATCGAACGCGGGCACAGCACGACGTCGCTGATCGCCCGCGCCAACGGGACGCGCTGACCCGGTCTCTCCCCCCGCGCGAGCTTTTCGATCATCCGAGACCGGTCCGCCGTCCCTCGTCGAGAACGCCCCCGCGCCCTTCGTCGACGAAGGCCTTGTAGCCGTCGCTTTCGGCCAGTCGATAGCCCGCCGCAACGACCGCTGCGCCGAACAGGCGCTCAGTCGCGTGTTCGAGCCCGCCGTCGAGCAGTCCGCTCTCGTCCGGAAACGCCGAGGAGAGCCCGAGCTTGCGCAAAGGGGCGAGCGCCTCCGGGCGGACCCAGAACATCGTCCCGCCGAAGAAGTCGAGATGGAAGCGGTCGCTGGGAACGCCCATCGCCTCCGCTAGTTGCAGCACCCGGTCCTTGTTGATCGACCAGGACAGCTCCTCCGAGTAGGTCTCGCTCGGCAGCCGGAAGGCGCGCGGCCCGATCATGCCGATCGATGGATCGCGCTCGAACATGCCGATGATCGACTGGGCGAGACCGGGGGCGGCGAGAAGGTCGAACAGCAGCCGCCGGCGCCAGAGCGAGCCCATGTAGGACTTGCGCCCGCCGTCGCTCGATTTCTTCCCGTGCACTTTGCAGACATAGCGGTACCGGTCGAGCCGCCCGCGTTCGAGAAGCGCCAGGAAGGGGCGCACGTCGCGGCCGCGATTTTCCATCACCTCGATCTCGGCGTCCGGGAACTCGGCCCGGATCGTCTCGATCAGGCGTTCGCGCCCGGCGACCGTGGTGACAATGAGGTCGAACGGGACGGCGAGGCGCCTCAGCACGCCGGCCAGGTCGCCCCACGTCTCCTCGTAATAGACGTGCATGACGATCGCCAGCGGCTGCGGCCCCGCCGCGAAAGCCCGCCGACGCCGGGGCGCGGCCTCGTCGTCCCACCCGTCGAGCAGTTCCGGGTGGGCGGCGATCAGGTCCCCGTCGAGCGACACGCCGATGTTGAACATGTGCTGGTTGAAGGTGGTGAACCGCTTGCGCTCCGGCTTCCGCCCATAGGAAAAGACCGAGAAGTCCTCGAACTTCAGGTACTTCTTCTTCTTGAACAAGAGGGCGAGACGCAGCCGCACCCACAGCGACATGGCCGAGCTGAGGGTCTCGACCCGAAAGTCCGGGCCTCCGATCGCCAGCCCGCCGGTCGCCGACGGAATGACGAAATAGCCGAGCCCGACCGAATAGGGCAGCAGCAGGTTGCGGCTCGTCTTCGAACCGTCGATCCGAAGCTGGGCGATATGGTCGTTCGCCTCGGGGACGAGCGGGCGCAGCCGGTAGGCGCGCCGAAAGGCAGAGGGGAAAAAGCTCATCGGCATCCTTGATCGAGGCCTCCCTACCCGGCCCGGGCGCAGCCATCAACATGTCCCACGCCGCTTGACCGGGCCGCAGGCGCCGCATAGCCATCCCCCGGCCGCGATCCGAACCGGCCTGGACCCGCCCGATGACCGCCGACGCGCCCAACATTCTCCTCGTCATGGCCGACCAGATGGCGACGGCGCATCTGCCGATCTTTGGCGGAATCGCCCTGGCCCCGTTCATGCAGGCGCTGGCCAGCGACGGCGTCGTGTTCGACAGCGCCTATTGCGCAAGCCCCCTCTGCTCGCCCTCGCGCGCCTCCCTGATGACCGGGCTCTTGCCGTCGCGCACGCGGGTCTATGACAACGCGGCGGAATTCGCCTCCGATCTGCCGACCTTCGCCCACCGGCTGAGGCTCAGCGGCTACCGGACGATTCTATCGGGCAAGATGCACTTCTGCGGGCCGGACCAGCTGCACGGCTTCGAGGAGCGCCTGACGACCGACATCTATCCCGCCGACTACGGCTGGACGCCGGACTGGGACCGCCCGGGGGAGCGGCCGAGCTGGTATCACAACATGAGCTCGGTGGCGGAGGCCGGCGTTTGCGTGCGCACCAACCAGCTCGACTTCGACGACGAGGTCGCGTTCGCCTCGGAGCGGGCGATCTTCGACTTGGCGCGGTCGGACCTGGCGCGATCGCGCGACCGGCGCCCGTTCCTCCTCGTCGCCTCCTTCACCCACCCGCACGATCCGTTCGCCGTGCCGCAGCGCTATTGGGACCTCCATCGCGACGCGGACATTCCCCCGCCCGCCCCGCCGGTCGCGCCCGAAGCGCTCGACCCGCATTCCCGCCGCCTGCGCCATGTGTGCGCGATCGACGCCGAGCCGGTGACGGAGGCTGAGACGCGCGCGGCCCGCCGCGCCTATCTCGGCGCCATCGCCTATGTCGACGATCAGCTCGGACGGCTGATGGCGGCGCTGCGGGCAACAGGCCTCGCCGAGAACACGATCGTCGTGCTGGCCAGCGATCACGGCGAGATGCTCGGCGACCGCGGGCTCTGGTACAAGATGAACTTCTTTGACGGCGCGGCCCGCGTGCCGCTGGTGATCGCCTCGCCCGGCCGGTTCGCCCCGCGGCGGGTCGCGGCCAGCGTCTCGCTTCTCGACCTCATGCCGACGCTCGTGGATCTGGCCGGCGGCGACCCCGCCCTCGGCGGCCCGATCGACGGGCGGAGCCTCGCGCCCCACCTCGTAGGCCGGACCGGGCACGACGAGGCGCTCGGCGAATACCTGGCCGAAGGCGCGATCGCGCCGATGGTGATGATCCGCCGCGGCCCGTTCAAGTTCATCCATTCGCCGCCCGACCCCGATCAGCTCTACGACATCGCGGCCGACCCCGGCGAGCGCGCAAATCTGGCAGCCGATCCCGCTCATGCCGGTGACAGTCGCCGCCTTCCGCGACGAGGTCGCGCGCCGGTGGCGGCTCGACGCGCTCGACGCCGAGGTGCGGGCGAGCCAGCGGCGCCGCCGCCTCGTCGGCTCGGCGCTGGCGACCGGCGCCGTTCACGCCTGGGACTTCCAGCCGCTCCGCGACGCGGCGCGGCAGTACATTCGCAGCGGCGTCGACCTCGACGATCTCGAAGCCAGGGCGCGCTTCCCGCCTGCCGCAGGTTCGTGAGCGCGCTGGCGGCGGCCGGCGAGCACCGCCGGGGGGAAAGGGGGACGTACGGGACGGAAAAACCTAATCTCGTCGGCATGGCGCGACCCCCATCCTGTCCTTCCCCCACAAGGGGGGAAGGGACGCTAACCCCGTCCGCCCACTGCCGTGCTCGCACAAGATTTCTTGTCGAACTCGATTGTAGCCCATTAGTGAATACAGCAACCTCTAGAGCGCTCAGCAAGTAAATCGAAGCGTTCGTGACCAATGATCTTGGCTCGCGCGCTCCTCCTCCCCCTTATGCTACGGGATGCACACATCTCCCGTAGCTGCCTGATCTCGGGCTCGACGGTCGCCGCTCGGCTTCCTCCCCCCTTGTGGGGGAGGATTGAGGAGGGGGGTCGCGCCGAACTTCGAAAGTTGGGCGCCCTCTCCCCATCCAAAAAAGAGAGGTCGGCGCGACCCCCCACCCTGTCCCGCCCCCACAAGGGGGGCGGGGACGCTAATCGCCGGTCCAGTGACTCCTGCCCAACAATTGTATGCTGAAGCTTGGGCAGGTGCAGGATATCACCCGCTCAGCCGCCGCGGCACGCCCGATCGTATCGCGCCAGGATCCGCCGGACCGCAGCGATGGCGAGTTCCCGGGGCCGCGCGGTCAAGGCGCCGTCCGCCACCGCGGGATAGAGCGCGCCGAGATATTGGCTGACGAGAGGCGCTGGAATGACGCGCTCTCCGAGCCTGGCGAACAGACGGTCGACGGCCGCCTGCGCCTCCGGACGCGCCCAATAATAGCGGATGCGGTCGCTGAAGCTGAAGTGTCGCTGGACACGCAGTTCGTCGGCGGCGCCCGCGTAGTACGCGCGCCAGTTTTCCGGCTCCCGCAACATCAGCGCCTCCATGGCCGCCGGCAACCGCTCCTCCGCGGGCGCGGCGCCGAGGTCCTGGGCGATCAGATCGAGCCCGTAAAGCGCCTCGCGCAGCGCAAAAGTCAGCCACGGACCGACCTTGAGAATGGCGAACCCGTCCCGCACCAAAGCCTCGAGGGCCGCGGCCGGCTGATAGTCGGTCGAGTGGGCCTCGAACACGAAGTCCGGGATCTCGGCCAGCGCGGCGGCAAGAGGCCGCGCCTTTTCCGGTTGGTAGGCGACCACCTCGGCGCCTGAAAATTCGACGCCGGGCTGGACAACGACGCCAATGGCGCGCGCAAAGGCCTTTTCGAGACCGAGGGCGGCGAAGGCCTGTCGATGCGCTTCGACGGTCCTGAGCGCCGCCTCGGGCCGGGTCACTTCGAGCGAGTCGAGCGCGTGCTGCGCGCCCCCGGGCACGGGCACTTCTGTGCCGATGACGTAGATGGGCGCCGGGCCGTCGCCCGCGGCGGCTTCGGCCACTCGAGCGAGCGCAGCGGCGCGCCCGGCCGTGATCTCGTCAGGGAGCGCCGGGGCCTCTCCGGCGCAGCCCATGCTGGTGTCGAGATGCAGCTTGGCAAAGCCGGCCTGGGCGTAGGCGTCGATCATCGTCTTCGCGCGCCCCATCGCCTCGTCCGCCGGGAGACGCTTCCACGGATTGGGGCCCAGATGATCGCCCCCGAAGATGATGCGGGAGGAATCGAACCCGACCCGCGCCGCAATCGCCTCGACGAAGGCGCGGAAGTCCGCCGGGGTCATGCCGGTGTAGCCGCCCTCCTGGTTCACCTGGTTGCAGGTCGCCTCGATCAGGGCGCGCCGTCCGCTGCTGGCCGCCTGCATGAGCGCCGCTTCGATGACCAGGGGATGCGCCGTGCAGACCGACGTGACGCCGGCTTCGCCGTCGGTCAGGCGCGCGCTGACGAGGGGCGGCGGCGGGCGGCTCATTGCGCCAGCCTCGAGGGCCGCGCGGACAGAAAGGCGTCGAGCTCCGCCCGGCTCGCGGCCCCCTCCATCGGTCCCTGCCTGGTGACCGCCAGCGCTCCGCTCGCGGCGGCGTAGGCCAAGCATTCGGCGGGCGGCAGTTCGCTGAGCCAGCAGCTGACGAAGGTCGCGCCGAAACAGTCGCCGGCGCCGGTCGGATCGACCTCCTCGACCTCGAAGCCGGGCTGGGTCAGGCGGGCGCCTGCATCAAAATAGCGCGCGCCTTCGGCGCCCAGCTTGTGGACGATGGCGCCGGTTCCGCCCTCGAGAATCTCCGCGACCGCGGCGTCCTCCTCCTTGGCGGTCGTGAACAGGGTGAGTTCGGGACCGCTCGGCAGGAAGAGGTCGCATCGGCGGAACAGCTCTTCGCAGGCCTCGCGAAGGCCGGCCAGATTCAGCATCTCCGGCCGAAGATTCGGGTCGAACGAAATCGTGCCTCCGCGCGCCTTCACCAGTTCAGCGGCCTCGAGCACGATGTCGACGATCCGAGGCGAGAACAGGGCCGTTCCCATGATGTGCAGATGATCGCTGCGGCCGAGGACGGCGCGCGCCGCCTGGTCGAGCGTGATCCGCCCGGAAGCGCTCTGCTTGATATTGAAGACGAAAGCGCGCGACCCGTCGGCGCGGTAGCGCACGAAGGCGCTGCCGGTCACCGCCTCTGGGTCGACGCGGACGCCGCTGACGTCGACCCCGTCCCGCCTCAGGCGGTTCAGATTGACCCGCCCGAAGTCGTCGTCGCCGACGCAGCCGATCATCGCGGCGGGCTGGCCGAAGCGGGCGGCCTGATCGATGAAGATCGCCGGAGCGCCGGAGGGAAAGGGGCCGATGAGCTTGACCGGCTCGAGGAAGCCGTCGCCCCGCTCGGTCGCCATGATCTCGACCAGGATCTCGCCGATGGTGGCGATGGCTTTCATCGCTCAGCTCATCCAGTTGCCGCCATCGACGTTGTAGGTCTGCGCCACGATGTAGTCGGCGTCTTCGCTGGCGAGGAAGGTCGCCATGCCGGCGAGCTCGTCCGGCCGCGCCATCCGGCCGAACGGCACCGACGCGCCGACGACCCTCTTCTTTTCGCCGAGCGGCAGGCGCTCGTATTTGGCGAACATTTCGTCGACATGCTCCCAGTGCTCGTTGGCGACCACGCCCGGCGCGATGGCGTTGACGTTGATGTGATATTTGATGAGGTCGAGGCCCGCGCTCTGGGTCAGGCTGATCACCGCCGCCTTCGACGAGCAATAGATCGCAACCAGCGCCTCGCCGCGGCGTCCCGCCTGCGAGGCGAGGTTGATGATCTTGCCGCCGTGGCCCTGCTTGATCATCTCTTTGGCGCCCGCCTGGAGCATGAACAGGAGGCCCTCGACATTGACCGCAAAGACGCGGCGGTAGCTCTCGCGGGTGATCTCGACGATCGGCGCGAGATCGAAGATGCCGGCGTTGTTCACGAGAATGTCGAGGCGGCCGAAATGCGCCACAGTAACGGCGACGGTCGCGTCGATCGACTCCTGCTGCGTGATGTCGAGCTTGACGCCGAGGGCGTTCGGCCCGAGTTCGGACGCGAGGGTCTTGGCGCCCTCCTCGTTCAGGTCCGCGATGACGACCTTCGCGCCTTCCTTGACGTAGCGCTCCGCAATCGCCTTGCCGATGCCGCGCGCCGCGCCGGTGATGATGGCGACCTTGTCCGTGATCTTCATGTCTGCCTCCTGAGTGGGCTTTGGATCCTGTTCGTCTATGCGCCGGCCTGCGCCGCCCTCCGGACGAAGGCGCGCCTCGATCGTGAGCTCTTGGCGCCGAGGGCCCATGGCGTGGGGTTCAGGGCGGGGTGATCTCGCCGCCGACGTCCCAGAGATCCTCCCACGTCTGACCGTCCTTCCATAGGAAAACCTGGCCCTTGATCAGCCGACAGTTGCGATCGACGCCGGCGATCGCGCTCATCTCGTCGTCGCTCAGCCGGCTCTCCGGCGACGGCGCTGAGATTGGCGGCGTAATTTCGCGGGTTGACCGAGAACGGAATCGGCGTCTGGCCGCGCTGAACCGCCCATTTGATGCAGACGGCGGCCGGATGGACGCCATGACGCCGGGCGATTGCGACGACGACCGGATCCTCCATGGGCGAGGTGTCGCCGGGCGTTCGGTCGCGCTCCGGGCGCCCGGAGAGCCGAGCGGACAATAGCCGACGGGTTGAATTTTGTTGTCGACCACGAAGCCGAACAGCTCCGGCTGCTGGAAATGGGGATGCAGCTCCATCTCGTTGACGGCCGGCTTGATGCGCGCATCGCGCAGGACCAGCTTCAGCTTGGGGACGGTCATGTTGGACGTGCCGATATGCCGGACGAGCCCCCGATCGATCAGGGACTCCATCGCGCGCCAGGTCCTCATGTAGTTCTCATGAATGTAGGGCTTGGCGTCCGGGCTGCGCGAGCTCACGTCGCAGCCCGGCGGATGGAAGTTCGGAAACGGCCAATGGACGAGGAACAGGTCGAGATAGTCGAGCTTGAGGTCGGCGAGCGACTTCAAGCAGGACGCGACGACGTCGTCGGGTTCGTGCTTGTCGTTCCAGAGCTTTGATGTGACCCAGAGGTCCTCGCGCCTGACGCCGCTCCGCATGACGTCCTCGAGCGCGGCGCCGACCGCATCCTCGTTTCCGTAGACCGACGCGCAGTCGAAATGACGGTATCCGATCTCGGCCGCGCCCCGGACCGCCGCCGCGATCTCGGCCGGCCCGACGCTGTCCGAGCCGAAGGTGCCGAGACCGATGGCGGGCATCGCGGCCCCGGTGGGCAAGCGTCTCTGCGCGATCGACGCCGGGTCGACCGGCTTGACCCCGGTTTCGCCAAGAATGCTCATGCCGGTTCTCCGACTGCCGGAAGGCCCCCGAGGGTCATCGCTTACGGGTGCGCAGGGTGTCGAAATAGACCACGATGATGATCAGGAAGCCGGTGATGATCCGCTGCCAGAACGGGTTGAGGTTTAAGAGATTCGCCCCGTTGTTGATCGTCGTCAGAATGAAGGAGCCGATCACCGGCCCCTGCACAGACCCGATCGCGCCGAAGAGGCTGGTGCCGCCGATGACCGAGGAGGCGATCGCCTGCAACTCCCAGCCCTCCGCCTGGGTCGGGTTGCCGATGCCGATTCGCATCGCCAGGAGAATGCCGCAGAACGCGGCGCAGAAGGACGACACGACATAGGCGAGATAGGTGATCGCCTTGACGTTGACGCCGGAAAGGCGGGCGGCCTCCTTGTTGGAGCCGATCGCGAACAGATAGCGGCCCCAGCGGCTCTGTTCCAAGAGGATATAGGCGGGGATCGCGACGACGATCACCATCCAGAACAGCATCGGGATCTGGAACCAGGTGCCGTCCGTCCACCGAAAGCCGAGGAAGCTCGAGCGCGAGAAGCCGGTGAAGGCGTCGTTGTCGATCGAGATGGTGGCGCCGTTGGTGATGAGGAGCCCGATGCCCCTCAGCGCATACATGGTGGCCAGCGTCATGATGAACGGCGGCAGGCCCATCTGCACGACGCCGAAAGCGTGGAAGAGGCCGATGAAGACGCCGATGGCGAGCGAGATGGTCACGGCGCCCGTGATCGTCGAAGCGAAGCCGAGGTGATTGGCGAGCAGCCACGCCACCGCCATCGAGATGAAGCCGGCGACCGCGCCGACCGAAAGGTCGATGCCGCCGGTGATGATGGCGAATGTCTCGCCGATCGCCAGGATCGCGATCATCGCGCCCTGGCGCAGGAGATTGGCCATGTTGTTCGAAGTCCAGAAGGTCGTGGTCTCGATCGAGAGCGCGAGCCACATGATCAACAGCAGGCCGAGCAACGTGAGGCCGAGCAGCACCTCGAGGCGCCCGCTGCGCCGACGATCCTGAGAGATGGTTTGATCAGTCATGTGCCTTGAGATCCCCGTGCCCTAAACGCCGATGGCTTCAAACGCCGATGGCTTCGGTTAGTATCGCTTCGTGGGACGTGTCCTTGTGTCCGTGGGTCGCGACCAACCGGCCGCCACGGAAGACGTGCAAGGTGTCGGCGAGTTCATAGACCTCCGGCAGGTAGGACGAGATCATGATGATGCCCGCGCCCTGTGTGAGCAGGGCGGCGAACAGCCGATAGATTTCCGCCTTGGTGCCGACGTCGACGCCGACCGTCGGCTCGTCGAAGATGAAGAGCTTCGCGCCGTGATTGAGCCACTTGCCGATCACGACCTTCTGCTGGTTGCCGCCGGACAGGCTCGTCACCGGCGCCGTGCGCGACGAGGTCTTGATCTGGACGTCCCGGATCTGCTTGTCCGCGGCCGCCGCCTCGCGCGGCAGATTGAGCAGCGGGCCCAAGCTCAGGCGCTTGAAGATCGGCAGGTTGATGTTGAGGCCGACGCCGAGCGTGAGGCAGAGGCCCTGGTCTCTGCGGCTTTCGGGCGAGAGCGCGATGCCGAGGTTCATCGCCTGCCGTTCGGAGCGGATCCGGACCTCCCGCCCTTGCCAGACGATGCGGCCGCCGGTCGCCGGACGGCGGCCGAACACGCTCTGCACGAACTCGCTGCGGCCGGCGCCGATCAGGCCGTAAAGACCAACGATTTCGCCTTCGCGCACCGCTATCGAGACATCCTGAAAGCCGGGTCCGCTGAGTTTGTCGGTCTCCATGATCGTCTCGCCGATCGGGACCGCCTCCTTGTGATAGATCTGTTCAATCTTGCGGGCGATCATCAGCGCGATGAGATCGGCCTCGTTCGTTTCGCTGACCTTGCGCGTGCCGACAAGCGCGCCGTCGCGCAGCACCGACACGCGGTCGCAGAGTTCGAACACTTCTTCGAGCCGGTGGCTGATGTAGACGATGGTGACGCCCCGGGCCTTGAGCCGGCGGATCAGCTTGAACAGCGCCGCCGCTTCCTGGCGCGTGAGATAGGCGGTCGGCTCGTCGAAGATCAGGAATTTCGCGCCGCGCCGCTCCGCCCGCGCCGTCGCGATGAGCTGCTGCTGGCCGATGGTCAGGGACGAGAGAACCGCCTCGGCCGGCAACGCAAAGCCGAGCTCGTCGAGCAGCTTCTGAGCGTCGCGCGTCATGCGCTTCTTGTCGAGCAGGCCCCCGCGCATTTCCTCGTCGCCGAGAAAGATGTTGGCGGCGACGGTCAGGTGCGGGCAGAGCACGACCTCCTGATGCACCGCATTGATGCCCAGGCCGATGGATTCTTGCGGGTTGGCGAGCGGGACCGACTTGCCCTGCCAGTAGACTTCGCCGGCCGAGCGCTCATGGACGGCGGTCAAGACCTTGATGAGCGTGGACTTGCCAGCGCCGTTCTCGCCGACGATCGCGTGAATCTCGCCTTCCTCGAAGGTCAGATCGACGGATCTGAGCGCATGGGTCGCCCCGAAACGCTTATCGAGCTTCTCGAGCACCAGGATCGGCGGGCCAGCGTTCGGGGCGTCGGTTTCAACGGATGCCATAGCCGCACTCTTCGAAGGGCATGGGTTGGTCCCGCCCAACCTCGCCCGTTGCGCAGCAGCGCCCCGAGCGAGGCTGGAGGAAGGCGCGCCGACGCCGTGGCCGGCGCGCCTCGCGTCAACTCACTTCGGCGGATAGAGCAGCTTGTGCTCCTTCGGATTATCCATGTTGGCCTTGGTGACGAGATTGGCGCCGGTGTCGACGAAGGCGGGGACCTTCTCGCCCTTCGACGCCGCGAGCGCGGTCTTCACGCCGTCGTAGCCCATCCGATACGGATCCTGCAGCAGCAGCGCGGCGATCGTGCCGTCCTTGAGATAGCCGATCAACTTGTCGTCCGCGTCGAAGCAGACGAGCTTGATCGTGTCGCCCTTCTTGTTCTCCGCGATCGCCTGGCTCGCGCCCTGGCACTGGATCAGATTGTCGGCGAACACGCCGCGCAGGTTCGGGTTGGCGGTGATCAGGTCAGTCATGATGTTGAGACCGGTCGTCGCGTTGCCGTCCGAAACCTTGTCGGCCACCAGCTTCAGGCCGGGATATTTCTCGGCCAGTTCTTCCTTGTAGCCCTTGTTGCGCGCCTCGAGCGAGCCGACGCCAGGCAGATGGGTGATCAGCGCGACGTCGCCCTCGGCCTTGCCGTATTTGTCCTTGATCGCCGCAGCCATGCCGTCGGCGGCGATGCGGCCGCCAACCTCGTTGTCGGTGGTCAGAAACGAGGTGAAGGCCTTCGAATCCGCCGCGGAATCGATGCCGATGATCGGCACTTTCTTGGCCGCCTCGTCGATCGGCTTGCCCAGCGCCTTGAACTGGGTCGGCGCGATGACGACGGCCGCGGGTTTCTCGGCGACGGCGTTCTCGAGGATGGTGATCTCGCCGTTGATGTCGGATTCGGACTGGGCGCCGAGTTCGGGCACCTTGACGTTCAGGTCCTTGGCGGCCTGGCGGGCGCCGGCGAACACGATCTGCCAATAGGCCGAGGTCGTGTCCTTGACGATGACGGGGATGGTGGGGGCGTCGGCGGCGCGGCCCGGCGAACCGAATGCAGCCACCGAAAGCAATGCTGTGGCGGCCACAAGATATGTCTTCATGCTTTTCCTCCTTCGACGAGAGCTACGCGCTCTCTTTTGCATAGTTGCATCCTCGGTCCCGTTCCCGGACCTTGCTTGCCCAGGCCATTGCTGACCGAGCAATATGGAATTTACTCTTCGACAAGGAGCTCCATCTCGTTGCGTAGCCCGCAAGGACTTGGGATGGCGCCCCTCTCCAGATGACCCCGGTCGAATTGCCCATCCGGGTGGAAAAATTCTTTGCTAGAATGTAACGAAAATGTCAATCTCACGTGCGGGAAATTTTTACGAACGTAAAATTTGTGGAAGGAGTTTGATGAGCGATCGGGAAGCGGCGGCGCCGACGCGAATCCGGACGATGGAGGAATTCTCGGCTGCAAGCGGCATCTCGCGGCCGACGCTCTCGCGTTTCTTCAACGATCCCCTGAGCGTGCGAAAAGCCTCGCGGCTCAAGATCGAGGAAGCGATCGAACGCTTCGGCTATCGGCCCAATCTTTTCGCAGTGAACTTCAATCGGCGCAATCCCAAAACGCTCGGGATCGTCGTCCCCTCGTTGATGGACCCGTTCTATGTCGGGCTTGTTCAGCGCATCGAGCGGCAAGCGTTGGCGGGCGGATACTGGACCATCATTCAGAATAGTCATGGAGATCCCGAGGGAGAGGCGGAAGCGGTCGCGACCTTGATGTCGCTCAAACTCGCCGGCGCGATTGTCATTCCGCTCGGCTATGCTTCGCGCGACGGCCTCTACAAGCAAATGACGGACTTCATGCCGGTCGTTTTCCTGGATGCGCGGGTGGACGCGAAAGGCGCGTTCGTCGGCACGGACAATCGACAAAGCATGGCTCTGATGGTCGACTATCTGCTCAGGACGGGCGCGCCGCCGAGCTATTTCGACATGCCGGAAGTCAATCAGAACGCGCGCGAGCGCCGTCAGGCGTACGAAGCCTCGATGCGCGAGCGCGGCGCCGAAGCGAAGATATTCACGGTGCGCAGTCGCGACTGGGACTTTGAGCGAGTGGCCTTCGAAGAGGCGTCCCGGCTGCTCAAGAAAGGCGCCTTTGTCGGCGGCACGATCTTGTGCGCCAACGATCAAATCGCGTTCGGCGTCATGGCCGCCGCGACGCAGTCGGGCGTGACGGTCGGGCGGCTGTCGGACCTTCGCCTGGCCGGACACGACGATCACCCTTTGAGCCAATACGCGTGCCCGTCGCTCACGACCGCAGCGCAAGACGTGGAGGGGCTGGCGACCGAGAGCCTCGCAAGGCTGATGGAGGGGATCTCCGCAGGCGCCAACGTCGACGACACCCGCCGGCTCGAAGCCAAGTTGATCATGCGCGCTTCGGCGTAAGGTCGAGCACGAGAAGGGGCGCATTCGCGACTCCACAGCGGCCCGAAATCGCGGTAGCCTGGTAGGCGGAAGGGCCCGCGATGGGAACGGACACCAGGAAACCGGGCGATGTGGCGCGCCGCGCCGGGGGTCGGCTCGACCGGCGAATTGCGACGTCCGAGGGCGTCTGGCGACGCGAGCTTTTTCGGCTGCCGCGCCCGCAGGCGCGCGCCAAGGCGCGCGAATGGTTCGAGCGGTTCCCCAAGGCCGCCTACATGACCGAAATCGAATCGTGGCGGGAACTGGCCGACGACGAGATCGAATTCGTCATGCGCCGCCTGCCGTCCGCCGACTGAGGCGAGGCCCCGGCTTTACGGAGACGGGCGCGCGACGGCTCGCGGCGGCCTCTCCGAGCCATGCGCCCTCGAGACCGCGCTCCCCTTCGAAGAGACAGGCTTGTTAATACATCATTTACCGTACACATCGCACGAAGGCAAGGCGTTAACTATCGTTTTCCTAAGCGTAAACCATTAATTAAGCATAGACTCGTACGTATTAGCGAATATTTCTCTCCAATTGCCTGCTTCTCAAGCTGGGGCGATAATTCCGCCACGCTTCACGCCTCAAATATGATCTGTCCGTTACAGGAATCGTTATCCATAACGACTACCGTTCGGGCAAGCCCGCGGCGCGGCCGACGTCGGCCGTGGGGTTGGAGGCAAGGAGTACCTGAAGATGACCAGACTTCTGATCGGCGCGCTTCTCGCCGGCGTCGCCTCGTCTGCGCTCGCAGCCGATCTGCCGGCGGGGCCCTATTCGGCGCCGGTCTATGTTCCGGCGTTCACCTGGACCGGCGTCTATTTCGGCCTCAACGGCGGCGGCGGATGGGCCAGCACCAGCAACGGCTCGTTCGGCGACCTCTCCGGCTGGACGTTTGGCGGCACGGTCGGCGCGAACTACCAGATGGGCCAGTTCGTGGTCGGCGGCGAAGGCGACTGGGACTGGGCGAATGTCGGCCACACCCAGTATTTCACGCTGAGCTCGAACCAGATGAACGTCAACGAGACGCTGACCCTGCGCGCCCGCGGCGGCGTCGCGTTCGACCGGGCGCTCGTCTACGTGACCGGCGGCTACGCCGGGGTCAACGCCAACGCCAACTTCTCGACTCCGCTCGCCGGCTGGGGCGGCTCGCAGAGCCAGTGGATCAGCGGCGGAGCGATCGGCGCCGGCGTCGAATACGCGTTCACCAACAACATCACGGCCAAGGCCGAATATCTCTACCTGCCGCTGTCGAGCACGACTTTCTTCAACTCCGGGTACTACTCGACCCGCGCGCCCGTGGACCTGAGCCTCCTGCGCGCCGGCGTGAACTACAAGTTCTGAGCGCCCCGGACGGACCGGGCGCTGTAGACGCGGTCGCTGACCGCGTCCGCCGCGATCAGCGATCGCGGCTACAAGTCGCCGCGCCGCCCGGAGAGAAAGCCGCCGAGCCGCAAAGTCGCGGCGACGTCGCGGGCGGTGTTGCGCAGGTTGACGGCGCCTTCGGCCAGCGCTTCGGCGAGGGTGCACGGCCTCGGCAGCACGCTGAAAACGGCGGCGATGCCGTGGTCGTACACGGCCTCGAAGCCCTGTCCGAGGCTGCCCGCGATGGCGATGACAGGCTTGCCATGGCGCTCGGCCACTGAGGCGACGCCGATCGGCGTCTTGCCGTGGATCGTCTGGCTGTCGAGACGCCCCTCGCCGGTGATGACGAGGTCGGCGTCGCGGACGACCCGGTCCATGTCGACGGCGGCCATCACGATCTCGGTTCCGGGCCTGAGGCGCGCCCCGAGGACAGCGTAAAGTGCTGCGCCGAGGCCGCCGGCGGCGCCCGCGCCCGGCATGTCCGCGACGGGCTTGCCGAGGGTGCGCTCGACGACCGCGGCGTAGTGGGTGAGGTTCGCGTCGAGGATGCGCACGAGCTCGGGCGTCGCCCCCTTCTGCGGCCCGAAAACCGCCGACGCGCCATTCGGACCGACGAGGGGATTGTCGACGTCGCAGGCGACCTCGATCGAGCACTCCGTGAGACGCGGGTCCAGCCCCGCGACGTCGATCCGTTCGAGACCGGCCAGCGCGCCGCCGCCGTGCGGCAATTCCCCGCCGCCCGCATCGATGAGGCGAACGCCGAGCGCCTGCAGCATTCCGGCGCCGCCGTCGTTCGTGGCGCTGCCGCCGATGCCGATGACGAACCGGCGCGCGCCGTCGTCGAGGGCGGCCCGGATGAGTTCGCCGACGCCGAAGGTCGTCGTCACCAGCGGATTGCGCAGGGGCGGCGGAACGAGCTCGAGCCCCGAAGCCGCGGCCATTTCGATCACCGCGACGTCGCCGTCGCCCGTGACGCCGTAAAACGCCTCGACCTCGTCGCCGAGCGGCCCGACGACCCGGCGCGCGACGCGACGCCCTCCGGTCGCAGCGACAAGCGCGTCCACGGTGCCTTCCCCGCCGTCGGCGACCGGCAGAAGGACATAATCCGCGTCGGGGTAGACGGCGCGGAATCCCTCGCGGATGGCGAGCGCCGCATCGAGCGCCGACAGGCTCTCCTTGAACGAGTCCGGCGCAATCACGATCCTCATCGCCAGGCCCCTGAAGTGCAGTGGGTTGAGAAGATCTCGCGCTCGGTCTCGCCTAAGTTAGTCTTTTAACGAGCACGATAGTCTCTGCGTCGAAAATCCTTGAGCGCAGAAGAACTCCTGAGCATTGTGGTTCTTAGACCACACATCAAGCAAGATTTGCGAAATACCACATAGGCGGGCTTCCTCTTCGACAATTGAAAAAAGCTGCGAGGCGACCCCCTTTCTGCGCACACCTGCATCAACAGCGATGTGATGAATGTAAGCCTGCTTCCGTCCAAATTTGAATGGATTCTGAGAGAGATCTTGAATTTCGAACCATATGTAGCCGACCGGCGTCCTCTCGCTAAACGCGAGAAACACCATATTGCAGGCCTTCCTGAGCACTTCCGAAAAGAATGCCTGCAATTCGGTATCGCCGATTTCTGCCCGAAAGATATTTGGCTCAAATGTTGAATGCGATTTTTGCACATAAGCATTGAGCGCCACCAAAGTTTTGATGTCGTCAATTGCAGCCCGCCGTATGTTCATCGAGAATCCTATTCATCGGAAATAGCTGCCGGGCCCCGCGGCCAGGCCTTTGCCGCCCTCCAGCTCTGTCGCCGGCCCTCAGCCGCCGCCCTCACCCGTGAAACCGCGTCGCCTCGAAGCTCGGCGTCGCGGCGGAGAAGAGGTCGAGCCATCCGGCGAGGCTGCGGTGGTCGGCGCGCCAAGCGCCGTCGAACCGGAGGTCGAGATAGCCGAGCGCCGAGGCGAGCGCGATCGTGCCGATGTCGCTCAATTCCTCCGGCGGCGAGGCCTCGAACGCCTTGAGCCCCCGGGAGATCTTGTCGCCCTGGTAGGCGAGCCAGCGCTCGGAGCGCTTGTCGGCGTCATGCCAGAGCGTCTCGTAGCGCATCAGGACCGCCGCCTCCGCGACTCCGTCGGCCAGCGCCTGCCGCGTCAGCGAGCGAAAGCGCCGCGCCGGATCGCTCGGGACGATTCGGCCGCCGCCCGCCAGCCAGTCGAGATATTCGACGATCACCGGGCTGTCGTAGAGGACCTCGCCGCTCTCGAGGATCAGCGCCGGGATTTTCCCCAGGGGATTTTGCCCCCTCAAGGAATCGTCGGGATCGTTGGTGTCGGCGGCGACGACTTCGATCCGGTCGTCGACCTCCAGCAAAGCGGCGGCGATGCGCACCTTGCGGGCGAATGGCGACGGCGCGGCGGCTCTCAGGACGAGCATGGTCGGACCCTTTTGAAAAAGCCGGCCGGCGCAAGGTTCCCGCGCCAGCCCGCACGGCCCGTGTTGTAGCGCAATCGCGGCCCCCATATAAGGGCGCGAAACCAAGCGCCTTCGCGGGACCCAGCCGCTGCGGGCGGACGTCCTCTTAAAGGGGTTTTATCTTGACGACTACGCATCGACCCGCGCGTGAGCGCGTCGTCATCATCGGATCGGGGCCGGCGGGCTACTCCGCCGCGATCTACGCCGCGCGCGCCATGCTGAACCCGCTCCTCCTCTCGGGTTTCGAGGCCGGCGGCCAGCTCATGATCACCACCGACGTCGAGAATTATCCGGGCTTCGCCGAGCCGATCCAGGGGCCGTGGCTGATGGAGCAGATGCGGGCCCAGGCCGAGCATGTCGGCGCGCGGATCGAAAGCGAATATGTGACCGGGCTCGAGCTGCAGAGCCGGCCGTTCGTCGTCCGTTGCGATTCCGGTCGCGTCATCCTGGCCGACGCGGTCATTCTGGCGACCGGAGCCAAGGCCAAATGGCTCGACCTGCCGAGCGAGCATGCCTTCAGGGGCTTCGGCGTCTCGGCCTGCGCGACCTGCGACGGCTTCTTCTTCCGCGGCAAGTCGGTGATCGTGGTCGGCGGCGGCAATTCCGCGGTCGAGGAGGCGCTCTACCTCTCGCATCTCGCCAAGCAGGTCACGATCGTGCACCGGCGCGATTCCTTTCGGGCCGAAAGGGTCATGATCGAGCGGCTGATGGCGCGCCCGAACGTCACGGTGCGCTGGAACGCCGTCGTCGACGACATCCGGGGCGAGCACGAACCGAAGAGCGTGACCCACGTCTGGTTGAAGACCGTCACGACGGGCGCGCTCGAGGAGGTCGAGACCGACGGCGTGTTCGTGGCCATCGGCCATGCGCCGGCGACCGAACTCGTGCGCGGCCAGCTCGAGCTCAAGCCGAACGGCTACGTCAAGACGAAGCCGGACTCGACGGCAACCAGCGTCGAGGGCGTGTTCGCCGCGGGCGACGTCGCCGACGAAGTCTATCGGCAGGCGGTGACGGCGGCGGGGCTCGGCTGCATGGCGGCGCTCGAGGCGGACCGCTGGCTCGCTGCGCTGGCGTCGACCCAGGAAGCGGCTGAATAAGGCAAAAAGGGCTCGCGCATCCTGCGCCGCCCGCTCGGGCGGCGACGGAGCAGAAAGAGCCTTCAGGAAACGTCATGGACTGGGACAAATTGCGGATTTTCCAGGCGGCCGCCGACGCGGGGTCGTTCACCCACGCTGGCGAAACGCTGGGTTTGAGCCAATCGGCGGTCAGCCGGCAGGTCGGGGCGCTGGAGGCCGACCTCGGCACGCCGCTGTTCCACCGCCACGCCCGCGGCCTGATCCTGACCGAGCAGGGCGAGATGCTGCTCGGCGCGGTGCGCGACGTCGTGCTCAAGCTCGACGCGGTGCGCAGCCGGCTGATCGACAGCCGCGAGAAGCCGACCGGCGAGCTCCGCATCACGAGCCCGCTCGGCCTCGGGGCGAATTGGCTCGCTCCACGGCTCGGCGAGTTCGTGGACCTCTATCCGGAGGTGAAGCTGCAGCTCCTCTTGTCGGACGACGAGCTCGACATCGGCATGCGCGAGGCGGATGTGGCGCTGCGCCTGCGCGAGCCGAGCCAGCCCGACCTCATTCGCCGGCGGCTGTTCACCGTGCACTTCCACGCCTACGCCTCGGCCGAATATCTCAAGAAGCGCCCGCAGCCGCGCAAGCCCGAGGACCTCGACTACCACCACCTCGTCGCCTTCGGCGCGGCCACGGCGACCCACCTGCTCTACGACCTGAATTCGCTGCTCGCGGTCGGGCGCGACCCGAAGAATCCGCGCGTGCCGCAGATCGCCGTCAACAACCTCAGCGCCATGGTGCGCGCGGTGGAGAACGGCGTCGGCATCGCCGTGCTGCCCGACTATGTCGTGCAGCCCGCCTCTAACCTCGTCAGGCTGTTGCCGCAGGCCGACATGCCGCTGATGGACTGTTTCCTGGTGTACGCCGAAGAGTCGAAGACCGTCGCACGCGTTCAGGCGTTCCGCGACTTTCTCGTCGCCGCGGCGCAGCGCTGGCGATACTGAAGCGACACTGTCGGGCGAGATCCGCATCGGGAAAACCGGTTCGCCCGATTTCGCTCGGAAGTCGGATGGCGCGTCGGGCCCCGAGGCGCCCTCGCTCATGTCGTCTCGAAGCGCGCGTTCGGATCAATATCCCTTGAGCCACTCCGCGCGCTTCTCCCACATCATGGCCCAATCCTTTTGTTGATCGCCGGCCCCGTTCAATTTGCCCAACAGCGCGGAGGCGAGGGTTCGTGTGGCGCAGGCCAGCCAGAGCTCGAACAGCCCGACCGGGACCAGGACCTTCGGCCAGTGTCCGCGGATCAATGTCGCCTTCGCCGTCCAATTCTGCAGCATCCTGACGCCTTTCGGCGCCGATCCGCCGCCGAGATGCATGATCTCAGCGTCCGGCGTAATCATTGGGCGATAACCGAGCGCCGCCGCGCGAAGGCACAGGTCCGCCTCTTCGCCATACATGAAGTAGCGGCGATCGAACCCCCCGAGCTTCCTCCAGAGCGCTGTCGGCAGCATGAAGAAACTGCCCTGCACGACATCGACGCGTCGCACGGTGTCGCGTTTCCACCCGCCGATCGCTTCCGGGTTGAAGAGGTCCGAGCGAGCGAATATTCTGTTCAATCCTGTAAGGTAACAGAAGAGGCTCCACGGAGTCATATTGTTCCACGCCGACGCGGGATTCAGCGAACCGTCGGGAAAAACCGTCCTGCCGCCGGTAATTCCGGCTTCCGGATGCTGCTTCGAGAACGCCAGAAGATTGCTGACCGCGTTCGGATGAACCTCGGTGTCAGGGTTCAACAGGAGCGCCCACTCGCTCTCGACCAGCTTCATCGCCTCGTTATTCGCGCGCGCGAAGCCAAAATCTCCTTCGTTCCTGATCAAATGCGCCTGGGGGAAGCGCTCGACGATCGCCTCGGGCGACCCGTCCTCCGAACCGTTGTCGGCGACGATCACCCGCATTCTCAGGTCCGGCGTATTGTCGAACAAGGTCTGAAGACAGCGCAAGACCAATTCACGAGTGTTCCAGTTTACAATGA
The DNA here is from genome assembly GCA_963709655.1 of uncultured Alphaproteobacteria bacterium. Lineage (GTDB taxonomy): Bacteria > Pseudomonadota > Alphaproteobacteria > Rhizobiales > Beijerinckiaceae > Roseiarcus. The sequence goes on from CAVPXF010000017.1 coordinate 104,436, forward strand.
TAACAGCAAGCTCGGGCGCGATCGCCGCCGAGTTGTCAGCCATTCCGGTCGCTTCAGTAGCTGTTCCTGCTGAGATGACCATGTCGCGGACTTCCTGTCTTCCGAGGGTTTATCGGGAGCATCGTCAGGCAGCGCCTTTATACACCGCCGCTTTTCACCGTTCCATAACAAGGCGACGCGGCGTTCGCGATCCGCTGTCCGACCCCGGCCCGGGTCCAAAGACCCTTTCGGCGATCCGCTCTGCGATCGCCAGGCACGCCGTCAGCCCAGGGGATTCGAGGCCGAACAGGTTGACCAGACCGCTGACGCCGTGGTCGGCTTCGGTCTCGATCACGAAGTCGGTCGACGACCCGCCGGGGCGGGCGATCTTGGGGCGGATGCCGGCGTAGGCGGGCTGCAGGGCGCCGTCGGGCAGGTCCGGCCAATAGGTCCGGATCGCCGCGTAAAACGAGTTGGCGCGGCGGGGATCGACGTCGTATCCAATCGCCTCGACCCACTCGACGTCCGGCCCGAACCGCGCCTGACCCGCAAGGTCGAGCGTGAGATGGACGCCGAGGCCGCCGGGCGCCGGCATCGGATAGACGAGCCGGGAGAACGGCGCGCGCACGCTCAGCGAAAAATAGTTGCCCTTGGCGAGATGGCGCGGGGGGATCCGGTCGGCCGGCATGCCCTCGATCGCGCCGGCGATCGCCTGGGCGCCAAGCCCGGCGGCGTTGACCACCAGCGCAGCCTCAAGCCGCATCGGTTCGGCGCCGCCCGTCTCGATCGTCACGTGGCCGCGTTCCGCTCGGCCGGACAGGACCGGGGTCCCGAGTGCGACCATCGCTCCGTGGGCCTCGGCGTCGCCCCGCAGCGCCAGCATCAAGGCGTGGCTGTCCACGATCCCGGTCGACGGCGAAAGCAGGGCGCGCTCGGCCTTCAGCGCAGGCTCGAGCGCACGCGCCTCGGCGCCGGTCAGCCACACGAGGTCGTCGACGCCGTTGGCGCGAGCTTGCGCCTCGAGCGCGGCGAGCCTGGGCGCCTCGGTCGCGTCGGCCGCCACGATCAGCTTGCCGCAGCGCCGGTGGGGGACGGCGTAGGCGCGGCAGAAATCGTACAGCAGCGCCTTTCCTTCGACGCAGAGCCGCGTCTTGGCGAGTCCCGTCGGGTAATAGATCCCGGCGTGGATAACCTCGCTGTTGCGCGAACTCGTCCCCGTTCCGATGGCCTCCTCCGCCTCGACGACGACGACCTCCCGCCCCGCGCAGGCCAGCGTCCGGGCGACCGCCAGCCCGACGACGCCGGCTCCGATGACGAGACAGTCGACGGAATCCACGCGAAGGCTCCAAGCGAAAATGGATGGGTGAGCCCGGCTCCTAGCAGGTCGCGCGCGCGTTTGGTAGGCGCATGACTTCGCCGGCAGGCGCAGGACGTTTGCCCGGCAAAGGCGACCGGTTTCGCGCAATGTGAAGGCGGAGAGGCTATCGCAGAAAGCCCTCGACAACCCGGCCGCGGCGATGATACGGGCACATCGCGATTGAAGGGATTTCGGTCCCGCCCGCGAACGTGTTCGAGCGCCTGTCGGGGGATGGGCCGTTGCTCGATCAATACAACAGCCGATTTCATTTGGCCCTGGATGGTGACGCATGAAAGCTGTTCTGCTAGCCGGCGGTCTCGGGACGCGATTTGCCGAAGAGACGGACGCCAAGCCGAAGCCGATGATCGAGATCGGCGGCATGCCGATCATCTGGCACATCATGAAGATCTATTCCCACCACGGGATCAATGAATTCATCATCTGCCTCGGTTACAAGGGCTACATCATCAAGGAGTATTTTCAGAATTACTTTCTTCATATGTCGAACGTCACCTTCGACATGAAGACCAACAAGATGGAAGTGCACAACGCTTCAGCCGAGCCGTGGCGCGTGACGCTGGTCGACACCGGCGAGAAGACGATGATCGGGGGCCGCATCAAGCGCATCCTTCCCTTCCTCGGCGACGACAAGGAATTCCTGCTGACCTACGGCGACGGGGTCGGCGATGTCGACATCCGCGCGGCGATCGACCTTCACCGCAGGGAGGGGCGCCTTGCGACGGTGACCGCCACCCAGCCCCCGGGGCGGTTCGGCTCGATCAAGTACGAGGGTCATCGGATCACCGGCTTCCAGGAGAAGCCGATGGGCGACGGCGGCTGGATCAACGGCGGATATTTCGTCCTGTCGCCCGAGGTCGGCCGGTACATCGAGGGCGACGCCACGGTCTGGGAACAAGAGCCGATGCAGCGGCTCGCCGCCGACGGGCAACTCAGCGTCTACTTCCATCCCGGCTTCTGGCAGCCGATGGACACTTTGCGCGATAAACGACACCTCGAGGATCTCTGGGCCGCCGGCAAGGCGCCGTGGAAACTCTGGTGAACGCAATGGAGCGGCGAAGCATGCGGATTTTGATCACCGGCAACATGGGTTACGTCGGGCCGGTCCTGACGCGATTCCTGCGCGCCAACCTCGACCAGCCGGAGCTCGTCGGCTTCGACGCCGGCTTTTTCGGCCACAGTCTCACGGGCGCGGAGCTGCTGCCGGAGGCGCTGCTCAACAAACAGGTGTTCGGCGACATCCGCGAGTTTCCGCCGGAGCTGCTCGACGGCGTCGATGCGGTCGTGCATCTGTCGGCGGTCTCGAACGATCCGATGGGCAATAAATTCGAAGCGGTGACCGCCGAGATCAACCAGCAGGCCAGCGTCCGCCTGGCTGAGCTCGCGGCCGAGCGCGGGGTCAAAAACTTTGTCTTCGCCTCGAGCTGCAGCATGTACGGCTACGCCGAGGGCGGCGCGCGCAAGGAGACGGATCCGACCAATCCGCTGACCGCCTACGCCCGCTCGAAAATCGGGTCCGAGCAGGCCTTCGCCCAGCTCGACCTCGGCGGCATGGCCGTGACGTCGCTGCGCTTCGCCACCGCCTGCGGCATGTCGGATCGTCTGCGGCTCGACCTCGTGCTCAACGACTTCGTCGCCTGCGCGATCGCCTCCGGCGAGATCACCGTGCTCAGCGACGGCACGCCATGGCGCCCGCTGATCGACGTCGAGGACATGGCCCGCGCCATCTCCTGGGCGATCGTCCGCGATCCCGGGAACGGCGGCAAGTTCCTCGCGGTCAACGCCGGACGGGACGAATGCAATTACCAGGTCAGCGAGCTCGCCCAGTCGGTCGCGCGGGCTGCGCCGGGGACCAGGGTCTCGATCAATACCAGCGCCCCGCCCGACAAGCGCTCCTACAAGGTCGACTTCAGCCTGTTCAAGACGCTTGCGCCGGCGCACATCCCGCAGGTGACGCTGGAAGAGTCGATCCGGCGGCTCCACCGGGGCCTGACCGGCATGGGCTTCGCCGACAAGGACTTCCGCAACTCGCCGTTCATGCGGCTGAAGACGCTCGAGCGTCACATGGCCGCCGGCCGGCTCGGCCCCGACCTGCGCTGGCGTTCGCACAGAGCCGCCACGGCCGCGTAAGGAGCACAAGCGAAATGAAGTTCAACAAAGCGCCGCTCAACGGCGCCTATACGATCGATCTCGAGCGGCGCGGCGACGACCGCGGCTTCTTCGCCCGGTTCTTCTGCGAGAAGGAATTTGCGGCCGCGGGGCTCGAGACCCGCTTCGTCCAGATCAACAATTCGCTGACCGCAAGCAAGGGCACGCTGCGCGGCCTGCACTATCAGCTGCCGCCCGCCGCGGAGGTGAAGGTCGTGCGCGCGGTCAAGGGCGCGCTCTGGGATGTGATCGTCGACCTTCGCGCGGGGTCGCCGACCTATCTGAAATGGTTCGGCGCCGAGCTCAGCGAGGACAACCGGCGAATGATGTACGTGCCGCGCGGCTTCGGGCACGGCTTCGTGACGCTGACCGACAACGTCGAGGCGCTCTATCTCGACAGCGCCTTTTACGGGCCAGGCGAAGAGCGCGGCGTGCGCTGGGACGACCCGGCGGTCATGATCGAATGGCCGGTCACGCCGGAAGTGATCTCGGACAAGGATCGCAAGTGGCCCGACCTCGATCCCGACTTTCACCAGACCGAGATGATGCGGGGCCTGGCATGAAGGTCCTGATGACGGGCGCAAGCTCGTTCACGGGGCTCTGGTTCGCCGACGCGCTGAGCGCCGCGGGGGCGCATGTCGTCGCCCCGTTGCGCGCGGCCGCCGCAAGCTATGCCGAAGGCGTGCGCGCCGAGCGCGTGCGCCGGCTGAAAGACGTGGCGGAGATCGTCGATGCGGCCCCGTTCGGGTCTGAGCGCTTTCTCGATCTGGCGCAGGCCGGCGGCTACGATCTTCTCTGCCACCATGCGGCAAAGGTCGGCGATTATCGCAGCCCCGACTTCGACATCGCCGGCGCCCTTGCCGATAACACCCACAATCTCAGCGCGGTTGTCGACGTGCTCGCCAAGGGGGGCGCGAAGGGCGTCGTGCTCACCGGCAGCGTGTTCGAACAGGACGAGGGCGCGGGCGAGGCGCCGTTGATCGCCTTTTCGCCCTACGGGCTGTCGAAGGGCCTGACCGCGGCGGTCGTCAGCCACCGTTGCCGCGGGGTCGGGCTCGGCTATGCTAAGTTCGTCATCCCCAACCCGTTCGGCCCGCTCGAGGAGCCGCGTTTCTGCGCCTATCTGATCCGCACCTGGACAAAAGGCGAGACCGCAAGGGTCAACACCCCGGCCTATGTGCGCGACAACATTCCCGTTTCGCTGCTGGCGAGGGCTTACGCGAAATTCGCGGCCGAGACCGCGGCCGGGACGGGGAAGGCGAAGCTCAACCCGAGCGGCTATGTCGAGAGCCAGGGCGCCTTCGCCGAACGCTTCGCCGCCGCCATGCGCCCGAGGCTGGGCCTGGCCTGCCGTCTCGACCTGGCGACCCAGGCCGAGTTCTCCGAGCCGATGATGCGGGTCAACACCGAGTCCGCCGCCCGCTACGTCGCCGGCTGGGACGAGACGGCCGCCTGGGACGAGGCGGCGGAGGCGTATCGAGGGTAGCGGGCGCCCGGCATGCGCGCCGCCCGCGCCGCGGACAGCGAGGGTCGAGGCGAACACGCTAAGCTCGCCTCGAGGGGGTCTCACATGAACAGCGGCTCCTTCTCCAGGCCCTTGTACAATCCCGCGACCTCGGCGCCGTAGCCGTTATAGATCAGCGTCGGGCGCAACTGCCCGTCGTTCAGGAAGGTCTCCTTGGCCTGGCTCCAGCGCGGATGCGGCACGTCCGGGTTGACGTTGGCCCAAAAGCCGTACTCGTCCGGCCCGAGCGTCTCCCAAAAGGTGTCCGGCCGCTTGTCGACGAACGAGACCCGCACGATCGACTTGGCCGACTTGAAGCCGTATTTCCAGGGCGTCGCGAGCCGGATCGGCGCGCCCTGGACCTTGGCCAGCGGCTTGCCGTAGGCGCCTGTGGCGATGAAGGCGAGATCGTTCATCGCCTCGGCCATGGTCAGGCCCTCGACATAGGGCCAGGGCATGAAGGAGCGCTGGCCCGGCGCCATTTTCTTGTCGAGGAAGGTCTCGAACCGGACGTATTTCGCCGACGACAGGGGCTTGGCGAACTCGACGAGCTTTTTCAGCGGGAAGCCCGTCCACGGGATCGCCATCGACCAGGCCTCGACGCAGCGGTGACGGTAGAGCCGCTCCTCGAGCCCCATCGTCTTGATCAGCGTATCGATGTCGACGGTCTGCTCCTTCTCGACCATGCCGTCGAGCTTCACCGTCCAGGGACGGGTCTTCAGCGCGCTCGCGTCGATCTTCTTGCTGGTGCTGAACTCGTAGAAGTTGTTGTAGTTGAGATTGTACTTCTCGGGCGTGATGTCGCGGTCGAGCGTATAGGCCGGGTTGCGCTTGGCGGGATAGAGCCCGGCCGACGGGTCCGGGTCGTCCGCAAGCGCCCGCCGGCCGGAGACGGCGAGCGCGGCCGCGGCGCCGAGCCCGGCCAGAACCGAGCGCCGGTCGAGAAACAGCGCCTCGGGCGTGGCGAGACGCTCGGGGATCTCCCAATCCTTCCGGCGGATGACATGCATGAGCCAACTCCTCGCGTTCGCCGCAACACAGGGTCGATGGAGACCTCAGCCTCCATCATGATCCCCTTTTCGGCGCGAGCGTGGCGGTTGTTACGCGGGGGCCCGGACTCGGCGCGCGGAATTTGGCGCGGCGGGGGCAGAAAGCGATGGCGCCTGACAGATCGACCCTCGCCCGCATTACGTCGGTGCAGGCCTACGCCGACGCCGAGGCGGTTCGCCGCCATTCCAATGCGGCCGCCGCGATGAGCGCAACCGTGACGACGAACAGGCCGATGACGATCATCCACTCGACCGACCCGTCGTGCTGGTCCGGATCCCAGCCGGATACGGCCTCGATCCAGTCCGGAAAGACCGGCGTGATCAGCGCCAGCAGACCGGTGACTGCGGCCAAACCCACTTCGATCCAGAACAGAGGCCGGAAATTTCGCCGCATGTCAGCACTCCAAGATCTCGGCGCCCGCGGGGCGCGCCCCCTCGCCTTCATCCGCGATCGTCGTCCGGGAAGTCGTCATCGTCGTCGTCACAGCAGGGGTACCCCTGCCGGCAGGGCGGACGCTTGTCGCAACACGGCTTGCGGCAGTCGTCGCAATCGTCCTTGCCGCGCCCCTCGCAACCCTCTTTGCAGCCGGCGTCCCAGATCGTGTAGGCCAGCGCCTCGACGAACCTGACCGGCGTCGCGGGGTCGTCGCTCTCGATCACCAGTTCGCACGGGCGCGGGCATTTTTCGTCGGCATGGTATTGCATGACGACCGGAAGGCTCGCCCCCGGCCGAAGCTTGGCCGGGAACGGGTTGTTGAGCAATCGCCAGCGCCGGCTTCGACGCTTGAAGCGCACGCTGGTCACGTGGAGGGCGCAGTCGCCCGTATTGCCGATCCAGACCGTTCGATCCGCGCAGCACCCGGCGGTCACCCCGCCGAACGTCGTCGAGCCCGCGACCGTGAGCTTGCCCGACGGCGCGTCGCCCGACACCTCGACGCTGATCGGGCTCGCGGGATCGTCGCTCGTGACGGTGATCGTCCCGGCCTTGGGGCCGAAGCTCAAAGGCTTGAACCGGATCGGCAGCGGCAGCGCGTCGCCGGGCCCGACCGCGATCGGGAACGACGACACGTGCGGCGCCAGGAAATCGGCCGAACTGGACGCAATCGCGGTAATCGACAGGACACACTTGCCGCTGTTCGTGACAATCAGCGGCTCGTCGGCGAACGCGCCGACGCACACTTCGCCGAAGCTTCCGGCGTTCGCGATGATCAGGTTCGCCTTGGGCGCGGCCAGCACGCCGGAGACGGGGACCGCATGGGGCGCGCCCGGAGCATTGCTGACGATGGTGATCACGCCCGCCTTCGGGCCGTCGGGCGGCGTGGGCTGGAAACGGATGACCACGTCGAGCGAGTCGCCCGGGCCGACGAGCAGAGGGTAGGACAGCACGCTCGGCGCAAGGAAGTCCGCGGACCCCGTGATGTCTGTGATCCGGAGCGGGCAAGTGCCGGAATTGTTGATCGTCAGGAGTTCGTCGGCGAACGCGCCGAGGCAGACGTTGCCGAAACTGCCGGAATTGGCGATCGCCGTGGTGATCCTGCTGGTTCCCGGGACGCCGGTCGCCAGGAGGTCGACGAACGGCGCGGTCGGGTCGTTGGTGATGATCCGGATCGTCGCGGCCTCGGGTCCGGCGCCGGTCGGCGAATAGGCGACGGTGAACTCGATGTCTTCGCCGGGGGCGAGAATGAGCGGCGTCGCCGGGGTCGGCAGCACGGTGAAGTCGGTCGAGCCCATGAGGCGCTGGACGCTGGTGATGACGAGATCCGCAACCCCGACGTTGGAAACCTCGATCGTCAGGTCATCCGTCGATCCCGGGCAGACAGTCCCGAAGGCGAGCCCGTCCTCGAGACCGACGTCGATCGCCGGGCCGGTCGGCTTGACGAAGGAAAATGCGCCTCGCCCGAAGGTCGCCGCCCTCAACTCGCCATTGTGGAACGCCAGGTCGAACACCGGCGCGCCGGGGAAGTGGATGTCGTCGAGCACGCTCCAGCTTGCGCCGCCGTCCACGGAGCGCAGGACGCCGAGGTCCGTTCCGGTGTAAATGGCGGTGGGCAGCACGCTGCCGTCGAGGGCGAGCGCATTGAACGGCAGGTCGATCGGCGGCGAGATGTCGGTCCACGCCGTTGCGGCCAGCGTGGTGCGGAAGACGTGCCCGCCCGGAGAGCCGGTGAACCCGGCCAGCACGACGTACAGGGTCGCCGGATCATTGGGATCGAAGGCGACGCGGGCGACGTAACGGCCGGGCAGATTGCGCGTGATGTCCTTGAGCGTGAAGGTGGTCAGCGCATCGGTCGAGACCAGCACCCGTCCGCCGACAGCGACAGCCAGATTGTTGCTGTTGGCCGGCGCGACGTGGACGTCGTTGGCGGCGCTGGGGATCGCCGCCTTGTTCGGCCAGGTCGACCCGCCGTTCGTGCTTCGCCAGAGATTCAGATTGCTGCTCACATAGACGCCGCCGGCCACATTGGGATCGGTCGCGACGGCCGCAAGGTAGGTTCCCTGTTCTGCAACCGAGAAGGCCGGTGTGATGCTCCCGTAGGAGTCGCCGTCGGTCGTCGAACCGACGATCGTGCCGTTGGACCGACCGTAAGCGTCGGTCGCGTTCAGCCAGTCGTGCGCGATGGCGAAACCGTCGCCGCCAACGCCCATGATCCAGGTCGGGGCGGCCGCGCCCGCAGTGGTGACGACGCCGTTGTCCTGGAGCGCGCCCAGGGTCACGCTCGCCAAGGCGTCCTTCTTGACGTCGAGGTTGTAGAACAGCGCAGTCTGAATGTTGTTCGGAGCGCCGTTGCCGTTGAGCGACGAGAAAGTGACGCCGCCCGTAGAGGTGAACAGCCCTCCGTCATTGCCGGAATAGACGATGGAGAAGGGTCCAGGCTGAGGCGAAAACGCCCAGGCGTGCGTGTCGGCGTGCAATCCGCCGAGCGCCGAGAAACTGCCGCCCGCGTCGGTCGACCTCGCCTGATGGGTGGCGCCGAAATAGAGGATGTCGCCGACGCCGTCGCCGGGCGACTGGGGATCGACGGCCATGAGGAAACTGTAGCCGCGGAACTGCGGCGCGCCGGTCAGGGCCGCAAGTCCGGTCGCGGACTGTGCAGTCCAGGTCCCGCCCTGGTCCGTGCTCAGGAAGACGCCGAGGTTCGGCGGCGCGGTTCCCGTTCCGACCATGGTGGCGTAGAGCACCTGGATTCCAAACGGGCTCGGCGGCGAGGCGGGCGGCGCGGGCGCAATGACGACCTTGCCGATTCCACCGCCGGCGAGGGCGGCGGCGACCGCCGGAGTCGCGGCATTGAGGATCGTTGTCCAGGTCAGCCCTCCGTCGACGGACTTGACCACGCCGACGCCGTAGACGCCCGCGTACAGGATGCGCGCGCCGGGGGGCGAGGTCGCATCCAGCGCCAGGGTGCGGACGTCGCCGGCGGGGGCTACGCCCTGCTTCCAGTTGAAGCCGCCGTCGGCCGAAACGAAGATGCCGGCGTTGGAGGCGAGGTAGACGGTCTGGGGGTTGGCCGGATCGACGATGACGACAGTGATGAGCTGACTGAAAAGGATGCTCGCATTGCTCGGAGGGCCGGGAGGATAGACGGCGCCGAGCTGGATCCAGCTCGCGCCGCCGTCGGTCGACTTGAAGAGCCCCGCAGGCGGTTGGGTCGTTTTCGCCGCGCCGGCGAACACCGAGCCCTCGCGGCTCGTCGTTCCCGCGTAGATGACGTTCGTGTTGACCGGGTCGATCGCCAGGGCGCCGGGATCGCCGATCCCGAGCGAAGGCGCGCGATCGAAGATCGGCGTCCAGGTGACGCCGCCGTCGCGGCTGAGCCAGACGCCGCCCCACGCCGTGCCGATATAGATAATGTTGGGGTTGTTCGGGTTGATGGCGATCGCGGTGACCTGACCATTGGCGTTGATCGCGCCCTGGTCGATCGGGCTCGGGCCGATTGGGGCCCAAACGGTTCCGTTGAGGCTCATGGCTCCGATCCCTTCCCGCCCGGCGGGACCTCATCTGGCGGCTCGGGATTGTTCGGGGCCGGCGGGCTCATCGATGGCCGGACGACGGCGCCCGGCAAGCGGCTCCACTGCTCGCGGGCGAGCGCATACCGTTCCGGCGTCGCGGGCAGACTGCCAATGAACCGATGCTTCTCGATCCTATGGTGTTCTTCGGGATCGTCCCACGGCCCGCGCTCCTCGCGGCGCCGTTCGCGCTCGCGGTCGCCCTCGTCCCCATCCTCGTCGCCTTGGCCGCCGCTCGGGCCGCCGCGTGTACCTCGCCGGGCCAATGCTCCCTCCCTGTCGCTCAACCGCTGATCCGCCTCCGGCGGATCAAACGGTTGGCCAAAACGACGTTGCGAGCCGATAGGTTTTTTAATGGGGCTGCTGCGCTCAGACCTTCACGCGGCCCCGTTTATGACAGAGTCAGGCAAAAAGTGGGCGGAATTACGGCAGATATCTTGCCTGGCCCAAGGATCTAGATCTGCTCCGCGACAGTTGCGCCACGAGCGACCGGTCGCCGAGGATGGCGGTCCCGATCATCTCCGATTTCTCCGTGCAACGCCGGCCGCGCCGCTCGTTCCACATTTTCGCAGGCAGCATAAGAGCTGAAACCGGCCGAGAGCCGAGCATGCTGACCTCGCCGAAGAAATCAGCATACGTCCAGCTTATGTGCGTTGCTGGGATTCGGGAAGCCTTCTACCGTGCCTGCCAACGCTCCGGCCCGTTTACGGCCCATTGCGGGTCAGGTAGGTTTCGTCAACAACAAAGGCCGCTCGACATGAGTGCAGCCGCCAAGTCCGGCGCGCCGAGCCGGGAGGGAAGGGAGCGTCCATGGGCGCCGGCGGCCCTTGCCTGCATGGGGGTGGTCTTCGGCGACATCGGCACGAGCCCGCTCTATACGCTCAACGTCGCCGTCAAGTCGGCCAGCCCGGACGGACAGGTTGCGCCGGAGGCGGTTCTCGGCATCGTGTCGCTGATCTTTTGGTCGCTGATCGTCGTCATTTCGATCAAATACGCGATCCTCATCATGCGGGCGGACAACCATGGCGAGGGCGGCATTCTGGCGCTGCTCGCGCTCGTCAGCCCGCGCCGCGCAAAGCGCAACCGATGGCGCGCCGCCATGGTGGCTATCGGCCTGATCGGGGCGACCCTGCTCTATGGCGACGGCACGATCACGCCGGCGATTTCGGTCCTCAGCGCGATCGAGGGATTGAAGATCTTCGCGCCTCAGATGGGGCGCGCCGTCGTTCCGCTCACGGTCGTCATCCTCGCGCTCCTGTTTCTCATCCAGCGCAACGGCACTTCATGGATCGGCGGCATATTCGGCCCGGTGATGCTCGTCTGGTTCCTTGTCGCCGGGGCGCTCGGCGTCATCGGCATTGCGCAAGCGCCGGCAATCCTTGGCGCGCTGAGCCCGCTCGCCGCCATAACCTATCTCTGGCAGGCCGGACCGCTGGCCCTCGTCGTGATCGGCGGCGCATTCCTGGCCGTCACCGGCGGCGAGGCGTTCTACGCCGACATGGGCCACTTCGGCCCGCTGCCGATCCGCATCGCCTGGTTCGGTGTGGCGCTGCCGGCCCTCGTCCTCAACTATTTCGGCCAGGGCGGCCTGCTGCTCGCCGAACCTCACTCTCGCGATGTCATCGAGAGTCCCTTTTACGCCCTCGCGCCGCTATGGGCTCGTTTTCCGCTCATCGTTTTGGCCACCGTCGCGACCGTGATCGCCTCGCAGTCAATCATTTCCGGCGCCTATTCGATGACCCAGCAGGCGATCGCCCTCGGCTTTCTGCCGCGCATGAAAATCGTCCACACCGAAGTCCGCGAGATCGGCCAGATCTATGTCCCCTTCGTCAACTGGGCGCTCGCTGCCGGCACGCTCGCCGCCGTCATCGGCTTTGGCTCGTCGGACGCTCTTGCCGGGGCCTTCGGCATTGCGGTCTCGCTGCTGATGGTCATTACGACCCTGATGGCGACCTTTGTCGCGCTGCACTGGAAGCACAATCCCCTGATCGTCTATGCGGTCAACGGCAGCCTTCTCGCGCTCGACCTGCTGTTCTTCGCTTCGACCTCGACGAAGCTCTTCGACGGCGGCTGGTTTCCGCTCCTGATTGCGTTGGTCATCTCGTTCCTCATGATGACCTGGCGCAAGGGCGAGGAACTCATGGACGTGGTGCGGCTCGAAGTCCGCGAGCACTCGAAAGCGTTCATCGAACACCTCAGCCGCGATCCGCCGCATCGCATTCCGGGGACGGCGATCGTGCTCGGCCGGATGGCCAAGGGCGTGCCGCTTGCGCTCTCGCACAACGTCAATTGCAACCACGTCCTGCACGAAAACGTGCTGCTCCTCGCGGTGATGACGACGGAGGCGCCGCTGGCGCCGGACGAGGACCGGCTTAGAGTCTCCCCGTTGGCGGAGGGCATCACGCGCACCGAACTGAGTTTCGGTTTCATGGAGGAGCCCAACGTCCCCGCGGGGCTCGCCGATGCGATGGCGCGTGGCCAAATCCCAAAATTCGATCTCGACAAGGTCACTTACTATACCGGTCACGAGACGATCATCCCGTCTGGAAAACGTTCGGGCCTGCCGAGGTGGCGCCAGGCGATATTCGCCTTCATGCATCACAACGCCCAGCGACCGGGCGCCGATTTCAAAGATTCCCGGCGGGCAAATCATGGAAATCGGCGTCGAATTCGAGATCTGAGACAAACAAAATCCGAACTCGACCTGGACGCACACCTTGCGACGAGCTGGAGGGCGGCTTCGCGCGCTCTTTGGCTTCGCGCGCCGTGATCTCTCGCACAGCGTCTCCCCAAGAGATCGTGTATCGCTGGGTAACGGCGCGGGGAACGCCGCGAAACAATCGAATTGACGTCACGGGAAACGGGGAACGCCCATGTTGGCCTACCAGTACGCTCTGATCAGCAATCCGTGCGAGCGCACCGTCAGGGATTTGTTCGACTATGTGCGGACTCATCCGGGCCGTCTGCACATATTGGCGCCAGAGGATTCGCGCGCGATCCAACGCGCCGTCGCTGCCGCCTCACCCGACTGCGGCGATGACTACGCAGCAGAAGCCGACGAGGTCCTGCTGGGGCTCGACCAGCGGGTTTTTGACTAGGGGGGACTGGCGAGAAGCGCTCGACTTTGTGAACGGCGGGTCTGCGCAAATGGACTAAACCGCTCGCGCGGTAGGGGCGGCGAGGGAGCGGAGAGGGTGTACGGGTAAGGACAACGGGAAAACTCGGCCCTGTTTCAAGATCGTGGGGTTCAACCCCATGCGAGACAGGAGCATTCGATGTCCGACAATTCCATCAGCCAGTTGCGGCAGCGCATGATCGAGGACATGACGGCGCGGCGGTTCAAGGAGAAGGTGCAGAAGGACTACGTCCGGCACGTGAGGACGTTCACGAAGTTCCTCGGCCGTTCTCCGGATACGGCGACGAGCGATGACCTTCGCCGCTTTCAACTGCACATGGCCCAGCAACAGATCGGCGCGCCGACGATCAATTCCGCCATCTCCGCGTTGCGGTTCTTCTTCACCGAGACGCTCGAACGGCCCGACCTCGTTCGTCCTCTCAGGATCGTGTCCACGCCGCGCAAGGCGCCCGTTGTGCTGAGCCAAGAGGAGGTGGCGCGTCTCCTCCAGGCCGCGCCGGGCCTCAAGTACAAGGCCGCGCTCAGCGTCGCCTACGGCGCGGGCCTGCGCGTGTCCGAGGTCGCGAACCTGAAGGTGTCCGACATCGACAGTGGGCGCATGATGCTCCGGGTCGAGCAGGGCAAGGGACAGCGGGATCGCGATGTGATGCTGTCGCCCCAACTGCTCCAGCTCCTGCGCGAATGGTGGAAGGCGGCGCGTCCGCGGGTCTGGCTCTTTCCTGGCCAGAACCCGATCAATCCGGTGACGCCGCGTCAGCTCAACCGCGCCGTCACCGTCGCCAAAGACCTGGCTGGAATCTCCAAGCGCGTTTCTCCGCATACGCTGCGGCACAGCTTCGCCACCCATTTGCTCGAACAGGGTGTCGATATTCGCGTGATTCAGGTGTTGTTGGGGCACGCCAAGCTGGAGACGACCGCGCTCTACACCCGCGTCGCCGTCAGCACGGTCCGCGACATCAAGAGTCCGCTGGACCGGCTCGACGTCAAGCTGACGAAGAAAACGCCGCCCGCCTGACGGCTGCGTGGCGCGGCCCCATCTCGAGGTCGCCGACATCTTTCGCGCCCACGGGGCGGCATGGCGCGAGGCCAACGCCGGTCACGTGAGCCTCGACCAGCTCAAGGTCATGTCGGCGATCGAGACCTGTCGCACCGCCGCGCTCGGCGGACACGTCGAGCGCTGCGAGGACTGCGCGCACGAGTCGATCTCCTATAACTCCTGTCGCAACCGGCATTGCCCGAAGTGTCAGGCCGCGGCGGCGCGGCAATGGCTCGAAGACCGCGAGGCGGAGCTGCTGCCGATTCCCTATTACCACGTCGTCTTCACCCTGCCGGCGTCGATCGGCGCGATCGCGTTCCAGAACAAGGCCGCCGTCTACGACCTGCTGTTCCGGACCGCCGCCGAGACGCTGACTGCCATCGCCGCCGATCCGAAGCATCTGGGCGCGCGCATCGGCCTCACCGCCGTGCTCCACACCTGGGGCTCGGCGCTGACCCACCATCCCCACGTCCACATCATCGTGCCCGGCGGAGGCCCGTCGCCGGACGGGTCGCGCTGGGTCGCCTGCAAGAGAGACTTCTTCCTGCCGGTGCGCGTGCTGTCGCGCCTGTTCCGCCGCCTCTTCCTCGACGGGCTCGCGGCCCTGCATGCGGCCGGCCGCCTCGCCCTCTTCGGCGATCTCGCGCCCCTCGCCGACAAGCGCGCCTTCGACGCCGCGCTCGCGCCGCTGCGCTGCTCGGAATGGGTGGTCTACGCCAAGCGGCCGTTCGCCGGGCCGAAGGCCGTCCTCGCCTATCTCGCCCGCTACACCCACCGCGTCGCCATCTCGAATTCGCGTCTGATCCGGCTCGACAACGAGGGCGTCACGTTCCGCTGGAAGGACTATCGGATCAAAGGCCGAGACCGGCTCAAGACCATGACGCTCGACGCCAGCGAGTTCACCCGCCGCTTCCTCCTGCACGTGCTGCCCAGCGGCTTCCACCGCATCCGCCACTACGGCTTCCTCGCCAGCCCCGGACGCGCTGCAACCATCGGGCGCCTGCGGGACCTGATCGCGACCTCCAACGCGACCGCTCGGCCTCGCCCCGAAGCCGACGCAAGCGCGGCCACGACCGCCCCCGAGCCCGCCGCAACCGAAGCTGGCTCCAGGATCTGTCCCTGCTGCGGCGGACGCATGCGCATCATCGAGACGTTCGCCCGTGGCGCTCGTCCTCGCAGCTTCACCGCCGAATCTGCCGGAATCAACTCGTCATGACCGCCGCTCCGGCCCGCGCCGCCACCGACCTCTGCTCGCCGAGGACCTCCCCCGGCGCCGCTCCGTTCGCGCCCGAGCCGATCGCGGCGACCAACGTCTCGCGCCTCCTTGCCCCCGAAATGCCCGCCTATGCCGATCGGCCAATCCGCGGCCTGTCCGACGCCCTCGCGTCATCCACAAACACGCTACTCCGGCCGTCCCGCGCGGCGCCGCCGAGCCCCAAATCCCCATAGCGCCCCCGCGGCGCCGGACGCTCACCGTCCCGCGGTTTCCTCCACTTGAGGCTTTCGGACGCCGGCCCTCCGGCCCGCACCTACGCCCGCGTTAGGGCCGGCATCCGAAACCC
>CAVPXF010000018.1:0-42227 GCA_963709655.1 uncultured Alphaproteobacteria bacterium
ACGGCGATGTTGAAGGCGAGGTCGGGCGGCACGCCCGGAAAGCCCTGCGGGTTGAGCGGCAGCCAGGCCTGCAGGCGCAGGATCGCGTAGAGCCCGAGCATGCACGCGCCGCCGAACAGAACCATCGAAATCGCGTAATCGTCCCATTCCTGCTCGTCCTTGGCTTTGACGCCGGCCGCCCAATAGACGGTGCGCTCGATTGGACCGAGGATCGGCGTAAGAAGAGTGCGGCGATCCTGGAAGACGTCCGCCATATAGGCGCCGATGGGGCGGGCCGCGGCAAGGACGAGCGCAAGCGTGACGGCGATTTCGACAAGTCCGGAGATACTCGCAGACATGGTTTTTACGCCCTCTTTCGGTCGTCAAAGAGGCTGTCGCGGGGCCTGCGAACGGGGCCGCTTGTCGGAGGCGCGAGGCGATAGCCCACGCCGATCTCGGCAAGCAGGATTTCGGGATGAAGCGGCTCGCGTTCGATCTTGCGCCTGAGGCGGAGCACGCACCCGCGGAGGGCCTCTATCCACCGTGCCGCGAACCCGCGAGTTCCCGCCTCGTCGAGCAGGCTCTCAAAGGCGACGACGACGCCGGCCCGCGCGGCGAGAAGGGCAAAGAGCGCGCGCTCTGACGGCGCCAGCTCAACCACGCGGTCGTTGATCGAAAGTTTGCCGGTGAACAGGTCGAAGGTGAGGGCGCCCTGGCGATAGACACGCGGTCGCCCGGTCGCAGCGAAGCGCCTGGAGCTCGGCCACCCGCACCCGCGAGGCGAGATCACATGGGCTGAACGGGCGAGGAAGATAGTCCGCGCCCACGTCGAGCGCGGCGATGCAGTCGGTTTCGCGACGCTCGGGAGAAAGCACGATGAGCGCGGCGTCCGGGTGCGCGCTTCGCACCGCGGCGAGCGTGTCCGGGTCGACGGCGTTGAGCTCGATGACGACCACGTCAGCCGTGCGGGCGGCCGGAAGCGACTCCGGTCCAAAGGGCGCGCCCCCGCTCACCTTGCGACCGGGCTCGAGGATCGAGCGCGCGAGCCGCACCAGCGCGGGATCATCCATCAGCATCAGCACCGTCGTGCGGCGTCCGTAGACACGCGCATCCATGGGCGCCTCCACCGCGCGAACTGAGACAGCGGGTCGAAGGGGAAAGGGGAGGCACGCGCAACGAGGACAAGGCAGGAGTTGCGCGCGCCTCCCCGGCCTCCGTCCGGACGATCGGAACTCCGGACGGAGAGCCGGACCGCGTCAGGCGGGGTCGCCGTAACGCTTGTGTAGCTCGAGATTGACCTCGAGCAGTTGATCAGCTTCTCGCCGAGCGCGCCGCCCCACGGAGCGTAGGCCTTGCTCTCGACAGGCCCTCGATCTCCTTTCGCACCTCGGCCGCCTTCAGCTTCTTGTCGTCCGCCCACTTGGCCGCCACGCGGTCGAGCTGGAACTCGGCGTTCTCAAGCGTGATGTCGGGGTCGAGGCCGGACGCCGACGCTGTGACGAGGTCGCCCGGAACGTCGTCAGCGCCACGTCGGGATGATCGGCGCGCCACATGTCGAAGAAGATCGACTGGATGTCGGAGCCCGTCTTGACCGGCTCGATCGTCGTCACGGACTTTCCGTCCGCGCCGGTGGTGGTGACCGACGAAGGGAACATGCCCGGGTGTTCGTTCGAGAAGGTCTCGAAGAAGACGACCGCCAGGTCGGAGGACTTCGGCTGCGGCGTCGCCGGGTTCTTCTTGATCCAGTCCTGGACGACGGCGCCGTGCGCCTTGACCAGGCGTCGACGTAAGCCGAGTGGGTTGGATCGCCGGTCACCCAGGCCTGCGCCATCGAGTTGTGCGCGTCCGCCCATTGCGCGACGATATGCGGATTGCCGCCGGCCTTGTCGGCCTGGAACCAGGCTTCGACGTCGGGCGCGACGAGCGCCCCTTCTTGTCGCCCGAGGCGTAAGTCGCGATCGGACCGATCACCCGGGCGACGCGGTCGCGGAGCGCGTAATTCGAGGGCGCGTAGCCGGACGAGGTCGAGGCGGTCGCGTCGTAGGAAGCGGCCGAGGGGCGAGGCTGGAAATACTCGTCCTTGGTGAACGGTTGGGCGACCAACGTCGAGCCGATGACCTTGCCCTCGGCGTCCCGGACGATGCTGCCGTTCGCCTGGAACGGGAACACGGTCTGACCGATCACCCAAAGGATGCCCGGATAGATGCCGCAGACGATGACGACGCTCACGCCGATGAGCACAAGGCTCTTTGCGAAATAGCGCAACACAGCAATTCTCCTCAAATTCAAGCGACGAGCCGGAAGGCGACCATCACCATGTCGATCGCCTTGATGCCGATGAAGGGGATGATCACCCCGCCGAGGCCCCAGATCAGCAGGTTGCGGCGCAGCAGGGCGTCGGCGCCGAGCGGCCGGTACTGCACGCCCTTCAGCGCAATTGGGATCAAGAGCGGGATGATCAGCGCATTGAAGATGACCGCCGACAGGATCGCCGAGGTCGGCGAGTGCAGGTTCATCACGTCGATCGCCTTGAGCCAGGGCAGCGTGCCGGCGAACATCGCAGGCACGATGGCGAAATATTTCGCGACGTCGTTGGCGATCGAAAAAGTCGTCAGCGCGCCCCGGGTCATCAGGAGCTGCTTGCCGATCGCGACAACCTCGATGAGCTTGGTCGGATCGCTGTCGAGATCGACCATGTTGCCCGCTTCCTTGGCCGCCTGCGTCCCCGAGTTCATCGCCAGGCCCACATCGGCCTGGGCAAGCGAGGGCGCGTCATTGGTTCCGTCGCCCATCATGGCTACGAGTTTGCCGTTCGCCTGCTCGTTGCGCAGGTAGGCGAGCTTCTTCTCCGGAGTGGCCTCGGCGATGAAGTCGTCGATTCCGGCCTTCTGGGCGATCGCTTGGGCGGTCAACGGGTTGTCGCCAGTGATCATCACCGTACGCAGCCCCATGAGTTTGAGCTGCTCCATGCGGTCGCGGATGCCGGGCTTCAAGACGTCCTCGAGCGCGATCACGCCGGCGACCTCGCCGTCCGATGCGACCACAAGCGGCGTCGCGCCCCGCGCGCCGACGCGCGCCACGACGCCGTCCAGTTGCGGCGGAATCGCGCCGCCCTTCGCCTTCACATAGGCTATGATGGCGTCGGGCGCGCCTTTGCGGATCGGACCGCTAGGCAGATCGACGCCGCTCATGCGTGACTGCGCGCTGAAGGGCACGAAGGTCGCGCCGGCTGGCGCTTCGACCGGCGACGTCAGATGCTCGGCCTCGGCGTAGACCGCGACGATGCTCTTGCCCTCCGGCGTCAGGTCGGACACCGAAGCCAGCGCGGCGAGGCGCATCAGCTCGGCTTCCGTATAGTCGGCGAGGGGCACGAATTCGCGCGCATGACGGTCGCCGAGGGTGATGGTCCCGGTCTTGTCGAGCAGGACGGTGTCGATGTCGCCGGCGACCTCGACCGCCTTGCCGCTCTTGGCGATGATGTTGGCGCGCAGCGCCCGGTCCATCCCCGCGATGCCGATCGCCGCGAGCAGCGCGCCGATGGTCGTCGGAATGAGGCAAACGATCAAAGCGATCAGCGTCGGAACGTCGGTGCCGAGGCTCTTCAGCGGATCGCTGAGCCCGAGGTAGCTCGTCATGTAGGTTTCGGCGTTGAGAGCCATCGGCCACAGCGGTACGACCACAATCATGAAGATCAGCGTGAAGGCGGTGAGCACCAGGGTCAGCGCGATCTCGTTCGGCGTGCGCTGGCGGCGCGCGCCCTCGACAAGGGCGATCATCTTGTCGAGAACGATTCGCCCGGGCCCGCCGAGATGCGCACGACGATGCGGTCCGAGAGTACGGTGGTGCCCCCGGTGACGCCGGAGCGGTCGCCGCCGGCCTCGCGGATGACCGGCGCGGATTCGCCGGTGATCGCCGCCTCGTTGACCACCGCGCCGCCCTCGATCACGTCGCCGTCGCCGGGAATGATCTGAGTCGCCTGGACGACCACGACATCCCCAGGTTTAAGGGCCGCCGAAGACACCGTCTCGATCGCGCCGTCGGCGCGCAGGCGGAAGGCCGGCGTGGCGACGCGGGTCTTGCGCAGCGTCTCCGCCTGGGCCTTGCCGCGCTCCTCGGCGATGGCGGTGGCGAAATTGGCGAACAGCACCGTAAGCCACAGCCAGACGTCGAGCGCGATGAAGTAGGTCAGCGACACCGAGCTCGATGAGAAGCCAAGCGCCGCCTGGACGATATAGAGGAGGGTCAGGGCGGCGCCGATCTCCACGACGAACATGACCGGGTTCTTCCACTGCACGTCGGGGCGCAGCATGAAGAACGACTGCTTGAGCGCGGTCATCACGATGTCCGATGAGAACAGGTCGCGGCGCCGGGTGAGATTGATCGCCGGAGCGGGAGCGCGGTGTACGGCGGTGTTCATGAGTTGAACTCCTGGAATTTGCGGGCGAGGCGCAGCGCGGATGGGCCGCGCCTCGCATGAGGGAGAGGCGGTCAGCCGCCGAACGGGATTGGCCCGAGATGCTCGGCGATCGGTCCGAGCGCCGCGACCGGCAGGAAGAGCAGCGCGCCGACGATCGCGATCGTGCCGAACAGAAGGAAGCCGAACGTCACGGTGTCGTCGCTCATGGTTCCGAGCGTGACCGGGGCGACCTTTTTCCGTCCGAGCGAGAAGGCCATGGCGATCGGCGCGATGATCGGCAGATAGCGGCTGAACAGCATCACCAGGCCCGCGCCGATGTCCCACGGAACCGCCTCGGGAGACGGGTTCGGGTTGTTGTTGAGGCCGTAGGTGACGCCGAGACCGTCCATCGCCGAGCCGTTGTTCGCCGAGGCCGACGAGTACTGGTAGACGATCTCGCTGAACCCGTGCGCGCCGGGATTGGCTTCCGCCGTCGTTCCCCAGCCGGTGGCGGCGAAGAGACCCGCCGGACCCAGGATCAGGACCGGGTGGACGAGCAGCGCGATCATCGCGAGCTTCATCTCCCGCGCGCCGACCTTGCGCCCGAGGTATTCGGGCGTCCGCCCGACCATCTGCCCAGCGAGGAAGACGCCGACGATCAGGAACAAGAGCAGGTTGATCATGCCGACGCCCTTGCCGCCGAAGACGCAGTTCAGCCACATGCCGATCATCGGCGACATGCCCGAGAGCGGGTTCAGGCTGTCCATCTCGGCATTGATCGCGCCGCAGGTGACGTCGGTGGTGATCGCCGCGAACGCCGCGCCGGCCGAGGTGCCGAAGCGAAGCTCCTTGCCCTCGAGGTTGCCGAGATGCTGGTCGACCGGCAGGGCCGCGACGGCCGGGCTCGGAACGTCGAGCTTGCCGTTGGGCGCCGAGGCGGACGGAACCTGCCAGGCCGCGGCGGCGTGCGCCGTGAGGCCGGGGTTCGGCTCCATCGTATCGGTACGGATGACCCAGGCGATCAGCCCGATCATCATGGCGAGCATGACGCCGTAGATGACGACCGAGTGCCTGACGCGCCCGAGCATCCGCCCGTACATCAGCACCAGCGCGAACGGGAACAGCATCATCGCCAGCGTGGTGAAGAAGTTGGTCGTCGCGGTCGGGTTCTCGAGCGGATGGGCGGCGTTCATGCCGTAGAAGCCGCCCCCGTTCGTGCCGAGCATCTTGATCGGGACGACCGCGGCCACCGGGCCGACCACAATCGTCTGGGGCTTCGCCTGGCCCTTGTCGTCGAGGCCCATCGAGCCCGGCTCGAGGGTGGTGGCTACCTCCGTGCTGGCGAAGGTCATCGGCATGCCCTGCTGCATGAAGATGACACCGAAAATCAGCGAGACCGGCACATAGATGTAAATGGCGACGCGCCACATATCGACGAAGAAGTTGCCGACCGTCGCTTCGCCGCGGAAGGCGCGGATGACTGCGGCGAGCGCGCAGAAGCCGACCGAGGCCGAGAGGAACATGTTCGGCAGGATGAAAAAGGTCTGGCTGAAATTCGAGAACGACTGGTCGCCCGAATAATGCTGCAGATTGGTGTTGGTCATAAAGGATATGACCGTGTTGAAGATCGTCGTCGGCTCGAGCATGCCCAAGCCGCGCGGGTTCAACGGCGCGATCGGCTGGAGGCAGAGCACGACGAAGCCGAAGATGAACAGCGCGACGTTGAAGACGACGAGCGCGATCGTGTACTGCTTCCAGTCCTGCGGACCGGTGTCGACCAGATCCTCAAACCATTTGAGGACACGCGGCGCGCGGTAGCGGCCGTCCATCAACCAGGCGAAATAGGCGCTGAGCGGGATCGAGCAGGCAATCGCCGCCAGGATCAGCAGTGCGGGAAGAAGCCACATGGGTGTTGCCTTTCACATCTCGTCCGCGCGCGCCGGCTTCAGCGCACGCGGGAGATCGAACAATCAGGGCGAAGGCCGACGGGTCAGAACCACTCGGGCCGGATCAGCGCCGTGACCAGGTAGACGAGGACGAAGGCGGTGACCGCGATCGTGACGAAGGTCATGGAGCCCTCCTCAGATGTCTTCGCAGGCGAAAACGAAGGCGTAGCAGGCGCCGAGGCCCGCAAGTCCGAGCACGAACATCGCCGGCAGCCAGACAGCCAAATTCATCAAACCCTCCTTCTGTCCTTGCGGCGGCCGACCGGCGAAAGCGGATACGCGCGTCCCCTTCGGCGCGCAGCCGCAAGGCCGCGTCCGTTCGTCGTCTTCGCGCCTCGCGTCCCAATGACGCGCGGCCGGCTACGCAAGAAAGTATCGGTGGCGAAAACCTACCTCAGGCCGTCGTAAGTCTTCCATTGGGATCGGCGGCCGCGGGCGTAAAGGGCGCATAAAGACGGGTGGGACCAGCCGTGCGCTTGCGTCTGGAGGAAGATCCCGTCCCGAGAAGCCCCGGCCGCGCGGCCCCCGAAAAAAGGATTTACCCACGGTCACCGTCTCACGCTCCGAGGGACAGCAACGGCGAGCGTAACCTATGATTGCTCGCCTGATCGTGAGATGCCTGTCGGCGTCTTGAGCGCGTCATCATGGGCGAGCAGCTCGTCGGCCTTCGGGTTGTCGGCGGGGTCACGTTCGAGCCGGCTGATATTGTGTGGGATGCCGGGCGATCCTACGTAACGTCCACGACACCCATCGCCATCACCGCCGCTCGCAGGGACCTTGTTGCAACGAGGCATGGGCGACAAGAGTTTTTAAGGGCTGCCGGCGCAAAAGGCTTCTGATTTTCGTCTCGGGAGCCGATGATGCCTTTCAAGCTTCATTCGAAAGGCCGGCGCCACATTCCCCGTCAGCGTCATCGGGTCACGAATTGGCGCGAGTACGACGCATCCCTGCGCAATCGCGGAAGCCTGACCGTCTGGTTCACGCCAGATGCGATTGCAGGATGGAAGGCGCAGCCCCGAACAACGCCGGGCGGTCAGCGCCACTATTCGGACCTGGCCATCGAAACCGCACTGACTTTGCGCGCGGTGTTTCGATTGGCGCTTCGACAGAGCGAGGGCTTGATCGGGTCGATCATGAAAATGCTGGAGATCGATCTGCCGGTTCCCGATCACACGACGCTGAGCCGGCGGGCGGGTGGATTGCCGGTTCAAATGCCCAGGAGAGACCAGATCGGCGATCTTCACTTGATCGTCGACAGCACCGGGCTGAAATTGCGCGGCGCGGGCGAATGGTTGTTTGAAAAACACGGCACGGCGAAACGGCGCGCATGGCGCAAGTTACACATCGGCATTGACGTCGCCAGCGGCGAGATCGTCGCCTTTGATCTGACGGACAAAGATGTAGACGACGCCTCCCACGTACCCGCGCTATTGGATCAATTGACGCAGGCTCCCGCTTCTTTCATGGCCGATGGCGCATACGACAGGGCTGCGACTTGCGATGCCATCCTCGCCCGAAATCCGTTCGCCCGGTTCATCGTCCCACCCTGCAAAGGGGCTGTGCCGGGACCGGCTGCAATCATCTCGCCAACCCGGCGCGACTTGCATATCCTTGCCGTGAACGAACATGGGCGGATGAATTGGCAGAAGGCGACGGGTTACAACAACCGCTCAAAGGTCGAGGCTGCCATAAGCCGTTACAAACGCGTCATCGGCGACACATTGAAATCCCGTCACGACGCTCGCCGTGCGACCGAGGTTGCGATCGCGGTCAAATCGCTCAACCGGATGAACGAGCTCGGGCGAGCGGAATTCGTCAGAATGGCATGATCAAAGCCGCGGCAACGTCCAAACGCGTCTTGCGATGCCTCCGTGCAACAAAGTCCATCGTTGCCACGGTATCTGTCGGCAGCGGGCGCTCTTGATACGGAGATTACTCAACGATGCGCCGAACGGCTTCAGTTTGAAGGCCAGGCGCCCATGCCTCGAGCGGGGTTCGATGCAGTTGAGGGATCGGTGCCCTCCCTCTCTCGGAGCCTGCTGGATGTCATTACCCCATCCCTCTCAGCTTGAGCCCCAGCCGATGGTGTCGGCAGCCGACGACAGGGCATCATCCGACATTGTCGGATCTCTTCAGACTTTAGGTGTGTTTGGCGGGGCGTTGGCCAGGCTGCGGTAATCAAAGTGAGGCGACGTGTAGTCGATGTACTGGTCCGCGGCGTTCGTGATGCGCAACAGCAGCCGGGCGAACAGACCCTTTAGCAGCTTCATGTCGCGAATAGCCGCCAGCTCCTCACCCTCTGGGACGGGCGTGCCATGCGCCGCCTTGTTTCGGCGCCGCCAGGCCGCGTCCTCGTCGTCTCCAAGCTGGAGGCCCGTCGCTCCCATCACTGCCTTCAGACGAAGGCGCTGATCCACGGTGTTGAACGTCGCGAGCTTGACCTTCATCGCAGCCTTGGCCTGCTCGGAGATCTCCGCGTCGTCGATGGCCGCGGCAATGTTTGAGCGAAGCACCTTCCAGACGGCGCGGGGCACCCAGCTTTCGGCTACCACGCCTGGGTTTCTCTTGATATAGGCGTTCTGGAGCGCCTCTATCGCCGCCCCGAAGTGCGCCGGCGCGATATGCACAGTCGCGGCGCAGGCGTGCCAATAGGCCCAGCTGAGATTTGCAAGGTCCAACTCATCGAATTCCCGGACGAGCGCGGTGATCGCCCGGGTCAACTGGGCGGCGTTCAGTTCATTCAGATAGCGGGGGCCGAGGGGCGCGAGTTGCTCCGGTACCGTGTCGAAGGCGCGCCGACCCAGGCTGTAGGCGCTCCGCGCTAGCGTCGAGACGATGCTCCAATTGTTGTTGTAGTAGGTGCTTCCGAGGTCCACCAGGTAAAGGCCTAGGGCTAACGACAGCGCCGTTCGCACCTTTTTGCGGAAGGCGTCATCTGGCGTGCCGTCGAACACGATGCACCCGGGCTTGATCGACCCGGCGTGACCCTCGCGATCAAGGGCGCAGATGTAGAACGTCCAGCCTTCGACGGTCAGCTTGGCGGCGTTGTGGGAGCTCGAGAATCTTTCACTTTCCCGCGCGATGGTGATTCCGTCGTCGAGCGCTATGGCGCGACTCGATTGGGTAGTGCTCACGACCCGCGAGGAGGCCGGCCAAACGAAGGGGCTGAAAGGAAGGTTTTCCAGCCAGTCGATGATGTAGGTCGCCGGCCCGCCCCCGGCATAGTTCGTTCTGGCGATATGCACCTGCGCCAATTCCTGGCGCGACTTCTCGGCGAGGCCGCCCGTGTTCGATTTGAGGCTGAATGGGATGACGCCCATGAGCTCGGCATCGACCCCGCCGATGTTGCGCAGCAAGACGCGCTCAGTGGTCATGCGCACCGTCCCCGGTGGATGGATCGCTGCCGCAGAGGTCGCGTCGGGCGGGACTTCAGTCTCCAGGACCAGGCGAAGCTTTTCGTCACGCCGGATCGAGAAGCGCTGAATCGGCGCGTGCAGGGGTCCCGGCTCGACGACCGTAAAATGGCCGCCGTTTAGTACGTCCAGGCATTCTTCCGACAGATCGACCATGTGGGGCGCTGCTTATCAATTTTGACGATCAAGCTTATCCGTATAGCGTGCGAGGCACGGCAAGTGGTTGGAAGCGCGGGTCACTATTTTTGCTATCCCTCGGCGATTCCTCAGCTTGAATTGCATCGCCCGCGCAGTGGTATTCCGAAGCAGGCTAATCGATGTCCGGCAGCCTGTAACGGCGGACGTCTAGCGCGCTCTCCCCCCAGGTGATCTCCAGCACTTGGTTCACGAGATCTGCATCCGCCTCCAACTCATCGAGCGCCTGCTCGAAGAGCTCGATCTGCATATCAAGGTCCATCCCCTGCGGCCCGTTGAGGCAGACGAGTCCAGCGTGGAGGGCGACGTCAGCGTACTGGCCCTTCGCACCGGGTCGTTCCGCCGGGCCGCGGAAATCCACCGAGTTCTTGGTCACAAATGTCCAGTCCCCGTCGAGGATGACCGGCTTAAGCTCCCAATCCTTCAGGCCGGATCGCCCGAGCCAGACGACGTGAGACAACTCGCCATGCCCTTTGGCGTGAGCGAGTTTCGTTAGGTCGGGGCTCAGGCACTCATCGACCAGGAATTTCATCCCGCCTTCCTGCGGCGAGGTACCCGTCGCTCGGCGATGACGATAGCGCCTCTGGAAAGCTCATCGGTCGCCCTCGGGCGACCGCGCGCAGGGTTTGCTTCTGCATAGATGGCGGCAAGCTCGATTTTGTCCGCGTCGAGGGACGGATAGGCGGCGAGGATGCGGTCCGTCGGGATGCCGGCGGCCACGGAGGCCGCAACGTCATGGACGGGAACGCGCGTTCCGCGCACGACCGGCGAGCCCCCAAGCACGTCTGGATCGGACACGACAATCTCACGGGCGGCGTCCAATCGCTCCATCCGCTCCTTTGTTCGCTGGACGAACGGTGCTAAGTCGATCGTGAGAAACTCATCTCGAACAATCCAGTCCTTTCCGATCAGCGAGGCAAGGGCCAGGGTGCGGAATCCGCGCATGCGTGAGCCCGCTTCACGAATAGCGAACAGGCGCTCTTCTGATGTCAGGCGTTTGGCGCTATCGAAATAGAACGCGATGAGCGTGCAGGCGGTCACCGCCACGCGCCGGCCATCGTCCACCGAGACGAACGACTCCGGCAGGATGTGCTCGTCAATGACCCGATTGACGTCCCGTAGCGCCACGCGGGC
The DNA here is from genome assembly GCA_963709655.1 of uncultured Alphaproteobacteria bacterium. GTDB lineage: Bacteria > Pseudomonadota > Alphaproteobacteria > Rhizobiales > Beijerinckiaceae > Roseiarcus. The sequence goes on from CAVPXF010000018.1 coordinate 11,064, forward strand.
GACCACCGCAGCCTCGCTCGGCTTCAGCATGTCCGTAGCAGAGCCCATAGTCGCCTCCAAAAAATCTTCCGACAGATCGGAATATATATCGTCGGCACCCGATTTTCAATCACACCGCACGAGACTTGGAGGTGGGAAGGGTATCCACGCTTGCCACGGTGGACACCATGTGGACACCACGCCAAATACGACGAAGGCCGCTTCGCAGCGGCCTTCTCGTAACGTACTGATTTCCGTGAGGACATTTGGAGCGGGCGAAGGGATTCGAACCCTCGACCCCAACCTTGGCAAGGTTGTGCTGCTATGCGAACTCGATCTCGCGAAGCCTCCGGCCACGGCAAGCCGTCGAGTGTGCTTTCCCGCTCCGGGTCCCCGTCTCCTTCGCCAGGTTGACCTTCGGCCGGCATTAACCCCGCGTCCTTCAGCGCCTCGATGTCCGGCAGGTCGCGCAGCAACTCGAACCCGAACTCGAGCAGGAACTTCTCCGTCGTCACGTAGGCGTAGGGCGCCCCGAGTTTCGGGCTGCGCGGCCCGGCGGCGATCAGCCCCTCCTCGCGCAGCGCGGCGATCAGGTCGCGCGAGATCTCCCGCCCAAACATGTCCGAGATTTCACCGCGCGTGACCGGCTGGAACATCGCCACCGCCATCAGCACCCCCGCCTCGAGTTTTGTCAGTTGCTTGGCGTCGGCCGGGATGTCGAAGGCGGCGCGAATAGCCGGGCCGAAGGCGGGGCGGGTGTGGAGGGCAAAGCTCTCCCCTGCCCTGACGAGTTCGATCGGCCGCCCGCGCAGATCTTCTTTCAGGTCGTCGAGCAGGAGGTCGAGGGCGCAATCGCGGCCGACGACGCGCGCCAGGTCAGGTTAACGAATTCGGAGTGGGCACGCGGTTAAGGAGCAGTGATGCCGACTGCCCGTGATCCGCTCTATCGCCGCCATCGTTTCCCGCCGGAAGTTATCAGCTATGCAGTCTGGCTCTACTTCCGGTTTCCCTTGAGCCTTCGGATGGTCGAGGAGATGCTGGCGGCCCGCGGGATTTGCGTGACCTACGAGACGGTGCGCCAGTGGGGAAAGAAGTTCGGCAAGGCGTTCGCGGAGCAGCTCCGCCGGCGAGCGCCCGCTCGCGGCGACAAATGGCATCTCGACGAAGTCGTTGTCTCGATCGCGGGCGAGAAGCATTGGCTGTGGCGCGCCGTCGATCAGAATGGCTTCGTGCTCGATGTCTTGATCCTGCGCCGAAGAGACACGTGCGCTGCGCAGCGGCTGATGAAGAAGCTGCTGAAATCCGCCGTCACGCCGCCGCGCGTGATGATCACGGACAAACTCCGTTCGTACGGCGCTGCGAGAGCGAAGATGGGCCTACGTGTCAAACATCGCCAGCATAAGGGCCTGAACAATCGGGCGGAGAATTCTCATCAGCCGACACGGCGACGCGAACGGATTGTCAGGAGCCATCTTGGCCTGAGAATTCCGTTTCAATGAAATCAACGACCTAGCCAAAGCCATGTTGCTTCGGAATATCCATTTGGTTTGAGAATATGGCCTGCCAAAGCCATCTAACTTGAGAATTTCGACTACAAAGGTTGAAGCGCTTTTCGCGCATGGGATAGGATGCCGCACCAGCGGAAACGCCTGCCGGATCAGGTCCTTCGACGACGCGCCTGGCCGTTAAACTTGAGAATATTGTTCGCCTAAATTCTCGCATTCGATGGCTTTTCTAATTCGGAGTTCGATATTCTCACCCCAAGATGGCTCCCGACACCGGGCGCACCACCCCCAACGTGATATGAAGATCGCATCATTCGTCGTGGGAGGTCCGAAATGAAAAACCGCCAGTGGCTGCTCGCCCGCCGTCCGCACGGAGCAATCCAGGACAGCGACTTCAATTTCGTCGAAACTGACGCGCCAACTCCCCGCGAGGGCCAAGTGCTGGTGCGCAACCTGATGCTGTCCTGCGACCCCACGCAGCGGGGTTGGATCGCTTTCGACACGTATCTGCCGGCGGTCAAGATCGGCGAGGTCGTCCGATCGGGCGGCGCGGGCCGGATCGTGGCGTCGAACAATCCCGACTTCCCGGTCGGCGACATCGTCTCCGGCCTCGTCGGGTGGCAGGACTATGTCGCGATGAGCCCGAAAGGCCACCTCAACAAGATGCCCGCCGGTGTGTCCCTGGAGTTGGCGTTGAGCGCACTCGGGTTGACCGGCATCACGGGCTATTTCGGCTTGACGGAGGTTGGCCGGCCGGTCGCAGGCGAAACTGTCGTCGTCTCCGGCGCGGCAGGCGCAACGGGCTCGGTCGTCGGGCAGATCGCCAAGATCAAGGGATGCCGCGTCATCGGCATAGCCGGTGGGGCAGAGAAATGCCACTGGCTGACCGACGAGGCCGGCTTCGATGGCGCGATCGACTACAAGTCGGAGGATGTGCAGGGGCGGCTGAAGGACATGTGCCCCAAAGGGATCGACATATTCTTCGACAACGTCGGCGGCGATATCCTGGACGCGGCGCTCGCGCGGCTCGCGCGGCTCGCGATGCGCGGGCGAGTTGTCCTCTGTGGCGGGATCGCGAGCTACAACGCGACCGAGCCCTCGCCGGGGCCGAAGAACTATCTCAACCTCGTCGTCCAGCGCGGACGGATGGAGGGCTTCATCGTGCTCGATTTCATGCCGCGCGCCGCGGAAGCGATCGGCGCGCTCTCCGGCTGGGTGCAGGCGGGAAGGCTCAAGAACAAGGTCGACGTGCAGCATGGCCTGGAGAACGCGCCCGCGACGCTGCGGCGGCTGTTCGAAGGGCGCAACGAGGGCAAGCAACTCCTGCGAATTGCGGAGTAGATCGTACTTGTCCCGGGGCTTCGCGACGGAAAGTCTGCGGGTTCCAGGCGGTGCCGATCGCGCCCCGTCGACCACGCGTCGCATAGAGGCCGGTCAGCCGATGTACGGCGGCACCGTGATATCCATCTCATCAATACGAGTCGGCGTCGGTCCTATTGTGCTAGTCTGCGTGCAGCGGGGATCCCATGGAGGAAACCCGCAAACTCGCGGCAATCCTATGCTCGGATGTGGTCGGCTATAGCCGGCTCGCCGGGGCGGATGAGGATCGCGTCCTGGCGCGGCTTCGGGCGCTGCGTAGCGATCTGATCGACCCAACAATCGCCGTGCACCACGGTCGCGTCGTCAAGCGCACCGGCGACAGAGCCGTCGTTGAGTTCCGGAGCGTGGTCGACGCCGTTCGCTGCGCCATCGAACTTCAGAACGCCATGGTCGAGCGCAACGCCGGCGTGCCGGCGGACCGCCACATCGACTTCCGCATCGGCATTCATGTGGGCGACGTGGTCGAGGAAAGCGACGGCGACCTTATGGGCGACGGCGTCAATATCGTCGCACGTCTGGAGGGCGTCGCCAAGCCGGGAACGATTTGTCTTTCGGAGCAGGCGTATTGGCAGGTCAAGGGCCGGCTCGAATTCGCCATCACCGATCTTGGGCCCTTGGGCCGACCCAACTGAAAAACATCGCCGAACCGGTGCAAGTCTATTCGCTCGAAGTCGGCAAGCGAGCGCAGGCGAAGCCCTCGGGGCGGAAAAGGCGATCCGTGCAAACCTTAGTCGCCGCTGGGATCGTCTTGGTCTTGATGGCAGCGGGCGCATGGTACTTGTTCGTCGCAAACCACCACCCTGCCGCCGTCCCGACAAATCCGACGGGGACCGCTGCGTCGAATGCGCCCGCGCCAGTCGAGGCCCCGCGTTTTTCCATCGTGGTGCTGCCCTTCGCCAATCTGTCCGGCGATCCGGCGAAGGATTATCTGGCGGACGCCCTGACCGACGAATTGACCACAAGTATCGCGCGCATCCGCTACTTCTTCGTCATCGCTCGCAACACCGCCTTCACCTACAAAGGCAAGCCCGTCGACGCCAAGGCGATCGGCAAGGATTTGGGCGTACGTTATGTGTTGGAAGGCTCGGTGCAGCCAGGCGGCGCTGAGATGAGGGTCAACGCCCAACTCATCGACGCCGACAGCGGAGCCCTCCTCTGGGCCGACCAATTCGACACTCCCCGCGCCGATTTGTTGCAGACGCAGGACGAAATTGTCACGCGCCTGGCGCACGCCATGCAGTTTGCGCTGCCAGAGGCCGAAGCTGGCCGTCTGAAGCGAAGCCGCCCGGCGAACCCGGACGCCGAGGATCTTGCTCTCCAATGCCTCGCGGCAGTGCGGAAAGACCCGGAAGCCGTCAGCAAGGAAGCGGAGGCAGGTTTTCGGCTTTGCGAACAGGCTCTCGCACTCGATCCCAATAACGTCTATGCCCTGACCGTCTTGTCCATCAAGTACTGGCAGCCGGTCTCGCACGGCCTCAGCGCCGATCCCAAGGCCGACCTCAAACGAGGCGACGAATTGGTGTCGAAGGCGCTCGCGCTCGATCCGACGTTCGCCTACGGGCACGTCTTCAAGGCTGAAATGCTCAGAGACCAGGGGCGTGTTGACGAAGCCAATGCGGAGGCCGAGCGCGCGCTCGACCTGGATCCTGCCGCCGTGGACGCCTATGCGCAATTGGCCTTCAACGACGAGGCGCTCAGCGCCTGACGGAGAGGTGCCCGGCCTCGGTGATGACCGAGGTCAGGCATGGCCTTCGCCGGAACCATCCCGCTGCTAGGCCGATGCGGCGAACAAGTCCCATCGCCCCGGCAGGCCCTTAAGCTCATGCGAACCGCGCTCGGAAAACTTCAGGCCCGCCCCGGCGACGAGATCGGTAACGACCCTGGACACGAGGACCTCGCCGGAGTCGCAATGCGCCATGACGCGGGCGGCGGCGTGCACTGCAATGCCGCCGATATCCCGGCCTCTCAACTCGATTTCGCCGGTATGGAGACCGGCGCGCAAGGGCAGTCCGATCTTCTTGGTTGTCGCCCCAAGCGCGAGCGCTGGTCGAAACGCACGTCCGGGCCCGTCGAATGTCGCGAGAATGCCGTCGCCGGTGGTCTTGATCACGGATCCCCGATGTTTCTCGACGGCCTGTTTGGCCAGGCGATCATGATCGTCCAGCAATCTGCGCCACGCATGGTCGCCCGCCTCGGCGGCGCGGCGCGTCGAATCGACGATGTCGGTGAACAGAACCGTTGCGAGAACGCGTTCCAGGTCGCCCGTGGAGTCCTCCCGCACGCCGGTGACGAATTCCTGGATGTCGCCAAGCAGGGCGTCCGTCTCGCCCGAACAGAATATATGGTCGCCGTCAGGATATTCGATGTATTTGGCGCCAGGAATTTTCGCCGCCATTTTTACGGCCTTGTTCGACCGACACCAGCGCGTCCGTCCGACGATGAAGCACCAGCGTCGGGACGCGCACAGACGGAAGTATCGATCGAACGTCGATCTGCGCGTTCATTTGCATCAACGATCTCAAGGCGCCGGGGCTGGTGGACAGGCGTTCGAACTTTGCGATGAGCGCGACCGCCTCCGGGTTCTCCGCCAAGCTCGGGAGGGCGGACTTGATCATGACGCCGGTGCCCCAAACCTTCACCATCCGTTCGATCGCGTCGGGGTCGTTGAAGTGGCCGGACTTCGGGAAACTGCCAAAAAGAACGAGCTTCGACACCCGTTCCGGATAGGTCGCCGCGAACAGGAGGCTCATCGGGCCGCCCTCGGAGAATCCGAACAAGTTTGCGCGCTGCGAACCGATGTCGTCCATGACGGCGCGGACGTCGTCCATGCGCTGTTCGAGCGCAGGGGCGCCGGATACCCGATCGGACAAGCCTTGGCCTCGCTTGTCGAACGTCACGACGCGGGCGAAGGCCGAAAGACGGCGCAGGAACGCCGTGTAACCCGGCATCTCATGCGCATATTCAACGTGTGAAATCATGCCTGGGATCATGATGATATCGATCGGTCCGTCCCCCATCACCTGATAGGCGATATTGACGTCGCCGCTGAGTGCGTACCGGGTGGCGGGCAATACGAAATCGCTCATGGACTTTCGTTCCTGCAATGCCGCAATCGATCCCGGCTCGATATCGACGAGATCAATTTTTGCGGCTCAGGCTCGCCTCGCTGAGGCTGCATCAATCCATATCAGCTCTTTGTTGTTGACGCGATTTTGCGTGGCGCTGGATCGTGCCGGTTGCGTCCGTGGCCCTTGACTCCGTCCGTGCTATCGTGACGCATGTCGGCGACAACGATCTTCCTTGGACGGCTTCTGGGCCTCTACCTCGTCGCGATCTCGGTCGGCATGCTCGCCAACCGCCGGCGCACGTTGGCGACCCTTGACGAGATGGCCCGCAGCGGGCCGTGGATGCTGTTTTCCGGCATGGTTGCGACAGGCGCCGGGCTCGCGGTCGTCCTCGGCCACAACGTCTGGAGCGGCGGCGCGCTGCCCGTCGTCGTCACGCTCTTCGGGTGGGCGGCGCTGCTGAAGGGCGTCGCGCTCTTGCTTGTTCCGTCCGAGAGGATGGCCGACGCCTACAAGGGCATCGGGTTCGAGCGGTTTTTCTTCGCCTGGATGGTCGTCGTCCTGGCGATCGGGCTGTGGGTGACGGCGATGGCGCTTGCCGCCTGACGGTGGCCGAGGCGCCTCCTCTCGACTGAGGACTGAACGTCGCCCGCCAGGCTAGTCGACAAGATCGGCGTCGGCGCGTGTCACTTCGTACACCGCGCTCCAGTCCTTCGTGCCCAGGCCCATCTCGACAGCTCGGGTCAATTTGGGCTGGATCGCCGCGGCGAAGTCCCAACGCACGTGTGCCTTCTTCGCGGCATCGAGCATGAGGTTGACGTCTTTGAGTCCGCCACGAACATCGAAGCCCACATCGTTGAATTCGCGCTTCCAGATGCGGGTTGCGTAGCCTTGCATGACAGGCTGAGCCCAGAGCATTCGGAACATCATATGCAGCGCCGCCAACGGGATTCCGGTGTTTTCGCCGAACGCGTAGACCTGGCCCATCAGGTCGATGATCGTCACCGCCGTATAGTTCATCGCGAGTTTCGCCTCCGAGGCCACGGCGTGCTGCTCCCCGAGATATTGGACTTGTCGCGTGTAGGCCCGAAGGACCTCGCGGCTTGTCTCGAAGACCGACTGTTTCCCGCAAACGAGCGACGCGAGTTCTCCGGATGCCGCGGCGTCAGGTCGTCCGAGGACGGGGGCCGCCAAATACTCGCTGCCGTGGGCTGCATGCAGCGCGACGAGCCGGCTGGTCGCCTCCGCCGAAATCGTCGAGGCGCCGATATGGACGGCGCCTCGCCCAAGCCCCGCGAGCAACCCCTCCGGTCCCTCGACGACCGCGGACACCGAAGCGTCGCCCATCAACGATGTGATGACGAATTTGCTGGCGCGCGCTGCGGCGGCTGGCGTCGCGGCAGCCATCGCCCCGGCTTCGACAAGGGGACGGGCCTTGTCTTCGGTCCGGTTGTATACAGTCACGGGAAGGCCGGCCCTGAGCAGGCTCCGGGCGATGCCGGAGCCCATGCGTCCCAGTCCGATGACCGAGACGGAAGGCTTCGCCGCGCGGGCCGGCTGCGCGCCTCCTCGCGCCAGGCGCACAAGCTCTCCAAACCAGACGGCTGTCGCCGGGTCGCCGACGATGCTGAGCGATCCGTTGGCGAGTGCTTCCGGGATGGCGTCGGAGGAACCCCTTAGAAGCGCGCCCGCAGCGACCGTCGCATCCTTCCAGACAAGGGAGACATCGGGGCTCGAAGCGACTCCGCGCCGTGAAAAGACCGCGCCGCCGGAGAAGACGAAGTATCTGCCGACGCCGCCGTCCTGCGTGCGGATTTGCACGACGCGAGCCTCCTCCCCGAGCTTGGCCTTGACGAGAGGCTTCTCGGCGCGACGCCGGAGGATCGTTGCCAGGCCCAGCAGCAACAGTTCAAGCGGTAACCTCATTGAGATCGACCTTTAGCAGTTGATTTTCCTGCGGAAATTATGTAAGCAAATGCTTGGTTTGGCAACTTACGTTCCCGGCAAGGAGCGTGAGCCCCGGCGAGGATCAATCAAGTGCCCGAAAAGCTGAGGAAAATACCGCGCCAGAGGCGTGCGTGTCAGACCGTCGATTTCATCCTCGAAGCCGCGGCTTACATTCTGTCCGAGCAAGGGATCGAGGGCTTTACGACCAATCGAATCGCAGAGCGCGCCGGAGTGAACATTGCCTCTCTGTATCAATATTTCCCGAACAAGGGAGCGATTTTGGAGGAATTGCAGGCGCGCCATCTCGCTGCGCCCGACGACGGTTACGCGCCCTTGCTGAATCGGCTGCGCAATCTGCCGCTCGAATCCGCCCTGCGTGCGATCGTCGACGCCGCGCTCGAAATGCATGCTGCCGAGCCGACGATGCACAAACTGTTCCTTGAGGCGCTTCCACGCCAGACGCGTCATCCGAACGATCAATTCGAGCGAGAGCGCATGTCCAAGCTGACGGCTATCTTGTCGCCCAAGAGCCGGTCTTCCCGTCGACCTGACATGACGATGTTCATCACGCGACACGTCCTGACGTCCGTTGTCCATGAAGCCGTTTGCGAAAGGCCGGAATGGCTGCGTGATCCGGACTTCCGGGAAGAGATCGTCATGCTTCTCATGAATTATCTCGGTCCAGGTCGACCCAACGACCCCGCCGGTTTTGCTGCCGATGGGGAGGTCCAGACGGTATGATCGGGGCTCCGGGCTGGTGCCTGAGCCGCCTGCGCGTCCGTCCACGCTATCGTTTTACCCATGTCCCCAACAACGATCTTCCTCGGACGGCTCTTTGGGCCTCTACCTCGTCGCGATCTCGATCGGCATGCTCGCCAACCGCCAGCGGGACGTTGGCGACGCTCGACGAGATGGCGGGCAGGGACGTGGACGCTGCTTTCCGGCATGGTCGCGACAGCCGCCGGCATCGCGGTCGTGCTCGGGCACAATGTCTGGAGGGCGGCGCGCTGCCCGTCGTCGTTACGCTCGTCGGGTGGGCCGCGCTGCTGATGGGCGTCGCGCTCCTGCTGGTGCGCACCACTTTCGAGGCTTATGACGAGGGCGGAGCCCGCCAGCCAGAGTGACCGGATGGGGTCGCTGACGACGAAATTGGAAAGTTGGCGGTCATCGCTTGCCACCGCTTCCAGAGGCAATGGAATGGGTGGGCCAATTTCGTCGTCAGCGTCTTGCTATGGGTCGAACCCTTTCCGAGCCTGACGACTCCGCCGCTAGCGGACGAACTCCGTGACGAGACTGCGCCGCCGCTATTGCCGCGCGAGTCCGCGCCTTGCGCTCCGCATGGCCGGGAGAGGCCCATAGGTAGATTCCGAACCTTGCTGGTCCGTGGGACGCGCATAGGAAGAGCATCTCACCAAGCTAAAGGAAGTGGCCTCATGCAATTTAGTACTCTTCTTCTGTCCGTGGCCACGATCGCGACGACGACGCTGGCGTTCGCCATCGCCACTCCGGCGTCGGCGCAAGAGCACTATGGGCATAAACACTACGCGCACACGCATTACGCGCACGCCCGCTATCGCCACTCCACCCACTATGACGAAGGTCGTCAGATCGTCGTTCATCCGGTGCAAGTGCAGACCCGGGGCTATGCGTGGGGCCCCGTGGCGGCGATCGGCAGCGTCGTGGGTGGAACCGGCCAGGCCGTGCAGGCAGTCTTTACCGGCGCCGGCGCCGTTGTGGGCGGGATCCTGGGCGGAGTGTTTGGCGGTACGGCGGCGCTCTTCGGCTACCCGCCGAGCTACGCGTATGGCGCTCCGTTCGCCGCGCCGTTCAATGCGACTGGGTCGCTGGCCGCAGCGCCGTTCCAGTCGGTCAGCGGCGCTCTCGGAGCGCCGCCGCCTGCGAGCGCTGGCTACTGAGCCGTTTCCCCGACACGTCGGCGTTTGGTTGAGCCGCTTGGCGCTGGGTCGTTGCGGACATTGCCTGGAGTTCAGTTGGGATTGGGAATATTTCATGCCGAGGAAAGCCGGGACTGCCTCAAAAGCCGAAAGCGTTTCGGAGACCAAGAGCGCTGTGTTCGATCCAGCCGTGTTTCTGGAGGGGGCAGGCCACGGTCGATCCAAGGCTGAATATCTGGCGGGAGTGGTCATTTACGCGCAGGGCGACGTCGCCGACGCCGTCTTCCACGTCACGCACGGCAAGGTCAAGATCGCCGTGACCAACGGGCAGGGGCGGGAGGCGGTCGTCGGACTGTTCGGCGACGGGGACTTTTTCGGCGAAGGCTGCCTGATCGCGCAGCCCCTGCGCCTGGCGACGGCGATCGCGATGACCGACGCCACCATCCTTCGCATCGAGAAGGCGGAGATGGTGCGCGTCCTCCATGCGCAGCCCGACTTTGCCGAAGTGTTCACGACGCACCTGTTGACCCGCAACAGCCGGGTCGAGGCTGACCTCGTCGACCACCTGTTCAATTCCAGCGAAAAGCGCCTGGCCCGCGTCCTTCTCCTGCTGGCGAACTTTGACAAGGAAGGAAAGCCGGAGGAGATCACCACGAAGATCAATCAGGAGACGCTTGCGGAGATGATCGGGACAACCCGTCCGCGGGTGAGCTTCTTCATGAACAAGTTCAGGAAGCTCGGCTTCATCGAATACAACGGGGCTCTGAAGGTCCACAGTTCGTTGTTGAGTGTCCTTCTGCACGAATAGGCTGCACTGGTCGCCGCCGAATTTTTTGCGATTGTGGTCATAGTTGGACAGCGGTTACGTTTCCTGACCGGTATGTTGCATTTCGGCAGGGAGACGTGCCCCACGCCACGCGGACCGCCGCAAAAGCCATTCTTAATGAGCGTGAAGACCAGGCGGTGGAACTGCGCGAAATGGCGCGCCGAAACAATCTTGTCGACGGCGGTCGCAATGTAATTGGTCCGATCAGATCGCCCCGTCGCCGCGACTACCGCCGGTGCTTGACCACTTGGTTGGTCGGCCCCGGCGGTAGTGCCTTGTCGTAAGGAGGTAACGAACGCGCCGCCTCGTTGAACCCTCGCCGTCCATGCGATGCGAACTTTGTCATGGTGGGTTGCTGTTGAAGCGTGTCGAACCAGACCTCCGTGCCATTGATGTCGATGTCGCGATATATCTTTGCGTGAAATGTGGGCGTGAGCGGCCACGTCGAGTGGTCCACGATCGGTATGCCGCGCACGCTTCACTTGGAGATGCGGGCGTCCGCTAAATCGCCGGCCGTCGCCCGAGTCAATCCACCAACTCAAATCCATCGGGATATTCGAATAAGAGGTCGCCAAGTGAGGAACGCATCTCTAGCTCAGATGGGCGCCGGACTTGGGCGATTGAGCAACGCATCGCTGGGGATCAAGAAAAACCGGATCGTCGCCTATGCGTCCTGCGGTTTCGCAGCTCCCGACATGTACTGGACGGACGAACTCGCTTATGGCGCCGAACTTAAGCGCCGCGAGACGCAGAGAAACCGCGACCGCACAATTCTCCGACGTCCGCTGAAGACCTCGACCTCCCGCGCCGTGGTCGCGTGAAGAGACTCGAAGGGTTGCCTTCACCAGTCCGCCCGCGCGCGATTGGTGCTCTTAGGAGGATATGTCATGTTGGATATTTACGCCGGAGTTGCGAACTCGCTGTTTTGGGATCTCGCAATACCCAAATATCGAGTGACAGTGGAAGAGGACCGCGGCTGGGTCACACTGCACGGGATGGTCGAGCGGGCCTACCAAAGGTCCTGCGCGGAAGACGACGTGCGTCGGGTTCCCGGCGTCATGGGCGTCACGAACGAAATTACTGTCCGCGCCGTGCAAAACTTCCTCTAGCCCACCGTGCCTGCTTAGATCCAACCAATACCCGATATGCCGAAGCGGCCAAGCGCGACCGCGCCGCCCACTTCGGCAACGTGAGGCTCTTGTGACATGAATAGCTCAGGCTGGCAGATTCTCTACCGCGACCAGCACGATCAAGACCGGACTTCCGGGAGCATTCCGAGCAAGGAAGCCGCGCTCAAGCAGGCGAGTGACCTGTATCATCGGCAACGTGCTGAATTATACAGAATTGAAGGACCTGAGGGCCAAGCCTTGCTCAAGGGAGAAATCATGCGTTGGATGTCCGCCAACAAGTAAGTGGTTCCAGGCCTCGATCGGCATGCCCGCCACGCTTCTCGCCTTCAGCACCGGTCGGCGTCTGGCTTGTCTTTCTTCGGGACGATGGCAAAACCCGCACCGTCCAAAGCCCTCAAGGCCGCAAACGCGAACAGTTGAGCCTCTGCGGGATCAAGGTGCGTATCGGGCCATTTGGCGCCGCCCTCTCGTTCGTAGTCGGGATAGGTGATCCTCGCGTTCTGAATCGCGATCTTCATGACTCGCAACGGACCAACCAACTCCGCCATGACGCGCTCCCGCCTTCCCCCAAATTATAGCAGGACCCATCGGCACGTGCGAGGCTGTCGGCTCGGAGCGAGGGACGACATGCGCGAAACGGAGATTTGGGAGCGATCCCCGTAGTCCCACGATCCTGCCCAAGATTTCGCGTAAAAAAGTTCACGCTGTCGCACGGCCTTGTATTCATCAAAAAAACCATACGTCATGTTTGTAATTCTAGTGAGGAATGTTAGAATTTACATTCTTCTTTTCTTGGAGAAGGACGATGAGAACGCATCCAACCGAAAATCTCACGATCCACCACAAAGTCAACGACTACCCCGTTTGGCGCACGGGCTACGATGATTGTGAGAAGAGCCGCGTCGCGGCTGGCGTCACCAACGGCAGGGTTTTTCGCGGGGCCGAAGACCAGAATGACATCGTGATCCTTCAGGATGTCGCTGACATGGGGAGGGCGCGCGCCTGGTTCACAGGAAAGGATTTGAAGGCCGCGATGCTGAAGGGCGGCGTCGTCGGCCCGACGAGCTTCCATTTCTCGGTCTGATCAAGTCGCCTTCAATTCGGGCAGCGAGAAGCAGAACATGGAAAGCACGGAACACATTGTCCGCGAACACGCCTATCACCTGTGGAATCAAGCGGGCAGGCCAGAGGAACTCAGCGTGCAATTTTGGCTTGCCGCGAAAGCCAGGTTCGATCGCATAGAGAACCCACCGTGGGCGACAGAAGAAGCGGCCACGGGACGAAGGATACGGAATTTAATCGGAACTTTACCCCTCTGATTTGGCGGAAGGCGGCGGGTTGCAAGGGCTGCGGCCGATTTTTTGTGGCGCTTTGTAGTCATGTATATGTGAATATTTCTCTTTCGTTTTCGGATTGTTCATGCTAGATTAGTCGCATGTACGTTGCCGTCGTCCCCAACCGAGCCTCTCCGCCCGCCGTCCTGCTGCGCGAGAGCTACCGGGAAGGCGACAAGGTCAAGAACCGGACGATCGCCAATCTGAGCAAATGGCCGCCGGACAAGGTCGAGGCGTTGCGGGCGGTGCTGCGCGGCGACAAGCTCGCCCCGGCCGGCGAGGGGATCGAGATCGTCCGCGCCGTTCCGCACGGCCATGTGATCGCGGCGATCGGGACGATGAAGCGGATCGGCCTGGACGCGCTCTTGCCCGCGGCCCCCGAGCGAAAGCGCAATCTGGCCATGGCGCTGATCGTCGCCTGGCTGATCGACCCGGAGTCCAAGCTCGCCACCGCCCGGGCGCTCGACGAGGAGACGGCGAGCCATTCCCTTGGGGCGCTGTTGGGGCTGGGACAGGTGAGCGCCAACGACGTCTACCAAGCCCTCGACTGGCTGGGCGAGCAGCAGGCCAGGATCGAGAAGGCGCTCGCGCGCCGGCATCTGAGCGAGGGAACGCTGGTCCTCTACGACCTGACCTCAACCTATCTGGAAGGCCGCCGCTGTCCCCTTGGTCGGCACGGCTATAGCCGCGACGGGCGCAGCGACAAGCTGCAGATCGTGTTCGGGGTGCTGTGCACTCAGGAGGGATGCCCGGTCGCCGTCGAAGTGTTCGCCGGCAACGCCGGCGATCCCTCCACCGTCCCGGCGCAGATCGTCAAGCTCAAACAGCGCTTCGGCCTGAGCCGCATCGTCATGGTCGGCGACCGCGGCATGCTGACCCAAGCGCGGCTGCGCGAGGATCTGGACCCGGCCGGCCTCGACTGGATCACCGCGCTGCGCGCCCCCGCCATCCAGGCCCTGGCGGCCGACGCCGGGCCGTTGCAACTCTCCCTTTTTGACGATCGCGACCTGGCGGAGATCATCAGTCCCGACTATCCCGGCGAACGGCTGATCGTCTGCCGCAACCCAGCCCTGGCCGCCGAGCGGACGCGCAAGCGCCTCGACCTCCTCGCCGCCACCGAACGCGACTTGCAGAAGATCCAGAAGCGGGTGCGGCGGAGCCGCAATCCCTTGAAGGGGGCCGCCGCCATCGGCGAAGCGGTCGGCGCCGTGCTCGGCCGGCGGAAAATGGCCAAGCACTTCCTGCGCACCGTCGCCGACGACGACTTCGCCTTCGAGCGCGACCTCGCCGGCATCGAAGCCGAGGCCAAACTGGACGGGATCTATGTCCTGCGCACCAGCCTCGCCAAGGACGAACTCGACGCCGCCGGGACGGTGCGCGCCTACAAAGGTCTGGCCCGCGTCGAGCGCGCCTTTCGCAGCATCAAGACCGTCGACATCGAGGTTCGCCCGGTCTTCCATTGGGCCGAAGACCGCGTGCGCGCCCATGTCTTCCTCTGCATGCTCGCCTACCACCTCGAATGGCGCATGCGCCAAGCTCTGGCGCCGATCCTGTTCGACGACCACGACCGCGCCGGCGCCGAGGCTCAGCGCAACTCTCCGGTCGCCAAGGCCCGCGTGTCGGAGGCGGCCAAACGCAAAGCGCACGCCAAGCGAACCGACGACGGCCTGCCGGTCCACAGCTTCCGCTCCCTCCTCGCCGATCTCGCCACCCTCACCCGCAATCGGGTCCGCTTCGGCAACGGCCAGATCGCCACCATCCTCGCAACCCCGACCCCGACGCAGAACCGCGCACTCCAACTCCTCGGCGTCACGCCGAAAACCGAACTGTAGTCAGAAACACCCCGCCTTTCTCTCGGAAAATCGAGAGAAATCAAAGGGACGCGCCCGCAAAGGGGGTAAAGTTCCGTCTAATGGAAGACAATCCAGCCTCAGGGTGACGACGGCGCCTGACATCACCTACACAGGTCGGAACTGGCGCGGCTGATGACCGAAAGCCCCTGAGATCAATTTGGCTGGACTGACGAGGGAAATGACGAGGTCTCATAATGAGGAACGCATCTCTAGCCTAGTTGGACGCTGGATTTGGGCGATTGAGCGACGCATCGCTGAAGATCAAGCAAAACCGGATAGTCACATGCGTCGTGCGGTTTCGCCGCGTCCGACATGTACTGGACGGATGAACTCGCTTACGGCGCCGAACTCAAGCGGCGCGAGCGCAGAAGACCGGCGACCGCGCAATTCTCCGACGTCACGCTGAGGAAGTCTCGCGTAACCGCGCGGCTCTTTGGTCAAGCCGGACCAGGCGCAAAATCGCGTCGCTGTGGCTCTCGCCGCGGAGCTTCACGTCCTCGATCCTCCTGGTCGTGGCCGGATCGAGCCAAAGGATGACCTTGTCGTCGTCGGTCCGGACAGGCGGATGGCGCTCGGCCCCGCCCGGCAGTGTGCTGATGACCGACTGATACGCGACTTCGGTGATTTCGATCCGGTTCATGGTGTCACTCCCATTAGGAGGGGTGATCTGTGGTGAAGGCCCACCCCTCCGCACGCACGCTTCTCGGGGCTCGCCGGCGACTCCAGCAAGGCTGGGCAGCGCGCCCTCGATGCACATTGCGGCGGTATCCAGCGCGACGAAGTCTGAGCCGGCTTCGTCATCGTAAAACTGGACCTAGCAACTCATGTGCAGCGAGGAATTGTTTCGGTCGCCGTGGGTGTCAGGGGTGTATGGTCTCATTCGCGCCTCGTCGTATCCTTCGCCGCCGGAAACAGCGGAACGGATTGAATGATCGGCCTTGGAGTTGATCTCCTGCACAGTGTTGCGCGGGGAGGCGGCTGTAACGATGAGGTGCTTCAAGCCCTTCGCGATTTGATGCCAGTCCATGCACGCCTCCAAAGCGTCCAAAGCAAAGCCACCCCCATGAAGCGAAGGATACGATCGGCCCGACGTATCGGCTGTTCAAGAATGACCACGTTGCAAGAAAAATTCGGCGGCGCGAATTGCGGTCGCGTGTCGACGGATGCAAATCGCAACCGAATGGGCTCGCGTGTTGCTTGCTGGGGTAGGCGCCATCCTTGTGGCGGAGAGCCCCGCCCATGCCCAACTTCGAAA
Organism: uncultured Alphaproteobacteria bacterium; assembly: GCA_963709655.1. Lineage (GTDB taxonomy): Bacteria > Pseudomonadota > Alphaproteobacteria > Rhizobiales > Beijerinckiaceae > Roseiarcus. Next base: position 27,233 of record CAVPXF010000018.1, read on the forward strand.
CCGTCGTGCTCCGCTCGCCCTACGTGCGGCGCGACCAGCGTTACATCAAATCCGACCAACTCTTCCGTTTGCCGATTGAATTGGTCTTGATCGGCGACGCGAAACCGGTCGTCTGAATGAAGGAAAGGGATCAGGAGGCAACGGCTGAAGACGCGATTGGGATGGCCGGTCCACAGGCGCGCGTTGGCGCTTGACGTTGGCCGTTGAGGCGCTGGGTCGTCACTTCTCGCCGTATTGGTCAACGTCGCCACCCAGGATCACCGCAACGTCAAGGTCTCTGTCCCGAGAGGCGTCGCGGCGCGACCGTCTGCCGAAGGCGACGAGCCACTTAAGGCGGTCGCCATAGGTCAGACGAACGGTGTCCGCGAACATCCCCAGCGCGGCTCTCGCCGTCTCCGCCAACCCTTCCCGTCCCGTCTCAGCCATGGCGCGTTCCCGCCGAGTCGGCTCAATGCACCGATGCGAACGCAACTCAGGAAGAGATCAACGGTATCATTCCGGCTGGGGCCAGGGGAGGAGCACGATCTTCCCGCCGAGACCGCCGGCGTCGACTCGGCTATGGACCTCGCGCGCGGAAGCCAGCGGCAGTCGGTCGACGACGACCGGATGTATGGCGCCCAGTCGCAACAGATCGAACAGGGCGGCCATGTCCGCCTTGAACTCTTCAGGTTGCGTCACGCGGCGATCGGTGATGCTGTACCACGCCGCGCGTCGGCCCCCGAACAGGAAGCTCAACCCGTTCCATACTTTCAGCCTGACCAAGCCCAGACCGGCGGCAATCATGCCTTCACGCCCGACCGCCATGGTCTGCGACCCATAGCCGATAAGCAGTCCTCCCTTCGAGAGCGAGGCGAACGAGCGGCTGAAATGCGCGCCACCGATCGCGTCGAAAGCAGCGTCGACGCCGGGGCCTCCCTTGCGCGCTGAAGCGATCCGCCGCACGGCTGCGACGAAGTCACCGGCGCGGTAGTCGATCGCCGTCGCGCCGAAACGCTCAACGGTGGCCATGTTTGCCGCTGAGCATGTGCCGATCGCCTCAAGGCCGAAGTGGCGTGCGACGTCGAGCAGAGCCGTGCCGACCGTTCCCGAGGCGCCGATGACGAGGATCGTTGCGCCAGGCAGCAAGCGCCGGCAACGGGTGAGCATCTGAAAGGCGGTGAGGTAGGCCAGCGGGATGCAGACCGCTTCGGCGGGATCGACTCCATTCGGGACCGGAACGAGGAAGCGCGCCGGGCGGATCGCATATTGCGCGTAGCCGCCGACGACACAGAGGTCGGCGACCAACTGGCCTTCACGGGGCGCGGTCACGCTGCGCCCCGTCGCCTCGACGATCCCGACAAGGTCATAGCCGGGCGTGAACGGCAGTGGCCCCTTGAAGTCCGGATATCGGCCGCGACGGATGAAAGTATCGGTGAACCCGGTGCCGGCGGCGAGCACCTTGATCCGGACCTCGCCTGGACCGGGGTCCGGAAGGGTCTGCTCTTCCGCCATCTCCAGGACTTCGGGACCGCCGAACCGAGCGATGCGGATATGTTGCCAAGCCATGCGCCAACCGTACAGGTCATTGCGGCGGGCGTCATGCCGCATTTGGCTGTGGCGCTGGCCCTCACGGTGGTTACGCCGTCTTGTGCGGCGCTGGGCGCATGCGTGGCGGGCACGTTTCTTGGACGCCGGAGCACCAACTCCATGGATTCCACTCGCGTGTTCCTTGCTTGGGTCGGCGCCATCCTCGGGGCGGAGAGCCCCTAATGCCAGACATCAAAACCGCATTGTCTTTTTTCATGGAATAGGGGCTCTGACTCAATTTTGATGAAGTTGAGGCGCCGGTGTGGCCTGGTTTCGAGAGGGAATCAGGGCCATGCAGTCGTTTCGCGCTTCAGAGTTGCTCCCCAAGGGTTTCCGCGTGGTTGGTGCGTTGAGCGAAGGCGACTTCACCGTCCTTACAGTCCGCGCGGCGAGCGCGAACAGTTCGTGCCCATTGTGTGGCGCGATTTCGGACCGGGTCCACAGTCGATATCCTCGCCGCTTGGCGGACTTGCCGATCCCAGGGCGGCGCGCCGTGCTGATGCTCCAGGCGCGACGCTTCCGCTGCGAGGCGGTTTTATGCGAGCGGCGCATCTTCAGCGAACGCTTCGACGACAACGTCCTCAAGCCTCGGGCGCGTCGCACGGCTCGAACTCGATCAGATTGTCCATTGCTTGGCGATCGCCCTTGGAGGTCGGCCGGCGGCGAGTTTCGCGCGCCGCTTGAGCATACCGGTCAGCAACGACACCCTGTTGCGCGCCGTGCGCAGACGGGGCAGCCCGAGCTTCGCGCCCCCGGTGATCATCGGCATCGACGACTGGGCCTGGCGTCGCAACCATCGCTATGGAACGCTGATCTGTGATCTCGAACGTCGAAAGACGATCGCGTTGCTGCCGGACCGGGAGCCGGCCACGGCCGAGGCCTGGTTGACCAGTCAGCCGCAGATCTCCGTCGTGGCTCGGGATCGAGGCGGCGGCTATGCCTTGGCGACGCAAAAGGCGCTGCCCAACGCGGTGCAAGTCGCCGACCGCTGGCATCTGATGGAGAACGCAAGCCACGCCTTCCTCGACGCCGTGCGCAAATCGATGCGCCAGATTCGGAGCGCGATCGGCTCTGCCACGATCAATCCCGCCCTGCTCACCGCCGCCGAGAAGCTGCAATATGAGGGTTACCTCCGCCGCGAAGAGACCAATGCCGCCATCCTCGCGATGGCAAAGGAGGGCGCGACGATCAAGCAGATCGTGCGAAGCGCCGGCTACAGTCGCGGCCTGGTGCGAAAGGTGCTTCGCGGTCAGAGGTCGGATGTCTTCCGCGTCCGCAGCAGTTCGCTCGAAGCCTATCTTCCCTGCCTCGACGAACAATGGGCGGCGGGTCGGCGCAACGGCTCCGAGCTATGGCGCTCCCTGAAGCAGCGGGGTTTCGCGGGTGCCTTCGCGTCGTCAGCGAGTGGAGCGCGCGACGACGGCGATCGGAAAAGATGGATGTAAGCGCGATAAGCCGCGCGCCCTCTGCGCGAACCATCGCCCGGCTGATGACGAACGGGCGCGACCAACTCTCAAAGGCGGAGACCGTAACCGTGGCCGCGATCGAGAGCGGTGTCGTACCTCTCGTCGAAGCGCGTGAAGTCGTTGCAGACTTCCAAGCGATGATCCGAAGAAAGGCGCCAGCGGAACTCGACCGCTGGATCGAGCGCGTCAAGACCAGCCTTGTTGCGGGGTTGGCGAACGGCGTCACGAACGACAAAGCCGCGGTGAGCTCCGCGCTCTCCTCGGGCTGGTCCAACGGCCAAGCCGAAGGCCAGATCTGCAAGCTCAAGCTGGTCAAGCGCCAGATGTATGGGCGAGGAAAACTCGATCTCCTCCAAGCGCGCGTCATCGGCGTAACGTGACGAGCGTCATCAAAAGTGCGTCAGAGCCCCTATTCAATGCAAACCCGGGGTCCCCTTCGATGACCATTGACACGGCGTTGGTGCACAAATCGGCAGCGTGCGGCATGGGTAGGTCGCTGGAGTAGGATGATGGACCTGCCGCCAGCGCCTGGGACGATGATTTGCCGATGCCGTACAAGCATAACGAGCCCCGCCGTCACAAGATCCCGAAAGCCCGGTACCGGGTGGAGAACTGGCGGGAGTACGAGGTCGCGCTGCGCGACCGCGGCAGCCTGACGGTGTGGGTGACGCCCGAGGCGATCGCGGCGTGGCATCCGGCGAGGACCGGCCGTCCGGGGCGGTCAGCTCACTATTCGGACCTCGCCATCGAGACCGGCGTGATGCTGCGGCTGGCATTTGCCCGGCCATGGCGGCAGACCGAGGGGCTGTTGCGTTCGGTGACGACGTTGCTGGGTCTGAGCCTCGATGTCCCCGACCATACGACGCTGTCGCGCCGCAGCGCCGCGTTGTCCTTGGTCACCGCCCTGGCCGTGCCGGCTGGTCCGGTCACCGTGGTGATCGACAGCACCGGCTTGAAGGTTTTCGGCGCCGGTGAATGGCGGATGGCCAAGCATGGCGGCCGCGATCGGCGGACCTGGCGCAAGTTGCACCTGGCCATCGATCCGGACACCGGCGAGGTTCTCGCTTCGGCCTTGACCACGACCGAGGAGGGCGACGCCTCGCTGGTTCGCCCGCTGCTTGACCAGATTGCGGCCCCGATCGCCGCCGTCCTGGCGGACGGCGCGTATGACGGCGATCCTGTCTACCGGGCCGTTGCCGATCGGGCTCCCGCGGCCACCGTGATCATTCCGCCCCGCGCTACCGCTGTGGTCAGCGAGGTCTCCGCCGCGGGCGCACCGACACCGCGTGACCGCCACATCGAGATGATCGCCGCCAAGGGCCGACTGGGATGGCAGAAGGCCGTCGGCTACGGCCGGCGCTCGCTCGTCGAGACCGGGATGCTGCGCTACAAGACCATCATCGGCCGAACGCTCCGCGCCCGGACTCTGCCCGCACAAAAGGTCGAAGCCAGGGTCGGCTGCAAGGCGCTCAATCGCATAACCGCTCTCGGCATGCCCGTCTCTCGAAGGCTCGCCTGAAACCTCCGGGAGGGCCACAGCTGCCCCCCGATCTCAGGTTGTGCACCAACGTCACTTCGACCCGTTGCCGCCCTTCCCGCTTGGTATCCGGTAAGGAAGGTATGCGCACATGAGCGGTCCTTCCGTCGAAAACAGGCGACTGGTGAGCATTGCGGCCTCGCGACGTGACAAGATCGGCCGCTTGCGACTGTGTACTGTTCTCCTCAACGCCGCGTTTTCAGCCAGCGCAGGCCTTTTGCCCCTACCATCCGAAAGCGCCCGACGCCGTCGAAGCCTGACGGATGGAAAACATATCCCTGCGCGCGCGCCTGGGTGAGGGTGTTCGCCGCCTGCCTCACTTCCGTCCTAAGACGCAAGATTTCCGAGGCCAGCTTGCCCGCGTCGCCACCGAACTCAGCGATCACTTCATCGCGCGCCGCTGCCGCCCTGTTCAAACTCGGCTCACGCATCCACTGCATAATCGGCGAGTACGTCTCGATGAGGTTTCCGGGAACGCCCGTGTCGGTGCGCTGTTCAACATCGTCAAGCTCACGAAGGCGCTCCACTTCAAGCATTTCGCGGATCAGTTCGTATATTCGCTTCCGCCAGGCTTTGATCGTTGCGTCCACCGTCCTTAGTTCCCTTCAGAAGCGACTCGCAACACACAGCCATGAACGCGCGCGAGGCCGCGGGCGTCAGGATGTGAAGTCGAGCCGCCACTAGTCCGGCAATCTGCTTCTCGATCCAGCGTCGCTCGGCCGGGGACCGGGCGAGCGGGAGCGCGCTTTCAAACGCCGTCCTTGCTTCCTCAGAGCGACCCAGCTCCCGGCAAAGTTGGGCTCGGACGGCGTAGACAAGTCCATAGTTTTGGAGCTCGCCGTCCGCCAGCAACCCGTCAACTACGGCAAGGCCCGCGGCAGCTCCGCTCTTTCGGGATAGCGCCACCGCCCGCTTCAGTTTGATGACCGGAGACGGCTCGGCCTGCGTCAGAAGGTCGTAGAGTGCGAGAACCCGATCCCAATCGACGCTCTCGAGCGAAGGAGCGCGCGCATAGCAGGCGGCGATCCCCGCCTGGAGAGCATAAGCGCCGACCGCAGCGCCGGACAACGCTTCGAGAGCGAGGGCACAGCCCTCGTCGATTCTCTCCCTGTCCCAGAGCGCGCGATCCTGGTCATCCAGCAGGCACATGTCGCCGTCGGCGTCGAGCCGGGCCGCGCGCCGCGAAGTCCTGCAGGAGCACTAGCGCCAGGAGACCGATGACCTCGCCGTCAGACAGCAAGTCGCGTAGGAGCCGGGCCAGTCGAATGGCCTCGTTGCAAAGCGCCTCCGAGGAGCCGCCCCGTTCCGGGTTCGCGTAGCCCTCTGTGAAGATCAGGTAGATGAGGCGGAGCACGCCCTCCATCCGTTGCTCGAGCTCGTCGGCGCCGGGAACGACATAGGGCAAGGCAAGGTCGCAAATTCGCGCCTTCGCTCGAACAATTCGTTGCGCGATCGTCGGCGCGCTGGCGAGAAAGGCGTCGGCAATCTGCTCGGTCGTAAGGCCGCAAACCTCGCGTAGGGCCATCGCCACTTGTGCGTCGACGGGAAGCGCCGGGTGGCAACAGATGAAGATGAGCCGCAAACGATCATCGGGAAAGCTGTCTTCCATCGGAAGATCCGTCGGCCCTGAAGCCATGTCGAGATGCTGGGAAAGGTCGCTGCGAACAGCGTCCAACCGGGCCTTGCTACGCAGCCTGTCGATGACCCGAAACCGCCCGGCTGAGATCAACCAGGATCGCGGGTCTCGTGGAACGCCGTCACGCGGCCATTGCGCGGCCGCCGCGACAAACGCCTCGTGAAGGCCCTCCTCGGCAAGGTCGAAGCCGCCCAGGAGCCTGATTAGCGAGGCGAGTACGGCGCGCGAATGGAGCCGGTAAGCGGAGTCTACCGGGTCTCCGGCCGCGCGCGGCTGCGCGCCGAACTCTCGCATTTCAGTCGGCCGCCCGCATGTGCATCACCGGACGGATCTCGATCGATCCGATCGCGGCGAGCGGGATCTTCTCGGCCAGCCTGATCGCTTCGTTGAGGTCCCGTGCCTCGATGAGCACAAAGCCAGCCGGGGTCACGCCATAGAACGGGCAGGATAGCACGGTTCCCGGAACAGACCGTGAATAACGTGTCTGCACGCGACGTCGTCAACTCCGATCAAGGATACGTTGATTGACGGAAGCGGGGGTACTTGGATAGCCTTCCCGAGCGGTGCAGGCCGCATCCGGGCCCGCGGAAAGGGTAGAACCCGCCTGCTTCTGTAAGATCGCGCTCGGAACCTTTGTGCAGCCGGTGATGCGGGCCTTCGGCAATCCTATGCACGGAGGTCTCATATGCCGACGCTACCCAACCGCGCCAATCTTGAACACCTCAAGAAGCAGGCGAAGGACTTGTTGCGGCTTTACCGGAACGGTGACTCCGACGCGATCTCGCGATTTGGCCGCCATCTCCCGTCCGCTGCGAACCGGCCAGCCGACGAGATCGTCGCGCTCTCGCTCCACTTGCACGACGCCCAATCCTGTGTCGCACGCGAATACGGTTTTCTCTCGTGGCCTGGACTCACAAGCTATCTGGAGGCGCGATCGCTCGCGCGCGAAAGCTGGTCAGTTCGTCTCCAACGGTGTCTCGCGCTGGCTTACGGCGGCGATGTTACAGGCAGCTTCAATCTCGCACGGCCTCGCGTGGCCGCCCATCTGCTGCGTGACGCGCCCGATCTCCTGGCGGACGACGTTTACGCGGCTTGTGCCGCCGGGGATGAAGACGCGCTGCGCCGGGCGATTTCGGCCGACCCGGCATGGGTCAACCGGGCCGGCGGGCCGCTCAAGCTTCCGCCTCTCGTCGCGGTGACGCATTCCAGGCTGATGGATCTGCCCGAGTTCCGCGAGCGGCTGCGCCAAAGCGCTGCCATCCTCCTAGGGGCAGGCGCCGATCCGAACCAGACGATCGGCAACCGGTTTCCTCCAGCCTCCCTGGCCGCGCCGGACGAGACTGCGAGACTATCGGCCCTGTATGGCGCCGCGGGCGTGAATCGCGACCCGGCGATGACGAAACTGCTGCTGGAAGCCGGAGCCGATCCAAACGACGGCGAGTCGCTCTATCACTCGCTGGAGAACCCTGACTGCACGCGCGTGCTGCTGCAGCATGGGGCACGTGTGACGGGGACCAACGCGCTCGGCCGCGCGCTGGACATGCCCGAGCCTGCTGCGCTGGAGCTGCTGCTTGCCAACGGCGGCGATGCGAATGAGGTGGGCGGCGGCGTGATGCGCGTCTGGGGCTCGCCCTTGCTGCGGGCGATCGCAGTGCGGCGCTCGGCCGCGCATGTGCAGGCACTACTGGCCGCCGGCGCTGATCCCTTCGTGCGCACCCCGGACGGCATCAGCGCCTACCGGCTGGCGCTGCAGGCCGGGTTACCCGAGGTTGCCGATCTCCTGAAAGCTGCGGCTGGCGCCGAGCCTCTCTCTGACGAAGAGCAGTTCGTCGCCGCGTGCGCCCGTGCGGACGCAGTCGAGGCTCGGCGAATCCAGGCGCGGCGCCCCGATCTGCCGGGATCTCTGACATCGGCGCAGCTTCGGCTGCTGCCGGATACGGTCGCTTGGGGGTCGGCCGACGCCGCTCGTGTGATGGTCGAGCTTGGCTGGCCAATTACCGTCTGCGGTGGCGACTGGAACGCGACGGCCCTCAATCTGGCCGTGTTCCAAGGCGATGCCGGATTGACGGATTTCCTCCTATCGCACGGCGCGAGTTGGCGCGAGCGCCATGGCTACGGTGACGATGTGCTAGTGCCGCGCTTCCTTGATATCGAATTGTTTCCATGAATCAAACGTCCCTGCTGTTTTGAAGCATGGAGATGATTCGTGGCCGAGAAGAAGTACATCGTAAAATTGAGCCTTGAAGAACGGTCCTTCCTGGAGGAATTCCTTTGCAAGGGCAGACGCTCGGCTGAGTTGGTTACGCGGGCGCGGATCCTGCTCAAAGCCGACGTTTCCGAAGCGGGCGACGGATGGACCGACGAGCAGATCATGGAGGCGCTTGATACGAGCAAGTCCAACGTCTCGCGGACCAGGCAGCGGCTCGTCGAGATGGGCTTCGAGGACTGCATGTGCCGGAGCTACAACCCGAAGTCGGCGCGTCCGATGACCTTCGACGGCGAGGCCGAGGCGCGGCTCATCGCCCTGACATGCTCAGCGCCGCCCGAAGGTTATGCAAAGTGGTCGTTGCGCCTGCTGGAGGAGAAGGTCGTCGAACTCAAGATCGTAGAACGCGCCAGCGACAGCACCATCGGGCGGACTTTAAAAAAAACATCCTCAAGCCGCACCTGAACCGGCAGTGGGTGATCCCGCCGGAGGCCAACGCCGAGTTCGTCGCCGCAATGGAGGATGTGCTGGAGGTCTATTCCCGTCCATTCGACCCGGAACGGCCCGTCGTCTGCCTCGACGAGACCTCGAAGCAACTGATCGTCGAGACGCGCGTCCCCGTGCCCGCCGCGCCGGGCCGTCCGGCCCGCCACGACTACGAATACGAGCGCAACGGAACGGCCAATTTGTTCATGGTCTTCGCCCCGCTCGAAGGCCGGCGCCATGTCGAGGTCACCGAACGACGCACCGCCGTCGACTACGCTCACATGCTGAAGAAAATCTCCGACGAGCAGTTCTCCCAGGCGGAGAAGATCGTCCTCGTGCAGGACAACCTCAACACCCACAAGCCGGCGTCGCTCTACGCCGCCTTCCCCGCCGCCGAGGCGCGGCGGCTGGTCGAGCGGTTCGAGTGGCACTACACTCCAAAGCACGGAAGCTGGCTCGACATGGCCGAATCCGAACTCAGCATCCTGTCACGGCAATGCCTCGACCGGCGAATCCCGGACATCGGCACGCTGGCCGCCGAGGCGGAGGCGTGGACCAGGAACAGAAACAAGAAATGCGTCAAGGCCGACTGGCAGTTCACCACCGACGACGCCCGCGTCAAACTGAAGAGACTTTATCCTCAGTTCCCTTGAATCGGGACACTAGGCACGCTGTCTTGGACGTCAGTGAATCAGCCGGTCTCGGACGGGGATTGGGCCGGTTGCGCCCGCATCCTGATAGCTCACGGATTGCCGATGGCGGAGCGAGATCCTAGCGATCCTGAGCGGGTGCTGATCGAGGGTCGGCTGGCACGCTTTTCCCCAGACGTCACGGAGGTCCTGCTCGGGGCTGAGGAATCTCTGCCAGAAGTCGGCTAAGGCGACGCCCAAAGACTATCGCTCCATGGTGTTTTTTCTCGGCGCGATGTTGTAGTTCCATTCTGGGTGGAACGCGTCGCGGGTTATGTTCAGGCTCGCCATGTCCGCGTCGGAAACCTTGATGCCCTTGAGATAGGTATTGCGATCGAGCCCGCAGGAAATCTTCAAGCCGGTTTTCGTTGTTGTGTTGGAAATCAGTGCGATGACGATGAGCAGGCTGGCCAGAGGCATGGCGCGCCAGTTTTGTGTGATGTGACAGAACATGCGGTGCTCGATCTTGTTCCACTTCGATGTCCCCGGCGGGTAGTGGCAGACCTGGATGATCAGCCCGGTTTCATCGGCAAGTTGCTGGAGCGCCAACTTCCACAGACGCAAGCGTGAACCGTTGGAGCCGCCGCCGTCGGCCGTGATCATCAGGCGCTTCATGCCGGGATACAGCCCGCGGCCGATTTGTTCGAGCCATAGACGAACCGCGTTGACCGCGAATTGCCCGGTATCGTGGTCAATTCCGAGGCTGACATAGCCGAGGTTGGCGCCGATGTCGTAGACGCCGTAAGGGACAACCTTGCCGAGCTCCTTGTCCTCGAAATCGTGGGTATTGACCTCGATCGGCTGGCCTTGCGGCCCATAGTCGCTGCCGCCGTTCTTGAATTCGCCGAGCAATTCCTTCTTTTTCGCGTCGATTGATAGCGTGGGTTCGCCGGCTGCCTGGAACGCTTCGACCTTGGCGTTGATATATTCGAACTGCGCGTCGCGATCGGGATGTTTGCCGCTCTCTTTGGTCTTCCGGTTGTAATGGCGGCAGTATTTCAATTCCCGCAATAATTTGGGAACGGTTGACGAACTCACCTTATGGCCCATCTGGCGAAGCGCCGTCGCCAGCTTCTCGTGGCTCTTGGACACCCATACCAATGGCCGCATCGGATCGCCCATCGTCGCGGGCTCGAGCAATCGTTGCAAGTCCGCCAGCAGCGTCGGATCTTTGGTTGTCAACAGAGGGCCGCCGCCGCCTTTCCGCCGCACCTTTCCTGTCAATGAACCGGGGTCCTGCAGGTCCTTCAGACCGCGTCCAATCGTGCTGCGGGCGACCTTCGTCGCGCGCGCCGCCGCCGCAATCCCACCGTAGCCCGCGGCCTTCGCCTCCGCCGCCGCGTTCAACCGCCGGCCCCGTTCGTTCAGAGAGGAACGAAGGGCTTCGTAACGGGCTCGCAGCAGTAATTCGTCGATCATCTATCTGCTATAGACCGCAGCCCCGGCGACAGGAATCCCGTAAACAGCCCACGCCAGTAGAACACCAAACCAATTCACCAGTCTTTGGGCGCCGCCTAAGTTCGTTTTGGGCACGAACATGGCTGATGGCGCGCGCGTAGGCGGCGAAGCAGAAGCGTCGCTCAGGTCTCCTCCGGCAGGCTTCGGCTTCGCCTAACGATATCGCCGACGGTGTTTTTGCTCAGGCCGAGCTCGCGCCCGACCAGACGGTAGCTGCGCCCTTGGCCGACCAGGGCCAGCACCTTGGACGCGAGCCGGTCCGACTTGGGCCGCTGCCCGGGCTGCCGACCTAGGCGCTTGCCGCGCGCCTTCGCTGCGGCAATTCCGGAACGAATACGTTCTTGGATCAGCTCCCGCTCGAACTCGGCGATTCCAGCCAGCACGGTCGCGATCATGCGGCCGTGCGGCGTGCCGAGATCGAAGGCCATGCCGTTGAGCGCGATCACCGATACGCGGCGCGCTTCCAGCTCGGTCAGCGTCGCCAGCAGATCCGTCGTGCTGCGCCCCCAACGGGACAGTTCGGTTACGAGCACGGCGTCGATTTCGCGACGCTGTGCCAAGGCGAGTACCTTCCGCCGCTCGAGGCGATCAGCCTTCATGCCGGATCCGGTCTCCCTAAACGTGCCCACGACCTGGTGGCCGGCACGATCGGCAAACGCTGCGAGATCACGCTCCTGACGGGCGCAGGACTGATCGGCGGTCGAGACCCGGCAGTAAAGGGCGGCCCGCTGTCCCAGTTGAACTCTCCTTGCCGCCGGCACCGCAAACCCTTGTTCCTGCGTGGGTCGGAGCCGTAGCAATCAGACTACACTCCATTTGGGACAATACGCTATGCCGAGACGCCGTGTGCTGACAGACGCGCAGGTCGTGGGCCTTCTCGCCCTACCTGTCGATGAACCCTTGCTGGTCCGTCACTGGACCCTGACCGGAGCCGATCTCGCTGCCATCGAGCGCCGACGCGGGGAGCACAATCAGCTCGGCTTTGCCTTGCAGCTCTGCGCCTTCCGTTATCCAGGCCGCTTGTTGCGACCGGGTGACACGATTCCGGAGTCCGCACTGAGCTTCGTCGCTGAGCAGTTGCGGGTCAGCTCCGACGCCTTGACCTCCTACGCCGCTCGCCCTCAGACCCGCCGTGAGCAACTCGACGCGCTTCGCGACGAGTTCGACTTTCGCATGTATGCGCCTGGGCATGGCCGCGAACTGCTAGCCTGGCTGCTGCCAATCGCTTCGGCCACAACCAACGCCTCATCAGTCGCCGCGGCATTGATGGATGAGCTTCGCCGACGCCGGATCATCGCGCCTGGCCCGTCAGTGATCGAGCGCCTTGTCGCCGCGGTGTTGGTGGTGGCGGAACGGCACGTTGCTGTTCAGCTCACCAGTGCATTGTCCCCGACGCAAACCGATGCTCTCGAAGCGTTGCTCCAGCCGAAGGACGGCACATCGATGAGCGTGCTGGCTTGGGCCCGGCTGCCGCCGGGTGCCCCGGGGCATCGTGCGCTCGCGCGCATCGTGGAACAGCTCGCCTGCCTACGCGCGATTGGTCTGAGCAGTGACGGTGCTGAAGCTGTCCATCCTGAACGGCTGCGGAAACTGGCCCGCGAAGGCGCAAGGTTTACTGCGCAGCATCTGCGAGCACTATCGCCGCTTCGCCGACGTGCGACCTTGGTTGCTACGGTTCTCGACACCTCGGCCAGGCTGACTGATGACGGCGTGACGCTATTCGATCGCGCTATTGGCCGCATGTTCCGCCGCGCCGAAGCTCGCGAGGAAGAGGCCGTCTTGCGCGACGCGCGGGCAGTCAATGACAAGGTTCGCCTGCTCGCCAAACTGGGGGCCGCGCTGATCGAGGCCAAGCAGTCCGGTACGGACTTGGACGGGGCAGTCGCTGTTTCCGTGGGTTGGGACCGGCTGGCCGCAAGCGTTGCCGAAGCTAACAAGCTAGCCCGTCCGGGCAAGACAGATCTGCCAGCACTTGCCATACGGGCCTGGCCGGTGCTGCATCGGCTGGGGCCATTGTTTCTCGGCGCGTTCCAACTTCGAGCCGTGCCCGCGGCGGCAAGCACGTTGCGCGCGGTCGAACTGCTTGGTGACACTTACAATAGCGGCGGCAAGAAATGGCCGAACAGCCTTCCGTCCAGCTTTCTCCGCCCATCTTGGCGCGATGCAGTGCGCCATGCGGCCGGCAAAGGCGGCAATGAACGTCGGACTTGGGAGGCGGCTAGCTTGCTGGCGCTGCGCGACCGGCTCCGTTCAGGCGACATCTGGGTTCAAGGTAGTCGGCAATGGCGCACCGTCGAAGATCAGTTGATCACACCGGCTCTGTTCGCCGCAATGCGTGATGCTGGACCGCTCCCTGTTGCTGTGCCGGCGACCGCGGAAGAATACCTCACAGCTCGCCGCGCACTGCTGGAGCAGCGCCTGTCAGAGGTGGCCGCCAAAGCCGCGGCGGACAAGTTGGAGGACGTATCAATCAAGGGCGATGAGCTGAAGATATCACCGCTGAAGGCGATCACACCGGAGGACGCCGAGGAACTTGCCGATCGGCTTTATGCGATGATGCCAAACGCCCGGATTACTGGTGTCCTGGCCGAAGTGGATCGTTGGACGGGCTTCAGCGCTGCGTTTACCCATCTGCACACAGGATTGCCGGCTGACGATCCTCGGGTGGTGCTCACCGCGGTGCTGGCGGACGCGACAAACCTTGGCCTGACCCGCATGGCGGAGGCCTGCTCGGTGGTGAGTTACCGCCAGTTGGCATGGACCGCCGGCTGGCACTTGCGCGAGGACACCTACCGGCAGGCGCTCGCAATATTGGTCAACGCCCAGCACAGCCAGCCGATCGCCGCATTATTCGGGGCGCCTGACATATCCAGTTCCGACGGCCAAGGGTTCCCTACCTCGGGCCGTGGCGAAGCCGTCGGCGCCATCAACGCCCACTATGGGCGCGAGGCATCATCGCTGTTCTACACACACATTTCGGGCCGCCATGCGCCCTACCATACTATCGCCATCCCACCATCCGGCGAGGCTACGTACGTCATCGACGGACTACTCTACCATGAGGCCGACATGACGATCGCCACGCATCACACGGACGGAGGCGGTGTCAGCGACCATGTCTTCGGGCTTGCGCACCTGCTGGGTTTCCACTTCGCGCCCCGCATTCCCAACCTCGCGGAGCGCAGGCTGTACGCCTTCGAGCCGACAAGCCGATGGCCCGCGCTCGCCCCGTTCATTGCCGGTCGCCCCGACGACAAGCTGATAGCTGCGCATTGGGATGAGGTGCTTCGGCTCGCCGCGTCCGTGCGAACCGGCGTCGTCAGCGCGTCGCTGATGCTCAAGCGGCTCGGCAGTTACCCCCGGCAGAATGGGCTGGCGCAGGCACTACGCGAGATCGGTCGTATCGAACGCACCCTTTACACCCTCGATTGGTTGGAACAGCCACGGCTCAGGCGACAAGCAACAGCGGAACTCAACAAGGGCAAATCCCGGAATGCCCTTGCGCGTGCTGTCTGCTTCCACCGCCTCGGCCAGCTGCGCGATCGGACCGTCGAAGCGCAGCAGCACCGCGCGAGCGGTCTCACCTTGGTCACAGCCGCCATAGCACTGTGGAACACCGTTTATCTCAATCACGCGCTCGACGCCGTGCGCCGCAGCGGCGAGACGGTGCCAGACGCCTTGCTGGCCCAACTTGCACCACTCGGCTGGCAGCACATCAACCTCACCGGCGACTACCTTTGGGATGCCGACAGCGTACCCGCCTCCGACGGATTCAGGCCGCTGCGTCACGTGTCCGCCGCGCCGCTTGAGGCCGCAGCATGACCATGTTCCCTGTCTGTGCCAGGAACCGTGCTATCCTGCCCGTTCTATGGCGTGACCCCCGGCTGTTCTGCCTCGTGCTATTGTAGGATCAATCTTAAAGTATTGTTTCATAAAATAGCGCGCTTGCCA
>CAVPXF010000019.1:0-23943 GCA_963709655.1 uncultured Alphaproteobacteria bacterium
AGAAGCGGCCCTTACCGGACGGCTTGGCGAACGGGTCATATCCGTCCCTTTGCTGACCGCACCCGAAGCGTTCGCAAAGCCTCAACCAAACCCTTGACGACGGGGCGCCGTCCAGACATGCCCTTCCCAGGCGGTTAGCTACGGACGAGTGCGCGACTAACGGTTGTTCGAGCGCCGGCTATCGCCCGCTCCTTAACCGCCGCCTCGTTGTGCAACCCTAGAAGGTCGCGCCTTTGGCGACGAGGATATGTTCGGCGATCGGGCCGAGGGCCAGCGCCGGAAGATATTGTATAGCGGGATTCCGCGCCCATCCGAAAATCGTTTGACCGAATCAGCGGGATCGATTCCAGTCGTCTGGTGAAGACGAATCGCAATTTCCTCAGCGGAGCGGATCGGGCCGACCTGGTGAAGATCGTCAGGGACGGGCTGGAGGAGCATCGCATCGTCCGCCGGGCGAACGCCATCCTTCTGCTCGACAAGGGCTGGTCCTTTGCCGAGATTGCCGAAGCGCTGTTCCTCGACGACTCGACCATCCGCATCTGGCTCAAGGAATTCCAGGAAGGCGGCGTCGAGGCGATCGTCCTGTTCGACCTGAAGGGCGGAACCGGGCGGCTGTCGCCCCTCCAGATCGACGAATTGCGCGCTTGGGCGACGGAGGCGCTGCCGACGTCGACCACCGAAATCGGGCAATTCATCCTGGATCGGTTCGGGTTCGACGATGGCCGCTCCGGACTGATCAAGCTGATGAACCGCATCGGATTCGACTGGAAGAAGCCGGAATCCGTGCCCGGCAAGATCGACGTGGAGACCCAGCAAAAGTTTATCGACGCGCATGAGGACTTGCGCAACTCGCTCGGCCCGGACGAGACGGTCGTCTACGTCGACGCCGTCCATCCGACCCACCAGGCAAAGCCCGCTGGACGCTGGCTGCCGCGCGGACAGCGCTGCGCACTTCCCGCGGCCTCCGGACGCGACCGGCTGAACCTGCACGGCGCGATCGACCTGGAGACCGGACGGACCAGCATCATGGATGTCCAGACCGTCGACGCGGCAAGCACGATCGCCTTGTTCGAGGCGCTGGAGCGCTCCCATTCAACGATGAGCCGCATCCATGTTTTCCTCGACAACGCCCGCTACCACCACGCCAAAGTCGTCCAGGGCTGGCTGCAACAGCCAGGCAGGCGCATCGTCCTGCACTTCGTGCCGTCATACTGTCCGCATCTCAACCCGATCGAGCGGCTGTGGAAGGTGATGCACGAGAACGTCACCCACAACAGATGCTACGCCAAATTCCGCGACTTCGCCGAAGCCGTGCTCGGTTTCCTGCGTGAAACCGTGCCTCAGCGGTTCGACGAGTTCTCGTCAACCATCACCGACAATTTCCGCGTCATCGACCCGAGGGATTTTCGGATCCTCGCGTGACGCCGCTATACCAGGGTCACGATCACGATCACGGCCAGCAGGAAGGTTATGAACAGCGGGCCCTCGGTGGGGAGAGTGCCCGCGGAGGGCTTCGCCTTCCGTTTGGCCGCCAGCGACCCGGCTATCGCCAGGATCGGAATGGCGTGGGCGAAGCGGCCGAGGAACATTGCGAGGGCGGTCGTGACGTTCCACCAAGGCGTGTTCGCATTCAAGCCGGCGAAGGCGGAGCCGTTGTCGGCGGCGCTGGAGGCGTAGGCGTAGACGATCTCGCTCAGTCCATGCGGTCCCCCGGCGCCGAGGCTGTCGAGCGCGATTTTGGTGACGGAAGCGGCGCCGGCGAAGATGAGCACGAGCGCCGGCGGCAGGAGGAGCGCGAACATTGCGAGCTGCATGTCGCGGGCGTTAATCTTTTTGCCGAGATATTCCGGCGTTCGCCCGATCATCAGTGCGCCGATGAACGCCGTTATCAAGACGAGGAGCAGCAGGCTATAGAGCCCGGTCCCGACGCCGCCCGGCGAGATGCAGCCGAGCAGCAAATTGAACATCGCGACGAGCCCGGAGATCGGCGCCATGGACTCGAGCACGGCGTTCGACGCGCCCGTCCCGGTCCCCGTTGTCGCATCGGCGAACAGGGCGGCGCCCGCCTGGCCGAAGCGCAGGTCCTTGCCTTCCATCACGCCGAGCGAAGGATCGACGTCGAGCGCGGTCAGCGCCGGATTGCCCGCCGCCTCGACCTTCCAGATCATCGCCAGCGCCACGACGAAGATGGCCGCCATCGTGATCAGAAGAGCGCGCCCCTGCTTCGGCTCGCTGGCCATGCGGCCGAAGGCGAACACCAGCGCGACCGGCAGCACAAGCTGGCTCCAGTTCTGCAAGATGTTCGACCAGACGCTCGGGTTCTCGAAGGGATGGGCGGAATTGGCGTTGAAGAACCCGCCGCCGTTGTCGCCGAGGAGCTTGATCGCCTCCTGGCTCGCCACCGGCCCGATGGCGATCATCTGTTTTGCGCCCTCGAGAGTTGCCGCCTCGATTGACCCGACAAGAGTTTGCGGCACGCCGAGCGCCGCGAACACGAGCGCGAGGACGAACGCCACGGGCAGGAGGACGTAGAGCGTCGAGCGGGTGATGTCGACCCAGAAGTTGCCGATCGTTGTCGATTTATTCCGCGTCAGCGCTCGGACGAGCGCGACGGCGATGGCGATCGCCGCCGCCGAGTTCGAGAAAGTTGTTGGCTGTGAGGCCGACCATCTGCGACAGATGCGAGAGCGTCGTCTCGCCCCCGTAGGCCTGCCAGTTGGCGTTGGAGACGAAACTGACGGCGATGTTGAAGGCGAGGTCGGGCGGCACGCCCGGAAAGCCCTGCGGGTTGAGCGGCAGCCAGGCCTGCAGGCGCAGGATCGCGTAGAGCCCGAGCATGCACGCGCCGCCGAACAGAACCATCGAAATCGCGTAATCGTCCCATTCCTGCTCGTCCTTGGCTTTGACGCCGGCCGCCCAATAGACGGTGCGCTCGATTGGACCGAGGATCGGCGTAAGAAGAGTGCGGCGATCCTGGAAGACGTCCGCCATATAGGCGCCGATGGGGCGGGCCGCGGCAAGGACGAGCGCAAGCGTGACGGCGATTTCGACAAGTCCGGAGATACTCGCAGACATGGTTTTTACGCCCTCTTTCGGTCGTCGGGTAGGCTGTCGCGGGGCCTGCGAACGGGGCCGCTCGTCGGAGGCGCGAGGCGATAGCCCACGCCGATCTCGGCAAGCAGGATTTCGGGATGAAGCGGCTCGCGTTCGATCTTGCGCCTGAGGCGGAGCACGCACCCGCGGAGGGCCGATCGACCGTGCCGCGAACCCGCGAGTCCCGCCTCGTCGAGCAGGCTCTCAAAGGCGACGACGACGCCGGCCCGCGCGGCGAGAAGGGCAAAGAGCGCGCGCTCTGACGGCGCCAGCTCAACCACGCGGTCGTTGATCGAAAGTTTGCCGGTGAACAGGTCGAAGGTGAGGGCGCCCTGGCGATAGACACGCGGTCGCCCGGTCGCAGCGAAGCGCCTGAGCTCGGCCACCCGCACCCGCGAGGCGAGATCACATGGGCTGAACGGGCGAGGAAGATAGTCCGCGCCCATGTCGAGCGCGGCGATGCAGTCGGTTTCGCGACGCTCGGGAGAAAGCACGATGAGCGCGGCGTCCGGGTGCGCGCTTCGCACCGCGGCGAGCGTGTCCGGGTCGACGGCGTTGAGCTCGATGACGACCACGTCAGCCGTGCGGGCGGCCGGAAGCGACTCCGGTCCAAGGGGCGCGCCCCCGCTCACCTTGCGACCGGGCTCGAGGATCGAGCGCGCGAGCCGCACCAGCGCGGGATCATCCATCAGCATCAGCACCGTCGTGCGGCGTCCGTAGACACGCGCATCCATGGGCGCCTCCACCGCGCGAACTGAGACAGCGGGTCGAAGGGGAAAGGGGAGGCACGCGCAACGAGGACAAGGCAGGAGTTGCGCGCGCCTCCCAGGCCTCCGTCCGGACGATCGGAACTCCGGACGGAGAGCCGGACCGCGTCAGGCGGGGTCGCCGTAACGCTTGTGTAGCTCGAGATTGACCTCGAGCACGTTGATCAGCTTCTCGCCGAGCGCGCCGCCCCACGGAGCGTAGGCCTTGCTCTCGAGGAGGCCCTCGATCTCCTTTCGCACCTCGGCCGCCTTCAGCTTCTTGTCGTCCGCCCACTTGGCCGCCACGCGGTCGAGCTGGAACTCGGCGTTCTCAAGCGTGATGTCGGGGTCGAGGCCGGACGCCGACGCTGTGACGAGGTCGCCCGGAACGTCGTTCAGCGCCACGTCGGGATGATCGGCGCGCCACATGTCGAAGAAGATCGACTGGATGTCGGAGCCCGTCTTGACCGGCTCGATCGTCGTCACGGACTTTCCGTCCGCGCCGGTGGTGGTGACCGACGAAGGGAACATGCCCGGGTGTTCGTTCGAGAAGGTCTCGAAGAAGACGACCGCCAGGTCGGAGGACTTCGGCTGCGGCGTCGCCGGGTTCTTCTTGATCCAGTCCTGGACGACGGCGCCGTGCGCCTTGGACCAGGCGTCGACGTAAGCCGAGTGGGTTGGATCGCCGGTCACCCAGGCCTGCGCGATCGAGTTGTGCGCGTCCGCCCATTGCGCGACGATATGCGGATTGCCGCCGGCCTTGTCGGCCTGGAACCAGGCTTCGACGTCGGGCGCGACGAGCTGCCCCTTCTTGTCGCCCGAGGCGTAAGTCGCGATCGGACCGATCACCCGGGCGACGCGGTCGCGGAGCGCGTAATTCGAGGGCGCGTAGCCGGACGAGGTCGAGGCGGTCGCGTCGTAGGAAGCGGCCGAGGGGCGAGGCTGGAAATACTCGTCCTTGGTGAACGGTTGGGCGACCAACGTCGAGCCGATGACCTTGCCCTCGGCGTCCCGGACGATGCTGCCGTTCGCCTGGAACGGGAACACGGTCTGACCGATCACCCAAAGGATGCCCGGATAGATGCCGCAGACGATGACGACGCTCACGCCGATGAGCACAAGGCTCTTTGCGAAATAGCGCAACACAGCAATTCTCCTCAAATTCAAGCGACGAGCCGGAAGGCGACCATCACCATGTCGATCGCCTTGATGCCGATGAAGGGGATGATCACCCCGCCGAGGCCCCAGATCAGCAGGTTGCGGCGCAGCAGGGCGTCGGCGCCGAGCGGCCGGTACTGCACGCCCTTCAGCGCAATTGGGATCAAGAGCGGGATGATCAGCGCATTGAAGATGACCGCCGACAGGATCGCCGAGGTCGGCGAGTGCAGGTTCATCACGTCGATCGCCTTGAGCCAGGGCAGCGTGCCGGCGAACATCGCAGGCACGATGGCGAAATATTTCGCGACGTCGTTGGCGATCGAAAAAGTCGTCAGCGCGCCCCGGGTCATCAGGAGCTGCTTGCCGATCGCGACAACCTCGATGAGCTTGGTCGGATCGCTGTCGAGATCGACCATGTTGCCCGCTTCCTTGGCCGCCTGCGTCCCCGAGTTCATCGCCAGGCCCACATCGGCCTGGGCAAGCGAGGGCGCGTCATTGGTTCCGTCGCCCATCATGGCTACGAGTTTGCCGTTCGCCTGCTCGTTGCGCAGGTAGGCGAGCTTCTTCTCCGGAGTGGCCTCGGCGATGAAGTCGTCGATTCCGGCCTTCTGGGCGATCGCTTGGGCGGTCAACGGGTTGTCGCCAGTGATCATCACCGTACGCAGCCCCATGAGTTTGAGCTGCTCCATGCGGTCGCGGATGCCGGGCTTCAAGACGTCCTCGAGCGCGATCACGCCGGCGACCTCGCCGTCCGATGCGACCACAAGCGGCGTCGCGCCCCGCGCGCCGACGCGCGCCACGACGCCGTCCAGTTGCGGCGGAATCGCGCCGCCCTTCGCCTTCACATAGGCTATGATGGCGTCGGGCGCGCCTTTGCGGATCGGACCGCTAGGCAGATCGACGCCGCTCATGCGTGACTGCGCGCTGAAGGGCACGAAGGTCGCGCCGGCTGGCGCTTCGACCGGCGACGTCAGATGCTCGGCCTCGGCGTAGACCGCGACGATGCTCTTGCCCTCCGGCGTCAGGTCGGACACCGAAGCCAGCGCGGCGAGGCGCATCAGCTCGGCTTCCGTATAGTCGGCGAGGGGCACGAATTCGCGCGCATGACGGTCGCCGAGGGTGATGGTCCCGGTCTTGTCGAGCAGGACGGTGTCGATGTCGCCGGCGACCTCGACCGCCTTGCCGCTCTTGGCGATGATGTTGGCGCGCAGCGCCCGGTCCATCCCCGCGATGCCGATCGCCGCGAGCAGCGCGCCGATGGTCGTCGGAATGAGGCAAACGATCAAAGCGATCAGCGTCGGAACGTCGGTGCCGAGGCTCTTCAGCGGATCGCTGAGCCCGAGGTAGCTCGTCATGTAGGTTTCGGCGTTGAGAGCCATCGGCCACAGCGGTACGACCACAATCATGAAGATCAGCGTGAAGGCGGTGAGCACCAGGGTCAGCGCGATCTCGTTCGGCGTGCGCTGGCGGCGCGCGCCCTCGACGAGGGCGATCATCTTGTCGAGAAACGATTCGCCCGGGCCCGCCGAGATGCGCACGACGATGCGGTCCGAGAGTACGGTGGTGCCCCCGGTGACGCCGGAGCGGTCGCCGCCGGCCTCGCGGATGACCGGCGCGGATTTGCCGGTGATCGCCGCCTCGTTGACCACCGCGCCGCCCTCGATCACGTCGCCGTCGCCGGGAATGATCTGAGTCGCCTGGACGACCACGACATCCCCAGGTTTAAGGGCCGCCGAAGACACCGTCTCGATCGCGCCGTCGGCGCGCAGGCGGAAGGCCGGCGTGGCGACGCGGGTCTTGCGCAGCGTCTCCGCCTGGGCCTTGCCGCGCTCCTCGGCGATGGCGGTGGCGAAATTGGCGAACAGCACCGTAAGCCACAGCCAGACGTCGAGCGCGATGAAGTAGGTCAGCGACACCGAGCTCGATGAGAAGCCAAGCGCCGCCTGGACGATATAGAGGAGGGTCAGGGCGGCGCCGATCTCCACGACGAACATGACCGGGTTCTTCCACTGCACGTCGGGGCGCAGCATGAAGAACGACTGCTTGAGCGCGGTCATCACGATGTCCGATGAGAACAGGTCGCGGCGCCGGGTGAGATTGATCGCCGGAGCGGGAGCGCGGTGTACGGCGGTGTTCATGAGTTGAACTCCTGGAATTTGCGGGCGAGGCGCAGCGCGGATGGGCCGCGCCTCGCATGAGGGAGAGGCGGTCAGCCGCCGAACGGGATTGGCCCGAGATGCTCGGCGATCGGTCCGAGCGCCGCGACCGGCAGGAAGAGCAGCGCGCCGACGATCGCGATCGTGCCGAACAGAAGGAAGCCGAACGTCACGGTGTCGTCGCTCATGGTTCCGAGCGTGACCGGGGCGACCTTTTTCCGTCCGAGCGAGAAGGCCATGGCGATCGGCGCGATGATCGGCAGATAGCGGCTGAACAGCATCACCAGGCCCGCGCCGATGTCCCACGGAACCGCCTCGGGAGACGGGTTCGGGTTGTTGTTGAGGCCGTAGGTGACGCCGAGACCGTCCATCGCCGAGCCGTTGTTCGCCGAGGCCGACGAGTACTGGTAGACGATCTCGCTGAACCCGTGCGCGCCGGGATTGGCTTCCGCCGTCGTTCCCCAGCCGGTGGCGGCGAAGAGACCCGCCGGACCCAGGATCAGGACCGGGTGGACGAGCAGCGCGATCATCGCGAGCTTCATCTCCCGCGCGCCGACCTTGCGCCCGAGGTATTCGGGCGTCCGCCCGACCATCTGCCCAGCGAGGAAGACGCCGACGATCAGGAACAAGAGCAGGTTGATCATGCCGACGCCCTTGCCGCCGAAGACGCAGTTCAGCCACATGCCGATCATCGGCGACATGCCCGAGAGCGGGTTCAGGCTGTCCATCTCGGCATTGATCGCGCCGCAGGTGACGTCGGTGGTGATCGCCGCGAACGCCGCGCCGGCCGAGGTGCCGAAGCGAAGCTCCTTGCCCTCGAGGTTGCCGAGATGCTGGTCGACCGGCAGGGCCGCGACGGCCGGGCTCGGAACGTCGAGCTTGCCGTTGGGCGCCGAGGCGGACGGAACCTGCCAGGCCGCGGCGGCGTGCGCCGTGAGGCCGGGGTTCGGCTCCATCGTATCGGTACGGATGACCCAGGCGATCAGCCCGATCATCATGGCGAGCATGACGCCGTAGATGACGACCGAGTGCCTGACGCGCCCGAGCATCCGCCCGTACATCAGCACCAGCGCGAACGGGAACAGCATCATCGCCAGCGTGGTGAAGAAGTTGGTCGTCGCGGTCGGGTTCTCGAGCGGATGGGCGGCGTTCATGCCGTAGAAGCCGCCCCCGTTCGTGCCGAGCATCTTGATCGGGACGACCGCGGCCACCGGGCCGACCACAATCGTCTGGGGCTTCGCCTGGCCCTTGTCGTCGAGGCCCATCGAGCCCGGCTCGAGGGTGGTGGCTACCTCCGTGCTGGCGAAGGTCATCGGCATGCCCTGCTGCATGAAGATGACGCCGAAAATCAGCGAGACCGGCACATAGATGTAAATGGCGACGCGCCACATATCGACGAAGAAGTTGCCGACCGTCGCTTCGCCGCGGAAGGCGCGGATGACTGCGGCGAGCGCGCAGAAGCCGACCGAGGCCGAGAGGAACATGTTCGGCAGGATGAAAAAGGTCTGGCTGAAATTCGAGAACGACTGGTCGCCCGAATAATGCTGCAGATTGGTGTTGGTCATAAAGGATATGACCGTGTTGAAGATCGTCGTCGGCTCGAGCATGCCCAAGCCGCGCGGGTTCAACGGCGCGATCGGCTGGAGGCAGAGCACGACGAAGCCGAAGATGAACAGCGCGACGTTGAAGACGACGAGCGCGATCGTGTACTGCTTCCAGTCCTGCGGACCGGTGTCGACCAGATCCTCAAACCATTTGAGGACACGCGGCGCGCGGTAGCGGCCGTCCATCAACCAGGCGAAATAGGCGCTGAGCGGGATCGAGCAGGCAATCGCCGCCAGGATCAGCAGTGCGGGAAGAAGCCACATGGGTGTTGCCTTTCACATCTCGTCCGCGCGCGCCGGCTTCAGCGCACGCGGGAGATCGAACAATCAGGGCGAAGGCCGACGGGTCAGAACCACTCGGGCCGGATCAGCGCCGTGACCAGGTAGACGAGGACGAAGGCGGTGACCGCGATCGTGACGAAGGTCATGGAGCCCTCCTCAGATGTCTTCGCAGGCGAAAACGAAGGCGTAGCAGGCGCCGAGGCCCGCAAGTCCGAGCACGAACATCGCCGGCAGCCAGACAGCCAGATTCATCAAACCCTCCTTCTGTCCTTGCGGCGGCCGACCGGCGAAAGCGGATACGCGCGTCCCCTTCGGCGCGCAGCCGCAAGGCCGCGTCCGTTCGTCGTCTTCGCGCCTCGCGTCCCAATGACGCGCGGCCGGCTACGCAAGAAAGTATCGGTGGCGAAAACCTACCTCAGGCCGTCGTAAGTCTTCCATTGGGATCGGCGGCCGCGGGCGTAAAGGGCGCATAAAGACGGGTGGGACCAGCCGTGCGCTTGCGTCTGGAGGAAGATCCCGTCCCGAGAAGCCCCGGCCGCGCGGCCCCCGAAAAAAGGATTTACCCACGGTCACCGTCTCACGCTCCGAGGGACAGCAACGGCGAGCGTAACCCATGATTGCTCGCCTGATCGTGAGATGCCTGTCGGCGTCTTGAGCGCGTCATCATGGGCGAGCAGCTCGTCGGCCTTCGGGTTGTCGGCGGCGTCACGTTCGAGCCGGCTGATATTGTGTGGGATGCCGGGCGATCCTACGTAACGTCCACGACACCCATCGCCATCACCGCCGCTCGCAGGCGGCGGTCGAACCCCAGCAGACGGGAGTAAGCGGCGCGACGGCGAGGGGCGGGCGTTGCGCCTCGCGCTTCTCAGGCGTCGTCGGTCTTCTCGAAGTGTGGGAGGGTCGGGGCTGCGCCGTCGATCTCGAGGCCGTCTGGCAGCATAATGACGGATTGCGGGCGCCGCTGGCACTCGTACATGGCGAAGCGGATCGCTTCGGTCCGGCTCACAAACAGGCCACCGCACAGGCTGCGCGCGTCTCGCACGACCCAATGTCCCTCGTGGTCCTGACCGATGAACATGCAGGCGCCGGCTGAAAGCGCGGCTGTGACGTTCGATTGGTGAAACATAAAGTCCTCATTGGCTTCGGCGCCGTATTCGGGGTTTGCGCCCGGGCTCGGGTCGCCGCGAGAAGGGATTCCGGCGCGCCGGGTCGTCCGGCTCAGTTGGCCAGGCCGACAAGAACCTGAGCCGCCAGGCCGAAACCGAGCGCAATCGCGAAAAGGACGCCGAGACGCGTGAGCATCCGGGCCGGAGTTGTATGCTCCTCCCCGTTAGAAACAGAGAAATCATTGAAAGCGCCGGAGCGGCGCGAGCCATGAGAGCGACCGAGCGGTTCAGACGAAGCAGCACGCATGGGGCATCCACAAAAAATGTTCCTTGGCGCTGCAACGTGTCGTCGATCGCATAAGCGTTCGAGGGGGAATGTCCCGGGCGCCTGTAAAAATCCGGTAAAGGTCGCTGTCGGCCGGCGGGCGGGGCAAACGCATCCGAATCGTTTGCGCTGCGCCTGCGCCTCGCTGGGCCAACGCGCGCCCTCAGCGAAAGGGGCGTCCGTTTCGAGATAGCCCCTGACGTACCGTCTGACGCCATCTACGGACTTTACTTCCTGAAGAGCAAGCGACCTTCACCTGGAACCTGCTCGACCTGAAGCGCGTCAAGTGGACTCAGGACCTTACGCACGGCTTGGCGAACGGCTCATACCGGACCCCTTGACGCCCTCCCCCGTCCGTCCCGGTACGAGCAGAGAGCGTGAGATAGGAGCGTCGCGCGGTGGCGTTAAGTCAAGCATGGCTGTTGCCGCCCCCTTTCGACTTCCGGCGCCTTAGCGGTTCGACCAAGGGGAGTGTCGACAGGGCCAAACAGATGCAGATGGAGCAACATTCGCACTGCCGACGTAGCGGCGCGGAACTAGACCGAGGCGTCGCGATGTCCCTCTCCTGTTTCGCCGAGAGAGGCGCGGGACTTATCGGGCGGCCACGACATGCCTATCGAGGCGAGGCGCCCCGCGAAGCCGAGCCCGGCAAAACCGATCAGCATCATCGCCCAAGTCGAGGGCTCCGGAGTCGCCATCAGCGTATCATAAGCGACCTCGGATATGATGCGATGTCCGGCGGCAGTCGGATGCGCCATATCCCAGTAGAGATACGTGTCCTGACCGGCGAGGGTCGGCGAGCAGAGCGTGCCCGAGGATGCGCTGGTGAAATCGCCGGTCCAACACGGGTCCGTGACGTTGGTGAAGCCGTAGGCGGCCGGATCGGCCTTTATTTTGGCGAAGATGGTCGAGGGTTTCAGATCGAAGACTTTGAGGCCTTCGCTCTCCAATGGGCTGATTTCCGCAAGCACGGTCGCGTCGAACGATTGCGCCAGTTTGGTGGCTAAACCTTGAAGCGCCGTTCCATCGAAACGCGGCGTATTGCCAACATTTTGCACGCCCCAAAACATCAGGCTGCGGGCCCCGAGCCCATAGAGGGCGTCGATGCCTTCGACGGTATTGGCCTCGGCGTCAGCCACGACCGTATCGACTTCGCCCAGCGCGATCGAGCCAGAGGCGTAATCCTCGAGCGCGCTCCTGATGTCGTTGGCGCCGATGTCGACCGTGTACAGCGCGCCGGGAACCATTTGCGGGTGCGCTTGGCCATAGGCGGCGACCTGGTCGACGAAATCCGTGTGGGTTGGATCTGCGAGGTGGATGGCGGTTGGCCCCGTTTCGGCGCCGCCAAAGGCGTAATCATTGCCGGCCGCAAGACTTGGCGTCAGCGCCCCGAGGCCGAGCCTGACGGACAGATCCTCGACCCAGGTCGGCCCATTGCTGTAATGACCGTTGAAGTATGGATAGAGGGGGGACGTCCCCTTGTCGGCGATGAAGACATTGCCCGCATCGGAAAGGCTGTCGCCAAAGGCGAACAGGGTCGTGTACGCCGACGCGGGCGCGCCCGTAAGGGCGACGGCAATCAGGACGGCCAAACCCAATCGCCTCATCGACACGCCCTCCGACGACAGCGAACCCGCCACGGGGTCGCGCACTCGCGAAACCAGAGGGCGAGACTTATACCACAACTCGCTGATTGCCACTCGCCTGATGATATTCCCGATCAAAGCAATAGACCTTTGATTCTTCGAGCAGTAAACATTGTTCCTCCCAAAGAGTGGAGCGATGACAAGATGTGACAACAAGGATAGTATAATTGAGGGCTGTGACCGTCCGCTGACGCTGGAGGAATTTTCAGCGCCTGGCTGAAACAACGAATATCGGCGACTGAATTGTTTGGTCCTAGCGCGGCGGAACTGGATCAGCTCGATTCCGAACTGCTCTCGATCCCGAGCTGCTTTTGCGGGAGGCGTCGGCGGACACATAACCAGTAGCTGCATGTTGCAGCGCTGGAGACAGCCGCTTACCGTGCAGTACCTTCCAGGTCCCGTAGGTCAAGGACTGCTCGCCGACCTCTTTTTGACGTTCGCGCTCGCGATCCGGAATGTCAGCTTGATGTCGGCGGCGGCATCAAGAGAGCACAAGGAGGGTCACCGTCATCGCTTGAGATCGTAGCCGAGAAGGGCTTCTTGCTTGCCCATGCCGTTGCAGTCATCACGGTTGGCGGCGAAGTGGGATTTTTCAGTTTCGGAATAGCAGCGGTACAGGGGTTGGCTGTCAGGTTGGGCGGACGAAAAAATGAACCCAGCGCTGCGTAAACGCCGGTAACCTTGGGTTTCGCAGGCGCCCTTTTGAATCAGGATGTGGTCGGGGTGGCCGGCCCCCTGGCTGACGCATTCCTCGATCTCGGTGGAGGCTTCCTTGGAGTCGGCCGCCGTCATCGTGTAGCCGAGCTGGGCCACCAATTTATACGCCGTGTAGTTGCCCGGCACCGGCGCCGTCGTGGCCCAGTGATCGTGCTCGGCGGCGCTGTACCAGTGGGTCAGCATTTCGCCCACTGGCGGTTCGCCCGGCGCGCGTGACCAGGCAATGTCGACGGGCCGAAAGACGAGATAGCGTCTGCCGAAATTCTCGCCGGGGCTCAGATACATATACGACAGCAGCCAATGGTCGCCGAGTTGGTTCAAGCCGGTGTGGGCGTCGATCAAGCCGCCGTAAGCCACCAGCTCGAGGCCGTTTTTGCGCGACCAGTCCCCCGGCTCGATCACCATGAGGGGCTGGGAAAGGACGGGCGTGAAATGCAGGCGGTCGCCGGACACGATGAGCCCGATTCCACCTTTGACCCATTTCAGACCGACGGTCTTTCCGGCTGTGGTCCAGAAAGCCGAGCCTGCGCCATCGATTGGGCTCGATTTGCCGTCAACGCCCGGCTCGTTCCAAGAGCCGTTGAAATATCTCTTCCACTTGCCTGGACCCGGATCGGAAGCTGGCGCCCGGGCGGCAAACGTGTAGCCGCCATCCCAGGAATGACCGCCGTTGTGGAGGCAATAGGCGTAGTCGTACCCATCCTGGCTGCGCACCACCGTCATGCAGCTGTCGCCTGTCTCCTTGGCCGCGGCCGGCGGATCGGTCCCAACGATTATCGGCCCCAATATCTTCCACTTGAGCCCGTAGTCGGTCGAGGACGCGATGGTCATCATCGCATGGGTTTGGCCGTAATTCGCGTAGTTGCACGCGGTTTCGTTGTGCACCCAGC
Source organism: uncultured Alphaproteobacteria bacterium (assembly GCA_963709655.1). GTDB lineage: Bacteria > Pseudomonadota > Alphaproteobacteria > Rhizobiales > Beijerinckiaceae > Roseiarcus. The sequence goes on from CAVPXF010000019.1 coordinate 13,724, forward strand.
CGAACAGCGTCCTGCCTTCCTGCTCGACATGCACGATCCATTGACCGCAGGCGGACGGGCCGCCGGCCGGTCCTGGTTTCAAGGCCGTCGCAGCCGCGCCGCCCATGTCATAGGGATGATTGCCGTCGATGGCGAAGGTCGTTCCGGCAGCGGTAAACCCGCGAAACCGGCCATCAGGAAGTTTAATCTCGGTGAATACGGCGTCGGCGATGTTCGGCGCGGGCCCGCGGGCGACGAGCGGAACGCCGACCCGGACGCGGATCGAAGCGCCGAGATCGGGACTTTTTTCTTGGCCCGCGGGCGCAATGGCTTCGTGACCGCTCTCGGTAAGCCCGCCGCAGCGATAGACGCTGTCGGGATCGGTCCCTTTGGCCCAGGGATCGGAGTCCCAGGAGAAGTAGTCGATGCCTGCGAGGCCATGTTGCACGGCTGCCGCGGCAAAATCGTTTCGCAGCTCCTCGATCAGGAGCGTGCGACCGGCTTCCTTCGCCGGACAGGATGGGTCCGCGTTCGGGAATCCCCATTCGGTAATCCAGCATGGCTTGCCTCCGGCGCTTCCTCCCGAGCGGCACTCGGCAAAATCAACGCTGTTGAGGCGCGCCGCGCGTTGAGCCGCGGCGGTCGGATCGCCGGGCCGTCCTGCCGACGGATAGGTGTGGACGCCATAGGCGTCGACGAGCGAATCGAGGCCATGGGCGCGCAGAAACGCAATGGTCGCCGCCAAGCTAACCATGTCCTCTTTCTTGTTATTGTACAGCGTTTCTCCGTCCTTCGCACTGACCAGGCCAGCCGAAATGATCGGTGTGGTTCGGTTCAGGCGGGAGCGGTCGCGGACATCTTTGAGAACCGCCAGGATCTTGATGTATTGCAACAGGCCCTTTGCGATCTGCATGCCTTCGGGATCGTTGGCGAGATCCCCAAGGCTGAGGATCTTACCCTCGCCAGGCAGCGGGAACTCCGGATTGAAGGCGGCCCAGTTGATCTCGTTACCGAGCTCGACGCCGGCCAACGCAATGCCGTTCGCGTCAAGACTGTCGAAGAGGCGTTGAAACGCTGCCTTGGAGAGCTCGGGGTCTGCAAAAGAGAGCGGATGGCCTCCCCACATCGCGGGGAACTCATTGGGTCGATAGGCCCGGGTGGGCGATTTGGGAGGATATTCAGGGCCAACGATCAACTGGATGCGAATGCCGAGCGCGGCGGCGCGCTTGGCGAAATCGATGCCCTTGTCATCGTTCGAGACACCGCAGCGGATGACCCGGACGTCGGCGGCCTTGAGCTGGCCGAGGAGCGCATTCTGATCGGCCAGGCTGGCGCGCATCGGATTGACCACGTTGACGCCTACCACCATCTCCTGCGCCGTCGTCGGTCCGGGCGCCAGGAAGAAAACCGCGACCAAAAAAGCTGCAGTTGGCAACCGTCGCTTCATGCTGTGCATCTGTTTCCCCGCTTGATGGGCGCCCACCCTATCGAAACCAAAGACGGCGTTGGTATGTAGCGATGCAGCCGTCCCTGTAAGGGGTCCGGCGACCGACCCGCTGACTGTCCGGAGGTTTTCGCGTTCGCGGGAAGACTTTCCAAATTAGGTGGCGTTTTCTTGGCCGAGCGTCGTGACTGACGGCGGCGACGAGCGCCGATGCGGCGATCGCGCCGAGGCTGGGGATGGTCGTCGGCCGGCGGGTGTTGTCGTTTTCCTTCGCGCATCGAATGACTTCGGTGTCGAAAGCCGCGATCCGGCGATCGAGTTCGGCCCATTGCGCGCGAGCGTCGGCGACGAGCAGGATCATGCGTGGGCTCAACCCCGCTCCGCCCTGTTCGTCCAAGAGGACGATCAGGAACTGCTCGAGCTTCCGCTTGCCCTGAGGCGCGACCATTCCGCGCTCCAGCAGGATGGCGCGCAACTGATTGATCAGAGCCGTCCGCTCCCCGACCAACCGGTCTCGCGACCGATTAAGAGTTTGGATGTCAAGCTGGTCCTGGCTCTTCGGATCGACAAAGCGCACCGTTGGCCGCGTCGCCGCCTCTGCGATCCCCTCCGCGTCACGATCGTCGTTCTTCTGCGCTTTGACGCAGGGCCGAACATATTCAGGAGACATCAACCGCACGTCGTGGCCGTGAGCGGCGAAAACGCGGCCCAGGTGATGGGCGCCACAGCATGCCTCCATTCCGACAACGCAAGCAGGCAGCTTCTCCGCAACTGCTCTCAATGTTTCGCGTCTCATCTTGCGCCGTATGACGACGGCGCCGGACGCGTCGAGCCCAACCACGCTGCATAAGTTCTTGCCGAGATCGACGCCAAGGATTGAGATCGTCGCCAAAGCCATAGCTCATTCCTCCTCCCGAACCGCCGGCGAGCCTACGACGCCGGAAAGAGGGGCGGGGTATTCCATAGAAGTCCGCGCACGCCGAGGAGCAGCAACGCTCGGACGTTCTGAGACAGCGCCACGACTGGTTCGCCGGGCAACTCGATCTCGATCCGACCCGCCTGGCGTTCATCGACGCGTCCCGAAGGGACGGGCGCGAAGCGCGGGGGCTTCGACGAATATGGCGCGCAAACGCGGACGCTGTCGGCGCGGGAAAAGCTTACGCACCGCCATTCCGCACGGCCATTACAAGACGATCACGCTGGTCGCCGGCCTGCGCCTTTGCGGCCTCGTGGCGCAAAAGGCCTTCGACTGGCCGATCAACGCCGCCTTGTTCGAGGAATGGGTGGAAAAATGTCTCGTTCCCACCCTCTCGAAAGGCGACATCGTCGTCATGGACAATCTGTCGAGCCACAAAGGACCCACGGTCGAGCAACTGATAAAGGCGGCCGGCGCCGAATTGCGATATCTGCCGCCTTACAGCCCCGACATGAACCCGATCGAAAAGGCCTATTCCAAGCTAAAGGCCTTGCCTTACGCAAAATCGCCGAACGAACAGTCGCGGGCCTGCTCATCACCCTCGGCGCCTGCGCCGATATCTTCAAACCTGCCGAATGCGTCAACTACTTCCGGGCCTGCGGATATGATACCGCTTGATCGGCGTCCGCTCTAGACGGAGCTTCTTTCTTTCACGACGCGTAAGCCATTGATCTCGCTCGCGGCGAGCGGCTGTGGGGTCGCTGCTACTGGGTACAGGCGATGGGGAATCCCAGGAGGTCGAAGGCCTTTTGCTGGATCGGGGTCGGGCGGGTGAGGATGGTGAAGGGGCGGTCCGGCGCGCCCGCGGTCACGACGGTGTTGCGCGCGAGGGTCGCGAGATCGGCGAGCAGGGTCTGGAAGGAGTGGACGGGGGCGCCGTCGGCGGCGCGGCCGGTGGCGCTTTTGGCCAGCGCGGCGGGAGAGCGCTGCGCTTTGGCGACGGGGCTCTCGCGCAGGGCTTCGGCGGCTTCCTTGTCGTCGTCGTCGTAGAGCATCGGGGCGAGGCGCGCCCGCATGTGCCACTCGACATAGTAGGCCAGCATGCACAGGAACACGTGGGCGCGAACCCGATCCGTGAGCCAGTGGTGGATCGGCCGGACATGCAGGTCGACCGTCTTCAGGCATCGAAAGGCCCGTTCCACCATGGACAAGGATTTGTATGTCTTGACCGCGGCTTCGTCGGCGAGGGTCTGTTCGGGCAGGCTGGTGCGCACGGCGTAGAGGCCGTCGAGCGCGGCCTCCCGTGCGATCTCATCGCGCTTTCGGGCGAAGGCGAACCGGTCGTCGGCGATCGTCAGGTCGAAGTGCTTGGCCATCTTGTGCTTGTCGAGCACGGCGCCGACGGCCATGCCGATCTCGGCCGCGCCGCGCAGGGGCTGGCGTTGACGCGCGACTGCGGCGGCGATCCTGGCCAGGTCGCGCTCGGTGGCGGCGAGGAGGTGCTCGCGCTTTCCGGCGCGCGCTCGCGCGAGATCGGGGTTGCGGCAGACGATCAGCCGCTCGCCGGGAAAGTCGGGCGAGGTGATCGCCGCCATGTCGCGCTCGTCGAACAGCGACATCTGCAGATGGCCGCCGCCGACCAGGCCCTGCAGCGCGGGGGCGCGGAGCGCCGTGATCCAGTCGAGGCCGGCGGGACGCAAATCCTCGTCGATGCGCGCCTGGGTGATCATGCCGCGGTCGCCAACCAGCACGACGTGGTCGATGGCGAAGCGGCCCCCCGGACTGTGATCCGGGGGTTGGCGACCTGATCGGCCAGGGTCGCGGGATCGCCGGTGTTTCCCTCGAACACCTCGATGGCGACGGGGCAGCCGTCGGGCGCGCAGAGAAGGCCGTAGACGATCTGCAGCTTGCCCTTCTTGCCGTCGCGGTTGTAGCCGTGTTTGGCCAGAGGGCAGCAGCGGCCTTCGACATCGCTCGACGAGACGTCGTAGAGCACCAGCGTCCCGCCCTTCAGATGGCGCTTCGCGAGCGCGGTCTCGATCGCGCCCTGACGCTCGAGGAGCCAGTCGAGCGCGGCGTAGAGTTCGTCCTCGTGGACGTCGCCGAGGCCCAGCTCGACGCCGAGGCTGGATGCGGCGGTGACGGGATCGAGCGCCCTGGCGGTGGCGAGTTTCGACGCCGGGGCGATGATGCGGCTGACGATCATGGCCAGGACGAGGTCGACCGGCCGACAGCTCTCGGGATCGGACCCGCGCGCTTGCTTGGGTCCGATGATTGTGCCGAGGCCGATAGCGCGCGTCGCGCCCAGCACGGCGGCGACAGCCCCGTGCGGCAGCGAGCGCTCGACGACGAAGGGCTGCTCGCCCGGCGGCAGCACGACCCCGCCCTTGAGGACGCCGCGCAGCCCTTCGACGTGCTCGGCCGGCCAATGGCTGAGGTTGAGCAGCGTGCGCTTCCGTATCCTCCCGCCGTCCCGATAGCTCTCGCGCAACAGGATCGCCGGTGGGGAGCCGCGGTTGGGCACGGTTTCGATATACATGGACGTAGGATAGCGGAGAAACCCGCAAAATCAACAGCAATATTCGATTTACATGGCTACACTTTTCACCCCTCGCCAGCCCAAAGATGCGCAAAATCAGAGGCTTGACCTTCGCGAAAGAAAGAAGCTCCGTCTAGACAGAGTGCGTGTGCTCTCTCCAGCCGGCGCGCGAGACGCCGGGTTCCGCTCTGAGGCGCCCGATGATCGATTGTAGGCCGAGTTCGCGCCGTTTGTGGGAGGTCAGGGTCGCCGTCACTTCGACGCGATCGGTGTCCTCGATATTAGCGATCTCGAGTTCGCTCAACTCAATGTGCTCTATGGCAGCCAGCCCTTCCATCAAAATAGCGCGCGCCTGGGGCTCAGCCGCGACGTTGCATACGACATAGGCCACGTAGGAATGGTCGACTTCAGAATCGTCAACCGGCTGCCGGTTGATCGCCTTGACCAGTGGGCGCAAGAGCACGTTGGCGCCGACGACAAGCGCCGCGGCAAGCACTCCGTAGGCGATAAATCCGTCACCGGCGAGCAGCCCCACCGCCGCGGAGCACCAAAGGGTGGCAGCGGTGTTGAGGCCTCGGACATTCAGGCCCTCCTTGAAAATCACCCCGGCGCCGAGGAAACCGATGCCGGACACGACTTGCGCGCCCACGCGCGCCGCGTCGCCCTCGCCTGCCGTGAGGCGGGAGAACAGAAGGAAGGTCGCCGCTCCGAGCGCGACCAGCGTATTGGTTCGCAATCCGGCGAGGCGCTGGCGCCATTGCCGTTCGAAGCCAATCGCGGCGCCGAGGCCGACGGCTGCGAGAAGATTGAGCCCGGCCTGAAGGATAGGCAGCGTCACAGCGGTTGCTTCCGACCCGTAGCGTTGCTGGATGAACCGGACAAACGCGGGAGCGAGTCGATCTCCGCCGCGCTTGTCCAGTCGCAATGTCAGTTCTGGCCAATGGCGAGCATGACGATCCGGAACAGCACCAAGCCGCCCGCGACGACCAGGTAGAGGCGCAGGACGCCCATCCAGGTCTTGGCCGCCAGCGAGAGCTTGGCGGGCGGCAGTTGATCCAGCGGCGGCATGCGCCAGGCGACCCGCGAAATCCGGGCGTTGATTGTCGCCTCGTTCTGCGTTGTGTTCGCGTCGCTCTGGCTCAAGGCCATGATCACCAGCGCGACGATCACGGAGATGACCCCGCCGCCGCCGAGGATGCCCAGGATGACCTGCTCATTGGCAGCGTCGGGAAAGAGCACAGATGCTGTCAAGATCACCGACAGGATCACAAGGACGGCGATGACAGCGCCGGTGAAGGCGTTCAGCAAGCGTGTGTTGGCCCATGGGCCGAGGACCGCCTTGTCGTTGCAGAGCAGCAGCAGGAACACCGTCGCGCTCGGAAGCAGAACGCCCGCGAGCACCTGCACAGCTAGGGTCAGGAGTCCAAGCGGCGAGCCAGGCGTGAGAACAATGGCCGCGGCGATGACAATCAACCCGCAATAGACAGCGTAGAAGCCCTTGGCGTCGGTGACCTTGCGATGCAGCGAATGACGCGCAGAGAACACATCGCCCATCGCATAAGCCGTCGACAGCGACACAGCCGAAGCGCCGATGAGGGCAGCGTCGATTAGGGCGAGGGCAAACATCACGCCGGCGGTCGTGCCGACATACTTGCCGATACCCGCCGCGATCCCCCCCGCGTCGGTGAAATTGCCGAACTCGCTCCGGCCCGAGAAGGTTGCCGCGGTGAAGGCCATGATCGCCCCGCCGCCGATGATTACCAGCGCGATGCCGATCCACAGATCGAGGCGCTCATAGCGAATGAAGCGCGGGGTAATGCGCTTGTCGATCACGTAGCTCTGCTGAAAGAAGAGCTGCCAGGGCGCGACCGTCGTCCCGACGATGCCGATGATCAGCAGCATCACGTCGCTCAGCTTGCCGCCCTCCGGCATTCGCGGAACAACAAAGTCGCGTGCGACCTGCGCGAATGGCGGGTGAGCCATGAAATAGATCGGGATGAGCAGCAGGCTCGCTCCGACCAACACCATGGCGAAACGCTCGAAACGCCGGAAGTCGCCAGTGCTGACCGCAAGCATCACGAGGGCCGCCGAGACGATAACCCCCGTCGTTTTGTCGAGCCCGAGATAGTCGAGCGCAAGGCTGATGCCGATGAACTCGGTCACGATGGTCAGCGCGTTCAGCAGGAACAGGTCGATGACGCTGAACGCCCCCCAGAATCGGCCGAACCGCTCAAAGATGAGGCGCGCATGCCCGACGCCGGTGACGGCGCCGAGGCGCAGGACCATCTCCTGATTGACGTAGAGAACCGGGATGAGCAGCGTCAGCGTCCACAGCAGCGTCGTGCCGTAGTTCTGACCGGCCTGTCCGTAGGTCGCAAAAGCGCCCGCGTCATTGTCGCCCACCATGACGATCAGGCCGGGGCCAAGGATGGCGAGCAGCGTCGTCAGCCGGTGCTTCCAGGTTTGACGCGGAGCGACGTCTCCGTGAAGGATTGTGCCGAATGCGCCCTGAATGTTGCCGACGTGGGCGTCATCCAGGACGGCAGCGCCGACGTTCTCGGGATTAACGCGAATGGTCATGATGTGCCTCCTTGCTGAACCGACGCAGGAGGCAAGCCGTCTTTGCGGCTGTGTTTCCTACATTTCGACGCAGCGTTTTGAGATTGAGGATCGAGTTCTGCTAGGGGCGCCCGTCGAAACGCTGGATGCGTGTTCGGCGGGCCTTCTCGGGCCGTCGTTCATGGTTGGGGTCCTTCAGGCTGCAAGTGAGCGTCGCAAGGGAGGCTCGGCATCGCGCGCGCCGAGCGTCGTCGCCCAGACGCAGATCAATTGGCCGGACACGCTGTCGCGCCGCCATGTGCTCATAAGTCCGCCGGCCTGCCGGCGACGATGGGGCTGGTCCAGCGCGATCATGCCGCGCTTCATGCTCGTCGCCCGGCTAAACCGGGCGGAATCGATGATGTTGGAGAGCTGGTTCATGGCTCGCCTCCGCTTTGGTTTGTCCAAAGCCGGAAGACGAGCGGCTGAGAGGCTTAGCCCCTACAGTCGACCCGCGTACGGGCTTCCGGCCCGTGGACGCTGACGATGTTTTTTGGGCCACGAATCACGGAAATTGCCCGCAACCGCGTCGCCCGAGGTGCTACTGCCCATGTCTCTTCAGTTGAGTTAAGGATGCCGGCCGAAACGAATTTTGAACCGACAAACGCCCACTGATCCTCCGGCTCTGTACTGTCAACCCCCTTTTTGTCGCAGAACGTGAACGAGAGCAGCTCCGAGAATCAATGAGAGGCGCAGGCGCGACAACGGCGCCGGAGCGAGTGCGCTGTTCGATATTGTTGGGACGGCAGGTCGGCGTCAGAGCAAATGACCGGGGTGCAGACGGCCGGGAGAGAGCAAATAGCGGGCGTGCTTGCGACAGCGCAGGACTCCCTTGCGGTTTCATTAGCGCAGCTTCCTCGGTAAATCACGCATCGGAAACCGTCGGAAAGTCGTCGGTCCGTTAATTGGCCGAGAGCGTCACCTGTTCAGACGAGATCAATCATGCCGCATCAGGAAGTTCATTATGTTCACCGGGCCGGGTGGCTGCGGGCGGCAGTGCTCGGCGCCAACGACGGCCTCATTTCGACCGGGAGCCTGATCGTCGGCGTCGCGGCCGCCTCCGCGGGCCGGGGCGAGGTCCTGACCGCGGCCTTCGCCGGATGGGCGGCGGGAGAATTCGTCTCCGTCAGCTCGCAGGCCGACCTGGAGGCCGCGGACCTCGAACGCGAGCAGCGGGCGCTCAAAGAAGAGCCACACGCCGAATTGGACGAACTCGCCGGGATCTACGAAGACCGCGGGCTCGACGCGGCACTGGCCCGCAAGGTAGCTGGACAACTGATGGCGAAGGACCCGCTTGCCGCCCATGCGCGCGACGAACTCGGTCTGAATGAAGGCGCGGGCGCTAACGCGGTCCTCGCCGCATTCGCTTCGGCCGGGGCCTTTTCCGTGGGCGCCGTCATCCCGACGGCGACGGCGTTCCTGGCGCCACACGGCCTCACGATCGAGGCTGTCTCGATCGCAACCCTAATCTTTCTGCTTGTGCTCGGGGCGCTCGGCGCATGGCTCGGCGGGGCAAAAATCCTCTGGCCTGCCTTGCGCGTGGGGTTCTGGGGCGCGATGGCGATGGCAGTCACCGCGGGGATCGGAGCCCTGGTCGGCAAAGCGGTCTGATCGTGAACTGGCATCCGTTATTGACCCCCTCGTCCTCTCTCAAAGCTTCGTTTTCGCGGCAATAGCTGCCATTCGCGGCGAGCCCCGACCGCAGTTCTCAGCGGGGGCCTAGGTTTTTGGATCGCCTCGAGGTCCTCTACTGGCCGTACAAGAGACCGCGCGGCCTGATCCGCCAACGCCAGAGCGCAACAACCCGACCGAAGTGACCTTCGCAGTCCGCTCGCCGATCGAGCCCAATCCGATCGGAACCTGATCGCCACACTCGTCGCCGGTGACGGGGCCGATGCTCCTCGTCCAAGGAGTCGAGTGCGTCGACCGCGGGCGCCCGCACGATCTGCGGCCGGACGCTCGCGAATTCGCCTGTTCAAACGGCCCGCGAAATCGCCGCCGTTTTTGCCGATTTCGGTGGATTCGGCCGCCGGGCGAAGGCTTCGACCGCAAGCTGCCCTAACGCGACGAAATCGGCTTTGCGCGGCGAGGCGCGCCGCCAAGCGAGGCCGATCGTTCGGCTCGGTACGGGCGCGGCAAAGCGTAGCAGTTTGACCCGTTCGTCCCGCACTTCGGCGTCGACCGCGACTTCAGGTAAGAGCGTGACAGCGTAGCTGTTGGCGACCATTTGCATGATGGTCGCCAGGCTGGCCGCGCCGAGGCTCACCTGCATGTCTAACTTCTCGGGCGCGCAAAAAGCGAGCGCCTGATCGCGCAGGCAATGGCCTTGTTCCAAAAGAATCAATCGGCTTTGGTCGACGTCCTGCGCGCTCACCCGCGCCGTTTCGGGTTGCGGATCGTCCGCCGGCACAGCGAGAAGAAACGGGTCCTCGAACAACCTCATGACTTCGACGTCTGCCTCCGGCGCCGGCAACGCCAGCATCACGGCGTCGAGATCGCCGGCGACAAGCTCCTCGATCAGCGCCTTGGTCTGCGTCTCGCGCAATTTGACAACCAGGTCGGGTTGGCGAGCCTGCAGAAGCGGCAGCAATTTCGGCAAGAGATAGGGCGCGAGCGTCGGAATGACGCCAAGCTTCAACTGCCCTTTGGACAGCCGGCCGCTATGGCGGGCGAAATCGACGAGGTCGCGGACTGCCGCCAGAACCTCATCGCCGCGCTTGGCCGCTTCGACGCCGATCTCGGTG
>CAVPXF010000020.1:0-7069 GCA_963709655.1 uncultured Alphaproteobacteria bacterium
CCGGATTTTCCGGGCGGTCGCCGGCCGCCGGCGGGCTTGTAGCCGCGGTCGTCGACCGCGTCGCCGACCCGCGGGCTCTGACCCGGGGGCAGCGCGGCTACAAGGATCGAGATCCCGGGTGCGGAATCAATCTTTTCAACGCTTTGCGGCGGATTTTCCGGGGCGATCACCGGCGCCGACGGGCTTGTAGACAAGGTCGTCGACCGCGTCGCCGACCCCCGGTTTCTGACCCTGGGCAGGAGCGCGGCTACGAGGAACGCGGGGAAGTCTTCGACGTCATCGAGCCCCGGGTCACCGGGCTGTGACCCGGGGATGATCCGGGGGGACGGCCCAGGCCGCGCCCATTCTGCGGCGAAGGCGCCGCCATAGCGGTCGAGCTCGCGCACGATTTTGACCACCTGGTCGACCGCGTTGAGGTTGGTCGGCGACATGGCGCTGTAGGCGACCAGCAGCGCCTCGTTGAGACGGCTCAACTGGATCGCGACGACCCCCGGACTGGGATCCGGGGGCTCGGGCGGGTGCGGCATGCGGCGGGCCAGCCCCCGGATCCCAGTCCGGGGGTCCCGGATGATTGCCCGCATGCGCTTCTCCCCGACCCCGACCCGCGCCGCGATCTTAAGCGGCCGAAACGCCGCGGTTGAGATAATCGACGATCAGCTGCTCCCGCTCGCACTTGGCCAGCCGCGGAGAGCGGGCGGCGACGGGCGCAGCGGCTTCCGGACAAGCGGACATCATGCAGCGTTCTCCTTCTGAAAGAACAACTATAGATCGTCAAGCTCCGCCTGGCAAGAGTTTGTTCCTTTTTTGTTCGAGCCTGCGGCAGGGCCGCCGCCTGAACAGAGGCCGCGCCGGGCGCCAAGTAACCGGGGGCAAATTTCCGGGCGCCGTTGTAGGGCGGGGTCGGCGACCCCCGGGCTCTGACCCGGGGGGAGCGCGCCCTACGGGGAGGCCACGCTCGCCGATTTGCGTCGATTATAACACCCACTTCCAGGCCTTTGAATTTCCTGCTTGCCGATCGACGAAACGTCGTCCGCGGACGCCGCTGATCTTTGGTGGCTCCCAAGCCGCCTTTGGGGCGCCCCTTAGCAATGATTTGCGCGCCGCCATGGTTGGCGGATCGCCGCCCCTGGGCGTGGGAAACGTCGGCGTTGCGCTCCGCCCGCGCCGGTCCTAGGGTCCGCGATCCGGCCGGCGAAACCGGCAAAAGCGGGATGCGCCCAATGCCCACGAACCTCCAGATCCTGCTCGACCACCGTCCGGCGGACAAGGTCTCGCCCGCGAACTTTCGCCTCGTCGAGACGCCCGTTCCGACACCCGGTCCCGGGCAGGTGCTGGTGCGGCACACGTTTCTGTCGCTAGACCCCTATATGCGCGGCCGACTGAGCGATGCGAAGTCCTACGCCAAGCCCCAGGAAGTCGGCGCGGTGATGCAGGGGGGCGCGGTTGGAATTGTCGAGGCTTCCAACAATCCACGTTTCAAGTCCGGCGATGCGGTCGTCGGCATGGGCGGTTGGCAACGCTATTATCTGAGCGATGGGCGCGACCTGAATGTCGTCGACGCCAAATCGATACCGATCCAAGCCTATCTCGGCCCGCTCGGCATGCCGGGCGTCACCGCTTGGTACGGCCTCAACAGGATCATCGCGCCGAAGGCCGGCGAGACGGTCCTGGTCTCGGCGGCGACCGGGGCGGTCGGCTCGGTCGTCGGACAACTCGCGCGCGCCGCGGGCGCCCGCGCCATCGGGATCGCCGGCGGCGCGGAAAAATGTGACTATGCGGTCCAAGAGCTGGGCTATGCCGCCTGCGTCGACCACAAATCGGCGAGCTTCGCCGCGGATCTCTAGCGCCGCAATTCCGAACGGCGTCGACGGCGTGTTCGAGAACGTCGGCGGCGAGCCGTTTCAGCAGGCGCTGCGCCGCCTTAACGACTTCGCGCGGCTCGCCATCTGCGGCCTGATCGCCTCCTACGAAGGCGCGCCGACTGCGTTGCCCGACATGCGCATCTTCCTCGTCCGTCGAATCAAGGTGGAAGGCTTCATCGTCTCCGATCACATGAGCCTCTGGCCGCAGGCGATCGCGGAACTCGCCGGATACGTCGCGGCCGGCCGTCTCAAGTGGCGCGAGACGGTCCGGGACGGCCTCGAGAACGCGCCGCAAGCGCTGGTCGACCTCCTGCGCGGCGAGAATTTCGGCAAGATGCTCGTCCGGGTGGATTCGAGCCACGCGCGGCTGTCCGGTTAACTCCGACATTAGCCACATATGCGCGTGGCGGAGATCAGGTCGAGACTGCCCGATCAAACGCTTTCGACCCAGAGCGGAAGTCGCCGGCGCTCCCGCTACGGAAGGAACGCGCTACGAGCGGTCATTGGCACTCTGTGCATCGCAGATTCCGTAAACGATGTGGTAATCGAGCCTTAGCTCATGACACTTTGGCGCAACCTAGGGTGCGGCTGAGTAACGAGAGGTCAGGTCAAATTCATCCTCGAGATCGTCGCGTTCGATGCGTCGATGATTTAGTAGAAGAGTCTGAACAGTATAGTCAGATACTTGGAATTTCTGTGCGACATCCTGCTGACTCTCAAGGGAGTAGTCACCTGAGAGTTCTTCATCGACAGCATCAAAAGGGGAAAGAAATTCCGCTGCAAACGACCGCTGTGCTTTCTGCCGATACGTATAAGCTCGGGTCGCTGGAAACAGCCGTCCAGTACCAGAGTTTAAAACTCTATCTCCGATGATGCGCGCCAACTCAAATCTACGTCCCGTATGCCATTTCGATCTCAACACGATGTGACCTACGGAAGGCTTTTTATCTAGAGCAAACGATAGATTGGGACCGTGTTTCCGATCCGTTATGGCGCTGGCGCTTAAGCTTACCATCTTCGCAAGCCTCTCGTTAGAGATCGGGCCATCACTAAGCCCCTCTTGCTCGCGCAAGGCGCGAGCCGCTTCTGCACCGACCTTCCAAGCAGGCGCATCCTGGGGCCGTGGGATTCCGCCACGAGCTTTAAGCCGCACAACGTCTCGCGGAGAAAATCCAAATCCATTCGCTGCCGCCACCGCCTCCAGCTCACTGGCTGTTGAAAGCTCTTTTCCGCCCCGCGCATGGTCGGCCGCAAGTTCATTCACGGGTCCTTCGCCAAGCTCCTTGCTGTCCGCAACCAAACGATCCAGAGCCGCCGGCCTTGCTTCATCAGGATCGGAGCCTAACAGAGCCTCCAATTTGCGCCGTTGCTGCAGTTCTGGTGATGCCCTTTCTTGTGAAAGCTCCTGCGAGAGCCTATCCAAATTGGTCTGTTCTACTCTCTCGGCTCGGAGTTGGCCAATCACCTGTTCCACGAACTGGTCAATGGCGCTCTCGAACTCACGGCCGCTCACGACGACGGCAATGTCGCCGACGTAGCGAAAGTTCGTTTCCTTTCGCTCCAGGCTCGGCTTAGCAACGAGAGCTATGCGCTCGCCGTCAGAAAAGACTGTGACATTGGGCCATACATAGCCCTCACCAACGGTCGCCATGTGGTGAGAGAAGTTCCATTCCGGCGACGCCGAACGCGGCTCCCACCGCAAGCGCCACCAATTCCAGCCAAGCCACTGAGCTAGATGATAGCCGGACAGAAGGGGCGCGCGGCGGAAGCGCCGAACGAACGCATCGTACCCTTCCGAAAGCCATGCGTCTCCACACCGGATCCCGATGGCTGCAAAGCACGCCTTTTCCTCAGGAGTCCCGGTATCGAGAACCTCCCAGTCGGCTGTAATGGATAACCCGTTCATCATCGTTTTGCTCATTCTGCCCGGACAGTCTCATACATATCGTCATCCTGTTCCAGAGGATAACCGTGATAACTGTCCGGGGTGCGATCCAAAGCGGTGCAATTAGGCGGTGCGGCGTAGTGATTTGTTCGGGCTATTGTCATTGGCTGCAGCGGCACGTTGCCGGGCGAGGGCTTTCCAGTAGGCGTCCCAGTCGCCGTTGATTCGGTTTATCCGCAGGGCGAGCATATGTTCGGCATGCTCGACACGCCACCAGGCGCCGGGCCGCTTCAGGCGTTGCTGGGCGACGTAGCGATGGGCGCTTTCGATCTCGCCCGAGCCGATTGGCAGCTCGTCGGCCAAAGCTTGGCGGTAGTTCAGGTGGTTGGCGCGAGCGCTGAGATAGCGATGGCAGGTTCGCACAGGCGCATGCTCGTCGTCGACTTCGGGCGGCTCGCAACATCCGGCAAGCGCCCGCAGAACGGCGTCGAGACGTCCGCCTTTGAGCGCCTCCTTCTGCGTCTCCATCCAGGCGCTGCGCGCGGCCGGGTCGGGCGCGATCGCTTCGGAAGCAGCGGCCAGGTATTCGCAGACGTGATAGAAATCAATCAAATAGCGGCCCTGGTCGCCGAACTGCTGCTCGATTTGGCCGACGATCCAGGGCGCGCCGTCGCCGACCGCGTGAACCCGGGAGTTCGCCCCGAAGCCGGCGCGAACCGCGCACGAAAGCAACTGACGCCCGGCCTCTTCGACTCCGCCCTCGATCGAACCCGCATAAACCGGCGTGCAGTTCCCTTGCGCGTGCGCCAGCGACAGCTTCGCCTCCCGCCAGGACAGCGTCTTGCCCTTGCGTTTGTCCTTCCCCTCGCTGCTCGGTTCGACGATCGGAACCATGCCGCCGTCCGTCTCGACGATGATCGGCTTGCTGAGGCCCGGCGCCTCCGGAAATTCACAATCCTGGCGGCCGGCTTCGTAGATCGCCTGGGCGTGGGCAAACGTGATCCGCTGGATCGTGCTCTCGCCGATCGCGAAGCCGTAATGCTCCTGCAACTTGGCGCGCGCCTGCGCGAAGGGCTGATCGGCGGCGAAGTCGACGATGGCGCGCTGCAACGGCCGCGAACACCCGAGCGGGCTCACCTTCGCCCCGAGCACGAATGGACGCACCCGCCGCGTCCCCAACCGATATTGCGGCTCCTGGACCTCTATTTCGCCGAATTTCGTGTGCCAGCGGAGTTTTTTTCGCCTTGGCGATACATCTGAGGACGTTGACGAATTTCCCGCTCCGTCGCCTCGACCCGCCGCTCGGCCCAACTGTGAAGCGCCTCCCGTCCCAGAAGACGCATCTCCTCGACCATCCGCTCTTCCGCAGCGTCGGCTTCCGTCAATTCCCCCTCGTCGCCTTCGACCGCCAGCACAATCGACGACACCCGCTGGCGAAGCTCCGGATGCGCCTGCAACGCCGCCATCAGCGCCTCATCGCTCAACTCCCCGACCGCCATCCGAATCCTCCCGCCAAATCACTCCAAACCCAACCTACTCTGCATCGCTTTGAATCGCACCCCACGACGTCTGCGAGATGAAGGTAATGAACCTCACCGACGAACGGCCGTTCTCGAACGAGAAGACCTTCGAGCGGGTCGCTTACAGTTCGGAAATCTATCCGATCGAATACGTCCCGAACTTCCACGAACTCGAATACGCCATCCCGGTCGAGAACGGCAAGGAGGCCTTGCGGCAAATTCGCAAGCTGATGCTGACCACGCATACGAACTGCATCTATCCGGTGGAATATCGTTTTGTCGCTGGCGATTTGGGCATGCTGAGCCCCTATTACCAGCGCGCCAGCGTGACGGTCTCCGTCTCCGGCAGCCCGGGGATCGACTATTGGCGCTATCTCCTCGACGTCGATGCGATCCTCAGGCAATACGGAGCGCGACCGCACTGGGGCAAGCTGCATTTCAATCGCGCCGAAGATATGCCGTCGCTCTATCCGCGCTTTCATGACTTCCAGGCGATCCGGCGCAGAATGGACCCGTCAGGGCGCTTCCTGAACGATCACTTGAGAAACCTGTTCGTGTAACGAACCGATTGTCACAGATCCCAGTCTCGATCAGACTCGACGGGACACCACGCTCAGATTGTTTGCGGGCATCTCGGTGATCGTCGGAACCGAGAAGCCAGCGGGTTGGGCGACCGCTGCGACCGCTTCAATGTTTCGCAGACCCCAGGTCGGGTTGCGATCGCGAAGGCTTCTCGGGTGGGTGTCGTCGAAAGCGGTGAATGAGGGCGTTGGTGCACAAATCGGCGGCGTGCGGCATGGGTAGGTCGCTGGAGTAGGATGATGGACCTGCCGCCGGCGCCTGGGACGATGATTTGCCGATGCCGTACAAGCATAACGAGCCCCGCCGTCACAAGATCCCGAAAGCCCGGCGCCGGGTGGAGAACTGGGCGGGAGTACGAGGTCGCGTTGCGCGACCGCGGCAGCCTGACGGTGTGGGTGACGCCCGAGGCGATCGCGGCGTGGCATCCGGCGAGGACCGGTCGTCCGGGGCGGTCGGCTCACTATTCGGACCTCGCCATCGAGACCGGCGTGATGCTGCGGCTGGCATTTGCCCGGCCATGGCGGCAGACCGAGGGGCTGTTGCGTTCGGTGACGACGTTGCTGGGTCTGAGCCTCGATGTCCCCGACCATACGACGCTGTCGCGCCGCAGCGCCGCGTTGTCCTTGGTCACCGCCCTGGCCGTGCCGGCTGGTCCGGTCACCGTGGTGATCGACAGCACCGGCTTGAAGGTTTTCGGCGCCGGGGAATGGCGGATGGCCAAGCATGGCGGCCGCGATCGGCGGACCTGGCGCAAGTTGCACCTGGCCATCGATCCGGACACCGGCGAGGTTCTCGCTTCCGCCTTGACCACGACGGAGGAGGGCGACGCCTCGCTGGTTCGCCCGCTGCTTGACCAGATTGCGGCCCCGATCGCCGCCGTCCTGGCGGACGGCGCCTATGACGGCGATCCTGTCTACCGGGCCGTTGCCGATCGGGCTCGCGCGGCCACCGTGATCATTCCGCCCCGCGCTACCGCTGTGGTCAGCGAGGTCTCCGCCGCGGGCACTCCGACACCGCGTGACCGCCACATCGAGATGATCGCCGCCAAGGGCCGACTGGGATGGCAGAAGGCCGTCGGCTACGGCCGGCGCTCGCTCGTCGAGACCGGGATGCTGCGCTACAAGACCATCATCGGCCGAACGCTCCGCGCCCGGACTCTGCCCGCACAAAAGGTCGAGGCCAGGGTCGGCTGCAAGGTGCTCAACCGCATGACCGCTCTC
>CAVPXF010000021.1:0-5961 GCA_963709655.1 uncultured Alphaproteobacteria bacterium
TTTGGCGACGGGACGTTCGACGCCGTGCTGAGCAACGGCGAATTCAACCATTTCAACGACCCCGAGGCGGCGCTGCGCGAGATGGCGCGGGTCGCCAAGCCCGGCGCCCCCGTGGTCATTGCCGACGAAATGCCGGACTTCCTCAACTTCGGCCATCGGCTCGGCCTGCCCGCACTCAACCGCTGGATCGGCTCGCGGCTCATGAGCATGGGCGACGACTTCGCCAGTCTCGTCGAGCGCCACCGAAACATCGACATCGCCGAGATCGGCCGCCGCGTCCTGAACGACAGCCATTACAAGGTGATCTGGCGCGGCGGGGGCTACCTGATGGTCGGCAAGGCCCCTGAACGGCCGCTGCACCCTATTCGACCCCTCGAATCGCTTCTCGATCTCGATCTCGCAATTCCGGCTCTATGCGAGTAGCGTGCCCACCCCATCCGGCCCCATAGCCCGTCGAAAGACGGGCGTCTTTCGACGGGCTACGTGGCCACCTCCCCGAGGGAATCTTTCGCGGAGAAGGAGGCGCGCGCGAGCCATCGCCCGTCGACAACCGCGGGCGTGAGACCGCCGCCTAAGCGATCAGCCCGCGCTACGCCCCGGAGGCGGCGGCGGCCGAGGGGGTCTCCGCCGCCGACCGGATCGCCGCCCAGACGTCGACGACGTCGGCGGCTTCCGTCGTCAGCGCGCGGATCGGCACGCGCGCCAGCCATCGTCCGTCGAGGGCTGGTCGGAATGGCGCTTGCGCACGTCTGTGCAACTGAATCGCACAGGGGAACGTTGCAGATTTGCCGACAAGGAACTTTCCCGCGCGGATCGTGGCGGCGGTGTCTCGCCTGAAACGGATGTTCGTCGGGAACGGCCGAAGGCCTTGAGCCGAGGTATTTCGGCTGTTGCAGATCGCGACCGCGCTCGGCGCAAGTGGGTCGGTAGGCGGGCCTTACCTCTTGGCGCAGAGACCGCCCGGAGCGGACGTTGCTTGCACGACAGCGCCGAGGGTTGAGCCGGACTTGACTGACCGGCCCTACAACTTGTTCGGGTTTCCCCGGACGAGCTGCGCCTTGTAGCGATCGCCATCCTCTATCCATGCAAAGTGAGGTCCTGCGATGTCGACGCCCTTGCATTCCCAGGCGCTGACGGAGTGATCCTCGTCGAAGTATCGCGTGCAAAATTCGCGTCCCGCAACGCGCCACTCTCCGACATAGGGTCCTTCCGCGTCTTCCCCATGGACGTAGCCGTCGGGTCGGTAATACTCCGTATAGGATTTTCCATCCTCTGTTCCCGAGACCGTGTTTCCGATGATCGCCTGCCGGATCTCTTCGTCGGTCTCCAGGACGCCGGCGAAGCTCGCATTCGTCAGCAGCAAGCCCGCCACACTCAAAATCGTTACGCGCATCGGCATAAACTCGAAGTCGTCTTGAGTCGTGTTTTGTCCCGGTTCGGACGGGCGTCTCATCCGTGTTCGGGCCGGTTCGAGCGGCGGCCTTGCCTACCGACCTGGCAACATGATCCAGATCTGAAGGACGAGGAGCATGGCGATGAACCCATACCCGAAGATGGAATTGATGCGCTCCTCGCGGGCGAGATTCGTGTCGATCAAACGCGTGTTGGAGATTTCATAGTGATCCAACGCGAACTGGACCGGTTCCTCCAACATTTCCATTCGATCATATAGGGACGCAGCGGCGACAAGCTCGGCGAAAAGCCGCTTGGAGGGAAGGGCGAGGGCCGGATCCAATTGCTCAAGGCTTCTCATGACGCGCAGCCAGGCCATCTTCATCCGCGTCGCAACCTCGGTCATTTCGTTAACGTGCCGCTGCATTTTCTGGTGTCGCCGCGACACGGCGTGAGTCAGGGCGGCGTCCAGCCCTATCGAAGCCCACGTCGACTTCATGGTCTCTTCCAATGCGAGCGTCTCTTTTTGCGCGACGGTGAACCGGACGATCGCGTCGAGCGCCCAGCCGATGTCGCTGGGGCTCGCGTAGATCACAGCCCGACTTTGGTCCCAAACAACCCGCATCGTACGAACTTCCGCGCGCACGCTCGCCTCTTTTCTCTGTGCGCCGGCGCCGCGCATCCACGCATCGGCGTCGCGTTCGATGGTGGCGGGCGTATTGACGCCCGGCGGCATCCACACCACTGTCAATATGCCGTTATGGGGGCCATCTTGCGCAAGCGCCTCCGACGGCGCCATCGGAACCAACACGGCTGTGACGTCCCGAGGCTCCGCGATCTCGATCGTCTCGACACCGTCCGGGTAGGTCTTCGAGCCTTCTGCGAACTCGATCCGCCACGCCTGCGGCAGGATCGTGGTTTCGACCTCATTAGCGAGGAAGCTTGGCATGATCTCGACATCCCATTTGCTCGCCACCCGGTGAAATCTCCGGAGCGTCTCCGATCAAGAGAGCGCGACGAGCTCCAAATTCTCGGCCTTCGCGTCGGCTGCGGGCGTCGCCTCGGCTCTTGGCAAGCGAGGCTTCGACGCTGGTTCGTAGACGCAATAGAGCAGGCTTTCGGAGTCTTCGTACCACTGGCTGAGCACGCCCCCGGGCGCCTGCGCCTTCTCCCACGCTTCGCCGAGACGCGAACGATCGAACAGCGCGTGCGCAAATCCCGCGGCGTAGAACTTTTCCGCCCAGTCCCAACGTGAGCACAGGACCCGCGCATCCTGAAGCAGGTTGAAACGTTCGATGACATCGATCACGAGGTCCGTCGTCACGGATCCGAGAACAACGCCGCTCCTCGTCACGCGATGAAGCTCCGAAATCGCATTTTCCAAACTGCCCGGCGGCGTTCGGTAGAGCCCCGTCTCGATGACGGCGTCGAACTGTTCGTTCTCGAAAGGCAGGTGGGCGAAATCGCAAAAGAGGTTGTGCCCGGCGATCTCGGCGGGGGTCGCGAGGCGAGCCTCGCGATTGCACTCGACTCCCGTCGCGTCAAAACCGAGCGCCCTCAGCGCTGCGACCATGGATCCGGCCCCGGAGCCGACATGTAGCAGCTTGGCGCCTGGTTCGAGCCCCCACGTAGCCTTCAAGATGTCCGTCACGGATGGCGCGGACATCAATTCTTCGACGTGCTCCAGCGCTGCATTAAGCGCGTCGGCGGTCGGCTCATGTCTGATGGCCTCGCTCTGCGGCTGTTGGCGACGCCGCTTGAGAACGTCGGCGACGATGATGTCGGTCGCCACCTCCGCCGAGTCCATGACCCCGTTGATTGTCGCGTCGAACATATAGTCGCCGACCATGACGAGGTGCGGCGCCCGCAACGGGCTCCGGACGATGGTTTATTCCGCGCGGACGCACGGGCATGCCGCCGGGGATCGCACTGACCGACCCCACCCACCGGTGGATCCGCCGGTCCAACAGCAACTCCTTGCCAAGCGCCAATTCCGGCGGCAACGCGTCCAGGCAGAGCTGCTCTATGCGTTCGTCGGACACGTTCGTCAACGAAAGCGCCGCGTTTCCCGCGATGAGAAAAGCCAAGAGCCCATAATCGCCGTAGTCGTAACGCGTGCCTTCGTCATAGACGCAACATCCGTCGAACGCGTCGAGCATCCACCAGTCTGTCGCGATGTGCTCGCGCCAGAAAGGCCGCTTGAACAACAAGGTCACGCGAATGTAATGCCCGGGCCGGTCAAAGTAGCCGACGTGCTTGTCCATCGCGATCTCGAGGGCTTCCGACCGCCAGTGGATGCTCGACAGCGCAGTCAAAGGCAGCGCGACGACGACGTAGTCCGCGGTCACCGTCTCCTCGTGACCGTTCACCTGCATCTCCAGTCGGTACGTTCCATCGGCTAGCGGCTCGACTGCGGTCACATTCGCATTCAAGCGGATCTCGGCGTCGAGCTCCTCGGCCAACCGGGTCATGATCTGTTCGTTGCCGCCCACGACGGCGAAGATGTCCATGTAGCCATCGACATCCATCAGAACGTTCTTGAGAAAGGTGAGGCCGTTGGCATTGTGAGGGTCCGCGGCGACGTCGCTGTGGGCCATGGCCCGGATGTAGCGACGCGCGACGTCGTCGGTGAATTCTCGCTCGAGCAGAACGTCGCCTGGAATTTTGAGCCACGGGTGGGCGTTGTCCTCCTCCGCCACCGAGAGGTAGTAGTCTTCGGGATTGAGCAGATCCGCACAGCGCTTGCGAAAAGACAGAGCCTCGTCGCGGGCCCGCACTCCGAACGGCTTGGCGAGATCCTCCGTCTCGACCATGATCTTGCCATCGATCACGCAGGGTCCGCCGGAAATATACTTGATCTGCAGACCCAGCTCGTTGACGATGAGATCATGGAGTGGGTCGGGGCCTAAACGAGAGTAGTCGTAAATTTCCGCGGCGCCCGCCTCGTAGGGGCCCACGCCGGCAAACTGGCAGGTCTTGATCTTTCCCCCGAGGCGCACATCTCCCTCGTACACCGTCGCTTCGCAGCTCAAGCCCGCTCTGGCCGCCAAGTGCCAAGCTGTGAACAACCCCCCCGGCCCGCCCCCGATGATCGCAACCTTGAACGGTTTATTGTCAGAGGCGTCGGTCACGCCGCCCGATCCAGACAGGATGTTTTCCATCATCGTCCCCAACGCTACGCGACGATTCGCCCGCAGCCCTCAATCTACGGCCCCGCGCCCTGAACCGGCGCGACGACCCATTCGACGAACTGCGTCGGCTGACTGCCGCGGTTCGCCAGAACGATCTGCTCTCCGGCGTCCGCCGGCGCCCACTTCATCATGTCAAACGTCGCCAAGGTCTTCGACGCGGCGGCCGGGTCGGAACCTTCGGGAACGACGCCCAGGCTCAGTTGGCCGCTTTCGACCATTCGCAAGGTTGGATAGCGATCCTTCGTCAGGATTCGGCCGCCCGGCGGCAGCGTGACGTTGCGGATCACGACCGTCATCGCCCCCGACTTCAGGATTTCCTTTTCCGCTTCGCGAAACTCCGACGAATTGACCTGCGCCGCTTTGGCGAGCCCATTGGCCTTGAGATATTGTTCGGCGGAGTCCTCCATCCCCTCGACCCAAGGGCCGCCGACAGCCAATCCCGCGAAGACATACGGCTCAGAGCCGCGATTCTCCGTTCGAGCGCCCGGCAGATTTGCGTAATTGCAGACCTCGACATCGCCGGGGTCCGCGACGCGTTCGGAGCGGTCCGCCGGGACTCCTCCAGCGCTGAGGTAATGACACATCGGACCGGGGTCTCCACTCACGACGGCGGAACCACGAATGGTCGTCTCGACGTAGGCCCACTTCGCCGCCGTCCCCGAGTTCGTCGACGGCTTTCCCCGGCGGCAGGGAATACCACTCCGCCCAGATCTCGCCGCCAGCAGGCATGCCCTCGGTCGAGATCGTGGCGGAGCCGCTGACCGAGATAATGACTCCGGGCCATGCCGCAGTCGCCTGAGCCAGGGTTACCGGCGGAAAGGCGATCATCGCCCCGGTTGCGGCAGCAACCGCGCCCACCGTCACCAAGAGACGACCTTTCATCGGAACCCCCTTCTTGTCGGCGCGGCGCGCTGCAATGCGTCGCGCATTCAGACTTTGTTAACGATGCAAACATTGCGCCTAAGGGCCGCGCCCAAACATTGATCCACATCAAAAAGAAGCGGGGGCCTCTGCTTTCAGTTAACGCGCGTTCCGGCATCCGCCCGTTCATGGGATCGTCTCAGAAGGGCAGGAACGGGTCGAACGGATGTACGGGAAGGGCTGCAAAGGGTCGGATAGGAGCCGTTCGCCATTCCGCCAACGAGCGCCCCTTTCTTGCGCACTCCTCGCGTAGCGGGACCGGCTGGGAACGGCGGAAGTCAGTCGGATATGAGCTGTTCGCCCAGCCGACGACCAATGGCCGCTATTGCGTGCCCCTTTCTGACAGGCGTGAATGACGAACCCGCGCAGGCAATCGAACGCGGTCCGGAGCAGCAGTCGGTCGGTCGGCGGAGACAATTTGGACCGCCCCGGCGCGGCCGGCGACCGGGCCCGCGCT
>CAVPXF010000022.1:0-4307 GCA_963709655.1 uncultured Alphaproteobacteria bacterium
GACGCGCCCTACCCGCTGGCTCATTCCAGGGGATGCCGGACATCTCGAAAGCTGGGCTCTCCTCTCTTCCTCCAGCGCTGCTTGATCGGCCTCATGGACTATTCGTTTGCGCGCATCGGCGCGGCGATCGGCATGCGCGTCGAGAACGTGTTCACGCAGAACCGCCGGCTATGGGTGCTCTTGCACGAGAAGGGCGGCAAGCAGCACGCGATGCCGTGCCATCACAATCTCGAATCCTATTTGCACGCGTACATCGACGGCGCGGGGCTCGCGAGCGATCCGACGACGCTGTTGTTTCAGACCTACAGCCGCGCGACCGGCCAGCTCACCGGCAATCCCCTGCCCCAGGCGAACGCCTATGCGATGATCCAGAGGCGCGCGCGGGCGGCCGAGATCACCACCAAGATC
This sequence comes from uncultured Alphaproteobacteria bacterium, assembly GCA_963709655.1. Classification (GTDB taxonomy): domain Bacteria; phylum Pseudomonadota; class Alphaproteobacteria; order Rhizobiales; family Beijerinckiaceae; genus Roseiarcus. The sequence continues at coordinate 409 of CAVPXF010000022.1, forward strand.
GGCAACCACACGTTCCGGGCGACGGGCGTCACCGCCTACCTCAAGAACGGCGGGACGCTTGAGCGCGCCGCGCAGATGGCGAACCACGCCGGCACCCGGACGACGCAGCTCTATGATCGCCGCGCCGAGGAAGTGACGCTCGACGAGGTGGAGCGGGTGGCGATATGAGTAACACTAGCTCGCGGGCGCGTAGCTATGACCAATAGCGGCAACTTCTCACAGCGACATAACTTCGCACGACCGAAAGAAATCGCGACATGGGAGGACGCCCCGGCAGGTCTTCGGTTTGCTGTGGTAGGGACGGCGCGCGAGTTAGGATGGAAGCCGTCAGAGGTTCGCAACGTTCTGTGTCTCGCGCTCAGGACAGCGCCAGACCGGAACAATTGGAGCGAGTACCCCAACATTTGGGACGAAGTCACCGCGCTAATTGACGAATGCGAGTGGTTCCGCGTCTACGACGCCATCGAGAAGCTGTGGGCCGCAATGTCTCAAAAGGACGGCTTCGGGAACACAGCGGAGCAATTCGCGGATGAGATGAACAGGATTTTTCGTGAGGAAGGCCTGGGCTGGCAGCTTGTCCATGGAAAAGTTGTGGTTCGTGGCGATGACGCTTTTGAGGCGATCGTATCAACGGCAGAGCGAGAGGTGGAAGCGTCCGGGCGTCGAACCGCCGCTGAAAACATCCGGGTAGCGCTGGGATGCCTCTCTGAGCGGCCAAAGCCGAATGCGCGAGGTGCGGCGTTTCACGCTATGGGAGCGCTCGAATGCATCGCTCGCGATCTGGTGAATGACCCGAAAGCGACTTTGGGAGAAATCCTTAAGCGATACCCAAACTTGGTTCCTCCGCCGCTTGACCAGGCACTACCAAAAATCTGGGGCTATGCGTCGGAAGAGGCGCGGCACATCACCGAAGGTCGAGAAGTCGGCCGTCCTGAAGCCCAGCTCGTTGTCGGTTTGGCGGCGGCCATAAGCTCGTATCTCGTCACAAAAACGGGGTCAGCCTAACGCAAGCGCCTGTGGTGTTAGCGAACAATACAGTAACATAACGTCCTTATGTTGCACTATTTATCCGCGTTCGAACCGGCCCACACAACCTTACACAAATAGCGCGCCCTATTTCGGCCGATGCGGCATGTGCTCCCGGAGCACCTGGTTCATATGCCCCTGCCAGCCTTGCCCGAGCTCGCGATAGGCCGCGAGCACGTCGGCATCGAGCCGCAGCGTCTGATTGATCTTACGATCGGGTTTCCGGGGACGGCCCCAACTCCGCTTTATCAGTTCCTCTGTCGCGGCTTCGCCGATGAACTGCGGAAGCACTTCCGATGCCGGGAGTGCATTGCGGAAATCCTCGGCCGTCCATTCAGGGTTGTCCTCATCCGGCCGTGAAGCCAGGTCATCACCTTTTTGCCTCTTCATAAGCCTTCACCTCTCGTTTGTTGGCCTTGCGGAAGCTGACTACGCGTAAGTCGCTGCCGCGCGGCGTGACGACCGCCGCGTATAGTCGGCCCTTCATCATCGCCCGCACCTGAATGCGGACCTCGCCGTAATCGCGGCGCGCATCGACCCGCAGCAAAGCCGTGTGCCATTCGAGCTCCCCCACGAGATCAAACGACAAACCGCGCTCGGCGACGTTCCTGGCGCTTTTGTCGCGGTCGTACACAATGGCCATATAATGTTTTATGCTACAGCAAATAATCGACGCTGTCAATTATGATACGCGAATTGACCTCATCCCCCGGCCGGGGCCTGTTCCTTCGCCCTGTGGCCGCGTTGACGCGGCTTCAGCGGCTCCTTGCCGGTGATGTCGGCAAGGGCGATTGCCACGGGATGGCGGTCAGGAAACTCCGCCACCAGCCGCAGCTTGCCTCCCATGGCGGCCACGTAGCTGCTCAGGGTCGACAGCAGAAGGTCGGCGCGCCTTTCCAGCCGCGACACGTTTTCCTGTTCCACCCCCATCAGCTCGGCCATGCGCTCTTGCGTCAGGTGTTGCGCCTGCCGCAGGTCACGCAGCGTTAATTCTTCCTCGATCAGCGCGGCCGTGCGCGCGGCGATCTGCGCGCGCTCCTCGGGCGTGAAGTCCTTGGTGAACTCTTCGAGCGTGACCGTCATTTTTTTCCTCCGTCTTTCAACGATTGTGCTTTCAGGTGGGCGGAGAACCTGGCATCCGCCCACCCGGATCAAGTCCTTGTAGAACTGCTTCTCGCTCACACCTGATTTGCTGCCGCCGACCAGGAGAATCGCGGATCGCTCAGGGTCGAAGGCGAAGGCAATCCGCCATTCGCCATCGGCCAGACTGAATCTCAGTTCCTTCATGTTCGCGTGCTTCGACCCCTTCAGCGTGTCGCAATGCGGCCGTCGAAGCTGCGGTCCAAATTGACGTAGGAGACCCGCCGGCGCCGCAATTTCAAGCTGGACAGCTCGTGCGAATGCCTTTGCCTCGGCAGCAAAGGCAGGGTCGAACCTCACGTCCCATTCCATATGCTCACAATCCTGCCACAAGCCAATAATGCTGTCAAGAGAATATGCTGTCTAATGCATATTTGGCAATAAAGAGGTTCCTTCGTACTCAACGACCCAGCGTTGAACTCTGGCCAACCGGCGCATCTCCGACGTGACGGCTGCGCCCGTCGCCGCATGCGCGCATCTCACTCAGGGCGCGGCACGGCGCCCAGCCGCCGGGCAGCGGCGCACGCCTCGAAACGCTCAAGAACCTGACGGAACAGCGCCGGCGGCAGAAAGCCGTATTCGAAGCGCTGCGGCTCCGCGTGCGAGACCGGACGCAGATCCGGGCCGGGCCACACGAAGTGGCTTATTTCGCTCACGACTATCCAGGACCGGGCTTCGTCGAGACCGAGCCGCCGCTTGGTGATGGCTGGAACCTCGACGGCTTCCTCGGGGCGCTCCGGCGGGCTGTGCGTCACGGGAAGGACCGCAACGATGCTGTCGCTGCCCTCGTCGCGCGACGACAGCACAAGCGCGCACGGCCGGTCCTTAAGTCCTTCCTCCTGCCCCTTTTCGAACTCCGAATTCCACAGATAGGCATACGAGATGACCAGGCCGAGCTCGGGCGCGGGGAGCGGCACGCGCGGCCTATTTCAGTTCGGCGTCGAGATGGTTGTGACGAGGGTCCATTCTCCCCTGCCCAATCTGCGCCACCTCGGCGTCGCTCAGGTCTTCCACCTTGATGACCTCGCGACAGCGGCGCTTGAGCCTGCGATATTCGTCGACCGAAATCATCACCACGCGCTCGCGGCCGTTTCGGCTGATCGTCACCGGCTGGGTCAGGGCTTCGTCCTGATACGGCCAAAGTGCCGCTGAAACTCGGCCGCTGTCACCGTAATCATGTCCATACAATCTCCACATTACGTATTATGCGCAGTATACGCGAATTCAGTGTGATAATCAACCGGTTGATGAATCAAACCCCGATAGGGGTCAAGCCAGCGAAGCGACCGGGGCAAGCGGTCGCCGGATCAACGTCCACGACGGTCACATATCTCAAATCGTCGCGCGGACCCCTTCCCCAGCGTGCTGGAGAAGGAGGAATCGTTGTCATCGCCAAGACGGCGCGGCCGCCATGCCGCTTCGCTCTAAAAAGCCTCCTCTCGCCAACAGCGGACGACGGCCGCCTCGGGCGGGTCCTCGGCGATCGTCGCGCGCCGGCCGAGCGAGATTTCGCCGGTCGCGCCGTCGAGCGCGATCCAGTCGCCCTCCCGCACCGGCCTCTCTCCAAGCGAGGCCGCGTCGCGCCCCTCGTCGACGACCAGCGACCGGCAGCCGACCAGGCAGACCTTGCCCATCTGGCGCGCGACGACCGCGGCATGCGCGGTGCGTCCCCCGACGGCGGTGAGGACGCCGGCGGCGGCGGCGAAGCCGGCCACGTCCTCGGTCGACGGACG
>CAVPXF010000023.1:0-322788 GCA_963709655.1 uncultured Alphaproteobacteria bacterium
TTTCAGGTCGCAATCGCGTTTCTTACGCGGGGGCGATTTCGGAACGCGCATGAGGCGGCGAGGGCGATGAAAGGCAGCAGCACGATCGGCGCAGTTTCCGTTATCGCCGGTCACGGGCGACCCGAGCTCGGAACGGAGAGCGGAGCGACCTTCCGTAAACGCGACAGGCCAGAGCCGCGACCCGGCGCGCCCGCCTCCATGGGTATGACGACTTCGACAGACGCAGACGACGCAAAACGCCAGAATGGCCTCGAGCATGGGCCGGGACGCTCGGCTCTCGCCATGGGGTTCTTGCCCTGGCGCCCGCGCTCGGCAGTCGAGGGGCGCCCGGAAAATCCGCGAGAAGCCCTTGAAAAGGTTCAATTCGCGCCCGGAAATTCGACTGCGACGGCAGCGGTGGCCGCGACAATGCCGGACGAGACGGGCGTGTCCCTTCCCGCCCGTTGGGGCGGTCGGCGTCCCGCCTCGGGGCCATGCGCGGCGGCCATCGTCCATGCCGTCGCCCGGAAAATCCGCCAGAAGCGCTTGAAAACGTTCGATTCACGCCCGGAACTCTTAACCGCGACCGTGGCGGTGGCCGCGACAATGCCGGACGAGGCGGGCCTGTCCCGTCCCGCCCGTTGGGACCGTCGGCGTCCGACCGCCGGGGCCACGCCCGGCCACCGTCCATGCAGTCGCCCGGAAAATCCGCCGGAACCCTTTGAAAACGTTCGATTCACGCCCGGAAATCTTAACCGCGACGGCGGCGGTGGCCGCGACAATGCCGGGTGAGACGGGCATGTCCCTTCCCGCCCCTTGGGGCCGGCGGCGTCCCGCACCGGGGCCATGCGCGGCGGCCATCGTCCATGTCGTCGCCCGGAAAATCCGCCGGAACCCTTTGAAAACGCTCGATTCACGCCCGGAAATCGGAACGCGACGACGGCGTCACGGGTTTTCGCGGCGCCCGGATACGCGGGCGTCCGCACGTCTAGGAAGACCGCCAGGGTCGCGATCTAACCACTCGCGCCCTTCGAGGTTCGGAAACGCCGCCCGGTGGGGCGGCGTTTTCATTCCCATCCGAGATCCAGCGTCGGCCCCGGCCGCCGGTCTGCAACCTCGTGTGGCCGCGCTCAAGGATTGGTCGCGAAGAACCTCAAGACGAAAGGCGGCCCGGCGCCCGACCAATCGGCTTCAGGACAAAGCGTTCGCATTCGCCGCCCGCCCTCGGCGGCCGGCGCGAGCGCCAGCCAGGCCGAGGCCGGCGAAGCCGATCGCCATCATCGCCCAGGTCGAGGGCTCCGGAATGACCTTCGCGTACGCGTCCGCCGCGATGAGCTCGCCCGCCTGCGAGGTCGGGTGGACGGCGTCCCAGAAGAGATAGCCGTTCGAGTTGAGGCACGACGGATCGCTCCCGCAGGCCGCGAGATATTCGTCGGTCACGTTGCTGAAACCATAGGCGCCAGGATCCTTGACGATCTGGTCCATGAGCTTGAACGCGCCGAGGTCATGGACCGTCAGCCCGTCCGCCTCGACCGGCGCAAGATCCTCCAGCACCTGAGCGTCGAAATAGGCCGACAGGGTCTGGACGAAAGCAAGGAACAAGTCGGCGACAAGCGGACCGTCGGTTGCCGAGATGTCGGCCGCCTGCGCCAGCATGTCCGGCGTCTTGCTGAGGTCCGGCACGTCGAACAGGACGAGGTCGGTCGCGCCGTCCTGTTGCAAATCGCCTGCCTCGGTCGCGACAATCGCCGCGGCGCCCTTGGCGTAGCCGAAAGCCTGCAACGGTTTGATGCCGCCGTCGGCGACGTCGCCGATTGCGCCAAACAGGTCATTTGCGCCGATCGAGAAGGTGTAAAGAGTGTTGGAGGATCCCTTGGTCGTTGCGGTGTACTCGGCGACCTGTTGCACGAGATTCGGGACAAACGGAAAGTTCGTGGCGGCATAGCCTGTCGTCGCGGCGCCAAAGGCGTAATCGGTTCCTCCTGCCAGACTCGGCTCGGGCGCAGGAAGGCCCATCTTGCTGGCGAGATCCTCGAGCCAGATCGGACCATTGCTGAATTGCCCGTCGTAATACGGCGCTCCAGGCGCCCCCGTCTCGAGAAAAAGATTGCCGACGTCCGAAAGGCTGTCGCCGAACGAGACAATGGAATCGTACGGCCAGGCGGCCAAAGCCGGCGCTGTCGACACCGACAGCATGACCGCCGCAAACAGTAAACGATCGCCCTTCATCTTTCCTCCCCGCTCTCGCGGCCCCATCCGCCGCGCCAACCAGCCACTGCCCGATGGCGGGTAGGCCGTAGACGAAGACGATAGACGACACGCGCGCAATCTGGCAAATTCAACGGACGGCCAGGCGCCTCTGGCGGCTCCCCTTCCGGTTGCGCCCATAACGCGATAACCCGGAAGGCGCATCCCGAAGGAGCCCCGCGCCTTGCGCATCGCCACCTGGAACGTCAATTCCGTCCGCCAGCGGATCGGTCATCTCTGCGACTATCTGGCGGAGGTCGCCCCCGACGCGCTCTGCCTGCAGGAGATCAAGTGTCTCGACGAGCAGTTCCCGCGCGCCGAGGTCGAAGCGCTCGGCTACAACGTCGAGACCCACGGACAGAAGGCGTTCAACGGCGTCGCGATCCTGTCGAAGCGCCCGTTGGAGGCGGCGCGCGGCCTGCCGGGCGACGAGGCCGACGTCCAGTCGCGCTATATCGAAGCGGTCATCCCGACCGATCAGGGCGTCGTTCGGCTCGCGAGCATCTATCTGCCGAACGGCAACCCGCCGGACACGGAAAAATATCCCTACAAACTCGCCTTCATGGACCGGCTGATCCGCCATGCTCGGAAGCTCCTAGAATACGAGGAGCCGCTCGTGCTCGCGGGCGACTTCAACGTCATCCCCGAGCCGAAGGACGCCGCTCATCCCGAGATGTGGACCAGCGACGCATTGTTCCTGCCGCAGACGCGAGAGAAGTTTCGCGAACTGATGGCGCTTGGGTTCACCGACGCACTGCGCGCGACGACCGACGCCGGAGGGCTCTACACCTTCTGGGACTACCAGGCCGGCGCGTGGCAAAGAAACAACGGCATCCGCATCGATCATCTGCTCCTGTCGCCGCAAGCCACCGACCGCCTGCAATCGGTCGCGATCGACAAGGCGATGCGGGGACGCGACAAGGCCTCCGACCACACGCCAATCCGGATCGAGCTGGCGGGGTAAGCCTTGTCGCGTTGTCAATCGGAAGGGCGTCCCCCGTCCAGGGAGCGGGAGACGCGCTCCCTCCATGGGCGCCCGCATTGCCGCAGCGGTCGCGGCGTGCTTGTCTGCCGCCGCTCATTTCAGGCCTTGGGGCTATCCATGCTGACGAAACGCGATCTCCTTCGCTTCGGCGCCGCCGGCGCGCTCACTTCCGCGCTGCCGGGCGCGGCGCTCGCGCAAAACGCCCGGCCCGGTTTCTTCGGAGCAATCGACATCGCCCAGAACGGCTTCGCCTACGGCCTGCCCATCGTCATGAACTACGCTGTCATGTACAAGTTCGTGATCGACAAGGAGTTCTAGCCAGTACAAGGCGCCGTTCAACACCATCGCCAACAGCCATGAACTGTTCACCTACAAGGACACCGCGGTCGTCACCCCGAACGCCGACACGCCCTATTCGATGCTGTGGTTGGACCTGCGGGCGGAGCCGATCGTCATCAGCGTCCCCGCGGTCGACCCCAAGCGCTATTACTCGGTTCAGCTGATCGACAGCAGCACCTACAATTACGGCTATATCGGCTCGCGCGCGACCGGCAGCGACGCCGGCGACTACCTGGTCGTCGGCCCGAACTGGAGGGGAGACACCCCGGCCGGCGTGAAGAAAGCGTTCAAGTGCAGTTCGCAGCACTCGCTCGCCATCTTCCGCACCCAGCTCCTCAACGCAGCCGACATGGACAACGTGATCAAGGTCCAGGACGGCTACAAGGCCCGGCCGCTCTCGGCTTTTCTCAATCAGGCCGCCCCGCCCGCGGCGCCGGCGATCGACTTCCCCAAGATCGACGACGACCTCGCGAAGACGAAGTTCTTCGACTATCTGGCATTCATGATGCAATTCATGCCGCCGATGCAGAACGAGGACGCCATCCGCGCCGACCTCGCCAAGATCGGCGTCGAAGCGGGCAAGCCGTTCAGCCTCGATTCGCTCAGGCTCGACGACCGGCTGCAGATTCTGGTCGGCATGAAGATGGCCGACCGCCGGATCGACGATGTGGTCAATCTCTCGGGCAAAAGCGTCAATGGCTGGCGGATCGGCCTCGCGGGCGGCGACGCCGCCGCCTTCAACGGCGACTGGCTGAAGCGGGCCGCGGTCGCCAAGGGCGGCATCTACGCCAACGATCCGATCGAAGCGGCCTATCCCTTCGCCCGCACCGACGATCGCGGCCGACCGCTCGACGGAAAGCGCAAGTACACGCTGACCTTCCCGGCCGACGGCCTGCCGCCGGTCAACGCCTTCTGGTCGGTGACCATGTACGACGGCAAGACGCAGCTTTTGGTCAAGAACCCGATCGACCGCTATCTGATCAACTCGCCGATGCTGCCAGACCTGAAAAAGAACCCGGACGGCTCGATCACGATCTATATCCAGAACGCCTCGCCCGGCCCGGACAAGGAAGCGAACTGGTTGCCGGCGCCGGAAGGCTCGATCTATATGGTCATGCGCCTCTATTGGCCGAAGACGACCGCGCCCTCCATCCTCCCACTCGGGCAGGGAACCTGGAAGCCGCCCGGGGTGAAGCGCGTGGGGTAGCGCCGTTTTTCACTACCAAGGACACAAAGGTCAAATGGGCTTCGTGTCTCTTTATGGCCTTTGTGATGAAATCGCCTCCCCTCAGCCTTTCCGCACGACGGCTCGCACGACCGCGCTCTCGCCTGCGTGCAGACGGCCTTCGTCCACCCGCGCCTCGGCGGCCTCGAGGAGCACAATCTCCTCGGACGCGAAATCCTCCCGCAGCGCCTCGACGGAATAAAGCAGCGCCGGATCGCGGGGGCCGCCGCGCGCGCCGGCCGCGTGGCGCGCGACCTGCTCCGGGCGGAAGGCTTCCAGCACGATAAGGCCGCCGGACTTCAACGCCTTCAGCGCCTTTGCGTGGACGATCCGCCGCTCGGGCTCGACGAGATGCAGATAGATCAGGGCGATCAGGTCGTAGCGCGCCACGGGCCAGTTCCATGCGAGGGCGTCGGCCTGGACCGCGTTGACGCTCACGCCGCGGTCCGAGGCGAGCGCCTTCGCCTTGGCGACGCCGAAGATGGAAAGATCGAACGTATCGACCTCAAACCCCTGCTTTGCGAGCCACGCCCCGTTGCGACCCTCGCCGTCGCCGGGGACGAGGGCGCGCATGCCCGACATCATCTCGTTGCACTGGCCAACGAGGAACGCGTTGGGTTCGAGCCCGTAGGCGTAGGACGCCGGCCGGTAGCGCTCGTCCCACATGGCCGCGGGGGAAACCGGCTCTCTCATCGGCGAACGTCCTCTCGCGCCCGGACATAGAGCACGGGTCAGATGCGCCCGAACGCACAATCAGGTCAACCGTCACACATCTGTCTGGCCGGGCGGCGAGATTGGGGCGGAAAGAGGGCGCCCGCGACAATCGGCTGCGGCTCGTCCGCATTCCGCTTCCGCCGAAATTGGTCTAGGGATCTGGGCGCGCGCGGGCCAGCGCGCCGCAACACAGGGGTGGCAAGCATGAAAACCGCGTTATCCGCCGAAGCGGCGGCCGCACTCATTCCCGACGGGTCGGTCTGCCTGATCGGCGGTTTCATGGGGGTCGGCTCGCCCCATCGGCTGATTGACGCGATGGTGAAACGCGGGATCAAGAACCTGACCGTCATCGCCAATGACACCGCGATGCCGGGCAAGGGCATCGGCAAGCTCATCACCGCGGGCGCCGTCCGCAAGCTGATCGCCTCGCATATCGGCCTCAATCCCGAGACGCAGAAAAAGATGATCTCGGGCGAGATCGAAGTCGAACTCGTGCCGCAGGGTACGCTGGTCGAGCGCATTCGCGCCGGCGGCGCGGGCCTTGGCGGCGTGCTGACCGCCACCGGCATCGGCACAGTGGTGGAGAAAGGCAAGCAGATTGTCGAGGTCGACGGCAAGCCCTACCTGCTCGAGAAGCCGATCAAAGGCGACTTTGCGTTGCTTGGCTGCAAGCAGGCCGATTACTACGGCAACCTCCAGTATTCGCTGACCGCCCACAACTTCAACCCGATCATGGCCCTGGCCGGCGCGGTCGTCATCGCCGAGCCGCATCACATCGTGCCGGTCGGAGTGATCTCCCCCGACGACGTCAAGACGCCTGGCGTGCTCGTGACCCACCTTCTCGAGAGGGCAATCTGATGGAAGACAAGGACATCATCGCGAAGCGGATCGCCCAGGAAATCAAGCCTGAAATGCTGGTGAACCTCGGTATCGGCCTGCCGAGCCTGGTCGCCAATCACCTGCCCAAGGACATGCACGTGTTCTTCCAGGCGGAGAACGGCGTCGTCGGCCTCGGCCCGCGCCCGCCCGAAGGGATGGAGGACGAGGACCTGACCGACGCCGGCGGGGGCTTTGTCACCGCCATGCCCGGCGCGGCTTCGATCGACAGCGCCATGAGCTTCGCCCTCATCCGCGGCGGCCATCTCGACATGACCGTGCTCGGCGGACTTCAGGTCGACGAGCGCGGCTACCTCGCCAACTGGATGGTGCCGGGCAAAATGGTGCCGGGAATGGGCGGCGCGATGGACCTCGTGGCGGGCGCCAAGAGCGTCATTGTCGGCATGGTCCACACCGCAAAGGGCGCGCACAAGATCGTTCCCCAATGCACGTTGCCGCTGACCGCAACGCGGCGCGTCAGCCTGATCGTCACCGAGATGGCGGTGATCGAGCCGACCGAGCGCGGGCTTGTGCTGAAGGAGCGCGGTCCGGGCGTGTCGGTTGAGGATATCGTGAAGGCGACCGGCGCCGCCCTCATCGTCGAGGGCGACGTGCCGGAAATGAAGATGAACTGATTTTGGCCTGTCAATTCGCCGTTTTTCAGGGCCGCGTTCGCGCGGCCCTTTTTTTGCGCCTCGGCGAGAAGGAGCTGTAGCGGCTCGCGCGGCGATGATGACGCTGCGCGGCGATCGGGGCAGCATTCTGGGCGTAAGGCCGAACCTCCTGGTTGTTCCGCCCTCGCTCGAGGAGGACGCGCGGACCCTGCTGAAGGCGACGACGATTGCGGAGGTGACGGGCGGAACCGTTTCCGTGACGGGGGGGCTGTCGGGATCGCCGGGGGTTGTCGTTCCGGTGACGAACGTCTGGTACCAGAGCTGCGACCTTCTCGTAACGCCCTTCCTCGCCTGACGGCACTCGCGACGGCCGTCGTCTTACCTGCCCTAATCGCACGTTTCTCCGGGGGAGAAATGACCGCGTCAAAGCCCATTGAACGACGTTTGAATAAGGTCGAGACGCGGCTTCTCGGTTCTGTGGAAAGAGTCACCATCCCGGCCGCGGAATACGCCGAGCTGCTCGCCGCGGCCCGTCTGGTCAAGGCCGGAAAGCGCCGCTTCCCGCGCTCGCCGATCGATGCGCGGCCGGAGCTGCGGGCGTTCATCGCCGCGCGGCTCGGAAAGATGCACTACTCTCGGATTGTCGCCGAGTGCCGAAAGGTCTTTGGCGACGCCGCTCCAAGCAAATCCTCCATCGACCGGTTCGCGGCCCGCTACGCGATGGAAACCTCAAAAGCCGGATAGCTCCAGCCGGGGCGCAACGCCCCGCCGGGAAGCGACCGGGGAAGTACGCTCGAGGGAACGATGGCGTCGAATCTGAGCCTTGAAGTCATCCTGAGCTTGGTCGACAAATTGACCGGGCCGATGAAACAGGCCGCCGGCTCGCTCGACGCGCTCGGGAAAGAAGCCAAGGGGGCGTCGCCACCGAGCTTGATCGGCCGATGTGGAGCGATCACGAACACCAGCTCGGGCGCATCTCCGATACGACCGACAATTGGGCCGCGGCGATGGGCGGCATCACCAGCGCGGCCGAGGACGTCGAGAGCGTGCTCTCCCGGCCGGCCTGGGTCGAGCATGGCCGCAACATCGTCCACTCCGCCGAGGCGGCGCATTCCTATCGGGCCGCGCTGGGCGGCGTAGGGGCGGCGGCGTCGTCGATCAGCGCCGCGCCGATCAAAGAGCAGGCGGGAGAGGTCGAAAAGGCGACCGGCAAGGTCAAGGAGCATGAGAGGGCGGTCGAGAGCCTCGGGGGGGCTTGGGAGCAGGCCGCATCCATTGGCATCGGCTTCGTCGCGGCAGCAACCGGCGCGGACATGCTGCGCAAAGCGGGCGGCGCGAGCGCATCGGCCGTGCACGCTGAGATCGCCATGAAGACGGCGGGGATGTCGCCGGGGGAAATGGCGGCCTTCGACAAAACCTCAGGCGCGCTAACGGCCGAGTATCCTCAATATGGCCGAACCTCGATCATCGACATGCTCACGCGTTTTCGGGCACAGACCGGGAGCGCCGAACACACGATCATGGCCGCTCCAGACCTCTTGAAGGCAAAGACGATCATCGGGGCCGAGATCCCAGGCGGCGACCAGGGCTTTGAAAGCATTGGCGTCAGCCTCGAAGTGGCGGGCGCGTTCAAGGATGAACCCACGCTTCATAAATATCTCGATACTGCCGTGCGCGGAATTTTTGGTCAACAAAGGGACCATCCGGGCCGATGATTGGAAGGAGTTTTTCCAGCAGGTCGGCGGGCAATACGCCCCCGATCTGTCGCAACGCTTCTTGATTGGTGGAGCGACGACTCTCATGAACGAGATGGGGGGCGCCATGGCCGGCACCGCGATCCAATCGTTCGAGAACGAGGTCTACCGGAGCACGATGTACGGCCGCACCGCCGAGCGTTTCGAGAAGCTTGGCCTGCTCGACGAGAGTAAAATCCATCGCTCGAAGAGCGGTCACATTCGCTACCTCGACCCCGGCGCGCTGAAGGACTGGCAGTTCGCTAAAACCGACCCAGACCGGTGGCTGAACGAGATTATCATGCCGGCGCTCATCAAGGGCATCCCCGACAAAGACGAGCGCCAGGCGCTCTTCACCTCCTTGTGGCAGACGCCTCCCACCGCGAGATTTGCCGCCATGATGACGACCCAGCAATGGCGCAGCGATCGCGACAGCGGGCTGGCTCGGGCAACGGAGGGCCTGGACGCCTTTCGGACGCGGCAAAACGATCCCGGAGTGGCGGCAAAAGGCCTGTTCGCCCAGACCGACAACCTATTGCGCTCTGGCGGCCTGCCGATCATGCCCGGCGCAACCGGCGCCATGAACGTGCTCGCCAAGGCGGTCAACATCGAAACAACCGCGACCGACAAGGCGCCCGAGATCAACACCGGTATCCTCGCATCCGCGCTCGGCGCCTCGGCGTGGCTCTCCGGGATGGTGTGGAACAATCCGATGTTGGTCGGCGCGTTTCTCAAGAATAAACTCGGCCCGTCGGGCGCCTTCGCGACGGCCTGGGAACTTGGGCATGGCGTCGGCGCCTTGATCGCGCCCACGCACGACGAGAACGCCAGGCCGTGGGACGACGCGATCAAGCGGTGGATTCCGATGGGGCCGCGTGGGATCGACGACGCGGCGATCGAGCGCTCGCGCCGAGCCCGGCTTGTCTATGAGGGTGGCGGCTTCGTCGACGATCCGGAGGCGGCGCACGCCCGGGCGCTTTCGGCGATGAAGGTCGACACCAGCAGCCTCGACGACGCCCAGGCGAAGGCTAAGGAGACCGGGGCGGCGATGAAATCCGCACTCGAGCAACCGATCGCGCCCAAAGTCAACTCCGGCTCGGTTGACGCGCTTGAGGCGAAGCTGGCTGGCATCCTCTCCATGATCGGGATGATCAACCCCGGCGTCGGCCGCATGGGCGCGGCCCCCTTCGGTGGGGTCGGCGGCGGCCGCTCCGGGGCGCTGCATGACGGGCCGGAGGCGCGCTGATTTGGACAGGGTCCTCAATAGGGTCCTCAATCGGCAAAATCCCGAAAGGGTCCTCAATCCGTGAGAGCCAAAAACGCGCGCCGAAACAACGCGGTATGTACCACGCGAGCGCCAAGCCAAGGGTCCTCAATCGCCAACGACAATTATCTGGCGCGGCGCGGCGCTATCCCGTTGGCGAAACAGGGAAACCAAGGGTCCTCAATGTTTCGCGGCCTCGCCAAATATTTTTTACAGCTACACCGCTCCGGGGTTCCACCGAGCCTTCCGATTCCGCTTGCAGAACACAGCATGAACAGCTAGCGTGCGTTCGTGATTTGTTTACGGCCCGCAGCTATCCCGAACTCGATCTGCCATTCGAGTCGCGGCGTTTGGATCGGAGTTTTTCATGCTGACGAAGAAACAGAGCGAGTTATTGCGTTTTATCCATGAGCGCCTGCAGGAGGACGGCGTGCCTCCGTCCTTCGACGAGATGAAGGACGCGCTCGATCTGCGCTCGAAATCCGGCATCCATCGCCTGATTATGGCGCTCGAAGAGCGTGGCTTCATTCGCCGTCTCGCCAACCGGGCGCGGGCGATCGAGGTGCTGCGCCTGCCGGAATCGGCGACAGTGTCGGCGCCGCGGCCGCAAAAGTTCTCGCCGAGCGTTATCAACGGCGATCTCGGCCGCCTCCGCGCACAGCCGCAGACCACAGCCTATGAGGCGCGCCCACCCGCCATGGTGCCGCTCATGGGACGCATCGCCGCCGGCACGCCGATATCGGCGATCCAGACGCGGATGGAGACAATCGCGTTGCCGCCGGATTTCCTCGGCGCCGGAGACCACTTCGCCCTCGAGGTGCGGGGCGACTCGATGATCGAGGCCGGCATCTTTGAGAACGATCTCGTGGTCATTCGCAAGCAGGATACGGCCGAGACTGGCGACATCGTCGTAGCGCTCATCGACGACGAGGAAGCGACGCTGAAGCGGTTGCGCAAGCGCGGCGCGTCGATCGCCCTTGAAGCGGCGAATCCGGCCTATGAGACCCGGATCTTCGGGCCTGACCGTGTGCGGGTGCAGGGCAGGATGGTGAGCCTGTTCCGACGCTACTGAAGCGCCGGAGCGATTTCGACCCGCTCCGCAAGGGCCCGGAAGGTGCGGCGGGACCGGGTCCCTGCGAAGCGTTCGGTCGAGACGACGTTGCCGTTCGACGTTGTGAACTTACGCCAACTCGTCATCATGGCAATGCGTAATGTTTTCATTGGATGGAGTTCGCGGAATTTACCTCAACGGGCATAGTTAACCTGGGAACATGACTCGAACGAACGCAAGGTAAGGCAATTCGGTTTGGACCAGAATTGCTCGCTGATTTAACTCATTTTCGTTAAACCCACCGACACGGGGAGCATAACCACTCTCTTGTTGACGCCGCATGGGGCGGCCTTGCCGGCACGGCAAGCCGGCGTCAGACAGGGATGGGTCATGTGGAGGTGATTCGTGCCCGCCGAGGCGTCGTTTCGCAGCGATTTCGAACAGGACCGGGCGAGTGGCGATCCCGCCTTCACTGTCGACCTGGACGGGTTTGAAGGTCCGCTCGACCTGCTGCTGGAACTCGCCCGGCGGCAGAAGGTCGACCTCGCTCGCATCTCCGTCCTGGCGCTCGCCGAGCAATACCTCCTATTCGTCGAGGCCGCACGCAAGAAAAGGCTCGAACTTGCCGCCGACTACCTCGTCATGGCGGCCTGGCTCGCCTTTCTGAAAGTCGCGCCTGCTGCTGCCGGCGTCGCCGCAGGCTGCAGAGCCCGACGCCTCCGAACTGGCCGAGGCGCTCGCGCAACGGCTCCGCAAGCTGGAGGCAATCCGCAGGGCCGCCGGGTTGCTGTTCGATCGCGCGACGCTGGGGCGCGACATCTTCGGCCGCGGCCAACCAGAGGCCGTCGAGGTCGCGCGGCGAACGCATTGGGACACGGACCTCTACGCCCTGCTCGCCGCCTACGCGCGGCAGGCGCAAAAGCACGCGCGCGCCCGCGTGCGCTTCAAGGCGCGCGAGGTGTGGTCGCTTGCCGAGGCGCGTGAAGCTTTGGCGCGGCTCATCGGCGCGAGCGTCGATTGGACCGCCTTCGACGATTGGCTCCTCGACGCCTGCCTCGACCCCAGCATGCGACGCAGCGCCCGCGCCTCCTCGTTCTCGGCCTCGCTCGAACTCGTCCGCGAAGGGAAGATCGAGATCAGGCAAGACAAAACCTTCGCTCCGCTGTGGATTCGCCGCGCAGAGCCGGCCGATGTCGAAAGCTCCGTCGCATGACGTCGGTTCAACGCGTTAGGAAAGATGGCCTGATGTCCCGCATGAGAGCCGGAAGCAACGTCGCGCAGCTGTTTGACGCGATCGTTCCTCGTGCAACGCCTGAGGATGTGCGCATCGCCGAGGCGATGGTATTCGCCTCGGCCGAGCCTCTGGATGAGGCGGCGATCGCCGCGCGGCTTTCCGAGGGCGCCGATGTCGGGTCGGTCATGGAGGAGTTGCAGCGCTTCTACGCGGGCCGCGGCGTCAATCTCGTCCGAGTCGCCCGGCGCTGGACGTTTCGCACCGCCGCGGATTTGTCGTGGCTGCTGGCCCGAGAGGACGAAGAGAAGCGCAAACTCTCCCGCGCCGCGATCGAAACGCTGGCGATCGTCGCCTACCATCAGCCCGTCACGCGCGCTGACATCGAGGAGATCCGGGGCGTTGCGGTGTCGAAGGGCGCCCTCGACGTGCTGATGGAGGCGGGCTGGGTGCGGATGCGCGGCCGACGCAAGGCGCCCGGCCGGCCGATCACTTACGGGACAACGACGGAGTTCCTGATCCATTTCGGCCTCGATGCGATCAGCGACCTGCCCGGGCTCGACGAGCTTCAGGCCGCCGGGCTGTTCGACGGCAAGCTTCCGGCGGGCTATGGCGTTCCGCAGCCGAGCGACGAACCGGCGTTGCAGGCGGACGAGGAGCCGCTCGGCGAGGCCAATCCGCTCGACGAGGCCAATCCGCTCGACGAGTCCTGGGGGCCGATCCCGCCCGGCGAGACGCCCTGACGCCGGGTGCCACCGTCGTCACGAAAGCGCCGGAAACCTCGGCAAATGTACTTAGGTTGTTCCCTGGAGAGATCATGGCTTTGAGATTGCTCGCCGGCGCCGCTTTTGGACTCGCCTGCGTCGGCGCCATCCCCGGCGCCGTCGCGGCCGCCCCGCTCGCGTCCCACCGAGCGGCGTACGATATTTCGCTCGCCGATCCGACCGCGCCGCCTTCGGTTGCGCTCCAGACGCCGGTCGCCGCCACGGGCATGATCGCCTACGAGTTTCGCGGATCGGCGTGCGACGGCTATACGTCCAGTTTCCGCCAGATGACCGAGATGGAGCGTAGCGAGGGCTCCCCGATCGACATGGACGTCAATGCGTCGTCATTCGAGGCCCCCGACGGGGCGTCGATGCAATTCAAGATCGACACCAAGGGGATACAGGACGTCGCGCCTGTCGCGGGCACAGCGACCCGCAGCGCGAACGACGACGTCAAGGTCGAACTGACCCAGCCGGCGGCCAAGACGATCGACTTCGGCCGCGACATCATCTTTCCGACCCAGCATGTCGAGAAGCTGATCGAAGCGGCCAAGGCGGGCGGCGGCGTGGTGCAGGCGCGGGTCTACGACGGCTCCGACACGGGCTCAAAGATCTACGCGACGATGGCGATCATCGGCAAGGAGGCGACCAAGCCCAGCGAGGACGCAGACAGCGTGGCCGCGCTCAAGAACGTCCGCCGCTGGCCGGTGGTGGTGTCCTATTTCAACGAAGCCTCCAAGGATTCGGCGCCCGAATACGTTCTTTCCTACGATCTCTACGAGAACGGCGTGTCGGGTAGCCTCAAGCTCGACTACGGCGCGTTCGCGCTCAAGGCGCGCTTGCGCAAGCTCGAAATTCTGCCGGCCTCCGCTTGCGCCAAACAGCCGTAAGCCTTTTCAGCGTCTCTTTCCTCCCCGAAACGCGAGGCCGCGCTCGACCGAGGCCGCGCCGAATTTTTCGCGCAAGGCCGCGATCGCCGCTTCGCGCGACTTCTCCCGGCCGGCGTTCCGGTCGATGAGATCGGTCTCGTCGGCCTCGTCGGCGGGACCGAGATCGGCCGCCGCGACGCCGATCAGCCGATAGGCCGTCCCCTCGGGCTGGGCTTCGAGCAGCGTCCTTGCGGCCGCGAACAGCCTCGGCGCGAGCTGGGTCCGGGGCAGGCCGCTGCGACTTCGGGAGCGCAGGCTGAAATCCGGCAGGCGCAGCTTCAGCGTCACCCCGCCGGCGGCGAGACCGGCCTTGCGCAGACGGCTCGCCACCCGATCGCAATGGGCGAGCAGCACGCGCGTCAGTTCCTCCCGGTCGCTGACGTCGAAATCGAACGTCGTCTCGCTGGAAATGCTCTTCGTCTCCCGGTCCGGCGTCACCCTCCGGCCGTCGATCCCTTGGGCGAGCCGCCACAGACGCCGGCCGTCGTCGCCGAGACGCGCCGCGACGGCCCATTCGTCGACGCCTTGCAGATCGCCGATCAGCCGGAAGCCAAGCTTCTCCAGTCTCTGCTGGCCCGCCTTGCCGACGCCCCAGAGCCGGCCGACGCCCTGCGGCGCGAGCCAGGCCTTCGCCTCCTCCCGACGCATGAGGGCGAAGCCGCGCGGCTTGTCGAGGTCGGACGCCATTTTCGCCAGGAACTTGCAGTAGCTGAGGCCGACCGAGACGCTGACCCCCAACTGCTCCTCGACCCGGCGGGCGAACCGGGCGAGCGTCTCGGCCGCGCCCGCCCCGTTCGCGCCCTCGCAACCGGCGAGATCGAGAAAGGCCTCGTCGATCGACAGCGGTTCGACCAGCGGCGTCAGCCCCTGCATCCGGCTGCGAATCTCCCGCCCGACCCGCGCGTATTTCGCCATGTCGGGCGGCAGGACGACGGCCTCCGGACACATGGCCCGGGCCCGCGCCATCGGCATGGCCGAACGCACGCCAAAGGTGCGCGCGATATAACAGCAGGTCGCGACGACGCCGCGCGGTCCCGATCCGCCCACGATCAGCGGCCGGTCGGCGAGGGCGGGATTGTCGCGCTTCTCGACCGAGGCGTAGAAGGCGTCGCAATCGACATGGGCGATGTCGAGCCCCGCCGCCCGCTCGAGATCGACCGACCGGGGGGACCCGCAGCCCGGGCAGCGCGACGTTTCGCGACACCGTTTCGCGAGGCAGTCGCGGCAGAGGACGGGTCCGGCGCTCATGGATCGTCGGCCGGCCGCGGGCCGCCGAGCGCCTCGCCCGCCCGCACGACGTCCTCGGGCGAACGGCCCGATTCCGCGGCAAAGGCGACGAGCAACCGCTCGTCCGCCAAAAGGTAGTCGAGAACCGAGACGAGGAACGCCGGATCGGCCGCCGCACGTCTCAGGTTGTGCAGGCCAAGGCCGGTGATTGCCAGAAACCGATCGAGTCGCGTCGCGTCCGCGCCCAGAAACACAAGGGCCTCGACCGCAAGGTCGCGCCCGGCTTCGACGGCTGTGGATGACCGACCTCCCGGCGGCGCGCGCATTTGACCAATTCTCCCTTTATCAAGGTGTATGCGATAATGTCCCGCGCGCAAGCCCCGCCAGAGTCAGCCGCCGGATACCCCCCCGTGATGTCGAAGACCGTGCTCATCGTCGAAGACAACGAGCTCAACATGAAGCTCTTCAACGACCTCGTCGAGACGCGCGGCCACAAGATTTTGCAGACCCGCAGCGGCATCGAGGCGGTGGAAATCGCCCGCAAGCACCGCCCGGACCTCATCCTGATGGACATCCAGCTGCCCGAGGTCTCCGGCCTCGAGGTCACGCAATGGCTCAAGGACGACGAGGAGCTGCGCCACATCCCGGTCATCGCCATCACCGCCTTCGCCATGAAAGGCGACGAGGAGAAGATCTTGCGCGGCGGCTGCGAGGCGTATCTGTCGAAGCCGATCTCGGTGGCGAAGTTCTTCGAGACGATCGACCACTTCCTCACCTTGCCGTCGCGGGCCTGAGCGGCCGCGCAGGAAGGCCCTCTTCGCCAAGCGGCGACCGGATCGCCGGACGCCCGAGCCGGTTTTGAGCGTTTTCAATGGCTTGGGGCGACTTTTCCGGGCGCTCGCATCGGCCGAGGACAACGCCGGGCGGCTGCGAGGCAATCTGTCGAAGCCGTTCCCGGCAGCGAAGGCGTTCGAGACGATCGATCCCTTCCTCGCCTGTCCGGTGCCGGCCTGAGCGGCCACGGACGAGGGAGCCTCTTTTCGCCGGCGGCGACCGGATCGCCCGACGGCCGGCCGCTTCCGAGCCGGTTTTGAGCCTTTTCAAGGGTTTGCAGCGACTTTTCCGGGCGCTCGCAACTCCCAAACCGGGCTGCCATGACAGGATCTCATCCTGAGCCTGTCGAAGGATGATCCAGCGGGCGGGGCCGTTCGTGCGCCTGGAGCGTCCTTCGACAGGCTCAGGACGAGGAGAGAAGGGACCGGCTTGGTAGGGTGCGCCTTGTCGTGTCCCGAGCCAATTTTTAGCCTTTTCAACAGCTTGGAGAGACTTTTGCAAGCGAGACCTTCAGCCTGAGGGGTCGGGCCGGGATGCGGAGTCGATCGGGATTCATATTAAACATATTTGCTCAGCACTTCGCGGCGAAAAGCCGCCGCGCGCTTTCGACCTCAAGCCCAAGCATAGTCCCAATTCCAGCCTATGTACATATTTTGTTCTCTTTCACCCTTTGATGGTCAACCGCGCTTCGGCCCGTCCGACCTTCTGCGCGCCTTGGGCGCAAGCCACCCTGGCGCCGCCGGGCGGAGACGCCCCTCTCCTGCCGGCCCTGCCCGCCGAGGGAGAGGCGTAAGCCGCGAAACGGCGGGCGAGGGCAAGCGGCGCGACCCAAAGGGGTCCGGCTCTACCGCGGCATAACGCCGCCGCCGAAACCCCCGAAGCCGCCGGGCCCTTGCGGGCCGCCAAAGCCGCCGAAGCCTCCGGGGCCCCGCCCCGGTTCAAGCCCCGGCGCTCCGCCGGGGAAGGTCGGCCCGGCGGGCGCGCTCGTTCCGCCGCCGAGCCCGCCGCCCGGCAAGCCGCCCCGCCCGGCAAGCCGCCGCTCGGCGCGCCGCCGCCGGGGCCGATCATTCCGCCCGACGGGCCGCCCGGGCGATTCGGGCCGGGGCCGGACGGCGCCCCTGGCCTGCTGGCGCCGCCGCCCGGCCCGCCCGCGCCGCCGCCCGGCCCGCCTGCGCCGCCCCTTCCCCTCGGCGGAGCAAAGTCGCCGCGCCGATTGGGAAGTTCGACGCTGCGGGCGATCAGCGCGCCGTTCGGGCCCAATTCGCCATTGATCACGACATGGAAGCTCCCCGTCCCGATGTCGCCGGCGTCCTCGACCCGGACGCCGGACGCCGTCACCACTTGGCCGTCGCTGCGCGTCACCCAGGTTTCGACGGACAGAGACTGCACCGGACCGAGCCCGATCAATGTGTCGAGCTTCGTCTCCAGGGCGGCCAAGGCGCCGTTCGCAATCGTCCCGCGCACGACGACGCGCTCGCCGACCACGCCGGCGCCGACGCCGGTCACGCGCTGGGCGCCGATATGGAATTCGCCGCCGGCGTCGCGCGCCAGGACGCCGACGATCTGATCCGGCCCCGGGGCCCGCTTTTCGACCAGGCTCGCGACGATCGTCTGATCGGGTTTCCTGAGCCCGCTGACGGCGACCCGGTCGCCGACCTTGAGCCCGCGCCCCATTCGGGCGGAATGCAGTTGGACGCTCTGCCCGAGGACCTCGAGCCGCGCCTTTTCGATCCGGCTGACCGGCCCGACGACCTCGCTGAGGATGACGATCCTGTCCGTCGTCAAGACCCCGTTGCGGGGCGCCGCAACCAGGCGCGCGATCTGCCCGATGTGCATCTCATTGGCCACGGCGGGCTCGCCGTCGATCCGGATGCGCACGTCCGCGGGATAGGCGATCCGCTCCCCGTTCACCCAGACGCTGCCGAACTTGCGGATCGCGCCGATGAAGCCAGTGCCGCCGATGCCGTTGTCGGCCGGCTGGTAGCCGGTGCCGCCAATGCCGTTGTCGCCGCCGGGCTTGGGCGTCTCGGCGGCGAACGCCGTCCCCCCAGCGAGACACGCCAGGAGACGCAGGACCTGACGGCGGCTCAGCACTCCCCCGACGCTCAACGGCCGTCTCCGCGGTTCGCGTCCGAAGCGGGCGGCGAAGCCGGTCCCGCCTCGGTGGGTCGCCGCGCCGCCTCGTCCTCGCGGAAGAGATAGAGGCCGAAGTTCCAGCGCCAGCTTCCGCCGGGATCGCGGGCGTAAGCCGCCTGCGCCTCGCGGTTGACCCTCTGCAGCGCATCTTGAGCCACTCGGCGCGAGAGATCGAGCATCGCATCGGCCGTCTCGCGCGACACGCCCTCGTAATGCACGGCGCGCTCGAAGAAGGGCGGCTCGGAAGCGAGAACGTTCTCGACCGCGGCGGCCACGTGATCGTGCAGGTTGCGGCCAAAATAATAGAGCTGGCGGTCGTCGCCCGCGCGCGGCGCAAAGGCCGCCTCCTCGAGGCGAACGCGGCCCTCCTCGTCGATCGAGACCATGCCGCGGTCGAGCCACTCATCGAGCACGGCCCGGGGGCGCACGTCGCGCGTCACGGATTCGACCAGGTCCTCGTAAGACGGTCCTTCGCCGGGATCGGCGACCCGGCGCAGCCTCAGTGGGCCACCGGCGGCGTCGGTGAATTCGGGCGCGGCGATCCAGCGCGCGATGATCATGCTCGAGCGCGAGACGCTGGCGGGAACGAGCCGGACCGGCGCCCCCGCCCCGCGCAAACGACGCACCTCCTTGCGGTGAATGCCGGTGAGCAGGCTGACTCGGCTGTCCGTCTGCTCCTTGCCGCTGAGGGCGAAGTCGTATTCCGCGACGTTGATGTAGAGCTCGCGCAGAAGGTCGGCGAGCGCTGGAAACGTCAGCCCCGAGCGAATGAACAGCCGGACGAGCGGCCGCAGCAGACGCGCGATCGGCGTCTGCAGGCGCTGGGCGTCCGGCGGCTGGGGCGAGTCGGTCATCGCGCCCATCCTATCGCACCTGATCGTGGGATTAAATCCCACAAAACTGGTCTCGATGCTTGACGTGGGAATTTTTCCCACGTACTCAAAGCGCACCTCAACGCTCAGGGATTTCGATCCATGGCTGTGTTCGCCGCCGTCGCCACGACGCCTCTCCAATTCGCAACAGGCGCGCATCTCCGCGCGCTCAGCCGCTCCGCCATGGTCGCGGCGGCGGGCCTCGCCGTCTGGCTCGCCGCGCTCGGTTCTTCGTCGGTTCCGGTCCAGAGCGACCCGCCGCGCCTCGAGATCAAGGCGCCGGCGTGGACCTATCGGGGCTCGGCCGATCGAGTTGGACGCGGCCCGGCGGCTTCGGCGCCCGCCTCGTCGTGCGACGTCGACTGACGGAACGAGCTTTCGATGACTCCCTCGCCACCCCTCGAGGACAGGACGTTCCGGCTTGCGCTTGCGGCCTCGTTGGTCCTCATTCTGATCGGATCGCGCGCCGCGCTGATCGGCTTTGCCGGCAGCCCGGCGCCATATATGGACGAATGGGATGGGGACTGGGGCGGCTCGATCCGCCCCTATCTCGACGGCTCCCTGACGCTCGACGGGCTCGCTCAGCCCTTCATGGAGCACCGCATCCTGTTCACCAGGCTCCTGGTGCTCGTCCTTTTCAACCTGTCGGGCTACTGGGACGTGGTGGCGCAGATGATCGTCAATGCGATCCTGGGCTCGGCCGTCCTCGTGCTCGCCGCCTTCGCCCTGTCGCGCGCGACGAGCGGCGCCTGGGCGTTGGCCGCGATCGTCGCGCCGTGCCTCCTCAACGTCGTCCCGTTCGGCTTCGACAACATCCTTCTCGGCTTCAACACCCATTTCTATCTGTTGCCGGCTCTCTCGCTCGGCGCCCTTTGGCTCGCTGCCGACAGCAAGGCCTGGTCGCTGCGGTGGGCGGCGGCGGTCGTCTGCGGCGCCGCCTCGTTCTTCGCCATGGCCTCGGGCGCGCTGACGCTCGCAGCGATTGCGGCGACGCATGGCGTCCAGATGGCCTGCGGCCGGCGGACCGGCCTCAGGGAGGGGCTCGGAATCGCGGCTCTGTGCGGCGTGACCGCCCTTCTCATGGCTTTTGTGCCTCACGTCCCGGAGTCCGACGCCTTTCGCGCCCGGTCGCTCGGGGAGTTCCTAAGAGCTGTGATCGTCCTCGCCGAGTGGCCGGCCGGAAGCCTTTTTGGCTGGCTCATCGTCCTCCCCTCGGCGCTCTTCTGCCTCAAGCTGGTCAGGGACCGGGCGGATCTCGGGGATCCGCGCTGGTTCAATTTCGCCGCGCTCGCCTGGATCGCCGTGCAGATCGCCGCGCTGGCCTATGGACGCGCGCAGGCGATTCCGCAAAGCCGCTACGTCGACACGCTGATCCTCGCGATCACGATCCACTTCGTCTCGGCGTTGTGGATGGTCGAGACGAACGCGCTCGGCGAACGGCGCACGCCGGCTTTGGTCGCGCTCGCGGCCTGGATCGCCGTCCTCGGGGTCACGTTGCCGCGCGCCGAGCGCCATTTGCCGCGCCAGATCGAGCGCTGGCGCGAGACGGTGGAAGCGGGCGGCGAGGCCGTCCGCTTCTATCTCGCCACGGGCGACGCGTCCTATCTCTCGACCCGTCCCGGCGGCTCCCTTCCCTATTCGGATGCGGGCCGGTTGCGGGCTTATCTCGATGGGCCGGACGCGCGCGCTTTTCTGCCGCCGGAGCTTCTGTCTCGCGCAGTTCCGCAGAGCGCGATGGAGGTCGCCAAGCACGCGTTCCTGCACGTCGCGCCCGCCGGGACCGGCTTCGGCGCCGGCCTGCTGCTCGTCGCCTTGTTCTGGCGCTGGTCCACGCGATACGGCTCGCGCGCCGACCCTGCGGAAGCCGAGCGCACGCTCGCTCGAGGGTTCCGGGAAGCGCGGCTGTGAGCGGAAGACGCGCAGGACGGGGCGCTCCACCACCACCGGCCTCTGGCCGGTCCCCCTCCCCCGTTTGTCGGGGGAGGATGGCTACCCTCTGGAATGGCGGATACAATCGAGGTTTGGATTTCCTCCCCCGCCCTGCGGGGGAGGGGGACCATGCGCAGCATGGTGGTGGGGGTCGTCCGGATGAGAGCGCCGCAGAAAACCGTCGCTCAGGCGCGAATGCTGCGGCGAAAGCTGACCGCTCCGGAGGCGATGCTGTGGACTCGTCTGCGGGCGCGTTCCAAAGACAGGCCGGTTTTCCGCCGTCAGCACCCGATCGGACTCTACGTGCTGGATTTCTATTGCATCAAGGCCCATCTCGCGGTCGAGATCGACGGTAGAGTCCATGAGGCGGAGGATAGACCGGAACGGGACGCGCGACGAGACGCGTGGCTTGCGGCGCAGGGCGTCGAGGTCTTGCGCATTCCGGCCCGCGACGTCATCGCCGCCCCGAACGTCGTGGCCGACGGGGTCTTTCGACTGGCTCTGGACCGGATGAAAGGGCGCACCCCCACCACCGGCCTTCGGCCGGTCCCCCTCCCCCGATTCTCGGGGGAGGATGGCTAACGGCGCGCATCACAGCTGCGAACGCGTCAGCGTGCAAGAGGACGTGCGAGCCCCGCAATTGCGCGGCGCCGTGACCGGTCTACTCTCCGCCCGCCTCAGCGGATCGGCGGGGCGTACTGGATCCCGCCGGCGTTCCAGAGCTGGTTCAGGCCGCGCGGGATGGCGAGCGGCGACTTGACGCCGAGATTGCGGTCGAACACTTCGCCGTAATTGCCGACGGCGCGGATGACGTTCGCCGCCCACGCGTCGCTGAGGCCGAGCTTCTGGCCGAACTCGCCCGTCGTGCCGACGAGGCGCATCACCTCCGGCTTCTGCGATCGCATCGCCTCGTCGAGGTTGCGCTGGGTGACGCCGAGCTCCTCGCCATTCAGCATGGCGTAACAGACCCAGCGCACGATCTCGATCCAGTTCGGGTCGTTCTGCCGCACGACCGGCCCGAGCGGCTCTTTCGAAATGACGTCGGGCAGGATGACCTGGGCGCGCGGATTGGCGAGCCGCTGGCGCAAGGCGTAGAGCTGCGACAGATCGCTGGTCGCCACGTTGCATCGGCCAGAGTCGTAATTCTTGATCAGCTCGTCGATCGTGTCCGCCGGCACGGGTTGCATGGTCATGTGATTGGCCGAGAAGAAGTCGCCGAGATTGTCGATCGACGTCGTCCCGCTGAGCACGCAAACCCGCGCGCCGTCGAGTTCGAGCGCGGAGGAGACGCGCATCGCGCGCGGCGCCATGAAGCCCTGGCCGTCGTAATAGGTGACGGCGGCGAAGGTGAGCCCGTATTCGGACTCGCGCCCCATGGTCCAGGTCGAATTGCGCGACAGAACGTCGATCTTGCCGTCCTTGAGCGCCTGAAAGCGCGCCTCCGCCGTCAGCGGCACGAGCCGCACCCGATTCGGGTCGCCGAGCGTCGCCGCCGCGATCGCGCGGCAGACATCGACGTCGAAGCCCGACCAGGCCCCGCGTTCGTCCATGTAGGAGAAGCCCGGCAGGCCCTCGTTGACGCCGCACAGAACCGCGCCGCGCGCCTTGACCATGTCGAGCGTCTGGGCCGAGGCGCCGGTTGCGGCGAGGACAAGCGCGATCGTTGCGAGCGCGGCCCGAAAGCTTGCCAGAATCGCCGCTCCAAACGCGATGCACATGCCGAGACTCGCCAGGTTCGTTCGGACTGCGGCAGACTAGCGGCAAGCCGGACGCCCTGTCAGCAGGCATGTAAGTCGCCAGGTCGCTCCGGGCTTGCAGGGCGCGCTCATCCTCGGGGACGCCGTCGCAGACGGGATCGTTCGGCTGGCGCTTGGCCGGATGAACGGGCGCGCCCCCGCCAACGGCCTTTCGGCCGGTCCCCCTGCCCCGATTCTCGTCCGCATGGGGAGAGGCAAGCCGCCATAGGGCGTCCGGAAGGACGCCCGTCGTTCGACGGGCTATGGCCCCAGCGCGAGGGTTCGCTGGCGCGAGCCTATTTCATCACGCGTCTCATGCGCCGACCCTCAGACGGAACATCTGGTAGGAATGCGGCGCAAGCCTCGCCGTCAGGACGCCGTCCGCAATCTTAGCGCCCGCGCCCGCCCTCGGCGTGACGGCGTTCGGATGAGCGAGCGTATTGACGTCCTCCAGTTTGGCGCTGGTCATGACCTGATGATCGGCGAGGCGCGCCGCGCCGAACCCCTCGAGGCCGAGTTCGAGATCGAGCGGCTCGCCGCCGTGGCGGTTGACGGCGAACACGGTCAGCATCCCGCCCTTTGCGTCGTGGACGGCGGACATGTCGAGATAGGGCACGTTGTCGGCGACCTGGCTGTCATAGCCCGGCGACTTGACGCTGAGTTTCAGCGCTTCGCCGCGCCCGTATCGGGACGCGAAGGAATAGGGATAGAAGATCGTCTGACGCCAAGCCGCGCCCTTGGGTTCGGTCATGATCGGCGCGATCACGTTCACAAGCTGCGCGATGCAGGCGATCCTGACCACGTCCGAGCGCCGGATGAACGTATTGAGGATACAGCCGACCTGGAGCACGTCCTCGAAATTGTAGATGTCCTCGAGGACGGCCGGCGCGTGCGGCCAGCCCTTTTCGCCCGCAAGCATTTCGCGGTCCTGCGTCATCGAATGGTACCAGACGTTCCACTCGTCGAAGGAGATCGTCACCTTCCTGCGGCTGCGCTTGAGCGCGCGCACGAATTCGATCGTCGAGGCGATCGTGCCGATATAGGCGTCGAGCTTCTCGCTCAGCGCCAGGTATTCCGCCGTGTTCTTCGCCTTGTTGTTGAAATACATGTGCAGCGAGATGTGGTCGACGGCCTCGTAGCAGTGCTCGAGCACGATGCGCTCCCACTCGGGATAGGTCGCCATGTCGGAATTCGACGAGCCGCAGACGATCAGCTCGAGCGACTTGTCGAAAGCGCGCAGGGTCTTGGCCACCTCGTTGGCCAGCCGGCCGTACTCGTGGGGCGTCTTGTGGCCGATCTGCCAGGGCCCGTCCATCTCGTTGCCGAGGCACCAGTGCTTGACGCCGAACGGCTCGGCGCGGCCGTTCGCCTTGCGCTTATCTCCCCAGGCGCTGCCGGTCGGGCCGTTGACGTATTCGACGAAGTTGCGCGCTTCGTCGAGCCCGCGCGAGCCGAGGTTGATCGCCAGCATCATCTTGGTGTTGGCCGCCTCGCACCATTCAGCGAACTCGTGCACGCCGACCGCGTTCGATTCCGAGGTGTGCCAGGCGAGGTCCAGCCGGGTCGGGCGCTTCTCGCGCGGGCCGACCCCGTCCTCCCAGTTGTAGGCCGACACGAAGTTGCCGCCGGGATAGCGGACGATCGGCACGTCGAGCTCGCGCACGAGGTCGATGACGTCGCGACGCATGCCGTTGGCGTCGGCGGTCGGATGGCCGGGTTCGTAGATGCCGGTGTAGACGGCGCGGCCGAGGTGTTCGAGGAACGCGCCGTAGAGCCGGTCGTCGATGGTCGCGATGGAATAGTCGCGATGGGCGGTGGCGGACGCTTTCATGTTTCCTCGCCTTTTTATATCAGGAAGTCGGATATATATGCGCCGAAACCGGCCGCGTCGTCAAGTGGTCCGGAAGCGCTTCCGGTTCCAGAAAAGCCGAAATTCCTTGGAAAACGCCCATTCCTGCGGCCTCGGGTGGGCCGTCCGGTCAGCCGCGCCGCAGCCCTACAATATCAAAAACTCGGATGAACACGCTTGCCGATCGGCCATTTCGGCGGTAGGGTCGGTTTCGGCGCAGCTCGACAAGGTCGCAAGCAAGGCGGAGCGCGCCGCAAACGCGCGGCCAAGCCGGCTGGCATTTTGGGAGGAATTGACGTGATCCGCAAAATCTTGTTCGCAGGTCTGGCGAGCGTCGGGCTCATGACGACCGCGGCGTACGCAACCGAAACGATCGTCTGGTGGGACTTCCTCAGCGGCGGCGACGGCGTCCGCATGAAGGCCATGCTCGACGAGTTCAACAAGGAGCATGCGGGCAAGGTGCAGATCGACGCGACGACCCTCGAATGGGGCGTGCCGTTCTACACCAAGGTGCAAACGTCCGCGGCCACCGGACAGGGCCCCGACATCATGACCTACCATGAGTCGCGCATGCCGCTGGGCATCTCCGAGGGCGTCTTGAGTCCGCTCTCGCCCGAGGAACTCGCGGCGGCCGGCATCAAGGCGAGCGACTTCGGCCCGGCCAACTGGAAGGCGGCGCAGGGGCCGGACGGCAAGCAATACGCCGTGCCGCTCGATATCCACTCGATCATCCTCTACTACAACAAGGACATACTGAAGAAGGCGGGCCTGCTCGGCGACGACGGCAAGCCCAAGGGCCTGGACGGGGCGGCGAACTTTGACGCCGCGCTGGCGAAACTCAAGACGAACGGCGGCTATGCCCTCTCGGTGCCCAACGACGGCGCGACCGGATGGCGTATCTTCTACACCCTGCTCAACCAGCAGGACGGCAAGTTCCTCGAGGACGGCAAGTTCCTGGACGGCGACAACCTCGCCAAGGCCACCACCGCGCTTGCCGAAATGCAGAAGTGGGTGAAGAGCGGGGCCGCGCCGGCCAACACCGAATATCCCGCGTCTATCGCCCTCTTCACCTCGGGCAAGGCCGCCATGCACATCAATGGCGTCTGGGAAGTCCCGACCATGGTCGACCTCGCCAAGAAGGGGAAGCTGTTCGACTGGGGCGCGATCCAGATCCCGGTCTTCTACGCGCACCCCGCGACTTGGGCCGACTCGCACTCGTTCGCCATTCCCGACCGCAAGGGCAATCCGGTCCCGCCCGAGAAGCGCAAGCTGGTGCTCGACACCATTCACTGGTTCAACGTGCACTCGCTTGAATGGGCGACCGGCGGCCATATCCCGGCCTATCTGCCGGTGCAGGAGAGCGCAGAGTTCAAGGCGATGAAGCCGAACTCGGAATACGCCTCCCTCGCCAAGACCGCCGTGTTCGATCCGGTCTCGACCCTCGCCGGCGTCGCTTCGCCGGTCTATGACGCCTCGGGCAATTACATCATCCCCGCCATGATGGGCGATCTCGACCCGGCCGACGCCGCCAAGAAGATGCGCGACGATCTTCAGGGCCAAGCCAAGTAGTGACGTGCGTCGGGCAGATCGAAGGCATTCTCCTTCCCCCAGCCGGGCCGTGCTTGCGCGCGCCCGGGCGCAGGCTCTTGTGGGGGAAGGCTGGGATGGGGGGTCGCGCCGACCCTTCCAATAAAGTGGCCTTCCGCTTCACCGTGATACGGCAGCGCGACCCCCCTTCCTAACCAAGGGGGGAGGGAATGTCACCGCCCTTCGCTTTTGTTGACGCGGAGTAGTAGCCTCAAGCTTCCCAGGCGCTCGCGACTTTCCGGTTATTCCCGACCGGGCCGGCGCGGGCGCTTCAAACCGTGGGCCTTGCGCCATGCTCAGAAGCAAGCGCAGCGAATATGTCGCCGCCGCCGTCCTGATGGCGCCGTTCGTCGTCATCTACGGCGTGCTGTTCGTCTATCCGACCATCAAGATGGTCGAGCTCAGCCTGACCAACGCGCCGCTGATCGGGCCGGGCAAATGGATCGGCTTCGACAATTTCCGGCGGCTGGCGGGCGATCGCCTGTTCGCGACGGCGACGTGGAACACGATCTATTTCGTGGTCCTGTCAGTGATTCCAAGCACGGTGATCGCGCTTGCCGTGGCGCTCGGCGTCAATCGGCTGAAAGGATGGCTGCAAAGCGTGGCGCTCGCCGCTTTCTTCTTGCCCTATATCCTGCCGGTATCTGTTGTTTTCCGCATCTGGCAATGGATCTTCGACAAGGACTTCGGCGTCGCGCAATACGCGATCGCACCTTTCAACGACGGCCAGAATCTCTCGATCTTCCGCACCATCCCGCTGTTCATGCCCGCCGTCGCTTTCGTCACGGTGTGGTGGCTGCTCGGATTCAACGTGCTGTTGTTCATCGCCGGCCTGCGCAACATCTCGGTCGAGATTTACGAGGCCGCCAATCTCGACGGCGCGAAGCGCTGGACGCAATTCCGACGCATCACCTGGCCCCTGATCTGGCCGGTCACGGTGCTCGTCTTCACGATCCAGCTCATCCTGCAGCTCAAGATCTTCGATCAGGTCTATTTGTTCGCGCAAGGGGGGCGGGTCGACGCGACCATGGTCATGGTGCAATACATCTACAAGCAGGCGTTCCAGATGAACAAAGGCGGCCTTGCCGCCTCGGCCGCTGTCGTGCTGTTCCTGCTGATCGTGATCCTGTCGGTCCTGCAATTCCAGCTCTTGCGCGCGAGGGGCGCCCGGTGACCGCCTCTCTCGGGGCGAATGTCGAGATCGGCCCCGCGCCCGGCGCCCGCCGGCTGGCGCGGCTGCGTCGCCTCGATCTCGTCGGCCTCGTCATCACGCTCGCCACACTCCTCTTCGCGATCCTCTGGGCGTTCCCGCTCTATTGGGGCGTGGTGACGACATTCAAGCCCGAGTACGAAGTCGTTGAGCCCGGGTTTCAGCTCTGGCCGAAGCACTTCACCCTCGAGAACTACGGCAACGTACTGCTCCAGACCAAGATCGGCCTCTGGTACCTCAATTCGCTGATCACCTCGGGCGCCGTAACAGTGATCGTCGTGGTCATGTCGGCGGCAGCGGGCTACGCGATCTCGCAGCTCGAATTTCCGGGCCGCAGGTTCTTCTGGTGGATGATCCTGGCGAGCTTCATGGTGCCGATCCCCGCGCTGATCGTCAACCATTTCATCCTGATGAGCCAGTTCGGGCTCAGCAACACGCTCGCAGGAGTGGTCGGCCCGCAGCTCGTCTACGGTCCCGTTACCGTGATCATCTACAAGCAATTCTTCGATTCGGTGCCCAAGGACTTTCGCGAGGCGGCGGTGATGGACGGCGCCAACGACTTCCAACTCCTCTTCCGCCTCTACCTGCCGATGAACTGGGGCATCACCACCGCGCTCGCGATCATCACCTTCATCGGCGCCTGGAACCAGTTCCTGTGGCCATTCCTGGCGATCAGCTCGGAAGACAAGATGAACATCACCGTCGGGATCACCCAGGTCCACGACGCCTTCGGCGTGCAATACGCCCGCGATCTCGCGGTCGCGATGCTGGCGGCCCTCCCGGTCGCGGTCGTCTATCTGATCTTCCAGCGCCGGGTGACTCAGGCGATCATGCTGTCGGCGGGCATCAAGGGATGAACGAGCCACAAAAAAACGCCAACGGCGCGCCGCACGTCGAGCTGCGCAGGGTGACGAAGCGCTATGGCCCGGTGACGGCGATCAACGATCTCAGCCTCACCGTCGACAAGGGCTCGTTCACCGCGCTCCTCGGCCCCTCGGGCTGTGGAAAATCGACGCTGCTCAGCATGATCGCGGGGCTCGAGGAAATCACCGCCGGGCAGTGCTTCATCGACGGGGTCGACGTCACCGACATGGCCGCGGCCAAGCGCCGCATCGCCATGGTGTTCCAGTCCTACGCGCTCTATCCGCATATGACGGTCAGGGACAACATCGCCTTCTCGCTGTCGATCGCCGGCGCGTCGCGCAAGGTCCAGCACGAGCGCGCGCTGGAAACCGCGCGCATCCTGCAGCTGGAACCCTACCTCGACCGCCGCCCGGCCGAACTCTCCGGCGGACAGCGCCAGCGCGTCGCCATCGGCCGGGCGCTGGTGCGCAAGCCCGAGGTCTTCCTGTTCGACGAGCCGTTGTCGAACCTGGACGCCAAGCTCAGGGTGCAGATGCGTTTCGAGCTGGCGAAGCTGCACGCCGACCTTCGCACGACGATGATCTACGTCACCCACGACCAGACCGAGGCGATGACGCTGGCCGACCTGATCGTCGTGCTCGACAAGGGCGCGGTGTCGCAGGTCGGCTCGCCGCTCGAGCTCTACAACAGCCCGGCCAATAAGTTCGTCGCCGCCTTCATCGGCTCGCCGAGCATGAACTTCCTGGCCGTCGACGCCGCGGACGCCGGCGCGGGCCTCGCGCGCCTCGCGCTGCCCGGCGGAGGCGCGGCGCGCGTCCCCGTCCGCAACGGCGCGCTGTCGCCGGGCCCCGCCGAACTCGGCGTCCGGCCCGAGCACTTCCGCTTCGTCGATCCGGGCGACCCGGCCTCCGCGCTGCCCGGCGCCGTCACGATCGTCGAGCACCTGGGCAACGCGACGATCGTCTATGTCGAGACGCCCGCCGGCCAGGTGCTCGTCCAGGGCGACGGCGCCCTCGCCGCCAAACCGGGTCAGTCCGTCGGCCTCGCGCTCAACGAGGCGCAGGCGCACCTCTTCGGCGGGGATGGGGCGGCGTTGTAGGCGGCCTTTGATCGGGTCGACGCGCAGCTGCTTGGCTGGATATAAAGGCTGACGCCCCGCGCCCATCCGATCGACCGAAGCCGCCCTGGCTAAACGGGTCCTGCAGATCGAAGCCGGCTTGGAGCGCGGACGGCTCAGTCGAGCAAAACAAACACCTCGCAGCCGCCCGCTCTGGCGATAGACCACGCCGGTGAACTTGCCCTCCTCATCGTAGAGCGGACGATCCAGCTTGAACGCGACGCCATTGCCGGCGTCCGTCTCGAGCCTCCCAGGGAAATGCCCCCGCTCCAGCCCCAATTCGCTGGCCCGGCACGAAAACCAACGTTTGGCGTTTGCGCGGAGGTCGGTGGCGTTGAGGAAGACGCCGGGCGCGGTCGTCTCATTTCTGCGGTAGGTAATCCCAGAGGCATTTGGGTTTACCATGTTGAGATTGATGTTGCAACCTGAAGCGTGTAACTGTTCGAAGCGGGAGGCGGATCGCAGCGGCGGTGGGACGGTGTGATCCGGCCAGAGGCCAGCGCCCGGTCCGCTCATTCAGCGGAGCTAAATATGCGCGCCGAAAGCCGGCGCTGGCGGGTCCGGCGGCGGTGACCAGACGTTAGGTCCCCCCGGCTCAGGTCCCCAAAAGGCGGCGCCAGGGGCATGCCGCCGATCACGCCCTACAATCAGTTGCAGGGAGCTGCTAGGTTATCACATGCGCATTTTCGCTCTCTCGGACATCCATGTCGATTTCGAGGATAACGCGATTTGGGTCTCGTCTTTGTCGGCGCAGGACTTCCGCGAAGATCTTCTGATTTTGGCGGGTGATGTTTCGGAATCGCTCGCATTGCTGGCAAGGAGCTTGGAATTACTGGCGAGCAGGTTCAGGAAGGTCCTTTTCGTTCCCGGCAATCACGACCTTTGGGTCATTCGCGACGGCCAGGGAAAAACATCTTTCGACAAGTTCAACGAGATTACTGCCGTTATGCGGGACTGCGGTGTGTCCGGCGCAGCCTTTCATGACGACACGATCTCGATTATCCCCTTGCTCGGATGGTACGACTATTCGTTTGGAAAGCCGTCAGATGAGCTTGCGGCCATGTGGGCGGACTTCTTGTATTGTCAGTGGCCGGAAAATGTTGGGATGAAGGAAGTCGCCCGTCATTTTGCCGCCATGAACGAACCGCTCACCCGTCCACCGAACAACTGCGTCATCTCGTTCTCGCACTTCGTTCCGCGCATCGACGTGATGCCGCGTTTCATCTCCGAGAGCAACCGCGTCGTCTATCCGGTTTTGGGATCAAAGTTGGTGGAGCGTCAAATCCGGCAGCTTCGTTCGGATATTCACGTTTACGGGCACACCCACGTCAATCGTCGGGTCGACATCGACGGCGTCACCTATATCAATAATGCTTTTGGATATCCGTACGAGACGCGCATCGCGGCCAAACGTCTCTTGACCATCCACGAATCGTAACCGGCTAAACCGCATCGCGATACGCCGCGACCACTTTTAGGAGCGGCGTTCGGCCAAGCTGAATCATCATTGCGAGACGCGAGGCGACGAAGCCATCTGTCACCCCGCCGTCGTCAGCCGGAGCACGATGTCCTGGTCGTAATTGCCGAAGCCGCGGCCGAAGACGTTGACGCCGCCCGGATGGCGGGCGTCGGGCTTGATCTCGATCCTGAGCCGGATCGAATGATGGGCGGAGATGTCGAGGTCGTCGGGCGTCAGTGACGACGCCCTCACCCCATCGACGAACGAGCCCTCGGGCGTCACGCGCCAGCTCTTGAGCTTGCCGTACTGGCTGCCCTTGAGCTTCCACCAGCCGGGCGTGAAGACGCCACGCTGATCGCCGAAATCGCCGGGGCTGGTCCACATGCCGATTTCGCGGCTGTTGACCGCGACGGTGATGTCGGAGGGCCAGTCGACCGAGGTGCCCGGCACTTCGGACGACAGTTCCATCGAGAACTCGAGCGCGGCGACCCGCTTGCCGACCAGCCGCGCGTTGTTGGGAAACTGATATTCCACGAAGCCGCGGGTGAACCACATGAGGCCGGCATTCATACGGTCGGGGTTGAGGAAGGTTCCCGGCACGTCCAGGAGGCCGATGATGCCTTCGGGCGAGCAGAGACCGCAGGGCGCGCTGACCTCGCAGCGCGTATAGAGGCCGATCGGCATCGAGACCTCGATGCGGTTGGCGTCGGCGCCGTCCGCGTCGTCCCGGAACATCACCAAGAGTTCGTCGAAGGCCGAATGGCAGACCTTTTGGCGCCCCTTCTGTCCCTTCTGCGTCTCGGTGCGGATGAGGCCGGCGTCCTCGAGGATTTGCAGGTTGGACGACACCGTCGACTGCGGCAGGCCGAGCGCCTCGGCGATGTCGTTGACATTGACGCCCTTCATGCGGTGCAGATGCCGGAGGATGCGGACCCGGACGGGCGAAGCCAGGCCGCGCAGCACGTCCGGGCGTTCCTCGGGATCGATCACCAGAAAATTGCGCGTCATTCCCCGTTTCGTCCCAACGTGAGAGGGTCCCACGCCTTTGTATCAGCATTTTTGATATTTTCGCAGCGCTGTCATGAAACGGGCCGCTCTTCTCCAAAACACATAATTTGTTAGTATAATAGGGCTTGAACGAGGCGCTTCGCCGGGTCGGCTGAGCCGGTCGTTAAGACGCTGTCCAACCCTTTGAATTCGCTGAGCCCGGTCGATATCCGGCGGTAAGTTCGCGCCTTGGCCGCCGAACGCCGCGCTGGCGCCCTCAGCCCATGAGGGCGGCCGCCATCTTCTGCCTCACGACCTCGATCGCCTTCATGGGCCGGATCATCACTTTGAACCGGTCGATCCGACCCTCCGCGTTCCAGCCGATGATGTCGACCCCGTTGACTTCGACGCCGTCGATCGCCGTCGTGAACTCCAGCGCCGCCGACGCGGGCCCCACCCACTGCTCGATATAGCGGAACTCCGAATTGCCCAAAACCTCGAGCGCGGCGGCCAGATACCTGGTCGTGATAGCCTTGCCCCGCTGCGGCGTATGAACGACCGGCGAGAGGAACACCGCCTCCTCGGCAAGGAGCGCGTCGAGGCCGGCCGGATCGCGCGTTCTTGCGATCGCA
The DNA here is from genome assembly GCA_963709655.1 of uncultured Alphaproteobacteria bacterium. Taxonomy (GTDB): domain Bacteria; phylum Pseudomonadota; class Alphaproteobacteria; order Rhizobiales; family Beijerinckiaceae; genus Roseiarcus. Next base: position 32,391 of record CAVPXF010000023.1, read on the forward strand.
TGCCACCGTTCGACCGTCTCGCTCATCCCGCCCTCCCGCGCCTTGTCGCTTGTCCCTATCCTTCTACGCGTCTATGCGGTCCGGCGAAACAGGACGGCCGACCGGCCGGCCGTTGGAGATGAGCGCATGGACGCCCTGAGCTCGATCGAGGCGATCATCCGCGACCTCATGATCTTTGTCGTCGCGATGACCGCGCTGCTCATCGCGCTCCTCATCATCGTCTCGCGCATGCCGGACAATAATCCGCTGAAGCGCATCCTGGTCGCGTTGAGCTACCGGGTCGGGGCGACCGCGGCCGCGGGCCTGATCGCCGTTCCCACAATGCCGGTGCCGGGCCTCGATGCGGCCGTCGACATCGGCGCGCCGCTCCTTCTCCTGTGGTACTGGTGGACGTTCTTCCGGAATCTGTCGGCGCGCGGCGGTGGGACCGCGGCAAAGCGAGACTGAGGAAAGGGCGCTCATCATGAGCTTCATCAGAGCGAACGGCGCTGTCGTCCACTACCGCGACGAAGGGCCGCGCGACGGGCGGTCGATCGTCTTCATCAACGCGCTCGGCAGCGACCTGCGCATATGGGACGAGGTGGCGGCGCTGCTCGCGCCCGACTTCCGCGTCGTCCGCTACGACAAGCGCGGCCACGGCCTGTCCGAGGCCGTGCCTGGGGCGGCCGAGATGAGCGACTACGCCCTCGACCTGGCCGATCTCCTCGATGCGCTCGGCGTCGCGCAAGCGACCGTCGTCGGACTGTCGATTGGCGGCCTCATCGCTCAGGAGCTCTACCGTCGAAGCCCGCGGCTCTTTACGAGCCTGGTCCTCTCCGACACGGCCGCAAAGATCGGCGACGACACGAGTTGGGACGCCCGCATTGCGGCGATCGAAGCCGGCGGCGTCGAGGCGGTTGCGGACGGCGTTCTGCAACGCTGGTTCACCGCAGACTTCCGCCTCCGCCGCCCTGACGAGGCGGTCGGCTGGCGGACGATGCTTGTTCGAACGCCCAAGCAGGGGTATCTCGCCGCCTGCGGAGCGCTGAAGCGGGCCGATCTTCGACCCTACGCCGGCGCCATTGCGGTTCCGACCCTCTGCCTGGCTGGGGACGAGGACGGTTCGACGCCGGTCGCTCTGGTGCGGGAGACCGCGGGCACTATTCGGGGCTCGCGCTTCGAAGTCGTCGCCGGGGCCGGACATATTCCCGCAATCGAAAAGCCCCAAGCGACCGCCGGCCTGCTGACGCGGCACGCGCTGCAGTCTCCGGCGCCGTAGTCGCAAGAGCGGGGCGAAAGGCTAAGCGGCCGGCACTTTGCGCCGAAGACGCGAGAGGATATAGACGTCCGCCGAAGTGACGGCTTGAGCGTGTGGCCAACGCCTCCGAGGTTTCCTCAACCGAATGTCCGACAACGTCACCAAGGACTCCGCCGTCGCCGCCGCCCAGCCCATTGACGCGGGGGCCCACGGCCATTCGGGCGGCAATTTCTGGATTCTCGCCCTGGGATCCATCGGGGTTGTCTTTGGCGATATCGGAACGAGTCCGCTCTACGCGCTTCAGACCGCGCTCAGTCCATTCAAGGAGGCCGGGCTCGTCGCAGCGGATGTGATCGGCGTCGTCTCCCTGATCATTTGGGCCCTGCTGATCGTCGTCACCGCAAAATATGTCCTGTTTCTGATGCAGGCGGACAACAAGGGCGAAGGCGGCATCCTTTCGTTGAAGGCCCTCGCCCAGCGGGCGCTCGGCCAGCGGACCGCGATCGCGTTCCTGCTCGGCGTCGCCGGATCAGCGCTATTTTCAGGCGATGCGATGATCACCCCGGCGATCTCGGTCCTGTCGGCGCTCGAAGGCCTGAAACAAGTGGACGCCGATCTCGCCCCCTACGTTCTGCCGGCGACGGTCGTCATTCTCGTCCTGCTATTCGCTGCGCAGAGCCGAGGAACGGCCGGCGTCGCCGCCTTTTTTGGCCCGATCATGGCGGTCTTCTTTGTGTCGAACGCGGCGCTCGGGGTTGTTCACATCGCCGCTGCCTGGCAGATCCTGCAAGCCCTCAGTCCGGCGCCGGGGCTCAACTTTATCGTCACCCACGGCGCGATCGGCTTCATAGTCCTGGGCAGCGTGTTCCTCGCCGTAACAGGAGCGGAGGCGCTGTATGCGGATATGGGACATTTCGGCCGGCGTCCAATCCAGGCCGCCTGGCTGTTCCTGGTCCTGCCGGCGCTGGTCTGCAACTATCTCGGCCAAGGCGCCCTGATCCTGAACGACCCCAAGGCGGTCGAGAACCCCTTTTATCTGATGGCGCCGAACTGGGCCCTGATGCCGATGATCCTGCTTGCGACCGCCGCAACGGTGATCGCCAGCCAGGCGGTCATCACGGGGGCCTATTCGCTCACCAGCCAAGCGATCCAGCTCGGTTTGCTCCCTCGGCTCGAAATTATCCACACGTCTTCGACCCAGGAGGGGCAAATCTTTATCCCGCGGGTGACGCGAGTGCTGCTATTTGGGGTGCTCGCTCTGGTCCTGCTTTTCCGCTCGTCGGACAATCTGGCGAACGCCTACGGCATCGCGGTCGCGGGAACGATGGTGACGACGACCGCGCTCGCGTTCTTTGTTGTTTGGAAGCTCTGGCGTTGGCCTCTCTGGGGCGCGCTGGCGCTCGTCTGCGGCTTTCTATCGATCGACATCGGCTTCTTCATCGCCAATCTTTACAAAGTTCTGGACGGCGGGTGGGTTCCCCTGACGCTCGGCGGAGCGATGTTCATCCTCATGTGGACCTGGTCGCGCGGAAGCGCGATTCTGAACGCGAAGACCCATCGGGATTCGATCCCGATGGCCGACCTCATCAAGATGCTGCAGAAATCGAAGCCCGTGCGGGTTCCGGGCACCGCAGTCTTTCTGAGCAACGACCCGACTTCGGCGCCCTCTTCCCTGATGCATAATCTCAAACACAATAAGGTGTTGCACGAGCGCGTCGTTCTCCTCAACGTGCGCACCGAGACAACTCCGCGCGTCGCCGAAGTGAACCGTTTCGAAATCACGCCGCTTTCGTCCGACTTTACGCTGGTGACCCTTCATTTCGGCTTCATGGAGCAGCCCCACATCCCGCGCGCGCTCGCCGCGATGCGCAAGGCCGGGCTGAGGTTCGACATCATGACGACCTCGTTCTTCCTCGGCCGTCGGACATTGAAGGCGGCGCAGAATTCCGGCATGCCGCAATGGCAGGATCGGCTCTTCATCGCCATCAGCAAACAAGCGGCGAGCGCGCCGGACTTCTTCAATCTTCCGTCTGATCGCGTCGTCGAACTCGGGGCGCAGATGAAGGTCTGATCAAGACCTGAGGACGATGCGATGCAGGTCTATGTCATCAATCTTGACCGGGATCGGGACCGCTTGACCCACATGCAGCGGCAGCTGCGCGCCGTATCGTTCATCCGCGTCCCGGCCATCGACGGAACGAAGACTCCGCAGGCCACCAAGAGGCTGACGCGGTTTGAACTGGCCTGCCTGGCGAGCCATCGCGCCGCATGGCGACAGTTTCTCGACGGCCCGGAGGCCTGCGCCTGTTTTCTCGAGGACGACATCCATATCTCGCCGGGTTTTGCCGGCATTGTCGAGGATCCGACCTGGGTCCCGACCGATGCGCATTCGGTCAAGCTCGACACCTATCTCCAGACGGTAAAGCTCGGGGAGCGGCGGACGATCTTCGACGGCCGTCAGATTGCGAGGCTTTACACACGTCATGAAAGCAGCGCCGCGTATCTCCTGTCTCGCGCCGGAGCAGAGCGCTATCTCGAGCTGACGGCCGACCCGACGCTGCCCGCCGATTATGCGCTGTTCCCGAAAAACGCTCGCAAGCTGGGACTACGCATTTATCAGCTCGCGCCAGCGGTCGCGATTCAGGATCATCTGCGTCCCGCGGAGCAAGGCGGCCAAGTCTTCGCAACCGCCATGGGCGGCGGCCAGCCAACGCGTCGTCGAAGTCCGCTCGGCAAGGTTTTGCATGAGGGGGCGCGTCTTGGCGAGCAAGCGGCCGGACTAAAAGAAGCGATCTATTTGAGGACCTTCCTGAAACCAGACACGACGACGGTCGGGATGGGTTGAACGGCGCTGCTACTGCGAACGGTCTGGAATCGCCGCAGTCTACCTCGCGTTGAGAGCGGCGTCGTAAGCATCGTTCAGCCGCTGATATTGAAGCTCGCCAGCGCAGCCATGTTGACGATGTCGGAGTCCTTGGCGCCCAGGGAGACGATCTGAACAGGGTGCTCGAGCCCGACGATCAAGGGACCGAGAACCATCGCGCCGCCGAGTTCCTGCAGCATGCGGGTCGAGATCGCGGCGGAGTGAAAGGCCGGCATGACCAGAACATTGGCTGTATCGGTCAGCCGGCAGAATGGGTAAGCGGCCATCAACTCCTTGTTCAGGGCGATGTCGGCGCCCATCTCGCCATCGTACTCGAAATCGACGTGCCTCGAATCGAGTATTCGGACGGCCTCCTGCACGCGCTGAGAGCGTTCGCCAACCGGATGTCCGAAATTGGAGAAGGCCAGCATCGCCACCCGCGGCTCATAGCCAAGCCGCCTGGCCACGCCGGCCGCCTCGACCGCGATGTCCGCGAGATCCTCCGCGCTAGGCATTTCAGTAATGGCCGTATCGGCGACGACAATTGGACGTCCGCGGGAAATGACGATCGAAACGCCCACGACCCGGTGGCCGGGCTTGTCATCGATCACGCGTCGGATGTCGTCGAGCGCAATCGAGAAATTGCGTGTGACGCCGGTCACCAGGGCGTCGGCGTCGCCCTGCGCCACCATGGCCGCTGCGAAGGAATTGCGGTCCTGATTGATCAGGCGTTGGCAATCCCGCAGCAGGTAGCCTTTTCGCTGAAGCTTCTCATAGAGAAACTGGGCATAGAGCGCATTCCTGTGCGACCTGCCGGCGTTGTGAATCTCGATGCCTCTGTCGTCGAGGTCGAGGCCGGCAGTCTTTGCGACGGCGCGAACACGATCCTCGCGGCCGACCAGGATCGCCGCGCCGAGCCCCTGATTGACGAACGAATAGGCGGCCCGGATGACCTGTTCCTCCTCGCCCTCGGCGAAGACGACTCGCTTCGGCGTCCGACGGACGCGGTCTATGATGCGCTGCATGGCGCCGGCGACCGGGTCCCGGCGGGCCGAGAGCTGCGCCTTGTATGCCGCGAGATCGACGATAGGACGGCGGGCGACGTTGGACTGCATGGCGGCCTTGGCCACCGCGATCGGAATGACGTGGATCAAACGCGGATCGAACGGGACCGGAATGATGTATTCGCGGCCGAAGCGCGGCCGCGCTCCCCGATAGGCCGCCGCAACTTCGTCGGGCACGTCTTCGCGCGCCAGCTCGGCCAGCGCCTCGGTGGCGGCGATCTTCATTTCCATGTTGATCGTCTTGGCTCGCACATCGAGCGCGCCGCGGAAAATGTACGGGAAGCCTAGGACGTTGTTCACCTGGTTCGGATAGTCGGAACGACCCGTGGCGATGATGACATCCTCGCGCACTTTCTGCGCATCTTCCGGCGTGATCTCGGGATCGGGATTGGCCAAGGCGAAGATGATCGGGTTCGGCGCCATCGACTTGACCATTTCGGGCGTCAGCGCGCCCTTGGCGGACAGGCCGAAGAAAATGTCGGCTCCCGCCATCGCTTCCTCGAGCGTCCTGAGCGGCGTATCGACGGCATGCGCCGATTTCCACTGGTTCATGCCCTCCTGCCGGCCGCGATAGACGACTCCCTTGGTGTCGCACAGGATGACGTTCCTCGGCTCGAAGCCGATCGCCTTGATCAGGTCGAGGCAGGCGATTCCCGCCGCACCCGCGCCGTTGCAGACGAGCCGGGTCGTCTTCACGTCGCGCCCGGTCAGATGGATCGCGTTGATCAAGCCTGCGGCGACGATGATCGCGGTCCCATGCTGGTCGTCGTGAAAGACCGGAATATCCATCAACTCGCGCAGGCGCTCTTCGATGTAGAAGCACTCAGGCGCCTTGATGTCCTCGAGATTGATGGCGCCGAACGACGGACCGAGATATCGGACCGCATTGATGAATGCGTCCGGGTCCTCGGTCTCGACTTCGAGATCGATCGAGTCGACGTCGGCGAAGCGCTTGAAGAGGACCGCCTTGCCCTCCATCACCGGTTTCGAGGCCAGCGCGCCGAGGTTCCCGAGACCCAGGATCGCAGTTCCGTTGGTGATCACCGCCACCATGTTGCCGCGGGCGGTATAGTCGTAGACGGTCGACGGATCGGCGGCGATCGCCTTGACCGGAACCGCGACGCCCGGTGAATAGGCCAGCGACAGGTCCCGCTGCGTCGCCATCGGCTTGGTCGGCACGATCTCCAGCTTGCCGGGGCGTCCGCGGGAGTGGAATTGCAGCGCCTCCTGGTCGGTGATCGAGGGGAATTTGTTCGGTCCGTCGGCTTTCGACGCCATCGCTCAGTTCCTGGTCCGCAGTCTTGATGGTTTTGTAGGCGCCCGCCCGCTTCCCGCGTACGGGCTCGCTGCGGCGTTTACGCGCATGTCGGGCCGTTGTCACCGCCTGTCGGCGCGGGGCGCCCGGCTTTCGCCGGGCGGCGGCCGGCCCCTGCCATTTCCGAGCCGGTTTCTAGGATTTTCAAAGACTTCCGACGGATTTTCCGGGCGGTCGCAGCCGCCGAGGCCGGCGCTGCGATCATTACCAGGCCCCTCATCCTGAGTGGCGATGCGAAGCGGCGCATCTCGAAGGATGCTCCAGCGCGCGTGTCGGCGCCCAGAGGGGCTTCCCCCGAGACGCGCGCGTCCGGGCTCTCCGCCGCTCGGCGGCCCGCTCCTGCCATTTCCGAGCCGGTTTCTTGGCTTTTCAAGGACTTGCGGCGGATTTTCCGGGCGGTCGCAGCCGCCGAGGCCGGCGCTGCGATCATCACCAGGCCCCTCATCCTGAGGGGCGACGCGAAGCGGCGCGTCTCGAAGGATGCTCCAGCGCGCGCGTCGGCGCCCAGAGGGGCTTCCCGCGAGACGCGCGCGTCCGGGCTCTCCGCCGCTCGGCGGCCCACTCCTGCCATTTCCGAGCCGGTTTCTTGGCTTTTCAAGGACTTGCGGCGGATTTTCCGGGCGGTCGCAGCCGCCAGGCTGGGCGCCGATCTCTCCGAACCCCTCGTGCCTCGAGGAGCGGCGCCGCAGGCGACGCGTCTCGAAGGACGCTCCGGCGTTCGCGTCGGCGCCCATCGGCATGTCCTTCGAGACGCCCGCTTCGCGGGCATGACAGGACGTTGGGATTTACGCCGGCTCGCGCCCGTTCCCATGTCGACAGGCAGGCCCCGGCCTCGCAATTTCCATTTCCTTCCGTTTCTCTTCCAAAGGCTGCAATTTCCTTCCAAAACGGCTTCCAAAAATTTCCACGGGCTTCAAAAAGTTGCAAAAAATTTCCGCGGATCGGGACTTATCAATGGGTTACACGGGATGACGGGCGAAAAAAAAATTCCCAGGCCGCCGACCTCCGGAAGCAACGCCGCAACGAGCCTTCCGGCCCGGGCGACTGCGCCGGCGGGAGAGGCTTTGGCGGGCTCGGGCGCACGGGCTCGGGACACTCCGGAACTCCTTCGATCTTCTGCTAATAAGCATATGATTAGCACATATGCAGAACACAGTCAATTAAATGTCTGAAAACCGGAATTTCAACCGGGCGAAACGCTGCGTCGCCTCCGCACTCGCGACGTCGCTCGTCCTCGATTGGCGGTACGGCAGGGTTCGACCCATCGCTGCCGTTCAAATTCGTACCGATGGACGGCCGCACTGCGCAGATTCCGGTCGTTGACCGACGGCTCAGCGAAGGGTCCAAATTGGGCCTACAGCGGACATCGGGCTTCCATCCTCGGCGCTCACGGCTTAGAACAAGGCTTGCGAGCGCTCAGTTGGGCCCCCACGATAACTAGAGGAAAGCGCGGGGGCAGGACGAATAACGCGACCGCCTGCCCGCACAGGCCTAAACTCGCGAAAACCGGCCTACAACGCTTTCGCGGGAGGGGAGGCGGTCAAGATGGCGAGCGCCGTGGGAACAGTCGTTACCGTGATGAACATGAAGGGCGGTGTGGGAAAAACCACCGTCGCGATTCATCTAGCGGCGCTTGCCTGTAAAGGCTCGTTGGAGCAAAAGAAGGTTCTCGCGATAGACTACGATCCGCAGTTTAATCTCTCGCAGGCCTTCATACCGGCAAAAGCCTATTTCGCGCTTGAGAAGGCACGGAAAACGACAATCGCCATTTTGCTGGACGATGACACTGCACTAGACCCGTATCACATACAGGTTCCAGGCAATCACAATCCCCCAACCGTCAGCAGTCTCATAAGCCATATTTATAAGAATCCGCCGCCTTCTGGAGGTATATTAGATATTATTCCATCGACGCTCGATCTAATGTACGTTGCTTTAGGACAATCCGACCTGAAGACAAAACCTATGGAAGAACGGTTCGCGAAGTTCATTGCGGAATGCCGTACAATGTACGATTTGATACTAATAGATTGCCATCCAGCAGGTTCGTTATTCACGAAGACCTCACTGCGTAATTCTGACCATGTTCTCATTCCGGTCGTCGCCGGCTCCTCGTACGCTGTACGTGGAATCGGCCTGATGATGAACTTTATCAATGCTAAGAAAGTCGGTCAAAAGAGTCCGACCCCTCATATACTATTGAATATGACGCCACGCTTTGGTGCCACAGCCAAGGAGGTGAGTATTCGTCAGAACCCAGAAGTTGCCCCGTTCTGTATGCAGAGTTCGCTTAAGCGGTATAAGGCGTTCTCAGAGCCTGAAGGCGGAAAGGGTTTTACTTGGGACAGCGGAAAGCCCTATAGTACCGAAGCGTTACGGAACGCAACAATCGTGATGCGAGAGTTCCTCAAGCAAATCGGAGTATGAGATGAGAAGCGTGATTAATCAGCGCTTTTTGAGGATATTTCTCGCAAATATACTGACGTCGGACTTATCTCCTACAGATATACGGCGCTTGGCGCAAGAGTTAGATGACCATGATGTCGTTCGTCAGCTGCAGAAGGCAATATATGAACTAGGTAATACCCTCAGGCAAACCGAGACAAGACAGGAATCCAGATCAAATACAGGTGCTGAGCCTCTATATGATTTCATTCAAAGAAAACGTTTGTCTAAAATTCAGGTCCGCGAACGCATGCGGAGGATTGTGCCACACATGTCTTTCGGGGAAGACGCGGATAATATGACCATGCGTGAATTAGTTCAGACGTTTGTTAATTCTGGCTCAAACAGAGCGAGCCAATTCATAAATCAGGAAGGAGGCGACGGGCAGGAGGATGCGTTTCTCAAAGGCATTATAGCCAGAGATAAAAAATAGGTGCCCTTTGACGACCGACAAGCTCGATGCGGCACTCACTGCCGTAAATTGGAACAGCCACGTTGCTGCGTTTCTGGCACAATCGGAAATCAAAAAATCAGTAGCGGCGTGTAACCTACGACTAGCGCTCTGGTCCAAGCAGCTGGAGCAGGCAGATGCTAAAAACCCGGCGCTGGCTTTCATACGAGAAATGCAATTTGCAGGGCATATGGTCGTAGCTCTCACTTCGCTGGCGTTGTATAAGCCAGCGGCGTCATCGATAAGAACCGTAATCGAGACAGCTCTGTACTATACATACTTTCGTAGTCACCCATCGGAGCTTGCAACACTTTTACGCGAGAAGACGTTTTACCTGGAGAAGAAGAATATTATTGAATACCACCGGGTGCATACCAATAATTTTAAGCCATTGCAGGAAAAGCTTGGATTGCTGGCGCGACTGGATGAGTCCTACGGTTCACTTTCCGCCATAGTGCATGGTCAGTTGCCTGGGATGTGGTCCTCACGCACTTCACTGGGTGACACCGCGCCCATCGAAAAAACAATGAAGGAAGTAATACAACGCTTCATCGACGGAGAGGAGGTCGTGCATTACCTCTTCCTCTGCACGATTGCGCCGCTTATGTGGGACGATTTCTCACCTTCGGCAAAGAAGCCTCTTTTGAGGGGTCTGGCCGGCGACACAAAGGCACTGTTAGGATTGGATGAGCGTTGAATTGAGAGGGTCTGAGGAAGGCGAGTGCAGAAATCAAGTTTATATCATCATGAACTGACGTAAACGAAATCATTAGGTTATGCGGTGCAAAAATCAGGTGCATAAAGGTCCGCTTCCCACCCAACTGCTCCCATTCACAGTCCGCGTCTGCAACGCCCGCTCAACGTCGATTGCGGGCGTCCCTTCGGCGACGAGCGCAGGGGCGGTTTCCGCCCATTTTCCGCGTAGCCCATGGGCGTCCACCGCGTCCGACGACACTGGCTTGAACTCCCGTCGGTTGCCTTCCATATAAAGACATGTTTATATGATTATGCAGTTTCAACCCTGACCGAGGCCAATGAGTTCGTCTCTCGACCCGATCTTCGACACAGCGTTTGCGCATCGGCAAGACGCCGCGGAAGCGTTACGCGAAGCGGCGCAGCGCCGGATCCTTGTCCTCGACGGAGCGATGGGCACGCAGATCCAGGCGCTCGGCTTCACCGAGAACCATTTCCGCGGCGAGCGTTTTCTGACGTGCGAGTGCCACCTGCAGGGCAACAACGACCTCCTGACGCTGACCCAGCCGCAAGCGATCGAGGACATCCATTTCGCCTACGCCATGGCCGGGGCGGACATCCTGGAAACCAACACCTTTTCGTCGACCACGATCGCCCAGGCCGACTACGGCATGCAGGAGGCGGTCTACGATCTCAACCGCGACGGCGCGCGCCTGGCGCGGCGCGCGGCGATCAAGGCGGAGCAGGCCGACGGCAAGCGGCGGTTCGTCGCCGGCGCGCTCGGGCCGACCAACCGTACAGCGTCTTTGTCGCCCGACGTCAACAATCCCGGCTACCGCGCCGTCACCTTCGACGACCTCAGGATCGCCTACGGCGAGCAGATCCGCGGCCTGATCGACGGCGGCGCGGACCTGATCCTGATCGAGACCATCTTCGACACGCTGAACGCCAAGGCCGCGATTTTCGCCTGTGAGGAGACCTTCGCCGAGCGCAACCTGCGCTTGGCCGTCATGATCTCCGGCACGATCACCGACCGCTCCGGACGCACGCTCTCCGGCCAGACGCCGACCGCCTTCTGGCATTCGGTCCGGCACGCCAAGCCCTTCACTATCGGCCTCAACTGTGCGCTCGGCGCGAGCGCCATGCGCGAGCACCTCGAAGAGATCGCGGCGGCGGCCGACACGTTCGTCTGCGCCTATCCCAACGCCGGCCTTCCCAACGCCTTCGGCCAGTACGACGAAAGCCCCGAGGCGATGGCGGCGGAGATCGGCGGTTTCGCCCGCGACGGCCTCGTCAACATCGTCGGCGGCTGCTGCGGCTCGACGCCGGACCACATCCGCGCGATCGCCGAGGCGGTCCGCAACGTCAGGCCGCGCCAAATCCCGACGATCGCGCCGCTGATGCGCCTCTCCGGCCTCGAGCCGTTCACGCTTCACCCGGACATCCCTTTCGTCAACATCGGCGAACGCACGAACGTCACCGGCTCAGCGAAGTTTCGCAAGCTGATCACGGCCGGCGATTTCACGGCCGCGCTTGCCGTCGCCCGCGACCAGGTGGCGGCCGGGGCGCAGATCATCGACGTGAATATGGACGAGGGTCTCATCAACTCCGAAGCGGCGATGATCGAATTCCTCAATCTCATCGCCTCCGAGCCGGATATCGCCCGCGTGCCGGTGATGGTCAATTCGTCGAAATTCTCGATCATCGAAGCCGGCCTCAAGCGCCTGCAGGGCAAGAGCCTGGTCAACTCGATCTCGATGAAGGAAGGCGAGGAGGCGTTCCTCAATCATGCGCGCCTCGTGCGCCGCTACGGGGCGGCAGTGGTGGTGATGGCGTTCGACGAGCAGGGCCAGGCGGACACGCTCGAGCGCAAGGTTTCGATCTGCGCGCGCGCCTACAAGCTCTTGACCGAGGAGGTCGGCTTCCCGCCGGAAGACATCGTCTTCGACCCCAACGTCTTCGCGGTCGCGACCGGCATCGAGGAGCACAACGGCTATGGCGTGGCCTTCATCGAGGCGGCGCGGCGGATACGCGCTGCGCTGCCGCACGCGCACATTTCGGGCGGCGTGTCGAACCTGTCGTTCTCCTTCCGCGGCAACGAGCCGGTGCGCGAGGCGATGCACGCGGTGTTCCTCTACCACGCCATCCAGGCGGGGATGGACATGGGCATCGTCAACGCCGGCCAGCTCGCGGTCTATGACGAGATCGATCCCGAGCTGCGGGAGGCCTGCGAGGATGTCGTTCTCAACCGCCGCGCGGATGGAACGGAACGCCTGCTCGCCATCGCCGAGCGCTATCGCGGCGCGGCCGGCAAGGAAGCCAAGGCCCAGGATCTCTCCTGGCGCGAACAACCGGTCGACAAGCGGATCGCCCATGCGCTGATCAATGGAATCACGGAGTTCATCGAGGCCGACACGGAGGAGGCGCGGCTGCAGGCGAGACGCCCGCTCGACGTCATCGAGGGCCCGCTGATGGCGGGCATGAACCACGTGGGCGACCTCTTCGGCGCCGGGAAGATGTTCCTGCCGCAGGTGGTGAAGTCGGCGCGCGTGATGAAACAGGCCGTGGCGATGCTGCTGCCCTACATGGAGGCGGAAAAGGCAGGCGGGGAGGCGCGGCAGACCGCCGGAACCATCGTGCTGGCGACCGTCAAGGGCGATGTGCACGACATCGGCAAGAACATCGTCGGCGTGGTGCTCGCCTGCAACAACTACGAGATCATCGACCTCGGCGTGATGACGCCGGCCTCGAAGATTCTCGCGGTCGCGCGCGAGAGGAAGGCCGACGCGATCGGCCTTTCGGGGCTCATCACGCCCTCGCTCGACGAGATGGTCCATGTGGCGTCCGAGATGGAGCGCGAGGGTTTCGACATCCCGCTTCTGATCGGCGGGGCGACGACGAGCCGCGTCCATACCGCGGTCAAGATCCATCCGCGCTACGTCCGCTCGCAGGCGGTTCACGTCAACGACGCGAGCCGCGCGGTCGGCGTCGTCGCCTCGCTCATGTCGTCGGAGACGCGCGCTTCGACCATTGCGGCCGTGCGCGCCGAGTACCGCAAGGTGGCGGCCGCGCATGAGCGCAGCGAAGCCGACAAGACCCGCGTGCCGCTCGCCAAGGCGCGCGCCAACGCGCTCGCCATCGACTGGAACGCTTATGCGCCGACGAGGCCCGGCTTCCTCGGAACGCGGGTGTTCGAAAGCTACGATCTGGCCGAGCTCGCCGGCGCCATCGACTGGACGCCGTTCTTCCAGACCTGGGAGCTCAAGGGCCGTTATCCGGCGATCCTCGACGATCCGAAGCAGGGCGCAGCGGCGAGGACCTTGTTCGACGACGCTGAGGCGATGCTGAAGCGGATCATCGCCGAGACATGGCTTCGCCCCAAGGCGGTGGTCGGTTTCTGGCCGGCGGCGCGGGAGGGTGACGACATTGCCCTGTTCGCCGACGACGCGCGCGGGACCCGGATCGCCACGCTCCATACGCTGCGCCAGCAGCTCGGCAAGCGCGACGGCCGGCCCAATCTGGCGCTCGCCGATTTCATCGGGCCCAGCGACTATATCGGCGGGTTCGTGGTGACGGCGGGGGTCGAGGACGAGGCGATCGCCAAGCGCTTCGCGCACGCCAACGACGACTATTCGTCGATCCTCGTCAAGGCGCTCGCCGACCGGCTGGCGGAAGCCTTCGCCGAGACGATGCACGCCCGCGTGCGGCGCGAGCTCTGGGCTTATGCGCCCGACGAACGCTTTGCGCCCGAGGAGCTGATCGCCGAGCCCTATCGCGGCATCCGGCCCGCGCCCGGCTATCCGGCGCAGCCCGACCACACCGAGAAGGCGACGCTGTTCCGGCTGCTCGACGCCGAGCGGGCGATCGGCGTCAGGCTCACCGAGAGCTTCGCCATGTGGCCGGCCTCCTCGGTCTCGGGGCTCTACATCGCCCACCCGGACGCGCATTACTTCGGCGTCGCCAAGGTCGAGCGCGACCAGGTCGAGGATTACGCGGCCCGCAAGGGCATGGCGGTCGAGGAGGTCGAGCGCTGGCTCGCCCCGGTGCTGAACTACATTCCGGTCCGGGCGGCGGCGGCGGAGTAGCGCCGCGCTTTAGCGCCGTTTATCGACCGGGATCAGCGATTCCAAAGGCTTGGGATCCGCTTTAGCGGCGGCCCGGCGGCTTCGGCCTCGGCCGCCCGTGGAGTTGCTTGACTACGAGCATGGGATATTCTAGGAATATCCCGTCAGGAGGGCCGCCGATGCCGCGCGCCGTCGTCGGACGCTGGGGAAAGAACCTGGCGATCCGCTTTCCCGCCGAAGTCGCCGAAGCCGCGCGTCTCATCGAGGGCGAGCGGGTGGAGATCGCCGCCTCGGGCGACGAGGTCGTCATCCGGAGACTGCCGGCGGAGGTGACCGTCGAGGCCCTGTTCGCCGGCAAGGCGCCCGAAGCTTGGCGGGCGCTATACCGCGGCGCTTTCGACTGGGGCTCGGACCAGGGCCGCGAGCGCGTCGAGGAATGAGCGACGCCGAATATTTGCCCGTCGCCGGCGATCTCGTCTGGACCGATTTTGATCCGACGCTCGGGCGCGAGCAGGCCGGCCGCCGGCCGGCGCTCGTCGTTTCTCCGGCAGCATTCACACAAAATACCGGGTTTGTGCTCGTTTGCCCGATCACGTCCCGCATCCGGCCGTTCCCGACCAGCGTCGTGCTGCCGCAGGGCCTGCCGATCGCCGGCGAGATTTTGCTGAGCCACTTGCGCAGTCTCGACGCGCTCGCGCGGCCGATCCGCCCGATCGGCGCGGCGGTTCCGCCCGAAACGGCCGCGGAAGTTCGCGCAAAGCTCGGCGCGCTGATCGCGATCTGAAACGCCTTCAGCGCGCCTCCGACGTCGAGCAATCCGGTCCCGCCGTCCTCCGCGCCGCCCGCATCACGGCGATGAGGCCGACGATCGCGGCGACGAACCCCCCCGCGGCGCCGACGCCGAGCGCTGAGCGCGGCCCGAAGGCGTCGGCGATCCAGCCGACGATCGGCGCGCCGATCGGCGTGCCGCCGAGCGCGACGGCGACGCGCAGCGCCATCACGCGGCCGCGCATGGCCGGCTCGGTCGACAGCTGCATCAGGCTGTTCGACACATTCATGACGGTCAGCGCCGCGACGCCGATGACGGCGAGCGCGGCGGCGAACACCCAGTAAGAGGGCGACAGCGCGCCGAGCCCGCAGCCGAGCCCGAACACGGCCGAGCCGACGATCAGCGCGCCGAACTGCGGCCGAGCGCGGCCCGCGGCGAGGAGCGCGCCCGTCACCGTCCCGACCGCCATGCTCGAGGAGAGCAGGCCGTAGCCGAAGGCGTCGGCGTGGAAGACGCCGACCGCCATGGTCGCGATGAAGATCGAGAAGTTGAGGCCGAACGTCCCGATCAGGAACAGCATCACGAGGATCGCAATGAGGTCCGGGCGGGACCGGACGTAGCGCAGCCCTTCGACGAAACCTCCCTTGGCGCGATGCGCCCGAGCTATTCGGATGAAGGTCGGGCAAGCGAAGGGCGCAAAGCGAGATCAGCACGGCGCCGAACGAGGCGCCGTTGATCAGGAAGGCCCAGCCGGTCCCGAACGCGGCGATGATGAGACCGGAGACCGCGGGGCCGATCATCCGCGCCGCGTTGAACGAGGTCGAGTTCAACGCGACCGCGTTCGAAAGGTCCTTATCGCCCACCAATTCCCCAACGAAAGTCTGGCGCGCCGGGGCGTCGAACGCCGCCGCCGAGCCGAACAGGAAGGCGAACACATAGACGTGCCAGAGTTGCACGAGGCCGGCGACGGTGAGAAGCCCGAGCGCCGCCGCGAGCGCCCCCATCGTCGCCTGCGTGGCCATGAGGAGCTTGCGCTGATCCAGGCGGTCGGCGGCCGATCCCGTCCACGGCAGGAACAACAGCTGCGGCCCGAACTGCAGCGCCATCACCGTGCCGACCGCCGAGGCGCTGTGATGGGTGAGCCCGGTGAGCACCAGCCAGGCCTGCGCCGTGCGCTGCACCCAGGTGCCGACATTGGAGACGAAGGCCCCGGCGGCCCACACCCGGTAATTGAAAATGCGCAGCGAGCGGAAGACGCCCGCGCCGCTCGCGGTCATGGGCGCTGCGGCGCGGCGCCGTCGTTGAACCGGCCGAAATGCCGCGCGGAAAAAAGCGCCATCGCCAGCACGCCGATCGCCAGCGCCGCGGCGTCGGCGAGGTTTTTGAGGTCGAAATCGCCGACCTGACAGACGAGCAGATAGCCGACGACGAGGTTCAAGAAGCCCCACAGCGCATTCAGAGTCGACGAGGACAGCCCCTGCCCCGGCGGATCGGCGAACGGCGTCTGGAACGGCCGCCCGCTGACGCCGCTGACGAGATGGGGCACGGCGTTGATGAGGAAGGCGCCGCCGAAAAGATAGGAAATGAGATGCACCCACGACATGTCAACCGCCCTCCAGAAGCGGGCCCCAAATCTTCCTGTTGCTCACGCCGAACCCCTAGCAGATCGGCAGCCAAACTGCAAAGATAATCTTCTCAGTTTATCTACGTACGGCGAGTCGATCGGCGGCGCCGCCGTTGCGCGCTTTCTGCCGTCGCCGGGTCGGTCGCGGCGACAAACGACGAGGGATCTGCCGAAAGCGTAACGCCGGGGCCGCGCCAGCGCGCACGAACGCCCTCGCCCGTGGGATCATCCTTCGACAGGCTCAGGATGAGGTTATGGTAATGGCAGCCCGGCCTGGCCGCTGTCTGGCAAGAATTGTTCGCCGGAAACGCGCCAGGTTCTATCGGAAAAGGCGGTACAGACCGACATTTTCACCAAGTTTCCGAGTTCATTTGCCTCAACCGGCTTGCTCAAGTAATAGCCCTGCATCTCGTCGCAGTTGTTTTCCCGTAAGAATGCAAGTTGTTCCACCGTCTCGACGCCCTCGGCGATGACCTTGAGTTGGAGCTTCCGGCCCAAAGAAATCACTGCGCTAGTGACAACTCGATGATGCTCGTTTGTCGTCAGATCGGTAATGAACGATTTGTCGATCTTCAACCGACACACCGGGAACGTGCTCAACGCGCTCAGGCTCGAATAGCCAGTTCCAAAATCGTCAATGGAGAACTGCACGCCAAGCCCCTGTAGTTCCTTCATCGTGGCGGTCGCCGCCTCCGCATCCTGCATGATGAGACTTTCGGTCACCTCGATTTCGAGATATTTGGCCTCCAATCCGCTCTCCTGCAGCGCGTCGATGACATTGGCAATGAGGGACTTGTCGTTGAATTGCCGCGCTGAAACGTTCACGCAAACGTTCATATGGGGCAAGCCGGCGTCCTGCCACGCTTTGTTCTGACGACAGGCTTCGTGCAGGACCCAATCGCCAAGTGGCACAATGTGCCCTGTCTCCTCCGCCATCGGAATGAATTTGTCGGGGGATATCAGCCCCCGTTTCGGATGCCTCCAACGGATCAGCGCTTCAACTGCAAAGATTCTTCCCGTCAGCAGATCGAGTTGCGGTTGATAGAAAAGCAAAAATTCGTTTCGTACAATGGCGTTCCGCAATTCTTCTTGAAGCAATAGCCTATCTCTGGCCTTGATATTGAGATCCGGCGTGTAAAACTGGAAATTATCTCTCCCGATCTCTTTCGCGCGATAGACCGCGCTGTCGGCGCTGGTCAGAAGAGTGCGGCCGTCAGTTCCGTCGTTGGGGTAACTCGCGACGCCGATGCTGGCCGTCACACGGAGCGTGTGACCCTCGATCAGAAGCGGAGCCGCGATCGCTGCTCTCAGCTTTTGTAACAGGCAGGAGACGCTCTCGGTCCCCTTGGGCTGATCTGAAAGAACAATTACGAATTCGTCACCGCCAAGCCGAATCAGCGTGTCGGTCGCCCGCAAGCAAGCGGCCATTCGCCTCGTGGTCTGCTTCAACACCTCGTCACCAGCGTTGTGTCCGAGGCTGTCATTCACGAGTTTGAAATTGTCGAGATCGATGAAGACGACGACGACTTCGCGGTCGTAACGTTGCGCATACAAGATCGCTTGCGACAGCCGGTCATCGAGCAGACTGCGGTTGGGCAGCCCGGTAAGCGGATCATGGTTGGCAAGGAAGTGGATGCGGTCCTCGTCGAGCTTCCGTTCAACCGCGATGCCGGCGGTGCGCGTCGCGATCATGATGAGTCGCGTCTCGGCATCCGTCGGTTCGCGAACCGACTCGGAGAAAAGCTCCAACGTCCCCAGAACCCGACCATGATGCGAAATGATTGGCGTCGACCAGCATGACCGTAGACCGTACGTGACTGCGAAGTCGCGATAGTCCTCCCAAAGTGCGTCCTTCATGACGTCAGCGACGATCACCGTTTCGCACCGGAAGACCGAAGCTCCGAACGGTCCCGCCTTGGCGCTGATCGCAATGCTGTCGATCGCATCCGAGTAACCCTTGGCCAAGCTCGGCGCCGCGCCGCGCCGCAAATGGAGTCGATCCTGGTCGAGCAGCAGGATCGAAGCCGATAGCCCTGTGAGCTGAGAGTCAATGGCCCGCACGATCCGGTCGAGTACGGCGTCCAGCGGCGCGCCGGTCGCAATCATTTCGAGGATCGCCGCCTGTTCATCGCGCGCCGCCTCCGCCCGCACGCGATCGGTGATGTCGCGGGAGACGCCGACGATGCCGAAGATCTCGTTGACGTCGTTGCGCAGCGGGACCTTTGTCGTCGAGATGCACGTCTCTCTTTTCAGTGGGTCCGCGGCAAATTCTTGCTTGTCGATCATCGGTTGTCCGGTCTCGACCACCCTTCGCTCGTCCGCGAAATATTGCCGGGCGAGGTCAGGAGGGCATAGTTCGAGGTCGGTTTTCCCGATCAGAGCTTCGGGGTCCGTGAACCCCATCCGGAGTGCGGTCGCCTTGTTGGCGATCACGAAGCGACTCTTGTTGTCCTTGACCCAAAGGTTGTCCGGCACCCAGTCAATCAGCGTCTGGAGGGAAAGGCGCGTGTCGGCCGCAGCGCCGCGGTCCTGAAGACCCGTGATGTCCTCGTGCGTGGAGACCCAGCCTCCATCGGGTGTCGGCTGATGATGGACCTTGACGGTCCGTCCGTTCTTGAGCGCGATGGTCCAGTTGCTGGGCTTTGCTGACGAGATGAGGGCGCTGCACCAACCGTAATATGCGCGACCGTCGTTCGCCTCCGCTGGACAGCTTCCGGCGGCAGCGCAGGATTTTGAGATCTCACGCATTGTCGCGCCGGGCCGGACCTGTTCGGAGGAGAGGCCGTAGATCTCGGCGTAGCGGCGATTGCACAGGATCATCCGCTCTTGGCCGTCGAAGTAACAGACCCCGACCAAGATGCTGTCGAGGGCGACCTGATAGCGCAACTCTTGGGTACGCGGGTCCGACCTCTCGGCGTTCAGATTGACCTCGACCCCTTGAATCGAAGCCGCCAGCGGCGTGGCAAGAGCGAAATCGTCGAAGTGCTTCGAACGTTTACCCACTCGGTCTATTTGTTCTTTGAGCACGCCTTTGGGTCTCCAGCGAGATCAAGTGTGAATTACCACCAAGCACGTAGGCGCGTTCCATGAATTTAGCGTTACCCACGCGCCGAATAGCAATACTGGAAACACGTTTTGTACACTCACGTAGGATAATTATTGACCTTGCCGCTCAAACAAATTACGTTTTCTTTCGGCTAGCCAAATAAACCAATAAAGCGGTTGATGCTTAATATTGGATGCTTAACAATTTGATAACACGCAAGTCACGTCGCATCGCTTCAATGGTAAGATAGTGTGTGACAGATCTGGCGCCGGCCGGGATCCCGGGTTACGCGGGTTACGGTGACGGGCCGGGGTTTATCGAATGGCGCCTTGGGCGAAGGTACGTCGCTGAACTGGAACGGGAAATTGGCGTACCCCGTATCCCCCAAAGCGTAGCGCGAGGACATCCGAGAGGGCCTATCGGGACGCCCGACCGACGATCCGCGGGGTTTCCGCCCCGACATCCCTCTAAAACGTGGACAGCGAGCATGTAATATTCCAGGAATATCACCAATAGGAGCAGGCCATGCCGCGCGCCGTCATTGGACGCTGGGGAAAGAACCTGGCGATCCGCTTTCCCGCCGAGGTCGCCGCAGCAGCACGGCTCGGCGAGGATGAACGGGAGGAGATCGCCGCGTCGGGCGACGCCGTGGTCATCCGCAAACTGCCCGCCGAAACTGCGGTGGAAACCTTGTTCGCCGGACGCTCGCCGGAGGCCTGGCGGGCGCTCTACCGCGAAGCGTTCGATTGTGGCCCGGATCGAGAACGCGGGCGCATCGACGAATGAGCGAGCGCGAAGTCTGCCCCGACGCCGGCGATCTCGTCTGGATCGACTTCGATCCCGAGCTGGGACCTGAAAACAGCAGCGGACGCCCCGCCCTCGTCATCTCGCCCGCGGCGTTCCAGCGCAACACCGGTCGCATGTTCGTCTGTCCGATCGCGCCGGGCGTGAGCGGCCTGCCGACCGCCGTCCCGCTGCCCGAGGGATCGCCGGTGAACGGCGAAATCTGTGTGCATATGGCGAAAACCGTCGCGGCGGTGGCGCGAACGGCTCCCCCGATTGTGTCGGCGGTCGCGATGCCGACGAGCGACGTTCTCGCGCTTCTGGCGGTGGTCCTCGGCTTATAGATCGGGATGCGAAGAGGGGAATGCCGGTCTTTTCGCAAAGCTCCGGCGCATTTAAGAGTTCTGGAGCTCGTGGTCCAAACCAAGCGGCCGGCGCCCAACTGGACGACGGCCGGACTGCGCAAGGATCGGCCATTCCGCAATGGCTCGGCGAACGCGTCATATCCGGCCCTTTGCTGCCTTTCCCCGTCCGTCTCGGTACGGGAAAGGAGCGCCAAAAGGAGATGTCCCGGTCTCACGCACAGGGCTGAACATGGCTGTGAGGTCGCGAACATCGCCGCATCCTCGAATTTCCCCCCTCGGCGCGAGCGGCTACGACAGGCTGTTAGCCTTGATCCCGCGTCTTCGTGACGATCTCGTCGAACGAGACGCCATCAGCGTCGCTTTATGATGACTAACGCCCCAGCAAATTGATCATGTAGTGCTTGCTTCCTTTCGGTGAAGGCAACCATCAGAAAGCCAATACCAAAGATTACTGATGAAACAAATTTCCCCCAATATCGCGCGTTTGCCTGCCCAAATCCAATCCTGCCGAATTCGTAGTTCGTAACAATTATGCTCAGAACCATTTTTCCTGGCGTCGCTTGCATTGAAGAAGATTCCAACGCAGTAAAATATAGGCAGTCGGCTGCAATACCCCATATAAAGCCTACGACACCAGCCCCAGTGCCAATCGAGCCAGGACTGATATCGCCCCAAGTCGTCGCCGCTGCTAAAAATCCATACATCAAACCAATAAAGCTACCTCCAATACATCCAATAATTACGACTATTATCGAGTCGATCAAAAATGCCACCAACCGCCGCCAAAATCCAGCGTAACGTGCCGTGTCCTGATTTTCCTCAAAATGTTGTGTTGCATTCAGCACATTGGGGAGGACATCAACTTCAGTATGAACGCGAAAGTATTGTTGATAAAACTCATCGGCGCTCAACGCTCCGGAGCTCTTTAATTTCCGCGGTCTTTCAAAAGCTTCGATACAAACAACCACAGCAGGGTCCTATACCAGTTACAGCCCCAACTTCCGACTGCGGCCTCTCCCACTTGGCCGAAAAGCTTGCCTACGCCGACAAGGCGCCCCTCTTGCGCGAGGCGCGATACCCCGCAATCCCAAGGCTGGCGAAGCCCGCCAGCATCATCACCCAGGTCGATGGTTCGGGGACGCCACCGACCGGCTGAGGCGCGACCCAGAGCAAAGGCGACAGGGCGCCGTGGGAATAATCGATGAGCAGTTCAGCTACGGGCAACGCGTCGATCGGCCCAAAAGCGCTCAGCGGGTTGTGGCCGAACTGATCGGCCAAAGGCGGCGACGGCGCGATGATTTCGAGTGTGAAGCTTGAACTGTTCGAGGAGGCCTGAACGCCTTCCGTCTGAGACGCATTCTCGTCTGAAGCCCCTGTCGGGCGATGAGGTCGTTTGGCGTTTTGGACGACCAGCTCGAAAGGCGACGGCGTGTCGAAAGCGGATCGGAAAAATGACTTGCCGCCGAGCGTGTATTGGTCCTCGCTGTCCCCGCCCAACCGGATCGGCGGAAAGGTCGGCGCGGATCCGAGGATTTTTAAGCGGACGTCAGGCCCGCGCAAATCCGACGCACAGCGCTCGGAGTCGCCAGCGGTCAAACAGTCCGGCGACCCGCTATCGCCGTCGGAATCCACGAAGGATCCGAAAAAGCCTTCCGACGCATTTGACACCACCGCGAACGCAGCATGCCCCTCGCCAGACGCGCCTTCGCCTCCTGCGGCCAAAGTATGCACAGGTTGCGACTGGAAAATCCTGTAGAAAACGGTAGCCGTCGTAGCGGAAGCTGTCGAAGCCGCCAACGCCACAAATGCGATAATGGCTTTTCCACTCAACGCGGCTGCCCCATTGTGAGCAATTTTCAACGTCGTTAACGAATAAACGGTAACATGTAAACGCCCAAGTGCAAGTAAACACCACTCACGTGTTCCCGTATCTCGACGTAATGGTTCGCTAGGTCTCTGACCTGTCCCCCGCTGGTCCCTCGACCGGCAAATTCTCAGGCGGGTTTCCAAAGTGGATCGGTTTTGAAAGCCTGTGCGGCGCCTTGGACTTTTGGATTAAGGTAGGACATCGACCGCTTTCCCGCCGTCGCGGTTCGCAGCGCCCGCTTTACGTCGACTCCGGTCCGCCGGCGTGGCGACCAACCGTCAGATTTATCGACCGCGAGATGCGATTCTTCCCAGTCGCATCTCACCATAATTGAGCGGACGGAATTGAGCGGACGGCTCCGCGCTCCGTCGGAGGGCGCCTGTCTCGGGCGCGTGGGGGCGGCGAGACGCCGCCCCTCCGATCCGCCACAATGTCTCTTGCGCGGCCGACGAAACTCTGCTCGGAAGCGCGCCGTCACGGGCCGTCCGGCCGGCCGAGGGGTTCCGACCGGGATTGCCCGGCGACACCCCGCTCCGGCAGCCCGAGCGCCGGAGGCCGGGCTCTCCCAGCCTCGGCTCCGATCGTCGCCGCCAGGTCCGGCGGCGGAAGCGCCAGCGCAATCGGCGCCGCAAGCGCATCCGCTTCCCCCGACGCCCCCGCCCGCCGCGCCAGCGTCAGCGCGAGGCCGTGATAGCGGTCGTATTCGCGGGTGATCTTCAAGACCCGGTCGACCGCGGCCATATTGCCGTCCTTCATCGCCGCATAGGCGACCAGCATCGTCTCGTTGAGACGCGTGATCTGCACGGCGATGAACGTTTCGGTTGGCTCCAACGCGCGCCGGGCGACGATGGCCGCAACCCGCTCGCGCGCGCGCCTGAGCGTCAGCCCCTCGCGCAGCGCGATCTCGTCGATCAACTCGCCATGGGCGAGCGCCCGCACGATGCGCATGTCGCGCATCGCGGTCGCGCGTTTGGTCGCCCGCTTACGCCTCGGCTTCTCCGCGACGTCCAGATCCTCGTTGCTCATAGTCCAGCCTTTTCTCTATGCCAAAATTCACCGTACCATCGATTCGCTTTTTCAGAAAGATAATGTTACCCGGGCGTCGGTCCGCCCCCCTCGGCGCGGGGACGGCCGGCACTCAGAGGAGACGGCGATGATCAATCCGATTCAGGCGGCGGAATGGGTCGCGGCGGCGCGCGCCGTGGTGGAGCTGATGCGTTCGGCCTCGGCGCTCATGCCCAAGGGCCGCGACCGCAACGCCATCGCCAGGCGCCTCGACGAGGCGGACCGGGCGCTCGAACTCTCCAACGCCAAGCTTGCCCGCGACCTCGGCTACCCGCTGTGCCGCTGCGCGTTCCCGCCAAAGGCGATGCTCTGGGACAGCGCGCGCGGCGCCTTCGTCTGCCGCGCGCCGGGCTGTGGGCGGGTCGAGTTCGGCGCATGAGGGTGTGGCGTTCCACTTCGTTGTGTTCGAACCGACGGACCAGCCAGGGCGCGGCAGTATCGGGTCGATACCACCCGGCAGGCCGACTTTTCGAGTTCAACACGAGCGCGTTGACTCGGCGCTCGTCTCTGGCGCTGCGGGCGGTCTCTTAAGATAGGCGGCGACCGGCCCCGTCACGTCGATGCCGCGCAGTTCCTCAGGAGAGGTAAGCCGAGCCCCAATGATCTCGCGATTGTCAAGCTGTAGCTGGGGCAGTCGCTCCAGTCTCAGCTCAAAGAAGTGCACCCGGTATCTCCACCCGTCCCAGATCCCTGTGGCTTCACCGGCGGGCAGCAGCGACGGCGCAACAAGACCGATCTCTTCAGCCAACTCGCGTCGCGCCGCTGTCTCGGGCGTCTCGCCGCGTTTGACGCCGCCGCCCGGGAAATTCCACTCGGCCTGATATGAGGAACGCAACAGCAGAAGAGCTCGACCGACATAGACCGCAACCAGGGCGCCTTCACCCCGCGCGCCCCGCAGCCGCCACCAGACGCGGGCGAGCGAGAAACCAAGACGCAACGCCAATCGCCATGCGGCGTCGAGAGGCCGAGGACCTGACATGGACTTCATTGCCTGCCTTATGTCGGGACGCGGTCAGAACGCCGCCCTCGCCCGAAGGGGCAGAGCGCCAGCGGTGACATGAGGCATGACTCAGCTGCCGTGTAACTCCAGCATACAACAATTCGGTTGCGGAGTTTAACCGTGGCAACACATTTTGCGCTGCCGCCGCCGCGTCGGCTGACGCGCATTCTTGGCTCGGCTCTGTCAGGGTGCGGCCGGACCCGAGAGGCCGCGACCTGCTCTACGCCGCCCTTAGATTGGTCTTCGCCATGGGCCAACCTCCCCGTCGCGCTGCACAGACTCTATATCGGGTCGGATGAAGACGCCAGCCTTGGGGCGCCCGCCGCCGCAGCGTCGCGGCGGCAGGCCAGGACGAACCGAATGTCCCAAGATCGAACGCCGACGATGGCAAGCCCCTTGCATAATCCCAAACTGGGCCGCGGCCGGAGGATCGGCGACGACGAAGATTTCGAAATGCCTAACCTTCTATTGTTGGGAAATTGGCTCCTCATTCTCTTCGGCATGACGATGGTGCTGTCGGACGTTCACGCCACTATGCTCAGCGGCGTTTGGCGTCCCGAGAAGTTTTGGCGACTGGCTCGACGGGGCGCATATTCAATTACTTCAACATAACGCGGCTCTTTTCTACGATATTCCAGCCTCGGCGGCTTTTTTGGCGGCCGCAACGCTGGTATGGCTTCTGGCGCCGACCTCCAGAGGTTGAACAGGTCCCGTTTCGGGACAAGGGCGGTCGGGGAACCGCCGCTCCCGCCGCGCCTCAGGCTCAACCCCTCGCCCGCCGGCCCCGGATAGCCCGGCGGCAGCGGGTTGAGGCGCCTTTCTGCGGCTTGCGGCTCGCGGGGGAACCAGTCATCGCCGTCAACCGATTTTCATGCCGCGTCCGGCGCCCACCGCGTCGGCGGTCTCGGGAGCATTCTTGATGACCATCCGCGTCCACCTGTTCCAAGCCCGCGCCGCGATCGCGGCGCTCGGCGCCGCCCTTGCCGCCCGGCGCGGATTGCGCGATGAGGCGCCCCAACTCCTCGAGGGCTCGCCGATGACCGTCAGAACCAAGACTTGCGCCGCCGCGGGCGCAATCCTCGGCTTCATTGCGCTCGCCGGATGTGCGACGCCGCCCGCCGTCGTCCCGACCGCCGCCGACATCAGAGGGCTCAGGCCGTCGGGCAAGGTGTCGATGACCGAGGTGTTCGTCTCCGGGACCGGCCTCGGGACCGGGACGCTGACCTTCGCGGGCCGACGATACCCGTTCACCCTGACCGGGGAACTCAACGGCGTCGGCGCGATCGCCGGCATCGAGGGCGCGGGCGATGTCTACAATCTCAGGGACGTCTCGCAATTCGCCGGCGCCTATATCCAGTGCGCGGGACCGCTGACGCTCGGCTCCGTGCCCGGGGAAATCTGGCTGAAGAACGCGAACGGCGTCATCATCCGCCTCGCCGGCCGGCAGAATGGGATCACGCTGAGCTCCGGGCGCTACGAGATTTTCATTCAGCTTGGCAGCTGAGCCGGAGTGAGGGACTGCCCACGCCCCCTCACAGAGGCCGCCGACCGGCGGCCTGCGTTGGCGGCCGGCGCGGCCCGACGCGAGGAGACTGTCTCTAAACTGTCATCAAGCCTGCATACTTCCGCATCTATCTTCAACCCTGCAACGCCGGACGGGTGCGCTTATGGATATGAACGTCAATGAAACCGCCGATGGCGTGACCCTCGTCGCGCTCGACGGCCGCTTCGACATCGCGGGCGCCCAGGAGGTCGACGGCCGCTTCGCCGAGGTGGCCGAGAAAGCCAAGATCCTCGTCATCGACCTCTCCAAGGTGTCGTTCCTCGCCTCGCTCGGGGTGCGCACCCTGATGGTCAGCGCCAGGACGATGATCCGTCGCGGCGCCTTCATCGCCGTCGCGGGCGCCAACGAGGGCGTGGAAAAGGTGCTGCGCCTGACCGGGTTCGACGAACTTGTCGGCCTTTATCCGGACGTCGCCGCCGCCACGGCGTCTCTGACCGCCCGGGCCCGGGAGTTCGAGAGCCGCAAGTCGTAATCCCTCGAAGGCGGACGCCGATGCCGTCCCGCGAATTCCCCGGCACAGTCGAGGCGGCGGCGGATGCGGAGGCTTGGCTCGCCAGCGAATTGGGCGCCCTGGGACTTGCGGGCGAGACGACCTTCGCGATAAGTCTCTGCGTCGAGGAGCTGTTCCTCAACGCAGTCAGGCATGGCCATGCCAACAAGACGACGATCTCCATCTGGATCGAACCCGACGGGACTCGACTCGAGTTCGTCGACGACGGCCGCGCCTTCGATCCGACCGAAGCGCCGGCGAAGCGCCTCAGCGGTTCTGGAACGGATTTCGAGATCGGCGGGTTCGGGACCGGGCTGGTGCAGAAGTTCTCGCGCCGCATGACGTATCATCGCGCCGACGGCGCCAACCGCCTGGTCCTCGAGTTCGACGCGGGCCCCAACAAGAACCCCGACTCAAGGGTATTTCCCGCCGAATGAGAGATCTCTCGGCGCTGCGCTCGACCATCCGGGCGACCAGCGCGTTCCGCCAGATCACCGAAGACGACGTCTCCTATCTGATCGAAGTCGGCGAACTGAAGACCTACGAACAGGACGCCGTCCTGATGGTTCAGGGCGAGGATTCGCATGACGCCGCGCTGATCCTCACCGGTCAGGTGACGATCATCGCCGACGGCGTGCGCGGCGCCATTCCGATCGCGACCCTCGAGGCGCCGTGCCTCGTTGGCGAGCTTGGCGCGCTCGCCCATCTGCAGCGCTCGGCGACCGTTCGCGCCCGCACGCCGGTCGCGGTCCTGCGCGTCGGTCGCTCCGCCCTCGCCGAGGTCGCGCGCACCACGCCGTCGTTGCTGATCGACGTCATCGGCCGAATGGGCGACCGGCTGCGCCGCTTCAACGGGGCGATCGGCCTCTATACCCATGCGCTCGCGGCGCTGGAGCGGCACGAGTTCGATCCGGCGCTTCTGGACGAGTTGCGCAACCCTCTGCCGGACCTTGCCGATTTTGGCCACACCTTCGGGCGCATGGCGGAGCAGATCCTGCTGCGCCGCCAGCGCAGCGACGAGATGGCGAGCGCGGCGGTGATCCAGCGCGCGCTCCTGCCGAAGCCCGAGGAATTCGCGGCCGACGCCGGAGTCGACGCTTCCGCGTCGATGAATGCGGCGCGCGACGTCGGCGGCGACTGGTTCGAACTGGTCGCGCTCGAGGACGGGCGGGTCGCGGTCGGCGTCGGCGATGTCTGCGGCAAAGGCGTTCCGGCGGCGCTCTTCACCGGCATCACCAAGACGCTGATTCGCATCAACCTGCGCGAGAGGCCGGACCTGCCCGGCGCCATCCTCAAGGCCAACGCCTATCTCGCCAACAACAACGCAGCGGAGCTGTTTGCGACCCTGCTCTACGCCGCCTTCGACCCGCGGACCGGCGAAGTCGAAATCGTGAGCTGCGGTCATCTGCCGGCGCTGATGCGCCGCGCCGGCGGCGCGATCGAAAAGCTCTCGGGCGGCGGCCTGCCGGTCGGACTGTTTGAAAACCTGAAGCCGAAAACGCTGCGCACGCAAATGGCCCCGGGCGACCTCCTCTTTATCTACACCGATGGAGTCACCGAAGCCGAGGACCAGGCCAGCGCCGAATTCGGCGAACAACGGCTCGCCGAAATCCTGGCCAAGGGCGAGGCCTGCAGCGCAGAGGCGTGGATCGCGCGGGTCGAGGACGCCGTTCGCGCGCATGCCCGCGGGCGCGCCCAATTCGACGACATCACCTGCGTGGCGCTGGCACGGTGAGATAGGCGCCGCGACCCATAGCCCATGATGACGGAAGCTCGTTCTTTCCGAACGCCCTCTGGGCCGCGTTCGCCGCGATCGGCGATCGCGGCTCCAAAGCCCCTCAGAACTCGACTTCCAGCTCCTCGATCTGGTCCTCTTCGGCGCGCGCCCCTTCGCACCATTGCTTCATCGCGGGCAGGTCCCAGACGCGGTCCGCGTAGGCTTCGAGGGCGCCGTCCAGCTTGACGCCATAGGTTCGGAACCGGCTCACGACCGGGGCGTACATCGCGTCCGCCATCGTAATCTTGCCGAACAGGAACGGGCCGCCGTAGGTCTCGAGGCACTCGCGCCAGATCGCCTTGATCCGATCGATGTCGCCGTGCGCCTTCGACCAGATCTTGAAATGCGGAATTTCGGCCTTGATGTTCATCGGCAGCGCCTGACGAAGGGAGACGAAACCCGAGTGCATCTCGCCGCAGATCGACCGGCAGTGCGCGCGAGTCGCCTGATCCTTGGGCAGAAGCGCCGCTTTCGGCGCGATCTCGTTCAGAAACTCACCGATCGCCAGCGTGTCCCAGACCCGGATTTCGTTGTACGTGAGGCACGGTACGAGAATGGAGGGCGAGAGGAGCAGGATTTCGGCGCGCGCGTCCGCGTCGTCCGGCGCGACCACCAGCTCTTCGAATTCGATTTTCGACAATTTGGCCATCAGCCAGCCGCGCAGCGACCAGGAAGAATAGTTTTTGCTGCTGATCGTCAGCGTCGTGCGTGGCATTGTCGCTCTCACCTGTTGACGGTTTCCTCAAGTCCCTATCAATTTAGCCGATAGCAAGCGCTGTGCCAAAAGCGAATCGTCTTGGCACGGCGATTGCTCTCATTCGGGCGGAGCGGGGGCGGATTCCGGGAATGATGTACGACGCTTATCAGAGAATGGCCGACGCGGGCGATCAGGTCCGCATGTTCGCCGAGAACGCCCAGACGATCCTCACGGCCTGGAACGCAAACCCGTTTGCGTCGCCCGTGCGGCGGATGGCGGCCTACTACGAGCTGATCGCGCTTGCCGGCTTCACCCACGCGCGCCCCGATTACGGCATCGAATTCGTCGAGGTCGGCGGCGAGACCGTTCCGGTCGAGGAGACAGTTGTCCATAGGACGCCGTTCTGCGACCTCTTGCGCTTCCGGCGCGAGGGCGGCGCGGACGATCCGAAGGTTCTATTGGTCGCGCCGATGTCCGGTCACTTCGCCACCCTCCTGCGCGGCACGATCCGCACGCTGCTGCGTGACCACCAGGTGTTTATCACCGATTGGATCAATCCTCGCGACGTGCCGCTCCACCACGGTCCCTTCGCGCTCGCCGACTATACCGACCATCTGATCGACTTCGTCAATTTCATTGGCGAGGATTGCCACATCGTCGCGGTCTGCCAACCGACGGTTTCGGCGCTGATCGCGACCGCGGTGATGGCGCAGGACAAGTCCAATGTCCAGCCCGCCAGCCTCACCCTGATGGCCGGCCCGATCGACTGCCGCATTTCGCCAACCAAGGTCAACGAACTGGCTACCGATAAGCCGATCGAGTGGTTTCAATCCAACATGATCGGCGTGGTGCCGAATAAATGCGAAGGGGCCGGACGGCGGGTGTATCCGGGCTTCCTCCAGCTCTGCGCCTTCATGACCATGAACGTCGACCGGCACACGAAGTCCTTCGTCGAGATGTTTCGGCACCGGATTGAGGGCGACGAGGAGAAGGCCGACGCCATCAAGGAATTCTATAAGGAATATCTGGCGGTCATGGACATGAGCGCCGACTTCTACCTGGAAACCGTCGAGCAGGTCTTCCAGCGATGCTTGCTGCCCCAGGGCCTGATGAAGCATCGGGGCCGCATCGTCGAGCCGCGCGCGATCAAGAAGACCTTCCTCTTAACCGTCGAGGGCGAGCGTGACGACATCTGCGCCGTCGGCCAGACCCTGGCCGCGCAGGACCTCTGCTCCGGCCTGAGGCCCTACATGAAGACCCACCACCTTCAGGCCGGGGTCGGCCACTATGGGGTGTTCAACGGCAAGCGTTGGGAGTCGCAGGTCTACCCGGTCGTGCGCAACCACATCCAGTCGAGCCGGTAAGGCTTCGCCCTCTCGCACGATCGGCAGCGGGACGAGGGGGCCAGCGGCTCGCCCCTTCACCCATCGCTTCCGCGACGTGGTCTTCCGCAAACGGAAGAATTACCCCTTCAGATAGGGCTTGTGCAGCACGAGATCGGCCGCGTTGAACCGGTCGTTGGCGGTCCAGGACTGGTGCCAGTAGGGGTAGATGAGTGGCGGCTGGCTGACCTTGTCGAGCCGCGCCCGCTCAGCGTCCGTCAGCTTCACCTCGACGCAGGCCAGGTTGTCGCGGAACTGCGCCTCGTTGCGTCCGCCGACGATGACCGAGGTCACAGTCGGGCGGCCGAGCGTCCACGCGAGCGCGATCTGCGCCGCCGACACCCCATGCGCCTCGCCGATCGCCACAAGCTCGTCGACAATGGCCCAGAGCGCATTCTCGTCGCGCACCGGCGGCTCGGTCCAGCCGGAAAACTGGCGCGTGCCCTCCGGCGCGGCCTTGTTGCGCCGGTGCTTGCCCGACAGCAGGCCGCCCGCGATCGGACTCCAGACCAAGACGCCGAGGCCCTGGTCGGCCGCCACCGGCAAAAGCTCGTATTCCGCCTCGCGCGCCTGCAGCGTGTAGTGGATCTGCTCGGAGACGAACGGGACCCGGTGGTCGCGCCGCGCCACCTCCATCGCCTTCATCATGTGCCAGCCGGAGAAGTTCGAGCAGCCGACGTAGCGGACCTTGCCCGAGCGCACGAGGCTGTCGAGCGCCTCCATCGTCTCCTCGAGCGGCGTCAGGCCGTCCCACTGGTGCAGCTGGTAGAGGTCGATCACGTCGGTGCGCAGGCGCTTGAGGCTGGCTTCGCATTCGCGGATCAGATGCCAGCGCGACGAGCCCCGGTCGTTCGGCCCGCCGCCCGTGGGGAAGCGCGCCTTGGTCGCGATCAGCATGCCGGGTTTTCGCGTAGGCATCGCCTCGCCGACCATCTCCTCCGAACGGCCGGCGGAATAGATGTTGGCCGTGTCGATCATGTTGACGCCGGCGTCCGCGAAGATGTCGATGAGGCGACGCACCTCGTCCAGCGAGACGTCGCCGACCTTGGCGAAGGGACCCTTCCCGCCGAAGGTCATGGTGCCCATGGTCAGGATCGAGACTTGCAGGCCCGAGTGGCCGAGCTGCCGGTATTCCATCGTGCTGTCCTCACTGTTGTTTGGCGACTGGCTAACATGCCAGCATTCCCACGCCAAGCCTCGCCCGAGGCGCATTCGCCCACATCCGCCGGATGGGGTTGCCGCCCGGCGGCGTTTGTGAGCAATGTCCCGCCCGTCCAAACAGCCCGAGTGTCAGGAGCCCCGAATGGCTTTCGCTTCCCTTCGCCGTCTCGCCGGCGCCGCCCTTATCTGCGCGGCCGCGCTCGTCTCCGGCGCCTCCGCCGCCGACGCGCCGCAACCGGATCGCACCGTCGACATGGCCAAGGTGTTGCAGACGCCGCCGGGCGCCCCGCCAGATCTAGCGATCGGCAACCCGAACGGCGTCCCCGTCATCGAGTACGGTTCGCTGACCTGCCCGCACTGCGCGGCATTCAGCAAGGAGACGCTGCCGCAGCTCAAGAAAGCCTATATCGATACCGGCAAGGTCCGGTTCATTTTCCGCGAATTCTCCCGCAACACCCTCGACGTGGCGGGCTTCGTGCTCGCCCGCTGCCTCGGCGACGACAAGGCGTTCGCGGCCGACGAGCTCTTGTTCGCCGAGCAGGATAAATGGGCCTTCGTCGACAAGCCGCTCGAGCCGCTGATCGCCGCCATGCGCGCCACCGGCATGACCAAGGACCAGGCGACCAAGTGCCTCAACGACCAGAAGCTGGCCGACGGCGTCGTCGCGATCACCAAGCGGGCAAACGACGAGATCAAGCTCACCGGCACCCCGACCTTCGTCATCGACGGCAAAGTGTACGGCGGCGAGCTGAGCTTCGATCAGCTGAAGGCGATCCTGGATCCGCTGGTCAAGAAATAACCCTCATCCAGCCCTTCGGGCCGCTTTCTCGCGCAAAGCGGGAGATGGTTCACCACGCCAGAAAGCGTCGGCCCGCCCAGGCGCCGACGGCGGCGCACGCGAGCGTCGCCAGCGGATACCAGGTCGCGACGAACAAAGGCGAATCGTCCGGGCAATGCGAAGCGTAGAGGAACGCGGCGATTCCAGCCGCGGCAGCGCCCGCAAGCGCCCCCGTCCATCCGGGATACTGCGGCGCGCCGGCCCTGAGCGCAACAATGAGCGCCGCCAGGATCGGCGCCGCCATCATTGGGATCATCGTCGTGCAGTAACGCATGTTCTGCCCCACGAGGCGAGGCAGCCATTCGTCCTCAGGAACGACGATCAGTTCGACGATCACGGCTGCGGCCAGAAGCAAGAGCGGGGCGAAAAGCCAGAGCGCGAGCGCGCTCGGCCTCGCATCGGGGCGAGCGAGCCGCGTAACGAGCAGAATCGAGGGCAAGGCGAGCGCCAGAGCGTCGACGAACTTGAGATCGAAGCGAATTGTGCCGATCGCCTGGGCAAAGTCCGGCCGAGGCCCGACGATGAGCGCGTAAAGGATGAGCGCGCCAACGAAGCCGAGCGCGAGCGACGAGACGATTCGACGGCCGAGGTGGATCGGCTCGGGAATCGGGTCGGCGGCGAGCGCCGCGATGAGCTCGGAGGTCTTCACGATGCGGACCTCCGCCAGGCGGCGCCGAGCGACTTCAGCGCCCGGTGGAGCGCAACCCGCACCGCGACCTCGGTCATGTCGAGCCGCGAGGCCGTCGCGGCGATCGACTGGCCATCGAGCGAGATCGACTGGACGATGTCGCGCTGGCGCGTGTTCAGCGTCTCCATCAGCTTCTTTGCGTCGCTGAGCGCGTGAGGATCCTCCGCCTCGGGCGCGGCAAGGAATTCCTCAAAGTCCTCGATCGGTTCGGCGCGTCGGGCGCCGCGGCGGCGCATGGCGTCGATGATCTTGTGGCGAGCGACGGCGTTCACCCAGGGTCCAAGCTTCTGACTCGGGTCCCACGTATGGCGCTTCAGATGGATCGCCAGCAACGTCTCCTGCACCGCATCCTCGACATCCGCGTCGCCCAACCTCGCCCTGGCGAAGGCTGCGCGCGCCATCGCCCGCACAGACCGGCCGATCTCCTCCAAAAGGCGCCGGTAGACGGGCTGGTCGCCCGCCATCGCGGCTTTCATCATCGTCGACCAGCGGTCTTCCGGAGCGCTGTCGGCCGACAAGGCGCGCATACGATATTCGCTCCAAAGCGGCTTCCCGTTACAGGTTCGCCCAGCCTTTTTGACAGAGCGACGGGCGGGGAAAGGCGAGGCGCCTCGTCTAGCACGGCGAGCCGCCGGCTGCGAAGACCGTCGTGCGACAGGGCGCGGCGCCGTCGCCTGGGCCCCGTGTTTGTGACGGAATTGCAACGGCTTGCCCGCGTCGCCAGCTATTGACGGGGCGTAAAAGCCATGGCTTTAACCCGCCTGAGACGCGTAAGGAGCGCCTGGCTTCCGGCCAAGCTCGTGGCGTCGATGAGGAGAAACGACGCCATGTCGCATTGGCCTACCTACGGTCGTATCGAAGGCGCGATCGTGATGATCGGGTTCGGATCGATCGGCAAGGGAACCCTGCCGCTGATCGAGCGGCATTTCGAGTTCGACAAGGATCATTTCTACGTCATCGACCCGAACGACGCCGACCGGAAGCTGCTCGACGAGCGCGGCGTCAAATTCGTCCACCTCGGCCTCAACACGGACAATTACCGCGACGTCCTCCACAAGTATCTGAGGGCGGGCAAAGGCCAGGGTTTTTGCGTCAACCTGTCGGTCGACACCTCCTCGCTCGACCTTATGCGCTGCGCCCGCGAGATCGGCGCGCTCTACGTCGACACGGTCGTCGAGCCGTGGCCGGGCTTCTACTATTCCAAGAATCTCGGCAACGAGGCGCGCACCAACTACGCCCTGCGCGAGACGGTGCTCGAAGAGCGGCGCAAGAACCCCGGCGGTCCGACCGCGATTTCCTGCTGCGGCGCCAATCCGGGCATGGTGTCCTGGTTCGTCAAGCAGGCGCTGCTCAATCTTGCAGCCGACTTGCGCAAGCCGACGCCCGAGCCGCGGACGCGCGAGGACTGGGCGATGCTCGCTCAAGGCCTCGGGGTCAAGGGCGTGCATATCGCCGAACGCGACACCCAGCGCGCCAAGACCCCGAAGCCGCGCAACGTGTTCGTCAACACCTGGTCGGTCGAGGGGTTCCTGTCGGAAGGCATGCAGCCGGCCGAACTCGGCTGGGGCACGCACGAGACATGGGCGCCGGCGAACGCGGGCTTCCACACATCGGGCTGCGGCGCGGCGATCTACATCGATCAGCCCGGCGCCAACACCCGCGTCCGCTCCTGGACGCCGACGGCGCGCGGGCAGTTCGGCTTTCTGGTCACCCACAACGAGGCGATCTCGATCGCCGACTATTACACGGTGCGCGATGAGAAGGGCGAGGCGGTCTATCGGCCGACCTGCCACTACGCCTATCACCCCAGCGACGACGCGGTGCTGTCGCTGCACGAGCTGTTCGGCCGCGCCGGCCAAGCCCAAAGCGCCCAGCATATTCTCACCGAGGCCGAGATCGTCGACGGGATCGACGAGCTCGGGGTGCTTCTCTATGGCCACGAGCGCAACGCCTACTGGTTCGGCTCGCAGCTTTCGGTCGAGGAGACCCGCGACCTCGCCCCCTACCAGAACGCGACCGGCATGCAGGTGACGAGCGCCGTGCTCGCCGGCATGGTGTGGGCGCTGGAGAACCGAGACGCGGGCATCGTCGAGGCCGACGAGGTCGACTTCCGCCGCTGCCTCGAAGTCCAGCGGCCCTATCTCGGTCCGGTCGTCGGCGTCTATACCGACTGGACGCCGCTCGAGAACCGCCCGGGCCTCTTCCCCGAAGACATCGACGAAAGCGACCCCTGGCAGTTCAGGAACGTGTTGGTGCGATAACGGCGGTTTAGCGCCGCTTAGCGGCGGCGCCCTGTCCGATCAAAGGGTTGCGGACCGTCTTAACGACCGGCGGCATGGACGTCGCCGCGAGCATATTATACTCAATTTACATGTTTTGTATTGCTGGGGCTGGAGGGTCGCGCAACCGGCGCAATTGGTTTAGACACAGTCTCGCCATGAACGACCTTGCCGACTCCATCCGCACGATTCCCGACTACCCCAAGCCCGGAATCCTGTTCCGCGACATCACCACGCTGCTCGGCGACGCGAGAGCCTTTCGCCGCGCCGTGGACGAGCTCGTCCAGCCCTGGGCGGGCGAGAAGATCGATAAGGTGGCGGGGATCGAGGCGCGCGGCTTCATCCTCGGCGGCGCGGTCGCCCATCAGCTTTCGGCGGGGTTCGTGCCGGTGCGCAAGAAGGGCAAGCTGCCGCACGAGACGGTGTCGATCGCCTATTCGCTGGAATACGGCGTCGATGAGATGGAGATGCACCGGGACGGAGTGAAGCCCGGCGAGCGGGTCGTTCTGGTCGACGATCTGATCGCCACCGGCGGCACGGCGGTCGGCGCGGTCCAGCTCCTGCGCAAGCTCGGCGCCGACGTGGTCGCCGCCTGCTTCGTCATCGACCTGCCCGACCTCGGCGGCGCGAAAAAGCTCGCCGAGCTGAACGTGCCGGTGCGCGCGCTGATGGCGTTCCGGGGGCATTGACGGCGGGACGCTCGCGCGCGCTTGACCAACTTGACCAACTGTTCGGTCCCGAGTACGCTAAGGCATGACTCGGACAGTCAATCTCTACGAAGCCAAGACGCATCTGTCCGCCCTGGTCGAGGCCGCCGAGCAGGGCGAGGAAATCATTATCGCCAAGAACGGAGTGGCCAAGGCGCGGCTGACTGCGATTCCGAAGCCCACTCGCAAACGCCAACCGTCCAAGCTGATGAACATCACGTTCATTGCCGATGATTTCGATCTCACGGACGAGAGCATCATTAAAGATTTTGAGGGCTCGGATTGAGCGTTCTTATCGATACGCATGTCTTCATCTGGTTTCAAACCGGCTCTCCGCGGCTTTCGCGCCGAGTGCGTGCGCTGATCGAAGATCCGGACCAAACGATCTACATGAGCGCTGCGTCCTTCTGGGAAATCGCAATCAAACGGCGCGCCCGGAAACTCGCATTCACTGGACCCCTCCGCGCCGCGGCGGCGGACTCGGGCCTTCTCGAACTCGAAATCGATGCGGCGGACGGCGAACTGGCCGGGGCGCTGGATTGGGATCATCGCGATCCTTTCGACCGCATGCTCGTTGCGCAGTGCCGGAATCGATCGCTGACGCTCGCGACGGCAGACGCGGTCCTTCGCGGAAGAAGGGATATTCCCATTTTGTGGGCAGGTTGATCGCGGCCACGCAGCCGCCATTGACAACCCGCCCCCGTCGAGACAAACCCTCGCCCGCAACTGTCTCAGGGATCCCCATGACCGACGTCCGTCTTCAGACGCTGATCGAGCAGGCCTGGGAACATCGCGCGGCCGTCAATCCGCAAACGACCGGCGACGTGCGCGACGCGGTGGAGACGGCGCTCGAGGCGCTCGACGCAGGGCGGGCCCGCGTCGCCGAAAAAATCCCCGGCGCGACCGGCCCGAATTCCTGGAAGGTCAACCAGTGGCTCAAGAAGGCGGTGCTTCTGAGCTTCCGCCTCAATGACAACACGATCATCGAAGGCGGCCCCGGCGAAGCGGCCTGGTGGGACAAGATCCCCTCCAAATTCGCCGGCTGGGGCGAGAGCCGGTTTCGCGAGGCGGGGTTCCGCGCCGTGCCGGGGGCGATCGTGCGCCGTTCGGCCTTCGTCGCCCGCGACGTCGTGCTGATGCCGAGCTTCGTCAACGTCGGCGCCCATGTCGATTCGAAGACCATGGTCGACACCTGGGTCACGGTCGGCTCCTGCGCCCAGATCGGCAGAAATGTGCATCTCTCGGGCGGCGTCGGCA
The DNA here is from genome assembly GCA_963709655.1 of uncultured Alphaproteobacteria bacterium. Lineage (GTDB taxonomy): Bacteria > Pseudomonadota > Alphaproteobacteria > Rhizobiales > Beijerinckiaceae > Roseiarcus. The sequence goes on from CAVPXF010000023.1 coordinate 69,882, forward strand.
TCGGCGGCGTGCTCGAGCCGCTGCAGGCGAACCCGACCATCGTCGAGGACGATTGCTTCATCGGCGCGCGCTCGGAAATCGTCGAGGGCGTGATCGTCGGCGAGGGATCCGTCGTCTCGATGGGGGTGTTCATCGGAGCTTCGACCAAGGTCGTCGACCGCGCGACCGGAAAGGTCCATGTCGGCTACGTGCCGCCATATTCGGTGGTCGTCTCCGGCTCCCTGCCCGCCAAGCCCCTGCCCGACGGCTCGCCCGGCCCCTCGCTCTATTGCGCCGTGATCGTCAAGACGGTCGACGCGCAGACCCGGGCCAAGACCGGGATCAACGACCTCCTGAGGGAGTGAGATAGAGTGAGATAGGCGCGTCCCTTCCCCCCTTGTGGGGGAAGGTTAGGATGGGGGGTCGCACCATAGCGAAGAGATTAACCTCGCTCGCGCGCAGTCTCAGGCGAATTGCGAGTAACGCAGAGCGGCGCCTCTGGCAGGGGCTGAGGAAGAGTTCGGTTGAGGGCTTCCGCTTTCGTCGTCAGGCGCCACTTGGCGGATTCGTTGTGGACTTCGTTACTCTTGACGCCAAACTCGTTATTGAAGTCGACGGCGCAACGCACTCAACTAAGCGCGAACGCGCCCGCGATGTGGCCCGCTCTGCCGCGCTCGAGGCGCAGGGTTTCGCCGCTATTCGTTTTGGCAACGACGAGGTGTTACACAATCTCGATGGCGTGTTGGAAACGATTCGCCTGAAGTTGATTGAGCGAAGGCCGCGCATCGAGGACCCTACGATCTGAGGTCCGCGCGACCCCCCATCCTGTCCTTCCCCCGCAAGGGGGGAAGGGACGCAAATCGCGCGCGTAAGCGTTTGAGATTCATCGATTTTTCTGGCAAGTTTTCTTTTTCCAGAAACAATTTCTTGCGCTTTTCCGCCGGTTGGGGCATAGTTGGGCAATGTCGGGGAATGGGTCTCTAAGGCCTCCTCGACCGCACCCCAAGACGCCGATGTTCCCGGAAACTCCCCCGCATTCCGCGGGCCGGAGCCCTTTCGCGCGTCCTCTCCACACTTTTTCCGGAAGGCCTCCTCCCATGACTGAATTTGACAAGGGCCCCCAGGTCCCGCCCCACCGTATCCGGCGCATGCTTGCGGCGCTGATCGGGGGCGTCTGCCCGGACGACATCGGCGCCGAAGAAAACCTCCCGACCGAAGCGGTCGAGCGCACGATCAGCGAAGAGCTCGGCCGGCGCTGGATCGCCCCGGCCGCCGATTTCGCCAAGATTCAGATCGCGCGGCTCGAGAATTATTGCCTGGCGCTGATGGATCGCGTCGAAGCGGGCGAGCTCACCGCCCTCGACCGCGCATTGAAGATCGTGGATCGGCTCGACCGTTATCACGGCTTTCGCCGCTTGAGCGCGGCGCCCGAGCCCTATACCGAGGACCATCGCGCGAGGCTTCTCGCCAAGCTCAACGCCGCCGAGGCGAACCTCGCCGAGGACGACCCCGAGCCCCGTCCCGGCGCATGAGCGACCCGGCGGGCTTTGCCGCGGACGGCGGGGAGCGCCCGCCGATCCGGCGGATCGGCGACCTTTTGAGGCGCGCCCCCGACGTGCGCGCGCGCATGCTGGCGACGATGAGCGAAAAGGACTGCGAAGAGATCCTCTGCGACTGGAACCTCTGGGCCCGTCCGGACCAGGAGCCGCCGCCCGGCGACTGGATCGTGTGGCTGATCCTCGCCGGCCGCGGCGCGGGCAAGACCCGCGCCGGCGCCGAGGCGGTGCGCCGATGGTCGTGGAAGTTCCCCTTCGTCAATCTGATCGGCCCGACCGCCGACGACGTTCGCGACGTGATGGTGCTCGGCGAATCGGGCATTCTCAATTGCTGCCGGGCCGACGAGCGGCCGCGCTATCTCGCCTCGGCCGGAAGGCTCGAATGGCCGAACGGCGCGGCGAGCCAGCTCTTCTCGGCCGAGGAGCCCGACCGGCTGCGCGGCAAGCAGCACATGAAGCTGTGGTGTGACGAACTCGCCGCGTGGCGCCGGCCCGAAGCGTTCGACCAGGCGATGCTCGGCCTCAAACTCGGCGCAAAGCCGCAGATGATCGTGACCACCACCCCGCGCCCGACCCGGATCGTCAAATCGCTCGCGGCCGACAAGGACACGATCGTCACCCGCGGCTCGACCTTCGACAACCGCGGCCACCTGGCGCGCGCGTTCCTCAAGCGGATCGCCAGGCGTTACGAGGGACGCGTCATTGGCCGGCAGGAACTGTTCGCCGAGATCGTCGAGGACACGCCCGGGGCGCTCTGGACGCGAGGGCTGATCGAACGCCAGCGCGTCGCGCCGGAGGCGGCCCCACGGGAATTTTCCGAGGTCGTGGTCGCGATCGACCCGCCGGCGCGCTCGGGCTCGAAGGCCGACGAATGCGGCCTCGTGGTCGCCGGCAAGGCGGGCGACGGCAAGCTCTACGTCCTCGCCGACCTGACGAGCCAGGGCGACAGCCCGGCCGGCTGGGCGGCCCGCGTCGGCGCCGCCTATCGCGGCTTCGGCGCGAACCGCGTGGTCGCCGAGATCAACAACGGCGGCGAGATGGTGACGGAAGTCTTGCGCCAAGCCGAGCCGCACCTGCCGGTGCGCACGGTGACCGCCACGCGCGGCAAGTACCTGCGCGCCGAGCCGATCGCCGCAGCCTATGAGCGCGGCCTCGTCCTCCACGCCGGCGTCTTCGCCAAGCTCGAGGACCAGCTCTGCGCGCTGACCCCCGACTTCGACCGCCGCTACGGCCCCTCCCCCGACCGCGCCGACGCGCTGGTATGGGCGATTTCGGACCTTTTGGGCCTCGACCGGCCGAACACGGGGATGCTCGACTACTGGGCCGGGCAGGCGCGTCAAGCGAGCTCGGCTGGCGCTTGGGCTTGAGCGGCTCAGCCCGATCGCTTCAACTGCAGCTGGACATTTCGTCAAATGGCGCGTATATCCTCACCAGGAGACGTGACATGATCGCTGCCCATTTCGCCGAGCGCGCGACGGCCCGCCCGGGCCGGCAGACCTTCGCCGACGAAAAGGACCGCACACGGCTTTCGGAGGTCGCCGTCAAGGCGTTCCTCAATCTCGCCCGCGCCTGGGGCCTCAGCAACGCCGAGGCCGCGGCGCTGATCGGCCTATCGCCGAGCAGCCTCGACCGGATGAAGCGCGGCGCACGCCCGACCTTGAGCCAGGACCAGATGACCAGGGTGTCGGCGCTGGTCGGCATCTTCAAGGGCCTGCATCTCCTGTTGGTCGACGACACGGCGGATGGCTGGGTGCGCCGAGCGAACAGCGGCCCGATGTTTCAGCGGCGCACGCCGATCGAAGCGATGATCGACGGCGGCATTCCGGCGATGCTCGACGTGCGCCGCTATGTCGACGCGGTGCGCGGCGGTCTGTGATAAGCGCCGATGCTTGACGGCCTCGCGGTCGTCCGCGAGGCGATGCCCCGAACGGTGCGGCTCGTCTCGACGGCGCGGCTCAGGGCGCCCGTGCTGCAAGCGCTGGTCGCGCCCGGCGAGGTCGCCGATCTGGCGGAAATCGAGGGCGCGACCTCGAGCCGGCTGATCGCCGAAGAGCGCGGAACGGAGGGCGTCAGCCGGGACGAACTCGTTTTCGGCGTCCCCTACGCCGCCTTCATCAACGCCTCGTTCGCCTATTGGAAGCCCAGCGAGCCGAACCGCTTCAACGCGACGCGCGGCGCCTGGTACGCGGCGCTCGCGGTCTCCACCTGCATGCGCGAGGTGGCCTGGCACATGGCCGACTTCCTCGCCAAATCCGGCGTAATGACGGGCGTCGTCGATTACGCGGAGCTGTTCGCCAGCATGGCGGGCGAGTTCGTCGACTTGCGCGGCGCCGGCGGCCATCCGAGCCTCGATCCCGAGCCCGCCATCGGCTATCCGGCCGGAAACGCCGTGGCGGACGCCGCGCGGGCGCGCGGGCTGAACGGCGTGATCTATCCCTCGGTGCGCGACCCGGGCGGAACCTGCGTCGTCGCGCTGCGGCCGAATGCAGTGCAGTCGGTCGCGCCGGGCGCGGTCTATCGGTTCGTCTGGTCGGACGATCCCGAGCCTGCGGTGACGCGGGTTTCGGATTAGCGATCGGCGCGGGCCACCTCGCGCCGCGCCGGGTCGGAGGCGCCGCCGTCGCGCCGGCCGGGAAAATCGCTCGCCGTCACCGAATGCAGGTTGAAGCCCATCTTGCGATTGAACGCCTCGGCGTCGATCTGGGCGTTCACCGCGACCGTCCTGTCATCGCGCGGCTGTGGACATTGGGCGTTGGCGCTGGTCGCGCCGAGCTTTTCGACCGCGGCCTTGAAGGCGCCCTCGAACTTCTCGCGGGCGCCGTCGGCGGCGAACACGTCGCTCAACCAGATTTCGGACCCGCCGTTGGCCGCCGCCACGCAGAACGTCCAGCGCGGAGCGGCGCAGGCGACCGCCGGCAGGCTGACGAGAAGCGTGGCGAGGGCCAGCCTGCGCATGACCTGATCTCCATTGAACGGCGAGCGCAAGCCCTAGCACGCCAATTCCTAACGGAAGGCGAAGCATTCGCCGCGTATTCGCGCCTCTTTCGAAGACTCCGTGACCGGCGCAAGGCCTTTTCGCCACGGCTCCCGACGCCCTCTCGCCCCGAACAAGGACCCCCCATGCCCGATGCCGTCGAACGCCCGCTGACCCCGAACGTGTTCGCGAGGCTTGCCGAGGCCACGCGCTATGCCGTCACCGGCGTAACGCCGCAATCCTGGTTCGGGCCGCAACAGCCCTTGCAGCCCCAGGCGCCCCCGGACGTCAAGGGCCGGCAGTTCGACTATCCGTTCGGCGCCAACCTCAACTACGTCCCGCGCTCCGAGGGCGGCATCGGCTTTGCCGAACTGCGCGCGCTGGCCGACGCCCTCCCGCTCTTGCGCGCCGTGATCGAGACCCGCAAGGACCAGGTCGCGGCGCAGAATTTCACGGTGCGCGCCCGGGCCGGGGCGAACCTGCCGGACCAATCGGCCCGGATCGACAAGGCGCTCGCCTTCATCGCCCGGCCCGACCGGCGTCGCTCGTTCGGCGACTGGCTGCGCATGCTCATCGAGGACCTGTTGGTGATCGACGCGGCGACCATCTATCCGCGCTACGATCGCGGCGGAAAGCTCTACGCCCTCGACGTGATCGACGGGGCGACGATCAAGCCGCTGATCGGCGAGGACGGGCGCGCGCCCGAGCCGCCCGATCCGGCCTATCAGCAGGTGCTGCACGGCGTGCCGGCGGCCGACTTTTCCGCCGAAGAGCTGCTCTACCTGCCCCGCAACGTCCGCGCCCACCGGCTCTACGGCATGAGTCCGGTCGAGCAGGTGGCGCTGACCGTCAATATCGCGCTCCGGCGCGAGGCGGCGACGCTCGACTACTACCGGACGGGAAGTTCGCCCGACGCCTTCGCCACTTTGCCGAAGGAGTGGACGATCGACCAAGTCAAGTCGTTCCAGGACTATTTCGACGCCCTGATGAGCGGCAATGCCGGCCGGCGGCGGATGCTGAAATTCATGCCGTCCGAGTTCAAGCTGATCGAAACGCGCCAGCCGCCGCTGAAAGACCTTTATGACGAGTGGCTGGCGCGGGTGATCTGCTACGCCTTCTCCGTCCCCGCCACGCCCTTCGTCGCGCAGGTCAATCGCGCGACCTCGGAGACGATGCGCCTGCAGGCGACGCAGGAGGGGCTCGTCCCGCTCAAGACCTGGATCAAGAACGCGCTCGACCAGGTGATCCAAGTGTGCATGGGCGAGCCGTGCCTCGAATTCGTCTGGGTCGGCGACGACGCGGTCGATCCGCTGCAGCAGGCGCAGACGCTGCAGATTCTGGTGTCCGCCGGGATCAAGACGCGCGAGGAGGCGCGGGCCGAGCTGGGGCTGGGAGGGGATGCGAAGGCGGCCGGGCTCGGAAAGTACAACCACAACCATGACGAGCAGGGACGGTTTGCGACGGCGGACGACGCGGTCTCCTCGGCAGCCGATCACAATCCAGGTGAAACCATGGCAAGAAAGCCGAATTTCGCAGAGCCTGGCAATCGGATGCAGTATGCACTTGCTGGCGTCCTCGTAGACCAACGCTACGACGAGACAACCGGAGTTACCCACTGCACCTACCGTACCCCCTTGGGCACATACACCATCGAATACCAAGGCGATCCCAGGGCATGCCCCAGCACGACCCCCGCGCCGCTTTGAGCCGGAGACCCACCGTGAGCTCGATTACCGTAACAAAGCAAGCAGAAGACGCTATTCTCAAGGCTTGCCGCGATCCGGCGGCGGAAGGCGTGAGGCAGCGAAACGGAGATATTCCGTTACTTTTGTGGTCAAGGAGATCGCATTTCGTTAGCAATTCCGGCGAGCGAACGGAATTTGGTCCTCAGTTCTACCTTTATTGGACTAACCAGACAGATATTGAAACATCGAAGTACGCCACGACGTCATTGTCGACCAATATTGGAATTGCCTTGTCACCCGGAGATTTATTCCGTACTGGATCACATCAAATTGATCTGCGCGAAGGAAAGCTTATCTTGGAAGGGGAAGGAAAGCTTATCCTGGAAGGGTAAGTCGCGCCGCTAGCCTCGCGGTCCGTGGCTGAGGTCAACCGCGCCACCAGCGAGACCGTGCCCTTGCGCGCGAGTGATCTGCTACGCCTTCTCCGCGCCGGCGACGCGCTTCGTCGCGCAGGTCAATCGCGCGACGGGCGAGACGATGCGCCTGCAGGCGACGCAGGAGACGACTTCGTTCATAGCGTGGAGAGCGGCGATGCGCCCGGCGCGGTCATGCGCCCGGCGCTGGCTGGAGCTGTGCCGGAAAATCCCGGCGGGGGCGGAGGACCTGCCGGCGGTCTAGACGGCGGTCCTCTCGGCAATGAACATAGCATCATTCCGGACCTTGAAGAGCCACTAGAATAAACAATGCCAGGACTGAATTCCTTCTCTACGCGACAAGGGGACATCAAGATGACGAATGAGCTTAATCTGTTTGCCGCCCTGCTACCTCCCGATCTCATCAAGCGGGAATTCAGGTCACGCGATGAACTCGCTTGGGCTCGCTCGGACCCTATCGAGGCCATTGATCGTCTCGATAAGACAGGGGTAACAATCCTGGGTGTAGACGTTTGGAGTCCCTCGCCTCGCGGCCCGATCGTATCGCCGCACTTCGTATACGACTGGATGGCAAACGTTCGGGGCACGGTTCCAGGCTGGCCGACTTCGGCACGAGAGTCCGTGCGAACTTTCGATTGGGACCCCAATGATACAGTCTGCAAAGGCCTGGAGCCCTATTTCAATTTGACGGTTGAGGTTCAGAGGGCCTGAGGAAGCGAAAATCTTGATCGCTGGCACAGCGTCCACCTGACTCCTCGCCCGGCCCGACCGGCGTCGCTCGTTCGGCGACTGGCTGCGCATGCTCATCGAGGACCTGTTGGTGATCGACGCGGCGACCATCTATCCGCGCTACGATCGCGGCGGAAAGCTCTACGCCCTCGACGTGATCGACGGAGCGACGATCAAGCCGCTGATCGGCGAGGACGGGCGCGCCCCCGAGCCGCCCGACCCGGCCTACCAGCAGGTGCTGCACGGCGTCCCGGCGGCCGACTTTTCCGCCGAGGAGCTGCTCTACCTGCCCCGCAACGTCCGCGCGCACCGGCTCTACGGCATGAGCCCGGTCGAGCACGCAGCGCTGACCGTCAATATCGCGCTCCGGCGCGAGGCGGCGACGCTCGACTATTATCGAACGGGAAGTTCGCCCGACGCCTTCGCCACGTTGCCGAAGGAGTGGACGATCGACCCCGGCAGAATTTCGGGCATTCGGAACGCTCTCGCATTTTTTCGGAACAAAGAGCGAACATTCTCTTGACCGATTACGCCGGTCGTGGCATAGTCAGGACAATGGAGATGGTGGGCGCCGAGGCGGTCCCCCTCCTCTCGCTTCCCAAAAAAGTCTTCCTGCTTCCCGCGCCCGCGCCGTTCGGGCGCGTTCCGGCGCGCCTGCCTCACGGGAGTCCAGCGTGTCCTCACTTGAACTCTTTCTGCCGCTCGCCAAGGTCGACCTCGATCAGCGCCTCGTCACCGGCGTCGCCACGGCCGAGGCGCCCGACCGTTCCGGCGAGATCTGCGACTACGCCTCCTCGAAGCCCTACTTCGAGAAGTGGTCGGCCGAGGCGCTGGCGGCGAGCGGGGGAAAGTCGATGGGCGCGGTTCGCGCCATGCACGGCAATGTCGCCGCCGGCAAGCTCACCGACATCGCCTTCGACGATGAGACGAAGCGCGTCGTCGTGGCGGCCAAGATCGTCGACGACGACGAGTGGCGGAAGGTCACCGAAGGCGTGTACACCGGCTTCTCCCAGGGCGGACGGTACGTGAAGCGCTGGCCTGACGCAGAGACGGGCCTCATCCGCTACACCGCCGAGCCGCGCGAAATTTCGCTCGTCGACCTGCCCTGCCTGCCCGACGCGACCTTCGAAGTCGTGAAGGGGGGCGTGGTCGAGACGCGCGCCTTCGCCGCGCGCGTCGAGCGCGCCGTCCCGACGGCCAAGGCGGCGGCCGCGCCGAACGACGTTGCGCGGACCGAGGCTCAAGCGACGCCACAAACATCGGAAGCGTTTTACAAAGCCGCCAACGAACTGGCGGACGCCGCGATCCGGCTCGATCGCGCCGAGAAAGAGGCCGTGCGCCTGCAGAAGGCGCTCGAAACGCTCTCGCCTGCGCTGGCCGATCTTACAAAACGCGTCACCGCGCTCGAAGCCCAGCCGCTTCCCGCCAGGGCGGCGCTGAGAGCGGTGGCGAAACGCGCCGACGGAGAGGCCGAACCGCTTTCGGCGGACGAAGCGATCCATCGCTTGGCGACGCTGCCGCCCGACGCCCGCGCACTGGCGCTCACCAAACTCAGCCTCGCCAACCCGCTCCGCTTCTGAGCGGATTCGCCCAAACCTTCGTCCGTCGCTTTCGGCGACGGCGCGGATCCACCTCAAGGTCAAGCCCTTCACCTGCGACAGCGGAGGAAGGGACGCGATCGCCGACGCGGCGGCGTCCGGCGGCGCGGCGGCCGGGAGCGCAACTGCGGGCCATCGCCTCGCTCACGGCGGCGATCGGTTCAACCGCGCCTGCGCTCGGCCGCCGCGCAACTTTTTTCAGCTCTTTTCAACATAGGAACGCTCATGGCCCTCAACTATCTGGCTCCCGCGCCTTACGCCTCGTTCGTCACGCGCAACGGCGCGTTCCAAGCCGACGCCAACGCCTTGGTCTCCAACGTCGGCGCGGGCGCGCAGGCCCTGGATTTGCTCGAAGGCGGTTGCGTGCCGCTCGCCTTCAATCCATTCGCCAATTTCCGCAACCTGGTCGACGGCGGCGATTTCTCGATCAATCCCTTCCAGCGCAACATTCCGGGTCTGGCTTCGGGCGGCGTGATCACGACGCCGATCGTCGCCACGCCGACCTATTTCGCCGACCGCTTCTTCGCCTGCGGCGGCGCGTCATCCGCCATCCTGACCGCGGCGGTCGCCGACACGTCGGTGCAAGGCTTCAGCCAGAGCCTCAAGGTCTCGCGCCAGTCCGGCAACGCCAATCTCTCGACGATCAACGTCGGCCAGGTGATCGAGACCTTCGACTCGCTGCGCTGCCAGGGACAGACGATCACGCTGTCGTTCTGGGCGCGCGCCGGAGCAACCTTTTCGGGCGGCGCGCTCAACGTCCAGGTGGTCGAAGGCAACGGCGTGAACCAGAGCGCGGCAAGCCTCGTCGCCGGAACCTGGACGGGCGCCTCGCAAGTCGTCAGCGCGCAGCAAACGCTGACGCCGACGATGACGCGCTACCAGTTTACGGGAGTCGTGCCCACCAATTCGACCCAGCTCGGCGTGCTCTTGTCCTTCACGCCGACCGGAACCGCAGGGACCGACGATTCGATCGTCATCAACGGGGTGCAGCTCGAGATCGGTCCGCAGGCGTCGCCCTTCGAACACCTCGACGCCCAGGTCGTGCTCGAGGTCTGTCAGCGTTACGCCTGGGCGATCCCGGAGCCGACCGCAGGCGTTGTCATCGGCGCCGGCATGAACACGGGCGCCGCGGCCCAGCTTTTCTATATGGCGACGCCGGTTCAGCTCCTGAAAGCGCCGAATGTCACCGTGGCGACGGGCACCTTCAAGACCAACCAGGCCGGAACCGCGACGACGACCACGATCACCGCCGGCGCGACGCACACGCCCAACGCCATCTCGATCAACGGCGCCTCGGCTGGGACGGCTGGGCAGGCGACGCTCCTCCAGGGCGGCGGCGGCTCGGGCTGGATCATCGCAAGCGCTGAATTCTGACCGCGAACGCCGTCAACTCTTAAGGAATGAGCCCAATGAGTCTGCTGCAAACAACCGAAGAAACCCTGCGCCTCACCAAGGAGGCGCTGTCGGACAACGCACTCGCCAAGAACGTGAGCCTGGCCACCGGCCTTTCCGCCTATGACCTCCAGGCGCCGGCCAAGAACCTCTATCCGATCGTCACTCCGCTGCGGAACGCGCTGCCCCGCGTGGGACGGATCAACCCGGGCGACGCCGCACGTTGGCGCACCATCACCTCGATCCTGGGCTCGGGCTACGACGCGATGGGTTGGGTGCCGGAAGGCCAACGCACCGCCAGCATGTCCTATGCCGCCCAGCTCCAGGTCGCACCCTACCTGACGCTCGGCGAAGAAGACACGGTGACCTTCGAAGCCGAGGCCGCCGCCGAAGGCTACGAGGACCTCAACGCCACGGCGACGCTGCGCCTTTTGCAGAAGACCATGCGCAAGGAGGAAACCGCGCTGCTCGGCGGCAACGCCTCGCTCGCCCTCGGAACGCCAGCCGCGCCGACGCTGGCGGCCTCGGGCACGGGCGCCACCCTGCCCGCTGGGACCTACTCGGTCATCGTCGTCGCGTTGAGCTTCGAGGGCTATAAGAACTCGAGCCCCGCCGGCGGCGTGGCCACATCGAAGACCATCACCGGCAACGACGGAAACACCTATACGCTGAATGGCGGCTCCTCGAACAAGAGCGCCAATGCGACCCAGGCGGTGACGCTCGGCCAGACGCTGAGCGCGACCGTAACGGTCATCGCCGGCGCCGTCGCCTACGCCTGGTACGTTGGCGCCGTCGGCGCCGAGACGCTGCAGGCGATCACCCCAATCAACAGCGCGAGCTTTGGCGCGCCCCTGACTACCGGACAGCAGGCCGCCGCGCTGATCACGGCCGACAATTCCCGCAATGCGACACTCGCCTTCGACGGCCTGTTGACCGTCGGCTTCAATCCGGTCAACGGCGCCTATGTTCAGACGCTCCCCTCGGGGACGGCGGGCACAGGCTCGTTCCTCACCTCCTCCGGCCGCGGCTCGGTGCTCGAGATCGACAACATGCTGGTTGCGATGTGGAACAACTACCGGCTGTCGCCGACGGTGCTCTACGTCAATGCGCAGGAGCAGAAGAACATCACCAACAAGTGTCTGACCAACGCTTCCGGGCCCCTGATCCGTTACAACGTCGCCGCCGATGGCGACAACGGCGGCGGGCCTTACGGCGTATCGGCCTCGGGCGTGGTGCGCTGGTACTATAATCCGTTCAGCGTCGACGGCGGCTTTGACATTCCGGTCAAGGTTCATCCCGATCTGCCGCCGGGCACGATCCTGGCGCTCTGCGAGCGACTGCCGGTCTGGTACCAGTCGAACCAGACCCCGAACGTGGCCGAGGTGCTGACGCGGCGCGACTATTACCGGGTCGACTGGCCGCTGCGCACCCGCCGCCGTGAGTTCGGCGTCTATGCGGAAGAGACGTTGGCCGTTTACGCCCCCTTCGGCATCGGCATCCTCACCAACATCGGCAACGGGTGACCGTCTTCCACTACGACGCCCCGACTTTCGACCGGCTGCGACCGGAGAGAGCTTGAGGCGGGTTTGGCCCCCAATTGTGGCCGAGCTTGATACGCGGCGGCGCGATCAGAGATCGCGCCGGTAGCGTTCCCTCACGAAACCGTCTTCGGCGACACCGACTTCCGCAATAGAGCGTTCGGAAGAACGCCCGTCTTTCGACGGATTGCCGCGAACAAGGGACGCGCGAAGCCAATCCTCCATCGCGAGCGCCTCATGTCGCCTTACGATCTGACCACACTCGCCGCGGTGAAGGCCTGGCTCGGACTGCCGGCCGCCGCCGGGCCGAACGACGCGACGCTGTCCTCGCTCGTCACCGCGGCGAGCCGGACAATCTATGCGGCGCTCGGACGGATCGGCCTGTTGCCGCAATCCTATACCGAGACGCTCGATCTCGAAACGCGCCGCGTCTACCTGAGGCAGTGGCCGGCGCTCCAGGTGATCTCCGTACTGTGGCGCGGGATCGCAATCCCGCTCGACGCCAATCCCGATCTCGACGCTTCCATGGGCTACGCTCTACAGCCGGCCGACCCCGCGCCGCCGGGCCGCCCGCAGGCGATCGATCTCTTCGGACCGTTCCATCGGCCGGGACGCCAGTGCCTCGTCGTCGCCTATCGCGCCGGCTACGCCATCCAGGGCGAGACGCAGGCGATTCCGACAACGGCGCCGTACCAGATCGCCGCCCTGGCCCCCTATGGACCTTGGGCGAGCGATCTTGGCGTCGCCTATTGGGCGACCGGCGCGGCGCTGAGTCCTGTGTCCTTCGCTCCAGGCGCGGGACAGTACACGGCGACGAACGGCGTTTACGGCTTCTCCGCCGCCGACGCCGGCGCCGCCGTGACAATCGGCTACGGCTATGTCCCGCAGGATGTCGCCCAAGCCGCGACCGAACTCGCGGCCGAGCGTTTCCGAGCCGCCGAGCGCATTGGCCTCAAGTCGAAGTCCGTCGGCGGCATGGAGACAATTTCCTACGATATCAGCGCGACCTCCGCGCCGATCCTCGCGATGCTGCGGCCGTACAAGCAAGTCGCGGTCTGATGTTCGCCCTCGACCTCGACGGCTTCGACGCGGCGATCGCCGGGCTGGACGGCTTGCCCACAGCGGTCGGCGCGGCGCTTGCGGCGAAAGCCGCCGAGGCGGCGGCCGCGCTCGCCGACCGCGTCAGGACCGACAAGCTCTCGGGCGGCGTCCTGAACGCGCGCTCCGGAGCGCTGCGAGATTCAATCGTCGCTGATGTGTCGGTTGAGGCGGACGGCGTCCGCGCTACGGTCGGCTCGAGCGGCGACGTCAAATATGCCGAGATCCAGGAATTCGGCGGCAAGACCGCTGCGCACGAGATCCTGCCGGTGAAAGCGCAGGCTCTCGCCTTCGTGGCGAGCGGCGCGCCGCGCTTCGCTCGGAGAGTCCAGCATCCGGGCTCGGTCATTCCCGAGCGGTCCTATCTGCGTTCCGCGCTCGACGAGATGAGCGACGAGATCGTCGCAACGCTCGCCGACGCCGCGGCCGAAAGTCTGGAGCGCGCATGAGCCGCGAAGCCGCCTTCTCCGCCCTGTTCGCCGCCATTTCGGCTGCCTACCCCTGGGGCCTCGCCTCACGGCGGATGAAGATGTGGAGCGAGGTTCCCGCCGCGCTCAGGCCGGCGTTCTTCCAGCTCGAGAGCGGGCCCGAGACCTATCAGTGGCCCTCGCCCGCGACGCCGAAGCGCACGTTCGAAGCCAAGCTCTTCCTCTACTTCGACTCCCGCGATCCGACGACGCCCGGCGCGACCGCCGTCAACGTAGCGCTCGATGCGATCGACGCGGCGCTCGCCCCCACCGGGGCCGACGCCGCGCTCGGCCGCCAGACGCTCGGCGGCGCCGTGCACGACTGCAAGATCACGGCGGTGCCGGTGCGCGATCCGGGCGACCTCGACGGCGACGGGTTGGCGGTGGTCAGCGTGCGGCTGGTCGGGCCGTGAGGAGCGAGATGGCTGTGCGTCTCGACGAGCTGGGCAAGGCATGGGAAGCGGCGGCGGCGCGGCCGATTGCGGCGGAAATGACTTTCGCCGGAGATGTTTTGGCGCTCGGCGCCGGGACGCGGCTCGCGAAAGCCGGCGCGCCGGTCGACGAGGCCCGGCTCGGCGCGCTGCTCGCGGCGGCGCACGGGCGCCCGGCCCCGGCGTCCTCGTTGCGGCATGTGCGGCGCGCGGTGGAGACGTGGCACGACGGCGAAAAACCGCGCGCGCTGACCCATCTCGCGCTGAGCGGCCTGGCCAAGCTCGCACGGCCGAAGGAGGACGCGCGGCGTTTGTTCCTTGCCGACGCTTTGATCTTTGATCCGGTCGGGCCTCGATCCTGCGATCATCGTTAAGGCCCTCGAGCTCGAGCCGGCGCCGGAAGCGCTCGACAAATACAATCCAGACCAGCCGCGCGTGCCTGCGGGCGACACGGACGGCGGGCAATGGACGAGCGGGGATTCGGTTGGAGAGACGACAGGCTCGACGACGAAAAAGCCCCTCGGCGTTCAGCTTGCGGACGCGTCAGACCCGCGCGGGCATGAAGTCAGAACGGACGCGACGTCCCAAGGGAACAATCTGCCGATTGTCGATGCGACCTATCAGGGCGACTTTCACGATGCGGTCAGGGACGCATTCGCGGACGCGTTGACGAAAGGCGGCAACACCGTTCTCAAGGAGGTCCCGATCACACTTCCAGGTGATCAACCGGTAACTGCCAAGATAGACATTCTCGTCCGGACTCAGGTCGGATATGTCTTCGGAATCGAGGTCAAGACTGGCAACGATCCCACTTTCACTTACGCACAGAGCATCGTCTATCCACACGTTGAAGCCGGCGACATTGTCGTCTCAGACGACACTCGAATTGGCGCGGTCATCCTCACGCCTGGCGTCCCTTGGCCGCACGTCGACCTTTACGTGGTCTACGCGAGCGGCCCTGGCGCCCGACTTGATGTAAGCCGGATGACAGACTACATGCGGCATTGAAGCGCCGGTCTGAGACGCGCCGAGCAGCCGACGCCGGTAATGCGCCGCTAAACGCATCAAGGATGACCGGCTATGGAAGAAGCCATGCGCGATGGTTCTATGATTATTCGCGCAGCCGCTCGACAGGTGTTGATCTCCCGTGAAACGGCGCTGGGAATTTGCAAGATGGTCGTCGCCGACCTGTATGGCGAGGACGAATGCCAGAGGCAGTCCCCCCTGCGCATCGAGGACGGGGGAAACGTTTGGACAATTTTCGGCGCCCCAATCCTGGCGCCGGGCGCGACCGCAGCGGAGCGTGGCCGCGTTGAGATGTCGATCTCGAAGCTCGACGGCGCAATCGTCACATTCACTTTGTAGTAAAGCTGGACGACGACGTATTGAGAAGGCGATTGCTCCTCGATGGACAAGACGAGACACGACGGGTCGATGGCCGTGCGGGCGGCGATGCGGCAGCAGTTGATCTCACGCGACACAGCGCTCGCGATCTGTCGCATGGTCGTCACGGATATTCGCGGGCCGGCCGAGTGCAAGGCGCCGGAGCCGTTGGTCGTTGAGGATGGATCGGAAGTCTGGAAGATTCGAGGATCCATCATGATGAAGCCTGACGCCGTTCCTGGCGACCCGAGCCCGATCAAAATGTCTATCGCCAAGTTCGACGGAACCATCGTGTCTTACTTGGATTGAGGATAAAGCCCAATCATGGAAGGCGCGCGAGGCCGGCGACCTCCGATTGGAGTTGTGACATGGAGAGACCCGAACCCGACGTATCCATGATTTGTCGCCTCGCAATGGGGGAGCCACTGATTTCGCGCGATACCGCGTTGGCGATCTACAAGCTTGTGATAGCGGATTCTCGCGGCGCGACCGAATTGGGCGCGCAGGAACGCATCGAGGTTGAAGACAGCGGAAACGTCTGGGCGCTCTGCGGCAGCCGGCCGATCGAAGGGCGTGAGACCAAGGATTACGCCGGACCGATCTGCATGTCGATCTCAAAACTCGACGGCGCGATCGTTTCATTTACTGGGTAAGCGCGGCCGAAAAGAAACGGGTCGGCAACGAGCGGTGACATGTCGCCCAATCAAATCATAGACTTGCGCGCCCTGCTGACTTCGATGGCCCAAGCCTTGCAGAGTCCAGGCCCCCTGGACTGGTTGCAGATTGCCCCGACCTTAGGGCTCGACCTCGGAAACGCGCGCCTTACCGGGGCCGGCAAGGCAGCTTCGGCGATGACCGGAGCACGACTCAGTGTCGCAAGTCTCGTAGTAGGCGGCGCGATCTTTGAAGACCCGTTTCGAGAGATTGCTTTGATGTTTCCGGACGGCGCCATCCGCGACACCAGCATCAATGACACTCAGTTTGGTTTGGATCAACGGATCATGCCTTCACGCGCAGGCGACGGTTACGCCATTGTGAGTGAAGTTAACGGAGTTGAGGGTTTTGTTCTCGTTTCCGGACCCGACGCTGTCATTCAAGCGCTGATGGTGCGACCGCGTGGGGCGACCGCCGCGTTGCGCCGCGCCCGCTGATAGAGAGCCGCTCGGCTGCGCCGTGTACAACTGCAAGATTTCGGCCGTGCCGGTGCGCGATCCGGGCGACCTCGACGGCGACGGGCTGGCCGTGATCAGCGTCCGGCTCGTTGGGCTGTGAGACTTCCATCGCCCGCGGTTGACATCTGACCTTTCCAAAGACCGCCGCCCGCGCGGCGCCTATTCCCCACAACGGAGTCCCCCATGTTCGTATTCGGCTCGGGCGTGCTGATCGGCACGCCGGCAGGCGGCTCGCCGATCAATTTCGGCCTCGCGCAGGAAGTCACGCTCAACGTCCAGACCAACAACAAGGCGCTCTACGGGCAGTACAATTTTCCCGTCGCGATCGGCTCCGGCACCAAGAAGATGACCGGCAAGGCCAAGATGGCTCGGATCTCGGGCCAGGCTCTGGGCTCGCTGTTTTTCGGGCTCACGCCCAGCGTCGGCGTCGTGCAGACCCAGTTCGGCGAAACCACGGCCGTGCCGTCCGCTTCGCCCTACACCTACTCCGCGACCAACCACGCGACCTTCATTGCCGACCAGGGCGTCGTCTATGCGAGCTCGTCGCTGCCTTTGAAACAGGTCGCCTCGGGCCCGGCGCTCGGCCAGTACTCGGTTTCGGGCGGCGTCTACACCTTCTCGTCGGCGGACGCCGGCGCCAACCTGCTGATCTCCTACACCTACACCGCCGCGACGACCGGCGAGAGCATCGCGGTCAACTCGCAGCTGATTGGCCCCTCGGTTACGTTCTCGGCGAACCTGTTCGCCTCGGACCCCACCACAGGCAAGCAGTTCTCGGTCTGGCTCTACAATTGCGTCGCCGAGAAACTGTCGTTCGGCACCAAGATCGAGGATTTTCTCGTTCCCGAGCTCGACTTCCAGTGCTTCGCCAACGCGGCGGGCCAGGTTTGCCAGTTCAACTTCGGAGACGCGGCGTGAGCGACGAAACCTTCCCCATCGCGCTCGGCGGCAAGGCCTGGGCGCTGCCGCATCTGCCGTTTCGCGCAATCAAGGCGATCCAACCAGCGCTCTACGACATCTATGTCGCGGCTGGAGGAGCGTCGATGTCGAGCGACGGCGTCGCGCGGCTCGGCGAGAACGAGCTCGAGCGCCTGGCCGAGGCGATCTGGCGCGCCATCTTCCATGTCGATCCCGCACTCTCCTTCGCGGACTTCCTGGAACTGCCGTTCTCGGTCGGCGACTTGATCCAGGCTTTCCCCTCGGTCGCCAAGGCAGCAGGATTGCGGCCGGCTCAGAGCGCGACGGCGGAGGCGTCGCCCGAGGCGGGAAAATCGATTACGACGCCCTGATCGCGGGCGTCGTCGCCAATCTCGGTTGGAGCTGGGACGAGGCGCTCGATCAGCTGACCGTTCCTCGCTTCCTCGCGCTGCAGGCCGAATGGCGACGCCATCCACCGATCCACTGGCTCGTGGCGGCGGCGCTCAAGTACCGGCCCGAGGGCGAGGCCGCCGCGCGGACCCAGCCAACAATGGCGGAGCTGAAGGCCACATTTTCAAATGGCACGCTCTGACAAGGACCGCCAATGACCGACGCCAACGTCTCTGTCAGCTTCAGCGCGTCGGTCGCCGACTTCGTCGCGGGCGTAGGCCAGGCGAAGGATGCGCTGCAAAGCTTCTCGGCGCCATTCGGCGAGATCAAAAGCCAACTCGCTTCGCTGGCAAATTCGTCCGCGCAGGCCTTCAGCGCTGAGCGCTTCCAACCTTATCGCGACGCGCTTGTTGCGACGCAATCGCTGGAGCAATCGCTTTCCACGGACCGCGCACGCGCCGCGGCGGCCCTGCGGGCGGGGGACGACGCCGCCTACGCCGACGCGACGCGCGCCGCTCAGCTCGCCGCGAGCGAGGAGCTGCGGCTCATCGAGGACGGGCTCAAGCAGAAGCTCGCGCTTTACGCCGAGGAAGCGCGGGCCTACGCGATCACGCAAAGCCAGAAGCTTGCTCTCTCGGCCCAGGCGATCAAAGAGGCCTATGCGCTCGAACTCGGCGCCCTGAAGGAACGCGAGGCTCTCGGCGACCAGTCGCTCGCCGCCAGGCAACGCATCGACGACATGGTCATCGAGGCGGCGCGCCGGCGCGACGACGAGATGACCTCGCTGACCAGATCCGCTTTGCAGGAGCAGGAGCGCGACTACCAGTCATTCGCGAATTCGGTCGAGCAGGCCTTCAATTCCCAGTTGCGCGGCCTCCTCTCAGGAACAGAAAATTGGCACGCCGCCTTCAAGAGCGTGCTCGAGAGCCTGCTCGTCAAGTTCGTGGAGTTTACCGAAACGACCGTCGCCCATTACCTGATCGGCGAGGCGATGAAGACAGCGGCGACGACTACCGGCGTCGCAGCGCGGACCGGCGCCGAAGAGGTGGGCGCCGCCGCGTCGATAGGGGTCCAGGAGGCTGCGATGGTCCGCTCGATCCTGTCGTCCGCCGCGGAAGCCTTTGCTGGCGTTTTCGGGTTCCTCGCGCCAGTGATGGGGCCATTCGCCGCCGGACCCGCGGCGGCGGCCCAGGCGACGGTCGCTGGCGTCGCGGGGTCAGTCGCATCGGCCGATATCGGCATGTGGCAGGTGCCGGCGGACATGCTGACCCTCGTCCATCACAGCGAGTTGATCATGCCAGCCGCCGAGGCGAGCGCGTTCCGCTCGATGCTCGGAGGCGATAGTGGAACAGGCGGCGCAACTTCAGGCGCGGTGCATATCCATCCGACGACCAACCTCCATGTCTCGGCGCTCGACGGCGCCAGCGTGTCGCAATGGATGAGGTCGAACAGCGGGACGATGCTGAAGGCGATCAACGAGGCGGTCAAACACGGCGCCCATCTTGGGCTCAAGGGCCTGGCGCGCTCCTGAGATGGTCACGGCCACCGGCGTTCATCTTCTCCCATCGACGGGGGAATTCACTTACGACACGATCCCCTTCATGGCGGCTCAACATAGCTGGACGACGGGAACGCTGTTCAGCGCGGAATTCATCAACACCTATCATGCGCCTGAGGGATCGAAGACCGACTATTCCTACGCGATCGATCAACTGCAGGCGACCCATCCCGAATGCACGACGGTTTCGGTCGTGTGCTCTTGGTTCTTCAACTCGGAAAACGCGGCGACCTGCCAGATTTACCCCTCGACCATCTTCCTGCTTGGGGAAGTCTGGGAGGTCGAAAGCGGCTCGCCGGTCGAGACGCATTGGATGGTTTCGAGCCTGACCGAACAGGACTTCCCGGGCGTCATCCCGATTCCGACCATGGCGAACGGCTCCTACGTCTACGGCGGCACGCCGAGCGACCCCTCGATCGTCCGTTGTATCCGCGACCTGAAAAGCCGGGGCTTCAAGGTCGTTTTTTATCCGTTCCTGCTCGGGACGGCCGCGGGTTATCCATGGCGCGGGCGGATCACGTTCTCGCCGGACATTTCTAGCGCCGCGACCGCAGCCGTCGCCGCCTTTCTTGGCTCGGCTGCAGTCAGCGAATTCACTCAAGACTCGGCCAATCTGACGGCCGCCTACTCGGGGAGCGCTTACGATTGGACCTATCGGCGGATGATCCTGCATTACGCCAACCTCTGTTGCGTTGCGGGCGGCGTCAACCTGTTCGTCATCGGATCGGAACTGCGCGGCCTCGAGACAATCCGCGGGCCGGCTTGGACGCCGGCCGGCACGACGGATGCAAACGGCTGCGCGGTCTGGGATTATCCGTTCGTCGCGGGCCTCGCGCAGCTCGCGGCCGATGTCCGGACGACGTTCAACAACGCCGGGCTGACCAAGAACCTCGCGACGCTCGAAAATCTCATCACCTATTCGGCCGACTGGTCGTCATGGATGGGCTGGCAGCACCCCGGAGCGAATGGACAATGGCCGCATCTGGAACTCGTTGTGGGCGTCGGCGAACATCGACCTGGTCAGCTTCGACAACTATCTGCCGCTGACCGACTGGACGACGGGAACGGGCGGAGCGGACGCAACGGTCAATTGGTCTTCGCCCGTTCCGAGCGGGACCTGGCCGCCGCCGTCGTCCACGATGAGCGGGCTCGGCTTGTCGGGCGTCCCGACCATCTATTCGACGCCCTATCTCATGGCAAATATCGAGGGCGGCCAATACTTTAATTGGTTCTACAACGACGGGGACAATGACGGCATGGGCCTCGATCCAAACGGGTCGGGTCTTCAAGTCTCAGTCTGCAAGGGCGACCGCCTGGCGCAGGCGCGCAACGCCTATAGCGCAAACCAAGAAATCCTCGCCAACAAGCAATTGCGCTGGTGGTGGAACAACACCCATCAGGCGGTCTATGCAGGCTCGGGCGGAGGCTGGGTTCCGCAGGGGCCGGCGACGGAATGGGTCGCGCAGTCCAAAAGCATCGTCATGCTCGAGTACGGCTTTTCGTCCATCGACAAGGCGACCAATCAGCCAAACGTGTTCTTCGACGCGAAATCCACCGAAAGCGCGACGCCCTATTGGTCGATCTGGGACAACGCCGGGGGGCTCGGCTATCTGCCGCGCCGCGACGACACGATCGCCGCCCTCGCGCTCCAGGCGGTCTATGACTACTGGAACACGGACGGGAACAACGCGACCTCGGGCGGCGGCCTGCCGATGCTGCAATGGGCCTTCGCGTGCGTCTGGAATTGGGATGCGCGCCCGTTCCCGACCTTCCCGCTCGACTCCGCCTGGGGCGATACCGGCAATTGGGCGGCCGGCGATTGGACGTCCGGGCTCCGGACCTCGCTTGTCCCCCCGGAACCGACGCCACCGCCAGGCCCCGGGACCTATTCGACCTTCCCGGGCCTCTCGACGCTCGGATGGTCGGTCGACATCACGCCGCGGTTCTCGACGGGCGTCGCCGGGCATGTCTCGGGGCGAGAAACGCGCTCGATCGCCCGCGCGTGGCCGCTGTTCGACATCGAATTGACTTACGAGCTCTTGCACGCCGCGGCGGCTTACGAGGAGTTCCGGACCATCGCCGGGTTCTTCGAGGAGATGGGCGGGGCGGACCAACCGTTCTGGATCGCGCCTCCCGGCCTCAGCGCGATCACCGGACAGGCGATCGGGACCGGCGACGGCTCAACGACCGTCTTCCCGCTCGTGGCCTCCGTAGGGCCGTTTACGGGCCCCGTGTACGGAACCTCGGGCGTCTCGGGGGTCTACCTCGACGGAGTGTCGCAAGGCTCGGGGTGGACCGTCTCGAGCGGCTATGCGCCGACCGTCGCCTTCGCGACGGCGCCCGCCGCGGGCGTAGCGATCTCGGTCGACTTCGGCGTCCTCTGGCTGTGCCGGTTCGCGGATGACGTGGTCGAGTTCGAGCAGTTCATGTCGCAGCTTTTCGCCTTAAAAACCCTCAAACTGCAAACGGTGCGGCCATGACAGTGACCTTCCCGCTGCTGGCGGGCCAGGACATCAGCTTCACCAAGAAGCCGACCTTCTCGACAATCGTGGCTCCGCACGTCTCGGGGCGCGAGGTCCGCGACGCGCTCTACCAAAACCCGATCTGGGAGTTCGAAGTCTCGTTCAATTCGCTCGATTCCTCGCCGGGAAACATCTACGGCGGAGGCGTCGGGTCGCAATCTCTACAGGTTTTGATGGGCCTGTTCCTGCAATGCCAGGGCCAATTCGGGACTTTCGTCTTCTACGACCCGTCCGATTACGCGGTCGCAGCGCAAGGGTTTGGGACCGGCGACGGCGCGACCACGACGTTTCAGCTTCTCCGGTCGCTCGGCGGATTTGCGGAAGCCGTGAGCCAGCCGTGGGTTCCCTCAACCTTCTCGGTTTTCCCGGCCCAGGGCGTCACGGCCTATGCGCCAACCAACGTCTACAAAAACGCCTCGTCGCTCGCGACCTCGATCGGCCTCGGCAACATGTCGCTGACCGGGTCTGAGACCGATCCGAACGGCGGGGCGCTCGCGGTCCTTTTGGCCGAGAGCGTGGCGACGGGACCTCACGACGCGGCGCAAGGCTCAATCCCGATCGTCGCCGGCTCGCCCATGACCTTCTCGGCCTATCTCAAGGCCGGCGGCGTCACGCATTGCGAATTGATCCTCGACAACGGCTCGAGCAACGGCGTCGGCGCGACCTTCGATCTTTCGGCCGGCGCGGTGACCGCGTCGGGACATCTCGGTTCGGCCTCCGGCCTCGTCGCGACGATTTCGGCCGCCGGCGGCGGCTATTTCCGCTGCGCCGTCTCGGGCATCCTCGACACGGTCTCCACCTCCGCCCGCGCCTCGATCGTCAGCAACAACAACGCGACGACCTGGGCCTGGTATCCGTCCTACACCGGATCGACTTCGAACACGCTCTACGCCGCCTTTCCGCAAATCGAGCTTGCGGTCTCGCCGGGCGCGCCGACGGCCTATAAGCCGACGCTGACGACACTCTACTACGGCCAGCCCTCGATCACGGCCGGGGGAACGTACATCGACCCGTCCGCCTACTCGATCAGCAACGGCGGGGTGACGTTCACGACCCCGCCGGCTTCGGGCGCCGCGCTGCAATGGACCGGCTATTTCGGCTTCCTTTGCCGGTTCGACGACGATTCCGCGGAATTCGAGCAGTTCATGTCGCAACTCTGGCGGGCAAAAAGCGTCAAGTTCCGATCGGTGCGGGCCTTCTGATCCTTCGACAAGCTCAAGGATGAGGACGCCATGAAAGCCACAACCACCGCGGTCATAAACCTTCTCAACCCCGCGCGCAGCGCGCCCGATGTGCCGATTGCGTTCGCCGACTGCTTTTCGTTCACGACGACCATCGGCGCCGTCTATACGTGGACGAACGTCGATTATCCGGTCGTCTACAACGGCTATACCTTCAACTGTACCGGCCCGCTGGTCAACGGCCTGAAATACAAGGGGACCGTCGGGCTCGACGTCGACAAGCAGCAGATCACGATCGCCGCCCGGCCGACCGACACCATCAACGGCGCGCCCTTCCTGGTCGCGCTGCGCGACGGGGCGTTCGACGGCGCCGAGATCGTCCGCACTCGCGTCTTCCTGACCGCGCCGGCGGGGACGGTCGTCGGCGGCGTCATCATGTTTCAGGGCAAGATCTCGACCGTCGACAACGTCGGCCGGACGCAGGCCACGGTCACGGTCGCGAGCGACCTCGTGATCCTGCAATACGACATGCCGCGCAACCTCTGGTCGCCGACATGCGTCCACACCCTCTATGACGCGGGCTGCGGCATCCCGCGTGGCACCTTCGCGGCGAACGGAACCGCGGGCGCGGGCTCGACGTCCAATCAGGTCTTGACCTCCGTTGCGGCTGCGCAGCACGCGCAGGGCTCGCTCGTCTGGACTTCTGGGGCGAACGCCAACGTCCGCGCCACCGTCAAGACCGTGACTGTCGGCTCGGCCCTGAACCTGATGTATCCGCTGCCGTTCGCGCCGACCGCCGGCGACGCCTTCACGGTTTATGCGGGCTGCGATCACACCCAGGGCACCTGCCAGGGCCGGTTCAACAACGTGGCGAACTTCCGGGGCTTCCCCTACGTCCCGCCGCCGCAGATGGCGTACTAAAAACCCCTCTCCCAAAGGGAGAGCGGGAGGGGTGAGGGGTCGCGCTAGCCGGCCAAGGTTCGTACGGAGCTTCGTTTGGCAATGGCCTCCGGCAACCCCTCATCCCCGGCCCTTCCCCCGACGGGGGAAGGGAGGCAGCGCGCCGCCGTCGTCGCGGCGGCGCGGTCCTGGATCGGCACGCCCTATCACCACGCGGCTGACGTCAAGGGCGTCGGCGTCGACTGCGCGATGCTGCTCGTCCGCGTCTATTGCGACCTCGGGCTTGTCGAGCCGTTCGACCCGCGCCCCTACACCCGCGATTGGATGCTGCACCGCGACGACGAGCGCTATCTCGGCTTCCTGCTCGCCCGCGCGCACCTGGTCGACAAGCCCGGGCTCGGCGACGTGATCCTGTTCAAGATCGGGCGGTGCTTCGCCCATGGAGGCGTCGTGACCCGCATTGATCCGCTGACGCTCTGTCACGCCTTCATGCCGGCTCGCGTCGTGCTCGAGGACGTGATCGCGCGCTCTGCCGAACTCTCCGACCGGCTGCGCACCGCGAAATTCGCGAGCTATTGGGAGGGCGCTGCGCGGGTCCCCGGGTCAAGCCCGGGGACAGCTCATGACGCCTTGGGGGCGTCATGAGCTGGCTGCGCGGCACTCAGACGAAGCCGGATTACACCGCGCTCGAGATCCAGACCTCGACCTCGACGCTGCCGATCCCGATCGTCTGGGGCCAGAACAAGCTCGCGCCGAACATCCTTTGGTACGCCAATTTCCGCGCCGGCCCCGGAGCGGGCGGCAAGGGCACGGGCGGCAAGGGCGGCCTGACCGGCGGCTCGTCGGCATCGGACAATTACACCTATTACGCCGACCTCATCATGGGGCTCTGCGAAGGTCCGATCAACAACATCGGCTGGATTTACAAGAATCAGTCCATCTATCTCGCGCTCGAGCTCGGCCTTGGATGGTATGACGGCACAACGCCGCAAACGACGTGGCCCTACCTCGCGGCGATCTACCCTTACAACGCGCTCGCCTATCAGGGCACAGCCTACCTCTGGGGGGCGGGATACAATCTAGGCGACACCGCTTCGATCGGCAATCACAACGCCGAGATTTTGGGGATTCTCTGGGGCACTGGGGTCAACGGAACCGACGCCGACCCGGCTGATCTGATCTACGACTTCCTGACCAACGCCCAATATGGCTGCGGCTTCGCCGCGGCCTCGATCGACGGAACGACGCTGTTCGGCTCGGGCGGCGACGGGTCGCTCCAGACCTATTGCAAGTCGATGGGGATTGCTCTTTCCCCGGTCCTGGACAGTCAGGAGCCGGCCAACTCGATCCTGACCCGCTGGCTGCAGCTCTTGAACTGCGCCGCCGTGTGGAGCGGCGGCGAACTGAAATTCATCCCCTACGGGGATACGGCGGTCGCCCAAGGCGCCGAAACGACTTACCAGAACCAATTTTCGATCCCGACCCCGATTCCGCTCTCGACGGGCGGCGTCCCGGCGCTGGTCAACCTCTGTTCGGCCGCCTCGTTCGTCTCGGACGGCGGGGTCGTTTACGCCTTTTCCAACGTTCCCATGGTCTTCATCGGCGCCACCGCGCCGAGCGCCGAAGGCACGTATGGAATGCCGACCCCCGGCCAATACGCCTTCGCCACCGAGGATGAAGGCAAGCCGGTCGTCGTCACCTTCACCGCGCAGAACTTAACCGGCTATAGCCCCGACCTGACGCCGGTCTATGCGCTGACCGACTCCGATTTCGTCGATGAGAAGGGCAATAAGGATCCGGTGCAGGTCGAGCGCGCCGACGTGTTCAGCCTGCCGACGATCCAGCGCATCGAGGTCTTGAACCGGGGCAACCAATACGCGGCTCAGCCTGTCGAGGCGCGCGACCAAAGCCAGATCGAAATTTTCGGCCCGCGCGTTGGCCCGACGATTACGGCGCACGAGATTTGCGATCCGTTCGTCATCGCCCCGATCGTCGCCCAAGCGATCCTGCAGCGCGAGCTCTACGTTCGAACGAAGTTCACGTTCAAGCTGTCGTGGGAATACTGCCTCCTCGATCCGATGGACGTCATCACGATCACGGACGCGAACCTCGGCTTGAGCAACTATCCGGTGCGCGTGATCGAGATCGAGGAGGACGACAAGGGGTTGCTCGCCATCACTTGCGAGGAGTTCGTCACTGGCGTTTCGACGCCGGCTTTTTACCAGACCGCCGGCTCCGGCGGCTATCAGCAGAACCAAGGCGTTCCGGCCGTCCCGGTCAACACGCCCTTCATCTACGAGCCGCCGCTATCGGCGACCGGCGGGACGCCCCAAATTTGGGTCGGCGCCTCGGGCGCGCCTTACGGCTCATCGACGCAATGGGGCGGCGCCAGCGTTTACGTGAGCGTCGACGGCGTGACCTATTCGCAGATCGCCACCATCACGCAGGCGATGCGGCAGGGTTTTTTGACCGCCGCTCTGCCGCTCGCCTCCGGATGGGACGCAGCCGACACGCTGGCGGTCTCGCTCGTCGAAAGCGCCAAGACGCTCGGCGGCACGTCTCAGGCGGCGGCGCAGGCGGGCGCGACCATGACGCTGGTCGGCTCCGAACTCATCGCCTACGAGACGGCGACGCTGATCGCGGCCAACGCCTACAACCTGACGGGGCTCGCCAGGGGGCTTTCGGGAACATCGCCAGCCTATCATTCGACCGGCGCGCCGTTTTCGCGGATCAATTCGGCAGTGATCCAATACAATATGCCGTCGAACCTCGCCGGCCAGACGCTTTATTTCAAGTTCCAAAGCTTCAACGTCTTCGGCGCTGGCGCGCAGGAACTCTCGGCTTGTGCGGTCTATACCTACATGCCGACCGGCTCGACAGACGCGATCGCCGCGCAAATCGCTTCCGGCATGGCCCTCGACCTCGGCCAGGTTTCGGCCGGTCCGACGCTCGCCGACGACTTCGGCGCGGTCGCCTCACCCGTCACCGGCGCGGTCGATTGTGGGCCGGTCCCGGCGGTCGCGCATCCGATCGCCGTCCAACTCTTGAGCGGCGCCGCTCTCACACTTGGAGCGACAACAACCTACCCGACCGTTTCCGACGACTTCGGCTCTGTGGTCGATACAGTCGTCGACACGATCGTCCTCGGCACGACGCCGTAACCCCGTCGCCCCGTCGATCCCCGGGTCAAGATGCTATGGGGGTTGGCGGCCGCGAGATCGGGTATCCTGACGGTTCTCCAACACGTGAGCAGGAGCACCCGAATGAGCGAAGCTTTCGATCCGCGCAAATCCGCGACCGCCTTTGACCAAGCTAGCACCCTCGTGGCCGTTCTGGAACTGAGCGGCAAGTCGTGGCGAGCAGGGGCGTGCGTGCCGGGCGTGTCGCGTCGTCCCTCACGCCAACTCGAGGCCAGGGACATTGGCGGCGTGCTGAGGGCGATCGAGCAGTGGAAGAACGAAGCGATGAAGGCCGGCCATGAGGTGCGGCGCGTGGTCGTGGGCTACGAGGCGGGCCTCGACGGCTTCTGGATCGCCCGCGCCCTGAATGAGCACGGGATCGAGGTCTATGTCATGCATCCGGCGAGCATTTCGGTTGAGCGTCGCGGCCGGCGCGCCAAGACCGACCGCATCGACGTCGACATTCTTTTGCGGGCGCTTCTCGGCTGGCTGCGGGGAGAACCGCGCCACTGCACGATGGCGCCCATTCCGAGCGAGGCGGAGGAGGACATGCGCGAGCCGGGGCGTCGGCGCGAGGCCCTGACCGTGGCGCGTCTGAAGATCGAAAACCAGATGCGCAGCCTGCTCGCCCGCTTCGGCGTCGCCGATTTTCGGCCGCGTCTGAAGAAGGCGCCCGAGCATCTGGAAAAGCTGCGCACGTTCGATGGAAGGCCGCTGCCGCCGAACACGAGGGCGGGCCTCGAGCGCCTGATGGCGCAACATCGGCTCCTGTCCGGGCAGCTGAGAGAGATCGAGACGGCCCGCGAGCAGGTCGTCGCCGTCGCCGATCCCGACCGCATCGAGCGCATGATCCAGCTCTTGGTCCGCCTCGTCGGCGTCGGGGTGGAGACGGCCACGACGCTGGTTCACGAAGTCTTTTCGCGTCGTTTCCGCGACCGCAAGGCGCTGGCGGGTTTCGTCGGCATGACCGGCACGCCCTACGACAGCGGCGGATCGAGGCGCGAGCAGGGCCTCAGCAAGAACGGCAATCCGCGCGTGCGCAGGATCCTCACCCAGCTGATGTGGCGCTGGCTGATGTTTCAGCCGCAAAGCGCGCTCGCCCAGTGGTTCGTCGCGCGCACCGGCGGCGCCAAGGGCCGGATGAAGAAGATCATGGCCGTCGCCTTGGGGCGCAAGCTCCTGGTGGCCCTGTGGCGCACCGTCGAGACCGGCGTCATTCCCGAGGGCGCGCGTCTGGCGGCGGCGTAAGGTCAACCGAACCGATCCGACGAGAAACAACGAGAAACAAAGAACCAGGCGACAGAGCGATGCTGACGTCTGCAAACCGTCCAAGGTGGGCAGGATGCCGTGCCGGGCTATGGCTGCAATACGCCGCCGTCAAGATTGGTCCTGCCCCCTTGGCTCCCCATTCGGCCCCAGCGAAAAGGGCATCATGGTCTGGCGCTCGCGCCTTGCGAGCGCCGCCGGATACGAGCTTGCCGGCCGCGCGCGGCCTTAAGCAAAGGGGAGCCGCCTTGGATCGGTCTTGCGCAACCGCACGCTTCGCCCGACGTCGCCAGAACCCGCCCCAGCTCGCGCGAGCTCTCCCCGCCTGCGAGCCCGTCCGCGGTCCGACGCCTCCGCGGCGCGAACCCGAGGCCTGGGCCGAGGCCTGAGCCGTGCTCGCCGTCAACCCCGCCTCGCTGACGCGAGCCGCCGCTTCGCGGTCGCTGACGCGAGGGTTGACCGCTGCGCGCGCCTCAGGCGTTGCGCATCCATGGACTTCGACGGGCCATTCCGCCCCTTCGGGCCGGACGTCCGCGTCGAAGCCCATCAAACCAGGGGCCGTTATGAATCTGAACCGATACCGAATAGACCCCTTGACAATCACATCCCCATACGAGCCCGGGGAGGGAGAGGCATAGCCCGTCGAGAGACGGGCGTCTTTCGACGCCCCATGAGTGAGGGACTGCGCCAACCCGTGCAGATTTTGCGCGGCGCCAACCTCAACCGTCGGCGCGGCCCCTCACCCGGCGCTTCGCGCCACCTTCTCCCCGCGAGCGGGGCGAAGGGGTTCGCAAAGGATCCCGCATGTCCGAACAGCTTCAACTCCGCCGTGGCACGACGAGCCAGGTCGCCGCCTTCACCCCACAACAGGGCGAGGTCGTGGTCGACACCGCCTTGAACAAGATCCATATCGGGGACGGCTCGACTGCGGGCGGCTGGGCCGGCGCGATGGCGCAACGCACCGCCGTTTCCAATGCCGCCTATGCCGCGCTCGTGACGGACCGGATCGTCGCCTACACGACCCTTTCTGCGGCGCAGACCGTGACGCTGCCTGCGGCGGCCAGCTTCCCGGTCGGCGAACGGCTCCTGATCGTCGACGAGACGGGCGCCTGCTCGACGACGAACACGATCACTGTCACCCGTGCCGGAACCGACACGATCGCCGGGCAAACCTCGATCGTGATCAATGTTCCTTATGGCTTCCTCGCGCTGGAATCGAACGGCGTCGGGGGCTGGGGGGTCACAGAGAGTTTTCTTGCGGCGCACGCGCCGAACGGCGCTTCGATGCAATTCGCGGTCCTCGAGACGCTCGTCTCGGGTCTCAGCGGCGCGACGGTCACGGGTCCGTCGATCCCAGCGAACTGCATCGTCTTCTCGGTCGGGGTTCGTGTCGTGACGGCGATCACGGGCGCGACGGCCTATGAGGTCGGATACAGCGGCGCGCTTTCTGCCTTCGGCTCCGCGCTCGCCATTGCTGCAGGATCGACCAATTACGGCCTGATCGGACCGACCGCTTTCTATGCCGCGACGCCGATCCTCTTGACCGGAACCGGCTCGTTCACCGCGGGAGCGGTGAGGCTGTCGATCCATCTCATGTTCGCCAGCCCTTCGACTTCCTGATGGCGAGGCTCCCGACGGTAAGGTTCACTGCACTGGCGGCCCCAAGTCGCCGACCATCGCGAAGGGCGCTGCGCCGCCCTGCAGCGTTGCGTTCATCGCGCGCCGCCAACACGGCTTCGCGATAGCCGTCTGCGCATGGACTACCGCGCCCTTCGCGGGCGTCTCGTCGTTCCAAGTCGGCGTCCAGGCAACCTGAGGCAATTCGTCTCCGGACTTAACGTTTCCGCCGGCCAGGTCAACCTCGGTCTGATCGCCCGAGAGCCTTCTATTCACGGCGACTTCCTGGCTCCGTCCGCTTGTCTGGCCAATACACGCTGACGGATCCTTGAACCTGAAACCTCAAAAGGCCGCCCCTATGCACTTCATGAAGTACCTCGGTGTTGTCTGCTTCATCTTGGTGGCCCTTTGCGAAGCAAATGGCCAGACCTATCGTGATACCGGTGGCACGATCGTCTCTGGCGTCGTGCCGCTGCCCTACGCCTACACGCCCTTGCCGCCGGGCCAGCACAATCTTTCCCCCGCGTCGTCGACGACACTGACCATTCCGGCCGGCGCTCGCTACGCGACAGTCTGCGCTTCGACGGCTGCGGCGAGATATACGACCGACGGCGAAACCACCCCGACCGCGACCATCGGACAACCGCTGCCCGCCGGCTCTTGCATCTCGCTTTCCGGACCAGCCGTGCTCGCAAACTTCCGTGTCGTATCAACGTCGGGCACTGTTGACGTCGAATACTTCCAGTGATCTTGCCTGTGACCGCAGTGAGCGCGATGGAAGCCTGAGCGCGACCGAAGCCGGAACCTGCGCCGGCGCCCATTGCAGCTGCGACAATGCGCACTCGGGTAGCCGACACTCAGCGACAAGGGCCGCCCGGGGCACGCGTCAGAGACGTCTTCGCCAACCCTCGCAGGCGCTGCCCGTCGCGTTCTTAATTGCCTTTTCACGAGGACAATCATGGCTAGATACTTGGCCAGTGTAAGCGCAGTGGCGCTTACACTCATGCTTTCTCATGTTTCGCTGGCCCAGACCTATCGCGATAGTGGGGGCACCGTTGTCCAAGGTATCGTCCCCGTGGGCGGCAACCAGTCTGGGCCCCTATTTACCCCAAGCAATCCCGGAAGCGTCACCGGAACGTTTTCGGCATCGTTCAGCGGCTTCCAGCCCACGCCGAGCTACAGCTACCAGTCGGTCACGACGACGAGCGCAACTTATGCGCTGCCGACTGGGACGGTCGCTGTCTTCTACAATACCGGCTCGACCGCGATCACGGCGAAACTCGGCTCTTCAAGCGTCACCGTCGTCGCTGGCCAAGGCGACGTAATCCAACCGGACTCCTGGATGGCCTTCACGGTCGGAAGCGCGACCTATTACGCGGTCGTCGGCAACGGCGGGACGTCGAGCGTCGTCGCCTCCGGGGGCGCGGGCCTGCCGACGGGCGCCGGCGGAAGCGGCAACGGCACTATGACGCAAGGCTCGCCAAACACAGTGGCGAACGCCTGGCCATTTGCGCCCGTCGTCTCCGGGTCGGCCGTATCGTCGACGAATCCGCTTCCGATTCAGGGCGTCAGCGGCGGGACAGCCGTCCCGGTTGCCGGAACCTTCTGGCAAACGACGCAGCCCGTCTCGCTGGCGTCCCTTCCAGCGCTTTCCGCTGGCTCGAGCGTGATCGGCGCGGTCACGGAGAGTGGGACGTGGACAACCGGCCGAACATGGTCGCTTTCCTCTGGTTCTGACAGCGTGTTGGCTACGATCAGTGGGACGCCGACAATCTCCGGAACTGTCACAGCGAACGCCGGGACGAACCTAAACACGTCTGCGCTTGCGGTCGAATCCGGCGGCAATCTTGCGGCGATAAACGGCAAGCTGACGACGAGCGCGAGTGGACTCAAGGTCGACGGCTCCGCTGTCACGCAGCCGATCAGCGGGTCGGTCTCGATCTCGGGCACGCCTTCGGTCAGCATTACCGGGACGCCTGTTCTTGGCGTAGGATCGAGTACGATCGGCAAGGCCGACATTCTCGGCAATTCCGGCGCATCGCTTGATAGCGCCGCCGGCACGACGAACAGCCAGGCGCTGACCATTCAGGGCAACGCGAGCGGAATCCCGGTCCCCGTCGTAGGTACGTTCTCCGCGACGCTCGGTGGCTTCATCCCGACACCAGCTTATAGCGTCGAGAATGTGATACCGACGTCGTCCACCTACGCGCTCCCGACCGGAGCCGTCATAATCTTCTACAACACTGGTTCCACGGCGATAACAGTAAAGCTGGGAGCTTCAGGCGTCAGCGTTACGGCCGGACAGGCTGACGTCATCCAGCCGAACTCGTGGATGGCGTTCACCGTAGGGACTGCGACCTATTACGCAGTGATTGGCAACGGCGGTACATCAACCGTCGTCGCCTCCGGCGGCTCTGGGCTGCCGACAGGCGCAGGGGGCGGCGGCGGTGGAGGCAGCGTAGGCGCCGTCGGCACGCCCGACATCACCGGCTATTCCAACGGCGGCACGGCGACGACCGACACCGGGGACAGCTACGGGCGGTATATGGAAATCAAGGCCGGCTCTAATGCGGCGCAGTTGCTCGGTGGCAACGCGCATATCGTCGGCGCAACCGGCGCGACGCTCGATAGCGCGGCCGGGACGGCGAACGGGCAAGCACTGACCATCCAGGGCAACGCCGGCGGCGTCGCGGTTCCAATGTCGCTCGCAAGCCTGCCCGCGCTCGCCGCCGGCTCGGCCACCATCGGCAAAGCCGACGTGCTCGGCAATTCCGGCGCGACCCTCGACAGCGCCGTCGGGACCACGAATGCGCAGGCGCTAACGACGCAAGGCGGCGGACCCACTGCCGTCGTCGCTCCCGTCATCCTGCCGCCGCAGACGACCGGGGGGTGGGGTGGGACTGTCGTTGCAAACCTGACCACGCCCGTTGTCGTCAAGGCAAGCGCCGGCACGGTCGGGGAGATTCATTGCGAAATCATGTCGAGCGCGTCGAACGCCTACGTTCAAATCCTCAACGCCGCCTCATCTCCTGCGCTCGGGGCGAACGTCATCGGGTTTGTCCCACTCGTGGCGGGAACGACTGGCGGCAAGACATACGTGCTGCCAGGGCTCGCCGCATCGGCAGGCATCTCGATCGGTCTCGCAACGACCGCCAACGGATCGACCGCCGCCGGGACGGCCGGCAACTGCGAAGTGGATTACGAATGAGCGCGCGGCGCATCGCCGGCTCAGCCGCGCTCGCGCTGGGGCTGGCGCTCTCGCCAGCCTCGGCAGGCGACGGCCTGATGCTGCTCGGGGTGACCAACGGCGGCGTCAACGCCTTCGCGTCCGCATGCGCCAGCGCAAGCGGGATCCTCGCGTCCAGCAAGCTCTGCATCTTCGACGCCGCAACGACGGCCTCGACCGCGACCTTCAATCCGTCGGCCATCCCCGGCACGATCACGATCGCCCTGTACGGGCAGGGCGGCAACGGCCAGCCAGCCGCCTCGGCGACGCTGGGCGGCCAAGCCGGGATCGCCGGGTCGTTCGGTTCTGTGACTGGTCTCACGCACAGCGGCGCCTACACAATCTCGCGAAGCGCCGGCACGAGCATCGCCGTCGCCGGAACCTACCTGACGGGCTTCACGATCAACGACGCCAGCGGCGTGACGGCAGGAGCAGTCGGAACATTCACGGTTACGGCTGGTCATGGGACCGCAGCGAAGAACACTCCCGGCTCTAGCCGAGCGACATCTTACACGAGCGGCGCTGGCGGTGGCACATCCGAGAACTCTCTTGGCTCAGGCTCTTTGGGAGGCAGCACTGCTGCCAATAGCTGGAGCGCCGGCAGTGGCGCTGGCGCATTCGGGTCTGCCGCGCACCCTGGGGGAACCGGTCAGTCGTCAGCAGGTGCTCCCGGCGGCGCTGGCTCTACCAACACAGGCGGCGGCGCTGGCGCCACGAGCACCACTGACGCCGGCTCTGGCTCGGCCACTGGCGCGGGTGGCGGCGGCGGTTGGACCGGATCGACGGCGACGACTGCGCTGCACAATGGCGGCAATGGCGCGGGCGGCTGCCTGACGGTGGGCGGCGCCGGCGGGGGCGGCGGCGGGGGCGGCGCAGATACCGGCGCCAATCCGGGCGGAAACGGCGGCGCCGGCGGCCTTGGCGGCGGCGGCGGCGGCGGCGGCGGCGCCTCTGCGACAGGCACGCTGGGCTCAGGCGGACCAGGAGGCGGGTGGTGCATCGCAATCTCGTCGCCCTGACAGCGCTGCTTGCGGCTGCCGCGCTCTCGAGCCCCACGCTCGCATGGCGGCAGGGAATGCCGCCGATGTGCCCGAACGGGACGGCCGACACCGGGTTCAACAACATCGTCGCCGGAAGCGCCGTCATCAACGTCAACAACGGTTGCGGCCCGGATGGGACAGAGCCATCCCTGACCAACGGCGCTCCTGCTCCTAGCCCGGACACCGAGCAGTATTCCGATCTCGTGACCGGATATGCTCAGCAGAGCCTCGCTCTCAACCTCAATCTCGCCGGCGCCGTCACGGTGCCCGGCTGGACGTACCAGACCAACGTCATCCAGGCGAACCCCTATCCGTTCTGGGGCGGCGTCGACAACGAGTGGAACATCGCGGGGCGAGACTATCCGGTCGGCCCGCGCCCGGCGGCCTACAACGTCTGCGCCACAAAGGGACCGACGGGCTTATGCGATCCCGAGACGCTTCCAGCGACGCTCGGAAGTCCAACAACGGTAACGGAACCGGCTGCATGTACGCCGGGGCGTCAACCAGGTCACGTGCGCAGGAAACCCCGTCAGCCTTCCTGGTTACGATTTCACCATGCACGGTGGCATGGGTCTTTTTCTCAAGCCGTCCACGACGAGCCCGTCAACCCAGACGTGCAATGTCGACGGACAGCATCTTCGCAGAGACCAACACGTCAATCGCCGAGCCGCTGACGAACGTCTACACGAACGTCTACATCAACGGCTGCGCCGCCGGATTCCACTTCCTCTATGACCGCTTCTACGGCCGGCTGAACGCTAACGGCTGGATGAATTACTTCGGGATCCCCTACTGGATTTATGTCGAGAGCACCGCCTACACGGCGACGCCGTCGAACCCCGCGAGCTTCCCGCCCGCCGACATTGAGTACAGCGCCTTCGACACGACGCCTGCACGGCCTCTCTCGTTCTCGACCGGCTCCTGCTACTGGTCGGAGACCTATAAGTACAACCTGTTCAACGGCGTTGACGCCTGGTGGGAAGGCAACCACGGCGATTCGCCCAGTCTCAACGGCTGCACGTTCGCCAACACGTCCGGCGGTCCAATAGGGCTAACCTACACCGTCAACGGCAACACCTTCATTCAGGCGGGCGAGAACGGCGGCGGCTATCTGACGGGGACGATCGTCCCGGAGGTGGCGACCACGGAAAACATGATGTTCGGCGCGACCGACATCGAGCAGAACACGATCCTCGTCAACCTGATGCACGCGTCCGGCGGCCCGTGGGACCACGTCTCGGCGGTCGGAAAAACAATACTCATCCGCGATACGTCGCTCTCCCCGGCGTCGCAACAGCTCTGGACTGGCAATGGAATGTACTTCTATTCCGACCCCAGCAACGGCGGCGTCGGCATCAACGCTGGCGTCACGACCTCCGGGTCCACAGTCGCCAGAGGCTCGATCGGAGCGTATCTCCTCGACGCGTCCGAGACGACAGCCGCGCTAGGCTCGCTCAACGGCAACCTCCTCTTCACGACGGAAAACGCTCAAGGCGTCCAGACAGCCTCGTTCTACGGCTATATTGTCGGCGGTACGCCGAACATCATGTATGTCACGCAGCTCGTCTCCGGCGCCATCAACCCGGGATCGGACACGGTCACCTACAACGGGACGGCGGTCTCGGACATCTGGGACGCCGATTACGCCAGCAGTGTCAGCCTGACGACTTTCGGCTCATGGGCCTCGCCGCAGACAGTGACGGGCGCCAACGGAACCTACACGGCTTACGCTCCCGGCGGCACGGCGCTCTACGTCAAGAATGTCACGTCCGGCGGCATCTACTTCGGCAACTCGTTCACGACGCCGGTTCCGCAGACTGGAACGATCAGCGGCTCCAACATTGGAACCGTCGGCGGCGGCGGCGGGGACATCGGTCTCAGCGGCACGCTCTACACGAACTCGGGCGCGTCCCCGGTCAATTCGTTCACCAACAAGAAGATCCAGGCGGTCTACGATCCCGTAGGCTCCCTCATCACGCTCGGCAACGGGCTGCTCGGCTACGCCGGAACGATGACTGTCGCCAACAACCGAGGCGACGACACCGGATCATACGCCGGGAACTGTCTTTTCATGAAGGCCGGCAATCCGATGTTCGCTGAAGATCCGGTCATCACCGGCAACGCGAGCCTCCTCCATGCGGTCGCCTCGGCCGCCTGGACGCCGACCATCACGCACCACGTCGTCGACATCAATTCGGCGACGTTCACCGCGGCGACCGGCTCGACCCCGGCCTATCTCACGCTCGGGCTCGCCGCGTCGGCGACGGTCGGCGGCTCGGGCGTCGTCAACCTCAACGGCAACGGCGCGAGCGGCTGGCCGGCCGACTGGACGGGAACGTTCTTCGTGCCCCCGAGCGTCGACGGCAATCCGGGCAATAGCGGCGCGGCGGCCGTGACTACAGTCACGGTGTCCGGGCCGTTCACCACGACGTCGGCGACGTGGTCGGGCGCGACGCCGACGATCGACTGGTGGGACGGTACAATGGCCTGTCCGAGCGGGGGGTTCCATCAGTGAACGCCTTCGTCGTGCGGCTCGGGCGCGTCCGCATCGTGTTCTTGAGCCAGCGCACCGCCGCCCTGGCCGAGGTGTGGCTCGCGCATGCGATGACCCCGAACGAGGCGACGCGACGATGGCTGACTTTCCGTGGCCTGAGATCCCGCCCGACGCGTGGCCCGTCATGGCCGCGATCGTCGTCCTCTGGCTCGCCTGCTGCTTGGCGCTGCTCGGCTGTAGACGAGGTCCATAGCCCGTCGAGAGACGGGCGTCCCTGCGGGCGCCCTATGGACCGCGGCGCCCTTGTAGACGCGGTCCATAGCCCGTCGAGCGACGGGCGCCCTTCTGGACGCCCTATGGACCGCGTCAGCCGCGATCATCGATCGGGGCTACAGGCGCGCCGGCGCTGAAGTTTTGTCCATATTGGCCGAAAATATTCCAATCCTGTTCCAAAGGAGTGCGACCTCGTGGAAACCCTGTACGTCGTCACCTGCGTCTCAAACCCGCTGCGCTGGCAAAGCCGGATCGCGCTCGCCAAGGCGGCCGTCGCCGATTGGCTCGGCGAACCCAATGTCCACATCATGCTCGCCGAATGCGTCTATGGCTCAAGCGGCTATGATCTGGCCTCGCTCGCCTCCGATCGCGTGACGCATGTCGCGCTCCGCGCCACCACGATGGCGTGGAGCAAGGAAAACCTGATGAACCTCGCCATGGCGCGGCTGCCGGCCGATGCGATGAAGATCGCCACGCTGGACGCCGACGTCACCTTCCGCCGCAAGGGCTGGGCGACCGAAACTTTGGCCGCGCTCGATCTCTATCCTGTCGTCCAGCCGTGGGACACGGCCTACGACCTCGGGCCGAACGACGAGCACCTTCAGGTCCACAAGAGCTTCGCCAGCGTCTGGCACGCCGGCAAGCCGGTCACGCCAGGGGCGCCCATTTCTGGCGCTCCGACGGCGGCCCCTACGATTACCCCCATCCCGGCTACGCCTGGGCCTGGCAGCGCGCCTCGCTCGCGCGCATCGGCGGCCTCTTCGAGGACGGCGGCATGGGCTCGGGCGACCATCACATGGCGCTCGGGATGATCGGCCGATACGAAGCCTCGCTTCCGGCCGGCGTGACCGCTGCCTACACGAACGCGGTCGCCGCGTGGTCGGGCCGCGCGGCGGCCGAGATCCATGGCAAGCTCGGCTTCGTCCACGGCACGATCGAACATCCGTTCCACGGCCGCAAGAGCGCGCGGGGCTATCAATCGCGCTGGGCCATGTTTCTGGAGCACGGCTTCGACCCCTCGACCGACCTCAAGCGCAACCTTGATCGCGTGATCGAGTTCGCCGGCAACAAGCCCGACCTCGAGCGGTCGTTCGACCGCTACCTGCGCAGCCGCGCCGAGGACGTCAACAGCCTCTCTTAAAGAACGGCCGCTTCCCCTCACTTCCTTGCAATCTGAGGTTGCCCATGCTTGCCAATCCGGCCGAGTTCTTTCGGCATGTCCGCACGGAGCTGTTCGCCGGCTCGATGACGCCGAGCCAAGTCAGCGGAGTCATCGACATCATCGCCGCGTGGCCGGCGAAGACGGATATTCGCTGGCTCGCTTACGGGCTCGCGACCGCCTACCACGAAACCGACCGCGCGATGGAGCCGGTCGCCGAGTATGGGAAGGGCCAAGGGCGTCCCTACGGCGTGCCCTGCGGCCCTTACCAGCAGCGCTATTACGGGCGCGGCTATATCCAGTTGACGTGGCTCTACAACTATGCCCGCGCGGAAAAAGAGATTCCGGGCTCCGAGCTAACGCGCATGCCGGACAACGCGCTGAACCCGAACATCGCGGCGGAAATCATGATCAGGGGAATGAGCGAAGGGTGGTTCACCGGCGCGACCCTCGAGCATTATTTCCCGGTCGATCGGCCGCAGGCGTCCGATTGGGTGAACGCGCGCCGGATCATAAATGGATTGGATTGTGCGGCCAAGATCACAGGCTATGCCGTGCATTTTAGGGATGCGCTCGTGGCGGCCGGCTACGTCCCGACTGATGCGCCAGCGGTCCATGGAGAGCCGTCCCCCGCTGCGGCGCCCCCGTCGGACCTCTCGACCGTCGAGGGTGTCCAGCGGGCTCTAGACGCGCTCGGCTTCCATGTCGTCGTCGATGGTGAATCGGGGCCAGAAACCGAAGCTGCCGTCAAGGGCTTCCAATTTCGAGAGCGTCTCGTAACGGACGGCGACGCCGGCCCGCTGACCAAGGCGGCGCTGGCGAAGGCGCTGGCGAAATGACGCACGTGGATCTTCCGCCATCTTGGATGGACATGCTGCTGCTCGCGGGGGTCGGCGCGACCACTATTTGGGCCGTCTTGCGCCCAAGGGGCCGAACTTCGATCGTTCTCTTCGTGGTGTCTCTCCTCGCCGCCGCGCGCTCCATCCTACTCAACCACTGACCGGACTCCCGACATGGCCCTCCACCCCAACGGCGTCGCCATCGACCCGGCGCGCGTGTTCGAGGAGGCGGTGCGTGCGGCGCGGGGGAGTAGCATGCCAAGCGCCTCGACACCGCCGTGCAGGCGGCGCTCAACGCCTTTGGCGACGCGTTGACGGCGCTCGCCGATTACCTGCGCGTTCGCGACGCCGTCCTTCGACATGCCTACATCGAAGTTCCGGTCGCCAGGCGGCGGGGGGTACTTCCGTGCGCAGCAGATCGGCGCCGCCGCTTGATCAACTCAGGATGAGGTCGCTTCCCTCCGCGGCCGCGTCGCCGCGCTTGAGGCGCTCGAATCACAGCGGGTTCATTCCGACCCCTGACGCCATCCCCGCCCGGCCAGTTGGCTCGATCGCCGAGCGGGTCTTCCTAACCGAGCCAATCCGAGGAAAACCTGGAATGTCCAATCCCGTCATCCTGTGGGTCGCTGCGCGCTTGGAAGAGCCGTCCACCTGGGCTGGCTTCGCCGCGCTCGTCGGCTCCATGTCGTTCCTGCCGAACGCTACCGCCGACGCGCAAATCGTGTCCGTCGTGGGCGTCGCCATCGCCGGCGCCCTCGCCGTCGTCGTTCCCGAAAAGAAGTGAGGCTGTCTATGAAGCTCGCTTTACTCGCGGCTCTCGGCTGCAGCGTCCTCGCCCTTGCCGGCTGCTCCACAACCGCCACGGTTAGCACGCCCGTCACGACCGCCATGGTCTCGACGTCCGTCTCATCGGTCGTCACACTTGGCTACAATGCCCTTTGCGTTGGCAGCGCCGCAACGCCATCAATTCTAGCGACGATCCAGTTGCTCCCACTCAACGCCCAGCGCCAGGCCGACATCGCCAGCCTGCAGACAATCTGCAACAATGGGTCGCCGACCAACCCGATTACGGCGACCGTCGACGGGCTCGACGTCTACGCGCTTCTGCAGCGGGACTTCCCCTCGCTGGGGCTGAAGTGACCTTCCCGCCTCTCACGGTCGCCGACGTCAAGTCGGCGACCTCTGGCGCGGGCGACCTCATGGCCGCCCTCGCTCGAGTCGCGACGGGGACGGCCACGCTCCAGGACGGCGACACCATCGGGCAGGTTCTCTTGAGCGGCTTTGCCTTCGTCGATCCGCCCGCGGCGCCGACGATCGCTTTAGCAAAATTCGCCCTCAACCTATTCATAGCCGCGTGCGAGGCCGGCGTCATTGCGCCAGATCCAAACCCGATCGCAGATGCCCAGACAACGCCCACCAGCGAGACGCACGGGCTCTGGATCGGTGGCAGATAGGAGCAGAAATGAACCCCACTCGCATCGCGGCTGTCGAAGACGATTGCCCAACAATCGAGATGAACGTCATCGCCTTGAACGCCACGTCCGGAAGCGGCGGCAACGCGGGCAAATGAGCACGTCGGCCGGAAGACCGACTTGGCCCCCATCCGGCACGAGACATCAGGAGGTCTACGTGACGCCGGCAGACAATGCGCCCTGGGGAGTCCTTGAATGGGCAGTCGCGGGCCTGGCCTCAATGGGTGCCGCCGCCGCGGCCTTCGTTTGGCAACTCATGACGCGCCTTCAGACCTTGGAAATCGCCGTGCGTCAACATCAGCATGACCTCGATACGGCGCAAACGAACAACAAATCAGCGATGCTTCGTCTGGCCGAACGGCTGGCGATGCTCCACGACGATCATTATCGTCTCCGCGAAACATTCGGCGCGCTTCCCAATCGCGCCGACATCCACGATCTCGAACTCCGCTTAGGCGAACGTCTGGACTCGCTTGCGTCGCGCTTCGATCGGGCCATCGATCCGAGGCTGTCGTGACTACGGTCGTCAGAACCTGCGGACGTCGGGGTCGACTGCTCGAAGGAGCGCTTGCGGAATCCGTGTGGGCCGGTCGTCACGTATGGCTACGATTAGCACGGTTGCTTTGACCAATTCCTGCGTGTCTCGCATAATCCGCTGTTTAAATTCCAGTGATGCGCCGCGAATATTCTTCACCCGCGTCTCGATGTCCAGAAGGTCATCCATGAGAGCTGGAGCCACGTAATCAATCTGAAGACTTCGAACAGCAAATAGGACCCCGACGCTTCTCTCAATTTGACGATGGTCGAAACCAAGGCTTCTCAGCCATTCCGTCCGCGCCCGTTCAAGAAATCTCAGAAATGAGGCGTGGTACACCCGTCCCGAGAAATCGGTGTCCTCGTAATATACCCTGGCTTGAAAATGCTCTTCCGATCTATCGTCCATGTCTCATCCTCAGCACGCTTGGTGGAAATTTCGCAGTAATTTTTGCAACCGACCGGTCGTTGGATCCCGAGTCCGCCAGCTTTGACGTCAGTCTCAGGCAATGCTATCCGCAAGATATGCGAATTGTCTTCATGGGTACCCCGATATTCGCGGTTCCGACATTGCACAAGGTTGTCAGCAGCGGTCACCAAGTCGTCGCTGTCTACACGCGCGCACCGAAACCCGGGGGAAGTCGCGGTTTGGAAGCCCGGAAAACGCCGGTCCACGAAGCCGTAAAGTCGTTGCAAATCCCCGTGCATACGCCGCCAACGTTGAAGACGGAGGAGGCCCAGGAATTGTTCCGCAGTGTGTGCGCGGATGTCGTTCTCGTCATTGCCTACGGATTATTGCTGCCGCCGGAAATTCTTGCTGCGTCTAGGTTCGGCTGTCTGAACCTGCATGCTTCGCTTCTGCCACGGTGGCGCGGCGCAGCGCCGATCCAGCGTGCGATCATGGCAGGCGATCGCGAGACCGGCGTCGATTTGATGCGGATGGAGGCGGGATTGGACACGGGCCCGGTTGCCCTGCGCGAAGTCGTTTCCATTCGTCCCGAGGATACGGCCGGCGACCTGACAAATCGCCTGGCGCAGATCGCAGGCGACCTTGCCGTTCGCGGCTTGGACATGCTCGAATCGGGAAACCTCGTTTTCAAAGAACAGCCGAGCGTCGGCGCCTGCTACGCGCGCAAGATCGACAAGAGCGAGAGCGAAATCGATTGGACTCACGACGCCGAAACTGTCCGAAACCATATTCATGGGCTTTCCCCCGCGCCCGGGGCTTTCTCGGTTTTGGTCATCCGGAACAGGACAGAGCGTGTCCGGATCCTGCGCGCCGAAACCATGGCCCTGAGCGGCGCTCCCGGAACGATTCTGGACAACGTGATGACCGTCGCCTGCGGGAAGGGCGCAATTCGGGTCCTTGAAGGGCAACGGGCGGGACGCACAATTCTGTCAGGCGACGAACTGATGCGGCGAGAATCGATTCCGGTCGGGATCGCGTTCAAGCCCTGCGGATCAACTTCATTTGAGCCTTGAGCGCCGCTCGAAGCTCCTCTTTGCTGCCTTCAGCCGCCCGTAGAATCTGGCCAGCGCGAAAGAAATCAAGCAATCCGAACTGCTCAACCTTCGGCCGGATGAGAATATCCGGCGGGCGATACCTGATCTTCTGCGCCGTGATGGCGCCCTGCATGATCTGCGCTGCGCCGAACATCGATGCGAGCGGCGAGGGCGCGCGGCGAGCCCGCGTTCGGCCGCCAAATGTGACGTCGACCGCAATCACGACGTCGGCGAGGTCCGAGAGGTGATCGTAAGGAAGAGGATTGACAGCGCCCCCGTCGATCAGCAGGCCGCCTTCGCTTTGGACGGGACGAAAGAGGCCCGGGATCGCCATCGAGCCGGCAACTGCCAAAGAAAGGGGACCAGACTGAAATACGGCTTCGTTGCGCTCGGAATAATTCGTCGCAACGACGATCGCCTTGACGACGAGGGCGTCAAAGTCGTCTGGCACGCCGTCCGGCCAGAAAAGCTCGAGAACAATCTCGGGATCCAGCAGCACAGGATTGCCGCGCCCTCTCAGCAGCAGATCGGCGAAACGACCAACTCTCGCCCGAAGCAACTTGCCCAAGACATTCGAGCGGTTTCGAAGAACTTTTAGGACGTGGCCGCGTATCTCTCGCGCTTCCAGTCCTGCAGCGTAGGCAGCCCCTATGACCGCGCCCATCGAGGTCCCGGAAATAGCCACTGGACGGATCCCGAGTTCGTCGAGAGCCTCTAGAGCGGCGACATGAGCGATGCCGCGCGCGCCCCCGCTGCCAAGAGCGATCGCAACAGTCGGCGATTCTGCGCCGGTGGCGCGATCATGAGCCGCCTTCAAGACCCACCCCCCGCTCGTGAGCAACGGCTCGCCAGCCGATGTCTCGCCGACAGAAACCTTCCGGCCAGTCGATGCAATCGACCGCGGCGTAGGCGCGAACCTGCGCCTCACCCACGGTGTGTCCAAGCGCGGTCACCGCCAGAACTCGGCCGCCGTCTGACACAATTGCGTCGCCGATCTGACGAGTGCCGGCCTGCAGAACCGAAACGCCGGGAA
Source organism: uncultured Alphaproteobacteria bacterium (assembly GCA_963709655.1). Lineage (GTDB taxonomy): Bacteria > Pseudomonadota > Alphaproteobacteria > Rhizobiales > Beijerinckiaceae > Roseiarcus. Next base: position 113,422 of record CAVPXF010000023.1, read on the forward strand.
CGCGTTCGGCCTCCGCAATGCCCACGATCATTGTCCCTCGAAGGAAGTCTCCCGGATAGCCTCGCGCTGCTATGACGACTGTCAATGCGGCATCGGACCTGAACCTCGGGGCAGGGGCAGGCAAGGACCCACTCGCGCTCGCCGAAAGCCATGGCAACAGATCATCGGTCAAGCGTTCGAGGATCGCTTCGGCCTCCGGATCGCCAAACCTCACATTGAATTCGATCAATTTCGGACCATCCTTTCCGATCATCAGCCCTGCGAAGAGCACGCCGCGGAAAGGTGTTCCTCTCGCCTTCATGCCATGCACCGTTGGCGTGACGATTTCGCGCATCACTCGTTCGCTCATCTCCGGCGTCATGATTGGCGGGGGAGAGTAAGCGCCCATCCCGCCGGTATTCGGGCCCGTATCGCCATCCCCGACCCGTTTGTGATCTTGAGCGCTCGCGAACGGAACGGCGCTGACGCCGTCACAAAGCGCAAAGAAGGACACCTCTTCCCCCTCGAGAAATTCCTCGACGACAATTTCTGCTCCAGCGTTCGCGGATTTCGGCAGCAGCACATCGACCGCTGCCGCGGCCTCCTCAATGGATCCCGCGACCACCACACCCTTTCCCGCCGCAAGACCGTCGGCCTTCACGACAATCGGCGCGCCGCAGCTGCGAATATAGGCTTTGGCGTCATCGGGCGTCTGAAAGCGACGGTACTCGGCAGTCGGAATGCCCAACTCGCGGCAGAAGTCCTTAGCAAAGCTCTTCGAGCCCTCGAGGCGTGCGGCAGAGCGGGACGGACCAAAGCACGCGACGCCTTCCTTCTCGAGATCGTCCGCGATCCCGGCCACGAGAGGCGCCTCCGGGCCGACCACAACGAGGTCGATCCCCTCCCGCTTGCAAAGCGCCAAAATTTGGCCGTGGTCGGTCAAGTTCGCATCACATACGGCGGCCACGGTAGCGCAACCCGGATTACCGGGCGCTACGAGCAACTTTCCAATTTGCGGCGATCGCGCGCAGGCCCGAGCGAGCGCATGTTCGCGACCGCCAGACCCAAGGATTAAGACATTCATTCGAATTTCCCCTTCTTTCGGCGACCTCGACGGACTCGGCGGCCCACCAGACTGGCGGGGTTGGCATTTCCTATAAGGTCACCAGGAGGTCGATCAGCGCATTTGCACGGACCGAGCCGCGAGCTTGCGCAGCAGCATCGTTGCATAGCATTCTGCCCCTCGTGATTTGCTGGACCGGGATTTTTTCCCATGAAAACCTTCGCCATACCGACCAACGGAAATTGGGTCACCGCGCCGAGCCATCTGGCCTGGCTCAACCAGCAGGCCGAGTCCCTGTTCGCCTTTTATGAGAGGAACATCGTCAATCCGCTTGGCGGCTTTTATGATCTCGACGACGCGGGACGGCCGACAGCTCCGGGTTATGGCGCCGGAGGAACGCCGGCGCGCTATCTTTTCGCGACGACACGGATCGTGCACGCTTATTCGATCGCCCATCTGATGGGGCGGCCAGGCGCTGACGTGATTGTCGATCACGGAATGGATTTTCTTTGGAAGGGCCATCGCGATCAGGATTTCGGCGGGTATTTCTGGGCGGTCGGCTATGAAGGACCGGTAGACAGTGTCAAGCAAGCCTATGGTCACGCATTCGTCCTTCTCGCCGCATCGAGTGCGAAAGTCGCGGGACACCCGGACGCGGGACGGCTGCTCGCCGACGTGACGACGATTATTCTGGAACGGTTTTGGGAGGAACCGTACGGAGCGGTGGCGGAAGAGTTCACCCGGGATTGGCGCGAGTTCAATTCCTATCGTGGCCAGAACTCCAATATGCACCTGACAGAAGCGCTGATGGCTGCGTTCGAGGCGACAAATGACGCAATCTATCTGAGGATGGCGGAGCGCGTCGCCGCGCGCATCGTCGGCGCAAACGCCGCTGCGAACGACTGGCGTTTGCCCGAGCATTTTAGCTCGGATTGGCAGGTCGACAAGCACTATGCAGGCCTTCCGATGTTTCGGCCTTATGGCACGACGCCCGGACACTCGCTGGAGTGGTCGCGGCTCCTGCTGCAGCTCTGGGAACTGGGAGGACGAAAATACGACTGGCTGCCGGACGCTTCGAAGTCGCTTTTTGCGCAAGCGGTGGCGAATGGATGGGATCCTGTGTCCGGCGGGTTTTTCTATACGCTGAACTGGGACGGACTGCCGCGAATCCGGGACCGATACTGGTGGCCCTGTTGCGAAGGGATCGGAGCGGCCGCATTCCTCAACGCAATCTTCGGCGATCCTCGTTATGAGGACTGGTATCGGCGGATATGGAGCTTCACGGCAACGCATTTCATTGACCGGGAATACGGCGGTTGGCGCGCCCAGGTGGACGATGCCTTGCGGCCGAATTCGGGCCCGTTCTTCGGAAAAATCGACATCTACCATTCTTTGCAGGCTTGTCTCATACCCACATTGCCAAAAACCGGCAGCGTGACAAAAGGCGTCCTTGCGTGCACCAGTCAGGCGGCAAGGAGCGCGAGTTGACTATTTATCTGATTGCCAGCGAGCATAACTCCGCGTTGGACTGACGTCCAAGGCGAGATCGTTAACCGCATATTTATGCGAAGATTGGAGAATTTGCGGACATTTCCCTGGCGCGGTCCTCCCGACAGTAGACATGACGACCTTGATATTCGATCGACAGGCGCTGCTCGCGAATTTTGCCGGCGCGTTCTTTGTCGCCTCTGTAGGCGGAATTTCCGCTCAAGAGCCGAGCACTTTCGTTATTGCGGCCGCGCCTGGTTACGGCGTCGAGGATTGCCTTGCCCAAGGCGGGGAATGCGGTCATGTTGTCGCCGACGCGTGGTGCGAGGCCAGCGGCCATGGGAAAGCAGTAAATTTCGGTCGCGTCAACGATGAAGGGAACACCGAATCCGACCCTTCGCGACCGTATTTCATAACTTGCGCGGAGTGAGCGGGAATTCTAACGAACGTAATCCCCGCATTTCTGAACATCGGCTGTGCTTCCTCCCCAAGTCTGGATTGGGACGGTCGAGGTTGAGTTCTTCGGTGAACCATCGACAAGTTTATCACTATAGGTCATGTAAACAAGGATATTCCGCTTCGGATCGCATCCCCTAACAATTTGCATCTTCTTGAAGAAGATTGATCGCCTTTCGCTAAAAACGACGTCTCCTTGCGAAAATTTGTCCTTAAACTTAATCGGACCATATTGCCGACACGCGAGCGAGATATCCGAGGTCTGTTCCGCCAGACCCAATGCCCCAGACAACCCACCCTTTTCCGGCGTCGTATAATAACATGCAACTCCTTCGACGAGAGGATCGTCGATTCCATACACCGCGAGCTTGTCGTTCGGGGTTAACAGTTTGAACGTCGTGGACTTGCGAAAAATCAGATCTGGGTCGAGCGAATCTGCCCGAACCGGCGCCAGCGCCAGCACGATGGCGAGAGCAGCGCCCGCTCGAATAATCGAGTTCAGCAAGATGGTTCTTCTCCGGTTCATGATGAGCGCCAGCATAGACGGGTTGAGGCTTAGCGCCAAACAAGCCCGGGGGATCGCTTTATTTTGCCCGTATTATACGTTCTTTTTTTGCTTATTCGTCAACGAAGCGTGCTCTTGCCGCTGGCGCGAATGCGCATTGGCAGGCATAGTACGTGTTGAGCCGCTGCGGGGGGTATTTGCGGCTCATGCCGCTTCGCTCAGGAACGACAGGTCTCGCGTGTCAGGACGATTCACGACGGCAATTGCCTCGGACGACCGCGGCGCGAAGCGGCTCGAAGGCTGGGCACGACGCTATGCCCCGCTTCCCGGAATTCCAGACGAGTTCGTCGACTCTGAGGGTCAGATCCGCCCCTACTGGCGGCGCATGCTGGCTGCTTTCGCCGCCTACGATCCAAAGGAGATGCGACAACGGTTCGCCGCGGCGGACCGCCGTATTCGCAACCGCGGGCTTTCGTACCGCGTAGCCGGAGAAAAGGACGAGCGCGACTGGCCCATCGGTCGTATGCCGTTGCTGATCACCGAGGCCGACTGGAGGCAGATCGCCGAAGGCGTAACTCAGCGCGCGGAGCTTCTTGAGCGCGTGCTCGCCGATGTCTACGGAGCCGGCAGACTGAATGAGAGCGGCGCGCTGCCCGCCGCGGCGATTACAGGCTCGATGGACTATGTCGGGGCAATGCGGAACGTAAGACCACCTGGCGGCCGCTGGCTCAGACTCTTCGCCGTCGACATCGGGCGAGGCCCCGACGGAGACTGGTGGGTGTTGGGCGACCGGACGCAGGCGCCCTCGGGCGCCGGCTATGCGCTGGAGAACCGTCTGGTGTTGTCACAAGCGTTTTCGGACCTCTACTCCCAATTGAACGTTCGGCGGCTTGCACCCTTCTTTCGCGATCTCAGCGCCGGCCTCAAGTCGGCCGGTCAGCGGGCGGATCCTCGAATAGCGATTCTGAAGTCCGGGCCCTCTCAGCCTCACTTATTCCGAGCAGGCCTACCTTGCCCGATATCTCGGCTTTCTCCTGGTCGAGGGCGACGACCTAGTCATGCGCGAGGGCCGAGTTTTCGTCCGCACCATTGCAGGGCTAAAGCGCTGCGACGTCATCTGGCGTCACATCGACGCCGATTGGTGCGATCCCCTAGAATTGAACGCGTCTTCACGGATCGGCGTGCCAGGAATGTTGGAAGCGATCCGCGAGCACGGTGTGGCGGTGGAAAACATGCCGGGAACGGGATTCCTCGAATCGCGCGCCATGCTCGCTTTCCTGCCGGCGCTCGCGCGAGGAGTTCTCGGTCACGACCTGCGCATGCCGAACACGGCGACCTGGTGGTGTGGGCAGCCCCAGGAGAGGGAAAGGGTTCTGGACGAGTTCCCCGCGATCTCGATTGCGCCAGCGTTTTCGGCAGTCTTCCGTGACGACCTGCCTGGCGTGAGAGGTCGCTCCAGCGTCATCGGCGAGGAACTGTCGGCGCGCGAGAGGGAGAAGCTTCGCGACGCGATTGCGACCCGCGGCATGGACTACGTCGGGCAGGAGGTCGTTCGTCTGTCGACAACGCCACGGTGGATCGAAGACGGCTTGGAGCCGCGCCCCTTCGTTTTACGTGTCTATTGCGCGGCAACACCGAAAGGTTGGCGCGTGATGCCCGGCGGCTTTTGCCGAATATCCGACCGGCCGGACGCGCGCGCTGTTTCGATGGGCGACGGCGTCGAGTCCGCGGACGTCTGGGTGCTCGCCGAAAGGCCGGTCGAGACCTCGACCCTATTGCCAAGCCCGGACGGCGTGCACATCACCCGACTGCTCGGAAATCTGCCCAGCCGCGCTGCCGACAACCTCTTCTGGTTTGGGCGCTATCTCGAGCGGGCCGAGGCGACGCTGCGGGTGGTGCGATGCCTCGCGGCTCGTTCGGTGGATCCGGATGCGCCGATGCGCGTCGGCCGTCAGGCTCTCGACCGGCTGATGGGCGTCCTGGTCGGCTGGGGCGCCGTCGACGCGACGACCCTCAAAGAGGGCGCCGACGCGGCCGCCGCGCAAGGTCTACGGGATTCGAACCACCACGGCTCAGCGCTCGCCCTTGCGCGCGCCGCGCGAACGGCCGCGTCGGTCATCCGGGAACGATTGACGTACAAAACGTGGGAGCTGATTGGCCGCCTGGAGAACGCGATTGACCCTGATCCCGGACGCCGGTTGTCCGCCGGAGAAATCGTCGACATCACAGACGAGGGGCTGACCGTGATCGCCGCCTTATCGGGATTGTTCGACGAGAATTTCAATCGCGGCGCGGGCTGGGTTTTCTACGTCATGGGACGCTGCGTCGAGCGGGGCGCAAACACTTGCCGTCTGCTGCGCCAGTTCGCCGGGAGCGACGCGACAGAGCACACCCTCGGCGTCATGCTCGATCTGATCAACTCGCAGATTACTTACAGCTCTCGTTACTTGGTCGGCGTGGCCCTCGCGCCTGTGCGGGACATGGCTTTGCTGGACCCCTTCAATCCCCGATCAGTCGTCTTTCAGATCAATCGTATCGACGAAGGCATCGCAACGCTGCCGGTGCTGCGCCGCGATGGGATCCTCGAGGAGCCGCACAGGGTCACAACCCAGCTCCACGCCGAACTGACCACGGAACGGGCCGAGACCCTTGACGATTCGAGAATTCTCGCGATCGAACAGAGGCTATTGATGCTGGCGAACGCAATCGCTGGGCGATATTTCCTGCAGGGCGCCGCCCAGGGTCGCGCGGAAAAGGTCACGGGTCTCGCGTGAACTTCGACATCACTCACGTCACACGTTACACTTACGGTTCAACCGTTGAGTTGACGACTGGCGTCCTGCGCCTGAAGCCCGTTTCTCGCGATGGCCAAGTCCTTGAGCGGTTCAGTCTCAAGACCGATCCCCCCTGCCTGCCGCCCGTTGAGCGGATCGACGCCTACGGCAATGCGGTCTTGAGCCTCAGGATCGAGAAGCCACACCGCGAGCTCACTGTCGAGGCTGCATCGCGCGTGCGCATCGATCGACCCGACGTGCTCGAACTGTCGCCGCCGTGGGAGACCGTCGCCGCCGAAGCGCTTGTCGTCCCGTCGCTCGCCTTCGACAGCCCCGCGATCGGAATCTATCCGTCCCGAGCTCTCTCGCTCTTTCGCGAGGCAACCGACTACGCGCGCACAAGCTTCGTTCCGGGACGTCCGGTCTATGAAGCGGCGATAGATCTCGGACGGCGGATCCGCGCCGACTTCGTCTACGACCCCGAGGCGACGGAAGTGTCCACCCCGGCGCATGTGGCCTTCAAGCACCGTCATGGCGTCTGCCAAGACTTTGCTCACGTTATGATCGCTGCTTTGCGCGGCCTCGGGCTGCCTGCCCTTTACGTGAGTGGCTACATCCGCACGATTCCGCCGCCGGGCAAAGAACGTCTAGCTGGCGCCGACGCTTCGCATGCGTGGGTGTCGTTATGGTGCGGGCGGTCGATGGGCTGGGTCGACTTCGATCCGACAAATGCGCTCGCCATCCACAATGACCACGTCGAGGTGGCAAGGGGGCGCGACTATACCGACGCGTCGCCGATCGAAAGCATGGTCCTCTCGTCCGGCAGCCACGAGCTCAAGGTCGAGGTGGACGTCGTGCCTGTTTGAACGGTCGCGCGCTGGCGGCGCGAGTGAGGACGTGCTTAAAGACCGAGTCGTCAAAGATGGATCCCACACGATGGCTGAGCATTCCATCCCCCACTTCCACAATGAGCCCGGTATTCCGACGATCAGGGTTCGGGTGAAGGAGTTCATGTGCACCGGGGCGAAGCCGCCGTTCGACCATCCGCACATCTTTATCGACATGGGATCGGACAGCGAGGCGATCTGCTCTTATTGCTCGACGCGCTTCGTTTATGACGGGACGTTGAGCGCAATCTGCGCGCCCCTGGAATGCGAGCTGCACATGGCGAGGTAATGAGGTGTGCCTGCGCGCGATCATCGCCGGCGCTGGCGTTGGCGGTCTGGCGACGGCGCTCGCTCTCTCTCGGGCAGGCTTCGACGCAACGATCTACGAGCGGGCCGCGGCGCTCGAGGAATATGGCGCCGGGCTGCAACTCACCCCGAACGCCACGCGGGTTCTGGCCGGTCTTGATGCGCTCGACGAGCTGCGCGAAGCGGCCATGACACCCGACTCGGTCTGCGCGTTGAGAGGTTCGGACGACGCGACTCTCATGCGCCTTTCGCTCAAGGACGCCGAACGGCGTTGGGGAGCGCCCTATCTCGCCGTTCACCGCGCCGACCTGCAGCAAGCGCTCGCGCAAGTGGCAAGGCGCCACGACAGGATCCGCATTAATCTCGGATCCACTGTCGCGAGAGTCACAACACGGGGCGCCGATGCCGTCGTCGAACGGACGCAGGGCGATGCGGCGACAGAACACGTCGCCGACCTCGTGGTCGGCGCAGACGGTCTCCGTTCGCGGGTCCGCCAAATGTTCGCCCCGGAAGCGACCGACGGTCCCGCCTTTACGGGACGCGTCGCGTTTCGCGCCACCATTCCAGCCGCGCTTCTCGATCCAGATTGGACGAAGGCCCACGTCGTGCTGCGCCTCGGACCAAACGCCCATCTCGTGCATTACCCGCTCCGCAAAGGCTCGATCGTCAACGTGGTCGCGGTGGTTGAGGACAATTGGCGGGGCGGTGAAACGGAGCGCCCATGGGACGGTGTCGCCGACCGCCCTGCCTTGGAACGCGCCTTCGCCGGCTGGTCAGCCTCGACGCGCAGACTACTCGCCGCTGCGAGCAACTGGCGCGCGTGGCCGCTCTACGGTCGTCCGGCGCTCGGCTCGTTCGCGCTGGGCCGTGTCGCGCTGGTCGGCGACGCCGCCCATCCGATGGTCCCTTTCCTCGCGCAGGGTGCGGCGCAGGCAATCGAGGACGCGGGCGCGCTGGGATCGGCTTTGGCCCAAACAGACGACGTCCCTCAGGCGCTTGCAGCGTATTCCCGGGCTCGAGTCCCGCGCGCCACGCGCGTTCAGACCGAAGCGTTGCGGCAGGGCCGGATCTATCACCTCAGAGGTCCGATGGCGGTTGCGCGCGATGCTGCGATGCGTCTTCTAGGCCCACGGCGCCTCAGCGCCCGCTACGACTGGCTTTACGGCGCCTGACGGTTGGGCGACGCGCCGGCCCGGGTGAGCGCCATCACCGCGCCGCCCGCCACGAGCCCCCAGAAGGCGCCGCCGATCCCGTAGATCGTCACGCCCGAAGCGGTGACGAGAAACGCCACCAGGGCGGCCTCGCGCCCCTTGCTGTCGGCGAGCGCATTGTGGAGCGCCGAACCGAACGGATTGAGCAAGGCGAGGCCGGCGACGGCTTCGACGAGGATCGGCGCGCCGGACGCAAAGGCGGTAACCGCGCCGGCGAAGAGCCCGAATACGATCGAGGCCGCTCCCGCTGTCGCGGCGGCGATCCAACGTTTGCCGGGGTCCGGCGAAGCGTCGGGGGACGCGCACAAAGCCGCAACGATAGAGCTCAGGTTGACCGCATGGCCGCCGAACGGCGCGGAGGCCAAGCTAAACGCGCCGGTCGTCCAGACCAGCCGTCCCGGATCAGGGCGGAAGCCGTAAGCCCCAAGGACGGCCAGGCCCGGAAGATTCTGCGACGCCATCGTGACGATGAACAGCGGCAGGGCGATCCCCATGATCGCCTGGAGCGTAAAGGTCGGCGCGACGAATTCCGGGCGCGGCGTGATCGTCTGCAGATCGAAGCCCGCGGCCCGACCGCTCGCGGCGATCACCAGCCCAGCGACGAGCGCCGCGCCCGGCGTCGCGTAGATGCGCTTCCATCGCGAGACGACCAGCCAGGAGAGCACGATCAGCGTCGCCCCGATCGGCGCCCCGATCAGCGCGGCGATCGGTTTCAGGCAAAGGCCGAACAAGACCCCGGCCAGCATGGCGTTGGCGAGCGGATCAGGAATGGCTGCGATGAGACGCCCGAACGGCCGGATAAGCCCCGCCGCGATCAGAAGAATCCCGACCACGACGAAGGCGCCGACAGCAGCGGGGAAGCCTCCCGGCGTCGGCCCCGTCGCCGCCAGGAGCGCGGCGCCGGGCGTCGACCAGGCGACAAAGACCGGCATGCGCAAGCCGATGCTGAGCACAATCCCTGCGATCCCCATCGCAACCGACAGCGCCATCAGCCCGGACGCGGCCTGAGCGTCCGTCGCGCCCACCGCGGCGAGCCCCTTGAGAACTACCGCGAAAGACGAGGCGAACCCGACAAAGGCGGCGACGAGGCCTGCCGTGATCGGCTGCGCAGCGGTTCGTGAAGGCATTGGCGTCAGCCCGGTCAGGTCGAATCGGCTTATCTTACGGAAACGAGACCGGGCAGGAAACGCGGGCCGATCGGAGCGACAACCGAGCGCCTCGCCTCAGCGCAGAATTTGCCGCAGGAAGAGCTTTGTGCGCTCATGCTGTGGATGATCGAAGAAGGGTTGCGGCGCATTGATCTCGACGATTTCGCCGTTGTCCATGAACACGACCCGATCCGCGATCTGGCGCGCAAATCCCATCTCGTGGGTGACGACGATCATGGTCATGCCGTCCTCAGCGAGCGCGGTCATGGTTTCGAGCACCTCTTTGACCATCTCGGGGTCAAGCGCGGAAGTCGGTTCGTCAAACAGCATGATTTTCGGATTCATGCAGAGCGCGCGCGCAATCGCAACTCGCTGCTGCTGGCCACCGGAAAGCTGACCCGGATATTTCTTCGCCTGCTCGGGAATCTTGACCTGGGCGAGCAGCGTCATCGCAAGGGCTTCGGCGTCCCGCTTCGGCATATGGCGAACCCAGATCGGCGCGAGCGTGCAATTCTCAACAACCGTCAGGTGCGGAAAAAGGTTGAAGCTCTGGAACACCATGCCGACCTCGCGGCGCACCTCATCGATGCGCTTGACGTCCGGCGTCAACTCCACGCCGTCGACCACGATCGACCCGCGCTGATGCTCCTCGAGCCGATTGACGCAGCGAATGAGCGTGGACTTGCCCGATCCGGAGGGGCCACAAACGACAATGCGCTCCCCGCGCCGCACGGTTAGATTGATATTGCGCAACGCGTGAAAGGCGCCATACCACTTGTGGACGCTGATGAACTCGACAGCAGGGCCGTCGGTTTCCGCCGCGGACCGAGTCACGGAGCGCGTCCCTTCGCGAGCATGCGCTCAACATAGGCGCCATAGCGCGCCATCCCGTAGCAGAAGACGAAGTAGAACAACGCGGCGAAGGCGTAGCCGGTCGCCATGATGGACGGCCCGCTCCAGACCGGATCCTTGAAGGCGTTGTTCATTGCTTCCAAAAAGTCTGTGACGCCGACGATCGACACCAGCGTCGTGTCCATGAACAGCCCGACGAAATTGTTGAGGATCCCAGGAATGACCATCGTCAGCGCCTGCGGCAGGATCACCAGAGCCATCATCCCCGAGTAGTTCAGCCCGAGCGCCATCGCTCCTTCGTATTGGCCACGACCGAGCAGTTGCAGGCCGCCGCGGACTTCCTCCGCCATGTAGGCGGCGGAGAACAGAGCCATGCCGATCAGCGGCCGCAGGAACCGGTCCGGCGTCCAGGCCGCGGGTACGAAGAGCGGCAATATCGTGTTCGCCATGAACAGGATGGTGATGAAAGGCACCCCGCGAACGAACTCGATGAACAGGACGCTCGCCAGCCGCACGACAGGCAATTGCGAACGCCGGCCGAGCGCAAGCAGAACGCCCAGGGGCAGCGAAAAGACGATACCAACCACCGCGGTCAGCAGAGAAACAAGGATGCCGCCCCAGAGCAGCGTGTCGACGACCGGCAGACCGAACGTCGGCGATCCGCGTAAGAGGATGAAGGCTGCGACCGGATATGCAACGAAGAACAGAAGCGCGCCCAACGCCCGCTTCGGCGCGGAAGGCCAGAGAAGCCAAGCGATCAGCGCCGCGCCCAGCGCCTCCACGGCGTCCGCCCGCCAGCGCTGCGGGATCGGATACGAGCCGAAGCGGAGGTAGTCCAGCTTGACGCCGATGAACGCCCAGCAAGCTCCGTCCTGATGCTCGCGACAGAGCGCGCCATCCGGCGCGCTCCAGACCGCGTCCACCGTCGCCCAGCGGACGAGCGGCGGCAGCACCCACAGCGCAAGCGCAATGAAAGCCAGGGTCGTCAGGCTGGAGGTGACCGACGAGAAGAGATTCGTCCGCGCCCAGGCAAGCGCTCCGGCGCCAAAAATCGGCGGCGGATCGACGGGCTCCGACCTATTGCGTACGAAGGCGATCGCGTCCGTCACGCTCAGCGCTCCTTCAAGGCGAAATGCGTATTGTAGGCGTTCAGCGCGACAGCCACCGCAATCGAGATCGTCAGATAGACAGCCATGGTGATCGCCATCACCTGGACGGCCGCCTGAGTCTGGTTCAGCACCGTGCCGGCAAAAATCTGAACCAGGTCCGGATAGCCGACGAATACCGCAAGCGAAGAGTTCTTGACGAGATTGAGATATTGCGAAGTGAGCGGCGGAACGATGAGCCGCATCGCCTGCGGAATGACGACCAGTTCGTTCGCCAGCGCCCGATGCAGGCCGAGCGCCGCCGCCGCCTCGACCTGTCCTCGCGCGACGGCCTGAACGCCCGCCCGGACAACCTCGGCGATGAAAGCGGCTGTGAAGGTGACGAGACCAAACGCCAAGGCGGCGAATTCCGGAATCACCGGAATTCCGCCCTTCAGGTTGAAGCCGGAAAGCCTGGCCACATCAAGCGCGAACGGGGGTCCAAAAACCGCAACCGCGATCGCCGGAAGTCCGATCACGAGGCCCGCCGCAACCGGGCCGACAGGTGCCTGCGCGCCGGTCAACTCCTGTCGGCGCCGCGCCCAATATCGAAACACAATCGCCGTGAATACGGCTGCGACCACCGCCGCGACAAATCCCCACGCGCCGGCGAGCGGAACCGGCGCCGGGAGGAACAACCCTCGATTGTTGAGAAAGATCCAGCCGCCGAGAGCCAGCGACTGGCGCGGTCCGGGCAGCGATCTCAGGACGGCGTTATACCAAAACAGCAATTGCAGCAGCAGAGGCGTGTTGCGCAAAATCGTGGTGTAAAGCAGCGCGGCGCGCGACAGAAGCCAGTTCGGCGACAGGCGGGCCACGCCGACGGCGAAGCCAAGCAGCGTCGCCAACGGAATGCCGATCGCCGCGACAAGCAGGGTGTTCACCAGACCAACCCAAAAAGCCTGTCTGTAGGTCGCCGTGGCGGAATAGGGGATGAGGTGCAGGTTGATGTCGAAGCCCGCGACCTCATTCCAGAAGCCGAAGCCCATCGGAATGCCGCGGGCCATCATGTTCACATAGGCGTTGTAGGCGCCGCCGATCAGCAGTGCGCCGAGAACCGCAATCAGCAGTCCCTGATAGAACCGACCCCGTATCCGCGGGTCGTTGAACAGCGTCGCGTTCACGGCGTCTCTCTGTCCGACAGCTCAAATCCCTTTTCCGATGCTGACGAACCGGACGCCCGCAATCAAGCCGCAACATGCGCGCCGGACGCGCGATTGTCGGCGCCTCAACGCAGGTTGCGCGTCTCCCGCATCTTGACGGCGGCGAGACGGCCTTCCTCCGATGCAGCGCGACGTCCGTCGAGCGTCTAACGGAACTCGGTCCGAGGCTAGCGGCGAGCAGCGCGCCTTGGCTCGCCCGGGATCACCACATGTCGAGGGCGACGCGCGCTTCCTCGGACATGCGACTCTGGTCCCACGGCGGGTCGAACACCATGTTCACCTTGACGCCCGCCACGCCCGGCACGACGCCGACGGCATTTTCCACCCAGGTCGGCATCTCGCCCGCGACCGGACAGGCCGGCGCGGTCAGTGTCATGTCGATCGCGACAAATCGGCTCTCGTCGATATCGACATTATAGATGAGCCCGAGTTCGTAGATGTCGGCCGGAATTTCCGGATCGTAGACTGTCTTGAGCGCCGACACGATCGAATCGGTCAGCGCCTGCAGTTCCTCGGCCGCCATTTGCGATGGCGGCTTCAGAACCGCCGGCCGCTGCGCGGCAGTGGCGGAGGGCGCATCGGTCATGCAGCGTTCTCCCTACATGAAAAGCTTCTGGGCCCGATCCAGAGCATCAGCCAGCGCGTCGACTTCATCGAAGGTATTGTAGAGGGCGAATGAAGCGCGGCAAGTCGACGTCACACCGAACCTCTGCAGCAGCGGCATGGCGCAATGCGTCCCGGCGCGCACCGCCACGCCCGACCGGTCGATCAGCGTCGCGATGTCGTGCGCATGCGCGCCCTGCATCGTGAACGACAGGATCGGCCCCTTGCCCGCCGCCGTGCCGATGATCTTCAGCGAGTTGATCCTGGACAGCCTCTCGTGTGCGTAGGCGCTCAGCGCCTCCTCGTGAGCGCGAATCCGGGCCCGCCCGATCCCCTCCATATAATCGAGCGCGGCGCCGAGGCCGATCGCCTGCACGATCGGCGGCGTCCCAGCCTCGAATCGGTGTGGCGGGTGGTTATAGGTCACCATGTCGCGCGTCACCTCCTCGATCATCTCGCCGCCGCCGAGGAACGGCGGCAGGGATTCGAGCAGCTCACGCTTGCCGTACAGGACGCCGATGCCGGTCGGCCCGTAAAGCTTGTGACCGGTGACGACATAGAAATCCGCGTCGAGGTCGCGGACGTCGACGTCGAGATGGACAGCCCCCTGCGAGCCGTCGACCAGCACCTTAACCCCGCGCGCATGCGCGATCCTGACGATCTCCTTGATCGGCGGCGCCGTTCCGACGACGTTCGACATCTGCGTGATCGCGACGATCTTCGTCCGGTCGCTCAGCGCCTTTTCGAACGCTTCGATCGAGAACGACCCGTCGTCGCCAATCTCGATCCAGGTCAAGACGGCGCCCTTCCGTTCGCGATGGAAGTGCCAGGGAACGATGTTGGAGTGATGCTCCATCACGCTGAGCACGATCTCGTCGCCGGCTCCGATGTGTTTCAGGCCGAAGCTTGCGGCGGCGAGGTTGATCGCCTCGGTCGCGGAGCGGGTGAAGACGATCTCGTCGGTCGAAGCGGCGTTCAGGAAGCGGCGCACCGTTTCGCGCGCCGCCTCGTAGGCCTCTGTCGCGGCATTGGCAAGATAGTGAAGGCCGCGATGGACGTTGGCGTACTCATGCTCGTAGGCGTGGGTCAGCCGGTCGAGCACAGCCTTCGGCTTCTGGGCCGAGGCGGCGTTGTCGAGATAGACGAGCGGCTTGCCGTACGGGCGCTCGGCCAGAATCGGGAAGTCCTCTCGAATCTTCGCGACGTCGTAGGGTTCGACGGGGCGGACCATGTCGTTCATCCGATCGTCTCCATCGTCCCGCTTCGCGTCGTCCCGGCGGCGCTGCGGCCGGCGAGCCAGACAGCGAGCCGCGCCCGCAACCTATGCGCCAGCGCGTCGTCGTCGACGCGGGCGATCGCCTCGGCGCCGAAGGCCTCGAGCAGCATCGCCTCGGCCTCGGCCTTCGGGATGCCGCGCGACTGCAGATAGAAAATCTGCTCCGGGTCGATCGAGGCGACGGTCGCCCCGTGACCGCAGACGACGTCGTCGGCGAAAATCTCAAGCTCCGGCTTCGCGTTCATCTGCGCATGCGGCGACAGGAGCACGGCCTGCGATTTCATCGCCCCGTCGGTCTTCTGCGCGCCGGGCGCCACGACGACCTTGCCCTGGAAGACGCCCGCCGCATCGTCGGCGACAATCGCCCGGTAGAACTCGCGGCTCACCCCGCGCGGCGCGGCGTGCACGACCTTGAGCGTCGTATCGGCCCGTCGGGCGCCGTCGAGCAGCGCCAATCCGGCGAGCGCAATTTTCGCCTCCGCGCCCGCAATATCCACAAAAATCTGGCGGCGGCTGAGCGCGCCGCCCGAAACGAGGCCGAAAGCGTTAAGCTCGGCGCCGGCCTCGAGTGCGACGAGCTGGCTTTCGAGATGCAGTTCGGGATCGTCGCCGACCACGGCGACATGCCTCAGCTTTGCGCCCGAGGCGAGCCTCAACGTCGTCGCGGCGTGTCGCTGAACACCGGCCCGGGCGCCGAGGAAGGTCTCGACAACGGTGGCGCTGGCGCCGGCGCCGAGCGCGATCTCGGTCCAGGAATAGAACGAATAGGCGCCGTCGCCGGTCGCCAGATGCACGATCTCGATCAGGCCGCCGAGAGCCGATCCGGCCGAAATCTCGACTATCACGCCCTCGGGCGACATCGCTTCGACCAGCGACGTCATCGGATCCTCGGCGTCGAACGCGCGCTCGCGGCCGCTGACGATGGCCGCGCCAGTCGGCGGCGCGTCGCTGAGTTCGGGCGCGAACTTGCCGTTCACCATGACGAGTCGCGCGGCGCCGGCCTTATCGACGCCGTCGAGAAGGGCGCGGGCCGCATCGATCGCCGCGCGATCGGGCGCAGGCGCGAGCGGCGCCGCGTCCGACAAGGCCGCGCGCAGGTCGGTGTAGTGCCAGGACTCGACCCGCCGCGTCGGCAGGCCCGCGGCGGCAAAGCGCTCGAAGGCCGCCGCTCGTCGCGGCGAAAGCGCCAACGCCTTCAACGCCTCGAACTGCCTGGCGATCGTGGCTTCCGCAGCCGTACGGGGAGATGCGTGAGCGGTCATCGGCGCCTCACGCGGCCTGAACGGCGTAGTCGCGGTAACCGTTCTTCTCGAGTTCGAGCGCGAGCTCCGGGCCACCGGTGGCGACGATGCGGCCCTTCGCCATGACATGAACGACATCCGGCTTGATGTGATCGAGAAGCCGCTGATAGTGGGTGATCACCAGGAAGCCGCGGTTCGCATTGCGCAGCGCGTTGACGCCTTCCGACACGACCCGCAGGGCGTCAATGTCGAGCCCGGAATCCGTCTCGTCGAGCACGCCATAGCGCGGCTCGAGCAGGGTCATCTGCAAAATCTCGATCCGCTTCTTCTCGCCGCCCGAGAAACCCACGTTGAGCGGCCGGCGCAGCATTTCCTGCTCGACTTTCAGCCGCTGCGACGCCTCGCGGACCCGGCGCATGAACTCGGGCGTCGTCAGATCCGCTTCCCCGCGGGCCCGCCGCTGCGCGTTCAGCGACGCCTTCAGAAAAGTCATCGTCGCCACGCCCGGAATCTCGATCGGATATTGGAAGGCCAGGAAAATGCCTTTGCGGGCGCGCTCGTCGGCCTCGAGCTCGAGCAAGTTCTCGCCGTCGAGCAAAATCTCGCCCGACGTCACCTCGTAGTCCGGCTTGCCGGCGATGACATAAGAGAGGGTCGATTTGCCGGAGCCGTTTGGCCCCATGATCGCCGCCACCTCGCCCGGCTTCACGGTGAGTGTCAGACCGTCGAGGATCGGCTTATCGTGAACGGATACGTGAAGGTTCTTGATCTCGAGCATCGGAGGACGCCTTATTTCGTGAGTGTTGAGGAGGCGAAAGACAAAGCGGCAGGCGTCACCCGACGCTTCCCTCGAGGCTGATGGCGATCAGCTTTTGCGCCTCGACCGCAAACTCCATCGGCAGCTGCTGCAGAACGTCGCGGACGAATCCATTGACGATCAGCGCGGTCGCCTCCTCGCCCGACAGCCCTCGCTGCTGGCAGTAGAAAAGCTGCTCCTCCGAAACCTTCGACGTAGTCGCCTCGTGCTCGATGACGGCCGAGGCGTTCTTCGCCTCGATGTACGGCACCGTATGCGCGCCGCACTCGTGGCCGATCAGCAGCGAATCGCAGTTGGTGTAGTTGCGCGCGCCGGTGGCGAGCCGGTGCGCCGAGACCTGGCCGCGGTAGGTGTTCTGCGACCTTCCGGCCGACACGCCCTTGGAAATGATGCGGCTCGTCGTGTTGCGGCCGAGGTGAATCATCTTGGTGCCGCTGTCGACCTGCTGGCGGCCGTTCGAGATGGCGATCGAGTAGAACTCGCCGCGCGAGGACTCGCCGCGCAGGATGCAGGACGGATATTTCCAGGTGATCGCCGAGCCGGTCTCGACCTGAGTCCACGAGATCTTCGAGCGCGCGCCGCGACAATCGCCGCGCTTAGTGACGAAGTTGTAGATACCGCCACGCCCCTCGGAATCGCCCGGATACCAGTTTTGCACCGTCGAGTACTTGATCTCGGCGTCCTCGAGCGCAACGAGTTCGACCACGGCGGCGTGAAGCTGATTCTCGTCTCGCTTGGGCGCGGTGCAGCCTTCGAGATAGCTGACGTAAGACCCCTTGTCGGCCACGATCAGCGTCCGCTCGAACTGGCCCGTGTTCTTCTCGTTGATGCGGAAGTAGGTCGACAGCTCCATCGGGCAGCGAACGCCCGGCGGCACATAGACGAACGAGCCGTCCGAGAAGACCGCCGAATTGAGGGTGGCGTAGAAATTGTCCGTCGAGGGAACCACCGTTCCGAGATAGCGCCGCACGAGGTCGGGATGGTTGCGGACCGCCTCGGAGAACGAGCAGAAGATCACGCCCGCCTTGCCGAGCTCCGCCTTGAAGGTCGTGGCGACGGAGACCGAGTCGAACACGGCGTCGACGGCGACTCTCGGCCTCTCGACGCCGGCCAGGATCTCCTGCTCGACCAGCGGAATGCCGAGCTTCTCATAGGTGCGCAGGAGCTCCGGGTCGACCTCGTCGAGCGACCTCGGCCCCGCCGCGGTTTTGGGCGCGGCGAAGTAGTGAAGGTCCTGGAAATCGATCGGCGGATAATCGACTCGGGCCCATTTCGGCTCGTCCATCGTCAGCCAGCGGCGATAGGCCTCGAGCCGCCACGCGAGCAGCCACTCGGGCTCTTCCTTCTTCGCCGATATGAACCTGACGATGTCCTCGTCGAGCCCTTTGGGCGCAACGTCGGATTCGATCGCGCTGACGAATCCGTATTTGTACGCATCGACGTCGATCGAGCGCACCCGATCGACCGTCTCCTGGACAGCCGCCATAACCGACTACTCCTCGCCTTGGCGGTTTCAAGGACCGCCGGTGGGGGTCTTGCAGAGAATCCTGCCCGAATGGCGTCCGGGCTGAACAGCCGGAATATGGTCCCTCCCTCCGGCATTTGCAATTAAGCCTCAGCCCAGAAGACTCGAAATGCGCCTAAATTGTACACAATAGACACGTATTATCATCCGTCAAGCGACGCCCGGATCTCCGGGTCGCCGCCGATCAGCCGCGCAAACTGCCGGATCCGCGACTGCAGCCGGTCGCTGCTGAGCGGCGCAAGCTCCGCCGGAAGCGTCAGAATAACCTGGCCTTTTCCGCACACCATGGGCGCGTGCGGCAACACGCCGGGCATGGCGGCGGAGATGTTGTAGGCGACGCGCATCGCCGCGCCCAGAATTCGAGCCCGGTCGAGCTGACGGGCGCTGACCAGCGAACGCGACTGCGGCGTGACGAAATCCTCATTCGAAAGATGGCGATAGGCCGCCGCGAGCGCGAGAAACGCGCGCGAGGGGTGATCGACGCCGATGAAAGCCGCGTTCGCTACGAGGTCGTAGGCCTGCGCGCCGCGATAGTCCGGATGGGCGCGCCACGAAATGTCGGAAAGAAGACAAGCCGCGTGACGCAGGCGCCGTTCGTCGTCGGTCTCGTCGAGATGCGACGAGGCGAGGAGGCGCGAGGTCCAGTCGAACAGCTCCTCGGCATGGGCCGGCGCGCGCGATCGCAGGCGGTTGAACTCGCGCGCCGAGGCGATGAGCGGGTCTTCCGCCTGAACCTCCGGCGTGAGCTGGGAATAGAGCAGGCCCTCGCGGACGCCGAGCGCCGAGACCACGATCTCTCGCGGCGCCGAGACCCGAATGATCTCCTCCAGCACCGCCGCGCCATAGGCGAGCAACGGGCGGCGCGCCGCCGCGACCAATTCGATCTCCATCAGCGCGTCCGCCTCGATCCGCTCGACCAGCCGGGCGAATTCCAGCGCGTCGGCGGTCGGGATGACGTAATTGTGCATCACGTTCATCGGATACTGGCGCTGGCGCATGTGCAGCCTGGCAAGCGCGCGCCAGGTGCCCCCGACCGCATAGAACGTGCGTCCGGCCAAGCCTTGCAGCATCTTCACGCCGGCGAGCGAGTCGCGCACGATCCTCGTCGCCTTCTTCGGCGAGCGTTCCGAGAGGTCCATCAGCGACAGGCCCCCAAGAGGAAGCGTCAGGCCCGAGTTGGCGCCGCCGTCCTTGACGTCGGTCAGTTCGAGCGAGCCTCCGCCGAGATCGCCGACAATTCCGTCCGCCGCGTGGATCGAGCTGACGACGCCCAGAGCCGAGAGCTTCGCTTCCTGCTGGCCGCTGAGCAGGTCGATTCGACAGCCGATGGCGCGTTCCGCCAGGGCGAGAAACTGCGGACCGTTCGCGGCGTCGCGCACCGCCGCGGTGGCCAGCCCCCGAACATCCCTGATTCGCATCGTGTCGCAGAGCACGCGGAACCTTTGCAGCGCCGCCAGCGCCTTGGCGACCGCGTCCTCCGGCAAGAGGCCGGTCGTGGCGACGCCTCGCCCCAGGCCGCAGAGCGCCTTCTCGTTGAACGTCGGCGTCGGCGCTCGCGATTGCAATTCGTAAGCGACCAGGCGGACCGAGTTCGAGCCGATGTCCACGATCGCGACCGGCGTCCCGGGCAACCGGCCCTGCGCAATGTTGTCCGACATGGAAGACCCCAGTCGATGCGGGGCGGCCCCGCATCGACTGGGGTCGTTTATCAGGCGCGCCCGCGCGGCGCCACCGGGAAGGACTCGTTCAACGCCTGCCCGCGCCCGGAAAGGCTGGGGTTCGTCTGGAAAAACTTGTGGGCGTTGAACGGCTCCTCGCCTTCCGCCCGGATGACGCGGACGCTCGAGCCGTCGGGCAAAATCCGGAAGCTCTGCTCGTTGTCCCTCAGATTGGCTTCCATGATCTGATTGAGAACCTGCTCGTGCACCGTCGGATTGAGCAGGGGAACCAGGGCTTCGACGCGCCGGTCGAGGTTGCGCGGCATGAGGTCGGCCGAGGAGATGAACACCCGCGCTTTCGGATGCGGCAGCCCGTAGCCGGCGCCGAAGGCGTAGATGCGGGAATGCTCGAGAAACCGTCCGACGATCGACTTGGCCTTGATGGTCTCCGACAGGCCGGGCACGCCGGGCCGCAGGCAGCAGATGCCCCGCGCCACAATGTCGATCTGCACGCCGGCCTGGCTTGCGACATAGAGCGCGTCGATGATCTCGGGATCGACCAGCGCATTGCACTTGAGCCAGATCCGCGCCGGCTTGCCGAGCGCGGCGTGGTCCACCTCGTCGGCGATGCAGCGCAACAGCGTCTTCTTGAGCGAGATCGGCGAGATCGCCATCTGCTCGAGCCCGTCCGGCTCCGCATAGCCCGTGATGAAATTGAAGATCCGCGCGACGTCCCGGCCGATCGCCGGCTCGGCGGTGAAGAGGGAGATGTCCGTATAGATCTTGGCGGTGACCGGGTGATAATTCCCAGTCCCGAGGTGGCAGTAGTTGACCAGCGCGCCGCCCTCCCGGCGCACCACCATCGAGAGCTTCGCGTGGGTCTTGAGCTCGATGAAGCCATAGACGATCTGTGCGCCGGCGCGCTCGAGATCGCGCGCCAGGCGAATGTTGGCCTCCTCGTCGAAGCGCGCCTTGAGCTCGACCAGCGCCGTCACCGACTTGCCCGCTTCGGCCGCCTCGACCAGCGCGCGGACGATCGGGCTGTCGGCCGAAGTGCGATAAAGCGTCTGCTTGATCGCCACGACATTGGGATCGCGCGCCGCCTGGTTGAGGAACTGAACCACCACGTCGAACAATTCGTACGGGTGATGGACCACTAGGTCTTTCTGCCGGATGGCGGCGAAACAGTCGCCGCCATGCTCCTTCACCCGCTCGGGAAAGCGCGGCTTGTACGGCGGAAACTTCAATTCGGGCCGGTCGATGGCGACGAGCTGCGACAGTTCGTTGAGCGCGAGCGCGCCATCGATCAGGACGATGCCGGACGGCACGACGTCGACGTCGCCGGCGACGAAGGCGCGCAACGATTCCGGCATGCTCGCCTCGATCTCGAGCCGGATCACCGAGCCGCGACGGCGGCGCTTCAGCGCACTCTCGTAGAGGCGGACGAGGTCTTCGGCCTCTTCCTCGACCTCGATATCGCTGTCGCGAATGACCCGGAACGCCCCCTCGCCGAGCACCTCGAAGCCCGGAAACAGGAGGCTGATGAAGGCCACGATCAGGCGATCGAGCGAGACGAAGCGCGCCGTCACGCCGAGCGGGCCGTCCGGCAGGCGGACGAAACGCTCGACGCTGCTCGGAATGCGCACGAGCGCGCTCATCGTCCGTCCGTCCTGCGGATTGAGCAGTTCGAGCGCCAGCGTGAACCCGAGATTGGGGATGAAGGGGAACGGATGGGCCGGATCGACGGCGAGCGGCGTCAGGATCGGGAAGACATGCTGCAGGAAGTAATCCTGCAGCCAGTCGCGCTCCCGGCGGGTCAGATCGGCGACGTCGAGAAGGACGATGCCGCTGGTCGCGAGCTCCCTGCGCAACGTGCGCCACCGCTCCTGCTGGGAAGCCACCAGCGCCGCCACCCGTTCGCCGATCCGCTCGAGCTGCTCGGCCGGAGTGCGGCCGTCCGCGGAGATCTCGGCGACCCCGGAGAGCACCTGTCCGACCAGGCCCGCGACGCGGACCATGAAGAATTCGTCGAGATTGTTGGCGGAGATCGAGAGGAACCGCAGTCTTTCGAGCAGGGGATGGTTCGGGTTCGCTGATTCCTCCAGCACGCGCCGGTTGAATTCGAGCCAGGACAGCTCGCGATTGATGAACCGGTCCGGGGAGGACATCAGCGGCGAGGGAGCCAAGGGTTCCGCCACAGCTTCCAGGGTGTCCGTTTCCACGTGTTTCATGGCAACGCTTTGCGCCACGTCAATCTCCAGCTTTCAAACGCCCGCGATTGTGACGGAAATCGTGAGCCGCGCCAAGGCGGCTCACCCGATCGCACGGCCGGCCGTGCGCACGGCGCGGGCGACCGCGTCGAGCGCC
Source organism: uncultured Alphaproteobacteria bacterium (assembly GCA_963709655.1). Classification (GTDB taxonomy): domain Bacteria; phylum Pseudomonadota; class Alphaproteobacteria; order Rhizobiales; family Beijerinckiaceae; genus Roseiarcus. Next base: position 135,886 of record CAVPXF010000023.1, read on the forward strand.
TGCGGATAGATGCGGTGCTCCTCGATGAGCACCCGACCTGCGAGCCTGTCGGCGTCGTCGCTAGGCAGCACGGGGACTCGCGCCTGGGCGACGATCGGCCCCGCGTCGAGATGGGCGGTGACGAAATGGACCGTGCAGCCGTGTTCGGCGCGCGCTTCGGCGAGCGCCCGCTCGTGGGTGTGAAGGCCCCTGAGGTCGGGCAACAGCGAGGGATGGATGTTGAGGATCCGCCCGCGCCACCGCTCGACAAAGGCGGCGCTCAGAATGCGCATGAAGCCGGCGAGGCAGATGAGTTCGACGCCCGCCCCCATGAGCGCCGTCGTCACCGCCGCCTCGAACTCCGGCTTGCCGGCAAACCCTCGAGTGTCCAGCGCTTCGGCGGCCACGCCCGCGGCGCGCGCGGCTTCGAGCCCGGCCGCCTGCGGCTTGTCGGACAGCACAAGCGCGATTTCGGCCGCAAAATCGCGCCCGCGCGCGGCCTCGATCAGCGCGCTCATGTTGGAGCCGCGGCCGGAAATCAAGACGCCCGTTCTCACCCGTCCCGTCATAGCTTCAGCCGCCCCCGCATGGTCACCCGCGGCCCGTCCGACAGTTCGAGCCGCCCGATCGGGACCGGCCCCAGACCTGCGCGCTCGAGCGCCTTTCGCGCCTCCTCCTCGCGCTCCGACGCGACGAACGCGGCCATGCCGAAACCGCAGTTGAACGTCCGCAGCATTTCGGCGTCCGACACCGCGCCGACCGCCGCGAGCCAGGAAAACACCGGCGGCGGCGCGAAGGCGTCGAGGTCGAGCGCGACCATGAGCCCCGCGGGCAGCACGCGCGGCAGATTGTCCGGATAGCCGCCGCCGGTAATATGGGCGAGCGCCAGCACCCCTGTCGTCTCATTGAGGACCTCGAGCAGCGGCCGCACATAGAGCCGGGTCGGCGTGAGCAGCGCCGCGGCGAGCGAGCGCGACGGCTCGAACGGCGCGGGCTTCTCCCAGCCGATGCCGGAAACCGAGACGATCCGCCTCGCCAGGGAGAAGCCGTTCGAGTGAACGCCCGAGGACGGCAGTCCGAACACGACGTCGCCGGCCTTGAGCCCGCCCCGCGGCAGGAGCGTTCCACGCTCGGCGGCGCCGACCGCGAACCCGGCGAGGTCGAAGTCGCCGTCGGCATAGAGGCCAGGCATCTCCGCGGTTTCGCCGCCGATCAGCGCGCAGCCGGATTCGGCGCAAGCCTCGGCGATCCCCTTGACGACCGCCGCCGCGACCCGTTCGTCGAGCTTGCCGGCCGCGAAATAGTCGAGGAACAGCAGCGGCTCCGCCCCCTGGACGACGATGTCGTTGACGCACATCGCCACCAGGTCGGTCCCGATCGTGTCGTAGATGCCGCTCTCGATGGCGATCTTCACCTTGGTGCCGACCCCGTCGTTGGCGGCGACCAGAATGGGGTCGGCGAAACCGGCCGCGCGGAGATCGAAAAGGCCGCCGAAGCCGCCAAGCTCGGCGTCCGCGCCCGGACGGCGGGTGGCCCGCGCCAGCGGCTTGATAAGGTCGACGAGACGATTGCCCGCGTCGATGTCGACGCCAGCGTCGGCATAGGTGAGAGGTTTGCGAGTTTCGGGCATCGCGGTTCCAGGACCAGGGGCGTCGCGACGGCGTAATCGCTCGGCCGGCGAGGCGCAAGCGCGACCGACCGAGGCGGTTTCCCAACTCGCGCCCTGTCATGATAGCGTTCTTCGCCGACCGGCGCCCGGAATCGGGGAGGTTTTTAACGGCCGGCCGCGGCCTTGGGGGACGACCAGCCAGACAGGGTCCGCGCATCTGGACTTCGGCCCCCGGCGCCGGAGATGGCAGGAGTGCATGGATTTCTCCCAGATCGCCAAAAACATCCCCAACCTCATCACGTTGGCGCGGATGCTGATGACGCCGATCGCCGTCGCGATGATCGTGTCCGACCGCTATCTTGCGGCGTTTCTGACCTTTCTGCTGGCCGGCGTTTCCGACGGGGTCGACGGTTTCATCGCGCGTCAATTCCATCTGCGCACCGAGCTTGGCGCCTATCTCGATCCGCTGGCGGACAAGGCGCTCCTGATCTCGATCTATGTCGCGCTGGCGATTTACGGCGAGCTGCCGGCCTGGGTCACGATCGCCGTGGTTTCGCGCGACGTGATGATTCTGGTCGCGGTGATCGTGTCGTGGCTCCTCGACAAGCCGGTCGAGATCCGCCCGGTCTGGGTGTCCAAGCTCAACACGACCGCCCAGATCGCGCTTGCCGGCTTCGCGCTCGGCGCGCGCGCCTATGGCGTCAGCCCCTACCCTCTCCAGACCGCGCTCGAATGGACGGTCGCGGCCACCACCCTGGCCTCGGGCGGCGTTTATGTCGCCCAGTGGCTCGATCACATGACGCGCCAATGACCCAATCCGTCGACGCCTTCTCCCTTCTGGTTCCGAGCTACGAGGAGGGGCTCGCCTTCTTCCGCGACGCGCTCGGCTTTTCAGTCGTCGAGGACGAGGCGCTCGGAGGCGACAAGCGCTGGGTGGCCGTCGCCCCGGCCGGCCGGCGCGGGGCCAAAATCGTGCTCGCCGTTCCGAGCGACGAACGGCAACGGGCGCGCGTTGGCGATCAGACCGGCGGACGGGTCGGATACTTCCTTCAGACCCGCGACTTCGATAGGGATTACCGAGTTCTGAGGGCGCGCGGCGTACGCTTCCTGGAAGCGCCCCGTCGCGAGCCCTATGGGATCGTCGCCGTCTTTTCCGACCCTTGGGGAGGCAAGTGGGACCTCATCCAGCCGATCCGCGCCGCCGACGCGCCTAACGTGAGACGATCGCCTTGAGTATCGAGCGTCAGATTCTGTTCTGGGGCATCCTTCTCGGGGCGCTCGGCTACGCCCTGAACCTGCTCGGTTCGACCGTCGCCCCTTTCGCCGCCGGAATCGCGCTCGGCTACCTCCTCGACCCGCTGGTCGGCAAGCTCGAGAAACTGGGGCTCAATCGCCTCGGCGCGGCGCTGATCATTCTGGTGGCGTTCGCCGCCACGTTCGCGCTCGTCCTCATCGTGGTCGCGCCGATCCTCGGCAACCAGCTCATCAACTTCACCCTAAAACTTCCCGGCTACGCGATGAGCCTTCAGTCGCTGGCGCTGAACGAAGGGGTCACGCTGACCCAGAAATATCTGGGACGCTGGATCGACACGCTCGGCCTCGGCCAGCAGCTCTCGTCCGGCCAGATCCAGAAATCGATCGGCGACTTCGTCGCGCAAGGGGCGCAATGGCTCGTCAACGCTCTGCGTGGGCTGGTGTCCGGCGGCGCTGCGGTGTTCAATTTTTTCTCGGTGCTGATCATCACGCCGGTCGTCGCTTTCTACATTCTGATCGACTGGGAGCGGATGGTCGCCGAGATCGACAGCTGGCTGCCGCTCGACCATCGCAACTCCTTGCGCAAGATCGCGCGCGAGATCGATGGCGCGCTCGCCGGGTTCATTCGCGGCCAGTCGCTGGTGTGCCTGTTTCTCGGGCTGTGGTACGGGATCGGCCTGACGCTCGTCGGACTCGATTTCGGCTTCCTGATCGGCGTCATCGCCGGCGTTTTGAGTTTCGTCCCCTATGTCGGCTCGCTGATCGCGCTCGTCCTTTCGATCGCCGTGTCGCTCGTGCAGGGCTGGCCGAGTCTGAAGCTGTTCTTCATGGCGCTCGGCGTGGTGGTCGCGGGGCAGTTTCTCGAGGGCAACGTCATCTCGCCCAAGCTCGTCGGCGAATCGGTCGGGCTGCACCCGGTCTGGTTGATGTTCGCCCTCTTGGCCTTCGGCCAGCTTTTCGGCTTCGTCGGGCTCGTCATCGCGGTGCCGACCGCCGCCGCCATCGGCGTGGTCATGCGCCATCTGATCGGGCTCTACCTCAAGAGCCCCTTCTATCTGGGCCGGGCGGCCAGGAAACCATGACCGAGCCGCGCCAGCTGACGCTCGACTGGCCGCATCGGCCGAGCTTTGCGGCCGAGGATTTTCTTCCCGCTCCTTCGAACCGCGAGGCGCTCGCCGCGATCAACCGGTGGCCGGACTGGCCGAGCCACATGCTGCTGCTGATCGGTCCGGAAGGGTCGGGCAAGAGCCATCTTGCCGCGCTGTGGGCGCAGAAATCCGCCGCCTGCGTGGTGTTCGGCGACAGGCTCGGCGACGCGGACATCGCGGCTTGCGCGGAACGCCCGGCGATCCTGATCGAGGATGCCGACCGGATCGGCGCGGACGAGGAGCGGCTCTTCCACATCGTCAACGCGGCCCTGCAAGGCGACCGCTGGATGCTGATGACCGGGCGCAGGGCGCCCGACCTCTGGGACCTCGGCACCCCGGACCTCTTGTCGCGTCTGCGCCTCGCGCCGCTCGTGCGCCTCGGCACGCCGGATCTCGAACTGACCGAGGCGGTCCTGTTCAAGCTCTTCAGCGACCGCCAGTTGGCGGTCGAGCCGCGGGTCGTCGCCTATATCGCCCCGCGCATCGAGCAGTCGCTGGCCGCGGCGCGCGCGACCGTCGCGGCGCTGGACGCCGAGGCGCTGGCGAGGGGCCGCCGCGTGACGCGCGCCATGGCGGCCGAGTTCTTGCGCGAAGCGCCGCCGGAGGACAAATCGTCGTAGCCCGGCCGCAAAGTTGCGATCGAACTGATTTGGCCTGAGTCGCATTACGCAATGGCGTCCAGCCCCTTCGATCGAACCAGGGCCAGCAACTTCAGGGACGGGCCGCTCGGGCGCTTCACGCCGCGCTCCCAATCGCTGACAAGCTTCGTACGCACGTTGAGATGACGCGCAAGAACTGCCTGGCTCACGCGCTCGCGTACGCGCAACGCCTGGATGTCCTCGCCGGAAAGCTCATCGACCTTGGTAAGGCAGAATGCATCGAGATCGCGCATCGTCGCCTTGTCGAGGGCGCCAACGCGGCGAAGCGCGGTTGCCGTCTTGTGCAACACCTCAAGACGGGGGTTGCGATAGTTAGTCTTTGTCATGGCGCATCACCTCCGTAAGTTCGCGAGCGTCGATCAGCGCGCCAAGCTGCTCTTCGGTCATCCCCGAATAGGCGCCGGCGACACGCCGCCAGAATTCCAGTTCATCGGGGCCGTTGTTGTCGCGCTCGTTCTTGGCGAACCCGTAGACGAACACGGCGCGGCTCTTGGTCTTAATCGCCATCAACGTCCGATAGCCCCCTCGGCGGCCCTGGCCCTTGCGCGCAATGCGCTGTTTGATGAGCCCGCCGCCAAGATCCGCGTCAACGAGGCCTCCTTCGGCCCGATCAACCGCCTCGCAAAGCCGCTCGTCGTCAACGTCCTCACGACGCGAGAACCGCGCGAACTCCTTGGTTTTGAAGACCTTCAATCCGCCCTCTCGGGAGACTTATATTTATCCCCCCTTGGGGGATATTTCAAGGATGAGCGACCGCAGCTGGCGTGCGAAAGCGCAGCGAACCCACGCCCCACGTCAAACGCGATAACAATCTGACGTATGTGCGACAATCTCGACGAGCGCGTTCGCCACGTCGATGGCTCTTCTCGTGAGGCGGAACGGCTGCGGGCGGCGCCAGTTGAAGAAGACAATCCCCTCCTCGTCCGACCCTCGCTCTCCGCCGGCGCGCGCCGGCCGGGATGGACGCCGCAAAAGCGGGCCCGCCCGACGGGGCCGCGACGGACCGTTCCGCCTGGAAGTGGTGGGTCGATGCGATCCTCGACGCCCGGCGCCAAGTCGATCAGGCGTCGGCGCAAGTCCGCTCGCGACGCTCCGCGACCGTCGGATCAACATTTCCTTCCGAAAATTCGAAGTCCGAGGTCACGTGAAACGGTTGGGGTCCGACCTATTTACGGTCGAAAGCGCAGTATTCACATAGAATATACGTATTAATGCGTCAGCGAGCGTTTTTGTGAGAGATTCGTGCGTGCCTCCTCGAACCGACGCGTGGGGCCCGTTCTGCAATCAATGATTTGGAACAAATTCTGCGACGATCCCAAGAGAAGCTTGACATTCGGACAAAAATGTCCGATATGCGCTTCCATCTCAAGGAGGTCGGCATGGCGAAGCGAGATAGCTTCCTAGCCGAGCTTCGGGACGAAGCGAAGGCGCGGGGCCTGAGCTTCAAGGTCTCTAAACGTCGAGGGAAAGGGAGCCACGCTTTAGTTCAGGTGGGAGACAATTGGACAACAGTCCCACACCGAGAGATCGACCCGAAGACGGCGCAAAAAATTCGGAAGGGTCTCGGCCTTACTTAGGCCGGGATACCCCCGAAAGGCCGGATCGGGACATAAAGGAGAATAAAGGAGATTGGATTATGCAGCCGTTTGTGTATCACGCCCAGTTCGAGCCTGGTGACGAGCGCGGGATCGTGGTCACTTTTCCGGACGTCCCCGAGGCAATAACCGAGGGTGACGACGAGGCAGAGGCTCGCGTTATGGCCGAGGAGGCGCTTGCTCTTGCGCTTCTCTCGTATCCTCAGCGCGGGCTACCTCTCCCCTTGCCGGGCAAGCATGGCGGCGACTTAATTCCGATCATCGTTGCTCCGGAGGACGCAGCAAAACTGGCTGTGCTTGACGCCTGGCGTCAAGCTGGCATCAGCAAAAGCGTTCTCGCGCGACGTCTCGGGAAGGATGAGAAAGAGGTTCGCCGGATATTGGACCCCATGCACCCGACAAAGTTGTCGGTGCTTGAGACAGCGCTACGCGCACTCGGCCGGCGTCTTGTAATATCAATAGAGGCCGCGGAATAAGGCGGTCGCCTGCACCACTTGAACCCCTCGAATTCCCCCCCCGCGGCTTCATTGGCCGCGGGGGTTTCCTTATGATCACCGGGTCAAATAAGGCCGTGGCATTTTCCGAATATAAAACCGCTTCCCGTTGAGTCCGTACATGTCGGAATCCGGCTCGACCTCGATGCAGAGGCGTTCGGTCTCATCCGCCAAAACACTTTGTGCGGTCTGAAAATTGACCCCTTGGGCCTCCAGACGGTCGGGGCGGCATAGGGGTTAGCCCCGTCGGCGTTGCCTCCTGCAAAGGTGTGTACGCTCCAGCTTGTACGAACGCCAGCCCCGCCTCGGCCCAGACGCCCGCCCGGAAAAGCCGCCGCAACCCTTTGAAAACGCACAAAACAGGCTCGGAAAGCCCCCGGCCCCGCCGATCCGCCCTGGTCCGCCGTGTCGAGCGCGTTGCAGGCGTGGTCGAAAGTCCGCGCGTCAAGGCCGAGGGCGTCCCCTAGCTCCGGATTGTCTTCCGGCGCATAATGAATTCCCCGCGCGCACGACCGGCTCGGTCCCCAGCGAAACCGGGACCCGAGAGCGTGGAGCCGCCCCCACGAGGAGATGAGCGCATTCTCAGCCGAATTGAACCCATCGCGCGTAAGCCTCAGTCTCGGACAGGTCGCGGTCTCATCAACGGGGTGAGTTCGCGAACGGCCGGACGCCAGGGCGAGGGCCTCGGGAGGTTCGCATGAACGCTCCGGCCGAGATCGTCCGCAAACCGTCCGTCTGCCCGCACGACTGCCCTTCGGTCTGCGCGCTCGACGTCGAGGTCATTGCGGGATCGCGGATCGGACGCGTCCGCGGCGCGCCGGACCAGACCTACACCGCGGGGGTCGTGTGCGCGAAAGTCGCCCGCTACAGCGAGCGGATCCACCACCCCGACCGGCTGACGGAACCGCTCGTGCGGGTAGGGCCCAAGGGCTCGGGACAGTTCGCCCCAATCGGATGGGACGAAGCGCTCGACCGCGTCGCGGCGGCCTTTCTCGAGGCCGAGCGGCGGTTCGGGGCCGAAAGCGTCTGGCCCTATTTCTACGCCGGCACGATGGGCCTCGTGATGCGCGACGGGATCGAGCGCCTGACGCACGCCAAGCGCTACTCGCGCTTCTACGGCACGATCTGCGTCGGGATCGCCTGGCCGGGCTATGTCGCCGGCACGGGGGCCCTGGTCGGCGCCGATCCCCGCGAAATGGAAAAATCGGACTGTATCGTCATTTGGGGGACCAACGCGGTCGCGACCCAGGTCAACGTGATGACCCACGCCGTCCGCGCCCGGAAGGCGCGCGGCGCAAAGATCGTCGCCATCGACATCTACGAGACCGAGACGATGCGGCAGGCCGATCTGGCTTTGCGCCTGCGGCCCGGCTCGGACGGCGCGCTCGCCTGCGCCGTCATGCATGTCCTCTTTCGCGACGGGCTCGCCGACCGCGACTATCTCGCGCGCTTTACCGACGCGCCGGCCGAACTCGAGACGCATCTGCGGAGCCGCGACCCGGCCTGGGCGGCGGCGATCACCGGCCTCGACGTCGCGGAGATCGAGGCCTTCGCCGCGCTCGTCGGCTCGACAAAGCGGACCTTTTTCCGCCTCGGCTACGGCTTCTCGCGCCAGCGCAACGGCGCGGTCAACATGCATGCGGCGCTCTCGATCCCGGCGGTGACCGGCGCCTGGGCGCACGAGGGCGGCGGCGCGTTCCACAGCAACAGCGGCATTTTCAAGTTGCGCAAGACGATGATCGAAGGCCTGGACGCGCGGGATTCGCGCGTGCGCCGCCTCGACCAGTCGCGCGTCGGCGCCGTCCTGACGGGCGAAGCGGACGCGTTGAAGAACGGTCCGCCGATCAAGGCGATGCTGATCCAGAACACCAATCCGCTCGCGGTTGCGCCCCATCAGGAGAAGGTCCGGCGCGGCTTCGCCCGCGAAGACTTGTTCGTCTGCGTGCACGAGCAGTTCCTGACCGACACCGCGCTTTACGCCGACATCGTGCTGCCGGCGACGATGTTCCTCGAGCACGACGACCTCTACACCGCGGGCGGTCACCAGCATCTGCAGTTCGCGCCGAAGGCGATCGACCCGCCGCCGGGTTGCCGCTCCAATCACGAGGTGATCGCTGCGCTCGCCGAACGCCTCGGCGCCGACGCATCCCGCCTTCGCGATGACGCCGCGCGAGATCATCGACTGGACGCTCAGGGAATCCGGCTACGGCGACCTCGCGAACTCTGGAGGCGCGGCGTTGGCTCGATCTCCAGCCGCCGTTCCGGGAGTCGCACTTCCTCGACGGCTTCGGCTTCCCGGACGGAAAGTTCCGCTTCAAGCCGGACTGGACGCAAACGCCGCTGTCGAACGACGGCCTGCGCGGCGCCTGGCGCGACATGCCCGCCCTGCCGGACCATTGGTCGGTCAACGAAGCCGTCGACGCGCGGCGCCCGTTCAAGCTGGCGACTTCGCCCTCCCACAATTTCCTCAATTCCACCTTCACCCAAACTGCGACCTCGCTCCTGCGCGAGCGCCGGCCCGAGTTGCTGATCAACCCGGCGGACGCGGCCGGTCTCATGATCGGTGACGGGGACGTTGTCGAGATCGGCAATGACCGCGGGCGCACCCGCCTGCACGCGAGGCTGTTTTCGGGGGCGAAGCAGGGCGTGCTCGTCAGCGAGGGAGTCTGGCCGCCTTCGGCCTTTCTCGACGGTTGGGGTATCAATGCGCTTGTCGGCGACGACAGCGTCGCGCCTTTCGGCGGCGTCGCCTTCCACGACGTGACCGTCTGGGCGCGACGGGGCTGACGACCAGGGTCCCGCGCCCTTTATTTGCCGGAAGCGGCGGGATATACGGTCTCAAAAATCCTCGTCGATGCCGACTTCCCCGAAAAGAGCCACATGAGCATGAAGAAGCCGTCCGGCCTGCGATCTGACGGGTCTGAGCAAAGCCTTGTCGATGTCGCAGCAATCGACCAGCTCGCCCGAATCGTCTCGAAATACGACCTGAGCGAAGTCGAGATCGATCTCGGCGAGTTTCGCGTCCGGCTGGCTCGCGAACGCGCTCCAGCGGTCGGGCCTGCAGCGCCGGTTCATGCGCCGGCGGCGCCGATCGCAACTGCTCCGGCCGCGGCCGAGCTCACGCCGGCGCGGGCCGACGAGTTCGCCGACGCGGTCCGATCGCCGATGGTCGGAACCGTCTATCTTCGCCCGAGCCCCGAGGCCAAGCCCTTTGTCGAAGTCGGCTCGACCGTGAGGGCGGGCGACAAGCTGCTGCTCGTCGAGGCGATGAAGACGTTCAACGACATCGTGGCGCCACGTGGCGGCAAGGTGGTCAGCATCCTCGTCGACGACGGCGCGCCGGTCCAATACGACCAGCCGCTCATCGTCATCGAGTGACCGGAACAGCCCTCGATGTTCGACAAGATCCTGATCGCAAACCGGGGGGAGATCGCGCTGCGCGTCATGCGCGCGGCCAAGGAACTCGGCATCGCCACGGTCGCCGTCTATTCGACCGCCGACAAGGAGGCCATGCACGTCAAGCTCGCCGATGAGAGCGTCTGCATCGGGCCGCCGGCCCCGAAAGACAGCTATCTCAATATCCCCGCGATCGTCGCGGCCTGCGAGATCACCGGCGCGGACGCCGTTCATCCCGGCTACGGGTTTCTTTCGGAAAACGCCCGCTTTGCCGAGATCCTGGAAGAACACGAAATCGCATTCATTGGTCCGAAGGCCGAACATATCCGCCTCATGGGCGACAAGATCGAGGCCAAGCGCACGGCGGCGCGGCTCGGCATCCCATGCGTCCCCGGGTCCGACGGCGCGATCGACACCGAGGCGGAGGCGCTTCGGATCGGCGCGGACATCGGCTATCCGGTCATCGTCAAGGCGGCGGCCGGCGGGGGCGGCCGCGGCATGAAGGTCGCGAGCGATCCCGACGAGCTCGTGGGCGCGCTCGGCGCCGCGCGGCTCGAAGCCAAGTCGGCCTTCGGCGACGACGCCGTCTATCTGGAGAAGTATCTCGGCCGGCCGCGCCACATCGAGATCCAGGTGCTCGGCGACGGAAAGGGCCGGGCCGTCCATCTCGGCGAGCGCGACTGTTCGCTGCAGCGGCGTCACCAGAAAGTCTGGGAGGAAGGCCCATCTCCGGCGCTGAACGCCGGCCAGCGCGAGGAGATCGGCGGCATCGTCGCCCGGGCGATGGCGGAACTCGGCTATGTCGGCGCGGGAACGGTCGAGTTCCTGTACGAGGGCGGCCAGTTCAACTTCATCGAGATGAACACGCGCATCCAGGTCGAGCACCCGGTGACCGAAATGATCACCGGCATCGACATCGTCAACGAGCAGATCAAGATCGCGGCCGGGTCGCCGCTGTCGATCGCCCAGGAGGAGGTGCGCGTGCTGGGCGCGGCGATCGAATGCCGCGTCAACGCCGAGCACGCCCGGACCTTCATCCCCTCGCCCGGCCGAATCACGCATTTCCATCCTCCCGGCGGCCTCGGCGTCCGCGTCGAATTCCTCGGCCTCCAGGGCTACGTGATTCCGCCCTTCTACGATTCCCTCGTCGGCAAGCTGATCGTCCACGGGCGCACGCGCACCGAAGCGCTGATGCGGTTGAGGCGGGCGCTCGACGAGTTCATCGTCGACGGCATCAACACGACGCTGCCGCTGTTTCGCGCGCTGGTCCGCAACGCCGACGTCCAGAACGGCCAGTACGATATTCACTGGCTCGAAGGATTTCTGAAGACCAAGCCGGAGATGGAGGACTAGCCTCGCGGGCGCGTCAACTCGCGCTCATCCGCGCCAGTCCGGCCTTCGCCTCAGGATTGCCGGGATTGAGCGAAGCGGCGCTATTGTAGGCCTCCGCGGCCTTGGCCCGATTGCCGAGCTTCTCATAGGCGAGTTCGAGGCCGGCCCAGGCGTCGGCGTTGCGATCGTCGACGTTGAGCGCGGCGTTGAAGTCGTCGACCGCCTTCTGCCACTGGCCGGTCGCCAGATAGCTCTGTCCACGCGCCTGATAGGGAGCGCCGGCGAAAGGGTCCCGGTCGATGGCGTTGTTGAAATCGGTGATCGCCTGGGCGTTGTTTCCCTGGCGTTGGTAGATGAGGCCGCGCGCGTGGTAGGCTTGCGCGCCTTCCGGATTGAGCCGGATCGCCTGATTGAGATCGGCAAGCGCGGCGTCGTAATTATCGTGGGCGCGCTCGAGGTTCCCGCGCCCCAGATAGGCGGCTGCGTCGTTCGGGTTTGTCGCGATCGCCTGATTGAAGTCCTGCATCGCCAAGTTGTTTGCTTCTGCTGGCGATAGGCGAGCGCGCGGTTGGTGTAGGCGCCCGAGAAATGCGGATCCAACGCGATGGCGTGGGAGAAGTCGTCGACCGCGTTCGAATACCGGCCGAGCTTGGCGTAGACCACGCCGCGGGTGTTGTAGGCCGAGGATCGCGGGGATTGCGCTGGATGATTTCGGTCAGCGAATTGATGTTGCCGGCGTTGGATTCCTCGCCTTCGGCCCCGCTTCGACCTCTGCGACATTGGCGGACGGTCCGCCGCCGAACGTCTCGCCGCAGGCGCTTAGACCCAGCGCAACGACCAAAACCAACGCGCCCTCGCCGAGCTGATCCCACCATAACCTTGCCGTTCATCATCAGCAGACTCCGCCGCGTCCCGAACGCCAACGCGGATCCTCCATCACGCCAAAAGCAGAGTCAAAAAACAAAACCCCGCCGCGTCCCGGCGGGGTGAACCGCTTGCTCCGAGGCGCGCACTGAACCGCGCGCCGACGCCCAAATCAACCGGCCGACGATCGCGGCGCGCCCGGGACAGGCTTGGGCTTCATCGGAAGAAGACCCTCGCGCTGAAGCTTCTTGCGCGCAAGCTTTCGCGCGCGACGCACCGCCTCCGCCTTCTCCCGCGCCCGCTTCTCGGACGGCTTCTCGTAGTGGCCGCGGAGCTTCATCTCGCGGAAGATCCCCTCCCGCTGCATCTTCTTCTTGAGCGCTTTCAGGGCCTGATCGACGTTGTTGTCGCGGACGAGTACTTGCACGGGCTATCCTGTGTTTTGAGGCTGGGCCTCAAAATACCTGTGTTTTGACGAAAAAGAAGGACGCGCGCCTTCCCGGAAGAGGGCCCGTCCAATCGCGAGCCCAATATCAGAGCCAGGCCTCCTTGTCCAGCGCGTCGCGGGTCAGCAAGGGCCTGAAATCGCGCTTCCCCTTCCCGGTCTGGCCGTGTCATAAAATGCGGCAAGGAAAGACATTCAAGCAATGAACAAGTTCGAGCGACAGCCCGCTCATGCGGGCGAAGCCAAGGTCGAATATCTCGACGGCGATTTTCGCATCCTGCGCCCCGGCGCCTTCGTGCGCTGCGCCATAACCGGGGAGCCGATCCCGCTGGACGAACTGCGCTATTGGAGCGTCGACCGCCAGGAAGCCTACGCGAATCCCACGGCTTCGATGCAACGGGAACTCGAAAAACGCCCCTGAGACGCGACCCCCGGGAAGCCTGCCCCGCAGGGCGTTCCTGTTCCCTTCGCGCAAATTTCGTATTTTCCGCCTCTTGCAAAGCGCGCCGAGATAGTTCATATGTGAACCGTCCCGTGGCGCGCGTCGGGAGGGTGAGCGCGCGCCGCGAGTTTCCAGAATGTCCCGAGGAGCGCCATGCCGACTTACAAAGCGCCGGTCAACGACACCGTCTTCCTGCTGAACGACGTTTTCGACTACGCCCGCTACGCCAATGCGCCCGGCTTCGCCGAGGCCCCGCTCGACGTCGTCGAAGCTGTGCTCAGCGAAGGCGCGAAATTCGCCGAGGAGGTCACCCAGCCGCTCAATCGCGTCGGCGACGTGGAGGGCTGCAAGCGCAACGAGGACGGCAGCGTCGCCACGCCAAAAGGCTTCAAGGAAGCCTACAAGGCGCTGGTCGAGGGCGGCTGGGTCGGCATCGCAGGCGATCCGAAATATGGCGGCCAAGGCCTGCCCCACTTCCTCGCCGTCCTGCTCGGCGAGTACCAGACCTCCGCAAACCTCGCCTTCGCCATGTATCCCGGACTGACCAACGGCGCGGTCGCGGCGATGATGGTCCATGCCAGCGACGAACTGAAGGACCGCTACCTGCCGAAAATGACCACCGGCGAATGGACCGGCACGATGAACCTGACCGAGCCGCATTGCGGGACGGACCTCGGGCTCATCAAGACCAAGGCGGTCCCTCAGGGCGACGGCTCCTACGCGATCACCGGACAGAAGATCTTCATTTCAGCCGGCGAGCACGACCTCGCCGACAACATCGTCCACCTCGTGCTCGCCCGCATCGAGGGCGCGCCGGCGGGCGTCAAGGGCATCTCGCTGTTCGTCGTGCCGAAGTTTCTCCCTGACGCCAACGGGGCGCCGGGCGAGCGCAACGGCGTCGTTTGCGGCTCGATCGAGCACAAGATGGGCATCCACGGCAACGCCACCGCGGTCCTCAATTACGACGGCGCCGAGGGCTGGCTCGTCGGCGAAGCGCATCGCGGCCTGCCGGCGATGTTCGTGATGATGAACGGCGCGCGCCTGGGAGTCGCGGTCCAGGGCCTGTCGCTGTCGGAGGTCGCCTACCAGAACGCCGCGGCCTACGCCAAGGACCGCCGCCAGGGCCGCTCGCTGAAAGGGCCGGCCGAGCCCGACAAGCCCGCCGACCTCCTGCTCGTCCATCCCGACGTGCGGCGCATGCTGCTCGAGATCCGGGCGTTCAACGAGGCTGCGCGGGCGCTGCTCGTCTCGGTCGCGCTCACCCAGGAGGAGGCGCTGACGTCGCCCGACCCGAAGGTTCGCCAAGTGGCCGACGACCGGCTCGGCCTGCTGACGCCGGTGATCAAGGGCGTCTTTACCGACGTGGGCTTCGCCAACGCCGTCAAGGCGCAGCAGGTGCTCGGCGGGCACGGCTACATTGCCGAATGGGGCATGGAGCAGTTCGTCCGCGACGCCCGGATCGCCATGATCTACGAGGGCGCGAACGGCGTGCAAGCGCTTGACCTCGTCGGCCGCAAGCTGCCCAAGGACGGCGGCCGCGCCATCATGGGCTTCTTTGGCGAGATCGGGCAGTTCCTCGCCGCCAACAAGGATGAGGCCGCGCTCGCGCCCTATCTTGCGGGCGTGCAGGCGTCGCTCGGCCACCTTCAGCAGGCGACGATGTGGCTGTCGAAGAACGGCCTCGCCGATCCCAACAACGCCGGCGCCGCCTCGACCGACTACATGCATCTCTTCGGCCTCGCCGCCCTCGGCTACATGTGGGCGCGGATCGTCAAAGCGGTGCTTGCCCGGCAAGCCAAGGGCGACAGCAATCCGGCGCTCGACGCCAAATTGACCCTCGCCAAGTTCTTCGCCGAGCGTATGCTGCCCGAAACAGGCGCGCATCTGGCGCGCCTCACGGCCGGCGCCGCGACGATCATGGCGCTTCCGGCGGAGGCGTTCTGAGCTGGCGAAAGAGGGGGGACGAGGAGGTCGGATGAGCGGCGAGGCGCAGGTTGAGTTGACCGGCGGCTGCCAGTGCGGCGCCGTGCGATATGTGCTGAGCGCACGTCCCACAGGCGCCAGCATCTGCCATTGTCGGATGTGCCAGAAGTCCGGCGGCGGTCCGTTCATGGCTTTTGCCGGCATGCGCCAAAAGCACCTCGCCTTCACCCGCGGCGCCCTGGCGATCTACCGCAGTTCGGAGATCGCCGAGCGCGGATTCTGCGCCCTCTGCGGCACGCCGCTGATCTATCGCCTGATCGGCCGCGACCATATTTCGGTGACGATCGGCAGTCTCGATAGTCCGGCCGACGTTGCGCCGTCGGAGCAAATCGGCGTCGAATCCGCGCTGCCTTGGTTCGCCGGCCTTGCCGCGCTTCCCACGTCGCGGACCGAGAATTGGTTGAAGGCGATCAAAGTCGCGGAGGCTGGCAGCCGCCAGCATCCAGACCACGATTAGGTACCGGCTCTCCGGACGGAGAGAGCCAGAATTGGCGCCGCGGCCGGTGAGCCGCAGGGAGAAACAGGATGACCGAAGCCTATATTTTCGATGCCGTGAGAACGCCGCGAGGGCGCGGCAAGCCCGACGGTTCGCTCCATACCGCCTCGACGCTTCATCTCGCCGCGACCGCGCTGAAGGCGATCAAGGACCGCAACCAGCTCGAACCGACCCGGATCGACGACGTCGTCATGGGTTGCGTCGATCCGGTCGGCGAGGCCGGCGGCGACATCGCTCGCATGGGGGCGCTGGCGGCAGGCTTCGGCGACACGGTGCCCGGCGTGCAGATCAACCGCTTCTGCGCCTCAGGCCTCGATTCGGTGAATTTCGCCGCGGCGCAGGTGATGAGCGGCCAGCATGAGCTGACGATCGGCGGCGGCGTCGAATTGATGAGCCGCGTCGGCATCGGCGCGTCCGGCGGCGCCTGGCCGGCGGATCCGTCGCTGGCGATTCCCGCCTATTTCATGCCGCAAGGCGTGTCGGCCGATCTCATCGCCACCAAATACGGCTTCTCGCGCGACGACGTCGACGCCTACGCCGTAGAGTCGCAGAAGCGCGCTGCGGCCGCCTGGAACGAGGGACGGTTCAAGGGCTCGATCGCCCCGGTCAAGGACGTCAACGGCCTGCCGCTGCTCGACCGCGACGAGCACATGCGCCCGCAGACCGACATGCAGTCGCTCGCCTCGCTGAAGCCCTCGTTCGTCATCCCCGGCGAGCAGGGCGGATTCGACGCCGTCGCCATCCAGGCCCATCCGGAGATCGAGCGCATCATCCATGTCCACCACGCCGGCAACTCGTCGGGCATCGTCGACGGCGCGGCCGCCGTGCTGATCGGCTCGCGCGAGGCGGGCGAGCGCGCCGGTCTCAAGCGGCGTGCGAAAATCCGCGCCTTCGCCAATATCGGCTCGGAACCGGCGATCATGCTGACGGGCCCCGTCGACGTGACGAAAAAGGTGCTCGCGCGCTCGGGCATGACGATCAGCGACATCGACCTTTTCGAGGTCAACGAGGCCTTCGCCGCAGTCGTGCTGCGGTTCATGCAGGCCTTCGACGTCGACGCCGGCAAGGTCAACGTCAACGGTGGCGCCATCGCGCTCGGCCATCCGCTCGGCGCGACCGGCGCGATGATCCTCGGCACGGCGCTCGACGAGCTCGAGCGCACCGGCGGAAGCACCGCGCTCATCACCCTGTGCATCGGCGGCGGCATGGGCACCGCTACAATTATCGAGCGCGTTTGACCGCGGGACGGAGACATTCCATGGAACTCAAGAATTTTCGTTTCGAGACCGACGCGGACGGCATAGCGCTCGTCACGTGGGACATGCCCGGCCGCTCGATGAACGTCATCAATCCCGAGGTCATGTCCGAGCTCGGCGAGATCGTCGACAAGATCTCGAACGACGCCGCGATCAACGGCGCCGTCGTCACGCTGGCGAAGGGCGTCGGCGGCGCCGACCTCGCATTCCTCAAGGTCGCGGGCGACGAATTCGTCCGCCGCGCCAAGACCGAAGGCAAGGACGCGGCGATGCGCGCCTTCGTCGAGGGGACGAAGCGATTGAACCTCGTCTATCGGCGGCTGGAAACCTGCGGCAAGCCCGTCGCCATGGCCATCAGCGGAATATGCATGGGCGGCGGCTTCGAACTGGCGCTCGCCTGCCACTACCGGATCGCTTCGGACAGCGACAAGAACTCGCGTCGGCCTGCCGGAGATCAAGGTCGGCCTCTTCCCGGGCGGCGGGGGCACGCAGCGCGTCGCGCGGCTGATGCCGACGCCGGACGCGCTGCAGATGCTGTTCAAAGGCGACCAACTGAAGCCCGCAGCGGCCAAGAGGATGGGCCTCATCCATGAGGTCGCTCCGGAGGGGGAGATTGTCCAGCGCGCCAAGGACTGGGTGAAAGCCAATCCGAACGCCAAAGCGCCCTGGGACGACCCGAAGTTCAAGCCGCCGTCGGGCAAGGTGTTCTCGCCGGTCGGCATGATGACCTGGCCGCCCGCCAACGCCATCTACCGCCGCGAAACTTACGACAATTACCCGGCGGCCAAGGCGATCCTTTCGAGCGTGTTCGAGGGGCTGCAACTGCCGATGGACCTCGCACTCGCTGTCGAAAGCAAATATTTCGCCAACATCCTGCTGTCGAAGGAGGCGGCGGCGATGATCCGCTCGCTGTTCCTGTCGATGGGCGAGCTCAACAAAGGCGTGCGCCGTCCGGCGAACGTGCCGCCGACGAACCTCAAGAGGATCGGCGTCCTGGGCGCCGGCCTGATGGGCGCCGGCATCGCCTATGTCTCGGCCAACGCCGGCTTCGAGGTCGTGCTGATCGACCGCGACCAGGAATTCAGCCGACAAGGGCAAGGCCTATGCGGACAAGGTCGTCAGCGGCCAGATCGCCAAGGGCCGCGCCAAGCCCGCCGACAGGGAAGCGCTGCTCGCCCGCATCCACGCGACCGCCGATTACGCGGCGCTGAAGGGCTGTGACTTCCTCGTCGAGGCGGTGTTCGAGGATCGCGCGGTCAAGGCCGAGGCGACGAAGAAGGCGCAGGCCGTGCTCGGACCGGACGTCGTCTTCGCCAGCAACACCTCGACCCTGCCGATCACCTCGCTCGCCGAAACGTCGGCGAAGCCCGAGCAGTTCATCGGCGTGCATTTCTTCTCGCCGGTCGAGAAGATGATGCTGGTCGAGATCATCATGGGCGAGAAGACCGACGCCAAGGCGCTCAGCGTCGCGATGGACTTCGTCCGGGCGATCAAGAAAACGCCGATCGTGGTCAACGACTGCCGCGGCTTCTACGTCAATCGCTGCGTGATCAACTACATGCTCGAAGCCCACCTGATGCTGATGGAGGGCGTGCCGCCGGCGATGATCGAGAACGTCGCCAAGATGGCCGGCCTACCGGTCGGGCCGCTCGCGCTGACGGACGAGACGGGCGTCGATCTCGCATGGAAGATCCTCAAGGCGACCGAAGCCGATCTCGGCGCCGGCGCGATCGACGCCGGGCAGAAGAAACTGATCGAGACGCTGGTCGTCAAGGAGCAAAGGTTCGGCCGCAAGAACGGCAAGGGCTTTTATGACTATCCGGCGAGCGGGCCGAAGAGCCTGTGGCCGGGCCTCGGGAGAATCGCCGGCAAGGCGCTCGACCCGGACACGATCGGCGTCCAGGACCTAAAGGACCGGTTCCTGTTCCCGCCGGCGCTCGAGGCCGCGCGCTGCATGTTCGAAGGCGTCGTCACCGATCCGCGCGAGGCCGACGTCGGCTCGATCCTCGGCTTCGGCTACGCGCCCTATACGGGCGGCACGCTGTCGTTCATCGACGGCATGGGGCTCAAGGCGTTCGTAGCGCGGGCGCGGGCCCTTGCGGCCAGCCACGGCCCCCGCTTCGTCCCGCCGGAGAAGCTGATCGAAATGGCGGACAAGGGCCAGACGTTCTACGGAACCTACGGCGAGAAGCAGAAGGCCGCCTAAACGCCTCGCTCCCACGCGGCTCGTGAAAGCTGCGAGGCGCGCTTCCCCTTCCCCAGCAAAGCTGGGGAAGGGCCTGCCCCCGGGCGCAGACCCGGGGGTGGCCCGGAGGCCGACGGATGGGGTGTGGGCCGCCGCTTCTCGGAGTTGTCGGTTTGCGCCCGCTCTTTTCTGCGGGCGTTTACCGCGCTTTCAAGAGCGCAAACCTGATCGGGCGGGATGTTTTGCACGGTTGAGAGCAGTGCGCCCAAAGAATTTGTAAAGACGGGCGGGTCGCCGTAACACACAATGCGATATCTAACCGCGTAGGTTTGAATCGCCTGCTTCCAATCGTAGATCAATTCAACTGTCGCTTCATCTCAAACAGCGTCTGTGGGTCATAAGTGAAATATGAGTGACCAATAAAGTCGTCCTTTACCCCTCTAAACTGATACCACTTTAGTCGACCAGATAAAATTTCAGTTTTGAACGCATTATCATAATCAGAACATTGACCCAACCGCTCATCAGCAAGACTTATATCCTCCCCCATCTCATCCTTGGTAGTCACTGCATTTACGCCCGAAGACAGCCTCAAAGCAATATCAAATTTGGAGCAGATAATAATCGTTCTGTCTGCGTAATCGCTGATAAGTGGCAAATCCCTCTCGCGAAATTCCCTTCTACTTACGTCAGCTGCAGCAAGTATCAACGTTCTCATCCTAACCATATCAAATGGGCGTTTCTCATTAGTCGACTCCCTATGAATTGAATTCAAAGTGTCAAGCACAAGTTTAGCGCCCATGCTGTGCGCTATCGCCTGGCCAACGATCCGCCCGCCTGCTTGAGAACCGTCGTCAAATCGGAACCCGTTGATGCCCTCTAGAACCTGTGAAAATTGTCTGACCGTTAGCTCTTCGCGCCTCTCGGTTTCACGGTAATCGGGCACCGTTAGACCCAAATTGGACGGCCAGCTGAACAACAACATCGGCCCTTGAAATCCGAGGTCGTCCTTTAGCTGAGATGTCTCTGCGACCGCAGAACTGAACGGCACATTAAATCCATGAATATAAATTAAATCAAAGTCGCGAGCTAATGGTTGAGTCTGCAGCGACGAGCTTCCAAGCCAATCGTCAATATTCTGGAATACATCAAATTTCGACACAGAAAAATTTCGAAACGGATTGTCATCAGATGGCTTACTGCTATATGTTTGTTCGCTGAATTTCCGATCTGCAGGATAGTCGACCTCTATTCGGCCAAGCGCAACCTGCGTGCCCAAGCTGGATAAAAATATCTTGTCTATATCAAACAATCTCGGCAGTATTACGCTTCCCCCTAAAGAGGTCTCCGATGGTATTACAGCTTGATCAATAGCCCTGTTAGTAGCAAACAAAACGTTGCTATATTCCATTCGCGTTGCCTGCTTGAAGTGGAACTGCGCTATCCGGAGTCCGGTGCTCTCGGGCGGTTCGCCGGCGACGGCGCCCGAAGCAGCCGCAAGCTCCAACCCAAGGGAACAAATTGCAATGATATGCAGTTTGAAGTCCATCGAACGGCCATCCGCGGAAACCGTCATTTTCGCGCCGAAATTTTAGCGAAACTTCGCTTCGTTGGAAAGGCTGTGTGAACTTTGGAGACCGGCGAAACCGGGGTCAGTGTCTGGGGCAAATTCAATGTTGACAAACGTGCGGCCTATAATAGCGCGAGCAACGTGTGCAATCTCTCTTGTTGTCGCCGGGTATTGCTCTCTACCGGGCAGTTCTTCTGTAACATTGGCTGGGGTTGCTGAAACAAAAGAAATTGCTAATTACGGAGATTGGGCGCTTTTTTGTGACAAGCTGGAAAATAACAGGCTTTCCGAGTGCGCCCTGATTTAAAACGTGAAAGATCCAAACATTGGTGATGGTCGTGCCTGGATAATGAGTAGCCTTGACTTACGGAACTCGGGGAACCTTATGCTAACGCTTAGGTTCGACAAATCGATAATGACAGAATCAGGTGCGTTACTCCGAGTTGACGATCGTCCAGTCGGCGTCTTATCATTCTTCGAGTGCGGAATGGAGTTTTGCAAAAGTGCGGCAACATTGGCAAACGGCAAAAATGTCAACGAATTTGGGACGCTGCTGCAAACAGGAAAGTTATTGACTGTTGACTTTAAGGTCGCCGCAAATGCCGGTTATCGCTTAGCGTTAAATCTCAATGGGTTATCTGGGGGAATCGCGGCTCTATACGCGACGGCTCGGCAGCCGAGTTTGCCGACCGATCAGATCGTGGAAGCATCGCCGCCGCCGACAAATAGCGTGATTGGACCGGATGGTGTCATGGTTGCTGAAGCATCCGAATTCAAAATTGAGGCGTTTAAATCTGCGTTGGATACAACTATTGGTGCTAGTAGTTCAATGATCTCAAACAGTGGCTCTGATGGTTACTTCACCGATGGATGCACCACAAAAACTGGCGCTAGGTCCAATTACGACATGGGAGAAAAGATTGTAGTTGGTGGTGATTTTTCCGTCTCAAGCGATTATCAGCACAGAGTCAAAGACTTTATTAAACGTACGCGTGAATGCAACGAGCCTCAGGTGTTTGTAATCACCCATAAACCAGAGGGTAATGAAAAGCATCCTAGCAACCAGGGACCTTCAGCGAAGGCGTTTGAGTTCTTGCAGGGAATGAGTGTCAAGCAAGTGATTACAGAAGAAGGAGTACCCTCAGATCGAGTGTTTCTAAAAGATGGGGGAAAGATTAATTTTATTGCCGATTCAGCTGTCTCTCCGTCTGGGCTCGGACTAAGCAAGAGATAAATTGCGATGTTTTTCCGCTGAGCTTATTAAAAGGCATTGGTATTGGCTTCTTTCAGTAGATCTCCTTTACGGTGACGCGTCCGTCTTTTATATTTATTCAATTGCGGAATATCGCCCTGCTGCATGACCCTGCACTCCTTCCCGGCCTCCGTCACCACGTGACCCAGAGGTTTACGGCAACAGTTGCGGCTTAACCATATTTCCGTAAGGTGGAGTAAATCCTTGCTCGGCGCGTGAATGTGTTCTTATTATGTTCTCTTCAGCCCCCCAGAGGAGAACCCCGTTGTCCGATCGTCTCGACCCCGCCGCGCCGGCCGCCGCCGGCAAACCTCCGACCCCGGCGCGCGCCGCACGCATGGCGAAGTTCAGGCGCGAGCAGGTGATCGTCGGCTATCTCAACCGCGGCGTGTCGGTCGCCGAGATCGCGGCGCGGGTGGGGGTGGGCCCAAAGCGGCTCAGGGCCATCGTCCGGGACATCCTTGCGCGCCGCATGCCGCATCCGCCCATGGAGTTTGTCGCGATCCAGGTGAGCCGTCTCAACGAGGCGCTGCTGGTCGCCTACTCCGCCATGTCGCCGACCAACCTCAAGGCGGTCGACCAGGTGGTCAAGATCGTGCGCGAGCTCGACCGCTACGGCGGCGCCTTCGCCGCCGAATGGGCGCGGCCCGAAGCCTCGCGGCTGCATCGGGCGAGCGCGCCCGAGGCCTTGACCGGCCAGGCCGCGCTCGCTGAGCCGGACTCGGAGGCCGAGACGATCGCCGACGAGGATCGTTTGTTCGCCCGGCGCTGGCTCGATGGCGACGAATTGACTTCGGCCGGCGATGGCGACGAGAGCCGCGCAGAGCGCGCGGGATCGATCGAGGACGTGATCGCCGAGCTTCTCAGGCGGTGCACGAGCCCGGAAAATCCCGTGCAAGCCATTGATAAGATGGATTCCGCGCCCGGGTTCTCGGACGCCTTCGCGGATCGCGCTGGCGAAAGCCGGGCCTCGGGGGCCGCCGCCGCGACGCTCGATAGGGACGCCCCGGGGGGAGCCCGGACGTCCGCCTTCGCAGGCCTGACAGTGAGGCTGGCCCTGCGGCGGTCGACCGATCCTCAGGCGCGCGCGACGCCGAAGAGCGCGGCACGCGCCCGGAAATCCCGGCGCAAAGCCTTGATAACGTTCAATCCGCGCCCGGAATTGGGTCGGCGCCGGGGGCCTTCGCGGCTCGGCGCCCCGCGCCCCCGGCCGGCGCCGGCGCGCAGGCCGAGCGCGCCGCACGCGATCTCGCCCCGCCTTTCGATTGGCTCCGGCGCGTATCGGAGGTCGCCTTGCTGACCCCGGGCCTCGCTGTCGAGGGCGCGGCCGCGCCCGGGAAATCTGGCTGCAAACCATTGAAAACGCTCAAAACCGGCGCGA
The DNA here is from genome assembly GCA_963709655.1 of uncultured Alphaproteobacteria bacterium. Taxonomy (GTDB): domain Bacteria; phylum Pseudomonadota; class Alphaproteobacteria; order Rhizobiales; family Beijerinckiaceae; genus Roseiarcus. The sequence goes on from CAVPXF010000023.1 coordinate 159,226, forward strand.
AAATGGCGAGGCTGGGACCAGGGCGAGGCCGACCTTGCCGACACGTCGGCCGCCGAGTCGCCCCGCGGGCGCCCGGCCGCACGCGCTGCAGCGTCTCCGGCAGGCTCAGGGCGGGGCGCGGGGTCATCGGCATGCCATTGCCGCGGGCCTCAAAACCGGCGGCAAGCCATTGAGAACATTGAAAACAGGAGCCCTCACAGCCGAGCGCGGCCCGGGAACGCGCGGACCGTCGCCGACGCGCAAGGACACACGCCGCCGATCCCAGCCTCCGAACCGCCCTCGCCCCGCCAGCGAAGGCAACGCGCGGCCGGGCTATTCAGAACAAGTGGCACTCTCTAACAACGGCTGCTAACACACTGACTTGGCACGACATTTGCGGAACCCCCGTTGCAATGCCGCGTTGTCGATGACACGATCGCCTTGCTCTGCCTTTGGAGAAACCGCATGGTGAGCCCAGACTTCCGCCGACAGCTCGAAGGGTTCGGCCTGACGACGGCCAATATCCTGTACCGGCTGCCGGACCATCCCGGCATCCTGCAGACCTTTATCTGGCAACAGCTCGACCTGCACCCGCATTTTCCCGAGTTGACGAAGTTCCTCGACTTCTGGACGCGGGAATTGGACGGACTGCTGCACTCGGTCACCGTGGCGCACGCCAGGCTGATCGGACCGGCGGAATTCCGGGCGATCGAAGGCGAGTTCCGGCTGCACTGAGCGACGCCAGGCTCAGTCGATATGTTCCCGTCATTGCGAGCGACCCGGGCGCCAGAGGGAAGCGAGGCCGCAATGACGGCGACTGGGCGGACCTCTATTCCTCTCGCCTCAGGCGAGAAATATCCCGGCGGAAACACCGCAGGCCTCGAGGAACTTGCGCACCTCCATCACCTCCGCCTTCATCAGCGTGTGGTTGGCCAGATGCAGCACGGTCTCTTTTCCGTTGAGCCTCACTCCGATGCGGCTCTTCGTCTTCGGAGCGATCTCGGCGCCCAGCCCGTTCAGCACCGTCTCGATGTCCTTCATCTCGAGATTGGCGTTGACCGGATGGGCGAAGATCGCGTGGAGGACCTTGCGTTGATGATGGTTCACGGGGCCTGCTCCTTCCCGGGTTTTGGATCAAGACGGCATATTGGGATTAGCCGTAGCGATTGTCCTTGACCGTGATCAATTCCGCCAATTCAGGTTTCCGCGCTCGCCGGCTTCACTCGCCGGCTTCGGCGGTGTCGGCCGATGCCTTGCAAGCGCGGGCGCCCGCCTACGCCCTCCTCGCGCCAATCCGCCGTTGAGGTCGATCAGGCGCCGTCCGCCGCCGCAACGCGGCCGCCCTGCCCGCGAAAACCGGTCGCCAGCAGATAAAGCTCCGCGCTGTCGGCGCGGCTGGCCTTCGGCTTCACGTGGCGGATCACCGCGAACTCGCGCTTGAGGCGCGCGAGGAGTTCGCCCTCGGCGCCCCCCTGGAGCACCTTGGCGAGAAAGAAGCCGCCCGGCGCCAGCGCTTCGCAGGCGAAGTCGGCGGCCAGTTCGACGAGGCCGATGATGCGCAGTTGGTCGGTCTTGCGATGGCCGGTGGCGTTGGCCGCCATATCCGACAGGACCCCGTCGGCCGGACCGCCGAGCCATTCGCGCAGGCGCGCCGGCGCGTCGGCGTCGTGGAAATCCATCTTGCGGAACTCGACCCCTTCGACCGCGTCCATCTCCAGAAGGTCGATGGCGATCACCCGCCCCTTCCCCCCCTGCGATCCGGTCTTGGCGGCCGCGACCTGGCTCCAGCCGCCGGGCGCGGCGCCGAGATCGACGATCCGAAGACCGGGCTTGAGGAGCTTGTACTTCTCGTCGATCTCCAGAAGCTTGTAGGCCGCGCGCGAGCGGTAGCCCTCGCGCCGGGCCTGCGCCACATAGGGATCGTTGAGCTGGCGTTCGAGCCAAAGCGTCGAGGCGAGCGAGCGCTTGCGCGCCGTCTTGACGCGCGTCTTCAGCGCCCGGCCGCCCTCGCGGCCCGATCCGCCGGTCATCGGCCGGGGCCGCGCCGGTGCGGACCGACGCGGTCTTCCCGCATCAATTGGCTCAAAATGCCTTCCCGCAGGCCCCGATCGGCGATCCGCAGCCGCTCGGCGGGGAACTCGATCCGGATCGCCTGGAGGATGGCGCAGCCGGCCAGCACCAGGTCCGCCCGCTCGTGGCCGATGCAGGCGTTGGCGGCGCGCTCGGCGTAGCTCATCGTCCGCAGCCGGTCGACCGCCACATCCACCTCCCGCCGGTCGAGCCAGAGACCGTCGACGGCGCGCCGGTCGTAGCGCGGCAGGTTCAGATGCACCCCCGCGATCGTCGTCACGGTGCCCGAGGTGCCGAGGAGGTGAAACCGCGCGCAGCGCTTTTCCTCGGCGACCTTGTCGACAAACGGGATGAGCGCCTCCGTGACGTAGTCCGTCATGTCGGAAAAGGTCTTTTCGGTCACGTCGACGCCGCCGAAGTTTTCGGCGAGCGAGACCACGCCGAGACGCATCGATTCCCAGGCTCGCACGCGTCGCCGGCCGGTGCGCTCGTCGCCGCCGAGCCAGATGATTTCGGACGATCCGCCGCCGATGTCGAAGAGGACGATCGACTTCGCCTCGTGGTCGGCGAGATCGCCGACGCCGGCGGCGGCGAGATGGGCTTCCGTCTCCCGATCGACGATCTCGAGCGTCACGCCGAGTTGCTCGCGCACCTGATCGACGAAAGCGGGCCCATTGGCGGCGGAGCGGCAGGCCTCGGTCGCGATGGTGCGGGCGCGGGTGACGCCGCGCGCGGCCATCTTGTCGCGGCAGATGCGGAGCGCGCCGAGCGTCCGCTCGATCGCCTGTTCGCTCAGGCGCCCGGTCAGCGACAGCCCCTCGCCGAGCCGGACGATGCGCGAAAACGCGTCCACGACCCGAAAGCCGTCGGCGGTCGGCCGCGCGATCAGGAGACGGCAATTGTTGGTGCCGAGATCGAGCGCCGCATAGGTCGCCGCCGCGTGTCCTGCATAAGGATTTCGCGTCACGGCGACCTGGGCGCCGACTCCGGCGGCCGGATTCGACGAAAAAACGCCAGACAAAACCTAAAACCTCGGAGTGCGACGACGGTCAAAGCGCATCCGCCGGCTGTATTCGGCGCCGAATGTAACAAGGTTGCCGGGCAATGCAATCGGCGCGCAGCATTTGACCGGTCAGGACTTGAAAAATGCGTGCCGAACGCGATCACCGACCTTGACCCCGATGGCGGCCGCGACGCCTCCATTGACCTCGAGCACGGCGGCGCAGGGCGGCCCCGACGGAATGACGCTTTCCGACAACGGCTCGGCGTCGGCGACGACGTTCGTCACCACTCCCGCCCGGGACAGGAAGATCATGTCGAGCGGGATGTAGGTGTTCTTCATCCAGAACGCGACCGGCGCATCGCTCGGGAACTCGAACAGCATGCCGTGGTCGGCGGGCATGTAGCGCCGGTTCATCAGGCCGCGCTCGCGGCTCGCGTCGTCGGCCGCGATCTCGACCTTGAAATCGTGAACCCCCGACGCGGTGACGATCTGCAGGGGCTCGAGACTTTGCGCCAGAGCCGGCGCGCGCGATCCGAGCGCCAGGACCAGGAGCGCGGATGCGGACAGCGACCGAAATCCAACGCAGCTCATGACGCTTGCTCCAGAACGGCGACCAACGATTAGAGCGCGATGAAGCGGAATCGAGTCGCGACTTCAACATGCCCGACGGGCGAAAGACGACGAAAGAGTCTTCAAGGCGAAAGCGAGCGCGTCAAGCCAGCGAGCGACGGGTTCAGTTGGGCGCCACGATGCGGGAACCGTCCAGCGGCCGGACTTCCGCGGCGATCAGCCCCTTCGGGCCGGGGCCGAACCGAGCCAGCATGCTGTCTCCGGGCTTCGGATCGACAAAGCCGTAACGCCGCAGCGTCTCCATATGCACGAAGATGTCCTCGGTGCCCTCGCCGCGCGTCAAAAAGCCGAAGCCGCGCGTACGGTTGAACCACTTCACGATCACGATCTCGAATCCGCCGACCGAACTCGCCTGCGCGCGCGTTCGAGCGGGCGGCGCCGGCGGCGCATAGCCGCCCTCCGGTTCCGTCACGGAAACGATCTTCAGCACCTGGAGACCGCGGTCGCGACGCTGCGCCTCCGCGACCACGCGCGCCCCCTCGCGAAGGCCGGCGAACCCGTCGCGCCGCAACACGGTCACATGGATCAAAACGTCCGCTTCGCCGCCGTCCGGCACGATGAAGCCGTATCCCTTGGCCGTATCGAACCACTTGACGCGGCCGGCGACTTCCACGAGCGGCGCCACATTTTCGGCGCTCTCATGAGGGTCTGAAGCCGCCGCTTGCGGCCTGATGACGTCCTCGCCCAATTCGGCCCCCTACTCAACGCGTGGCGGCTCACAGCCGCCGAAATCGAACCGATTGCGCCCTGCAACTCCGGCCGAGGCCGGTCATGCGACGGGATGATTCTTTCAACCTAGGATAGCAAATCGATACGCGGTGAATACAGTGATCATGCGAAAGTTGAGCGAAGCTGTGGACAGGCAAAAAACCCGCCGGTCCTGGCCGACCGGCGGGTTTGGTTAGAGCGCGGAGGCGAAGCGGCTTATTCGGCCTCTTCTTCGGGCTCGGGCGGCGGCGCGAGGCCTTCGAGGCCGCGCAGGAGATCTTCCTCCGTCATGCGGTCGAACTGCGGTTCCGCGCCAAGCTCGATCTGCGACTGGGCGTTCGGATTGACCATCAGCGGCGCCGCCTCGGCCTCCGGCTCGTCGACCTCGACATGCTTCTGCAGCGCATGAATGAGGTCCTCGCGAAGATCGCCCGGCGACAGCTTGCCGTCGCCGATCTCGCGCAGCGCGACGACCGGGTTCTTGTCGTTGTCGCGAGCGACGTTGATCGGGGCGCCGGAAGAGATGGCGCGCGCGCGATGGCTGGCCATGAGGACGAGATCGAAGCGATTGTCGATCTTCTCGATGCAATCCTCGACGGTGACGCGAGCCATGAAGACTCCTTTGGGAAAATGGCGATGAACGGGGAGCGAACCGGCCCTGTACACCGCAGGCGCGCGCAATGCAAGGTCACGCATAATTCAGAAAGCTCAGAGCGCGGCGCCCCACCCGGCGCGCATCCGCCCGATCGCGCCGGCAAAGGCCGCGCCAAAGCGCTCGACGTCGATCTCGGAGGAGCCCCATCCGAGGCTCAGTCGGATGGCGCCCCTTGCCAGTCCCGGCGCGATCCCCATCGCCGCCAGGACGTGCGACGGCGTCACCTTGCCGGACGAGCAGGCCGCGCCCGAGCTGACCGCCACGCCGGCGAGATCGAGCGCAATCATCAGGGTCGCAGCCTGGACCCCCGGGGCCGCGAAGCACAAAGTGTTCGGCAGCCGCGGCGCGGCGGCGCTGAAGACGACCGCGTCCGGGACGGTCTCGCGAACACGCTCGGCCAGACGATCGCGCAGCGCCAGGAGACGGCGCCGCTCGGTAGGCGCCTCGTCGAGGGCGGCGCGAACCGCCGCGCCGAACCCGGCGATCGACGCCACGCTCTCCGTGCCCGCCCGAACGCCGCGTTCCTGCCCGCCGCCCCGAATCAGCGGCTCGCCGGCGCCGACCTCGGCGTTGGCGACGACGAGCGCGCCCGCGCCCTTCGGACCGCCGATCTTGTGGGACGAGAGCGCCAGCGAATCCGCGCCGAGCGTCGCCAGGCTGAAGTCCGACCGCCCGGCCAGCTGGACGGCGTCGCAAAAAACGAAGCCGCCCGCGGCGTGGACAAGGGCAGCCGCCTCGGCGACCGGCTGGATCGCGCCGGTCTCGTTGTTCGCCCCTTGCAGCGCGAGCAGCGGCCGGCCGGACCGCCGGCAGCTTTGCGCGAGCCAGTCGAGATCGATCCGGCCGTCGGCGACGAGCGGCGCGACCTCGACCGCGGCGGCGGGAAACCTGTGGCCCTGCAGGACGCAAGGGTGCTCCCCGGCCGAAACGATCAGGCGATCGAGCGGCGGCTCGTTCGCCCTGACGCCGAAGCGCGGATTGAGGACCAGATTGACCGCCTCGGTCGCCCCCGACGCGAAGGTCACGCAACGCGCGGGAACCCCCGCGAGACGGGCCACTTCGGCCCGGGCCCCCTCGACGATCCGCCGCGCCGCCCGTCCCTCCGCATGCACCGAGGACGGGTTGCCGATCGTCTCCATCGCCGCGATGACCGCCGCACGCGCTTCGGGGCGAACGGGCGCCGTCGCGTTATAATCGAGATAGGTCCTCGTCCCGGGCTCCGCGGCGGCCATCCCGTCTCCGAGCTATACGATAAGCGGACGGCTCGACCGCCCTGACTTGGCGGTTTTTGCTTGCAATCTCTGGCGCCTTGCGTGCTATGAGGCTGCCTCCGAGCGAGCCTCCCGTCGACCGAGCCGAGACATAGGCGCGATGCGCCTGCGCCGCAAGCCGCATAAGTCCGCAGTCCGACGCGGGGCGCTCTGCGTCGGTTGTCGGGATCGGCCGACCGGATTGGTGGAGTGTGCATGCCCGAGGTTTTCTTCAACGGTCCCGCCGGTCGGCTGGAAGGCCGTTTCCACCCCGCCAAGCAGCGGGGGGCGCCGATCGCGGTCGTTCTCCACCCGCATCCGCAGTTCGGCGGGACGATGAACAACCAGATCGTCTACAACACCTATTATAATTTCGCCGACCGCGGTTTTTCCGTGCTGCGTTTCAACTTTCGCGGCGTGGGACGCTCGCAGGGCGCGTTCGACCACGGCCAGGGCGAACTTTCCGACGCCGCCTCCGCGCTCGACTGGGCCCAGGCGATCAGCCCCGAGGCCCGCGCCTGCTGGATCGCGGGCGTCTCGTTCGGTTCGTGGATCGGCATGCAGCTTTTGATGCGCCGGCCGGAGATCGAGGGGTTCATCTCCATCGCCCCGCCGGCCAACCGGTTCGACTTCAGCTTCCTCGCCCCCTGCCCGTCGTCGGGCCTCTTCGTGCACGGCGACAAGGACCGCGTCGCGCCGCTCAAAGAGGTGCTGGCGCTGATCGAGAAGCTGAAGACGCAGAAGGGCATCGTCATCGAGCATGCGGTCATCCCCGAGGCCAACCACTTCTTCGAGGACTGCATCGACGATCTCCAGGCGGTCGTGGGCGCCTATCTCGACAAGCGGCTCGGCATGCCGCGGCACGCCCCTCCCCCCATCCGCAAGGAACGCATGAAGCCCGTCCCGCCACGCGACGGCGCCGAAACGGAATAGGCGAAGCGTGTCGCTGATCACGACGAGCCAAGAGCTCGAAGCCGCCTGCCTGCGAATGGCGCGCCACCCGTTCGTGACGGTCGATACGGAATTCCTGCGCGAGACGACGTTCTGGCCGATCCTCTGCGTCGTGCAACTGGCGACCGACGAGGAGGCGCTGGCGATCGACGCCCTCGCCGACGGCCTCGACCTCGAGCCCCTGCTCGGCCTGATGGCCGACGAGCGCGTGGTCAAGGTGTTTCACGCCGCCCGCCAGGATCTGGAGATCTTCTGGAAGCTGTCGGGCGTGCTGCCGACGCCGCTGTTCGACACGCAGGTGGCGGCGATGGTGTGCGGCTACGGCGACCAGGTCTCCTACAGCGAGCTGGTGCATTCGGTCTGCCACGTGGCGATCGACAAGTCGTCCCGCTTCACCGACTGGGCGCGCCGGCCGCTGGCCGAGGCGCAGATCGAGTACGCCATCGGCGACGTCACCCATCTTCGCGACGTCTACAAGGCGCTGACCAAACGGCTCGCGGCGACCGGCCGGCAATCCTGGCTCGAGGACGAGATGAAGGCGCTGACCACGCCCGAGATCTACGAGCAGCATCCCGAGCGCGCTTGGGAGCGATACAAGAGCCGGGCCCGCAAGCCGCGCGACCTCGCCGTGCTGATGGAGCTCGCCGCCTGGCGGGAGCGGGAGGCGCAGGCGCGCGACGTGCCCCGCTCGCGGGTGCTCAAGGACGACGTGCTGATCGAACTCGCACTCGCCGCGCCCCGCAGCCTCGAGGCGCTCGGCAACCTGCGCGCCTTCCCGCGCGGCATGGAGCGGTCGCGCGCCGGCGGCGAGATCCTCGAGGCGATCGAGCGCGGCCTCGCGCGTGACCACAAGACGTTGCCCAAGGTCGAGCGCGAGCGGCGCAACGGCGCCAATGTCGCAGCGACGGTGGAACTGCTCAAGGTGCTCTTGAGGCAGGTGAGCGAGGAGAGCGGGGTGGCCGGCAAGCTGATCGCCACCGTCGACGACCTCGAGGCGATCGCCGGCAACGACAAGGCCGACGTGCCGGCGCTGGCGGGCTGGCGGCGGACGCTGTTCGGCCAGCGGGCGCTGGAATTGAAGCACGGCCGGCTGGCGCTGACCGTCGAGAACGGCAAGGTCGTCACGCTCGAATGGCGCGACGCCGAGGGTCCGCCGGCGCCGGCTTGAGCCGTGGCGCGGCTTCAGTCTGCAAAGCCAGTCGTCTCGGCCCGCTCGCGGCGCGCGACCCTTCTTATGATTTGGATTCCCTCAGTCTTACGCAGCTGTGCTGCGGGGCTCCGCGAATTCGGCCTTTTCGAGGGTTGGAATGATTTGGAATTCCTTGGATTCTCTCGTCCGAATCGGGACTTTTCAATGGGTTACGGGCGACCCGGGGCGGAAAAAAATTTTCGCGGGCGGCCTTTTGGCCGCACAGCTCTCCGCCCCGCGCCCTTGAGGCCGGCCCCCGAAGTCATCTGGCGTCGCATTGCATTGCGTCATCGTCAGAGACTAACCGACTTTCCGTTTTTCCGCAAGATTTTGCTATCGACAGCCTGCCGTGGTCTGGCCGGTTCGGCCAGAGTCTGCGGTCATCGTGGCATCTTCCCGGAAGAGCATGCCAAGGGCTGTTCCCTAGGCAGCGCCGCAGGTTTTTACACATCAATCCAGAGAATGACTTGACGGCCTGCACCGTATGAGGTACGATTTTACCTTGAAAGGTGCAATTTATGGGGGACGGGCCGAAGAAACTGCCGGTGATCTTTTACCGGACGCCGGGGGAGCGGAGCCGGTCAGGGACTGGCTTAATGGCCTGCCCCTAGAGGACCGCCGCATCCTTGGGCATGACATCGTGCCGTGGAATTCGGATGGCCGGTAGGCATGCCGCTCTGCCGGTCCCTTGGCGGCGGATTGTGGGAAGTCCGGAGCAACCTTCCCGGCCACCGCACGGCCCGCGTGATTTTCTGCACCGCGCAGGGCCGCATGGTGTTGCTGCATGGTTTTGTGAAACGGACGCAAAAGACCCCGCAGCCTGATTTGGAACTGGCCCACAAACGGCAAAAGGAGATCGAGCAATGACCACGAACCCGCACTTCGGTTCTTCCTTCGATGACTGGCTGAAAGAGCAAGGCATTTACGAGGAAGTGACCGCCGACGCCATCAAGCGCGTTCTCGCATGGCAGATCGAACAGGCGATGAAGGCGCAGAAAATCAGCAAGACCGAAATGGCCCGGCGCATGCACACCAGCCGCACCCAGCTTGACCGGCTTCTGGACCCGAACAACGACAAGGTGCAACTCGACACCGTGCAGAGAGCCGCCACCGCTGTAGGACGGACGCTGAAATTCGAACTGGCGTGACCTTTCCGACCTCGACAGCGTCGAACGGCCGCGAGGTTTCGGGCGGGACGCCTGAAAACGCTGATTAAGGGGGTCGTCGCCGAATCTGCCCGGAAGAGCACGCTAAGAACGTCCGGGAAGCTGTCCGCAAACTCGGTTGTCCGCCAATCCGTCAGAACGCCCGATTTCCGGACAGAATGCGAGTCGCCCGGCGAAGGTTCGATTTTCGGAGCAGATTCAAACCCTTTGGAATGACTCGATAATCCGCTTAGGCGACGCCCAAAGACTGGTGAATCGGTTTGGTGTTCTACTGGCGTGGGCTGTTTACGGGATTCCTGTCGCCGGGGCTGCGGTCTATAGCAGATAGATGATCGACGAATCACTGCTGCGAGCCCGTTACGAAGCGCTTCGTTCCTCTCTGAACGAACGGGGCCGGCGGTTGAACGCGGCGGCGGAGGCGAAGGCCGCGGGCTACGGTGGGATTGCGGCGGCGGCGCGCGCGACGAAGGTCGCCCGCAGCACGATTGGACGCGGTCTGAAGGACCTGCAGGACCCCGGTTCATTGACAGGAAAGGTGCGGCGGAAAGGCGGCGGCGGCCCTCTGTTGACAACCAAAGATCCGACGCTGCTGGCGGACTTGCAACGATTGCTCGAGCCCGCGACGATGGGCGATCCGATGCGGCCATTGGTATGGGTGTCCAAGAGCCACGAGAAGCTGGCGACGGCGCTTCGCCAGATGGGCCATAAGGTGAGTTCGTCAACCGTTCCCAAATTATTGCGGGAATTGAAATACTGCCGCCATTACAACCGGAAGACCAAAGAGAGCGGCAAACATCCCGATCGCGACGCGCAGTTCGAATATATCAACGCCAAGGTCGAAGCGTTCCAGGCAGCCGGCGAACCCACGATATCAATCGACGCGAAAAAGAAGGAATTGCTCGGCGAATTCAAGAACGGCGGCAGCGACTATGGGCCGCAAGGCCAGCCGATCGAGGTCAATACCCACGATTTCGAGGACAAGGAGCTCGGCAAGGTCGTTCCTTACGGCGTCTACGACATCGGCGCCAACCTCGGCTATGTCAGCCTCGGAATCGACCACGATACCGGGCAATTCGCGGTCAACGCGGTTCGTCTATGGCTCGAACAAATCGGCCGCGGGCTGTATCCCGGCATGAAGCGCCTGATGATCACGGCCGACGGCGGCGGCTCCAACGGTTCACGCTTGCGTCTGTGGAAGTTGGCGCTCCAGCAACTTGCCGATGAAACCGGGCTGATCATCCAGGTCTGCCACTACCCGCCGGGGACATCGAAGTGGAACAAGATCGAGCACCGCATGTTCTGTCACATCACACAAAACTGGCGCGCCATGCCTCTGGCCAGCCTGCTCATCGTCATCGCACTGATTTCCAACACAACAACGAAAACCGGCTTGAAGATTTCCTGCGGGCTCGATCGCAATACCTATCTCAAGGGCATCAAGGTTTCCGACGCGGACATGGCGAGCCTGAACATAACCCGCGACGCGTTCCACCCAGAATGGAACTACAACATCGCGCCGAGAAAAAACACCATGGAGCGATAGTCTTTGGGCGTCGCCTTAGCGTGCTCTTTCGGGAAAATTCTCTAATGACCCCTTCAAACGACGGATTTCGAGGGTGTGGGTCGTTAGCAGCCTCCCTCGGTTGCGCGGGGTTCACGGATGGCGATCTCAGCGCCGTTGAGCGGAAGGTAATCGAGCTTCACGTTCAAGCTCTTGCCGCGCCTGCCGTCTGGTTTATCGGCCTCGACCTCGTGGTTTCGGCTTGGACCGCACGCCAGCGCCGGCAGTCGCGGCCTTACCGTGCGGGATCACAGTTTTCGGCTCTTCCTTTTTGAACTTGACCTTTTTGTCATAGGTCGCGCGGTGCATTTGGCGCTTCGTCTGCCTTTCTGTTTCAAGGGACAGCGAGAGATTTTGCTCCACGTTGATTGAGACGGACGCTGGTCCCGGGGTCTGAACCGAATGACTTGCAGTTGAAGTGTCGGCTATTGATTGCCCATCAATAGCGCTGACGGCGCTCGCGAAAATGTGATTTATATCGACAGTCGCCTTAAGGTCGATTTCCAAATTCACATGACTGATGATCCATACAATCACCGCGATTACGAAAAAAACTCCCTCCTTGCGCTTCAGAAGTGGGGCGATCTTCTCAGCCAAGGCGGGCGAGATAGCTTCTACACCCTCAAGAAGCTCCTCTTCGGAGGGGACCTCAGCACGCGCCCAATCCGTAAGCTCACGGAGCTGTCTGGCGAATTCTCCCGCTGCAAAGCGTGTCCCCACCCCCGCCAAACCCGTCCCCGAACTGGCGAATTCTCCCGCCGCAAAGCGTGTCCCCACCCCCGCCAAACCCGTCCCCGAACTGGCGAATTCTCCCGCCGCAAAGCGTGTCCCCACCCCTCCCTTCCTCACGCCCGGCTGATCGCCGTTGGTGAACTCAACGCCGGCGGCCTCCAGGGCGGCGCGCAGGGCCTCGACTGTTTTGGCCCGACCGGACAATGGCCCCGGCTTGCGCTCAAGACGCTTCACTGACGGCAGGGACACTCCCGACGCGCGCACCAAGTCGGCCTGCTCCCATCGAAGGAGGGCGCGCGCCGCTCGTACTAGCTCGCTCGTTATCAACATTTTTTGATCCGTGATAGATTAACTCTGAACCTTCAAGGATCATTATTAATCCCGTAGGGCCCAAAACGCAAGAGGAAATTCCCGATGACCGCGCACAGCCCGACTCCTCATAGCAACTGGCCTCATCGCGCTCAGCGCAGCGACCTCGCCGGCGCGCGCGGACCTACTGATTTTTGCGAGCGTCGGCATGCTGCCCTTCGGTCCATTCACGCCGACCGAGGAGATCATCGTCACCGGCTCGATCGAGAACGTCTCGAACCAAGACGTGACAGTCTGTGAGGGCACGGGCGTCTGCGTGGGCGCGAGCGTGGCCTCGACCTACGAGCTGGGTGGTTTTGCTTCTAGCCCCGACGGCTACACATTCAGTTTCGGCGACGGCAGCGATCCGAGCGCCGGTTTTCTCGATGGCAAGCCGAGTGGCACGTACGCGCCGGGACAAGAGAAGAGCTTCATTTTCGGCGAATACACCCCCGATGGTGGTATCGCCGCGCCGGGCAGCTATAGCTTCGGCGACCAGTTGCAGATCTTCGCTGGCACGCCGGACCGCCCGATGGTCGGTTCATCCAGTTTTGGCGGAACCTGGCAGGTCGTGCCCGAGCCCTCGACTTGGGCCATGCTGCTGCTCGGCTTCGCCGGCATAGGCATCGCGGGCTATCGCCGGGCAAGGGGCGCGATCGTCACTCAACGCAGATAGGTAAAATCTCAAATTCAGGCTCAGGGCCGTCGTCTTCGCGTTCGTAGAAGCGCGCGCCCGTTCATTCGGCGGGGCTCGCCTCCGGGGATGGCTGCGAGCGCGCGACGCTCGAGCGGCGCCTCGAGAAGTAGGCGAGGACGACGAGCGGTCCGCTGACCAGCGCCATGCCGACGACGAAGGCCGGTCCGGGAATGAAGCTGAGCGTCGGGATCCACCGCGACAGCGGCCATGAGATCAGCGCCGAGATCGCCGGGACCAAGAAGAAGAACATGGACACGGCGCCGTTGTCGTTCTTCGTTTCCGTCAACGCCAATTGGTAAAGGAGCCGGCCTGACGGCCGAAGCCGCCAGCGTGCCGGCGAGAAGCAGCACGATCGCCATGACCGACTGCTCGCTGAGATGCGACGGCGCCTGCCCCAGACTGAAGCCGATGGCCGCAGCCGGCAAAAGCACGAGCGCCGACACGGAGAAATTGGCGCCGATCGCGGCCGCTTCGTCGTAGTCCGAGAACCACTGGTAGACGAGCGTCCCGCTCAAGGCGAAGAACGCCGGCACTGGCAGGGCGTAGATCCATTTGCAGCGGATGAGGCCCGCGATCACGTCCTGCGCGAGCGCCTGGTGGTCGATCTTCATCTGGCTCCAGGCGATCGCCGTCGCGCCGCAGAACGCCACGGCGAAGGCCGGCCAGAACGCCCAGGGCGAGATCGAGATCGATCGCCTCGACACGGCATAGGCGATGAGCGCCGCCCAGAACGGCGAGAGATTGAGCACCGCCGCGGTGATGATCGGATGGGCGATGCTGAGGCCGATGTCGTAAAGCGACAGCCCGGCGAGACCGATCAGAAAGATGACTGCGAGCTTCGGCCATTGCCGGACGTCGAGCAGGATGGCCGCAAAGTCCCGTCGGCTCGCTCGTCGCCAAATCAGGAATGGGAGCGACAGCAGCAGCGCCAATTGGGTGAGCGCCATGAAGTCCAGGGAACTCAGCGTCCGCGCCGCAAGCGCCGAGAGCGGCTCCTGCAGGGCCAGCAGGGCCGCGGTGGCGATCGCGTACAGGATTCCGAGGCCGTAGTCGGCCTCGTCGCGTCGCCGCGACCTCGGCGGCGTCGATTCGGAGATCCGGGGCTTTTGCATCGCTTCCCTGCAGGCTGTCTCTGTCGGCGCCGACACAACCCAAGACGGCGCATTCCCCGCGGGGCGACCCCGTTTCGCTTATAGACTTCGTTCCCAACGGACCGCGTGGCCGATAAAAAGCGCCGCCTTCAAGACAACAACCGCTCGCTTCAGGATTTTTCCCCGGCGGTGTTGACTTCCGCCGCGCGCCTTACTGTCTTTAATTCCAGCATTATGCCGCAAACTTGGCCGGATTGCGCCATCACGCAAATGTTACTTCAACGAACGAGCATTTGTAGGCTACCCGCAAAATATCTGCTGAAGCCGCGTCATGCGGTTCCCAGTGCGACGCCGCAGCCGAGGCGATCGGCGGCGGCCGGAAATTCAGGGGGCTTGTGCGAAGGCGACCTTCATCGAGGGCGTCCGGGCGCCGCTGATCTGAACGAGAACGAGGTCGCCGGGCGCAAGGGCGAAGCGCTCGCTTCGGCGCACGTCCCGGCAGTTCGGCGCCTCGCTGGTTGCGACGGCGGCAAGCCGGGCGCCGTTCTCGAACACGTCGATCGAGGCGTTGCGAGAGATCGTCACCTGATAGAGGCCGGGGCGCGGGACGCCGAAGAACGTGACTTCGCCGCTGTAGCCGCCAGGCCGAGGGCTCTTTTGCGGCGGCAGAAAAAACCGGACCTTGTCGCTGGGCTCGAGCCTCAGGTCGACCGCCCGGTCGATACGGGCGAGCCGCACGCCCGAGGCGCCGCGCCTCAGAGTCTTGGCGGCGAACCACGCGCGCTCGTTCGAAACCGGCCAGGCGAAGCCGTCGCATGCGGCGGCTTTCTCGTGCGAGGTCTGGTCGGTCGCGCGGGCCATCGTGGCGAGGCCGAAAGCGAAGACGAGCGTCAGCAAAGGCATCGTCGCGGGCTTCATCTCGCATGCTTCTTCTACACGCTTGCGGCCTCGACCCCTTGCCGGGACCCCGGCTACTCGGCGCCCATCGCCTCGAAGGAGGACGGCGCCGGTTCGACGCTCCTGCCCCGCCGGGAGACAGCCGACAAGAGAAGGAGCGGCCCCATGACAAGCGACAGGCCGAAGCCAAAAGCCGGGCTTGGGATGAATCTCAATGTGGGGATCCACCCCGACAGAGGCCAGGAGATCAGCGAAGAGAGGCCCGGAATCAAGAGGAAGAACATCGTGACGTAGCCGTTGTCGTCCCGGGTCGCGGTCAAAGCCTTTTGATAAAGGAGCCGCCCGGCGGCCGAGGCCGCGAGCGTCCCGAGAAGCAGGAGTCCGATGGCCCCGGCCGCCTGCTCGCTGAGGCTAAAGGCGGGTTGGAAATGGGCGCGGATCGTCGCGGCCGGAATGAGGATCGCCGCGGACACAAAGAAGTTGGCGCTGATCGACCCAGCCTCGTCGAAGTCCGGGAACCACTTGAAGACGAGGGTGCCGCTCAGGGCGAAGAACGCCGGCATCGGCAGGGCGTAAATCCATCGGCTGTGCAGCAGGCTTGCGCTCACGTCGCGGGCGAGAAACCGGCTGTCGATGTCGATCTGGCTCCACGCGATCGCCATGGCGCCGCAGAACGCCACGAAAAAGCAGGGCCAGAACGCGGCGGGCGAAACCGAGATCGTCCGTCTCGAGACAACGAACGCGACCAGCGCGGCCCAGAACGGCGAAAGGTTGAGGACGCCGGCGGTGATGATCGGATGCGCGCTGCTGAGGCCGACGTCGTAGAGCTCCAGTCCCGTGACGCCGACAAGAAAAATGACCGCCAGCTTCGGCCATTGCCGCGCATCGAGCAGGATCGCCGCGAAATCGCGCCGGCTATCGGCTCGCGACAGGAGGAACGGCAGCGAGAGCAGCAGCGCCACCTGCGTAAGCGCCATGAAATCGAGCGAGGTCAGGGTCCGCGCGGCGAGAGCGGAAAACGGCTCCTGGACAGCCAGGAGAACCGCCGTGCCGATCGCGTAAAGCGTCCCCTGGCCGTAGTCGAGTTGGCTTCTTTGCCGTTGCCTCGCCGACATCGGCTGCGGCCTTCTGCGGGACGCCTCAGTTGTTTCCGATGCAGCCATAGACGACGCAGTCGGACGGATCGCGTGTGAGGCCTTCTTGCTCATAGACGCGATGCGGAACACGCTGGGTCGCGGAGAAAAGCGCCGGCCGCGCGGGCGGCACGGGCTGAACCTCCGCTACACGGCGGCGAGTTGGCAGACGATGGTGATGGAGAGTGCCGCGATGGATGCCTTGAGGCTCTGTTGCAGCCACGGCTGTCGCCGGGACCGCCAAGATCAGGGCAATGGACAGTGCAAATATTCTTCTCATTGGACGATTCCCGTTCATTTTATTCGGGCATTATCGCCGAGCGATGAGCGTATGAAATAAACTTGGCGGCATAATGTTATTTATGTAAACGTTAGTTTATGAATCGGCAACAGCGATTGGTGTTTGAACTGCCCTTTATAAAAAAATATTACATGCACATTGTTACTTTAAAGAAACCGACTTATTATAGGCTCTGCCGCTGTCCGTCTATACTCGGCGCGCATCGCTCGCTCGGTCCGTCGTCGGGAGCGGATTGCCGCCATGGCGGCCCGTCGGGCGCCCTCAGCGAGGCCGGCCCGCCGCCTCCCCGAGAAAATCGTCCATCCGCGTGGCGACCGCTGGCATGTCGTACAGCGCCTCGACCCGGGCGCGGCCCGCGCTTTCGAGCCTCTCCCGTTGTTCCGGCGAGTCGCAGAGGCCGGCCAGCGCGGTCGCCACCGCCTCCGCGTCCGTCGGATCGACCGTCAGCGCGTCGGCGCCGCAGACCTCGGCCAGTCCGCCGAGGCCCGACGTTATGAGCGCCGCGCCGCTCGCCAGAGCTTCGAGCGCGGTGCGGCCGAAGGGCTCCGGCGTCTTGGTCAGCGCCATGCCGACCGCGGCCTTGGCCCAGGCGTCCTTGACCTCGGCGTAGGGCAGATTGGCGTCGACGCGCACCCGTTCGCCGAACGGCGCCGCGGCGTCGCGGAGCGCCCGCACGGTTTCGGGCTCGCGGTCGATCGCCGACAGGATGAACCGGGCGCTCCACTCGGGCCGCGTCTTCAGAACGCGGGCGATCGCCGCCATCGCCTCGCGATGGCCCTTGTCGTCGAGCCCGCGGCCGACCGAGAGGATCAGCTTGTCCTTCGCGCCGGCGCTCGACCATTCGCGCATGTCGAGGCCGTTCGGAATGGCGCGCATCGGCGCGGTCGCGCCGGGAAAATTCCTGCGAAAGCATGCGAGACAGTCCTCGCTGCAGAAGGCGAGACCGGCGAGGCGCTTGATTTCGAGATCGCGCTCTGCCCGTTTCAGCGCGCCCGACGCGGCCTTCTCGTAGGCGTGGCTGTGGAGAATGACTGGAATCCCCGAAGCCGCCGCCACGACCGCCGCCGCCGGCAGGTGGTTCTCGACCACGGCGATATCGACGCTGCGGCGTTTGAGACGCTGTCCAACCGCCCAGGCCTTGGCGAGGTTGCCGCCGAAGGCGACGTCGTGGACGGTCTCAATTTCGATTCCCTCGAATGGCTCGTCCACCTTTGGGCAGACGACCAGCGTCGAGCGCCGATAGCGGCTCGCGAGGATCAGGTCGCGCACGCAAAGCTCGACCGACGCCGCCCCCTTCGGTCCGAAGATAGAGTTGCGCAGGAAGACATAGGCGATGGTCGGGTCACGCGACATTCGGGCGCTCTCTGCGCGGCGCCGAACGCACGAGCCCGGCCGCGGGTGGGCGCCTACACGGCGGACTGCGGGGCGTCAACCGGCGAAAGGTGGCGGGATTTCGCGTCTCTGACTTGACCCGCGGACCCGCGCATGCTCCGAGAAGCGGGCTTCCGACGGAACTGGAGTCCCTCTTGGCCGATATCGCTCCGCAATTCCCGCAACTCTCGCTGGCGAAAGACAGGATCAAGGTCCTGCTGCTCGAAGGCGTCAACGACAGCGCGGTCGAGCTGATGCAGGCCGCCGGCTATTCCAGCATCGAGCGCCTGCCCAAGGCGCTCGAGGCCGACGCGCTCAGCAAAGCCATCAAGGGCGTGCACATGATCGGCATCCGCTCGCGCACGCAGCTCGACGCCCGGGCGCTCGGCGCCGCCGACCGGCTGTTCGCGATCGGCTGCTTCAACGTCGGGACCAATCAGGTCGACATCGACGCGGCGCGCCAGATCGGCGTACCGGTCTTCAACGCGCCCTTCTCCAACACCCGCAGCGTCGCCGAACTGGTGATCGGCGAGATCGTCATGCTGTTGCGCCGGGTCACGTCGCGATCGGTGGCGGCGCACGCCGGCGGCTGGGACAAGTCGGCGACCAACAGCCACGAAGTCAGGGGCAAGACGCTCGGCATCGTCGGCTACGGCAACATCGGCTCCCAGCTTTCCTATCTCGCCGAAGCGCTCGGGATGCGGGTGGTCTTCTACGATCACACCGACAAGCTCCGCCACGGCAACACCGAGCCGACCGGGAGCCTTCGGGACCTGCTCACCCAGAGCGACGTCGTCAGCCTTCACGTGCCGGAAACGCCGGCGACGGCCGGCATGATCGGCGTCGCCGAAATCGCCGCGATGAAGCCGGGGGCCTACCTGATCAACAACAGCCGCGGCACGGTCGTCGACCTGGACGCCCTGGCGGCCGCCCTTCGGGACGGCCGGCTTCGCGGCGCGGCGATCGACGTTTTCCCGGTCGAACCGCGTTCGAACGCGGAAAAGTTTCACTCCCCGCTGCAGGGCCTGGACAATGTCATTCTGACCCCGCACGTCGGCGGTTCGACCGAGGAGGCGCAGGAGCGCATCGGCGTCGAAGTCGCGCGCAAGCTGGTCGAATACAGCGACGGCGGCTCGACCATGGGCGCGGTCAACTTCCCGCAGGTGCAACTGCCGATCCGGCCGCTCGGAACGCGGTTCATCCAGGTCCAGCGCAACTTGCCCGGCATGCTCGGAAAGCTGAACGAGCTCTTCGCCCGCCACGCGGTCAACATCGCCGCGCAATATTACGAGACGCACAGCGATGTCGGCTACGTGGTGCTCGACGCCGACGCTTCCGCCGCCGACAGCCAGCGCATTCTGACCGAAATCCGTGCGCTGGAAGGCACCATCCGCGCCCGGCTGGTCTACGAGCGCCGCAGCTGACCGGAGCCATGACCTGCGACGGCATGGCTGAGTCCCGGCGATTGCCGGCGCCCGCGAATTTTGCTTGAAGGACCGGCGCGCGCCGCGCGCGACGAGCAGGCGCAGATGATGAGCGCAGACAACGACAACAAGGACCCCGATCCGAACACCCTCACCCACATCGGCGTCGAGGGCGAGGCGCGCATGGTCGATGTTGGCGCGAAGGCCGCGACAAGCCGCGTCGCGGTCGCCGAGGGGCGGGTGCGCATGGCCGCGGCGACGCTCGCGACCATCCTCGCGGGCGATGCGAAGAAAGGCGACGTGATCGGGGCGGCCCGGATCGCCGGGATCATGGCGGCCAAGAAGACCTCCGAACTCATTCCGCTCTGCCATCCGATCGCGCTGACCAAAGTCGCCGTCGACATCTCAGCCGACGACGCCCTGCCCGGCCTCACGGTGCGCGCCGAGGCGAGCTGCATCGGGCCGACCGGCGTGGAAATGGAGGCGCTGACCGCGGTCGCCGTGGCCTGCCTCACGATCTACGACATGGCCAAGGCGATCGACCGCGGCATGAGCGTCGAGGGCGTGCGGCTGATCGAGAAGCGCGGCGGCAAGTCGGGCGAATGGCGGGCGGAGGAGCCAAATCCATGAGCGCGTTGATCTCTGTCGAAGAGGCGCTCGCGCGCGTGCTGGCTTCGGCCGCGGCGCCGCTCGGCAGCGAGCGGGTCGCGCTCGAAGAAGCCTTCGGCCGGTTGCTGGCGCAGGACGTGGTCGCGTTGCGCACCCAACCCCCTTTCATCAATTCGGCCATGGACGGCTATGCGCTCCGCGCCGCCGATACGGCAAGCCCGCCCGTTTCGCTCCGCGTGATCGGCGAGGCGGCGGCGGGACGGGCCTTCGACGGCGAAGTCGGCGCGGGCGAAGCGGTTCGCATTTTCACCGGCGCGCCCGTCCCTCGCGGCGCCGACGCCGTCGTCATTCAAGAAGAGGCGCAACGCGAGGGCGACCGGATCGCGCTTTCCGTCCCCGCGACCGTCCGCGACAATCTGCGCCCGGCCGGACTCGATTTCGCCGAGGGCGAGCTTCTGCTTCCCGCCGGCCGCCGGCTGACCCCCCGCGACGTCGCGCTGGCTGCGGCGGCCAATCACGTCGCGCTGCCGGTCCGACGTTCCGCGCGCGTCGCGATCCTGGCGACAGGCGACGAGTTGGTCGCGCCCGGCGAGACGCTCGGCCCCTCGCAGATCGTCGCATCGAATAATTTCACCGTAGCCGGGATCGTCGAGGCCTGCGGCGGCATCCCGATCGACCTCGGCATCGCCCGCGACGACCTCAGCGCCCTCGACGCCGCGATCCGCGAGGCGCTCGACGCGAAGGTCGACGTTTTCGTGACCCTCGGCGGCGCCTCGGTCGGCGACCACGACCTCGTCCAGAAGGCGCTCATCGCCGCTGGCATGGAGCTCGGCTTCTGGAAGATCGCCATGCGTCCGGGGAAGCCCCTGATACATGGCCGCCTCGGCGACCTGATCGTGCTCGGCCTGCCAGGCAACCCGACCTCGTCGACGATTTGCGCAATCCTGTTCCTCCGACCGCTCATCATGGCCCTGCACGGCGACCCCGACCCAGGCGCGGACCCGACCCAGGCCGCCCGCCTCGCCCTCGACATGAACGCTAATGGCCCACGCCAGGATTACGCCCGCTGCGCGCTGGCGCGCGACGCCGACGGCGTCCTGATCGCGACCCCGGCGCAAGCGCAGGATTCGTCGCTGGTCAAGGTGATGGCGGGGGCCGACGGGCTGATCGTCCGGCCGCCGCACGTGGGCCCGGCGAAAGCCGGCGATCCCTGCAGGGTGATCGCTTTCGACGCATTGGGTCTTTAGGGCCGCCGCCTCAACGGGCGAAGACTCCGCGCAGATCAGCGCGAGAGCGGCGGCGACGCCCAGTCACAGGGGGCCGGAGAATGGACGAAAAGGAAGCCTCGCCGGACGCGGATCAGGCGCGTGGGCTGGCGACGCTCACGATCCTCGCGCTCATCGCGGGCGCCGCCACGGGCGTCGTCGGCGCCGCGTTCCGGCTGTCGCTGGAAGCGGCCGACCGCCTGCGCGGTCTCGTCATCGCGCGCGCCGAGGCGGCGCCGGTTCCGGGCTTCGTGATCGTCGTCGCCGCCTGTGCGGCGGCTTCGCTGGTCGCGGCCTGGCTCGTGCGCCGTTTCTCGCCGAACGCCGCCGGCAGCGGCATCCCCCATGTCGAGGCGGTTCTGCGCTTCGGGCTGCCGCCGGCGCCCTATGCGCTTGCGCCGGTCAAGTTCGTCGGCGGCGTGCTGGCGATCGGCGCGGGTCTGGCGCTCGGCCGCGAAGGGCCGACCGTGCAAATGGGCGCAAGCCTTGCGCAACTGATCGGGCGCACGTTCGGCCTTTCCTGGCGCGACTGCCGCGCCCTCCTGGCTGCGGGCGCAGGCGCGGGCCTCGCGACCGCCTTCAACGCTCCGCTGGCCGGCGCGGTCTTCGTGCTGGAGGAACTGGTCCAGGCCTTCGATCCGCGTGTCGCAGTCGCCGCCCTCGCCGCTTCCGCGACGGCGATCTCGGTCGTGCGCGCCGCGCTCGGCGACCGGCCCGATTTCCTTGTCTCGGCCCTGCCGAACGTCCCGATCGCGGCGCATCCGCTGTTCTGGGTCCTCGGCGCCGCGGCGGGCCTCGCCGCGGTCGCCTATAATCGCGCGCTGATTGGCGCGATCGCCGCGCTCGGGCGCGTCCCGCTGCCCGTCGAAGCGCGGGCCGCACTGATCGGCGCGGGCGTCGGCGCGCTCGGCTTCGCCTGGCCCGCAGTCATCGGCGGCGGCGACCTGATCACCGCCGGCGTGCTCGCAGGCGGGCTCAGCCTGACGCTGGTCGCGGTCATGTTCGTCGTCCGCTTCGGGCTCGGCGCGATCTCCTACGCCGCGGCGACGCCCGGCGGCTTGTTCGCGCCGCTCCTGGTCCTGGGCGCCCAGCTCGGCTTTCTCTACGGCGCCGTCTGCCATTTGGCGTTTCCCGCTCTCGACGTCCCCGCAACATCCTTTGCGCTGGTCGGCATGGCGGCCTTCTTCACCGGCGTCGTGCGGGCGCCCCTGACCGGTATGGTGCTGGTCAGCGAGATGACCGGCAACGTCACGCTTTTGCAGCCGACGCTCGGCGCGTGCGCGATGGCGATGCTGACACCGGCCCTGCTCGCCAACGCCCCGATCTACGACACCCTTCGCGAGGCCCTGCTGCGGCGGCCTCGGGCTGCGTCCGCGCCTTAACCAGGCCGGTCGCGCTTGTCGCGCGCATGCGAGCCCGGCGAAAGCCGGCGATCCCTGCCAGGTGATCCCCTTCGACGCGTTGGGGTTTTAGAGTCCGTTCCAGAAGGCGCCGTTCAGCTCTGTTTCAGCCGCGTTCGGCGCCGTTCGGACGCCGTTCAGCATGCGTTCGGCGCCCAAAAGAGCCCCCTTATCCACCCGTGAAGCGAGCGTTTTCAAGAGCTTGCAACCGAGTTCGCGGGAAAAACACGAATCCGGGCTCGGGACGCGCCGGAATGGGTCCGGATCAGGGCAAGTCGGGTCGTGGATTTTTGGGCCATCAAGATCAGACTACGCCAGGATTTGCTTTTTGGCGAGTTTTTGTCGTTTGAGCGCGACCAGCGGTCGCGCCAAGCCTGTCTTGCCGAGCCCGGGTTACCAGTGACGGCAATTCGCCGTGACGGGGTCCTGCCGCGCGCGCGGGTCAGTACCAGCCGGGCGCCATCGGCCCCCAGGCGCCGCCCCAGTCGTTCATCGCCGCCATGTTGAGCTCCGCCGTCGTCTCCTGCATCTGGGCGATGTTGTTTGCGGTGCGGATCTGTTGATATTGCTGATAGGCGGCCGGGCTGCCGACGAAGGCGCAGTTGCAGCCCGCAGCGTCGGCGTAGATGTAGACCGGCCCCTTCTTACGCTGGGCGAAGACGATGGCGTTCTGCGGTAGGGCCTGAAGCTTGGCGACCCGCTCGGGCGTGTCGGCCTGAAGGCGGACGAAGCCCGCGGCGGAAAGCTGGCCTTCCTTCTCTTGGGCGCCGACGCCGGCGCATCCGGCGAGACCTGCAAGCGCCGCCAAACCAGCAAACAGCGCGATTTTTCGATTGATCATTCGGCCCCTCCGCCACTTCTTGAAATTGGGCGGCGAACTTGGCTCGCGGGCCGGGGCGAGTCAACCGCGAGAAACGGGGTTTTCCCCGTATGCCACGGGGCGCGAACCCCGACCAGACTGCGTTTGGGCGGACGCGCCAACTGCAGCCGGCTCGGTGCGAGCGCGGCAACGCGGTCAGCGACCGCGTCTACAGTGTGCGACTGGACGCCCGAAGGGCGCCAAATCTCGCGCGTCCTGATCCAGAGTCGCGCCGCTTACCCTCACCCGGCGGGAGAGGGGGGCGCGTCCCCTTCCCCCTCGGGGGGAAGGTGGCCCGGAGGGCCGGATGAGGGTTCTCGGCGCTATCCTGTCGAACACGCCCCGCTTCAGCGCCGGGCGCCGACAATCGCTCGCCAGAAGCCGCTGAACCCCAGTTCGAAGCCGACGATCGAATAGTCGAGGTCGATCGCATCCATCACTTCGTAGGCGGAGTTGTTGCAGATCGAGAAGATGATCAGCCCGTCCTTCGACACGTGATGGCGCGCCTGCCGCAGGTAATTTTCGGTGATCAGGCCGTGCGGATCGCACAGGCTGTATTTCTCGATGTCGTTCTCCGGGGTCTTGTCGATCATCGGCGTATTGAACACGATGAGGTCGAATTGTCTTTCCTCGATCTTCTCGAACAGGTCCGACTGGAACGCCGTCAGACTGAGCCCGTTGAGCTCGGCGTTGTCGAGCGTCGCCTGGACGGCGATCGGCGAGATGTCGGTGGCGACCGTTTTCGAGGTCCAGTTGGCGGCCATGTAGAGCGAGATGATGCCGCAGCCCGCGCCGATCTCGAGCGTCTTCCTGATCCGGCTCTGGTCCATCCCCTTGATGTTGCGGATGAAAAACTCGGAGCTGGAATCGGGAAGCGGGTGGTAGACCCCAGCCGGCACGTCGACCACGAGCCCGTCGGTCAGGATCCGCTCGGGCACCGCCTGACGGCGCACCAGCGCGGCATGGGCGGAAGCGATGTCGAAGGCGGAGGTGTTCACCAGCGCGGCGAGGCCGAGCTTGCGCAAAACAGACGCCCGCGCGCCGACCCCATACTGAATGTTCATGGCGTTCGCCTCTGATGGATTGGCGCGCGTTTCCCACCCCCCTTAGGCCCATTCACGACAGAACGAAAGTCCGCCGCAGAGCCATTCGTTGTACGCAGCCAGCCCGCGAACGGTTCAGGCTTCCCGTCCGCGCTCGCTCTCGTGCCAGTCCGATAACAGCCAGTGCGAGAGCGCGGTCAGAAGCACATGAATTGTGATGCCCGCCACCGAGATCAAGAGGAGCGCCGCAAACATCCTCGGGATATTGAGCCGAAATCCCGACTCGACGATGCGGTAGGCGAGCCCCGAGCCCTGTCCGGCCGAGCCTGCGGCAATCTCCGCCACAATGGCGCCGATCAGGGCAAGACCCCCGCTGATGCGCAGGCCGGCAAGAAAATAAGGCAGCGCGGACGGGAGTCTCGAGCAGCATGAACTGCTGCAGGCGCGTGGCGCGGTACATCGCAAACAGCTCGACGAGATTGTGGTCCGCCGAGGACAGGCCGAGGGTGGTGTTGGCGAGCAGCGGAAAGAACGCCACCAGGAAGGCGCACACCAGCACGGCGACGCTCGGGTTCAGGTAGATGAGCAGCAGCGGCGCGATCGCTACGATCGGCGTCACCTGCATCGCGACGGCGAACGGGTAGAACGCGCGTTCCACCAACCGCGACTGGGCGAAAATGATCGCCAGCGCGACGCTGCCGATCACCGCCAAGAGCAATGCCTTCAGCGTAATCGACAGCGTCACCCAGAGCGAGCTCGACAGGGTCCCCCAGTCGGTGAACAGCGTCGCGATGATGACGGTCGGCGCCGGCAGCAGATACGGCGGAATGGCGAAGTACCGCACAAGGCCTTCCCAGGCGAGTAGACCGCAGCCGAGGGTGAAGGCGGGAACGGCGTAGCCGAAAAGATCGTCGCGGGTCATTGCGCCAACTCGTTCCGCGGCGCCTCGCCCATGGCCTCGTGCAGCGCAGTGGAGGTGCGCTTGCAGGCTTCCGCATAGGTCGCCGTCAGGCGGAAGTGCTCGCGCCGGATCGGCGGCGCCTCGACCGAAATCTCCGCGAACGCCCGCCCCGGGCGGGCCGCCATGACCACAATGCGGTCGGCGAGATAGACGCTCTCGAACACCGAATGGGTGACGAACACGACCGTCGCGTTGAGCGAGGCCTGCAGCTCCGCCAGATCGTCGTTGAGCTTGAGGCGGGTGATCTCGTCGAGCGCGGCGAAGGGCTCGTCCATCAGCAGCACCTGCGGCCGGGTGACGAGCGCGCGCGCGATCGATACGCGCATCTTCATGCCGCCCGAGAGCTGGCGCGGATAGGCCTTGGCGAAGCCGCCGAGCCCGACCTGCGCCAGCGCCTCCTCGATCCGGGGGCGCGCCTTGTCCTTTGAGATCCCGGCGAGCCGCAGCGGCAGCCAGACGTTGGCGAAGACGTCCGACCAGGGCATCAGCGTCGGCTCCTGGAAGACGAAGCCAAACTGCGGACGTTCGCAGCTCCACATGATTGTGCCGTGCGTCGGCTCGGTCAGTCCGGAAAGCAGCCTGAGCACGGTCGACTTGCCGCAACCCGACGGCCCGAGCAGCGACAGGAACTCGCCCGACCGGATCTCGAGATCGAGGCCCGCCAGGGCCGTGACCGCATTGGAAAAGACCTTGTCGACCTTCTTGAAGGTCGCCAGCGCAGGGGCGTGGGATTTCGACAGCGTCGGGCCGCCTGCCGACGGAAAGGTGACGATCTTGGTCATGCCCGGACCCAACTGGATGCACGCGGCGACGGGCCGCCCCGACGCGGCGTCCGCCGATCGGACCTGTCAATCGGGGTCCCCGGTCGCTCCCGATCGCCCGCGCCTTGCGGGTCCGTCAATTTCCTGCCCATGGTGTTCCTGGCTGCGTCCTGTCGGACGCTTTTCCCACTTGACCGTTCACGAAAGTTTACCGAGGTCAATCGTGACGGTCAAACGACCAACCCGCCAGCGCCTGCCCGGCGAAGTCCGGCGGACGGCGCCGGCTTGACGGCGAAGTCCAGCCCGTGCAATCCGCGCGCCAACATGAGACGCCGGGGCTCGCGGGAAGGGTTCGGTTTTCGATGGCCAGAGACTACGTCGCCGCCAATCTCGCAACGCCCAGACTGGATCGGCTGTTCCCCAACATGGAGGAATTCGACCGAAGCGTGTCGACTTGGCCCTGGCTGCGGCGCGACATCGACCATCCCTACCGCGCCGACCGGCGCAACCCGATCGTCGGCTTCATCAACCGCGACGAGGCCTCGATCCTTTACGCAAGCGCGCGTCTGTTCGCCGGGCGGGCGGGCCTCGAGATCGGCGCCTGGCGGGGCTGGTCGACCGCCCATCTCATCGCCGCGGGCCTCGGCTCGCTGCATGTCGTCGAGCCGTTGCTGGCGGACCCGGACTGGCGGGCCGAGTTCGAAGCGACGGTCAGGGCGGCCGGCGGCGAGGGGACGACCGTTCTCGTTCCGGAGCCGAGCCCCGAGGCCGTCGTCCGCCTCGGCGAAGCCGGCCGCCGCTGGTCGTTCGTCTTCATCGACGGCGACCACGACGGCGAGGCGCCCACGCGCGACGCGCTCGCCTGCCTGCCCTATCTCGAGCCGACGGCGATGGCCGTCTTCCACGACCTCGTCTCGCCCCATGTCGCCAAGGGCCTGCGCGCGCTGGAAGCGGCCGGCTGGCGCGTGATGGCCTATCAGACGGCGCAGATGGTCGGGGTCGCGTGGCGCGGCCAGGTCGCGCCCGTCGCCCATACGCCGGACCCGACGCAGACATGGAGCGTGCCGGATCACTTGACCGGGATCCCGATCGCCGGAACCTTTGGAGCTTGAGGGGCCTTACGCAACGGGAGAGGGAGGACAGAATGGTTGCGATTTGTGTTCGCAGAGCCTTTTGGGGGGCGGCCGCGCTGGCCGCGCTCTCCGGGCCGGCGCTCGCCGACGAGGCCCAGCTCGCGCGCGGCAAATACATCGTGTCGATCGCGGGCTGCTCCGACTGCCACACGCCGGGCGGGATGCTCGGCAGCCCCGACATGAAGCGCTACCTCGGCGGCTCGGACGTCGGCTTCTCCATTCCGGGCCAGGGCGTGTTCGTCGGCAATAACCTGACCCCCGATGCGGAGACGGGGCTCGGCAAATGGACCGCCGATCAGATCGTGACGGCGATCCGCAAGGGCAAGCGGCCCGACGGCAGCGAACTCAGCGGCGTGATGCCCTCCGCCGCCTTCGCCCATCTCACGGACGAGGACGGGTTCGCCGTCGCGGCCTTCTTGCAGAGCCTGCCGCCGGTCCACAACAAGATCGTGTCCTACAAGTCTTCGGACAAGGTGCCGATCGCCGTCTCGGCCGTGCTTCCGCCGGACGTGTACAACGCCCTGCCGGCGTCGCAGAAGTAGGGGGGAGGGCGCAAACCCCCTCTCCCCGCAAGCGGGGAGAGGGCCGGGGTGAGGGGCCTGGCGATTGGCCGCGGCCGCTCGGCTCGCCCCTCATCCTAACCTTCTCCCCGCAAGCGGGGAGAAGGGACGACCGGCGGATCTCCTAGCGTCACTTCTTCGGCCGCAGATCGAGCCCGACGCCCTTGTTGACGAATTGCAGGGTATAGGCTTGTGAGATGTCCAGGCCCGGCTTGACGACACCCGCCTTGACCATCTTGGCGTAGAAGTCGTGCCAGCGTTGGTCGGTCATGGCGCCGATGCCCTTGGTCAGCGTGTCGCCCAAATCGACGATGCCGTATTCCTTGAGCTTGGCGATCGAGAAGGCGATCTGGTCGTCGGTCAGCTCCGGATTTTCCTTCTTGATCGCCGCGTTCGCCTTGGCGTTGTCGCCGTAAAGGTAGTGATACCAGCCGATCGCCGAGGCGCTGACGAACCGCTGCACGAGATCCGGGTTTTTCTCGACGATCTCGCGGCGCGTCATGATCTGGGTCGCATAGGTGTCGTAGCCGTAGTCGGCGAGCAGAAAGACGTTGGGGGTGAAATGACCCTGACGCTCGACCTCGAACGGCTCGGAGGTGGCGTAGCCCTGCTGGATCGAATGCTTGTCGACGATGAACGGCGCCGAGTTGAAATTGTACGGCTTGATGTTCTCGTCCTTGAAGCCGTAGGCGACGCGCATCCAGGCCCAGAAGGTGTTGATCGCCCCCGCGCTGACGAACGCCGGATCGGCCTTCGGCAGATCCGACCACTTATCCAGCCCGACGCCGGGATGGGACATGAAGCACTGCGGGTTCTTCTGGAAGTCGGCGGCCACCGTGACCGTCGGGATGTTGTTCTGCGCGTTGAGGAAATCGCCGATCATGTCGCCGCCCATGAAGAACTCGATCTTGCCGGCGATGAGCAGCATGCCGCCGTTCGAGCTCGGCCCGCCGGGCATGATGGTGACGTCGAGACCGTATTTCTCGTAGGTGCCGTCGACCAGCGCCTGGTAATAGCCGCCGGCTTCCGGGTCGGCGAGCCAGTTGGTGCCGAACGTAACATGGTCGAGCGCCAGGGCCGGCCCGGCGAGACCCAGGGTTCCGATGAGGCCGGCGATGATCGCAACGCGCATTCGAGACATCTCCTCGCTGTCATTCCGGAGGCGCCGAAACGCTTGCGATGCCTCCCCATGTCATTTTGGAGAGACGACGCTCTCCGCCCGGTCCTGCCCGAGCGGCGCTCTGCGAGCCCCCCGTCAACGCGCTACCATACGAATCCAATTCGCTCCCGTCAATTCCTAAGTTCGCAAACTCGCGTCCCGTCCCCGTCGGCCGGACGCTTTTCCATCGGAGACCCGCCATGCGCATCTGGATCAAGGACCCGCTCGCGATCCTCGCGCCCGAAGCCGAGCGCGGGATCGTCGTCGACGGCGCGGACATCGTCGAATGCGTCCCGCGCGGACGGTCGCCTACGGGAGCCTGCGGGACGCTGTTCGACGCTTCCCGCCATGTCGTGCTGCCGGGTCTCGTCAATGCGCACCACCATTTCTACCAGACGCTGACCCGCGCCCATCCGGCCGGCGAGGGCAAGGACCTCATCCCCTGGCTGGTGGCGATGGAGCGCGTATGGGACCGGATGACGCCCGAGGCGCTCAGAACTCGCGGTCCGCATGGCGCTGGTCGAACTCCTGATGTCGGGTTGCACGACCGCCGCCGACCACCACAACTTGTTTCCGCCCGGGCTCGAGGACGCCGTCGACATCGAGGTCGAGGAGGCCAGGGCGCTCGGCATGCGGATGACGGTCACGCGCGGCTCGATGGGCATTTCGGAGAAGGACGGCGGCCTGCAGCCGGACACGATCGTGCAGAGCGCCGATACCATCCTCGCCGACAGCGAACGGGCGCTGAAGGCCTATCACGACCCTCTTCCGGGCGCGATGCTCCAGGTCGCGCTCGCGCCCTGCTCCCCGCTCGCCGTGCCGCTGCGGGTCATGGCGGAATCGGCCGCGCTCGCCGAGCGCTACGACGCGCGCCTGCACTGCCATCTCTGCCAGTCGCCGGACGAGGACGCCTACGCGATGGAGACCTTCGGCAAGCGCTCGGTCGACCTCCTCGAGGACGCCGGCTGGCTCACTCAACGGACCTGGGTCGCCCACGGCGTCCATTTCACCGACGGCGAGATCGGCCGGCTCGGCCGCGCCGGCGTCGGCGTCGCCCATCTGCCGGCCGCCGACATGGCGTTCGGGGTCGGGATCTCGCCGACGCGCGAACTGGAGGCGGCCGGCTCAGCCGTAGGCCTCGGCGTCGACGGCTCGGCCTCGAACAATTCCTCCAACATCATGGAGGCCGCGCGCCATGCCTTGCTGGTGCAGCGCCTGCGTTACGGGCACGCCGCGATCGGCCCCTACGACGCCCTTCGCTGGGCGAGCGAGGGCGGCGCGCGCTGCCTCGGCCGGGACGACATCGGCCGTATCGGCGCCGGGATGCAGGCCGACCTCGCACTCTACCGGATCGACGAACCGCGCTTCTCCGGGGCGCAGGATCCGATCGCGGCGCTCATCCTGTGCGGCGCGCATGCGGCCGACCGGGTCATGGTCGCCGGCCGCTGGCGGGTCATCGACGGCCGGCCGGAAGGGGTGGACCTCGACGACCTGATCGCCAGGCACAAGGCGGCGGCGAAGGCGTTCGCGTGAGCGGCGGATCGACGGGCGGACCTGACCCGACCCGTCATGTGGGACGGCCGCGCTCATAATCCCCTGGCCTTAAAATACTTCAGCAAGGTCCAGACGGCGGCCTGCTGCTCGTCGTCCATGTCCTTCGGCTCGAGGTGCATGAGAAGAAATTCCGACGGCTTTCTATCCGCGATGCGCGGCGCGTCCGTCTCGGCGAGCGGCGGCGCGGCCTCCGGGTCCCGCAGCGGCGACGGCGCGGCGGGACGTTTCCGGCGGGGCGTCAGCGGCCGCGGCTTCCGGCCCTTCATCACCCGGCCGCTGATGGTCACGCCGGCGTCGATTGCGGCGTAGAGGAAGAAGGTCACGCATTTCTGCACGACCGCGTCGGCGGCCGGAAACGCCCTTCGGAACGCCTCGTTGAAGTGGGAGGGCGTCGCGGACTCGAGATCGATGGCGAAGATCGGCGCGTAATCTTGCCGCAGCAGATCCCGAAGCGCCTCCGGCCATCGTCCCGCCTCCTGCGCCTTGACGAGCTCGCGCAGACGCCCCGTCGGACGCCCGTCGTCGTCGATCAGACCGAGGAAGCGGAGCGCGTGCGTCAACTGGGCGCCGACCACGCCCGAAAAGCGCGTCAGCACACTGCGGTCGATGCGCGAGGGAACGCCCTCGTCGCGCAGATCCTCGATGAACGTCTTGAACGTCCGGTACGACGTATAGGGCGGCGTTCTCGCCGTCTTCGCAGGGTCCGAACCGGCCCGGGACATGCCCGTCTCCCGCTTGTTCCGAATGCGGCTTGCGCCTATTCGCGCCGCGACGCGACTATACCGTATATGCGATCTCAGCCGGACAGTTCGAAATGGCTAGTTGCGCGTGTCCAGCTTTCTGGCAACCTTCTGACAAGGTTACTTATTTTTCATGAACGAATGGGTCATTCCGATTGCGTCGTCCGCGCAGCGGCCGGCGAGACGAATACCCACGTTGAGGACTTGCAAACCGTTGGGAGCGCAAATGCTATGGACGGACGAGGCGGTCGAGAGGCTGAAGAGGCTAGCGCTCGAGGGTTTCAGCGCGGCCGGCATCGCCGCGGCGCTGGGCGCCTCGTCGCGCAACGCGGTGATCGGCAAGGCGAGCCGGATCGGGATCAAGCTCAACGGCGGCGGACGCGCCTCAAGCCCGCTCCCGCCGCGCGCGGCCGCGAACGGCGCCCGGGGGCCCGCTCCCGCCCCGCTTCCCAGCCAAGTCAGGACGCCGGCATGGATCTTCGCCAACGCCGAGGTCGGGGAGATGCGGCGGGTGCGCTTTCAGGACATCCGGCATCTCGCCTGCCGGTGGCCGATCGGCGATCCGGGACACGGGGATTTCGCCTATTGCGGGCTCGCGGCCGCCGCGGGCCGCCCCTATTGCGCCGGGCACTGCCGGATCGCCTATCGGGCGCCGACCGCGCGGACGGGGCGGCGCCTCGATGAGCGGAGATGGTCCCGTTTTGGCGCGCATTCTTGACTGCGGCCGCCACCCGCGAGCATCGCGCGATAGGGTTTGCGGCGCGATTCGATCAGAATTCCTCGCGCCCCTAAAACACCGCCGCGAGCGCGCCCAGCTCCTTCCGCGCGGCCTCGCTGAATTCGCCCAGCGGATCGACGCCGGAGCCGCTCTTCAGCAGCTCGTGCAGGTCGGCAACCGTGCGGTTCGGCTCGAAATACGCGTCGATGGTCGCGCGCAGCAGCCGGTCGGCGGCGGCGACGCTTTCGGGCATCGCCAGCACGCGCATGCGGCTGACCAGGGCGTAGAGATTGACGACCTCCTGCATCTGCGGCTCGCTGTTGACGAGCGCATCGCCGTAGGTCTTCGAGGCCGCGACGATGAAGTCGCGGATCAAGTCCTCGCGGCGGGCGACCTCGTGGGCGATCTGCGACGCCCGCACCTGGGTGCGCTGGCTGAGCCAGGTCGACGCCCCGGTCGTGAGACCGCCGATGAGCGAACCGGCCAGCGCGGAGACCGCCGAAAGATAGGCAACATCCATCGTTCGCCCCCCTGGAGCCAAGTTTTCTCGAGCCGCCACCCGTTCTCTACGCTCGCGAAAAGCAGGCCGAGACTGCGCACGGCGGGCAAAGAGCTACGCGAGCAAGGTTGGTCCTTGCCTCGTCAAGTCTTTCCGCAAGGCGCCGCAGGAGACGGGCGTCCTTCGACGCCCTATCCCGAGTGAGGGACGTCCCTATCAGGCCGCCGCGGCGAGCCTCTGCTGGACGACCGACTTCAGCTTGCCGAGGTCGGCGTTGAACAGGCGGATGCCGTCGGAGAGCTTTTCCGTCGCCATCTGGTCCTCGTTCATCATCCAGCGGAAGGTCTTTTCGTCCATCGCGACCTTGGCCGGCGCTGGGCCGACCTTGGCCGGATCGAGATGGCGGGTCAGCGTCCCCTCGTCCTTCGACAGCTTTTCGAGCAGCTGGGGCGAGATGGTGAGCCGGTCGCAGCCCGCCAGCGCCTCGATCTCGCCGGTGTTGCGGAACGAGGCGCCCATGACGACCGTCTTGACGCCGTACGACTTGTAATACGCGTAGATCTCGCGCACCGATTTCACGCCCGGATCGGTCTCGCCGTCGAACGGCCCCTGCCCCGCCTTGACGTGCCAGTCGAGGATGCGGCCGACGAAGGGCGAAATTAGGAAGGCGCCGGCGTTCGCCGCGGCGATCGCCTGGGCGATCGAGAAGATCAGCGTCATGTTGCAGTCGATGCCTTCGGCCTGAAGCGTGTGAGCCGCCTGGATCCCTTCCCAAGTCGAGGCGAGCTTGATCAGGATGTGCTCATGGCCGATCCCGCGCTCCTTGTAGAGGCCGATCAGCTTGCGCGCCTTGGCGATCATCGCCTCCGTATCGAACGAGAGGTCGGCGTCGACCTCGGTCGAGACCCGGCCGGGGACGATCGTGGTGAGCTCGGCGCCGAAATTGACGGCGACGCGGTCGGTGACGTCGCCGACCGGCGCGCGCGTCCTGCGGCCCCAGTCGATCGCCTCCTCGACGAGCCGGGCGTAGGCCGGAAGCTCCGAGGCCTTGAGGATGAGCGAGGGGTTGGTGGTCGAATCGGTCGGGCGGAACTGGCGGATCGACTCCATGTCGCCGGTGTCGGCGACGACGGTCGTCATGGTGCGGAGTTGGTCGAGCTTGCTGGGCATTGTGAGCCTCCAAGGGCGCTGACGGCGCGACTGAATGTCGCGCGGCGGCACGGCGTTTTCAAGTCGGGGAGGCCTGGCCCGACGATCAGGACGCCGAGGGCTCTGGATCTCTGCTTCCGCGGGGATGACGCATTCTTAAGTTCCGCCTGATACCGGTTCCGACGCAGCTGACCGTGTCCCTCTGTCGACCCGGTCTGCATGACGCTCCTGCTGCGGTCGGCGTGTCCGACATGTCCCCCGAATCGGCGCCAATCGAGCGTGATCGCGCGGACGAAATCCGTTTTGCCCCCTTAGTGCTAGAGGTTGTCGATGTTTGGTCTGCTTCCGAGGTCCGACGCAAAAGCCGTCTTGGCGGCGGTGCAAAAGTCATCGGCCATAATCGAGTATTCGTCATCTGGCCAAGTGATCGGCGCCAACGAGACCTTCTGCGCCATGTTCGGGTTTCAGCTGGTCGGACATCAAGGGCAAGCATCAAAGTGCGTTTGTTGATCCGGAATACGCTCGCAGCCGGGAATACCAGGAATTCTGGGCGAAACTCCGTCGTGGCGAATGCCACACGGACGAATGCTGCAAGCGCATTGCAAAGGGCAAGGAAGTCTGGATCCAGGCGTGCTACAGCCCGGTTTTCGGACGGGGCGGCAAGGTCGTCAAAGTGCTCAATGTTCTGACGGATCTGACCGCGTCCATGACGCGCGCGGCCGACGATAAAAGCCGGGTCGACGCCCTAAGCCGCGCGCAGGCGGTCATCGATTTCTCGCCTGACGGCGTCGTCCTGACGGCCAACGAGAACTTTTTGAAGATAACGGGATATCGGCTCGAGGAGATTGTCGGACAGCACCATCGGATGTTCGTCGATCCGGCCTACGCCCAGTCTTCGGTCTACGTGGAGAACTGGGAAAGAATAGGCCGGGGCGAGTTCGTCGCCGGCGAATTTCGCCGTCTTGCCAAAGGCGGCCGGGAAGTGTGGCTCCAGTCGTGCTTCAATCCGATCCTTGATCCCAACGGCAAGGTCGTGAAGGTCGTCAAATTCGCAACCGACGTCACGGAGCGGATTCAATCCGTTTTGCAGCTCGGGCAGGCTTTGAGCAGGCTTGCCGACGGCGACTTGCAGCAGCAGATCGAAAACCGCCTCTTTGCCTTCCTCGAGCCTTTGCGGGCCAGCTTCAACAATTCGGTCGGGAAACTGAAAGCGCTCATTTCACAGGTGGCCGAATGCTCCGATGCGATTGAAAGCGGTTCGCGCGAAATTTCGACGGCCGCCAACAACTTGTCGGGACGGACAGAACAGCAGGCGTCGACCGTCGAGGAAGCCGCGGCCGCCCTGAACGAGATCACGGCGACCGTCGCAACGACGGCCGAAGGCGCCAATCAGGCGCGCGATGTCGCCTCCGTCGCAAAAGGCGAAGCGGAAGCTGGCGGCGAAGTCGTCAAACGCGCGATTGATGCGATTGGTCGAATTCAAAAGTCTTCGCACCAGGTCAGCCAGATCATCGGCGTCATCGAGGAGATCGCTTTCCAGACCAACCTGCTCGCGTTGAACGCCAGCGTCGAAGCCGCGCGGGCGGGCGATGCGGGGCGCGGATTCGCGGTCGTGGCGTCGGAAGTGCGCGCGCTCGCGCAGCGGTCCTCGCAGGCGGCCAAGGAGATCAAGTCGCTGATCTCCAATTCAGCGGCCGAAGTGGACGGCGGCGTGAAAATGGTCGCCGAAACCGGTCAGGCGCTCGAGCGCATCCTGGCGAAAGTCTCGGACATCAATGGGCTCGTGGCCCAAATCGCGGCCGGCGCGCAGGAGGAGGCGACAGCCCTGCAGGAAGTCAACACCGCGGTCGGCCAGATGGACAAGATGACGCAACAGAACGCGGCCATGGCCGAACAAGCCTCGGCCGCGTCGCAGACCCTGTCGGCCGAAGGCGAAAAGCTGTCGGGCTTGATCGCTGCGTTTTCGGTCGGAGACCGGACGAGCCAAGGCGCTCTGCGGGCTGCGCTCAAGGAGGCGGCGCCTCATGCGTTCAAGGACACGCCCGTCCGCCGGCCGTCAGCCTCCGAGCCGCGCAGCCGCCGCCGTTCCGCGGGTCTTCGCGCCGAAGGTTCCGCGGCCATGGCGGCGGAACCAAAGGAGGTTTGGAAGGAGTTCTGAAACCCGTGGCCGGAATATTGTCCTGGCCGTCGCGCTAAAAACCCTCGCCCCCGTCGACCGCGAGCGCCTGCCCCATGATGTGCCGCGCCGCATCGGAGCTGAGGAACAGGACCGCGTCGGCGATGTCGTCGACGTCGGCGATGCGGCGGGCGGGGATCGAGGCGAGCATCTTCGCCTCGTCGAGACGACCGGCCTGAAAATCCTCGAGCACACCCTCGGTCGCGACATGGCCCGGCGCGACCGCGTTGACCCTGACGCCCTTCGGGCCCCATTCGAGCGCCATCGAGCGCGTCAACATGTCGAGCGCGGCCTTGGAGGCCGAATAGAGCCCGCAGCCCGGCGCGGGGCGGCTGCCGGCGATGCTGCTGACGTTGACGATCGTCCCGCCGCGCCCCTGCGCAATCGCCTCTGCGGCGAAGGCGCGGGCGCAGTGCAGCGGCCCGGCGACATTGACGCTCAAAAACCTCGCCGCCGCCTCGGCGTCGGCGTCGAGCAGCGGAACAAGCACAAAATGGGCGGCGTTGTTGACGAGAATGTCGGCCGCGCCGAAGCGCTCGACCGTCGCGGCCACGATCCGCGCGCAGTCGGCGGCGAGGCCGACGTCGGCGGGGATGACCAGGACGTCGCCGCCCATCTCCTCGATCAGCGCCGCGGAGCGAGCGAGCGTGGCTTCGGTTCGACCGGCGATGGCGACGTTCGCGCCCTCGCGAGCGAAGGCGCGGGCGACCGCAAAGCCGATCCCCGCCCCGCCGCCGGTGACGATGGCGGTCTTGCCGGCGAAGACGGTCTTCTCGGTCATGGGGTGGTTCTTCGAGTTTGAAGCCCTCGCGCCTCCTTCTCCGCGGAGCGGGGAAGGTGGCCCGGAGGGCGGGATGGGGTGCGGAAAGCAGGGGATAGTTCGGTTAAGGCTCGAGGTGACGGTCGCGCAATCCGACCCAAAGATGCAGCGGCGGACCACACCCCATCCGGCGCTTCGCGCCACCTTCCGCAGCAGAGCTGGGGAAGGATAGCGACCGGCCTTCAAAGGCGGGAAGGAATTCTACGGCATCGCCTCGAAGCGCCGGGCGAGGGCGCTGATCTTCCTTGCGGTCTCGATGTCGAGGTCCGTGATCTTCATGCCGGCGTCGTGCGTGCAGAAGGAGAACGAGAGGATGTTGTAGGAATTCTTGAACTCGGGGTGGTGGTTCATCACCTCGGCCTCGATCGCCACCTCGACGATGAAGGCGATCGCGTCGCGGAACGTCCTCAGCGTGAACGTCGCTTCGATGTTGGGCGCGTTGACCGACCAGTCCGGCAGGCTGGCCAGCGCGGACCGGATCTCGTCGTCGCTGAGAATCTTGTAGTGCGCCATGGCGAAGCTCCCTTTCCAGGACAGCGTGAAACGATGCAGGCCTTTTCTAGCTCAGACTTTCGACCGTGTTAATTTTGGGTTGCGCGCCCGCTCCGATCGGCTCTTGTAACGCCGGCCG
This sequence comes from uncultured Alphaproteobacteria bacterium, assembly GCA_963709655.1. Classification (GTDB taxonomy): domain Bacteria; phylum Pseudomonadota; class Alphaproteobacteria; order Rhizobiales; family Beijerinckiaceae; genus Roseiarcus. Next base: position 196,419 of record CAVPXF010000023.1, read on the forward strand.
GCTGGCGGTCGAACTCTAAGCGCGCAAGCCATGTCGGTTCACTTTGGTTTCGGGCCGATAGAGCTTGGGAAGAAGTCTTTCATTTCGGAGGCACGAATATGACAAACGCCAAGATGTCTGCGCTTCTGGCCGGCGCCGTCGCCATGGCCGTCGGGGCGCTCGCCGCGTCCTCGGCCGACGCCCAGGATGCGATGCAGAAGCGCCAGGCGAAGACTGCGGACGCACTAAACACCGGCAAGTTCGAAAAGTGCTTCGGCGTCGCGCTCAAGGGCCAGAACGACTGCGCCGCAGGCCCCGGCACAAACTGCGCCGGCACGAGCGCGGCCGATTATCAGGGCAATTCTTTCAGGCTCGTCGTCAAGGGGACCTGCACGGCGATTGCGACGCCAAATGGTCCGGGCAGCCTCACGCCGAAGAGCTGAAGCGCGCCGGGGGCGCAGCGCTCGCGTAAAGACGCGTGCGCCCCCACTCACCGGCGGGGCGCCCAAGAGGGGACTCTGATCCCCGCCGTCGCTCGGCCCCGGCTCGAATGGGCCGCGAGGGGGCGGTGTCATTTTGGCTGCGCCGGGGCGCTCGGCTGGCCAAGCTGCACGATCGCCTGTTCGAGGGGCTCCGGCGAGACGCGGATGGATCCGGTGTACGGCGTACTGAACTCAAGGATTAGAAAGATCGCAAGCCCGATCGACGCGCTGCCAAGGACGAGCATCGCAAGCGACGTCGGGCTCAATTTCGACAAAAGCCCCATGGCGCCGAACATGAGGCAAGACCAGAAGGTAACGGCGTAGACCAGCGGCCAGGCGACCGGGGTCGCCGCCTGCAGCGACATGAGGAGCCGCTGCTCGCCAATGAAGGCGTAATTCGCGCGCGCCGCGGCGAGTAGATTCTGTTGCGCGGGCGTCTTCGCGTCCAGGCTGTCGAAGAAGACGTTCATGTCGCTCATCACGTTATAAGAGGCGTCGTAGGCTGCGGCGCTGGACCGGTCGTCGCCCCAGAACTGGTCGAGCGCCCAGTCGAGATCGCGCCGCAGCAGGTCGCGCCCTTTGTCCGCCTCGGGCCCGAAATGGCGCATCTCGAGATCGAATTCGAGCGACCGGGCGGCGATGGTTTGCAGTTCGGTCTGCTGCGTGCTGTAGACGCCATAGGCCGTCCAGATGAGGAGGCCGTTGACCAGCACGAGCAGGAGCGTCAGCTGCCCGACGACGCCGCCAATCATGTCGCGGGCCTTGTCTGCCGTGTAGCGCTCCGGCAGGAGGCGCTGGAGCACGAGCCCAACGACGCCGCCCCCGGTGATTACGCTGGTGACAACGAGCGCGGTAGCCAGCGACTGATCCAATTTCCTTAGCCTCCTCCTCGGTTCCGAAGTCTAGTCGCCCGCTTCAACCAAATCGAAGGGAGTCGACATCCCCGCCCCCCTTGTGGGGGAGGGTTAGGGAGGGGGGTCGCGCCGCCCTATCATCGCAAAAGAGCGAGACCTCAATTTGCAAGGTCAGCGAGACCCCCCATCCCCGCCTTCCCCCACAAGGGGGGAAGGAGAACGCCTGCGATTTGACTGACGCACGTCACTAGGTGCTGCCGAGCCTACCGCTCGCACGTTGTTTTGCCGGCGTAAAGCAGGAGGCTGCAGCGGCTTCCCGTCGCGCCATCGCGCGCCGCCGCCCGAGAATGACGGCGACGGTCTGAAGTTCGCTCCGCTCGGCGCGGATTTCTCCATCGGCCCAAAGCCGACAAGCAGTCGCATACCGCGCGCCGACCGTCCTGCGTCTCGAAAACAGTTTGCTTGCCCTTCGGGCCGGTGAGGTCGATGTTACAGTTGAAAGGCAACTGCCTAAGCCACGCCTCGTCCTGAGTTGGCCGCCGGCTGCGCCGACCCGCTGCGCACGAAAGTCCCGGTCTACCCGCTGCGCACGAAGGTCCCCGCCGCCGCCTGGCGACCGGAACTTTCGTGTAAGCCGGGCGCGGCATTGTTCCCCCCTTGGGATCCAGCGGCTCCTCCCGATCGGGCCGCCGGCCACGACCGCGGTTTTCTGACAAGAGTGCTGTATTTTCAACGGGTTACGGACCGCCCAGAGCAATTCTTCGAACAGGACTCTAACGATTTCAAAGGCTTAGCGTAAGGTATGAAAAGTCAAGCGACTCCCAAGCCGCCCTTGCGCCTCGTCCTGAGTTGGCCACCGGCTGCGCAGAAAGGTCCCCGCCGCCGCCTGAGGTTCTTACGGTAAGAACGCGCGCATCAGCCATCGGCGCCCGCGGGCAGCAGCGCGCGCAGGTTCGCCAGCGTGTCGGCCTCGGCGACCGGCTTGTCGCGCCGCCAACGCAGCATGCGCGGGAAGCGCACGGCGACGCCGCTCTTGTGGCGCCGGCTCGGCGCGATGCCCTCGAAGCCGAGCTCGAACACCTGGGTCGGCGTCACCCGGCGCACCGGGCCGAAGGTCTCGACCGTGGTCTTGCGGATGATCGCGTCCATCTCGCGCATCTCGGCGTCGGAGAGGCCGGAATAGGCCTTGGCGAAGGACACGAGCTCGCGGCCCGGCGCCTCCTCGGCTTCGTTCCAGACGGCGAAGGTGTAGTCGCTATAGACTCCCGAACGACGGCCGTGGCCGCGCTCGGCGTAGATCAGCACCGCATCGACGCTCATCGGGTCGAGCTTCCACTTCCACCACACGTCGGTGCGATCGTCGCCCTTGCGCCGCCCGACGCCATAGGCGCCCTCGCGCGCCTTCAGCATCAGCCCCTCGCGTCCGAGCGCGCGCGCCTGATCGCGGATTTCGGCAAGGCCTTGCCAGCTCTCCGCCGAGACCTCGGGACTGAGGCGGAGCGGCAACCGTTCGCCTCGCCCCGCCGCCTCGTCGAGCATGCGGCCGACCAGCCGCTCGAGCTTCGCCCGCCGCTCGCGCTGCGGCTCGCCGCGCAGGTCGTGGCCATCGAGTTCGAGGAGGTCGTAGGCGATCAGGGCGACCGGCAATTCGCGCAAAGTCTTATCGCTGATCGCCTTGCGGCCGAGGCGCTGCTGCAGGCTGGCGAAGGGCGCGAGCCCGTCGAGCGAGCAGGCGCGCATTTCGCCCGCCGGCGGGATCAGGACGACGAGCTCGCCGTCGAGCGCGACCCCGGAAGGGAGCGCCCGGGCGAGCGGCTCGAGGTCGGGATAGGCGTCGGAGATCAGTTCCTCGCCGCGCGACCAGAGCCGCCAGGCGTCGCCGCGCTTGACGAGCTCAGCGCGAATGCCGTCGAACTTCCACTCGACGATCCATTTGTCCGGCGCGCCGAGGACCGAAGCCATGTCGTCCAGCGGGCGCTGCCAGGACTGCGCGAGATAGAAGGGAAAGGGGCGCCCGGCGTCGAGCGCTTGCCCCTCCGCAAGATCGGTGTCGGCGACCAGCGCGGCGAAGTCGTCGGCGCTCGGAATGCGGCGCGCCTGGGCGTAGCCGATCATGCGCTGCGCCATCCGGCTTTCGTCGACGCCAGCGACCTCGGCCAGCGCCTTCACGACCTGGAGCCGCGACACGCCGACCCGCAACTCGCCGGTGATCAGCTTGAAGAAGGCGAGCCGCTGATCCTGGGGCAGCGCCGCGACAAAGCCCGTGAGCCGCGCATAGCGCGTCTCCTCGTCGAGCGCCGGCAGCGGCAGCAGGCGCTCGCGCATCCAGTGATCGAGCGAGGTCTGATCGTCGCCGGCCCCCTCCGGCAGCAACAGGGCCAGCGTCTCGGCCAGGTCGCCGACATTGGCGTAGGATTCCTCGACCAGCCACTCGGGCAGCCCCGAGCCCTCGATCGCGAGACGGCGCATCAGGCGCGTCGGCACGGTCTGGCGCGGCTTTCCGCCGGCGAGGAAATAGACCATCCAGGCGGCGCTCGCCCATTGCGCCGGGTCCGCCTTCGCCGCCGAGAAGGCCTCGACCAGCGCCGTCTGCTTGGCGCGGATCGACGTCGCCGACTCGAGCCGCCGGTAGAGATCGGCGAAAGCCTTCATGCGGCGACCGGCGCGGGCTCGTCGTCGTCCCCACCGTAGACGGTGGCGAGGACGCCGGCGTCGAAGCCACGCTCGGTCAGGAACCGCGCCAGCGCCGCCGCCGAGCCGTGCGTCGCAAGCACTCGTTGCGCGCCGGTCGCCTCGATCGCCGCGAGGAGCCCCGGCCAGTCGGCGTGATCGGACAGCGCGAAGCCTCGGTCGAGGCCGCGCCGGCGCCGGTTCCCGCGGACCTGCATCCAGCCGCTCGCCAGCGCGTCGGAATAATCGCCGAACCTTTTGAGCCAGGCGCTCCGGGCGGCGATTGGCGGCGCGACGATCAGCGCGCCGGCGAAGACGCCCTTGTCCGCGACCTCGGTGGCGAGCCGCGTCGGCTGCAGGGCGACGCCCGCCTCGCGATAGATCGCGTTGATCGGCTCGACCGCGCCGTGGCAGACGATCGGGCCGATCGAGGCGTCGATCCGGGCGAGCACGCGCTGGGCCTTGCCGAGCGCATAGGCGTAGAGGACGCTGGCGCGACCGGCGGCGGCGTTCTCCCGCCACCAGCCCTCGATCTCGCCCAGGATCGCCGCTTGCGGCCGCCAGCGGTAGATCGGCAGGGCGAAGGTCGATTCCGTGATGAAGACGTTGCAGCGCTGCGGCTCGAAGCTGGCGACGACCCCGTCAGCCTCGGTTTTGTAATCGCCGGACGCGACCCAGACCTCGCCGCCGTGCGCCACGCGGACCTGCGCGGAGCCCAGCACATGGCCGGCCGGATGGAGCGAGATCTCGACGCCGTTGCGGCTCAGGACCTCGCCGTAGTCCGCGGACTCGATCGCCACGTCGCCGAGGCGTTTTTTCAGGATCGGCGCGGTCAGCGGATGGCAGACGTAGAGGTCTGAGCCGAAGCGGGCGTGATCGGCGTGCGCATGGGTGATGACGGCGCGGGAAACCGGCCGCCACGGGTCGATATAAAAGTCGCCGGCCTCGCAATAGAGGCCGCGGTCGGTCGGCGCGATCAGGTCCATGCGGCGCGAGAGCGGCAGAAAGGCATGCGGCACGATATAGGCGCCGGACGCCCGGGCGCCAGTTGCCGCCGCTCCGCCAGGCGGCGGCCGTCAGTACCGGGCGCGTATGGCCGGCGGCGGCGGATAGGGGGCGACGCAGCGCACGCCGAGGCGCCTGAGGATGGCGTCGCTCTCCGGCGTCACGCCGGGATTGCCGGTCAGGTTGGCGCGCAACCGGGCCATGTCGCCGCACGCGGCGTAGGGGAGCGAGGCCTGCCGCGCATAGGGCATGGAGGGCCAAGCGGGCGCGCAAGCCGTGAGGCTCAGCGCCAGCAGTCCCAGGATCGACATGCGCATGGATTCGCCCCGCGTCCGAGGCTCGACTGTCACGCGCGAAGCTGGATCAGGACTGACCGCTGGCCGGCCGGCGCGGCGCGACCTCAGCGTCGGGCGCCGGCTCCGGCCCGAACACGCTCATGCCGCTGAACTCGTGCGAGCGGGCGCGCTCCTCGGCGAACAGGGCTTCGACCGAAGGTCCCTCAGCGTGCCGCTCGAGCCGGCGCGCCTCGGCGTCGAGCCGCCGGATCGCGCCAAGCTCCTCGGTCTCGCCGAGCTTGGCCTTCGTCACCGCCGCCTTCATCACCGCGATCGTGCGGTCGTACACTTTCAGCGGCACCGGGAACGGATGGCGGTCCTTGCCGCCGTGGGCGACCGAGAAACGCGCCGGGTCGGAGAAGCGGTAGGGCGCGCCATGCACGACCTCGGCGACCTGGGCGAGCGCCCGCACGGTGCGCGCCCCGACCCCGGGGACGAGCAGAAGCTCGGCGAAATCCTTGGGGCCGCGGTCGGCCGCCGCTGCGAGGCCTGCGTGCAGGCGGCGCGCGACGATGTCGCCTGCGCGCACGTCGTGATGGGCCGGCATGACGAGATGCGGCAGGAACGGCTGAAGCGGCGGCTCGGGCGCCTTCGCGCCTTCGAGCTTCGCGATCTGGCGCTCGACGCCGTCGGGGCCGAGATCGCTCAGAAGGTCGATCTGCCGGCGGCGCGAGGCGTCCGCCCGCGCGTCGGTCAGGTTGACGATCACCCCCTGCCCTTCGCCGTCGATGGCGCTGTGGGGCGCCTCGACGAAGCTCCTTAAGCCCTCGGACTGCCAATGGTAGCGGCGCGCCTGGCGCGCGTCGCCGTTCATCCCCTGCTGGACGACGACCCAGCGCCCGTCGTCGGCGACGATGAAGCCGTGCAGATAGAGGTCGAAGCCGTCCTGCACGGCGGCGCTGTCGACCTTGGCGACGAGGCGGCTCGCGGTGGCGAGCGCGGCGCCGTCGAAGCCGACCTTGTCGCCGATCGCGACGAGCTCGTGCGGCGTCTCGCGCGAATGCGCGCCGCGCCCGCCGCAGACATTGAGGCCGAGTTCGCCGGCGAGCGGATTGAGCCCGCGCTTCAAGGCCCCGATGACGGAGGTCGTGATTCCCGACGAATGCCAGTCCATGCCCATGACGGCGCCGAACGACTGGAACCAGAACGGATGGGCGAGCCGGCGCAGGAACTCGTCGCGGCCGTATTCGATGACGATCGCCTGCGCGATGACCGCGCCGAGCCGGGTCATTCGTTCGCCGAGCCAGCGCGGCACGCGCCCGCCGTGCAGCGGCAGGTCGGCGCTGCCGGAGCGGCGGGCGGTCATGGGCGAACCTCCCTATCCGCCTGCGCGCTCATTCTTGCCTCAACGGAATTGGCGACGGATTCACGAACAAACTCAACTTGTAAACTCGCCATGTATCAGCGATAGCGATTAAATATGTCACGAATTATCTTGTCCGCGGTCTTGCTTGCAGTGGCGAAGAAAAGATAGTATAGAACAGCATTATTGCTATTCTTCATTGCCAACGGCTCTAGGACATAGGTGAATCCAGCGACCTCGCGCAGCCGCTCGCGGAAGGCCTCTGCAATCGTCTCGTTGTCCTGCTTGATGAGATCGGATGGATATCCAAAAAGGCTTTGCTGCGCACTCTCAACGTAAGCAACTTTGCGCCAAGAATCGTCACCCCAAAAGCGGTTCATGCGCTCGATGCTGTCCGGGGTGGCCTTATCTGGATTTCGCGTGAGCGCGTTGCGGTTGATATCCATGATCGGGAAATTGAGAAACATGTCGACGGCACGAGACCGCCCGGCCATCTGGATAACGTCCCAATTCAGGTGCATGCCGTAGGGATCGAGCAGACACAAAGCGCGTGTGAACAGCTCGTATTTGATCTTGGGCAGCACGTCGTCGATAAGACGCTGGTTGCAGTCACCGGTAAAGATTGCGACGTTGGTGCGGCCTCGGCACTGTTTACGAAGGTACTCGGTCTTATCCTTATTGAGGTCGATGAAAAAATAGCCGTCGAAAGGCGGCGCGACCTTCAGGGCACGAGCTGGGCTGCCCTCGATCTTCTTTTTAGTGGCCTTGGACACGTGGAGTCCCGCTCCACTGAATCCATCAATGTAGAATTTTTGTAGATTTCGCCCCCTGCCGGAAAACGCCTGCGTATAGGCCGGGCCGTATTTCTCGATGATCTCGAGCTTAATCTCCGACCATGGCCCGATTTCGTCAGGCTCAAAAGCAATCTCGCTCATAACGAGGCTCGGAGCTCGGGAGCAGGAGAAAGCATGGGCCCGGCGACAGGAAATTCATTCCATTCACGCCCCTCAAGCAGGCGACCCGCAGCCTTCGGCGAACGTCCGCCCCACTGCTTGAAAAAGAAGGGGACTCCAGCGTCGACGCATTGGTCACGCACTTCGAGCGCCCACTCAGCTCTCATCGGCCGTGCGCCCCATCCGCTTTCGCCGCCGACGATGACCCAAGCGATGTTGTCGAGGTCAAGGCGACCCACAGGCCCGATTAGCGGCTCGACAGACAAGAAACGGACGCTGACGTTCGCCTTGCGCAAGTGGTCGATGCGGGACGTCGCCTGGGCGTTTTCGACCGAGACGCCAAACCATATATGCTGCGGCGCGGGCTTGTCCTCATAGCGCTCATTAACAAAACGCTGCATCAGCGAGCTGCGCTTCGTTAGGATTTGATACGTATGCCAGTCGGCGCTTTCCATAGTGTCGAAGACCGCCGAGATGAAGCGCTGCGGAATTTTCTTATGAAAGAGGTCGCTCATCGAGTTCACGAAAATCATGCGCGGCCGCTTCCAAGCGGCCGGCTGCTTTAGCCGCTCCGGTCGAAGCGTCAGGTCAAAGCCTGTCTCGAACGGATGCCCCTCCACCCCACGAAAGCGCTCCGAAAAGCGCTCAGCATAGCAATGATCGCAACCGGCGCTGATCTTCGTGCAGCCGGTGACGGGGTTCCACGTCGCGTCGGTCCATTCAATGTCGCTGTTCGCCGCCATCTTGCCTCGGAACAAATCAAGAACGAAATAGGCTAAAAAGAATGCGCCGTAAAGCGTTAGCCAACTCTTTACATTTGGTTGCCCCAAGAGCCCTCACGACGGCGTTTGGTTGCCACAAGAGTCCTCACGACGGCGTTGGAACCATCGGCACGTTAGCCCAACTCACCGCGCGCGCGGGCCGCCGGCGAGGCGGGAAAGATCGAAAGCATGGACGTCGCGCAAAAGCTCGATGAACCCCTCGACGCCATGATCGAAGCACGCCTCGCCCTTGGCGGCGGTCACGTTCGAGGCGTCTCCCGCCAAGCGAAGCGCCCGAGAGCAAGACCGGGACATGCCTTCCGGCCAATCGTCGCAACGCTCGACGTCTCGACGTCATGCCTGATCGGCCGGCCAGGACGCGGCGCCGCGATCACGCGCTGGGTAAGTTCATGCCGCGGCGCCCAATGGCTTCGAGCGTTCGATTCGCTTGCGCTGTCGAGGGCTGTTCATCGCCTCCCACAGATCGCTGCGCCGCTGGACGTTCAGCCAGAAATCGGGGCTGTTGCCGAACATGCGCGCCAGGATGAGGGCGGTGGCCGCCGTCACATTCCGCCGGCTGTTGCACAGCTCGCTGACGTGCTTACGCTGAACGCCCATGGCGTCGGCCAGCGCGGCCTGCGTAAGCCCCATCGGCTGCATGAACTCCTCGACCAGAATCTCGCCGACCGTGGCCGGCTTGCGCTTGGTCGTCAGCATGGCTCGCCTCATCGATAGCCGTGGTCGTCGAGATAGACGCCTACACTTGGCCCAGGCGCCTGCCAAGCAAAGCCAAGACGCCTCGGCGTCGAACCGCTTACGCCTCGGTCAGCACGGCGACCGGCAGCGGCCCGAGCCATTCGCGGAAGGGCGAGCGGACGTCGATTTCGCGGCCGCGAAAGGCGTAGACCCAGCGACCCTCGGGCAGGTTCGCGACCGCTTGCCGATCCGGCTTGGCGTCCCGTCTCGCCGGATAGCGCGCGACGACGACCGCCAGGCGCTCGGCGCCGCTTTGCCGCCGCCGGCGCCCGCATGCCCTCGCGACAAGGGGTCCGTCTTTTCGCGGACGCCCCGACCGGCCGCATTGCTCGCTTCAGGCGCTGGACTTCGGCGGCGCGGGGATCTGGATGACCTCGATGTGTGCGGCTTTCGCCATTTCGATCATGTTTTCCGTGCCCACTCCGCCGGGAAACGCGACGACGAGATCGGGGGAGCCGGCCTCGATCATCCGCTGATTGCGGCTCAAGCCGTCCTCCGGGTCGACCCGGTGCCACTCCGGCAGAAAGTCCCATTCGAGGACGCCGTGCTCCCGCGCCCACTTGCCCGCCATGCGGTCCACGCCTCGCGCGTCTCCGTGAAGAAGCCGCTCGAACGGCCCGCGAGCCGCGAGCAGACGGTCCAAAGTCTTCCCCACAAAATCGCTGTCTTTGCCGTCGCGGCCACCGCACACCAAGACTCTCATAACGTGGACTCCCTTGTCCTCGTTCTTCCGCGCCAAGGATCGACGCCGCCCCTAAGTGCGACAGGTTTGCGCGGAGGTTCGCGCTCTCCTTGGATTTTTCCGGTCAAGCGTCACGACTGCGGCGACGGGCTCGACGGTCAAAGCTTCCATATTGCGCGTCGCCGGACAGCGCGCTGCCTTGTATGGGCCCTCTTGCCGCTCCCAGGCTGTCTCGGCAACGCGGCAAATCGCCGCTGCAGGGCCCGCGCCGATCTCCGCTTCACGTCGCGCCCCGACCTCGGCGGCTCTTAACTCCAAGTTATTCCGATTCCGCCACCCTGAGCGCCTATGTCCCTCGCCCTGCCCTATGCCCGCTCGGAATCCTCCGACGCTCGCGCCTCGGGCCTCATCGTCGCGCTCGTCGTCGCCACGCTCTTCGCCGTCGCCGCCTTCTCGCCCGGCGTGTTCAATGACGGGGACACGTGGTGGCATCTGACGACCGGCGAATGGATCCTCGACCACGGCGCCGTCCCGCGCGCCGATCCGTACAGCTATTCCATGCCGGGCGCCCCGTGGACGGCGCATGAGTGGCTGTCCGAGGTTTGTCTCGCCCTGGCCTTTCGCGCCGGCGGCTGGAGCGGCGTCGCGCTCCTGACCGCGGTTGCGGCCGCCTCAGCCGCGCTCGTCCTGGGCGTCAGGCTCGCCCGCGATCTCTCGGGCGCGGCGCTCGGCGTCGTCCTCGCGCTCGGCGTCGGGCTCTGGACGCCGACGCTGCTCGCCCGTCCGCACGTACTCGTGCTGCCGCTGGCTGCGCTGTGGACCGCGGCGCTTCTCGCCGCGCGCGACCGCGGCGCTGCGCCGCCTCTCAGACTCGCGCTCCTCATGACGGCATGGTCGAACATGCACGGCGGCTTCATCTTCGGCCTCGCGCTGATCGGCCCGTTCGCCGCGGAAGCGGTGGGCGCCGCGCCGCGCGGCGCGCGCCTTTCGTCCGGCCGCGGCTGGGCCGTGTTCGCCTGCGCCGCCACGGCGGCGGCGCTCGTCAATCCGTTCGGGTTCGAAGCGCTCCTCTTCCCGTTCCGGCTGCTCGGCCTCGAGCATCTGTCGCGCATCGGCGAATGGGCGCCGCAGGACTTTGCCCATCCCTCCCCGATGGAGATCGCGCTGATCGCCCTCGTCGGCTTTGCGCTCGCCCGCCCGATGGCGGCGCCGCCGATCCGCGTCGCGCTCGTCGCCGCGCTCCTCGCCATGACCCTCGCCCACACGCGCCACGCGCAGTTGCTGGGGCTCGTCGCGCCGATGCTGCTGGCGCGGCCGATCGCCCAGGCGATCGGGGCACCCGTTCCCGACGAGGCGGCGCTCGTTCAGCGGGTCGCGCTCTCCGCGAGCCTCGCTGCTGCGCTGGCCTTTGCGGCCTTGCTCGTCGCCTCCCCGATCGAGCGGAGCGACGGTCCCGGCGCGCCGATGGCGGCGCTCGCTGCCGTGCCGGCCGAGCTTCGCGAGCAGCCGGTCCTCAACGGCTACCGTTTCGGCGGCTATCTGATCTTCGCCCATGTGCGGCCATTCATCGACGGGCGGGCCGACATGTACGGCGGCGCCATGCTCGGCCTCTACGACAAGGTCGCCGGCGGCGACCCGGCCTCGGTCGAGGCGACGCTCGCCCGCTATCGCATCGCCTGGACGATCTTTCCGCCGAACGAGCGGATCGTCCCCTTCCTCGATCGCGAACCGGGCTGGCGGCGGCTCTATTCCGACAGCGTGGCGGTGGTGCATGTGCGCGACGCCGCCGGGCCGCCCAACCCCGCCGGCGACGCCTCCCGCTAGACCCGGCGGCAGCGGTCGGAGACGAGCGGCCTCAGCGGTCAGTGCAGTCAGGTGATGCCGTGCATTTGCAGCGCCTCGATCACGCCGTCGAAGATGAGCCCGACCCCAATCGCCGAGACGAAGAAGCCAACGATGCGGGTGGTCGCGTCGATCCCCATCGGCCCCAGCCATTTCGTCAGCCGGTCGGCGTAGGCGAGGCAGACGTAGGTGACGACCATGGTCACGACGATCGCCGCCGCGATGGCGACGAACGACAGCATCTCCTCGCTCGACTGTTTGATGGTCGCCGTCATGCCGATGATGGTGGCGATCGCGCCCGGGCCGAACATCAGCGGCATGGCGAGCGGGACGAAGGCGATGTTGGCGTCGGGACCGGCGGCGTCCGCGCCCGCGATCCCGCCGCCCTTGTCCGGCGTGAACAGCTCGAAGCCGATCTTCATCAGGATGATGCCGCCGACCACGCGAACCATGGCGAGCGGCACGCCGAAGATGCGCAGCATCAGCGTGCCGAAGACGAGAAAGAAGAAGCAGAGCAGCAGCGCGTAGACGCACGACTTGCGCGCCACGGCACGGTGGGTCGGCTCGTCCTTGCCGAAGAGGAGCTGCAGGTAGACCGGCAGCACCTCGAGCGGATTGATGATGGCGAGCAGCGTCGTAAACGTGCCCACGAACAGCGACAGTTCCCGTTGCATGCGATTCGCCCCTCCGCGCCTCCGCCCCCCTTGGATAGCAAAGCGCCGGTCCAATGGCGCGCGCTTCTTTCGGATGCGCCTCCCCAAGAGCCGTCGGCCGTGAGACGCCGCTCCTCCCGACCCCGCGCCGCTCAGGTGCGCCCGCGCGCCGCCCGCCACACGAAGCACGCCATCGCCACGAGCGGAAATGCGAGTCCGATGGCGCTCGCCAACGGCCAGCCGGCGTGCGCATAGGCCCAGGCGCCGACCGCCGAGCCGATCGCGCCCGCGAGGAAGAAGGTCGCGAGATAGACGGCGTTGAGCCGGCCGCGCGCTTCCGGCTCGAGCGCGAACACCGCGCGGAACCCGAGCACAAGATTGGCCTGGACGCCGAAATCGATGGCGACGGCTGCGACGACGAGCAAGGCGAGCGCCATCGAGGAGCCTTGCGGCGCGACAATCGTGAGGAGGAACCCCGCCACGACAAGGACGATTGCGCCGGCCGTCGCGGGCCCGGTCAGGCCGCGGTCGGCGAGCCGGCCGGCGATCGGCGCGGCGACGGCGCCCGAGACGCCCGCCACGCCGAACAGCGCAATGCCGCGTTGCGTGAACCCGTAGTGGGCGCCGGCAAGCAGGAGCGGCGAGGTGGTCCAGAACAGGCTGAAGGCGCTGAACAGACACGCCTGGTAGAAGGCGCGCAGGCGTAAGGTCGGGGTCGCGGCGGCGAGCCGCGCCATCGATCCGATCAGCGCCCCATATCCGAGCCGCGTCTGCGGCCTGCGAACGGGAAGCGTCCGCGACAAAAGGAGCGCGAGCGCGATCATGAGCGCGGCCGAGGCGGCAAACACCACGCGCCACGAGGAGGCCGAGGCGATGAAGCTCGCGACCGGTCGGGCCGCCATGATGCCGATCATCAGGCCGCTCGACACCAGTCCCACGACCCGCCCGCGGATCGCCTCCGGAGCGAGGTGAGCGGCGAGCGGAACCAGAATCTGCACGGCGACGGAGGCGAGCCCGACCGCGCCCATCGCCGCCAGAAAGGCCGGCGCCGAGGTCGCGATCGCCGCGAGCCCCAGCGCCAGCGCGCTCGCGGCGACGCAGAGAACGACCAGCCGCCGGTTCTCGAACCGGTCGCCGAGCGGCACGATGAAAATGAGCCCGACGCCATAGCCGATCTGGGTCAAGGTCACGATCAGCCCGGCCGCGCCGGGCGCGAGGCCGAGCGCGGCGGCGATCGGGCCGGCCAGCGGCTGCCCGTAATAGATGTTGGCGACGATGAGCCCGCAAGCCGCCGCCAAGAGAAGGATGGTCGCGCTCGAGATCTCGGGGCCTCGCTTCGCCTCGGGCGGCTTCGTCAGTCGATCCACGCGCACTCGCCCTTCTCGAACGCGAGCGCCCGGCCCTGGACGATCGGGGCCTCGGCCGCCTTTTCGGCGGGAACGCCGGCGATCAGCGTCATCAGCGCGCGGGCCACGCCCCCGTGCGAGACGACGAAGGCGTCGGCGGTGAGCGACTTCAGCCACGGCTCGAGGCGCCCGGCGAGCATGGCGTAACTCTCGCCCTTCGGCGGCACGAAGTCCCATTTGTCGGCGCGGCGCGCCATGCAGCCTTTGGGGTCGCGCGCGTAGATCTCCGGCCAGGTCATGCCCTCCCAGTCACCGAACGTGAGTTCCATCAGCGCGGGATCGAGCCGGTAGCGGCTGGGCGGAAGGCCCATGGCGTCGCGGGCGAACTCCATCGTTTCGCGCGTGCGCCTGAGCGGCGAGGCGACGAAGGCGTCCGCCGCCTCGAGCCGGTCGATGTCGGGCCCCAGGCGGGCGCGCAGCGTCCGCCCGACCGCGCGCGCCTGATCGCGCCCGCGGGCCCCGAGCGGAATGTCGCGCTGCCCCTGGAGCCGGTTCTCGGCGTTGTAGGGCGTCTCGCCGTGGCGCACGAAAATGAGGCGATGCGGAAAGGGGGACAAAGACAGAGGCCTTTCGGAAAACAGGTTTGATCGCGAACCGATTTGCTTTACCCAATGGCCCAAAGGCAAGGGGGCGACGCAGGCGGGTCGCTCGTGCGCTCGTCCCCCGCCCGAGGCTGGATGCAAGACGAAGGCCGCGCGGCGAGAGCCTCAAATGGACGCTTTTAGGATGCTCTGGCTCGTCGATCGGCCGCTCTTGTTTTTCTCCGCGACGCTGATTCTGTTCATCGGCAGCACGGCGGCCGGGGTGGTCGCTCGCGTCCATGGGCACAAGCTGACATCGGCCGAACGGGCCGAATTCGATCTCGTCCGCAATGCGATGATGACGCTGCTCGGATTGTTGATCGGCTTCGCCATTGCGATGGCGGTCAGCCGCTACGACCTGCGCAAGAGCCTGGAGGAATCCGAGGCGAACGCGATCGGCACGGAATACCTCCGGCTCGACCTCATGCCGGCCGACGCTGCATCGCGCGCGCGCCCGCTCCTGCGCGCTTATGTCGAGGAACGCATCGCCTTCTACGCGCTCCTCGATTCCGACGAGCTGGCGAAGAACGCGGCCGACACGGCCAACACCATGACCGCGCTCTGGGCGGCGATCGCGCCCGCGACCAAAGCCAGTCCGACGGCGGTCACGGCGCTCGTCGCCGAAGGCATGAACGACGTCCTGAACTCCTATGGTTACACGGTGGCGGCGTGGCGGAACCGGCTGCCGGTCGAAGTCTGGCTGCTGATCATCGTCGTGGCCGCCTGCTGCAATTTCCTGATCGGCTTCGGCGCCGAACGGCTGTCCTCGGCCACGCACGCGATTCTGCCCCTGACCGCGTCGCTCGCCATTCTTCTGATCGCCGACGTCGAGGGGCCGCAAGCCGGCTTCGTGCGGGTCCATCCGATCAACCTGATCGACGCCGCAGCCTCGATCCGGGAGCGGTAAGGGAGGCTGCGGTTAGACGTCCAGGCGCCCGTGGGCGGACCCCCGTTGGGCTCAATGCGCCCACCGAATGGCGGAACGGGGCGACACCGATTGGACAAGGCTCTCAGGGTCGATTCGCCATCCGCCCGGAGCCGCCCTTCGTTGAGGACCAACGCCTTGTTATCGGCCGAGATACAGCCTTCGCACGAGGTCATTCTCGCCAAGCTCGGCAGGGGATTTGCCCTCGAACGCGATCGAGCCGTGGACGATGACGTAGCCCCGGTCAGCCACGCGGATCGCCTGGTGAAAATTCTGCTCGGCCATGAGCACGGTCAGGCCGAGCCGGACTTTGAGCTCGGCGATGGCGTCGATCACCAGCTTGACGACGATCGGCGCGAGGCCGACCGACGGCTCGTCGATCAGGAGAATCTTCGGCTCCGCCATCAACGCGCGGGCGAGCGCAATCATCTGCTGCTCGCCGCCGCTCATGCTGCCGGCGGCCTGGTTTCGCCGTTCCGCGAGACGCGGAAAGAGATCGTAGCTCGCTTCGAGGTTGCGACGGATGTGGGGCCGCGCCTCGCGGCGGAGCGCGCCGAGGAAGAGATTCTCCTCGACGCTGAGTTTCGGCAGGAGATGGCGACCTTCGGGGACGAGGATCACCCCGCGCGCGACGATCTCCTCGGTCGCCAGTCCGACAAGTTCGACCAATTCGCCGCCGATCAGCGCGACGATGCTTCCGGCGGACGGACGGAGCAGGCCCATCACGCATTTCATGAGCGAGCTCTTGCCGTTGCCGTTCGTGCCGAGCAGCGCAACCGTCTCGCCCGCCCCAACGGTCAGCGAAACGTCGTGCAAGGCGAGCACGTGGCCGTAGCTCGCCGATAAGCCGGATATGGCGAGGCTATTCTCCAAGGTAGGCTCTCTGGACCTCGACGTTGGCAAGCACCTCGTCCGGTTCGCCGTCGGCGATCTTGCGCCCCGCGACCAAGACCACCAGCCTCTGCGAGAACGCCGTCACCGCCCGCATGATGTGCTCGATCATAACGATCGCGACCCCACGCTCGTTCATGCGCATCATGAGGGCGATGATCTCGTCGACCTCGGAATGCGAGAGTCCGGCCATCGCCTCGTCCACGAAAAGAAGTTGCGGTTGAGCTACGGCCGCCCGTGCGAGGTCGAGCTTGCGCAAGTCGACTTGAGTCAAGTCCTCGGGCATCGCCGCGCGGCGACCGGCGAGGCCGACGAATTCAAGCGCTTCATCGATCACGCCTTCGCTCCCTCCCTTCGTTGCGAAGAAAAGCGGAACGCGCAGGTTGTCGGCGACCGTCAGTCCGCGAAACGGTCGCGGCAATTGGAAGCTGCGCACGAGGCCCGCGCGCACGCGCTGATGCGGCAGAAGCCGATCGATCCGCCGGTCCTTGAACCAGACGGCGCCGGTGTCGTTGCGGAGCGCGCCGCTGGCGCAGCCCACGAACGTGCTCTTGCCGGAGCCGTTCGGCCCGATCAACCCCACGCGCTCGCCTGCGCCGACGTGGAAGTGGACGTTGTCGAGCGCGACGAATCCGCCGAACCGCTTCGTCACGCTCTCGGCTCGAAAGAGGGGAAGCGCGCTCACGCCGCCCTCCGCCTGCCCGTCAGGCCGAGGAGGCCAATGAGCCCTTGCGGCGCGAGGACGACGAATCCGATCATGAGAAGGCCGACGATGAGCAGGTTGATTTCCGAGGAGATGGTCACGGTGACGACCTGCTGGGCGATGCCAAGGAGAAGCGCCCCGAGCACGGGCCCAAACCACGCCGTGGTGCCGCCGATGAGCGGCATCGCGATCGAGTTCACGGCGTAGGAAAGATTGAACGCCGAAGACGGTTCGAGAAAGGTCACGTAATAGGGCAAGGGCGCCCCGGCCATGCCCATGAACGCGCCGCTCAGAGTTGTGGCCAGAAGCTTCAGCCGAAGCGTCGGAACGCCTGTCGCTTCCGCTGCGACCTCGTCGTCGCGGATGGCGACAAAGCCGAGTCCGACGCCGGAGGTTTCGATCGCGCGGCTGACCGCCACGACAATGACCGCCAGCGTCAGCATAAGGAAGACCATATACGCGATGTAGCTGCCGAAGATCGGAACGTGCTTGGGCCGGATGGCGTAGACGCCCGCGGACCCGCCGACGAAATCCCAATTGGTAATCAGGGTCTGCAGCACGACTGCGAGCGCAAGGGTCGCGATCGCAAAGAAGATCCCGCGCAGGCGCAGCGTCAGGTAGCCCGTTCCGAGGCCGACCAGCCCCGCGACGACGCCGCCCGCGAGCATCATCACCGGCAAAGGGAGCGGCGCGATCTTGCCGAGCGCAACGCCCGTATAGGCGCCGAGCGCGAGAAACGCCGCGACCCCGAAATTCACATAGCCGACGTAGCCCCCAAGGATATTCCAGGCGCATGCGAGCACGACATATTCGAGGACCGTGTAGCCAGCGTAGAAGACATAGTCGTTGCCGACGGCTCGCATCGCGGCGAACAGCGCGGCGGCGGCGAGAACGACGAGCCCGAGGAAGCGAAGATAGGCGATCATCTAGCGTCCGAACAGTCCGGAAGGCCGGACGGCGAGAGTGAGCAGCAGGAAGCCGAACGCCACCGCCGGCGCCCAGGATGCGCCCACGAAGATCGACGTCAGATTCTCGATCACGCCCAAAAGCACGGCGGCGAGCAATGTTCCCGGCAAGCTGCCCATGCCGCCGAGCACGGCGATGGCGAAGACCCGACCGATGAAGTCGCGCCCGATCGACGGCTCGACGGGTTCGAGCACCAGCAGCAGCGCTCCCGCGGCCCCAGCCAGCGCGATGGAGATGGCGAAGGCGATACGCTTCAGGCGCACCGGGTCGGCGCCCATGAGACGCAGAGCCGTCGGATCCTGCGCAACTCCCAGAATTGCGCGCCCAATGAAGGTGCGTTTCAGAAAAAGCTGCGCCGCGACCAAGATCGCCAATGCGCCGATGAAGGGAATGAGCTGCCTGAGCGGCAGCGCAATCGGCCCAAGGTTCAGCGTCGTCGACGCGTAAGCTGCGGACGTGTAGCGATAGTCGACGCCGAATGTCAGGATGAGGACGACCTCGCCAACGAACATGAGGCCGAAGAAGAAGGCGAGGCCGCGCATCGAATCGTTTCCGCGCCGCTCGAAAGCCCGGTGATAGACCTGAAAGACCACCCAGCCCGCCACATAGAAGACGGGGACGACAATCAGCGCTGCGAGAAGCGGATCAAGCCCGAATCGTTCGCTCAAGAGAAAGGCGCCATAGGCGCCGAACACAACGAACGCCGGATGGGCGATGTTGGCGATGTCGAGAAGGCCAAACGAAATGGTCGCGCCGGCCGCCACGCCTGCGTAAAAGCCGCCGAGCAGAAGGCCGGACACGACCGCGTTCGCCAGGAGATTGAAAGAGAGCACGGGCGAAGTCTTTGAGGGAAGGCCGCCGCCGCAGCAGGTAGACCCGCCGCGGCAAGCGCGCTCACTGGCGCGCGTTTGCGAAGGGCGTGACGAGCTCGCCGGTCTTCATGTCCGGCGGTCCGACGACGACCAGATGGTCAGTGCCCAAGAACTGACTGACATCCTTGCTCTTGACGTTCTGAAACTGGATCAGGAAAGCGCGCGCTTTCGCCCACTCGCCGCCCGGCCCGAACTGGACGTCGCCGATGATTGTCTTGATCGTGTTGGCGTGGATATAGGGGCCCAGCTTGTCGCCCTCGAGGCTCTTCGTCGCCTCGACCGCGGCGGCGAGGATCTGGAGGTCGGCGTAGGCCCAGGGCGCGACGTAATAGCCGATCGGATCGACGCCTTCCGCCTTCGCTCTCGCCTGGTACTTCGCAAGGAACTCCATCGAGCCCGGGAATTGCAGCTTCGGCGCCGGAAGCCAATAGGCGAAGTTGACGAGACCGTTGATCTGCGGGCCGAGGATCGTCTCGGAACCGGTTGTCTGCAGGCCGGTCATCGCGCCGCCGATCATCCGAGCGTTCAGCCCGACTTCGGCGATGGCGCGGGCGACATTGATCGATTGGCCGGGCTGGGTGCCGACCATCACAAGGTCCGGATTGGTCGCCTGCACTTCGCGGACGACCGTCGAAAAATCGGTCATGCTCGGTGGGAAGGTGCGGTCGTAGACGACCTTCATGCCGCGCGCCTTCGCGGCGTTGCGCACGCCTTCCAGGACGGAATGGCCAAACTGAATGTCAGGCGTGATGACGGCGATCGTCGACGGCTTGGGACTGAGCTGGTCGGCCACGTCGAAGAACGGCATCGCCGCGGCGTTCGCCGGATCCTCGCCGGTCGGCGCCATGCTGAAGTACTTGTCGTAATTGAGCTTGGCGTTGTTGGCGAGCCCGAAGAGGCCCATCAGCACCATGTCGTGCTGCATGGCGATCGGCAGCGCCGCGGCGATGATCGGCGTCGCATAGCCGCTGTTGATCAGGTCCACCTTATCGACATCAAGCAGCTTGGTGTAAATCGGGGGGACATTGGCCGGATTGCTCTGATCGTCGTAATAGACAAGCTCGACCGGTCGGCCGAGCAGACCGCCCTTGGCGTTCTGGTCTTCGGCCCAGATCTTCATGGCGAGCAGCGCGGATTTTCCGCTGCCCGCCAGAGGGCCCGACTGAGCCATGCTGAATCCGATTTTGATCGGGTCGGCCGCAAAGGCCGACGCAACCGCAAGCGCGCCCGCCAGGATCGCGATGGCATAACCGCCAACCCGGCGCAAAACGCTTCCCTTCTCTCTCATGACGTCCTCCCTTTTGGCCGGCGCCGCGTCAGCAGACGATTTTCGCACGTTTTCAGTGGCCGTGGGTATGCGGGCGAGGATGGCCGTGACCTTCCGCGCGCAGCTTGTCGCGAAACTGCGCCATCTGTTCGAACAGCGTCAGAACGTCCGGCTCGGCGTGTTCGCCGCTGAACTCATCGAACAGGTTCCTGATGGTGACAACGACGCGTTCCGCATCGCCCCAGTCCGCATAGCGTCCGAGCGGGATGTCGAATGCGGCCTCGCGCGCGTTCATGCCCTTGTCGAAGCGCTTTCGCGCCTCGTCCTGGACGAATTCGAGGTAGCCCTTCATCTCGCGAACCGCCTGCTTGTCGGCGATCGGGCCATGGCCCGGAACAATCACGTCGACATCGAGGGCGAGGATCCGGTCGCAGGCGCGCACCCAGTTGGACACCGGGCCGGCCCAGGCGATCGGGGTGCCCTCGTTGAACAGCAGGTCGCCGGTAAAGACGGTCCGATCCTCGGGCACGAAAGCAACCGTGTCGCCGCGGGTGTGCGCGGGTCCGAGTTCGATCAGGCGCACCGCCTTGTCGCCGACCTTGAGCTCAAGCTCGCCGCTGAACACACGGGTGGGCTTGCGCAGTTGAACGCCGGAGAAATCGAACGGCTTGAATAGCTCCGCCAAGAATTCTGCGCCGCGTCCGAGTTGGTGGGCGTTCACCATCATCGAGTGATAGAGGGCGGGATGTGTGGGATCCATTTCATCGAACGTCGCCTGGGTCGCGACGATTTCAGCTCCGTTGACCAGCTGGTTGCCAAACGTATGGTCGCCGTTGTGATGCGTATTGAATAGCGTGTTGATGTGCTCGGCTGCGGGCACGGAGCGCCGCATTTCCGCGAGCATTTCGGCGGTAAGCTTCAGATCGAACAACGTATCCACGAGAAGCGTCTGGTCTCCGTCGGCGATGAGGCCTGCATTGCTCCAACCCCACGAGCCGTCTGGCTGGATATAGGCCCAGACGCCGTTGCCGATGTCTTTCAACCCTTTGGTGAAACTCCATCTCGACATGCCGCGCCTCCTCCCATCGGTCGATCGCCGTTGCGTCGCGCGTTTGCGCGCTCATTCGACCCGACCCTACGCCATCTTGATCGACCCATCAAGTCTCTTGATCGATCGTTCAATCAGGATTAAACCTTCCCGTCGAGACAAAGAGTTGTATTTCGACGATGTCCCCCAGGGCGGCGAAGACCACGCGCGCGGCGACGGAGGCCGGAACGGCCGGCGCCTCGTCGCGCGAGCGCATTCTCAAGGAGGCGGAGCGCGTGTTCGGCGCATATGGCTTCGATGGCGCGACGATGCGGCAGGTCGCAGAGGCCGCAGGCGTTCCTCTTGCGCTCGTCAGCTATCATTTCGGTTCGAAGGAGGGGCTGTATCGGGCGGTGTTCGACCGGCGCGTCCCGACGGTGGTCGAGCAGCGTCTAACCGGCCTTGCGATCGCAATGAGCGAGCCAGATCTCGACCGACGGCTCCTGCTCGTCGTTAAGGCGCTCGTCTTTCCGATGTTGCATCTGCGCGCCCATGATCGCGATCCAAGCTTCGGTCGGGTTCTCGCGCACGAGACCATGGACCCGATTTCGGAGCAGCGGGGCTTCATTCGCGACATGTTCGACCCGATCGCGCGCGCGGTGGTCGACGCCCTCGCCTCGGCCCTGCCCGGGCGGTCGCTGCAGGACATCTGGTGGGCCTATGAATTTATGCTGGGCGCGATGGTCTACGTCATGGGGGACGCGGGCCGCATCGAACGGCTGAGCGGCGGACTTTGCCGACCCGACGACGAAGAGGGCGCGGTCCGGCATATGGTCGCGTTTCTGACCGCTGGCGTGCGCCATGGCGCGCCGCAAGCCGCGCAAAAGAGAGCAGCTCAAAAGTCAAAGAAGCCGAAGGGAGGAAAGACCAATGCGACTGGTGACGTATCAAAAGGGTGACGGGCCGCAGCGCGCGGGCGCGCTGATTGACGGCGACACGCGGATCGTCGATCTGGCCGAGGCCCATATCGCGGCGTTCCGGGAATCAGGCCCCAACAGCGTCCTCGCCATTGTCGAGGGCGGCGGCGCGGCGCTCGATCGCGCCCGCGAAGCCGTAAGGACGGCGCCAGCGAGCGCCGCCGTCTCGCGCGCAGACGTGCGTCTGCGTGCTCCGATCCAACCGCCGCCGCAGATGCGCGACTGTTTGTGTTTCGAACTGCACCTCAAACAGGCCTTCGCCGCGTCGCGCAAGCTCACAGCCATGCAGGGACCGGATCCGGAAAAGGCAATCGCCGAGATTGAGCGCAGCGGCGTGCCCGACGCGCCTCCGATATTCTACAAGCAACCGATCTACTACAAAGCGAATTGCTTTGCGGTGATTGGGACTGACGATGACGTGGTCTGGCCGGCCTATTCGAAGTTTCTCGACTTCGAACTCGAGTTCGGCGTGTTCATCAAGGGCAAGGTGAAAGACGCGCTGAAGGAGGGCGCGCTGAAGCACGTCTTCGGCTACACGATCTTCAACGACATGTCCGCCCGCGACGCCCAGGGCGTGGAGATGGAAGGCCGGCTGGGTCCGGCGAAGGGCAAGGATTTCGACACCGCCAATCCGATGGGTCCGTGCCTCGTGACCGCCGACGAGATTCCCGATCCTTACAATCTCACGATGATTGCGCGGGTGAACGGCGAAGAATGGGGCCGCGGAAATTCCGGTTCGATGTACTGGAAGTTCGAAGACCTGATTTCCTACATCTCGCGTTCCGAGACCCTCTATCCCGGCGAGTTCCTGGGCTCGGGCACGGTCGGCAACGGTTGCGGTCTCGAACACCTGCGCTTCATCAAACCGGGCGACGTGATCGAACTCGAAGTCGAGCGGATCGGAGTCCTCCGCAACCGCGTCGTCAGCGCCTGACGGATCCCGGGCGCCCGGCGCCGCCTCAGACCGGGTCTGGCCGCAGCCCCCACTTTGCGGCCAGCGTCAGGCAATCGGCGACCGGGACGACGCCCTCGGTGGTCGAGACGGCCCGCATCGATGCGGCGGCCGCGCTGTGGGCGAGCCGCAGGCAGTCGACGATCGCCCAGCCCTCGTGCAGGCCGTAGATGACGCCGGCGGCGAAGGCGTCGCCCGCCCCGTTGACGCCGGCGATCGCGCTCGCCGGCGCCGCGACCGAGCCGAGCGCGGCGCGTGTCCCGTCGCGGCCGCCGGCGACAGCGCCTTCCGGAAAATGGGCGACGACCCAGCCCATCGCGCCGAGGTCCAGCGCCTTCGCGATGGCGTTCCCGACCGAAACGACGTCGGTCGAACCGTCGGCGCGACGGGTCGCGACGCCGGCGAGCGCGCCGATCTCGAAGTCGTTGACGATCAGATAATCGAGGTGGGGCAGACAGGGCCGGCCAAGCTCGGCCAGGCGCTCCGCCGACGTGCTCATCAGTTCGAGGTTGGTCAGAAGGCCCGCGGCCCTCGCCGCCTTCAAGACCGCGACCCAGCCGTTCGCATCCGCCCGCCACGGCGCGTCCATCGCCGCATGCGCGCCCGGCAGGCCGAGGTGGAGAATTTTGGCCTGGGTCGACGAGAAATTGAAATGGGCGGGCGACATCGCCGCCGAGACGCCCGCGTGAAAGAAGTGGGTGCGGCGGCCGGTGTCGAGCACGTTGATCGCGTCGACGCTCATTGTCGCGCCGTCCGGCAGCGCCCTGAGCCCGTCGCAGGCGACGCCATGCGCCTCGCATTCGCCGACCAGGAATTGGCCGAGATCGTCGGCGCCGATCACGCCCATCGCCTCGACCGGAAAGGCGGGATCCAGCCGCTTCAGGTCGATCGCCATGTTGTAGCCGGCCCCGCCGCCCTGGCGGTCGATCCGCACCACCTCGGTGACCGTATCCTGATCCGGCCAGCGGGCGATCGACTTGTTGAAATCGACGCAGAACGATCCGGCCGACAGCACCCCCCTACGCGCGCTCATGTCGCTCTACCCATGCAGCAGAACCGCCTCGGTGATCTCGCGATCGTCGGCGAAATCGCGCGACGGCGTCAGGCCCTTGCGGATGAGCGTGTCGTGATAGTCCTCGACCGCCTCGGAGGGCGTCAGCGCGCCGTCCGACACCGCGCGCATCAGCCGCACGATGTCGAGCGGCGATTCGGCGAGATTGATCTTGCGTCCGAATAGGGCGACCCGCGCGCCGTACTTCTGCGCCTGATGGATGAGTTCGAAACAGTCGCGCGTCGTCCCCGCGCCGCCGCCGAGCACGCCGACGACCAGGCCAGGATCGAACGAGGCCAGTTCTTCGAGCGCCTTCGGCCCGTTGTAAGCGATCTTGAGGAACCGGGGCCGCTCGGCCTCGGTGAGGCCGGCCAGGCAGCGAATGATGGCGTCGTTGACGAAGGCTGGAACCAATTCCGGCTCGAGACCGCCGTCGACGTTCGGATTGAAGACCTCGAGAAAGTACGAAAAGCCGTTGGCCATGGCGTCCTCGCGGAAGTCGCGGAACGCTTCCAGCGAAACATGGTCGGCGTCGAGGTCATTGGTGAAGGTGATCGAATAGAGGCCGAGGTTGGTCAGCGCTTTGGCGCGCTGGAGCGAAGCGGTGCGGAACGGGCGCGAGGCGTAATGGTGGAAGGTCGCGCCCCGGTGGCGCCAGATGTCGGTCGTGTCGTTGGCGCGGATGGCGGGCGCCACCTTCGAGTTGGCGAAGGCTTTGCGTTCGACAAGTTTCTCGAGGTTGCTGACCGAGGTCAGCATGATGTCGACCACGTCCTGGGCGATCACCGCCTCAATCGACTTCAGGAACTCCTCGCGCGTTTGCAGGCGCGGGACCGCCCCCTCGCACTCTCGCGCCGGGCCGACGGCGTGCAGGCCGGGTCCCATATCCGGATCCTTGGCGTCGGCGATGATGAAATCGGTGCGTTTGTCCGAGCCGGCGCGGATCCGCGCGAGCTTTTCGTCGAGACGAGTCATTCGGGCCCTCCGCCATGCGGCCCCGCCGACTATAATTCGGCGACGCGGCGTGGCAACGGGGTCGAAGGCTAGCGCGGAGCCGTCCAAGACGCTAGGAAAACCCTGCTCAGCGGCGTTCCGCCGCAGACCAACACGGATTTCGAGGGTTTTATGGCTGAACGCCTCCGCATCCTCCTTATCGGCGCCTCGGGCGTGCTCGGGCGCGCCGTCGCCGCCGAACTCGCCTCGCGCCACGACATCGTCACCGCCGGGTCGAAGTCGGGCGACATCCGTATCGACATCGCCGATCCCGCCAGCATCGAGGCGGGTCTCGCCGCGGCCGGCGCGCTCGATGCCGTCATCTCAGCCGCCGGGCGGGTGAATTTCGCGCCGCTCTCGGCGATCGCCCCGGCCCGCATCGACCAGTCGTCCTACGGCCTCGGCCTCGCCGACAAGCTGATGGGCCAGGTCAATCTGGCGCTGGCGGCGCGCGACCGGCTTCGGGACGGCGGCTCGATCACGCTGATCGCAGGCGTCCTGTCTCGGACGCCGATCGCCGCGGGCTCCTCGGCCAGCATGGTCAACGCGGCGGTCGAAGCGTTCGTGATGGCCGCAGCGATCGAAATGCCGCGCGGCCTGCGCATCAACGCCGTGAGCCCCGAGGTGTTCGAGGAATCGATGGGCGCCTACGGGCCGTTCTTCCGTGGCCACGATCCCGTGCCCGTCGCCCGCGCGGCGCGCGCCTTCAGCCGCAGCGTCGAAGGACTCGAAACCGGCAAGACCTATCGGGTGGTCTGACCGTTCGATGAAGGCCTTTCTCGCCTATGTCGCGCTCGCGGCGCTGACGCTTGCGGTTTTCGGCCTCTGGCCCGATCTCGACCTTGCGGTCGCGCACCTCTTCTATGACGGCGGCGGCTTCATCGGCCGCGACGGGCTCGATCGGTTCGGCCGCGACGTCTTTCGCGTGACGCCGTTCGTGGTCCTTGCAGCCTATGCCGCTTTATGGCTCGCAAGGCGCGCCGGGCGCTGGCGCGGCTGGGCGCCGAGCGGCCGGGCGATGATCTTCCTGATCGCGACCATCGCCTTCGGTCCGGGCGTCGTCGTCAACTTGAGCCTCAAGGACCATTGGCACCGGCCACGGCCATATCAGACCCAGGAGTTTAACGGCAGGGACGCGTTCAAGCCCTGGTGGGACGATCAGGGCGAATGCAAGAAGAACTGCTCGTTCGTCTCGGGCGAGGCGGCGACTGGATTCTGGATGGTCGCTCCCGCAAGCGTCCTGCCGCCGCCGGCGCGCGGGCCGGCGCTCGTCGCCGCGTTCGCGTTCGGAATTGGCGCGAGCCTGCTCAGGATGGCCTTCGGCGGCCACTACCTCTCCGACGTGCTGCTCGGCGGCCTCGTCACGCTGATCATCATCGAGATCGCCCGCATGCTGATCTGGCCGCGCGGCGACGACCGCGCCGCCCCAGCGCCGGAAGGCTCAGGAAGCCAGACCGCGGCGGAGGTGGTGGAGAGAGCTATGGCGGCGCGGCGAGGAGCGGCTCCGGGCGACGCCGCCCCGGGCCCCGCGCCCTCCTGAACCTTTGCCCGTAGGCCCGCGGGTTGCGCCTGTCGCAGGCGCGTCTATAAGTCCGCGCGACGCCGGCAGGCGCATGCCCTGCCCTCTCGGCCGGACAGGTCGCGACGGCGTTTGAAGTTCACGGGCCCTGCACAACGAGCGAACGGTTATGTCCACCCCGAAGTCCAAGATCAAGCGCGTGGTCCTCGCCTATTCGGGCGGCCTCGACACCTCGATCATCCTCAAATGGCTGCAGGAAACCTATCACGCAGAGGTGGTCACCTTCACCGCCGACCTCGGTCAGGGGGGCGAGCTGGAGCCCGCGCGCGCCAAGGCCGAGATGCTCGGCATCAAGCCCGAGCACATCTTCATCGAGGACCTGCGCGAGGAATTCGTGCGCGACTACGTGTTTCCCATGTTCCGCGCCAACGCGCAGTACGAGGGCCTCTACCTGCTCGGCACCTCGATCGCGCGACCCTTGATCGCCAAGCGCCTGGTCGAGATCGCGCGCGAAGTGGGCGCCGACGCAATCTCTCACGGCGCGACCGGCAAGGGCAACGACCAGGTGCGGTTCGAGCTCTCGGCCTATGCGCTCGAGCCCGACATCAAGGTGATCGCGCCGTGGCGCGAATGGAGCTTCGCCTCGCGCACCGCGCTGATCGACTACGCCGAGAAGCGCCAGATCCCGATCCCCAAGGACAAGCGCGGCGAGGCGCCGTTCTCGACCGACGCCAACCTGCTGCACACCTCCTCCGAGGGCAAGGTGCTCGAGGACCCGGCCGAGGAGACGCCCGGCTACGTCTATTCGCGCACGATCGACCCCGAGACCGCGCCCGACGAGCCGACGGTGATCGAGATCGGCTTCGAAAAGGGCGACCCGGTCAGCATCAACGGCGAGCTCATGAGCCCGGCGACGCTGCTCGCGGCCCTCAACCAATATGGCCACGACAACGGCATCGGCCGGCTCGACCTGGTCGAGAACCGCTATGTCGGCATGAAGTCGCGCGGCATGTACGAGACGCCCGGCGGCGCGATCCTCAACGTCGCCCACCGCGCCATCGAGTCGATCACGCTCGACCGCGGCGCGGCGCACCTGAAGGACGAGCTGATGCCGAAATACGCGGAGCTGATCTACAACGGCTTCTGGTTCGCGCCCGAGCGGGAGCTTTTGCAGACGCTGATCGACAAGAGCCAGGAGCTGGTCGCCGGGCGGGTGCGCCTGAAGCTCTATAAAGGGGGCGCCTATGTGGTCGGCCGCGACAGCCCCTACTCGCTCTACGACCAGGACCTCGTCACCTTCGAGGAAGGCGCGGTCGCCTACGACCACAACGACGCGGCCGGCTTCATCAAGCTCAACGCCCTGAGGCTCCGGACGCTGGCGAAGCGCCGGAAGCGGGAAGCGAAGAGCTGACGCGTCGTTGACCCGTTCGCCGGCGAGAAATGCGGCCCGCGGCTAACGGCTGGTCCCGAGCGCCTCGCCATTTCCGAGTCCGTTTTGAGCCTTTTCAAGAGGTTGTGGCGCCTTTTCGATTCGGCGTAACTGCCAAGCCGGGGTGAGTCCGAAATGTCACACTCTGCGCGGGATTGACTTGAGGGTTGTGATTTTGGGCGACAGGGACAGGGATTTCTGACTCAAGGGTGGGATGAATCTTCCGCCGGAAGTCGAAGCCCTGATAGCGGCCCAAGCACGCGAGATCGAGCGTCTTCGCGCTGAGGTGGCGGAGCTTCGGCGTCGGCTGGGCCTGGACAGCTCCAACAGCTCGAAGCCGCCCTCGAGCGACGGGCTGAAGAAGAAGCCTCGGGTCCTGAAGAGCCTGCGCACGCGCACGGGCAAGCCGAGCGGAGGGCAGAAAGGTCACGACGGCGACACGCTGCGTCAGGTCGCCGAGCCGGACGCGATCATCGAGCACGCGGCCGAGGTGTGCGCACATTGCCGGGCGGCTCTTGCGGCGGATTCCAAGGTCGGCGAGGAGAGGCGTCAGGTCTTCGATCTTCCGGAGAAGCCGCTGATCGTGACCGAGCACCGCGCGGCGGTCCACGACTGCCCGGCCTGCCGGCGGCGCACCCGCGCCGCTTTTCCCGCGGGCGTCGTTTCGCCGGCCCAGTATGGCGAGCGCTTCAAGGCGGCGGCGGTCTATCTCAACGCCCAGCAGCTCGTGCCCGAGGAGCGGACCGCGCAGGTCCTCAGGGACCTGTTCGGGGCGGCGGCGGCCTGCGGGGCGAGCGTGGCGAGCTGGGTTCGCCGTAAGGCCGAGGCGCTGGAGCCGGTTTGGCGCGGCATCGGCGCCTGCGTCGCGGCGGCGCCGGTGCGCTGCCTCGACGAAACGGGCTTGCGCATCGCCGGCGCGACCCGCTGGCTGCACACCGCCTCGACCCTGACCCACACCTTCTATCGCGCCGGCGAGCCCCGCTCGGCCGTGCCCGCACTCGAGGGCGGCGTCGTGGTCCACGACCACTGGCGCGCCTACTACGCCCTGGAAAACGTCCTTCACGCCTTCTGCAACGCCCATCTGTTGCGCGAGCTTCAGGCGGTCTGCGATCTCGACAAGGAGCCCTGGGCCGAGGCCCTGCGCGCGACGCTGCTCGAGGCCAACCAGGCCGTGCAGAAAGCCAAAGCCGAGGGCGCCGCGGCGCTCCCGCCCGAAACCATCAAGGCGTTCGAGGACCGGTACTGGGCCGCCGTCCGCGAAGGCCTCGCCCTGCACAGGAGCCTGCCGCCCTTCGATCCCGCAAAGAGCTCGAAAAAGCGAAAGAAGCGGCGGCCTGCTCACAATCTCCTCATCCGGTTCAAGACCTTCAAGGACGCGACCCTCCGCTTCCTCACCGACTTCACCGTTCCCTTCACCAACAACCTCGCCGAGCAGGATCTGAGGATGATGAAGGTGAAGATCAAAATCTCCGGCGGCTTCCGAACCCTGCAAGGCGCCGAAGACTTCGCCCGCCTGCGCTCCGTGATCTCCTCAGCCCGAAAGCAGGGCCGCGACATCCTCACAGCCCTCACGCTCGGCCCCGACCAACTCGCCGTCGAACTCAACCTCTGAGTCCCGCCTCCGCTTCCCCACACCCCAACAACCACGCCCAGCGCCGGCGGCCAGATAGCGCCAGCGGCGCAGCCGGCTTGGCAGTTACGATTCGGTCGGCGATTGCAGCTCCCGAGGCCGGCGCCCGCTGACCGTCGGAACGAGAGTCGGGCCGCGCGCGGCTGCGACGGCGTTGTCGGCCCTCCGCCACATAGACCGCGGGGAACTCCGGACCTCCCTTGACTCCCGCCGATCGTTATAGCGATAGAACAAAAAGGGAACAATGGCAACAAAAAGTCCGAACGTCAGAATTCGACCGGCCTTGGCCGTCCGCATCGCGCCGACCCGCCGAGGCGAAAATCCCATCGGTTTCGTCCTCATGACGCCTCGCGTCCCGGATTTGCGGTGGGGGTTGGATCCCTCGCTGACGGGGCCAGGTGTAGGGCAGGTGTACGGCGGTCCACCGCCCTTCCCCTTCAGACGAATCAACCATTTTTATACTTTTAGATTCTATTCTCTTCAATTGACGAAACGTCGTCCGCGGAACCGCCCCGTCTTCGGGGCGCCCCTTGATTACATCCTGTCTTCTCGGAGTCGAAGATGAAGCAAACGGAAGCGCATCCGTCGGCATACGTTGCGGAGCTTCGTCAAGGAGATTGGCGCGTCGTCGTCCCCATTCGCGGAAAGCTCTCTCCCCGCATTGCTCAATGCTCTTTTGCCAGCCAAAGAGACGCGAGCGCCTGGCTTGAGAGCGAAGCTGGCGCGCAGACCGTCAGCGTCTTGAGAATGAAGGTCTCACGCTACGGGTGAGAGCTTGGCGTCTGGCTACCCGTCAGCCGGTGGATTAGAAAGCCGGAACCGACCCGTTGTTGTCCTTGGAGAGCCAGGACAACGTCAGGGGCGAGGGCGCCCCAAGCTCTACAACGGGGGGCGCCTATGTTACCAGTCCATCGCGACGCTCTTCGCCTTCGCCGCCGACGCCGCGAACCTCTGGGTCTGGCCGAAGGCGTCGCGTGGCGGCTTGGCGGTCGCCGGGTCGGAAATCTCGGCCCAGCGCGCCGCGATCGTCGCGGGCGTGCGCTCGGGGTCGTGGAGAAAGACGCCGGCCGGTTTCGGCGATGTTCGTGACAGCGAACGACCGCGCCCCAGCCTCGAGAATGACGGGCGACGGCGCGTCCTCGCTCGCCAGAAACAGGATGACGGGAACTACGTGGAACACCTTACTCAATCCTCTCTCCCAGCCTCGGAATTACGAGCTGGATAAGCCCGTCGGGACTTGCGCATCGGCAATCTGCCCCCATATTATAGGGCATCTTGCCGTTCCGTCCCGGGAGGTCCATATGTCGGCCGTCGTCGAAGAGGTCGCCCGTAAGCTCGGGGGATCATCCGTGCTCGGTAGGCTCGTGCGCTCGCAGGCCGAACTTGCGCTGGCAGTGCGCGAAAGGCTTCCGCTGGCGGCGCTGGAGGGTCTCGTCGAGGCCGGCCTCACCGAGGGGGAGATCGAGCGATTTGTCATTCCCTCGCGCACGCGCCGCCATAGATCCGAGAAAAAGCAGCCGCTGACGGTGGAAGAATCCGATCGCGCCGTACGTCTGTTGCGGATCCAGACTGTCGCCGAGGAAACGTTCGAAGACACGATTAAGGCCGCCGCCTGGCTGCGTCGTCCGCTTTCGGAGCTTGGCGGAGACACGCCGCTGGCAGTCGCCGGGACCGAGGCGGGCGCTCGCGTCATCGAGACCATCCTTGCGAAAATCGCTTGGGGCGCCGCCGCCTGATGCTGCTTTGGCGCTTGTCCGGCGTTGCTCATGCCCGGACTTTCGATGGCGGTTATGGGCTCTTGTTCGACGGTCGATGGAACACAGCCGGTCATGCCGTCACGTACTGCTCGACCTCTCCCTCTCTTTGCGTCCTCGAAAAGCTCATCCACATCGAGGACCCGCAGCTGATGCCGCCGCTGGTGATGGTGCGCTACGACGTCCCGGACAATCTCGCGACGGAATCAATTGCTTTCGCTGAACTGCCTGAGGCGTGGCGCGCGCAGGAGAGTTGGACCCAGAAACGAGGCGATCACTGGCACGAAGCGGCAAACACGCCACTCCTTCGGGTCCCCTCGGCGATCGCGCCGTTGGATGGCTCACCCGACATGAACATTCTGATCAGCCATCGCCATCCCGCTGCCGCAGAGGTTCGGATTGCCCTCGCTGAGCCGTTCGCGCTTGACGCCAGGCTCTTCTAAGCCTGCCTGTCTCACCAGTCGACCGCCAGCCCCTTCGCCTTCGCCGCGGCGGCGACGAATTTCCGGGTCTGGGAATAGGCGTTGCGCAGCGGCTTGGCGGTCGAGGCGTCGGAAATCTCGGCCCAGCGGGCCGCGATCGTTTCCGGCGAGCGCTCGGCGTCGTCGAGGTAGACGCCGGCGGTCTCGGCGATGTGGGTGACGGCGAACGTCCCGGCCCCGGCGCCCAGAATGACGCGCGACGGCGCGTCCTCGCTCGCCAGAAACAGCACCGCGGGCGTCACCGTCTCGGGCCCGAGCAGGTCGGCGGCGGCGGGCGGCAAGAGGCCCTCCGTCATCGCGGTCCGCGCGGTCGGCGCCAGAATATTGACGCGGATGTCGTTCTTCGCGCCCTCGAGGCCCAGCACGTTCATGAGGCCGATCAGGCCGGCCTTGGCGGCGCCGTAGTTCGACTGGCCGAAATTGCCGTAGATGCCCGAGGCCGACGAGGTCAGCACGATGCGGCCGTAGTTGCGCTCGCGCATGCCGGTCCAAACCGCCCGCGTGCAATGAACCGAGCCGATCAGATGCACGCGGACGACGACCTCGAAGTCCGGCATATCCATCTTGGCGAAAGTCTTGTCGCGCAGCACGCCCGCGTTGTTGACCAGAATGTCGACCCGCCCCCAGTCCTTTTCCGCCCGCGCCGCCATCGCCAAGGCTTGCTCGAAATCCCCGACGTCGGCCGGGTCGGCCATGGCGGTTCCGCCCGCGGCGCGGATCTCCTCGACAACCGCCAGGGCGCTCACCGGCGCCGCGCCGTTGCGGCCAAGATCGTTGACGACGACCTTCGCGCCGCGCGCGGCGAGCCCCAGCGCATGACAGCGACCCAGGCCCGAGCCGGCGCCCGTGACGATGGCGACCCGTCCATGAAATCCTATGGCCATGGCTTTCCCTTCGCGCGCGCCCCGTCTCTCCGGCATTACGATCGCGGTTGCGGAGGCGCAAGGCGACCGTTCATCGCCCGTCGTCCGCGGCGGGGACGCCAGCTCCAAGCGGCCTCTCGGGTGAAAGGTCAAGAATGCGCGACAGTCGGCCGGTTTCGCGCGACACATTGTTGCACAGGCGTCATATTCGCGCGTCAAACACCAGCAAGGCGTGACGAAATCTGATTCCCGTCGGAGCGGTCGCGCGCGAGGCGTCGCCGTTCCATGGCCACCAAGACCGGAAAAGACCTCGAGGAGCTTCGCGCCCTTCTCGCCGAAGTGCAGGCGCTTCGCGACGAAATCGAAAAGAAGGGCGAGGAGCTGAGGCGCGACTGGGGTCCGGCGGCCGCCCAGACGCGACGTCGCGGGCAGCTCAACCTGTCGCATTACATCGCGCTGCGCAGCCACGACCTCACCGAGTTGCAGCTCAAGCTCGCCGCCGCGCGGCCTCTCCTCGCTCGGCCGCAGCGAAGCCAAGGTCGCGGCGACGCTCGACGCGCTGATCGTCACGCTGAGGCGCCTCACCGGCGAGACCAACGTCCCCTACCCCGCGTCCCGCCGTCGCCCGCTCGAGCGCCTCCGAACTCGAGGCCGAGGCCGACCGCCTGTTCGGCAAGCGGCTGCGCGGGGCGCCGCGGGTGCGGGTGATGGCGACCCTGCCGCCGGAAGCCGCGACCCAGGCCGAGCTCACCGACAACCTGATCGCCGCCGGCATGGATTGCGCCCGGATCAATTGCGCCCACGACGACGCCGAGGCGTGGGGGCGGATGGTCGACCACGTACGCGAGGCGTCGGCGCGGCACGAGCGGCCGTGCAAGATCCTGATGGACCTCGGCGGCCCGAAGTGCCGCATCCTGCGCGTCAAGGCGCCGCCGAAGACGCGTCTCCATGCGCGGCGACCGCGCCACGCTGATCGACGAGATCAAGGAGAAGACGAAGGACCCGATCGCCTTCTCGCTCAACTTCCCCGAACTCGTCGACCAGCTCGCCATCGGCGCCGAGGTGTTCATCGACGACGGCAAGGCGGCGGCCCGGGTCGTCTCCAAGACGCCCGGCCGGGCCGAGATCGAGGTCTACGCCGCGCGCGAGAAGGGCGTGCGGCTGAAGCCCGGCAAGGGCGTCAACTTCCCCTCGACCGAGCTCGAGCTGCCGCCGCTGACCTCCAAGGACTTTCGCGACCTCGACTTCGTCGCCGAGCACGCCGATCTCGTCGGCTTCTCCTTCGTGCAGCGGGTCGACGACATCGAGCTTCTGCAGGACCACCTGGTGGCCCGCGCGCCCAAGCGCGACCCGCACGGGATCGTCTTGAAGATCGAGACGCCGCTTGCGGTGCGCAACCTGCCGCGCCTCATCCTGCAATCGGCCGCCCACAATCCGACCGCGGTGATGATCGCGCGCGGCGACCTCGCGGTCGAGCTCGGCTTCGCCCGGCTGACCGAGATGCAGGAAGAGATCTTGTGGCTCTGCGAGGCGGCGCACACGCCGGTCGTCTGGGCGACCCAGGTGCTCGACAATTACGTGCGCGACGGCGTGGCGAGCCGGGCCGAGATGACCGACGCGGCGACCGCCCAGGGAGCAGAATGCGTGATGCTCAACAAGGGCCCCTATCTTGCCGAGGGCGTCGCGTTCCTGCGCGACGTGCTCGCCCGCATGGACCGGCATTTCTCGAAGAAATTCGTGCGGTTTGGGTCGCTGAAGGCGTGGAGCTGAGCTTTGCTCAAACCCACCCTTGCCTCAGCTAAGTTAGCTAAGACAATGTCGTTTGGGGCAGCAGGACGCTTCGATGCAAAAGGTCACGATTCACGCCGCCAAGACCCAGCTGTCACGGCTGATTGAGGCGGCCCTCGCGGGCGAGGACATTGTCATCGCCAAGGGCGACAAACCAGTTGTTCGCCTTGTCCCCATTCCGCAGGGCAAGTTTAAGTTCGGCGTTCTCCCGCCAGGAGCGCTCGGCGAAGGCCCGGACTTCTTCGCGCCGATGGACGAAGACGAACTCGCGGCGTGGGAAGGCCGGTCCTGACCACGCTTCTGCTCGACACTCACGTTTGGACGTGGAGCCTGACCGCCGACAACCGCATCTCCGATACGGCGCGCCGGCGGATTGCGGCCGCGGACTCGATCGTAGTGAGCGCAATCACCTTCTTCGAGATTGCCCAGAAAGTGCGGATCGGAAAGTGGCCGGAGATGGCGCCGCATGTCGAACGACTTGCGGAGCTCCTTGCAGACCAGGGCGCCGCGGCTCTTCCGCTCGAACCCGCGGACTGCCTCGAGGCGGGGCGGCTCGATTGGCCGCACCGCGACGCTTTCGACCGGTTCCTGGCCGCGACCGCGCTTCGGCGCCGAATCCAGATCGTATCCGCCGACCCGGTCTTTGCGGGTCTGGTCCAGCGAATTTGGTGACCGGGCCTCGGTCGAAGCGCTTCGCGCCTATCCCGCGGAGCGCCTCGAGCAGACCGTTGCTGGCCTCAACCCATGATGATGTCGCCAAAGAGCTTCCAGCTTTCGCCGTCGAATTGGGCGAGCTGCAGCTGGCGAATCGGGCTGTAGTTGGTCGGGGAGGTGTTGAGGACTATTCCGTTCAGCAGCATCGGAAGCTGCAAGTCCTTGAGGCTGGCGGCCTGCCTGAGCACGTTTTGGCGACTCAGATCGGCGCCGCACTGCTTGAGGACCTGCACCATGGTCTGCGCCGCCCCATAGCCATAGGAGGCGTTCAGGTCGATGTAATCCTTCGCTGTCAGGTATTTGTCGCTGAAGGCTTTCCATTCCTGAACGCCGGGGTCGTCCTTGAATTTCGCGTCGGTGACGTCCTTGCCGTAGGAGCCGGTGATGAGGCCTTTCGACTTGTCGAGCCCGGCAGGCTTCAAAACCGCCGCGATGGAGTAAGACACGTTGGAGACGTATCGCACCGCGTTCCAGCCGAGATCGGCGGATTTGCGGATCGCCTGCGCCGCGAATTTCGGCGTCGCGGCGATGATCAGGATGTCGGCTCCGGACCCCTGCAAGGTCACGATCTCCGAATCGACCGTCGGCTCGCTGGTCTCATAGGACGCTTCCTTGACGATCATCCCTGACCTGACGCCGAGCGCATCCTTGAGGCCAATCAGGTAGTCCTTGCCGAAGCCGTCGTTCTGATAGAGCACCGCAATCTTGCCGTGGGGCTTCGTCGCCAGAATGTGCTTGCCGTAGATCCGGGCCTCGGTCTGGTAGTTCGGATTGAAGCCGATGGTCCATGGGAAATGTTCCGGATCGGCGAACACGGCGGCGCCGGTGGCGACGAAAAGCTGCGGGACCTTGTTATCGTTGAGATACTGCCGGATCGCGAGGTTCGGCGCGGTGCCGAGCGTCTGGAACAGGAACGCGACCTTTTCGTCCTCGACCAGCCTGCGCACCTGCTCGACGGTCTTGGGCGGGCTATAGGCGTCGTCGAGGCTGATCAGATTGATCTTGCGCCCGTTCACGCCGCCCTGCTCGTTGATCATCTTGAAATAGGCGGCCTCGGTGCGGCCGATCACGCCATAGGCCGACGCCGGGCCGCTGTAGGGCATGGTCTGGCCGATCTTGATTTCCGTGTCGGTAATGCCGGGCGTGTCGGCCCACGCGGCGCGCGGCCCCGCAGCGAACGCCATCGCGGCAGCGCCGGATTTTAGAAGCGAACGTCGAGTGATCATCGGTAGTCCTCCCTTTCTCGTCTTTTGCGGCGGCGAACGGCCCGCCGCCGCCGTTCAACGCGAGCGCGCCACGAACTTCGTCGCCGCCCGCAGCGCGCCCGCGACTCCGGCGGGCATGACGGCCATCGCCAGAATGAGAAGCGCGCCGTAGATCGCGCCGGGCAAGGCCTTGGCGCTCTCGCCGAAGCTGACCGATAAGCTGGTCGGCGAGATTGGGCACGAACTCGATGAACAGAGCCCCGAACAGCACGCCGCCGAGCGAGGCGAGCCCGCCGACGACGATGCCGACCAAAAACGACAGCGACAGCGCCAGGCCAAAGCTTTCCGGCGACACGAAGCCGACCGCGATCGCGCTCAGGCCGCCCGCGACGCCGGCGTAGAGCGCGCTGATGCCGAAACAGGTCGTCTTCATGAACGCGGCGTTGACGCCCATCGCCTCGGCCGCGATCGGCTGGTCGCGCAGCGCAATCAGCGCCCGCCCAATGCGGCTGGTGACGAGGTTGCGCGCCGCCGCGTAGAGGACCGCGGCGAAGAGCAGACAGACGAGGTAGAGCCACTGGTCCGAGCTCAGCGGCAGGGCGAACGGGGCGTGCGGCTTCATCAGCGACACGCCGCTCGATCCGCCCGTCCAGGCGTCGAAGCCCTTGAAGGCGAGGATCTGCGGGGTGGCGACGGCGAGCGCGAAGGTGGCGAGCGCCAGATAGAGTCCGCCGAATCGCAGCGCCGGAAAGCCGAACAGGAACCCGGCGCCGAAGCAGACGAGGCTCGCGATCGGGATGGCCAGATAATAGGGAACGCCGAGCTTCGCCGTCAGGATCGCCGCGCCATAGCCGCCGATGGCGAAGAAGGCGCCGTGGCCGAGCGAGATCTGGCCGTTGAAGCCGGTGAGCAGGTTGAGGCCGATCAGCGCAATGGCGAGGATCAGCACCTGCGCGCCCTGATAGAGGTGATAGCCGGAAGCCACGAACGGGAAAGCCAGCGCCGCCGCAAATGCAGCGACCGTCAGGACCGTCCTCGGCGCGATCGAACCCGGCATGGTCAGACCCTCGACGCGATCCGTCGGCCGAACAGGCCGGACGGGCGCCAGACGAGCACGCCGACGATGATCGCCAGCGCGACCGAGAGCTTGACCTCCGAGCCGACCACGTAGGCGCCCATCAGGTTCTCCAGCACGCCGACCGCAAAGCCCCCGAACGCCGCGCCGAACGGGTTGTCGATGCCGCCCAGCACCGCGCCGGCGAATGCATAAAGAAGGACGCCCGCCATCATGTTCGGATCGAGATAGACGATCGGCGCCGCCATCATGCCGGCGATCGCGCCGATCGCCGCGGCGAGCCCCCAGCCGATCGCCAGCATCCAGCCGACCCGGATTCCGACCAGCCGGCTCGAGGTCGGGTTCTGCGCCGCAGCCCGCATGGCGAGGCCGAGCGGGGTGAAGCGGAAGAAGGCGAAGACCAGCGCCAGCACGACGAGGCTGACGAGCACGGCGCCCAACTCGTGCGCCGACATGTAGCGCTGCCCGAACCAGGGCCGTCCGTCGAAGGGCGTCGGAAAATCGGTGACCGAGTAGCCGTAAAGCCAGCCCGCCAGCGCGTTGAAGATCAGCGCGAGGCCAATGAACACGATGACCGAGGCGAGCACCGGCGCCTTGGCGAAGGGGCGCACGATCACGCGCTCGATCGCCACCCCGCCGAGAAAGGAGACGACGACGGTGACGGCGAACGCCCGCCAGTAAGGCCAGCCGAGATCGGTCAGCTTCCAGGCGAAGTAGGTCGAGAACATCGCCATCTCGCCCTGGGCGAAGTTCACCAGTTGGGTGGCCTGGTAGATCATCACCAGCGCCAGCGCCATGATGGCGTAGACGCCGCCGAGCGCCAGACCCGACCCCACCTGTTGAAGAAACGCATTCACGCGGGGCCGCCTTTCAATAGCCGAGGTAGGCGCGGCGCACCGCATCGTCCGAGCCGATGGCGTGCGAGGGGCCGCTCATCGCCGCCCGACCCGTCTCGATCAGGACCGCCTGACCGGCGAGGTCGAGCGCCAGCGAGGCGTTCTGCTCGACGATCAGCATGCTCATGCCCTCGTCCCGATTGATCGCCGCCAGAATGCGAAAGATTTCCGCCACCACCTTCGGCGCGAGGCCGAACGACGGCTCGTCCAGCATGAGAAGCGACGGCCGCATGAGCAGCGCGCGGCTGATGGCGAGCATCTGCTGTTCGCCGCCCGAGAGCGTGCCGGCCTGCTGGCCCCGCCGTTCGGCGAGCCGCGGGAAATAACCGAACACGCGATCGAAGTCCTGCCGCACCGCGCGCCGGTCCGAGCGGACATAGGCGCCGAGGCGCAGGTTCTCCTCGACCGTCAGATCGGTGAAGGTGCCGCGCCCGTCGGGCACGTGCCCGACGCCGAGGCGCGCGATCGCCTCCGTGCTGAGGCCGACGATCGGACGGCCCTTGAGCCGGACGTCGCCGTCGCGACGGATGAGGCCGGAGAGCGCCCTCAGCGTCGTCGTCTTGCCGGCGCCGTTCGCGCCGAGCAGCGCCGTCACCCCGCCCTCCTCCACCGCGAAGTCGAGGCCGAACAGGGCCTGGATCGAGCCGTAGAAGGCGTTGAGGCCCCGAACCTCGAGGATCGCGCCGGTCACGCCGCGGTCCCCAGATAGGCGCGCACCACTTCGGGGTCCGAGCGCACCCTTTCGGGCGTCCCGTCGGCGATGACGCGGCCGAATTCGAGCGCGACGACCTGATCGGAGACGCGCATGACGAGGTTCATATGATGCTCGACCAGCAGGATGGCGACGCCGCGGCGGTCGCGGATGGCGCGGATCTCGTCGGCCAGCGAATCGACCTCCTCGTGATTGAGCCCTGCCGCCGGCTCGTCGAGCAGCAGGAGCTTGGGCTCGATCGCCAGCGCCCGGGCGAGCTCGACGCGCTTGCGCACGCCGAACGGCAATTCGCCGACCGGACGGTTGGCGACGGCCTCGAGGCCGAACTCCGCGATCAGCGCGTCCGCCCGTTCCGCGACCCGCCGGCCCTCGCGCGCGGCGAACGGCAAGGCCAGCGCGTTGGCGAGAAAGCCGCCGCGCGCCAGCGCATGCGCGCCGACCCGAACGTTGTCGCGGGTCGTCATGGTCGAAAAGAGCGCGACGTTCTGGAACGTGCGGGCGATCCCGAGCTTGGCCATCTCGTGCCGCGCGAAGCTGGCGACCGGGAGGCTGTCGAACAGGATCGTGCCCGAGTGCGGCTCGTAGAGCCGGGAGATGCAGTTGAAGAGAGTCGTCTTGCCCGCGCCGTTCGGCCCGATCAATCCGCAGATCGCGCCGCCCGCGACGCTGAAGCTGACGTC
This sequence comes from uncultured Alphaproteobacteria bacterium, assembly GCA_963709655.1. Classification (GTDB taxonomy): domain Bacteria; phylum Pseudomonadota; class Alphaproteobacteria; order Rhizobiales; family Beijerinckiaceae; genus Roseiarcus. The sequence continues at coordinate 236,052 of CAVPXF010000023.1, forward strand.
CTGCAGCGCAGTCACGCCCCCGAAGCGAATCGAGACGCCGTCGACCGCCAGCAGCGGGGAAGCATTGTCGACTTCGTCTCCGGTCTTGGCTTTCGCCTCGGCCAGCTCCATGGACCTTCCGTTCCCTCTCGTCGGTTTTTCAGCCGAGTCCGGGCGGCAGCATCCAAGTTTCCGGGGGGCTTGTCACGCGCTATATTGAGGTATTGCGTCGATCAGGGACGTCGGTCGAGGACAGCCAGGAGGCCGGCCTTGTCGACTTTGTCGGACCGCGACTTTCGAACGAAGTCCAAACGATTTCAATGGCTTGAGGTATGATGCCGGCGACTTCGCAGCCCACAACTCAATGTTTTCAAATGGTTATGCGGAGGTTGGGGCGCCGCGGCCTCTTCGCCCGGCGGCGGCCGCCTGTTCGGCCCCCCTTGTCACGCCCTTCATCGAGGCGCCGCGTCGATCAGGGACGGCGCTCGAGAAAGGCCAGAACGCCGCCTTTATAGACCTTGTCGCCGACCGCGAGGTTGTGGTCGCGGCCGGGAATGTCGAGCGCCTCGGCGGTCGGCATCATGGCCGCGAGCTTATGCGGGTCGCCGGCGACCTCGTCGCGCGTTCCGACCGCGACCAGGGTCGGCGCGGCGATCGTCGCCATGCCCTTCTCGCTGACGGTCTGGCGCGAGCCGCGGATGCAGGCGGCGAGCGCCTTCAAGTCGCTCTTCGTCTGGTCGGCGAAGGCGCGGAACATCCGCTGCATCGGATCGGTCAGGTCGTCGAGCGACGGCGCCTCCATCGCATCGGCGATCTTAACCGGCAGGCCGACGCCATGGACCAGCCGGTCGCCGAGGCCGCCGAGAATGAGCGAGCGGACGAGATCGGGCCGACCCAGCGCAAGGAAGGCCGCAATCCGCGCGCCCATCGAATAGCCCATCACGTCGGCCCGTTCGATGGCGAGGCGCCCAAGCAGATTGACCGCGTCGCGCGCCATCAGGTCCGAGCGGTAGTCGGCGGGCGCATAGAGCTTCTGGCTCGCGCCGTGGCCGCGATTGTCGAGCGCCACGACCCGCCGCCCGGCCCTGGTCAGGGTCTGGACCCAGCGCGGGTTGACCCAGTTGATCCGATGATTGGAGGCGAAGCCGTGGATCAAGAGGATCGGCTCGCCGCGATCCGTCCCCTCGGACGGCACGTCGATATAGGCGATCTGAACGCCGTCGGAGGAAAAGGTCTTGAGCATCGCCGCTGGTATGGCCGGAGTCTTCGAACGAAGCCAGCGGTTCAAATCCAACATTTGGCGCCCGGCCTGCACCGTGCGCCGCGCCCCTAGAATTCAACAACTTGAATGGTGCAGAATACAGGGGCGGAATGGAACCCGGTTTTTGCTCGCTCACCCAACGGGTTTTGCCGTACAAAAGCGCATGACGATCACACTTCATCCCGATCAGGAAGCCAAGCTCAAAGCCCGCGTTGCGAGTGGCGACTTTGCTTCGGTCGAAGAGGCGGCGCGGCGACTTATTGACGAAGCTTTGGTCGAGCGCGCGCTTGAGGAAAGCGACGATATGGCATGGGCGAAGCCCTATGTTGACGAAGCGCTAGCCGAGGTCGCGCGCGGCGAGGAGATTACGCTTGAGGAGCACAAGGCGCGCAACGCGGCAAGGCTTGCGGCGCTTCGCGGGTAGTGGCGCGCGTCATCGTCACTCCGTCCGCCGACGCGGATACCGCCGAGATCATTGCTCATCTTGACGCCAAGGCAGGTCATGGCGTCGCGGCCAAATACAACGCTTCCTTCGAGCTGCTTTACGACAAGCTGGCCGACTTCCGCGACAGCGGCGCGCCGCCGTCCCAAGGTCGGGGCGAAAATCCGCATTGGCGTCGTTTCCCCTTACATCGTAATTTACAAGCACACGGAGACCGACGGCGTCGTGAGAGTGCTTCGCATTGTTCACGGCAGCCGCAGGATCACCGGCAAGCTGATCCGTGGCGCGCCGTGATCCACGGCTACGCGCGAGTCTCGACCGACGGCCAGGCGTCACCGCGCAAGTGAAGGAATTGCGCGACGCCGGGCGCCAAGCGTTTGGCTTGAACCCCCAGCAAGCCCCATGCTGAAGAGGACCCTTGAGGAGCCGCCCCATGAACAACCGTCAGGTCGTCCTCGTCTCGCGTCCTTCGGGCGTCGCGCAGGCGGAGAATTTCGCCATCCGGGAGGTTCCGATCGAGCCGCTCGCCGAGGGAGCCGTGCTCGTGCGCAACGAATTCCTGTCGGTCGAGCCCGCCATGCGCGGCTGGATCGCCGACGTCGGCAACTATTCCGCCCCCGTCCCGATCGGTTCGACGATGCGCGCGCTCGCTGTCGGGACCATTGCGGAATCGCGGCATCCCGAGTGGCGCGCCGGCGACGTCGTCACCGGCTGGTTTGGCTGGCAGGAATGGACCGCGGTCGAACCGGACGCCATTTTGCGCCGGGTGACCGAATCCGGACTGCCGCACTCGCTCGCCCTGGGGGTTTTGGGGATCAACGGCGTGACTGCGCTCATCGGCCTGACCGTCATCGGCGAGCCGAGGGCCGGCGAGACCGTCGTGGTCTCGACCGCCGCGGGCGCCGTCGGCTCGGCGGTCGGGCAGATCGCCAAGATCCTCGGCTGCCGCGCCGTCGGGATCGCCGGCGGCCCGAACAAGGCCGCGCAGTGCCGCGAGACCTTTGGTTACGACGCCGCCATCGACTATCGCGCGCCCGGCCTCGCCGATGCGCTCGCCGCCGCCTGCCCCGACGGGGTCAACGTCTATTTCGACAACACGTCGGGCGCGATCAGCGACGCCGTCCATCCCCGCCTCGCGGTCGGGGCGCGGGTCGTCATCTGCGGCACGGCCTCGATCCCGTCGTGGGACCCGTGGCCGACCGGCCCGCGCGTCGAGCGCTGGCTGCTGGTCAAACGGGCCCGGGCCCAGGGCTTGATCGTCTTCGACTATCGCGACCGGTGGGACGCTTCCGTCGCTGAGCTTGCGGGCTGGGTTCGCGCCGGACGCCTGCGCTACCAGGAGGACATCCTCGAGGGGATCGAATCCTGTCCCGACGCGCTCGCCGGTCTTTATCGCGGCGAGAACAAGGGCAAGCGGCTGATCCGGCTCGCCGCCTGAGGCGGTTAGAGTTTCACCGCAACTCGATCACCCGCAGGTAGCGGTCGCGATAGGCGTCGAGCACGACCGCTAGCACGATGACCGTGCCGATGACGATCGGCTTGACGTTGTCGCCGACGCCGAACAGCTGCAGTCCGGTCGAGAGAACCTGGATGATACAGGCGCCGACCAGCGTCCCGATGATCGACCCCTTGCCGCCCGAAGAACTCGTGCCCCCGATGATCACCGCCGCGATGGCGTTCAGTTCGTAGCCCACTCCGGCGATCGGGCTGCCGACGTTGAGGCGCAGGAGATAGACCATGGCAGCGACCCCCGCGGTCAGCCCGCTGATGACGAAGGCCGCCACCTTGTAGGTGCGCGGATTATGGCCAGAGAGCCGCACCGCCTCCTCGTTGGTGCCGATCGCGTAGATGAAGCGGCCAAACACCGTGTATCGAAGGACGAACCAGCCGATCAGGATCACGCCGACGGCGATGAGAAAGATCGAGGGAAAGACGCCGAACACGATCAGGTTGCCGAAATCGATGAACGGCTGCGGCAGGCCGGTGATGGTCGCATTGTCGCTGACGACGCGCGCCGCGCCGCTCGCGACGTTGAGCATGCCGAGCGTGACGATGAAGGAGGGAACCTTCCATTGCTCGACGACGAAGCCGTTGACGAAGCCGCATAAGCCCCCGACGCCCATGCAGCCGACGAGCGCCAGCGGAATCGAGACGGCGAACGGAAGCGACGCGTTCGTCATGATGAGCGCGCCGACCACCGTGCAGAGTGCGAGCACCGAGCCGACCGAAAGGTCGATGCCGCCGGTCAGGATGACAAAGGTCATGCCGGAGGCGAGCACGGTGTTGATGCCGATCTGGACGAAGATCTTCAAAAAATTCTCCGGCGTCGCGAAATAGGGCGCGGTCAGCGAAAAGAAAATGACGATCAGGACGAGCGCGACCGCGACGCCCGCCTCGCGCAGGCCGAAGCGCAGGAGGTCGTTCCAGATGGCGGCGGCGCGGCCGCGCGCGGGCTCAGTCGCTTCGGTCATGGTAACTCCCGAGCTGAGCGCTGTTTGCCCATGCGACCTCGCGCCTCAAGGAGCGGCGCCACAGGCGACGCGTCTCGAAGGACGCTCCAGCGGGCGCGTCGGCGTCATCTGGAGCGTCCTTCGAGACGCCCGCGTCGCGGGCTCCTCAGGACGAGGCCGAGGGAAGACGACCCTAGTCCAGAGTTGCCGCTCACGTCCCGTATTCCTCGTAGGCCATCGACAGAATGCGATGCTGGTCGAACTCGGCTCGCGCGACCTCGCCGACCACCCGGCCCTTGGCGAACACGAGAATGCGGTGGCAGATGGCGATCAGTTCCGGCAGGTCGGAGGAGATGAACAAGACGCCGCGTCCCTCGGCGGCGAGCGTCCACAGGAGGTCGTAGATTTCCGCCCGCGCGCCGACGTCGATGCCCCGCGTCGGCTCGTCGCAAATGAGCGCCTTCGAGCCGCGGAAGAGCCATTTGGCGATCACCACCTTCTGCTGGTTGCCGCCCGAGAAATTGCGCACGATCTGATCGATCGAGGGCGTCTTGATGCGCAGGTCGGTCACTAGGCGGGTCGCCGCGTTGCGCTCCGCGTCGCGCTCGATCAGACCCATGTGTGAAATCTTTGCAAGGTCGGTGATCGTGATGTTCTGAGCGCAGGACATGCCGAGCAGGAGGCCCTGCCCCTTGCGGTCCTCGGTCATCAGGCAGAGGCCGCTCTCAACCGCGTCGCGCGGCAACTCGACCCTCACACGTTCCCCTTCGACATAGATCTCGCCGGCGATCTTGCGGTCCGCGCCGAAGATCGCCCGCGCCGTCTCGGTCCGGCCGCTGCCGACCAACCCCGCGACCCCGACGATCTCGCCCTTGCCCACAACGAAGGACACCTCGGGGCTCTGCGCGTCGCGCTTCAAGGCCACGACCCGCAGCGCCTCGCCGCTAACGGCGACGTCGGCGCGAAAGGCGCGCTCGTCGGTGACGCTCCGGCCCACCATCATCCGCACGATGTCCGGGATCGTCAGCCCGGCGAGCGGCCGCGTCGCGACGAGCTGACCATCGCGCAGCACGGTCACGCGGTCGCCGACCTCGCCGATCTCCTGCAGGCGATGGGAGATGTAGAGGATCGTCACCCCGCGCGCCTTGAGGCGACGCAAGATGTCGAACAGCCGATCGACCTCCTTGGCGGTCAAGGTGGCGGTTGGTTCGTCGAGAATGAGCAGCTTGCTCTCGAAGACGAGGGTCTTGGCGATCTCGATCAGCTGCATCTGCGCGACGCCGAGGCGCGCGACCGGCGTCGTCGGGCGAACGTCGAGCCCGACCTCCTCGAGGAGTTCGGCGGCGCGACGGTTCATCTCGCGGTAATCGACGATGCCGCGCCGCTGCGGGAGACGCTCGAACATCAGGTTCTCGGCGACCGTCATCTCCGTCAGCATCGACAGCTCCTGATGCACGACGCGGATGCCGGCGCGGAACGCGTCGGTCGGGGCGAGCGGGCGATAGGGCTTGCCGTCGAACGTGATTTCGCCGTCGTCGGCGCGATAGACCCCGGCGAGCAGGTTGATCAGCGTCGACTTGCCGGCCCCGTTTTCGCCGAGCAGCACATGGCCCTCGCCACGCGCCACCTCGAGCGTCACCCCGCGTAGCGCAACCACGCCGGGGAAGCGCTTGCCCACGCCCGTGAGGGTAAGGATCGGGTCGTCCATCGTGCTCCCGCGGCCGGAGCGCCGGCCGGCGCACAACAAAGGCGCGGGCCGACGCCCGCGCCCGTGCAGTCCTTCGAGAAAGACTATGTCAGGTCCTTGGCCTCGATCAGCTTGATCGGCGTCTTGACCCATCCGGTGAAGGTCTCGCCGCCCATCTCTTTGAGGCCGTAGTTGATGCCGAGCACGGCCATGTCGGCGCCGTACTGCTCGACGGTGGCGAGCATCTTGCCGTTCTTGATCAGGGGCTGCACTGCCGGGATGTTATCGAAGCCGACGACCTGGATCTTGCCGCTCAGACCCGCCGCGTCGAGCGCCTTGACGACGCCGAGCGCCATCGAGTCGTTGGCCGCCATCACGCCCTGGATGTCGTGATACTGGGTCAGGAAGTTGGTCATCAGCGTGTTGGCCTCTTCCGTCTCCCAATGCGCGGTCTTGCTGTCGAGCAGCGTGAGCTTGCCCTCGTCGACCGAGTCCATGAAGCCCTTCTTGCGCTCCACGGCGTTGTCGGCCTCGGGATTGCCTTCCAGGATCACCACTTTGCCGCCCGGCCCGAGCGCCTTGGCAAGCGCGTCGCCCGCCATCTTGGCGCCGGCGCGGTTGTCCGGCCCAAAGAAGGCGAGGTCGACGCCGGCCGCCTTTTTGGCGTCCTTGTCGAGTTCGACGTCGATGTTGATCACCTTGACGCCCGCCTTCAGCGCCTTGGCGATCGGGGTGACCATCGCTTTCGAGTCCGCCGGGGCGACGACGATGATGTTGTATTTCTGGGTGACGAAGTTCTCGATGGCGTCGACCTGGGCGGCGAAGTCGCGCTCGTCCTTCATGCCGACCGCCTTGAATTCGAACTTGTCGGTGTTGGCCGCCGCGTATTTCTCTGCGCCGGCCTGCATCTGCTTGAAAAACTCGTTGGCGAGCGACTTCTGCACCAGGCCGATCTTCGGCTTCTCCGCCGCGAGCGCGGATCTCAGGCTTCCGCTCAGAACCGCCGCCGAGCCGAGCACGCCGGCGACGGCGAACCTGCGCCTGGTCAGGCTGATGCGCATGGCAATGCTTTGAGACGTGTTGGTCATCGTGACTCCTCCCGTCGGGCCGTTGGGCCGCCCGAAGCGCGAGCCGTCGCGGGCGGTGTTTTTTTCGTGGGCCCTGGCGTTTGCGGGCGTCGTTTTACGCCCTATTCAGGTTACGGACAATGACGCCGTTGAGGGCTCGGACAATGGATTTTTTGCGGGGCTTTTGCTGCCCCCGTCGCGCTCCTATTCCGCTACGATGAATGAGCGGCGACCCGAAACGAATGGAGCCATGACCCTAGGACTGCGACGCCCTGCCCGGTACGGAAGAGGCGGCGGTCAGGCTCCAGCACAGATCACAGCCACGGACAGGCCACGGACGGCAGAGTCAAAAGGATCAAAACAACTCGATTTCCTGCGCCGCGTGTTCCTGGGGCGCACAGGAGTCTTCTGTCCTCAGCGTTTCAAAGCGGCAGAGCTTGTTACGACCGCCGTGCTTGGCGGCGTACAGGGCTTCATCCGCTCGGCCGAAAGCGGCCGAGCCGGTATCGCCCGCACGAATCGACGTCACGCCGATGCTGACCGTGATCTGGCCGACCTGCGGAAAATTGCATGTCTCAACCGCCCGACGAAATCGCTCGAGCGCCGCTCCCGCGCGATCTTCGCCTGTGTTGGGCATGAGGATGACAAACTCTTCACCGCCAAACCGATAAATGCGGTCGGTGTCGCGAAAGGAGCTGCGCATCAGGCGCGCCAGAAGCACGAGAACTTCGTCGCCGTAGGGATGGCCGAAGCGGTCATTAACGCGTTTGAAGAAGTCGATGTCGACGACGGCGAGTTCAGCCTTGACGGGAAGCGGAAGGTTCTGAGGATTGGCGTCGCGTCGCGCAAGAGGATCCGCGCTCAGTCCAGTTGCACGCCGAAAGGCCTCCTCAAAAGGTTTGCGATTGGAGAGTTCGGTCAGCTCATCGGTGTCCGTATCCTCAAGAATGCCGAGATGGATGCGATAGATTTTGATCAGGCCCCGAATGAGACGTTCCCGCTCCGCGGTGAAGGGAGACGACGCTTCGATGTCGACCAACCCAACGATTTCAGACTTGTTTACGACGGGAAAGACCCGGCAACTCATACCGCCCTCATCGGTTCCGTCTAGGACGTAAGAGTCGGCGCCCAATGCCGCTTTGTGATCGACCCGAATTTCGCGAAGTTGCGCGAGGGGGATCGGCGACGTCTCGCTGATCTTGCTTTTGTGGTTGCTGCATGTACATAGGCGAATCCGCTCACGTAACGTCACCTCATTGCCGCTTTGCGCGACGCGCCAGATCGTAAGACACGGCGCGTCGAGAAGGTCGAACATCACCCGGGCAAGGGCGATTTCGAGATTATCTTTGTCGCGGACGTCGATCAATGTGGCGACCGAGTCGATGACGTCGAGCATGGCGATTGGCTGATCTTTTCAGAACGTGAGGCATGGTTGCATAGACCGCTTAATACATCTTGACTGAGAGAGTTCTTGGCGTCTCCCCAGAGCGCTATCAGCCCAAGCGGCTGCGCCTCGGGTCGAACTTGCCAAAGCCGCCGCCCTCGTGGTTTGTCTCGGGCGACAAAGGCCGGACGCGGCGGCATTGGGCCGCCGGAACGTCGGCCGGCAGCGAGGGGTTGCGCCATGGCTTGGTCGGGGTTGGTGCGAAGCGCGCTCATTGCGCTGGGCATCGTCGCAATGAGCGCGCCGCCGGTCGAGGCGGTCGAAATCGTCCGCGGGGCGCAGGCCCCCGCGCAGATCAGCGACGGATGGCTGACCCAGGTCCGCAACGTGCGCCACGGCGGCGGCGGCGCGCGCCACGGAGGGGCCCACCGGCCGGCCCATCGTCCAGGCGGCGCGCACCGGCCGGTCCACCGCCCCGGCGGCGTCCATCGTCCGCCCGTCCACCGTCCGCCGGTCCACCGTCCCGGTCATCGACCGGTGAACCGTCCGGGCGTCCGACCGCCGGTGCATCGCCCAGGGGCCGTTCGGCCACGGGGGGTCGTCGTCGCCCCCCGCACCGTTTGGGTCGGCCGTCCGGGCTGGTACCGGTGGAACCCCGGCGGCGCGATCGCAGCCGGTGCGGCGATCGGCTTCGTCACCGCTGTGGCGGCCGCAAGCTGGGCCGGCGCGCCGCCGCAGCCGGGCCTCTGCTGGTACTACACCGACCCGAGCCGCCGTCAGGGCTTCTGGGACGCCTGCCCCTGAGGGCCGGCGATTGGCGAAGGACGTCTTTGCGACGCCGGCCGCCTTGGCGCGGCCGGCCGTTCCGCAGAGGCCGCCTCGAAACGGATAGGAAGCCCATGTAGAAGCGGGCTCGACGAGGACAATTCCTCCCGACGGCCGGTCGTCGGGGAGCGGTAAAAGCGCAACACGTGTCCGACTGCCGATGAGAGCCCTTCCCGTTCCCGAACACGCGACCCGGGCGCCGGCGCTGAAGACGCTGTCGGCGAACGTGACGCTCGCCGTCGCGCTCGTCCTGGTCGTCGCCAAGATCGTCGGATGGGTGATGACGGGGTCGATCGCGCTCCTCGCCTCGGCGGTCGACGCGCTGGTCGACGCGGGGGCGAGCGTCGTGACCCTGCTCGGGGTTCGTTACGCGCAACGGCCGCCCGATCGCGACCATCGTTTCGGACATGGCAAGGGCGAAGCGGTCGCGGCTTTCACCCAGGCGACCTTTCTGGCCGGCGCCGCGGCGGTGCTCGCCTTCCAGTCGCTCCAGCGGCTTGTGTCGCCGACGCCGCTCGACGCGCTCGAGATCGGCGTCGGGCTGATCGCCGGCAGCCTTGTCGTGGCGACGGGGCTGGTCGCGATGCAGACCTGGGTCGTGCGCCGGACCGGATCGACCGCGATCGCCGCCGACCGGGCCCACTACCTGGCCGACATCGCGCTCAACGTCGCGGTGCTCGCGGCGCTCGCCGTGACCAAGGCGACCGGATGGACGCGGGCCGACCCGGCGTTCGCGCTCGCCATCTCCGGCTACATGCTCCTGAATGCCTACGCCATCGCGCGCCAGGCGCTGGAGCAGCTGCTCGACCAGGAGTTGCCGCGCGAGGAGCGGCGCAAAATCCAGGAGGCGGTGCGCGCCTGCGCCGGCGTCCGCGACATCCACGACCTGCGCACCCGGTTTTCCGGCGACCGGACCTTCGTCGAGTATCACCTGGAAGTCGATCCGGGCCTGACGGTCGACGTCGGCCACGCGATCGGCGACGCGACCGAGGACGCGGTGCGCCGGCTGCTGCCGGGCAAGGTCGAGGCGACCGCGCATCTCGAACCCCACGGCATCCTCGACGAGCGGCTGGACGACGCGGTCGCCGGAAAATCCTAAAACCTCGATCAGCGAGCCGGTGATGAGCGGGAATGGGCACGGAGACGACCACGATCATGAACACGGCGCCAAGGATCATGGCGAGGAAAGCCACGATCACGGCGGCCACGATCATGCCCATGCGCCGGCCGATTTCGGCGCGGCCTTCGCCATCGGCATCGCGCTCAACGTCGGATTCGTCGCGATCGAGGCGGCCTTCGGCCTGATCGCCGGCTCGGTCGCCCTTCTCTCCGACGCAGGCCACAATCTCGGCGACGTGCTCGGGCTTTCGGCCGCGTGGCTCGCAAGCCGGCTCGTCCAGCGCGCGCCCTCCGCCCGCTTCACCTACGGATTGCGTGGCTCCTCGATCCTGGCGGCGCTGTTCAACGCCGTCTTTCTCCTGCTGACGGTCGGCGCGATCTCCTGGGAGGCGATCCTCCGCCTCGCCGATCCCGCCCCGGTCGCCGGAAACATCGTGATGATCGTCGCCGCGATCGGTATTGTCGTCAACGGCGTCACCGCCTGGCTGTTCGCCTCGGGCCAGAAGGACGACATCAATCTGCGCGGCGCCTTCCTGCACATGGCGTCCGACGCGCTCGTCTCGGCAGGCGTCGTGGCGTCGGGGTTCGTCATCCTCGCGACCGGCTGGCTCTGGCTCGACCCGCTGACCAGCCTCGCCGTGAATGTCGTCATCGTCTGGGGAACCTGGGGACTCCTGCGCGATTCCCTCGGCATGTCGATGGCCGCCGTTCCCGCGGGCGTCGACCCGGCGAAGCTGCGCGCGTTCCTCGCGGCGCGGTCGGGCGTCTCGGCGGTGCACGATCTGCACGTCTGGCCGATCAGCACCACCGAGACCGCCCTCACCTGCCACCTCGTCATGCCCGCCGGCCACCCGGGCGACGCCTTCCTGCATGACCTTGCGGCCGACCTCGCCCGCCGGTTCCGGATCGGCCACCCGACGCTGCAGATCGAAACCGATCCCCAAATCGCCTGCGCGCTCGCGCCCGACGAGGTGGTCTAGTTCGACCCATCTGCCGGCGGGGTTGTGCAGGACGTCGTTGAGCCGGATAAGGTATGCGTTTCTGGAGGAACGCACCCCGCATGACCTCGGACGAACTCCTGGAAACCATGACGCCGGATCGGCGTTCGCTCGACAGCGGCTTCTTTCGCCGTCCCTCGACCGACGTCGCGCGCGACCTGATCGGAGTCCGGCTGACCGTCGATGGGGTCGGCGGCGTCATCGTCGAGACCGAGGCCTACGATCGCACCGATCCCGCCTCGCACGCCTTCCGCGGACCGACCCTCACGAACGCCGCGATGTTCGGGCCGCCGGCCCATGCCTATGTCTACCACAGCTACGGCATTCACTGGTGCCTCAACTTCGTTTGCGGCCCCGAACCCGGCGCGGCGGCGCTGATCCGCGCGCTGGAGCCGACCGACGGGATCGAGGTCATGTCGGCGCGGCGCCGGACGACGGACCTCACGAAGCTCTGCGCCGGACCCGGCCGCCTCTGTCAGGCGCTCGCCATCACGCGCGCCAGCCACAACGGCCTGCCGCTCGATGAGCCGCCTTTCGCGCTGAGCCGCGCCTGGGGCGGCAAGGGCGTCGCGTCGGGCCGGCGCATCGGCATCACCAAGGGGGCCGACACCCCCTGGCGCTTCGGCCTGGCTCGATCGCCCTATCTGAGCCGCCCCTTCTGAGGCCGGCCGCGCGGCGAAAATCTCGAGTAGGATCGCGGCGAAGGGAACGTCATGACGATCCCGATCGATCAGCGCGAACTTCAACCCGCGTCCGACGGCCTTGCACTGGGCGTCGTCGCGGGCGCCACCCCGACCAGGGGGCGTAGCTCTCATCAACGATGGGCCCGTGTGCGCCGATGCCCCCACGTTCTGCGGTTGAACTACTTCAGCTTGCCCGCTTGAAGTTCGAGAGCCGTGGCGATCGGCAGGAATAGCCGCCGCGCCTCGTTCGGAATCAGCATAAAACCGTTAGCTTCGTAGAACGTGACAGCCGCCTTGTCTTTCGCGTCGACGATCAAAGCGAAAGCCCCAATGCCGAGGCTGCTTGTGCGGATTACCGCATCCGCCACGAGTGCGCGGCCGAGGCCTTGGCGCTGATACTTCGAGGCGATGGCCAGCCGTCCCATCAGCATGGCGGGAACGACGGGGTAGCGTGGCAGCTTCTTTGTTGTTTCTGGCGGCAGCGCATCCATCGGCACATGCGTTGCGGCGAGTGTGTAGAATCCGGCAACGTCGCCTTCGCCGGCGACCGCCACATAGCATCCGGCCACGCGCCGTTTGACGTCTTGCAGGGCAAGCTCACGAAGATAGCGATCAAGTCCGGCCACGCCGGAAACGAACGAGTCGCGGGGATGATCGCGCCGCAACGCCTCAGTGACGAACCCCGTCACCGAACCTCGCGGATCAAACGGCGATGCGCGGCGAACGCCCGTTTGAGACCAACGGAAGGCTCGGGTGGATTGATGATCGCTTCGGCAAATACCCGTTGGCCTTCAGCCGATAGGCGAATGATCGTCGTTTCTTCGATGGTCTTGCTCGCGGCTTCCTGCGCGGCGCTCACGACGAATTCGCTGACGCTCCGCCCCTGAATCTCGGCGGCGCGCTTGACGATCGCCAGCGCCTCGGGCGCGATACGCGCCTCGATGCGTGCGGAGCGAACAGATTCCTGAGGCATCATAATCCCTCTCTTCTGTGTATCTTGTACGGGAAAATGCCGGACATGTCAAGTTGAGGGACTCAACAGGGGGTCAGGAGAGAGGATGTTCCAAATCCTACGCTAAGCGGGTTGCTTCGAAATGACAGGACTTTGTACAAGGCGACTTACAGCGACCGCGCCAGCCGCAAGCCGTCGACCGCCGCAAGACAGGCCGGCCGGTCGCAGGTCGTATCCGTCAAGTCTTCCGTGTTCAGAGGGGGTAGCGGGCATCCGAGCGGACGGCGCGTGGTTTCGATGGTCCGAGAGCAATGGCCCAAATGAAAAGAGCCGTCCGAAGGCGGCTCCCTGTAGGGCGGGGTCGGCGACCCCGCCCCGGCGCGCTCACCGAGCGCGCCCTACAAGCCGCCGATCACTCCGCCGCGGAGCGCGAGCGCTCGCGGCGGGCCGCCGGGCCCTCGGTCGTCGGCCCAGCGAGCGGCAGCGCCGCCGGCTGCTCCGATTCCTCCGCCTTCTGCGCCAGGATCAGCGTGTCGCGCATCGTGGCGATGGAGCGGATCTTCGACATCGCCGCGCCCGTCCCGGCCGGGATCAGGCGGCCGACGATGACGTTTTCCTTCAAGCCCTCGAGGGTGTCGACCTTGCCGTTGACCGCCGCCTCTGTGAGGACGCGGGTGGTCTCCTGGAACGACGCCGCCGAGATGAAGGAACGCGTCTGCAGGCTCGCCTTGGTGATGCCGAGCAGCACGGGAATGCCGGTCGCCGGCTTCTTGCCTTCCGCGAGCGCCGCCTCGTTGGCCGCGTCGAGATCGAGCTTGTCGACCTGCTCGTCCTTGAGGAAGTCGGTGTCGCCCGGATCGACGATATCGACCTTCTGCAGCATCTGGCGCACGATCACTTCGATGTGCTTGTCGTTGATGCCGACGCCCTGGAGGCGATAGACCTCCTGGATCTCGTTGACGAGATAGGCCGCCAGCTCCTCGACGCCCTTGATGGCGAGAATGTCGTGCGGGGCGGGGTTGCCGTCGACGATGAACTCGCCCTTCTCGATCACATCGCCATCCTGCAGGTGGATGTGCTTCGATTTCGGGATCAGGTACTCGACCGGCTCGGCGCCCTCCTCGCTCGGCTCGATGGTCAGGCGCTGCTTGTTCTTGAAGTCGCGCCCGAACCGCACCGTGCCCGAGATCTCGGCGATGATCGCGTGATCCTTCGGCCTGCGCGCCTCGAACAGCTCCGCCACCCGCGGCAGACCGCCGGTGATGTCGCGGGTCTTGGCGCTGTTGATCGAGATGCGCGCGACCACGTCGCCCGCGCGCACGCTCGAGCCCGGCTCGAACGAGATGATCGAACTCGACCGGCAGCGCATAGCGCGCGTCGCCGCCGCGCGGCAGCTTGGCGATCTTGCCGTCCGGCCCCTTGATCACGATCGCGGGCTTGAGGCCGGCGGTGCGCTGCGATATCCGCCAGTCGATGACGATGCGCTTGGCGATGCCGGTCGCCTCGTCGATCTCCTCTTTCATTGAGACGTGTTCGACAAGGTCCTCGAAGCCGACCACGCCGTCGATCTCGGTGAGGATCGGACGGGAGAACGGATCCCATTCGGCGATACGCTGGCCGCGCTTGATCTTGTCGCCCTCGTCGACCTTGAGGCGGGCGCCGTACTGGACGCGGTGCACCGCGCGCTCGGCCCCGGACTTGTCGACGATCACGACCGCGACGTTGCGCGCCATCGCCATCAGATCGCCGTTCGAGTTGCGGGCGACGTTGCGGTTGCGGATCTTCACCTCGCCATCAAAGTTCGACTCGATGAACGACTGGTCGGCAAGCTGCGCCGCGCCGCCGATGTGGAAGGTGCGCATGGTGAGCTGGGTGCCCGGCTCGCCAATCGACTGCGCCGCGATGACGCCGACCGCCTCGCCCATATTGACCGGCGTGCCGCGAGCAAGGTCGCGCCCGTAGCAGAGCCCGCACACGCCGTTCTTGGCTTCGCAGGTCAGCACCGAGCGGATCTTCACTTCCTGGATGCCGGCGGCGTTGATCGCCGGCATGAGCTCCTCCACAATCATCTGGCCCGACTCGACAATGACGTTTCCGTCAAGGTCCCGCAGCGTTTCGGCGGCGGTGCGGCCGAGGATGCGGGTGCCGAGCGAGGCCACCACCGTGCCGGCGTCGATGATCGCGCGCATGCTGATGCCGCGCTGCGAGCCGCAGTCGACCATGGTGATGATCGAGTCCTGCGCGACGTCGACCAGACGCCGGGTCAGGTAGCCCGAGTTCGCCGTCTTCAGCGCGGTGTCGGCGAGGCCCTTGCGGGCGCCGTGGGTCGAGTTGAAGTACTCGAGCACCGACAGGCCTTCCTTGAAGTTCGATTTGATCGGGCTCTCGATGATCTCGCCCGAGGGCTTGGCCATCAGGCCGCGCATCGCCGCAAGCTGGCGCATCTGGGTCGGCGAGCCGCGCGCCCCGGAGTGCGACATCATGTAGATCGAGTTGATCGGCCGGTCGCGTCCCGACTCGTCTTTGACGGTCGCCGAAATGCCCTTCATCATGTCGTCGGCGAGCTGGTCCGAGCACTTCGCCCAGGCGTCGACGACCTTGTTGTACTTCTCGCCTTGGGTGATGAGGCCGTCGTTGTACTGCTGCTCGTACTCCTTGGCCTGCTCCTCGGTCTCGGCGATCAGTCTCGCCTTCGACTCCGGCACGACCATGTCGTCCTTGCCGAACGAGATGCCGGCCTTGAACGCCTCGCGGAAGCCCAGCGCCATGATCCGGTCGCAGAAGATGACCGTCTCCTTCTGACCGCAGTTGCGGTAGACGATGTCGATCATGTTGGAGATTTCCTTCTTCGTCATCAGCTTGTTGACGACGTCGAAGGGGATCTTGGCGTGGTCGGGCAGCAGCTGGCCGAGGATCATCCGGCCGGGCGTCGTGTCGAAGATCTTCGCCACGCGCTCGCCGTTCTCGTCATAGGTCCAGGCGCGACCCTTGATCTTCGTATGCAGCGTGATCGCCTTGGCGGCGATCGCATGCTCGATCTCGCCCTGTTCGGCGTAGAAGCCGCGCACGGGGCGCTTGGTGTTCGGGTCCTCCTCGTACTGGCCCGGCTCGCCGTCGCGCATTAGCGACACGTAGTAGAGTCCCAGCACGATGTCCTGGCTCGGCACGATGATCGGCTGGCCGTTGGCGGGGTGCAGGATGTTGTTGGTCGACATCATCAAGACGCGCGCCTCGAGCTGCGCCTCGAGCGACAGCGGCACGTGGACCGCCATCTGGTCGCCGTCGAAGTCGGCGTTGAAGGCCGAGCAGACAAGCGGATGCAGCTGGATCGCCTTGCCCTCGATCAGCACCGGCTCGAAGGCCTGAATGCCGAGGCGGTGCAGGGTCGGCGCGCGGTTCAGCATCACCGGATGCTCGCGGATCACCTCGTCGAGGATGTCCCAGACCTCCGGCTTCTCCTTCTCGACCAGCTTCTTGGCCTGCTTGACGGTGGCCGATAGGCCCTTGGCGTCGAGCCGCGAGTAGATGAACGGCTTGAACAGCTCGAGCGCCATCTTCTTGGGCAGGCCGCACTGGTGCAGCTTGAGCTCCGGACCGACCACGATGACCGAGCGGCCGGAATAGTCGACGCGCTTGCCGAGCAGGTTCTGGCGGAACCGGCCCTGCTTGCCCTTGAGCATGTCGGCAAGCGACTTCAGCGGCCGCTTGTTGGCGCCGGTGATGACCCGTCCGCGGCGGCCGTTGTCGAACAGCGCGTCGACCGACTCCTGCAGCATCCGCTTCTCGTTGCGGATGATGATGTCGGGCGCGCGCAGCTCCATCAACCGCTTCAGGCGGTTGTTGCGGTTGATGACGCGGCGGTAGAGGTCGTTGAGATCGGAGGTCGCGAAGCGGCCGCCGTCGAGCGGCACGAGCGGGCGCAAGTCCGGCGGGATGACCGGGACCTCCGTCAGGATCATCCACTCCGGCTTGTTGCCGGAATGAATGAACGCCTCGATGATCTTGAGCCGCTTGGCGAGGCGCTTCGGCTTCAGTTCGCTCTTCGATTCGGCGATCTCGATCTTGAGGTCGTCGGCGATCTTCTGCAGGTTCATGCCCTTCAGCATCTCGCGGATCGCCTCGGCCCCGATCAGGGCGGTGAAGCTGTCCTGCCCGTATTCGTCGAGCGCCCGCAGATAGTCGTCCTCGCTGAGGAGCTGGCGGTCCTTGAGCGGGCTCAGGCCGGGGTCGAGCACGATGTAGGATTCGAAGTAGAGGACGCGCTCGAGGTCCTTCAGCGTCATGTCGAGCAGGAGCCCGATGCGCGACGGCAGCGACTTCAAGAACCAGATGTGCGCCACCGGCGCGGCGAGCGAGATGTGGCCCATGCGCTCGCGCCGCACGCGCGACAGCGTCACCTCCACGCCGCACTTCTCGCAGATGACGCCCTTGTACTTCATCCGCTTGTATTTACCGCACAGGCACTCGTAGTCCTTGATCGGCCCGAAGATGCGCGCGCAGAACAGGCCGTCCCGCTCCGGCTTGAAGGTGCGATAGTTGATCGTCTCCGGCTTCTTGATCTCGCCGAACGACCACGACAGGATCTTCTCCGGGCTGGCGATGGCGATCTGGATCTGGTCGAACGCCTGGGGCGCGGCGACCGGCGCAAATGGATTGGTGATTTCCTGGTTCATTCTCGTCTCCCGCGAGCTGGGCGCGGCAAACGCCCGGACTCGCCTCGATGGAAGAAAGGTCGCGGCGCTTCGCCGCGAGGCAATTCCTTGTTCGGCGCGCGGGCCCGCTTTAAGCGCGGCGGGCCGGGCGGCTGGCGCTTACTCGGCGGCCTCCGCCGGCGGCGCCTCTTCGGGCGCGCGCTTGACCGACGCCAGTTCGACGTTGAGACCGAGCGACCGCATTTCCTTGACCAGCACGTTAAAGCTCTCCGGAATGCCCGATTCGAACGTGTCGTCGCCGCGAACGATCGCCTCGTAGACCTTGGTGCGGCCTGCGACGTCGTCCGACTTCACCGTCAGCATCTCCTGCAGCGTGTAGGCGGCGCCGTAAGCCTCCAGCGCCCAGACCTCCATTTCGCCGAACCGCTGGCCGCCGAACTGCGCCTTGCCGCCCAGCGGCTGCTGGGTGACGAGACTGTAGGGGCCGATCGAGCGGGCGTGGATCTTGTCGTCCACCAGGTGATGCAGCTTCAGCATGTAGATGTAGCCCACCGTCACCTTGCGGTCGAAGGGATCGCCGGTGCGCCCGTCGAAGAGCGTCACCTGGCCCGACGAGTCGAGGCCGGCCATGTTCAGCATCTCGACGATGTCCTTCTCGCGCGCTCCGTCGAACACCGGGGTCGCGATCGGCACGCCGCGGCGCAGGTTCTCGCCGAGTTCGGCGAGGCTGCCGTCGTCCAGCGCCTGGATGGTCTCGTCCTCGCCGTAGATCTCGTGCAGCTTGCCGCGCAGCGGCTGGGAGTTGTGCGATCGCAGATAGGCGTCGACCGCCTCTCCGACCTGCCGGCCGAGGCCGGCGCAGGCCCAACCGAGATGCGTCTCGAGGATCTGGCCGACATTCATGCGGCTCGGCACGCCGAGCGGGTTGAGCACGATGTCGACCGGCTGGCCGTCGGCGAGGAAGGGCATATCCTCCTGCGGCACGATGCGCGAGACCACGCCCTTGTTGCCGTGGCGTCCCGCCATCTTGTCGCCGGGCTGGATCTTGCGCTTCACCGCGATGAAGACCTTGGCCATCTTCATCACGCCGGGCGGCAACTCGTCCCCGCGCTGCAGCTTCTCGACCTTGTCGAGGAAGCGGTTCTCCAGCGACTTCTTCGACTCATCGTACTGCTTCCGCATCGCCTCGATCTCCGACATCGTCTGGTCGGACTCGAGCGCGAAGCTCCACCATTGCGAGCGCGGCACCTCGTCGAGGATCGGGCGAACCAGGATCTGGTCCTTCTTGAAGCCCTTCGGTCCCGAGAGGGCGCGCTTTGCCTTCGAGCGTCTCGGCGAGACGCGCGTAGACGTTGCGATCGAGGATCGCCTGCTCGTCGTCGCGGTCCTTGGCGAGCCGCTCGATCTCCTCGCGCTCGATCGCCTGGGCGCGCTCGTCCTTCTCGACGCCGTGGCGATTGAACACGCGCACCTCGACGACCGTGCCCTGCACGCCGGGGGGCACGCGCAGCGAGGTGTCGCGCACGTCGGAGGCCTTCTCGCCGAAGATGGCGCGCAGGAGCTTTTCTTCCGGCGTCATCGGGCTTTCGCCCTTCGGCGTGATCTTGCCGACGAGAATGTCGCCCGCCTGCACTTCCGCGCCGATGTAGACGATGCCGGCTTCATCGAGGTTCTTCAGCGCCTCTTCCGAGACGTTCGGAATGTCGCGCGTGATCTCCTCCGGCCCGAGCTTGGTGTCGCGGGCCATGGCCTCGAATTCCTCGATGTGGATCGAGGTGAACACGTCGTCCTTGACGATGCGCTCCGAGAGCAGGATCGAGTCCTCGAAGTTGTAGCCGTTCCAGGGCATGAAGGCGACGAGGACGTTGCGGCCGAGCGCCAGGTCGCCGAGATCGGTCGAGGGACCGTCGGCGATGATGTCGCCGACCTCGACCCGGTCGCCGACCTTGACGAGCGGCTTCTGGTTGATGCAGGTCGACTGGTTCGAACGCTGGAATTTCATCAGCCTGTAGATGTCGACGCCGGGCTTGGCGGCGTCGGCCTCTTCCGTGGCGCGCACCACGATGCGGGTCGCGTCGATCTGGTCGACGACGCCGGTGCGGCGCGCGGCGATCGCCGCGCCCGAATCGCGCGCCACGATCGCTTCCATGCCCGTCCCGACGAGCGGCGCGTCCGAGCGCAAGAGCGGCACGGCCTGGCGCTGCATGTTCGAGCCCATCAGCGCGCGGTTGGCGTCGTCGTTCTCGAGGAACGGGATCAGCGCGGCTGCGACTGAGACGAGCTGCTTGGGCGACACGTCCATGTAGTCGACGTGGTCGGCCGCCAGAAACACGACGTCGCCGGCGCGCCGGCAGACGATCAGGTCCCCCATCAGCCGTCCGTCGTCGCCCGTCGGCGTGTCGGCCTGCGCGACCGCGTATTTCTGCTCCTCCATCGCCGACAGGTAGACGACGTCGTCGGTCACCTTGCCGTCGCGCACCTTGCGGTACGGGGCCTCGATGAAGCCGTACTTGTTGACCCGGGCGAAGGTCGCGAGCGAGTTGATCAGGCCGATGTTCGGGCCTTCCGGCGTCTCGATCGGGCAGATGCGGCCGTAATGGGTCGGATGCACGTCGCGCACTTCGAAGCCTGCGCGCTCGCGGGTGAGACCGCCGGGGCCAAGCGCCGACAGGCGACGCTTGTGGGTGATCTCGGAGAGCGGGTTCGTCTGGTCCATGAACTGCGACAGCTGCGAGGAGCCGAAGAACTCGCGCACCGCCGCGGCCGCCGGCTTGGCGTTGATCAGGTCCTGCGGCATGATCGTGTCGATCTCGACCGAGCTCATGCGCTCCTTGATCGCGCGCTCCATGCGCAGAAGGCCGATGCGGTACTGGTTCTCCATCAGCTCGCCGACCGAGCGCACGCGCCGATTGCCGAGGTGATCGATGTCGTCCACCTCGCCGCGGCCGTCGCGCAGGTTCACCAGCGCCTTCACCACCGCGAGGATGTCGTCCTTGCGCAGCGTGCGCTGGGTGTCGGGCGCGTCGAGGTCGAGCCGCATGTTCATCTTGACGCGGCCGACGGCGGAGAGGTCGTAGCGCTCGGAGTCGAAGAACAGCGACTGGAACATCGCCTCGGCGCTCTCGATCGTCGGCGGTTCGCCCGGGCGCATGACGCGGTAGATGTCGAACAGCGCGTCCTCGCGCGAGATGTTCTTGTCGACTTTCAGCGTGTTGCGGATGTAGGGGCCGACATTGACATGGTCGATGTCGAGGATGGGCAATTCGGTGAAGCCCGCCTCGAGCAGCCCGGCCAGAGACTTCTCGGTGATCTCGTCGCCGGCTTCGGCGTAGATCTCGCCAGTCTGCGGATTATAAAGGTCTTCGGCGATATACTGGCCAAAAAGATCGGCATCCGCGGCGAACAGCGCCTTGAGGCCTTTTTCGGCCAGTTGGCGGGCGGTGCGCACGGTCAGCTTGCGGCCGGTCTCGATGGCGACCTCGCCGGTGTCGGCGTCGACCATGTCGACGGCGGCCTTGAAGCCCTTCATCCGGTCGGGGTCGTAAGGCACGCGCCAGCCGTCTCTGAGCCGGCTGTAGGCCAGGGTGCGGTAGAACGTCTTGAGGATCTCCTCGCCGTCGAGGCCGAGGGCGTGCAGCAACGACGTCACCGGAATCTTCCGGCGCCGGTCGATGCGCGCATAGACGATGTCCTTGGCGTCGAACTCGATGTCGAGCCAGGAGCCGCGATAGGGGATGATGCGGGCGGCGAACAGGAGCTTGCCCGACGAATGGCTCTTGCCCTTGTCGTGATCGAAGAAGACGCCCGGCGAGCGGTGCATCTGCGAGACGATGACGCGCTCCGTGCCGTTGACAATGAAAGTGCCGTTCGGCGTCATGAGCGGCATGTCGCCCATATAGACGTCCTGCTCCTTGATGTCCTTGACCGACTTGGCCTGCGTCTCCGGATCGACGTCGAACACGATCAGCCGCAGCGTCACCTTGAGAGGGGCGGCGAACGTCATGCCGCGCTGGCGGCACTCGTCGATGTCGTATTTGGGCGCCTCGTATTCGTATTTGACGAATTCGAGATGCGCGGTGTCGGCGAAATCCTTAATTGGAAACACCGACTTGAACACCGCCTGCAAGCCCTCGTTCGGACGGGCGCCCTTCAGCGCGTCCATCAGGAGGAACTGGTCGTACGACGCCTTCTGCACCTCGATCAGGTTCGGCATCTCGCCGACTTCCCTGACGTGCCCGAAGACTTTGCGAACGCGCTTGCGGCCGGTGAATGTCTGCGCCATGTCGTTCCTCGTGTAACGCCCGTCCAGCGATCGCCCGGATGGGATCGCGTTCGGGCCGCCGGGCGAACCGATCGCCCTGTCAATTGCCCTTAAAGGCGCGCGCCCCGCGCGGTCCTCGAGGGTCAAAAAAACCCAACCTTCAAAACGCCGGAACGGCCCCGGGGCCGAAAGGCCCGGGACCGTCCCCATTTCGCTGACGAGCCCGATGCCGGGCTCGCTCGCTCATTACTTGAGCTCGACCTTCGCGCCGGCTTTCTCCAGGGCGGCCTTGATCTTTTCGGCCTCGTCCTTCGACACGCCCTCCTTGACGGGCTTGGGCGCGGCTTCGACCAGATCCTTGGCCTCCTTGAGGCCGAGCTGGGTGATCGCGCGGACTTCCTTGATCACCTCGATCTTCTTCTCGCCGATGGCGGCGAGGACGACGGTGAACTCGGTCTGCTCCTCGACCGGAGCGGCGGCGGCGGCCCCGCCTCCGGCGGGAGAAGCGGCGACGGCGACGGCGGCGGCGGCCGACACGCCCCACTTGGCTTCGAGGAGCTTCGCGAGCTCAGCGGCTTCGAGAACGGTCAGCGAAGACAGTTCGTCGACGATTTTTTCGAGATTGGCCATGTTGAGTTTTCCTTAATATGGGTTCGAACTGAGGATTTTCAAAGAGCCTCTGTCAGGCTGCGTCTTTGGCGGCGTAGGCCCCGACCACGCGCGCGAGCTTGGCGGCGGGCGCGGTGGCGAGCTGGGCGAGCTTGGTCGCCGGGGCGGCGATGAGCCCCACGAGCTTGGCGCGCAGCTCGTCGAGGG
Source organism: uncultured Alphaproteobacteria bacterium (assembly GCA_963709655.1). GTDB lineage: Bacteria > Pseudomonadota > Alphaproteobacteria > Rhizobiales > Beijerinckiaceae > Roseiarcus. The sequence continues at coordinate 258,628 of CAVPXF010000023.1, forward strand.
AGGGCAAGGTCGCAAGCGCCTTGACCCCGTCGACGTCGAGGGCGGTCGTTCCCATGGCGCCGCCGAGGAGCACGAACTTGTCGTTGTCCTTGGCGAAAGCCACGGCTGCCTTGGCCGCCGCCACCGGATCGCTCGAATGGGCGATCAGGGTCGGACCCTTCAGCAAGGGACCGATCGAGGCGACGTCCGTGCCTTTGAGAGCAATCTGGGCGAGGCGGTTCTTGGCGACCTGGACGGAAGCGCCAGCGGCCTTCATCTGCTTGCGCAGACGCTGCATCTGGGCGACCGTCAAGCCGGAATAGTGCGCCACGACCACGACCGACGTCTTCGAGAAGACGTCGTGCAGGGACGCGACAGCCTCTTTCTTTTCCGCTCTATCCACGGTGCTGTCTCCGGTCGGCGGGTGTGAGGCCCGCCTGTTGCACATGCCGCAACACGCAAATCCGAAGATTCACGCGCCGCGGCGACTTGCGCCTGTCCCCGGAGATGGGCGAACCCAGCGCCGGACAGATGGTTCGAACCGCATTGGCCGCAAGGAATCCTCACGGTTTTAAAATTCGGTCTTCCCCGTCTATGCTGGCCCCCGGCCCCGCGAACGGGGCCCTGGAATTAAGCGTCGGACCCAAGGTCTTCCGCGCCGGCAGTCTCGGACAGGACATGGCCGGAGCGGACGCAAGGGCTTTCCCTTCCGTCCTCCGGCCCATCCGCCGCCTCTCTTCAAGCCTGCCTCAACGAGACGAAACCCAAAAAGGGCGGTAGCCATGTATGATCATCCGGGGTCGCATCGCGCCGCCGACCCCGGTCGGCTCTCATAGCGGGTTCGCGCCGGGGGCGCAAGAGGCGTGTGGACAAGTTTATTGGGACCGCGGGGCCGATCAACACAAACCGCACACACGAAATTGTTGTGTTTATAGAAAGCGAGGCCGGGGTGGGTAACCGTCGCCACAATATTTCACTGGCCGAGCATTTCACTGGCTGAGCGCTTCACCGGCTGAGCGTCGACGCCACGCGCACGGATCCTCGTCACCCGACTGCCGTCCTCTTGGCCGAGCCACAGCGCCCGGCGTTCGAAAAGGGCCGCTTATAAATGTTAAAAAAAGCATTCGCTGCAGCAGATTCTCTAGGCGGGGCGCCCACCGCAGCAGCCCGCCCCTTGTCCGCCGAATTCGCGTACGACTTAGAATCAGATATACGCTTACTGTTGGCATAACCCCTCATTACAACAACATAAGCAGTTGTCGGCACAATACTGGGGAGCAGGACCCAGTAAGCACCTGGACATACAGTCTCTCAAGCAACCGCCTTTGCCGAGTCTTGTATTACATTCATTCTGTGGGGGAGGCGACGGGCACGTCCATGTGCAATTTGGGTCAGTACATAGGCAAGTGGGGGACGCCAGTTGCACTGCGCCGATCATAGCGCCCCGGCCTCCACTCGAACGATAAGTTTCTGGTGAAATGTAGAGCGACGCCTCAGCGTTGAATCCAGGCATCCGTAGGGCGCTCACTTCGTGGATCTTTGCAGCTCTCTTTACCATCTCTCCTTCTCCCCTGAGTAAAAAGTGCAAGCGCCATCGACAAGCCGACAGCCGCCGACCAAGGTCTTGAACCAAAACGTAGACGTCGGCCCGACGCCACATGACGTCGAGCCGACCAATTGTTCACATGATGGTAATTCCGCCGCCAGAACCCGGTAGAATTGGCTTCCGGAAGCAATTGCCGCTATCGTCGCAGCAATAGATACGGCCGCAGAAAACAAATTGAGGCAGGACGCGGGTCTCGGTTGAGACGGGCAGGATCCCCGCCGCGCGGTACTGTACGCTCGCGTTGTAGAGCGAAGCCTCGGCGTAAAATCCGGGCATCCGTGAGGAGCCAAGTTTACCGGTCTTTATGCTCTTCTTTGCCATTTCAGCTTCTCCTCTCAGTATAGCTGGCTATCGCCGCTAGGCCCCCTTACATTAAGAGCTTTACGCTCTTCGTTGCCATTCGATCGCCTCCTCAGGGTGAGGTTTACTTATCGACCATGCAGTGACATCTTTGGCCCCATGGTAAATTGCCGATGCCGCTATTGTCGATAACGATTTAGAAAAAGACGCCGATCGAACCCACGCCGACCGCCCCACCGCCCCCACATGAGCATATATTGTCCGTACATCTTCCAAGTACATCGCAGCAGGATTGGTGGCAAACCCCAGTAGGGCGCCCGTCAGGCCAAGTGTATGCAACGCAGTCTCCGCAGCCTGGCCCTGGCGGCAGCTGGGGTACGATCGATCCGGCTTGAAACATAGAGCCATGTGAGCCGATCGATGAATAGTTCGCTTTGGACCTGTACAGTGACATTTCAGCGGTGAATCCGGGGGCGCGCATCTAGTCTCTCCCACTTGTTAGAAATCAGCGGTCATAATACGCTGACATCTTGGTTACCAGGAACGGGAATTCCTCGGTGACATCGACACGGACGAAGGACTTCTCGAGAAAACCCGTGACGCGGTGGGTGAACGAGAAAATCACCTCGACGATGTTGCGAGCGCCGCTTAAGGGCGAGGGTTGGACGTCCACGCCGGTCAGTCCCAGATTCCCGGCAAAGGCTTCGGCGGCCCTTGCGTAGATTTTGGGGTAGCGCACCGCGAGATAGTTGAGCGCGCGGTTTTCGTCGGTCGCTCCGGCGTTGTCCGTCATTTGCAGGATCGTCTCGAACAATTCGCGCGCGGCGGGCCCAAACTGCCCGGCGGGTATCGTGTCGGGCCGGGGGATCGCCTCGATCAGCGCATCCTTCGAGAAGGTGTAGATCTGGTCGAACGCCACCATCGGGATCATCAACCCGTTGCAATAGTCTGGCGGCGCGACCGGGCCGCGAAGCCCGATGACCGTGCTGATCCATGGCACGGGATCCGGGTTATGAAGCGCCTCGATGAGGAGATCGAGATCGGCCGGATCGCGCGGCTGCAGGATATAGGTTTCGAGCCCCTGAACGGTCAGAACCCAACACATTTGGCGCGCGAGATAGCGATTTTCGCGTTGCGACAGCATGTGATGAAAGGCTTGCCGATCCGTGTGGCCTGCGGTCTCCGCCCGCCCGGTGGCCTGCGCCACCTCCTTTTCCACCGATGGGCGCGGGAAACGAGTTTCGATCTGGCCGAGCGCATAGACGTAAGAAGCCGGCGAACCGGCGCCGCCGCCGCAGGTCGGACACGGCGCCGGCTGCGCCGGGGCGCCCGGATCGACCACGACCTGGGACGGCCTGACTTCGGTTGCGGGGCCGCCGGCTGACAATTCAGCAACTTCATGCGGATCCATGGTTTCCTCCTTTGAAAATTGCCTTTTGCAGATCGCGTTACCGGCTGCGCCGGCCGGAAAAGGTCATCCACCTGTTGAGCGCGGCCGCGCGCCCTTCGCAGCCGCCGCAGGGGCGGATGCCGACGGCGTAGGTCATCCGCTTCACCACCTCGCCGAGGCCGATGTCCTCGTCGACGACAAAGCCAGGAAGGCGGACGCGATGAGCGGGGCGCTCACTCTGCCGATTGTCGGCCTCGTTGCCGGTCATGACGCGGTTCTCCTTGTCGCGTTGCGGTTCATGAGCCCGTAGGCCGCCCAGGCGTTGAGGAGGGGCGGCGTCACCGTTGTTCGCCGTCCCGCGATCGCTTGCGTCACCGCGGCCTTGACTTCGGCCGCGCTGGCGGCAGGGAATTGCGACCAGAGCAGGGCGACAGCGCCGGTGACGAACGGCGCGGCGACGCTGGTGCCCCCAAGTTTGAGCGGCTTGCCGTCGACGCCGAGGCTCTCGATCGCCTCGCCCGGCGCCCTCAGGCCGCGCAGCCCCATGGAATGACCAAGGTTTGATTCACGGGTCGGCTTTCCTTGCGCGTCGCACGCTCCGACCGGAACCACCCAGGGGTGACGCGTAATGCTCGTGCCGCCGACAGAGCCCTGGTTGCCCGCCGCCGCAACGACGATCACGCCCGTATTCGCGGCTTGATCCAGGGCCTCACGCAGCGCCCGTTCGCCCTTGGCGAATGGTCGGGTGAGGGCGAGGCTCAGATTGAGGATCTTTGCGCCGGCCCGGATGCACGCCAGGATCGCCGCCGCAAGGTCCTCGGCCTTTGCGCTCGGCGTCTCCTTCTCGTCGGGCGCGTCGACGAAGATCGGGTAGGCCAGCAATGTGCAGTCGGGGCAGATAGCCGGTGCAGGCGAACCGCGTCTGGCGACGAGAATGCCGGCTATGAAGGTGCCGTGGAGGCAGGCGAGGCTGTTGGCGTTCGAGCAGGCGCCGCTCGCTTTGCCGGGCGCCTCGCGGATTGCGCTCCCGGCGAGGTCGGCATGGCGGCCGGCGATGGGGCCATCGATCAGCCCGATCACCACCTCCGGCCGTCCGGCCGAAAGCCGCATCAACGCCTCGAGGCCGACCAGTTCCAGAGCGTTCGCCATCGCTCCTCCCAGGGGCTCGCCTTGCTGCCGTTATGACAACAGGGCGCGCCACTTTCGGCATTCTCTGCTAAAGAGCGCCGCCGATTGGCGCTCGACTTTGGCGGACCAAACAAATTTTATCATAGTGTAGCTGGATATAAAGAGTTTAACTTATTCGACAAACAATGTCGGTCACCGTACAACTACACCATGAGCTACCAGCCTTCAGAGCGGTTTTACTCTTCTGACGCCGGGGGCCAAAATTTACCGGAGCGAAAATAAATTGCGTCTGTTTGCTTATGTATTGCGTCTGCTTGCTTATGTTTGGCGGGCCAAAAAATTCGGAACCCATCGGTTACGCTAGGCACGATCATGGCGCAATCATGGCATAGAATTGCCCGGCTGTCTATGACAGCGATCACACTGCTCAACCAATCAGCGCAGAAAGCGCAGAACGGCGGTGTGGCTATTCCTACGATTGGTCCGCTGTGCTGCGCACGTTGAAGTCGACCGCGAGCTCGCAAGACCGAGCCGATCGCGATCGCCGTCCGGCGCCGACAAATCCGGCGTTGCGTCCAGGCGCGGCGGCCGGCGGGGTTGCCCCACTCTTTCGGACGTTTGCAGCGGCCGCCGTTAAGACGCCCGTAACCCCCTGAGCTCATTGGCGCCCGGAGCTAAATGGCGCGAAAACGCATCGCGCGCCGAACGACTTGCGCCTGTCCCCCAGGATGCGCGAATCCAGCGCTGGACGGATGGTTGGAAGCGGACCCGCCCGGCTCGAATTTTCCTCGGTCGCTGTCCCGAGCGGCAGGATCAAGCCGACCAACCGAAGTGGCGGTGAAGTTGGACGCGCCGAATCTCGTCCTCCAAGGCCACCGGGTCCCAGGCCGGCGCCGAGCGGACCTGCTCGCGCGAGACGTTCACGCTGACCCGCCGGTCGTTCCAGTCGATCGCGGTCACGGCGAGCGGCGCGAGTTGCACCTGTTTTCCGGGCAGCCACGCGTGCGTGGCGACAACGAGATAGCGAACGGACCAACTCGCATCGTCGGCGAGGACAGTCTCGACCGGCCCGATCTCGCCGTCCTCCGCGTGAACGCGGAAGCCCACGACCGCGGCGACGCCGCCGAGACGCCCGACAGGTTCGTCGCCCCGCACATCCGGGCCGGATTCGATCTCGGCGCGCGTGAGGGCGAGGCTCAGCGTCAGCGGCTCGCCGAAGCTCAACATCGGGAAGGCGGGCTTTGGCGGAATGACGATCGGCGCGATCGCCGACGGAGCGATGAGGACCTTCCGGCCCTCGAGCCAGGGGCCGGCGGCCACGCTCAACCAACGGATGAGCCAGGTCCCATCGTCGAACAGGAAGTCGTCGACGGTTCCGGCCTCGCCGTCGCTCGCCTTGACCGGGCAGCCGATCAGACCATTTGCCGCAAATAGCATCGCCGCCTCCCGCCTGGGACGGCCCTCGGCGGGGAGCGCAAGGTCCTGGCCCAAGCGCGATAGATGGCGCGCGGCGATGCGCAATGTAAACCCGTCGCGTTGGCCGCACCGCGTCAAAACGGCTGGGTCAAGGGTCCCCGCGCAGACTATCGGAGCGAACGCCTAAAGCGCCCGCTCCGATAGCCTCGACCGCCCCGCGCCCGCGCGACGAGAAGCAAACCCAAGCGCGGCGAAGCCCGCGAGCAGCATCGCCCACGTCGCCGGTTCGGGAACGGCCTGCACGGTGACGCTGCCGTAAAGGTACTTGGTCTCGGACGTGATCGAGTCGAAGTTCCCTGCGGCCACGTCGCCGCCCTGAGGATAGGGGAAGTCGAACTGGATGGTCGGGCCGATCAGAGTGCCGTCGAAATAACTGTCGTTGGTCTGAAAGAATAAGAAGATGAACGGCAGACCGCCAAATTCATAGTTATTTTGTCCGATCTGCGCTGTCGAGGTCTGAAAGACGATCGGGCTGCCGAAAAAAATGTGCGTGACCGGCTGATACTCGTTGAAAGTGAAAGTCGTATAGGTTGGCGATCCGAACCCGCCGCCGATCGTCGCGAGCCCGTCGTTCGTCGCTTCGGTCAGATCCACCCCGACAACATCCGTGGGCTGATAGCTCGTCGGGTTCGTAATGGCGTCCTCAACCGGAATGCTGGTGTCGATCGTGACCGTCCCGGTGATTGTTCCGACCGACCCGGCGCCGGGGGACGCTTCCTGCTGCGTCGGATTGAAGTTCAGGTTCACGTCATAGGTGATCAGCGCCGCCGAAGCCGGCGCAGCGGCGAGGACGGCGGCGGCGGCCAGTGCGGAACTCAGGGTCTTCAAAACCGTCATCATGCTTCTCCTCACATCGGGAGAAGCGACGACCGGCGACCCATCGCCACGCCAGCATCCTGGACGGCGGCGAACAGCCTTACGCGTGTCGCGGCGGGCGATCCGTAGGATGCCGACGGTACCCCTCATCGACCCCTACGGATTCGCCCGCGATCTCGCTTCCCAGCGTCAAGTTGACGTGGCTTCACATCGGAGTAAATCGGACGGAAGTCCTAGGCGCGGTCCTAGGACTTTCGGGTCGCGCGACGGCAAGCTTCTCGCGACCAACCCGCGTAAGGTGCTCAACCTTTGAAGCTGCTGGTGGTCGACGATCATCCTTTGATGCGCGACGGCATCGTCGCGCTGCTGGCGCAGTTCGGTCCCGATACGGTCGTCCTCCAGGCGGGCGACGCAACCAGCGCGCTGGCGGCGATCGCCGCCCATGCCGATCTCGACGCCGTCATTCTCGATCTTGGCCTTCCCGGCATGGGGGGCATGCGCGCGTTGACCGAATTCGGCCGGGTCAGGCCCGATGTGCCGGTCGTCGTCGTCTCCGCATCCGAGGACGCCCGCGACGCCCGCGAGGCGCTGGCGAAAGGCGCGCTCGGCTACGTGCCGAAATCGGCGGGGCAGCGCACGCTCCTGTCAGCGATCCGGCTCGTGCTCGAGGGCGAGCTTTATGTTCCTCCGCTGCTCCTCAGCGACTCGCCGCCTCCGGCGGGTTGCGAGTCGCGCGGCGAAGCGGGTCCGCAGCGCGCGGCGCTGACCGATCGGCAGATCGAGGTGCTGCGGCGGCTGAGCCAGGGCCAGCCGAACAAGACCATCGCCCGCGAGCTCGGCCTCTCCGAAAAAACGGTCAAGGCGCATATCAGCGCGATCTTCCGGGCCTTGAACGTCGTCAACCGCACCCAGGCTGCCGCGGCGGGGCGCGAGGCCGGGCTGCTCTGAACGCCTGCGGCCGGGAACCAGGGCATCCTGGTCGAACCGGACCGCAAACCCTCGTCCAGCGGCCGTCGCGCCCCGTCTCCCCGCTGGGTTCGAGGCGGAAGGGAAAGCGGCCGGATGAGGCGTCTGTGCTCGATACCGTCATTCCCCGTAACCGCCAAGGAGGTATGGCTTGTCCCACGGACCTTGTCCTGAGGAGCCTGCGATCCCCGGACGTCGATCCGGGGAAGCGTCTCGAAGGACGCGTGCCTATCCGGCTAACGCAGACACTCCTACATCTACATATAGACGCCCCGGAGAGCCTGATAACGCCCGCCAGGACGAACGCTGTCGACCCAAAGCGGGCTTCGAACTCGACCGCGGCTTGGTTGGCGCAGACCGCTGGCGGTATTGGCGCAACAGCGCGCGGGTCGCGCTTCTTCGGCCGAACGCGCCGTCGTAAGAGATCCGCTTAGCGAGCCCCGCGCCATTTCGGGCGCAACAGTGTTGGGAGAGCATGCGCCAATCCGACCCGATCGTCTCCCTTGCCCTCGTGACCGCCTTGCTCTTCACGGTTGCGTCCCCATCGGCCTACGCCGGCGTCGAGGCCGACAAGGCGGCGATCGCGGCGCGACTCGAGGCCTGGAGCGACGCATTCAACGCCCGCGACGCCTCGCAGACCTGCGACCTCTTTTCCGCCGACCTCCTGTCGACCGTGCGCGGCCGGCCCGACGAGGGACGCGACGCCGTGTGCCGGCGGATCGCCGTAGCGCTCGCCGACCGCAACCTGACCATGCGCTATGCGCCCGATATCGAGGAGGTCATCGTGAGCGGCGATCTCGCGGTTGTGCGGATCGTCTGGTCGGTGACGGTGCAGGACGGCCCGAGGTCAACCGTCTCGAAAGAGCCGGGTATCGACGTCTTTCGTCGCGAGGCTGACGGGCGATGGCGAATTCTGCGCTTTCTCGCCTTCTCCAATGCGCCGGATTGAGTGAGCCCCAGACATCCGCTCCGCTTGCAGCCATTCGCCCGAGGCATTCCGAAACCGCAGCGTCAGCGGATGCGCCAAGTCGACGCGAGCGGGAGCGGCCTCGTGGGGGACGAAGGATCGCGATTCCCACTCTCGAGTCTCGCTCGCGCGCCGCAAGCCAAGACATGCGCGCGCGCGATGCTATGATGTCGCGCGTCGCTTTTCTGAGGGGCGCGCAAATCGCGTGGGTCCTCCGCGCGAGGGCTGCGCGCCTGCTCGGGCGAAGGGAGCCGGAGGGGGAAAAAATGACAAAGACATGGAAGCTGACGGCAGCGGCGGCACTCTTGCCGTGCCTGGCGTGCGCGGCCGCCGCCGGCCAGTATTCGCCGGCCGACGACGCCGCGGCCTTCACGACCCTTGTGGTCCGGTCCATCGTTTCGCCGCGACCGATCGAGGCTTCCGACGGCCGCGTCCACCTCGTCTACGAACTTGCGCTCGTCAACGAGACGCCTCTCCATACCCGGATCGATTCGATCGCCGCCTTCGATCCGGCGACCGGCGCGACGCTCGGCGAGTGGAAGGGCGAAGCGCTCGCCGCGATCCTTCGCCTGAACGGACGGTTGCCTGGCGGCACGCTGAGACCGGGCGGCTCGGCCTACGCCTTCCTCGATGCGACTGTGGCCGAGGGTGGGCCGGTGCCGAAAGCGATCGAGCACCGCATCTCGGTCAGGCGCTTCACGGAGAAGCCCGACGAGAAGGAAACGCTTGTCCCGGTCGACCCGAAACTCGGCGTCGCCGCAATCGCGTCGTTCAACGGCGCGGAGGTCGCAGTCGATCCCCGGAAGGCTGTCGTAATCGAGCCGCCGCTTCGCGGAGGCGGCTGGATCGCCATGAACGGCTGCTGCGACGACCTCCAGCATCGCGGCGCCGTCATGGCGTTCGACGGCGTGGCGAAAATTCCGGAACGCTTCGCCATCGACTTCATCAGGCTCGACGGCGATCGGCGCGTGGTGTCGGGTCCGGCCGATCGCAACGAGAGCTATGCGGGTTATGGGGCGCCCGTCTACGCTGTCGCCGACGGTACAGTGGTCGCGACGAGCGACGGCGCGCCCGAACGCATCCCGACGAAACCGCGCGAGCCGACCCGGTTCGACACCGTGGGCGGCAACTTCATTGCGATCGACATCGGCGGAGGCAACTACGCCTTCTTTGCGCACCTGAAGACGGGAACGGTCGCGGTCAAGGCGGGGGACCGGGTGAAAACGGGCGACGTCATCGGCCATCTGGGAGACACCGGCAATTCCGACGCGCCCCACCTGCACTTCCATATCATGGACGGCCCGTCTCCCTTCAGCTCGAACGGCATTCCCTACGCATTCTCGACGTTCAGCGGCGCCGGGCGCTTGACGGGGGACAACGACGGAATCCTGGCGGGCGGTCCGGCGAAGATCGACGCCCAATGGCGTCCAGGTCCGCACAGAGCGGAACTGCCGCTCAACCTTGAGGTCATCGACTTTCCAGAGAAGTAAGCTCTATTGGGAGGGCCGGACTAAGCCTCGCTCTCCTCGTCTCCCTCTCCGGCCGCGATCGCGTTGGCGATCGCCGCGCGCAGCTTTCCGAGCGGCGCCGGCTTGTGCAAGACGATGAGGTCCCGCGCCCGGGCCGCGCTCAACAGGTCCGGCGCGGTGTCGCCGGTGAGCAGGATCGCCGCGATGGCGGCGTTGTACTCGCCGCGCAGCCGTTCGATCAGGTCGAGGCCGTTCTCGGCGCCGCGCAGCCGATAGTCGCAAACGAACAGGTCCGGGCGGGTCGGGAGCGCCGCAAGACGCGCAATCGCCTCGTCGCCCGAGCCCTCGGCGACGACGTCGTACCCCCAGCTGACGAGGAGTTTGGCCATGCCCTCGCGGATCGGCGCCTCGTCGTCGACGACAACGACCAGGCGCCCCGCCGGGGCGCGCGCGAGGGGGCGTTCAGCCGGGTCCAACGGGCTTGCGGGACCGGTGGCCAGCGGAACGGCGATCGCGAAGCACGACCCTTTCCCGGGCTCGGAGCGGAGCGTCAGCTCCGCGCCGATGAGGACGGCGAGGCGGCGCACGATGGCGAGTCCGAGGCCGAGGCCCTTCGCCCGGTCCCGCTCGGGATTGCCGATCTGATAGTATTCCTGAAAGATCCGCTCCCGCTCGCCCGCGGCAATGCCGACGCCGGTGTCCCAGACCTGCACGACGAGAGCGCCGCGGGCGCGGCGGCAGCCGACCAGGACGCGCCCACGCTCGGTGTAGCGAACCGCGTTCGAGACGAGATTGCGCACGATCCGCTCGAGTAGCACCGGATCGGAATCGACGAGGGCGGACGAGCCGACGCAATCGAGCCGTACCCCCTTGGCTTCGGCCTGCGGCGCGCAATCGCCGCACGCCCGCGCGAGGATCGGCTGGATTACAAGGGCGCGCCGGTCGACGGCGACCACCCCGGCGTCGAGACGAGAGACGTCGAGAAGCGCGCCGAACAGGCCGTCCATCGCGTTGACCGACGATTCGATCTGGTCGATCAGCGAGGCGGCGTCCTCGGCGACGGCGAGGCTGCGCAATGCGCCGACGAACAGGCCGAGCGCGTGCACCGGCTGGCGCAGATCGTGGCTGGCGGCGGCGAGGAAGGTCGACTTGGCGAGGTTGGCGCGTTCGGCGATCTCCTTCTGCCGCTGAAGATCCTGAGCCAGTTCCTCGGTCTCGATCTGAAGGCGAACCAGTTGCGCGAAGGCGAGATTGGCCCGGAGCCCGAGCCCGCCCATGCCGCCGATGAAGATCAGCATCAAGACCGGCGCGAGCCCATGCAAGAGGGGATCGGACGCGAACACGCCCGATATCGTGAACGGAACGGTCGCCGCCAGAAAGAACGGCGCGAAGGTCGGCAGATAGGGACCGAACGCGGTGATCGCGCCGGCAGCCATGCAAAGCGTGTCGATCAGGACCAGAAGGACAACGTCGACGCGCCCGCCGACCGGCAGCCCGATCGGCGCCCAGCCGAACCCGAGGCCGACCCCGAGGTTGACCAGGGAAAACGCCAGTCCCCAGGCGCGCCAGTTCCGGCCGGCCGGAGGCGACCGCCGATAAAGCGCGCGCAACACGACATTGGCGAGCGCGCAAGCCAAAATGTAGGCCACCCAGGCCGCGGCTCTCCGAGCCTCGACTTGGCCGAGCGCGACCAGCCCTCCGGCGAGGATCGCGGCCGCCGCAGCGGCTGCGACCGCGGCGACCAGGATGAAATCGAACATCGCGTCGACCTGGGCCGCGCCAAGGCGGTCTTGCCTGTTTTCGACGCTCATCGCCATGGCGCGCTTCGTCCCCTGGGCCTCGCCGACAATCGTTCGAGGGCCGCCGCTCGTCCATCAATGCAGAGCGCGGCATTCCCGGCAACCTGGCGCGCGCCCCGCGCCCCGGCTTTGCTCGGGCTTGATCCACCCGGCCCGATCTTGAAGTCGGCGCTGGCCAGCGACGCCGGCGCGCGGGCGATGTCGGCGCTCCGAAGCGCAGCTTCATACAGGAGATATAAAACTCGGTGATTATGTGGTTACGCCCGTTCCTTCCGCGCCCCGCCCAAGCGGTCGATAAGCCGGGCCGTAAGTCCCTGATGGACTTCACCCCGGTCGATAAAGGGCGCTAAAGCGGCGCATGGGCGGCGAGACCGCCGCCGCGCCGCCCCCGCTGCTCCGGCTGCGTCGCCGGCCACGCCCCCTCAAAAAAGGCATGCCCCCCGCATCAAGCTGCGCTTGTGCTTTGGCCGCGGCGCGCGAAACCCTGCGGCCGGGCGTCGATGAATCTTCGAGGGGTCCCCATGCAAACCAGAGCCGCCGTGTGCCGGACCTTCGGGACGCCGCTCGAGATCGAGACGATCGAGCTTCGCGAGCCGGGCCCCGGCGAGGTCCTGATCCGGACGGCCGCCTGCGCCATCTGCCACAGCGACATCTTCTACATCGACGGCGCCTGGGGCGGCGATCTGCCCGCGGTCTACGGCCATGAGGCGGCCGGCGTGGTCGAGGCGGTCGGGAGCGGCGTCACGCGGCTGAAAGCCGGCGACCACGTGGTCGCGACCCTCATCCGCAACTGCGGCTTCTGCGCCGCTTGCGCCGAGGGCGCGCCGGTCTTCTGCGAGGAGGTGTTCCCGCTCGACCGGGAGAGCCCGCTCCGCGACGCCTTCGGAACGCCGCTCGTCCACGGGCTGGGCACCGGCGCCTTCGCGGAAGCCATGCTCGTCGACGCCTCGCAGGCGGTGGCGATCCCGAAGGAGATGAAGCTCGACGTCGCCTCGCTGATCGCCTGCGGCGTGCTGACCGGCCTCGGCGCGGTGGTCAACACCGCCGGCGTCCGGGCGGGCATGAGCGTCGTCGTGATCGGCTGCGGCGGCGTCGGCCTCAATGCCGTCCAGGGCGCGCGCCTCGCCGGCTGCGCTCCGATCATCGCCGTCGACGTCGCCCCGGCAAAGCTCGCCGCGGCGCGCGACTTCGGCGCGACGCATCCGATCAACGCGAAAGAAGAGAACGTCGAGGAGCGGGTGAAGGCGCTGACCGGAGGGCGCAAGGCCGACTGGGTGTTCGTCACCGTCGGCGTCAAGGGCGCGACCGAACAGGCGGTCAAGTTGATGAAGCGCAACGGCGGGACCGTGCTCGTCGGCATGCCGCCTTCGGGGGTTCACGCGACGATCGATCCGAGCTGGCTCGCCGCCGACGGGCAGCGCATTCTGGGGTCGAAGATGGGATCGGCGCGCCCGATCGTCGACGTGCCGAAAATCGTCGCGCTCTACCGCGACGGACGCCTGAAGCTCGACGAACTCGTGACCCAGCGCTATCCGCTGGAGCGGATCAACGAGGCGCTGGCCTCCTCGCGCGCCGGCGCGGCGCTCAGAAACGTCATCGTGTTCCCGGGCGGAGGGGCCGCATGAAGATCGCCGATCTGAATACCTTCGTCGTCGGCAACCCGCCGCCTGCTTTCGGCGGACGCTATTTCATTTTCCTGAAGCTCAGGACGGCCTGCGGCGTCGAGGGCGTCGGCGAGGTCTATGCGGCGAGCTTCGCGCCCGAGGCGATCGTGCCGATGATCCGCGACGTCTTCGAGCGGCACGCGCTGGGCGCCGACCCGTTCCGCATCGAGGCCCTGTGGCGCAACGTCTACGGCCGCGGCTACACCGCCCGTCCCGACGCCTCGCTGATGGGCGTCCTCAGCGGGATCGAGATGGCGCTCTGGGACATCGTCGGCAAGGCGGTCGGCAAGCCCGTCTACGACCTCCTCGGCGGCAAGGTCCACGAGCGGCTGCGCAGCTACACCTATCTCTATCCCGACGAGCCCGGCTCGCACGCGTATTCCGACAGTCCGGTCTATTCGAGCCCGCACGCGGCGGCCGAGCGGGCGCTGAAATACGTGAAGCAGGGCTTTAGCGCGGTCAAGTTCGATCCCGCCGGCCCCTACTCCGCCTTCGATCCGCGCCAGCCGAGCCTCGAGCGGCTGGAGCTCAGCGAAGCCTTCATGAAGGCCCTGCGCGAGGCGCTGGGGACCTCGTGCGACCTCCTGTTCGGCACGCACGGGCAGTTCACTGTCTCGGGCGCGCTCAGACTCGCGCGCCGGATCGAGCCCTACGAGCCGCTGTGGTTCGAGGAGCCGACCCCGCCCGAGGCGCCGGAGGAAATGGCGAAGGTCGCCGCGCTTTGCCGCATGCCGATCGCGACCGGCGAGCGGCTCACGACAAAGTATGAGTTCGCGCGCGTGCTCGAGACGGGCGCAGCCTCGATCCTGCAGCCGAACCTCGGGCGGGTCGGCGGCCTCCTCGAGGCCAAGAAGATCGCGGCGATCGCCGAGGCGCACTACGCCCAGATCGCGCCCCACCTCTATTGCGGGCCGGTAGTCGGGGCGGCCAACATCCAGCTCGCCGCCTGCTGCCCCAACTTTTTGATCCTCGAAGGCATCGAGCGCTGGGACGGCTTCCACGCCGCGATCCTGAAAAAGCCGATCCGCTGGGAGGACGGTTCCGTCATCCCGCCCGACGAGCCGGGGCTCGGGGTCGAGCTCGACGAGGATGTCGCCAACGCCCATCCCTGGCTGGGCTCGGACCTCCATCTAATGCCGCGGCGCGCGCCGGTTCACGCGCCGGAGTGAGGGCGCGGGCCCTCATCCGGCCGCTTGCGCGGCCCCCTTCCCCTGAGGGGGAAGGGGCGCCCCTCTCCCACAGGGAGAGGGAAGCGGTCGAAGACCGCAGGTGAGGGTTAGCCGGCGCAATCCTATTTCATCATGCGCTAATGCTGCGGCCCCATCATCCATTGGCTGTGCTCGGCGCACCACACGTGATTGTGCAGGTTGGAGACCCACTGCCGGCCCGAGGCGGTGATCGAGAGGTACTTCACCCCCTCCTCGATGTGAGTCTTGACGAGGTTGGAGAAGAACGAGGGGTATTTGTCGACGAGGTCGGCCGGCGTGTCGTAGCCGAACTGCCGGTTCTGGCCGTTCTCCTCGAATTCGGCGAACAAGGCGTTGGCCTTCTTCGGGTAGAGCGGGTCGCCGAGCTGGCCGATCAGGTCCGAGGCCAGCACCAGTCGCGCCTCGAGGTCGGCGTTCTCCCGGCCCTCGAGGCACGGCGGGAAGCGGGTCAGCTCGATCGCCTCCGCGATCCGGGCCGGATCGACATGCGGGGAGTTGCCGAGCCGCTCGTAGACGAACAGTTTCGAGCGGTCGACATGATAGGGCATCAGGGCGGCGTCGGACGCGCCGCGCGGCAGCGTCACCTTGCGCCCGCTCTGGTCGACCACGAATTCGGTCGAGCTGTCGCCTTTCAGGATGCCGCGAACGAAGCCGATATCGTGCAGCAGGCAGGCGAAAACGAGATGCAGATAGTCGGACGGCTCGATCCGCTGCGACAAGAGGCGGCCGCGCAGGATGTCGCGGCCGACCGAGGTCACCAGCATCGTATGCTCGAAATTGTGATAAAGGGCGTCGCTTTTGGCGATCGCCTCGATGGCGCTGCGCGCCAGCGATCCGAGCCGCTCGGCCAGTTCCGAGTGCACCGGCCCGAAAATATCTCGAAAATCGTCGGCGAGAAACCTCGCCAGTTTTCTGGCCGCCACGGCCGCAATCGTCTCCACCGAGCAGGCTCCCCGAATTGCCGCCGCACTGCGCCAAACTGAACCCAGATTCCTAATGCAACCTTAGTCTTGACGCCAGAGGCGAAGTGACACGCGTCACGCCGCGACGACGCCTCCCCGGACGGCGAGGCGGCGCAACTCGGATTGGCCTCGCAACCTCACGGGAATCGGTGTAGCGGCTGGCCCGCCAGCAAAAGCCGAGCGGCGTCGGCGATCGCGCCTTTTAAGAGTCACGCAGCGCCGATGTTGTCGGTCCTCTCCATCACCCTGCCGATCTTCCTCTTGATCGGTCTTGGCTACGTCTCGACCGCGAGCGGCGTGACGACAAAGGACAACATTCGCGGCATCGGCGTCTTCGTGCTGCGGTTCGCGCTGCCGGCGCTGATTTTCCGCGCCCTGTCGCAGCGCGCCATGGCCGACATTCTCAATCTGCATTACCTCGCAATCTACGGCTTCGGATCGCTCGGCGCCTTCGCTGCGATGTTTTTCACCTGCCGGCTCGCCGACAAAAGCAGCGTCAGGGTCAGCGCGATGTCGGCGCTCGGAGTTCTCGTGCTCCAACTCGGGCTTCGTCGGCTTTCCGGCTGCGGCCCTGGTGGTCGGCGGCCCGGCCGTCATCGCGCTGTCGATGAGCATGTTGATCGAAAACATCGTGATCATCCCGCTGGCGCTCGGCCTCGCCGAAAGCGACGACCGCAAGGACAGCCGGCTTCACGAAATCTTGATCTACGTGGTCCGCCGGCTGACCAGAAATCCGATGGTGCTGGCGATCGTCTTCGGCGCGGCGGCCTCGGCGGCGGGCCTCAAATTGCCGGAACCGCTGTTCCGCGCCATCGACCTCATGGCCAACGCCTCGAGCGCCGCCGCGCTCTTCGGCGTGGGCGGCGCCCTCGCGGGGCTCAAGCTGAATGAGGTCGGCGCCGACGTCGGGCGGATCGTCGCCGTCAAGCTCGTCCTGCATCCGCTGTTGATTTTCGCCGGCGTCTTTTTCCTCCCCGGCCTCGACCAGCCGCTCGCCAAATCGATGCTGATCTTCGCCTCCGCGCCGATGCTGTCGGCCTACCCGCTGATCGCGCAGCCCTATGGCTTCGAGCGCAAGGCGGCGGCCGCGCTCCTCGGCGGAACCGTGTTGGCCTTCTTCACCATGACGGCCGTGCTCGCCATCCTTTAGACGCAGCGGGGCGCGCCTGTAGACGCGGTCGATAGCCCGTCAATAGACGGGCGTTCTTTCGAACGCCCTATGGACCGCGTCTGCCGCGATCAGCGATCGCGGCTACACCGTCAGCGGAACTCGAAGCCCGAGATCGTCTTGCCGCCGATCACGTCGCGGAAGGCGTGGCGCCCCTCGCTGGTCCCGGCGGCGCCGGCCGCCACCATCAGCGGAATGAGGTGTTCTTCGCGCGGGTGGCAGGCGCGCGCGCCGGGCGCCTTGTCCCAAGCCGAAAGCCGCGCCTCCCGCTCGGCCGGCGGCGCTTTGGCGGTTTCGTCGAGCCAGGCGTCGAAAACCGAGGACGCGCCGTCGCCGCCGGCGAAGAAACTGCGAAGGTCGTGAAAGCTCATGCCGCTGCCGACGATCGCCACCCCCTGATCGCGCAACGGCTCGAGCGCCTTGCCGAGCCGGATATGGAAAGCGGCGTCGAGACGCTTTTGCAGCGACAGCATCACCACCGGGATCTCGGCTTTCGGATCGACGATCAGGAAGGGCACGAACACGCCGTGGTCGAAGCCGCGCTTGTCGTCGGTCGCGACCGGCAGTCCGGCCGCCTCGATCAGGCGCCTGACCTCGGCCCCGATCTCCGGCGCGCCCGGCGCGGGATATTGCAAATGATAGGTGTGATCGGGGAAGCCGTAATAGTCATAAAGCATGCCGGGCTTCGGGTTGAGGCTGACGGTGGGTTCGGCCGCCTCCCAATGGGCGGTGACGACCAGGAAGGCCTTCGGCCGCTCCGGCAGCGACTCGATAAGGCCCGCGAGATAGGCGCGAAGATTGTCCCAGGCGTGCGGCCCGAGCGGCGGCGGGAACTCCATCCAGAAGCATGGGCCGCCCCCGTGGGGCAGGAAGATGGCGGGCTGGCGGGCGGGCATGAAAAACCTCGGAAGGTGCGAACCTTGTCCCTAGTTAAGGCCTGTCCGGCCGCCCGGCAACGGCGCGCCCAGGGACGGGAAGCGCAAGCGGGCGCCCCTCGCGCCCCGCGGAAGCGGGGAGAGGGCCGGGGCGAGGAGCAGCGCCAACGCGAGAACATTGGCGCCGACGCTCATCAATGAGGTATCCGCAACGGAAGCTTATCGGGTGGGGGGCTCGGAGATTTGAGCATGAGAGAGATCTCTCTCAGCACCTGCAAATACCAGTCGGAGGGAAGCTTGCACCCGTCCGCGTCCAGACTGAGCATCGGCGCCTCACGCGGGTCGTCCTGAGGCTGGGCGAGCTTGTACATGGCCGTGCCCTCGTCGACCTCGTCGAACATGGCGACATACAGCATGTTCGCCCCCTCCTTCTTCTCGCGGGCGGCCTGCGACCAGATGAACTGCCCGCAGTCGCGCGGAACGCGATTGATGATCTGCGTGTCGGAACCCTTCTCGGAAATGAAGAGATTGTGTTGCGACGTTCCCGGGTAAATGACCGGCATGAGCTCGATCGAATCGCGCTTCGTCTCAGCCAAGTCGGGTCGGATGCGCT
Source organism: uncultured Alphaproteobacteria bacterium (assembly GCA_963709655.1). Classification (GTDB taxonomy): domain Bacteria; phylum Pseudomonadota; class Alphaproteobacteria; order Rhizobiales; family Beijerinckiaceae; genus Roseiarcus. The sequence goes on from CAVPXF010000023.1 coordinate 277,014, forward strand.
CGAGGACGAACTGGTCGAAAGTCGCTTTGTCTTTATAGCGATCGACAGTCCATGGGCTGATAATGTCGAAGCTCCGATAGACTTGCGCCCATTCGGGGCCGGTTTGGACGTCACGGGTCAGGGTGCGCCAGCCCGAGCCGCCTGAGAGCATCAGAGTCAGGCCGCCGTATGGTTTGCTGGCTTCGCGCAATTGCCGCATGACCTCGAGCGTTTCCTGCGGCGTGCCCGGTCGGCCGTTCAATCCGGGCCCCGCGATCGCGAGGACCGGGCGCCCATGATGATATTGATAGCTCGGGCGCTTCGTGACGCCCTCGGCCAGAAGCCTTTTCCAGTCGTCAACCAGCACGCGCGCCCACTCGTTCGGCGGTGCGCCGGCGATGTCGTACATGACGAACAGTCCGCGTCCCGTCGCGTCGGCGGCGTCGAGCGCGTTGTGGAGGACCTTGTCCCATCCTTGCCGGAAGGGAGCCGGACGCTCGGGTTCGATCGCGACAACAAATCTCTGCAACGCCGCGGCGTCGACTTTGTATTCTTCCATCCATTGAAACTGCCGAAGGACGGTCTTCGGATTTTCATCCGAATATAACACGAAGGGATGGCCGTTCCTTGTCGTGAAAGGAGTTCGGGCAGCGTTCTTCCGGTGTGAGTTCGCTGGTGTCGGGAGCGAGATCGGTGTGGAATTGCGCTGGAGTGACGTTGTTGTCATCCGATGGCGATCGGTAGGTGAACCAATGCCCCCACCTGTGACCTGAACTCGCATCCTGCGGGCACCTGAACCAGCTCCGGCCCTCACCGCGGCGACGTGAGCGTCGAGTTCCGTTGGGATCGGGTTCTCGACCGAGCACCGTCCGGTATATCCCGGTAACGATGTCCTCAGGCTTATACTTGTTCTTTATTGCGGGGTCGATTCCTGAAGCCAACGTCTTTCTCCGAATGTTTCGAGACTGGGGTCCGTTCGCGGCGCCCCTCTGCCTTCTCTTGGCGATCCTCGTCTAATCGATCGCCTTAGGCAAGACCGAGCCCTTCTCCGGGTTCCCTGGCGCCGCGGACGGGAGAGGGGTTGCAGCCGCGGTCAGGTCCGGCCGCCAAGCCTTGCGCCCCTTGCCCCGCCCTACGGCGTCGGCCCGCTCGCGCCTCGCGACACCGCGCCGCATTGCTGGACTCGGCAAAACGGCCGACGATATCGGCAAGATCCGGCGCCATAGGGCGGCGGGTAAAGCAAGGAGGGGTTTCACGATTGGCGAGGCGCTCGAGACGCCGGCGTCGTCTCTCCTGACCCTTGCGGGAGGCGCCTGCACTTGCGCCAACGCCGTCGCCGAAGCTGGAGCACATGCCGAAATCGGCGTGCGTACGGCGACTGTCAGACGTTGTCTCATGGTCTCCCGGTCCAGCTTCGAACCCATGATGACCCCTAACATTCACTCAAGGGGGAAAGCAGGAGAACATCCATGAAGCGTTTGAGCGTCGCGCTCACCAGTCTCGTCGCCGGCGGGTTCGCTCTCGCCTGGGGCGCCGGGTTGGTTCCCGTCGCGCATGTCTGCGCCGCGCAAGCGCAGGTCAGCTATTCCGACGACATCGCCCCCATCTTCAGAGGCTGGTGTGTGTCCTGCCACCAGCCGGGCGGCGAAGGGTACGACAAGAGCGGCTTCGATCTCAGGACCTATGAGGGCCTGATGAAGGGGACCAAGTACGGGCCCATGGTGATCGCAGGCAAGCCCGACGAGAGCAACATCATGCGGCTGGTCAACGGCGAGACCAAGCTGCAGATGCCGTTCAACCACAAGCCGCTGCCCAACTGCGTCCGCCAGAACATCTGGTCGTGGATCTTCGAGGGCGCGAAGAACAATTGAGCGGCGGGCCGCTGTAGACGCGGTCGCTGACCGCGTCGCCGCGCTCGAGCCGAGCGCGGCTACAGTTGGCCGCGTCGGCGAGAAAGCGCATTCACGCTGCGCTCGGGTACACTCTTTCGGACGCCGGCCGATCGCGGGCGTAGGCGAGGCAGGCGCGGATGTCGTCGCCTTGCAACCCAGGGCAATTGTCGAGGATGTCCTGTTCGCTCCAGCCATCGGCGAGCAGGCCGACGACGAACTCGACGGAAAGTCGCGTGCCGCGCACGACCGGCTTGCCGGCGAGAACTTGCGGGTCGAGAACGATGCGGGCGGGTTCGGTCATAATCGTTCCGGCTCGAGAAGTGCGACGCATAATCGACTAACTATGCGCCCTACGGCAGTCCCTTGGCAATCGCCACGCCCGCCGCGCTCACCTCTCCAGCCCCACCGCCTTCAACCCCTTCGCCTGACGGTCGGCGACGACGTCGGCGTCGAAGCCGGCGATCGCGTCCTCGTACATGCGGTGGAAATTGAGCCGGGCGCCGAGCCTGAGGAAGGCGCCGCCGAGGCCGATCGTCGCGCGCTCCAGAAAGACGAACTCGCGCGGAATGAGAAGACCGCCGCCCTCCGCGCGCAGCGCCCGCATCGCCTGGCCGATCTCCTTGCGCCCATATTCGGCCGGGCTCACCCCATCGGCGGCGGTGCGCACCCGGTCGTCGAGGATCGGCCCGCAGATGAAGCGCGCCCAGATGGTCATCGCCTCGAACGTGCCGCGCGTCAGCTTCGGGAACCCCCAGAGCGTATAGGCCTCGGCGACATGCGCGTCGTCGTGGGCCCGCAAGCCGCGATAGAGCTCGACCACGCCGCGGACGAAGCGCGCCGGAAAGATGCGCACGCAGCCGTAGTCGAACAAGTTGACCCCCTCGACCGTCAAGGCCTCGCCCTCGCCCGAGGCGACGACCGCGTAGTTGCCGAGATGGGGGTCGCCGTGGATGATCCCGTAGCGCAGGAACGGCCGCCACCAGGCGTCGAACAGGCCGACGGCAATCGCGTCGCGCGCCTCCTGCGGCGCGCTTTCGAACGCCGTCAGTCTTTCGCCTTCGAGCCATTGCAGCGTCAAGAGACGGCGCGTGCTCAGCTCCTCGTGGACGCGCGGCACGCGCACGAACGGCCGGTCGGCGAGCATGACGGCGTAGAGGCGCGCGATCTTCGCTTCGCGCACATAATCGAGCTCTTCGCGCACCCGCTCGCGGATCTCGCGGGCGATCTCGCTGGTCTCGATCGCGCCGCCGATCCGCTTGTGCAGCGAGAACAGGAGGTCGAGCTGCGACAGGTCCGTTTCGACCGCCGAGGCCATCTCCGGATATTGCAGCTTGCAGGCGACCTCTTCGCCGTCGAGCGTCCGCCCCTTGTGCACCTGGCCGAGCGAGGCGGCGGCGGCGGGCTTCAAGTCGAACTCGGCGAAGCGCTCGCGCCAGTTCGCGCCCAGTTCGGCGATCATCCGCCGCCGCACGAAGCCCGCGCCCATCGGCGGCGCCTGCGATTGCAGGCGGATGAGCTCGTTGGCGTAGTCGGTCGGCAGCGCGTCCGGAATGGTGGTCAGGATCTGCGCGACCTTCATCATCGGCCCCTTCATCGAGCCGAGCGCGCTGGCCAGCGCGCGCGCGTCCGTGTCGCGCCCGCCCCCGGTCAGCCGATTGACGCCGACGCGGGCCGCGAACGCGCCGGCGTTGACGCCGAGGCGGGCGTAGCGCTGCGCGCGGGCGGAAAGGCGGTTGGCTTCGTCGTCACGGGGCAAAACGTTTCCTCGGGTTCGCTTATCACGGTACCGGGCGCTGGCGGCCGATCTGGGGCGGCGCGCCGGTAAGCGGCCGACGCGGCGGGTCTCGGCAAAAGCGCCCGGGCGCCGGCTGCCGATCGCCGCACGCCTTCTGACACGAACCGGCGGACGACGGAACGGAGAACCGAGGCGCTTGCGACTCATCGGGGCAAGCGGCGGTGGCGCCTCGCGGCAGCGTCCGCCTCGGAGGGGTTGTACGCTCGCACGCGGCGCCCGCTCCGGTGGGGAGAGACGACCGCAATCCACGCTGCTCGTCGCGGAACCCGATACAATTGGAGCCTGTGACCAACCTCTCGAATCAAACGATGATGAGTTGGGTCTTAACCCGAGGTCGGCTCGAATGCGGTCGCCACGGCTCTTTGCAGGCTCGAAAGGAGAAACCGACATGGTCAATTCACATGGCCGTTTCGTCTGGTACGAGCTGATGACGACAGACATAGAAGCCGCCAACGCCTTTTACGCCAGTGTCGTGGGCTGGGGCGTGCGCGACGCCTCGGTGCGCGGCTCGACCTTTAGCGTATTTACCGCTGGCGGGTCCCCCGTCGCCGCACTGATGAATGTGCCGGAGGACGCGAGGAGAATGGGTGCGACGCCGCAATGGATCGGATATGTCGGAGTGGACGACGTGGACGCCGCGGTCGACCGCGTCAAGCAAAGTGGCGGAAGGGTGTACGTCCCGCCGACGGACGTCCCCGACATGAGCCGCTTTTCGGTTGTCGCGGACCCGCAAATGGCGACGATCGCTGTGGTCAAGGGTCTGGAATCCAGCCGCGCGCGATCCGCAGAACCGGGCGCCCCAGGACGCTTCGGCTGGCATGAGCTGCTTGCCGCCGACTGGGAGACGGCGTTCGCTTTCTACAGCGAGCTATTCGGCTGGCGGAAAGCCAACAGCCACACCGGCGACATGGGCACGTATCAGGCGTTCTGCGTCGGAGAGGAAACGATCGGCGGCATGTTCAGCAAACCCGAGACGTTGCCGATTCCCTTCTGGCTTTATTATTTCAACGTCGACGACATCGAGGCGGCGGCCAAGCGCGTTGAAGCCGGCGGCGGCCAAATCGTTTACGGCCCGACTGCCGTGCCAGGCGGCGCCTTGATCGTCCATTGCCTGGACCCTCAGGGCGCCATATTCGCGCTGCTCGACAGGCGAAGGGGCAAAGCGATTGGATACGTTTATTTCAAACGGGTCGCGACCCCGCCAACGCGCTGAGCCGCAGACGGTCCTGACGACCCTGGATCTGCCGGAACCATTGCCTCGCCGACCTTGGCCACGCCATCGTCGTTTGCTTGGGCCGCTGCTGCTTGGGCCGTTGCCCGGCCACAACCGGGCCCGTGCGAATCATCAGTCGGAAGCGTCCGATTTCGCCGCACGACCGATCGCAAATTGACCGACCGGTCCCTCGATGTGGAATTCGACTCCCGTCATTTTTGCAAACAGATCGATATCCGCGATTCCGATCGCGCATCCGCCGAGCGCCATGTCGGTCGCCATTAAGTACAACGTTTGCATCAACACGCCGACGTCCTTCAAAATGAGCGCGTAGGCGGTCGAGCTGTACTTCCATGAAATCCGGCCGAAGCGTGCAGCGATCGTGATCAGGACCTGTGGGGCGGCGGGGGCGCCCATCGCGGTTCCGGCTCTCGCCAACAACGCTTCGAGCTCATTCGCGCTGACGCCGATCGGCGTCAGCGCGTGAGCGTCGGCGTCGTAATGATAGAAGCCGCGTTGAAGCCCTTCGCATGAGTTTACGGCCAGATAGAGCTCGAGTTCGTAAGCAGCGCCCGCCGACGGATACGGCCTGACGGTGTGACCGCCGTCGTCGAGGTCGGGTTTGGCGTTCGATCGCGACAGGACGCGCGCGGTCCCGTCAAGAAACCGCGAAAGCTCGGTCAGCGTGATCGGTCGCTGGTCATCAAAACTGCGCGTCGAATGGCGTTCACGCAGGAGGTTCGCGACCGGCGAGCTTGGCTGCGGATGAGCTGCCGAGACCTTGCTGAGATCGATTGCCTTTCCAGGCCAGCTCGGCCGCACGGCTGGCGGCGCAGCAATAATCCCCACACACGGATAAACTCCGCCCAGCGGATTGGCGTGCCGCCCTTCCGTGCTGTGCGTATGGAACAGAAGATCATGAAAGTCCCAAAGAGCGAGGCTGTCGTCGCCCTCGGCCAGTCGCAGCCGACTTTCGCCAGCACGGCCAAGCTTGAAAAGGATTTGGCAATCGAGGAGCAGGCCGAGAAGCTCGGTCCCCGGGAAACCCTCCTGCCGACGCAGGTGTCCGACTTGCTGCGGGGCAGAGAGCATGGCGATGGCGCTCGCAATCTTCGGATCGCAAATTTTGAACAATGCGCCCGCGAGCGGCGATTCCAGCACCATCTCGGCCCCGCGCCGTCGCATATACGCAAACCGCGACAGGACGAGCGCGTCGATTTTGCCAAGCTGTGGCGCTTGCGGCCAATAATCGGGGACCTGCGGTTCGATGACGACCATGTCCTCGCCGTTGAGCGAGCGCCCGAGGCGATACTCCAAGAAACCATGCCCAGCCAATCTCCGGACCAACAGACCCATCTCTTTATCGATGGTCCGACTGTCGGACGCAAACGAGCTGAGCGGTAGACCTATACGCAGTTTCTGTGCGCGCTCCGCCGCCTTCGCGCTGAACGTTCCTAAGCCGACCGAATGGCCATCGAAGGCGGCGATGACTTCCCCATTCGCCTGCGCTTCGAGCCTCACGCGACCGCGGAGCCGGGCGCAAAGAGCAGCCGGCGCAGCCAGTCGGACTCGCTTTGATCCGGGAGCGCGCAAGCCGGGACCCCCTTCAGGTATGGGGGTGAATCGGGTTGAGTTCGTCTTCCGTCAGGGGCCGATCACGCAAACCGAGCTTTACCGGCACATCGTAAAGCCGCCCAGGCGCGAACCGGGGATAGAAATGCCGCAATCCCGGAACGATCACTCTGACGACCGGCGCCTCGATGTCGGGACGCGTCTGATCGAGAACGAGGAAATCGAGGCCCGCACGCTCCGCCAGGGAGACGCAGGCTGTCACCTGCTCGCGCGTGTCGAGATGGCCAAACTTCGAGCCGAATTCCCTTTCGACGATCCGATTTCCGCTTGGCGTCAAATAGGGATGATCCTCGAGGCGCAACGGAGAGACGCCGTCGAGGCTCGATTTGTCCCCTGTCCCCCCGCCCATGAGACCCAGGGACAGAAATTGATTCAGCTCCGTCAGCGCCCGCAGCAGAGCGATTCGCGCATCGAAATGCGCGCCGGAACCGAATTCAATGTTTTCCCGCCCGTCTCGAATCCAGTGGGTGACCGCCACAAACGTCGGGATCCCGAGATCACTGGTCACGTCGAGCACCCACAGCCGGCGGCCGGTCTCGCCTAGCTCCTTTTGCAGATCGCGAACATAGGAATCATCGAACTGGCCAAGGTCCACTTGCGGCCGCTGCAGTCGATTGTACCACCAGATCGCGTAGGCATCCCTTTCCACCAGCTCGAGGAATCCCTGGACGATCGCCTCCTCGCGCGTGTTGCCGGCCGCGCAGCCATTTGAATCCGCCGCGAAGGCGGCAGATCTCCCCCGGTAAAAAAAATACAACAGGCTGGTCGGAAGATATCTGAAGCGGGCGTCGCGCAGAGACCAGATCGGCGACCATTCGAGCTTTGCTGGTCGATCGAAGAGCGCCGGGATCGCCTCCCGCTCGTCCGAGCCGGGCGCCGGCGCCTGGCCTTGCCGCGGCGCCTGGCTCGGCCGCCGCGCCTGGCTTGGCCGCAATTGAGCGTCGCTGAATAGCAGAACCTCGTTTGGCGGAATGGCCTCGCCATCCGAGAAATCGGTGAAACGCCGCTTTGCTCGGATCTCGTCACCCTGAAAAATCCCGGAATAGCGTTCGATCGCTTCCATGAGCGCGCTGGCTTCACCCTGCTCGGCCGTACTGCCCTTGCCGAAGCTGCCGCCGCTCAGCCCTTTCCTGAGTTCATGGACCGTCTCCGCCGGCCCTGAAAAATTGTGCGTGGCATAGTAGTTGGTGTTCAAGGGCAAATCGGCTTGAATCCGCTCGAGACGCGACACGACGCCGGTGAGCGGACTCACGTGTTTGCGGAAACGCGCTACCGTCGCCAAGGGCGAAACGCTGCGATACCCGCCGCTCGTCATAACGACCTTACCGCCTGCGCCAAGCTCGACGGGCGCCGGCGGACGGCGGGGATCGCGCAGTTTCTTGCGGCCGCAGCTGGGACATTGCGGCCGGGACGCCACATGATGCTTAACGATGGTCGAGCCCAATAAGTCGAGGCTGACGATGTGATCGCTCAGCGGTGTGCGAAAATCGGTGGCGATCGCTTTTGCGATTTCGACGGCGGCAAGTTGGATGGCGCTTTGTCCGAAGGTCTCGCGGGCCAGAGGCGAGAGAGCGACGCAGCGGGCGTCTCTGCGGTCGAGGAGCGCCCTCACCTCTCGGTTCCTCTTCATCCGATCGGCAAGACACATCCAGCAGGCGCTCTGCCCCGGTCTGAACACCGGCCCCACCAGGGGAAAAATGCCGGAGGGTTGAACCAGCGCCCAAGCGGAGCCATCCGACAAATGCCGCGCGTTCAATTCGTCCAAGCGTGCTTCGAGATAATCGTTCACCAACGTGACCGTCAGCTCGGGGGAGCGCTTGACGACCCGAACGCCCAGACCGGCCAAGGCCGCGCCGAGTTCCGTTTCCCCTTGCACATCGAGGGATCGAATGGACACACGACATTTCTGGAGATTTTGCTCCGCGGTCCTGGGCGCCAGGCCGAGGCTCGCCCAATAGGCGGCGCCGACGCCACTGGAGGAGCTGGATGCTGGAAGGATATAGCGGCGGTCGAGCAGTCGCTTCAGGGCTTCATGGATTTTGTCGGATGGAAAATCCTGCTCCAGATCGCTGACCAGCTGCCGAAAGCTCCTGACACCCTCTCCTATTGCGGAGGCGAGTGCACAATAGAGCTCGCCGTGGAGCAAAAACTTCCGGTCCTCGGAATAGAGGCACACGATATCAGGCGGGAGCACGTAGACGGTGAAATTCGGCGCAAATTGCGGCGCGTCCTTGCCGTTATGCTGGGGAAGCTTCTTTCCGTGATCGCCTGTCATGGTTCAGTGCGCACACCTTCTCCTCGGCTGCTCCATTATCAAGCTCGCGCGCAGGCGTCCCCGGCGCTAGAGGTTCTCGATAATTTCGCCACCCACTCGGTCGCTCTTCGCGTGCCGGAAGCGCGCATCGTCTGGCGAGCGCCGCCAACGAGATCCTTGGCCGGGTCGACCCCGGTCAAAACCGGGCGCTACGAATCGCGTCCGTCAAGGTCATCGAAAGGCGCACAAGTCTAGCACCAGATGTTGCAACCCCCCCAAGACAGACAGTAGCCGGCCCAGCCATAACCCCAGCCGCAGCCGCCGCAGCCGCCCCAGCCTCCGCCGCAGCCGCAGCCGCCGCAGCCTCCCACGCCGCAGCCTCTGCAACCTCCGACACGGCAACCTCCGACATGGCAGCCTCCGACACGGCAGCCTCCGCATCCCCTGCCGCCGCAGCCTCTGCACCCGCCGCCATGCCCGCAGCCGCAGCCTCCCGCTCGGAAGGCGGCAAGCTGTACGACTGACCCGAGGTTTCCGAGGTCATCCTTGTCGAAGAGATGGAACGTCGCCAGACTGACGTCCGAGATTTCCTCCTCGTCGAGAGTGGGGACCTGAAACGCCGCCGTATTCCCCCAGAGCGCTTCGACTGCCGATCTGGCAGTCGGCGCCGCCAAAGACGCCGACGGCATCTCCGCCGGCGATCCGCCGGTCGACGCCGCAAAGGACACTCCGGCGATTCCTAGCACGGAGACAGCCTTACCTGGACGCTTCCCCTTCAAAGCCCGCTTCGCTTGCCGCATAGCAAGGTACCTCCCCTAGTTTCCTTCAACCACATTGGCAAAGAAGGTATTGCATGCATAGCGCTTTTTTGTGACGCGACTGTTGGCGATTTTCCTACCCCATCGCCTCGAGCTCGCCGATCATCCGCTCGATCACCGAAAGCCCGATGCTCCAGAAGGCCGGGTCCCTGGCGTCGAGGCCGAAGGGCTCGAGCAGCTCGTCGTAGGACTTCGAGCCGCCGGCCGCGAGCATCGCCAGATAGCGTTCCGCAAAGCCTTCGCGGGCGTTCTGGTAGACGCCGTAGAGGGAGTTCACCAGGCAGTCGCCGAACGCGTAGGCGTAGACGTAGAACGGCGCGTGGATGAAGTGGCCGATGTAGCCCCAGTAGGTCTCGTAGCCGGCCGTCAAATCGATCGCCGGCCCGAGGCTCTCGCTCTGCACCTGCATCCAGAAGGCGTTGATCTTGTCCGCGGTCAGTTCGCCGTTGCGGCGTTCGAGATGCACGAGGCGCTCGAATTTGTAGAAGGCGATCTGGCGCACGACGGTGTTCAGCATGTCCTCGACCTTGCCGGCCAGCATCGCCTTGCGCTCGCCGGGATCGGCGACCGCCGCGAGCATCGAGCGGAAGGTCAGCATCTCGCCGAACACCGAGGCCGTCTCGGCCAGCGTCAAAGGGGTCGGCGCCATCAGGGCGCCGTTGGGCGCGGCGAGCACCTGATGCACGCCGTGGCCGAGCTCGTGGGCGAGCGTCGTCACGTCGCGCGGCTTGCCGAGGAAGTTGACCAGCACGTAGGGGTGGGCCGAGGGCGTCGTCGGGTGGGCGAAGGCGCCGGGCGCCTTGCCGGGCCTGACCGGCGCGTCGATCCAGCCCTCGTCGAAGAACCGGCGGGCAATGTCGGCCATGCGCGGCGAGAAGCCGGCGTAGGCCGAGAGCACCGTGTCGCGCGCTGTCTCCCAGGAATAGACGCGGGGCGTGAGGCCCGGCAACGGCGCGTTGCGGTCCCAGTGCGCCAGCTTCGCCTTGCCGAACCAGCGCGCCTTCAGCGCATAATAGCGGTGCGACAGGCGCGGATAGGCGTCGGTGACCGCAACGACCAGCGCCTCGACCACCTCGGGCTCGACCCGGTTGGCGAGATGGCGCGAATCGGCCGGGTCGGCGAACTTGCGCCAGCGGTCCGAGACCTCCTTGTCCTTGGCGAGGGTGTTGGTGATCAGGGTGAAGAGGCGCTGGTTGGCGCTAAGCGTGGCGGCCAGCGCTTTCGCCGCCGCCTCGCGTTTCGTCTCGTCGGGGTCCTGGAGCTTGGCGAGCAGCGGTTCGAGCGTCAGGCTCTCACCCTCGAAATCGAAGCGCAGCGCCGACATCGTCTCGTCGAACAGGCGGTTCCACGCGGCGGCGCCGGAGACCGACTTCTCGAGGAACAATCGCTCGATCTCGTCGGCGAGCTGATGCGGCTTCTCCTTGCGGATGTCCTCGAGCCATGGGCGATAATGGCCGAGCGCCGGCGTCGCCATCGCCGCTTCGAGCGCCCTGTCGTCGAGCCGGTTGAGCTCGAGCTCGAAGAACAGAAGATCGCCCGCGAGCGCCGTCGCCTTTTCCTGCGCATCGCCATAGAACTTGGCGCGCTGGGCGTCGCTGGTGTCGGACGCGTAGAGGAGCGAGGCGTAGGACATGACGCGCCCGGTGAGGTCCTGCAGCGCCTCGTAACCGGTCACCGCCTCGGCGAGCGTCGGGCCGGCGTCCGCGCCGGCCGCGATCTCGGCGAGGCGCCCGCGCCAGCGTTCCGCGAACGCCCTGGCTTCGCGTCCGGCGCGCTCGAGATCGGCGGCAAAGCGCGGCGACTCCATGCCTTCGTAAAGGTCGTCGAGCCGCCACTGCGGCAATGCGCCGAGCCCCTCCGCAGCGGAAGCCGGGGCGGCATTGGCGTAAACGGAATCGGAATAACTTCTCATTGTCGAGACCTGTGCAACGGAGTCTTCATCATTGCCTATCCTTCTCTGGGACAAAGCGGCCCTTTTGAGGACAGGGCGCGCCAAAGGGGGACGCTCTTAACATGGCGTTTACCCTGATGTCGGAGGGTCGGCGTCGCGCGACGCTAAAAGCGCGCCGCAGTTCCGGGACTCCCATGGCCGCCCTCATCCTTGTCGCCGACGACGATCCGATTCAGCGCCGCCTCCTGGAGGCGATGACGAAAAGGTTCGGCTACGACGTCGAGACCGTGGAGTCGGGCGAGGCGGCGCTGGCGCGCATCCAGGCGCCCGACCGGCCGCCGGTCAACCTCGTCATTCTCGACCTCGTCATGCCCGATCTCGACGGCATGGGCGTGCTCGAACGCCTGCGCCAGCGCGACATCGCCGTGCCGGCGATCGTGCAGACGGCGCACGGCTCGATCGAGGCCGTGATCTCGGCGATGCGGGCCGGCGCGATCGACTTCGTCGTCAAGCCGGTCGGGGCCGAGCGGCTGCAGTTCTCGATCAAGAACGCGCTCCGCGTCGATGCGCTGGAGGACGAGCTTCGCCGGGCCAACCGGCGCAACGCCGGCGTGCTCGGCTTTCGCGACATCGTCAGCCGCGCCGAGTCGATGGCCCGCACGGTGCGGCTCGCCGAGCGCGCCGCCAAGTCGAACATTCCCGTCTTGATCGAAGGCGAGTCCGGCGTCGGCAAGGAGCTTCTGGCGCGTGCGATCCAGGGCACCTCGGAGCGCCGCGGCAAGTCGTTCGTCACCGTCAACTGCGGCGCGCTTCCCGAGACGCTGGTCGAGTCGATCCTGTTCGGCCACGAGAAGGGCTCGTTCACCGGCGCCACCGAAAAGCACATCGGCAAATTCGCCGAGGCCAACAGCGGCACCCTCTTTCTCGACGAGATCGGCGAATTGTCGCTCGAGGCGCAGGTCAAGCTCCTGCGCGCGCTGCAGGACGGCGAGATCGATCCGGTCGGCGCGCGCCGCTCGGTCAAGGTCGACGTGCGCGTCATCTCGGCGACCAACCAGAACCTGATCGAGCTGGTGAAGGCCGGCCAATTCCGCGAGGACCTGTTTTATCGCCTCAACGTCTTCCCGATTGCGATCCCGCCGCTGCGCGCCCGCGCCTGCGACGTGCCCGACCTCGCGCGCCGTTTCCTCGCCCGCTTCTGCGCCGAGGAGGGCAAGCGGGTGCGCGGCATATCGGCCGAGGCGCTGGCGCTGCTTTCGACCTATGACTGGCCCGGCAACGTGCGCCAGCTCGAGAACGCCGTATTCCGGGCGGTGGTGCTGGCCGACGGAGACGAGCTGACGATCGCCGAGTTTCCGCAGATCGCCGCGCAGGTCGAAGGCTTCGACGTGCGCATTCCCCCCGCTCCGCCGCCGGTGGCGGCCGACCCCGAGGCGCAGGCGCCCGGCCGGCCACGATCGTCGCCGCCCCGGATCCGCATACGCTGCGGCTGCTCAACGACCGCGGCGAAGTGCGTAGGCTGGAGGAGATCGAGGCCGAGTCGATCCGCTTCGCGCTCAGCCATTATCGCGGACAGATGTCCCAGGTGGCCCGCAAGCTCGGCATCGGGCGCTCGACGCTTTACCGCAAGATGAAGGACTGCGGTCTCGGCGACGACCTGATCGGAGACGCGGCGTGACATTCGCCGCGGGTCGGCGCGACCCCTCGGACGCCGGCCTGTCCCTTGGTCGCGGAATCGCGTACGAAACGGCGCTTGAGCGCGTCGGGGAAGGGGCATGATCGTCGGCCATCGGAAGCGGAGCTGCGCGCCAGCCCGTGTCGGCGTCGCGCTGGCGGCGATTGCGGCCGCGGCGGGCGCCGCCTTTGCGGGCGACTTCCGCGGCGCCCTGCCGCCCGATCCGCCCGCGCCCTTCGGCGCAATCTCAGCGAGCCCGCTGATCGCCACCATCGAGGCGCCTCGGCCGGCTGAGCCGGCGGCGGATCTCGGCCTCTTCGATCGCGTCGACCGGCCGCGCGCCGCGCTCGCCGAGGCCGCGCCGCCCGCAGCGCCGGACTGGACGCCGCCGCCGGCCGTCGTCAAAGCGGCCCAGAGCGCTCCGCCCGATCCTCTCCCGACGGCGCTCGCCGTCGCGCTCGACCGTTTCATTCTGCGCGACGACCGCGCGAACCCGCTCGGGTTCGGCGACTGGCGCGCCGCCAAGGCCGCGATCGGGGCGTACTATGCCGACCGCGGCTTCCGCCCCGTATGGGTCGACGCCGATGGGCTCACCGCCGCCGGCCGCGCCGCGACGGCGCAGATCGCCCGAGCGCCCGAGGATGGGCTTCGTCCGGGTCCTTTCCGCCTGCCCCTCAAGCTCGGCGCGCCGCTCGGCCCGGAAGCGATCGCGCAGGCGGAGGTCGCCGTCGCCGCGGACGTCGTCGCCTATGCCGATGAGGCGAGCGGATCTCGCCTTCCGCCCTGGCGCGTGTCGCCGATCTTTTCGACCGCGCCCGAGGTCGCCGATCCGGGCGAGGCGCTGGCCGAGACGGCCGCCGCGTCCGATCCGGGCGAGCGCCTCGCGGATTTCAATCCGCCGCAGAAGGGCTATCGCGCGCTGCGCGAGGCGCTCATGAATATGGACGCGTCGGCGAACGACGGCGCTTGGGCGAACGCCGCGGCGGCCGACCCCGACGCGGCCCTTTCGGACACGCCGGCGGTGGGCGAGGATCCGCTGTTCGGCGCAGCCGCAAGGACCCGTCACGCCAAGGGCCGGGCCTATCTGGCCGCGACCGGCGGCCGGCGCGACCCGGGCGCCCGCGAACGCGCCGTCCTTCTCGCCAACATGGAGATGTGGCGCTGGGAGCCGCGCGACATGGGCGAACGCCGCATCGAGGTCAACATTCCCGACTTCTCCGTCTCGGTCATGGACGGCGATACGATCCTGATGAGCGCCCGCGCCGTGGTCGGCAAGCCGGACACGCCGACGCCGGTGTTTTCCGGCCGGATGCGCTACGTGCTGATCAATCCGTCGTGGGAGGTTCCCGATTCGATCATCAAGAAGGAGATCCTGCCGCGCCTCGATCACTTCACGCGCCTCGGCTACGAGGTGAAGAGCGTCGGCGGCCGGGTCGTCGTGCGCCAGCCCCCCGGCGCGGGCAACGCGCTCGGGCGCCTCGCCTTCATGTTCCCGAACGATCACGCCGTGTACCTGCACGACACGCCCTCGCGCCAACTGTTCGACGATGACATGCGAGCGCTCAGCCATGGATGCGTGCGGGTCGAGGACCCCGAGCGGCTGGCCGAGATCGTTCTGGGATGGCCAGAAGCGCGCCTCGAGGCGGCGATCGGCGGACCGGAGCGCACCGTCTTCCTGCCGCGGCCGCTGCCGATCCACATCGAATATTTCACCGCCTTCGTCGACGCCGACGGCTCGCTCGAGGAGCGCCCGGACGTGTACGGCCTCGCGCAACGAATCGCCCGTATTTTGTCTATGGAAAGTCAAGATTGAAACAGGCGCCCGATGGGTCTATACGCCGAATCGGTCGATTTATCCGACTCTGTGCCGAAATGGTCACAGAGGCTCGGAGCGTGTGCCGGATTTCGCGCGCATGAGACGCGTTCCGGACGAGGCGGCCGGCCGGGCTGGATCCCCGGTCGGAGGGACGTGCGGACGGAGGCCGCATGGGGTCCGAGGTCACGGCGGCGCCGATCGGGCGCGCCGCATATCGGAAGGATGATTTCTTGGGGTATTGGGCAATGAATTGAGGCTGGCGCGGCGCGACGTCGAGCGCCGCCCTCGCGACGGTGGTCCTCGCGGCCGCCCTCGCTCCGAATTCAACCGAGTCGGCAGTCGCCAACGGCGACACCCGCACCGTCACCTTCTCGAACCAGCACACCAACGAGGAAGCCTCGTTCACCTACATGGTGAACGGGGTGTACGACCAGGCTGTTCTCGACAAGCTCAACTGGTTCATGCGCGACTGGCGGCTCAACGAGCCGACCAAGATGGATCCGAAGCTGTTCGACATCATCTGGGAGGTCTACCGCGAGTCCGGCTCGCAACAACCGATCGACGTCCTCTCGGGCTACCGCTCGCCGCAGACCAACGCGATGCTCCGCCGGCGCTCGCGCCAGGTCGCCGAGCGCTCGGAGCACATGCTGGGCAAGGCGATCGACGCGCATTTCCTGGACGTCAGCACCGCGCGCATCCGCGACATCGCGATGCGGATGCAGGAGGGCGGCGTCGGCTTCTACCCGACCGGCATCACGCCCTGGGTGCACATCGACAGCGGCGGCATCCGCTATTGGCCGCGAATGAGCCGCGACGCGCTGACGCGGCTCTTCCCGGACGGCAAGACGGTGTTCATTCCGGCCGACGGCCAGCCGATGCCGGGCTATGATCTGGCGAAAGCCGAGATCGAGCAGCGCGGCGGCGAGGTCCAGACGGCGAGCGGCGGCGGGCTGTTCGCTTGGCTGTTCGGCGCGCGCGGCGGCGGCGACGACGACGCCGAAGAGGCCGGCGGCGAGGAGGCGGTCGTCGCCTCGAACGACGGCGGCCGCGGCGGCGGACACGGCGGCGGGGTTGCGCCGACGGCCGCGCCGATCGAGATCGCCGAAGCCGGACCGGCGGCGGTGGCGAAAGCCAAGCGCGGCCTGCCGACGGGTCCGGCCTACGCCGAACCCGCGAGGCGCCGAGCCCGCGAGCGCCCGAGCCTGACGGCGCCGGCGCCGGCCGCCGCGCCAGAGCCTGTCGCCAAGGATCAGGTCGTCGCGGCGCTCGAACAGCCGCAAGTGGCGAGCGACGCCGACACCGACGCGACGGTCAAGCTCACCGGGCCGATCGCCGCGCTCTATCTCGCGCCCCTGCCGCCGCGGCGGCCGCCCAACCTCGAGCAGCAACTGGCGCTGCTGGCCGACATTCCCCTGCCCCCGATCCGGCCCGCCGATCTGTCCGCGGCCGCGCAAACCGCGCCCGCTCCGCTGCCGCCGGCGCGCCCCGCCCACCTCGCCTTGGGGCCGGAGCCGACCGGATCGCCGGAGATCACCGCCTCGATCGACGCGCCGGCCGCCGGTCCGCCCGAAGCCCCGCCGCCGAGAGCCAAGCCTCGCCGCGCCGACCGGCAACGCCAAACCCTTGCCGAGCGTCATCACCCGGGGCCTGTTCACGCCCCCGATCGGCGCGGCGCTCGCCCTGGTCGAAGTCCCGAGGTCGCCCGCCGTGGACAGCAGCGCGCTACTCTCCCGCGCGGCCGAGCTGACCGCGCCGTTGCCGCCGATGCCAATTCCCGACGCCGGTCCGGCTCCGGCCGCTGCGTCTCGGCCGGGCGCTGAGGCCCTGCCGGCGCCGCGGGCCGACGGACGCAAGACAGGCTTCCTGGCGGAGTTGGCGCGGGTGTTCGGCTTCAGGACCGAATCCGACCCGGACCGGCTGCGCGGATCGGAGCAGTAGCGGATGGACTGAGCCTACCCGATCGACGTCGCCCCGCCTCGGTCTCGACGGGTCCGAGGGCGGCGTTCAAGGGCGCCCGGCATGCCGGCGCCGATGGGGAAAGTCCGATTCGGAAATTCCCTGCTAGCAGGGAATTTTTTCAGCGCCCGATTCGCGCCCGCGCCGAAAACCGTCGCAATTTCAGAGGCCTGTCGACTTGCAACCCTCAGGTTGCGGCTCCCGGCTCCCACCGGAACAGGGAATTGGCGGCGTGCATAACAGGGAATTTTCCGCCTGTTCCGAACCGGAACAGGGAATCGAACAGGCGCGAAAAAAGGGGCTGAAAATCGCTTCGGCCAGGTTGCATTTTGCTGCCGATTGGGCCCGAGCGGGAAGTCTCACAGTTTGCGAAAATGAACTTTGCGCCCGTAACAACCAGATAAGTCAGTAGTTTATCAGGCGTGATGAACACAAAGTAGGCGCCGTGGTCCGCCGATGCCTCAGCCTCCGGCGGTCACTTTCACCCGCGGCCAGACACGCTTCCTGCCTTCCCTGACGCCAAAAAGGCGCGAGCCAAAACCGCAGTCGGCGGCGACAAATTGAAAAAGCGCTGGAAAGGGCCAGACGGCACGATTTCTCCGTGCCTATCCAGTTAAAATAGACGCCCGCTACATATCGATTGACCGGTGCACAACGCCGACACCGTCTGATCGGCCGACGCCCGGGGCGACCGCAATGCGCACATAGCGGGCGCCGCCGGAAGGTTTGGCGAATGGGTCATATCCGGTGCTTTGCTGCCCTTCCCAGTGGGTCGCGGTGCGAGAAGAGAGCGCCAATGCCAGTCGGTGCGGTCGAGGCGGCGAACGCTTCGCCGGCCTGAGGCTTTCCAGACCGAAGCGCAATTGCCAAAATTGGACGCCGCGAGCACCGGGGCATGGTAGGGGGGCATGCCCGATCGAACGATCGGGGTCGCGGCCGAGGGCATGGCGCAAGACGGGAAATGACATGAAGGCGTCTGACAAGCAAAAGAGGCCGACGCGGAGCGCCCTGGCGCTCGGAGTCCTTGGATTGGTGGGCCTTGTAAGCGGCACAGCGGACGCCGCCGTTCGCATTCAGGGCCAGGTTCAGGCCGGAGGCGGCGCAGTCGCGGGTTCGACCGTGACGTTATGGGCCGGAAGCGCCAGCGAGCCCAAACAACTGGCGCAAGCGAAAACGGCGGACGACGGGAGCTTTGCGCTCGGCACGAGCGAGCCGCCCGGACCGGGCGTGAGCCTTTATCTAATCGCCAAAGGCGGCGTCCCCTCGGTCAACAAGAGCGCGGGCGACAATCCTGCGCTGGCGTTTCTAACCGTTCTAGGGGGCGAGCCCCCGACCCATGTCACCATCAACGAGATGACGACCGTCGCTTCGGTCTGGACCAACGCGCAGTTCCTCGATGGGGGTGCGATCAAGGGTCCGGCGCTCAGCCTCAGCATCGCTGCGGGCAACGTCCCGAACTTCGTCGATCTGCAAACCGGCGGGTGGGGCGCGGCCATTCAGGACCCGCTCAACAGCGGCCAGACCCCGACGATGGCGAATTTCGCCACGCTCGCCGATGCGCTCGCGGGTTGCGCGACGCGGGCCACGCCCATCGCCTGCGACATGCTTTTCCAGGCGGCGAAGTCGCCGAGGGGCGACGCGCCAAGCGATACGCTGACGGCGGCCGAGACCATCGCGCGCGCTCCCTGGTATCTCCCCGGCAGAGTGTTTGCGCTGCTCGACTCTTTCTATCCGGTTTCGATCGGCAAGAACCTGCGCCCGGTTCCTTTCATGCCCTATCTCAACACCGCGCCGGGCGCCTGGGTTCTGCCGCTCAAATTCGACGGCGGCGGCTATCGTGCGGGCGGCAAGGCGGCGTTCGACAGCGAGGGTAACCTGTGGGTCGGCGACAATTTCACCATCGGCTGGCAGGCATCCGACGCGCTCTGGCAGGGTCACGCCACAAAATTCGCGCCGAACGGTCGCCCGCTCTCGCCGATCACCACGGGATTCGTCGGCGGCGGGATGGAGGGAGGCACTTTCGGCGCCGCGATCGACGCCAACGACCATGCCTGGCTCACCAACTACGGCAGCAAGTCGATTACCGTCTTCGACAAGACCGGCAAGCCGCTAACGCCGCCTGAGGGCATCACCTTCGGCGGCCGGCTCGGGCTGATGCAGGGGGTGATCGTCACGCCGAGCGGCGACGTTTGGGTCCTGGGCGTGGAGAAGAGCCAGCTCGTGTTCTTCCCGAAGGGCGACCTGGCCAAGGGCCGGATCGTCTGCGAGGGCGATAGCGCCGAGCCGTGCAAGTCGTTCCGCGCGCCGTTCCATCTGGCCATCGACCAGCAGGACCGGATTTGGGTCAGCAACAGCGGCGTCGACCACGTGACGCGCTTCCCCGCGTCCGATCCAAGCAAGGTCGAAAACTTCAAGGTCGGCTACAACAGCAGCGGCCTCGCCATCGACAGCGAGGGCAACGTCTGGGTCACCGACCGGTTCGGCAACGGGCTCCTCGGCATGATGCATATGGTTGACTTTGGGCTGCACTTTAAGCTCGCGGGCGTTGAGAGCGCTTCGGACTATCTGACGAAGGTCATGTCCGAACAAAAGGGCGGCCAATTCGGCGGTAGCGTGAATCTGCTCAG
Source organism: uncultured Alphaproteobacteria bacterium (assembly GCA_963709655.1). GTDB lineage: Bacteria > Pseudomonadota > Alphaproteobacteria > Rhizobiales > Beijerinckiaceae > Roseiarcus. The sequence goes on from CAVPXF010000023.1 coordinate 296,562, forward strand.
GCCCGATGGGACGCCGTTCCCGGGTTCGCCATTCACCGGCAACGGCCTTCCCGGGCCATGGGCGGCGGCGGTGGACGGAAATGACAACGTCTGGATTTCCAACTTTGCCGGAGCGTCGGGCCGGATCGCGGAGCTTTGCGGCGTTCGGACCGAGAACTGCCCGCCCGGCATAAAGACCGGCGACCAGATTTCGCCTCCCGGCGGCTACGTCGGCGGGGGGTTGCAGATGCAGACTGACATCGACATCGATCCGGCCGGCGACGTCTGGGCGATGAACAACTGGCAGGACGTCGACAGCTGTTACGCCAACCCTCCGGAGGCGCTTTCGACGCGCTGCGGCGGCCAAGGCGTCGTGGTCTTCTACGGCCTCGCCAAGCCCGTACGCGCGCCGCAGATCGGGCCGGCGCAGGGGCTTTAGGGCCAGGTCAGGCCGGCAAACACCGCATCTGGAACGAACGGTTAGCATCGCTCCACGATGCGGCCCTGCTCTCCGGACCGCTCAGCTCTGCGACGGCTTGCCCTCTCATTTGCGTGTCACGCGAGAGGCCGACAACCCCGCGCGCGGGCCGTCGAGTGTTTCCCGGGCAGCCGCTTGTCAGCCGCGGTCGAGCGACCACGGGCCCGGCCCGGCGGCAGCCAGGTAGAGGAAGATGAAGCAGAACAACACCGCCGGCTCGCCGAAATTGATCGCCGGGAAGAAGCTCATCGGGAAATGGGCCATGAAATAAGCGACGGCCATGAAGCCCGAGAGCACGAAGGCGACCGGCCGGGTGAACAGGCCAAGCACGATCAAAGCGCCGCCGACGAGCTCCATCGTTCCGGTGAAATGGAGCAACCCCGACGGCATCTTGTCGATGAACGGCAGGCCGGCGGGAAAGCCGATCAGCTTGCCCGTCCCGTGCTCCAGGAACAAGAGTCCCGCGACGATGCGCAGAACCGAGTGCAGGGCGGGGGCCCAGCTTTGCGGAAGGATGGCGATCTTTGCCGTGGGAAAGCCCAACGGCGCCGAGGAAGCGCTCATTTCGAAGATCCTTTCTTATGCCGCCGCGCGGCGGTCGTGGAAGTCGCGCTGGCGGCAACCCGGGCGCTAGTGTCTGGTCTGGATTTCAGCCTTTGAGCTTCGCCGCGGTCTTGGCGATCAATTCGCCCTGATGGCGGGCGCCGTCGAGCTCGATTGTGCTCGGCTGCCGCTGGCCCTGCCCCCGGCGATCGTCGTCGCGCCATAAGGCGCGCCGCCGACGATTTCGTCCAACGACTCTTGGCCGGCGTGGCTATAGGGCAGGCCGACGATCACCAAGCCGAAATGCATGAGGCTGAGTGATGATCGAAAACAGCGTGGTTTCGTTGCCGCCGTGCTGGGTCGCGCTCGAGGTGAACGCGCCGCCGACCTTGCCGATGAGCGCGCCGGTCATCCACAGCCCGCCGGCCTGCTCCCAGAAAGTCGCCATGGCGGAGGGCATGCGGCCGAAGCGGGTCGGCGCGCCGACTACGATGGCGTCGTAGTTCGCCAGATCCTCGACCTTGGCGACCGGCGCCGCCTGGTCGAGCTTGAAGTGCGACGCCTTGGCGATCGCCTCCGGGACGATTTCCGGCACGCGCTTGATGTCCACGGTCGCGCCTGCGGCCTTCGCCCCTTCAGCCACCGCGTTGGCCATGGTCTCGACGTGGCCGTAGCTCGAATAATAGAGAACAAGCACTTTGGTCATGGATTCGCCTCCGGATCGCGGTCGAGGTCAGAGCACCTTCGCCATCTGGTCGAAAGCGAAGCGCGGGCTGCGGGGAAAGAGCTGGCCGTCGTCGCCGTAACCGATGTTGATGAGGACGTTGGACTTGATCCTGCCCTCCGGGAAGAACTCGGCGTCGACCTTGTCGTTGTCGAAGCCGGCCATCGGGCCGGTGTCGAGGCCGAGCGCGCGCAATGCGAGGAGCAGATAGGCGACCTGCAAGGTCCCGCTCTGGGAGGCGGTCCGATCGGCGAAAGCCCGATTGCCGTCGAACCAACTCTTGGCGTCGGCGTGCGGGAAGAGGAACGGCAGGTGCTCGTAGAAGTCGAGGTCGTAGGCGGCGATGGCGACCACCGGCGCATTCATCGTCTTGGCGAGGTTGCCCGGCGACAGCGCCGGCCGCAGCCGCTCCTTGGCCTCCTGGGACCGCAGAAACAGCACCCGCAGCGGCTGGGTATTGGCGGCGGTCGGCCCCATCTTCGCGAGTTCCATCGCTTCGACGAGCAGCGTGTCGGGCACGGGCTTGGCGAGGAAGGCGTTGTGGGTGCGCGCCTCGGTGAACAGTTGCGCCAGGGCGGCGGCGCCGATCGTGCCGCCTCGGTCGTTCTTGAGCTCGGTCATGGGAATCTCCTTGCGCTGCAACATGGACACCGCCAGCTATCAGCACAACCGGCAAAATTGTGATGATAGCTATCAGCCAAAGTGATGACGCAGAGCGGAATTACGGGCTCGGCCAATCCACGCCCGCCGCGCAACTCGCTTCGTCTCGGATTGAGGTCAGTCTGCGCAAGGAGTCACGGAAAGCGGTGGCAAAAATGGTCGAGACCGATTTCCTCATCGCGGAAAACCGCGCCGCGCCGGCCCCTTGCACAACGGTTAGGCGACAATACAGTCCGACGCCGACGCGCCGCAGGGCCTGAGCGTTACTTACGGGTCGGCACCCGCATATGCCAACGAGGCGCTTGCTTGCGCTTCACGACAACCGCAATCGAGTCGAAAAACTGGACGCTCTCTATTTCTGGCATGTCAGCTTCGGTGTTGGCCCCACGTTTATAATAGTGTTTATGCATTTCGTCGACTTTGTCTTTAAGAAACTCAATCGCCGTGCCACGTCTCCTTAAGCCGCCTTCCATGTGCTCCCAGTACGCCGTGTGCATGTCTTCGATGACGTAAAGGCCACCTTCGGAAAGCAGCGGAAACAACGTCTCATAGCTGGCCCGCTGGTGGTGCGCGACATGGGAGCCATCATCGAGAACGACGTCGAGGCCGCCCATCTCCTTCACAACCCGCCGCAGGAAGCCGTCGTCGTCCTGCGAACCAATCCTGACCTGGCCATAGTTGCCATTATGGACAGCACAGCCCGGGTCGATGTCGACGCCAAACAAAATCGCCGCTTCGCCCAAATAGCGACGCCACATCTTCAACGAACCTCCTTTCGAGACGCCAATCTCCAAGAAGTCGTACAGACTTACCGACGTATTTAGAAAATATATCTTCATAAATCGGCAGATAGTGACCCCACTTATGAACAATCGCTCCCTCATTTTTGAAGAACAATTTTGCAATTGGCTGCGGATAAGTTTCAAGATACTCCTCTACCGAATCCTTACAGTACTCCATACTAAAATCGCGAAAACTTGGTCGAGGACGCATTCTCAATGCCCAGATTGTATTCAGTACAAAAGTTGCATAATTCTGCATGATCAGGCCTCTGTCTTGAGGAACAATATCACACGTCGATGACGTCGCTTGCAGCTAATCTCGCGGATATTGATATTATCCGACGAGCCCTTCCCCATTGCGAGCCACGCTCCAATGACGCTTATATAGCAGTCATGATCGACTCGCTCACCCTCGACCAGATGCGGATCTTCGTCGCCGCCGTCGACGCGGGCAGCTTTTCCGCCGCGGCGCGAAAGCTCGGCCGGGTGCAGTCGGCGATCAGCCAGTCGATCGCGACGCTCGAAGTCGCATCTCGGCGTGGCGCTGTTCGACCGGTCGGCCAAGACGCCGCGGCTCACGCCAGCCGGCGGCGCGCTGGTCAAGGACGCGCGTAGGCTCCTCGAACGGGCGGACGAATTGAAGGCCCGGGCGGCGAGCATCGCCTCCAACGTCGAGCCCGAGCTCTCGCTCGCCGTCGACCCGATCTTTCCGCACGAGCCGCTGATCGGCAGCCTCAAGGCGCTGAGCCACGCCTTTCCCAAACTGCCGGTGACGATCTTCACCGAGAACCTTGGCGGCTCGGAGCAGCGCTTGCGCGAAGGCGTGGCGCAATTCGCCATCGCGCCGATGCCGCTGACCGGGGCCGGCGATCTCGTCGCCGAATTCCTCGCCGCTTTCGACGTGGCGGCGGTCGTCTCGATGGACCATCCGCTGGCGCGCGAGCCGGCGCCGATCGCGCGCGCGACCCTCGAGCCCTATGTGCAGCTCGTCCTCACCGACCGCACGCCGCTCACCCAGAACTTCAGCGGCGGCATCGTCGGCCATCACATCTGGCGCTTCGCCGACCTCTCGACCCGCCTCGAATTCCTGCTCTCCGGCTTCGGCTGGTGCAACATGCCGTTCCACATCGTGCGCGAGCATATCGCCGCGGGCCGGCTGAAGGCGCTCGAGCTCGCCGAGCGCGACGCGTTCCAGTTCCGGGTTCATGTCATGCGTATGCGGGGCGCCGAGATCGGCCGCGCCGGGCGCTGGCTGATCGACGATCTGAGGCGCCTCTTGACCTCGTGTCCCGAGGCCTACCGCGCCGCCGAATCCGTTCCGCTTCGCGCAGCGCCGCGCCTGGAGTTTTACGAGCCCGCGCGCTCGCGTCCGTAGATGAGCAGCATCGCGACGATCACCCCGCCATAGATGATCTGGCGTCCGGCGTCCGGCATCTGGACGACTGACAGGATCGATTGCAGCAGCGTAATCAGAATGACCCCCGCCACCGTTCCGAAATAATTGCCGCGCCCGCCGAGGATCGAGGCGCCGCCGAGCACGACGGAGGCGATCGCCGGCAGGAGATAGGCGTCCCCCATGCCTTGCGCGGCCTTGCTGGCGTAGCCGGCGAGCAAGACGCCGCCGAACGCGGACAGGCCGCCGGCAATCGCGAAGACGGCGAGCACGACCTTCTGCGTGTCGACGCCGGAGAGATAGGCCGCCCGTTCGCGGTTGCCGACGCCATAGACCGCGCGGCCGAAGGTGGTGCGGGTGAGCAGGAAGACCGTCGCCGCGCCGACGACCGCCCAGACGATCAGCGCGTTGGGAACGCCGTAGAGGGAGGTCCCGGTGGCGAGCGCCCGCATCGCCGGCGACGAGGAGTCCTGGGGCGAAAATCCGCCGGTGTGGACGACCATGAGCCCCTGCGCGACGGCGTTGACCGCCAGCGTCACGATCATCGACGGGATGCGCAGATAGGCGACGCCGTAGCCGTTGACGAGCCCGATCGCGACGCCACAGGCGACGCCGAAGGGAATCGCCAACATGTCCCCGGCCGGCCCCCAGCCGGTCGCGGCCGTCGACATCATGCCGCCGACCGCGACGACCCACGGGATGGAGAGGTCGATCTGCCCGATCAGAATGACGATCATCGCCCCGGTCGCGATCACGCCGAGGAAGGAAGCCACCTTCAACTGCTGCAGAAGGTATTCGGGCGACAGGAAACTGCGCGAGTAGAGCGAGCCCACCAAGAGGAGCGCAACGATGCAGGCGAACGCGACCAGGACCGGGCGATCGACCCGCCCGAAGAGCCTGTGGCCGAGCCGCGGCTTCGCCAGCCCGCTCATAGGAAAAGCTCCAGCCGGTTTCTGACCCGAAAGAGCCGCGCCGCCCCGAGCGAGACGGCGGCCAAAAGGACGACGCCCTGGAACAGCGGCTGCCACAGCGGGTCGAGATTGAACACGAACAAGAGGTCGCCGATGGTGCGGAACATCAAGGCGCCGAAGATCGCCCCGATCGCGCTGCCGGAGCCGCCGTAGAGCGAGACGCCGCCGAGCACCACCGCGGCGATCGAATAGAGCGTGTAGGAGCCGGCGGTCGCCGCGGACGCCTCGCCCGAATAGGTGACGAAGGTCAGGAAGAGGCCGCCGATCGAGGCCAGCAGGCCCGCCAGGACATAGGCCAGGAATTTCGCCCGCGTCACCGGAACGCCCGACATATAGGCCGCGGGCTCCGACGAGCCGATGGCGTAGGCCGCCCGGCCGATCGGCGAGCGCGCGTAGGGGACCCAGACGACGAGGACCACGACGGCGAGCGCGACGAGGCTCGCGGGCGCGACGCCGAACACCCGTCCGGTGAGGGCGTCGGCGAGCGGCTCGTAGACGTCGCCTCCGGGGGTGGGGCGAAGGATCAGGGCGAGGCCGGAGAACACCGCGCCGGTGGCGATGGTCGTGACGATTGGCTGCAGGCGGCCGACGATGACGATCAGGCCGTTCAGCGCGCCGCAGGCCGCTCCGGCGACAAGCACCCCCGCCACGCCCGCGGCGGCCGACCATGCGGTCCCGACGACGATCGCGGAGGCGAGGCAATTGCTCATGACGAACACCGCCCCGACCGACAGGTCGATCCCGGCGGTGATGACGGCGCAGGTCTGCGCCATCGCCACCAGGGCGAGGAGGACGCCCTTGTTGGCCGCGGTCTGCACGACATTGGCGCTGAAGCCGGCCGGGTGGTTCGACGCATAGAGCGCGAACATCGCGACAAAGAAGGCGAAGGCGATCAGCGTCGGACGATTGCGGGCGAGGACGTAGCGCCAGTCGTTCATGCGATCCCCGCGGCCGCCGGCCCCTCGGCCGGATCGCCGATGGCGAGCGCGCTGGCGACCAGGGCCCGCTCGGTGATGGCGTCGCCGACGAGCTCGCGCCGGATCGCGCCGTCATAGAGGACCAGCGCCCGGTCGCAGCAGCCGATCAGCTCGCTGTAATCGGTGGTGTAGAAGACGATCGCCGCGCCCGCGTCGGCGAGCCGGCGCAGGAGCTGATAGATTTCCTGCTTCGTGCCGACGTCGATGCCGCGCGTCGGATCGTTGAGCAGGATGATGCGCGGGTTCGCCATCAGCCACTTGGCGATGACGACCTTCTGCTGGTTGCCGCCCGAGAGGGCGCCGGCCGGCATGTCGAGCGAGGCGGCGCGGATGCCGAGCAGCGCCACCATCTCGGCGACGAGGCTCGCCTCGCGGCGGCGATCGACGACGCCGAACCGGCCGATGCGGTCGAACGCCGCGAAGCTCAGGTTTTCGCGCACCGACATCGGCAGCATCAGGCCCTCGGTCTTGCGGTCCTCCGGGATCAGCGCCATGCCGCCGGCGGACTTGGCGGCGTTCGGGCTTTTCGGGGCGAACGGCTCGCCCGCGACCCGGATCTCGCCGGAGACGCCGCGCAGCACGCCGAACAGGGCGAGCAGGAGTTCGCGCTGCCCCTGCCCGTCCAGTCCGCCGAGTCCGACCACTTCGCCCGACTGGACGCGAAACGAGACGCCGCGCAGCCGGCCGGCCCAGTTCAGGTTTCTGACCTCGAGCAGCGGCGGCTCATCGACTTCGGCAACGGGCGGCTTCGGCGGAAAGACATGGCTCAACTCGCGGCCGATCATCATCTCGACGATCTCGTCGTCGCTCTTCGAGCCTGCCGGGTAGGTCGCGACGTTCGAGCCGTTGCGAAACACCGTGCAGTCGTCGGCCAGCTCCTCGATCTCGCCCATCCGATGGGAGATGAAGATCAGCGCCAGGCCTTCCTGCCGGAGGCGCTTGAGCACCACGAACACCTTGGCGACGTCGGCCGCCGTCAAGGCCGAGGTCGCCTCGTCGAGGATGAGGATGCGGGGATTGCGCGCCAGCGCCTTGGCGATCTCGACCATCTGCCGGCGCGACAGCGGCAGGTCCTTGATGAGCGCGAGCGGGTGAATGTCGGGCGCGCCGGCGCGCTCGAGCGCTCCTTCCGCGATCCGGCGTTGGGCGCGGCGGTCGATCAGGCCGAAACGCAGCGGCGGGTTGACGATGGCGATATTGTCGGCGACCGAAAGATCGGGAACGAGCGACAGCTCCTGGAAGATGCAGACGACGCCTGCGCGCGCCGCGGCGGCGGGCGAGTCGAATGCGATCTCGGCGCCGTCGAGCTCGATGCGGCCGGCGTCCGGCCGGACCACGCCGGCCAGGATCTTGATCAGCGTCGACTTGCCGGCGCCGTTCTCGCCCAGGACCGCATGGATGCGGCCCCCCGCGACATCAAGCGAGGCGTCCTGCAGCGCGCGCACGCCGCCATAGCTCTTCGAGACGTCCTGCATGCGAAGAATTGGGGCGATGGGCTGCATCCGCGTGATCTGCCTCGTCCCCAGGAGTTCGCGATGAACTCGTTGCGCCGGCGAACCCTCACCCTGCCGCTTCGCGGCTTCCCTCTCCCGGTGGGAGAGGGGGCCGCGTCCCCTTCCCCCTCGGGGGGAAGGTGGCCCGAAGGGCCGGATGAGGGGGCCGCGGCGATGAACTTATTTGTTCTCCTTGGTCTGCCCCATGATCTCGGCCGCGTTGAAGTTGATGCCGCAGGTCGGGAAGGAGTTGCCGACGAAGAAATTGTCGGACAGCTCGGGGTAATAGTTCTCGCCGGCCTTGAAGTCCGGATATTGGACGGTCGCCAGCGGCAGCTTGATCTCCTGCGGCACGACCTGCCCTTCGAGGGCGGCGAGCGCCGTCTTGACCGCGACCGCAACCTGCGCCGGTCCGGTGCCGCCGGAGGCGCATTTGAGGCCCTTGTCGCCGTATTTGGCGCAGAACTTGCGGAAGCCGTTCTCCGTTTCGCCGCCGAACGGAACGAACGGCTGCTTGGCGTCGATCATCGCCTGAACGACGCCGGTGTCGCCGCCTTGCGCGGTGAAGCCGTCGAACTGCTTTTGCACGGCGATGGCGTCGGCCGTCACCTTCTGCGCGGTCGGGTCGTCCCACTTGCCGTAAACCTCGATGACGTTCCATGTCTTGCCGCTCTTGTCGAGCGTCTCATGGATGCCGTCATGCCGGTCGCGGTCGACCGACGTGCCGGCGACCCCGCGCACTTCCAGGATCTTGCCGCCGTTCGGCAGATTGTCGATCAGCCATTTCGCCCAATAGACGCCGAGGCCCTTCTGGTCGACGTCGACGTTGATCGCATCGTGGGAGTCGAAGACGTTGTCGAACGCCACCAGCACCACGCCGGCGTCGTTCGCCCGCTTGATCACCGGCCGGAACGCGTCGGGGTTCTGCACGTCGACGACGATCGCGTCGTAGCCGGAGTCGATGAAGTTGTCGACGGCGGCGATCTGCGCCGCGACGTCCTCGCCGGTCGAGACGACCTTGAACTCCTTGAGCTTGGCCGCGACATCGGGCTGGGCGGCGTAGGCCTTGGCCGTCTGGATCATCTGGATGCGCCAGGTGTTGGCGATATAGCCGTTGGCGAGCGCGACCCGGAACGGTCCCTTCTTCGCCGGATATTTGAAGAACTTGGTGTCGCTCGTCCAGGGCACGAAGCACTGCGGCTCGGCGGACGGGCCCGACACGACCTGAGGGCCGGCGGCGTAGACGGGCGCGGAAACGGCGAGGGCCGCTCCGGCAAAGGCGCACAGTCCCAGACGGTGAACAAGCTGCATGGTCTTCCTCCCAGAAGTTGGTTTTTGGCGCGCCCCTTTGAAGCGGGGCCCGAAGGTTTCAGAAAAAACGACGGCGTACGCGGGCTCGGCGCGGTCGAATGGCGCGTCCCCCGTTCAACAGGACCGAACGTGTTCGCCCGCGTTCATGGCCTAGCTTGGAGCTGGCATGTCACTATAGCCGGGCGCCGACCGAGCGCAAGCCCGCCGGCCGGCCGGCCCGCGATCCGCGGCGGTCGCCGACGGTTTGGCGAACGCGCCCCCTCGCGCGCCCTCACGACCATTCCGGAACGCTCGGCACGCGCAGCGTTTCGGCTTCGGGCAGGTCGACAGCGAAAACGTCCTGCATGAGCCGGCGGAGGGCCGCGCGGTCCTCGAGCTTGCGGAGGCTCGCCTGTCCGTTGGCGCGGATCGTGACGTCGCGGTTCATCACCGTCACGCGGCCCTCCGGCGTCATCGCGCGCAACATCAGGCGCTGGCGCATCGGCGACGCCGGATGGGTGGAGAACCAGTGGTTGGCGACCTCGAAATCGACCCAGTTGTCGTCGTCGAGGCCGCAGGTCCAGGCGTCGACCGTGCGCTCGCCGCTTTCGATCTTCAGCATGCGCCGGCGGCCATCGAACGCGATGCGGTTGGTTTCGCCGCTCTCCTCGACGGGCGTTCCGTCGAGCGGAATGGGCCGGCGGCAGCCCAGCCCGCCGAGGCCCGGATCGGCGACGAAGCTTCCCTCGGGGAGGTCGACTGCCACGATCATGTGGCCGCGCGGCGCCTTGTCCGGCGCGAGCACGAGCGTCACCCGCGCCGTGCGCAACGTCGTCTTGAACCCGAGCGCGCGGAGCGCGGCGTCGAACAGCGTCGCCTGCTCGAAGCAATAGCCGCCGCGCCGCCCGCGCACGATCTTCTGCTGCAGGCTTTCGAGGTCGAGCCGGATCGGACGGCCGAGCAGGACGTCGATGTTCTCAAAATGGATCGCCGTCATGTGCGCTGCGATCAGGCCCGCGAGGGTCGCGTGGTCGGCCTCGAGCGGGCCATTGTAGGCTATGCGCGCGAGATAGGCCGGAAGGTCGAAGGCGGACATGGCGAGCTCGCGAATGGGGGCCGCGCAAAGAAGACCCGACGATCGCCGGACGCTCTCGGGCGCCATCATGAGGACAGCCGGGCCTTTGGGCAAGCGGCACGCGCTCCCGGCCGGCAAAGGCGTTGGGTCAAACCCTTCGCGCCGTCATGGCCGGGTTCTTGACCCGGCCATCCACGCCGGCGCCGCAAGGCGCCTCACTAACCGAGAAGCCGGGCTAGCTTCCGCGCTTCAGCGCATCGGCCGCCACGGCCAGCGGCAAGACGAGCGAGAGCGGCGCGTCGAGCAGGGGGAGAGCGCCATAGGTTTCGTACCAGCGCGCCGCTCGTTCGTTCTTGGCGTCGATCAGCAAGGCGACACCGCCGACATCCTCGGCGACGCGGATGCAGCGCTCGGCCGCGCGGAACAGGAGAGCGCCGCCGAGGCCCCGGCCTTGCACCGAGCTATCGACCGCGAGCCGGCCGAGGCGAAACACAGGCACGTCGTAACGGCCGAGACCTTTCTTCGCGAGAGCCGGCGTCCGGCTGTATTCGAGCGACGCGGGGCTCAGCGTATAGAAGCCGAGAATGCGCGCCGGCGCGTCGGACGGCGCGGCGACGAAGCATTTTGCGCCGCCGCTTTCGTGGTTCTGGCGCGCATATTTTTGCAAATAGAGGTTGAGATCGGCGCCGCCGCAATCGAAGGCGGCGCGGTCGTGAAGTTTGGCGATCGGCGCTTCGTCCCAGACGAGCGCCGTCACGGCAGCGTGAAGCCGGCCTTCGCGGCGCGCACGAGACGGTCAGGCGCCGCCGGCGGATTTTCCAAGAGCGCGAGCACGCGCAACGAGTCGCGCTCCGACAGCGTGAGCCGTTCGGCCTCGGCAATATCCGCCTCCGCCTTCGGCAGCACGGCGCCGAGAATGTAGCCGGTGAGATCGAGCCGCTTCAGGGAGGCGGCGCGCGTGAGGGTGGCCTTATCCTCGGGACGAAGCCGCAATTCGACACGGCCGCTGTCGGAATGAGCGCGGGGCATGGAACCTCCTAAGGTCGTCGCCTTACTCTGCCATACGGAATGAATCCGTACCAGACAATTTTGCCAACCACGCTCATTTTAAACGCTACCAATGTGCATAATAATGTCCTTATCAGATAGGGCTAAGCGGCGGCTATCGCGTCATATATTCACCTGCAACTCGTTGCGTGTGGGACCGCGGCGAATATCCACGAATCCTCGACTTTGCTGCATAGCTGAGCTGCCGATTGCCCCGCCATTCTGTACAGCGCAGACGGTACAACCAAGGTTGCGTCGGCGGCCGTAATGTGACAGTAATAAGCGGCGGCGCGATTGAAATTCACAGGGAGGTCTGACAATGGCGACCGGCTTGTATGTCACGCCAGACGGACGAGTGGCTGTGAACTACGGAACCCGTAAGCTCTTCCTTCCGATGAGCCAGTACAAGGCGAATGGGTACAAGCCCGGGATCGAGAAGCTGTCGGTCAGGGACACAACAGGCCCCGGTCCGGTCCCCATCGGCGCGAGAGCGGCTTCCGATCAATCTGTATTGAACCCGCTTCGTCAGGTTTGAAGATTTCGGCGCAGGCTTGGCATGCGTTCAAGAATACCGCTCACGCCGTCATGGCCGCCCCCGGATCACAGTCCGGGGGTGACCCGGGCATCCACGAGCGCGCCGCAAGGCGCCTCACGCCCTCGTACCTTTACCAACGCCCGCTCCACATCGAGATCAAAAGCGCCGCCGCCCCCTACCCGCGCAGCTTCTCATGCGCCGTCGCGGCGCGCAGGAAGTAGAACAGCCCGACGAGCGCGAGGAGGACGAACACCGCCTGAAGGGCATGGGTGATCAGCGCGCCGAGGGCGAACATGCCGCCGAGCGCCCAGCCGGCCGCGGTCGCCGCCCCGATCAGTTCGGCGCCGACCAGGATCGCGACGCTGACCAGCGTCGAGATGTTGAGCCAGTTGATTGGCTTTACGGACGCGGTTGCGGCCAAAGCCCGTCTCCTTTTAGTCCCGATGGGGCGTCCATCCAAGTCGGGCGGCCCTAGACCATGTCGGGACTGGGCGCAAGTGTCGCGGGACGACGGCATTGCCGGTTAATGATTTGTTCTGCAGGATGGCCCTGTTCAAGCGGTCGCCGATGTCCCTGCTCGCCGAACCTTCCCATCACGCCGGCGCCGCCCCGCACGAGCGCGCCCATGCGCCGAAGGGGGGCGTGGGGCCGTTGGCGCTCGGCGCGCTCGGCGTCGTCTACGGCGACATCGGCACTTCGCCCCTTTACGCCATGGACCAGATCTTTAGGGTCGCGCCGGCCCGCACGGCCGAGGATGCGCTGGGCGCCGTGTCGCTGGTCATCTGGACCCTCACCGTCATCGTGGCGATCAAATACGCCCTCCTGGTGCTCCGGGCGCAAAACGACGGCGAGGGCGGCGTATTCGCCCTCTACGGCCTTCTGCACGACCGCAAGGACCGGCGCGCCCGGCTGTTGCTCTGGGCCCTGATGGTCGGCGCGGGCCTCCTGATCGGCGACGGCATGATCACCCCGGCGATCAGCGTCCTCTCGGCGGTCGAGGGCGTTGGGGTCGCGGCGCCGGGACTGTCGTCGGCGGTCGTCCCGATCACGCTGGGGCTCCTGATCGCGCTCTTCGCCGTGCAGTTCAAAGGCGCCTCGGGCGTCGGTTCGGTGTTCGGTCCGATCGTGCTCGTCTGGTTCGCAGCCATCGCCGCCCTGGGGGCGGCGGCGATCGTGCAGGCGCCTGAGATCCTCGACGCCTTCAATCCGGCGTACGGCTTCCTGTACCTCGCGCGGGTCGATTTCGTCGGCGCGCTGATGCTGCTCGGCGCCTTGATGCTGGTCGTGACCGGGGGCGAGGCGATGTACGCCGATCTCGGCCATTTCGGCGCCCTGCCGATCCGCCTCTCCTGGTATGCGATCGTCTATCCGGCGCTGCTGCTCAATTACCTCGGTCAGGGCGCGCATCTGATCGGCGCGAACGAGGTCGCCGGCGACAAGCTGTTTTTCGCCCTCAGCCCGTCCTGGCTCCTCATGCCGATGGTCGTGCTGGCGACTTTCGCCACCGTGATCGCCTCGCAGTCCTTGATCTCGGGCGCCTTCTCGCTCGTCTCGCAGGCGATTCGCCTCGGCCTCTTCCCGCGGCTCGACATCGAGCACACCCACCACGCGCACGAGGGGCAGGTCTATATTCCCGCCGTCAACTGGGCGCTGCTGGTCGGCTGCGTAACGCTCGTCCTCGTCTTCGGATCGAGCTCGGCGCTGGCGGCGGCCTATGGTCTGGCCGTCTCCGGCGTGATGGTGATCACCTCGGTCGCGATGATCCCGGTCGCCCTGCGCTATTGGGGCTGGAGTCCGACGCTCACCGCGCTCGTCTGGGGGCCGCTGACCGCGCTGAACGCCGCCTTTCTCGCCGCGAGCTCGCTGAAGCTTCTGGAGGGCGGATACGTTCCGATCGCGGTCGGCGCCGCCGCCTTCGCCATGATGGCGACCTGGCGCTGGGGCCGCAAGGCGACCTACGCCGCCCATAACGCCAAGGCGACGCTGACCATGTCCGAGATCGTGACGCTGCACCGGGCGAGCAGCGCCTTTCTCGAACGCAATGCGCTCATCATGTCCCCCCGACCCTTACGCGCGCTCGGCGACCGCGCCCCCTCGCTCGTCCGCCTGATCGCCGAGCGGACCGGCATGCTGCCGCGCAACCTGATTTTCGTCGAGGTCAGCCACAAGAAGACCCCCTACATCCACGGCAGCCGCTATCAGGTCACCGTGTTCGACCGCAGTCCCGGAGAAGGGCAGCGTGATCGGCGTCGAATTGTCTTTCGGCTTCCTCGAGGATCCCAATGTCGAACAGGCGCTGGAGGCCCTCGCCCGGCACAAAGAGATCGACCTGCCAGCCGACCCGCATCAGTGGATCGTGCATATCATGCAGGACCACCTGTTGTCGTCGCGCCGCAGCGGCCTCTATAAGCGGCTGCGACTGAACCTGTTCCTGTTCCTGAGAGCGGTGTCGCGGCCGGCCTATTCGTACTACGGCCTGGGCGACGCGGTGCAGCTCACCCTCGAGGTCATTCCGGTCCGGCTGCGGTGAGGGCGGCGGGCGGTGGGAGACGCTGGACGGGGCCAAGCGAACCGTGATTGTCTCGGCCGATGGCCAGTCCTCCTCCCACGATCGTCACGCTCGATCCGGCCGCCTTCGGCCGCTGTCTCGACCGGCTCGCCGAGATCCTGCAGGCCTCAGTGCGCGAAGGCGCGAGCGTCGGCTTCGTGCTGCCGTTCTCGCTCGACGAGGCGCGCGCCTACTGGCGCGACAGGGTCGCGCCCGCGCACGCGGCGGGCGGCAAGGTCGTCCTGGCCGCGGTCCTCGGCGACGAGGTCGTCGGGACGGCCCAGCTCGATTTCGACGCCATGCCGAGCAAGCGCCATCACGCCGAAGTCTCAAAGGTGCTGGTCGACCCGCGCTTTCGCCGCGCGGGCGTGGCGCGGGCGCTGATGGCCGAGATCGAGCGGCGCGCGACCGAGGACGGCCGCTGGCTCCTGACCCTCGACACCGCGGGCGACGCCGCCGAGACGCTCTACCGTTCGCTCGGCTACACGCTCGCCGGAACGATCCCCCTTTACGCCCGCGACGCCTTCGAGGCCGATCGCTACGACGCCACCCGGCTCATGTACAAGGACCTGAGGGGCGGCTAGCGCGGACGGCCCCCGGGAGAAGGCCTCTCGTTTCCTGCGACAGGAATAAAACCGACAATTGATTGCCAAAAAGCGAAGCCTGTCGTATTCTCCCCCTCATGACCGAAGGAGCCGCGACGCCCGCTTGCCCGACCCGGACCCCAGTTCGTCGGCCCGTTCGAAGGACGGAAATCCGCATTCCGTGCGATTTTTTCGCTTAAGCCTCGCAAGTCCTTGGAAAGATTGGATTCACGGGTGGATATGAGGGTGTTTTCGGGCGCTGAACGGGTGCTGAACGACATCCGAACGCGTGCTGAACGGCGCCGAACGCGTGCTGAACGAGGTCCGAACGGGCGCTCGCCCCGCGAGGAGAGGTTCCGGACGGAGCCGGCGCCTCTCCTTGGGCTGCCCTGAGCGCTGTCACGCCTTCGGGAACGAGAAGGCCACGAAGCGGTCGCCGCTGGTGGTCTGAATCCGCATCAGGATCGCCTTCTTGCCCGCCTCCTTGGCGGAGGCGATGCTGGACCTGACCTCCTGCGGCGTGGTCACGGGCTTGCCCGCCACGTCGAGAATGACGTCGCCGGTGGTCAGTCCCTTCTCCGCCGCGACGCCGCCCGGATCGACGCCGACGATCGTGACGCCGTTCTTGCTGGCGCCCGCGACCTCGGCCGCCGGGGCGAGCTGGAGGCCGAGCGCCTCCGGCGTCGCCGCGTTGGCGCTCGCCACCTTCTCGGCCTGCTGCGACGAGAGCGTCACGCTGGCCGTCTTCTCCTCGCCGTTGCGCAGGTAGGTGAGGTCGATCCGGTCGCCGGGCTTCATCATGCCGATCGTGTGGGTCAGATCGCCGGCGTCCTTGACGGACTCGCCGTTGACCTTGGTGATGATGTCGCCGCTGTGAAGGCCCGCGTCGGCGGCTGGCGTTCCCGGCATCGTCTGATCGACGATCGCCCCGTTCGCGGTCGTGAGGCCCATGGCCTGCGCGATGTCCGGGCCGACCGGCTGAATCCGGACGCCGAGATAGCCGTGCCTGACGACGCCGCCGTGCTCGAGCTCGTCCACGACCTGCTGGACCGTGCCAGACGGAATGGCGAAGCCGATGCCCACGCTTCCGCCCGAGGGCGAATAGATGGCGGTGTTCACGCCGACGACCTGACCCTCCTCGTTGAAGGTCGGCCCGCCCGAATTGCCCTTGTTGATCGGAGCGTCGATCTGCAGGAACCGGTCGTAAGGCCCATCGCCGATGTCGCGGCCCTTGGCCGACAGGATGCCGGCCGTGACGGTGTTGCCGAGACCATAAGGATTGCCGATCGCGACGACCCAGTCGCCGATCCTGGGCGCCTCACTGGCGAACGACACATAGGGGTAGTTCCCGGGCCGATCGACCTTCAGGAGCGCCAGATCGGTCTTCGGGTCGGCGCCCACGACCTTGGCGTCCAGCGTCTTGCCGTCGTCCATCGTCACGGTGACCGACTTCGCGTCCTGCACCACATGATTGTTGGTGACAATGTAGCCGTCGGCGGAAATGAAGAACCCCGAGCCCTCGCCCCAAACGATCGATCGAGGATTGGAGGGAGCGTTGTCCTGATTGCCGAACTGTTTGAAGAACCGCTGGATCTCGGGCGGCAGGTTATCCAACTGCCCGCTCAACCCGCTCGTGTCGCTCGCGGCGACGGTCTTCACCCGGATGGAAACGACAGCGGGTTTGACTCGCTCGATCAGCGACGCGAAGGACGGCAAGTTCTGGGTGGGAAGGTTGGCGGTCGATATGGCCGCGGCGTGCGCGGTCGGGGCGGCGGTGAACGCGCCCTCTCCGATCGCTCCCGCCGCAACGAGCGCGACAGCGGCGGCGCTGGCTAAAATACGGTTTCGATACCGCGATATCTCGAACGGGTTTTGGCTGGACATGGGATTTCCAATCCTGTTGCTGTTTCCTCTTGGTCAGGTCGCCGCGGGGCGCGGTCGGTACAGTGCGAGGCTACGCGTCCCGACGTGTCCGGGCTTTGGTCGGAGCATTACGATTTCTCAATGAAGGCGTGGGTTTGACCGACCTGGCCGGCGGGTCGGTCGCCAACCTGCGGCTTTGTTGAGGAAGCTTCATCCGCCGGCTAATTTCCGGAGAGGCGTCGCGGCGCATAACCGTCAGCGCGGGACCGGCCGCCACCGGTCGGCGGGCGCACGTGAGATGGCCAAGCAAACCCTCAGTCCAAGCGAAATTCTCGAAAAACTCCGCGTGATCGACCTTCTCACGGCGGACGGGAGGCCCATGGCCGAGGCGCTTTCGTTCGCCGGGGTGCTCCCGTCGGAATATGAAAGATGGCGCGCCGAATACGCCGGCTTGCTCCGCACGCTCGGTCCCTTGGCCGCCGCGCCGCCTCGGGGCGGCAGGAAATCGAGGCGAAGCCGCTGAGGCGGCTCGGACAGGACCTCTCAATGGGCCCGCAAAGGAACGAATGCGCAAGCAGGCGCGGCGCCTAGCGGGGCGGCGAGGCAGCAGGTAAACTGCGCGCATGACTCAGCCGCGACGAATCCTGATCGTGGACGACGACGCCGATTTGCGCAGCGCGCTTGCTGAGCAACTCGCTTTGCATCCCGAGTTCGAGGTCGAGACCGCCTCGACCGCCGCCGAGGCGCTGACGACCGTGCTGGCGACCAACCCAGACATCATGCTCATGGATGTCGGTCTGCCCGACCGCGACGGCCGGGACGCTGTCCGGGACCTCCGCCGCGACGGTTACCGCCGCCCGATCATCATGCTGACCGCGCATGACGAGGACGCCGACGCGGTGCAGGGCCTCGATTCGGGCGCGAACGACTATGTCGGCAAGCCGTTCCGCTTCGTCGTGCTGCTCGCCCGAATCCGGGCCCAGCTCAGGCAATACGAGGCCGGCGAGGACAGCGAATTCAAGGTTGGCCCCTACCTCTTCCGGCCGACCTCGAAGAACCTGGTCAACGCAAAGGGCGTCAAGCTCCGCCTCACCGAGAAGGAGGCGGCGATCCTGCGCTTCCTGCACCGGGCCGACCAGCAGCCGGTGGCGCGCGAGACGCTGCTGAAGCACGTCTGGGGCTACAATTCCAACGTCACCACCCACACGCTCGAAACGCACATCTACCGCCTCAGGCAGAAGATCGAGGACAACCCGGCGGACGCGCAGCTCCTTGTCACCGAAGCCGGCGGCTACAGACTCGTCGCCGCCTCCGAAGGGCGCTCCGGGTGACGCTCGACGCCGATGTCGCGCGGCTGGCGCGGACCCGTCCGTTCAGCTTGATGCCGCGCGAGGCGGTGCAGCTCGTCGCGTTTTCCAGCGCGAGACAACGCCTAGGCGCGGGCGAAACGCTCTTTAGCGCCGGCGACGCGGGCGACGCGGGCTATTTCGTCCAAGCCGGCGCCATCCTGGTCCAGGACCCGAGCGGGACCCCCAACGGCGCGCGGCGGGTGACGAGCGGAGCGCTGATCGGCGAGAGCGCGCTCTATGCGCCGGTCGTCCGACGGGTCGAGGCCCGGGCGGTCGAAGATACGGTCATCATCCGCATCCCGCGCGAGACGTTTCGCCGGGTGCTTGCGGAGTTCCCCGAAGCCGCCGGCAAGGTCCGCGCCGCGCTGGCCCAGCGCATGTTGCGCCTGGTCGACGGCCTTGACGCCGCTCGCGTCCGGTCGATCGACGCCAGCCGCCAGCCGACACGGACGCCGACATGAGGCCTGCCGATCCGAGCGCCGTCGGGCGCCTCAGAGCGCCGACCTGGAAGACATCGAGGCGCTGGCCGACGCGGCCTTTCGCGGCTGCCGGCGCAGTTCCGCGACTTGTGCGAGGGACTCGTCATTCAGGTCGTGGATTTCGCCGACGACGACACGCTCGACGAGATGGGGGTCGAGAGCGAGTTCGACCTGCTCGGCCTCTTTCGCGGGCGCGGCCTGTCGGACCGCGGCGCGAACGACGAGACGGGGCAATTGCCTAACATGATCTGGCTCTATCGCCGGCCGCTGCTCGACACCTGGTGCGACGGCGAGGACACGCTCGAGGCCGTCGTCACCCATGTCCTCGTGCATGAGATCGGCCACCACTTCGGCCTTTCGGACGCCGACATGGAGGCGATCGAGCGTCAGGCCCGATGACTGATTCGCGGCGCCTATCTTGGCGGGCCTTTGCGAAGCCCTTGAAAAGCCAAAAAATCCTGGGCCTTCACAAGGGTGTCACGCAAGCTGTAGAGTAAAGGCGCGGTCGGGTGCGGTCCGGCTTCGTCGCCATACGGAGGTACGGAGCGTTTTCGTGACTGTTCATGTTCAAGCGCTGTCGCCCGGCAATTGCCCAGCTCTCGTGTTGAATGCGGACTTTCGCCCGCTTAGCTATTATCCCCTGTCCATCTGGTGCTGGCAGGACGCGATCAAGGCGGTCTTCCTCGACCGGGTCAACATCCTCTCCGAATACGAAACGCTGGTCCGCAGCCCCTCGTTCGAGATGCGGCTTCCCTCGGTCGTGTCGCTGAAGAGCTACGTCAAGCCGACCCGCTTTCCGGCGTTCACGCGGTTCAACGTCTTCTTGCGCGACCGGTTCACCTGCCAGTATTGCGGCGAGCGGGAAGAACTCACGTTCGACCACGTCATCCCGCGGTCCAAGGGCGGCGTGACGAGCTGGGAGAACGTGGTCGCGGCCTGCTCGGTCTGCAACCTCAGGAAGGCGGACATGCTGCCCTCGGTCGCGCGGATGTGGCCGGCGACGGAGCCCTATCAGCCGACGGTCCACGACCTCCACCAGAACGGCCGGGCCTTCCCGCCAAATTATCTGCACGATAGCTGGATGGACTATCTTTATTGGGACAGCGAACTTGAGGAGTAGGCGGGCTCGCTGAGCGTGGCGGCTTGCCCGTTTCCTCGGGGGCGCGCAAAATTTGGATTTCCTCAGGCCTACGCAGCCTTGCATCGGGGCTCCGCGAATTCCCGAGTTTTGGACGGTTGGATTTGTTTGGAATTCCTTGGATTCTCTCGTCCGAAATGAGCCTTTTCAATAGGTTACGGGCGACCCTGGGGTCATTTTATTTTTTGGCTGACTCCCATGCCTGGCCGCCATGACAGGAACCTCATCCCGATCCCCGGGTCAGGCTCGGCGTGGGGCCTGCCATTTTCGAGTCGGTTTCGAGTGTTTTCAAGGAGATGCGGCGCCATTTTCGATTCACTGTAACTGCCAAGCCGGGGTGAGTCCGAAATGTCACACTCTGCGCGGGATTGACTTGAGGGTTGTGATTTTGGGCGACAGGGACAGGGATTTCTGACTTAAGGGTGGGATGAATCTTCCGCCGGAAGTCGAAGCCCTGATAGCGGCCCAAGCACGCGAGATCGAGCGTCTTCGCGCTGAGGTGGCGGAGCTTCGGCGTCGGCTGGGCCTGGACAGCTCCAACAGCTCGAAGCCGCCCTCGAGCGACGGGCTGAAGAAGAAGCCTCGGGTCCTGAAGAGCCTGCGCACGCGCACGGGCAAGCCGAGCGGAGGGCAGAAAGGTCACGACGGCGACACGCTGCGTCAGGTCGCCGAGCCGGACGCGATCATCGAGCACGCGGCCGAGGTGTGCGCACATTGCCGGGCGGCTCTTGCGGCGGATTCCAAGGTCGGCGAGGAGAGGCGTCAGGTCTTCGATCTTCCGGAGAAGCCGCTGATCGTGACCGAGCACCGCGCGGCGGTCCACGACTGCCCGGCCTGCCGGCGGCGCACCCGCGCCGCTTTTCCCGCGGGCGTCGTTTCGCCGGCCCAGTATGGCGAGCGCTTCAAGGCGGCGGCGGTCTATCTCAACGCCCAGCAGCTCGTGCCCGAGGAGCGGACCGCGCAGGTCCTCAGGGACCTGTTCGGGGCGGCGGCGGCCTGCGGGGCGAGCGTGGCGAGCTGGGTTCGCCGTAAGGCCGAGGCGCTGGAGCCGGTTTGGCGCGGCATCGGCGCCTGCGTCGCGGCGGCGCCGGTGCGCTGCCTCGACGAAACGGGCTTGCGCATCGCCGGCGCGACCCGCTGGCTGCACACCGCCTCGACCCTGACCCACACCTTCTATCGCGCCGGCGAGCCCCGCTCGGCCGTGCCCGCACTCGAGGGCGGCGTCGTGGTCCACGACCACTGGCGCGCCTACTACGCCCTGGAAAACGTCCTTCACGCCTTCTGCAACGCCCATCTGTTGCGCGAGCTTCAGGCGGTCTGCGATCTCGACAAGGAGCCCTGGGCCGAGGCCCTGCGCGCGACGCTGCTCGAGGCCAACCAGGCCGTGCAGAAAGCCAAAGCCGAGGGCGCCGCGGCGCTCCCGCCCGAAACCATCAAGGCGTTCGAGGACCGGTACTGGGCCGCCGTCCGCGAAGGCCTCGCCCTGCACAGGAGCCTGCCGCCCTTCGATCCCGCAAAGAGCTCGAAAAAGCGAAAGAAGCGGCGGCCTGCTCACAATCTCCTCATCCGGTTCAAGACCTTCAAGGACGCGACCCTCCGCTTCCTCACCGACTTCACCGTTCCCTTCACCAACAACCTCGCCGAGCAGGATCTGAGGATGATGAAGGTGAAGATCAAAATCTCCGGCGGCTTCCGAACCCTGCAAGGCGCCGAAGACTTCGCCCGCCTGCGCTCCGTGATCTCCTCAGCCCGAAAGCAGGGCCGCGACATCCTCACAGCCCTCACGCTCGGCCCCGACCAACTCGCCCGATTTACTCGCAACGGCCGGACCGGGTGGCCAAAACATGAACCTCAGTGGGTGGGGACGCTCAGGGCGCGCTGAATCGTCCTCCGACAGTCTCGGGCTGGACTTGTGATCAGGACAAGGGCGTGGGCCCGGGCGCTGAATCCACATTTTCAAGGTCTTACGGCAGGTATTCCGGGCGATCGAAATGTCCGCCCGCTTCGGTCCGAAAGTCGCCGGCGCTGAAGCGTCCCGCCGGCGGAAGAGGCCGGGCAGGGGGAGGATCATGGCCGTCAACATCGCAGGGTCCCGATCTGGCATTGGGTTCAGACTAACTCCGCCTTTCGTTTTTAGCAAGGAAATGTCGATTCACTACCATTTTATGCAAAACCGCCCGGCGCCGCGTCGGTGCAGGCTAGGTGCCATGAAGACCTAACCCAACTTGCGCGGTTTGGGGGCGGATTTCGCAATTTTGCGCGAGCTGGCATGAATGAGATCAAGTAGTTGCAGCATCGGCGAGGCGGATTCCAGCGTGTAGTGGCGACCTTGGGTATTTTCTGGGGAGCCATTGTGGGTTCAGATGGCGCATGTACTTGCGCCATACGATTCGCAAGAAGGACGGCAAGGTTCATCGCTATTGGACCTTGGTGCGCAGCGTTCGTGTTGGACGGCGGGTGATCCAGCAGACGGTCGCGCAGCTTGGCGAGCTCGACGAGCGCGGACGGATCGAGGCGCGCTCTCTGGCGCGCCGGCTGATCGGCGCTCCTGAAGAAGCGCCGCTTTTTTATGACGGCAGCCAACACTTGACGGCGCCCGTTCGATTGAAAGGCGTCCGTGTTGAGCGCTCACGCCGGTTTGGCGATGTGTATCTGGCGCTCGCTTTGCGGCGCGGGGTGGGACTCGAAGAGTTGTGCCGGCGACTGCTTCCGGTGGGTCAGGAACGCGTCGACTGGGCGAAAATGGCGGCGGTGCTGGTGACGGCTCGCTTCTGCGAGCCTTCGAGCGAGTTGCACATTGCCGAGGATTGGTATGGCCGAACGGCGCTTGGCGATCTGCTGCAACTCGGCGAAGAGGAGGTCAACAAGGATCGGCTCTATCGCGCGCTCGATCGCTTGCTCGCGCACAAGAGCGCCCTGGAAGCGCATTTGTCTGAGCGATGCGGAGAGCTTTTCGCAGTCGACAACGAGGTGTTGCTCTACGACGTCACCAGCACCTATTTCGAGGGGCAGGCCGAAGCGAACCCGCAGGCGCAGCGCGGCTATTCCCGCGATCATCGCCCCGATTGCGCGCAAGTGTGCATCGCCCTTGTCGTGACGTTCGACGGCTTTCCGCTCGGCTACGAGGTGTTCGCCGGCAACACTCACGACTCCCAGACCTTGCAGACGATCGTGGCGACGATGGAGGCGCGGCATGGCGTGCTGGGGCGTGTGTGGATCGCCGACCGCGGCATGGCCAGCGCCGAGAATCTGGCGTGGCTGCGTGAGACAGGCAGGCGCTACATTATCGGCGCGCCGAAGTCGGAGCTGAAGAAGTTCCGCTCCGAACTTGCCCGTCGAGAGGACTGGCGCGCGGTGCGCGAAGGCGTCGAGGTCAAGCTAGCGCGCCATCCCGAAACCGACGAGACGGTGATCCTGTGCCGCTCTGCCGACCGGCGCAGCAAAGAGCATGCGATGCACGACAAGTTCTCTCGCCGGATCGAGCAGGCGCTCGAACGCCTCTCGGCTCGCCTTGCGCGCGCCAAGAAACCGCGCGACGCGGCGAGAGTGAACCGACAGATCGGCCGCATCCTCCAGCAAAACCAGCGCGCCGCCGCTCGCTTCACGATCGTCTTGGAGCCTGACGGCTGCCCGGCGGGCTTTCGCCTCCACGTCGATCACGACGCCTCGTTCGATGATTGGTCTGCGCTGTCGGAGGGCGCCTATCTCTTGCGCTCGAACATCAGCGATTGGAGCGACCAACAGCTCTGGAAGGCCTACATCCAACTCACTCAGGCCGAGGCCGCTTTTCGCATTCAAAAGGATCGGCTGAACCTGCGGCCGATCTGGCATCAGCGCGAGGACCGCGTCCAGGCTCACATCCTCGTTTGCTTCCTCGCCTTCGTGCTCTGGAAGAGCCTCGAGATGTGGCAGCAGCGCGCCGGCCTCGGCAACGCGCCGCTCACCATCCTCGGAGAGCTTGCGCGCATTCAGTCCCATGACATTGACTTGCCGACCACAACGCACGGCGAGATCCGGCTGCGTTGCATCGCCCAGCCCGACGATGCTCAGGCGGCGCTCCTTGATCGCCTCGGCATGGTCTTGCCCAAGCGCATGCGCCCTCTCGAAAACCACCCGCCGATTTTCGCCCTCAGCGCCTGAACTGCCTTCCTCAACCAGAAATGTAGTGACGACTTTTCGTCTAAGGTCTTGATTTGCCTAGATCGCACCCCCAATTCTGCGCAAGTTGGGCTAGCCCAACTTCCGTACTTTTCCAAGCAGAGTACTTTTATTTCAATAAGATAGGGCATTTGTTAGTCACTATGGACTGGGGTCCATGTCTGTTGCGGCTTCATGATGCGCGGTGAGAGGTCGAGGGAGCGGTAGAGGTCGAGGACGTCGGGCTCCGGGGTTGCGGCCTTGCGGATGGGCAGGCAGGAGCCGTTGTCGGCTGGCAGGACGATGGTGCAGATTTGGTGGCTCTTGAGAGTGTCGCGCACGGTCGGCCAGGAGGAATGGATGCCCTGGTCGAGCAAGGTCCTCTCGATGGCGATCAACAGATGGTAGGCGAGCACGCAGAGAAAGATGTGGGCTTCGGTGCGGCGCTCGGAGTGATGGAAGATCGGCCGCTCGGCGAGCGGCGATTTCATATCGCGGAAGGCGTTCTCGGCGCGGCTCAGCAGGATGTAGATGCGCCAGAGTTCGTCGCCTGAGAGATCGTTGCGGTCAGTCTTGATCAGATAGCAGCCGTCGAGCCGTTCGGCCTTGGCATGCTTGTCGGCATTGAACTGTGCTTGGAGGGTCGCGGTCTGCGCGTCGTAGGAGAGATCGAAGTAGCGCGCGACGCGGGGGTAGCGCTCCTTCAAGCGTCCGATCGCCTGGTTGACTTTCTCGGCCTTGACCAGGTTCTTCTCGGCGACGCGCTTGGCGAGCCTGTCGAGATCCGCGCGCAGCCGCCCTTCCTGCTTGGTGCGGATGGCGCGGTCCTTGGCGATGCGCTGCTCGCTGCGGCACAGCGCGTAGGTCTTTCCGCCGTCGACGCGGGTCTTGACCTCGATCGTGGTCTTCTTCTGTGCCGGGTTGAGCGGCGAAGGCTGGCGCAGCACCGGGGCGAAGCCGTCGGTGTCCTCGAGGTCGGCCAGCCAGCGGTCACGCTCGGGCTGGCGGCTGGCGACGACATAGTGCAGCTTGCGGTCCGTGATCTCGGCGAGGTTGTCGTCGAAGGCCATGCCGCGGTCGACCACCACGGTTGCGCCTTGCCGCAGGCCGGCGCGCTCGGCGAGGCGATCGAGCATGGCGGCAAGCGTCGTGCGGTCCTGGGTGTTGCCGGCGAACACCTCGTGGGTGATCGGAAAGCCCTCCCGGCTAACCACGAGGCCAACCACGACCTGCTTGCAGTCGGCGCGGTGATCGCGTGAGTAGCCGCGCTTGGCCTTGCCGTTGCGGGCACACTCGCCCTCGAAGTAGGTCGAGGTGAGATCGTAGAGATAGATCGTTGCGTCGAGATTGAACAGGCTGCGCTCACGCGCAACCAGCGCCGCCTCGATTGTCGCGCGGTGCGGATAAAGCTTGTCGAGCACCCCGTAGAGCGGGTCTTCCGTCAACCCACCGAAGTCGACGGCGAGAATGTCGGCGAGTGCGGTGCGCCGGATCCAATCCGGCATGGCGTGTTCGGAGCACGGCGCGATCAAGCGATTGAGCGCCATCGCACAGGCCAGCCGTTGCGCGGTGGCGGACAGTCCGCAGTCGCGCAGAATATGGTCGAGGCCGAGGCGCTGCCAGAACTGATGGCCGACGTGGACCGGGCCGGCTTCACGGTGGCGCTCGGTGGTGACGCGGGAGGGATCGACCTTGATCAACGCTCCAGGGGCCGTCCGCGACAACGACGGCGCCGGCGTAACTTCGCCGCGGTCGGCGCGTCTTGCCCGCACCCGCCGGACAATGTCGGCGACTTCGCCATCAGCGGCGTCGAGCAGATCGTCTTGGCCGATGAGCGCATCTTCGATTTTGCGCGCGAGCTTGAGCCATTCCGCGCGCGGTCGCGGGCTCAGGTCGCCGAGCGAGCAGACCGTCTTCTGGCGCGGGCCCTTGGCGGTGTGGACGGACTCCACCAGCACATAATTGGTGTACGTCTTGCCCTTGTACCCCCGAATCGACTTGCGGATGTACATGACCCACTAACAATCATAGAAGCGCCGTGAATGCAAGGAATAGGTAGCATATTTTAGTCACTATTTTGAAACCGTGCACGCCGCCTTCCAAACGCCTCAGGCATTTCCAATGACTTAGATATCCTCGTGAGGTCGCCCGACTGAAAAATCAGTCGCCCACGCCGGAAGTT
>CAVPXF010000024.1:0-109816 GCA_963709655.1 uncultured Alphaproteobacteria bacterium
TTGCCCCCCACCGACAAACCTGCTAACAGCCCGCCCCTCAGACGTGGAAGAACGCCCGCACCGCCAGTCGGGGTCCCCGTTCGCACCACGAACCTGCAACCTGGCGCAGCTTTCGGAGCAATAAGCCTCGAGGGCCGCGCCGCATTTGGAGCAGCATCATGGCGAAGAAAGTCGTCGGCTACATAAAACTGCAAGTGCCGGCGGGCGCGGCCAATCCGTCGCCCCCGATCGGTCCCGCGCTCGGCCAGCGCGGCCTCAACATCATGGAATTCTGCAAGGCCTTCAACGCGCGCACCGCGCAGATGGAGAAGGGCTCGCCGATTCCGGTGGTCATCACCGCCTATCAGGACCGCTCGTTCACCTTCGAGATGCGTCAGCCGCCGGTGACCTTCTGGCTGAAGAAGGCCGCCAACCTGAAGATCGGCAAGAAGCCCGCCTCCGGCTCCAAGACGCCGGGCCGCGGCTTTGTCGGCAAGGTGACGAAGGAGCAGGTGCGCGAGATCGCCGAGAAGAAGATCATCGACCTCAACTGCGACTCGATCAAGTCCGCCATGAAGATGATCGAAGGCTCCGCCCGCTCGATGGGCCTGCAGGTGGTGGGGTAAGTCATGTCCAAGCACGGCAAGCGAATTAAGAACGCCCGCGAATCCGTCGAGCGCACCAAGCTTTATCCGCTGAGCGAAGCGGTGAAGATGGTCAAGACCAACGCCAAGGCCAAATTCGACGAGACGGTCGAACTGGCGCTGAACCTCGGCGTCGATCCCAAGCACGCCGACCAGATGGTGCGCGGCGTCGTCAACCTGCCCAACGGCACCGGCCGCACGCTGCGCGTGGCGGTGTTTGCGCGCGGGGCCAAGGCCGACGAAGCCCGGGAGGCCGGGGCCGACATCGTCGGGGCCGAGGACCTGGTCGCCGCCGTCCAGGGCGGCGAAATCAACTTCGACCGCTGCATCGCCACCCCCGACCTGATGCCGCTGGTCGGCCGTCTCGGCAAGGTCTTGGGCCCGCGCGGCCTGATGCCGAACCCGAAGGTCGGCACGGTGACGATGGACGTGAAGGCCGCGGTCGCCGCCTCGAAGGGCGGCGCCGTGGAATTCCGCGCCGAGAAGGCCGGCATCGTCCAGGGCTCGGTCGGCAAGACCTCGTTCGGCGAGGACAAGATCGCCGAGAACATCAAGGCCTTCGTCGACGCGGTGAACCGCGCCAAGCCCGCCGGCGCCAAGGGCCACTATCTGCTCCGCGCCGCAGTCTCCTCGACCATGGGACCGGGCGTACGGGTGGACATCGCGACGCTCGGCACGCCGACCGCAGTCGGCGCTTAAAGCCGCTTGGCGTTAAACACGGACAAGAGAACGCCGGGCCTTCGCGGGCCCGGCGTTTTTCATGGCGCCGCGGACGATGCGGGGCTCCGCCTTTGAACGCCGTCAGGCGCGCTGGGCGGCGAAGATCGTCAAACGGTCGCTTGCGCCGCGCAGCACGGCGCGGATCGGCATGGCTTCGGCCGGGCCGTCCTCGAACGCCTCGGCGAGCGTGTTCAGCTTGTCCTGGCCCTCGATCAGGAGCGCGATCGCCCGGGCGCGCAGGATGACCCGGCCGGTCAGCGTCAGCCGGGGCTCGGGCGCGTCCGGCGCCTCGATGGGGACAACCAGCAGCCGGGCGCCCGGGTCCATCGCCTCCGCGAGGCCCGGGGCGCCGGGAAACCAAGAGGCGGTGTGGCCGTCGTCGCCCATGCCGAGCACGACGAGGTCGGCGGGAAGGGGCAGGTTGGCGACCCGCGCGCTCGCGGCGACGAGCTCCTGGCTCTCGCTCAGCCGCGCGTCGGCCAGCGGCGTGAAGCTCGCGACCACGGCGTGGTTGCGCAGCAGCGCCTCGCGCACCAGCCGCGCGTTCGAGCGCGGGCTGTCGTTGGCGACCCGGCGCTCGTCGGCCAGCGTGATCGCCACGCGGGTCCAGTCGAGCGGCATGGCGGAAAGCGCCTCGAAGTAGCGGGCCGGCGTCTTCCCCCCGGAGATGACCAGCGTGGCCGCGCCGCGCTCGGCGATCGCCGCGCGCAGCTTGTCGGCGGTCCACTCCGCGAATGCCGGAGCAAGGTCTTCGTCGTCAGCGAAGTCGCGACGCGCAATGTCATTCGACATCGTGATACTCCTCGTTCCAGGTGCGCCCGTCCCGCTCGATCAGCGCGACGGAGGCGTTGGGTCCCCAGGTCCCGGCGGCGTAAGGGCGGGGCGGCTCGCGCATCGCAGCCCACGCCCCGCGGACGGGATCGATGAACCGCCATGCCGCCTCGACCTCGTCGCGCCGCATGAAGAGCGCCGCGTTGCCGCGGATGGCGTCCATCAGCAGACGCTCGTAGGCGTCCGCCGACGCCATGCCGAAGGCCTTGGCGAAACTCATGTCGAGCGGCAGGTGCACGAGGCGCATGCCGCCCGGTCCCGGCTCCTTGACCATCATCCAGAGCTTGATGCCCTCGTCGGGTTGCACCCGGATGACGAGACGGTTCGCCGGCACGGCGTCGGCGGGCATGTCGAAGATGATGTGCGGCACTCTCTTGAAGGCGACCGCGATCTCCGAGAACCGCTGCGGCAGCCGCTTGCCGGTGCGCAGATAGAAGGGAACGCCGGCCCAGCGCCAGTTGGCGACGCTGATCTTCATCGCCACGAACGTCTCGGTGTTGCTCTCGTGCTTGCCGACGTCGTGCAGGTAGCTCGGAACCGGGCCGCCGTCGGCGAAGCCGGCCCGGTACTGGCCGCGCACGGTCAGGGCTCCGGCGTTAGTTTCGTCGATCGGCTCGAGGGCCTTCAAAACCTTCAGCTTCTCGTCACGCAGCGAGTTGGCCTGCATCGTGTTCGGCGGCTCCATGGCGACGAGGCACAGGAGCTGCATCATGTGATTCTGGACCATGTCGCGGATCGCGCCCGATTCGTCGTAATAGGCGCCGCGCCCTTCGACCCCCAGGGTCTCGGCCACCGTGATCTGCACGTGGTCGATATGCGCGTTGTTCCACACCGGCTCGAGCAGGGCGTTGGCGAAACGCAGGGCCATCAGGTTCTGCACCGATTCCTTGCCGAGGTAGTGGTCGATGCGGAAGATCGCGCTTTCCGGGAACACCGATCCGATGTCGTTGTTGATGGCGTCGGCGCTCGCGCCGTCGTGGCCGATCGGCTTTTCGACGATGATGCGCGAGCGCGGCGTTTTCAGCCCCTCGGCGCCGAGCCGGCTCGCGATCGGGCAGAAGAGGTCGGGTCCGGTGGCGAGATAGAAGGCGCGAATACGTTCGTCCGGACCGAGCGTCTCCCTCAGATCGGGCCAGCCGGCGTCGTTCATGGCGTCGGCGGCGACGTAGTCGAGGCGCGCGAGGAACCGCTCGAGCGCCTCGCCCGATTCGTCGTCGGCCGCTTTGAATTTGACCAGCGCGTCCTTCACGCTGGCGCGGAAGGCGTCGCGGTCGAGATGCCGGCGCGACACGCCGATGATCCGGGTCGGCTCGCTGAATTGCCCGCTCCGCTCGCGATGGAACAGCGACGGATAGAGCTTGCGATAGGCGAGGTCGCCTGTTCCGCCAAACACGACGAGATCGAACGGATCAACCTTGACGATGCGCGAAGCCATGGCGCCTCTCAGCCTGAATGAAGTTTGTGGTCATTCTACGCAACGCCGTCCGGCGCTCCGCGATGCGCGGATCGCCAGGGCCAAACGCGCCGCCTCCGGAACGCGGGCGGGACGCGTCAGCTCGCCTGAACCATCACGTCCTTGAGCAGGACCTCCCGGTCGCGAGCGAACGCCTTCACCAGCGGCAGGGCCGCGCCGCCGATCGCGCCCGCGTCGGCGCCGATCGTCCCTGGCGCGAACGCGACATCGCTGAGGCCTCGCCGGTCGAGGCCTTCGAACACCTGCGCCGCCCGCGTCGTCAGACGGTCGCGAACGGACGCCGGCATCTCTCCGTCGACGACAATCGCGGCGAAGTCAATAACCGAGATGGCGGCGACAGAGGCGTAGGCGAGCGCCTCCGCCGTTTCCTCGATCCAGGCGTCGAGCGGCGCGCCGAATTCCGCCCAGGCGGCGGGCGTGGCCCAGATCGAGGAGGCGTCGACGCCGGCGTCGGCGAGCCGGCGTTCGAGCTGGTAGATGGAGGCGCAGGCGACGAGTTGCGGCGCGCTGCGCCCATCGCGTCTCTGCGCGACCGGCATCGACCCGATCGCGCCGGCGTTGCCGGTGCGCCCGATTCTCAGCGCGCCGTCGAGCACGACGCCGCCGCCGATGAAGGCGCCAATAAAGAAATAAAGGAAGTCGCGATGGCGCCAGCCGCCGCCGAAAAAGAACTCGGCCGCGCAGGCGGCGGTCGCGTCGTTGCACAGGGTCACGGGATAGGGGCAGACCTTGGCGACCTCGCCCGCGGTGTCGAACTCGCGCCAGGCCGCCATGGCGCCGGACGGCGCGCCGATCTCGGACTCCCAGGTCCAGAGCTGGAAGGGCGCCGCGATTCCGAGGCCAGCGATCCGCCGCCGCTGCGCCTCATTGAGGGAGTTGACGAGCTTTGGCTGATGCTCGCGGACGAAATCGAGAATGAGCGGCGGCGTCGGAAAGGCGAAGGTTTGGTGCGCGCGCCGGCGGACGGCGCCGCGGAAGTCGACGAGCACGAGATCGCAGCTGCGCCGGCCGATCTTGAGGCCGAGCGCAAAGGCGCCGTCCGGATCGAGCGACATCGGGATGGTAGGCTGGCCGACCCGGCCGCGCAGCGGCGCCTCCCGCTTCAGGAGGCCGTCCGCCTGCAGCCGGTTCATGATCGCCGAAGTCGATTGCACCGACAGTCCCGTGAGGCGCGCCACCTCGATCTTGGACAGGGGTCCGAAGCGACGCACGAGGGACAAGAGCAGCCGTTCGTTGTAGACGCGGACGCCCGATTGGTCGGCGCCGCTGGCGATCTCAGCGAAGGTCGACGGCAATTGATCGAGGGTCGCCCCGCTCGCCGGTTTCGCGCGCGCGCGATCTGCCGCCTCCGCCATCCTCCGCCTCTCGATTCTTACGTGCTTTATCGGAGCAGATTGGGGCAAATGCAGGCAAGTGTCAAGAATAATTATATCGGGTTGATTTATCCTTGACTTTCGCCCGAAACTCTGCCCAATTAGCCTCGGCGGCGCATTGGGGGCCGAAGAGACGCAAAAGCGCCTCACGGACCACGCCCGGGAACAGCGTCGCTTGTACCCGTTGGGAGGAAATGAAGTGTCCAAGATTTCCGGATTTTTTGCAACCGCGGCCGCCGCGGCAATCACGCTCGCGCTCACGAGCGCCCCGTCCTACGCCGACGGGCCGATCGTCGGTCTGGTCACCAAGACCAACACCAACCCGTTCTTCGTCAAGATGAAGGAAGGCTTCGAGAAGAAGGCCAAGGAGCTCGGCCTGACGCCTCAGGCTTACGCCGGCAAGTTCGACGGCGACAATGACGGCGAGGTCGCCGCGATCGAGCAGCTGATGGCCGCAGGGGCCAAGGGCATCCTGCTCGTGCCGAGCGACTCGACGGCGATCGTGCCCACGGTGAAGAAGGCCCGCGACGCGGGCCTCGTCGTCATCACGCTCGACACGCCGCTCGACCCCGCGGACGCCGCCGACGCCCTCTTCGCCACCGACAACTTCGCGGCGGGCAAGCTGATCGGCGCTTGGACCAAGGCGAAGCTCGGCGACAAGGCCTCCAGCGCCAAGATCGCGACCCTCGACCTCGCCGCCAACCAACCGTCCGTCGACTACCTGCGCCACAACGGCTTCCTCACCGGGTTCGGCATCCCGGTCAAGAATCGCCAAGCACTATTCCCAGAGCGACAGCCCGCAGATCGTCGGGTCCGATGTCACGCAAGGCTCGACCGAGGGCGGCCGCAAGGCGATGGAGAACATTCTGCAGAAGGCCGACCAGATCGACGTCGTTTATGCGATCAACGAGCCTGCGGCCTATGGCGGCATGGCCGCGCTGAAGGCGGCGGGCAAGGACAAGGGCGTCATCGCCGTCGCCATCGACGGCGGCTGTTTTGCCATGCCTTGGCTCAAGGACGGCATCATCTCCGCCACCACGCAGCAGTATCCGCTGCTGATGGCCGCCGACGGCGTCCAGGCGATCGCTGATTACATCAAGACCGGCAAGAAGCCGACCAGCATCGACACCGGCGAGAAGCTCATCACCAACGAGCCGATGCCCGGCGTCCCCTCGATCACCGTCGAAGAGGGCATGAAGCTCTGCTGGGGTTGATTTCCCGGAGCGAGCGGGAGCTTAATCGCGCTGAGAACCTGAGAGGCCGGCGCCCGCGGCAAGCAGTTGCGAGCGCCGGACCCGCAAAGAACGCTCAGAAGTCGGGAAACGAACGAGGAAATCATGAGCGAAGCGTCTCAATCGGGACGTCCTGCGCAGCAGGAGTTCGAGAAGGTCCTGGCCTCGGCCACGACCACCGTCGCCTCCTTCGACGAGGAGCGGCTCACTCTTCTCCAGCGCATCCAGCGCTTCCTGCATGTCTATCCGACGACCGTGCCCTTCGTCGTGCTGGCCCTGGGCCTTCTGCTCGGCGTCGCGGTCAATCCGCACCGCTTCACTGCTGCGAGCAACTTTTCGACCGTCCTGACCCAGGTGATGGTCACCGGCATTCTCGGCATCGGGCAGACGCTTGTGATCCTGACCGCCGGAATCGACCTGTCGATCGGCGTCATCATGGTCATCTCGTCGGTTGTGATGGGGCGTCTCGCCGTCGTCAACGGCCTGCCGACAATTATCGCCTTCCCGCTCGGCATTATCGTCGGGTCGCTTTTCGGCTACCTCAACGGCGTGCTGGTCACCCGACTTAAGATGCCGCCGTTCATCGTCACGCTCGGAACGCTGAGCATCATCGGGGCGCTGAACACATTCTATTCGCAGAGCGAAACCATCGGCATGCAGGACATCGACGAGAAGGCGCCGTTCCTGAGCATGATGGGCAACCAGATGTCAGATCGGCAGCGCGCGCATCATGTGGGGGACGTTCCTCATGCTGGTCGTGGCCGCCATCGTCTGGTACGTCCTGAAGCGCACCGCTTACGGCCGCCATATCTATGCGACCGGCGACGATCCGGAAGCGGCGCGTCTCGCCGGCATCAACACGGACAGGATCCTGCTCAGCGTTTACGTGCTCGCAGGCCTCATCGCCGCGATCGCCGGCTGGGCGCTGATCGGCCGCGTCGGCGCGATCAGCCCGACGGCGGGCGAGAACATGAACCTCAACAGCATCACCGCGGTGGTGATCGGCGGCACGTAGCCTGTTCGGCGGCCGCGGCTCGGTCATCGGCACGCTGGTCGGCGCGCTGATCGTCGGCGTGTTCCGCTCCGCCGTTTCGCTCGCCGGCCTCGACGTGCTGTGGCAGGAATTCGCCATCGGCGTGCTGATCATCATCGCGGTCGCCCTCGACCAGTGGATCCGGAGGGTTTCGAAGTGAGCGTCGAACCGATCCTCACCTGCCGCCAACTCGTCAAGCGCTACGGTCGCGTCACGGCGCTCGACCATTGCCGACTTCGATCTCTATCCCGGCGAGATCCTGGCTGTCATCGGCGACAACGGCGCCGGCAAGTCGACGCTGATCAAGGCGATCTGCGGCGCGGTGATCCCGAACTCGGGCGAGATCCGTCTCGGCGGCGAAGTGGTGAATTTCACGTTCGCCGATCGAGGCGCGCGAGGCGGGCATCGAGACGGTCTATCAGACGCTGGCGTTGTCGCCGGCCTTGTCGATCGCCGACAACATGTTCCTCGGCCGCGAGCCGCGCGCGCCCGGAATCCTGGGGCAGTGGTTCCGCGCGACCGACCGCGCCCGGATGGCGAAGTTCGCCCGCGAGAAGCTCAACGAACTCGGGCTGATGACGATCCAGAACATCCACCAGCCGGTCGAGACCCTGTCGGGCGGCCAACGCCAGGGCGTGGCGGTGGCGCGCGCGGCGGCTTTCGCCAAGCGGCTGGTGATCATGGACGAGCCGACAGCGGCGCTCGGCGTCAAGGAATCGCGCCGCGTGCTCGAACTCATCCTCGACGTGAAGAAGCGCGGCATGCCGATCATCCTCATCTCGCACAACATGCCGCATGTGTTCGAGGTCGCCGATCGCATCCACATCCATCGCCTCGGGCGGCGTCTGACAGTCGTCGATCCGAAGAAGGTGACGATGTCGGACGCGGTGGCGATGATGACCGGCGCGATGGCGCCGCCCCAGGACGCGTTGGCGGCGTAAGCGTTCCTCTGGGCCGATCACGCAGCTGCGATTTGCCCACGGGGAGCGCTCGCGCTTAGAAGTCCGCCTCAAATACTTGACGCCCGCCTCGGGAGAACCACGCATGCGTTATCGACCGCTCGGCCGCACCGGCCAATTCGTCTCGGAAATCTGCCTCGGAACCATGACCTTCTCCGGCGGCGCGGGGTTCTGGCAGGCGATCGGCCAGCTCGACCAGGCCCAATCGACCGCGCTCGTCGGCCGCGCGCTCGAAAAGGGCGTGAATTTCATCGACACCGCCAACGTCTATTCCGAAGGCCGGTCGGAGATGCAGCTCGGTCAGGCTCTGCGCGACCTCGGCGTCCAGCGCGAGGACGTGATCGTCGCGACCAAGGTGCGCGGCCGGATGGGGCCGGGCCCGAACGCCGTCGGCCTGTCGCGCGGCCACATCCTCGACCAGGTCGACGCTAGCCTCAAGCGTCTCGGCCTCGAGCACATCGACCTCTACCAGATCCACAGCTTCGACCCGGTCACGCCGATCGAGGAAACGCTGAGGGCGCTCGACAATTGCGTTCAGCGCGGCCTCGTGCGCACGATCGGCTGCTCGAACATGGCCGCCTGGCAGATCATGAAGGCGCTGGCGATCTCGGACAAGCACGGGCTCGCGCGCTTCGAGACCGTCCAGGCCTATTACTCGATCGCCGGGCGCGAGCTCGAGCGGGAGATCCTGCCGCTGGTGGAAGATCAGGGGCTCGGCGTGATGGTGTGGAGCCCGCTGGCCGGCGGCTTCCTGTCGGGCAAATACACGCGCGAGAAGCGCGGCGGCAATGACTCGCGCCGCACCACCTTCGACTTCCCGCCGGTCGACAAGGAGCGCGCCTACGACATCATCGACGCGATGGAAAAGGTCGCGAAAACGCACCAGACCTCGGTCGCCCGGGTCGCGCTCGCCTGGCTCCTGCAGCGCAAGGGCGTGATGAGCGTCATCATCGGCGCCAAGAGCGTCGAGCAGCTCGACGACAACCTCGCCGCCGCCGAGCTGGCGCTGACGGCGGAGGAGATCGCGGCGCTCGATGCGGCAAGCGCGCTGAAACCCGAATACCCCGGCTGGATGCTGGCGCGCACCGCCGAGGGCCGCGTTCCCGGGCCGAAGGCGTAAGGCTCGGCGCGGACTGGAGGAAAGATCCATGCGCAAGGTGAAATGGGGCGTGCTCGGGGTCGCCAAGATCGCCACGGAAAAGGTGATCCCGGCGATGCAGGGCGCGGAGTTTTGCGATATCGCCGCCATCGCCTCGCGCGACGAGGCGCGCGCCCGCGAGGCGGCGGGGCGTCTCGGGATCGCGCGCGCCTATGGCGGCTACGAGGCGCTCCTCGCCGATCCCGAGATCGAGGCTATCTACAACCCGTTGCCGAACGAGCTGCATGTTCCCTGGACGATCAAGGCGCTCGAGGCGGGCAAGCACGTGCTGTGCGAAAAGCCGGTCGCGCTCGACGCCGGCGAGGCCGAGACCCTGATCGCCGCGCGCGACAAGGCGGGCCGGCTGGTCGCGGAAGCCTTCATGGTCCGCCATCATCCGCAATGGCGGCGGGCGCGCGAACTCGCCCGGTCCGGGGCGATCGGCGATGTCCGGGCGATCCAGACGTTCTTCTCCTACCGCCTGCTCGATCCCGAAAACGTGCGCAACCGGCCGCCGGGCGGCGGCGGGCTCTACGACATCGGCTGCTACGCGATCGTCACGGCGCGATACATCTTTGGCGCCGAGCCGGCCCGGGTCGTCGCGACGCTCGACCGCGATCCGAACTTCGGCACCGACCGGCTGGCGAGCGCCATCCTCGAGTTCCCCGGCGGGAAACATCTGACCTTCAGCGCGGCGACGCAATTGTCGGCGCACCAGCGGGTGACGATCGTCGGCGAGGCCGGCCGGATCGAGATCGCCATCCCCTTCAACGCTCTGCCCGACCGGCCGATGCGGATCGTCATCGATCCGGGCGCCGACCTCGTCGGCGGCGGAGCGCGGGTCGAGGAGTTCCCGGTCTCAGACCAGTATGGCCTGCAGGGCGACGCCTTCGCCCGCGCCGTCCGCGGCGAGGCGCCGCTCGAGTTCGGAATCGAGGACGCGGTCATGAACATGCGCGTGATCGAAGCGCTGTTCCGCTCGGCCGAGCGCGGGAGCTGGGAGACGCCGTAGCGCCTCGCCCCGCTTGCGTCGCCGTCGCGGCGCGCCGCCTCTGACGCCGCCGCTTGGGCGCGCCAACCGGGCGAGGGTCGCGATCCCGACGCGGTGCAGGCGCGCATGACCAAGCTCGTGGCGATCCGGGCCGTCAACGACTGGTGCGATCTGAAGGGGTTTCCCGCCGGCGCGAACGTGACGCCGGTCACAGGCGCGGGGTAGGGGCGGCGGCCTCCGCCAGTCGCCGACCTGACGTTCGCCCGCGACCTCGGGCCATGCCCAGCATCATGGGCGCGAGTGACGCCGCTCGGCTCGCTTCTCGCATTTGCACACAAAGTATGACAAAGTGTGATAGCGACCCTTGGAGGAGTCCGACCGTGCCGCAGATCGAGCGCCTGACCATCACCATGCCCCCCGAGCTTGCCGCTGTCGTCAGGCAGGCCGTGGAGACTGGCGACTACGCTTCGACCAGCGAAGTTGTCCGCGCGGCGCTTCGCGACTGGAAATTGAAGCGCACGCTTCAGCTCGAAGAGCTGGCGGCGCTCAAGGCCGACATCGACAAGGGATTGGCCGATGTCGCGGCCGGCCGTGTCCAAGACTTCGACACCGATCGGATCATCGCCCGCGGGAGGAAGCTATTAGCCGACCGCTCACCCTCCGCCTGACCGACACGGCGGAATTCTGACCTTGTCGAGATTTGGTTTTATGTTGCCGGCGAAGCTTCCGAGGCGGCGGCGACCCGGCTCATCGACAAAATCAAGGACGCTTGCGAGCCGCTTCGGCATTTTCCCGACTCGGCGCCTTTGCGCGAGCAGTTTGCGCCGGGGCTACGGGCCACCTTCGCCGGCAATTACGCCATCTATTACGTACATGACGAGCGCGAGCTTCTGATCGTGCGCGTCTTGCACGGCGCGCGCGACGCCGCAGCCGTGGCGGGGCAAGGCGGGTTTGCATTCTGACAATTGGAAAGGGCGACAGATGGAGAATTACAGAGCATTTTCAGTTGAAATGGCGCGGAAGCACAAAGGCGGTGTGAGCAATGAGACCTTCGACGAGTTCCTCGCGGAGCTGGGAATCCTCGGAGCGACCGAAGATCATGCCGTCAAGAAACTCATCGCCGACCAGCTAGCCGCCGCGATGGATGAGGAGGGATTGACCAAGGTGGAGATGGCCGTGCGGATGAACGCCAGCCGCCGTCAGCTTGACCGGCTGTTTGATCCGAAGATTCCGTCCGTGACGCTCGCCACGCTGCGCCGCGCCGCCAACGCGGTCGGCCCCTCGCTGCGCATCGACTGGGTATGACGCCTTGATCTCCGAAATGTTGACGCGCAGGTCAAGAGTATGGGGCGGGTCAACCAAGATACCGAAGCATACTGAACATCCGAGGCAAATCGGCGCCCAATTGGAATGACGATCAACGACTGGCCATAGGCGTCTATATCGTGCTCAGCATCTTCCTGCGGCAGGAGTATTCGTCGGAGTCGAAGCCGGTCGGCGCAAGCGACGACCAGAACGGAGGGAGCAACGAGTAGCGGAATCGATCCGGCGCCGAGTCCCACGCCGGAGTGTTCACGTCGGGGTCGGGAGAACGACGATGCTGCTCGCCACCGAATCCGCGACCAGCTCCTTGGTGATGACGCCGGCGACATTGTCGGGTCGCGGACCGCCCCGGTCGTGCACGACGATGGCGATATCGGCCCGCTTGCGCCACATGCGCCGGATCACATTGAAAAAGACATCGCGCTCGCGCACGACGCAGAAGGTTCCACTGACGAGATCGCCGAGCTTGGCCGCCGGTTTCGCGTCCAGAGTGAGCCGCGCCAGCGGCCTGTTGACGCGGATCGCGCCGACGATCCGATCCTGGTCGGCGATGACGATGTATTTCACCTCATGGCCGTCCGGCGCGCGAAGCGGGAGGTCCTCGACGCGAACGGTCGCCCGCGCCACGGTCACGTCGCGGTCCATCACGGCCGCCGCGCGTTTGACGACGAACACGTTGGCATGGAGCGAATTGGGGATGACGTGTCCGCGGCGCACGAGCTTCAAAGTGTAGATGCTCTCAGGCGACAGGAGCCGCCGCACGCCGACGCTCGCCGCCACCGCCAGGATCATCGGCAAGACGATGCCGTAATCGCGCGTCATTTCGAAAAGCATGGTGATCGCCGTCAGCACCGCGCCGGTGCCGCCGCCCACCATCGCCGCCATTCCGACCACCGCGAAGGAGGGAAGATTTCAGCGTCACCGGCAGATGAGCCATGTTCAGCAGGGCGGCGAACCCGCTGCCGAGCGTCGCTCCCATATACAGGGACGGCGAGAATATCCCGCCCGAAGAGCCGGAGCCGAGGGTGAGGCAAGTCGCAATGAGCTCGCAGAAAAACAGCAGGAACAGAAGCCCGGCCCCGGTCAATTTGCCGAACATGATGGCCTGGTCGGTCGCGTAGCCGACGCCGCCGATGTAATATTCGCCGAAGGCTTGCTGGACGGCGTAAATGATGACGCCCACCATCAGCATTCCGAGCATGTGGCGACGATAGTTTCCCGGGATCCGGTCGAACAGGTCCTCGGTGAAGTAGAGGCCGCGGATGAAGCCGGCGGCGGCGACCCCGACGATCGCGCCGAGCAAGGCGTAGAGGCACAGCGCGAGCGCCGCGGTCGGGTCGACCGGGAGAGGCGCGAGCTGCGGCATAGTGAACGACGGGGCGACGCCGAACCAATAGCGCCCGATGAAGGTCGCCGTGCTGGTCGCGATGGCCACCGGCAGGAATGTCCTGGCGCTCACCTCCGGCATCAGAATCTCGATGGCGAACATCACGCCGCCGATCGGCGTATTGAATGTGGCGGCGATTCCGCCGCCTCCGCCGCATGCGATCAGGACGATGCGCTCGGCCGAGGACATGCGCAGGATTTGCCCGAGTGTGGAGCCGAAGGCGGAGCCGATCTGGATGATCGGGCCCTCGCGTCCGACGGTGGCGCCGCTGCCGATGGCGATCGCCGACGCCAGGGATTTCACCACCGCCACGACCGGACGGATGACGCCGCCCCCATAGTAGATCGCATCCATGACTTCGGGAACGCCATGCCCCTTGGCCTCGGGGGCGAAATTCGTCACCAGAAAGGTCACCGCGACGGCGCCGACCACGGGCGCAAGAATGATGAACGCGCCCCAGGGGCTCGCCGGCGTGAAGACCTTGGTGCGGTACGCGAAGGCGAAGTGACCGAGAAACAGGAGATTGTGAATCAATCCGATCAGTTCGCGAAAGACGATGGCGCCGAGCCCGGCCGTGATTCCGACCGCCAATGCGAGCAGCGAGAGAGAAACGAGACCAAGCCGGGGCGTTTCGTCCGCCTCGGCGGCCTCCGACTGGCGGAGCCCGATCGCGCCCGAAGACAGGGTTCTGCGCACCGGCAAATCCTCGAGGCGCGACGCAGTCTGGTTGTCCTTCATAGCCTGACCCGGTCGGATGAGCGCGGAACGCGAGCACGACTTCGTTCGTGCGCCCGGGCGGGCCCCGCCCGGCCGACGCAAAGTCCCGCAATCGGAAGCGCAATTGGCGGACCCTTTCGGCGAGTCCTTTTCCGTAACCATCGCAGTGCGAGAACGTTCCAGGATGCGCACGGCCGCAACGCCCGTCGACGGCTGGAATGACGAAACCCGGCGTCTCGGGGTATGCAGGGCGTGAGCCTTTCCTCGACAGGCTGTGGATGAGGTCGCTGTCGTCACTCGACCTGGGAATGCTGTTCGCGCCGATGACAAAAAGACAGACATTGCTCGTCGATCTGGACGGGACGCTGACCAACCCGGCTCAGGGCATCGTCGGCAGCTTTCGCCATGCGCTCGAGGCGATGGGCCACGTCGCCCCGCCGGCCGGGGGGCTCACCTGGATCATCGGCCCTCCGCTCAGGCGCTCGTTCGCCGACCTCCTCGGCGGCCCGGAGACAGTCGAAGCCGCGCTCAGGCTTTATCGCGACCGCTACGGGACGGTCGGACTTTTCGAGGCGTTCGTCTACGACGGCGTGCCGGAGGCGCTCGACGCGCTGAAAGGGGGCGGCGCGCGCCTGATCCTTTGCACATCGAAGCCCCGTGTCTATGCGACCCGCATCCTCGACCGCTTCGGCCTCGCCGCGTATTTCGACGCGGCTTACGGGGCCGAACTCGACGGGCGTTTCGACGACAAGGGCGACCTCATCGCCCATATCCTTGCCGAAGAGGGGCTCGCGCCCGAAGCCTGCGCGATGTGGGGCGATCGCAAGCACGACGTGATTGGCGCGGGCCGGCACCCCATCCCGACTATCGGCGCGCTGTGGGGCTACGGCGGCGAGGCCGAACTCCGCGCCGCCGGCGCCGCCGTCCTCTGCGCCCGCCCTGAGGAGGTCCCGGCCGCCTTCGCCGAGCTTTCCTGACCGCGTCGGGC
This sequence comes from uncultured Alphaproteobacteria bacterium, assembly GCA_963709655.1. Taxonomy (GTDB): domain Bacteria; phylum Pseudomonadota; class Alphaproteobacteria; order Rhizobiales; family Beijerinckiaceae; genus Roseiarcus. Next base: position 14,790 of record CAVPXF010000024.1, read on the forward strand.
GTGGCAGAACTTGCGCCAATGACCGAAGCCTTATCGTCTCCCGTCTCGCCTCCCCGCGCCGAGCGCCGCGCGATCGAAATATCCGCCCATGGCGCAAGCTGGACGGACGAATATGCCTGGCTCAGGGCGGAGAACTGGCAAGAGGCGCTGCGCGACCCGGCCGCGCTCGCCCCCGACATCCGGGCGCTGCTCGAAAAGGAGAACGCCTACGCCGACGCGGCGCTCGCCCCGACCGCGAACCTGCAGAAAACCCTGGTCGCCGAAATGCGGGCGCGGATCCAGGAGGACGACAGCCAGCCGCCGCAGGCCGACGGTCCCTGGGCCTATTATTCGCGGTTCCGCCCGGGCGGCCAGCACCGCATCCTCTGCCGCCGGCCGCGCGACGGCGGCGAGGAGGCGATCCTCATCGACGGCGACGCGCTCGCCGCCGGCAAGGCCTTCTTCAGCCTCGCGGCGGCGCGCCATGCGCCCGATCACGCCAAGCTCGCCTGGGGCGCCGACGAGCTCGGCTCGGAGCTCCTGACCCTTCGCGTGCGCGATCTCGCCACGGGGCAGGACCTCGCCGACCGCGTCGTCAACGCCGCGCCCGACATCGTCTGGACGCGTGACGCGACGGGGTTCCTCTATGTCGAGCAGGACGAGAGCCACCGCCCGTTCCGCGTGATGCTGCACCGGCTCGGGACGGATGAGGGCGAGGACGCGGAGATCTTCGCCGAGCCGGATCCCGCCTGGTTCATCGGCGTCTCGGGCTCGCTCACCGGCCGGACGGCGATGATCGACGTGCACGGCCACGACGGCTCGGAGACGCTGATTATCGATCTCGAAGCGCCGACGGCCCGGCCGCTCCTCGTCGCGCCGCGCCGGCCCGGCCATTTCTACGACGTGCTCGACCACGGCGACCGCGTCTTCATCCGCACCAACGCCGGCGCCCGCGATTTCAAGATCGTCGAGGCGCCGCGCGCCGATCCCGCCGAGGCGAACTGGCGCGAGGTCGTCGCCCACCGCGACGGCTGTTATTTCGTCGATGTCGTGGTTCTCGCGGGCTGGCTCGTTCTGCTGGCGCGCGAGGAGAGCCGCCCGCGCCTGATCGTCCTCGACCTCGCGACAGGCGCGCGCCACGACGTCGCCTTCGACGAGGAAACTTACGCGCTCGATTTCGGCAGGATCTACGAGTTCGACTCTCCCAGCATCCGTTTCTCCATCTCGTCGATGGCGCGGCCCGAGGAAATTTACGACTATGACTGCGCCACGCGCGAGCGGACGCTGGCCAAGCGGCAGATCATCCCGTCCGGCTTCGATCCGACGCGCTATGAGACCCGCCTCGTGTTCGCGCCGGCCCCCGACGGCGAGACTGTGCCGGTGTCGCTTCTGATGCGGCGGGACGCAAAGCATGACGGCTCGGCGCCGCTGCTTCTCTATGGCTACGGCGCCTATGGCTATGCGATCGATGCGAGCTTTTCGAGCAATCGCCTCTCGCTCGTCGACCGCGGCTTCGTCTACGCCATCGCGCATGTGCGCGGCGGGACCGACAAGGGCTGGCGCTGGTACGAGGAGGGCAAGCTCGGAAGGAAGCCGAACACCTTTTCCGACTTCCTCGCCGCCGCGCGGCGCCTGATCGCTGAGGGATATACCGGCGCGGGCCGGATCGTGGCGCAGGGCGGCAGCGCGGGCGGCCTCCTGATGGGCGTCGTCGCCAACGAGGCGCCGGAGCTGTTCGCCGGAATCGTCGCCGACGTGCCGTTCGTCGACGCGCTCGCGACCATGATGGACGAGACGCTGCCGCTGACCCCGCCGGAATGGCTCGAATGGGGCGATCCGATCCGCGACTCCAAAGCCTTCGCGACCATCCGCGGCTACAGCCCGTACGATAATGTCCGCGCGCAATCCTATCCGCCGATCCTGGCGCTCGGCGGCCTGACCGACCCGCGCGTCGGCTACTGGGAGCCGGCCAAATGGGTGCAGCGGCTCCGGGCGAGGATGACGGGCGGCGGACCGATCCTCATGCACACCGACATGGACGCCGGCCACGGCGGCAAGCCCGGCCGGTTCGACCGGCTCGAGGAGGTCGCCCGCAACGTCGCCTTTGCGCTCGCCTGCGTCGAGGGCGGGCTGGCTTGGAAGTCGCCTTGAGTTCGCGGCCGCTCAGCTCTCCGCGGTGGTCAGCGCCAGCGCGTGCAACTCCCCGCCCATCTTGCCCTTGAGCGCGGCGTAGACCATCTGGTGCTGCTTGACCTTGCTCACGCCCTTGAACGCCGCCGAGACGACGGTCGCGGCGTAATGCTCGCCGTCGTCGGCGAGGGCCTTCACCTCGACGCGGGCGTCGGGGAAGGCCGCCCTGATCATCGTCTCGATCTCAACGTTGGACATGGCCATGATTTTGACGCTCCTTGATCAGCAGGGCTTCGTCTTCCTCGCGCGCCTCTGCCTCCAGCCGTTCGATGACGTCCTCGGCCGGCTCGGCGACCGCAATCGTCACGCCCCCCGTCATCACCAGCGTGCAATCGGCCGGATCGCTCGAATTCACCGCCAGCACGTGCTCGGGCCGCACATAGGCGAAGCCCGCGCGCGTCTTGACGACCAGAAATGGAATCATCCGCCTGCCCCCTCAGGTTGATCCATGTAGGTTGGAAACCAACCTTCGTATGTTTGGACGAGCGCGGCAAGGGGGACAGGAGCCGCGCGGCCGAGCGCCAGGGCGTCGCCGCCGGTGACGCCGATGCGAAGGATGGGCGCGCCGGCGCGCTGGGCTTCGCCGATCACGCCGTCCGTCGCCTCCGGCGCCGTCGTCACGACATAGCGGCCCTGGTCCTCGCCGAAGAAGACAGCGTGCTCGGGACCGTCGAGCGCGACGGTCGCGCCGATGCCGCCCGCCATCGCCATTTCGGCGAGCGCGACCGCGAGACCGCCGTCCGACAGGTCCTGCACCCCGGTGACGCGGCCCGCTGCGATCAGCCCCGCCACCAACTCGCCGTTGCGCTTCTCGGCCGAAAGATCGACCGGCGGCGGCGCCCCTTCGTCGCGGCCCGCCACGACCGCAAGCCAGGCCGAGCGGCCGAGCCAGCCGGGGACGCCGCCGATCAGCAAAATGTCGTGGCCCGCCGCCTTGAACGACGGCGAAGCCGTTTTGGTCACGTCGGCGATGAGCCCGACGCCGCCGATCGCCGGAGTCGGCGGAATTCCCGATCCCATCGTCTCGTTGTAGAGCGACACGTTGCCCGAGACGATCGGGAAATCGAGAGCGCGCGCGGCCTCGCCGATGCCGGCGATCGAGCCGACCAGCTGGCCCATCGCGTGCGGCTTCTCGGGGTTGCCGAAATTGAGGTTGTCGGTCAGCGCCAACGGCTTCGCGCCGACGGCGACGAGGTTGCGCCAGGCCTCCGCGACCGCCTGCTTTCCGCCCTCGCTGGGGTCCGCCTCGCAGTAGCGCTCAGTACAGTCGGTCGTCAGCGCCAGCCCCTTCGGCCCGTCGCCGAGACGGACGACCGCCGCGCCTCCGCCCGGCCCCTGGACGGTATTGCCGAGGATGAGGGAATCGTATTGTTCATAGACCCAGCGCTTCGAACTGAAATTGGGCGAGCCGAGAAGCTTTTTGAGCGCCGCATCGGTCGAGATCGGCGGAACGATCGCGGCCAAGTCGATCGCCGGCGAGGGCGCCGTCGGCGTCCACGGCCGGTCATAGAGAGGCGCTTCGTCGCCGAGCTCCTTGATCGGCAGGTCGGCCTTCACCTGCCCGTGATGCTTGATGACGAAGCGCTTCGTGTCGGTCGTCCGGCCGATGACGGCGAAGTCGAGCCCCCATTTGCGGAAGATGTCCTCGGCCCGCGATCCAAGCTCGGGCCTGAGCACCATCAGCATGCGCTCCTGGCTCTCGGAGAGCATCATCTCGTAAGCGGTCATGCCGGTCTCGCGGCAGGGCACGGCGTCGAGGTCGAGTTCGACGCCGAGGTTGCCCTTGGCCCCCATCTCGACCGCCGAGGAGGTCAGGCCCGCCGCGCCCATGTCCTGGATCGCCACGACCGCGCCCGAGGACATGAGCTCGAGGCAGGCCTCGAGCAGGAGCTTCTCGGCGAACGGATCGCCGACCTGCACCGTCGGGCGCTTCTCCTCGGCGTCCGCCTCGAAGGCGGCCGAGGCCATGCTCGCGCCGTGGATGCCGTCACGGCCGGTCTTGGAGCCGAGATAGACGATCGGGTTCCCGACGCCGGTCGCGGCGGAATAGAAGATCGAGTCGGTCCGGGCGACGCCGACGGCAAAAGCGTTGACGAGGATATTGCCGTCGTAGCGGCTATCGAAGCCGACCGAGCCGCCGACCGTCGGCACGCCGAAGGAATTGCCGTAGCCGCCGATTCCGGCGACCACGCCCGCGACCAGGCGGCGGGTCCTGGGATGATCGGGCGAGCCGAAGCGCAGCAGGTTGAGGCTCGCCACCGGACGCGCGCCCATGGTGAAGACGTCGCGCAGGATGCCCCCGACCCCCGTCGCCGCGCCCTGATAGGGCTCGATGTAGGAGGGGTGGTTGTGCGACTCCATCTTGAAGATGCAGGCGAGCCCATCGCCGATGTCGATCACCCCGGCGTTCTCGCCGGGCCCTTGGATCACATGCGGGCCCTTGGTCGGCAGGCCCCTGAGGTGCAGGCGGGAGGACTTGTAGGAGCAGTGCTCGTTCCACATCGCCGACACAACGCCGAGCTCGGTGAAGGTCGGCGTGCGGCCGATGAGCTTGACGAAACGGGCGTATTCCTCGGCTTTAAGCCCGTGCCCGATCGCCAGCGCTTCGTCGACTTTCGGCTCGTCAGCGCTCAACGGGGATTCTCTCTGCATACGGCGGTAGTTGGGCCCCGCAATAGCCCCGGGCGGCGGCAATCACAACACCCCTCGCGATAAGACGCCAACGGCGCGCTCGCGATGACGAAATCCTGACCGCCTGCGCCCAGTCCCGCGAAAACGGCATTCTCCTTTACCCAGATGGGCGTTAAGGTCGCCCCGTCACATTGTCACGGCTCTCGAGGGGAGCGGGACGCTGTCATGGGCGCGGACACGGTTTTCATCAGCTACAGCCACGACTTGCCCGAGCATTCGGAGCGTGTGCTTGCGTTCTCGAACACGCTGCGCGCGTTGGGCGTCGACGTCGATCTCGACCAATACGTCACGCGCCCCTCGCAGGGGTGGCCCCAATGGTGCGAGGAACTGCTTCGGCCCCAGAACTCGAAATTCGTGCCGCTGATCTGCACGGAGGCGTATCGCAATCGTGTCGAGAACCGGGTCCCCGCCGACGAAGGGCGCGGCGTCTATTGGGAAGGCGGCATCGTCTACAATTACATCTACAAGGCGAAAGCGAACGAGCGATTCCTTCCGGTCCTGTTCGGCGACGAATCCGACGAGAGTATACCGATCCCGCTGCAAGGCTTTGCGAAGTTTCGCATCCGCGTGTTCGATATGGGCGATCCCGGATTCGAGGCGCTCTACCGGGAACTGACGGGTCAGCCTGCCGTCATCAAGCCGGCGCTCGGCGAGAAGGTCGTGCTCGGAACGAAGACGCCGACCGCGACTCTGGCCGTCGCGCCGCTGCCCGCGAAGCCGGCGCTGACGACATTCGCGCCGCCCGCCCCGCCTTCCGTCGACATCTCCCGAATGGACCACTACGCGCCGGCAGAGCTGATCGGTCGCGAGGCGGAGACGAGGCTCATCGACGAGGCCTGGGCGAAGGCGGTCGCCGGCGAGACGCATCCGCGGGTTCTCACCTTCGTCGCGCTCGGCGGCGAGGGCAAGACGGCGCTCATCGCCAAATGGGCGATCGGGCAGTCGGACAAGGACTGGCTGGGCTGCGAGGCGGCCTTCGCCTGGTCGTTCTTCAGCCAGGGGACGAGCGAGCGGCAGACCGCCTCGTCCGACCTTTTTCTCGCCGGAGCGCTGAAATTCTTCGGCGCGCCGGCGGTCGAAGGCGTCGAGAGCGCGCACGACAAGGGCAAGCGTCTCGCCAGATGGATCTGCGACAAACGGGCGGTTCTCATCCTCGACGGGCTCGAGCCTCTGCAATATCCGCCGACCTCGCCGACGCCGGGCGAACTGAAGGACGAGGGCCTGCGCGCGCTGCTCAAGGGCCTCGCGCAGCGCAACACGGGCCTCTGTCTCGTCACCACGCGCTACAAGATCAAGGACCTCGAAGGCTACGCCGCGACCGCGCCGCAACGCGATCTCGCTCCGCTCTCGAAGGCCGCGGGCGCAACGCTCCTCGAAACGCTCGGCGTCAAGGGAGCGCTCAAGGAGCGCGAGACGCTGACCGAGGACGTCAAGGGGCACGCCCTGACGCTCAATCTGATCGGCTCGTATCTACGCGACGCCTACGGCGGCGACATCCGCCGACGCGACCTAATCAAGCTGGCGGAGGCCGACGCGGAGGAGCAGAGCGGCCATGCGTTCGGGGCGATGGACGCCTACGTGCGCTGGTTCGAAAGCGAGGGCGAAAAAGGCCGGCCATGCGCTCGCGATGCTGCGGCTCATGGGCCTGTTCGACCGCCCGGCCGACACCGGGTGCCTCGCCGCGCTCTGGCGGGCGCCCGCGATCGAGGGACTGACCGAGCCGCTCGTCGCGCTCAGCGAGGCGCACCGCAATATCGCGCTCAGCAAGCTCGCCGCCGCCAAGCTGGTTGCTGTGAACCGCGACGCGGGCGGCGCGCTCATCTCGCTCGACGCACATCCCTTGCTGCGCGAATATTTCGCCAAAGACCTGCGCCAGAAGCGCCTCGAGGCGTGGCAAGCCGCGCATCGGCGGCTCTACGAGCATTTGACCACAACAACTGAAGACAAGCCCGAGCCGACGCTCGACGATCTGCAGCCGCTCCATCAGGCTGTTGTGCATGGCTGCCATGCGGGGCTCCAGCGTGAGGCGTGCGATAAAGTCTATCGTGACCGCATTCTGCGCGGCACGTTCTACAATACCAAGAAGCTCGGGTCGTTCGGTGCCGACCTCAGCGTAATCGCCTGTTTCTTCGATCCGCCATGGCGCTGCGTCTCGCCAAAGCTCGAGCCGCGGGATCAAGCGTGGCTGCTCAATATAGCTGGCCTCGACTTGCGCGCCCTTGGGCGCCCGAGCGAAGCGCTGGAGCAAGTCCGGGCGAGTCTGCGATATGCGAGTCGAGCAAGAAACTTGGAAGAGCGCCGCGATCTGCGGCATCAACCTGAGCGAGCTGGAGCTGATCTTGGGTGAGGTCAGTGCGGCGATCCGCGACGGCGAAACCGCCGTCGACCACGCCGACAAGAGCGGCGAGACAGTTTGGTCGATGGCGAGTTCGCGCGAGGCATGGCAACGCCTTACATCAACTGGGCCGCCGCGCCGAGGCCGAGGAGCGCTTCGTCGCGGCCGAGGCGATGATGGCTGAGCACTGGCCCGAGTTCCCGCTGCTCTATTCGTTGCAAGGCTTTCCATATTGCGACCTCCTACTCGCCGATGCCGAGCGCGCCGCCTCGCGGCGGTTGATCGCGGAGGACGCGGACAGCATCGTGGACTCGCAGCCGCTGGATGCTTGCCGAACAGTCTCGGAGCGCACCTCGCGAACCTTAAAATGGATGCAGGCGTGGAGCGAACAACCGCTCCTCGACATCGGGCTCGATCATCTCACGCTTGCCCGCGCCACGCTTTACCAAGCGATCCTTCGCGCCGAGCCGCCTTCCGGCGAGTATTTGAAAGACGCGTTGGACTTCCTGCGCCGCGCCGGTAAGCAGGATGACGTCCCCCGCGGCCTCCTCACTCGCGCTCTCTTCCGCGCGACGACCCGCGACTTCGGCGGCGCGCGCGAGGACCTCGACGAGGCGTTCGAGATCGCCGAGCGCGGGCCGATGCGGCTCCATCTCGTCGACATCCATCTCCATCGTGCGCGTCTGTTCGGGCTCATGGCGGGCCGGCCTAAGGACTACCCCTGGGTCTCGCCGCGCGACGATCTCGACACGGCTCGCAAGCTCATTGAAACCTGCGGCTACGGCCGCCGGCGCGAGGAGCTCGAAGACGCCGAGGCGGCGTGGGAGCGCATCTCCGGGACCACCGCGCCCGCTGGCTCACCACCGGCCTGACGCGGGCGGCGAAGCGGCTGACGATCGTGCGGTGAAGGGCGGCGGCCGTTCCGCTGTAGGGCGGGGTCGCCGACCCGCCTGGAACGTCGGGCGAAGGCAAGATGCGTCGGTGACGGACTTACCGCGATGACGGTTCCCGTTCTCCGCGAAGCGGGTGGCCGCGCAAGCGGCCGGATTGGGTGTGGAAAGCAGGGATGGTTCCGGCGAAGGTTCGCGGTGACGGTCGTGCAATCCGACTTGGGCAGAAGCGGTGGTCCGCACCCATCCGGCCTTCGGGGTCCACGCGGCGATTTCAGATGTGTGAATTCCTCAGGTCGGCGACCGCGTCCACCGCGTCCACCGCGTCCACCGCGCGCAAGCGAGTGCAGTTACAAAGCGGACGGACGGCAGCGACCGAACACACTATAATATTATGCTATATAAAATTAGTCATAGAGACTTGCCGTAAAATCTGTTAGACACTATGTGAGCCGGCGCTGTCGCGACGCCCGAGAGACCTATGCCCGATGTGATCACCGCCAACCGCCTTGCGGACGGCGTCGTCGTCTTTCAGACCGCCGAGGCGGGCTGGAGCGAGGACTTCAACCGCGCTGCGGTGCTGCCCGACGCCGAGGCGACCAAGGCCGCGACCGCGCGCGCCCTCGAAGATGCGGCGCGCAATCTCGTCGTCGACGTCTATGCCTTCCCGGTCGAGGTCCGAAACGGACACGTCGTCCCCAAAGCCCTGCGCGAGGCGATCCGCGCCGCCGGGCCGACGGTGCGGCGCGATCTCGGCAAGCAGGCGCAGGGGCTTGCGCCGCTGACCGGCCCCACCGCCTTCCCGGAGGCCGACCATGTATCACTATGATTCCTTCGACCAGGCCTTCGTCGACGCGCGGGTCATGCAGTTCCGGGACCAGGTCGCCCGCCGCCTCTCGGGCGAGTTGACCGAGGAGCAGTTCCGTCCGCACCGGCTGATGAACGGCCTCTACCTGCAGCTCCATGCCTACATGCTGCGCGTCGCCGTGCCCTACGGCACGCTGAATGCGCGCCAGGTGCGCAAGCTTGCCGAGATCGCGCGCAAGTACGACCGCGGCTACGGGCACTTCACCACGAGGCAGAACATCCAGTTCAACTGGCCGGCGCTGAAGGACACGCCGGACATCCTGGCCGAGCTCGCCAGCGTCGAGATGCACGCCATCCAGACCTCGGGAAACTGCATCCGCAACGTCACCGCCGACCATTTCGCCGGCGTCGCGCATGACGAGATCGCCGATCCGAGGCCCTATGCCGAGATCCTGCAGGCAATGGTCGTCGCTGCATCCGGAGTTCAGCTTCCTGCCGCGCAAGTTCAAGATCGCTGTCAACGGCGCGGCGCACGACCGCGCGGTGATCCAGGCGCACGACATCGGCCTGCAGGTCGTCCGCGACGCCGCCGGCGCGCTGGGCTTTACCGTCTATGTCGGCGGCGGCCTGGGGCGCACGCCATTCATCGGCCGCAGGGTGCGCGACTTCCTGCCGGAGCGCGACCTCCTCGGCTACATCGAGGCGATCCTGCGCGTCTACAATCTCGAGGGCCGGCGCGACAACAAATACAAGGCGCGCATCAAGATCCTTCTGCACGAGAAGACCCTCGAGACGCTGAAAGCCGAGATCGAGGCCGAGTTCGAGGCGCGCGACCGGGCCTTGCTCGACCTGCCGGCGGCCGAGGTCGCGCGGGTCGCGGCCTTCTTCGCCCCGCCCGAGCTCGATCCGAAGCGACCCCTCAGCGAGCGCGTCGAGCGGCGCAAGGGCAAGGACTCGCGCTTCAAGAGCTTCTGCGACGCCAACGTCATGGCCCATAAGGCGCAGGGCTACGCCGTCGTCACCGTGTCGCTGAAACCGATCGGCGCGCCGCCCGGCGACGCCAGCGCCGACCAGCTCGACGCCGTCGCCGACCTCGCCGAGGACTATTCCCACGACGAGATCCGGGTGTCGCACGAGCAGAACCTGATCCTGCCGCATGTCGCGCTCGACGACCTGCCGGCGGTCTACGACCGTCTCGCCTCGGTCGGCCTCGCGACGCCGAACGCGGGCGCGATCAGCGACATCATCGCCTGCCCCGGCCTCGACTATTGCGCGCTCGCGACCGCCCGTTCGATCCCGGTCGCCGAGCGCCTCGGACGGACCTTTGGCGATGGGGCGAAGGCCAAGGCGATCGGCCCCTTGAAGATCAAGATCAGCGGCTGCATCAACGCCTGCGGCCATCACCACGTCGGCCACATCGGCATTCTCGGCCTCGAGCGCGCCGGCGAGGAGACCTACCAGATCACGCTCGGCGGCTCGGCCGACGAGACCGCGGCGATCGGCCAGATCGTCGGCCCCGGCTTCAGCTCGGAAAACGTGGTCGGCGCCGTCGAGACCATCGTCGAGACCTACATGGGCCTCAGGACGGACGAGGCCGAGACGTTCCTGAACGCCTTCCGCAGGGTCGGCATCGCTCCCTTCAGGGAGGCGCTCTACGATCGCAGCGCCGGATCGGACATCTGATGAGCGCGCACGACGTCAGGCTGTTCGGCGACCAGATCGCCGCCTCGCGGCTGGAGAGCCGCTTTGCCAAGCTCAAGGCCTCCTCGCTGGTGCGCCTCGCGATCGAGGACCTGTTCCCCGGCCGCATCGCGCTGGTGTCGAGCTTCGGCGCCGACGCCGCCGCGCTGCTGCACATGGTGTCGCGCGTCGACAAGGCGACCCCGGTCCTGTTCGTCGACACCGGCCAGCATTTTCCCGAGACGCTCGCCTATCGCGACGAGCTTTGCGCCCTGCTCGGCCTGACCAAAGTCATCAATGCGACGCCTGAGGCCGAGACCGTGGCCCGGGAAGACCCGGAGAAGTGGCTGTTCGCCAGCGATCCCGACCGCTGCTGTGACATCCGCAAGGTGCGGCCGCTCGCCGCCGCCATGGAAGGTTTCGACGCCTGGATCACCGGACGCAAAGGGTTTCAAAGCGCGACGCGCGCCAGCCTGCCCCTGTTCGAGGCCGAGGGCGAGCGGGTGAAGGTGAACCCGCTGGTCGGCTGGAGCGCGAAGGACGTGCTCGACTATATCCGCGAGGCCGGCCTGCCGCGCCATCCCCTGGTCGCCAAGGGATTCCCGTCGATCGGCTGCATGCCCTGCACGAGCGCGGTCAGGCCCGGCGAAGACGAGCGGGCCGGCCGCTGGCGCGGACGCGGCAAGACCGAATGCGGCATCCACACCACGGTTCTCGACGCAGGGGCGGACATCTGATGGCTCTTTGGCGGCGCGACGGTTTCGCCGAGAACGACTGGACGCGTCTCACCGACGACGCCTCGGCGCCGGTCGATGGCGAGATCATCGTTTCGCTAAAACGCTGGCTCGCCGAACGCGAAACGCTCGCCGTCCGCAAGGCGCCGGTCGGCGTCGCGGTCGAGGCGGGCGCCGACGCGCAGGCCCATCTCGCCGACCTCGCCGGGCGCCCGCTCGTCGCGCTCGCCTTCGCCAAATTCGCCGACGGCCGGGCGTTCTCCTACGCTAGGCTGCTCCGCGACCGCTACGGCTTTGCGGGTGAGTTGCGCGCGACCGGCGACGTGCTGATCGACGAGATTCCGCTGATGCTGCGTTGCGGCTTCGACGCCTTCGAGGTGACCAACGCCCCGACGCTCGCCGCGCTCGAAGCGGGCCGCCTCCCCGGGCCGGCGATCCACTACCAGCCGGCGAGCGTCGCGGGCGAGGTCCCCGCCGGAACGAGGCCGTGGCTCAGGGTTTCGCGCGACGAAGCGCTGGCGACCCAGTCGGATCGCGCCCTGTAGACGCGGTCGCTGACCGCGTCCGCGCTCAGCGAGCGCGGCTACAAGTGGCGGGCCGTCCGATCATCATCGCAGCGACGCCCTGTAGACGCGGTCGCTGACCGGAGCCGCGCTCAGCGAGCGCGGCTACAACGGCGGGCAGCCAGCAGACGACGGAGCGAAGCGGGCCGCGCGCTCGCTCAAGGCAGGAAATCGCCGTCCAGAATTTGCTCGATCGTCCACGGGCAGGTCTCGGGGAGGCGGTAAAGGCCGGTTTCGTCGAGGGCCCTCGCGCGCGCGCGGGCGTACGCTTTGGGCAGATAGTCGGCGGGGAGCGGGCGCAGCGACGGACTTCTTCGAGTAGATCTTCCAAGCGATGGCGCGCCTCTCGGATCGAGCCTCGCCAGCTGCCGCACTGCCATTCCGGCTGATATTTCCACTTCAAGAGATGAAGGATCAGGATTTCCAGGCGCGACTTGATCTGGCGCCGGTTGCTGCTGCCCAAAGACTTCGATTTCCTCCGCCAGATTGTCCCAATCGAGCTCATTGGGCGCGCGTCGCCGTAACGCGTCGGCCTGCTCTTTCGTCCACTCGTTGACGTCAAGTTCGTAGTTTGACATGGCGCTCATATAGCGCGCCTCTCTTTGATCGACAAAGCCTGGAAGCGTGGGGCGAAGATCACGCCGGCACGCTCCCGTGGCTCAGGGTTTCGGGCAGGCGGGAGGGCGTGACCTAAAGAAAAGCTATTCGTCTTCGTTATCGTAGTCCACTGAAGGATCGGCTGGAATTTCTGTACGCAACCTGCATCCGAAAAGCTACATCGTGTCCATAACGTCGTCTTGGGGCTCGTCATCGCTGACCTCCGCCGCGGCCGATCCATCAACTGTAGGTAAGGACACGCTCTCATCGCCAAATTCTGCGAACGATGTTCCGGATGTCGTACCGCGTAGGGCGCGGGCGACAAGCCGCCTTACCAACTCGTCGAGTGACAACGTGCTCGACAGAAGCGGCAACTGGCGTCTCGGAGACGAGTTATCCCGGCCAAGATCGTCGACAATAGAAAGTACCGAGCAACTCCTCTCGGCACGCCATTTCGAACTTCTTCCGGTTCACCCGATCCGTAGAGACCTACCGCAGCATAGTCGCACTTCCAGTTTTGTGAGAGCAGGGACGGATCCAAGCGCCCCGATCGAGACCGAAGCTGCGCAACTGTGTGCGCGAAGGACGAGGCGCCGGTGACCTTGTCGAAGCAGCCGGCAACCGGCACGAAAAACAACCCAGCCATGAATGCACGCGGTAGATAGTCGTGAACCGTGTTTACCTCGTCTCGCAATTCGTAAAGTCGTCCCGTAAGATTTTTGTCGAAGTTTCCTCCGTCTCCATCGCGGAAGTTCAAGCCCTTCAAGGAGACCCCAATCTGCAAGCCCACCAGCTCGGCGGCTACCACAACGTCGATCCGCTTCCCCTTGTTATAGCCGAGCGGCGTGAAAAACTCTTGGTTGCCCCCAGATGGGTCCGGGGTGATTTCGAAATTGCGCAGTTCGGGGAGCGCACGCAGTCCGTCCGCTACCATGGAAGCGCAAGCACGAGCGAACTGTTCGGACCAGCGCTTGCGCAACTCGCGAAGCCCGGCGAAACTTGGCTTTGACCCTTGGGCCTGCAAGTTCTGAAGACGCAGCAGTTCGGCCCTTATTGCGACCCGCGAGGTCGGGGTGTCCGCCGTGTCGAGCGCACGGACCATGACTGGGTCTATCGGAAGTGCGCTCCACGTTGACATCAGAACTTCCAAACCGCTGGCGCCGTTTTCAAGTCAGCGAGTCGATGCCGTCGTTTTGTTCGTTCATCGCCTCGCATTCCCAAACGACGACGACACGGAACCCCATGAGAGCCAAGGCTCTGCCCTTCGCCTCGTCGCGCGCTCTATTCTCCGAGAATTTCTTCGTCCAGTACTCTCTGTTACGGGTGGGAATTGTCGCGCGAGCGCAGCCCTCGTGATGGTGCCAAAAGCACCCGTTCACGAATACCGCCCACTTGCGGGATTTGTTTGCGAAGTCCGGGGAGCCGGGAAGGGAACGAACATTACGCCGGTAGAACAAGCCTAATTTGCTTAGCATATGGGCGACTTGATCCTCCGGCTTCGTCTTGCTCTGACGCACCCTGCGCATGAGGTCGGAGCGAGCAAAGTCTGTCGGTGGCGTGTAGGAGAGTTTCGTCACTCTGCGGCAATTAATGGGGTCGGCTCGCCGCAAACAAACCGCTGAATGGCGCGAACGTGTTGCAGATGGGCGCGCACGCGATCCTTGAACCCGGGGGCAAATCGGAGGGAGCTCTTCTCGATGCGTGACAAGAACCCGGCCGTCGCCCTGGGCGACAAGAGCTGTGGTTCATATTGCAGAAACTCGTGTAACGGTTTCCGGCGACGCCACACGGGGAAACTGGAAATCCGTACTTCGCGGCGCACTCCGAAGTCGAAGTCGCGCAGCGCGGGGCCAATCGCTCGTCTGAAGCGCCGCTACGTCTCTCGCGCGGTCGTAGACGCCCGGCCGCTCCAACCGTTTGCCGATCCATCCGGCGACGGGCTTCGTCACGGAGTTGCCCACGAGAGACCATCGAAGGGAAGCACGCCCGACCCGCTCCGCGGCTTTGGTCCAACTGGCTGCGAATCCCTGTAGTCGCTGGGCATCTCTGATGTCCGGAGTCACGATTTCGCCGTTCGGAAGCAGAATGGCGGGCGGCGACGGGATACCAATTGTGGAACCGTTTTTGAGAGTCGGAACACAATCAGCGCCCCACCCGAGACCTCGGGTTCCCTCCCGTCCAATAAAACCCGTGTGCGTCGACTCTCCAGAGTCGTGATCGGCGAATTTGGTTCTACGTCATCCACGAACAAGATATCCGCGGGGTCGCCCTCCAAGCTTGCCAGGAAAAAAACTCGTTCCCGCCGTTGCGGAACGAAGGACAAAGAGTTCACGACGCGGTAGGCCCAGCGATAACCCCTTTCTTCGAAGGCAGAAACGAGTCGGTCCATTGCGCTGCCTCGGTCGAGGCGCAGCATGAAAGACACGTTTTCCAACAAGACCCAATCAGGCCGATTGCCGTCGATCAACCTGAAGACTTGGTCGACAAGACCAGATTTTTTTCCTTCAGATTCCGCGGTCTTGCCGGCTTGGCTCAGATCCTGACAAGGAAAGCCTGCCGTCAGCAGGTCCACGGTTGGAAGCGCCTTCAACGTGGTAACGTCACCCGCATTGGGAATACCCGGAAATCGCACTTCCAAGACAGCGGCAGCCGGCGTCCAATTCTCCGAGACGAAAATCGTTTCATGACCTGCGTCGCGCAGGCCAAGCTCAAGTCCCCGATGCCTGCGAACAGCCCCGCGACGCGCATTATTCCCCTCTGTACGGCTCGATTGTTTCCGAATCGTTCGCATGTTGCAAGTCTTTTCGGAGCAGCGCCAGCGCAAAAAATCTCCTGCGCCGCGCATCGTGCAGGCGCCGCTGGTCTCCACGGTTTTCCCGAGTTGGAGTGATAAAACCCGGGGCGCGAAGCTTGCGAAGTGAGATTTCATGCCCGGCGAAACCAACCGGGCCGGTCGCGTCGCCCACGCGAACGGCCCTGTATCGCTAGCGAACGCGGCAGCTGGCCTGCGTCCCGTAGAGATCTGGGTCCCGGATACGAGGGCTCCTGGCTTTGTCGGAAAAGTGCCGCCTGGCAGATAGGACAACGCGGTCGCCGCCAGCGACCGTGCGGGCGATGAACTCATGGGCTTTCATCGCTCAAGTATACCGGTGGCCAATCTGTAATGCGCCGGCCTATCCCGCCCAGCCCCCCAGCTCCCGTCGCGCCACCGCCTCGATCACCGCCATGCCGTCGGGGCTGTCGTTGAGACAGGGGATCGCGGCGAACGATTCGCCGCCGGCCGCGCGAAAATAGCCAGCGTTCTCGACCGCAATCTCCTCGAGCGTCTCGAGGCAGTCGGCGACGAAGCCGGGGGTGATGACGGCGAGGCGCCTGACGCCGCTTTTCGCCAGCTCGCGGACCGTGTCGGCGGTGTAGGGCTTTAGCCATTCGCCGCGGCCAAAGCGCGACTGGAACGTCATCCGCAGCCGTCCGTCCTCCCACCGAAGCGCCGAGGCGATGAGGCGCGTCGTCTTGGCGCATTGGCAATAATAGGGATCGCCCTTGTCGAAATAGGCCTGCGGGATGCCGTGGAAGGAGGCGAGCACCACCTCCGGCGTGAAATCGAGCCTCTCGAGGCCCTCGCGGGTCGATCGCGCCAGAGCTTCGATATAGACCGGGGCGTCGTACCAGGGCGCGGCGAGACGGATCGACGGCTGCCAGCGCATGGTCTTGAGCGTGTCGAACGCCTTGTCGCCGACCGTCGCCGTCGAGGCCGCGCAATATTGCGGATAGAGCGGCACGACCAGAATGCGGTCGCAGCCCTTGGCCTTGAGCGCCGCGAGCCGCCCGGCGATCGGAGGCTCGCCGTACCGCATGGCCCAGTCGACCTCGACGTCGGGCGCAAGGTCTTTCAGCGCCTCGGCGAGCTTTGCGCTCTGCGACCGGGTGATCGTCTTCAGCGGGCCCTCGTTCAGCTCCCTGTTCCAGATCGCGGCGTAGTCGCGGCCCCTGGCCGTGGGACGGCGCAACAGGATGAGCTGAAGCAGCGGAGCCCAGAGGAGCCGCGGCGCCTCGATCACCCGCCGGTCGGACAGGAACTCGGCCAGATAGCGCCGCATCGACCGGTAGTCGGTCCCCTCGGGCGTGCCGAGGTTGACGATCAGCACGCCAATACGACCGCTGGCGACAGGCGGATGGGCGGTGGGGCGAGTTGTAGCCGCGGTCGTTGACCGCGGACTGACGCGGTCGCCGACCGCGTCTACAGACCCCGCCGTCATTCGGCAGGCTTGAAAGTGGTCGCCACGCCGTTGATGCAGTAGCGCAGGCCCGTCGGCGGCGGCCCGTCGGGAAAGACATGGCCGAGATGCGAGCCGCAGCGGGCGCAATGCACCTCCGTTCGGCTCATTCCCCACGAATTGTCGACGGTCTTGCCGAGCGCGCCGGGAACGGGCGAGGTGAAGCTCGGCCAGCCGGTGCCGCTGTCGAACTTCGTCGTGCTCTCGAACAAGGGCTGGCCACATGCGGCGCAACTGAACACGCCCGGCCGCTTCTCCGAAAGGAGGGCGCAGCTTCCCGGGCGCTCGGTCGCGTGGTCGCGCATGATCGCATATTGCTCGGGCGTCAGCAGGGCGCGCCACTCGGCGTTCGTGTGGGTGACGGGGAACTGCTCTTGGCTCATCGTGGTCTCCTTAGCGAACGATTCTATCGGCCCTTAAGCGGCGGCGGTCGCCCGCCATGGGCGGGCCCGGGACCCGCCGACGATTCCTGAGCCTCCCGCTAACCCATTGAAATCATTGACCCGTGGGACGAAGCGCAGGCCAAACCGGCTCGTAAGTCCTTGAAATCATTCAACTTTGGACAGAAAATGGCGGTCACTCCCGGCAGGACCCAAAAAGGCCCCCGCCGGCGCCCCTCGCCTCTATAGCACGGCCGCCGCGGTCGGCGGCAGGACTTCATTCGCATCCCTCTTGGCCGTTGTTACATCGTCACACGGGCGCCGAATCGGTCCCGATCATGAACTGCGCCCGGGCGAGGGCCGCGAAGGCGCCGTCCCGCGCAATGAGCTCGTCGAACGACCCCCGCTCGATGATGCGGCCCTGAGCGAACACCAGAATCCGATCGGCGTTGCGGATGGTCGCGAGTCGGTGGGCGATGACGAAGGTCGTGCGGCCCGCGCATCGCCGCGTCGACCGCCGCCTGGACCTGGCGCTCGGTCTCAGCGTCGAGGGCGCTGGTCGCCTCGTCGAGCACCATGATCGGCGGGTCCTTGAGGAGGGCGCGGGCGATCGACAGGCGCTGGCGCTCGCCGCCCGAGAGGTTGCGCCCGCGCTCGCCGATCACGGCCTTGAGGCCGTTCGGGGCGCGCCGCACGAAGTCCATCGCCTGCGCCGCGTCGAGCGCCCTTTCCATCTCGGCCGTGGTCGCGTCAGGCTTGCCGATGCGCAGGTTCTCCTCGATCGAGCGGGCGAAGATGAACGGTTCCTGGAACACCACGCCGATGTTCTCGCGCAGAGATTCGAGCGTCATCGAGCGGATGTCGCGCCCGTCGATCGTCACTTGGCCCCCGGTCGGATCGAACACCCGGTGCAAGAGGTTGAGCGTCGTCGTCTTGCCCGATCCGGTCGCGCCGACCAGGGCGATCGTCTCGCCGGCCCGCGCCTCGAAGCTGACGTCGGAGAGCGCCTCGCGCCCCTTGTCATAGGCGAACGACACATCCTCGAACTGCACGTGGCCGACGAGCCGCCCGACCGCGAACGCGTCCGGCGCGTCGCCGACGTCGGGCTTCGTGTCCATCACGTCGAAGAACATCCGGATGTGCGGCGACTGGCTCAGCATGTAGTTGGCGAAGCCGACCGTCTGCTCGAGCCGCCCGACCAGCATTTGCGCCAGCGACATGAAGGCGACGATCTGCCCGACCGTCGTCAGGTTCTGCATCATCAACCACACCCCGGTGACGAGGATCGACACCAGCGCCAGCGTCGAGCTCGAGCGGGTCGCGACCGACGCCAGCGCCCACCAGGTCAGGACCGGCATCTGGGCGTTCAGCATCCGGTCGATCATGCGGGTGAGCGCACTCGTCTCCTCGTCGGCGCGGGCGAAGCTCTGGATCGCCGGCATGTTGCCGAGCACGTCGCTGACTCGTTCGGCGACGTCGTTCGAATAGACGTCGGCGGCGCTCTGCATGACCTCGGTCTTGCGCAGGACGACGTTCATCAGAACGCCGAGCACGACGACGAGGACGAGCAGGATGCCGCCGAGGCGCCAGTTGACGATCAGCGTCGCCGGCAACAGCACGCCGAGCGCGACAAGCGCGGCGAAATGCTCGCGGAAGAACGACAGCCACACGCCGAACATGCCCGAGGCGCCCTCGATCATGATCTTGAGCAGCCGCCCGGTGTGGGCGTGGGCGTGGAAGCTCATCGGCAGATGCAGCACATGGTCGAAATAGGCCGCCATCTCGACCACCCGGCGCCGATGGGCGAGGCGGTCGGAATTCAGCGCGACCGTGACGCTGGCCACGATCGAGAAGATGCCGAAGCCCGCCCACGCGGCGAGCCAGGGGCCGATCCCCGACCATTGCAGCGCGTTTGCGGGGCTCATCGACCGGGTCAGGTAATCGATGATCTTGCCGAACAGCATCGGCTCGGCGAATTGCGACACGGCGAGCGCGACATTGGCGACGACCAGTCCGGCCGCGAGCCATTTCTCCGGCCCGAGCCGGCCTAATACGCGTGCGTAAAGCCCGATGAAACTCATGGAGGCGCCGTCCAGCCCGATGGCCCGCAACGTCTTCGGGCCCATGTTGCTCTTAGGCGACTCCAGGGCCAAAATCACCCGCATGGGGCTGCCGAAGTTCGACCGACGCCGCGTGCTCGCCGTCGTTATGGCGGTCGTGGCGGTCTACCTTCTCGTGGCCTACCTCGTCGCGCCCAACGCGTGGCGCCACCACGAGCGCCAGCGCGGCCTCGCCGACCTCGGCGCCCGCACCGTCACCGCCCAGGGCATCCCCGGCGACGTGGTCAACGTCGGCCTCGAGGGCACGGAAGCCGACCTCATGTGCGCGATGAACGCCGCCGGCTGGTCGCCGTCCGATCCGGTGACGCTCATGTCCTCGCTGAAGATCGCCGGCAGCGTGGTGTTTCATCGGCCCTATCTCCACGCCCCGGTGAGCCCCCTCTTTTTCGACGGGCGCAGGCAGGACTTCGCCTTCGAAAAGGCGTCCGGCGCCAGCGCCAGCCGGCGCCATCACGTCCGTTTTTGGAAGGCGCTGGATAAGGGCGACGACGGGCGGCCGGTCTGGCTCGGTGCGGCGGTCTACGACAACGGCGTCGGCGTCAGCCACTATACCGGGCAGATCACCCACCACACGGCGCCCGACATCGACGCCGAGCGCGATCTTCTGATCCGCGATCTCGTCGACGCCAAGCGGGTCTCGCGGACCTATTGGGTCAGCGGGATTGGGCCGACGCTGTTTGGCCGCAACGGCGGCGGCGACCCGTTCTTCACCGATGGCGAGATCGCCTTCGCCGACCTCGCGCCGGTATGCGAGACGCGCGAGGCGCCGATGGTGGCGGAAGCCCCGCCGCCGCGGATCGCGGCGAAGAACGCGGTGTTCGGGTGGCTCGCGGCCTTGCGGAGGCGGCTGCCCTAGGCGCGCAGAGCCAAGCAAAAAAGCCTCCTACGCGGGGGGCTTTTCCGAGCGTTGGATCCGTCCCCCTCAGGCGACGGCGGCGCGTTTGCGGGAACTGCGATAGCCGGCGAAACCGAGACCGGCGAAGCCTGCAAGCATCATCGCCCAGGTCGAGGGCTCCGGAGTGCCGAGGGCGAGGCCACCCGCGCTGGTGTAGTCGGTTACGCCATTGGCGATGACAACGACGCCGTAAAAGAAAGGCGCCGGCGACAGCGGCGGGGCCGGATTGTTGGGGTCGCTGCTGACCGCGAGCGTATCGCCGTTGCTGTAGAGATCGACAACATCGCCATTGGCGAGAGTCAACATCACGCCGTAATTGTCGAAGTAGCCGCCGTAATCGCCGGGCGGCGGGATCGTGCAAGTTTGCGGCGATGAACCGTCGGCGTAGAAGAGGTTGTCGTAAGATACGGGATTGGTGCCGGAAAAATCATAGCTGAAGCTGTACGGGATGGTCCAATCTGGGGCGAAATGCGGCAGGTAATTATCTGTAAGCACTCCGGTAATTGCCTCGTCCGTGATGCCCAGAGCCTTGTCGGAAAAATAGCCGGTGGCGCCCGTGATGAGCGAGGCGTTCTCAGGGTCCGCGACCCCCACATAACCGTCGTAGGGAGTGGTAACATAAACGGCGTTCAGGGCGGGGTTGCCAAAAGCGGGCCCGTCTCTTGGGTCAGGAACGTACGTCAAAGTTCCCCCCGCGCTGACGTTGCCGTCTCCGCCAATGGCCCAGTTTATCGTGGTCGCCGCGTGGGCGTGACTGCCCGCACCTAGCGCGCCGATCAATGGAAGCGCAGTAAAAATTCGCCATTTGGCCATGGTCGTCCCTCCCCATTTCCTTTGCAAAAACGCCGCCGTTCCGCGGAACGGCGTTAACACTACGCAACGTAAGGAGCGAACGCAACTCAATGATTGTGTCGCCGCGAGGCCCTGGCCTGCCTGCCCCTCGGAGAAGGATTCCGCGTCGAGCGCATCAACCGTCACCCCACGACGGCCAGCGCAAAACCGTCCCAGCCCTTGGCGCCGACCGTCTGGACGGCGGTCGCCGAGAGGCGCGGCTCGCCCTGCATCATCTCGAACATCTCGCGCACCCCGACGACGTCGCTGTCCCGCGACGATGCGTCGAGAATCCGGCCGTCCCGGACGACGTTGTCGACGACGATCGTCGTGCCGGGGCGCGACAGCCGCAGCGCCCAGGCGAGGTAGTTGGCGTTGTTCTCCTTGTCGGCGTCGATGAAGACGAAATCGAACGGCGCGAGCCCTTCGGCTTCGATTCGCCGGCAGGCTGTCGAGCGCCGCGCCGACCCGCACCTCGACCTTGTCGGCGAGCCCCGCCCGGGCGACGTTCGCCCGAGCGACCGACGCATGCCGCTCGTCGGCCTCGAGGGTGATCAGCCGGCCGCCGGCCGGCAGCGCGCGGGCGATCCAGATCGTCGAATAGCCGCCGAGCGCACCGATCTCGAGCGCCTTTCGCGCCCCCGCCATCCGGGCGAAGAGGTGCAGCATCTTGCCATGCGCCGGCGAGACGTCGATCGCCGGCAGGCCGGCGGCTGCGTTGGCGGCAAGCGCCGCGTCGAGCGCCTCGTCCTGCTGAACGATCTGCGCCAAGTAATCGTCGACCGCGTTCCAGCGTGTGTCGTTGGCCAAGGTTGAAGCTCCTTCTGTAACTCACAGGGCGGGTCATCGGCCCTTTCGCGCCTCGTCCTGAGCTTGTCGAAGGACGTTCCAGGGCGCGCGAAGGTCCCCGCCCAATGGATCATCCTTCGACAAGCTCAGGATGAGGTCCTTGTCATGACCTCACCGCACCGCGACCCTCACACCGGCATCACGAGATTGGCGTCGCGGGCGATGCGCCATCGGCCGTCCGATCCTTTACGCAAGATGCTCAGGGCGTATCCCGCCATCGAGCGCTCCGGCTCGCCGCGCGCCGTCACGATCGCCCCGATGCGGCTGCGGGTATAGGCGCAATCGCCAAAGGTCTCGATTTCCAAAACCTCCGCCCGGGCCTCCACGGCGACGTCCGCCAGGCGCTCGTTGTCGGCGGCGAATTCCGCCTTGCCGAACGGCGCACGCCCCGGCGTCAGGAAGATCACGTCGTCGGTCAACATCGCGAGCAAGGCCGGAAGGTCGCGGGCCTTGCTCGCCGCGACCCAGGCGTCGATCAGCTCCCGGATCGCGCGCCCCTCATCGGGCGCGATCGCCACCCTTTGTTTGTCTTGTTTGTCGCGAAGGCCGCGTCCGAACCAACGCATGGGCTCAAGCCTCGGATTCCCGGCTATTCCTTTCCCGCGACGCCGGCCTCGGCGAAGGTCGCCATGCCGTTGTGGCAGGCGACCGCGGTCCGGATCACGCCGACCGCGACCGCTGCGCCTGAGCCCTCGCCGAGTCGCATGCCGAGGTCGAGGATCGGCCGCTTGCCCAGGCGTTCCAGGGCTTGCCGATGGGCGCGCTCGGCGGATGCGTGGCCGGCGAGGCAATGGTCAATCGCCTTCGGGTCGAGCGCCTGGAGGACGGCGGCGGCCGAGCACACGACGAAGCCGTCCAGCACCACCGGCGTGTTCCTGACCCGCGCCGCCAGAATCGCCCCGACCATGGCGGCGATCTCCCGACCGCCGAGCCGCGCCAGGATGTCGAGGGGGTCGGAGGCCTGCGGCTTATGCAGCGCGACGGCGGCGCGCACGGCCTCCGCCTTGCGCTTGAGGCCGGCGTCGTCGACGCCGGTGCCGCGGCCGACCCAGTCCTCGGCGGCGCCGCCGTAGAGCGCGTGATAGATCGCCGCTGCCGCGGTGGTGTTGCCGATTCCCATTTCGCCGAGAACGAGCAGGTCCGGCCCCGAGGCGAGCGCCTCCATGCCGAAGGCAATGGTGGCGGCGCAATTGCGCTCGTCCATCGCCGGCTCCTTGGTGATGTCCCCGGTCGGGTGCTCGAGGGCGAGCTCGTAGACCTTGAGCGACAGGTCGAAAGTCTTGCAGATCTGGTTGATCGCCGCGCCCCCCGCGGTGAAGTTCGCCACCATCGCACTCGTGACCGACTGCGGGAACGGCGACACCCCTTGCGCGACGACGCCGTGATTGCCGGCGAACACGGCGACCAGCGGCGAATTGACATGCGGGCGGGCGGACCCTTGCCAGCCTGCCAGGAAGGCCGAGATCTCCTCGAGCCGGCCAAGCGACCCGGCGGGCTTCGTCAGCTCGGCCTCGCGCGCCTTGGCCGCGGCGATTGCGACTTCGTCCGGCCCCGGCATCTCCCGAAGGAGGGCGCGGATATCGTCGAAGGGGCGGGCGTCGGTCATGTGGGTCTCTCGGCTGCAGACGTAGCGCTCGTATAGGCCAAAAGCTGGCGGCGGCGAAGCCTGGCCATTGCCATTCGCCATTCTCTGACTAAAGTCAGGGAATGGATCCCCATTCGATCCGCCGCGTTCGCAGCTTCAACCGCGCCGTCACCCAAGCGGTCGGCGCGCTCGATCAGAGCTATCTCGAGCGCGGCCGGCCGCTCGGCGAGGCGCGGGTCTTGTTCGAGATCGGCGCGGAGGGCGCCGACGCCAAAACCTTGCGCGCCCGGCTCGGCCTCGATTCGGGCTATCTGAGCCGTCTGCTGCGGTCGCTCGAAGCCCAAGGCCTGATCGCAGTCGGTCCGGACGCGGCGGACGCGCGCCGGCGCCACGCGAGCCTCACCCGAACGGGCCGGGCCGAGGTCGCCGCCTATGACGCGCTCTCCGACCGGCTCGCCGCCTCGCTCATCGCGCCGCTCGACGAGACCCGGCGCGCCCGCCTCATTGCGGCGATGGGCGAGGTCGAACGGCTCCTCGACGCGGCCACGGTGACGATCGCCGTCGAGCCGCCGGCTAGCGTCGACGCGCGGCGGTGTCTCAAAGCCTATTTTTGCGAGCTCGCCGAGCGGTTCGACGGAGGCTACGACCCGGCGAACGACCTCTCGGCGCCGGCGGAGGATCTTGCGCCGCCGGCGGGGCTGTTCGTCGTGGCGCGGCTCAGGGGCGAGCCGATCGGCTGCGGCGCGCTGAAGCGGATCGACGCCAACACCGGCGAGATCAAGCGGGTCTGGACGGCGCCCACGGCACGCGGTCTCGGCGTCGCGCGGCGCATGCTCCACCGGCTCGAGGCCGAAGCGGCCGCCATGGGGTTCGCCGTCCTGCGCCTCGACACCAACAAGGCGCTGACCGAGGCCCACGCCCTTTATCTCAAGGAAGGCTATCGCGACATCGAGCGCTTCAACGGCAATCCTTACGCCCACCGCTGGTTCGAGAAGCGGCTCGGGTAAGCGGCGCTCGGAGCAGCGCATTTCCACGACCGGAATGCCTCAATCGCCGTTAACTTGGCGGCGCGACAACTGGCCAGCCCGACCGATGCGGCGTGTCGTCAGCGTCCAGCTGGACATCCCCGTCAATCTCGACGATCTTCGCCGCAACCCAGTTGGGGTACGACAATGGACGTGGCGGTCTGGCTGCGGAGCCTCGGCCTCAGTCGGTACGAGGCCGCCTTCCGCGACAATTCGATCGACGCCGACGTTCTGCCTGATCTGACCGATGGCGACCTAGCGCAACTCGGCGTCAATTTGGGGGACCGCAAACGCCTGCTGAAGGCGATCGCAGATCTGCGCTCAACCGAACCGGCCAAGCCCCAGCCTTCGTCCAAAGATTCGGCGGAACGACGGCCGATCACGGTCCTGTTTTGCGATCTTGTCGGTTCGACCAGCATCGCGGCCAAGCTTGACGCCGAGGATTGGCGCGATCTCATCGGGCTGTACCTCGACGCAGCTTCAGCGGCCGTCGCGGGGGTTGGCGGCCGCATACAGGATCGGTTCGGCGACGGGTTGATGGCCCTGTTCGGCTATCCGCAAGCTCAGGAGAACGACGCCGAACGCGCCGTGCGCGCGGCGCTCGCCATTCAGCGGGCGCTCGACCAGCTCAATGCCGGAAACGCCAGAAAAAGTGCGCCGCAACTGGTGGCGCGCATCGGCCTGGACTCCGGTCAAGTCGTGGTGGACGCGACTGGCGCTGTGTTCGGCGAGGCCCCCAACGTCGCTGCCCGCGTGCAATCCCTGGCCGAACCGGGTTCGGTCATCGTGACCGCGGGCGTCCAGCGCCAGGTCGCAGGGCTGTTCGTTGCGGAAGACCGAGGGTTGCATGAACTCAAAGGCATGCCGGATCCGGTGGCGCTCTATCGGATCGTCCGCGCGAGCGGCGGCGGCCGGCGCGGCGGCGCGCGCGCCCTGACGCCGCTCGTCGGACGCCACGAGGAGCTCGAACGCCTCAATCGGTGTTGGGGGCGCGCGCGTGTCGGCGAAGGCCAGCTTGTCCTCATCGTTGGCGAGCCGGGCATTGGGAAATCGCGATTGATCCAGGAGTTTCACACCCTGCTCGGTGAGACGCCCCACACATGGGTGGAATGGTCGTCGTCGCAGCTCTTACAAAACACGCCGCTGCATCCGATCGTGGAATGGGGCCGCCTGCGGTTCGGCGGAGCGGACGCATCCGACGAACAGCGACTTATTGAGCTCGAGAATGCTCTCCGGTCGGTTGGCTTGGGCGCCGACGAACATGCGGCCCTGACGGCGCTGCTGGTCGAGGGTCCGCGAACCGAGGATCGCCGGGCGAAATTTACGCCGGAAGAATTGCGACGACGGCAGCTGGCGGCGATAACCGCCTGGGTTCTGGCGGGCGCGCAGGTGCAGCCGATCGTGATCGCCTTCGAGGATTTGCTTTGGGCCGATCCCACCTCGCTCGATCTGATGCGCGCGCTGGCGGAGCGTGGCGCGCAGGCGCCGCTCCTGATCATTGCGACCGCACGGCCTGAATTTCGGCCGTCCTGGAGCGCCAAGCCGCATCATTGCGTGATCTCGTTGTCTCCGCTCGATCGCGCGGAAATCGGGCGCATGGTCCGCCGACTCGCCTCGACTTTTGCGCTGTCCCAAGAGGTCATTGAAGGGGTGAGCGAGCGCAGCGGGGGCGTGCCCCTGTTTGTCGAAGAGGTCACACGCCTCCTCTTGGAGCGCGGCGTCGCGGGCGGCGCCGCGGCGATCCCGCCGACGCTGCAGCAGTCGCTCGCCGCCCGGCTCGACCGGCTCGGCTCCGCTCGGGAGATCGCGCAGATCGGCGCCGTGCTCGGTCGCGACTTTCGGCACGCGCTCCTCGCAGCGGTCGCCGACCTCGATGAGGAGGAGCTTCGGGCGGCCTTGGAGCGGCTTGCCGAGGCCGACATCCTTTTCGTCGAGGGCCACGGACCTCGGGCGAATTACCGCTTCAAGCACGCGCTTATCCAGGACGCGGCCTACGAGAGCCTGTTGAAGAGCCGCCGCCGAGCGCTGCACCGGCGCGCCGCCGAACTGCTGCGCGACAGCCCCGAGCGCGCGGGGGCTGAGCTGGAAGCGATCGCACGACACTTCACCGAGGCCGGCCTCGATGATTTGGCGATCGAATGGTGGGGCAAGGCAGGCGACCAGGCGTTGCGCCGCTCGGCCTTTCAGGAAGCGATCGCCCATCTCGGCAAGGCGATCGCAATGGCGGACAAGACGGACGCGGCGGCGCGGCCGTCGACGGGCGGCTCGGCGACAGCGAATCAACGGCTGCCGCAACTTCACGTCGCCTATGGCAACGCGCTGATCGCGGCGCGCGGCTATGCGGCGCCGGAAACGACCGAAGCCTTCGCGAGAGCTCACGAGTCCGCGTCTGGCGACAAGGATGCGCTCGAACAATTGGCGGCCGCCTACGGGCTCTGGCTCGGCGGCTACGTGCGCGGCGAGCTCACATCGATGAGGGCTCATGCCCGGACCTTCCTCGATAACGTTGCGGCGAAACCCGATGCGCCGGAGGCCGCCGTCGGGCATCGCATCGCAGGAATCACCTGCTGGTTCGCGGGAGGATATCGCGAGGCGCGGAATCACTTCGAAAGGTCGCTGGCGGTGTTTCAACCCGGCCGCGACGACGACCTCGCCTTTCGCTTCGGATTCGACCCCGGCGTCGGCGCCATGGGCTATCTCGCGTTTGCGCTGTGGCCGCTCGGGGAGGTCGATCGTGCGATTTCGGTCATCGAGCGCATGCAGGAGCGGATCGCGGAGATCTCACATGCCGGCTCGCTCGCGTTCGGAAGATTGCAGGCGGCCCTGTTCGAACTGATGCGTGGCGACCCTGCGCGCGCCGAACCGAACGCCTCCGAGCTCGCCCGCCTCGCGCGCGAGCACAAGCTCCCTTTCCATGCCGCGGCCGCCGTTTTTCTCGAGGGCTGGGTGAGGGAGCGCAGCGGCGCGCGGGGCGGCCTCGAGGACATGCGCCGCGCCATCGAGCAGGTGCGCAAGCAGAACGTTCTGACCTTCCTTGACCTCGGGAGCATCGCGCTCGCCGAGGCGGAAGCCCGCGCAGGCGATCCCGGCCGGGCCGGCGCGCTCCTTGACGACGCGCTGGCGACCGACGGGCGCGCGGGTTGCAGGGCGTTCGAAGCCGAACTGCATCGGGTGCGCGGCGACATCCTGCTTCGGCGCGACCCCCCAGACGCCGCGGCCGCGGAAGACGCATTCCTGGCGGCCATCGCGGTCGCGAAGGAGCAAGGCGTACGCAGCTTCGAACTGCGCGCGGCGCTGTCGCTGGCCAAGCTTTATGCTGGGACCGAGCGCCCCGTCCGCGCTCATGCCGTACTCGTCCCGGCGCTCGAAGAATTCTCGCTGACGTCGAGGTTTCCGGAAATCAAGGATGCACTCGATATCGTCGCCGCCGTCGAGGTCAGCGTGCGATCGTGACACCGACGTTCTTTCGCGAGCTTCGTGCAACATATCAAATAGCGGTTCTTAAGTGTTAAAGTGCACACAGGGCCCCACCGCTGGTTCGAGAAGCATCTCGGCTGAGCGGCGCCCGGAGCGGCGCACGAAACAATCCGTCAAAAACGAACGACAGTTTCGGCGACGTTCAACGACGGGTCCCGGCACGTCCTCTGGAGAACAGCGCCAAGGTCGATGCCATCGATGACTTCTCCTGTGAGAAGCGTCGCGCCGCTCTCGACTCGGACCGTTCGCCCAAACATGATCGGACGGTCGACCCGCCAGGTTCCGTCCGTCAGCTCCGAGACCGCTTCACATCGCGCGTCGGAATACCAACCGCCAAGAATGTCCGTTCGTGCACATGCTGACAAAGAGGCGATCAACGGCGCAGCAAATCCCAGTTTGATGGCGCTCTTTACGAATGTGTTCGCCGACGACAAGGCCATGGCTCGCTTTACGTTGCGGCTTGACGTTGGAGGAACATGGTTAACAGCCGATTAAGGCCATCGGCGCCAGAGGTCATACCGACCGTCGCTCGGTGGTCTCGCATCCCGCGAAATCGAAAAAGGCGCCGCAAGGCGCTGACAATGCTCGAAACCGACTCGCAAATGGCGGTTCGCCTTCGGGCTGTCTAAAGCCGAGCGGCCCGATGGCTTGAAACGGCCTTCGATGTCGACCACACTCGGACATCGCCGAGGAAACCCGTCATGAGCGCTCCCCATCGGGCCGTGGTTGTCGCGCCCTCCATTCTGTCCGCCGACTTTTCCAGGCTCGGGGAAGCGGTGCGCGAAGTCGACGCGGCCGGCGCCGACTGGATCCACCTCGACGTGATGGACGGCCACTTCGTCCCCAACATCACCTTCGGCCCGCCGGTGATCGCGGCGCTGCGCGAGCACACGACGAAGCCGTTCGACTGCCACCTGATGATCGAGCCGTGCGACCCTTACCTCGAGGCGTTCGCCCAAGCCGGCGCGGACCACATCACCATTCACGCCGAGGCGACCCGGCACCTCGACCGTTCGCTGCACGCCATCCGCGATCTCGGCCGGAAGGCCGGGGTGGCGCTGAACCCGGCGACGCCGGAGAGCGCGATCGAATACGTGCTCGACCGGCTCGACCAGATCCTGGTGATGACGGTCAATCCGGGCTTCGGCGGCCAGAAGTTCATCCCCGCCACGGTCGACAAGATCCGGCGGGTGAAGGCGATGATCGGCGGCCGCGACATCCGCATCGAGGTCGACGGCGGCATCGGGCCGGAGACCGCGCCGATCGTGGTCGCGGCCGGCGCCGATACGCTGGTCGCGGGCTCGGCGGTGTTCCACGGCGGGCCCTCGGCCTACGCCGCCAACATCGCGGCGATCCACGCGAGCCTCGGCGGGGTCGACCGGGCGGCCTGAGGCGGCTTTCGATTGGCGCCGGCGCTCACGAAAACAGCCCTCCACGCGATCCGGCGACCGCGCCGACGATGGTGAGGGACGCGGCGGCGAGCAGGACAAGGTGGACGCGAAAGAGGCGGCGCATGAGGCCCGCCGGATCGCGCGCGGCCTCGGCTTCGAGCCGGCGGCGGGCGAAAGGCTCGACGACGAAGACGGCGAGCATGAACAGCGCCCAGACGAGGACCATCGCGTCCATCCACCAGAACGAGGGATCGGAAAAGCGCGGCCAAAGCTCGAGCCGCCATGTCATCCAGAGGCCGGTCGCGCCGGCGAGCGGGATCGTCCAGCGCACCTGGGCCGAGAAGCGGTTCTCGATCGATTCGAACAGCGCCCAGCCCTTGCGCGCGTCGGACGTGGCGCGGGCGAGCGGCAGCGCGACCAGGGTCACGAACGAAACGCCGCCGATCCAGTGGGCGACGAACAGGACGTGCAGGGCGCGCGCAAGTTCGACGTCGTCAATCATGATGAATTCCTTCCCTCTTGCGGCGCTGGGCTGCAGGATCAGGGTCCGAGCATACAGCGTCTTTGACCTCGGTTAAGTCCTTGGCGCGAGAGAGGCGCGGCTGATGGGTTCGAGCCGC
This sequence comes from uncultured Alphaproteobacteria bacterium, assembly GCA_963709655.1. Lineage (GTDB taxonomy): Bacteria > Pseudomonadota > Alphaproteobacteria > Rhizobiales > Beijerinckiaceae > Roseiarcus. The sequence continues at coordinate 44,706 of CAVPXF010000024.1, forward strand.
CGCGCCGGCTGCACCAGCTTCTGGAAAGGCGAACGTGCGCAAAGAGTGGAAAGCCTGCGATCCGCCTGACTTCACGCTTGAGTCTCCCTGGCGCAAGTCCGCAAGGTACAGGGGCCGCGCCCGCGCTGGAATCGCCATGTGGTTTCGCTGTCTCGCCCTCGCTTTGCTGCTGCTGGCCGCCCCGGCCCTGGCCGAAGTCAGGCAAAGAGTCGCGGCGCTCGCCCCGTCGGGATTTGTGCTCGTGATGGACGCCAGCGGCGCCGAGCTGGTGGCCCAGAACGCCGATCAGCCCTTCGTTCCGGCCTCGGTCACGAAGATCGTGACGGCTTGGCTGGCGATGGACGTCCTTGGCGGCGACTACCGTTTCGAGACCCGCTTCTATCTCGACGACAAGAGGGTGCTGTACGTGCGCGGCGGCGGCGATCCGTTCCTGATCTCGGAGGAACTGGCCGGGCTCGCCGCGGAGCTCGTCGCGGCCGTCGGCAAGGCGCCCATCACCGGCATCGTGCTCGACGCGAGCTATTATCCGTCAAGCCTCCGCATCCCGGGCATCGAGGATGATCACGAGGCTTACGACGCGTTGAACTCCGCGCTGGCGGTGAATTTCAACACGGTCTACGCCGTGCGCAGCGGCGACACGGTGCGTTCCGCCGAGACGCAGACCCCGATCACTCCGATCGCAATCGCTGAGTTCCGAGCCCAGGTCCCGAGCGGCAGCGGTCGCATCAGCCTGAGCCAGGATCCCGCGGTGAGCCTCCAATACGCCGGCGAGTTGATCGCCGCGTTCATCGAGCGGGCCGGCGGCAGCGTGAAGGGCCCGATCTCGACCGGAACCGTCCCCGCGGGGCTGGAGCCGGTCTATGTTCACCGGCAGTCGCGTCCTCTTTCGCAGGTTTTGGTCGAGCTGCTCCGCGCCTCCAACAACTACATCGCCAACCAGGTCTTCCTGGAGATCGGCGCGCATCGGCTGGGCGGCCCCGTCAGCCTCGAGAAGTCGCTCGAGGTCGCCAACCAGATGCTCGCTCAGCACGGGCTCGCTCAGGCCATCCACCTCGAGGAGGGTTCCGGCATCAGCCGCGACAATCGCTTTACCGCCCGCGGTCTCGCCAAGGTGCTCGAGCTCTTCGCCCCTCACGCCGATCTGCTCCGCGGCCACGACGGCGGTCCGAACAAGACCGGCACCATGGAGGGCGTTCGCACGCTCGCCGGCTATGCCGACACGTCGAGCCATGGGCGGGTCCGTTTCGTGATCTCGCTCGCGGGGGATGACGGCGCGATGCGGTTCCGGCTGCTGCGGGCGATCGAATCCGGGCTCTAGAGGGAGTCTCGCCCTCGCGGCCGGCGTTTCCCAATGCGCTCGTAGAGGTCCATATTGTCCGCCGCGAGCCTCGCCGACAAGGAGGGCCGACCGCGGCCTTAACCCGCAAAAATACGTCCGGGCCGCGGATACTGGTTCCCCCGGCGGCGTTTTTTTTCTAACGTCCGCGACGCGCTAAAGCTAAGCCGCCCGGGCGCGGCAAGAGAGTTTCGCCATGTCGTTGAGCGCCGAAAACGAAGCCCCATCCCGCCATTGGACCTCCCACTGGATCTGGACGAGCCTGGTCGACAACCTGCCTTTTGTCGCGATCATCGTGCTGGGGCTCGTCGGGATCAGTTGGACGAGCCTGTCCACGACTCCGACGGCGAACTACTGGATCATCGTCACGCCGATCGTCGCCCTGATCTCAATTGTCGCCGGCTGGCGCCACACCGAAAGCGGCGAGCGGATCGGCATGGCGATCACCCAGGTCCTGCAATGGGCGGCTGTGCTCATCGCGATGTATCTCATTACGGTCAGCAACGTGCAGCGGTCGCTGGACGCCAACGCGCTCGCCCTGATGATCCTGACCTTGCTCGCCCTCGGCGTTTTCGTCTCCGGCCTCAACCTGCGCGCCTGGAAGCTCTGCGTCACCGGCGCCTTTCTCGCGGTCTCCGTCCCGACGATCGCCTGGCTGCAGGATGCGGCGCTGCTTCTCGTGCTGGTCGGGATTGTGCTGATCGCGCTCCTCATCGCCTACTGGTGGCTGCGCGACCGCCTGAAGGCGTGAGCCGAAAGCGATTTCGGATTTCGCCGCGATCGCAAACCAGCCCGTGGTCCTCGCCGCCGCTTTACCGTCGCGTTCAGGGATGGTGCGATCCCTTCAGTCTCGCCGCCGCCGCCCGGTCGACGAGCCAGATCGCGGGGCGCTCGGTCGGGCGGATCGCCTGGGCCGGCAGAACGACCGGCTGGCGGGGCCCTTGCAGCACGCGATACAGGATCTCCGCCTTGTCGTCGCCGGTCACAACGAAGACGACCCGGCGCGCCGCGTTGATTGCCGCCGGCGTCAGCGACAGGCGCCACATGCCGACGTACTCGACGTATGAGGCCATGACCGTGCGGCGCGTTTCGGTCACCGCGCCAAGGCCGGGGAACAGCGAGGCCGTGTGCCCGTCATGGCCGAGGCCGAGGAGGACGAGATCGAGGCGCCCGCCCTCGCCGAGCGCCCGGCGAAGGTCGATGGCGTAAGCTTCGGCGGCGGCTTCCGGCGGATCCTCGCCACGCATGCGCAGCACATTGCCTTGAGGGATCGGCACCCGGTCGAGCAGCGCGACCTTCGCCATATGGTAGTTGCTGCGGGCGTCGCGCGGCGAGACGCAGCGTTCGTCGCCGAAGAACACATGCACGCGGGACCAGTCGATCGCGGCCGAGGCAAGGCGCTGATAGACCGGCCGCGGCGTGTTGCCGCCGGAAAGCGCGAGGGTGAAGCGACCGCGCTCGGCGATCGCCTCGGCCGCCGACGCGGCGATGGTCTCGGCCGCGCCCGACACAAGCGAGGCGAAGTCCGCGTAGGCGATCGCCTCGGCGACCGTGCCGTCGGGGGCGGCGATGGACAGGGTCTCGGACATCGAAATTCCCCCGAGCGCAGTTCAACTCGCGCCGGGCAGGCGACCCAGCGTCGCGCAGACCCGACGCTTTGAACCCGAAGTCTTCATACCGCCGCATTCCCAGTCATCGCAGGTCCTCCATCTTGCGGAGAGACGGGGAACCCCTAAGGCGCCGGCGCCGGACGGTCGAGGGAGACGATGTCGCGGGCGGCGCCGTCAGGCGGACGGCTCGGGATTGCGCCACGGCCCATCGGAGCCGATCAGGGCTTCCGCCGCCTCAGGTCCCCATGTTCCGGGCTGGTACTCTTCGCACGGCGGAGGATTGGCAAGGATGGGCTCGACGATCCGCCATTGCGCGTCGACGATATCCTCCCGTCCAAACAACTCGCCGTCGCCGCGCATCGCGTCTCCGAGCAGACGCTGATAGGGTGGCGTGAGGCCTGCGGCCTGCTCGTTCAAGGTGAGTTCGACCGGCTCGCCGGTCATTGTCTCGCCGGGCCGCTTGACCCTGAGTCCGAACGCCACGCAGACGTCGGGGCTGATGCGCATGCGCATGTGGCCGACCGCATTCGCCTCCTTGTCGAAAACGGGACGCGGCGGCGCGTGGAACTGGACAATCGCCTCGGCGGCCGTGGCGGGCAGGCATTTCCCCGCCCGGATGTAGATCGGCACGCCCGCCCAGCGCCAGCTGTCGACCGTCAATTTGACGGCGACGAAGGTCTCGACCGGAGAGTTCGGCCGCACGCCGGGCACAGCCTCATAGCCGCGATATTGGCCGCGGACGATCGACTTGGCGTCGAGCGGGCGCACCGCCTTGAGCAGCGCCGCCTTCTGGTCGCGAGAGGCTTCATGGTCCTCCCCGGTCGGCGGTTCCATCGTCAAGTTGGCGAGAACCTGCAAGAGATGGTTCTGCAGAACGTCGCGCAGCGCGCCGGTCGAATCGTAAAACGCGCCGCGGTCCTGCACGCCAAACAACTCGGCCATCGTGATCTGGATGCTGCGCACGTATTGCCGGTTCCAGATCGGCTCGAACATCGCGTTGGCGAAACGGGTATAGGCGATGTTCTGGACCGGCTCCTTGCCAAGGTAATGGTCGATCCGGAAGATCGATCCTTCCGGAAAATCCTCGAGCAGGATGCGGTTCAGCGCAGCCGCCGACGCGCGGTCGCGGCCGAACGGCTTTTCGACCACGAGCCGCGCGTTTTCGCTCAAGCCCGCCTTGGCGAGCGCCGAGACGACCACGCCGAACAGCGACGGCGGGATCGCCAGGTAGTGCAGCGGCCGCTTCGCGCCGCCGAGCGCCTGCTTGAGGAGCTCGAACGTCTTGGGATCGTTATAGTCGCCATCGACATAACGAAGCAGCGATACGAGCTTTGCGAAGCTCGCCGGGTCCACCCCGCCGTGATGGTCGAGGCTCTCCTTGGCGCGCGCGCGGAAGGCGTCGATTCCCCACCCGGCCTTGGCGACGCCGACGATCGGAACGTTGACGTTCTCGTCGCGGACAAGGCCAAGCAACGCCGGAAAGATCTGCTTATAAGCGAGATCGCCCGTTGCGCCGAAAAAAACGATGGCGTCCGAATGCCCGTCGCTCATTCACGCCTCCGCTGGCTTTTCGTGGTGGCCGCCGAACTCGAAGCGCATCGCCGACATCAGCTTGTCCGCGTATTCGGCGGCGCCGCGCGATCCAAAGCGCCCGAACAGCGCCGCGCTGAGCACCGGGGCCGGCACGCCTTCATCGATGGCCGCCTCGAGCGTCCAACGGCCCTCGCCGGAATCCGACACGCGTCCGGCGAATCCGCTGAGATGGGCGTCGGCGCGCAACGCTGTGGCGGTCAGGTCGAGCAGCCACGAGCCGACCACGCTGCCGCGCCGCCAGACCTCCGCCACCTTTGCGATGTCGATCGTGTAGCGATAGTTTTCCGGGTGGCGCAGCGGCGTCGTCTCGGCGTCGGCCTCCTGCTTCTCAGCCCCGACATTGGCGTGGCGAAGAATGTTGAAGCCTTCGGCGTAGGCCGCCATCAGCCCGTACTCGATCCCATTGTGGATCATTTTGACGAAATGGCCGGCCCCGTTCGGCCCGCAATGGAGATAGCCCTGCTCGGCGGCGAGCGGCTCGCCGGTCGCTCCGGGAGTCCGTTCGGCCGTGCCTATGCCGGGCGCGAGCGTCTTGAAGATCGGGTCGAGCCGCTGCACGACGGCGTCCTCGCCGCCGATCATCAGGCAGTAGCCCCTCTCCTTGCCCCACACGCCGCCGCTGACGCCGACGTCGACATAGTGAAGCCCCTTGCCCTTCAGTTCGCCAGCGCGCCGAAGATCGTCGTGATAGTAGGAATTGCCGCCGTCGATCACGATATCGTCCGGCTCGAGCAGCGCCGCGATCTGGGCCAGGATGGGGTCAACGACCGCGGCAGGCACCATCAGCCACACGGCGCGCGGCTTTTGCAGCCTGGCGACGAAATCCTTCATGTCGCCCGCCCCGGCTGCGCCGAGACCGGCCAACCGCGCCACCGCGTCCGCGTGGGTGTCGTACACAACGAGGTCGTGTCCCGCCTTCATCAGCCGTTCGACCATGTTGGCGCCCATGCGCCCAAGTCCGATCATTCCGAGTTGCATCGTCGCTCTCCTCCGTTTCCCAGGCGGCGCGCGAAGGCGAGCCGGCGCCTCATCACAAAGGCGTCTAGCGTCTGGCGTCCGGCCTCGCCCCCGCGATGGACCGGGCGCAGACGTTTGCACAGGTTATGCCGGACCGGCGTTCTCGTGAAGCCGTCGCGTCTCCACGCATTCGTTTTTCGATCGGTCGCCTATTTCGATCGGTCGCCCCTTTTTCGACCGGTCGCTTCGCCGCTCAAAGCCGGGTGGACGCCTCCGGCATTGGAACGCGGCGGCGACGGATGATCGAGCGTGTGGCGTACGTCGCTGGATGCGCCTGTTGCTGCGCCGATGGGCGTCCTTTCGCCAGCCGACGGCTTGCGCTCAAGACCAAAGTCCAGTAAGTTGATCATATTCATAAAGGGGTGCGTGGAAATGCCGCACTGGTTCGCCGACAATTCCCTTTCGATCGGCCACACGCCGCTCATTCGTCTGAACCGAGTGACGGACGGCGCGCCGGCGACCGTGCTCGCCAAGATCGAGGGCCGCGGTCCCGCCTATTCGGTCAAGGACCGCATCGGCGCGGCGATGATTTGGGACGCCGAAGAGCGCGGCGTGCTTGGGCCGGGCAAGGAGATCGTCGAGCCGACCAGCGGCAACACCGGAATCGCGCTCGCCTTCGTCGCGGCCGCCCGCGGCGTCCCGATTACGCTCACCATGCCCGAGACGATGAGCGTCGAGCGGCGCAAGCTCCTCATCGCCTACGGCGCGAAGCTCATTCTGACCGAGGGCCCGAAGGGAATGAGCGGCGCAATCGCCAAGGCCGAGGACATCGCCGCCTCCGATCCCGATCGCTTCGTGCTCCTGCAGCAGTTCAAGAACCCGGCCAATCCGGCGATCCACGAAAAGACGACGGGTCCGGAGATCTGGGACGACACTGAAGGCGCAATCGACATTCTCGTCTCCGGCGTCGGCACGGGCGGCACCATCACGGGCGTCTCGCGCTTCATCAAGGGAACCAAGGGCAAGGCGATCCAGGCGATCGCGGTCGAACCGGCCGCGAGCCCAGTACTCACCCAGAAGCGCGCCGGGGAGCCGCTGAAGCCTGGTCCACACAAGATCCAGGGCATCGGGGCGGGCTTCGTGCCGGACGTCCTGGATCTCTCGCTCGTCGACGCCGTCGAGCAGATCGGCAACGAGGAAGCGGTCGAGTACGCGCGCCGTCTGACCCGCGAAGAAGGCATTCTTTCCGGCATCTCGAGCGGCGCCGCGGCGGCCGTCGCCGCGCGGCTCGCCAAGCGCCCGGAGAACGCCGGCAAGACGATCGTCGCCATCCTGCCCGATTCCGGCGAACGCTATCTCAGCACGGTGCTGTTCGACGGGCTGTTCGACGAAAAGGGACTGGCGGTCTGATAGGTCGGGGAAGGATCGTGGCCTTGGGTTTCTTGCATCTGATCAACCCGCTGTATGCGCTGTCCGGCCTGGCCGTCGGAGCGCTGGTGGGATTCACCGGCGTCGGCGGCGGTTCGCTGATGACGCCGCTGCTCGTCCTGCTGTTCGGCATCCACCCCGCAACCGCCGTCGGCACCGACCTCCTTTACGCGGGCCTCACCAAGATCTGCGGCTCGGCCGTCCACAGCCGCAACAACGCGATCGACTGGCGCGTCGTGCGGCGGCTGGCGACGGGGAGCGTGCCTGCGGCGGCGCTGGCGCTCTGGACGCTGTCGCATTTCGGCGTCGATTCGAAGGGAACCAGCACAGCCATCACCTCGACCCTCGGCTTCGCCCTGATCCTGACCGCGGTCACGCTCGTCTTCCGCAAGCGCCTCTTGAAGGCGGTCGCCGCCTTCCTCGAGCGGCGTTCGGACGGCGAGATCGGGAGCCTTACGACCGCGCTCGGCGCGGCGCTCGGCGTACTGGTGTCGATTTCCTCGGTCGGAGCGGGCGCGATCGGCGTGACCGTGCTCCTGATGCTTTATCCGCGCATGCCGACTGTGCGAATCGTCGGCACCGACATCGCTCATGCGGTGCCGCTGACCCTGATCGCGGGGGCCGGACACTGGCTGATCGGCTCGATCGACTGGACGCTGCTGATCTCGCTGCTGACCGGGTCGCTGCCCGGCATCGCGCTCGGCAGCCATTTCGCCTCGCGCGTGCCTGACCGCGTGCTTCGTCCGCTGATGGCGGGAACCCTCGCACTGGTTGGCGGCAAGCTCGTTTTTTGACCGTCAGCCTCGCTCCCGCCGAGTTCGGGCGGCGAAGCGAAGCGCGATTCAGCCTCACGCCGCAAGTCGCGCCGCCTCGAGCCGCCGCGTGAGCTCGTCGCGGGAGATCCGCCCGTTCCAGTAGAGCGCCGAGGCCTCGCGAACGAGCGAGTCGCCCGGCGAGCCGATCGCAGAAATCCTCTCGCGCGCCGCACGCGACAGCCGATAGCCGCGCCCCCAGACCGTCTCGACTGTGATTCCATGCGGCTTCAGTTTCGTGCGCATCTTGCACATGATGACGTCGATGATTTTCGGCGTCGCCCAGTCGTCCGACCCGTAGAGCGCGGACATCATCGCCGCCCGTGTGAGCACTGCGTCGCCGGAGGCGATCAGCGCCCCGAGCAGCGTCACCTCCTGCCGTCTGAGTTTCCACTCCGGCGGAACCCGGAAGTCCGGACGGAAAAGCGCCTCCTCCAGCTCGGCGACGCGTGCGCGCGCGTCGTCCCGTTCACATTCAAGTTCGTCGAGACGGCGCTGCAATTGCAGGTATGTCCGCTCGAGATCGACCATCGTTGTCATGAAAGCCTCTCGATTTCAGCGTAGGTTTTGCACGCGGCGGCGGCGCCGAAGCGCGCGCCGCGGCGGATGATGAATTCGACTGCCTTGCGACGTCACGCCGCCTCTCCCAGCGCGGCGCAGAGCGCCCCTGGCGAGGTGATGAGTCCAAGCGCCAGAGGCCGCCAGGTCACGGCGCGCATGGGCCGGACCCGGACGTCGGTTGGCGGACCGGAGGGATAGGCGCGCCTCAAGTCTTCGAGATGCCCGTCACAATCGGCCCAAGGGTCTCGGTCTTGACTGTCAATCTGTTTCGGCATGGGGTTCGCTCCTCTGAAAGTTGCGGCGGCTCGCCGCAGGTTATCCACAAGTTTCGGGTTCCGGTCGGCTACATCCACAAATATGGGGACTCGAATAACCGATCTGGTTGTGCTATGAGTCCGGTGGCTTTACCGCAGACGGATAATCTCCATGTACGGACACTCGCGCGTCGAACCGATTATTGAAGGACGAGCGCGCCGCCCCGACGCAACGGCTCAAGCTGACGTCGATGCAGTGGAGAAATGGCGTGAGCTTCACGGAGTGAGTGAAGAGTCCCGACTTAGCCGCCAGGACGGGGAAATCCGGCGCCGCGCGGTCGCCAACGACGGCGGAGAGGGGGGGTGTTTCGCTCATGATAGGTATTTATACCGCACATCGTGTGCGGTCGTCAAGAGTTCACCTACCGGAACGACCACAGCTATGACCACCGATATGCAACTCAGCGAGGTGCTCGAGAGGATCGAGGCCCGGCTCAAAATCTTGAACATGACGGAAAACGCCGCGTCCCAGGCGGCCGGAAAGCCCGATGCAATCCGCAACCTGCGGCGCGGCGTGAAAAGCGGGGCGCGCAAGGGCATATCGACCGCGACGCTCGCTGCGCTCGCCCCGATCCTGAAAACCAGCGCGGAGTGGCTGTTGACCGGGCACAACGGGCCCGAGGCCGAGGAGACGGCCAAGGAGGCGGCAGTCAGCCTGCCCTACGCCGACGCAATTCTGGCGTTGACCCTGGCGTTTGAAGCGCTTCGTCTCGGGTCGGACGCGGAGTGCCGCGTTTTGGCCCGAGCCGTGCTGGCCGCGAGTCGCACGCGGCGATCTCCGCGGGGCGGGCCATTCTCCGACGATGAGAGGCGCCAGCTCGTGTCCGAAGCCATTCGCCTTTTTCGGACGCAATAGAAGGCTTGGGGTGGCGTCCCGCACAACCGACCCCAGTCGCCTTCGTCGCTTCTCGCGGCCCGGCGGCGGCGTTTTGTCACAACCTTCGACACAACCGACGATCAAGCGCGCGGGCGCCGGCTCTGGCAAATGGGTCGGTATCTGGACCGGCTCTGCATTTGACGAGTGGTCCGGTCCGAAGCACCTCGCCGCGGATCCGATACAGGACGACCCGAGCCGGTCCTAGCCGTCCGAGCAGCGAATCGCACGCGGCGATGTCGTCGACGAGCTCCGGTCTCTGACCCCCCAATTCGTCCCTAAGCGTCTGAAGTAACTTTAGTTTTTCAGCGGCAATCGCCGCCCTGAGGATGTCCCGCACGTCCCCGCCTTTCCCGCATGGTCGTCTCGCATACGCGCAGTTTTATGTTCGCAACCAACTTGTTAACAGCCCTTACGCAAGGATAAACGTCGTTTGCCGGGTTGCATAGCGGCAATTTGTCACAACCTGCAATGAGAGCTGGATTTCTGTCACAACCTGCAGCGAGGCGCCGAATCAGGCTGCGACAAAATGACGGTATTAACACCGTAATCTTTGCTTGACGAGAGGTTTTTTTACCGCTACATTGGGCTCGCATTCCCAAAACGGGAGCCGACAATGCCCAAGCAAACGGAGCAAAGCATGTCCATCGCAACCCACGCGACCCCGGAAGCCAGCGCTAAAACCCTCCGCGCCAAGTTGCAATCCATGGAGGACCTCAACGCCAGCCTTCAGCGGCAGACAGAATCGCTCAAAGCGGCCATCGCCAAGTCGCAGCGAGATCGGGACGAGGCCGAGGGTTGCGCGAAATTCTGGCGCGATGCGGCGGAGGCCTCGAGCGGCATGGAGGCGCGCTACAAGTCGACCGTGCTCGGCCTGAGCCACGCGCTTGCCGACCTCAAGCTCGCAGAGGCCGACCTCGACGCGGATCGGGACGCATCCGCACAACCGCCCCACGATCTCGCCGCATAAATCCGGCCGGTTCATAAGCCGCGTCCGACCGCGAAAACCGCTTTCGCAAGCGGGCCGTGGCCGCAATTCACGCTCGATCCCGCCGCCACCCGCGCAATCCCCGGCCCTGGCGCGACGAAAGACGCCCCACGGCCCCCTCGTCGACCCCAATGTCAGGCTTCCGTTCGAGACCAACGCCGCATGACCGACCGTTCGATGGCGCCGACGAGCCCCCTCGCGGGCATCGATCGCCCCCATCTCGGCCGGCCAGCGCGGCTTTGTGCAGGCGGGTGGCGGCCCGGCTGGAATGGGACCGCCGCTCGGCCAGGCGACAGTCTCCCGCAAGTTCGGCCATCTAGAGTCGCATCCCGAGGAAATGCCGGGTCGGCATTCGTTGCATCGAGAAGAGAAGCGCGTGATATGACCCTCGACAATCTCAAGAGCTTGATCCAGCTGCGCAACAAGTTTTCGAAGAACCGGACCAGGCTGCAATTCACCCTTGACCTCGCCAATCACGGCATCTGGCCGGGCGAGATCGACCCAAGCCTTGAAGCCGACGTCAACGGCGCGCGTGAATGGCGGACGCCGTTCGGCCGTCTTGTCGAGTGCAAGGGCGTGCTGAGCCTCGAGCCTATCTGAGGACAGCGTCCTCGAGCCCCGTGCTTGTTGATGAGGGACTCGCCGAGATTTTCGGACGGGCGCTCGCCGACAGTTCTGACCGGTTCGGCGAGCCGGAAGATCGTTTCAAGCCGACATGGCCCCCAAGACCAGCTGCAGGACGTGGCCTGGTTCGCCCTGGATGAGGCGCCTCATGAGCGATGGGTCCATCATAGATTCGCCATAGAGATGCGCGTACGCCGCCTGGAAGGCGCGGACATGGCATTTTCTTGCGGAAAAGCACAAACGCAGTATAATCCCATCATGCGAGCGTCAGACGAAGCCCAACCGGTTTGAACAGGCGCCCATGGGGATGCGCGCGCCTTTTCGGGAAAGGCTGCATGAAAAAATAAATTCGCTCCCAGTCCGCCCGTAACCCCTTGAAAGGGTTCATTTCGGTCGAGAGAATCCAAGGAATTCCAAATTCATCCAACCCTCCAAAAGCCGGAATTCGCGGAGCCCCGACGTCTCCCAGCGGAGGGCTGAGGAAATCCAAATGTCATGCGACCTGGCAGCGGCTCAGTTTGCTGCGCCTCGCGACCCAAGGTAGCCGCGCCAGCCGCCGAAACCGGTGATGTCGGTTGCTCCGGCGATGCCTTCGGGCTCGACCAGAAAGCCCTTGACGCTCGCGCCGCCGGCGAGCCGCACGCTCCCCACCCCGAGCGGCGCCGGGATTGCAGCGACAAAAGCGCCGAAAGCCGCCGGGTCGAGCGCCCAGACCTCCGCCTTGATCGCCGCCCCGGCGCCGTCGGCCACCCGGAGGAGGCCCGGCTTTGCCGGCTCGGCCCCGGCAAGGGCGAAGAGGCGATAGTCCGGCGCCGTCTCGACCTCGGCCACGAACCCAGCGCCAAGCTCGACAAGCTCGCGGTTGAGCGGCAGGCCCGAAAGATGCGCGCCGACCACGGCGAGCCCGATCCGGCCCGGCGGCGGCGCGAGCGCGGCCTTTGGCGGTCGCGGCGCCGGCCGCCCGGTCGCGCCCATCGGCGCGCCCGAGCGGGCGTGGATGGCCGCGGCGAGGCCGGCGATCAGGCCGTCCGCGCCGCAAGGCGCAATCAGCGTCACGCTCGACGGCAAGCCGTCGTTCCGCATGCCCGACGGCACGGCGAAAGCGCAAAGATCGAGCAGATTGACAAAATTTGTATAGGTCCCGAGCCGCGAATTGAGCAGCGCCGGCTCGGCCTCGACCTCGGCGACCGTGTAGGGACGCGGCATGGTCGGGACCAGCATGATGTCGAAGGTCGCGAGCGCGCGCTCGGCCTTCCGCCGCCGCTCGGCGAGCGCGTAGAACGCCTCGAACGTCGCGACCGCGTCAAACTTCCGCGCGGTTTCGATGATCGCGCGAGTGACCGGATGCAGGGCCTTCGAGTTCGTCTCGATCAGGGGCTTCACGGCCGCGTAGCGCTCGGCGACCCAAGGGCCCTCGTACAGCGTCCGGGCGACCTCGGCGAAGGGCTCGAAGTCGAATTCGACCATCTCGAGCCCGAGCGCCTCGACGCTCTTTCGGTCGCGGGCGAACGCGGCCTCGGCCTCGGCGTCGCCGAAGAACTGCAACTGGTCCGCGCGGGGCGTCCCGATCCGCAAGCCGCGAGGGACGCCCGACAGCTGCGGCCGTGGGAAGCGCCGGGAATAGGCGTCGCGCTCGTCATAGCCGGCGGCGACCTCGTAGACGGCGAAGGCGTCAGCGACGTCGAGCGCGAAGACCGAGATCGTATCGAGCGTTCGGCAGGCCGGCACGACGCCGGCCGCCGACAGCGCGCCGAGCGAGGGCTTCAGGCCCACGATGCCGTTCAGCGCCGCCGGTACGCGGCCCGACCCCGCCGTGTCGGTGCCGAGCGAAAAGGGCACGAGCCCCGCCCCGACCGCCGTCGCCGATCCGGCGCTCGACCCGCCGGGGATGAGGTCGGGGCTGAGCGCGTTGCGCGGGACGCCGTAGGGCGATCGGACGCCGACGAGGCCAGTGGCGAACTGGTCGAGGTTGGTCTTGCCGACGACGATCGCCCCGGCGCGCTCGAGCGCCTCGACCACGAAGGCCGAGCGCCGAGGCGTGTAGGCGAAGGCCGGACAAGCCGCCGTCGTCGGCAACCCGGCGACGTCGATATTGTCCTTGACCGCGAAGGGAACGCCGTAGAGCGGTTTCGCCGCCGGTCCTTCGGCCGCGAGACGCTCGGCCGCAGCCATAGCCTCGGCTTTCGGCCGGAGCGTGATGAACAAAGCCGGATCGTCATGGGCCGCGATGCGCGCGTAAGTCTCCTCGACGGTCGCGGTCGGGGGCTTCCCGCCGGCATGGGCGGCGACGAGCGCGGCGATCGTTTCAGTCATGCGAGCGGAACTCCTTGCGCCGGCCTCGTTTCGTGGGCCCGATTGGGCTTACCGCCTATGCAAGAGTGAGGCTAGGCCCGGGCGGCGGAGGGATAGGGGCCAGCCATGAAACTCGATACATTTGTCGCGAGACGCTTGCGCCGACGGGCCGGGAAACCGCTCGACCGCCGCCGGAACCCCGGCCTTGCGACGCATGCCGACGAGCGATGAAAGCGCCGGCGCCGGGCCAGGGTGGCGTCAAATCGAGCCGGGCGCGCGGGCGCTGTCTGGAGCAGCCTTCTTCGGCGGCCGGCAGGTCGAAAGAACCCGTGTGCAGGTCGTGCAGGTCCGCGATCGCTTTCCGTCCGACGCGTGACCTCGGTCGCCGCGGCTTGCGATGCCCACAAGACGTCGAATTGCATTGCGCCGGCCGGCGGCGCTCTCGACCGCGAGCCTACCCGCTGTTCCGCAAGCCCGCCGAAATGCCGTTGATGGTGATCTGGATGCCGGTCAGCACCTTCTCGCTCGACGCGCGCGACCGGTGCAGCTTCAAAAGCTCGACCTGCACGTGGTTCAGCGGATCGAGATAGGGGAAGCGGTTGCGGATCGAGCGGTCGAGCAGCGGGTTGCTGGAGAGGAGTTTCGGCTGCTCCATGATCGCGTTCAAGGCCTCGACCGAATCGCGCCATTCCTGCGAAATGCGGGCGAAGATCTTTTCCCGCAAGGGCACGTCGTCGCAGAGCCGCGCATAGCGCGAGGCGATGGCGAGGCTCGACTTCGACAGCACCATGTCCATGTTGGAAAGAAGCGTCTGGAAGAACGGCCAGCGCTGGTGCATGGCCCGCAGCGCCTCCTGCCCGGTCTCCGGATGCGCCTCGAGATAGGCCTTGACCGCCGAGCCGAAACCGAACCAGCCCGGCAGCATCAGCCGGCACTGCGCCCAGGAGAACACCCAGGGGATGGCGCGAAGATCCTCGATCGCCTGCGTTTTCTTGCGCGAGGCCGGGCGCGAGCCGATGTTCAGGGTCGCGATCTCGGTGATCACGGTCGACGACCAGAAATAGCGGACAAAGCCCTCGGTCTCGTAGACGAGGCCGCGATAGGCGGCGTAGGCGGCCTTCGACAATTCCTCCATCGTATCGAGAAAGGCGGGATCGGGCGCTGGGCTCTCGTCGCGCAAGAGCGTCGCCTCGAGCGTCGCCGAGACCAGGGTTTCGAGGTTGCGGCGGCCGACATCGGGGTTGGAATATTTGCTGGAAATGATCTCGCCCTGCTCGGTGATGCGGATCTGCCCCTGCACCGCGCCGCCCGGCTGGGCGAGGATCGCGTCGTAGCTCGGGCCGCCGCCGCGGCCGACCGAGCCGCCGCGACCGTGGAACAGGCGGATGCGCACGCCGTGCTTGCGGAACACCTCGACGAGGCCGATCTCGGCCTTGTACAATTCCCACCCCGAGGTGACGAAGCCGCCGTCCTTGTTGGAGTCGGAATAGCCGAGCATCACCTCCTGCTCGCCGCCCTGCGATACGACGAGCTTGCGGTATTCTGAGATCGACAGCAGCCGGTCCATGACGCCGACGCAGTTGCGCAAATCGCTGATCGTCTCGAACAGCGGCACGATGGCGAGCGCCGTCGAGCCCGCCGCCGCGACGAGCCCGACTTCCTTCAAGAGCAGCGCCAGCTCCAGCATGTCGGAGACGCTGTCGGTCTTCGAGATGATCGAGGTCCGGATCGCGCCGGCGCCGTAGCGGGCGCGGATCGCCGCCGCGCAGCGGAAGACGCCGAGTTCGCCGGCCGTCTCCTCGCCATAGGCGAGGAAGGGCGAGAAGAGCGGCCGCGCGGAGACGAGTTCGCGGCTCAGCAGCGCGACCCGCTCGTCCTCGCTTAAGCGCCGATAGTCGAGGCCCGGCGAGACCGCGGCGAAAAGCTCCGCCACCGTGCGCTCGTGCACGTCGGAATTCTGCCGAAGGTCGATCGGCGCCAGGTGGAAGCCGAATACATCCACGGCGCGACGGAGCGCCCTCAGGCGCCCTCGGGCGATGATCGTCCCGCCGTTCGCCCTGAGCGACGCGTCGATCACGTCGAGATCGGCGGCGAGCTCCCCGACCGACGCATAGGCTGGCGCATCGACGATCGGATGGCGCAGCGCCACGACGTGGTCGAGGTCGCGCGCGGTCGCGGCGAGGCGGGCGTACATGCCGGCGATCGCGCGGCGGTAGGGCTCTTTGCTGCGGGTGAGCGCATCGTCGTCGGCGCGGTCGGCGAGCGCGGCGAGTTCGGCGCTGACCTTGGCGAGGCCCGAGGCGAGCGACAGTTCTCCGCCAAGCTCGTGCAGTTCGTCGAGGTAGTAGGCGAGCGCGCGGGCGCTCTGGCGCCGCACGGCTTCGTTGAGCACCTCGGAGGTCACGTACGGGTTGCCGTCGCGGTCGCCGCCGATCCACGAGCCGATGCGCAGGAAAGACGGCACGCGCGCCCCGCGCCGGCCGGGGTCGAACACGCCGAGGGCGTCCTCGATCTCGCCGTAGAGCCGCGGCAGCTCGTTGAAGAAGGTGTAGTCGTAATAGGAGAGGCCGTTGGCGACCTCGTCGATGACGAGCAGCCGCTTCTGGCGCAAGAGATTGGTGCGCCACAGGATCAGCACCGCGCGCCTCAGCTTGTCTTCGATCGCGGCGAGCTCGGCGGCGTCGCTTCGGGCATGGTCGCGCTCGTCGAGAAGGTCGGCGATCTCGAGTTCGCGGATGAGCGTGCTCTTGCGTCGCACTTCGGTCGGGTGGGCGGTGAGCACCGGGCTCACCAGCGCGCCGTCAAAGAATGCGCTGACCGCCTCGGGCGCGATGTTCGACTGGCTGATGTGATGGCGAAGGTGATGGAAGGCGTAGGCGAGCGAGCCCGGGCGCGGCGCGGAGCCGGCCGCCACATGGGCGCGATTGCGGCGGATGTGATGCTGGTCCTCGGCGATGTTGGCCAGATGCGAGAAGTAGCTGAAGGCCCGCACGATCGCGAGCGTCTGGTCGGCCGACAGGCTGTCGAGGGTCGCTTCGAGCTCGCGCCGGGCGCCGGGCTCGTTGTTGCGATGGAAGCGGATCGAGGCCTGGCGGATGTGTTCGACGAGTTCAAAGGTCTCCTCGCCCTCCTGCTCGCGCACCGTGTCGCCGAGAATGCGGCCGAGCAGACGGATGTCGTCTCGCAGCGGCTTGTCCTTGTCGTCGGGCTCGGCGCCGGCGTGGGATTGGGCGGAAGCGGGCGTCGGTTCAAAAGCCATCGAGGGCGTCTCCAACAGGCCTGAACGAGGGGTGTCGCACGCAGCGAGGGGATTCCGCAAGGCACGCAAGATCAAGGCCATGCGCCGGCCGCAGGCACGCCGGCCGCCCGCCGCGATTGCCTCGCGCCAGATCGAGACGCCGCCCGATAAGCGGGCGCCCGTGCCGCTTTAGCGCGCCATTGACAGCGCCCCGCTCCCGCAACTATGAAGCGCGCCGTGCCCAGGTGGCGGAATTGGTAGACGCACTGGTTTCAGGTACCAGCGGTGCAAGCCGTGAAGGTTCGAGTCCTTTCCTGGGCACCAATTTTGGCCGTTTTCCTATTTGACATCAATAGGTTACAAATTCGGACCGTCTACGGCCCTCCACAGCTGGTCCCACAATCGAATAGGAATGCAGCACCGCGTTTCAAATATTGGCTTCGCCTTTGAGACGTATCCATTTTAGCGCGAGGAATGCCTGACCGTACGCAAGAGGATCGGCCGAAGGCTCGCCACAGGCTCGCGCCCCGCTTTTGGTCGAGCCGGGGTCGACTTCATCCACAACAACTCACGTGTCGGACGCAGGATGACAATGAACAGGGACGCGCCACTCGCCCCGTTGTCCAAGACAGAACTTTCAGTGGGGAGACCCCACTGCCGTCGGTAGGGGAAACGCACACCGAACCGAGGCTCGTTCCAAGGGGGGAGCCCTCACCACTGTCCGGGTGGGGGAAGCCCCCACTACCTCTATATTTGGGGCCGGGAGGCAGATCTGAACGGCTGGCAGCGAGCATGGCTCTTCCTGCTTCCGAACTTTCTCGTCGATGGTTGCCGGCAGCTCGGTCCCGCACCTGTCTCGCGCGACCAAGGTTCGAACCGCAACTCCGGATCTGCAAGGATGACGCCATATTTCTTGTCGGGAAGCGCTACTTTTCGGGAGCCGCGCTCGGTCTCGCGCTCTGCGCGAGCGGTCTGCTTGATGGCCGAGCGAACGGCGTTGGTTGCGCCGGCCTCCGCGGCCTCCGCACTGCTGCGCTGCTGCGCGGGCGGCAGCTTCACAGCTTGGGCCGTCGCGCTGACCGCCAGCTTGCCGCGATCGACGGCCTGGCGGATCTCCGGCGCGGCGGTGTCCCCGACCTTCGCGGCGTCGCGCACTGTTCGCTCCGACACGTTCAGCATCGATGCGGCGGACGACTGAGAGACCTCCGGCAAATTTGCCGAAGGTTCCAGATCGGTCCGCGCACCCTGCCTCATGTTCGACAGCCTTGCCGCGACTATGGCGCGCTGGCTTACCGATCGCTGCGGGGTCTGATCGCGGGTGGGCATTCCAACGCATTGAGGTAATAGGTTTCACGCGATCATCCGCGCTCTCTCGACTGCGAGTTGCAGCCGCTCGCGGCTCGAGGCGGCGAAGCGACGACGCATGCGCCGCCCCAGCGAAAGCTATAGCGACGTGGCGTTGCGGCTGGTCGAGTCATTGGCGAACGGTGGGCGGGCCTGAGGCTGGCCGCGCCTGGAGCTTAGCCCAACTTCCGCAGTGGGCGACTGATTTTTCAGCCCGGCGACCTCGCAAGGAAGATTAAGTCATTGGAAATACTTGATGTGCGTGGGAGGCGTAGCGCGAAGTTAGAAAATAGTGACTAAAATGTGCGGCGTAAACGTTGTATTCAAGGCGCTTCTGTGATTGTTAGTGGGTTAACATCTGCAAGGCGATTCGAGGGTAGAGGGCCATTACAGAGATGGACCCGAGTTCATAGTGACTAACAAATGTCCTATCTTATTGAAATAAAAGGACTCTGCTTAGAAAATCGCGGAAGTTGGGTTAGCGAGCAGGAAGCTCAAGCCAGCGCGCGTCTTCAGTCGGTGAACTCGATGCCCGCCGTCGCGCCTCTCGACCAGACGAGGCGGGCTCGGCGACCCGAATAGCCGCTGAAGCCGTCGAGGATTTGGAACTCGAACGTCGGCGGAAGGCAGTTCAGCGCGTCGCCCGCGATGTTTGCGCCGGTCCGCGAAATGTTGCGGAGCGTCACGTCGAGCGATGACGACCCGTTGTTGAAGACGCAACGAGCTCGGCGAAGGCGCCGGACGCGAGGGGAGCGGCCCTTTTCGGCACAGGGAGGGGACGGCATCGACATGAGATGACCTGTTGAGGACGAAACCGCTACCGCCGCCACCGCCCGCCTAGAACTCCCTTAGACAGGTGTGGCGGCGGCGGCCGGCGAGCAGTCGAGCGGGGATAGCTCAGCCAGCGCTCCTCATGCTATCGCCGGAGCCTTTCCGGACCGCTAAGGCGAAGCATCGTCTTCTCTGGAACGACCCTACGCCGCTTCAGCGCGCGCTATGATGCCGCTCACGGCGTTGGACCCCGCAATCGCGCGACGCCTGTGGCGGTAGCCGCGTCGGTCCGGGAAAGTTCCAGACGGCTCTACGGGGTGTCGCGGAGATACCCATGGTACGACATCTCGACCAGCGCGCGATCGAACGCGCCGCGGTCCTGCTAAAAGTCGCCGGTCGCTATTCTGCTCACGAACTCGACGCCGCGCTCAAGGCGGCACGCCGCGCAATCGAATGCAGCCTCCAAGAGATCTGTGCAGAGGGCGCGGCCGGTCGCGCTCTGTTCGAGGTGATCGATGCCGCTTGCTCGATCGCATGCAACAGAGGCTGACAGCGAGCGGACGGTCAGCGGAGAGTGAACGACCTTCACCCCGATCGAGAAGATCGATGCGCGCATCCAACTCGACCGCCATGTGCGCAAGATCGCTGTGCGTATGAATTCGCGGGTGAGCAGATCGCGTTGGGCGTATTGTTGAGGCTCAGGAAAGCCAACCGGGGTTTTTCATTGGCATATCGCGGTTAGGGGAAGATTGACCACCGCTCGGTTTTCCCAACTCTGCGTCCATTCGCCTGTACACGAATTCGAACTGAATTCGAGCGGACAGCCGCTCTCCGCCCATTGCGGAAGTTCGCCAGCATCGTGACGTGATGGCGACGCCCTGTTTCGGATCATGGCCGTGAAAAACTTGGTTGCTGCGTCGGGCGCGCTCGCCCAAGCCGCAATCGGCAGCGAGATCACCGCTAGGCGGCCGATTGATCCGCCTGCTCGCCAACACCGCCAGGCCATCGAGGCGACTGACCTCGAGGAGCGCCTCCAGAGGCTGGAGGATGCTGCTGAAGCCAACGGGGGCGTATCCGAAGAACTCACTACAACTCCGGCTGGAGAAGCAGGAGCGAGCTACCAAGGCCCCGGGGCGCGCGCTGTATCTATTCGTCGGCTGCGACGGGGCGGACGAAGTTCAAGGGACGCTTGCGCGTTTCAGGACGGAACAGGTCGTCACGCCGGAGGACGAGGTCGTCATCATCAAGTGGCGGACGGCATCTTGGAAAACGGGTACGTTGGCCCGCGTCTGGTCGGAAGTCCCGAGGTCCGCCGCTTTTTGAACCTTTGCTCAGGCGCCAAGCGTTCGATTTTCATCACTGACCGCCCCGCGGTGGATCGCCGTCGACCGCGAGCGCCTCCGCCTCCTCGCCGGTGAAGACCCGGCTGCGGGTGAGGAAGCGGACGCCTTCGGGGGCTTCCACCGAAAAGCCGGCGCCGCGACCGGGGACGACGTCGATGATGAGTTGCGTGTGTCGCCAGTACTCGAATTGCGCCGCCCCGATGTAAAAGGGGCAGCCGGCGATTTCGCCGATCCGCACATCTTGGCCGCCGACCTTGAACTCGCCGGCCGGGAAGCACATCGGGGCCGAGCCGTCGCAGCAGCCGCCCGACTGATGAAACATCAGCGGCCCGTGCTGGCCCTTGAGTTTGTCCACCATCGCCGCTGCGGCGTCGGTGATGAGCACGCGCTGAACCATCGGCGTCGCCTCCGAAAAAAGGGCAGGCGGAGACTCGCCTCCGCCTGGTCGTGCGCGGCGTCGCACGGGAGGGTCGTCGACCCCGCCCTGCAGTCGCTCGGCCTCGCTCAAAAGAAGCCGAGCGCCTTCGTCGAATAGCTGATCAAGAGGTTCTTGGTCTGCTGATAGTGGTCGAGCATCATCTTGTGGGTCTCGCGCCCGAAGCCTGACTGCTTGTAGCCGCCGAACGCCGCATGAGCGGGATAGGCGTGATAGCAGTTGATCCAGACGCGGCCCGCGTGGATGCCGCGGCCGACGCGATAGTAACGCAAGCCGGAGCGGGTCCACACGCCCGCGCCGAGGCCATAAAGCGTGTCGTTGGCGATCGCCAGCGCTTCCTCTTCGTCCTTGAACTTGGTCACCGACACGACCGGCCCAAAGATTTCCTCCTGGAAGATGCGCATCTTGTTGTTGCCGGCGAAGATCGTCGGCTCAACATAGTAGCCGCCCTCGAGCTCGCCCTCGAGTTTCGCGCGGTGGCCGCCGGTCAGCACTTGCGCGCCTTCGCCACGGCCGATGTCGATGTAGGAGAGGATCTTCTCGAGCTGGTCGCTCGAGGCTTGGGCGCCGATCATTGTCGCCGGATCGAGCGGGTGGCCCTGCTTGACCTTCTTCACGCGCTCGACCGCGCGCTCCATGAACTTGTCGTAGATCGATTCCTGGACCAGCGCGCGGCTCGGGCAGGTGCAGACCTCGCCCTGGTTGAGCGCGAACATGGCGAAGCCTTCGAGCGCCTTGTCGAAGAACTCGTCGTCCGCCTCCATCACGTCGGCGAAGAAGATGTTGGGCGACTTGCCGCCGAGCTCGAGCGTGACCGGGATCAGGTTCTCCGACGCATACTGCATGATGAGCCGGCCGGTGGTCGTCTCGCCGGTGAAGGCGATCTTCGAGATGCGCTTGCTCTGGGCGAGCGGCTTGCCGGCCTCGAGGCCAAACCCGTTGACGATGTTGAGGACGCCCGCGGGCAAGAGATCGCCGATCAGTTCCATCAGCGCCAGAATGCCGAGCGGCGTCTGTTCGGCGGGCTTCAGGACGACGCAATTGCCGGCGGCGATCGCGGGGCAGAGTTTCCAGACTGCCATCAAGAGCGGGAAGTTCCACGGGATGATCTGGCCGACGACGCCGAGCGGCTCATGATAGTGATAGGCGACCATGTCGTGGTCGATCTCGCCGAGCGAGCCCTCCTGGGCGCGTAGCGCGCCGGCGAAATAACGCCAATGATCGACGCAGAGCGGCAGGTCGGCGTGGGTCGTCTCGCGGATCGGCTTGCCGTTGTCGAGCGTTTCGACCAGCGCGAGAAGATCGAGATTGGACTCCATACGGTCGGCGATCTTGAGCAGGATGTTGGAACGGTCGGCGACCGAGGTCCTGCCCCAGGCGTCCTTGGCGGCATGGGCGGCGTCGAGCGCAAGCTCGATGTCCAAGGCCGACGAGCGCGGGATCGAGCACAGCCGCTTGCCGGTGATCGGGCTCGGATTGTCGAAATAGCGCCCCTCGACCGGGGCGACCCATTTGCCGCCGATGAAGTTATCGTACTTGTCGCGAATCAGCCCGCGCGCCGCAATTTTGTCGATGGCTGCCTGGTACATGAGGTTCCTCCCGTGAAGGACGCCGACGGTGGCGGCGCTGAGGGAGAGGATGGCCCGGGAATGCGGCTGAAGCATAGCGGGTATGCGCTGAGGTCGGCGACGAACTGTCGCAGTTCTGCGACACTTCTCTTCGACTTCGGCTTCAGCGATGCAAGCCGAGCTGTTTCATCCTGCGGTGCAGCGTGGCGCGCGACAGGTTGAGGTCCTTGGCCGCCTTCGAGACATTTCCTCCCGTACGCGCCAGAGCGCGCTGCAACACGGCCCGTTCGGCGGCGTCGATGTCGTCGGCTGCGGCATCGGCGCGGCCCATGATGTCTGCCGCAGGCCGTGGCCTTGCGAGCGTCTGCGCATTGACGCCAAGGGCCTGTCGGGCGGCGCGGGTCGCCCCAACGAGGAGGTCGTCCCGATCGACGGCCAGCAACGCCGGGCCGGAGCGATCGCCCGCCGCCGCAAGCAGGATCCGCGCACGCGGAAAGGCCAGGCGGAAATTCTCGGACTCGATCCCGCGGGCGGCATCCGAGACGGCGGTCGCGATCAGCCTCGCGAAGCCCTCGGTCAGATTGGCGCGGCACGAGGAGAGGTCGAGCGCGGCGACGAGCTCGCCACGCTCGTCGTAGATCGGCGCTGTCGTGCACATGAGGAGCGCATTGCGGGAAAAGAAATGCTGCTCGCGATCGATCGTCACCGCGCGCTGCTCGAAAAGGCACGTTCCGATTCCGTTGGTGCCCTCGACCTTCTCGCTCCAGACCCCGCCGGTCCAGAGCCCCCAGCCCTCAAAGATCGGGTCGTCGCACGGCTCGCCTCGCCGCTCCACGACAACCCCCTCGCGGTCGGCAAGCAGAACGGAGCAGCCGACGCCGCCGACCGCGAGAAGCAGGCGATCGAGGCTCGGCTGGGCGACCCGCAACAACGGACCCAGCCGTTCGCGCGCCGCCGCCACGTCCGCGGCAGGAAGGCGGACGGAGGGGGCGAGACTGGCCGGATCGAGCGCATGCAGTCGTCCCGAGCGGCGCCAGGACGCGGCAAGCGCCGAGTTTGCGGCGTCGCCGCCTTCGATCGCTTTGATGACCCGGTCCGCATGATGGGCGGAGGCCAGACGACCCATCTTTTCCTCCCTCCTCACCCGGCGTTTGTCTAACGCAGCGCCTGACAGTACTATTGTGGTGCTTAGAATATATTCAGTACGTTACACTGGCGCGTCGTGGTCCGGCAAGGTACAAACGATCTTTCCCATGTCCAGCGGCAGTTAGGGCGCCAACGCCTCAATGTGCGCTTCGATCGATCGGACTTCTGCGGCGCTTTTGCTCTCGCGGGGCCGCCCGACCTGGATCTCGCCGATCGCCCGCGCCGGGCGGGAGGACAAGACGAATATGCGGTCGGCAAGCCGGATCGCTTCGCCGACGTCGTGGGTGACGATGACCGTGGTGACCGAGCGCTCGGCGAGCAGCGCGGCAAGCTCGCGCTCGACCGCGAGCGCGAGCGGCCCATCGAGCGAAACGAACGGCTCGTCGAGCAGCAGGAGCGAGGGGCGGACGGCGAAGGCGCGCGCGAGCGCCACTCGCCGAGCAAGGCCCAGCGACAGCTCGCCGGGGAAATGCGCGCGGTGGTCGGCGAGCCCGAGCGGCTTCAAGAGCGCTTCGATCTCGGCCGCGCCGATGTGGGGCGCAGCGAGGCGAATGTTGTCCTCGACGCTACGCCACGGGAGAAGCCGGGGCTCCTGAAAGACCATGGCGAGCGGTCCGGCTGGGCGTTCGACCGCGCCGTCGAATCGGTCGTCGAGGCCGGCGACGATCCGCAAGCAGGTCGACTTGCCACAGCCGGACGGTCCGATCAGCGCGCCGACTTCGCCGGCGTCGAGCCGGAAGGCGAGATTGGCGAGGATCTCGACCTCTTGCCCGGCTGCGTTCGCGACGCGCTTCCGCGCGATGCGGACGTCAAGCGGGCCGGGGCCGCCAGCGGGAGACATGGCGTTCAAAGGGCTGAACCACGAGGGCTTCGACGACCAGCATCACCGCCGTGAACGGCAAGGCGTAGGCGAGCAGCATTGCGACGTCGAAAAGCTGGAAGGCCTCGTTGATCTCGAAGCCGACGCCGTTCGGCCGGCCGATGAGCTCGACGACCAGCACGATCTTCCACACCAGCGACAGGCCGGAGCGGGTCGCGGCGGCGATGTAGGGCGCGAGCTGCGGCAGGACGATGTGGCGCAGGCGCTTCCACGGGCCGAAGGCGAAAACCCGCCCCATCTCGTCGAGGGCGGGATCGAGGGCGCGTGCGCCTTCTCGAATGGTCACGGTGGCGTTCGGCAGCTTGTTCAGCGCCACCGCGGCGATCGCCGCCGTCTCGTTGAGGCCCGCCCAGATGTAGAGCAGCACGATGATCACCAGCGCCGGCAGGTTGAGGAGCACCACGACCCACGGGTCGGCGAGACGGTCTATAAGCGCGCGCCGCCCCATCGCGTAGCCGAGCGCGGAGCCGAGCGCCATGGCGAGCGTGAAGGCCGCCAAAACGCGCGCCATCGTGATTCCCATCGCGGCGAAAAGCTCGCCCGAAGCGGCGGCCTTGGCCATCTCGGAGAAGACCGCGACGGGTCCGGGCAGACGGCGCGGGTCGCCGAAATGGGCCGCGACGATCCAGATCGCGAGAAGCGCGCCGAGCGAGAGGAGCCGCGCGGCCAAGTCTCACCTTGCCGCGTTCGGGTCGAAGAACAGCGTCGTGTCGAGCGCCGTTGCGCCGCCGGTGAGGTCCGCCCCGCCGACGGCGACGATCGCGCGATAAAGCGCCTCGGCGTCCTTCGCCGCTTCGGCGACCGAGCGTTTCGGCACGCCCTCGGCGTAGCGCCTGCGGTAGGTGGCGAGCGCGGCGTCGTCGGTCAGATGCATAAGCGCCTTGATCGGCGTCCACAGCGCAGGCTCGCTCGCCAGCGCCTCGCGCGCCTCGGCCGCGGCGGCGAGAAAGCGCCGGAGCGCGTCGCCGTGGCTTTTGGCGAATGCTTCGGTGAAGACGTAGCCGGTCATCGCCACCGGGCCGCTCGCGCCGAGCGCCTTCTCGACATCGGCCATGTCGATCGCTCGGCGGAAGCCGCGCGCCTCGAGACCGACGCTGAAGGTCCAGAATTCGAGCGCGGCGTCGAGTTCCCCGCTCATGAGTTTCTCGGCGATCAGCGGCGGCGCCCCGTAGGCCGGGCGGGCGGCCTTGGCGAGATCCTTCCCGTCCTTGCGTGCGGCGGCCTGGACCATCAGCCAGCTCTTGTCGAGCGGCCCGCCGGCGACGCCGAGCGAGCGGCCGGCGAGATCGGAGAGCGCGTGGACCGGCGAGTCCTTCGGCGTCATCACGGCGCCGAGCGCCGTCGAATAGGGCGTGAAGAACAGCTTGTCGCCGAGCGTGCGCTCGCGCGCGACCCACAGCCAGTCCGAGACGATCAGGTCGGCCGCTCCGCCTTGAAGCGCGATCTTGCCGGAACCGGTGGTGGCGAGCTCGGTCGTCTCAATGTCGAGGTTTTCCGCCTTGTCGAGGCCGAGCGCCTTCATCGCCGCGATCTCCCAGGCGACCGTGCCGGTCTTCTGCACGGCGAGGCGGATCGTGTCGGCCGCCTCGGCGCACCCCGAGGCGAGGAGGGCCGTCGCCGCGAGGAGCGAGGCGACGACTTTCATGCGCGCCGACCGAGTAAAGCCTCCCAGAAGCGGGCGACGCGCGCCCCCTCCCCCACCCGGGCCGCGCTTGCGCGCGCCCGGGCGCAAGCTCTTGTGGGGGAGGGCCGGGGCGGGGGGTCGCGCCGCCTTCTCAAGCGAAGAGTGGACTGAAGGCAAGCTTTGAAAGCATCGCGCGACCCCCCTCCTCAGACCTCCCCCACAGGGGGGGAGGAGATCGCCAGCGTGCATCGCCGTGCTCTTCAACAGATGGTCTCTCCCCTTCATCCGCCGCGCCGCATCAGCATGCCGCGCGACGGATCGTAGGCGACGACCGCCACGGCGAGGAACACGATCGTGCAGCCGAACACCACCGCGAACGCCACGGGATCGAACTTTCCCCAGAAGGCGAAGCGGATCAGTTCGACCGCATGGGTGAACGGGTTGAATGCGCAGACGGTGGCAAGCCAGGGGCTTCCCTCCTGCACCCGCCACAGCGGATAGAGCGCGGACGAAGCAAAGAACATCGGGAAGATCACGAAATTCATCACGCCGGCGAAATTCTCGAGCTGCTTGATCAGCGACGACAGCACCATGCCGAGCGCACCGAGCATCAGGCCCGACAGCACGAGCGCCGGCAGGATCGTGACGTAGCCCCACCACGACGGCGGCTCGATCTCCCAGAAATAGGCGATCACCAGATAGGCGTAGACCTGAAGGATCGACACCGCAACGCCCGCCATGAGCTTCGACGTCAGCAGGAACCAGCGAGGCGCGGGGCTGACGAGCAGCATGCGCATCGAGCCCATCTCGCGGTCGTAGACCATCGACAGCGACGACTGCATGCCGTTGAACAGCTGGATCATCGCGATCAAGCCCGGCGTGATGTAGACGTCATAGAGGACGTAGGTCTCGTAGGGCGGAATGATCGAGATGCCGAGGGTCTGGCGGAAGCCGGCGGCGAAGATGAAGAGCCACACCAAGGGCCTGACCAGCGCCGAGACGAACCGTTCGCGCTGATGGAGAAAGCGCAGGCTCTCGCGCCAGACAATTCCGCGAAGGCAGACGAGATAGGCGGCGAGGCCGAACGGCCGGCGCGCGGTTTCCGCGACCGCGCTCACGCGTCCTCCTCGCCGGCCCCGCCGGTCAGCCGGCTGAAGGCCGTGCCAATCGAGTCTGCGCTCGCCGCCGCTATGATCGCGTCGGCGCGGTCGTTCGCCAGCACGCGGCCCTTGTGCAGCACGACGACCTGGTCGTCTGGGCGGATCTCGTCGACGAGATGCGTGGTCCACAGCACGCCGACGCCGTCCTCGGCGACGAGGCGGCGGGTCAGCGCGAGAATATCGGCGCGCGCCTTGATGTCGAGCCCGGCGGTCGGCTCGTCGAGCAGCACGAGGCGAGGCCGGTGCAGCAGCGCGCGCGCGATCTCGACCCGCCGCGCCTGGCCGCCCGAAAGCTGGCGCACGCGGTCTTTCAGCCGGTCGGCGAGCCCCATCCGGCCGACGAGGTCGCGGGCGCGGGCGCGCGCCTCGCGCGGAGCGATACCCTGCAGCGCGCCCTGATAGAGCATGTTCTGCTCGACGCTGAGGTCGGCATCGAGCGTGCGGCTCTGGAACACGACGCCAAGCTCGGCGAGCGCCGCGCCGCTCTGGCGCGCGACGTCGTGGCCGAAGATGCTGACCTCGCCACCTTGAGCGCCGTAGAGATGGGTGACGATGGAAAAGAGCGTGCTCTTGCCCGCGCCGTTGAGGCCGAGCAGCACCGCGAAGGTCGCGGGGAGAACCGAGAAACTCACGTCCTCGAGCGCCTTGCGCGCGCCATAGGCGTGCGAAACATGCTCGACAGAGAGCGCCGCCGGCGCGAGCGCCGCGTCCCGGAGGGGCGCATTGGCGTTCATCGCCTGGTGATCGCCACGCCCCACGGGTAGGACCCGACGGGGATCGACTTCAGCGCCTTCAGCGAGGGCACGTCGATGACTGTGACGTCGTTGGTGACGCCGTTGGTGGTGTAAAGCTGCTTGTCGTCCGGGGTTAGCGCAAGGTGCCAGACGCGCTGCCCGACCAGGATGTATTTGAGGACTCGCTTGGTCGCGGCGTCGATCGCCGCGACCCGGTTGGCCGGCCCCAATGCGACGAATCCGAGCTTGCCGTCGCTGGTGAAGCGAATGCCGACCGGCTGGATCGCCTCCGGGCGCAGGCCCGGCACGTCGAAGGCGATCGTCTGGACCACGGTCTTCTTCACCGGATCGATCACCGTGACCTTGCCGCCCACTTCCGAGCTGACCCAGACCTCCGAGCCGTCCGGCTTGAATTCGGCGAAGCGCGGGCGGGACGGGACAAGGATATTGGCGACCGACTTGTCGCCAGGCCAGTCGATGAAATGGGCCATGCTGGTCGTCTCGGAGGTGACGACCACCGTCTTGCCGTCCGGGCTCACCGCGACGCCCTCCGGCTCGACGCCGACCGGCGTCTCGCTGATCGCCTTGCGCGAGGCGACGTCGATTGCGGTCAGGAGCGCATCGTTCTCGTTGGCGACGAACAAGGTCGCGCCGTCCGGGCTCAGACGGAGCTGCTCCGGGTCCGGGCCGGACGGCAGCTCGCCGATGATCTGAAGCGTCTTGGTGTCGAGGATCTGGATCGTGTCGTCGTCGCCGAGGCAGACAAACAGGAAGGCGTCGCCCTTGGAGAGCGCCAGTCCGCGCGGACGCTGGCCAACCTTGACGGTCTTCGTCGTCTCCATCGTCGCCGTGTCGATGATCGAGACCGAATTGCCCTTCTCGTTGGTGACGTAGGCGGTATTCGCGTGCGCCGGCGCGGCGGCGACGAGCGTGAGGGCGAGCGCGCCGGCGAGCCTCAGACCACTGCCGTCATTGCGAGCGACCCCCGGGTCGAAGAGCCCGGGGGGAAGCAATCCAGGGGCTGCAGGGCGCCCTACGCTCCTCTGGATTGCTTCGTCCCCCCGGATCGCAGTCCGGAGGTCCTCGCAATGACGGGAACGCTCTAGTTGAGCTTGCATTTCGTCTCCGGTTGGTCGAGGCCGAGCGTATCGAGCTCCGACACCCGGTGGAGGAAGCCTTCCTGCGGCGACACGCTGACGGTGCCGCGTCCGTCGGTCAGCAGGATCGGCTGGCGGAGCTGGAGGTTCCAGGGCCTCAGCGTCAGCTTGACGCCCTTGAAGTCGGCGACCTCGTAGTCGGGCGAAAGCATCAGGTCGCGCGCCGCCTTCGGGTCGGCCGACTTCGTCCGGTTGACGGCGTCGCCGATCATCCGCATCGCCACCCAGGCCTGATTGTCGCGCGCGTTCATCCGCCGGTGGACCATGCGCTCGAACCGGTTCTGCAGTTGCACGGCTCCCCACAGCTCATGCGAGGCGTCCCAGCTCGTGGGCATGAGGCCGCCTGAGCCCACGACCGGGCGCGCGTCCCAGGTGCGATAGGGAAGATAGCCGGCGAAGACCTCGTTCTCGTCGGCGGCAATCAGCACGTCGTAGTTGGGCGCCTTCTGGGTGAACAGGGGCATCTGACGCTGGGTCTGCACGACGCCCGAATCGGAGCGCCGTCCGCCGCCGGTGTCCTCGAAGGTCCGCTTCTCGACGATCTTGCCGCCGAATTTCTTCGCCGCCCGCTCGTAGGCCGCGCCGAGCGCGATATCCTCGGGATGGGAGCCGACCACCAGCAGCCACTTCGGCCATTGCTTCCAGATCAGGTATTCGGCGAGCGCGTCGGCGAGCATCGCGCGAGAGGGAGCGACGTGGATGACGTTGGCGCGGCAGTCCTCTTCGCGCAGCCGCTCGTCGGGCGCGCCGGCGTTGAACACCAGCGCGTGTTTGTCGCGCCCGAGGTCGGCCACTTTCAGGAGCGCATCCGCCGGCAGGTCGACGATCAGAAAGCCGATCCCGGAGTCGAGCAGGGTTTTCGCCGCAGCGGTCGCGTCGCCGCCTGGGGCGAGCTTCACGTCTTCGATCGAGAACGACTGGTCGAGAAACCGCCCGGTCGTGTTGTCGTCGGCCATCGCGAGCTTGGCTCCGGCGACGAAATCGTCGGCGGCGGGGATGTCGAGGATCGAGACGGTGTCGCGCGAGTGGGTCTGCCGGATGACGCCGACCTTGACGGCGAGCGGATCGGCGTGGGCGGCGCCGGCGAGCGTCACAGTCAGGACGATCGCGGTCGCGAGAGAAGAAGCAACCGCAAGGCTTCGGTTGGATTTGCGCGACTGCCCCCTCCACCACCCTTCGGGCGGTCCCCCTCCCCCGCGCTGAAGCGCAGGGGAGGAATTTGGCGCCGGCGCTTTCCTCCCCAGTGTAGCGACAGCGAAACGGGGGAGGGGGACCATGCGACCCCCGAACTTGTTCCGGGGGATGGTGGAGGGGGCCGCCGCAGGGGAAGCCTCAAGATTGCGGCGTAACGATTGCGCCCGGGCGCCCCCGCCTCCATGATCCGTTGACGGAAACGACAGGGAACGGCGCATGAGCCTCAAGATTGTTCTCGCCATCGCCGCGCTCGCGCTCGCCGAGCCCGCGGCGGCGAAAGATACGCGCTTCTGGAATCTCACGGCGTCGACCGTGACGTCGCTCGAACTGGCGCCGGTCGCAACCAACGCCTTCGGAACGAACCAGTGCCTCAACGACCCCGACAAGGCCGTCGACCACGACGAGCGGGTCAAAGTGGTGGGCGTCGTCACCGGCGTGTATGTCGCCCGGCTCAAGTTCGCGGACGGGCGATCGTGCCTGGCGAGGAACGTGCAGATCGAAGTCGGCAAGGCGTTCGCTATCGAGGACAAGGATCTCACCGACTGCGGGAAGTGACCGACGCGGGTCGTCACGCGGCCTTCCAGAGACGAGAGCGGCGCCGAGCCTTACCGGGCCGGCGCCGCGCAACAACGGTTTCGCGTCTCTATTGAAGCTCTCCTTCGAGCGGCGCGCTTAAAAAAGCGATCCCGCGCCGGTAAGGAGCAGCGTTTCTCGCGGTCGGCGAAACCGCGACGGCTTACATCTCGGCGCTGACGTAGGCGGTCACTTCGAGACCGGCGCAGATTTCGACGACAACCGGGGTGGTCCAGCTCATGGGCTCTCTCCTAAGGGCACGTTTCCGGAAAAGGGTGTTACGCCCCCTTTCACGACGAAGAGACTTAGCAGGCCCGTCGCAGGCCGTCACCTATCCTAAGGTACATAGGGCGGCCGCCGTGTCCATCCGGAACGCGCTTCGCCTGAATTAGACAAGATCGAGCCGCACCTTACGGCCGAGCATCTCCGCGGCGCGTTGCAGCGTGGCGAGGGTGACGTTTCCGTCGGTAGGGTCGAGAAGGCGGCTTATTTGGCTGCGGCTCGTGCCCATGCGTTCGGCAAGACGCCGGCGGGAAAGCTTCTGTGCTTTCATCGCCTGCTCGATCTGCCAGGCCAACACCTCTTTGATCGCGACGGCCTGGAATTTCTCGACGGTTCCCTGTTCGCCGAGAAATTCGTCGAGCGTCGCTAATCCTTCAGTGCTGCGCGGCTTTTTGGTTGTCGCCATCGACGCCTCCTATCTGAATTCTCGTTTGCGCTTGCGCGCCAGCTCGAGGTCGGCCGCGGGCGTCGCCTGGGTTTTCTTGATGATCCCATGCAGCGCCACTGCCCCATATAATGGACATGTCCCATATATGGACCCCCGCAAAAGTCAAACTCCACCTGCCACCCGGGCAAAGCCGGGGGAACTCTCATTTTGGTTTAGGCTAGAATTCCCGCCGGCGCTGCGGTCCCGGCCCCGAGGGAGCAAATCATTGCGGAAAACCGGAAATCGTGCGATCCTGCCCGGATGATCCACTTTTCCCAAGGCGGCGGACGGTCGCCCCCCTCCTGGCGCGCGGGCAAGTCCCTTTCGCCCCGCGCGAATCGCGTTTTTTTCCCAAACTCTAGCGCAAGGCTTTGAAATTCCACGATTCACGGTTGGATTCGGGCCCGAATCCGGCCGCCGAACGCATGCTGAAGGCGTGCTGAACGCGTGCTGAACGCGTGCTGAACGACGCCGAACGGCGTCTGAACGGCGTCTGAACGGGCGCCGAACGCGGGCTGAACGCAAATTGTAGCCGCGATCGCTGATCGCGGTGACGCGCTCAGCGAGCGCATCTACAACGCCGCCTCCTTGAACGAGCGCCAGCGGATCGCCTCGGCGCCGGCCTCCGCCTCCGCAGCGGCCGTCGCCTCGATGCGGGCGTGATCGGGCGACTTCGAGCAGGCCGGGTCGGTCGCAGCTGGGTCGCCGGCGAGCGCCAGCGCCTGACAGCGGCAGCCGCCCCAGTCGATCTCCCGCCGCTCGCAGGACCGGCAGGGCTCGCGCATCCAGGCCGTCCCGCGAAAGGCGTTGAAGGCCGGGTTCAAGCGCCAGATGTCGGCGAGCGACCGGTCGCGCACGTTCCAGAACTCTAGACCCGGGATCGTCTCCGCCGCATGGCAGGGCAGGACCTTTCCGGATGGCGAGACGTTGATCGCGAGCCGCCCCCACCCGCCCGCGCAGGGCTTCGGGTAGCGCGCGTAATAGTCGGGCACGACCATGTCGATGACGAGCCGGCCCGCGAGCCTCGCGCGCGCCGCCTCGACGAGCCGGATCGCCGCTTCGGTCTCTTTGCGCGGCGGCATCAGGGCGGCACGGTTCTGGAGCGCCCAGCCGTAGTACTGGGTGTGCGCCACTTCCAGGCGCCGGGCGCCGAGCTCGAGCGCCAGTTCGATGAACTGGCCGACCTGATGCAGGTTCGGGCGGCTGACGACCGCGTTGACCGTCAGCGGCAGGCCGGCGTCTGTGACCATCGCGGCAAAGGCGCGCTTCTTCACCCAGGCGCCGTCGTAATGGCCGAGGCGATCGTTGGTCGCCTCGTCCGCCCCCTGGAACGACAGCTGCGCATGATCGAGGCCCGCCTCGACCAGCCCGGCCCACAGGCTGTCGCTGACCCCGACGCCCGAGGTGATGAGGTTGGTGTAGAGCCCGCAAAGCGCGGCGTGCCGGGTGAGCTCGACGATGTCGCGCCGCGCGGTCGGCTCGCCGCCGGAAAGATGGACGTGCAGCGCGCCGAGCGCGGCCGACTCGTCGAACACGCGCTTCCACGTTTCCGTGTCGAGTTCGGTCGCGGGGCGCTCGAGCTTGAGCGGGTTCGAGCAGTGCGGGCAGCCGAGCGGGCAGCGATGGGTCAGCTCGGTGAGGACGCCGATCGGGGGCGCTTGCGCAGTCATGTGTCCAGCACTCTCTTGGCCTTGAGGTCGCCGAGCATGGCGACGACGTCCTTCTCGATCACGGCCGCCGGCGCATTGTAGCGGGCGGCCAGTTCCGCGACGATGGCGGCCAGATCGCGCTCGCCGTCGCAGAGCTGCAGCACGGCCGCGGCGGTTCCGTCGATCTCGAAGATCCGCTCCGGCGCGAGCAGGGTCCAGCGCTGGCGGACGTCGTCGCGGCGGAGCTTGACCCCGCGCGGCAGGCGCGGTTTGGCTGACGTGTCCATCGGATCATTCCGGTCGGAAGGCGCCGGGCGGGATCGCGCCGCAGACATAGGCGTGGTGCAGCGCGTCGAGCTGCGCCCATAGCACGTCGGTCTTGAAGCACAGCGCCGCCAGCACGCCCCTCTGCTGCTCCACGGTCCGGGCGTTGCGTTTCACGTACTGGAGGGCGAAGTCGGCGTCTTTCGGCGCCTGGTCGAGCCGGCGGCGGAAATAGGCGACCACTTTCTCGTCGATGAAGGCGTAATTCGCCAGCATGCCGTCGATGCGGCGACGATGGATCGACGGCGCGAACAGCTCCGTGAGGCTCGATGCGACCGCCTCGATGAGCGGCTTCTCGCGGACGAAATGGACGTAGGCCTCGACGGCGAACCTGGTCGCCGGCAGCGCGCCCTCCTGGCTCACGACGTAGTCGCGATCGAGCCCGAGCCCGTCGGTCAGGATCAGCCAGCGCTCGATGCCGCCCTTGTCCTCGCCAAAGCCGTCGTGGTCGGTGATGCGATGCAGCCATTCGCGGCGCAGCTCCCGGTCGTCGCAGCGGCCCATGAAGGAGGCGTCCTTGCGCGGGATCGCCGCCTGATAGACGTAGCGGTTCAGCGCCCAGGCCTGCACCTGCCCCTTGTTGAGCTTGCCGCCGTGCAAGAGGTCGTGGAACTGGTGAAGGTCGTGGTAGCGCTCGGGGCCGACCGCGCGCAGCGCGGCCTCCAGCGCGTCGGGGCTCAGGGGTTCGGTCAGGACATGCTTGTTCATGGGGCGACCTCCATTCCATCGTAGGCGACCTCCCAGCCCGCCGCCTTTATTGTTGCCTCTTCGGGAGATCCTTCGATCAGGATCGGGTTGGAATTGTTGATGTGGATGAGGATGCGCCGCACATTGGTGTGGCGGGCGAGCCCTTCGAGGGTTCCGCCCGGACCGGCGACCGGCATGTGGCCCATCCGGCGGCCCGTCTTGTCGCCGAGGCCGCTCGCGATCATCTCGTCGTCGCTGAAGAGCGTGCCGTCGAAGAAGAGGGCGTCAGCGCTCGCGATGCGCTCGTGCAGGTCGTCGGTGACGCAGGCGCAGCCGGGCGCATAGACGAGCCTGCG
Organism: uncultured Alphaproteobacteria bacterium; assembly: GCA_963709655.1. Taxonomy (GTDB): domain Bacteria; phylum Pseudomonadota; class Alphaproteobacteria; order Rhizobiales; family Beijerinckiaceae; genus Roseiarcus. Next base: position 78,988 of record CAVPXF010000024.1, read on the forward strand.
TCCGCCGGCCGCGACGGCGACTCCGACCGTCCCCTCGCCGATGGCGTCGGTCTTGACCTGGCCCTCTTCGAGCCAGAGCGGAACCTTTCCGGGGACTGGGAAGAGCTCGAGGGTCAGGCCCGGCAGCGGCTCGAACGGCTCGCCGAGGCGGACGGCGCGGCGCGGAACGATGTCGCGGCCGACGACGTCGAAGATGCGGTTCGCGCCGATCGTCTCGAGCGTCGCGCGCGTGCCCCAGATCGCAAAAGGCTGGCGCTCGCGCAAGGCGAGCAGTCCCGCCGCATGATCGACATCGGTGTTGGTCAGCAGCACACCGGCGATCGGCGACTGCCGGCCCTCGCCTTTCGGCTGCATCGCGGGCGTCGCGAGAATTTGCTGGCGCAGGTCGATCGAGGCGTTGAGCAGCAGCCAGCGCTCGCCGTCGGCGCTGACCGCGAGGCTCGACTGGGTGCGCGGCTTCACGCGCAGGTCGCCGTCCCAGGCAAGGCGGCAGACGCGGCAATTGCAGTTCCACTGCGGCACGCCGCCGCCGCCGCCCGAGCCGAGGACGAGCGCGGTAAGGCGCGGAGGGTCAGCGGGGGTCATAGTTGAAGCTCGTCGAGACATGGGCCGAGCCGCTCGGCGGCGGCGGGAAATGAGCCGAACGGACCAGGGCGCCGGCCGCGGCGTCCAGGATCTCATCGCCCGACGAGCGGGTGACGGCGAAGGCGGCGATGGCGCCGGAGGGGCCGATGGTGAAGGCGACGCCGACGACGCCCTTCGCGCCGCGCGCCCGCGCCGCCGGCGGATAGAAGAGCCGGCTGCGGATCGCGGCGGCCATCGCGGAAATATAGGCCGCCTGCGAGGCGGCGCTCGCGGGTGCCGAAGCATACCGCGGCGTCTGCGCAGCCCGCTCCTTGGACTTCGTCCCCTGCTCGAGTCTGGCCTCCGTTTGCAGGGGCTTGGAACGGACGCGCGCGGCTTTTGGCGTCGGCTTCGGCGGCTCCACTCGCGCCGCGGGCGGCGGCTTCGGCGGCTGAAGCTCGACCGGCGCGAGCCGCGGCGCCGGCTTTTCGACCGGCGGAGCCGGCTCGACGACAGGCGGCGGCGTCTCCGCGACAGGCGGCGGCGCGGGCTCGGCCGGGGGCACAGCAAGGACCGGCGCCACAGGCTCCGGCGGGGTTTCGACAGCGGGCGGCAGCGGCTCGGCGACGGGCGGAGGAGGCGCCTCGACCGCGGGCGGAGTCTCGGGAACCGGCGGCGCCGTCTCAGCTGCGGGCGGCAAGGGCGGCGGCGGCGGGGGAGGTTCCGCGGCGCTCTCGGGCGCCGTCGGCGGCTCGGGTCGAGGCTCGGCCGCAGGCGGCGCCGGGGCGGGTTCAACGTCGACGACGATCGTGTTCGGCGGCTCGGCCGGCTTCGGCGCGAGATAAGGCAGCGTCGCGAGCGCGGCCGCGTGGAGCGCGACGACCAAGGCCACAATTGTTGGGCGCAGCCAGGTCGGCTGCAGCGGCGCATCCAGGGCGCGTCCGTCGAGCGCCGCAAGAACTCATGGCTTGGGCGCGGCGGCTGGCGGAACGGGAGCGGCCGGACGCCCGCTGGAGACGATGGCGATGTGGTTGAGGCCGCCGGCTGCGAGACCGTCCATCACCGACACGACGTCGCCGTAAGACGCATCCCTGTCGCCGCGCAATTGCACCACGCCGTTGGAATCGGCGAGCCGCGCCTTGACGGCGGCGACGAGATCGTCGCGCGCCACGGTGTCCTTGCCGACCGACACGGCGCCGTTCTTGGTCACCGAGACGATCACCGGATCCTTGGATTCGAGCGGCCGGGCGGTCCTTGCGCCCGGCAGGTTGACCTTGATCCCGGCCGCCAGCATCGGCGCCGTCACCATGAAGATGATGAGCAGCACCAACATGACGTCGACGAGTGGCGTGACGTTGATCTCGGCCAGCGGCTGGTAGAGGCCCTCGCCGATCTTGTGCGGCTTCATCGCCATCAGGGCGCCTCGCCGCGGCGGCGCTGGCTCGCCTCGCGCGCCACCTCGGCCGGGCGGGAGATGAGCCCGGTCGCGCGCTCCTCGACGAAAGACGCCATCTCCTGGCCGAGGCGAGCGAAGGCGGCGCCGATGCGGTTGTAGCCGATCGAGGCCGGGATCGCCGCGGCGAGCCCGTAGGCCGTCGCCGCAAGCAACTCGGCGATGCCCGGCGCGACCGTGGCGAGGCTCGTGTCGTTCGCCTGCGAAATCGCGGCGAAGCTCGACATGATGCCCCAGACCGTGCCGAACAGGCCGACGAACGGCGCGACCGAGGCAATGACGGCGAGATTGGGCAAGCCGCCCTCGGCGCGGGTGAGAAGCTCGCGCGCCGCGCGCGCCATGCCGTCCGCGATGCGCGCCCGGACCTCGCTCACCGTCTCGCCGGGAATGCGCCGGTGCGCCTCCGCCTCGCCTGCGGCGAGGACTCCGGCGAGCGACTTCGCGATTTCGTCACCCTCGCGCGTGGACCGCAGGGCGCGGCGCAACCGGACGACTGCGACGATCCCTTCGACAATCAGCACCCAACACCATAGCGAGGCGACGAAAAGCGCCGCCATCACCGCCTTGCCGACGAGGCCCGCGGACAGGAACAGCCCAACTGGAGAAAGGTCCAAAACCTGCATCGCGTCCTTGTTCCTTCCTCCCAGCCCGACGGCGCCTCTTCGGTCGCGGAGTTCTGTTTCGCGCCAACTGCGACGCGCCTCCATGAATACGCCCACTCTACGGCCATATCTGGCCGCCCCTCTGTTTCGGCCGCGAATCACAACGTGTATTTCAAACCGCCGTAGATGGCGAAAGGCTTGCCCGGCCCGTAGGTCCGCGGATCGGTCAGGAACGGCGCCGCGTTGGGAAACGACGTCGTGTCGTACAATCCGCCGGAAGTGTAATAACGCTGATCGAAGATGTTCTGAATGAGGCCATAGATCTGCAATTGCTTGCCGATCTCGTAGGACGTGTGCACACCGAAGAGGGCGTAGCCCGGCACCTGCGGCAGCGCCCCGTTCTCGTTGCCGAGGATGACTTGGCCTGACGCGGCGACCATGTCGCCGCCGACCTTCCAGTTCGGGGTCACGTCGAAGTCGAAGCCGACCTTGACGGTGTTCTTGGGAATGCCCGCTATCGGCGTACCGTTGGTGATCGGGATAAGGCCGGCGGCGTTCGCGTCGGGATTGAAGGGCGACGGCTCCATGAAGGTCGTGAGATAGACGGCGTCGATATAGCTATAGTTCGCGTAGGCGGTCCACCGGTCGCCGCTCCACTGGGCGCTGAGCTCGGCGCCCTGTCGCAGCGTCGTTCCGACATTGGCGTAGTATCCGAAGCCGTTCTTCGCGCTCTGCAGCGGCAGGATGTCGTTCGCAAGCGCGGTGCGGAACAAGCCGGCCGACCACTGCAGCTTGCCCCATGGACCGAAAGCGCTCTGTCCGCGCAATCCCGCCTCCAAAGTCTGGCCGACCACCTGCTTGAGCGCCGGGTCCGAGCTCAGAAAGTTATTGATGACGCAAGGATTGTTGGGGTCGGCGCAGCCGAGCTCGAGTGGCGTCGGCGCGCGGTTGGTCATCGCGTAGCCGGCGTATCCATTCACGTCGGGCGTGATCTTGTAGGTCAGGCCGACGGTCGGATTGACATGCAAGAAGCTCGAGTAACCGTTAGTGAACGCGGCGTTTTCGCCCGAGAGATCGATTCCCGCGAAATTGAAGCGCGCGCCGGCGGTCAACGCCAGGCGATCGGTCGGGTTGAACGTGTCGAGCGCGTAAAGGCCGACATAGGTATTGTTCGCGTTGGCCGCGACCGGCGCGAGGTAGCTGTCGGGCTCGCTGATAAGGTAGGGGAAGCCGATTACCGGCAGGGAGTTGTTCACGAATCCCGGGACGATGCCGAGCTGGCTGTTGCCGGTGAAATTCGTCCAGCCGTAGTCGAGCGACGCGCCGACGGTGAAGGTGTTGTCGTGACCGTCAATCTTGTCCGTGTCGACCGCCTGCGCCGAACCGCCGAGCGAGCGCGACTGCGTCCAATTGCGGTCGGTCTCGCCGAGGTCGATCGTCCCGTTCTGCGAGATGTCGGGGATGAGCCCGCCTAGCGTGTCATGCACCGGGCTGCCGTTGAGGCACGAGTAGGGCGGACAAGCGTACACGTTGGTCGAGTTGCCGTCGACGTGGCTCTGGTTGAACGAACGGAAATAGAGGCCGCCCTGGAAGCTCAGCGTGTTCGAATACGCGTAGTTTCCGGTCCAGTTGAGCATGGCCATCTGGTTGTCGGTCGTCTGGGGAATGGTATAGACGCTGCCCCAATTGCTCCGCAGCTCCTGGACGGGCGTGGAAGAAGCCGCGCCGAACTGGGTGTTCCCCGCGGTGAGCTGGAGGTGCGACTGGAACCCGTTCGCCCGGTAGCCGACGTCGCCGTAGACGTTGCTGAGCTGCGAGGCGCCGTCCGTCCGCCAGCCGCCGTCGTTGATCTCAGTCCCCGCCATATAAACCGACCAGTCGCCGACCTGCTTGCCGAACTGAAGCTCCTCCTGCGCGCGGTAGAACGACCCGCCGCGGAGATCGGCTTCAAAGCCTTGCCAGGTGAAGCCATTCTTCATCGTGACGTTCAGCGAGCCGCCGAGCGAGTTGAGGCCGAAAATCGGATCGCCGGCGACGATCGTCATCTTGTCGATGGCGTTCTCGGGAATGAGGTCCCAATTGACCGTGTCGCCGAACGCCTCGTTGATGCGCACGCCGTTCTGATAGACGGCGAGGCCGATCGGCGTTCCGGTCACCGGCGTCGCGTCGAAGCCACGGTAGCTGACGTCGGGCTGGAAGTCATTGCCCGAGACATCGCCGACGGTGACGCCCGGCGCCTGACGCGCCAGCGTATCGGTGACCGTCGTATCGTTGAAGGTTTGAATGTCCTGGGCGCCGGTCTGCCAGACGGCGCCGGGAACCTTCGAGACATCGATCTGTCCGCCGCCGAGCGGCGTGGTGGCGACGACATCGAAGGTCGGCAGCTCGATCGTGTCGGCGGACGCCTGGATCGCGCTTAGGGCGAAAGTGCCAATCGCCACCGTGCAGCAAGTCCGCCCGGGCGACTTTGCCATCTTCCCGCATCCTCCCAACATCTGCGCCTTCTCGTCCTGGCGCCGGAGCAAGCCAAAGTTGCAGTTGGCGCGTCGGGAGGGGCGAGACGCGCAATGTTTCTGCACGCTCGACCGCGGCGCGGCGAGCTTACAATCATCCTCCGCCGCGGGGGGACAATTGCGCGAAAGTATCCTCTTTTTGCTTCCCGAGATCTCCGGGAATGTCTTCCGGTCGCTGCGCGTCGGAGGTTGCGAATCACGCTTCTACCTCTGTTCCCCGTAGGAAAGGGACACGATCCGGACGACGGCCGCCCAGCATCCGCACGCGGTCGCGCATCCCGGCGAGGCTGCCAATGTTCAGGGCGATCGTGGCCGCGCGTCCAGCGAGCCCTCCGCGAGCGCCGCGAAGGGCTTAAACTCAAGGCCGACCGGTCAGTCGTGCATCGCCGCACCGACGATCTGCCAGCTCGTCCCGTCGAAGCTCAGGAGCTGCAGCTGGCGGATCGGGCTGAAATTGTCGGGCGACGTGTCGACGGTAATGCCAGGGATTAGCATCGGCGCGGCGAACGCCTTCAGGTTCGCCGCCTGCCGCATCACATTCTCGCGCGACAGGTCGCTTCCGCACTGCTTGAGGACCTGAACCATGGTCGAGGCCGCGCCGAAGGCGTAGGCCGCATTGGCATCGCCGTACTCTTTCGCCGACATGTATTTGTCGGTGAAAGCCTTCCATTCCTGCAACGACGGCTGGTCCTTCCAGTGCGGGTCGTTGACGTCCATGACGTAGCCGCCGGTGATGAGGCCCTTCGACTTCTCGAGCCCGGCGGGCTTCAGGACGGTCGCGATCGATGGCGAAACGTTGCTTAGATAGCGCACGGCGTTCCAGCCGAGATCGTAGGACTTGCGGATCGCCTGCGCGGCGAATTTTGGCGTTGCAACGATGAGGAAGATGTCGGCGCCCGAGCCCTGCAGGGTCACGACCTGCGAGTCGACGGTCGGCTCGCTCGTCTCGTAGGAGGCCTCCTTGACGATCATCGCGCCGGCCTTGTCGCCGAGCGTTTCCTTCAGTGCGTCGAGATAATCCCTGCCGAACCCATCGTTCTGGAACAGCACCGAGATTTTACCGTCCGGCTTGGTCGCCAGGATATGCTTGCCGTAGACGTGCGCCTCGGTCTCGTAGCTCGGATTGTAGCCCATCGTCCAGGGATAGCGCGCCGGGTCGGCAAAGATGTTCGCGCCAGTGGCCACGAAGAGCTGCGGGACATTGTTGTCGTTGAGATATTGTCGGATCGCGAGGTTAGGCGCGGTGCCGAGCGTATTGAAGAGGAAGGCAACCTTCTCGTCCTCGACGAGCCGGCGCACCTGCTCCACGGTCTTGGGTGGGCTGTAGCCGTCATCCAGGCTGATCAGATCGATCTTGCGCCCGTTCAAGCCGCCTTGCTCGTTGATCATCTTGAAGAAGGCGGCCTCGGTGCGGCCGATCACGCCATAGGCGGACTCCGAGCCGCTGTAGGGCATGGTCTGGCCGATCTTGATCTCCGTGTCGGTGACGCCCGGCGTATCGGCGAGCGCGGCGTGCGCCCCCGCGGCGAAGGCCGTCGCCGCGGCGCCAGCTTGCAAGAACGAACGTCTCGTGATCATCGCCTTAATCCTTTGTCCCACAGCATATCTCGATCCCAGAGCGATCGGACTGTAAAATAGGTAATACCGAATTCCGATGCCGTTGGTCCGACGTGCGCGAAACGGCTCGACTACTCCGCCGACTGGATCGACGACAGGAAGGCATAGATTTGGGTGAGTTGCTCGTCGGTGAACACCTCCTTCCAGGCCGGCATGCCCTTGGTCTGCCGGCCCTCGTGCACAGTCTTCCAGAACATGTTGTGCGCGCCGTCGCCGTAACGCACCGTGAGGCGACGCAGGTTGACGCGCTTCTCGCCAATCACCGCGTCCGGACCGTGGCAATGGTTGCAGGTTCCGTTGAACACTTCCTTGCCGGCGGCGATGAGGTCCGGGGTGGCGGGCGGCGCCGCAGGCGCGACGTCGAACTCTCCCGTTCCATCGCCGGCGGGTTTGCCCGGATCGCGGGCGCCGACTTCGGCTTTCGCCGTCTGGGTGGGCGCCGCCGCGGGCGTCGACGCAGGCGTCGCCTGAGCGGCCGGCGAAGCAGAGGCCGGCGTCGCGGCGCCTTCCGCCTGAGCGACGACGAGCGAGGACGTCTCGATTGCAGCAGGCCTCTCCGCGGCGCCGCGCGTCTCCGGCGCGTCGGGGCCGACGCCATACTTCGCCAGCAGCGCCGGAAACTGCTTCGACACCTCGGGCAGCACGGCGTCGATCGAATCGCGCAAGCTCTTCGAAGTCTTGGCGTAGCCGATCGCGGTCGGATAGGTGAGCCTCGGCCCGTCGACCGGGACGACGGCGAAGCGTCCCTCGTAGGCGGTCTTGTTGAGGTAGCCCGCTGACGGCGCCCAGAGGAAGGCCGCGTCGGCGCGCCCTTCCGCCAGCGCCTTCATGCCGTCGTCGGGCGAGAGCACGGTTACGGCTTCGATGTCGTCGCGCGGGCCGACGATGTTCTGCGGTTCGGTTTCGAACTGCACCGCGACCCGCTTGCCCTTCAGCTCCTCGACGCTCGCGATCGACCGCTCCTTCGGCGCGACGATGGCATAGCCGAGGTTGAACAGCGGCTTCGAGAAGATGACCTTCGGCCCCATGAAATCGTCGCTCTCAGGCAGGCCGATGGTCGCATCGCACTGTTTGGCGAGCATGGTCACGCGCACCGCGCGCTTGCCGAAATAGGTGCGGTACCAGACATGCGTCACCGGCCGGCCAAGAGCCTTGCCGATGGCGTCGCCGATCTCGACATAGAGACCAGGCTTGGCCGGATCGTTGCTGGAGAACGGCAGATTGCTGGGGTCTGCGCAGAGGCGCAACGCATTGGCGGGCGCATCCTGCGCGAGCGCGGGAGGAACGCTCGCGCAGGCCGCCAGCAGGGCGGAGACAGCAAACGCTGTGTGTAACCAAACAAAACGCATCTCTGTCTCCTCCCTCTCGCTGTTGCTCAATCGACCGTGAAGACGAACAGCGCGCCGCCTTCGGGGGTCGCCGCGATCATTTTTTCGCCGATGTAGCCGACGAAGGCCGGGATCGAGACCGTGCGACCGACGACAACCGCAACATATTGCTTGCCGTTCACCGAATAGGTGATGGGGCCTGCGCCGATGCCCGAGCCGAGGTTCTTCTTCCACAGCTCGCTGCCGGTCTTGGCGTCGATCGCGCGGAAGTCGCCGTGAAGGTCGCCCCAGAACACCAGGTCGCCGCCGGTCGTCAGCGTGCCGCCGTTGAAGGGAAGATCGGACTTCATGCCCCAGACCTTCTCATGCTTGACCGGATCCCACGCGATCAGCTCTCCGAGATAGCCGCCCGGCCCGTCGTGCGGGGGAAATTCGCCGCCGAGATAGAAGACGCCCCGCTTGTAGGTGACGTCGCTGACCGACCAGTCCATGCAGACGTTGTTGGTGGGGATATAGACGAGGCCGGTCTCCGGGTTATAGGACATCGGCTGCCAGTTCTTGCCGCCAATCAGGTTCGGGCAAACGCCCTTCACCGGATGACCGGGACCCGCCCGCTTGTCAGCGACTTCGACCGCGCGGCCGGTGTTGATGTCCCACTTGTCGGCCCAGTTGGTCGGCACATATTTCTCGGCTGACAATACCTTGCCCGTCTCGCGGTTGGCGACGAAGAAGAAGCCGTTGCGGTCGGCCTTCATCAGCGCCGGCACGGTCTCTCCGCCCATCTTGAGGTCGACCAGCACGTTTTCATTGACGCCGTCATAGTCCCACGCGTCGGCGGGGGTCGTCTGCACCCACCACTTGATCTTGCCGGTGTCGGCGTCGAACGCGAGGGTCGAGGCAGTGTAGAGGTTGGTCAGCTTGCCGAAGTCGCCGTTGCCGGTCGAGCGGACGGCGGTGTTCCACGGGCCGGGATTGCTGGTGCCCCAGAAGACGGTGTTGGTCTTGGGATCGTAGGAGCCGACCAGCCACGGCGCGCCGCCGCCGTGCTGGGCGGAATCGCCCTTCCAGGTGTCGCCGTTCGGCTCGTCCTTGAGCGGAACGGTCCAGGTCTTCCAGACCTGCTTGCCGGTGTTGATGTCGTAGGCCTGCAGCGCGCCGCGCACCCCGTATTCGCCGCCGCCGAAGCCCGTGATGACCAGGTTTTTCACCACCAGCGGGGGCGAGGTGATGACTGAGCCCTGGGTGTAGTCGATGACGTCGGACTTCCACAGCTCCTTGCCGGTCTTGGCGTCGAGCGCCACCAGCTTGCCGTCGAGCCGGCCGACGAAGATTTTGCCGTCGGCGTAGGCCACGCCGCGGCTGTCGACGTCGCAGCAGGCGTACTGCAGCGTGTCGTCGGGCATGTCGGGTTCATAGGTCCACTTGCGCGCGCCGGTCGCGGCGTCGATCGCATAGACATATTTCGGACCCCACGAGGTGGAGACGTACATCGTATCCCCGATCACCAGCGGCGTCATTTCATTGGAGCGGAGGGAGCCGAGCTGGAACGAATAGGCGAGCGTCAGATGCGACACATTGCTCGTGTTGATCGACTTCAGCGGACTGTAGCGGGTGTTCGCGTAGTCCTTGCCGTAGACCGCCCACTCATTGGGGTCCTGGCCGCCTTTGATGACGGATTCATTTGCGCTGGCTGGTGCAAAGCCAAGCAACAGAGTAGCGAGAACTCCCGCGCTCGCGAGGAGCGCGCCCGAATATTTTCCCATTGCGTTTCCTCCAAAACTATTATCGCGCGAACCCGTTCATTACCTGCGAGTCCTGGCAACCGCCGCCGTCAATTGACGAAGGCTTGTCAGACTGTAACGCATGATTGGCGCTGCTGTAAGATTGAATCGCTACAGCGCCACCGGGGCGACGGGTGTTTAGATTTCGGTCTTTAGATCCACAACCTTGTCATGAGTTCTCCCTCGAGGACGTCGACGACGACGGCGCTGTCCAAAGAGGATTGCCAAGACATTCCTTCGCGGCATAGGGGGTATGCGAAGGCGTCAGAAACGAAGTGTCGCAATTCTGCGACACTTCCGTCTAATCGCACTATCAGCTATGCGGTCCAAGCTGATTCATCCTGCAGTGGAGAGTGGCGCGCGACAGGTTGAGGAGTTTCGCCGCTTTCGAGACATTACCGCCCGAAGGCGCGAGCGCGCGCAAAAACACCGCCCGTTCTGCGGCGTCAATGTTGTCCCCTGCGGGATGAGAGCGCCCGATCACATCCGCCGCGGGACGCGGCCTGGCGAGGGTCTGCGCATTGACGCCGAGCACCTGGCGCGCCGCACGCGTCACTCCCACGACGAGACGTCTCGATCAACCGCCAGCGGCGCGGGGCCGACGCGCGCTTCTCCGGGCGCGAGCAGGACGGGTACCTGAGGAAATGCGACGCTAAATTCTCGACCTCGATCGCGCGGGCAGCGTCCAAGACGGCGGTAGCAATCAGTCACGCAAAACCATCGGACAGGTCGGCGCGGCACGAGGAGACGTCGAGCGCGGCGCCGAGATCGCCGCGCTCGACGTAGATCGGCGCAGTCGCGCAGGCGATGAGCGCATTGCGGGCTAAGAAATGCTGGTCGCCATCGATCGTCACGGCGCGTTGCTCGAATAGGCAGGTTCCGATGCCGTTGGTGCCCTAGAATTTCTGGCCCCAGACCGCTCTAGTCGGAGCTTCTTTCTTTCACGACGCGTAAGCCATTGATGTCGCTCGCGGCGAGCGGCTGTGGGGTCGCTGCTACTGGGTACAGGCGATGGGGAATCCCAGGAGGTCGAAGGCCTTTTGCTGGATCGGGGTCGGGCGGGTGAGGATGGTGAAGGGGCGGTCCGGCGCGCCCGCGGTCACGACGGTGTTGCGCGCGAGGGTCGCGAGATCGGCGAGCAGGGTCTGGAAGGAGTGGACGGGGGCGCCGTCGGCGGCGCGGCCGGTGGCGCTTTTGGCCAGCGCGGCGGGAGAGCGCTGCGCTTTGGCGACGGGGCTCTCGCGCAGGGCTTCGGCGGCTTCCTTGTCGTCGTCGTCGTAGAGCATCGGGGCGAGGCGCGCCCGCATGTGCCACTCGACATAGTAGGCCAGCATGCACAGGAACACGTGGGCGCGAACCCGATCCGTGAGCCAGTGGTGGATCGGCCGGACATGCAGGTCGACCGTCTTCAGGCATCGAAAGGCCCGTTCCACCATGGACAAGGATTTGTATGTCTTGACCGCGGCTTCGTCGGCGAGGGTCTGTTCGGGCAGGCTGGTGCGCACGGCGTAGAGGCCGTCGAGCGCGGCCTCCCGTGCGATCTCATCGCGCTTTCGGGCGAAGGCGAACCGGTCGTCGGCGATCGTCAGGTCGAAGTGCTTGGCCATCTTGTGCTTGTCGAGCACGGCGCCGACGGCCATGCCGATCTCGGCCGCGCCGCGCAGGGGCTGGCGTTGACGCGCGACTGCGGCGGCGATCCTGGCCAGGTCGCGCTCGGTGGCGGCGAGGAGGTGCTCGCGCTTTCCGGCGCGCGCTCGCGCGAGATCGGGGTTGCGGCAGACGATCAGCCGCTCGCCGGGAAAGTCGGGCGAGGTGATCGCCGCCATGTCGCGCTGGTCGAACAGCGACATCTGCAAATGCCCGCCGCCGACCAACTCCTTGAGCGCGGGGGCGCGCAAGGCCGTGATCCAGTCCAGGCCGGCCGGACGCAGGTCCTCGTCGATGCGCGCCTGAGTGATCATACCGCGGTCGCCGACCAGCACGACGTGGTCGATGGCGAAGCGGCGCTTGAGCTTGGCGACCTGATCGGCCAGGGTCGCGGGATCGCCGGTGTTTCCCTCGAACACCTCGATGGCGACGGGGCAGCCGTCGGGCGCGCAGAGAAGGCCGTAGACGATCTGCAGCTTGCCCTTCTTGCCGTCGCGGTTGTAGCCGCGTTTGGCCAGAGGGCAGCAGCGGCCTTCGACATAGCTCGACGAGACGTCGTAGAGCACTAGCGTCCCGCCCTTCAGATGGCGCTTCGCGAGCGCGGTCTCGATCGCGCCCTGACGCTCGAGGAGCCAGTCGAGCGCGGCGTAGAGTTCGTCCTCGTGGACGTCGCCGAGGCCCAGCTCGACGCCGAGGCTGGATGCGGCGGTGACGGGATCGAGCGCCCTGGCGGTGGCGAGTTTCGACGCCGGGGCGATGATGCGGCTGACGATCATGGCCAGGACGAGGTCGACCGGCCGACAGCTCTCGGGATCGGACCCGCGCGCTTGCTTGGGTCCGATGATTGTGCCGAGGCCGATAGCGCGCGTCGCGCCCAGCACGGCGGCGACAGCCCCGTGCGGCAGCGAGCGCTCGACGACGAAGGGCTGCTCGCCCGGCGGCAGCACGACCCCGCCCTTGAGGACGCCGCGCAGCCCTTCGACGTGCTCGGCCGGCCAATGGCTGAGGTTGAGCAGCGTGCGCTTCCGTATCCTCCCGCCGTCCCGATAGCTCTCGCGCAACAGGATCGCCGGTGGGGAGCCGCGGTTGGGCACGGTTTCGATATACATGGACGTAGGATAGCGGAGAAACTCGCACAATCAACAGCAATATTCGATTTACATGGCTACACTTTTCACCCCTCGCCAGCCCAAAGATGCGCAAAATCAGAGGCTTGACCTTCGCGAAAGAAAGAAGCTCCGTTTAGCGAAGTATATTGGAGGGCAAACGGGGTCGAGGCTCCTTGCGCGGCCTTGCGTTCCTAGGGCGCGAGAAAGTCATTGAGTTCACGCTGTTCCATCGCTGCATTTCCGGATATTTCGGCGGCGGCGCGCGGGAGGAGACGCGCCGCCGCCTGGTCCGTCAGCGATCAGAAGAAGCTGAGCTTCTTGGGCGAGCGGCTGACGAGCATCTTGTGCGGCTATTGCCAGTGGAGGCTGACCTTGGTCACTGCTTTCTCCCATGGACGACATGCCCGCTTTTGGCGTCGCACTGGAAGAGACGATGCCCGCCGATGCTGATAGCGCATAGTGGGCATGCGAAGAGCGCCGCGGCAAACTGTCGCAGGATTGAGACAATCAGGACGGGGAATGTAACGTGAGAGCGCGCCGCGGGGCGTCGCTGCGACGCCTCGATTCTGGGTCGATCCGTCCTCGCATTCAAGGAAATGACGCGGAGCTTAATGCTTGAATTTCCAGCGGCTCATCTTTCGGTGCAGCGTCGCGCGCGACATGTCGAGAAGCTTAGCAGCCTTGGTGATGTTACCTCCTGATCGAGCAAGAGCGCGTTTCAGCACGGCGCATTCCGCGGCTTCGACGTCGTCCTCGTCCGCCGCCGCACAGTCGATGAGATCGGCGGCCGGCGTTGGCCTCGCAAGCGTGTGGGCGTTGATCCCTAGCGCCAGCCGCGACGCCCGGGTCGCCCCGATAACAATGTCGTCACGATCAAGTGCGAGCAACGCGGGGCCCGCCCGTTCGCCGCGAGGTGCGAGCACAATTCGTGCTCGTGGAAAGGCGACGCGAAAATTCTCAGTCTCGATCGAGCGCGCCGCGTCGGAAACCGCGGCCGTCACAAGGTTGATGAAGCCTGGCGCGTGCGCAAGGTCAGCGTAACCGGGCGCATGCCGCGCGGACGATACGTCCAGGACGGCGGCGAGTTCGCCATTCTCGTTGAAGATCGGCGCACTGGTGCAGCAGAGTACGGAATTGCGGGCGAAGAAATGCTGCTCGCGGTCGATCGTCACCGCGCGCTGTTCGAAAAGGCAGGTGCCGATGCCGTTCGTCCCCTCGAATTTCTCGCTCCAGACGCCGCCGGTCCACAGGCCGGCGGCGTCGAAGGCCGAGTCGTCGCCCGGCGCGCTACGCCGATCCAGAATCACCCCCTCCCGATCAGCAAGTATGATCGAGCAGCCGACACCGCCGACGGCAAAGAAGAGCCGGTCGACGCTCGGCTGCGCGACATGGTGTAGCCGTCCGACTGTCTCGCGAGCCGCTGCGACTTCGGGCAAAGACAGCCGCCAGGAGCGCGCGGCATTGGCGGGATCGAGGGCATGGAGAGTGCCGGAGCGTCCCCAGGACGCCACGATTTGCGAAGACGCGGCCCCGTTTCCGGTGATCGCCTTGAGAACTCGATCTGTATAGTCGACCACCGCAGGGCGATCCATCGTTCCTTTCCCTCTAGGCAAAGCGGCGGCGGAGCGAGACACGCGCTCGGCCGCTCAGGACGCCAATATAGTTTTCGTAGCGCTTTAGGGTGATGTTGAGGTCCGCCTTGGTTTCTCCCGCGATGAACGCTACCGGTGGCGGCGTTGGGAGAAAAATGCCTTCGCATGCGTTCCTAACATAGGGGGTATGCGAGATTGTCATCAGAGAAGTGTCGCACTTCTGCGACAAACCCCGTCGTTCCGTGAGAGGGGGCAGTCGCTGACCGCGCCCCCGCCTGGCAGGCCCTGGGGCAAGACGCCGCGCTTTTTGATCTTTCGATGTAGCGCGGCGCGCGGCGGCCGGAAGGCTGGCAAGTACGTCCTTGACGTCGCGCCGTAGCTTCGCTCCGACGGCGAGGTCGGCAATTGCAACTCAACGAGCAAGTCGTCGCTCACGGACGTGCTCTTCGCGGAGCAGGTTGGCCGCGACAAGCCCGAACACGCGCGGCTCATGCTCGAGGCGCGAGCGCGGCGAAAGGGAGAGCTCGCGGAAATGCGCGCGCTGGATAAATCCCGATGCACTCGGCTACGCGCTCAGCGCGCATTTCAATGTTGCGCGCCGCCGACGCCCGTCGAAACCATCTTTGCGAGAGTGCCCGACCCAGTTTAGCCAGTTTAGCCGCTCCCTAGCCCTCCCGCCCGGTTTCGCGTAGCGTCGGGCTCAGGGAGGAACAGACGATGTCCCATATGACGGTCCTTAGCGCGAGCGCACTCGTCGTCGCCTTGGCGTTTCAGCACGTGGCGAACGCAGGACAAGGACGGCCTGATCCGAAGGTGCTGCCGGTCCCAGCAGGCGGAACACGCGAGCAGGTTCTGCTTGGAGACAGGATCTTCCATGGTGAGGCGGCGGAAGGAAAATGCGCCGAGTGCCATGGCGTCGACGCCAAAGGCACCGCTAACGGGAACGATCTGACTCTAGGGATGTGGATCTGGGGCGACGGGAGCGTGACCGCGATCAAAACGACCGTCGGCCACAACATGAAAATGGCGCCCGGCATGGATGGCAACCTAACTCCGGGCGATATCGACGCCGTCGTCGCCTACGTCTGGGCGCTCGGGCATCAAAAGAATTGAAGCGTCGCAAGCGCCTTCGGAGGTCGGCTTCCTGGCGTCGAGAGGATCGCCACAGAGTAACCGAATGTGTTTCGGCGTGGAAAATTGGCTCTGACTTACTTTTGATGAACTTGAGGCGCCGGTGTGGCCTGGTTTCGAGAGGCAATCAGGGCCTGCCGTCTTTTCGCGCTTCAAAGTTGCTCCCCGCAGGGTTTTGCGCGGTTGGTGTGTTGAGCGAAGGCGACAGCGCCGTCGTTACAATCCGCGCAATGAGCGCGAATAGTTCGTGCCCCTCATGTGGCACCCTGACCGCCGAACGGCCGATCGTCGCGCACATAGACCCAGAGCCTGCCGGTGCGCGTCTTCGTCTTGGCGAGCACCTTCACGGTCGTGTCGTCGATATGCAGGCGCTCGGCGGCGAGCGCGTGCCGGCGAAGCTCGGTGAGAATGGGATCGAGGGCGGCGAGGCATCCGCCGACCCAGTCGGCGAGCATCGAGACGTCGAGCTCGATTCCCTCGCGGGCGAAGGCGGCGCTCTGACGGTTCAGCGGCAGATGGCCTCCGAACTTGCCGACCAGGATCATGGCGAGCAGGCTCGGGCCGGCAAAGCGGCGCGGGATCGGATGCGACGGCGCTGGTGGCTCGGTGACGCCCTCGCAGTCGCGGCAGGCGAACGTCTCACGCACCCGCTCGATGATCTTCCAGCGCCGCGGCTCGCATTCGAGCGTCTTGGACACCACCTCGCCGAGCTTGCGCAGCCGCGCGCCGCCGCACTTGCCGCGGACGCACGGCGCAGTCTCGACGACGCGCTCGACTGGCAAATTGTCCGGGAGTTTGCGAGGCCCGCGTGGCGCGCGCCGCCGCTGCGCCTTGGCGGGCTCCGGCGCTGCGATCTCGGCCTTGGTCTCTTCCTCGGCCTGCGTCTCTTCTAGATCCTCGATCGCCAGTTCGAGCTGTTCGACGAGGAGCTTGCCGCGCTCCGACGATTGGCCGAAACGCTCACGGCGCGCCTTGGCCAGTTGCAGGTTCAGCCGCTCGATCTCGAGCGCGCGGACTTTCGCCTCCTTCTGCGCTTCGCTCAGCGCCGCCTCTCTCTCGGCCAGCGTCTCGTGCTGGGCGAGGATCGTCGCGTGCGCGCTCGCCAGATCGCTCGGAAGCGCGTCCGGCAGGCCGTCGACAGAGTGTTCGCGCGGGCTCGTCACGCCCGCGACTTGAACATATCCGACCGGAAAAATCGCTCGCCAACCGCACCCTCAAGTCAATCGGCCGCAGTCATCCAGCCGCCGTGGGACGCCAGGTTCTCTGCGGCATTCGCCAGTCGATGCCGGACAACAGATAGGTGAGCTGCGCGGCCGAAATCGTCACCACGCCATCGGCCACGGAGGGCCACAGAAAGCGCCCGCGCTCGAGCCGCTTCACGAATAGACACGCGCCGTTGCCGTCATGCCGAATCAGCTTGATCAGGTCGCCTCTGCGCGCCCGGAAGACCCACAAATCGCCGGCGTGCGGATCGCGCTTAAACCCCTCCTGCACCATCAACGCCAACGAGCCGAACCCCTTGCGCATGTCGGTATGGCCCGTCGCTAGCCAGACCCGCGCCCCGCTCGGAAACGCGATCATCGCCTGCGATCCCGTGCCCTCAGCGCGCCGATCACCTTCGCCAAGGTCTCCGAGTCCGGCGCGCCGTCGATCGTCATGCAAACCTCAGCGCCAAATGCGATCGTTATCGAAGACCACGGCGCGCAGACCGGCGCAGTCGTGGCCACCGCTTCGTTCAGATCGGGAGAGACCCACACCGGCACAAACGCCGTCGTCTCGCGTTGCGCCGCAAACTGCCGCCGCCAGCGACACAGAAAGCTCGCCACGACGCCCGCGCTGCGCGCGATCTCGGTCACCACGGCGCCCGGCTCGTTCATCGCCGGGCCTTCTCCGTCGCGCCCCAGCGACGGCGACGCTCGACCGACGTGACCACCTCAATGCGATCCATCACCATGTGGCTAACCTCGTGCTAGCCACAGGTCCTACGCCAGTCCCATCAGCTCGCAAGGCGGCGCCTGTCGGACGCGTACGCTTTTTCCACGGCTACTGTGATTGCTTCTGCTATCTGCCGCTTTACGTGCTCTGCGGCCGTGATTTGCTGGCGGCCAGGCTCAAGCGGTTCGAACATCGTCGCGAGTGCGGGGGCGGATCGAGGAGATGGCGCGCATCGTCGAGCATGGTCGCACGGCCTGGCCCCGGGGGAAGATCGTGCTGCGCGCCGATTTTATTCCCGAGCTTCGCGCGCGCGACGCTGATGGCCCGGTGCGACGCGAACGGCGTCGGTTACGTCTTCACGGCTGGAAGCGCGCATCGCTGAGGCCTTCGCCGAAGCCGAGCGCCTGTCGGCGGCCGACGGCAAGCGACGCGGGTGTTTCGCGATTTCCTGTGGTCGACGAAGACAAGCTAGTCGCGCGCGTCAACTAATTGCTAGGCTTTTATCGATTCACTCTCCGCCAGCATTCTGTTGGACGGAGGCGAGGATGGCTGGGCGCGAGGTTGCGGTAAAGAGGTACGTGGTTCGGTTGAGCGCCGAGGAGCGGGAGCGTCTTGAGGATCTGAGGAACAAGGGGACGATCCCTGCGCGTCGGCTTTTGAAAGTGCAGATCTTGTTGAAAGCCGATGTGTCGGAGGCTGGCGAGGGCTGGAGCGACGGCAAGATCATGAAGGCCTTCGATACGACGGACACGATGGTTTACACCGTTCGCAAGAAGTTGGTTGAGGAAGGGCTGGATGGGGTGCTGAGCCGCAAGCGACGGGAGACCCCACCCGTTGCGCCGATCTTTGACGGTGAGAGGGAAGCCAAGCTGATCGCTTTGGCCTGCTCCGACCCACCGCCGGGGTTCGCCCGTTGGACCTTGCGGTTGCTGGAAGAGAAGGTCGTGGAACTACAGATCGTCGACCGGGCAAGCGACAGCACGATTGGGCGCGTTTTAAAAAAAGTCTCCTCAAGCCCATACTAAAAAATGCTGGGTAATTCCGCCCGAGGCGAACGCCGCTTTTGTCGCGGCAATGGAGGATGTGCTGGCGGTGTACAAGCGACCGCGCGATCCCAAGAGACCTCTGGTCTGTCTCGACGAGACGTCAAAGCAACTGATTTCCGAGACGCGCACGCCGATCCCGATGAAGCCGGGGAGCCCGGCCCGCTATGACTACGAGTACCAACGCAACGGCGTCGCCAACCTCTTCATGATGTTCGCCCCCCTCGAAGGTTGGCGACACGCGAAGGTGACCGACCGGCACACCGCCATAGATTACGCCTACGTTCTCAAGGAGATCTCCGACGACGACTTCCCGCACGCCGACTTGATTTCGCTGCTTCAAGACAACCTGAACATCCACGCCAAGGCCTCTCTCTACCAAGCCTTCCCGGCGCCGGAAGCCCGCCGCCTCGTCCAGCGCTTCGAGTGGGTGTACACCCCCAAGCATGGCTCGTGGCTCGATCTGGCGGAGTCAGAACTGGCGGTCCTCTCCACCCAATGCCTCGATCGCCGCATTCCAGATAAACACGCCCTCGAACGCGAGGTCGCCGCCTGGGTCGAACACCGCAACCAGCATCACGCAAAGGCCGACTGGCGCTTCACAACCGAGACCGCTCGGCTCAAACTCAAGCACCTATACCCCGTGCTTTAGATGAATCGACCGACTAGATACCGTCGGCCTTGCGGGAGCCGTCTGCGGACTCAGAATGCGTTTCCTTGATCGCGTCGATCACCGATTGAGGGTCCGCTGGTCGAGCCATCACTTCGGCCAGTTCATCGACCCGATTGCGAAGGTGCGGACTATCGTGGCGAAGCTCCTCAAGCAGCGCCGCTTATTCAGCGTCGTCGATACTCAGCGTCGATCCGCCGGATTGCAGCGTCGCACGCATCGGAGATTCCCTAGCGGCTCATAAGGCCAAAGCCGATAGATGCAGTCGATTCCGACCCTACAAAACCTGGACCGCACGACGCCCTCGCACCGGCCGTCGTCGATCTGTCAGTATTTGATCGTAGTGGTTGTGATAAGGATGATAGGCGTAGCCACGATGATATACTTGGTTCACGCCAGAATCCGAAATTTCGCGGGGAGGATGACGCGGAAGTTGTCTGTGACCGAATCGCAAAATTCGCTCCATCTCCTGGGGACCTCATTGCGGAGGAAGGGGAGTATTGCGTCGGCGAATTCCCGACATGTCGGATAGGTTTTGTTGTGCGTGAGATGCTGGTGCATCAGCGCCCATAACCGCTCGATGGGGTTGAGATGGGGGCAGTAGGATGGAACGAAATGCAGCACGATCCGTCGTCCGGGTTGGGATAGCCATTCCTGGACGATCTTGGCGTGATGATAGCGCGCATGGTCGAGAAACACATGGATCGGCGCCGTCGTGGCGTAGAGCGCCTCCAGACCGGCCAAGAGTTTGATCGTCGAGGCGGCGTCGATGGTTTCGGCCTCGATCATCCGGGTCTGGCCGGTTTCCCGATCGATGGCGCCGTGAATGTTGAGGCGTTGGCGCCCGGTCGTTTGCTCGATCGCCGGCCTCACGTCCTTGGCCGTCCAGCATCCTGCAGCGCGCGCGGCATGGGTCGGATGCACCGCGTCGACGAACAGCACGGCCTCGTCGGGGGCCAAGGAATTCAGCAGGTTCTCGTATCGCTCGATGAACGCGCGCTGCTTGGCCTCGTCGAGATGGCGAGGAATGACTTCGGGCTTACGATACTCGAGGCCGAGACGATGCAGAAGCGCGACCAGCCCCGAGCGGCTCTCGTACTCGGCGCCGAATTCCGATGCGATCCAAGCGCCGATCTGACGTGTCGAGCACGGCGCCGTCGATCTTACCCAAGCGATGAGCTTGGCTTGCTGCTCGTCGTTCAGCGCGCAGGCGCTGCCGCCGGCCTCAAAACGCATGAGCGCCTTGCGGCCGCCTTCGGCAAACGCGCAATGCCACCGACGCACCGTATCGTCGTCGAGAAACAGCACCTGGGCGACCTGCTCGCAGCTCATTCCCCCGTCGAGCAAAACCAAAGCGTTGGCCCGCCGAGCCAAGCGATTCGTCACCGAACCATCACGCGCCAGCGCAATCAGCGCCGAGCGTTCCCCCGGTGACAAAAAGCCGGCGCGAATCATGCCGCCAACCGAATCCAATACCCAGCAATTGGCAAGCACTTTTCCCATTCTCAATAAGTCGGGGTAGAGCAAATCAGCGCCTCGCGCGCAGGGCCGAGGTCCAGGATATCCACGGGCCGAGCAGCTGCCGCCCGAACCGGCCGCGTCACGCCGCCGTCGCCGTCCCCCCGCCGCCGAGCCGCGCTTTCATCGCCTTGGCGGCCATGGTGTAGCCTCCGCCCGCGCCGTCGACGAAATGGACGTGGCCGCGCTCGGTGACCGAGGGGGTAAAGCATGTCACTTGCGCGGCCTCCTGGCGGAATGCGCCCCAGTTTGCAAACTCTTCGGCGGCGGAGAGTCGGGCCTCGAGCGTGTCGGCGAAGTCAGCGGAGCAGTCGAGCGTCATGCGCAGCCCATCGTCGAACTTGCGAAAATCGGCGTTCGCCGCGAGGTCGCTCCTGTGGGCTTTCGCGGAAACTCCAGGGCGCCAGAGCCCAAGCGAGAAAAAAACCCTGGTGCCGAAATACAAATAGACCGCTGAGATGAAGGCAAGCGCGCGGGGAATCGCCGACGTTTTGACGGCCGTTTCCAGCGCGATTGCCTTGGCGGGATCGCCGGGCTTGAGGCTCGTCAGCGTGACGGGCCGCTCGCTGGAAGGCGTGGCGAGCGCAAGATTGACGATTTCGTCCACGAGCGTCGGGAAATCGCGGGTCGTCACCGCGCGGCGCGACGATCAGCGACAGCACCAGGCCGTTTTTCGCCGACGCGACGCCCCAACGGCAGGAGAGACCGGAGAGATCAGGGCGGGCGCCGGGCTTGGCGGCCGGAAGGCTATGGGCCCCCCGCTTGATTTGTTCCTCGACCCACGCGAGCCCGCCGCCTGAGAACATCGCATAGACGCAATGCGGCGTGGCCGCATATCGAGCAACTCTCACGTCTCGTCCGGCCGCGCGGATTTCGCTCACCGGGATCATCCCGACCCTGAGATCGAATTGGAACTCCTCACGCGCGAAGGCGGCCATTGCGGCGAGCGCGCCGGCGGCGGCCGTCGCGTCGGACGCGGACGTCGCGAAGCTTGCCCCGTCGCCGCCGAAGACGAAGGGAAACGGCCGCCGGTCCAGCGCGTTGGCGACGGCGGCGATCACGCCCGCTCCGACCATGTTGACCGCCTTGTAGCGTCCCTTCGCGACCGCCTCGGTCGAGCCGACCACGTCGGAGAAGCCGACGACCCAGTCGTCAGGCAGCGGACGATAGTTCTGAGGCCTCACGGCCTCGGCGAAATCGTCGAAAATCGGGATGGACTCGTAGAAGTTGCTTGCCATCTCGGCCCGGGCCCTCCGCGCGGCGACGCGCCCACACTAGCGCATATACGGACCGGATGCGTCAGGGTTTCGAGCTGAGCCTCGCGTGGATCAGCGGGCCGGCGCCGGCGCCGAGCGTCTCGCGGCGCCCTCTCTCGATCGCTTCGCGCACGAACGCCTTGGCCGCCGCCACAGCCTCCGGCAATGGCGCCCCGAGAACGATGTTGGCGGCGATGGCGCTCGACAGCGTGCAGCCGGTCCCATGCAGATTGCGCGAGGCGATGCGCGGCGCGACATAGCGGCGAACGCCGTTCGCCGTCACAAGCAGGTCGACCGCCTGTCGCCTTCGAGATGGCCGCCCTTGATCAGCGCGGCGCGCGGCCCGAGCTTCGAGCAGCGCCGCGCCCTGGCGCGCCATGTCCGCTTCGCTTCCGGCGATAGGTTCGCCGAGCAGCGCCGCGGCCTCCGCGAGGTTGGGGGTCAGGCAATCGACGAGCGGCAATAGGCTCCGCCTGACCGCCTCGACAAAGCCTTCGCTGCTCAGCGCGTCCCCCGAGGAGGCGGTCATGACAGGATCGTAGACGACGAAGGCCCTCCTCCCTTCTCCCTTCGGGAGAAGGTGGCCGACGTAGTCGGCCGGATGAGGGCCTGAGCCCTCACCCTCGACCCCTTGCCCAAAGGGAGAGGGCGAGCGCCTCCGCCACGGCCCGCGCGATCTCCGCGCTCCCCAGCATGCCGATCTTGATCGCTGCGACGGCGAAATCCTCGAGCACCGCCTCGATTTGCGCCGCGACGATTTCCGGCGGGGGATAATGGATCGCCCGCACCCCTTTCGTGTTCTGGGCGGTGAGCGCGGTGACCGCGCTCGCCCCGTATACGCCGAGCGCCGCGAAAGTCTTGAGATCGGCCTGAACGCCGGCGCCGGCGCCCGAGTCCGAGCCGGCGATGGTCAAAGCGATCGGACGCTTAGCGTTCACGCCGGCCGCGTCGCCGCGATCCATTCGCGCGCGCGCGCTTCCGGATCGGAATTGAGCGTGATGTCGGTGACGACGGAGACGATGTCCGCGCCGGCGGCAAGGCAGAGTTTCGCACGCTCAACGGTGAGACCGCCGATCGCGACCAGCGGGATCGCGCCGACGCGGCGCTTCCATTCGCCGATGCGCTCCAAGCCTTGCGGCGCAAAGGCCATGGCCTTGAGGATCGTCGGATAGATCGGTCCAAGCGCGACATAGTCCGGATCGAGCTTGAGCGCGCGCTCCAACTCGGCGTCATCGTGCGTGCTGACGCCGAGCCTCACGCCGGCCTTTGCGGATCGCGCCGATGTCCGCGCCGTCCAGATCGCCCTGGCCGAGATGGACCCAAGGCGCGCCCTCGTCGATCGCGACGCGCCAGAAGTCGTTGACGACGAGGACCGCGCCGGCTTTCGCCGAGACCGCGATCGCCTCGCGCGTCTCGCGCGCGACCTCCGCTTCGTCCTTGTCCTTGATGCGCAGCTGGACAAGCTGCGCGCCGACGCCTGTCAGCCGCGCGACCCACGCCGCGCTGTCGACGATGGGGTAGAACGGATCGAGCGCCGCTCACGAGAGGTTAGCGCTCTTTGCCCACGACCGGCGTCGAGGGCTGCAGCCATGTCGCGCGGCTCCATCGGCCCGGCGAGAAAAGCCGCGCGCCCCGCCTCGATCGCCTGCGAAAAGGCGCGCGCCATCGCAACCGGATCGCCCGCCTTCGCGACCGCGGTGTTGAGCAGCACGCCGTCGTAGCCGAGCTCCATCGCCGCCGCGGCGTGCGACGGCAGGCCGACGCCGGCGTCGACGATCAGCGGAATATCGGGGAAATGCGCGCGCAAGGCGCGCAGGCCGAAGACATTGTTGAGCCCCTTGCCCGAGCCGATCGGCGCGCCCCAAGGCATGAGCACCTTGCAGCCGGCCTCGATGAGGCGTTCGGCGACGACGAGGTCCTCGGTCGTATAGGGGAAGACCTCGAAGCCGTCCTCGACCAGGATCCGCGCCGCCTCAACGAGGCCGAACACGTCGGGCTGCAGCGTGTCGGCTTCGCCGATCACCTCGAGCTTCACCCACGGCGTGCCGAACACCTCGCGCGCCATCTGAGCGGTCGTCACCGCCTCCTTCACGCTGTAGCAGCCGGCGGTGTTGGGGAGCACGCGCGCGCCGATGTCGCGAATGAGCCGCCAGAAGTCCTGCCCCTCCTTGAGCCGCGCCGACTCGCGGCGCAGCGACACGGTGAGAACTTCCGCGCCGGACGCGCGCGCCGCCTCGGCGAGGATCGCCGGCGAGGGATATTGCGACGTGCCGAGCATGAGGCGTGAGCGCAAGCGCGCGCCGTAGAGGGTGAGGTCGGGGGATGGCAGCGTCACGAAGAGCTATCCGTCAACTCGGACCGTCGCGCTCAAAACCTTCGACGCGCGCTCACCCCCCCTGCCGCGGCGCGACGATCTCGATCCGGTCGCCATCTTTCACCGGCGTCGCGTCGCGCGCCCGCGCCGGCACGAACTCGCCGTTGAGCGCGGTCGCGACCTTGGCCTCGCCGTAGTCGAGCGCTTGCAAGGCCTCCGCGAGACAGGCGGCGGCGATTTCGCGCGGTTCGCCGTTGACGATAAGGGTCATGGGCGAATCTTCAATTCTCGACCCACGAAACCCGTCATCGCGCGATTCCCAAAAACAGCGCAAGGCAGCGCTCGACTTCCAGCATCCGGTCCCCGCCGAGTCTGCCGAACGCGGGGCCGACCTTGCCGCGCATCACGGTCATGGCCTTGTCCACCATGATTTGCGATGGCGCCCGCAGGCCGTTGATCTCGTCGGGTTCGACCGTCACGCGAAGAAGCGGCGCCGCGACCAAAGCGCTGGAAATCAGCAACACCGTCACGGTCGGGTGCGCGTCAAAATGATCGGATTGAACGATCAGCGCGGGACGCGGCTTGCCGAAGTCGCCTTGCAGGGCGATCGTCACGAAGTCGCCGCGCTTCATGATGGGCCAGTCGGCTTGAACATATCGACGAGAGCCGCGTCCAGAAATTCGGACAGGCCGGGATCACGCCGATCCGCTTCCGCGACAAGTTCGGACTGGCGCCGGCATTCAGCGGCGAAGCCCGGCCGCCGCGTGTCGGGCGCCCAAATCTGAATGGGCCGCAATCCCGCGTTGCGCATGGCGTCCCGACGTCTCTTGACACGTTCCGCAATGGGCTTGGGAAAGGCAACATTCCAGTGGCGATGACTCGCGTTACATGTAACACGCGCGACGAACTAAGTTACTCGTGCAACAAATGATGGCGGACGGCTCGCGCACGCCGATGATTTGCTGCTCTCCCGAGGGCGCGCTGCACTGCCAGCGGTAACTTCCTCTGGCTTTTTCAATCCTCCACATCGAAGCGCGCATTCTCGACCTTAGCTTGTCAAGTCCATCGCCTCGCCTGCCCGCGCGAACGCGAGCGTCGCGGCCCGATCGGCGAAAGCCGGCGCCAGCAGGAAGCCGTGGCGATAGAAGCCGTTGACGAAGATGCGGCCCGTCCCGCTCCTCGATTCGCGGCTCGTTGTCGGGATAGGCGGGGCGGACGTCGGCGCTCAATTCGAGAATCTCCGCCTCGCCGAACGCCGGATGAAGCGCGTAGGCAGCGCTCAGGAGCTCGATCGCCGAGCGCACGCTGACCGCGCCCCTGTTCGCGCTCTCGATCATCGTCGCGCCGATCATGAATTCGCTGTTCGCCCTCGGCACGACATAGAGGGGAAAGCGCGGATGGAGGAGCCGCACCGTGCGCGTGAGGGAGATCTCGCGCGTGCGCACGCGGATCATCTCGCCGCGCACGCCGCGCAGCTCGGCGAGGTCGAGCCGCGCGGCGAAGCCTCGGCAATCGACGACGATCCCCCGCCTCGGCGACCGAGCGCCTCGCCGTCGACGCCGAAGCGCATGTCGACGCCGCGGCGGCGAAGGCTTTCCGGCGAGCGCGCGCATCGCCGAGCGCGGATCGAGATGGCCCTTCGCCAGGAAAGAACAGGCCTTTGTGGAAGCGGCCCGCGAGATCCGGCTCGAGCGCGGCGATCTGCGCGCTGCGTCCACGCGCTCGATGGCCGGACGTGCGCGCCGCGAAGCGCTCGATCTCGGCCGCGTCGCGCGGCGGCGCGACGACCAGCGTGCCCTCGCGGACGACGCCGGGGACCCGCGCCGCCCACCAATCGATCGCGCCTCGCCCAAGCTCGACCACGCTCGGAGGCGCGCTCTCGCCCTCGCAGAACGGCGCGAGCATGCCGCCGGCCAGCCACGAGGCGTTGCCGCCGAGCTCGCGCGATCTTTCGACGAGCGTAACTTTCGCGCCGCGCTCGGCGAGGGTCAGTGCGGTCGTTAAGCCGGCGACGCCGGCGCCGACCACCGTCGCGCGCATCGCCTCACTCCGCCGCCTTCACATAGAGCTCAGCCCCGCGCTCGATGAATTCGCGCGACTTCTCCGCCATCCCGGCCATCGCCTCCGCTTCCTTGCGCAGGTCCTGGGTGATTTGCATCGAGCAGAACTTCGGCCCGCACATCGAGCAGAAATGCGCGACCTTGTGGCTGTCCTTGGGCAGGGTCTCGTCGTGGAACTTGCGCGCGGTGTCGGGATCGAGCCCAAGATTGAACTGATCCTCCCAGCGGAAGTCGAAGCGCGCCCGGGAGAGCGCGTCGTCGCGGATGCGCGCGGCCGGATGGCCCTTGGCGAGATCGGCGGCATGGGCGGCGATGCGATAGGCGATGACGCCGGCCTTCACGTCCTCGCGGTCGGGGAGGCCGAGATGCTCCTTCGGCGTCACGTAGCAGAGCATCGCGGTTCCGTACCAGCCGATCATCGCCGCCCCGATCGCCGAGGTGATGTGGTCGTAGCCGGGCGCGATGTCGGTGGTCAGCGGCCCGAGCGTATAGAACGGCGCCTCGCCGCATTCCTTGAGCTGCTTTTCCATGTTGATCTTGATCTTGTGCATCGGCACGTGGCCGGGGCCTTCGATCATCACCTGGCAGCCCTTGTCCCAGGCGACCTTGGTCAATTCGCCCAGCGTCTCGAGCTCGGCGAATTGCGCCCTGTCGTTGGCGTCGGCGATGGAGCCGGGGCGCAGGCCGTCGCCAAGCGAGAACGAGACGTCATAGTCGCGCATGATGTCGCAGATGTCGCCGAAGCGCTCGTAGAGGAAGCTCTCGCGGTGGCCGGCCAGGCACCAGCGCGCCATGATCGAACCGCCGCGCGAGACGATGCCGGTGACGCGCTTGGCGGTCAGCGGCACATGAGCGAGGCGCACGCCCGCGTGGATGGTGAAATAGTCGACGCCCTGTTCGGCCTGCTCGATCAGCGTGTCCTTGAACACTTCCCAGTCGAGCTTCAAGCGGATCGCCGCCGACCTTCTCCAGCGCCTGGTAGATCGGCACCGTGCCGATCGGGACCGGAGCGTTGCGCACGATCCAGGAGCGGATGTTGTGGATGTTGCGCCCGGTGGAGAGGTCCATGACCGTGTCGGCGCCCCAGCGGATCGCCCACACCATCTTCTCGACTTCCTCGGCGACGCCGGAGCTCACCGCCGAATTGCCGATGTTGGCGTTGACCTTGACGAGAAAATTGCGGCCGATCGCCATCGGCTCCAATTCGACATGGTTGATGTTGGCGGGAATGATCGCCCGCCCGCGCGCCACTTCCTCGCGCACGAATTCCGGCGTCACGAATTCGGGGATGTCCGCGCCGAAGCTTTCGCCATCGGCGAGGCGTTCGTTTGCGCCTTCGACGCCGCTCTCGCGCGCCAGATTCTCGCGATGGGCGACATAGATCATCTCTTCCGTCACGATCCCGGCGCGGGCGAATTCGAGCTGGGTGACGAGCTCGCCCGGCCGGCCGGCGCGCAATGTGCGGATCGCGGGGCAGAGCGGCGCCAGATGATCGGCCGAGACGACGCCGTTGTCCTCGGGCTTGATCGCGCGCCCCTCGGTCGCGGCGTAGCCCCTGGCGGCGATCCAGGTTTCGCGCACCGGCTTGAGACCGCGCCGCGAGATCGATCGGCGCCGCGCTTTCGGTATAGGGTCCGGACGGATCATAGACCCTGACCGCCGGCTCGTTCGGGTCGCTGAGCGCAATCTCGCGGAACGGAACGCGGATGTCGGGATGGCCGTCGGGCGCGGCATAGACCTTGCGCGAGCCAACAATCGGCCCGGTCGTGACACGTGCTGGGCGCGGCGAATTTGATGAGCTCGCGATCTGTGTTCATGGCCGTCTCCTCACGCGTCGGGCGTCGACGGAGGATGGGCGACCTAAAAGAGACAAGCGGCCGCTATGTCCCTTCGCCGGCATGACCCGGATCAGGTTCAAAGGGTTCGGCTTCTCGCCGTCTCAGCCCCGTGTGCGGGACGCCCCTCGAGCAGCATCGAAACATGGAAGCTTGAGAACCCGTAGTCAATAGCGACATCGATGCGACATCATGCGATTGACATGTGCTGCACATGTTCCTATGTTGGCAACATGTCCCGGATGATCCAAATTCGCAACGTGCCAGACGAGTTGCATCGGCGCCTGAAAGCGCGCGCGGCGCTAGAGGGCAAGTCGTTGTCCGACTATCTGCTCGCCGAAATTCGCGAGTCCGCCGAACGACCGACCGTCGATGAGCTGCGGGCCCGCTTGGCGCGGCGCGCTCCAGTGACTCCTTCGATTGAGCCGGTCCTTGCGGTGCGCGCCGAGCGCGATCGGGCGTGATCGTCATCGACGCGTCGGCCGCGCTCGAGCTGCATCTTGCGCACGCCGGGCGCCTCGGCCGTCGAGCGGCGACTATTCGGCGCGAACGAAACGCTCCATGCGCCACATCTCATCGACATTGAGGTCGCCCATGTGCTTCGCCGCTACGCTTTGGCCGGCGACATGAGCGCGGAACGAGGCCGCGAGGCGCTCGAAGATCTCGCTGATCTTTCGCTCCGGCGCTATCCGCACGAAGTCCTCTTGCCACGCGTGTGGGAATTGCGCGCCAATTTGTCGGCCTATGACGCCATCTATGTCGCGCTCGCCGAAGCCCTCGACGCGCCGCTCTTCACTCGCGACCGCCGTCTTGCCGGCGCCCCCGGCCATCGCGCAAGAGTGGAGCTGGGGTAGAGATCGTTTTACCCCCTCCAAGCCACCGGCGGCCTGCCGTTCGCGGCCCGCCTGCGGGCAGCAAAGCGCGCGGCAAGCTGAGCCAGCTCCGGGAACCCGCCTTGTCGCCGCGGCCGCCCTGAGCCGCCATCCTCGCAGCAGAGCCGCGGCGGCTTCTTTGTACGGCGCGACGAGCTGATCGGCGTAGTGATGAAACGCAGCCACCCTGTCATAGACGCGGACGAACCAGGGCATGGTCATGAGCTTGTGCTGCGTCAAATCGAAAATCGCGGGGAGAAGGCCGACAGCCAAAAGCTTCAGCGCGATCCAGGCGAGCGCTCCGGAGACGACGTAGCCCATCGCGATCGCGACCGTGGCCACCACCAAGAGCGGCTCGACGATGAGAAACGGCACGAGGAAAATCAACAGCACGAGCGGCGCCGGCAATCGGTCGATCAATACGGCGAAAGCCTGTTTGAAACGCTCCCAGGGGACGAATCCTGCGAGCGTCCGGCCGATCGCACGAAGGCGTCCCAGACAGCCGCGACAGCCAAGAAAATCGCCGCCAGCGTCACAAGCGCCGTTCGTCTCGCCCTCAAGCGCTTCATCCCAACAAGGTTCCGCTAAATTCCAGGTAACGTGCTCTTCACGAACGCGTGACAATGCCGGAGCAAACTCGGCGGGCGCAAGGCCTGGTGCGCCGCAATATGGCCATTAATCGGCTGTTAACGCTGCCGCCGCATTGCGGCGAGTCGTCATCTCGCAGCAATGGATCAGTAAGCTTATCGGAACCTTGCATGAACTCTTCAGCGGCTAGCTCGTCGTCGAGCGAGGCGTCCGGAGGGAGCGAGTTTATGTTGGCGAACGGGGCCGGGCGTTCGATTGCGATGGCGACCGCGCTCGCGCTCGGCCTCATTTTGGGCGCCTGCGCGCGCAACAACCAAGACGTCGCCGCGGGCTATGGGGCTGCAGGGCCGGGCAGCGTGCAAGAATTCAACCAGACGGTCGGCGACCGGGTGTTCTTCGATACGGATCAGACCGATCTCTCCGCGGCCGCCCAAGCGACGCTCGACAAGCAGGCCGCATGGCTCAATCAGTACAATCGTTACAGCTTCACGATCGAGGGCCACGCGGACGAACGCGGCACGCGCGAATACAATTTCGCCCTCGGCGCGCGGCGCGCCCAGGCGGTCCACGATTATCTCGTCGCCAAGGGCGTCTCCGCTTCGCGCATGAAGACGATCAGCTACGGCAAGGAGCGGCCGGTCGCGACCTGCGACGACATTTCCTGCTGGTCGCAAAATCGCCGCGCCGTCACCGTGCTCAACGGCGCGCCCGGGAGTAGCTGAGCGCGCGCCTGAGAAGATGGGCGGCGGCTTGACTTGAAATCGACAGACGCGGGGCATATGGGCCCGCGAAACCAACCTTAATCGAGGCCGACCGTGAGGCTGCTCTCTTCTTTACGCCTGATGGCGGCGCTCGTCGGAAGTCTCGCGCTCGCGGCGCCGGCTGGCGCGCAGTTCGATCCCTTCCACCGCCAGGTCGCGCCGCCGGCCGACATTCCGGGCGATCCCGAACGAAGTGGCCGGCTTGGTGTTGCGAATCAACCGGCTCGAGGAAGAGCTTCGGCAGGCCAACGGCCGCATCGAGCAGTTGGAGAACTCAAAGCATCGGCTGGAGGAGCAGCTGCAGCGATTCCGCCAGGACGTCGAATTCCGCTTCGGCGAACGCTCCGATGGGGGTCCGCTGGGGCCGGACGCCGCCGAGCCTCCCGCAACGGTGAGCGAGGCGCCCGCGCCGCTCAAGCCGAGGAAGTCGGACGCGTTCGATCCCAACGCCGACCCGAACGCGCCCGGCGCGCCGCAGCCGTTGGGAACCACGGCGCCGAGCGCGCCGCTCGTGCGTGACCAGCCTCTGCCGAGCGGGCCGCTGGTGCGCGAGCAGCCTCCGGCGGGCCCGCCGCTCGAGCTCGGCAAAGGCCCGCCCCCCGCGCCGCCGGCGACCGGACCGACGATCGTCGGCTCGGGC
>CAVPXF010000025.1:0-500862 GCA_963709655.1 uncultured Alphaproteobacteria bacterium
GTTCGCCCATCCCCTTCAGGATGGTCTGGCCGGACTCCGGATCGGTCGAGACGCGGAACGACGGATCCTCCGCGGCGAGCTTCGCCAGCGCGACGCCGAGCTTCTCCTGGTCGGCCTTAGACTTCGGCTCGATCGCAATCTCGATGACCGGCTCTGGAAACTCCATCTTCTCCAGGATCACGGGCTTCATCGTGTCGCACAGCGTGTCGCCGGTGCGGGTGTCCTTGAGGCCGGCGAGGGCGACGATGTCGCCCGCAAAGGCTTCCTTGATGTCCTCGCGGTTGTTGGCGTGCATGAGCAGCATGCGGCCAACGCGCTCCTTCTTGTCCTTGGTCGAGTTGAGCACGGTCGTTCCCAACTCGATCTTGCCCGAATAGACGCGGCAGAAGGTGATCGTGCCGACGAACGGGTCGTCCATGATTTTAAAGGCGAGCATCGAAAAGGGCTCGGAGTCCTTCGGCAGCCGAACGATTTCCTTGCCGGTGTCGACGTCGTGGCCCTTGATGCCGCCGCGATCGACGGGCGAGGGCAGATAGTCGACGACCGCGTCCAGCAGCGGCTGCACCCCCTTGTTCTTGAAGGCCGAGCCGCACAGCACCGGCACGAAGGCGATCTGCTTGACCGCCTTGCGGATCATCGCCTTCAGCGTGTCGATGTCGGGCTCGTGGCCGTCGAGATAAGCGGCCATCACGTCGTCGTCCATTTCGACGGCGGCTTCGATCAGGTTGTGACGATATTCCTCGGCCTTCGCCTTGAGGTCGGCCGGGATCTCCTCGTCGTGGTACTTCGCGCCGAGCCCTTCGTCCTCCCAGACGACGGCCTTCATGCGCAGAAGGTCGATGACGCCCTTGAAGTTCGAACTCCGAGCCAATCGGCAGCTGGATGCACACTGGACGGCCGCCGACCTTGGTGCTGATCTCCTCGACGCAGCGGTAAAAATCGGCGCCGATCTTGTCCATCTTGTTGACGAACACGACGCGCGGCACGCCGTACTTGTCGGCCTGCCGCCAGACCGTCTCCGTCTGCGGTTCGACGCCCTGGTTGCCGTCGAGCACGCATACGGCGCCGTCGAGCACCCGCAGAGACCGCTCGACCTCGATGGTGAAGTCGACGTGGCCGGGGGTGTCGATGATGTTGAGGCGCTTGTCGTGCCAGAACGTAGTGGTGGCGGCGGAGGTGATGGTGATGCCGCGCTCCTGCTCCTGCTCCATCCAGTCCATGGTCGCGGCGCCGTCGTGGACTTCGCCGATCTTATGGGACTTGCCGGAGTAGTAGAGGATGCGCTCCGTCGTCGTCGTCTTTCCGGCGTCGATGTGGGCCATGATGCCGAAATTACGGTAGTCTTCGATAGCGTGGCTGCGCGCCATGATCCTGATCCCGGTTCAGTGGAGGACAGCTGCTTACCAGCGATAATGGGCGAAGGCGCGGTTGGCTTCCGCCATGCGGTGCGTGTCTTCCCGCTTCTTCACCGCGGCGCCGCGATTGTTGGAGGCGTCGAGAAGCTCGGCGGAAAGGCGGTCGACCATCGTCTTGTCGTTGCGGTCGCGGGCGGCGGAAATGATCCAGCGGATCGCCAGCGCCTGACGGCGGTCGGTGCGGACCTCGACCGGCACCTGATAGGTCGCGCCGCCGACGCGGCGGGAACGGACCTCGACCGCCGGCGCGACGTTTTCGAGCGCCTGCTTGAAGACCGCCAGCGGATCGCTCTTGGCCTTCGCCTCGACGCTGTCGAGGGCGCCATAGACGATTCGCTCGGCGACCGACTTCTTCCCCTCGTACATGATGGTGTTCATGAACTTGGCGACGACGATGTCGCCGTATTTGGCGTCGGGGATGATCTCGCGCTTCTCAGCGCTGTGCCGGCGGGA
The DNA here is from genome assembly GCA_963709655.1 of uncultured Alphaproteobacteria bacterium. Taxonomy (GTDB): domain Bacteria; phylum Pseudomonadota; class Alphaproteobacteria; order Rhizobiales; family Beijerinckiaceae; genus Roseiarcus. Next base: position 1,869 of record CAVPXF010000025.1, read on the forward strand.
CATGGCCTGCTCCTAATCCTGAAACCTGATCACTTCGGCCGCTTGGCGCCGTACTTCGAACGGCGCTGCTTGCGGTCCTTGACGCCCTGCGTGTCGAGCACGCCGCGCAGGATGTGGTAACGCACGCCCGGCAGATCCTTGACGCGGCCGCCGCGGACCATGACGACCGAGTGCTCCTGCAGATTGTGGCCCTCGCCGGGAATGTAGCCGATGACCTCGAAGCCGTTGGTGAGGCGGACCTTGGCGACCTTGCGCAAAGCCGAGTTCGGCTTCTTCGGCGTCGTGGTGTAGACGCGCGTGCAGACGCCGCGCTTCTGCGGGCTCGCCTCGAGGTGGCGGGCCTTCTCACGGTAGGTCTTCGGTTGCCGCGGCTTGCGGATCAACTGGCTAATCGTCGGCATGTCGAGCCCTTAATTTCCCGTTCCTCGGCACCAGCCTCGCGGCCGGACAGAAATGCGTCGCTCATCGCTCACGCACCGCTTCATGCAACGCGCGAAACCAACGGCGCCCCATGAACCCTCATCCGGGTTCGGGCGCCGCCGAAAGCAGAGGATCACGGGCGATCCCGCGATCATGCGCAACAGAACCGACCCCCAAGGGCCGGAAATGGCTCGTCGATGAGATCGTCAGTGTTTAGAGCCGTTGGGTACGGGACGCGGCGTCCTGTACAGCGAAGCCCTACGACCTGCCGAAAGCGGGCGGAACATATTCAGCGCGCCCGTCACCGTCAATACTTTTTTTCGACGCTCCCCGCGGCCGGTCTGGCGGCCCTCGAAGGGCCCGGGCCCGGGCCAGGCCCGCCTCCCATCCCCGACATATGCGGTCCACGAGGAGCGCCCCCTCCCGGCGCCCGACAGCCCAGGCGCGCCGCCCGTTGCCGCCCGGCTCGACATTGGGGCAAAGGGTGCGATCCAAAGCGGTGCAATTAGGCGGTGCGGCGTAGTGATTTGTTCGGGCTATTGTCATTGGCTGCAGCGGCACGTTGCCGGGCGAGGGCTTTCCAGTAGGCGTCCCAGTCGCCGTTGATTCGGTTTATCCGCAGGGCGAGCATATGTTCGGCATGCTCGACACGCCACCAGGCGCCGGGCCGCTTCAGGCGTTGCTGGGCGACGTAGCGATGGGCGCTTTCGATCTCGCCCGAGCCGATTGGCAGCTCGTCGGCCAAAGCTTGGCGGTAGTTCAGGTGGTTGGCGCGAGCGCTGAGATAGCGATGGCAGGTTCGCACAGGCGCATGCTCGTCGTCGACTTCGGGCGGCTCGCAACATCCGGCAAGCGCCCGCAGAACGGCGTCGAGACGTCCGCCTTTGAGCGCCTCCTTCTGCGTCTCCATCCAGGCGCTGCGCGCGGCCGGGTCGGGCGCGATCGCTTCGGAAGCAGCGGCCAGGTATTCGCAGACGTGATAGAAATCAATCAAATAGCGGCCCTGGTCGCCGAACTGCTGCTCGATTTGGCCGACGATCCAGGGCGCGCCGTCGCCGACCGCGTGAACCCGGGAGTTCGCCCCGAAGCCGGCGCGAACCGCGCACGAAAGCAACTGACGCCCGGCCTCTTCGACTCCGCCCTCGATCGAACCCGCATAAACCGGCGTGCAGTTCCCTTGCGCGTGCGCCAGCGACAGCTTCGCCTCCCGCCAGGACAGCGTCTTGCCCTTGCGTTTGTCCTTCCCCTCGCTGCTCGGTTCGACGATCGGAACCATGCCGCCGTCCGTCTCGACGATGATCGGCTTGCTGAGGCCCGGCGCCTCCGGAAATTCACAATCCTGGCGGCCGGCTTCGTAGATCGCCTGGGCGTGGGCAAACGTGATCCGCTGGATCGTGCTCTCGCCGATCGCGAAGCCGTAATGCTCCTGCAACTTGGCGCGCGCCTGCGCGAAGGGCTGATCGGCGGCGAAGTCGACGATGGCGCGCTGCAACGGCCGCGAACACCCGAGCGGGCTCACCTTCGCCCCGAGCACGAATGGACGCACCCGCTGCGTCCCCAACCGATATTGCGGCTCCTGGACCTCTATTTCGCCGAATTTCGTGTGCCAGCGGAGTTTTTTTCGCCTTGGCGATACATCTGAGGACGTTGACGAATTTCCCGCTCCGTCGCCTCGACCCGCCGCTCGGCCCAACTGTGAAGCGCCTCCCGTCCCAGAAGACGCATCTCCTCGACCATCCGCTCTTCCGCAGCGTCGGCTTCCGTCAATTCCCCCTCGTCGCCTTCGACCGCCAGCACAATCGACGACACCCGCTGGCGAAGCTCCGGATGCGCCTGCAACGCCGCCATCAGCGCCTCATCGCTCAACTCCCCGACCGCCATCCGAATCCTCCCGCCAAATCACTCCAAACCCAACCTACTCTGCATCGCTTTGAATCGCACCCTTGGGGCAAATTGGCGCTTGCCTGCGCCGGCAAAAGCAGTTAGACGCGCCCACCGTTTCCAATGGCAGGCTGCGCCTTGCCCGCGGACTGGATGCGCGCCCGTAGCTCAGCTGGATAGAGCACCAGACTACGAATTTGGGGGTCGGGAGTTCGAATCTCTCCGGGCGCGCCATTTCGGTTCAGAACAGCAAACACCAGCCGAAATGCCGAACTTGTCCACGGCGGTGTGCTCGAAGGTTGGCTTGTCGCCTACGATGGAAGTGTAGTGTCGATGCGGTCGCCGAGGGCCTGAATGTAAGCCTTGCGGAACGGGATATTCACCCGAGACCAGCAGGGCCGAGGGCGCCGTGAGACGTTTGGAGTTGGCCGCGTCGACCGCCCCGCCCGCATCGATCCCGGGGCCGACTGCTCACTCCTGATCATCGCCGCCCGGTATTGGGCGCGCCCCCACCCTGACGGACATGCGCCACACCATCTTCCGCGATGTCGGCAACAACGGGCGTTACATTACACCTATGTTTTTTGTTATTATCTCACACGACAATAACCAAAATCAGAGGAATGTCTCGGGGTCCGTCGTCCCCAAAACCACGATCTTCAAATGCACCGCTTTGCAACCACAACGTGAAACGCAACCTTAAGTTGTTTCTGTTTTCCTCCCATTCCGAAATTCTTCCGCCGTATCGTAGCAACTGGATCGACCGCTTTTTAGTGGCCTATTTGAAAGTGGATGCACCGATGACCTCGATTATCACTTCGATGACAGACGCCGAAATTGCTGAACTTTCGACGACCGCCATCCAGGCGCTCACCACAACGGACATCCAGGCATTCGCAACCGACCAGATCGCTGCGTTGACATCATCACAAATGGCGGGATTCAGCACGGCGGATATCGCCGCGATGTCGAGCACGCAGCTTGCGGCGTTTGCGCCGGCAACTCTGGCGGCCTTCAGTACGGCGCAGCTCGCCCAGGTAAGCTCCACCGAGATCGGCCTGCTCAGCTCCGCCCAGCTCGGCGGCTTCACCACCGCCCAGCTCACCAACCTCACCACCGTCCAGCTCGGCGGCATGACCTCGACCCAGCTCGGCGAACTCTCAACCGCCCAGGTCGCAGGCCTCACCTCCACCGAGATCGCCGACCTCACCGCCACCCAGTACGGCGGCCTCAAGGCCGCCCAGCTTGGCGCCCTCTCCACCGCCCAGCTCGTCGGCCTCACCTCCACCCAGCTCGGCGCCTTCACCACCGCCCAGGACGCCGGCCTCACCTCCGCCCAGATCGCCAAGCTCTCCACCGCCCAGCTCGCCGGCCTGACCTCCGCCGAGATCGTCACCCTCGCCACCGCCCAGGTCGCCGGCCTCACCTCCACCGACCTCGCCGACTTCACCGCCGCCCAGGCCCTCGGCTTCACCTCCGCCCAGGTCGGATCGCTGACCACCGCCCAACTCGCAGGCCTCTCCTCGACCCAGCTCGGCGCCCTGACCGCCGCGCAGGAGGCCGGCCTCACCTCCGCCCAGATCGCCTCGCTCACCACCGCCAATCTCGCCGGCCTCAGCTCCACCGAGATCGGCCTGCTCAGCTCCGCCCAGCTCGGCGGCTTCACCACCGCCCAGCTCACCAACCTCACCACCGTCCAGCTCGGCGGCATGACCTCGACCCAGCTCGGCGAACTCTCAACCGCCCAGGTCGCAGGCCTCACCTCCACCGAGATCGCCGACCTCACCGCCACCCAGTACGGCGGCCTCAAGGCCGCCCAGCTTGGCGCCCTCTCCACCGCCCAGCTCGTCGGCCTCACCTCCACCCAGCTCGGCGCCTTCACCACCGCCCAGGACGCCGGCCTCACCTCCGCCCAGATCGCCAAGCTCTCCACCGCCCAGCTCGCCGGCCTGACCTCCGCCGAGATCGTCACCCTCGCCACCGCCCAGGTCGCCGGCCTCACCTCCACCGACCTCGCCGACTTCACCGCCGCCCAGGCCCTCGGCTTCACCTCCGCCCAGGTCGGATCGCTGACCACCGCCCAACTCGCAGGCCTCTCCTCGACCCAGCTCGGCGCCCTGACCGCCGCGCAGGAGGCCGGCCTCACCTCCGCCCAGATCGCCTCGCTCACCACCGCCAATCTCGCCGGCCTCAGCTCCACCGAGATCGGCCTGCTCAGCTCCGCCCAGCTCGGCGGCTTCACCACCGCCCAGCTCACCAACCTCACCACCGTCCAGCTCGGCGGCATGACCTCGACCCAGCTCGGCGAACTCTCAACCGCCCAGGTCGCAGGCCTCACCTCCACCGAGATCGCCGACCTCACCGCCACCCAGTACGGCGGCCTCAAGGCCGCCCAGCTTGGCGCCCTCTCCACCGCCCAGCTCGTCGGCCTCACCTCCACCCAGCTCGGCGCCTTCACCACCGCCCAGGACGCCGGCCTCACCTCCGCCCAGATCGCCAAGCTCTCCACCGCCCAGCTCGCCGGCCTGACCTCCGCCGAGATCGTCACCCTCGCCACCGCCCAGGTCGCCGGCCTCACCTCCACCGACCTCGCCGACTTCACCGCCGCCCAGGCCCTCGGCTTCACCTCCGCCCAGGTCGGATCGCTGACCACCGCCCAACTCGCAGGCCTCTCCTCGACCCAGCTCGGCGCCCTGACCGCCGCGCAGGAGGCCGGCCTCACCTCCGCCCAGATCGCCTCGCTCACCACCGCCAATCTCGCCGGCCTCAGCTCCACCGAGATCGGCCTGCTCAGCTCCGCCCAGCTCGGCGGCTTCACCACCGCCCAGCTCACCAACCTCACCACCGTCCAGCTCGGCGGCATGACCTCGACCCAGCTCGGCGAACTCTCAACCGCCCAGGTCGCAGGCCTCACCTCCACCGAGATCGCCGACCTCACCGCCACCCAGTACGGCGGCCTCAAGGCCGCCCAGCTTGGCGCCCTCTCCACCGCCCAGCTCGTCGGCCTCACCTCCACCCAGCTCGGCGCCTTCACCACCGCCCAGGACGCCGGCCTCACCTCCGCCCAGATCGCCAAGCTCTCCACCGCCCAGCTCGCCGGCCTGACCTCCGCCGAGATCGTCACCCTCGCCACCGCCCAGGTCGCCGGCCTCACCTCCACCGACCTCGCCGACTTCACCGCCGCCCAGGCCCTCGGCTTCACCTCCGCCCAGGTCGGATCGCTGACCACCGCCCAACTCGCAGGCCTCTCCTCGACCCAGCTCGGCGCCCTGACCGCCGCGCAGGAGGCCGGCCTCACCTCCGCCCAGATCGCCTCGCTCACCACCGCCAATCTCGCCGGCCTCAGCTCCACCGAGATCGGCCTGCTCAGCTCCGCCCAGCTCGGCGGCTTCACCACCGCCCAGCTCACCAACCTCACCACCGTCCAGCTCGGCGGCATGACCTCGACCCAGCTCGGCGAACTCTCAACCGCCCAGGTCGCAGGCCTCACCTCCACCGAGATCGCCGACCTCACCGCCACCCAGTACGGCGGCCTCAAGGCCGCCCAGCTTGGCGCCCTCTCCACCGCCCAGCTCGTCGGCCTCACCTCCACCCAGCTCGGCGCCTTCACCACCGCCCAGGACGCCGGCCTCACCTCCGCCCAGATCGCCAAGCTCTCCACCGCCCAGCTCGCCGGCCTGACCTCCGCCGAGATCGTCACCCTCGCCACCGCCCAGGTCGCCGGCCTCACCTCCACCGACCTCGCCGACTTCACCGCCGCCCAGGCCCTCGGCTTCACCTCCGCCCAGGTCGGATCGCTGACCACCGCCCAACTCGCAGGCCTCTCCTCGACCCAGCTCGGCGCCCTGACCGCCGCGCAGGAGGCCGGCCTCACCTCCGCCCAGATCGCCTCGCTCACCACCGCCAATCTCGCCGGCCTCAGCTCCACCGAGATCGGCCTGCTCAGCTCCGCCCAGCTCGGCGGCTTCACCACCGCCCAGCTCACCAACCTCACCACCGTCCAGCTCGGCGGCATGACCTCGACCCAGCTCGGCGAACTCTCAACCGCCCAGGTCGCAGGCCTCACCTCCACCGAGATCGCCGACCTCACCGCCACCCAGTACGGCGGCCTCAAGGCCGCCCAGCTTGGCGCCCTCTCCACCGCCCAGCTCGTCGGCCTCACCTCCACCCAGCTCGGCGCCTTCACCACCGCCCAGGACGCCGGCCTCACCTCCGCCCAGATCGCCAAGCTCTCCACCGCCCAGCTCGCCGGCCTGACCTCCGCCGAGATCGTCACCCTCGCCACCGCCCAGGTCGCCGGCCTCACCTCCACCGACCTCGCCGACTTCACCGCCGCCCAGGCCCTCGGCTTCACCTCCGCCCAGGTCGGATCGCTGACCACCGCCCAACTCGCAGGCCTCTCCTCGACCCAGCTCGGCGCCCTGACCGCCGCGCAGGAGGCCGGCCTCACCTCCGCCCAGATCGCCTCGCTCACCACCGCCAATCTCGCCGGCCTCAGCTCCACCGAGATCGGCCTGCTCAGCTCCGCCCAGCTCGGCGGCTTCACCACCGCCCAGCTCACCAACCTCACCACCGTCCAGCTCGGCGGCATGACCTCGACCCAGCTCGGCGAACTCTCAACCGCCCAGGTCGCAGGCCTCACCTCCACCGAGATCGCCGACCTCACCGCCACCCAGTACGGCGGCCTCAAGGCCGCCCAGCTTGGCGCCCTCTCCACCGCCCAGCTCGTCGGCCTCACCTCCACCCAGCTCGGCGCCTTCACCACCGCCCAGGACGCCGGCCTCACCTCCGCCCAGATCGCCAAGCTCTCCACCGCCCAGCTCGCCGGCCTGACCTCCGCCGAGATCGTCACCCTCGCCACCGCCCAGGTCGCCGGCCTCACCTCCACCGACCTCGCCGACTTCACCGCCGCCCAGGCCCTCGGCTTCACCTCCGCCCAGGTCGGATCGCTGACCACCGCCCAACTCGCAGGCCTCTCCTCGACCCAGCTCGGCGCCCTGACCGCCGCGCAGGAGGCCGGCCTCACCTCCGCCCAGATCGCCTCGCTCACCACCGCCAATCTCGCCGGCCTCAGCTCCACCGAGATCGGCCTGCTCAGCTCCGCCCAGCTCGGCGGCTTCACCACCGCCCAGCTCACCAACCTCACCACCGTCCAGCTCGGCGGCATGACCTCGACCCAGCTCGGCGAACTCTCAACCGCCCAGGTCGCAGGCCTCACCTCCACCGAGATCGCCGACCTCACCGCCACCCAGTACGGCGGCCTCAAGGCCGCCCAGCTTGGCGCCCTCTCCACCGCCCAGCTCGTCGGCCTCACCTCCACCCAGCTCGGCGCCTTCACCACCGCCCAGGACGCCGGCCTCACCTCCGCCCAGATCGCCAAGCTCTCCACCGCCCAGCTCGCCGGCCTGACCTCCGCCGAGATCGTCACCCTCGCCACCGCCCAGGTCGCCGGCCTCACCTCCACCGACCTCGCCGACTTCACCGCCGCCCAGGCCCTCGGCTTCACCTCCGCCCAGGTCGGATCGCTGACCACCGCCCAACTCGCAGGCCTCTCCTCGACCCAGCTCGGCGCCCTGACCGCCGCGCAGGAGGCCGGCCTCACCTCCGCCCAGATCGCCTCGCTCACCACCGCCAATCTCGCCGGCCTCAGCTCCACCGAGATCGGCCTGCTCAGCTCCGCCCAGCTCGGCGGCTTCACCACCGCCCAGCTCACCAACCTCACCACCGTCCAGCTCGGCGGCATGACCTCGACCCAGCTCGGCGAACTCTCAACCGCCCAGGTCGCAGGCCTCACCTCCACCGAGATCGCCGACCTCACCGCCACCCAGTACGGCGGCCTCAAGGCCGCCCAGCTTGGCGCCCTCTCCACCGCCCAGCTCGTCGGCCTCACCTCCACCCAGCTCGGCGCCTTCACCACCGCCCAGGACGCCGGCCTCACCTCCGCCCAGATCGCCAAGCTCTCCACCGCCCAGCTCGCCGGCCTGACCTCCGCCGAGATCGTCACCCTCGCCACCGCCCAGGTCGCCGGCCTCACCTCCACCGACCTCGCCGACTTCACCGCCGCCCAGGCCCTCGGCTTCACCTCCGCCCAGGTCGGATCGCTGACCACCGCCCAACTCGCAGGCCTCTCCTCGACCCAGCTCGGCGCCCTGACCGCCGCGCAGGAGGCCGGCCTCACCTCCGCCCAGGTCGCCTCGCTCACCACCGCCAATCTCGCCGGCCTCAGCTCCACCGAGATCGGCCTGCTCAGCTCCGCCCAGCTCGGCGGCTTCACCACCGCCCAGCTCACCAACCTCACCACCGTCCAGCTCGGCGGCATGACCTCGACCCAGCTCGGCGAACTCTCAACCGCCCAGGTCGCAGGCCTCACGACCACGGAACTGTCGCTCTTGACGGCGACGCAATTTGGCGGGCTGACGGCGACGCAGTTTGGCGCGCTCTCGACGCCGCAATTCAACAGTCTGACGTCAACGGAGCTTAGTTACCTGACAACGGCCCAGACCGGCGGTTTGACATCGACGGAAGTCGGGGCGCTGACAACATCGCAAATCCCAGGACTGACCAATGCCTCGATCGCCGCCCTGTCAACGGCGCAGCTGACGGGCCTGACGACGAGCGAGATTGGCCATCTCACGACAACGCAGGCGATGGCCTTCACCCCAACGCAAATCCACGGAATGTCGTCTTCGCAATTGAACGCCTTGACCATTTTGGTTGGCTGAACAAGCGATTTGGGACGGGTAAGGCGGAACAGAACTGCGGACATGCCGTTCATTGCCCGCCTTGCTTCGGGGCCCGGTCAAATCGCACCTATTCTCGGCAATGGGCCTCGCGGCTGATCACGCCGGCGATGCAATGAACGCTGACCAAAGAGCAGTCGGTATCGCGCCAGCGTGCCCTTGCGAAGCTGCGCTGGGAATCCGTTAATTGATTCCTTGCGCGCGTTTTAGTTCAACGCTGAATAGCAAAGGCAGCGGGCTTTTCGTCGCATCGCCAGCTTTTCTGCATTTGTACGTAGACGTTTTCCAGATTTTTGGTGAAAACGTTCATGTCGAACAAGGGCGACAGGTCACGGTTTGCGGTCAGCCTCTGCCGGATCGACTTCAGCTCAGCCGGCTGGGCGGCAAGCTTGACGGCCATGGCCTCATATTCCTCTAGCGAGTGCGTTATCAACTCGGGCAGCCTAAGGGCGGTCAAAAGACTTCCCGCCATGCGGCTGACATAGGTCTCGCCCCCGCACGTCAGCACCGGGAGGCCGGCCCACAGAGCGTCATTGCAGGTTGCGCCGGCATTGTAGGGAAAGCTGTCCAGAAACAGATCCGCCAGGCTCAGCCTACTTAGGTAAACATCCATCGCGGCGAAGGATGCGAAGACGATTCGATCGTCGGAGATTCCTCGCAACTCCGCCCGCCGCAACAAATTCTCTTTTGTCGCCGGCGACTTGCAATACAGCCAAAGGACGCTGTGCTCAACTTGCGTGAGAATCCTCATCCACGTGTCGAACATGTCCGGCATGAGTTTGACGGTATTGTTGAAACTGCAGTAAACAAAGGCGTCCTCGGCCAAGCCGCAGTCCGCCCTCGTCACTCGGAGCGGCGCTCTGATCCGCTTCGGATCGCTCGGTTGATAGCAATCCGGCAAATGCACGATTTTCTCGCTGAACCAGGGCTCCTGGCTGAAGGGAACGAGATATGGATCGGCAATGATATAATCGATCCAATCCGCGCCCATAGTGCCAGGCCAGCCGATGTAGCTGACCTGCACGGGCGCAGGACGATCGGCCAGAATTTCCATCCTGGATCCTAGCGCCGGCCCGGTCAGATCGATCAGAATTTCGATTGCGTCCTGATGAATGCGATTGGCCGCCTCGACATTGGAAAGAGGGTGAATGTCGATGAAGTGATCGCTGCCCTCGCGGATACGTCGACGCACGGAGCTATCGTCATCCTTCCCCATCGAATAGGCAAAGACCTCGCACTTGCTGCGGTCATGCAGGGAGAATAACTCCACCACCAGTCGGCCGACCGGATGATCCCGGAAATCGTTTGATATATAGCCAATTCTAATGACCGGGGAACCAAGGTCGATCCGATAGCCGGAGAAACGCTTTGCGACTGCGTTCAGTCGTTTGTTGAGATTTCTGCCGCATTTGAGCTGTTGGGATGGTGTTGACGGGAACGCCATCAACAGCAGGGAGATTGCGACATCCTTGTTGTCATCGACCAGCGAAATCAGGCGCCGCGCGTCGTCCTCGTATTCGCTCCATTCACAAATGTGCCGGCGTAATTTTATGAGCTCGGCAATGGCCGTATCAAAATCGGGCTGCAGAGTTGCGGCGCGCTGGAACGCTAGGATCGCGTCGTCGAATCGAAATTTTTCCTGATAAGCAACGCCAAGGTTAGCGTAGGCGCCTGCATAACGGGGGTTTAGCGCTATCGCTCTCTCGTAGGCCACGATGGCCTCCTCGACATTGCCTTGTCTCTGTAATATGACGCCCAAATTACACCAGACAGCGGCATCATTCGGGGCATGGGCGGCGGCGTAGCGGCCCACAGTCGAGGCTTCGGAAAATTCGCCGGCCGAACACAGCAGGGTTCCCAGATTCGAACATGCCGCCGCGTGGTCGGGCTGCAAAATGATTACCCGCCGGTACGCAGCGATCGCTTCGTCCGCTCGGCGGAGGTCGACCAGCGCGCGAGCCATGTTAAAATAGGCGTCGGCGTTCGAGGGCCCAATTTCAACGGCTTTCATATAGGCCTCAAGCGCCTCCGGGATTCTGCCCAGACGTTGCAGATTGACGCCCAAGTTATTGAGTAAATCATCGCGACATGGCGCGAGGGGAATCAACTCGTCGTAGACAAGAGCGGCCTCTTCAAACTGGTGCGACGCTTCAAGCGATCCGACAAGATTGATATAGGCCTCAAGATAATCCGGACGCAGCGAAATCGCTCGTACGCAAAACGCAATCGCTTCCGCGTAATGACCCCGCCCCATGGCCGCCAAAGCGAGATTGGAATGGCTTTCGGCATGCGTAGGGCATAGGTCCAGAATTTCCCGATATAATCTTTCCGCCTCCGCGAGACGGCCAGCCTGATGGTGCGCCACACCCCGCGAGAATAGTTCTGAGGTCTGCTTCGCCACGTTCGCGGCACGCGAGAATTCGGCCTTCGTTGGTTTCTCCAAGATCATTCTGGTTTTTCGCCTCGGCGCAACAACGGCGGCACGTCGCTCAATGGCCGCGCGATCGAGTAAAGGGCACGAAGAACAGGAAACTGAATCCTAATCCTCTGACTGCAAAACGATCTCAGTATTGGCTTGTCCAAGGCTGACGCCCCGCGCCCGCTGGGGCGATCGCGGTTCATTTGACGCAGGCTTTGCGAGGCGTTGCTGGCTCCGCGGTTTAGCGCGGCGCAAGCTTCCGCTCTTATTGAGAGAACCCAACGCCGCTTGCAGATCGAACTGGTGGGATTGTTCTGTGAATCCATTTGAATCTTCCCCGCGTCACTCGGAACGTCTGGCGCAAGCTGACTAACCGCCGGAGAGGGGAGGAGGCGGCTGTGGTCCGACCGGACTTACAAAGCTCTGAGGCGCAGCACGAAACGTCCGCATGCCTCAATTGCCGGAATTTGCTAGCGAAGGCGAACAAGGCGCAATGACCGCGCAACCGAAATTTCCGCTTTCGCCATATCATACCGCTCTACGGTGTCTTTTCGTTGTCGCGCTGCAGCGCGGCGTCCGAAATCAAACCCGAGCAACTGAGCGTCTTCAACAAAGCCGATACGCTGGCTTCCGTCCTTTCGCTGATACGGACTGTCGGCCTGCATGGCCGCCTGCTCAATGGCTGCAAATGGAAACAGCTAACCGGACTTGCGACCAATTTTCCGCTCATGGCATTGCTGGAGGACGGCAACTGGGTCGTCGTCGTCAATGTCGTACTCAAAGGCCCCGCGACGGGGTCGGTGATCCTCCTCGATCCCCGCGCCGAGCAGAGCGGGCCGATCATGATGTCGAACGCTGATTTCCTTGAGCACTGGAGCGGAACGCTAGTGCTTTGCAACGGCAAGACGCCCGGCGAAGCGGACCAACCCTTCGATCTACGCTGGTTCTTGCCTGAGGTCTTTCGTCACAAGCGCTATCTAAAGGATGTCGCCATCGCGGCAATCCTGTCGAGCATCATCGCCTACTCGATGCCGCTGATGTTCCAAATTCTGCTGGACAAGGTCGTCTCTCACCGGAGCTATCAAACCCTATTCACGATAATGTTGGTGTTTGTGACGCTGACGATTTTCGACGGGGTGTTCAACTACACCCGCCAATATTTGATGTTGATGATTACAAGTAAGATCGACGCCCAGCTGGCCGCACGCACATTTCGTAAGCTGCTTCAGTTACCGATGTCTTTTTTCAAATCGACAACTGCGGGAGTACTGACAAAAAATATGTTGCAAACGGAAACGATACGAAATTTTCTGACGGGTCGCGTCTTTCAAACGGCGCTCGACTCGCTGACTCTTCCGGTGACCGTGGTAATATTGTTTCTTTACAGCGCGAAGCTCGCAGCCATCGTTCTCGGTTTCTCAGCGCTCATCGCGCTCATCATCGGACTGATGCTTCCGCTTTTCAGGCGGAACCTCGAGCAGCTTTATGTGGCCGAAGGCGCCCGGCAGGGCCATCTGGTCGAAACGATCCACGGCATGCGTACGGTGAAGTCTCTGGCGGTCGAACCCGCAAGGCTTGATGAGTGGAATGGGAAAGTAGCGCTGGGCGTTCGCCGCCGCACCGCCGTGGGACGGGTTTCCGCCTTGGCCGGCGTCGTGACGCAGTCGCTCGACAAATTGATGCAGATCACAATTCTGGGGCTCGGCGCCGTCGACGTATTCAATAATGTCCTAACCGTCGGGGCGCTGGTGGCGTTCAACATGGTCGCCGGCCGCGTGACCGGGCCGCTCGTGCAAATTGTTGGCCTGATCACCGAATATCAGGAGACCTCTCTGGCGATAAGGATGCTCGGCGGCGTCATGCGGCAGCCGTCTGAACGCAATTCCGACCAAACAGGTCTGCGTCCGACGATTACCGGCGAGTTGGAATTCGTCAACGTGACATTTCGCTATCCGAATGCCGGGACCACGGCGCTCAAGAATGTCTCGTTCCAGATAGGCGAAGGCCAGGTGATCGGGGTCGTCGGTCGCTCCGGTTCGGGCAAGACGACAATAACCAGGCTCATCCAAGGAATCCAGACCGCACAGGAGGGCGAGATCAAGCTCAACGGGGTGGATATACGCCATATTGATCTTGAGCACCTGCGGCGCAGCACCGGCGTGGTCCTGCAGGAAAACTTCCTTTTTCGCGGGACGTTGAGAAGCAATATTGCGGCGGCCTGCCCGGAATCCGGATTGGAAGACATAATGGCGGTCGCGCGCCTCGCCGGCGCCGATGAATTCATCAGTAGGCTCCCACTCTCCTACGATACTTTTGTAGAAGAGAGCGGCGCCAATTTTTCGGGCGGCCAGCGTCAGCGCATCGCCATCGCCCGCGCCTTGCTGACGCAACCTAAACTGTTTATTTTCGATGAGGCTACGAGCGCGCTTGATCCCGAGAGCGAAGCAGTCATTCAGGCCCATCTGAATGAAATTGCGTCGGGACGCACGCTAATCATCGTGTCGCACCGCCTGACTTCGCTGGCCCATGCCGACGCGATCCTAGTGCTCGAGCAGGGAGCCGTTGTCGATTTTGCGCCGCATCGCGTCCTGCTGGAGCGTTGCGAGGTTTACAAGCGTCTGTGGAGTCAACAAACGCACCGTCTCCGACCATGACGATGACCGCTCCCGTCAACGACAGCATCTTTTTTGCGGCCCTGCGGCGATGCCGAGACAAGTTCGCCGCCCTGAAGAGATATTTTCCGGAAACGGAAACGATCGGGGATACGCCAGAACTAGACGAAGTCCTTTCCGAAAAGCCGCCGAGACCGCTGCGCCACACGCTGCATTTCGTAGCGGCGCTTTTCGTGACCCTGATCGCTATTGCCTCCTTCACCTCCGTGGATATCGTCGTGGTTGCGACCGGACGGCTCGTCCCAGATTCGCAAACTATCGTCATTCAGCCAATGTCGCTGGCTATCATTCGCGAAATCCGCGTCAAGCCTGGCGAGCTGGTGCGAAAGGGTGACATTGTCGCGACGCTCGATCCGACGTTCACACAGGCCGACAAGACGACGTTGCTCGCGCAAAAGGCCTCCGTGAGCGCACAGACGGCGCGGCTAGAGGCGGAGCTTTCGGGTCAACCATTGAGGTTTGGATCCGAGGGCGCGGATAACGCGATCCAAGAAACGCTCTATTTGGAAAGTTCATCGCAATATCGCGCGCGGGTCAAGGCCTTTGACGAGGACATCGAGCATCTCAAGGCCGCCATTCAGAGCGGCGAGCAGCACGATCTCTCGTTTCAGCAGGAAGCTGACATAGCGCGCGAAGTCGAGTCTATGCGCGCGAAGCTGATGGCGCTGCAGGTCGGCACCAAGCTCAGCCTTCTCGATTCGCGCGTGACGCGAATGCGCGCGGAACGCGAACGTGGCGATTCGCTCGATCATCTCAACGAATTACGCCACACGCTTAGCGCGCGTCAGGTCGAGCGTCAGGTCTTTATCGACGAATGGCGGCGTTCCCTGCTGGAAGAGTTGCTGCGAGCCCGGAAAGAGGCGGCCGGTATTGTCGAAAGCCTGGTGAAGGCGGAGCGGATGAGCGAGCTTTCGGTGCTGACCGCACCCGTGGATGGCATTGTTCTCGATGTCGCGAAACGTTCGGTCGGATCCGTAATGCAAAGCGCCGAGACGCTTGTAACGCTCGTTCCCATCGACGCGCCGCTTATTGCCGAAGTGGCGATCAGTTCGTCCGACGTCGGTAATATAGCCGTCGGTAATGAGGTGGCGTTGAAAATCGACGCCTTTCCGTATCAGCGTCACGGTCTGATCAAAGGGCGGCTGCAGACGATTGCGGAAGATTCCATATCAGGCGGCGCAACTGCGTCCGGATCCGGCCTCTCCTCCGGGGGACCCGGACTGTACCACCGCAGTCGAGTGGAGCTGACGCAAACCACTCTCCGCGCAATGCCGCAAGGCGCGCGGCTTATTCCTGGCATGTCGCTCACCGCCGATATCAAGGCCGGACGTCGAAAGGCGATCGCTTACTTCCTTTATCCGATTCTTCGGGGCTTCGACGAGAGCCTGCGGGAACCGTGACGCGGCCGCAACAGGCTGGAACGCCATAACACTCGCCACTGCTGACCTCTGAGGAGAAAGCCAATCATGAGCCCCAAAATCGTTCTTCACGTCGGCGCCGGCCATCGCGGAAATGGAGCTATTTTACCCGCCGCTTACGCCTCGCCTGAGTGGCGTGAAGTTCGCCTCGATATCGATCCCAATACCGACCCGGACATCATCGGCAGCATCACCGACATGAAGGCGATCACAAACTCGTGCGTCGACGCCGTCTTTTCATCGCACAATATTGAGCACGTCTATGCCCACGAAGTGCAAGCAGTGCTCAACGAATTTTTACGGGTTGTCAAGCCGGAGGGTACCGTATTGCTGACCTGCCCGGACCTACAGCGGGTTTGTGAGCTGGTGGCACAAGACAGGCTGACCGAGCCAGCCTACATGTCCCTCGCGGGGCCGATCACACCTCTCGATATTATTTATGGCCATAGCGCGGCGCTGGCGACGGGACGCTATTACATGTCTCACAAAGGAGGCTTTACGCTGAAAAGCCTGACTGAGGCGCTACGGTCGGCTGGGTTCCAAATTGTCGCGGGCGAACGTCGCAATTTTGATCTCTGGGTGGTCGCCAAAAAGCCGGCAGCAACCGAAGCTGACACCCCGCAGAATAAGACGGCCGCTTGAACTTCGATTCAACAGCTTTCGTTGGACGCGATGCTTGCCCGGAGCTGTCGCCAACCGCCCGGAGAATACATTGTGTCGTGTCAATGACATGGGTGTTCGCAATATTGCTTGAATGGTGCACCAACTATCATAGAAAACATTGTTTTTTCAGTCGCTTACAGGTCTTGCTTTTCCGCGTCCCACACCTCGACCGCGGCAGGCCCCAACGCGCGGCCGTGAGAGGCAGACGGCGCATGTCGAGTTCCTCCTCGAGTTCGTGGGTCCTTTAAGCGGAGCTTCTTTCTTTCACGAAGCGTAAGCCATTGATCTCGCTCGCGGCGAGCGGTTTTGGGGTTCTTGCTACTGGGGTGTGTTTCGGCGTGCCGATTTTGCACGCCGATCGGGGGTCACTTTTCGACGCCGATTGACAGCCACATCTACGCCGTGGCGCTCGAACGCAGACAGCGGGACAATGCGGCTATCGCCCGCGATGCGTCGACGCTTTTCCGCAATCAGTGGGGCGAGAAAGCGGCTGCCTGACATGGGAAGCGCCTGCTTTGGGTCATTGATCGGGATAGGGGGATGCCTCGCGGGGCCGTCCCTCCCACACCACCTGGCATACGGGTCCGTACCGCGGTGGTTCGACCGAGTTAAGCTTGGGCGGGCGCATAGATCCTGGGAAGACCGAGCGAATCGAAATAGCGGTTGCGCAGCTCCAAATGCCGCCGGGCTCCGCGATCGCCTCGAGGCGACATTGACGACTTCGCCGAAGACATCGCCGCCCCTTACGATCACATCCCCGACATTGACGCCAATCCGCAGGAGCATCTTATCATCGTCGGGCACGCGTCGGTTGCTGAGACCGACAAGGTCCCGGATCGCCAAAGCGCAATCAAGGGCGGCGATCGTCGAGGAGAACTCCAAAAGCATCGCATCTCCAGCGGTGTTGACTACGCCCGCCGGCGCCCTCGATGATCGGCGAAATCGCCGCTTGGGTCTCGCAATGCCGGCGAACGGCGCCGACCCCGTCGCGTCCGGTCAAGCGACTGTAGCCAACGACATCGGCGGCGACGATCGCCGCCAACTTGCGGTCGAAACGCGCCCGCGAGGTTCGGCGCGAACGTTTTCGCCTTTGTTTCGGGCGCCCGATCGACGTGCGCCGCGGCCATTGCCCCGGCTCGGAGAGCCGCGGCGAAGGAATTTCAAAATCGGTCAGGCCTACCATTGTCCGGGCGGTTTCCGCCTTGATCGGTCAGTGCCGGTCTTGGCGCGATCGCGATCGAGCATGATAAGGCGAGCCGGTCGGTGCGCTCCTCGCCCGCTCCGGCCGGGATAATGGACGGCAAGCCGGGCCGCCGCCCGGTGATCCCGATTTACGACGTTCTTTGTCGAGAGAAACGCAGTCGTCTTCACAACGGACCGCCATGCCGGACTTTGTGTCATGCAGTATGGAATAGGGAGGCTGAGCGCCCTGACCTTAAGGAGTTCCACCGTGCCGAAACTGTGCGCGAACCTGAGATGGCTTTTCACCGAAACGACGTTTCTCGAGCGCTTTGACGCGGCGGCGCGGGCCGGATTCACAGCGGTCGAGTACCCCTCGCCCTATGACTATTCGGCGGGCGAACTGCGCGCGCGCCTGCGCGCCTGCGGTCTCGAACAGATCCTGATCAATACGCCAGCCGGAGATCCCGCCGACGGAGGCGGTTCGGGGCTGGCGTCCGTGCCCGGGCGACAGGCGAAGTTTCGCGACGGGCTGAACCAGGCGCTCGAATACGCCAGCGCGCTGGATTGCGGCCTCGTTCACGTGATGGCGGGCGTACAGCCGCCGGGCGCGAGTTACGATGTCGCCGCGGCCGTCTATGCCTCCAACGTGATCTGGGCGGTGGACGCGGCGGAGGGATCGGGGGTCACGCTCGTTCTGGAGTCGATCAACCAGCGCGACGTTCCCGGCTTCTTCCTGCGCACGCAAGAGCAGGGGGCCGCGCTGGTCGAGGCGATTGGACCTGACCGCGTCGGCCTGCAGTTCGACATCTATCACTGCCAAGTCGCGCAGGGCGACGTCACGCGGCGGATGGAAAAGCTCATGCCATTGATTGCTCACATGCAGCTTGCCGACGCGCCGGGGAGGAATGAGCCCGGGACGGGCGAGATCGCCTGGGACTACGTATTCCGACGGATCGACGAATTGGACTATCGCGGCTGGGTCGGGTGCGAGTACCGGCCGCTCGGCGAGACGACGGCCGGACTCGGCTGGAGGAAGCGATACGGGCTGGAGCGAGCCCCATGAACTCCGGCCATTGCCCGACCGGAACCCATGTCTATGCGAGGCTCACGAGGGCGCGGGAAACGTCGAATCCCTAGCTGGCTAGCGTTGCTCGAAGCCGGCCGGGCCGCTTCGCGAAGATCAAAAGCGCAGCTTCAGTCCGCCAGTGAAGGGGGCGTCCGGAAAGTCGCGGCCCGCGGTCAAGGAAAAACCTCCCTGAGGACCGACAGGCGGGTTCTTCCGGTCCGGCGAAAACTGTTCGCTCATCGCTTTCCAGGCCGGGCCGGCAGACACATTAGGGTCCGAAGAGCGATGGCCGCCGATGCTTGAGGTTCTCGGGAGGGTGGCCTCGTGCGTCGACCGCCTCGCCGCGTGCGGTCGAGACACAGACAGGTTTTCCGCTTCGGCCGCGCCGGCGACCAAGCAAACGAGTCCAACTGCAATCAAGCAAAGAGCTTTCATGTCCAGCGCTCGCTTTTGCGCCCGCACGGCCCCGCTAAGACGATCTTAACCAAACGCGCGCCATTGCGCAAACTCAAATAACCGGGTCGCCATGACTTTCACGCGCTCCATGGGAACAGAGGGTCTGAGTTTGGAGTTTCCACAGCGATGCAGAGGCCGTCGGGTCCGCTCCGAGGATTTAAGCGACGCTCGCCGCCCGGGCCGCCAGATCAGGCCGGCGAATCGCGAAGCTTACGAACGGTACGCGGCAACCGACCCGCTGGCCCTGCCCGAGGCGCTGCTCTCGCCGAGCCAGGCTCTTGCTTGCGCAATCGCCGCAGCGTAAAAATAACTGTTTCGTATTTTTTGGAAGCGCGCAAAGGGGGGACGTCAGCGGCGTTTTCGCGCCCGCCCGAGGCGAGAGGAGCAAGGAATGAAGATTGTTCTTGCCCAGCCGCGGGGTTTTTGCGCGGGGGTCGTTCGAGCCATCGACATCGTCGAGCGGGCGCTGGTCAAGTACGGCTCGCCGGTTTACGTGCGCCATGAGATTGTTCACAACCGTCATGTGGTCGACTCGCTGACCGCGAAAGGCGCGCGTTTCGTCAGCGAACTGGACGAAATACCTGAGGGCGCAATTACGATTTTCAGCGCTCACGGCGTCTCGCGAAAGGTCGTGGACGAGGCGAAGAAGCGCTCGCTCCCGACGATCGACGCCACTTGCCCGCTGGTCACCAAGGTGCACATCCAGGGCCGGCGGTACATCGCGCAGGGCCGGACGGTCGTGTTCATCGGTCACGCCGGCCATCCCGAGGTCGAAGGAACGCTGGGCCAGGTCAACGGCGAATTGTATCTCGTCGGCGCCGAAGCGGATGTGTCGAAGCTGCCAATCCCCGCCGAGACGCCAATCGCCTACATCACCCAGACGACGCTCAGCGTCGACGACACGCGCGGCGTGATCGCGGCATTGCGCCGACGTTTCCACGACGTCGTGGGGCCGGAGATCCGCGACATCTGCTATGCGACGCAGAACCGGCAGACGGCGGCGCGGGAATTGTCGAAGATCGCCGATGTGCTTATAGTGGTCGGCGCAGGCAACAGTTCGAACTCCAATCGACTTCGAGAAATTGGCGAGGAATCGGGTCTTCCGAGCTACCTCGTCGCCGACGCGGGTGAGATCGACCCCGATTGGGTCCGCGACGCTGACGTCGTCGGCGTGACCGCAGGCGCCTCGGCCCCGGAGGTCGTCGTCGAGGAGGTCGTTCGGACGTTGATGCGGATCAAGCCGTCCGAGGTGTCGAGCCTCGACGGACCCAGCGAAACCGTGAGTTTCCGTCTTCCCGCAGAGCTGTTGAGCTGAGAGCGTCGAGTTCTCCCTGACCGATAAGGAATTCACATTGGGCATACCGTTTCGGCAAATCGTCCGCGTCGGCGCATACGTCGTGCGGCAGCATCTCGCAGGCCGCAAGCGCTATCCGCTGGTCCTGATGCTGGAGCCGTTGTTCCGCTGCAACCTGGCTTGCGCGGGCTGCGGCAAGATCGATTATCCCGACGCGATCCTCGACAAGCGCATTTCGGTCGAAGACGCGCTCGCCTCGGTCGACGAATGCGGCGCGCCCGTGGTCGTCATGGCCGGCGGCGAGCCGCTTCTGCACAAGGAGCTGGCGAAGATCGTCGAGGGCGTCATTCAGCGCAAGAAGTTCGCGATCGTCTGCACCAACGCGCTCCTGCTGGAAAAGAAGATCGACCAGTATAAGCCTAGTCCCTATTTTACCTGGTCGATTCATCTCGACGGCGATCGCGAGATGCACGACAAGTCCGTGTGCAAGCCGGGCGTTTACGAGCGGGCCGTCGCGGCGCTGAAGCTGGCGAAGGCCAAGGGCTTTCGCGTCACGATCAACTGCACGTTCTTCAACGACGCGGATCCGGCGCGGGTCGCCGCTTTCTTCGACACGGTGACCGCGCTCGGCGTCGACGGCGTTACCGTCTCGCCGGGCTATGCCTATGAGCGCGCCCCCGACCAGAGGCATTTCCTCAATCGCACCGCCACGAAGCAGCTCTTCCGGTCGATTTTCCGTCACGGAGACGGCGGCCGGAAATGGGCTTTCAACCAGTCCGGATTGTTCCTCGACTTCCTCGCCGGCAACCAGACTTACCACTGCACGCCCTGGGGCAATCCGACCCGCACCGTATTCGGCTGGCAGCGCCCCTGCTATCTGCTCGGCGAGGGCTACGCCAAATCCTTCAAGGCGCTGATGGAGGAAACCGACTGGGACGCCTATGGAACCGGCCGCTACGAGAAATGCGCCGACTGCATGGTCCACAGCGGTTTCGAAGCGACCGCCGTCGGCGATACGATCACGAGGCCGTGGAAGGCGCTCGGCGTCGCGTTGCGCGGCGTGCGGACCGACGGGCCGATGGCGCCCGATATTCCGCTCGAAGGTCAGCGCCCCGCGGTCTTTGTGTTCGACAAGACCGTCACGCTGAAGCTTTCAGAGATCCGTGCCGCCGAGGCCCAGGAAAAGGCCGGGAAGAAGGCGACGGCAACGCTCTAGCGCGGCGAAAGCGGCGCGGCTGTCGCGCATGAGCGAGCCGAGTTCTGCGATCTGTCCCGGCGAACGCACGAGCGCCGCGAGAATGGCGTGCGCGTTGACGCGGCCGTCCGAATCGGTGGCGCTCGCCGCGAGCGGCGGCAGGTCGCGCTCGGCGGGATCGGCGACGGCGCGCAAGATCGCGAACGGGGCGCCGCGTTCGCGCGCGAAGCGCCCCGCGATCAGACTTTCCATGTCGACGGCCGCGGCGCCGGTCTCACCGCAAAGTTGCGCCTTCCGGCTTGCGGCGAGCACAGGCGCCGACGCGCCGGCGAACCGTTCGAGCGAAACCCGAGCGTTCGCCGTCGCAAGGCGTTCAGCCAGTCGGGAAGCCACAACCTCATCGGTCCGGATGCGCTCGTCGCCGGACGTGACCTCCACGCCGACAACCAGATCCCCCGGACGCAGCCGACGATCGAGTCCGCCGCACACGCCCCAACTGATCACCAGCTCGAGCCTCGACGTCCCGACTTCCGCGAGCCGGCGCTGTAGGGTCGGAGCGTCTCCGCACACCGCCACGCGGCCGGCGCCCGCCAGGATCGAGGCCTCGCGCTTCAGCCCACAGACGACGACGACGCGCGACACTGGCAGCGCCACTTGCGCATGTCGGGATCAGCCGCTGAGCAACCTGTCGGTGCGCTCACGCAGCGTCTTGACCAGGGCGGGCGCTCCGCCGCCACCGGCCAGGATCGAGGCGAACTCGTCGCGCCGCGTCGCCAGGTCGCTCACCGTGCCGTTGAAATACACGTCGACAATCCGCCCGCCGCGAACCAGATAATTGATTTGCACCGTCCGGCCGCCAGGCTGCAAGAGTTGGGTCTTGACCACTTCGCCGCCGCCGCGCGTCTCTGCGCTCGTCTGGGGCTGGACGACGAAGCTCTGCCCCGAGTAGTCGCTGACCTGGCTGGCGTAGTCGGCGATCAGGAAACGGGCGAAGGCCTCGCGGACCTGAGACCGCTGGGCTTCGGTGAAGCTGTTCCACGCCGGCCCGGTGGCGAGCCGGGTCATTGTTCCCAGGTCGAAGGCGGACGTGATCGCGGGCCCAAACCGACGATCGCGCTCCTGGACGCTCAACTGGCCGGCCAGGCGAAGGGTTGGCATCAGTTGCTGATAGTAGGACTCGATGCGTCGCGCAGCCGGACTGAGCGCTTCGGCCTGCGAGGGGACCGGACTGAGGACAAGAAGCCCGAGCAGCGCCACGACGACGCGCATCGAGGAAACCAGGCGCAATCTAAAGCCATTCATTGTGCGGACGTCCCGTTTGCCCAGATGGCGGAAATGGGTCCGCCGATTTCGTTTGGGGAGTTTCGCCCCAGTTAGGGAGCGATCGAGCCGAAGGCAAGCCCCTCCAGTTTCGATGCGCTCGCCATGGCTCTGCCGATAGCGTAAAGCCGGAACCGTCCGCCCTTCTCAGAGGTTATTCGCTTCGCCCCATTGCCGTGGGACTCGCGGCCGCGTTGATTCGGGCGCCCGCCCGCCATGCTGCAGTCGTACACGATTGCGATTGACCTGACACGATCGATGCGCTCCACCCCCGCCATGGCGTCAACCCACAGCCCCCGGATTGCCGAGTCGGTCGCCCGAACCGCGCGCGTCTCGAGCCGCCACGCGTGGCTCGTCATCGCGCTCTTTCTCGTCGGCGCCGCGTTCGCCGCGGGGTATGCCGCTCGCCATCTGTCGATCACCACCGATTCGAGCAAGCTCCTGTCGAGTTCGCTGCCCTGGCGACAGCAGGAAATCAAGCTGGACGCGCTCTTCCCGCAGCGGACCGACCTCATCGTCGCGGTCGTCGACGCGACCACGGCTGAAGGCGCAGAAGAAGCGGCCTCCGCCCTGGCGAAGGCGCTGGAGGCGCGCAAGGACCTCATCCGAACCGTCACTCGACCGGACGGGGGCCCGTTTTTCGCCCGCGAGGGCCTATTGTTCCGGTCTGTCGCCGATGTCCAGAATGACACCGCCCAGCTGATCAAAGCGGAGCCCTTTCTCGCGACCCTGGCCGCCGATCCCAGTTTGCGCGGCGTCTTCGGCGCCATTTCGCAATCGATCGACGGCATCCATCACGGCAAAACCACTCTCGAGGACATCGAGCCGGCGATCGCCGCGATCGCCGACGCCGTCGAGGGAGTCCTGCAGGGGAAACATCCTTCCTTTTCCTGGCGCAGGCTCATTTCCGGACGGCCGCCCAGCGCCTCCGAGTTGCGCCGCTTCGTCGATATCCAGCCGGTGCTCGACTACAATAGCCTTCAGCCGGGCGGTCAAGCGACCAGCGCGATTCGGGCCACGATCGCCTCGCTCGGCTTGACGCCCGAGGACGGCGTCAGGGTGCGGCTCACCGGTTCGGTGCCGGTCGCCGACGACGAGTTCGCCACCGTCGCCCAGGGGGCGGCGCTCAATGGCGCCATCACGATCATGGTGGTTCTTCTCATCCTCTGGCTTGCGCTGAAGCAGGTGCGGCTGATTGCGGCGGTTCTCGTCAATCTCGCGGTCGGCTTCGTCTTTACCGCCGCCATTGGTCTTTGGATGGTCGGGGCGCTGAACCTCATCTCGGTCGCTTTCGCCGTCCTGTTCGTTGGACTGGGCGTCGATTTCGGCATCCAGTTCAGCGTGCGTTACCGCGCTGAGCGCCTCGAGAGCCACGATCTCCGCCAGGCGATCGAGGCGACGGCGCGCGGTGTCGCTGGGCCGCTGCTGCTCGCCGCGGCCTCGATCGCCGCCGCCTTCTATTCGTTTCTTCCGACCGCCTATGTGGGGCTGTCCGAGCTTGGCCTGATTGCGGGAACGGGCATGATCGTCGCGTTTGTGACGACCGTCACGCTGCTGCCGGCGCTGCTTGCGGCGTTCAAGCCCGCAGGCGAGAGGGCGCCGGTCGGCTTTGCAGCGCTCGCGCCGCTCGACCATTTCCTCGACCGCCGCGGCGCCTGGGTCGTCGGACTGACACTCGCGACGGTGACGCTCGGCCTGCCGCTGCTCAAGGACTTGCGCTTCGATTTCAATCCCTTGGACCTTCGCTCGAAGCAGGTCGAGTCGGTCTCGACGCTCCTCGACCTGATGCGCAATCCCGACACGAGCCCGAACACGATCGAAATTCTCAAGCCCGATCTCGCTCAGGCGACGACAATGGCGAAGGCGCTGGAGGCTCTGCCTGAAGTCGCACACGCCCGCACGCTTGAGAACTTCATCCCCAAGGACCAGGAAGAGAAGCTCGGCCTTATCGATGACGCGAACTTCTTCTTCCAGAACACGATGAGCCCCGACCTGGTCAAGCCGGCGCCGACGCCGGCCGAGACGTTGGCGGCGCTCGACACGACAGCGGGCGATCTCTCGAGCGTGGCGGCGGGCCTCGACACCCCGGCCGCCGCTGAGGCCCGACGGCTGGCTGGCGCCCTGACCGAACTCGCCAAGGCGCCTCCGGCGGCAAGGCAGGAGGTCGAGCGCCTCCTCGTGACGCCGCTCCAGACGACGCTTCAGCAAGTGCGCGATCTCTTGAGCGCCGAGCCGGTGACGTTCGACTCGCTGCCGCCCGACCTCAAACGCGACTGGATCGCCCCCGACGGCGAAGTCCGGATCGAGGTCGCGCCGAAGGGCGACGCCAATAACAACCACATCCTGCGCCGCTTCGTCGAGGCGGTCCGCAAAGCAGCGCCGCAGGCGACGGGGACGCCGATTTTCATCGTCGAGGCCGCCGCGACCATCGTCAAGGCGTTTCTTCAGGCGGCGGCGCTGTCGCTGGTGTCCATCGCGCTGATCCTGTTCGTCGTGTTGCGCCGCTGGACGGATGTCGCGCTGACCCTCGTGCCGCTGCTGGTCGCCATTGTCGTCACGCTCGAAATCTGCGTGGCGATTGGCCTGCAGCTCAACTTCGCCAACATTATCGCGCTGCCCCTCCTGCTCGGAGTCGGGGTCGCGTTCAAAATTTACTATATCATGGCGTGGCGGGCGGGAGAGACGAACTTCTTGCAATCGCCGCTGACGCGGGCGATTCTGTTCAGCGCCTGCACCACGGCGACCGCCTTCGGCAGTCTTTGGTTTTCCCACCATCCGGGAACGTCGAGCATGGGGAAATTGATGGCGCTGTCGCTGGCGACGACTCTCTGCGCCGCCGTGCTGTTCCAGCCCGCGCTTCTGGCGACACAGGGAAAGCGCAAACCAAAAACGTGATCAAGGCGCGCTTTGTGCGGGTACTGTGGCAAAACGGTGATAGTCGGGCACGCCCGACTCTGCTAGCCTGATCTGCAACAAGGTCCCTGTTTCTCAGGAAGCGGCGCTGGTCGTGTCCGTTGGTCCCAAAAGGCCGCGTGCAGGGTCCTGACGCCACGCAATCAATTAGGGGAATCATCGGCGAATGGAGCGCGCGGGTCGCTGGGCCAAGTTGACGATTGCTTTAGGGCTCCCGGCGCTGCTGAGCGCGTGCGCGGGCGTCCCTCGCGATCCGTCGATGCCGATCAACGATCCGAACGAGAGTTTCAATCGCAACGTCCTGAAGCTGAACCAGGTCGTTATCGATCCGCCCGCCAACGTCGTCAAAGCGGTGACTCCCGCGCCGGTCCTCAATCGTCTGAGCGATCTGGATGCGAATCTCAAAGAGCCGCGCGTATTCGCGAACGACATTCTTCAGGGCCGCTTCAACGCCGCGAGCATCACACTGGGGCGTTTCGTCTTCAACTCGACCTTCGGCTTGGGCGGCCTTTTCGATGTCGCCTCGGGGGGCGGCCTCAAGCAGCAGACCGGAGATTTCGGTCAAACCCTGTTCGTCTGGGGTGTTCCGGACGGGACCTTCGTGGAGGTGCCTTACTTCGGCCCGTCGACCCAGCGTGATTCCTTCGGCGGCCTGGTGGATATGGGGCTCGATCCCGTCAGCTGGTCGCTTGGAACCGCATTTGGCTGGGGCGCGTCGGCCGGCGTCGGCGGCGTTGGCGCAGTGGTGCATCTCGGGCAGTGGAAGGAAGCCGAGAACGCCTCGATCGACTTCTACAGCTTCTTGCGGTCGAGCTTCTATCAAAGCCGGCGGGCGGATCTGCGTGAGGGGCTTGGCTTGCCTCCTCTGACGGAATCGCCCGCGACCGCCTCGCCCGCCACCGCCCCGCCGGCCCATTAGCCGCGCGCCCTCAGAGCCGCGACCGATCAGGACGAAGGCGGCGACCAGACTGAACGGACGGCCGGGAAAACGCGGGACAAGCCAAACCGATTCGGCAAGAAAATTGTCTCGTTGTTGGTCCGCCGGCGACGATCCGGGCGCCTGCTAGCAGGGATTTTTTCCCGTCGCGATCAGCGCTCTCTTCCAGAAAGCCCTACAATGTCATGGCGTTGCTGGATTATAGCCCCACGGTTGCGGGCTCAAAGCAGGCGGGTTAACAGGACGAAAACAGGCGCCGAACAGGCGTTTATCAGGTCCGATCAGGCGAAGACCAGGCGGGCGAAACGAGGGCGCGAGACCGGGCGCCGCCGGGTTGCATTTTTAAGATCGCTACATCCCGAACAGCGCCTCGCGGCTGTTGCCCCGTTTGAGGTTGCGGTAGCGGGCCAGCGCCCACAGCGGGAAGAACTTGGAATATCCGTGGTACCGGAGATAGAACACCCGCGGGAAACCGGTCGCGGTGTGGAACGGTTCGTCCCAGAAGCCGTCTTCGCCCTGACTGGCCGCGAGGTAAGCGACGCCGCGGGCGACGACCGGATGATCGGCCTCCCCCGCCGCCATCAGCCCGAGCAGCGCCCAGGCCGTCTGCGACGCCGTGCTCGGCGCGGACTCGTAGCCCTTGTAGCCGAGCTTGTAGCTGGCGACGCCCTCTCCCCAGCCGCCGTCAGGATTCTGGATCCCGACGAGCCAGTTGGCGGCGCGGCGCACCGGCGCCGATTGCCGGCCCTGGCCCGCGACAGCGAGCGCGCACAGCGCTGACCACGTCCCGTAGATATAGTTCATGCCCCAGCGGCCGAACCAGCTCCCGTCCTTCTCCTGATCGTTGACCAGGGCCTCGACGCCGCGAGCGAGCGTCCGGCTGGTCGCGGCCGTCTCGCCGAGTTGAGCCAACAGGGAGACGCAGCGCGCCGTGACGTCCGCGGTCGGCGGATCGAGAAGCGCGCCGTGGTCGGCGAAGGGGATGTGGTTGAGATAGGAATAGGTGTTGTCCGCGTCGAACGCGGCCCAGTCGCCGTCCCGGCTCTGCAATCCCTCGATCCATTCGCGGGCGCGCGCAATCGCATCCGCATGGGCGTGCGGGGCGCCGGCGAGGCCGCCGCGATCGGCCCGGTCCATGGCCATCGCGACGACGGCGGTGTCGTCGAGATCGGGATAGTGCGGGTTTGCGTACTGGAACGCCCAACCGCCGGGGCGGACGTCTGGGCGCTTCGCGGCCCAATCGCCCTTGACGTCGAGCACCTGCAGCGGCGCGAGCCAATCGAGCCCTGCCCGCGCCGCGGCGGCGCTCGCCTCGTCGCCGGCTTCCATCAGAGTGTGGGTCGCAAGCGCCGTGTCCCAGACCGGCGACAGGCAAGGCTGGCAATAGGCCTCGTCCGGCTTGACCACGAGCAGCCTCTCGATCGACCGGCGCGCCGCGACGAGATGGGGGTGGTCGGCCGGGCGCCCAAGCGCGTCATACATCAGGACCGCGTTCGCCATGGCCGGATAGATGGCGCCGAGGCCGTCTTCGCCATTGAGCCGCTCGGTGACGAAGGCCGCGGCCTTGTCGATCGCCCGCCGGCGCAGCCCGGTCGGAAAGGCTGGCTCGACCCGCTTCAAGAGCCAGTCGATGGCCCCGAAAATCTTCACGCCGAGCCAGGCTTGATGCGCCCCCGTCGGCCAATCGCGAACGGTCTCCGGCGGCGCGACGAACAGCTCCCGGACCCTCACGCGACGCGGATTGGCGGGTTTCGGCTTCAGCGCCTGCAGCACGAGAAGGGGAACGAGCACCGTCCGCGCCCAGTAGGAAATCTTCTCGAGATGGAAGGGGAACCAACGCGGCAGCAGCATGATCTCGACCGGCATCGTCGGCACGCCGCTCCACGGAATCTCGCCGTAGAGCGCGAGCAGGAAGCGCGTGAAGACATTGCTGCGAGCCGCCCCTCCATGCGCCAGGATCGCCTCGCGCGCTTGGGCCATGTGCGGCGCGTCGACGTCGTCGCCGATCATCTTCAGCGCGAAATAGGCCTTGACGCTGGCGCTGATGTCGAACGGGCCGGCATGGACGAGCGGCCAGCCGCCATGATCGCCCTGCACCCGGCGCAAATAGACGGCGATCAGGCGCTCGAGCTCGAGGTCCGGCGCCTCGCCGCGGAAGTGCCTGAGCAGGACATATTCGGCGGGAATGGTCGCGTCCGCCTCGAGTTCGAAGCACCAGTGACCGTCCTTGCGCTGCGCGGCCAGCAACGCCTCCGTGGCGCGCGAAATGTGAAGCTCGAGGGCCTCGGCCGACGGCAGGTCTTGGGGCGGAAGGTCCTGGGAATGATGAAGAGCTACATTCATGAACTAGCCCTCAGGCGGCCAAGCGCCGGCGCCGCCGCGCCGGCTCGAGAATAATCGCAGCCGCCTTATAGCCCGAACGCACCGCGCCTTCGATCGTCGCGGGAAGGCCGGTCGCAGTCCAGTCGCCGGCGAGCGCGACATTGTCGAAACGGGTGCGCGAAGGCGGACGCTTCCTGTTTTGCTCCGGAGTCGCGGCGAAGGTCGCCCGCTTCTCCTTGACGATCCGCCAGGGAGGAAGCGGCTCGGCGGGAAGGCCGGTCAGCGCGGCGACGTCCCGCCAGATCTCGACCGCGAGCTCTTCGCGCGGGCGGTCGATCAGCCGGTCGGCGCCGCTGATCGTCACCGACAGACGACCCGGATACGAGAACAACCACTCGACCAGTCCGTTGACGACTCCGAGAATCTTTGGCTGGCCCGGCGGCGACTCGATGCGGAAATGCGCGTTGACGATCGCGCGGAATTCATCGGGCGCCACGAGGCCGGGAATGAGATCCTGAGCCGCCGAGGGCGGGGTGGCGATCACGACGGCGTCTTCGCCGCCGAGCGGGGCCGGCGCGCCGTCGAACACGAGGGCGACCGCGCGCGTGCCCTCGAAGCGAACGGCCTGGAGCCGCTCGCCGAGGCGCGTCTCCCCGCCGCGCGCGGCAAGCCAGGCCAACGCCGGATCGATGAAGCTTTGCGACAGGCCGTGCGCCGCGACCAGCGGATGGCAGGCGTGTCCGCCGGCGCCGAGCGTCTCGCGCATGAGACCGGCCGCGAGCTCAGCCGATCCTTCCTTCGGCTCCGTGTTGAGGCCGGCGAGCAGCAGCGGGCGCCATAGGCGTTCATAGAGCGGCCCGGCGCACCTCATCGCTTCGCCGACCGTCTCGGATTGAGGCGCGCGCAGAATCATCAGGAGGGGCGCCAAATATTCGCGAAGCGCGGTTCCGGGCGCTCGCCGGCGGCGGTCGAACAGCCACCACGGAAGGCGCCCGTCGTTGAGACTCAGCCGCCATCGCTCGCCGCTGCCGAGGTCGGCGAAGTCGAAGGTCGCGGCGCCGGGGCCGGCCATGCTGGCGGCCGAGCCGATGCGGTCGAGATAGTCGAGGGCGGAGTGGTTGCCTGACAGCAAGAGATGATTGCCGTTGTCGATCGTCAGGCCCAGCGTCTGGTCGAAATAGGAGCGACAGCGGCCGCCCGCGGCCTGCGCCGCCTCGTGCACGATCACGCGAAGCCCGGCCTCGGCAAGGCGCACGGCCGCGCTCAAGCCCGCGACGCCGGCCCCGACGACATGGACGGCGCCAGCGGTCACAGGACGCCGTAGCGCAGCAGCGCAGCGAGCACCCGCGGCCGGCTGGCCTCGATCCGCCTGCGCGGCGGCGTGAAGCCTTCGGCGACCATCCGGTCGAGGATCGAGCCGTATGCGGCGGCCATGAGACGCGGCGCCTTGACCGCCGCCCTCGGCACGGCGTCCATGATCGACTCCGCCGTGCCGAGATACTCCCGCGCGCGAGCCGCCACTTCGACGCAGGCCGCAGCGAGCTTTGGGTCGGCGGCGGCTTCGAGCGGATCGGTGGTTTTCACGCCGGCCGACTCGAGCGCCTCGCGCGGCAGATAGAGCCGGCCCATCGCCGCATCCTCATCGACGTCGCGCAAAATGTTGATGAGCTGCAACGCGCGTCCCAAGTGATGGGCGAGCGCTTCCCCCTGCTCGTCCGGCAGTCCGAAGATGCGGACCGAGAGCCGCCCCACCGCGCCCGCAACCCGATCGCAGTAGAGGTCGAGGGTCGCCCAGTCAGGCGCCCGGATATCCTCCGCGGCGTCCATCGCCATGCCGTCGATGACGGCGTCGAAGTCCTTGTGCTGCAGGTTGAAGTCGGGGATGGACTGGGCAAGCTCGGAAAGCTGCGGCGGCGGCCGTCCCGCATACATCGCGGCCACGTCGGCGCGCCAGCGCTCGAGTTCGGCGAGGCGCTCTTCGGGAGCAGCCGGGCCGGGCTCGTCCGCGATGTCGTCGACGGCGCGGCAGAAGGCGTAAAGGGCGAACATGGCGGTGCGCTGCCGCAGCGGCAATATGCGCATGGCGGCATAGAACGAGCTCTTCGGGACAGGGGCGGTCTGCGAGGTCATGGAAGAGCTCTTGGCCGCGGAAGGATCGATCGGATCGTCGCCGAGGCGAGAAACTTCAACGCTCCCAGTCCGCCGACGAGGGCGAGGCCCGCCTTGCCGAGGCGGACGCGTTCGCTCAGCGGATCGCGAGTTTCGAGATCGTGGGCGAGCCGCCGCGCCAGCGCGTGGATGGCGGCGATCTCGGCCGCCAGACGCGCGTCCCGGATAGCGGGGATCAGCGGCGCGCTGCGCGCGACGAGCTCGCTCGTGCGCCGGCCGAGCTCCGCCAGGGCGGCGCGCAGCGCCGGCGGCGCGGCGGGAGAGCTCAGCATCGCGACAGAGGCGCCGTGCCGCTGCAGGACGTCGTCGGGCAGATAGACGCGGTCGAGCTCAGCGAAGTCCTTGGCGCAGTCCTGCAGGTGGTTGATCACCTGCAGCGCCGCGCACAAGGCGTCCGATCCCGGCCAGAGGCTCGCATCCTCCTCGTGCACGTCGAGGACGAAGCGCCCGACGGGCGCAGCCGACAGCCGGCAATAATCCATGAGTTCGCCCCAGTCCGCGTATCGCGCTTTCAGCACGTCCTGACGGAAAGCGTCGAGCAAGTCGAGGGCGTGTCGCGGGTTCAGCCGTTTGAGGCCCAGTTGAACGCGCAGGGGCTCGGCCTCCGGGTCGGGCGGTCCGCGTCCGCAGAGCGCGTCGTCGAGACGATCGAGCAGCGCGAGCTTCTCGTCGGGCGGCAGACTCGGATGGTCGGCGACGTCGTCGGCCGCTCGCGCGAAACGATAGTAGGCGAGGATCGGCGCGCGCCGCTCCTCGCTCAAGAGCCAGGAGGCGACGGGAAAATTCTCGTCGCGGCTGGTCTTGCCGGAAAGAGTCTCTGTCGCCGTCGTCATGATCGGCCCCCCTCCCGCGCGGGCGCCTGGAAGCGGCCTTTCCAATGACCGCCTCGACCGCGCCAATATTCTAGCGCGGATTCCAGGGTAAAGACGGTATAGGCCGCGGCGACCGCGGGCAGCGCGAACCCGGCGGCGAGCGGACGTCGATAGAGGCGCAGGGTCGGCGCGATCGCGATCGCCATCAGGACCCAGGCCAGCGCTCCGGCAATCTGCGGGGCGCCACGGGAAAAGACGACAAAAAGCGGCGGCGCGAGATAGACGAGCGCCATCCCGCCGATCGCTGCGGCGAGGCGCAGCGGCGAATAGCGCAATTCGGCGAAGGCCGAGCGCACCACCATCCGCCGAAAGTCGGCGAAGGCGGGATAAGCGCGCATGCTGTGAACGTCCTCGGTGAGGCCAAGCCAGATCGGCCCCTGCCGCTTCATGCTCCGGCCGAGGGCGCAATCATCGATCAGGGACGATCGCAGCGCCTCGAGCCCGCCGGCTGCGTGAAGGGCCTCGCGTCTCACCAGCATGCACCCGCCCGCGGCGGCCGCCACGCGCCGATCCGGATCGTTCACCCACCGGAACGGATAGAGCATCTGGAAGAAGAAGACAAAGGCCGGCGTGAGCCAGCGCTCCGCCGCGCTTTCGCAATTGAGCTTGACCATCAGCGAGGTCAGGACGCTTCGCCTCGCGCGCGCAATCCGAACCAGACGCGAGAGCGCATGCGGCGCGTAGCGGATGTCGGCGTCGCTGAAAAGCACCCATCCGGGCGGATCGTCGCAGGCTTCGATCGCTGCGAGGCCCTGTCGCATCGCCCACAGCTTTCCCGTCCAGCCGGACGGCGGGCTCGTTCCCGCCACCACGCTGAGGCGGTCGCGCGCGCTCGCGGCATGCGCGGCGGCTGAAGCGATGGCCGCCGTCCCATCCGTGCTCTGGTCGTCGACGAGCACGACCGAGAACCGGCCGCGATAGTCCTGGCGCAGAAGCGAGCCGACGCTCAGAGGGATCATATCGCTTTCGTCGCGCGCCGGGATCACCGCGACGACCGAAGGCCACGGACTTTCCCCGGCGTCGTCCCCCGGCGGCGTCGCCCTGTCGTCGCGTTCGCGGCCGAGCCAGAACCATCCCCTGCCAAAGAAGAGGCCGACCCAGACGGCGAGCGCAAGCCAAGCAAGGGCCGCAACGATCATTGCAGGCGACCCTGCGCGCGAAACCAGGCGATCGCGTCGGCAAGACCCTCGCGATAGGGCCGCGAGACATAACCGAGCTCGCGGCGCGCCTTGGCGTCGTCGAAGAACATGTGATGGCTGGCCATCCGCAATCCGTCGACCGTCGCGAAGGGCTCGCCGCCGCCCAGCCTCGCCATCAGTTCCGCCCCATAGGCGATCGGATAGAGCATGCGGCGGGGGAGCTTCAGCCTTGGCGGCCGCCGGCCGACCAGACGGGCGATGTCCGCCAGCATGTCGCCGAGAAAAACGTTTTCGCCTCCGAGGATATAGCGCTCCCCGATACGCCCCCGTTCGAGCGCGGCGAGATGGCCGGCGGCGACATCGTCGACGTGAACCAGATTGAGGCCGGTATCGACGAAGGCTGGCATGCGCCCGGACGCCGCCTCGACGATGATTCGACCGGTCGGCGTCGGCCGAACGTCGCGCGGCCCGATCGGCGTCGACGGATTGACGATGACGGCGGGCAAGCCGTCCCTTTCGATCATCGCCTGCACGAGACGCTCGGCGACCACCTTGCTTCGTTTGTACGCGCCGATCGCCGCATCCTCGGCGAGCGGATCGTCCTCGCTCGCCAATATTCCATCCGCGATCTTCAGCGTCGCGACGCTGCTCGTATAGACAATGCGCTCGACGCCCGCCTTGAGCGCCTCTTCCATCACGCGGCGCGTCCCCTCGACGTTGTTGCGGATGATCTCTGCCGGATCCCGCGCCCATAGGCGGTAGTCGGCCGCCGCGTGAAATAGATATCGCACGCCTTTCAAGGCCGCCGCGAGCGAGGCGCGATCGGCGAGGTCGCCCACGACGACGGCGTCGCTCGGGTCGAGACTTGTTCGCGGGCTCGAGGGACGCACGAACGCGACGACCTTGCATTGTCCGCGCGTCCTGAGCGCCGCCGCGATCGCGGAACCGACGAAGCCGCTGGCGCCGGTGACGAGCGCCGCAGAAGCCGACGAGCCGCGCGCGGGTCCCTCGACCCCAGCGAGGTCGGCCCGATCCAAGCTCATTGGTCCCCAAGGTCCGTCGTGCATCGCTCGTGTTCGAATCGCGCCTAACGCGCCGCGGCGCGCGCGGGCACGGGCTTACCGAGGGCTTTGAACGCCGTCGCGACGATCCCTGCGGCGTCGAGCCCCGCGTTCGCATACATCTTTTCGGGCTGATCGTGGTCGAGGAAGACGTCGGGCAAGGTCATGACCCTGACCCGGAGCCCGTGATCCAAAGCCCCGTGGACGAGGAGCGTCTGCACGACCGCGCTGCCGAACCCGCCGGCCGCCCCTTCCTCGATCGTGATGAGAACCTCATGCTCGCGCGCAAGCCTGAGGATGAGATCGACGTCGAGAGGCTTGGCGAAGCGCGCGTCGGCGACGGTGGTCGAGAGCCCCCGCGTTTCGAGGTCGCTCGCCGCCTTCAGCGCTTCGGCAAGGCGCGCCCCATAGGAAAGAATGGCGATCTTGGTCCCTTCGCGCAGGATGCGCCCGCGGCCGATCGGCAGCGGCTCGCCGATTTCCGGCATCTCGACGCCAACGCCTTCGCCACGCGGGAAGCGGAAGGCGATCGGACCCGCGTCATGGGCGGCGGCCGTGGCCACCATATGCACGAGCTCCGCTTCGTCGGCGGCGGCCATCAGCGTGAAGTTCGGCAGGCAGCCGAGATAGGCGATGTCGAACGATCCCGCATGGGTCGGACCGTCCGCGCCGACCAGGCCCGCGCGGTCGATCGCGAAACGCACCGGCAAGATTCTGGAGGGCGACGTCGTGCACGACCTGGTCGTAGGCGCGCTGGAGGAAGGTCGAATAGATGGCGCAGAACGGCTTCAGGCCCTCGGTCGCAAGGCCGGCGGCAAAGGTCACGGCGTGCTGCTCGGCGATTCCGACGTCGAAAGCGCGCTCGGGGAATTCCTGCTTGAAGAGGTCGATTCCGGTGCCGGACGCCATCGCGGCGGTGATCCCGACGATTTTCTCGTCCTTGCGCGCCGCGGCGATCAGGCTTTTGCCGAACACCCCGGTGTAGCTCGGCGCGTTCGGTTTCGGTTTCGCCTGCTTTCCGGACACGACGTCGAACGGGTGGACGCCGTGGTACTTGTCGGCGGAAGCCTCCGCCGGCGGATAGCCCTTGCCTTTTCTGGTGATGACATGGACGAGGATCGGGCCTTCCGTCGCCGCCTTCACGTTGCGAAGGACAGGCACCAGATGGTCGAGATTGTGACCATCGAGCGGGCCGACATAAAAGAAACCCAGTTCCTCGAACAGCGTGCCGCCCGTCCAGAAACTTCGCGCGAATTCCTCGGCGAGTTGCGCCTTCTCATAGAAGAATTGCGGCAGGCGGGTGGCGACCAGCTTGCCGAGGTTCTTGAGACGCCGGTAGCCTTTTCCCGATACGAGCCGGGCGAGATGAGCGGACATCGCGCCGGTCGGCGGCGAAATCGACATTTCGTTGTCGTTGAGGACGACGATCAGCCGTTCATTGCGAGCGCCGGCGTTGTTCATCGCCTCATAGGCCATGCCGGCCGAGATGGCGCCGTCGCCGATCACGGCCACGACATTGCGGCTTTCCTGTTTCAGATCGCGCGCCACCGCCATGCCGAGCGCGGCCGAGATCGAGGTCGAGGAATGCGCGGCGCCGAACGGGTCGTACTCGCTTTCGGACCGCTTGGTGAAACCCGAGAGACCTCCGCCTTGCCGCAGCGTGCGCATGCGGTTCCGGCGCCCGGTCAGGATCTTGTGCGGATAGGCCTGATGGCCGACATCCCAAACGAGCCGATCGTAGGGGGTGTCGAAGACATAGTGCAAAGCCATGGTGAGCTCCACAACGCCGAAACTCGCGCCCAGATGCCCGCCGGTTACGGACACGGAGTCGATGGTGTCCTGGCGCAACTCCTCGGCGAGTTGCCGCAAACTGCTTTGCGGCAGCTTACGCAAATCATAAATCGATGCAATTTCGTCAAGCACGCTCACGGGCTATTGGCTCCTTCACCTGTTGCGCCTTGGCTGATTCGAAAGCTCCGGGCTTGGGAACATGAATCGGCCAGGTCGACGGGAATGTCCAACGAGCGGCAGCGAAACCCCTGCAACGTCTCCTGCTCAGACGAACGTCGCCACGTTGAACGTTCCGGAAACGGGATCGTTCCCGCGAACCGGACGAGTCTTGAAACGGCAAATGCCTAACCTCACCGACAGTGTCTTGTCGCATTTTGCCTTAATCGGTCAAGCGTCCTCGTTTCGAGCGGCAAGCCGCCTGTCGCGCTCAATGGCCTCGCGCGCCTTCGCCGACCCCGCCCGGCAGCTTCCCGGGGGGCGCGAAACGTCGGTTTGACGGCGGCGCGATCGCGCGCTAGGTCCCGAGCGCGCCCGCGAGCCCTGCTCGGGACGAGCGGCGTTGCGCTCGCCAGGCTTCCGATCACGCCGGCCCTAGAGGGTCATGCCGTCCTTGCCGGCCGGTCGGGCGCACGAAGCCGCAACAAGGACCCCTCCGGCATGAAGCGAGACCCGCATCCGTTCGCCCGCTTCGTCAACATCCTCGGCCGCGGCAAGACGCTGACCCGCTCGCTGACCGTCGACGAAGCCCAGGAGGCCATGGCGATGATCCTGGCCGGAAAGGTTCTGCCCGAGCAGCTCGGGGCCTTTCTGATGTTGCTTCGGGTGAAGGAGGAGAGCCCCGAGGAAATCGCCGGCTTCGTTCGCGCCGCCCGCGCGCGCCTCACGCCTCCCGCGAGCGCGCCGCGCGTCGATCTCGACTGGTCGTCCTACGCGGGAAAAGGCCGGCAACTGCCGTGGTTCATCCTGTCGGCGCTGGTTCTCGCGCGCAACGGCCGGCGCGTCTTCATGCATGGCGCGGAAGCGCACACGGAGGGACGCGTCTACACCGGCGAGGCGTTGCGGGCGCTCGGCGTCCCGGTCGCCGCGAACCTCGAACAGGCGGCGGAGCGCATCGGCACGGACGGCTTCGCTTATCTTCCGATCAATTCCTTGAGCCCACCGATCGCCGACATGCTGGAATTGCGCCCGATCCTCGGGCTTCGCTCGCCGGTCCACACTTTCGTGCGGATGCTCAACCCGTTCGAGGCGCCCGCCATGCTCCAGGGCGTCTTCCATCCCGGTTACATGCGGATCCACCGGGACGCCGGCCTGGTTCTCGGGCAGCCCCGGCTCGCCGTATTCCGTGGCGAGGGGGGCGAGATCGAACGGCGTCCGGGCAAGCCCTGCGACGTCATGATGGTCGTCGATGGGAAGGGGCTCGACGAACGCTGGCCTCCGACGATCGACGAGCCGCGGCAGGCGCCCGACGCAACGATGGATCTTTCGCGCCTCGCCGCCTTGTGGCGCGGCGACCTCGAGGACACGTACGGCGAGGCCGCGGTCGTCGGCACCCTCGCGATCGCCTTGCGGACGCTGGGGGCCGCGGAGAGCGCCGCCGACGCGGAGGCGAAGGCCGGGACGATGTGGCGCGCGCGGGAGCGGAGCGGCCTCGCGGCGGCGGCCTGATCGAGGGCGCGACGTTTGCGGAAGCTCACGGGACGGACCTGATGCGCGATCTGCCAATTTTCGTCAACATGCGCGACCGCCCGACGGTCGTCGTCGGCTCGGGCGTCGTTGCGGCGCGGCGCGCCGAACTGGCGCTCGGCGCGGGCGCGAGGGTCACCGTGTTCGCGCCCGAGCTTGGCGACGAATTCATCGGGTTGAAGGACTCGCCGAACCTCCGCCACGCGCCGCGCGAGCCCACGCCCGAGGATTTCGCGCCGGCCAGCCTCTGCTTCATCGCGACCGAGGACGACGGCCTGATCGAGCGGGCGCGTAGCGCCGCCAGGAGCGCCGGCGCGCTCGTCAACGTCGCCGACCGCCCAAAGTTCTCCGACTTCATCATGCCCTCGATCGTCGACCGGAGCCCGCTGGTGATCGCGGTCTCGACTGGCGGGGCTTCGCCGATCCTCGGGCGGATGCTGAAGGCCAGGCTCGAGTCGCTGATCCCGTCCGCCTACGGCCGGTTCGCCGGGCTGATGAGCGGCTTCCGCGACCGGCTCGCGACGGCCATTCCCTCGCAAACCATGCGGCGCCGGTTCTGGGAGACCGTGCTCGAAGGTCCGATCGCGGAGGCGGCGCTCGCGGGCAACCTAGACGCGGCGAAAACCCATCTTGCGGCCGAGATCGAGCGCTGGGCGTCCGAGCGCGCCTCGCCCGCGGGCGAAGTCTATCTGGTCGGCGCCGGCCCCGGCGACCCCGACCTCGTCACTTTCCGCGCCTTCCGCCTGATGCAGAAGGCCGACGTGGTGCTCTACGACCGCCTGACCGATGACCGGATCATGACTCTCGTGCGGCGCGAAGCCAGGCGCGTCTATGTCGGCAAGCGGCCCGACCATCACGAATTGCCGCAGGAGGAGATCAGCGCGCTGCTGGTCAGCCTCGCCCGGGAGGGCTGCCGCGTGCTGCGCCTCAAGGGCGGCGATCCGTTCCTGTTCGGCCGCGGCGGCGAGGAGATCGAGACGCTGGCCGAGCATGGCGTCCCCTTCCAGGTGTGCCCGGGCGTGACGGCGGCGATCGGCGCCTCGTCCTACGCCGGCATTCCGCTCACCCACCGCGACCACGCCCAGGCCTGCGTGTTCGTGACCGGCCATGGCAAGGACGGGCGGATCGATCTCGACTTCGGCGCGCTCATTCAGCCCCGCCAGACGGTGGCGATCTACATGGGGCTGCGCAATCTCGAGCCGCTGATGCGGGAATTCCTCGCCCACGGCGCGAGTCCCGACCTTCCGGCCGCGATCGTCGACAACGCCACCCGACCCAACCAGCGCGTCGTGTCGGCGACCCTCGGGACCCTGGCGGCGGAGGCCGCCGCCGCGGAATTGCGGGGTCCTTCGATCGTGATTTTGGGGACGGTCGTCAGCCTGCGCAAAAAGCTCGAATGGTACGCGCCCAAGCGGGCCCCGGAGGCGCCTGCGCCTTAGGGTCAAGAATTGAAGTTGACGGCGACGACCGCCTTGGGCGGAGAGCGCCCGTCCGCCGAACGACAGGAAGCGAACGGAGAGGAGGCATTCCCGTTCGACGCCGGAAGCCTTGGACTCCGCCCTAAGCTGACGAGTATGGGGGCACAAGGTCGCGATATTGGGTCGCAGTCAGGCATCGACGTCGGGACCGGCAGGCTGAGTGGCCGCCCATCGAAGATGGATTCGCGCAACCGCGGCGCTATCAATCTCCTTTTCTGCTCAATTCCGGCGGGTGGGTTACCTCGGCATTTCGGTCCTCCTTTTAGATCCAGGCTTTGAACTGCCAAGGCCGCTGCGCCGGTCGAGATGGCTTTTGAGCCCATCGCCATTACGGTTCCGTCACGGCGAGCTCGGCGAGCTGGCCGGCGCCAAATGCGACAAACTAGTGGACATCTCGGTCACGAGTCTATATGTTCGCTTTTTGTTCTCACCCGTACGTGCAAAATTGCGAACCCTTTTCCTAGTATACGTTCGTAGCTCGGGCCTGATTTTGGTTCACTCCGCGATGAAGCACAGTCATGAATTTCGCGACCCGATTTACACATTCATATCGGTGAGAACCGATGAACGAAAGGTAATCAACTCACGACCCTTCCAGCGCCTACGCCATATTCACCAGCTTGCGTTGTCCTACCTTGTTTATCCAGGAGCCACACATAAACGGTTCGAACATTCGCTGGGCGTGATGGATGTCGCCTCAAGGATTTTCGATGTCGTAACTAATCCGGAAAATATTTATCACAACAGCGTACGCGAAATTATACCTGACACGGAGGCACGCAGCTATTGGCGGTCTGTTCTTCGAATGGCGGCTCTGTGCCATGATGTCGGACACTTACCCTTTTCTCATGCTGCCGAAAAGGAACTCTTGCCGGATGATTATGACCATGAGCGCCTCACTAAAGAACTGATATATAGCGAGGAAATGCGAAATATTTGGGCCTCCATGAGACCACCATTAACTGCTGATCATATTGTAAAGCTGGCGGTTGGTGCTAAAGGCGCTGCACCTTCTCTAGAATTGGATAATTGGGAGACCATTTTGGCTGAGGTTATCATTGGTGATGCATTCGGTGCCGACAGAATGGACTATTTATTACGAGATTCCTACCATGCCGGAGTGGCTTATGGGACGTTTGATCGTCATCGTCTGATCAGCTCTCTTCGTATTTTGCCGAAGGAATATGAGGATACTGATGAGCCTGCACTGGGTCTTGACGCTGGAGGTCTTGAGTTGTCGGAAGGATTAATGATTGCAAGACACTTCATGTACAAGCAAGTTTACCTTCACCACATCAGACGAGTATATGACATACATCTCAAGGATTTTCTGGTCAATTGGCTTGATGGCGGGAGATTTTCGGTAGATCTCTCAAATCATCTGAAGATTTCCGACGCCGAAGTCTTAGTTGCTGTCCGCGCTGCATATGAGGACGAAAGTTCAGCGCTGCACGTTCTTGCTCGAAGGATCCAGTGTCGCGAGCACTTTCGGCGATTCTACGAGGCTGCACCGCATGACAAGGATGGTGGGAAATTACAGCCTGGTAAGGTACTAGCTAGCGCAGCGGTGGAGCAATTCGGTTCAGACCTCATCCGGTATGACCATATGGGCGCTAAAGCAGCTGCTCCAATCTTCCCCGTGCTGAGGTTTGACGGAAACATAGATTCGTCTTTACAGTGCTCTCAGGTCCTCGCACATCTGCCTGTCATTGGTCTCGATAGCGTCTACTGCGACAAGTCCATTCAGGCTGAAGCGGTCAAATGGACTAAGACAAACAAAAATAGCTTGCTAGGCTTATGAAAGGAAAATAGATGGAGCGCCTCTCTTATAGCGTTCGGTGTGCGCTTGTGGTCGAACTCGCAAAACGTCTTAGGACAGAAGGAAGTTGGTGCGGTGAAACGCATCTTCAGAAGGCGACATTTATTATCCAAGATTTGACTAGGTCGAACTTTGGATATAAATTTGTTTTGTATAAGCATGGGCCTTATTCATTCGAGTTTAGTTCCGAATTGAATTCTATGCGAGCGGCTGGTATCTTGGAATTTCAATTTCCTAGGCAGGGGTACGGGCCAAGCATTGCATCAACTACTTTCGGAGAGCGAATCCGTGAAGCAAATGAGGAAAACACGCATGAGTACATTCCCGTAATTCAATTTATTGCCAGTTGGTTTGCTGCCAACGATGTGCGGCATTTAGAAAAAATCGCAACGGCGTACTACGTAACAAAGAAGAATCCTCGCGACCCCGCGTTTGAAAGAGCGAAAAAGCTTAGCTTGCTCAAGCCCCATGTTGACATAGATTCCGCTGAGGAGGCAGTTCGCATCGTGGACGAGAAACGACAACAAGCCAGAATTCAATTGAGCCGGATCGCTGCCTGAGGAGCCGAACTCTGACGGTCACCAACCTCGATTTAGCCTGCCGACACTGTCCGCGGCTCGATAAGGTGGGCCCGGCGACCGGCCCAAGGCTCGAGAGCCGCAACGACGAAAGGATTGGCAAATCGGCACTTTCGTTCGGGCTCGACGCAAGGATTTTAATCTGCGCTTGGCTTCCGTAGCGCGTTGGACGCTTTGCGGCACATTCCTCCCGTTGCCGGAGGAACGGGAAGGTCCGCAAAGGGTCGAGACCGGTCCAACTGATTGGGTTCTCGTCCTAGGAGCCTGTCGGACTTAAGAACAAAGTCAGAACAAAATGAAATAATCTTGCGAAACCGACGCGCCTAGCGCAATAATATGCTACTGCTGTCGCTTAAGTTCGCAGATAATTGCGTGATTTTCCCCAGTCCGACAGGCTGCTAGGGACCACCAAGCGACCCTACGCCTGAGTCGGCGTACGGACATCACGGAAATGTTTGGATCCTTGGACCGCCGCAGGCGTCGAGAGTCGCCGCCATTGCGATTGACATATTCGAATATTCAAATAATATCGCAACTTCAGAGGCGCCCTTGATGAGGCGGTCCGGCAAATTCGGGAGGACAAACGTGGCTGACATTGTGATCATGGGCGCCGGCCTCAGCGGCGCGATCATGGCCTACGAGATGAAGGGCCAGATGCGGCCCGAGGACAAGCTGACCGTCGTCACCAAGGACCCCCTCTATCATTTCGTGCCGTCGAACCCCTGGATTCCGGTGGGCTGGCGCAAGCGCGAATCCGTGCAGATCGATCTCGCGCCGACCTTCGCCAAGCGCGGCATCGGCTTCAAGCCGAGCCCGGTGACGAAGCTCTCGCCCAAGGACAACACGCTCGAGACGGCCGACGGGTCGAAGCTGCGTTACGACTACCTGATCATCGCGACCGGGCCCGAACTCGCGTTCGACGAGATCGAAGGGCTGGGGCCGGACGGGTTCACCACATCGATCTGCCACATCGACCACGCCGAGAAAGCGGGGGCCAAGTTCGAGGCGTTCTGCAAGAATCCGGGCCCGATCGTGGTCGGCGCCGCGCAAGGCGCCTCCTGCTTCGGGCCGGCCTACGAGTTCATGTTCATCCTCGAGACGGAGTTGCGCCGCCGCAAGATCCGCGACCGGGTTCCGATCACCTTCGTGACGTCGGAGCCCTACGTCGGCCACCTCGGCCTCGACGGCGTCGGCGACACCAAGGGGCTGCTCGAAGGCGAGATGCGCGCCCACCACATCAAGTGGATCACCAGCGCGCGGATCAAGCGGGTCGAGGACGGCAAGATGACCGTCGAAGAGGTCGGCGACGACGGCGCCGTAAAGGCGACCACGGAGCTGCCGTTCGGCTTCTCGATGATCCTGCCGGCCTTTCGCGGCGTCGCGCCGTTGCGCGGCCTCGAGGGCCTGGTCAATCCGCGCGGCTTCGTCATCGTCGACAAGCATCAGCAGAATCCGACCTACCCCAATGTCTTCTCGGTCGGGGTCTGCGTCGCGATCCCGCCGACCGGCCCGACGCCGGTGCCCTGCGGCGTGCCGAAGACCGGCTTCATGATCGAATCGATGGTGACGGCGACGGCGCGCAACATCGGCCAGGTCCTGCGCGGCGGGAAGCCGGGCTTTCAGGCGACGTGGAACGCGATCTGCCTCGCCGACTTCGGCGACAGCGGCATCGCCTTCGTCGCCCAGCCGCAGATTCCGCCGCGCAACGTCAACTGGTCGTCGTCGGGCAAGTGGGTGCACGCGGCCAAGATCGGCTTCGAGAAATATTTCATCCGCAAGATGCGCAAGGGCGAGAGCGAGCCGTTCTATGAAATCGATGGCGCTCAACATGCTCGGGATCGAGAAGCTGAAAGCCGTGCAGCCGGACGAGGCGGTCGCCGCCGTCCGGTGACGGGCGTCAGGGGGACGCCAGCGGGAGCGCCGAAAGGCGCGCTTCGCGCGCGCACATTTTGTCGACGCGCGCCGCTGCAGCGCGCCCAGTCGCTTCACGCCCTTCGCGGAGCCGGGCAAATCCCGGCCGTGCCGTCCTTCCCGAGGACTTTGTTTTGAGTAGCCGTTTACCAAACCATGGTGCAATTTCTTTCCGCCCTTCCGAA
Organism: uncultured Alphaproteobacteria bacterium; assembly: GCA_963709655.1. Lineage (GTDB taxonomy): Bacteria > Pseudomonadota > Alphaproteobacteria > Rhizobiales > Beijerinckiaceae > Roseiarcus. The sequence continues at coordinate 45,453 of CAVPXF010000025.1, forward strand.
CCCCTCGCTACTTTTTCGGCATTCGGAAAGGAGCGAACTCGCCATGGAACAGGTCAAAAAGACGCGACGGCGGCGGTTGAACATCGTGACCCGGACTGCGCGCACCAAGCGCATCTTTGCGCGGCTGCGCGAGGGCTGGGCTTATGACGACATCGCCAAGGACGAGCGTATCTCGGCCGAGCGCGTCCGCCAGATCGTCGGTCAGGTGCTGGAAAACCGCGTCCTCGATCGCGGCGACGACCACGCCCACATGCAGATCGAACGCCTGCGGCCGGCGCTGCGGATCGTCGGCAAAGCGGTGGCTGACGGCAACCTCAAGGCCATCGGCCCGCTGATCAAGCTGATCGACCGGCTCGACAAGCATCAGGGCATCCTGACCAAGCCGTTCGCCTATACCGAGGACCACCGCAAGAAGCTGCTCGACAAGCTCAACTGGGCGGCCGAGAACCTCGCGGCGGACGACGAAGACCCGGTGTTCAAGAGCGAACCGGGCGAAACCGCTCGCGAGGAAGCGCCCCCTCCCGAGCCAACGTGCCCCGAAGATTTTTTTTGGCCCCGGTCTCGCCCGTAAGCCATTGAAAAGGCCCGTTTCGGACGAGAGAATCCAAGGAATTCCAAATTATTCCAACCCCCCTTTTGGCGGCTTTTCGCGGAGGTTTGATGCGCCGCTGCGTAGGCCTGAGGAAATCCAAATTTTAACGCCGCGGAGGTCGGGTCAACATGACGCCAAGGCGATCGACCGGCCGACCGGCGTCGACCCGGGGCCGGCCGAACCGCCGCAGGCTTTAAGCCCGCTTCGGCGGCAGCGCGGCCGGGCCACGCCGCTCAGCGGGCCAAGACACGATGTGGCCGCCGGGGACCAGGCCATCGAGCAGGGCTATGGCGGCCTCGGCGACCTTCGGCTCGTCGAAGAACTCGACGACGACCGGAAGATCGACGTTGAGGCGCAGGACGTCGTCGGCCCGCACGTCTCCGCCCGCGCCGAGGCCCGCGATCGCCCGGAACACCGTGACGCCCTGCACGGCGTGCCGCTCCTGGAGAAGAGTGAGGATTTCCTGCATCAGGCGCTTGCGCTTTCCCTGATCGGCCTCGTGGAAATAGACGCGGACCATCAGGATGTCGTTGGACATGAGCTTGCCTCCCGTCAGAGGTTTCTGGCGATATAGGCGCCGCCAAACGCGGCCGCCAAACCGAGGCCGACCGAGAGAGCGACATAGAGCGCGGCCTTCGCCAGTTCGCCGCCCTCGGCGAGCAGCAGCGTCTCCATCTCGAACGTCGAAAAGGTCGTGTAGCCGCCGAGGAACCCGGTCAGGACCCCGGTGCGGATCCACGGCGCCAGCGTCAGGCGCTCGAGCGTTTCGACGAACAGAAACCCCATGAGGAAGCTGCCCATGACGTTGATGGTCATTGTCGCATAGGGAAAGTCGCGGCCGTACACCGCCTGCACCAGGGTCGTCTGGGCAAACCGCGCCCAACAGCCCAGCACGCCAAACACCGCTATCGCCCCATACGTCCAGATCACGGTCGAGCCTTCCTTATGGCTTTAAAACAGCGTCAGCCCGAGGACCAGAACGAGCAGCAGTCCGATCAGGCTGAGATAGAGGTTGAGCTGCCCCGACTGCAGCGCCCGCAGCCTCGCCGCCAGCGCCTGCACGATGACGACGGCGGGCTGAAACAAGAGGGGCCCGAAAATCGGGGCCACGTCGTGCTCGAAACTCAGTTTGGTGATGAAATAGCCGCCGGCGTCGGCATCGCGCTCGGTGGTTGCCGTGGGCCGGTAGACGAAGCTGTAGAAGGTCCGCATCGCGTTCGAGAAGGTCAACGCCGTCGTCGAAGCGCGCGCCCGATCGGGCGAGAGCCCGCCGTACCAGACCGGCGTTCGCCGAATAGGCCGGCGGAACGCAGCGAGCGCCAGGGCGATCGGAATGAGCGCCAGGAGCGGCATCACGATCACGAGAAGGCTCGGGGAAATAAACGCGAACTTGGCGGTCAGCGGAACGAGCAGCGCTCCCTCATGCATCCGGGAGGCGATTGGCATCCCGAACAGGTCCATCGTGGCGCCGTCGAGCGCCCGTAGCCAGAGCGGCATTCCCGCCGCGAGCGCCAGCACCAGGAGGCCGAGGAGGCCGACCGCGCCGACATAGGGTCGCTCGATCGAGGTCTCCTCGGCGCCGTTCCGGGAGAGCACGCCCAAGCCCACCACCTTGGCGAAAGTCGCGAACGCAACGGCCGCCGTGAGGGCGAGGCCCGCGCCGGTCAGGGCGAGCGTCAGCCGGCCGGCGAGATAGGGAAGATGGAACCCTTGGAAGACGGTCTGGAAGACGAACCACTCGCTGACAAAGCCGGCGGTCGGCGGCATCGCCGCCAGGCTCATGGCCGCAAGCAGGGCGCCGACGCCGAACACCCAGTGCCTTCCGGCGCCGGCGTAGGCGATGTGATAGCTGCCCGTGGCGCGCCGCAATCCGTCCGCCGCAAGGAAAAGCGCGCCCTTCGCCAGCGCGTGACCGGCGAGATGCAGGAGCGCCACCGTCCAGGCGAGACCGGCGAGGTCGTTGAGGCGCTCGTTGCGAAACAGCATCGCCGCGCCGAGGGCGGCGACCGCGATCGAGGCGTTCTCGGCCGACGAGAAGCTCAGGAGGGTGCGCCAGTCGTTTTGCTGGAAGGCGTAGAGGATCGTCAGAATCGCGCTGATCGTGGCGACCGCAATCACCAGGACGGCGAGCACGGGAAAGGCGCCCTGCGGCGCGACCGGCAGCCAGCTCATCAGGGCGCGCGCCAGGGCGAAGTAGGCCGCATTCATGACGACGCCCGACATGATCGCGCCGGACGCTCCGCTTGCCGAGCCATAGGCGCCCGGGAACCATTCGTAGAACGGCAGCAAGCCAAGCTTCGCGCCGAAGCCGAGGATGAGGAGAACGCCGAGTCCGATTTGCACGGGCTGGGTCAGGCCCGGGGCGGCGGCCTGGACCTGGTCGAACCCGAGACCTCCGGCGCGCAGTCCGAGCAGCGCGATGGCGAGGACCAGAGCCACGGCGCCGGCTTCGAGAAGCGCAAGCATGAAGAGAACAGCCCGGCCGCTCGCCGGACCCGAATTATCGGACAGGACCATGACCGCGCCGCCGAGGCTCATGATCTCCCAAGCGATGAGGAGCGCCGCGCCGTTCTGAAGACCGAACACGCCGAGCGCGCCAAGGAGGCTCATCGCGACGCCGAACAGCCAGCCCCGCCCGCCGCCGGTCATGGGCGACGCGAGCGAGCAGGCGAAGATCGCCGGGACGAGACCGAAGCCCATCAACCACAGTCCCTGCGGGGCGATGCGGAAATCGACGGCCTCGGCGGCGAGCCGGCCGGGAAGCGTCACAGCCTCGCTCGCGTCGGGAAGCCCCGCCACGGCCGCGGCCACGCCGGCGGCGGCCCCGAGAGCAAGCGCGACGCGACTGACCGTCAGCGCGCCGCTAAGCGCAAGGATCGCCGCGGCGAGCCACAAGGCGACGGCGACGAGGAGGAGCGCGTCAGCCATCGATCTGTCCTCTGCGCACCCGCTGCGGGGCGCGATCGAGGAACATCAACAAGGCTTCCATGATCGCGGCGGGGTTCGGCGGACAACCCGGCAGATAGACGTCGACCGGAAGCACGCCTTCGAGACCCGTCCCCGAGGCGTAGTTGCCGCCGGAAATTCCTCCCGACACCGCGCATGTGCCGACCGCCATCACCCAGCGCGGCTCGGCCATCGCCTCGTAGGCTGTCTTCAACGGCTCGCGCATCGCGTGGGTCACCGGGCCGGTGACCAGAAGCAGATCGGCGAAACGAGGAGACGCCGTGAAGAAAATCCCCAGCCGGTGCAGGTTATAGAAGGGGTTGTTCAGCGCCTGCAATTCCGATTCGCAGCCGTTGCACGAGCCGGCGTCGACGTGACGAATGTGCAGGCTGCGGCGAAACGCCTTGCGTTCCGACGCTGCGACCCCGGAAGGAGGCGCGCTGGCGTGAGACCAGTGCTGATCCTGCCAGTGCAGATCCTGCCGGTCCGTCACCCCGAAGGCCCAGTCCTCCGACGGAGTCATGGCGCCGGTCGGACAGGCGTCGGTGCAAAGCTGGCAAACGACACAGCGGCCGTAGTCGACGGCGAGGCGGCCGTCCAGCGCCTCGATCGCGTGGGTCGGGCAGACGGCGGCGCATTCCGCGCACCCGTCGCGGCAGCCGGCCGGATCGTAGCGGGGCATGCCGAGCACGCCCTGCTGCCCGGACTCCTCGCCGGTTCGAGGCCAAGGCGTGGTCGCCTTTCCGCTGGCGAGTCCGAAGAGTGTCCAGAGGGCCATGATCCGCTCCTACCGGTCGCAGCCGGCGACGGTCAGACCGAAACTGGCTTCGTTGATCGCATAGTCCATCATGTTGGTGTCGTGCACGGTGAAGGGAAACGCACGCCAGTTCGAGAAGGACGGCGACTTGACCTTGACGCGCGCCATCCGGCCGTCCGCGCCGACATGAACCGCGTAGTAGAGCGACCCGCGCGGCCCCTCCGCCCATCCGAGCCCTTCGGCCAGAGGCGCGGGCTCGCATGCGACGCGAACGGGCCCGGGCTCGAGCAGCAGAAGAACGCGCTGGCACAGAACGAACGAGGCTTCGACTTCCGCCATGCGGACGCGCTCGCGGGCGTAAGCGTCGCCGTCCTCGAACGCGGGGACCGTCAGCGGCAAGCCCTCGTAGTGGGCGTAGGGATGGTCGCGGCGCAGGTCGCGGTCGATCCCGGAGGCTCTTGCGACAGGTCCGGTCGCGCCCTGGTCGAACGCCACCCTTCGCGGAAGCAGACCCGTGGTGATCAGGCGATCGAGATGACTCTCGGAGTTCTCGAGCTTGCCCACATACGTCGCGACCTCCTCTCGCAGGCCCTCGAGGCCGTCGCCGAGCCATCGCCCGGGGTCGAGGTCGCGGCGCAGGCCGCCCGGGATAAGTAGACCGCGCAGGAAGCGACTGCCGGTCAGGCGGGCGTTCAGTTGCTTCGCCTTTTCCTCCAAAAGCTTTCCTTGCGCTTCTCCGACCTTGAGCGTGGTCGTGTGACACAGATGGCCGAGGTAGTGGAGGTGATTGTAGATGCGCTCCATTTCCGCAATGAGGACGCGCAGCGCCTTGGCCCGGGCCGGGACGCTGCAGTTGGCGGCCCGCTCGACGGCTTCGCAATAGGAGAGCGCATGCCCGACGGATCCCACGGCGGAGACGCGCTCGGCCGTGATCACCGCCCGCCCCGGCTCCGCGCCCTGAAAGCAGCTCTCCATGCCTCGGTGCTTGAAGAAGAGCCGCGGCTGGTAATGGATGATATGCTCGCCGACGTAGACGAACGTGAACTCGGCCGACTCGAGCACATCGGCCCGGATCGGCCCGAACGGCAAAAGCTGGACGTCGACGGCGTCGATGTCGGGAAGACGGACGCGTCCGCTGGCGGCGGGGACGGCGTTCATCAACTCCTGTCGGCTGTCTTTGAGGACCAGCGGATAAGGCTCGGGATGATCGGTGAACCTGAGCCCGTTCAGGTCCATCATTTCCCGCTCGTACCAGCCGAGCGAGGGAAAGATCTCCGCCAGGCTCGGCAGCTCCCGGGCGCCCTTGACGACCCACATCTCGAAATCGCGCCGGTCCGGAATCGACGCGATGTAACGCACGTCCACCTCGCCCTCGGCCGGCGACCAGGCGTAGGCGAACCGAACCCGGCCGCCCCCGCCCAGCAGCGCTTCGGCGGCCGATTGAAGGTCGCCCGGCGACAGGGTCCGCGCTTCCGTTCCGATCATGGCGTCGGCCCCGTCGCAGCCGAAGCGCCCAGGGTGAGCGCGATCGCCTGAAAGTGATCCCAGAACGCCTGCGGCCACCAGAGCCCCATAACGAAGAGCGGAACGATCGCCAACCACATGGGCGCGATCATCCACGGCGTGACCGTGCGGACGTCGGGGTCGTCCGCCTCGCCATCCTCGAAATACATGATCCGGAACTGGTTCAGGAAGCCGACGAAGACGACAATGAGCAGGACCGCCACGAGGCCAATCAGGACATTCCAGGACGCCGCCAGCCCGGCGCGGATGATGGCGAGCTCGCTCAGGAACAGGGCGAACGGCGGCGCTCCGGTGATCGCGACGGCCCCCGCCAGCCAGAGGCCGCCAAGCACCGGGAAATGCTTGAGCACGCGCCGGATCCCCAGGATGCGCTTCGTCCCATAGGCCCGCATCACGGCGCCGGCGCCGAAGAACATCGCCGACTTGTTCAGCGAATGGTTCAGCATGTGGTAGAGCGCCCCCGCGATCCCCAGCGTTCCGCCGAAACCGAAGCCCAGCGCGATGACCCCCATGTGCTCGACGCTGGAATAGGCCATGAGGCGCTTGACGCCCTTCTGGCGCACGATGAAGAGCGCCGCGACGAACAGCGAGAAGGCGCCGAGCGCCAGCAGCGTTCCTCGCGCCAGCCCCGAAATGCCGGCCGCGTCCGCGATAGCGAGGTAGCGGACCACGCCGACCATGGCCGTATTGAGAAGCGCGCCCGACAGCAGCGCCGAAACGGGAGCGGGGCCCTCGCTATGGGCGTCGGGCAGCCAGGTGTGCATCGGCGCGAGGCCGACCTTTGTGCCGTAGCCGATCAGAACAAGCAGGAACGCCAGCGACGCCAGCGCGGGATTGAGGCGCGGAGCAGCCTCCTGCAAGACCTTCCAGGTCATGTCGTAGGTCGGCCCGATCACGAACGTGCCGGCCCAATAGAAGAGCACGGTGCCGAGCAGGGCGAGGCTGATGCCGGCCGAGACCACAATGATGTATTTCCATGCGGCCTCGATGCTCGCCGCCTCTTGCTCGAACGCGACCAGAAAGGTGCTGATCAGCGTCGTGAGCTCGATGGCGATCCAGTAGAGCCCCGCGTTGTTCATCATCGGGGCGATCAGCGTGCTGAGGCCGAAGGCTGCAAACATCGCATAGAAGCGCGGCAGGCGCAGGTCCTCGTTAAGGAGCCGCATGTAGCCGACCGCATAGAGGGACGCGAGACAATAGACGATCGCCGCGCATAAGACCGTCCAGGTTCCAAGCCCGTCGATGACGACGTACCCGCCCCAGAACATCGGCGCCCCCGTCATCGAGCGCCAGGATCGCGAGGATCGCCGCCAGCGAGACGGCGCTTGCGGCCAGGTTCAGCGCCTCCGCCGCGCGCGGAGAATCAATCAGCAGGATGAGCAGGATCGCAACCATCGGCGCGAGGGCCAGAAGCAGCGCCAATATGCCGATCGCCGTCATCATCCCACGAGTCGCCTGAGCTCGAGGGAACTGGTGGTTCCGACGCGGGCGAGCAGATAGCGCACGAGCACGCCGAAGCACGCGACGACGATGAGGAGATCGAAGAGGATCACGATCTCGATCAGCAGCGGCATGCCCGGAACGAGAATCTGCGCGCCGAGAAAGACGCCGTTCTCGAGCACGAGAAGACCAAGAATCTGGCTCAACGCCTCGTGGCGGACGGAGAGCATGAGAAAGCCGATCAGCTTCATCGACAGCATCACGGTCAGCGCCAGCACCGCAATGGTCCCGCCCAGATTGAGCGCCGCGCCGATCCGGTAGGCGACGGCGAGGGCGAAGATGACGGCGAAGGCGCCGATGACCAGCGTCGAGCTGACCTGAAGGACGACGAGGACCTCCCGATGCACAACCATCCGGCGAATAATCCGCAGGATCAGATAGGGCAGCAGGAGACCACGGAAGGCGGCGGTCAGGAGGGCGACGATGTAGAGCTCGGGATAGCCGCCGTAATAACCGATCGCGGCCGACAGGATGGCGATGAGCCAGGATTGCGCGGCGAAGGCGAAGAGATAGTGGCGCAGCCAACGAGAGCCGAGCATGACGAAAGACAGAAGCAGGCTGCCGATCGCCAGCAGGCTGAAGAGAGCGGCCGGGAGGGGTTCGAGGTGGGCGACAAGCATCGGCGTCAGCTCAACTGCGTGCCGACGATCGCCAGGATCGCGAGCAGGAAGGATAGGGCGAGCGGTTCCTGATAGCGGTAGAAGCGCAGGCGGGACTGGGTGGTGTCGACGACGACGACGACGCAAGCCACCATGAGGAACTTCAGCGCGAGCGCGCCCATCGACCCGAGCACGCCGAGCGGCGTTCCCTCAGCCGAAAGGCCCCAGGGCAGAAGCAAGACATTGCAGAAGATGGTATAGAGAATGAATTGCTTCATCATCGCGGCCCAGCGCAGGATCGCGAGCATGGGACCCGAATATTCCAGGATGCGCGCCTCATCGATCATGTAGACTTCGATATGCGTGCTCGAATGAATCGGCAGGCGGTCGGTCTCGACCAGAAGCAGAATGAAGAAGGCGGCGACCAGGAAGAGATGCGTCGGGCCCCAGTAGATGGGCGGCTCGGCCACCAGAAGATGGTTGACGACGAACGGCAGCATCGCCTTGGCGAGCAGCGTGATGCCGACGAAGACGAGGATCAGCGTCGGTTCGGACAAGATGCCGACCATGACCGCGCGGCTCGATCCGATGCCGCCGTAGGCGCTGCGGGTGTCGAGACCGGCCAGCGTGATCATGAACGATCCGAGGGTGAGGATCAGCCCGCCGCCGAGGATGTCGCCCATGTCGGACAGCGGCAGGGGATAGTTGGTCAGGACCGGGATCAGGATCGGAACGGTCAGCGTCGTGGTGAAGGCGACGATCGGGGCCGCCCAATAGAGCCAGGACGCCGTTTCCGGCGCGACAATCTGCTTATGGAAGAGCTTCCAGAGGTCGCGATAGGGCTGAAAGATCCCCGGCCCCTGCCCCCGCTGGACCCTCTCCTCGAACTGCAGGATCACGCCCTGGAGCAGCGGCGCGAGCAAGAGCGTGGTCAGGACCTGGGCGATTTGCAGAAGGACGTCGCGGACGCTCATCGCCGACCGCCTCGAACGGGGTCGCGCGCTCCGCCTGTCCTCTCAAGGCATGCCAACGGAAAAATCCGCAACCCCACAGCCCCGCTCCGTCTGCCACGTCGGCTCGACAGGAGTCATCAGCCCCGAGGGCGGTTACAAGGCGAACTCCATCGCCTGATTAAAGTTGACCTTCCTCCATGGCGTTGTCAAGCGGCGGACACTCGAGCTTTGCTTGACGCCGAGCGAGCGGCCCAGTCGGGCTCAGGGTGCGAAATCGTCGACGTCGCCGACGAAATAGTCGGGGTTCATGCCGCTGACCTCGTCGAGCACGCCCTTGAGGCTGTGAAAGTGGGCCTGCATGGCGGCGGCGGCGCGGTCGGGATCGCCGGACGCGATCCCCTCGACCACCTCTTCGTGTTCGCGGACGACGTGGCGGAGCCAGTCGAAATTCGGCAGCGTCAGGCGGCGCAGGCGATCGAGCTGGACCTTGATCTGCAGCACCATGGCCCAGACGCCCGGACGGCCGGCGGCTTCGGCGATGGCGAAGTGCAGCGCTTCGTCGGTCTCGTGGAAGCCGGCGGCGTCGTGCGCCTCGAGGCGCTCGTGCTGGCGCATGAGGATCGCGCGCATCGCGGTGACGTCGCTCGGGCGGGCGCGGGCGGCGGCCTTGCGCACCAGCATCAGTTCGATCGCCTCGCGGGCGCACATGGCGTCGGCGAGCGCGATGACCGGAATGCGGGCGACGCGCGTGCCGGACTTGGGTGTGATTTCGACCAGGCCTTCGTCGGCGAGCCGCAGCAAGGCCTCGCGCACCGGGGTCCGGCTGACGCCATGGGCGGCGGCGATCTCCTTTTCGAAGATGGGCGCGCCGGGGGGCTAGCGCAGTGTGACGATCTCATGGCGCAGCCGATGGTGAACGAGGTCGGCGGCTGTGCCTGCGGTGCGGCGCTGTTCGGGGCGTCGGGTCGCGAAAGTCCGGCCCTGCGGTTCGTGCAGCATGTCTCTTCCCTGAAGTCCGATCGAATTCAACATATGGGGACTCGAAAGCCCTGTCGCGCCTCGGCCGAAGGCGGCTCGAGCGCCACGGCGACCGAGTCGCGTTCGTCGGTCTCGAGGGCGAGGGTCACGGGCTCTTCCAACGGCGCTCGGAGGCGCCAAGCAGCGCCGCGATCCGTTCGGCGAAGACGTCGGGCGTCGCGTCGACGGGCACGATGGCGCCCGGATGCTGGACGACCGCGCCGGCGACGGCGTGCGCGGCGCGCGCGCTGTCCTCGACCGGCAGGCCGAGACACCGGCCCAGAAGATAGGCGGCGGAGAAACTGTCGCCGGCCGCCGTGGTGTCGACCACCCGCTCGACCCGGATCGCCGGCACGCGCCGGACCTCGCCGCCGGCGCGGATGACACAGGGAGCGGGACCGTCCTTGATCACCAGTTCGACGTCCGGCCAGGCCGCGAAACGGGCGAGCCCGTCGTCGACGCGCGCCTCCGCCCCGATGACCGCGAGCTCCTCGACCGTCGTCAGCACAGTGCGGGCGAAGCCGAATATGCGCTCCGAGACGGCGCGCGCCTCCTTTTCGCTCGACCACAGCGCGGGGCGATGATTGCAGTCGAAGGCGACCGCGACGCCGGCCGCCGCGATCTCTTCGAGCCGCGCGAGAAGGCGCTCGCGCGAGACGGGCCGCAGCACCGCGAGGCTGATGCCGCTCAGGTAGACGAGGTCGAAGCCGCCGAGGGCGGCGAGCGTGGCCTCGGCGCCTTCCGCCTCGAAACAGTCGCGCACGGCGGCCTCGCCGCGCCAGTAGGCGAAGCGACGCTCGCCGCTCGCGTCGACGCTGATGAAGTAGAGGCCCGGCCGCCGTCCCGGCAGCGTCACGGTCAGTCGCGAGCCGACCCCGTTGGCGTTCCAAAAGGCGACCATTTCGGCGCTGAACCGATCGTCGCCGACGGCGCTGACGTAGTCGACGAACGGCCCGAGCCGAGCCGCCGAGCCGGGCCATGTAGGCGGCGGTGTTGAAGGTGTCGCCGCCAAAGCCGCGGGTGAGCGCGCTGGCCGCCAACTCCTTCAGTTCGATCATGCATTCGCCGATCAGGGCGACGCGGAAGGGGAAGGTCACGGGCATGGCGCGTGGTCTCGAGAAACCAGGAGGCAATGAGCTGCGAAGAGGACCGGCGGGGGACGCCCGCCGGCCCGGTTTCGGTTCGCTCTCACTCGGCCGGCACGGCCGCGGGGATCGGCCCTTGCGACCGACCGATGAAGATCCACAGGACGGCCGCCGCGATCAGGTCGAACAGGAACAGCATGGCAAACAGCGGCTCATAGCCGATGGTGTTGGCGAGCTGGCCGACCATCAGCGTGAAGATCGCGCCGCCGAGATAGCCGAACATGCCGGCGACGCCGGTGGCGGTGGCCACTTCAGGCTTCTCGAACACGTCGCCGACCACCGCGTACATCATCGACGACAGCATCTGATGGGCGAAGGCGCCGAGCGAGAAGCACAGGATCGCGACGATCGGGTTCACCGCGAAGCTGATCAGGGCGGGACCGACCATGCAGAACGCGCCGATCGTGATCACGGTAAGCCGGGACGGAACGAGGGCCAAGCCCAAACGCTTGTGCAGGAACGGCGCGAGATAGCCGCCGAACAGGCAGCCGATGTCCGAGGCCAGGAACGGCAGCCAGGCGAACAGCGCGAACTGCTTGATGTCCATGCCGCGCACGGAGACCATGTACAGCGGAATCCAGAAGGCGAAGGTCTGCCAGGCGGGCTCGGTCAGGAAGCGGGCGATGATGAGGCCGATGAAGCTCTTTTGAGCGAAAATCTTCTTGAGCGCGGGCTTTTCCGCCACGACCTTCGTCTGACCGTCCTCGATCAGGGTGAACTCTTCCGGCGACAGGCGCGGATGGTTCTGCGGGTCGCGATAGAGCCAGTACCAGAGGCCGGAAAACACGACCGCCAGGAGGCCGGTGAGCAGGAAGGCATACCTCCAGCCGTAGGCGCTCGAGAGCCAGATCACCACCGGAGGCGTGAGCGCCGCGCCGATGGACGACCCCGAGTTGAACCAGCCGGTCGCGATCGAACGCTCGGCGGAGGGGAACCACACGGTCGAGGTCTTTGTGCCGGTCGGCATGGCGACGGCCTCGGAAAGGCCGAGCATCGCGCGGAATCCGGCCATCGAAATCCAGCCGGACGAGAAAGCGTGCAGGGCAGCGGCCAGTCCCCAGATAAACGCGGCGACCGCATAGCCGATGCGCGGACCGATGAGATCGGTGAGATAGCCGGCGACGGGTTGGGAGAATGAGTAGACGATCTGGAACGACGAGACGACGTAGGAGTATTCTTCCGTCGTGAAGTTCAGCTCTTTCTTGAGGATCGGGGCGAGCACGCCGAGAACGTTGCGATCGATGTAGATGAGGATCGTTCCGCACAGCATCAGCGCCAGCATCTTCCAGCGCAGACCTTTCACATATTGCATGCGTTTCCCCTGTAGGGTTATCGCGAGCCGGCCGGACAGCCGATCGCCTTTGTTTTTCGTGGGGTCCCTGGAGTTCGCCCTCCATCGATCCGATTTGCGTTCGACGCGGCGCCGATTGGGCGTCCCGGCCGGATCCGTCGATTGACCAGATCCCGCCGCTTGTCTTCCGGCCTTCGGATCCATTGTCTTCACATAGGCGCTCTCGTCGGCTCGACCACTTGACAAGCGAACTTGTATATCAGATATATAAGGCTGTCAAGCCGGCCGGTCCCGAACCGGCTGCGACAGAAAAGCTCATTCGGAGGTTCGTGCCATGACCGTTCAGACCGCTCGTTTCGCGCCGGCGGCGGGGAAGCGTTTCGCCCTGCACCCGGACCGGCTGTTTCCCGCCGATTCGGTCACCCGCGACGTCGCTCGGCGTCTTTATGCGACGGTCGCCGATCTGCCGATCGTCAGTCCGCATGGTCACACCGATCCGGCCTGGTTCGCCGAGAACCGGCCCTTCCCCGATCCGGCGCGGCTGTTCATCGTCCCCGATCATTACGTGCACCGGATGCTCTACAGTCAGGGAATCGCGCCCGAGGCGGTGGGTGTGCCGCGGCTCGACGGCGGCCCGGTCGAACAGGACCCGCGCGCAATCTGGCGCCTGTTCGCCGCAAATTTTCCTCTGTTCCGGGGCACGCCGTCCTGGTTGTGGCTGAACCATGCCTTCACCACCGTCTTCGGCATCGAGGAGCAGCCGTCGGCGGAAAACGCCGACCGGCTCTACGACACGATCGCCGACGCCCTCATGAGGCCCGAGTTCCGGCCGCGCGCCCTCTATGAGCGCTTCAACATCGAAGTGCTGGCGACGACCGATAGCCCGCTCGACGACCTCCGCCACCACCGCGCGCTCCGCGACAGCGGCTGGAAAGGCCGCGTCGTCACCGCCTTCCGCCCCGACCCGGTGGTCGATCCCGACTTCCCCAACTTCGCCCAAAATCTCGTCGAGCTCGGCCGCATCACCGGACGGGACGCCGCCTCCTGGACAGGCTATCTCGAAGCGCTCGCCGACCGCCGCGCCTATTTCAAAGAGATGGGCGCGACCTCGACCGACCACGGCCATCCGTCGGCGCGGACCGCCGATCTCTCCCTCCCGGAGGCCGAAGCCTTGTTCGGCCGGGTCAAGGGCGGCAAGGCCAGCGCCGAAGACGCAGAACTCTTCCGCGCCCAGATGCTGACCGAGATGGCGCGCATGAGCCTTGCGGACGGGCTCGTCATGCAGATCCACCCCGGCTCCCGCCGCGACCACAACCCGTGGATTGCCAAGACCTTCGGCAGGGACAAGGGGTGCGACATCCCCGGCCCGACCGATTACGTCTCGGCGCTGAAGCCCCTGCTCGACCTTTTCGGCAACGCGCGCGATCTGACGATCATCCTCTTCACCCTCGACGAGACCGCCTTTTCGCGCGAGCTCGCGCCGCTCGCCGGCCATTATCCGGCCTTGAAGCTCGGGCCGCCCTGGTGGTTCTTCGACAGCCCCGAGGGCATGAAGCGCTACCGCGAAGCCGTGATCGAGACGGCCGGCTTCTACAACACCGTCGGCTTCAACGACGACACCCGCGCCTTCCTGTCGATACCGGCGCGTCACGACGTCGCACGCCGCTGCGATTGCGCCTTCCTCGCCCGCCTCGTCGCCGAGCATCGGCTCGAGGAGGACGAGGCCTTCGAGGTCGCTGAGGATCTCGCCTATCGCCTCGCCAAATCGGCCTACAAGCTATGACCGCGAGCCAACCCATGCCCCCTCTCACCCGGCGCGCCCTCGCGACAGAGCTCAAGGGCGTCGCCCATGCGGACCCCGCGTCCCGCCCGATCAAGGTCCTGCAGATCGGCGACGGCAATTTCCTGCGCGCCTTCGTCGACTGGATGATCGACGTCGCCAACGAAAGGGCAACCTTTGGCGGCGGCGTCGCGATCGCCCAGCCGCTGCCGCAGGGGGTCGCGGCCCTGCTCGAAAAGCAGGACAATCTCTATACGGTGCTGCTGCGCGGCCGCGTCGACGGCCGCGAGACGATCGCCCGGCGCGTCGTTTCGACCGTGCAGGTCTCGCTCGACCCCTACGCTCAGTGGAACAAGTTCGTGGAGATCGGCGTCTCGCGCGATTTGCGGTTCGTCGTCTCCAATACGACCGAGGCCGGCATCGTCGAGGTCGAGGAGCCGTTGAATCTCGACGTCTGCCCGAAGAGCTTCCCGGCCAAGGTCGCCGCGCTCCTCAAGGCGCGCTTCTCTGCGCTCGGGCCCGACGCGCCCGGCCTCGTCTTCCTGCCCTGCGAGCTGATCGAAGCCAACGGCGCGACGCTTCGCCGCATCGTTTTGAACCACGCCCGCCGCTGGGGCCTCGAGCCCGCTTTCGTCGCCTGGATCGAGGACCACAACGTCTTCCTCGACACGCTGGTCGACCGCATCGTCCCGGGCTTTCCCGGGGCCGAGAAGGAGACGCTGTTTGCCGAATGGGGCTACGAGGATCCGCTCGCGGTCGCCGCCGAGCCCTTCCATGTCTGGGTGATCCAGGGGCCCAAGGCGATCGCCGCCGAACTGCCGCTGGCTCAAGCCGGCCTCGACGTGATCTGGACCGACGACCTCAAGCCCTACCGCACCCGCAAGGTGCGCATTTTGAACGGCGGCCACACGGCGTCGGTGCTCGCCGCCTATCTGGCCGGTCTCGACACCGTCGAGGAGATGACGAAGGACCGGCAAATCTCGGCCTTTCTGCGCCGCGTCCTCCTCGAGGAGATCGTGCCGCAGGTTCCGCTGCCCGAGCCCGAGCGCCGCGCCTATGCGGCGACCATCCTCGAGCGTTTCGCCAACCCGTTCATCCGCCACGAACTCCTGTCGATCGCGTTGAACTCAGTGTCGAAATGGGTGGTCCGGGTGCTGCCGACGGTCGAGGACTGGGTGAGGGACGGAAAGCCGGCGCCCGACGGCCTCGCCTTCTCGCTGGCCGCGCTCTTGTGGTTCTACCGCGGCGCCCGCGAGGCCAGGGGCGTCGTCGGCCGTCGCGACCAAGGCGCCTACCCGATCCGCGACGACGCCCACGTGCTCGACATCATGGTGGCCGCTTGGGCGGGCGCCGCGCACGGCGACGCGCCCGCAATCGCCCGCCGCCTGCTCGCCGACCCCAGGCTGTGGGGCAAGGACCTGACCGCAGTCGGCGATCTCTCCGCCAAGGTCGAGACGGCGATCGCCGCGATCGAGGACGCCGGCGTCCGCGCCGCGCTCGCCCGCCTCGGCCTCGCCGGCGAGGAACCGAGCTTCAGTCCGGAAGCCGCGGTGTAAGCGGAACCCTCCGCATTCGTCTCGTCCTCCGCAGCGAGGGCATTCATACTTCGTTCCGTGCCTAACCGGTTAAGATAGGCGCCCGGTGCGCAGCGCGACGCCGTCTGAGGGGCCGTTCAGGACCTTGACGCCGGCATCGACCAAGGCGTCGGCAGAACACCGCAAAGAGCGGATTGCAATCAGGCGAAGCCGACGCCCGGGGCGACCGCAATGCGCGACGAGCGACCGTTCCGGGAAGCAAACGCTGAACGCGTCCGTTCGACTGAGCGGACGCTCCGGGCGACTCGCCTTGTGACGCCATGGGCTGGATGCCGGCGGGTCCGAAGCGACCGGATGCGCGTTGAGCAACTCCAAGATCATGTTACAATGGGCGGGGAGGAAAAGATGGGTCGTCTGCCCTCCGCTCATCATGCGGACCGGGTCATCAAAGCGATCGAACGCGGCGACGCCGCGAACTCGGCGCTTGCCGCATCCTGGCGCCGCTCGGGACGGCTGCATGCGCTTGATCCGGCCAGTCTGGCAACCTCCGTCCGCCTTCCTGCCGCGGACGTGGCGGCGGCGCGCGAACGGCTGGGTCCGTTGTTGCGGGTCGCCCAGCCGAGCCTCGATCGCCTGCTTCTCGCGGTCGGCGGCGTCGGCTGCTCCGTTCTGCTTGCCGACCGCGAAGGGGTCGTCGTGGAGCGGCGAGGCGAGCCGTGCGACGACCCGATCTTTGAGGGCTGGGGGCTCTGGACCGGCGGGGTCTGGAGTGAGAGGGTCGAGGGCACCAACGGAATCGGAACGTGCCTTTTCGAGCAGCGCGCGGTGACGATCGATCGCGAGCAGCATTTCTTTTCCCGCAATGCGCTCCTCATGTGCACGACAGCGCCGATCTACGACGAGCGTGGCGAGCTCGTCGCCGCGCTCGACCTCTCCTCGTGCCGCGCCAATCTGACCGAGGGCTTCGCGAGGCTGATCGCGACCGCCGTCTCGGATGCCGCCCGCGGGATCGAGGCCGAGAATTTCCGCCTGGCCTTTCCGCGTGCGCGGATCCTGCTTGCGGCGGCGGGCGATCGCTCCGGCCCGGCGTTGCTGGCCGTCGATCGGGACAACCTCCTCGTTGGGGCGACCCGCGCCGCCCGACAGGCCCTTGGCATCAATGCGCAGACGCTCGCCCGGCCACGGCCTGCGGCAGACATCATGGGCCGCGCCGATGCCGCAGCCGACGACATCGACGCCGCCGAACGGGCCGTGTTGCAGCGCGCTCTGGCGCGTACGGGAGGAAATGTCTCGAAGGCGGCGAAGGACCTTAACCTGTCGCGCGCCACGCTGCACCGCAGGATGAAACAGCTCGGCCTGCATCGCTGAAGCCGAAGCCGAAGCAGAAAGGAAGTGTCGCAGAACTGCGACGGTTCACGGCCGACCTCGGCGCATACCCGCTATGCTTCAGCCGCATTCGTGTGCAACCCTCTCCCTCAGCGCCGCCACTGTCGGCGTCCTTCACGGAGGAACTCCATGTATCAAGCGGCGATTGACAAGATTGCGGCGCGCGGGCTGATCCGCGAAAAATATGAGAACTTCATCGGCGGCAAGTTCGTCGACCCCGTCGAGGGCCGCTATTTCGACAATCCGAGCCCGGTGACCGGCGCGAAGCTCTGCGAAATCGCGCGCTCGCAGCGCCGCCGACATCGAACTCGCGCTCGACGCCGCCCACAAGGCCAAGGACGCCTGGGGCAAGACCTCGCCCGCCGAGCGCGCGCAACATCCTCAACAAGATCGCCGACCGCATGGAGGCCAAGCTCGAACTGCTGGCGCTGGTCGAGACGCTCGACAACGGCAAGCCGATCCGCGAGACGACCTACGCCGACGTGCCGCTGTGCATCGACCATTGGCGCTATTACGCCGGCGCGCATCCGCGCGCAGGAAGGCTCGCTCTCCGAGATCGACCACGACACGGTCGCCTATCATTTCCACGAGCCGCTCGGCGTCGTCGGCCAGATCATCCCCTGGAACTTCCCGCTGCTGATGGCGGTGTGGAAGCTCGCCCCGCGCTCGCCGCCGGCAATTGCGTCGTCCTCAAGCCGGCCGAACAGACCCCGCTCAGCATTCTCGTGCTGATGGAGGTCATCGGCGACCTGTTGCCCGAGGGCGTCCTCAACGTCGTCAACGGCTTCGGCGTCGAGGCCGGCAAGCCGCTGGCGCAGAACAAGCGCATCGCCAAGATCGCCTTCACCGGCGAGACGACGACGGGCCGGCTCATCATGCAATACGCGACCGAGAACCTGATCCCGGTCACGCTGGAGCTCGGCGGCAAGTCGCCCAACATCTTCTTCGCCGACGTGATGGACGCCGGACGACGAGTTCTTCGACAAGGCGCTCGAAGGCTTCGCGATGTTCGCGCTCAACCAGGGCGAGGTCTGCACCTGCCCGAGCCGCGCGCTGGTCCAGGAATCGATCTACGACAGCTTCATGGAGCGCGCCGTCGCGCGCGTGAAGAAGATCAAGCAGGGCCATCCGCTCGACATGTCGACGATGATCGGCGCGCAGGCCTCGACCGACCAGCTCGAGAAGATCCTCTCCTATCTCGACATCGGCCGGCAGGAAGGCGCGCAGGTGCTGACCGGCGGCAAGCGCGCCAATCTCGAAGGCGAACTCGCCAACGGCTACTACATCGAGCCGACGATCTTCGCCGGCCACAACAAGATGCGCGTCTTCCAGGAAGAAATCTTCGGGCCGGTCGTGTCGGTCGACGAAGTTCAAGGACGATGCGGAGGCGCTGGCGATCGCCAACGACACGCTCTACGGCCTCGGCGCCGGCGTGTGGACCCGCAACGGCACGCGCGCCTATCGCTTCGGCCGCGAGATCCAGGCCGGCCGCGTGTGGACCAACTGCTATCACGCCTATCCCGCGCATGCGGCGTTCGGCGGCTACAAGCAGTCCGGCATCGGCCGCGAGACGCACAAGATGATGCTCGACCACTATCAGCAGACGAAGAACATGCTGGTCAGCTACTCGCCGAAGGCGCTGGGCTTCTTCTGAGATCGAGGCTCGAGCGACTGCAGGGCGGGGTCGACGGCCCTCCCGTGCGACGCCGCGCACGACCAGGCGGAGCGCGTCTCCGCCTGCTTTATCGGAGGACGACGCCGATGGTTCCGCAGAGTTCTCGTCACCGAACGCCGCAGCGACATGATCGCGCAAGCTGAAGGGCGATGCACGGGCCGCTGATGTTTCATCAATCCGGCGGCTGCTGCGACGGCTCGGCGCCGATGTGCTATCCCGGCCGGCGAGTTCAAGGTCGGCGGCCAGGACGTGCTCATGGGCGAGATCGCCGGCTGCAAATTTTATATCGGCGCGGCGCAGTTCGAATATTGGCGCCACACCCAACTCATCATCGACGTCGTGCCCGGGCGCGGCGCGGGCTTTTCGCTGGAGGCGCCCGAGGGCGTGCGCTTCCTCACCCGCAGCCGCGTTTTCACCGACGCCGAGGCGGAGGAGCTGGCGGCCGACGGGGAGCCGCCGCGGGGCGGCTAGTATTAATCTCAAACGCTTGGCGCCCGAGCTAAGAAGACTCAGACTTCCTACGCAACGAGGGGCAACATAGCCTGTTTCAAGACGTCGTCACTCACTTGAGGACGATGACGTCGTCATCCGACGTGACGCAATTCTCCGCCTTGAAGCGCTTGAGCTTCGCGTCGATTGCTGGGCTCCAAACCGGTAGCTCAGCGTCGCCTCCGGTCGTTCGATTATTTGGGACGAGCATCACGCAGCGGTCAGGCATCCCCAAATGAAGCGGGTGTCTATCTTGAGCGAATCGGCACGCTTCCTATAACGGAGCCGCGCCTCAGTCGAACGACGTGTGAAAGTCGGACCGGTGCGCATGGGTGAGGACGCGCCTCCGGGCGTCGGAGAGCCCTTCACCCGTTACCACCGCAGAAAATTCGGCAATTTCTTGCCAGACCGCCAGTCTTGTTCTACCTTTGTTATTATCAGAAGGAGAACGCCACATGTCCGATTGTCCAGAAGCCGTCTCGCCGGCCGCCCCCTTAGCTGCGCGGACGGACGCGCGCGCCGCGCGGCTGGCGAAATTCAAGCGCGAACAGCTGATCGTCGACTACCTCAACCGCGGCGTGTCGGTCGCCGAGATCGCGGCGCGGGTTGGGATCGGCGAGAAGCGGATGCGCGCGGTCATCCCGGGAGATTCTCGCCCGCCGCATGCCGGCGCCGCCCGAGGAGTTTTTGGCGATCCAGGTCAGCCGTCTTAACGAGGCGCTGCTGGTGGCCTTTAGCGCCATGGGGCCCACGAACCTCAAGGCGGTCGACCAGGTGGTCAGGATCGTGCGCGAGCTGGACCGCTAATCATGGCTTTGCCGCCGCCCAGCGCCGCCTTCCCGAAGCGCCGCGTTCCGAGGCGCTGGCGGACGGAACCTCGACTTACGGTGCTGAGTTCATGTGTCAGGCGAGCTATGTGCAGCAAGGTTTTGATGATGTTGACTTTGACAGCATCGCGCTCCCCCTCGGAGAGGGACGCCTCGGCGCCTCCGCAGGCGACGATCGCCCGGAAATTCTTCCGCAAGCCCTTGAAAAGACTGATCCCCAACCGGAAACTCGGAGGCGCTGCTCCCCCCCTCGCCCCGCTTCAGTGGGGAGAGGGTGGCCCCCGGAGTTGATCCGGGGGGACGGGCCTGGGCGATTGGCCGCTGGCGACGATCGCTCGGAAAATCAGCCGCAAAGCCCTGAAAAGATTGATTCCGCGCCCGGGACTGGCAACTATGCACTTGACTTAGCCGCGTAGACGCGGTATAAAGAGGTCATTGGAGAAACCCGATGATCGAAATTCCTATTCACGCTGTTCACCCGACAAATGTGTCTATAGAGCCCGATCCCGAAACTCGGAATTGTGGAGGATAGTTCTTCGGTCTGGTCAAGGCGTCCATCACATAGTGATGCCTCGAAAGCGGCTCGAAACTTTGGGTCGCGAGATTCAGCAGAAATTGCAAGCAAAAAACGCAACTTCTGCTCGGGAGTGAATTCATCGCTTTCCCACTTGCCAGAACACAGAATACAGGTGCACTCACCCATGACCAGCCTTTCTGAACTTCACTTTCATGACGAAGACGCAGCCCGTGAGCATATCGAAGCCTCGCGTTGGTCGAATGGCGTCTCTTGCCCGTTCTGCGGTTCAATGAACGTGCATCGCATGGCTGGGAAGACGCAGAACGGTTATTTCCTCTGCAACGATTGCCGCGACAAGTTCACCTGCCGAACCGGTACGGTAATGGAGCGCTCGCATATCCCGTTGCACAAATGGCTTCTCGCAATTCACTTGATGGCGTCGAACAAGAACGGCGTCTCGGCTCTTGAACTTATGCGCAACCTTGGCATCGGCTCTTACCGGACGGCGTGGTTTCTGGCGCATCGCATCCGCGAAGCGATGACCGGCGAAACCGTCTCGACTGGCGGGCTCGGCGGCGAAGGCAAGATCGTCGAAGCCGACGAAGCCTTTATCGGCGGCAGCAAAAAGAACCGCGCCCATCGCGAACCCGCGCCCAAGAAAGCAGTCGTCACCCTCATTGAACGCAACGGCGCTTCCAAATCCTTCCACGTTGCCGACGTGACTGCGAAGACCCTTCGAACGGTCATCACGACGCACGCCAGCCGCAAGAGTACGCTTATGACTGACAAGTCGGGTTCATACATCAAGGTCGGCCGAGAGTTCGCCAAGCATCGCAGCGTCGATCACAGCCGCGACGAATACGCCTACACAGAACCGCACACTGGCCTCGTTGTCTCGATCAACGTCAGCGAGAACTTTTTTAGCCTTCTCAAGCGGGGGATCGACGGAACCTATCATTCTGTCAGCGAAGCGCATTTGGGCCGCTATCTCGCAGAATTCGATTTCCGATACAGCAACCGGATCAAACTCGGCGTTGACGACGCCATGCGCGCCGCAAAAATCCTCAAGGGCGTCGAAGGCAAGCGGCTCACCTATGATCAGCCTGTTACGAATTAGAGGCCCAGCGCGTCCCATCTGGACCCCGCCCGATAGGCCGGGGCGTCCGCCAGACACACGACGCCGGAAACGGTGGGCAAAGACTTGATCCTCATCAACGCCGCGCTGGCGCATCCTGTTAGTCGCGAGTGGAAAGGGTATTGGCAGAGAGAAAACCTGCCATTAAGTGCATTCCGATTCCGCTTGGATTAAGCGACCAATCTTCAATACGTATGGTTTCGATCTAGAAACAATACTTCTTACTGTGTATGCCCAAATACCGACGATAAACACAAGAGGAAAAAGTATTAATCCGATCGCTGACTTGCAAATCATCATAATGATGACTGACGCATATGCGGTTGCCACGAGCCTGGTTACATCTCTTTCTAGCTGATCATCATGCAGGCGTTTGATCGCCGAATTAATGGTGTCGGCTATATCCGTCTGTCGAACTCTCGGAAATAAGATAGCGAGGTACACTGCCATTGGCAGCGTCAAATCATGAGAGAATCTTATGATATTCTCAAGGCCAATCCGTATTTCTCTATATTCTCCTGAACTAAACGTTAGACGCCCAGCGCGCGCCATATCAAACAACTTGTCCCGTTGTTCAAAGACAATTTGACGCGCGATGTCCGTGCAGAGGCTCTGCCAAGGACCATAGAATACAGCGACAAAAGCAACTGCACAAAGAAAGGCCAGTAATGATTCAGCAATCATGGGCTCTTGTCTTTCGGGTTTGTCTTTCCCTTCGGGGTGAGGCCCGAGGACGTGCGCTTAGGATCAATCGCCAATTCAAGCTCTTTGATCCGACCCTGCATACTTTCAACTTTTCGATGGCGTAGCCATCGCTCAGCGAGTGCCCAAACAGACGCCATGCCAGCGAGCGAGACAGCGATCGCGAATTTTATATCCGCTAAGAACGAGAGTTTTAGGGCCACAACGGTTTCTTTTCCGGCAATAGCGCCTAAAAAATCTCGGCAAACATAGATTGAGGCGACCACACCACCTGTGCGGATAAGTGTTCTAACTGTCCGGAAAATTTCGTAAATCACACTACGCACCGCAGCGCTGCGGTCTTGTGCCTCAACCGGTCGCGAACCTCCTGCCACTCGGGTTATTTCTCCTGAATTGTGGCTTGGATCATTTACCCCTATTTATGCGGGCTGTCGACACGATCGGACCGCGCCGGCCTCGTTCTATGATCCCGAGCCGCCTCATTTCGCGAAGCCCCTTGCTGGCAGGCTTGACGAACGTCGGCGAGCAAGCGCTGGTCCTGAGGATTGCCGCCCGAGATCTGCGCTCGTCTCTGCCGCGTTCATTCTTCATCGGCCGTCCCGGCTTTTTCGGACTCGCACCGGGTTTCCCCTTGCGCTTATGATCTGGAGGGGTGGCGAGAAGGCGTTTAAGCGTGCCACGATATCGTCGTTCAATTTCGTCATCGCTAAGCTGTTGATCTTTGTTGGTTTTCACGGGTCGACCCGATGTCTACGGAAATTCGCGTTTGTCTTCAATATATGGGAACAGCCTACACATTTGTCACTTTTGTGGAGCGTCCCGAGAACGATCTCGTGGTCGCTTTCCGTGCGCGTGGGGTTGTGTGGCCATATAGGGATTCCTCTCCCTTGGCGGCGAGGTAAACGCGTATCTGTTTCTCGCTTCTCAATACACCCAAGCAACAAAAGCCAAAGCCTGACAACAATTAAGTTTACTCAAATTTGTGAAGGACAAATATACACTTCTGTGCTATATACTACTGCCATCAAGAAAACAAACAGTTTTTGCCCGTTCGTTTTTATAGCCTCTTCTAAGACTAACGTAAAGCGTGATATCGCAAAGTCATCGGCAAGAAGAATAATTCTAGATATGGTTGACGATAGATGCACCTTTTTATACTCGCTTGCTGTCGGTCAGCGTGAGACGCCTTTTCTTTGGAGTCCGTTGGAATACATAAATTCTAAACAAATTAAATTCAATAAGTTCAGTATCGTAATATTATACGCTTTTGTGACGATTCCATCATCGGACTACGGAAGCGCCTTGACTGTCAATACCAAGGATATTATGCGGCCGTTTGATGGGCTTAGTGTTTTAGATTGTTGTCATTACTTTAACACGTTTATCAAGGAATTGAAGGGTAGG
The DNA here is from genome assembly GCA_963709655.1 of uncultured Alphaproteobacteria bacterium. Taxonomy (GTDB): domain Bacteria; phylum Pseudomonadota; class Alphaproteobacteria; order Rhizobiales; family Beijerinckiaceae; genus Roseiarcus. The sequence continues at coordinate 69,227 of CAVPXF010000025.1, forward strand.
CTTATATTGATGTACAAAACGGCTAACAGTCCGCAATCGACTTTAGACATCTCGAAAGAGCTATTTTTGTGAAACACGGCACAAGCGCTCAACAAGGATACCAAGAATGGAGATTATCACTCATGGGACAGGGACTCCTGGACCCTCAAACAATTGAAACAAGGACACGGCCAATTCCACAATAGATAAACTCTCATCTTCTCTCCACCTGCTCTCCTCCCAATCCGCAATTATTACAACCGCATGATGTAGCATGTCGGCCGTCATTCCTGCCGGGAGATCAATTTTGGGTGCGCCAGCCGAACCTTCCGGTTCTGCGACTTCTGATATGCACGGACGATCTGGATAAGTCAAATGCATACTTGCCCCGAGACTGGCCGGCTGCCCGAAACGGCGCCGGCGCCCCGCGAAGCCGCGTTCGACGGCCCGATGATCCTGACTCCGACCGGCTGGAAACCCGCGACCGTGCGGATGCTGCAGAACGGCGTGGCGGCGTCAGGAAAGCGCCGGAGCCGGCGCCAGACATCGCCCTTTCCTCGAGGCGGCTAGGCCCGAGCCCCTATGTGGCCTGATCCGCCTCGAGTTCGCGCGCGTCATGCTTGTGCCCGCTCATCTCCGCCCCCGCATCGCGCGGATATCCGAGGCACACCGGCGCGGCGAGCAGCGAGATGGCAGTGACGACCAGGAACGCCGCCGAAAAGTCCCACACGCTCGCGTCCACTCGCCCGGCGAGGGTTTTCGACACGGTCAGCGCCAGCGCGCCCGTGCAGATGCCGAACGACAGCATCAACTGCTGGAACGTCGTGTAGAAGCTATTGGCCGAGGCCGTGCGTTCCGCCGGCACGTCGTCATAGGCGACGGTATTGTAGGCGGTGAATTGCAGCGACATCGAGAACCCGCAGATCGCCAGGACGAGGAACATCGCCCAATGCGGCCAACTCTGCCGGAAGGCGGCGCAGACCGCATAGAGCAGGCTGGAGAAAATCCCGTTCCAGATCAAAGTCGTGCGAAAGCCGAAGCGCCGCAGGATCGGCTGCGCGCCCGCCTTCATCAGGACGGCGCCGAAAGCGGTGCCGAAGGTCATGAAGCCGCTCTCGGCCGCCGACATGCCGAAGGCGAGCTGCATCATCAGCGGCAGCAGAAACGGCTGCGCGCCCTGGGTGATGCGGGACAGCGAACCGGCGATCAGCGACACCCGGAACGTCTTGATCCGCATCAGGCCGAGATCGAGGATCGGCGTCACGCGGCGCCGCGTCAGCGCATAGACGACATAGGCCGTCCCGCTGACGAGGCCCGCGCCGAGGAGCGCAAACGCGACCGAGGTCTGGCCCACGCCCCGGCTCGTCGTTTCGAAGCCGAACAACAGACAGGCGAGCGAGACGCCGGACAGGACGAAGCCCCAGCCGTCAAAAGCGCTCCGCGTCTTCGGGCGCGAGTTCTGGATGAAGAGCCATGTCAGGACGACGCCGAGAACGCCGATGGGGACGTTGATATAGAAAATCCATCGCCAGTCGAGATAGGTGACGATCAGGCCGCCGACCGGCGGCCCGAGGATCGGACCGATCAGGCCCGGCACCAGAAACCAGCTCATCGCGGAAACGAGATCGGCCCGATCGACGCTGCGCAGCAGCACGAGGCGGCCGACCGGGATCATCATCGCGCCGCCGGCGCCCTGCAGCAACCGCGCGACGACCAGCATGGGCAGATTATGCGCCTGCGCGCACAGGACGGAACTGAGGGTGAAGACGACGATCGCGCCGGAAAACACGGTTCGCGCGCCGAACCGGTCGGCGATCTGGCCGCTGGCGGGGATCAGCACCGCGAGGCTCAAGAGATAGGAGGTGAGCGCGACGCTCATGTGCGACGGCGTCACGTCGAAATACCGGGCCATCGTCGGCAGCGCCGTGGCGAGCACGGTCGAGTTCGAGCTGCTCCATGAAGAGCGCGCTGGCGATGATCAGGGCGGTGGTGCGGTAGTTCGGCTTGGAAAGTTCGAAAACCTGCGAGGACGTCAGTTCCGACATTATCGATCGAGTGCTCTTTTCAGCCGCTGGACGCCTCGGCAACGTCCGGGACGCGCTTTCGCGATGCGGCGTTTGGCCGATTCAAGACCGGTCGAGAGGGGTGACACGCTCAATATAGGACCATATCGCGACGCAACAATCTGCGAAATTGACCCGATGACGCAAAAGTGAAGGTTCGGCGGCTCATGAGACGGCGTCCGATCCCCTCCGTGGTCACCTGGGTCGCCGGTCTCGTGGTCGTCGCGGCCGGCTACAGCAGCGCGAGCCGCAGATCTCCGAGCAGTTCGCTAAGATGGCGAACGAAGCGGGCGGCCGCGGCGCCGTCGATGACTCGGTGGTCGTAGGAGAGACACAGCGGCAGCATCAGACGCGGCTGGAACGCCGTTCCGTCCCAGACCGGGGCCATCGTCGCCCGCACCACGCCGAGAATGGCGACTTCCGGCCCATTGACGATCGGCGTGAACGCGGTGCCGCCGATCCCGCCGAGCGACGAAATGGTAAAGGTCGCGCCCTGCATTTCGGCCGGTGTCAGCTTTCCGTCTCGCGCCTTCGCCGACAGCGTCGCGAGTTCGCGCGCGATCTCCGTCACGCCCTTCCTGTCGGCGTCCCGGAGGACGGCGACGACGAGGCCGTCGGCGGTGTCGACGGCGACGCCGATGTTCCAGTAGTTGCGCTGGATGAGGGCGTCCTTGGCGGGGACGAGCGCCGAGTTGAACAGCGGGAACGCTTTGAGGGCGGCGACCGTGCACTTGACCACGAGAGGCAGCAGCGAGACGCGATAGGGCGCCTGCCTGTCGCTCTTCGCCTTCTCGTCGAGCGACTGGCGAAACGCCTCGAGGTCCGTGATGTCGGCTTCGTCGCAATGCGTGACATGTGGGATGTTGAGCCAGGATGCATGCAGACGCGGCCCGGAAATCCGCTTGATGCGCGACAGAGGCGTCGCCTCGACGGGGCCGAATTTCGCGAAGTCCACCACAGGGAGCTCGGGCAGCGCGGCGCTGGTCGATCCCGATGGCGGGGCGCCCGCGCGGAATGCGGTCTTGACGTCGTCCTTGGTGACGATGCCCTTCTCGCCCGTCCCTTTCAGCCCTTCGAGGTCGACGCCGAGTTCGGCTGCGAGCCGCCGCGCCGCAGGGCCGGCCTGAACTTCGGACTGGACGGCCGGGGCGGACATCGGTTGCCTGCGCGTTGCGGCTTCCGCCGTCACGTCGCTCGCCTGGATCCGGCCGCTTGGCCCGCTGCCTGCAATCTCGGTCAGCGGCAACCCGTGGTCCCGGGCGAGTCGGCGCGCCTTCGGCGTCGCCCGCTCGCCGCGCTCGTCGTGCGCTTCGACAAACTGAGAAGGTTCAGCTTCTGCCTCCGGCTTGTCGTTCGCCCTGGCCGAACGTGTCGGCTCCGCATCTCGCGCAACCGGGACGCCCGCGGTCGCGGGCTTCGGCTCGGCGAAGGTCTCGCCCGGAGCGACGATCCAGCCCACCACCGTGCCGACGGGCAATTCATCGCCCGGGCGGCCGGTGACGCCGCTCAACACGCCGGCGGCCGGCGCTTCGATTTCCATCGCGGCCTTGTCCAACTCGATTTCGAACAGGGCCTCGCCCCTTGCGACCGTTTCGCCCTCGGCGACGAACCACTTCGTGATCTTGCCCGTCGTCATGTCCATGTCGACGCGCGGAAGAATGACCTCGACCGCCATGTCAGACGCGTCCGAGCGCGAGCTTGCGGGCGGCTGCGATGATGTCCGGGGTCTGCGGAACCGCGGCCTTCTCGAGGATCGGACTATAAGGAATTGGCGAATCGGCGCCGCCGAGCCGAACGATCGGAGCGTCGAGATAATCGAACGCCTCGCTCTCGGCGATCGCGGCGCTGATTTCGGCGCCGATGCCGAGCGTTTTGACGCCCTCGTACACGCAGAGCAGGCGCGAGGTTCTCTTCACGCTCTCGCTCAGCGTCTTAAGATCGAGCGGGCGCAAGGAGCGCGGGTCGATGACTTCAGCTTCGATGCCTTCCTTCGCCAGTTCGGCAGCCGCATCCAGCGCCTTGCCGCACATGATGCCCGACGCGACGATCGTGAGGTCTCGGCCGGGCCGGCGAACCTCGGCCTTGTCGAGCGGCACGGTATAGAAACCGGGTGGGACGGGTCCCTTGGTCTTGTAGAGCAGCTTGTGCTCATAGATCATCACCGGATCGGGATCGGCGATCGCTGCGAGAAGCAGTCCCTTGGCGTCATAGGGCGTGCTCGGCTCGACGACTTTGAGGCCAGGAATATGCGCGAGCCAAGCCTGGAGCGCCTGGCTGTGTTGCGCCGCTGCGCCAGTGCCCGAACCTGAGGGCAGACGGACGACCATCGGCACGGACACCGAGCCGCCAAGCATGAAGCGCAGCTTCGCGGCCTGATTGACGATTTGCTCCATCGCCAGGGTGACAAAGTCGGAAAACTGCAGTTCGAAGATCGGACGCATTCCAGTCAGCGCCGCGCCAACTGCAACGCCTGCGCCCCCGAGTTCGGAGATCGGCGTGTCGATCACCCGATCGGCGCCAAAGCGGTTGACCAGGTCTCCGGTGACCTGGAACGCGCCGCCATAGACGCCGACATCTTCGCCCATGAGGAAGACGCGGTCGTCGGCTTCCATTGCGATCGCCAAGGCCTCCTGGATGGCCTGCGCGTAGGTCAGCTCGCGGGTCTGCGTGTCCATAGGGAAGTGGGTCCTAGCTCGTATAGACATCGCGCAGCAGATCTTCAGCCAAGGGCAATGGACTCGCCTCGGCAAAAGCGACGCCCTGCTTGATCTCGTCCTCGACCTCGGCTTGAATGGATTCGATGTCGGACCGCGTGAGGACGCCGAGGGATTCGAGTTCGCGCTCGAACGCCGCGATCGGATCGCGCCCCTTCCAGGCCTCGATTTCTTCCTTGGTACGATAGCGGTTGCGGTCGGACTTCGAGTGGCCGCGGATCCTGTAGGTCATGCATTCGATCAGGCTCGGGCCCTCGCCGCGCCGCGCGCGATCGGCGGCATCGAACGAGGCCTGAGCGACCTCGGCGAAACTGTTGCCGTCAACGGTGACGCCCGGCATCGAATAGGCCGCGGCGCGCTCGGCGATCCGCCTGACCGCGGTCGAACGCTCGGTCGACATCGACATGCCATAGTTGTTGTTCTCACACACGAACACCACCGGCAGTTTCCAGATCGCCGCCATGTTCAAGGACTCGTGAAACGCGCCTTCGTTGTTCGCGCCATCGCCAAAAAAGCAGACGACGACTGCGCCCGTCTTCCGCATCTTGACGCTGAGCGCGGCGCCGACGGCGATCGGAATGCCGCCGCCTACAATGCCGTTGGCCCCGAGATTTCCCTTGCTCGGATCCGCGATGTGCATGGAGCCGCCGCGGCCGCGGCAGTATCCGGTCTCGCGGCCGAGAAATTCGGCGAACATCCGCTTTACCTCAGCGCCCTTGGCGATGCAGTGGCCGTGACCGCGATGAGTCGAGGTGATGTAGTCGGAGTCCGACAGGGGCGCGCAGGCGCCGACCGCCGTCGCCTCCTCGCCGATCGAGAGGTGCATCGTTCCGTAGCTTTGGCCGCGGACATAGGCGTCCTCGGCGCTCTCCTCGAAGCGACGGATCAGTTGCATCTTGTACAATGCGTCGCGCAACGCGCCCTTCGTCAGCCGCTCGTAGATGCGGGGACGATTAGACTGCGACGACGGGGCGCTTTCGACGCTGGACGTGCTCATCAGAGTCCTCGGGCCTTTGCCAACAACCGTGCAACAGGCTCAGCCGGTCACGAATTGGCCATCCGACTGATCGAGCCGCCGACGGATTTGGGTGACCACGAGCGAATCGTCGGGCGCGCAGTTTGCGTAGGTCAGCTTCTCGCCCGCCTTGATCGGCTTCAGGACCTTCGAGCGCTCGGCGAGGCCAAGCGGGATCGCTTCTGCTTTGCGGGCCTCCAGCCACTCCATCGCAAAGCCGCGATAGTCGTACTCGCCGATCTTGCCGAGGACCTGGCCCGGAACCAGGTCACGCTTAGCGACAGAGGCGCATTCGCCGACCGGACGATCGAGGGGCTCGAGATCCGCGCGGCCGAGGCGCGCCGCACGGATGGCGGAAAGCGTCACTTCGAGGCTGGTCAAATGATAGGGGCGCAGCAGGCTGAAGCACGGGCCCGGACCGACCTTGAGGTCGATCATCCGCTCGAGCACGCGCGGATGGCGCGGCTTGACGATGCAGAACACGCCGGGCGCCACGCCCTTGCCGATCGAATAATCGACGACGCCGGACTTATTGAGAATGCCGCCGTCCTCTTTGGTGCACAGCACTTGCGCGAGAACTTCCCGAGTCGCCGCCGGTCCGTGCATGCCGGGCACGTCCGGCACGAGGCCGGTGGCGTTCGCGATCGCAGTCATCTCGATTGCGGTCTTCGAGCCGTCGACGAACTCGACCAGCATGCGCGCATTCATGTTGCGCTCGCGCGCTTCCTTTTCGAAGGCGTCTGGGGTGGCGTCGAATTGCAGCGCGTTGTTCTTGCCTTTTCCCGCCGCCACGATTTCGAACCCGAGCGCCTGGGCGAATCCGATCAATTCGACCGTCGCCGCCGGCTCGTCGCCCGCAGCGCCGGTGAACATGACGCCGGCCTTGCGCGCCTCCGCCTTGAAGAAGCGACCGATGGTGACGTCGGCCTCGACGTTCAGCATGACGATGTGCTTGCCCTGCTTCATCGCCTCGAGCGCGATGAGCGTTCCGATGCTCGGATTGCCGGTCGCGTCGATGACGACGTCGATCCGGCCCGAACCGCACATCGCCTCATAGCTCTCGGTGATGGCGACGTTGCCCATCTCGATCGCGCGATCGACGTCGGCGGCCTTCGAGGCGAGGACGACGTTGCTGTCGGCGTGACCGGCCATGCTCGCCGCAGCGCGCGCCGCCTCGATCACGACTTCCGAAATCGCGCCCAGGCGCACGCCCGGCATCTGGGACAGTTCGACGACGATGTCCGTGCCCATCTGTCCGGCGCCGGCGAGTCCGATCGTCAACGGGCCGTGGGCCTCCGCATAGCGCTCGAGGTCAGCGGCGAGACCTACTTTCGCGATATTCGACACAGGCGTGCTCCCTTTAAGATTGACATTGCTCGATCGGCGCCATCGCCGCGGCTCGCTCGGCAGGTCAGGAGTCGCCCCGGCCCGCGCCGTGAGGGCGCCGCTGGACATTAACCCGGCGCGCCGAAACTGCGGTCGCCAATCGCCGCCTTCACGTTGCGCTGCGCCCGAGTTTCGCCGTTCCGCTACGCTCGAGCATTGGTCTGCAGTAGTGAACTTTTTCAAAATTGTCAAGTCGAATGTTCAGCTGGATTTGCGCCCCGGCGGCTTGAATGTCCGATCCGAGGCCCGGACTCGGCAAGGCCTCAGGCGGGTCGCTCCCGCCCAGATTGTGGAATTGACAGCGCTTCAAATGCGCGGCATTGGAATCACTTGTTCAGCTTCTCGATCCCTAGGCGCCCAGTCGCGCAACGCTTCTCGTCCGCCGCAAATCCGAGGATTGAGTGAAGACGCAAGAGCGATCTCGTGGGGCGAAGGCGCCGAAATCCACGAAGATCGGCGAAGGCTCGGAGGACGCGGCGACGGAGGCGGTCGGACTCGGGCGGCGGGCGCCGCGCCTGCGTCAGCGGGTCGCATGGATGTACTACGTCGAGGAAATGACCCAGGGCGCGATCGCCGACACGCTCGGCATCGGACGTATCACTGTCGTGCGCCTGCTCGCGGAAGCGCGCGGCCTCAACGAAGTGCGCATGGCGCTCAGCCGGGACATTGCCGAGCTCTCGCGGCTCGAATTCGACGTGCAGAAGAAATACGGCCTGCCCGAGGTTGTCGTCGCCCCGCTTTCGACCTCCTGGGCCGATCCGAGCAGCGCGGTCGCCGCCGCGGCGGGCGAGTACATCTCGCAAATGCTGCGACCCGACATGAAGCTCGGCCTGGGCTGGGGCAATACGCTCAACCGGACATTGGGCTTCATTCAGGAGCGCCAGGTCCCTCGCCTCTCCGTCGTTTCGCTGCTCGGCGGCATCACCCGCGCCCGACAGGCCAATCCGGCGGAATTCGCCTGGCAATTCTCGCGCATCTTTCTGGCCGATTGCTATCTGCTGGCGGCGCCGGCGGTCGTCGACAGTCCGGAGACCAAGCGCACGCTCATCGAGCGTTGCGGCCTCAAGGAAGTGTACGACTTCTCGACCTCTCTCGATGCGGTCGTGGTCAGCGTCGGGACGACCGAGCCGCAGTCGACCACCAATTATTACGGCATCATTTCCAACGCGGAAATCCGCGAATTGCGCGCGAGCGGCGCGGTCGGCGACATGCTGTACAATTTTTTTGACAGGCGCGGCCGGCTTGTCGACCATCCGATCAATGATCGCGTGATGTCCATTCCGCTCTCGACGCTCGGCGCCGCGCCCACTCGCGTGCTCGTCTCCGGCGGCAAGGAAAAAATCAAGCCGCTCATCGGCGCGTTCACATTGCTGCGACCGACTGCGCTGATCACCGACGAAGCGACCGCGGCCCTGTTGATCGACGAGAAAGAGCCCGGGGAGAAGACGGACTGATCGACGCGGCGGGAGCGAGATGAATTCAAGCCGATGTGTTCCCGTCATTGCGAGCGACGAGCGGGTCAGAGCCCAAAGTGTCGCTGGTTTGGTTACGGCGGCCAAGCGGATTTTGATTGCGGAAAACCGAAAAGATTGGTATGCTCTTTTCATGGCGGAATCAGACACGGCGCCAACGGTTTCGACCGCCTCTTGGCAAAAAGCGAGCCTTGAGGCGGGAAAGGGGCGGTCAATTTTAAAAATCCGCGCGAGGTCGCGCGTAAGTCATTGAAAAGGCTCGATTCGGTCGAGAGAATCTAAGGAATTCCAAGGAAATCAAACCGTCCAAAAGCCGGGAATTCGCGGAGCCGCGTGGTCTCCCCGCGGAGACCTGAGGAAATCCAAATTTCCCGCGCCGGCCGTTTCGGGGGATCCACCCTCGGGGCCACTGAGACCGGTACGGCGGCGGTCGAACCTCATTTCATCTTGGCTCTACGGAAGAAACGGGATCATCGCGGCGAACTCGCGCGCCAGCGCGGACGACGGGTTCGGGCCTCCGAGCGCAGCCGACAGTTCGGCGAACCGCGCGTCGACCGCCAGATCCGCCGAGACGATCAATGCGTCGAGGTCGCCGGAGTTCGCGTCGCCCTTCGAAGCCAGCGCCACGGCGAGCCCGACCATCAGCGCGCAATAATCGTTGGGCGCGCGAGCCAGATTCCTCGGGGCCGGTTCGCCGCTCGCGCTCGTCATCATCTCGCGGATCGGGCGCGCCGCGGCGAGTTCAGCCGACAAGGCGGCGCAAAGCCGAACCGTCGCATCCATGCGTTCGGAGCTCGGGCGCGAGCCGTCGAGCGCGATGTCCACCAGCGCTCCGCTGCGCGCCTTGAGAGCGCCCACCGCCTCGTCCACGGCCTGCTCCGAAACGAAAAAGACTTCCAGGCCGAAACGGCGCAACAGCCCCTTCAGCACATAGTAAATCTCGGGCGCCAAGGCGTTCGCCTTCTCCGCCTCGAGGCTGAAGTAGGCGGAAACCGGTTGCGGGAAGGCGAGCGCTCCCGACTGGTGTTCGTTCTCCGGCAGGAGCGCGTTCGCAGCCGCCTCGACCTGGGAGAACACCGAAGCGGCGGCGAGCGCAACGGGCCGCGGGACATGCGGCGCAAAACGATTGGCTCTCGCTCCGCCTCCTTCCGCGCTGCGCCGGATCTGATAACGCACGTTGCGCAATTGATCCTTGACCGCCAAGACAAACTGGTCAGAGAGGTGCGTCTTCGTCACGTGAGCGCCTATTTCCTTGGCATCGCCGCTTTTGCCTGGCATTGCCGCCGACACTATAGCTGACTCGGGCAGTTTTTACGAATAAAGGCGCCCGTATAAAGGCTTCGGCCTGCGCCGCCGATACGAATTCCGGACCCCGCCGCGAGCGACCCGCAAAGGCGCCTTGGAGAGGAACCGAAGCACGCCGAGAAACGCAACTGGAGGCGCCTGCGCCTAATCCGCGAGCGCGATGACCGCCCGCTCGACCGCATCCCAGTCGTGAAAGACGAAGCCCGCCCCCGCCTCGAGGAGACGACGGCCGTGATCGGGTTCGACATGGGCGCCGCCGAGATAACCGATCGCATGCGCGCCAGCCGCTTTCGCCCCCTGCACCCCCGGCACGGAATCCTCGATCACGATGACGTCGGCGGGGCGGGCGCCCATCCGCTCGGCCACATGGAGGTAGATGTCCGGGGCCGGCTTGCCGCGCGCGACCTCCTGCGTGGAAAAAATGGCGTCGCCAAAAAAACCGGCGAGACCCGTTTTCTCGAGACTGAAACGGATGCGCTCCGGCTGCGACGACGAGGCGACGCAACGACCGGTCGTCAGCTTGCCGAGATAGCCGATCACCCCGGGCGTCGGTCTCAGCTCCGCCGCGAACAACGCGCGCGTGCGCGGCCACAATCGGTCGCGGACATCCGGTCCGATCGGCCGACCGATCGCATGCTCGAGCAACGCGAAAATGTCGGCCTGCTTCAGCCCCACGCATCGCGGCCAGACGTCGGCAGGAATCTCAGCGCCGATGTCGGCCAGGATGTCGACGTAGGCGCGCATCGCCAGCATTTCGCTGTCGACCAGAACGCCGTCGCAGTCGAACACGATGAGGCCTGGCCACGAACTCATAGCTCGATGACGCATTTCTTCGCGAGCGGGATGGAAGCCGGGCTCATGCTGAGTTCGGTCACGCCAAGCGCCACGAACCTGGCGATCATGTCGGGCCTTGCCGCCGCTTCGCCGCAGACGCCGACCCAGATCCCGGCTGCGCGCGCGGCTTCGCAGATCATGCCGACCGCCTTGAGCACCGCCGGATGATCGGCGCGGTTGAGGTGGCCGACCCGCGCATTCAGCCGATCGGCCGCCATGACGTACTGCGTGAGGTCGTTGGTGCCGATCGAAAAAAAGGCGACCTCGCCGGCAAGGGTCTCGGCCGCGAGCGCCGCAGCCGGCGTTTCGGCCATGACGCCGAGTTCGAACATGTGATGGGCGACGCCCTCGGCCGCCAGTTCCGCGCGACATTCCTCGATGAGCCGCTTCGTCGCGCGCAACTCCTCGACGTCCGCGACCATCGGAATCATCACCTTGAGGTTGCCATGCACGCCGGCGCGCAAGAGAGCGCGAAGCTGCGGCTTGAAGATATCGGGCTGATCGAGACAGAGGCGAACGCCGCGCCAACCCAGAAACGGATTGTCCTCGTGCGGCACAAAGATGCCCGGCGTCGACTTGTCGCCGCCGATGTCGAGGGTTCGGACAATCACGCTGCGAGGCGCGAAGGCTTCGGCGAGCGAGGAATAGACTTGCGCCTGTTCGTTCTCTGTCGGCGGCCGCTTGCGCTCCATGAACAGGAGCTCGGTGCGAAACAGCCCTACCCCCATGGCGCCGGCCTGCAAGGCCGCCGCGATCTCCTTCAGCGAGCCGAGGTTGGCGCCGATCTCGATCAAACGACCGTCCCGCGTACGCGGTTCGATTCCGGCGTAAGCGGCGAGTTCAGCCTTGCGCGCCGCCCTTGCGGCCACGCGCGCCCGGAACATGGCTTCAGTCTGCGGCTCCGGGTCGAGTGCGACCTCGCCGGTCGTTCCGTCGAGGGCGACGACTTTCGCTGCACGCAACCGATCGGGATCCACGTCGAGGCCGAGTACGGCGGGTACGCCGTAGGAACGCGCGATGATGGCGACGTGCGAAGTGGCCGCGCCCTTCAGGCTAACGAGGCCGCCGAAGGTCTCGATCGCGGCGCCTGCAAGGTCGAACGCGCTGATCTCGTCGGCGATGACGATCGAGCCAGCTGGGACTTCGCTGAGACTCGCCTCATGCCTGCCGAGAAGCGCCAGCGCGATCCGGCGCGCATAGGCCGAAACATCCTCGCCGCGCGCACGTAAATAGGGATCATCGAGGCCTTCGAATTCACGCGCGAGTTCGGCGCCGCCGTCGAGCGCTGCGCTGACGGCATCGAAGCCCGAGTTCACACGCGCTTCGATCCGCCCGACCAGTTCCTCATCGCGACCGATTTCCGCCAGAGCGGCGATGATGTCGCCCTCCTGGGTGCCGGCAAAAGCGGCCGCCCCGCGACTCTCGAGGTCGCTCTCGACTGCGGCCCTCGCGATGCGCAGCCGCTCGAGTTCGGCGGGAATCTCCGCCTCGGCAAGCACAAGCCGCGGCGGTTCGATGCGCTCGGGAAGAAAGGCGAAGGCGGCCCCGATCGCGGCGCCTGCGCTTGCGGGCGCTCCCCTCGGAAGCGAAATGTCTGCGAGTTCAGGGGCGGCTGGATCGGCTGCTCTTGCGCCCGCATCTTCGGACGCCGCCTTCCGAGGCTCGCTGCCGGCCTCACCGGGCGGGCTGGGTTTGACGAGATCGGCCGCGACGCCGCCAGGCGCACCGATGGCGTCGGCGTCGGTCTGCGCCGCATAGCAGCACAGGGCCTCCACAGCCTCGGCCTCGTCGGCGCCGTCCGCGCGAACGACGATCTCTTCGTCTTCCTTCACGCTAAGCAGCATCAGCTTCACCGGGCTCTTGGCATTGGCGCTCTTGCCGCCGCGCACGACCTCGATATTGGACGCAAAACTGCGCGCCAGCTTGACGAACTGGGTCGCTGGCCGCGCGTGCAGGCCTTCGTTCAGGCGGACCGAAATTTTACGCTCGAGCACTTTCCTGGTCTCCGAACTGACGCCCCCGCCATTCTCGCAAAACTGGCGCCCCCGGCTCGCACGGCTCCAGCCCGGGACGCGATCGTCCCTCGCAGTCGATGCGCAAAATGCGCTCCTGTCGTCGCTTCCCGACGGGCCGTTTCAGGTCTCGACCCAGATTTCCGCGCCGGGATGAAGCGCTTCTGCGAGAGCCTCGAGATCGACGCTTTCCGCGCTGATCTCGCCGGGGCGCGGCGCGGCGTCGGCGCCATTGTAGTTGACGACGACGTGTCCCATCTCGCCGACCTTCCGCCAAGCGTAATCGCCGATGGCGGTGATGCGGCTCGGGATTCCCGCGACGCTGAGCGTCGCGCCGACAGCGGGCGGCGCCGCTGTCGGTTCTTGTTGAACGCGATGCAGCACCGACACTTCCGCCAGCTCCGGCGGGGCGCCTTCGGCAAACAGGATGAGCACGCCTTCGCTCACAAGTTCGCGCGCCTCGTCGCTGACGGCCGTGACAATCGTGTTGAAGCATCGCATCGCGACTGGTCCTTCGATCAGAGCAAGAAGCTGGCGGCCCAGGCAATCAGCACGGAAACGGGGCCCATGACCTGTCGACTGAACAGGACCGCGGGCACGCCGATCTCGATTGTTTGCGGCGTCGCCTCCCCAAGCGCCAGTCCGACCGGCACGAAGTCGCAGCCGACCTGCGTGTCGTAAGCAAACAGCGCCGGCAGCGACATCGCTGGCGCGATCGTGCCGTTGGCGATTTGCGGACCTATGATCGCCACGCCGATCACCTGGGCGATGACCGCGCCTGGACCGAGGATCGGTGACAGGAACGGCAGGCCGCAGATCGCCGAGATGACAAGCAGGCCGAAGATGTTGTTCGCAAGCGGCCCCATCGGCCTGGCCAGCAGATCGCCGATGCCGGTGTACAGGATCAGGCCGATCAGCATGGTCACGAACGCCATGAACGGCAGGACGTTGCGAATCACTTGGTCGATGGTCTTGCGGCCGGCGTTGAAAAAGATGCCGACCACTTTGCCCATGCCACGACCGATCGAGGCGATCACGTCGATGAACCCACCGGCGCCGCCCCCGCCGCCCGCTGGGGTTTCGGCCGCCCTGACCGTGGTCGTTGGGGCTCTCGGCGCTGTGGGGCTCGCCCCCGCCCCGACGGCTATGGCCGGCTCGGAACCGTCGGCCAGCGCGATCTGATCCATACCGACGCCCGAGACATAGATGTCCTCGGTGATGAACTGCGCCAGCGGCCCGGCTTGGCCGACCGGCGTCAGATTGATCGTCGGGATACGTTTGCGCGGATAGACGCCGCAGCGCGCCGTGCCACCGCAGTCGACGACTACGCAGGCCATTTCGCTCTCGGCCGGCGGAGCGCGGAAGCCATCGACGACCGTTGCGCCAGTGAGTTCGGCAATCCTGTAGGCGATGGGTGGGATCTTGCCGCCGGTGACCGCGACGATCTTGTCGCGCTCTTTCGTCGGCGTGATGACGAGCGGTCCGCCCCAGCCCTGCCGCCCGCGAGAGATCTTCACGGATTTGAATTGAACGTCGGTAGCCATAGGACTCTCCTCCCCCGATCTCAGAGTTCGACGCCCTGGCGGCGCGCCATGAACGCGGTGATGCGTTCGGTGAGGATGCCCTTGAGCAGGATGACGATCACGCCGACGATGAAGTAATAGATCGCAACCGTGACGTGATAGGAAGGCGGGACCTTTCCTGCCTTCTCGAGCTCGAGCAGCGCGACGAGAACGCCGCCCCAGACGAAGTATTCGCCTGGATTGGCGTGCGGGAACAGGCCGGTTATGGGGTGACAGAACGACACCGCCGCATCATAGAAGGCGGGCTTGTGCTTTTCTTCGAGGAACGTGCCGAAGGTGTAGGCCATCGGATTGGTCAGGAAGAACATCGCAAGGACGGGCAGGACCGTATAGCGCGTCAAAGCCCATTTCCCGGCGGCGCGCGCGACACCGTGCACGCGGTCTTCGCCGACCAGACCGATCAGTGCATAAAAGGCCGTCATCAGCACCACGAGCGTCGGAATGATGCCGGTGACGAAGCCGGCGAACACCTGCCCGCCTTGCTGGAACACGCCGATGAAATGCTTGCCGATCGTGGTCAGCCAGCCGAGCTGCTCCTGCTGAGCAGCCTCCTTCACCTTTGCGGCAAAGTCGGCGGGCGCCTGGGCCAGGACGATCATACTGTGGCCGGCATGCGCCAACTGACCCGGGGGCCCGGCCAAGGCCACGTACTCGGCCAAATGCTGACCGTGCATTATCAAATGTGCGACAAGCATGCTATCCTCCCTGCTCACTCCCATTGACCACGCCGGCTAGCAGAGGCCAGGCGAAGATCACGCCAACTTGAATGCGGCGCCAGACGCCGCGCCGGTCACGCTGCCTTTTTGGGCTTCGACCTTCTCAATCTGTTCGATCGCCTTCGCGATGGCGACGCCGAGGCTTCTGTCGAAGCCGGAGGCGTCGGCCTTCGTTTTCAGCTCGGCGAGAGAAATGCCTTCGAGGTCTTCGCGGGCCTTGAACTTCGCGAACACGCTGCGCCCTTGCATCACGCGGACCGTCCGGACGGTTCCGCCTGGATCGACGACCACCATCACAATGGCGCCCTTGCCCAGCTTGGCCGGCGCGGCCCCGACGCCAAGCATGCCGTCGGACCAGCCCCTGCGGAGTTCCTTAAACACACCTTGATAATGCTGAGTTTGGCGCCAGACGCCGTAGGCTTGCAGGGCCCATGCTATGACCAGGGCCAGAAGCGCATATTGCCACCAGGCCATCCCTTCCTCCGCCGAACGGCCGCACCGCTTTTGCGAGCGGGTTTGCCATCATTTGTTCACCTTCATCCGAACACATGTATTTCGAATTGTCAACATGTATCATTTACACATAACGTGCATGTTTTATCGTGACGCCGATGCCCGAGAGATCGAACTGGCTGTTCGTTCGCGTGGACATCGGCCCGCGCAGCGGAAGCGACCGGAGCTTGGGCGCTCGGCAAGGTCGTCGTTAAGAGGGCCTGCAAGTCCCTGATTTTTCGAGTTGCGGTCGATAAAATGGCGAGTCCTGGCGGGTCACGGGCGAGCTAGCCATGCCTGCGCGCCGTCACCGCCTCAGCGCCCGACGCCACCAGAGTTCGGTATGATGGGGTCCGCTGCAGAGCGCTGGCTTCCCTTGTCCGGCGCGCCGTCGCGGAGCAGCCGAGCCACTCTCAGACCTTCTCCTTGACGGTCAGGATTGCGGCTTTGACGGCAGGACGACTGCTGAAATACTGTGGAAAACTCCAGTTCGGCTCGACGCCCATGAAGACGTCGAAAAACCCGATCGCGGTGTCGGGATCCTGGCTGAAATTTTCCCGAAACAATTCCCACAGGCGGACATCTCTCAAGTGCGGATTGTCATCCACGCGAACGTCGAAATCCTGGGCGAGGATCGCCTGCACGAGCCTGAGGCAATACGTCGCGTATAAATATCCTTCAGGCCAGAACTCGCAGATCCTGGCCATCGGCTCCGGCGGGATCAGGATGTCGAATTGGCCCTGTCCGACCTTGCTCGCCGGGTTTGCTCGACAGAGTTCGCGCAGCATGAGACCAGCGGCGAAGATCGCGAAATCTCGCCGGTTTCGTCCGGAATACGGGCGCTCGCGTTCGAACGTGGTCGCCCAACGGAAGAAAGCGGACACCAGCACGCGTTCATCGATCGCATATCGAAAATGAAAGCGGCGGCCAATCTCATCGGATTGCTGCTTGAAAGTCTCGCGAAACCATCGCAGGCGGCGCACACGGTGGCGCAGATCAGAAATATCGGTCAGGTAACTCATGACTTGCTCGGGCATCGCAGCTTCCCGACGGATTGGGCGAGCAAACAGCCCACTTCCCCTTCTTACAGGTCAACGTCCTTAGAAAATAGTGTTTCGGCGGCATTGGCGCCAAGGGCTCTGGACGAGCGACAAGGCCGGCGCCGTCGTCGAGGGTGGCGGAGGGGGCGCGCCTGCTCGCCGCCATGCACGAGCGGCGCCTTTTCCCGATTGGCGCTGACGATGACACCTGGCTGAACCGCGCGCCGTCGGCTGAGACCAACGCATTCCACGGCGAGCCAGTCCCGGCGGCGCCTTGGGTCGAACCCGAGCGGAGTCCGCCGCAGCGGCAAGGACAGCCGCTTCGCCAGCCGCTTGCTAACCGAGCTACATCACCAATCGGGGCACGACAGGCTTTTACAGAAACCTACCGTACACTTGCAAAAGCCGGCATAGATACGGCGCGAATCCGCGAATCGCAATCTCGGGGCCAAAGTCACAAAATCGCTGGTGCGCTCGCCAAAGTTGCAGGAAAGCCCCTTTCGGCCCGCTTTTCGGAGCGGGCTTCCCCGGCCAGGGCCACGACGTTGGCGGCCCGTTATCTGCAATCCGGGAGTCTTATCCTTAAACCCGCATCGAGCGGGTCACGCGGTGATGCGCTCTTCGTTCGGCGACGGCTCGCGCAGCACATAGCCGCGCCCCCACACCGTCTCGATGTAATTGCGGCCGTTGGAGGCGATCGCCAGCTTCTTGCGCAGCTTACAGATGAAGACGTCGATGATCTTGAGTTCCGGCTCGTCCATGCCGCCGTAGAGATGGTTGAGGAACATCTCTTTTGTCAGCGTTGTCCCTTTGCGGAGCGAAAGAAGCTCCAGCATCTGGTACTCCTTGCCGGTCAGATGCACCCTCGCGCCGTCGACTTCGACAGTCTTCTGGTCGAGATTGACGATCAGATCCCCCGTCACGATAATCGACTGAGCGTGTCCTTTCGAGCGCCGCACAATGGCATGAATTCGCGCGATCAGTTCGTCCTTGTGGAAGGGCTTGGTGAGATAATCGTCCGCGCCGTGGCCGAGGCCTTTGACCTTGTCCTCGATGCCCGCCATTCCCGAGAGAATAAGGATCGGGGTCTTGATCTTAGTAACGCGCAGAGATCGCAAGACTTCGTAGCCAGACATGTCCGGCAGGTTGAGATCGAGCAGGATGATGTCGTAATCGTACAGCTTACCGAGATCGATGCCTTCCTCGCCGAGATCCGTCGCGTAGACATTGAAGTTCTCGGACTTCAGCATAAGCTCGATGCTTTGTGCGGTCGCTGCATCGTCTTCGATTAACAAAACGCGCATTTCAGGCTCCCCGCCTCGCCTCTTGCTCTTTGACCGCGGTTTCGTACATCGCTTCTATACTCAACCCTCGCGGGCGCGCAGCCGGACCAAAATCCAAACTGATTCGAAACGAAGATGGCGGCCATTGGTTAACAAACTGTGTTTCCCTTTTTCAACCCCCCTTTTTCCTTCCACGAGCATCCCCAAGATCTTGATAGCAAGCAAATTGTCGCATGAAGATCTTCTAAGGCGCTGCCCTAGCGATCGTCCCCAACAGATTCATCGGACTCGATATTCCTCGAACTCCATTCGCCGGTTCGGGGCGTTCGAACGCGGCACGAACGAAGAAAATCCGTTTCGATTGTCGACGCAGTCCGTAAACGAAGCGCTAACGCCCTTGGCGGAGACGGCCGGCTGCTCATGCGCCTGCGCCGCTCTCCCGCGCGAAACATTGGTAAGAAAGGCGAAACCTTCCGGCGCCAATATGTCAGCGTCTCGTGGTCGTGAGTTCGAGGGCTTCGACGCCCTTGCAAGCAGCTGGCGTAGGGAGCGTTCTCAAATGAAGTCGCGAGACACGTTGATCCGTCTGAAACGGTTTCAGCTCGAAGAGAAGCGTCGTCGTGTTCGCCAGATCGAACTGATGATGGCCGAATTCACGCGGATTTCCGGAGAGCTCGACCGCGAGATCGCCAACGAGGAAAAGCGCGCCGGCATCAGCGATCCTCGCCATTTCGCCTATCCGACCTACGCGCGCGCCGCTTCGACCCGGCGCGACAACCTCAAGAGCTCGATTGCGGAATTGACGGCGCAGCTTGAGGACGCCAAAGCCGGGCAGGACGAGGCGCAGGCCGAACTCGTCAAGGTCGAAGCCCTCGAGAGCCGCGACAAAGGCCTCGATCGTGCGATCGACGCCGCGATCCGCGCCTGAGTCCCTATCGCCAACCGCGGCGGACAGGCTTTCGACCGGGAGCGGCTGCGCGGTTTGTCGCGTTGCGGCATCGCCCACGATGATCTAAGGCATGTCCGGGCTGGCGGTTCAGGCCGCCTCCCAACCCGATGGCAAAGCCCGGGCTGGAGAGGCGCAGCCGCCAAACCAAGACGGTCGTGGGGAAGGTTTCATGCTGATAGGAGTGGCCGGGGAGACGGACCCCGCCGAAACGCGAGTCGCGGCGACCCCGGAGACCGTCAAGAAATTCATCGGTCTGGGCGCTGAGGTGGCAATCGAACGCGGCGCGGGCGACAAGGCCGGCGTCCCCGACGGCGATTACGAATCCGCCGGCGCCCGACTTGTCTCCGCTAATGAAGCGCTCGGCGCCGATGTCGTGCTCAAGGTGCGCCGTCCCAATGTGGAGGAGATCGCCGCGCTGAGGACCGGCGCGTTGGTCGTCGCGGCGATGGATCCCTACGGTCACGCCGACGCCATCGCGGCGATCGCCAAATCCGGCGCGTCGGCCTTCGCGATGGAGCTGATGCCGCGCATCACGCGCGCGCAGGTGATGGACGTTCTGTCGAGCCAGGCCAATCTCGCCGGATACCGCGCGGTCATCGACGCCGCGTCGGAATACGGGCGCGCTCTGCCGATGATGATGACGCCGGCGGGCACGGTGCCGGCGGCAAAGATGTTCATCATGGGCGTTGGGGTCGCGGGCCTGCAGGCGATCGCCACGGGCCGGCGCCTGGGAGCGATCGTCACCGCCACCGACGTCCGCCCGGCGACCAAGGAGCAGGTCGAGTCGCTCGGCGCGAAGTTCGTGGCGGTCGAGGACGAGGAGTTCAAGCAGGCCGAGACTGCGGGCGGTTACGCGAAGGAAATGTCCGACGCCTACAAGGCCAAGCAGGCGGCCCTGGTCGCCTCGCACATCGCCAAGCAGGACATCGTGATCACGACTGCGCTGATCCCTGGCCGGCCCGCGCCGCGCCTCGTCGCCGCCGACATGCTCCGATCGATGCGGCCCGGGTCGGTGATCGTCGACCTTGCCGTCGAGCGCGGCGGCAATGTCGAACTCGCCAAGGCCGGCGAGCTCGTGACGACCGAGAATGGCGTGAAGATCGTCGGCTATTCCCACGTCACCCGGCTCGCGGCCACGGCCTCCGCGCTCTACGCGCGCAATCTCTACGCCTTTGTCGAGACGATGATCGACAAGGCGAACAAGGCGCTCGCCGTGAACTGGGACGACGAACTCGTCAAGGCGACCTGTCTCACCCGCGGCGGCGCAATCGTTCATCCCAACTTCCTGCCCAAATAGGCCCGATTCGCGGCCCGCACCTCATCACCGGAGAGCCGGATGGACAATCTCGACGCTGCAATCGCCAAACTGAGAGCCGCCACGGACGCCGCTGAGCGGGCGGCCCAGTCGGCGCACGCCTATGCCGACCAGATCGCCGCCGCGGGCCATGCGGCCTCGGGCGGCGCGATCGACCCCTTCGTCTTCCGCCTGGCGATTTTCGCCCTCGCCGTCTTCGTCGGCTACTACGTCGTCTGGTCGGTGACGCCGGCCCTGCACACGCCGCTGATGTCCGAGACCAACGCCATCTCGTCGGTGATCGTGGTGGGAGCCCTCCTCTCGGTGGGCGTGGCGGCCGTCGACAGCGGCTCCGGCTTCGCCAAGTTCGTCGGCTTCCTCGCCCTGATCCTTGCGTCGGTCAACATCTTCGGCGGCTTCTGGGTCACCGAGCGCATGCTTGCAATGTACAAGAAGAAGGGCTGACGGCCCATGAACGCCAACCTCGCCGCCATCCTCTATCTCGTCTCGGGCGTCCTGTTCATTCTGGCGCTGCGTGGCCTGTCGTCGCCCGCCTCCTCGCGGCAGGGCAACCGCTTCGGCATGGCCGGCATGGCCATCGCGGTCCTGACCACGCTGGCGCTGAAACCTCCGTCCGGCTTCCTCTCTTGGCTGCTGGTCATCCTCGGCTTCGCCATCGGCGGCGGCATCGGCGTCTGGCGCGCCCGCACCATCCAGATGACGGCGATGCCGCAGCTTGTGGCGATGTTCCACTCGCTGGTCGGTCTCGCGGCGGTGCTGGTCGCGGCCGGCGCGCTCTATGCGCCCGACGCCTTCGGCATCGCCGAGGGCGCCGGAATTCACCCGGCCAGCATCATCGAGATGTCGCTCGGCCTCGCCATCGGCGCGATCACCTTCACCGGCTCGGTCATCGCCTTCCTCAAGCTCGACGGGCGCATGTCCGGCGCGCCGATCATGCTGCCGCAGCGCCACGTCATCAACGGCGGCCTCGGCGTGCTGCTGGTGGCCTTCATCTGCCTCTTCTACGCCACCCAGGCGGCGGTATGGTTCTGGCTGATCGCCCTCGTCTCGCTGTCGCTCGGCGTCCTCCTGATCGTCCCGATCGGCGGCGCCGACATGCCGGTCGTCATCTCGATGCTGAACTCCTATTCGGGCTGGGCGGCGGCGGGCATCGGCTTCACCCTCGGCAATCTGGCGCTGATCATCACCGGCGCCCTCGTCGGCTCGTCGGGCGCGATCCTCAGCTACATCATGTGCAGGGGCATGAACCGCTCGTTCATCTCCGTCATCCTCGGCGGCTTCGGCGGCGAGACGGCGGCGGCCGCCGGCCACAAGGACGCGCGGCCGGTCAAGCAGGGCTCGGCGGAGGACGCGGCCTTCATGATGAAGAACGCCTCCAAGGTGATCATCGTGCCGGGCTACGGCATGGCGGTGGCTCAGGCGCAGCACTCGCTGCGCGAGATGGCCGACACGCTCAAGAAGGAGGGGGTCGAGGTCAAATACGCGATCCATCCGGTGGCGGGCCGCATGCCCGGCCACATGAACGTGCTGCTCGCCGAGGCCAACGTCCCCTACGACGAGGTGTTCGAACTCGACGACATCAACAGCGAGTTCGCCCAGGCCGACGTCGCCTATGTCATCGGCGCCAACGACGTCACCAACCCGGCCGCCAAGACCGACCCGAAGTCGCCGATCGCCGGCATGCCGATCCTCGACGTCGAGCGGGCGAAGACGGTGCTGTTCGTCAAGCGCGGCATGGGCTCCGGCTACGCCGGCGTCGAGAACGAGCTCTTCTTCCGCGACAATACGCTGATGCTGTTCGGCGACGCCAAGAAGATGACCGACGCGATCGTCAAGGCGCTCTAGCGGGGAAAGGCTTAAATGATGGCGGACCGCTTGGCGAGAGGCGGCCTCGCCGCCCTCCTCGTCGCAGCCCCCGTGGCCGCCGCCGTTCCGCTGATCGGGCGCGCCCCCGCGGCGCGGGCCCAGGAGGCCTCGCCGCCGCCCGAGGGCGCTCAGCCCGCCGACGACGCCTCGCCCGAGCTGCTGCGCGAACGGTTCCGCTGGCCGCTGCGCGGCCCGATCGTCGAGCCCTTCAAGGCCGGCACGAACGACGGGATCGACATCGGCGCGCACCCCGGCGAGGCGGTCCACGCCGCGGCCGACGGCTTCTGCATCGCCGCGGGCGACCCGATCAAGACCTACGGCAAGCTGATCGTGCTCCGCCACGCCGACGGCTTCGTCACCGTCTACGCCGGCAATTCCGAGCTCGACATCAAGGAAGGCGACCAGGTCCGGCGCGGCGAGGTCATCGCCAAGTCCGGCGACACGCGCCGGCGGCGCGCCGCGCCTGCATTTCGAGCTGCGCAAGGACGGCAAGCCAATCGACCCGATCCGCTACCTGGTCCCGCTCTGAGAAGCCTCTGCCATTTCCAACTCCGTTTTGAGCCTTTTCAACGGCTTCCGGCGCCTTTTTCGATTCGCCGACGTCGTCGGGCCCGGACGCCTCGGTCAGCCGGCGCTCTGTGACGCCCAACCTGCGTTTCGAGCTGACCAAGGACGGCAAGGCGATCGACCTGGCGCGCAATCCGGTTGCGGCTTCGGCCGCCCGCCAGTCCCGAGCCGGTTTTGAGCCTTTTCAAAGGGTTGCGCTGGCTTTTCCGGGCGGCTCCTGTGGGGCGCGGTCGGCGACCGCGCCGCGGCGGGGTCAGCGACCCCGCCCTACAAGGCGCTGGCCGAAGCGTCGCCGCCTCGCCGGCCCGTTGCAGTCCTGGCGGCGACTCCATGTTTTCAATCGCTTGAGCGCACAAATCCGTCACAAAACTCATTTTTCCACTTGCATCTG
The DNA here is from genome assembly GCA_963709655.1 of uncultured Alphaproteobacteria bacterium. Taxonomy (GTDB): domain Bacteria; phylum Pseudomonadota; class Alphaproteobacteria; order Rhizobiales; family Beijerinckiaceae; genus Roseiarcus. The sequence goes on from CAVPXF010000025.1 coordinate 92,209, forward strand.
ATGTTATATTGCTGGTTGACGCACATTCCCCGCCGCGGCGCTGCGGAGGACGGAAAGGATCAGACCGTCGCCATTTTCCAAGCTACCACGATTTCAGGTTTTCAGGAAGAATTTGTACGCGTGCTGCTGGAGGTCGCTCGGACCGCCCGCGCGGACGGTCACTGCGGCGGAGGATCGGGCAGAGGCGGGTCGCCCGTCGCAGATCGGGTCGAGGTGGTCAGGCCATAGTCCTTGGCGACGCCGGTCAGGTCGTGATCGGGCAGCCAGGCGCAGGCGAATCTGGAACAGATTGCCTTTCGGGATCGTGCTGACGTCTGAAATCCGCGCCGTCCTGTCGCTCGAAGCGCGGGCACGACGTCGCGCTCCGATCCGGCGAGAAGGCGGCGCTCTGGAGACCAGCGTCGTCATGGCCGCTGAGGACTCGCGATCGCCATTGCCCGTCGCCACGTCGGCCAAACCCGCGCCGTACTTATCCCGCTGAAGCCGTGACGACGCGCGCGCCGTCCGGCGAGAAGGCTGCGCTAAAGACCAGCTCGTTATGGCCGCTGAGGACCGCGATCGCCTTGCCCGTCGCCGCGTCCCAAACCCGCGCCGTCTTATCCTCTGAAGCCGTGACGGATGCGCGCGCCGTCCGGCGAAAGGCTGCGCTAAAGACAGCTCGTTATGGCCGCTCGGACGCCGATTGCCTCGCCCGTCGCCGCGTCCCAAAGCCGCGCCGTCTTGTCAACAGAGGCCGTGACGACAGCGCCGCCGTCCGGCGAGAGACGGCGCTCCAGACCGCATCGTCATGGCCGCTCGGCAGCGCGATCGGCTTGCCGGTCGCCGCGTCCCAAACCCGCGCCGTCTTATCCACAGAGGCCGTGACGGATGCGCGCGCCATCCGGCGAAAAGGCGGCGCTGCGGACCTGGTCGTCATGGCCTCTGAGGACCGCGATCGTCTTGCCCGTCGCCGCGTCCCAAACCCGCGCCGTCTTGTCAACAGAGGCCGTGACGGATGCGCGCGCCGTCCGGCGAGAAGACGGCGCTCCAGACCGATCGTCATGGCCGCTGAGGACCGCGATCGCCCTGCCCGTCGCCACATCCCAAAGCCGGCGCCGTCCTTGTCAGACCACGACATGATGCCTCGCGCGCCGTCCGGCGAGAAGGCGGCGCTAGAGACCGTAAGCCGCTATGCCGCTGTGGCGGCGATCGCCTGGCCCGTCGCCGCGTCCCAAAGCCGCGCCGTCTTGTCGAGGGGCCGTGACGGACGCGCCGCTCGTCCGCCGAGAAGACGGCGCCATTGACCGGGCCGTCATGGCCGCATGAGGACTCGCGATCTCACTGCCCGTCGCCGCGTCCCAAAGCCTGCGCGTCTTGTCAGTAGGCCGCGACGATGCGCGCGCCGTCCGGCGAGAAGGCGGCGCCATAGACCGCACCGTCATGCCGCTGAGGACCGCCGAACGCCTCGCCCGTCGCCGCGTCCCAAACCCGCGCGTCTTGTCATCGGACCACGACAGGTGCGCCGCTCGTCCGGCGAGAAGTGCGGCGCTTAGACCTGACCCGCCATGCCGCATGAGGACCGCGATGGCCTGTGCCCGTCGCCGCGTCCCAAATCCGTGGTGTATTGTCATAAGACCAGATAGGATGCGCCCGCCCTCCTTGGCGAGAAGGCGCGCTCAGCACCGAATTTTCATGCTTCATTGGCGCGCCGATCTTCTCGCCCGTCGCCGCGTCCCAAAGCCTGAGCGTCTTGTCGCCAGGCCACGACAGGATCCGCCGCTCGTCCCTGGCGAAAAGACGCGCCGATAACACAGGCCTCGTGATCCCTCGGGCGCGATCGGCGCGCCCGTCGCGGCGTCCCAAAGCCTGAGCGTGCCGTCATAGGACCACGACAGGATGCGCCGCTCGTCCTTGTCGAACTGCGCGCCATTGACCGGACCCCCATGTTTCATAAGCGCGCCGATCGGCGCGCCCGTCGCGACGTCCCAAAGCTTGAGCGTGCCGTCATAGGACCACGACAGGATGCGCCGCTCGTCCTTGTCGAACTGCGCACCCCAAACCGCGTCGTCGTGCTTCATCGGCGCGCCGATCGGCGCTCCCGTCGCCGCGTTCCAAAGCCTGAGCGTCCCGTCGCCAGACCACGACAGGATGCGCCGCTCGTCCCTATCGAACAACGCGCCCATCACACCGGCCTCATGATACATCGGCGACGATCGGCGCGCCCGTCGCGGCGTCCCAAAGCCTGAGCGTGCGGTCCTGAGACCACGACAGAATTCGTCGCTCGCTCTTATCGAACCGCGCACCAAAGATCGCATCATCATGCTCCATCGGCGCACCGTTTCGCGCGGTCGTCGCCGCGTCCCAGAGCTTGAGCGTGCCGTCAGAGGACCACGACAGGATGCGCCGCTCGTCCTTGTCGAACAGCGCGCCAACGACCCTGCCCTCATGCGTCATCGGCCCGCCGATCGGCGCGCCCGTCGCCGCGTCCCAAAGCCGAGCGTGCCGTCATCGGACCACGACAGGATGCGCCGCTCGTCCTTGTCGAACCGCGCGCCGATTACCCAGCTTCCTTGATGCTTCATCGGCGCGCCGATCGGCGCGCCCGTCGCCGCGTCCCAAAGCCTAAGCGTTTTGTCCTCGGACCACGACAGGATGTGCCGCTCGTTCTTGTCGAACAACGCGCCGATGACACCAGCGTCATGTTTCATCGGCGCACCGATCGGCGCGCCCGTCGCGGCGTCCCAAAGCCTGAGCGCCCCATCCTGAGACCACGACAGGATGCGCCGCTCGTCCCTGTCGAACAGCGCGCCATTGACCGGACCTCCGTGGCTCAAGACCGCGACTGGCGGATGCTCTGCGAACGAAAGCGAAAGATATTGGATCGCATCCCCTAACATCGGCCTTTCGGAGACGCCCACACGCCGAGGCCAAGCCGCAAGCGCAAGCTCGACCCCGTCGAGCGGCCGTCCCTCGCGCGCAGCGGCGCGCGACAGCGCAGCGAGGGCATGCGTCTCGTTGTTGAGCGCCGCTGTCTTCTGTTTCTCGGCCTCAGCCCTTGAAGTGTCGGCCGCCGTCTTCTGTTTGTTCGCCTTGACCGTCTGCGCTTCCGCGATCGCCTTCTGTTCGTTGGCGATCCAAGCCTCCCGCCCAGCGAGGCCGCGGCAAGCAGCAGAAGAACAGCTGCGGCCGCGGCCACCCGCAATCGACGCCACGCCGCTTCGAGTTCGGCGTGCTGCTTCGCTTCTTCCGCCTCCTGCCGTCGCCGCTCGTGGTCCAGCAGGGCCTCGACGTAGTCTTTGACGTCGTCGATCACGACGTCGCCCGGCTGCTGATATAGGCTTCGCGCCGCCTCGACGTACAGGCTCGGCAGGTCGAGCAGGCCGTCGGCACGGCCGTGCTTGAGCCATTCGGCGCGGTTCGCCCTGAGAAACTCACGCGTCCGCAGCTTGTCGCGGTTCTCGTCGATCCAGGCGCGCAGCTTGTCCCAGTGGCGGATCAGCGCCTCGTGGCTGACCTCGACGGAGCGCCGGCCGCCGGCCTCGTCGGTCACGACGAGTCGCGCGTCGCCGCCAGCGAAGGTCTGGATCACGCGCCGCATCGCGTCGTCGTCCGGCATGTCGATCCGGGCGCGGGTGTCCTCGCGGCCCTCGCCGGGCGTGACGAGGCTCACGAACAGGCGCTTGGCTGCCGCCTGCTCCTCGGCGGACAGGCGGCCGAAGAGCGCGTTCGCCCGCTCCTCGAGCGCCTGTTCCAGCCCGGAATAGTTTTCCAGGCCGATCCGCGGCCCGGTCCGTTTCGCCCAAGATCGTTCGAGCGCATATTCGAGCAGCGGCAGCTTGCCGATGTCGTATTCGTCGCTCCGGCCGGAGGCCGGATCGAGGCCGATGTCGCGGATGAGTTTTTTGGTCAGCTCCGGATCGACGCGCGCGCCGAGCGCCTTGGGCGGCCCCTCGATGACGTCGCGAAGCTCGGCCTCGTTCATCGTGCCGAGGCTGACCTGGCTCTCCTGCACCGCGACGCGCAGGCCGTCATGGGTCTGCAGGTCCGGGTAGAAATCCGAGCGGACGCTGAGGACGAGCGTGCAGGGCGAGGAGGCGGCCGGGTCGAGCACGAGGTCGATGAACAGTTTGGCGTCCGCGGCGCGCGCGCGGTCCGCGTCGGTGTTGATCTCCCGCGGCGTCGGCTAGGGTGTAAAGCTCCTCCCACTGGTCGACATAGAGGAGGAGACGGGTGCTGCCCGTGTCGCGCTGCAGCCGATCTCGGACGAGTTGCGCCAGCGTGACTTTGCGATCTCGGAAAAGCTGCGCCCCCTCGTCGAGCGCCGCGCGATACATTGAGCGAGCCCGGCTCGGCCTTCGGCGGGTCGAAGGCTGCCGCGAGTTGATGAAGAGGTTCGGCGTACGGCCGAGGTGGACAATCTTCCACACCGGCCGCTCGCCGACGACCTCTGTTCGCGCCGTAGCGCCGGGAAGAGGCCGGCGTAGACGATCGACGACTTGCCGCTGCCCGAGCGGCCGACGACCGCGACGACATTGGTCGGCGTGCGCCGCCTGACCTTCTCGACAAGCTCGTCGACAAACCGTTTCCGGCCGAAGAACAGGCCCGCGTCCTGCTCGCGGAACGGCAGCAGGCCGCGATAGGGCGAGAGGCCGGCGAGCAGCTTTTCGGCCGCCGCGTCGTCGATCGCCTTGCCCTGCGCGCCGGCGACGAGCCGCTGCAGCCCCTCGGGGTCGTCGAGACCCGCGCGCAAATCGACATAGGTGTTGAGCTTGAGAAACCGCCCGATCGGCACAGCGTCGTTGGCGAGCCCCGGCAAGAGCACGGGAATGACCGGAAAGACCTGCGCCGCCTTTTTGTCCGAAACCTGGCGGCTCAAGCCCACCTGGATTTCGCGCTGCTGCCACTCCCCGAGGCCGATGGGATCCGACGAGCACGAGAAGGGCGCGGCAGGCCCCAAGATGCGTTTCCAGCCAGGGCTGCCAGGGCTGCCCGGCGGGAAGGGAATAGCGGTCGAGGAAGGCGGTGAGGCCGGCGTCTCTCAGGCGCGCGCGAAGAGTTTCCGCCGCGGCCGAGTCCGTCGCGCGAATAGCTCAGAAAGACGTCGTAGCCGCCCATTTCGCCGCTCACGGCGCAATCATACACAACTGGCGGAGCGGGTCACGCCTTTCGCCCGTACCGGAGGATCCTGCGAACCGCTACTTGCCCTTGGCTTCGGTCTCCTCGCCGAACGGGGGAACGTCGACCAAGGTTCCGATCAACCGCAACAGCGCCTGATGTTCGGGCCCCGTCCCCTGTCGGAGGAATTCGCCGAGTTCGATATGCGACTTGCGGCCGCCGGAGGGGGCGTTGGGCTGATGGATGACGAAGGCGTGACCGTTCTGTGGTTCCCGGCCCAGAAACCAGGTGTCGCCGTTCGGGCTGCGGTAGAGCTCTCGCCGTTCTGACATGTGCGTGGCTTTCCTCTGGCCGCTGAGCTTAGCACGAAAGGAGGGCCGGCAGCGAGCGCTGCAGACGCTGTAGACGCGGTCGCTGACCGCGTCGGCCGCGATCAGCGATCACGGCTACAGTTGGCGCGCTCCGCGACCGCGCCGGCCGCGATCAGCGATCGCGGCTACAGTTGGCGCGCTCCGCGACCGCGCCAGCCGCGATCAGCGATCGCGGCTACAGTTGGCGCGCTCCGCGGCCGCGTCGGCCGCGATCAGCGATCGCGGCTACAGTTGGCGCGCTCCGCGACCGCGTCGGCCGCGATCAGCGATCGCGGCTACAGTTGGCGCGGCCGGCGACCGCGTCAGCCGCGATCGGCGATCGCGGCTACAGTTGCGCCTCGCGGCGCCACGCTCTCGCCGGGCTCGAGCGCCACCGGGGCGAGCGCCTGGACGCGCGCGGGCGCGGCGCCGCCGGCGCTTTCTTCGCCCGCCGCGAGCGCCAGTTCCGCCTGCGCCGCATCGGCGAGCTTTTGACCGATCGCGGTCCAGTCGGTCCGCACGGTGGTCAGGGTGGGGATCAGATATTGCGCCCGCGCCTCCGGCAAGAGCGCCAGCACCGAAAGGTCGCGCCCGGGCCGCAGGCCGCGCTCGCCGAGCCGGCGATAGAGCGCCACGGCATGCATCGAGTCGGTGACCAGCACGGCGGTCGGCGGCCGATCGGACCCGATGAGCGCATCCGCGGCCTCGAGGCCGCCGCGCTCGCCGGCCGGCCGGCGCAGATGAAGACCCTCCTCGACCGGGAGGCGGTGGACGCCGAGCGCGCGCCGGTAGCCGGCCTCGACCAGTGCGAGATAGTGCATCGGCCGGTCGGGCAGGACGAGCCCGATCCGCTCATGTCCGAGCGCGGCGAGATGGCCGACCGCGTCCTCGACCGCAGCGTCGAAATCGGGGTCGACAAAGGCGTGCCGCGCCGGCGTCTTGGTCCGGCCGAAGGTGACGAAGGGCCGTTTGAGCTTCAGGAGATAATCGACCCGCGGGTCGACGCTTTCTGTATCGGCGATGATCAGCGCATCGGCGATCCCGCGCTCGGTCACGCGCCTCAGCGCGGCGAGACGGTCCTCGCGGCCGTCCTCGACGAACATCGCCAAATCGAGCCCGTGCGCGCCGAGCCGGCGCTTGAGCCCGTTGAGCACGGAGAGGAAGACGGTGTTGATCAGCGTGTCGTCGGGGCCCGAGGGCACAATCATCGCGACGAGGTCGGTCCGCCCGCGCCTGAGGCTGCGGCCGGACTGGTTGGGCGAATAGCCGAGCTCCGCGGCCGCCTCCAGCACGCGCTGGCGGGTCTCGGCGTTGACGTCGTCGCGATCGTTCAACGCGCGCGACACCGTCCCGATCGAAAGGCCGAGATGACGGGCGAGCTGGCGAATTCCGATCACACTTAAAACTCCTGGCGCGTGATGACGTCGGGACGCGCCGAACACCCTCACCCTGCCGCTTCGCGGCTTCCCTCTCCCGGGGGGAGAGGGGGGGCGCGCGTCCCCTTCCCCCTCGGGGGGAAGGGGGCCCGAAGGGCCGGATGAGGGTCTTTGCCACGTCACCTGCCGGCGAGCCTGTCGGCGAAGAGGGCGATGGTCTTGGCGTAGACCGGCGAGGCGTTCCATTGGAGGATCGCGGGAAAATTCGGCTCGCCCTCGTTCCAGCCCGCGCCGCCCCGCCAGCCGTGCCCGGCGAGGAAGGCGGCGGTCGAGGCGAGGGCGTCGGCGGAATTGTGGATGACGTCCGGCGTTCCCGAGCCGTCCGGCGTGGTCGCATACATCATGATCGCCGAAGGCATGAGCTGGGTCTGGCCGATCTCGCCGGCCCAGGCGCCGTGCAGCGATCTCGGATTGGGCCATACGCCGCGCTCGACCAGCGTCAGGGCGTCGATCAGCTCGGCGCGAAAGCGGTCGGCGCGGCGGCAATCGTAGGCGAGCGTGGCGAGCGCGGCGAAGGTCGGATAGGAGCCGTTGTCGCCGCCGTAGCTGGTCTCGAGGCCCCAGATCGCGACCAGCACCGCGCCCGGCACGCCGAAACGCTGCTCGATCGTTTCGAATGTCTGGGCGTAGCGGGCGAGCATCGCCCGGCCGCGCGACAACTGGCCGGGGGTGATGTGGCTTGCGGCGAAGCTCTCGAAATTGTGGCCGAGGTAGACGACCCCGCGGTCGTGCGCGCCGACCGACGAATCATAGCTCATCCCGCCGAGCGCCGACTCGAAGGCCGCGTCGGAGATTCCGTCGCGCGCGGCGACCTGCCGGAAGGAGCTCAGCCATTCGTGGAAACCTTCCGGCCCCTTGCCGCATTCCTGCTGCGCCCTCGCCGGGGCGCAAGCGAGCGCCGAGGCGAGCGCGATCCCCGCAACCGCTCTCCCGACGCGACCTGCAACCCAACCTGCAACACGACCTGTCATTCATGGCCCCCCAAGCCGGCTTGACGGCCAAGGCCGCGGGCGCCGGCCAGCCCCGCCGCGCCCTCGACCCTATCAAAGCGCGGCGGCGCGACAAACCGTAGAGCGCCGGCGAGGCGGACCGCGAAGGCGGCCTGCCTCGCTGCGCCTCTCAGAGACCCCGCTTAGGACGCCGGGGTCGCCGGGCTCGACGCCAGCCGTGGGAGGCGGCGGCCCCTTGTCATCGGTAGCGCTTCTGGTTCCAGCGGTGTCCCAGCAGCGACAGGATGATGATGAGGCCGTTGAAGAACTGGACGTAGAAGCCGGAAAGGCCGGCGGCGACGATGCCGCTCTGGATGAACGACACGATCAGAGCGCCGATCGCGCCGCCGGCGATCGTGCCGACGCCGCCCCAGGTCGGCGTGCCGCCGACGAACACCGAGGCGATCGCCGGCAAAAGATAGCCGTCGCCGGTCGTCGGCCACCAGGTGTAATTGACCATCGTCGAGAAGACGCCGGCGAGCGCCGCGCCGAGGCCCATGAAGACGAAGGTCAGGATGCGTACGCGCTGGACGTTGACGCCCATCTCGGTCGCGCTGTCGGGATTGTCGCCGACCGCTCGCACCCGCGCGCCGAACCGGTGGCCGTTGAACAGGAAGCCCGCGAACAGGACGAAACCGAGCGCCCAGAAAATCTGCACCGGGAGGCCGAAGGCCTGGCCGGCGAAGATCGAGCCCCAGCTCGTGTCCTGCAATTCAAGGAGGGCGATCGACTTGCCCTGGGTGACGATCATGATCAGCCCGCGCAGCATGAAGTTCATGCCGAGCGTGGCGATCAGCGAGGAGAGGCCCGCGGTGACGACGAGCGCGCCGACGCAGGCGCCGAGCGCCATGCCGGTGACGAGCGCCACGGCGATGCCGACGAGCGGGCTCAGGCCCGCGTGCACGGCAAGCGCGAAGGTCCAGGCCGCAAAACCCATCGTCGCCGGGAACGAGAGGTCGATCTCGCCGACGGCGACGACGAACACCAAGGGCACGACGAGACACAGGGCGACCGGCAGGGTCACGAGCACCGAATTGTAGATCGGCCAGCTCAGGAACACCGCAGGGCTCGCCGCCATGAAGACCGCAATCATGATGACGAACACGGCCAGCGTGCCGAGGGCTGCGCGGTTGCGATCGGCGAAGCGGCGGAGCGCGCTCTCCGGCGGGCGCTCGACCGGACGAGCGCGCGTGTCGATGGGTTCCAGGGACGCGGTCATCATGCAGCCTCCGCGTTGTGGCCAGGCGCGGCCGGGATCTCGACGCCTTGCGGGTGGGCGAGCTTCTCCATGTAGGCGATCAGGCGCTCGGCCGTGCCCATCTCGTCCTTGGTCGCCTGCAGCGCCACGGTCCCGCGATCCATCACGACGAAGCGCTCGCAGATGTCGAACACGTGGTGGATGTTGTGGCCGATGAACAGCACCGAGCGCCCGCCGGCGCGCACCGCCCGCACGAAGCGGAACACCTTTTCCGTTTCCGTCAGCGACAGCGCCGTGGTCGGCTCGTCCATGACGATGAGGTCGGCCTTGTTGTAGATGGCGCGCGCCAGCGCCACGCCTTGCCGCTCGCCACCCGAGAGCTGGCCGACGATCGAATCCGGCGAGAACACCTTGGAGGTGAAGCCGATGTCGCGCATCAGCCGCTCCGCCTCGGCGCGCTCGCGCTTGCGGTCGAGCATGCCGAGCGCGTTGACGATCTCGCGGCCGAGGAAGATGTTGCGAATGATGCTCTGCTGGACGCACAGCGCCCGGTCCTGAAACACCGTCTCGATCCCGGCGTTGCGCGAGCGCGCCGCGTTCCAGCGCGTTTCGCGGACGCCGCGCACGAAAATTTCGCCGCTGGTCGGGGGGATCGCGCCGGCGAGCATCTTGATCAGCGTCGACTTGCCGGCGCCGTTGTCGCCGAGCAGGCCCACGACCTCGCCCCGGTCGACATGCAGGTCGACGCCGCCGACGGCGAACACCCGGCCGTAGCTCTTGGCGACATTTCTGAGTTCGATCAGCCTTTCGCCCATTGGCGGTTCCTCCGTTGTGTGATCGCTTCTCCCCGCATGCGGGGAGAAGGTGGCCCGAAGGGCCGGATGAGGGGCGGCGCCAACGATCGAACGTTAGCGCGGCCCCTCACCCCGGCCCTCTCCCCGCGAGCGGGGCGAGGGGGTCGTTCACCGCAACCCCTCCTTTGCGAGGTTCGCGACCGCCTTGTAATTGTCCGGCGTGACGTAGCCTGCGCCGGTGTCGACGTTGATCGGCGCGAGTCCGTAGACGATCTGCTCGCACAGGCTCAGAATCGGCAGGTAGCCCTGCTGGAACGGCTGCTGGTCGGCCGTGAGCTGCACCCAGCCGTCCTTGAACATTTCGACGATCTGCGGGCTCGTGTCGAAGCCGACGTTGATGATCTCGCCCGGCTTCTTGCCCGCGGCCTTCATGTAGGTCGCCGCGTTGCCGAGCTCCTGGCCGCCCGGATAGACAATCACCTTGGCCGTCGGATTGGCCTGCAGGGTCGCCGTGAGCACGGGGATAGCGAGGTTCGGGTCGGTCGCCCATTCCGGGGGCGAGTTGAGCTTGACCACCTTGACGCCGGCCGCCTCGAGGGCGTTCGCGGTGCCAAGCTCGCGCGCGGCGCGGATCGAATCGTCGAAGCCGCCGAGCACGATCGCCACGTCGCCTTTCTTCAGCCCGAAGCGCCGTACGATCTCGACGCCGAGCGCGTGGCCCTGCGGCGCCTGCTGCGCCCCGATGTAGCCGCCGCCGACCTTGTCGACAGCCGCGGGCACGGGCACGTTCTGATACATCATCTTGATGCCCGCCTTGGCCGCCTGCTCGGCGAGCGGCAGAATCGCGGCCTCGCCCGGATGGCCCATCATGGCGATGCCGTCGGGATGGGCCGCGACCGCCTCGCGCAACTGCTGGGTCATCTTTTCGTTGGCCCAGCCGGAGAAGACGTACTCCACCTGCGCCCCGGTGTCGGCGGCGGCCTGGCGCGCGCCGTTGTAGACGATGGTGCCGAAGGCGTCGCCCTCGGCGCCGCCGACGAAGAAGCGGATGTGCGCCTTGCTGCACCACTTGTCGCGCAGCGCCTGGGCGTCCGCCGCGTGGGCTGCGCCCATGACGCCGACGCTGATGAGCGCCAGCGCCGTCCACCCTCGAAATCCTGGAATCAAGCTTCGAATTCATGTCCGTCCTCCCATCTTTCCCGCGGTTTTTGCGCCGCTCGTTCGCCGGAGCCGTTCTGTCTCCGGCCTTGCTCGCCCGGGCCGTCCTCAGCCCGGATTGGGAACGGCGCGCGCGCCGCCCCGGCATTGCTTGAGATAATCGAGCGCCCGCACCTGGCCGGTCATCTCGAGTTCGTCGCGATAGACCGGATCGTGCCAGCCTTCGATGTCGATCGGGCCCGAATAGCCGGCGAGCCTGAGCTCGCTGATCACGCGCGTCCAGTCGGTGTCGCCGAAACCGGGCGTGCGCATCTGGACGAAGGGGTGTTTGCCGAACACGCCGTGCTCGCGCACCACGTCCCAGCGCACCGTCGCGTCCTTGCCGTGGACGTGAAAGAACTTCGGCGCCCATTTGCGGATCTGCGGCATCGGATCGATCAGGTAGACGAGCTGGTGGCACGGCTCCCATTCGAGGCCGAGATTGTCGTTCGGCAGGGCGTCGAACATCAGCTCCCAGGCGTCCGGATTATGGGCGATGTTCCAGTCGCCGGTCGCCCAGTTGCCGTCCATGGCGCAGTTCTCGAACGCGATCCTGACGCCCTTGTCGTCGGCGCGGCGCGAAAGCTCGCCCCAGACTTTCTTGAACGCCGGCAGGCTCGCCTCGAGCGGCTGGCCGCGCACGCGGCCGGTGAAGCCGGCCACGTTGCGGGCGCCGAAAAGGTGGGCGTTGTCGATCAGCGCCTCCCACCCGGCCAGCGTCTCTCGGTCGAGCTCGTCGTTTTCGAGCGGGTTGCCGAACATGCCGAGCGTGTCGATCTTCACGTCGGCATCGCCGATCGCCTCGCTGAGCTCGCCCGCGAGCCGCGGCAAATCCTTGTTCATCGTCTGCCAGAAGAACGGCTCGACGCTCTCGAAGCCGTGCTTGACGATGGCGCGGACGTAAGCCGCCGGGTCGGGCGCGTTGGCCCGGATCATGGTGCCGATGCGGATGTCGAGCAGCTCTCTCATGGACGTCCCGTTCAATGTTGAGCCCGATCGGGCGCCGAACCGAGGCGGTCGCCTGCGACTTCGGAACGGATGTAGGGCTGGTTCACGTCTTCATAGCCTCGGGCGGCGTACGGATCATGGCCCGCCACCAGAATGATGTCTCTGAGATCGTGCGTTGGCGGACTGGGTCCGTCGGCGCGCCACCACGGAAGCAGCGATTCGGCGCTCATGTAGTGGTTGACGAGCGCGCGCCGGAAGCCGCTCTGCCTCCGGTTCCTGAGCGATTTGTGAAGCAGGTAGCCGTTGAAGAAGACAACCGATCCGGCCGCGACCTCGATCGGCCGCGCGTCTTCCTCCTGGTAGGGGAAGTCGAAGGACTCGGGAACCGAGTCGTATTCGGGGTTGGCATGCCGACGCAGCGGCCAGAGGACGCCGGGGCGGTGCGAGCCGGGGATCGCCCACAAGCAGCCGTTGTCGATCGCAGCGTCGTCGAGAGCGATCCAGGCCGCCGTCAGGGAGCGGTCGCTGAGTGGGAATGAAATCCTCGTCCTGATGCCAGGCCTGCCCCGCTTTGCCGGCGTGCTTGATGAACAGCATCGACTGCATGCATTTGACGTTGGGGCCAATCAGCGTCGTCAGCGCCTCGACGATGCGCGGATGAGCGAGCGCGGCGCGAAACCGGTCCGACAGCTTGTGAGGGAAATGGATCGCAAGATAGGCCGCGAGCGGGTCGCTCTGCGTCATGTCCGAAGCGCCGCCGAGAGCCTTGCCCTTCTCGAGACAAAGCCGCGCGGCTTCGTCGCGCAGCTCCGTCACTTCCTGCGGGCCGACAAGGTCTTCGATCATGACATACCCATCGCGCCGATAGCGTTCGAGCAGTCCGTCGGTCATGGGGCCTCTCATCGGGGTCACATGATGATGCTGACGCGCCGCCCAACCTCCGCGCTCTCGATTGCCCCGAGGACCATCGCCAGCGAGCGGATGTTGTCTTTGCCGGCCGTCTCGGGCTGCGCGCCTTCGCGCACCGCCGCGACGAAGTCGGCGAGCACGCCGAAATGGCCGCCGATGCGGTCGTTCGCGGCGAGCGGCGGCGGCTCGACCGGCTCGACCGCGTCGAACAGGCCGTCGCGCGCGCCGGGCCGCGCGACCTCGATCCGGATCGCCTCGGCGCCGTCCCAGGTCAGCGACCCCAGGGTTCCGACAAAGCGCCAGCTGCATTCCCACGAAGTCCGCAGGCCCGGCGCTGACCAGGAGCCGCGGTAGGTGAAGAGCGCGTGGTTATCGAGCTCGAACACCGCCGCCGCCGACGAGCCCTGGCGATACCAGGAGGAGGGCGGGTTCCACTCGCGACAATAGACGTTGACGCCGTCGAGCCCGGTCATGGCGCGCAGAGCGTCGAAGCCGTGGATCGCCATGTCGAGCAACAGGACGTGGTCCATGTCCTCGCGGAAACCGCCGAAATGCGGGGCGAGGAAAAAGTCGGCGTGGGCGCTCGTGAGTTCGCCGATCGCGCCCGCGCCGAGCGCCCGGCCGATCCGCCGGACGCCCTCGCAATAGCGGCGGTTCTGCACCACGGCGTGGATGCGTCCCGCAGCCTTCGCCCGGGCGATCAGGTCGCGCGCGTCTTCGAGCGTCTCGGCCATCGGCTTTTCGCTGAGCACGTGGCAGCCGGCGGCAAGGCCCGCGGCGACCACGTCGTGGCGGGCCTGCGGCACGACCACGTCGAACACGAGATCGGGGCGCGTCTCGGCGAGGAGCGTGCGCACGTCGCCCGCAATCGTCGCGTCGGCGAGCGCAAATTCGGCGGCGCGCTGGGCCGCCCGCTCGCGGTCGAGGTCCGCCGAGGCCGACGATTTTCAATTCGGGGATCTTGCGAGCGGCCTCGAGCCAGGCTTTGCTCATTGCGCCACAGCCGACAAGGACGGCTTTCATCTCCATCGACGCACGCCTCCTGGACTGAGTTTCACTCCCGCGGCCCCGTCTTTCCGGGACCGTAAACGTTTACGAACCTACCGTCGATCGCCCGCCCTGTCAAGCGCGCCCGACGCGCTTCAGACGCTTCCCCTGGTCCGTCATCGCGAGGAGCCCGAAGGAACGCGGCGACCCCCCGGATCGCCACGCCATCCATAATGGCGCGCCGCAGGCGCTGGTTGGCTGCCAAGCCCGCCCCTCTCGCCTCGTCCTGAGGAGCGGCGCCATAGGCGACGCGTCTCGAAGGACGCTCCAGCACGCACGAACGCCGCGGCCGCTGGATCATCCTTCGACAGGCTCAGGATGAGGTCATTGTCATGGCAGCCAGGCGGTCGCGATCGGGAGAAGCCCTCACACCTTCGGCACAGCCATGCCGCGCTGAACCGCCTCGCGGGCGCCGACCGCCTCGAGCCAGCGAGACACCGAGGGGCATGCCTCTATGGTCGGGCCGAGAACAGGCTCCAGAAATGTCGCGCCCGCCTTCGTCCATGTGTAACAGGCGATGTCGGCGATGGTGTAGTCGGGACCGGCGAGATAGGCGCTGTCGCCGAGACGGCGGTCCATCACCTTGAGAAGCCGGGCGCATTCGTCGGTGAAGCGCTTGATCGCGAGCGCCGATTTCTCCTCGGACCGGATGGCGAAGAAGCCGAGCTGCCCGAACATCGGCCCGATGCCCCCGATCTGCCAGAAGACCCATTCGAGCGCCCGGTAGCGCTCCGCGCCGGAGGGCGCGAGGAGCTTTCCGGTCTTCTCGGCGAGGTAGACGAGGATCGCCCCGCTTTCGAACAGCGTGAACGGCCCGCCCGGCCCGTCGGGATCGACGATCGCCGGGATCTTGTTGTTTGGCGAGATTTTGAGGAAGGCCGGATCGAACTGCTCGTTCTTGCCGAGGTTGACGGGCTTGACCGTGTACGGCAGCCCGATCTCCTCGAGCATGATGGGGATCTTGCGTCCGTTGGGCGTGCTCCAGGTGTACAGCTCGATCATGCAATCGTCCTCTCGTCCAAGGGGCCTACGGCATTCACACATTTCAAATCGCAGCGCGGACGCCTTCTCCAGCTTTGCTGGGGAAGGTGGCGCGAAGCGCCGGATGGGGTGTGGCCCGCTGCCGCAACTGGGATTGGATTGCACGACCGTCAGCCCGAGCCTTCAACGAGCCCTCCCTGCTTTCCGCACCCCATCCGACCCTCCGGGCCACCTTCCCCGCTTCGCGGAGAAGGAACGCGACGGCTTGGGACCCGAAGACTGATCGACTCGTTTGAATGCCGTAGCGTCCATAGGCCCATCAGGATAGGCGCTCCCGCAAATAAATCGAACGGCCCTCAACGCGAGATTGTTCCGAATGCTGCATTCGGCTATCACCGCCGGCTTTGCTCGCGCCAGGGGTCGATCATGTTTGCCGCGCCTCGACCGGCCGGAACGCTTTCCGCCAGTGGCCTGCTCGCCCTCGAGGCCGGCGCGTTGCTCGTGCTCGCCTGGCCGCTGATCCTTGCAAACCTCGCTGTCACCGTGATGACGACCACCGACTATGTGATGCTGGGCCTCCTCTCGCCCGGCGCGCTCGCCGCCGGCGCGCTCGGGTTCAATCTCTACCAGCCGATCTTCCTGCTGGGCGTCGGAGCGGTCGGGGCGTTGTCGCCGATCGCAGCCAAGAAGATTGGCGGGGGAGAGGCGCACGAGGGCGTGAGGCGAGCGACCCATCAGGCGTTTCTCTCGGCTCTCCTGATCGCGGCCGCCGGATGGCTCCTCTTGTCGCAGACAACGGCGATCCTGACGGCGATCGGCGAGCCGCCCGACCTCGCCCGCGACGCCGGCCATTACATGCGGGCGTACCAATGGGCGCTCGCGCCCAGTCTCATGTTCTTTGCGGCGCGCTCGGTCTTTGCCGCGCTCGAGCGTCCGCGTCTGCCCCTGCTCGCCGGGCTCGTGGCGGTCGTCTTCAACGCGCTCGCAAATTACGTCCTTATCTTCGGCAAATTCGGTCTGCCGGCGCTCGGCATCGCCGGCTCGGGCCTGGCGACCACGCTGTCGCAGACCCTGATGCTCGGGCTGCTCGTCGCCTTCTCCCTGATCGATCCGCGCTTGCGCCGCCTAAGGCTGTTCGCCCCGCCCTGGCGGCCGGCCCTTGGCGAACTCGCCGCGCTGTGGCGGCTCGGCCTGCCGATCGGCCTGATGATCATGGCGGAGGTCGGGATCTTTTCTGGCGCGAGCCTGGCGATGGGACTTCTTGGACCTGCCACCCTCGTGGCGCATACGATCGCGCTGCAGATCGCGGGCCTCGCCTTCATGATCCCGCTGGGGCTTGGTCAGGCCGTGTCGGTCCGGATCGGTCGCGCCTATGGCGCGCATGACCAAAGCGCAATCGCCTGCGCCGGCGAGGCTGCTTTCGGCGTCACGCTCGCCTACGCGCTGCTGTCGGCCGCGGTGATGATTGCCGCGCCACGGCTGCTCATTTCGCCGTTCCTGGCGGTCGACGCGCCGGAGAACGCCGCGGCGGTCGGAATCGCCGTCACGCTCCTGCGGGTCGCAGCGATCTTCCAGGTGTTCGACGGCGCCCAGGCGACGCTCGCCAACATGCTGCGCGGCCTGCACGATTCCCGCTGGCCGCTGGTCATCGCGCTCGTCGGCTACTGGGGGGTCGGCGCGCCGATCGGCCTCGCGCTCGGCTTTGCGACGCCGCTCGGCGGCGTCGGCGTGTGGATCGGGCTTGCGACCGGCCTCGCCGTCGTCGCGCTCATGCTCGGCGCGCGCTGGCTCGCCAAGGCGCGGCGCGGCTTCTTCCCGGCCCCGATCGTTCAGGGCGCGAGATAGGCGGTCAAGGCGGAATCGGAGTCCGTCAGTTCGCCGATCACGTCGAAGTGATGGCGCCCGGTCAGGCGCACGCACTTTGCCGCGGCGCCGAGCCCCGCCCAGATATTGGCGATGAGTTCGCTCTGGCGCACGAACTCCGGCCGCTCGTCGGCCCCGACCCAGGCAGTGAGATTGAGCCCCGGGAGCGGGCGCGCCAGCGCCGGGCTTTCGGCGACGGCCTCCGCCTCGTCGAGGCCGAGCGTCCGGTTCATCCGCGTCCGCATGAGCGGGCGCAGGTCGAAGAGGCCGCTGATCGGCGCGACGCGAACGAGGCGCGCCCGCTCGGGCGCCGGCAGCGGCCCGTCGAGGCAGGCCATGCGCGCGACCAGGTGGCCGCCGGCCGAGTGGCCGGCGAGCGCGATCGGCCCGGACGCGCGGCTCGCGGCGTAGGCGATCGCCCGCGCGATCGCCTGGGTGATGTCGCGGATGCGAACCTCGGGAGCGAGCGCATAGCTCGGCACGGCGACCGCCCAGCCGCGGCGAACCGGTCCTTCGGCGAGGTGCGACCAGAAGGATTTGTCGAAGCGCATCCAGAAGCCGCCGTGAACGAAGACGACGAGACCCTTCGGCGGACCGTCCGGGAAGAACAGGTCAAGCCGCTCGCGAGGGCCTTCGCCGTAGGCGCAATCGAGTTTGGCGCGCCCGACCGCCAGCCGCTCGCCCTCGAAGGTCGCGGCCCGCGCAGCCCACAATTTCGGAAAGACCTCGGCGTCGCCGATGTGTCCCGCGTTGTCGTAGGCGTCGTCCCAGTCGGAGATCATGCGCGCCTCCTGTTTGGCCGTCCACAGCCGGGCTGCCAAATTCCCCCGCCGTCATTGCGAGCCGAAGGCGAAGCAATCCATGCCGCAGGGCGCGGCGGCGGCATGGATTGCTTCGTCCCCCCGGCCTCTTCGACTGGCTCTTCGACCCGGGGGTCGCTCCTCGCGATGACGGTCGCGGGCCGGCTTTGGAGTTCCATTGCGCCGCCATTGTGCCGGAGTTTGCTGACGTCCGCACGCGCCCGTTTGGCCGGCGCGGGCGACTTTGACGGCGGCGGGGCCGGCGCGCAAGAATAAGCGGCGGAAGCAGGCCGGGATCAGACCCGCCCACGCGCGGAGAGGCGCCCCCATGGCCCCCATGTCGCAATCGCCCGAAACCCTGTTCGTCGACGTCGACACCGGCATCGACGACGCCTTCGCCCTCCTCTACGCCTGCGCGGAGACGGGCGCGCACCTTCTCCGCGTCTCGACCGTCGTCGGCAATGTGAGTCTCGCCAACGCGACCCGCAACACCCGCGCCGTGCTCGCGCTCGCCGGCCGCGCGGACATTCCGGTGTCGCCGGGCGCCGCGTTCCCGCTCGCGCCCGAGCCGAACGACGCGCGCGCGGTTCACGGCGCGACGGGGCTCGGGCATGCGATCCTGCCCGACCCGCCAGAGCCGGCTGAGGCCTCCCATGCGGTCGACGCGATTGTCGCTGCGGCGCGCGCGCATGCCGGACGGCTCGTTCTCATCGCCACCGGGCCCTTGACCAACATCGCGCTCGCGGCGATGCGCGAGCCCGAGCTGCCGCGCCTCGTCAAGCGCTTCGTCATCATGGGCGGCGCCTACACGGTTCAGGGCAACGTGACGCCGAGCGCGGAGTTCAACATCTGGCACGATCCGGAGGCGGCGCGGATCGTGTTCCGCGCCTTCGGCGGACCGGGCGGCGCGCTGATCGTCGCGATCGGCCTCGACGTGACCCACAAGGTCACGATCGACGGCGCCGACCTCGAGGCGCTAGCCGTTCGCTGCGGCGACAGCGCCCGCGCCAAAGCCTTGACGGCCTTCCTCGCCAACTCGGCGCGATTCTATTTCGAGCGGATGGAAGGGCGGACGGGGCGGCGGTTTTTGATCATGCACGACCCGCTCGCCGTCGCCGTCGCGCTCGATCCGACGCTGGTCGAGACGCGCCGCGCCGCTGTCGACGTCGAGACCGCGGGGCGCCTGACCACGGGGGCGACCGTGGTCGACTGGGACGGCCGCTGGGGGCGGCTCGCCAACACCGAGGTCGCGGTCGCGGTCGACGCCGAGCGGTTCCGGGCGCGGTTCTTCGACGCGATGGCGAGGCTGGCGAAGACGTGAGCGGCGGCGCCCTGCAGACGCGATCCATAGCCCGTCGACAGACGGGCGTTCTTCCGAACGCCCTATGGACCGCGTCCCGCGCTCGAGCCGAGCGCGGCTACAAGGCGCCCCGGTTCGATGACCAGGCCGACCGCGCTGCTGATCAAATCTGCGGCGGCCGGAGTCCGCTGGGGGCCGAACAGGCGGGCGACGCTGGACGCCCAGGCCCCGGCGCCCCAACCTTCGCGTAACCCTTTGAAAACATTGAGTCATGGAGGGCAGAGTCGTCGGCTTCACCCCTTAAGCCATTGAAATAGCTGGGAGTTGGTCCGAACATCGCGGTCCGCGAACCAGGCGGGCGTGGCGACAATTGCGGGTCAGGGCCGAGGGTAAGGGGGCGGCAGCGCCAGTCCCATCTCGGCCATCACGATTCGCGCGAGGTCTGGCCGGTCGGTGCAGAGGCCCTCGACGCCCCAGGAGATCAGCTGGGCCATCACATCCGGTTCGTTGACCGTCCAGGGAACGACGCGGAGCCCCAGCCCGTGGGCCTCGGCGACGAGGTCCGGGTCGAGCTCGCGGAAATCGGGCGCCCATGCCTGGCGCCGGCCACTCCTGCCGCCGCCACCGTCGCCGGGACCGAAAGGCTGGATTGAGCGACCACGCCCCGCCATGTCGGGTTGGCCGTCTCGGGCGCGGTCAGCCAGCCGAGCGGGACTCGAGGCCAGCGGTCACGCAGATGACAGAGGCCGCGCCAGTCGAACGAGCGGACGCCCAGGCGATCGAGCGCGCCGAGCCGGCCCGCCAGCGCAATGACCGCGTCCGCCATCTCGGCCGGCGGCGGAACTCCATTCAGGGTGGAGCGGATCGGTCTTGAGCTCGACGTCGACGGCGACGCCCGAGGGAGCGAGCGCTTCGAGCGCCGACTCGAGTGTCGGAATGCCCGCCGTCGCGAAGGCGCGCTGCAGCGGATGGGCGCGGGCGGCCGCGCCGCCGGGCCGCGCCTCGCCGACGTCGTAGGTTTCGAGTTCGGCGAGCCGGAGCCTACGCACCGCGGGCCCGGCGGCCGGGAGCCATGCGCCGCCAGGCCCGCGCGTGAGATCGGGGTTCAGGACCGGATCATGGGTCACGACCAGGACGTCGTCCGCCGTCATCGCCACGTCGAGCTCGACGCTCGTCACGCCGACCGCGAGCACGCCGCAAAACCCTTCGACCGTGTTCTCTGGAAAGAGCCCGCGCGCCCCGCGATGGCCCTGCAGTTCGAAGGGACGGCTCATCGGTGGAAATCCGGGTCAAGCGGGCCGGCGGCCCGGTCTGAAGGGTGATGACTTAGGGTTGCGCCAGCAAACCCTCACCCTGCCGCTTCGCGGCTTCCCTCTCCCGGTGGGAGAGGGGGTCCCCTTCCCCCTCAGGGGGAAGTTGGCCGCGCGAGCGGCCGGATGAGGGCCTGGCGCGATTCGGTCAGAATTCATCCCGCTTGGAGCCAACTATAGTCCCTGACCGTCACGCGCCGCGCCGGCGCGTCCTCCACGATCGGACCGGGCGGCGCGAGCCCAGGGACGAAATAGTTGTCGGTCGAGTCGTCGTTGGCGAGCGACACTTCGCCGGCGAGCGCCGTCCCGCCCTCGGCCCAGAAGGCGTGCGCGACATAGGGCTCGAGCGTCAGGCTCTCCCCCGGTTCGAGCCGCACCTGGTCGCCGGGGCCAAGGTCGAGCACGCTGACGTCCTTGAGAACGTGGAAGCGGTCCTTCGTCGGCTCGCCCTGCCCGTTCACCCGGAAGAGCTCGACCACGAACCGCGCCCCGCCCCGGTTCACGATGTCCTCGGTCTTGACCACATGGTAATGGTGCGGGGCCCTCTGCCCGTCGAGGCTCATGATCGCCTTTTCCGCGTAAAGGCGGCCGCGCTTCGTCGCGAGGTCCCGCCAGTCGCCCATCCGCAGGGTGAAAAGCGTCAACCCGTCGGTCGCGAAGGCGCCTGGCCGGAATTCCACCACGTTCCAGCCGAGGCCGCGCGCAGCGATGAAGGCGGCGGAGTCGGGGTCGGCCAGAAACTCGGCCTTCCCCCAATGGGCGAAACCGGGGAGCACAACGCCCAGTCGGTCGCACAGGGCCTGCATCTCGTCGATGCGGGCGTCCACGAATGAGCGTTTCATCGTCCCCCTCCAAGCCCAAGTCGGCTTCGCGCTCAGCCCTTGGCTTTTTTCGCCCGCTCGACGCCTTCGACCACCAGCTTGCGCGCCTCTTCGGCGTCGCCCCAGCGGATGATCTTGACCCACTTGTTCGGCTCGAGATCCTTGTAGTGGGCGAAGAAGTGCTCGATCTGATGAACGGTGATCTCCGGCAGATCGGAATAATTGTGAATGCCCGCATAGCGCTTGGTCAGCTTCTCCGACGGCACCGCAATCAGCTTCTCGTCGCCGCCGCCTTCGTCCTCCATGATGAGCACGCCGACGATCCGGCAGCTGATGATCGCGCCCGGCACGATGGCGCGGGTGTTGGCGACGATCACGTCGCACGGATCGCCGTCGTCCGACAGCGTGTGGGGAATGAAACCGTAATTGCCGGGATAGCGCATGGACGTATAGAGGAACCGGTCGACGACCAGCGCGCCGCTCGCCTTGTCCATCTCGTATTTGATCGGCTCGCCGCCGATCGGCACTTCGATCACGACGTTGACGTCATGGGGGGCGTTCTTGCCGATCGTGACAGCGTTCAGATTCAAGGGCGTTGCTCCAGGGTGGCGCCGCTCTCTATTTAAAGACCCGACGTGCGGTCTGCGGCGCCGGGCGGCTTATAGCGGCGAAGCCGCCTCAACCAAAGCCGAAAGCGACCCGTTCGCGCTCCTGACCGCCAAAAGTCTCATGCGCGCGCCGCACCACTCGACCGCCGAGCTGGCTGTAGAAGCCGACCGCCCGCTCGTTGTCGGCTAGCGCCCAGACGACGAACGACCCGTAGCCGTGGCCCTCGAGGTCCTTGCGCGCGGCCGCGAACATGCGCCGGCCGAAGCCGCAGCCCTGACATTCGGGCGAAAGGTAGAGCTCGAAGATCTCCCCGCCGTAGCCGAGCGCCGGCACCCGGTTGCGTCCGTAACTGACGTAGCCGACGACGGAATCGCCGTATTCGAGCACAAGCAACGGGGTCCGCCGGGAAATCGCCATCCGCCACCACGTCGGACCCCGGCGCGCGATCATGCGCTCGAGCTCGCGGCCGGGAATGACGCCGCGATAGGCTTCGCGCCACGCCTCGTCGTGCACCGCGGCGATGTCGCCCTCGTCGCCGAGCCGCGCCGGGCGGATGGAGATGACCGTCTCGACCATGCCAGGATGTTAAGTCCGGCTGCGAGGTCGCCGCAAGGTCTTGACACGCGGGCCCCGTGACTTTTTTGGCTCGCCGCGAGTTTCCTTGGCGCCGGCGCAATGACGCCGGATTTTGTGCTTAATCGCGAGGGGAAGCTTTGAGCGATTCGGAACCGGAGCCATGACGTGATGTCGCCGCCATCGATAGGGTTGGGCCTCGGCCTCTTCATGGCGGCCGCGGCGCTGGTTTCTCCGCCGGCCGAAGCCGACATGCTGCACGCCACCTACCGCGTGTCGCTGATCGGCCTGCCGATCGGCCAGGCCGTTCTCGACGCGAAGCTCTCCCCCACGAGCTATGCGATCCGCGCCGACGCCAGGCTCACCGGCCTTGCGCGCCTGCTGGCCAACGCGCGCGGCGCTTCGACCGGGAACGGCGCGATCGTCCAGGGCCGTATTTCGCCCGCGACCTTCGCCACCACCGCCGCCAGTTCGCAAATGACGCGCACGATCCGCATGGCGCTCTCCGGCAACACCGTCACCGGCATCGATATCGCTCCGCCGTTCGACGAGAAGCCGGACCGCATTCCGCTCGGTCCGCACGACGAGCAGAACATCGTCGATCCGGTCGGCGCGGTGGTGATTCCCGCCCCTGCCTCCGGCGCCATGGCGCCGTCCGAAGCCTGCAATCGCAAGATCCCGATCTTCGACGGCTACACCCGGTTCGACATCGACCTCACTTATGTCGGCGAACGCGACGCCAAGGCGAAGGGCTACGATGGGCCGGTCGTGGTCTGCGCCGCTCGCTACGTGCCGATCTCGGGCCACAGTCCGAACCGCCCGGCCACCAAGTTCATGGCCGCGAACAAGGACCTCGAGGTCTGGCTGGCGCCGATCGAAGCCGACCACGTCTGGATGCCGTTCCGCGTCTCGGTGCGCACCATGATCGGAACGACGGTGGTCGAGGCGCAGGAATTCCGGGTGAACCCGAACTAGCGGCGACCGGTCTCGTCGGAGCGAGCAGATCCGGATCCTCCGCGGCGCCACTGGCGAGCGCTGACATCGAAGCGCTCGCGGAACGCGCGGCTGAAGTGCGACATGTCGTTAAACCCCCAAGACAGCGCGATATCGGTGATCGAGCGGCGAGCGAAAGCGACGTTTCGCAGGTCGCTCGCCGCCCGATCCAGACGTTGCGCCAGAACCCAGCGGGTCGGGGTCGCGCCGTCCATCTGGAAGGCGCGCTGAAGGCTCCTGACTGATAGGCCCTCGCTCGCCGCAATATCCCCGACGTCGAGCTCGGGGTCGCGCAGGCCGCCGAGCATGCGTTGTTGAATCCGCTCGAGCCTTGTCCGATTCTCGGGATCTTCTCCCTCGTGAGCCAGATGGATCGCCGTCGCGAACACATCGGCGGCGGCGCCCTCGAAACATTCCAGGCATTCGTCGCTGAGGCTCGACGCTGCATCCGCAAGTTGCCGGGCGAAGCCGACCGCCACCGAGCCGGGCCCTCGCCGCCCTTCGTAGCTGCGCGCCGTCGCTCGCCCTAACAGCGGCAAGCGCGAAGCGAAGTGATGGCGCGGCAAGCGGAGGATGAGTTGCTCAAACGGGCCGTCGAACGCCAACCGATACGGACGCGTCGTTTCGTAGATTCCAAAGTCGCCAATCTCCATTCGAGCGCGCCTGTCATCCTGCTCGACAAACCCGTGCCCGGAAAGCTGCACCGCGACCAACACCAGATCCTGGGGGTCCGAGCGCAGGTGCGAGGGCGTGCGCTCGGTGACTTGGCGCGTGGACATGACCCGAGAGAGCCTGTTGCTTGCCGGGTTCATGCGCTCGACACGGCCGTAGAATTCGCTGTCGTCCGAATGACTTTCGAGACGAACGAACGTGGACCAGAGCTGGTCGCGCCATTCCTGCCAAAGGGAGAGCGTCTGGCGGTCCATGCGGCCTCCACCCATCAACCGAGGAGTGAGACGGCGCGGCGATGGAGTCAAGTCTACCAACGCTTTCAAGACCGTAGGTTGGCGGCCGACGTCAGTCGGCGCGGCGCCCCTTGGCTCGGAAATGGCGCGCTCGGGCGCAAGACAGCGAAGGACCGCGGAAGAATGCACGTGCGCAGACCTCAAAAAGCCGCCGCCGAGACTGGCGGCGCGTCCTTGTCGCATCCAGTCAATTTTTCTTGCGCGGCGCGCCAAGACGGCTCGCCGCCATCGGGCCAAGGTGAGGTTCGAAGACCGCATTCCCCCGCAACGGCGGGGACAGACAAAGGAACCGGAGGTTTGGATATGTCGAACGCGAAGTATAAAGTCGCCGCCGTCCAGGCCGCCCCGGCGTTTCTCGATCTCAAGGGCAGCGTCGACAAGACGATCGCGCTGATTGGCGAAGCTGCGGCTAACGGCGCGAAGCTGGTCGCCTTCCCGGAGGTCTTCATCCCGGGCTATCCATGGCACATCTGGCTCGACAGTCCCGCATGGGCGATCGGCCGCGGTTTTGTGTCGCGCTATTTCGAGAACTCGCTGTCGTACGATAGCGCCGAAGCGGAGCGAATTCGAATTGCGGTCGGGAAGGCGGGCGTCACCGCGGTTCTCGGGTTGTCCGAACGAGACGGCGGCAGCCTATACATCTCCCAATGGTTCATCGGGCCGGACGGCGAGACGATCGCCAAACGCCGCAAGCTCCGTCCCACCCACTGCGAACGAACCGTCTATGGCGAAGGCGACGGAAGCGACCTTGCCGTGCACGACATCCAGGGGCTGGGGCGCGTCGGGGCGCTTTGCTGCTGGGAACATCTCCAGCCGCTGTCGAAATACGCCATGTATGCTCAGAACGAGCAGGTGCACGTGGCGTCCTGGCCGAGCTTCTCGCTCTACGATCCCTTCGCCCACGCCCTCGGCGCCGAAGTCAACAACGCGGCTTCTCTGATCTACGCAGTCGAAGGATCATGCTTTGTGATTGCGCCTTGCGCCACGGTTTCGCAGGCGATGGTCGACGAGCTCTGCGACTTGCCAAACAAACATCCCTTGCTTCACGCCGGCGGAGGCTTCGCGCGCATCTTCGGTCCGGACGGAAGCTCGATCGCCGAGCCCCTGCCGCCGGATCAGGAGGGCCTGCTCTACGCCGAAATCGATTTGGCGGCGATTGGCGTCGCCAAGGCTGCCGCCGACCCCGCCGGGCATTATTCCCGCCCGGACGTGACGAGACTGCTCTTCAACAATGCCCCCGCCCGCCGCGTGGAGCGCTTCGCCCTGCCCGTCGACTCCAAGCCCGCCGCCGCTCCGAGAGTTGAAGCCGCTCCCAGCAGCCTGCCCGGGCCGACGGCTGCGGCGCTTTCCTGAACCCAACTCCCCGGACTTGGCGCGCCAGCGCCCGTCCCGCTTCCAACTTACAGTGGAGAGCCCTTGTGGAGTCCGCGATACCACCGCAACTGAGGCGCGAGCGAACCCGCCACCGCCGCATTCCGGACGACTACGCCCCGCCCTATCCTGCCTTCGTCGCCCGCCATTCTCCGTCGGTCAAGCAGGTTATCATGGCCTATTTCGGGGTCCAGCATGAAGACGCCTACCGCGCGGCGGCGGACGCCGCCCTCGACGATTTGGCGGTCGTGTTCGGGCGGGACGACGGGCCCGCGCACTCGGATCGCGCGGCCTATGTCGATGAGGTCGGGCGAACGAATGTCGTCGCCGCGGCGTATTGGGACGAACCCGCCGCCTTCGATCGCTGGTTCCCGGGAGCACGCGAGGTTTGGACAGGCGATGGGCGTGAAGGGAGCCCCGTCGGCTTTTTCATCGAAGCCCTGCGTCCTTCGGTCGAAGGTTACGAGACCCTGTTCTCGTCGATCGGCCGCCCGGAAGGGATAGCGACGCTCGCTCCGGGCCTCAGCGCGGACATCCAGGAGCATGCCTACTGGGGCGGCATGCGGGACCGGATCCCCATGTCGCAGATCTCCGACATGGCGCCCGCCGGCGAGGCGCGCGCGGAAAGGATCGGTTCGCGCATCCGCGTTCACGGCCATAATAATCTCTGCCTCATCCGATCCGGACAGGACTGGTCCGACATGGAGGCGATGGAACGAGGCCTATACCTGACAGACATCGAGCCGGTGCTGAAAGAGGGAATGGATTTCCTGCGCGACGAGGGTCTGTCGGTCGGATGCTTTGCCAACCGCTACATGATCCAACTTGGCGCCGACGCGCGGCCGGTCGAGAAATCGTTTGGGATGAGCTGGTGGAAGAGCCTCGCCGCTCTTGAACGTTGGTCGGAGTCGCACCCGACCCACGTCGCGATCTTCGGCGCCGCCATGAAATATCTGGTCAAGTTCGGCCCTTCAGCCAAGCTGCGGCTCTATCACGAAGTGTCGGTCGCGAAGGCTTCGGAACAGTTCTTCGAATATCGGAATTGCCACCAGCGGACCGGCATGCTCGGGGCGGTGAAGCTCTGAGATCCATGTGAAAATCGAGCGCCGGTCCCGCTTCAGTTCATTTCGTCGGCGAGCGCCGGCATCGGCATGACGCCGACGCCCTCCTCGATCAGCGCGCGCGCTTCATCGGGGCTCGCCTGGCCGCGGATCGCCCGTTCGGGTTCGTCGCCGGCGTGAATGGCGCGCGCCACCTCGGGGAACTTGCCGCCGACGTCGTCGGTGTTGGCCTCGATCTCCTGCCGCAGGCGAACCACCATCTCGCGCGCCTGCCGGCGCTTGGCGTCGAGCAGGTTCGCCGGAGGCGCGTCGTGCGGACTCCGGTCGCCGACGACGGCCGGGGCCATGATCGCCTTGTCGACAGCGGTCGAGCCGCACTCGGGACAGGCGACGAGCAGGCGCTTGCGCTGCTTTTCGTAAGCCGCGCTATCGGGAAACCAGCTCTCGAACTCATGTCCCCCGGCGCAGCCGAGCGCGTATTTGATCATGGGTCAGCCCGCCAGCAACGCGTCCAGTTCGCCCGCGCCATCAAGATCGTACAATTGGTCGCACCCCCCGACAGGCGCGCCGCCGATAAAGATTTGCGGCACCGTCGAGCGGCCGTTGGCTTTTGCGGCCATCGCCGCCTGCGCCGCCCGGTCGCCGTCGACCCCGATTTCCTCGAACGCCACGCCTTTTTTAGCCAAAAGCGCCTTGGCGGCGTGACAGTAAGGACATGTCGCTTTGGTGTAGATGACGACCGGCTTCACTTCGAATTCGACTCCCCTAAAGGCCCGCCTACCTAGACAATACCCGCCAAACCCCAACAATATAGGCGGTCACGCGCTCGTAACAACCCGCGCGAACACCAGCACGTCGACCCGCTTCGCCCCCGCCCGCAGGAGCGCCCGGGAGGCGGCGTTGGCGGTTGCGCCGGATGTCAGCACGTCGTCGACAAGCACGACGTTGCGGCCTTTCACAACGGCGCCGCCGGCGGCCTTAAACGCCCCCTGGACGTTCTCGGCCCGCTGCGTCCGGCTGAGGCCGACCTGGCTGTGGGTCGCCTTGACCCTGAGGAGCGCGCCGACGTCGCAGGGCTTGCCGCTAGCCTGGGCGATCTCCCGCGCCAGCATGGCGGCCTGATTGAAGCGCCGCCGCCAGAGTTGGACGGCGTGCAGCGGCACGGGCGCGAGGCAGTCGGCGTCGGCGAGGATATCGGCGCCCGCCCGCGCCATCCAGCGCGCGATCGGCCGCGCAAGCTCGGCGCGGTCGGAATATTTCAGCCGGTGGACGAGCTTGCGCGCCGGGCCGTCCTCGAACCGAGCGACGGCGCGGGCGCGGGCGAAGACCGGCGGGTCGGCCATCGCCTGCGGCGACAGGAGGCCGTCGCCGAGATCCTGCTCGAACGGCGTGCCGAGGCGCTCGCAAAAGGGCCGTTCGATGAACCGCATCGCGCTCCAGCAGCGCGGGCAGAGCGCGCCATGCGCGTCGGTCGCCGCGCGGCAGGCGAGGCAGGTCGGCGGATAAAGGGTGTCGACCGCGCCTTTCGCCAGCATGAGCGCGCAATCGCGCGCGCGCCGGCGCCAGCCGGGCGCGGCGGGTTCGTCCGCGGAAAGGGTGAAATCCGCATGCATGGGCGAAGGCTAGCGCGAAGCGGGGCTTGGCGCGACGTGGCCGGTCGTCGCATAAGGACGGACGATGCCTCCCTCTTCGTTGCCGCAGATCTTCGACCGCGCGCTTGGCCATCGCCGGCTCGACCGGGCCTGGGCGCGGGCCGGCGCGGAGCCCGGCGCGGACTTTCTCCTGCGCCGGGCGGCCGAGGACCTCATCGACCGCGTGGGCGTGGTCAAGCGCCGCTTCGCGCTGGCCGCCGATCTCGGCGCGCCGGGACCGCACGGCGCGGCCGCGCTGGCGGCAAGCGGACAAGTCGATGGAGTCGTCCGGCTCGCCCCCACGCTTGCAAGCCTCGGCGCGGGCGATTTTTTGCCCGCAGTCGGCGACGTCGAGCGACTGCCCTTCGCCGACGGCGGGTTCGACCTCGCCGTGTCGCTCCTCGCCCTGCAGACGGTCAACGACCTGCCGGGGGCGCTGATCCAGATGCGCCGGGCGCTCGCGCCCGACGGCCTCGCCGTCGTCGCCCTCATCGGCGGCGACACGCTGACCGAACTGCGCCAGAGCCTGACGCTGGCCGAGAGCGAAATCCTCGGCGGCGCCGCGCCGCGCGTCGCGCCGTTCGTCGAATTGCGGGCGCTCGGCGCGCTGGCCCAAAGAGCCGGCCTGGCGCTGCCGGTCGTCGACCTCGATCGCGTCGCCGTCCGCTACGCCGACATTTTTGGGCTGATGCGGGATCTGCGCGCCTTCGGCGCGGCGAACGCGCTCGTCGACCGCAGCCGCAAGCCGCTTCGGCGCGTCGTTCTGGCGCAGGCCGCCGCGGTTTACGCGGATAGGTTCGCCGACCCGGACGGCCGCTTGCGCGCGACGTTCGACATCCTCTGGCTCAGCGCATGGGCGCCACACGAGAGCCAGCCGAAGCCCTTGAAGCCCGGCTCCGCCACCGCGCGGCTGGCGGACGCCTTGAAGGCGCGGCGCTGAATGGCGATTTTGTCGCGGGCGGATCGAATTGACCGGGTCCGCCTTCTGGATATGATGAAAAGGTAACGGTTGGAATCGCATCGGGAGACGGGCGCCGGGTTGCAGATGGAGGTTCCGATGGCGGAAACAGACATGATCGAGGATGCGCCCGCCCACGGCTCGCCGAGGGCCGCGGAAAACGGTCGACCCGCTCGTCCGCTACATGATCTTCCACTGGATCCTGGGGATGCTGGCCGGGGCTCTCTGCGTGACCCTGCTGCTCGTGTTCGATCCGTTCGGATTCTGGAAGCTTTTCAATGACAGCGGGCTCGGCGTCGAGGCGATCTTCCTCCTCTATGTCGGCTTCATGACCTCGTTCGGCGGCCTCGTCTGCGCAGCCGCGGTGATGTTTCCGCCGAAGGACGACGACGACGAACCGCGCGGAGGCCTGAGGGGCAACGTCATGCCCGCGAACTGGCGGCTACGCCTCGCGCCGATCCCTGTCGCGCGGACGAGGGGGCGGTGAGGGGGCGGGGCGGATCGGACGTTCGGCGGCGACCTTCATGCAAGGTCGCGCAGCCTGCCCTAGGAAGCGTCGCCGAGGTCATCTCGCAGGCCGGCCTATCTGAGCTCTGCGGCGAACTTCTGGATCTTCTTGCACGCCTCTTCGAGTTGCTGCGGCGATGTCGCGTAGGAGACTCTGGAAGTTTGGGCCGAGCCCAAAGGCGGACCCCTGCACAGCGGCGACGCCTTCCTGCTCCAGAAGCTCGACGACGAAATCCGCGTCCGTGGCGATCAGCTTGCCCGACGGGGCCGTCTTGCCGATCGCGCCGGCAAGGGACGGATAGACGTAGAACGCGCCTTCCGGGTTCGGGCAGTTGAGGTGCTTAGCCTGGTTGAGCATCGAAACGACAAGGTCGCGCCGCTCCTCGAACGCCTTGCGGCGCTCGCGAATGAAATCCTGTGGCCCGTTCAGCGCCTCGACTGAGGCCCATTGCGCGATCGTGCAGGCGCCCGAGGTCTGCTGCCCCTGGACCATATCCATTGCCTTGATGAGCCCGGCCGGACCGGCAGCATAGCCGATACGCCAACCGGTCATGGCGTAGGCCTTCGAGACCCCGTTCATCGTTAGGGTGCGGCGCTTCAGGGCGGGCTCGACCTGGACCGGGGTCGTGAACTCGAAGTCGCCATAGACCAGGTGCTCGTACATGTCGTCGGTGAGCACCCAGACATGCGGATGCCGCATCAGGACCTCGGTCAGCGCGTTCAGTTCGGCGCGGGTATAGGCTGCGCCGGTTGGGTTCGACGGCGAGTTGAGGACGACCCACTTGGTCCGCGGCGTGATCGCGCGCTCAAGGTCCTCGGGCTGCAGCTTGAATCCCTGCTCGAGTTTTGTCGGCGCTATGACGGGTACGCCGCCGTTGATTAGCACCATCTGCCGGTAGCTCACCCAGAACGGCGCCGGAATGATAACCTCGTCGCCCCTGTTCATCGTCACCAGGAACGCGTTGTAAAGGATCTGCTTGCCGCCGGTGGCGACAATCGTGTCGGAGGCTTTGTAGTCCAGCCCGTTCTCGCGCTTGAATTTTTGGGCGATCGCCTCGCGCAACGGCGGGATGCCGAGCACAGGCGGATATTTGGTCTCGCCGCGCCTGATCGCGGCGATGGCCGCTTCCTTGATGTTGTCCGGCGTGTCGAAGTCCGGCTCTCCGACCGACAGCGAAATGACGTCCCGGCCTTGGGCTCTCAGATCGCGCGCCTTCTGCGTCACCGTCAGGATGGCGGAGGGCTTCACACGAGAAAGCGCATGGGCGATGAAAATCATGGAGTCCTCGTTCCGGTCGGCTGCGCGCCGCGATGATGTCAATCGGCGTCGATTATGGCCACAAGAACCGCCAACAGCATCCGCATGTCAGCCTCTGAAAATCAGACTTCTCTGCGGCTGCCCCGATTCATTCTCGGCCTTCCGCAAAGACGCCATGAATGTCGTCGGTCCCGGCTCGATGGAAATTGACTTAAGGGAATATCCGGGCGTCGCTTGGGAGGGAGCGCCCTACACGTTGGTTTAGGCTATCGGCGGCGTCGGCGAACGCGACCGGAATGCGGGACCAGCCCTTTGCAAGTCGATGGAGCTCGCGGCGAGACCCGCGACGGTCGCAATCACGCAATCTCCAACTGGACGGGCAGCGTGAATTGGAAGACTGCGCCTCCCGGCGCGTTGGCGCTCGCCCATAAGCGTCCGCCGTGCCCTTCGACGATCGAGCGGCAGATCGACAGCCCCAGCCCCAGGCCGTTCGGTTTGGTCGTGTAGAAGGCCTTGAAAAGACTGTCCTGATCGGCCGGCGGGAGCCCCGGACCGGAGTCGCGCACGAAAACGAGAATGTCGCCCGACACGTTCGTGCCCGTCGAAATCACCAATTCCCGCGCGCCTTCTTTCATGCCGCTCATGGCCTCGATGGCGTTGAGGATCAGGTTGAGGATCACCTGTTGCAACTGGACACGGTCGCCGCGGATCTGCGGTAGGCCGTCGGAGAGCTCCGCCCGCACCGAGACGCCGTTCTTCATTGTTTCACTGCGGGTCAGTTCAATCACCTCGCGAGCTGCGGCGCTGATTTCCACCTGGTCGACGTGAGGCGACGCCTTTTTACTGAGACTGCGTATCCGCTGGACGACGGCGCCCGCCCGGGCGCCGTCCCTGACGATTCGGTCGAGCGCTTGCCGGACTTCGTCCAGATCGGGTGGGTCGAGGCGGAGCCAGCGCAGGGCCGCCTGGGCGTTGGTTACGGTGGCGGCGATCGGTTGATTCACTTCGTGAGCGATCGACGCTGTCAGCTGTCCCATTGTTTCGAGGCGGTTCGCGTGGGCCAACGCGAGCTCCATCTCGCGCAAGGCGTCCGCAGAGCGGTTTTTCTCGAGCGCGATCGCCGCCTGCGAGGCGAGCAGCTTCAAGACCGCGATGCGGGCGGGCGCGAAAACCCGGGGAGCCAGGTTATTCTCCAGGTACAGAACGCCGGTGAGCTTGGCCTGGTTGAGCAGCGGCATGCAGAGAATGGAGCGAGTCCGGCGTTGGCGGATGTAGGGGTCCTCGGCAAAAGTCGTCTGGGCAGCGGCGTCATCGAGAATCACGCTCTCTCGGGTGTGCAGCACATAGTGCAGCACCGAAACAGGCAACATGCCTTCGGCCACCGGCTCGTCGCGCAATAGCACGGTCACCGTTTCGCAGGTCGTCGTGGCCTCCGCTTCTATCCGCTGCTCGGCGCCTCGCCGAAGAAGCAAAAGACCTCGCTCCGCGCCAGCCTGCTCAATCGCTGTGCGCATCAGGGTGTCGATCAGTCTTTCGACCAGGACTTCGCTGGAGATGGCTTGCGACACCTTGATCACGGTGGCGAGATCGAGTTGTTCGACGGCCGTCCCAATCGTGCCGGCCGAATCGCCGAGCGGCTTCCGGTCTCTCAGGTACGGATACGTTTCGTCGAGCTGCCGAACCTTGGCGTCGGCGCCCCAGCGCAGATAGCCGTCGCGGGCGTTTCCCAGATACAGGCGGGCGATCTCGTCGTAGCCGCGCGCCGCGTAGAAGCGGGCGGCGAGCTCATAGGCTAGCGCCACATGGTGAATGAAGCCGTTGGCGCGCGCCGAGCGTATGGCCTGTTCATAAAGACGCTCGGCGTCGATCTCGCGACCCTCCAGGCGGGCGATCTCGGCGCCGACCAGCGCGGCTCGGTTCTCGAAGTTCTCCGGGCAATTGTCCGCGTAGATCTGAAGCTGTCGGTGGTGGGCCGTCAAAGCCTCCAGATGCCGCATGCGCTGGTCAGCGGCGCCTGTCCCGCAGCAGGCGGCCCGGGCCAAGGCGCCATAGAAATGATGTTCCGGCGTCTCCTCGAAGTGCGCCACCGACGCCCACGGCAGCCGCCGCGCCCTCGATGACGCATCGACCGCCGCGGCGTAGTCGCCCGCAAAGACGTGGGCCTGGAGCTTTCGGACCCAGTAGCAGGTCTCCGCAAGAACCAAATTTGGAGTGTCCGAGAAGCGCCGCTCGACCTCAAGCTCGTCAAAGTCGCAGCTGTCGAAAGAGCCTAATTTCCGCGTCTGTCCGCGCAGCGTGCGGACGAGGCCGAGTTGCGCGCTGGCGAGGTCTATGACGAACTGGAACCGGACCTTCCGCGCAAACGCGAGGCCAACTTCCACTTGACGTTGCACGTCAACGAGCGGATCTCCAGCTGCGAGGAAGTTCGAGTTCAAACTGACATAGCTGTATCCGGCGAATGTGAGATCGCCGCTCTGGTTGGCGATTTCGAGCGCGCTCCGCAAGATATCGCGGCCGGTGCGGACATGTTTCGTCCATGGAATGACGTGAGCCCCGAAGTCTTTATAGGTCCTGGCCTGGAAGCGCTTCAGCTTGCGCTTTTCGACCAGTTCGCAGCCGAGTTCGACCGAATCGATATCCGGCCGCATAGTCGCCGAAGCGCGGCCCGGCAATATAGCCAAGCGATACATAGTGATAGCAGGAACTGTCGCAATTGCCGCCCTCGAGGCTGAGATTGACCGCTCGGCAGATCGCCATGCACGCCAGGTTCGCGTTGGTGTGCCACACCGCTCCCACGAGCCTCGTCAGAATATCCAGCGTCGCGGGGGAAGCCGGGTCCGCCATCAACGGCAAATCTATGAGCTCCTCGATCGAGCGGCTGCCAAGCTGCGACCAGATCAGCCCGTACTCGCGTTGCACCTCCTCATCTGTCGGACTTGGCGACCAGTCGATGCCGAGATGGCGCCTTAGATAGTCGAGACCGACGGCGATGGCGCTGTCGGTCCGATTGAGAGTTGTGTAAACATCAATGCGCAGGCCCGCGACGGCCGCGCGTTCGACGGTGTCAGCGCCACGGCGCGAAAGCTCCGTCAAGCGGGTTTCCGCTTTCGCCAGCTCGCCCGTGAGGAACTCGCATTCGGCCAAGTGTAGCTTCAACCCGAAGGTCAGCGCGCGTCGGCGCGTCCAACAGTCGTCCGCCAACAGCGCCGCGCCACGGGCCAGATACGTCAGCGCCGAGGCGTATGCAGTCGCCGCCTGCGCCCGCCGTCCTGCAATGAGGTTCAATTCCGCAAGAAGTTCCCGCTCCTCCTGCGAGGCGATCAACTCGGCGCCGCGATTGAGCTGATTGACGATCTCGAAAATCACCTCTTTGCGGCTCTCGGGCGGCGTCTGCGCGACCAAAAGCCTCCCTATCCTGAGGTGGGCCGCAGCGCGCTGCTCCTCCGGGATCAGCGAATAAGCGGCCTCTTGCACCCGGTCGTGGACAAATTTGTAGGCCTGTTGATGGCGCTCGATCAATTCGATTCGGACCGCCTCCCAGAGAGCCGCGTGGACCTCATTCTCCGAGGTCCCGAGCACGGTGGCGAGCGTCCTGACGTCGGCAAGATTGCCGAGACAAGCTAGCTGCTGCAGCGCTTTTTGGGCTTCATCAGGAAGACGGTCGAGCTTCCCGACCATGAGGTCGACGACATTGCCAGCGTGACCCTTGGCCCAAATGCAATCAAGATTCCAGGACCAATGCCGGACCTCGTGATCGAAGGTCAGCAATCTCTCGTCGGCGAGTGAAGAGAGGAACTGAAGCACAAAGAAAGGGTTGCCGGCGGTCTTTGCGTGCACCAGTTGCGCCAGCGCCGCCGCGCTCGTCGTTTCGCAGCCAAGCCCGTCGGCAATCATCCGGTTGACGTGTTCTTGGTCGAGGGGTCCGAGCACGATCTTGCTGACCTTCGCCGCGGAACTTTGAAGGGCTGAAAGCCTCAGCGCCAGTGGATGGTGAGCGTCGACCTCGTTGTCCCGATAGGCCCCGACCAGCAGCAGGTGTCGAACGTCCGCTTGCGTCAAGAGATCCTCGAGCAGGTCGAGCGTCGCGGCGTCCAGCCATTGAAGATCATCGAGAAAGAGCGCCAGAGGATGTTCCTGCCGGGCGAAGACGCCGATGAAGCGGCGGAACATGAACTGGAAGCGACGCTGCGCCTGCTGCGGCTCAAGCTCCGGGACCCGCAGCTGCTCGCCGATGATGAGGTTCAGTTCGGGGATGAGGTCGGTCAAGAGCCGGCCGTCCGGCCCAAGCGCCTCCCTAATTGCCTCACGCCAGCCCGCCAACTCGGCATCGCTCTTGCTCAGAAGCGGCCGCACCAGGCTTTGAAAAGCCTGGACCAGAGTCGAATAGGGGATGTCGCGCTTCAGCTGGTCGAACTTGCCCGACGCGAAGAGGCCGCGCGGCGGGACGAGCGCCTTGTGCAACTCGTTGACGACCGAGGATTTGCCGATGCCGGAATAGCCCGAGACCAGAACCAGCTCTGGCGCGCAGCCCCCGACAATGCGGTCGAAGGCGGCGAGCAAGGTCTCGACCTCGCGCTCCCTGCCGTAAAGCTTCTCAGGGATCAACAGCCGATCGGGCCTGTCGCCCTCGCCAAGCGCGAAGGGCTCGATGAGCCCCTTGAGTTCCCATTCGGCGAGAGAGCGCCGGAGATCGTGCTCGAGGCCGGCGGCGATCTGGTAGCGATCCTCGGCCGTCTTGGCGAGGAGCTTCATGACGATTTCGGAGAGGACGGGCGGGACGCTCGGCAACCGCTCCGCCGGGGAAACCGGATTTCGTGCGATGTGGCAGTGGACCCACTCTATGGGTTCGGCGGCGCTGAACGGCAGGCGGCCGGTCAGCATCTGGTAGAACGTGACGCCGAGCGCATAGAGGTCGCTGCGGTAATCGATTGAGCGGTTCATTCGCCCGGTCTGTTCAGGCGCCATATAGGCGAGGGTGCCGGCGATGACTTCGGGCGGCTCGGGCGCCTGACGCTCGCGCGGCAGGCGCGAGGCGAAGCCGAATCCGGTGAGCCGCGTTCGCCCGTCGGCGCAGTTCACCAGGATGTTGGCCGGCTTGATGTCCTTATGGACCAGGCCGCGCTGGTGCGTCTTGCTGAGCGCCGAGGCGATGCCGATAGCGAGGCGCAGGAAGCGCCCGGTCTCCATCGGCGCGCCGAGACTGCGCTCGAGCGGCTCGCCGCCCGGGTCCTCGATCAAGAGCTGAGTCCGGCCGCGCTCTTGCCGAAGCTCCAACGGCCGCGCGGCCCAAGCGCCGTCAAGCTCGTCTCTCAATGCATATTCGTGGGCGAGGCGATGAAGCGCCGCCAGCGGCTGACGACCCGAGGCCGGAAACGCGATCAGAACGAGCGGATTGCCGTCGTCGCCAGCAACCCGCCGTCCGCGGCAGAGGATACGCTCGCCGTCGTCCGACAGGAGTTCGAGATCGCGGTATGCCTCGACGTCGAGTTGAAGGCCCGAATGCAATTCCTGGATCCCGCCGCAATCGGCAAGCGCCGCAAGGGATAGTGCCGTTGTACGAGGCCGAGCGCAACCTCTCGACAAGCCCACTCCCTTCAGGGGGCCTCGCGAGATGGCCGCCGGTCGAAGGCCGCGTCCGAATCGAGCGCGGATCGGATGCAAGCCTGCAGGTCCTCGTCGCGGAAAGGCTTCGTCAGGTAGCACTTGACGCCGGCTCGAAGGGCCCGTTTCCGCGCGACTGGATCCGGATAAGCCGTAATCAAGATGGTCCGTACGGATTCACCGGACGCGACCAGCCGGGCATGAAGGTCCGGTCCCGTCAGCCCAGGCATTTGCACGTCGGCGATCAGGCAGTCGACGCGGCCTCGTCGATCGAAATTCAGGAAATCCTCGGCGCGGCCGAAGGTGACGGCGTCATAACCAAGCGATCTGAGGAGACCTTTTACGGCCTCGCGCATCGACACGTCGTCGTCGACGACCGCGATAAGAAATTTGTCTTGCAACGTCGTTTCCTGACGGCCGTGCGGACAACCGCAAGCCTCGCCCCTTCGCCTGGAGTCATATAGCCTCTCGAAGGTCAATCCGGCGCCGATGCAAACAGGCATTGCGATTATACCCTGGTATAGCTCCACCAAGGCCTTGTCGCGGGCAGCCGGTTGGTCAACGCGGCGGTCATGGGTTTGCTCCGCTTCGATCGGCAGCCTGTATAGAAGGCTCCTCGCGCAATGCTCGGCGCCGCCGATACGCGGGGCGGGGATGCGTTCGGCGGCCGGCTGCCGGCGCGAGGCGATTTCAACGTTCGGCGGCCAGGCTATGAAGGTATAGATCAGGCAAACGATCTGGCGCCCCTGCCTTCCCTTTGTGCAATATTCTTCGTTCGCCAAGTCCCGTAAGTTCTGTCCGCGCCCAGCTAATCCTCCCCGCTGCG
The DNA here is from genome assembly GCA_963709655.1 of uncultured Alphaproteobacteria bacterium. Taxonomy (GTDB): domain Bacteria; phylum Pseudomonadota; class Alphaproteobacteria; order Rhizobiales; family Beijerinckiaceae; genus Roseiarcus. Next base: position 129,599 of record CAVPXF010000025.1, read on the forward strand.
GCGCATCCTCCCGGGGCCAAGTGTCACGCGCTTGGCCCATTGAGCCCCTTCCGACGGAAGGGGCTCTTTTTTCCGGGACTTGCCGCCAGGGCGCAGGGGCAGCGGTCGCTACAGGTCGACCCCCACAAGTTTCAACTTGTCCGCCATACGCGCCAGATCGGGAACGGAGGAGGCTTTCATCTTTCGCATCACCTGGCCCCGGTGGACCTTTACCGTGATTTCGCTGATGCTCAGATCTCCCGCAATCTGCTTGTTGAGCCGACCGGCGACGACCCCAGCCATCACCTCCCGCTCGCGGACGGTCAGCGTGTCGAAGCGCTTTCGCATCTCAGCCATTGAGCTCTCTGCATCCAGGCGAGCCCGGTCTCGAGTGAGGCCGAGTTGAATCGCATCGAGGAGATCCTGATCCCGGAAGGGCTTGGTCAGGAACTCGATCGCGCCTCCTTTCATCGCCTGCACCGACATCGGGATGTCGCCATGTCCCGTGATGAAAACGATCGGGAGTAGGACGCGTCTGTCAGCGAGCTCTCGCTGAAGATCAAGACCGCTGCGGCCGGGCAGCCGGACGTCGAGCACAAGGCAGGAAGGACCCTCCGGGCTGCCGGACTGGAGGAATTCATCGACCGAAGCCATGAGCTTCGGCTGAAATCCGACCGATCGGACGAGGCTGGAAATCGACTCTCGAATTCCTGGATCATCATCGACGATGAATACAGTCGGCTTGGTTATCGGCGCTGTCCGCATCGTTGGCATGCGTTCGAGGAAACTTTGTGGATTATAGCATGGCGTTGCGCTTGATGAACGCGGTGAAGCGAGCGCACCGGTCTTCGCTGCTTCAGGACGCGAAATCCTCCGACCGTCTATCCGCCGCGACGACACGGTCGCTGAGGCGACCGCCGACGCGCCAGACAAAATCTGGAGCCTGCGGCTGCCCGCTGGGACGCGTGCGGCGATGTCATGCGGGGACACGCCGCGGCTCCTTGACCAGCGAGCCGAGGTCAAAGCCGACGTCGGCGGCGTGTTCGGGGGTGAGATCCACGCCGCGGTCGAGCGCCTTCCTGGCGACGACATGGTCTTTCACCCGATTGACGCTGTCGGCGGCGATGAACTTGCCGTGCTTGAAGTAGAAAGCGGAGAACCTATAGTTCTCGACGTCGCCGCGCAGCACGACATGATCGAAACCCGCGACCCGCCCGACGACCCGCAGGTTGACGTCGTACTGATCCGACCAGAACCACGGCGCTTCCAGGAACGGCTTCTCGACCCCCATCAACGCCGCCGCGCCGGAGCGCGCCTGTTCGATGGCGTTCTGCACAGACTCCAGGCGGTGGAGCGGCATGCCCGGTTCGTGCGCCGTGGCGGTGCAATCGCCGGCGGCGACGATGTCGGGATCCACGGTGCGCGAGCACCGGTCGACCACGATGCCGTGTTCGCAGCGCAGGCCCGCCTCGCGCGCGATCTTGTCGTTCGGAACCAGGCCGATGCCGGCGACGATCAGATCGGCTTCGAACACGCGCCCATCGGCGAGCCGCACGCCCGTCGCCGCACCGTCTTTGGCCAGAACCTCGGCGACGTCCGCCCCGAGTTCGAGTTGCACCCCGCGCTCGCGGTGCAGCCGCGCATAGACGTCCGACAACACCGGCGCGACGGCGCGGGCGAGCACCCGCGGCTCGCGTTCGATGACCGTGACCTCACGGTCGCTCAGCCGGCAGCAGGCGGCGATTTCGAGGCCGACGAATCCGGCGCCGACCACCAGCACGGTCTGCGATCGGGCGAGCGCCTCGGCGAACTTGTAGGCGTCGTCGACGCTGCGCAGCGAAGAAATGCCAGGGAGGTCGCCGCCCGGTATCGGCAACCGGCGATTGAACCCGCCGGTGGCGATCACGAGGCCTTCGTAAGCTTGCCGGCCCCCTGAATTCGAGCGAGACCTCGCGGGCGGCGCGGTCGATCGAGAGCACGTGGACGCCGGGCCGGAAGTCGATGCCCTTGGCGGCGATCTCCGCGGGCCCGCGCAACATGATCGAGTTGAAGTCCAGGGTCTCGAGCAGCATATCCTTGGAAAGCGGCGGCCGATGGTAGGGCGGATGCGGTTCGTCGCCGAACAGGATGATCTCGCCGTCCCAGCCTTCCTCGCGCAACGATTCGGCGGCCTGGATGCCGCCCTGCCCGGCGCCGACGACAACCATCGGTCGGCCTGTTGTCTTGGCTCGTTGGACCATCTCAATTCTCCCATCGCCTCCCATCGCGGCGTTCGCGGCGGTCCACCGGCGCGCCGCGTCGGAGCTGGCTGTTAAGGCGCCGCTCGACGGAGCGCTGTCGGCTGGCCGACAGCAGAAGGCCGTCGTTGGAAGGACTCCCTACTCGCCGCGCTCGCCGTCGAAAGACTCGATGTGGAGTTCGCGCCCCTCCAGGATCTCGGCGTCCGTCGCGTCGCAGGCCGGGCATTCGAACCGGTAGTCGGGCAGGCGCCATTCAGTCCCGCAAGCGTTGCAGCGGGCGCGCGCGGCGACCTCGTCGATGTCGAGCGGCGCGCCCTGCGCGATCGAGCCCTCGGCCAGAACCTCGAAGGCTGCGCGCAATTGCCGCGTCTCGAGGCCGCGAAGGCGGCCGATCTTGAGCCGGACCCGGGTGACTCGGGCAATTGCGTGCGTCTTGGCCTGGTCCTCGAGGATCGTCAGGAGCCCATGCGCCACCGTCATCTCATGCATGGGCCCCTCCGAGCCGCGCCGCCTCCGCGTCGGGCTCGCGTCCCGACCCGCCGACCGCCGTTCTGCGACACTTTGTCCGCTCAAGCTGTCGGCCGGCCGACAGAGACCCGCCCGTCAAAGCGCTACTCCCCCGACCAAGGGTCGAAAGGCAAGCTCAAGGAAAGGACCCCCCGGATGCTCGCGCATCTCCCGGCCGATTCGCTGATTGCTTCGTCGCCGACACTCGCCTGGATCGGGGCTCTGGTCCTCATCATCGGCGAGACCGCGGCGCTCATGAGCCTGCCCAATCTCGCCAGAGTGTTTGTGATTTCGACCATCGCCGAGCTTGGCTATGTGTTGATCGGCTTTGGCGTCGGCGGCCCCGCCGGCGACACCGGCGCGCTGATGCACCTCGGCTTCCAGATCGTGATGCGCGGCCTCGTGCTCGCCGCAGGCTGGAGCCTCGTCCGCCGCACCGGCTCGGCGAAACTCGACGACCTTGCCGGCAGCGGCCGGCGCATGCCGTTGACCGCGACCCTGTTCGGATTCGGCGTGTTCTCGGTGATGGGCCTGTCGCCGTTCAAGGGCTCCTTCTCCAAGTTCATCGTCCTCTACGCCGCGATCGAGCGCGGGCTCTGGCCGGTGGCGCTCGCCGGCACGGTCGCGACCATCGTCGCCGCCGTCTATTATATGCTCGTCGTCCAGCGCGTGTGCATCGAGACCAAGGACCGTGACGTCGCGCTTGCGCCCGCCCCGCCGCTCGCCATGCAACTCGCCTGGCCGCTCGCCGCGCTGACGGTCGTCCTCAGCCTGTGGCCGGCGCCGTTGCTCGAATTCGCCGCGCGCCTCGCAGGCTTCCCGGGCGCGGAAGGCGTGCCGCAATTCGACTCGCCTTGGGCCGCGCCGGTGCTCGTCCCCTATGTCGGCGCCTTCCTTCTCTATGGAATCGGGCGGGTCTCCGAGCCGGCGCGCGACGCCGCGGCGGCGCTGCTGGCGATCGCCACCGTCGCGGTCGTGGCTTTCGACGCAAGCCTCGACCCGGCCTCGAGACTGTTCGGGCTCCTGTTCTCCGGAATCGCGGCGCTGATGGTCATCTATTCGCTCGGCTATATCGGCCGCGCGGCGACGGCCAACCGCTATTATTTCTTCGCTTTTCTGATGACCGGCTCGCTGATCGGCCTGACCACGGCGCACGAGCTCGGCAATTTCTACCTGTTCTGGGAGCTGATGACCTGGACGTCGTATTTCCTGGTCGTCCACGATGGGACCCCCAAGGCGTTGCGCGCCGGCCTCGTCTATTTCCTGATGTGCGCGGCGGGCGCCTATGTGATGCAGTTCGGCATCCTGCTGACCCACGCCGCGATCGGTTCGTTCGAGTTCTCGGCGCTCGCGGCCAAGGCCGGTGAGATCTCGCCGGCCGTCGGCGCAGCCATCACCGTCTGCTTCCTCCTCGGCTTCGCCGTCAAGATGGGGCTCGTCCCCCTGCAGAGCTGGCTGCCGCTCGCCCATCCCGAGGCGCCGTCCTCGATCTCCGGCCCGCTCTCGGGCATCCTCACCAAAGCCGGCGTGTTCGGCGTGGTCAAGGTGCTGTACCTGGCGATCGGCGCCGGCGCGCTGGCGCATTTCGCTTTCGCCGGCCTCGACGCGGCCTCGCTGCTGACGACTCTCGGCTGTCTGACGCTGATCTATGGCGAGCTGCGCGCCCTGTTCGAGCCCGAGCTCAAGCGGATGCTCGCCTTCTCGACCATCGCGCAGATCGGCGAGATCGCCGCCATTCTCGGCATCGGCACGGCGCTGGCGACCGACGCCGCGCTGCTGCACGTCACCAACCACGCGGTGATGAAGACCCTGCTCTTCTACGCCGCGGGCGCCTTCATTCTGCGGACCGGCGGGCGGCGGATCGAGGATCTCGCCGGCCTCGGCCGGGTCATGCCGTTCACGGCCGCGGCCTTACGCGCTCGCAAGCTTCGCCATCATGGGCCTGCCGCCGTTCTCCGGCTTCGTCTCCAAGTTCCTGATGATCTACGCCGCGGCGATGAGCGGCCATGCCGGCGTCGCGGCGCTGATGCTGCTCGGCGGAATCATTGCCGTCGTCTACTACACTCGCGTCGTCAGCTTCCTGTTCTATTACCCCTACAAGGGCAAAGAACCCGTGCGCGAGGCGCCCGCCGCGATGCTGGCTTCGATCGGCGCGCTGGCGGCGGCGATTGTGGTCGGCGGCGTCGCGCCGGGCTGGCAACTCGCGCTGATCGAGCGCGTCGGCGACCTCGCCGCGCTCAAGGGCGCGATCGCCAGTGGACCCTTGCCAGGCCTCGTCGCCGACTGGCCGGCGGGCGCGGCGATCGCCATGATCGGCGCCGTCGCCGTGCTGCTCGTCGGCCGCGTCTCGCCGGTCTGGTCCGGGCGGCTTGCGGTCGCGACGCTCATCGCCGCGCTCGTCGGCGTGATCGCAGAGCACGGTCGCTACGATCTGCTGTCCTTCTGCTTCGCCGTCCTGATCGCGGCTGTCGGCGCGCTCAACATGCTGCATTCGACCGCCTATCTCGCCCACAGCCACCGGCAGGGCCGCTTCTTCGCCGCGTTCACGGTGATGGTCGCGGGCCTCATCGGCATGACCCAGGCCAAGGACATCTTCAGCTTCTTCGCGTTCTGGGAGCTGATGAGCTCCTGGGCTTTGTGGGCGGCGATCACCCACGAAGAGACCCCGGCGGCGCGGCGCGAGGGCTTCAAGTACTTCCTGTTCAACACCATCGGCGCGAGCTTCATGTTCCTCGGCCTGGCGTTGATCGCCGCGCATGCGGGAACGTTCGAATTCGCCCGGATCGGCGCGGCTCTGCACGAATTGCCGCCGCAGGCGGTCGCCCCGGGCGTGGTTCTCGCCTTCCTCGGCCTGGTGATGAAGGCGGCGATGCTGCCGGTGCGCATCGATGTTCAGATGCACCCGGCGCTCGCCCCGACCCCGGTCTCCGGCTACATCTCGGCGGTTCTCTTGAAGAGCGGGCCGTGGGGCGTCTTGAAGCTGTTCGTGGTGTTCGGCGGCGCGGCGACCTTCGCCAAGCTCGGCGGCGAGGTCCACGGCCAGCCGCTGCTCCTCTATGTCATCTCGGTCATCGCCGGCGTCACCATCCTTTATGCCGGCGCGATGGCGGCGATCCAGAACGGGATCAAGCTGCTGCTCATCTACTCGACCGTCTGCCAGCTCGGCTACGTGCTGATGGCGGTGTCGTTCGGCACGCCGCTCGGCGTCGCCGGCGGCCTGATGCACTTCGTCAACCACATGCTGCTCAAGGACGCGCTGTTCCTGGTCGCCGGCGCCGTGATGCTGGCGGGCCACGCGACTACGCTCGACGAGCTCGGCGGGCTCGGACGCCGCATGCCGTTCACCTTCGGCGTGTTCCTGCTCAGCGGCCTGTCGGTCGCCGGCGTGCCGCCGCTCAACGGGTTCGCCTCGAAGTGGCTGATCTACATGGCGGCGTTCCAGTCCGGCCATTGGGCGCTGGGCGCTGCGGCGATGATAGGGTCGCTGCTGACGCTGGCCGCGATCATGCGCTTTGCCCATGCAGGCTTCATGGGCGCGCCGACCGCCAAGGCCCTCGAGGCCCGCGAAGCCCCTCTCGCGATGCTGATCCCGATGGGCGTCCTCGCGGCGGGCAGCGTCGTCACCGGCCTCTTCCCCGGCCTGCTGCTCGTCCCGATCGCAGCGATCGAGAGCGATCTCGGCCTGCAGCCGATTGCCGCCTCGCTCACCGGATCGCTGCCGGGCCTCGAAGGCTGGAGCCCGCTCGCGCTCACCCTGCTGACGCTCATCGCCGCCGCGCTGCTCGCGCCCTGGCTCTGGCTCGGGCGGAAGGCCGGCATCGTCCGCAATCCCGTCCATCTCTGCGGCGTCAGCGACATGACCGCCGAAGAGACACGGGCCTCGACCGAGCGACTCTATGAGACGCCCGAAGCGGTTCTGCGCCGCGCGCTGTTTGCGCCCGAAAGCGCCGCCGAAGGCGAGAAGGTCTGAGGGAGGCGGTCATGGCCAACACGCTCTCGATTTTGATCGCAGCGCTCATCTTCCCCGGCGGGGCGTTCGCGCTGGCGTTCGGGCTGGCGCTCAAGGGCGCCGACCGGCGTCTGGCGGCGCGTTTGCAAGGCCGCGTCGGGCCGCCGCTGGCGCAGCCCGTTTTCGATCTCGTCAAGCTCGGCTTCAAGCGCATGATGGCGCCGAACGAAGCCTGCGAGCCGGTGTTCTTCGGCGCGCCGCTGATCGGCGCGGCCGCAATGCTGATCGCCGTCATGCTCGTCCCGATCGCCGGCGTCTACGCGCCCGCGCCCGTAACCGGCGACCTGATCGTGCTCATCTATCTGCTCGCCATTCCGGGCGTCGCTCTGATGATCGCAGGCTCGGCCTCGGGCTCGCCTTACGGCGCGATCGGCTTCTCGCGCGAAATGGCGATGATGATCGCCTATGAGGGCCCGATCGTGCTGATCGCGATCGCGGTCGGCCTGCGCGTCGGCCTGGCGAGCGGCGGCGCGCCGACTTTCTCGCTCACCGAAATCGTGCGCTATCAGCAGGCGCATGGCATGCTCCTGTTCGATCCGGTCATGTGGCCCGCGATCGTCGCCTTCGCCTTCTTCTATCCCGCCAATCTCGGCATCGTCCCGTTCGACATCCCCGAGGCGGAAACCGAAGTGCTGGAGGGCCCACTGCTCGAATATTCGGGCCCGGCGCTCGCCCTATTCAAGATGATGTCGGCGCTGAAGAGCGTGGTGGTGCTCGGCCTCGGGATCGCGCTGTTCATGCCGCTGCCGCTCGCCGGCTTCGCCGCCTTGGTCGGCTGGCTCGTTCAGATGCTTCTGCTCGTTCTCGTCGGCGTGACGGCGGTGCGCGTCGGGGCGGGGCGCATGCGCATCGATCAGGCCTTCGTCTTCTTCCTGAAATGGCCGTTGACGCTGGCTTTCATCAGTCTCCTCGTCGCCGCCTGGTTCACCGCGGGAGGCGCGCTGTGACCGTCCTCGCCAAGCTGAAAGACGTCGCCGTCCGGTCGCCCTGGCTCTATCGGATCAACGCCGGCTCGTGCAACGGCTGCGACGTCGAACTCGCCACCACCGCGCTCATTCCGCGCTACGACGTCGAGCGCCTCGGCTGCCAGTATTGCGGCAGCCCGCGCCACGCCGACATCGTGCTCATCACCGGGCCGCTGACCCGGCATGTGCTTGAAGCCGCCAGGCGCGTCTACGCCGAAATCCCCGATCCGAAAGTGACGATTGCGGTCGGCGTCTGCCCGATCTCGGGCGGCATCTTCCGCGAGAGCTACGCCATCTGCGCGCCGATCGACCAGTATTTCCCGGTCGACGTCAACGTGCCCGGCTGTCCGCCGCGGCCGCCGGCGATCATCGAGGGCGTGGCCAAGGCGATCGCCATCTGGCGTGAGCGGCTGTGAGGACGGCGCGATGAACTTTCTCGAGCTCTTCGCCCGCAATCTCCGCCACGGGCCTTACACCGAGCCGTTCCCGTTCGCTCCGCCGGCGCCGGCGCCCAAGCGGCTGCGCGGCCGCATCGCCTTCGATCCGAAGATCTGCGAGGGCTGCCTGTTGTGCGAGAAGCTGTGCCCTTCGGGCGCGATCCGCTTCGCCCGCACGCCCGACGGCATGACGTTCGACTGCTGGCATTCGACCTGCGTCTTCTGCGGCACCTGCGAGTTCTATTGCCCGACCAGGGCGATCCATCAGACCAACGACTGGAGCCTCGCGCACCTCGAGGCGGAAAAATTCACGCTCGCCGAGCACGGGCTGATCCCGGCCCTGATCTGCGTCGAGTGCGGCGGCAAGGGGCTCGATACGGCGCCGAACGTCGCCAAGGTCAAGCCGCCGATGTCGGCCGAGGAAGTGACGCAGCTGCGCGCCCGCTGTCCGAAGTGCCGCAACAAGTTTCTCAGGAGCAGGGGGAAGAAATCATGACCCGCCTCCCCGACGATGCCCAGGCGCTGCTTGCCGCCTCCGCGCCGCATGGGATCGACTATTCCTCCAAGACCTCGCCGCACGGCTCCGTGACCGCCTGGTGCGGCCTGGCCGATAGCGAGGATTTCTCCTGGTCGGAAAGATGCTGCTCGCGGCCGGCGCGCGGCTGGCGATGGTCTCGGCCCTGCAGTCCCCGGCGCCCGAGGAGGAAGCGGAGGACGAGTCGGACGACAGCGAGGCCGGCGAGACCGAGGCCGAAAAGCCGCAGAAGGAGGTTCCAAAGACCTTCGGCGGCACGCCGCTCGACGGTACGTCCTACGAGATGGACTATCATTTCATGCTCGGCGGCGATTTCCTGACGGTGATCGCCTATCTCCCGGCCGGCGGCTCGATCCCCTCGCTCACGCCGCTCTTCCGCTCCGCCGATTGGCCAGAGCGCGAGATCATGGAAGAGTATTCGATCGTCGTGCGCGATCACCCCGATCCGCGCCGGCTGTTCCTCGATCCCGCCATCGACGGCGCCGTGCTCGAGCGACTGATCCCCTTTTCGACGCTCGTCAACGCCGCCAGCACCAAGGCCCTATGGGACAAGGTTCTTGCCGCAAAGGGAGGCGCGTCATGACCGCGCACAACACTTACACCATTCCCGTCGGACCGCTGCATGTCGCGCTGGAAGAGCCGATGTATTTCCGCATCGACGTCGAAGGCGAGACGGTTCGCGACGTCGACATCCGCGCCGGCCACGTCCATCGCGGCATCGAATACCTGACCACCAAGCGTTCGATCTACCAGAACGTCGTGCTCACCGAGCGCATCTGCGCGCTCTGCTCCAACAGCCACCCCGAGACTTTCGTCATGGCCTGCGAGCAGATCGCCGAACTCGAGATTCCCGAGCGCGCCGCCTATCTCCGCGTGATCGCCGCCGAGATCAAGCGCATCGCGTCGCACCTGTTCAACGTCGGCATCCTGGCGCACCTGACCGGCTACGACACGCTGTTCATGCACGCCATGCAGGTGCGCGAGATCATGCAGGACGTGAAGGAGACGCTGTTCGGCAACCGCATGGACATCGGGGCAATGTGCATCGGCGGCGTGCGCTACGACCTCGACGACGAGCTTAAGGAGTACCTCACGGCCGCGCTCGCCAAACTCGCGCCGGAGGCCGAGGCGCTCGTCAAGACCTATACCCGCAACGGAACGATCCTGCGCCGCAGCAAGGGAGTGGGGCTTCTCAGCAAGGACCAGGCGATCGCCTGCGCCGTGGTCGGACCGGTCGCCCGCGCCTGCGGGCTGGACTACGACGTGCGCACGGCGGCGCCCTATGCGGCCTACGACCGCCTGAGCGTCGCGGTGCCGACGCTCGCCGACGGCGACGTGTGGTCGCGGGCGATGATCCGCATGAGCGAGATCGGCGCCTCGATCGCGATCATCCGCCAGTGTCTCAGAGACCTGCCGGACGGTCCGACGCGCCTTCCGGACCGCCCCGACATTCCCGCCGGACGCGCGATGGGCAAATGCGAGGCCCCGCGCGGCGAACTCGTCTACTTCCTCAAGACCAACGGCGCCGACGAGCCCGAGCGGGTGAAATGGCGCGTGCCGAGTTTCCCCAACTGGGACGCGCTCACCTTCATGCTCAGGGGCGCCAAGATCGCCGACATCGCCATCATCGTCAACAGCATCGACCCGTGCGTGTCCTGCACGGAACGCTGACAACGCGCGCGCCGGTCATTCCTCCGGCGCTCCGCATGAAACGAAGGAGCTGAACCATGGCCTTAAAGATCATCGCCGATCAATGCACAGGATGCGGCGCCTGCGAGGGCGAGTGCCCGAACAAGGCGATTTCGCACAAGGGCAAGATGTACAAGATCGATCCGAACAAGTGCAAGGAATGCGAGGGCGATTTCGACGAGCCGCAATGCGTTGAGGTTTGTCAGGCCGGATGCATCGAAAAGCTCGAAGCGGCTTGATGAAGCGCGCGGCTTCGCCGCGCTACCGCGTGGGAGACGCAAGACAATGGACGTCTACGAGGAACTCATTCGCGAGCGGAGCGCGGGGCGCATGTGCGTCCTGGCGACGATCGTCAACGCCGTCGGCTCGGTGCCGTCCTACGCCACGGCGAAACTGATGTTGCGCGCCGACGGAACCATCGTCGGCACGGTCGGCGGCGGCGCCGCGGAGGCGGCGGTGATCGAAGAGGCGAAACTGGTGCTGGCCTCCGGCAAGCCCAGGCTCGTCGAGTTCGACCTGCACGAAAATCCGCGCATGGACATCGGCATGGTGTGCGGCGGAAGCCTGAAAGTGTTCGTCGAGCCGATCCAAGCCTGCTCCGGTCGCCTATCTGATCGGGGCGGGCCACGTCGGGACGCTCACCGCCGCGGCGGCGCGGATCGCGCGGATCGACGTCGAGGTGATCGACGACCGGCCGGAGTTCGCCTGTCCGGAACGCTTCCCTGGCGCGCGCGCGATCCACAGCGGCGACATCGACACGACGTTCGCCGCCCTCGAGCCGGACGCCAACGCGCTGATCTTCATCGCCGGGCGCAGCCACGAACTCGACGCCCGCGCCCTGCGCTGGGCGGTCGACACGCCCGCCTTCTACATCGGCATGATCGGCTCGCGGCGCAAAGTCCAGTTCATCTACCACAAGCTGAGAAATGAAGGCGTCACCGATGAGCAGCTGGCCCGCGTGCACGCGCCCGTCGGCCTCAACATCGGCGCTGCGACGCCGGAGGAAATCGCCATTTCCGTCGTTGCGGAGATGGTCGCCGAGATACGCCACGTCGAAGCCGCCCGATCGCTTATGAGCGATATGCGCGGCGTCGCCGCGGCCGTCGCCCGGAAAATCTCACATGCTAGGCCCGACCGCCAAAACGCCGCGATCGAGCTGCGGCCCGCTCCGAAGAGCGAGGCCGCTCCGGTCGCCGAGTTGGCGGCCAACTATTGATGGAGGAAAGCCATGAAACGAATCATGCTGAATGTGAACGGCGTTGACCGCTGGGTCGTCGCCGAGAAGAGCGCGACCCTGGCTCACGTCCTGCGCGAGCAGATGTTGCTGACAGGCTGCAAGGTCTGCTGCGAAGACGGCCAGTGCGGCTCCTGCACCGTTATCATCAACGGCAAGCCCGACCGCTGCTGCACAACTCCGCTGGAGAAGGTGCCGGCCGACGCCAAGATCGTCACGATCGAAGGCCTCGGAACGGCGGGGAACCTGCATCCGCTGCAGGTCGCCTGGATGGCGCATGGCGGCGCACAGTGCGGCATCTGCACGCCGGGCTTCATCATGTCGGCCAAGGCGCTGCTCGACCGCAATCTGTCGCCGACCCGCGAGGCGGTGCGCGCCTGGTTCAACCGCAACCGCAATCTCTGCCGCTGCACCGGCTACAAGCCGCTGGTCGACGCGGTGATGGACGCGGCCGCGATGCTGCGCGGCGAGCTGACCGCCGACCAGGTGATGGGCAAGGCGAAAGAGAACGGCTCGATCCTCGGCACGCGCTATCATCGTCCATCCGCGCTCGCCAAGGTCACGGGAACGTGGGACTTCGGCGCCGATATCGCCCTGCGCATGCCGCCCGACACGCTCCGTCTGGCGCTGACGCAGGCGAAGGTCCCGCACGCCCTCATCAAGACGATCGACACCAGCGAAGCCGAGAAGATGCCCGGCGTCGTGAAGGTCATCACCTGGAAGGACGTGAAGGGCAAGAACGCCATCACCGGCCTCATCACCTTCCCGACCAACAGGGGCGACGGTTGGGACCGCCCGATCCTGTGCAAGGAGAAGGTGTTCCAGTTCGGCGACGCGATCGCGATCGTCGCAGCCGACACGGAAGAGCGCGCCCGCGCGGCGGCCGACAAGGTCAAGGTCGACCTCGAAGTGCTGCCGGCCTACATGTCGGGCTTCGCCGCTCTCGCGCCCGATGCGATCGAGATCCACCCCGGCGTGCCGAACGCCTACTATGAGCAGGGCGTGGCCAAGGGAGAGGAGACCAAGCCGCTGTTCGCGAAGGCGGCGGCGACGGTCGACATCACCACCTATTGCAGCCGGCAGCCGCATCTGCATCTCGAACCGGATTGCGGCGAGGCGTTCGTCGACGACGACGGCGTCCTCACCATCCTGTCGAAGAGCATCGGCGTGCATCTGCATCACGCGATGATCTGCCCCGGTCTCGGCGTGGCGCCCGAGAAGCTGCGGATCATCCAGAACCCGACGGGCGGCACCTTCGGCTACAAGTTCTCGCCGACGATGGAAGCGCTGCTCGGCGTCGCCGCGCTCGCTACCGGCCGGCCGGTGTCGCTGGTCTACAACCAGTATCAGAACATCACCTACACCGGTAAGCGCTCGCCTGGAAACGTCAACATCCGCCTGGCCTGCAACGCGGAAGGCAAGCTGACCGCGATGGAGACCGACTGGTGGATCGACCACGGGCCGTATTCCGAGTTCGGCGATCTTTTGACCATTCGGCAGGCTCAGTTCACCGGGGCCGGCTACCATCTCGAGAACATCCGCGGTCACGGCCGCACGGTCGCCACCAACCATGCGTGGGGATCGGCGTTCCGCGCCTACGGCTCGCCGCAAGCGTTCCTGGCCTCCGAGATCGCCGTCGACATGCTGGCGGAGAAGATGGGCGAGGACCCGTTCGAGTTCCGCTACAAGAACCTCTACAACGAGACGTCGACGACGCCGACCGGGCAGAAGCCGGACGTGCTGGTGCTCAGCAAGCTGTTCGACATGATCCGGCCGAAGTACCTCGAGGCCAAGACACGCTGCGCCGAACTCTCGACTCCCGAAAAGAAGCGCGGCGTCGGAATCTCGCTCGGCATCTACGGCTGCGGCCTCGACGGGCCCGACAGTTCGGAGGCGCGCGCCGAGCTGACCCCGCATGGGGTCACCGTCTACAACGCCTGGGAGGATCACGGCCAGGGCGCCGATCTCGGCTCTCTGACGATGGCGCACGAGGTGCTGCGGGCGGCGGGTTTCAAGCCGGAGCAGTTCAAGCTGGTGATGAACGACTCCACCCTGCCGAACTCCGGTCCGGCCGGCGGCAGCCGCTCGAACGTGTTCACCGGCAACGCCACCCGGGTGGCGGCGGAAATGCTGCTCAACGCGATGCGCAAGCCGGACGGCGGGTATCGAACTTACGCTGAAATGGTCGAGGAAAAGATCCCGCTCGTCTACGACGGCAAGTGGGTCGCGGCGGCCTGCTCGGCCTGCAGCTCCGAGACCGGCCAGGGCGCGCCGTTCCCGGTCTACATGTACGAGGTCTTCATGCCCGAGGTCGAGGTCGACATGGAGTCGGGCGAAGCCAAGGTGGTGAAGTTCACGACCGCGGTGGATGTCGGGACCATCATCAACCGCGCGACGGTCGACGGGCAGATCTACGGCGGCCTGGCGCAGGGCGTCGGCCTGGCCCTGACCGAGGACTTCGACGATCTCGAAGTGCACACCAACCTGCTCGACTGCGGCATCCCGTATCCGAAGGACATCCCCGACGATATCGAGATCATGTATCTCGAGACGCCGCGGCCTGATGGCCCGTTCGGCGCGGCCGGCGTCGGCGAGGCGCCGCTGACGGCGCCGCACCCGGCGATTCTCAACGCGATCTACAACGCCTGCGGCGTTCGCATCTTCAAGGTGCCGGCGCTGCCGGAGGCGATCAAGAAGGGACTCGACGACAAGATGCATTTGCCGCGCGCGGCGGAGTGAAAAGGACCCTCGGCGAGTTCCTTCGAGCTCGCCGAGAGCTCAGTAAGCGGGCGCGGCCTCCTCCCTCCGCGCCCGCTCAAGCTCCCCGCAGGCCGCGCCAACGGCGCTGCGGGGATTTTTTTCAGAGTCCCGCACGATGGACGGCCAACACGTCAACCAATGGGAAGCCCGCTGCATCGAGGAGCGGCCGCCCGCCTGCGCGGCGTCCTGCCCGCTGCACGTCGACGCCCGCGCGATGGTCGAAAAGATCAAGGCCGGCGACTTCGCCGCCGCCTGCGCGGTCTACGCGCGTTCCATCCCTTTGCCGGCAGTGCTCAGCGGGATCTGCGATCACCCGTGCGAATCCGCCTGCCGCAGGGACGAGGCGGGCGGAGCGATCGGTATTGCGGCGCTCGAACGCGTGGTGGTCAGCGAGGCCTACGCCACGATCCGCCGCGCGCCGCAGCCGGCGCGCAAGCCCAAGCGGGTCGCGATCGTCGGCGCCGGATTGGCCGGCCTCACGGCCGCCTTCGACCTCGCGATGAAAGGGCGCGCGGCGACGGTGTTCGAGGCGGAGGACCGGCCTCTGCCGCGCCTTGCCGCCCGCTATCCGGACGACCTGCCGGCCTCGGCCGTCGACGCCGACATCGCGGCTCTGGTCGCGCTCGGGGTGCGGATAGAGTGCGGGACGCGCGTGGGCGCAGCCGGCGGCCCGGCGCTGTCGGCGCTGATCGCCGATCATGACGCCGTGCTTGTCGCCATTGGCGCGGACTCGGCCCGCGATTTTGTCGGCGACCTCGAACTCACGCCCGACGGCGCCCTCGCCGTCGACCCGGGATCGCTGCTCGCCAGCGACCCCAAGGTGTTCGGCGCGTGCGGCCGCCGCGCGCCCTATTCGCCGATCGGCTCGGCGTCCGATGGGCGGCGGGCTGCGCTCTCGATCGACCGTCTGCTGCAGGGCGCGTCGCTGACCGCGAGCCGGACCGACGAGCCGGGCGGCGGCGCGTGCCTTTACGTCAACGTCGGAGCGCACGCGCCCGTTCCCCCGGTCGTGCCGGCTGCGTCCCAACGCGGCTACAGCCGCGACGAGGCGATCGCCGAAGCGGGCCGCTGCTTCCCCTGCCATTGCCTCGAATGCGTCAAGGCCTGCGAGTACCTGAAGCACTACGGCTCGTATCCGAAGCGCTACGTGCGCGACATCCACAACAATCTCAGCATCGTGCTCGGCAACCGCAAGGCCAACCGGATGATCGACAGCTGCACGCTGTGCGGGCTGTGCGGCACGTTGTGTCCCAACGATCTGAGCATGGGCGAGGTGTGTCTCGAGGCGCGCCGCGACATGGTCGACAGCGGCCACATGCCCGCCTCGCACCACGAATTCGCGTTGCGCGACATGGCGCACAGCCGCTCGGAAGCGGCCGCCTTCGCCCGCTCGCAGCCGGGTTTCGAAAAGTGCGCCGTCGCCTTCTTCCCCGGCTGCCAGCTCGCCGCCTCGTCGCCCTGGCATGTCGAGCGCGTCTACGCCCATCTCGCCGAAAGGATCCCTGGCGGCGTCGGCCTGATCGTCGACTGCTGCGGCGCGCCGGCGCTGTGGAGCGGCCGCCGCGCTCTGCACGACGAGGTGACCGCAAGCCTGCGCGAGACCTGGCGCAGCCTCGGCGAGCCGGAGATCGTCACCGCGTGCTCGACGTGTCTCAAGACGCTCGGCGAATTCCTGCCCGAAATGAAGGCGCGCTCGCTGTGGACGGTGATCGCCGAGATCGGCTGGCCGGCCGGGGCAAGGCCGCCGGTCGCAGGGCCGCTCGCCCTTCACGATCCCTGCACCGGGCGGCGCGCGCTCGACGCGCAACGCGCCGTGCGCGCGCTCGCAAGCGGCCTCGGCGCCGAGGTTCGCGAGCTCGGCGGCGCCGAGCTGACGACCTGCTGCGGCTTCGGGGGGCTGGCGTCCTTCGTCAATCCCGAGGTGACGGACAGCATCGTCAACCGGCGCGTCGGCGAGGACGCGGCCGACTATCTGACCTATTGCGCGATGTGCCGCGACAATTTCGCGCGCCACGGCAAGCGCTCAATTCATCTGCTCGATCTTATATTCGCTTCGCCCGAGGGCGGCGATCCCGCCGCGCGGCCCGATCCCGGCTTTTCGCGCCGGCGCGACAACAGGGTCCGGCTCAAGGCGCGAATGCTGAAAGAGGTATGGGGGGAAGCCATGGCCGAGCCGCAGCCCGAATTCCCCCTCATCGTGCCCGACGAGGTGCGCGCCGACATGGAGCGCAAGCTGATCCTCATCGAGGACGTCGTGCGCGCGGTCGCCGAAGCGGAGCGCTCGGGGCGCAAGCTCAAGAGCAAGGCGAGCGGCCTTTCGCTGGCGACGCTCCGGATCGGCGAGTTCACCTGCTGGGCGGAGTACGAAGAGACGGGACAAGGCTTCATCCTGCGCCGCGCCTGGGGCCATCGCATGCAGGTCGAGGCGAAACCATGACCGGCTCGCCCCCGACGCCGAAGCCGCCCGCCGTCGCCGACCTCGTCTGCGCCGCCTGCGACCTGCCGCTGGAGATGGGCAAGGTCGAGGCCTCCTATCTCGGCCAGCGCTTTCCGGTCGAGCTGCCGCGCTGCCCGTCCTGCGGCTTCGTTTACGTCTCCGAAGAGCTGGCGCTCGGCCGAATGCTGAAGGTCGAGCAGGCGCTGGAGGACAAGTGATGCGCTTGGCCGCGCAACAGAGCGTAGGCCTCTTCGGATGCGGCCGCCTCGCCGACCGTGCCGGGGAGCCTTTGCGTCCCGGCGGCCTCGCGCTGACCGAAGCGCTGATCGAGCTCGCCGGGTTCGGTCCGGGCGATCGCGTGGCGGACGTCGGCTGCGGGCTCGGCGCCTCGACGCGGCTCCTGATCCGCCGCGGCGTCGCGGCGGTGGGCGTCGACGTCGATGCGGAAGCCGGCGGGCGCTGGGCTCCGTTCGTCGTCGCCGACGCCGCGCGACTGCCTTTCGCGGACGAGAGCTTCGAGGGCGTGCTCGCCGAATGCGTCCTCTCGGCGCTGGCCGACCGCGCTCAGGCGCTTTGCGAGTGGGCTCGGGTGCTGAAACCTCGCGGCCGCCTTGCGCTCACCGACGTCACGAGCCGCGCGGGCGCCGGCGCCGGGCGGCTCGCGACTGCGGAAACGCTCCGGCAATCCATAGCTTCGGTCGGATTTAGCGTCGAACGGTTCGAGGACCGCTCGGATGCGCTGAAGCGCTGGGTCGCCGAATTCATCTTCGCTTATGGCTCGCTCGACGCGCTCTGCGGCGGCGCGAGCGGGATCGACGGCGCGACGCTCAGCCGCGCCCGGCCCGGCTACGCCCTCGTCGTCGCGCGCAAGTGGGCCGGCCGTCCCGAGGAGGCGCATCATGGCTGACGAATCTTTTCGCATCGCGGAGCTCATGCTCCAAGGCGACACCTGCGGGCACATTCTGGCGAAGCTGGCGCTCGAAGCCGTCGGCCGCGACAATCCGGACCTGGTGCGTGCGATGTCCGGTCTCGCCGTCGGCATGGGACGGGGCCTGAATTGCGGATGCCTGACCGGGGGGTGCTGCGTGCTCGGCTTCTATGGCGGCCGCGCCGAAGAGAGCGAGGCCGTGCATCCGCGCTTCGACGTGATGATCGAAGAGTTCTCCGGCTGGTTCGAAAAGGCGATGACCGACAAATACGGCGGCGTCGATTGCAAGGACGTGATCAATTTCGACCCCGTCCTCAAACACGAACGCTGCCCTGGCGTGATTCTCGACAGCTGGCTGAAGATCAAGGAGGTCCTGGAAAAGAACAAGGTGAACCCCGAAGGGCCGGCGCCGGCGCGATGGGAGGAGGACTGAGGCATGTCCAGCAACGCCTCCTGTCCCGGAGACGTCGCGGCGATCGTGCTCGCCGCCGGCCGGTCGTCGCGCATGGGCGATTTCAAGCCGCTTCTGCCGTTCGACGGAGGGACGCTGATCGGCCATGTCGTGGCCAGTCTCAGGGCGGCGGGCGTCACGCGCATTCACGTCGTCACCGGCTTCAACGCCGAGGCGCTCGCGCCCGAGATCGACCGCCTCGGCGTGTGCCGCGCGCAGAACGCCGATTTCGACCGGGGCATGCTCTCCAGCGTGCAGGCCGGCGTCGCCTCGCTGCCTGCGGAGACGGAGGCGTTCCTGCTGATGCCGGTCGACGTGCCGCTCGTGCGCGCCTCGACGATCACGCGGCTCCTCGACGCCGCGTCGGCGGACGACGCGGCCGTCCTCTATCCCGCCTTTCGCGGCGAGCGCGGCCATCCACCGGTGATCCGGCGCGCGCTGTTTGCGGACATCCTCGCGTTTGACAGCGCGGGCGGCCTCTCGGCGCTGCTCGCTCGGCGCGAGGCCGAAGCGCGCAACGTTCCGGTGTTCGACTGGGGGTGCCTCGAGGACATGGACCGCCCCGAGGACCATCATCGACTCGCTGCGGCGTTCCTGCGGCGCGGCTATCCGGATGCATCGGAATGCGAGGCGATGCTGGAGAGCGCGGCGACGCCTGAGCCGGTTCGCCGCCATTGCGGCGCGGTCGCCGCCGTCGCAGCCGAGATCGCCCGGCGGCTCCGCGCGGCCGGCGAGCCGATCGAGCCTGATCTCGTGCGCGCCGCCGCCTGGCTGCACGACATCGCCAAAGGGCGGCCCCATCACGCCGAAGCCGGCGCCGCGATGGTCAGCGCATTCGGCTTTCCTGATCTTGCCGACGCCATCGAGCGCCATGGCGATCTCCGAGACGAACGACGGCTCGACGAGGCTGCAGTCGTTTTTCTGGCCGACAAGCTCGTTCAGGGCGAGACCCGCGTCTCGCTGGACGCCCGCTTCGCCCCCGCGCTCATGCGTTTCGTCAAAGACCCCGAGGCGTTCGCGGCCGCCAACCGCCGTTACGCCGAGGCGAACGCGGTCCTCGAGGCGATCGAGGCGCGCATCGGCCGCCTCGATCCGCCTCGCACGACGGCGCGCGAGACTGTGATGGAAGCCGCCTTATGAGCTGCTGCGCAAAAAGCCCAGCTCTCGGACTGACCCTCGGCCTGACCGAGAGCGTCTGCCCCGTATGCCTCGCCACGATCCCCGCCGAGCGCATCGCCGAGGGCGACACCGTCTATCTGCGGAAGACCTGCCCCGAGCACGGGACGACGTCGACGCCGATCTGGCGCGGCCTCGAGTCCTATCGCCTCTGGGGCCAGGCGCCGCGCGCCTGGTCGCGTCCGCCGGTCGCCGTTACGCCGGTCGCGCGCGGCTGCCCACATGATTGCGGGCTCTGTCCCGACCACCGCCAGCAAAGCTGCTGCGTTCTTCTCGAGGTGACGTCGCGCTGCGATCTGGCCTGCCCGGTCTGCTACGCCTCAGCGAGCCGCCATGGCGCCGACGCGAGCCTCGAAGACATCGAGGGCTGGCTCGACGCGCTCGAGGAGTCCGGCGGCCGGGTCCACATCCAGCTCTCGGGCGGCGAGCCGACCGTTCGCGACGACCTGCCGGCGATCGTGAAGCGGGTGCGCTCGCGTGGCTTCGACTTCGTGCAGCTGAACAGCAACGGCGTGCGCCTCGCGCAGGACTTCGCGTTCGTCGAAGCGTTGGCGAAGGCCGGACTCGACTGCGTGTTCCTGCAGTTCGACGGCGTCGACGACGCGGTCTACCGGCGCCTGCGCGGCGCCAAGCTGATGCGGCTGAAGACGCTCGCCATCGACAATTGCGCGAAAGCCGGGATCGGCGTGGTGCTGACCCCGACGCTCGCGCCCGGCGTCAACGTCGATGCGATCGGCGCCATCGTCGATTTCGCCGTCCAGCGCATCCCCGACGTCCGCGCCGTGCATTTTCAGCCGGTGAGCTATTTCGGCCGCTGTCTTGCGGCGCCGGACGACTCGGCGCGCATCACGCTGCCCGAGGTGATGGAGGCGCTGATCGCCCACAGCGGCGGGACGATCAGCCTTGCGGATTTTCGGCCCGGCTCCGCCGAGAACCCCTATTGCTCCTTCAGCGGACGCTTCGTCATTGACGACGCCGGTCGTCTCGGCGCGGCGGCGGAAGCGCCGCCATCGTGCTGCGGCGCGCCCACCGAGTCCCAGGACAAACCCTGTTGCGGGTCGACCCGCCCGAGCCGCGAGGTCGCGCGCGAGCGGCGCTATGTCGCGGGGCAATGGACGCGTCCCGGCCGCGAAAGCCAGCCCATCGCCGGACTCGAGGCTTTCGACGCCTTTCTCGCCGGCCGCGAGCGGACGCTGGGCCTCTCGGGCATGGCGTTCCAGGACGCGTGGACGCTCGACGTCGAACGGCTGCGGCAGTGTCATATTCACGTGGTCGCGCCCGACCGCCGCGTCATCCCCTTCTGCGCCTACAATCTGACCGCTGAGGACGGCCGGCCGCTCTACCGCGCGAGCGCAAACGCCTGCGAGGCGGTCGGATGAACACGCTCGACGGATGGATGGCTGAGCGGATGGGGCTCGCCGGGCCGCTCACCCGCAAGGCGCTGACTGCCTGGCGGACCGAACGTCTCTGCGAAGCCGTCGCCTACGCCCGAACCGCGAGCCCGTTCTATCGCGCGCGCCGCGACGGACCCGAGGTCGAGATCGCATCGCCGGAGGACCTCGCGCGCCTCCCCTTCACCACGCCGGCCGACCTCTCGCGCGCCGATCCGCCGTTTCTCGCCGTGTCGCAGGGCGACGTCGCCCGCGTGGTGACGCTGCCGAGCTCGGGCACCAGCGGGCCGCCGAAACGGCTGCATTTCTCACCGGAGGATCGCGAGGCGACGACCGACTTCTTCGCCCACGGCATGGGCCTGTTCACCCATCGCGGCGACCGGGTCGCCGTGACCTTCCCGGGCGGCGCCGCGGGCGGCATCGTCGATGGCCTCGCCCTCGCGCTCGCCCGGCTCGGCGCCGACTGCCGGCGCGCGCCCTCGCCCTTCGATCCCGTCGCGCTGGCGGCCTGGCTTCGGGCCGAGCGGCCCGATGTCGTCGTCGGGCCGCCGGTCCCGCTGCTCGCCGCCGCGCGCGTGGCCGCGTGTGACGGCGGCGCCAGGCTCGGCGCGCGCGCGCTGTTGCTGAGCTCCGATCATGTCGCGCCGAGCCTGGCGCGGTCGATCGGCGCGGCTTTCGGCGCCGAGATCTTCCAGCACTGGGGCATGACCGAGACCGGCTACGGCGGCGCCGTCGATTGCGCCGGCCATTGCGGCTGCCACCTGCGCGAGAACGAGCTTTGGGTCGAGGTCGTCGACGTCGACTCCGGCGCGGCCGTTCCTGCGGGCGCGGTCGGCGAGGTGGTCGTCACGACGCTCAGCCGCCGGGCGGTTCCGCTGATCCGCTATCGCACTGGCGATCTGGCGCGGCTTATCGAGGAACCCTGCCGTTGCGGATCGATCCTGGCGCGGCTCGACGGCTTCGCCGGCCGGGTGGACGACGCCGCGACCTTGCCGGGGGGCGCGGCCTTGAGCCTGCCGCGCCTCGACGAGGCCCTGTTCGCCGTTGAGGCGGTAACGGATTTCGTGGCCGCCTATGACGAAGGACCGCCGGCGACGCTTTCGCTCTCGGTCGCCGCGCCGCCGGCCCTGCGCGACCCCGCGGCGCTGAAGACCATCCGAGCGCAGCTGGCCGAGGATCCGGTCCTGGGCGCGTCGATGCGGGAAAGCCGCCTGCGCGTCGAACTGTCCTTCGCCGATGCGATCCTGTTCCCGCGCCAGGGCAAGCGCCGGCTGATGAAGCGGGAGGCGGCGCTGTGCGCACGGTGCTGCTGATCCGCCACGGCGTGGTTGTCGGCGACGCCGATCGTCGCTTCATCGGCGCGACCGACTGGCCGATGAGCGAGACGGGCGAGGCGCAGATCCGCAAGCTCGCCGAGCGGTTGCGCGCGCGCTTCGCGATCCGGGCGATCTACTGTAGCGATCTTGTCCGCTCGCGGCGGACGGCCGAACTGCTCGCGGCCGGAGCGGAGGCGCCGATCCATGTCCGCTCGGCCTTCCGCGAGGTCGACATGGGCGCGTGGGAGGGGGCCTTGCGCGGCCACATCGCCCGAACGGAACAGGACGGGTACGCTGAGCGCGGTCGCGACATCGCGGGCTACAGGCCGCCGGGCGGCGAGAGTTTCTCCGATCTTGCGGCGCGCGTGCTGCCCTGCTGGCGAACAATGATCGCCGACAGCGAACACGACGTCGTCGCCATCGCTGGCCATTGCAGCGTCAACCGCGTCATCCTGTGCGACACGCTCGGCATGCCGCTCGCCAACCTGTTCCGCATCGGCCAGCGGCCAGGTTGCGTGAACGTGATCGAGGGACGCGCGGGCGCGCCGCTCGTGCGGCTTCTCGACGCAGTCGAATTGTGATGCAACCGACGCCATATCCGATCGAGTATCCTGCGGTCGGCCAAGTCCTCGCCTGTCCAGAGAGCGCCGCGCGGACGCGTGGCCTTGAGCGGAATTGGCGGGCCGCGGCGCTCGTTTCGTTGACCGTCGCATACACCGGGTCTACGGTGTCGAAAAGCCCCGGCCGGCCTCGAATGCGTGTCGATTCCGGCGGAGACAAGAACGGGGGGAACGCGGTGAAGTCGGACAAGGCAGCCGAGCCCAATAGGTCGTCGCGACAGCCCGTCATCGTCGCCGGCCCATCAGGCGCGCGGCTTCCGGCCACGGAAACGGGCGCCGTGGGGCGAAGGTTTCTTGCCGAAGGCGTCGCGCCGTCGGCCCCCGTCCCGGCCCCAATTCTGCGCTCGTGGGGGCGCAGCACGGCCTACGGCCTGAGCAGGACCGCCAAGCCCGCCCTCGACGTCCTCTCCCGGCACAGGCTGCGCGAGGCGCAAGAGCGCAGCGAGACCCTGGTGCGCGCCGCGCGCGGCGAGATGGAGGCCCTTTATCGCGACGCCAGGGGCGCGTCCGGGATCGTCATCCTGACCGATCCGCACGGCTTGATTCTGCATCGCCTCGGCGAGGGCAGGTTCGCCAGCGCGGCGGCGGATGTCACCCTTGTTCCCGGCGCGACGTGGGACGAAGCCACCGCCGGCACCAACGCCATCGGGACTGCGCTCGCCGATCATCAGCCGAGCGCGGTGGTCGGCGGACAGCATTTCTTCGAGATCCACAGCATCCTGGGCTGCTCGGCGGCGCCGATCTTTGATCCTTTCGGCGCGATCGCCGGCGTGCTCGATTTGACGAGCTCATCGAACGAGCCGCAGCCGCTGATGCTGGCGCTGGTCAATCGCGCGACCATGCAGATCGAGCGCGCCCTGTTCGAAAATCAGTTTCGCGGCTTCGAGCAGATGCGTTTCCACACCGATCCGTATGTCATCGGCAGCCCGCACGAGGGCATTCTCGCCTTCGACGGCGACCGCATCGTCGGCGCCAACCGGAACGGCGTCGCGCTTCTCGGCCTCGAGTGGCCGGCGCGCCATGCGCTTCGTTTCGACAAGATGTTCAGCCTCGAGCCCGGCGCGGTCAGCCACAATCCGGCGTCCGACGATTGCATCCTCGAGACACGGAACGGACAGCGCCTTTACGCGCGCATGCGCCTTTCGCCCAGGGTCGCCCGCGGCTGGTCGTCGGCGCAGGCGGCGGCCGACCCCACGGCAAGCGCGGGCGCGCTGACGCTGCCGCAGATTCTGGAGCGGATTCTCGCCGGCCCGCAGGCGCCGCTCGTCAAGATCCGCCGCATCAGGGCCGGCCAGCTGATCTATGGCGCCGATGAAGAAAAGGCGGCCGAGGACGGGCTCGTGATCGTGCGCCGAGGCCGCCTGCGATGCTTCGCCTCGGTCGACGGCAAGGAACTGACGCTCTTCACGCTCGACCCCGGCGACGCGCTGCCCCTCCACGCGAGCTCGATGTTCGAGGTCAAGAAAGACGGTGAAGTCGTCGTCATGAGCGGCAAGGCCTATCAGGACATCGTGCAAAGCGATCCCGATCTCGCGCGCTCCGCCATGCCGGCGATGAGCCGCATGCTGCAGCGAGCGATGCGGATGACCGAGGATATCGTATTCCGCTGCGTCCGCTATCGCCTCGTCCAGGCGTTGTGCGAGGCGGCGGAGCGCGACGGAAGGGCGGGCAATGACGGCGTCGTGCTCGACGCCCCGCCCAGCGCCGAGGAATTCGCCATGCAGATCGGCGCGACGCGGCAGTCGGTGTCGACGATTATCGCCGAACTGATCAGGGATCGCCTGATCCGGCGTCTCGACGCCGCTGCGATCGTGATCGCCGATCTCGACCGGCTGAAGAAACAGCTCGCCTGAGCCGAGCCGGTGGGACAAAAAGCGGAGAACGGAGAAACGCGATGTGCGACACATGCGGGTGCGGGACGCACGACGCCGGCAAGGCCGGCCAGACGATCAGGGTTCACGAGAACCTCCTCGCCGCCAACGACCGCATCGCCGCTCACGTCCGCGATCACTTCGACGCCCACGGCGTGCTCGCGGTCAATCTGATGTCGTCGCCCGGCGCGGGGAAGACCAGCCTCCTCGAGGCGACGATCGCGGCGCTGCCGGCGGGCCTGCGCGTCGCGGTGATCGAAGGCGACCTCGAAACCGAGAACGACGCCGAGCGCATCCGCCGCCACGGCGTCAGGGCGGTCCAGATCACCACTGGGGTCGCCTGCCATCTCGACGCGGCGATGGTCCACGATGCGCTCGACGCCCTGCCGCTCGACGGCCTCGACATTCTGTTCATCGAGAATGTCGGCAATCTCGTGTGCCCGGCGGACTTCGACATCGGCCAGCACCTCGACGTCGTCCTGCTGTCGGTCGCCGAGGGGGACGACAAGCCGGAGAAGTACCCGGTGATCTTCCGCAATGCGGATCTGGTGCTGATCACCAAGGTCGACCTCCTCCCGTATCTCGACGACTTCGACCCGGAGCGGGCGCGGCGCGCGATCGTCCGGCTCAGGGGCGAAGGGCGAATCGAGCGGGTCTCGGCGCGCAACGGCGAGGGTATCGAGGCATGGACGCGATGGCTGGCCGACAAAGCCGATGCGGCGCGCGGGACGCGCCAGTCGCCGACGGCCGCGCCGTCGTATTGAGGGTTGAGAACTCAGTCGGCGCACATGTCGTCCGCGCCGAGCTTCGCGAGGTCTTCGGTGACCTCGACATAGACCGCGCCGTTCCCCCCATCGCCGTAACCGCTCGTGGCCAAGGACCGGCGGGGCCTGGGACATGCCAAGCTTGCGCCCGACCGCGTGGAGCGGGATCACGGTGACGCAACCGTCGTGACCATTGTGCCGCATGGCAATATCCCTGCGCGCGCATCACCCCGTATCGCGAGATCGTCGGCCGCCCGGCAAAAAGGATTTGAGCGCCTGTCGCCGTAATCCGCCGTAACGCCTCAGTTCAGCGAGGCTTCCGCCTTTCTTTCTGATGCAACCCGGCGCGCCGATTTCTCACTATGACATAATTGTTAAAGATCCATGACGTTAGGGCCGAAGGAAACGCGCCGTTAGCCGCTGCCGTCACGCCCTAACTAAAACTATGAAATAATTGACGAAATGGTAATGAGCGAAGCCGCGGATGGTCTTTGTCCACAAGGAAACGAGCTCCTTGGTAATGACGTTTACACAATAAATAGCTGAAATACTCCTGACACCATCCCATTTTATGGTTCTAACTCGCCGAAAAGATTATCGGCGAGTTGGCGTACGGGCCGATCTACGCTTGTCGGGTGCGTTTACAGTGAAAAGATAACGGAGTTCATCAAGCAAAGACTACGGGAGCTTGCTATGCAGATGTCAAAAGTCGCAAACCGTCTTCGCAATCGCGCGGTCGTCACAACGACCATCCTGGCTTTGGTGGCCGCCCAGACGACCATGGCGCAGGCTGCCACCGCCACTTCAGGCGGCCAACAGTACGGCCCGAACGGCCACGATTTGGTCACCCACTCGCCAATCAAGCACGTCATCATCATCATCGGCGAAAATCGCACCTTCGATAATGTCTTCGCCACCTATGCGCCAAAATCCGGCGAAACGGTGTGGAACCTTCTTTCGCAAGGGATCGTCAAACCGGACGGCACGCCCGGCACGAACTATCTCAACGCCCGGCAATCCAGCGCCACGGACACTTCCACCTTCGAGTTGGCGCCGTCGAAGACGCCCTATGTGAAGCTGCCTGCCTTCCAGGCCGGCGGCGGCGCGGACAAAAACGGCACGCCCTTTGGCTGCGCGGCGCTCGGAATCGCCCTCGCGCCACCGGCGACCAATTGCAATACGCCCGCCAACGTGGCGGCCGTGACGCCGTACGAGAACGGCCTCTCATTGACCCCGGCGAATGCGGGCGGTCCCATATATTACCAATATCTGCTCACCGGCGGCACCGGGCAGACCAGCGGCGGCCACACCGCCAGCACGCTCGTTCCCGACGCGCGCGTCTTGTACGACGGCCAAGACGCAAGCGCTTTGCCGCCTGGCCCCTTCCAGATCACCCAGAACACGCATTCGCCGAACATGCCTTACGACGCCTATACCGTGAGCCCCGTGCATCGCCTGTTCCAGATGTGGCAGGATCTCGATTGCTCGGCGGCGGCCGCGACCGCGGCGAACCCATCGGGCTGCCGTACGGATCTTTGGCCTTGGGTCGAGACCACCGTCGCCAGCGGCTCCAACGGCGCAGCGCCGCCCACCGGCTGGATCGGCGAAGGCTCGACTTCGATGTTCTTTTTCAACGTGCAGGCGGGCGACGCGCCCTATCTGAAGTCGCTCGCCGACGCCTACACAATGAGTGACAACTATCACCAGGCGGTCCTCGGCGGCACCGGCGCCAATCATATCATGATGGGCAGCGGCGATGCGATCTGGTTCAGCAACGGGGCGGGCGCTCCGGAAGTTCCGCCGAACAACCCCGTCGATCCCGCGATGCCAGGAACGCCCTTGCCTGGGCATTCCTCCGCTCTGTCGGAAATCGAAAACCCGAACCCGATGTCCGGCGCCAACAACTTCTACACCCAGGACGGCTATGGCGGCGGCCCGTTCGTCTATGGGGGCGCCACTCCGCCCAACGCCAACTACGGCGGCGGGTCCTACGTCGGATGCGCGGACACGAGCCAACCCGGCATCGGCGCGGTCGACAGCTATCTCGCTGCATTGACCCCAAGCATCAAGTCGAACTGCGAGGCCGGCCACTACTATCTCGTCAACAACTACAATCCCGGTTATTTCGGCGACGGCAAGAACGCATATACAGATACAAACGCCAACAACACCCCGTTCACCGTTCCGCCGTCGAATGTGCGCAACATCGGCGTCGAGCTCTCGGACAGTAATATCTCCTGGGCCTACTTCGGCGACCAGTTCAATCAGTACCTGGCCGATCCCTACCAGTTGAACTTCGCGCCATCCGGGAAATTCAAAGGATAACTACTGCAACATCTGCAACTGGGCGCAGTACAATACAACGATCATGACCAACCCGACGTCGCGCGCCGAGCATCTGCACGACACGACGGATCTCTATGCGAGCATCGCGGAGCGGTAGTTTGCCGGCCGTCTTCCTGGGTCAAGCCGAGCGGGCTCTGTCGACGGCCATCCTGCGTCCTCGAAGCTCGATCTGTTCGAGGGCTTCGTGAAGAAGATCGTCGACGCCGTCACTGCGAACCCGGCCCTGGAGAAGGACACCGCCATCTTCATCACCTTCGACGAAGGCGGCGGTTCCTACGATTCCGGCTACGTGCAGCACGATCGACTTCTTTGGCGACGGCACCCGCATCCCGTTGATCGTCGTCTCCAAATTCAGCCAGGGCGGGCGTGTCAGCCACACCTACACTGACCACGTCTCGACCTTGAAGTTCATCGAAGCCAACTGGGGCCTGGGCCCAATCACGACCCGTAGCCGGGACAATCTTCCGAACCCGGTCGCGACCACGGCCAATCCTTACGTGCCGACCAATCGGCCGGCGATCGGCGACCTGATGGACATGTTCAACTTCGGTCAGCCGTAAGATTCGGAGTGGACGCTCGAACAACCGAGGGAGTTTCAAATGGCAATTTCGACATTTGCAAAGGGCTTTGCGGGCGCATTGACGGCGGCCGCGATCCTTGTGTCACAGGCCGGCCACGCCGGCACAACGACGCTCATGCTCGTCAATCCGGCTACTCAGAGCAATACTCCAGAGACGGTGGTCTTCACGGCGACCGCCACTGAGTCGCTTGTCATTGACCAAGGGTACCAGGTTAACGACATCGAGAAGCTTACCAACAATGCAGTGACGCTGTCCGGCGGCGGCGCTAACCTCCTTGGATCGACCTGGAAGTATAGTTTTGCGGCGGTTGGCAGCAACTCATACACATTCAGTGACGGCACTGCGGTGCCGGCGCTGGGGTTCGCCGCTCAAGACCCGCCTTATATGGACACATTCTACCAGATGTTCGCCACCGTGCCGGGTGATACCTACACGTATACATTCAATTACTGGAACAACACGGGCGGCTTTGGCGCCACGCCGTCGCAGCTCGTCGTGACGCTCGCCAGTGTTCCCGAGGCTGGGACCTGGGCCATGTTGCTGCTCGGCTTCGCGGGTCTGGGCTTCGTCGGCTACCGCGGGTCGCGCAAGGCGGTTCCGGTCGGCGGATAGGCAAGACCAAAGCGCGAAATCAGAGGATGCTGGTCTACAGGCCTTCGTGAAAAGTCAGAGGCTCCGGGTTTCCGGGGCCTCTTGTGTTTCCCGCGAGGCCGGCCCCTGTCTTTGGGCGAGCCGTTCACGATCGCGGCGATCATGGCGCGACCACCCTGCCCGGCAACTATGCACTTGACTTATCCATCAGACAGAGGTAAATCTGAGCGCGTCGAATTGAAAGGTTCGGCTGGCGCGCCCGTGCAGGAGATTGAGATTACAGAAGACATGATCTGCGCTGGCGCGGAGGCGTTTGGTCGTTGGCAAGGGTTGGAATCGGCGATGCCAATGATGCAGTGCTGGCAATTTTCAAGGCAATGGTCTTAACCGCACCACAATCTGTAATTGTGGGTTTGTCTCGTGATCCCGGTCCAGCGTGCGATAACCTGCAACAAGATGAGCGTATCGCGCAAGGTTAGTCGCCATAATATTACATATTGTGATAAACTTCATACGGGTAGTTATGGAGATTTCCCAATCATGCGCGAAGACCGTATCCTCAATAAGGTTGGCGTGAACTAAGTCTGGCTTACGCAACAATGCGGCCGCATTCGATACCTCCTTTGTCTCGAATGTTATAGGTATTTGCGAATGTGCAAAGGCATTTCGTACCGATCTAATTACATCTAAGTTTTTTCTCATCTCCGAACCAATTATGCCCAAGGCATATGACATTCTAATTTTGCTATCAAAACTCGACATTGGCGCGTTAATGCCGAACAAATTGTCGTGCAGAACATCCTGATTAACGAGGATGTTCTGTAGGCATATCCTTAAGGCGTTTTCGACGTTAGTGACTACTAATATGGCGGCTCCGCGATCGTTTTTCTCTTGGTTTATCTCTTGAATAAACTCCTTGCGATGATCGTGCTTTGGGGTTGTGCGCGAGAGTGTCGACAATGCGTCGAGTATGGCGCTGCGGGCTTCTCTTGGAGCCCTGAAACGCGGATTTGGCGTAATACCTTCTGGTTTTGGCGGTCGTGTTGGCATGCTAATATGGGGGCGCTCAGATGAGCGCGCGAAGGTATTTGGGATATGTCGGATTGTCAGCCATCGAACAATTCAGTCCCTCGGGATGAGATAGAGCGGAAAAGCGCTGAAACCCTCAAGCGCCTTCTCGCCACTCCGCCCGATCATAGGACGAAGGCCAAATCTGGCGCAGAGTCCGAAAAAGAACGAGAGGAAGCCTAAGCGTCCCAATGACCCCGCTTGAAGGTGTCGCTCACCGGATTGCGAGAGAGGCTAGGGTCGCCGCCAACTGTGCAACGACCGATTGGGCCTATTCAGTAGTGCCTCCCAGCGGCCTTCTCGATGGCGAAATCGAGAAGCGTTTTCCTGCTCGGAGTTACCCCACACGCGCGGCAGTACCGAACGAACTCGTTCGGATCGACTTGGATTTCGTGGACGTCGAATCCGACCTGTCCTCGCTCAAGTTTCTCCTTCGTATGGAGATTGAGCCATTCATCATAGGAGTTGGGGAAGTCAGGACTGAGGAGACTGCGAAGGGCGTCAAAGTCCTGAGACGTGATTAGCGGAATGGGGTAGCGTTCTCGCATGGGGTGTTCCCCTTCGTAGCTGAGTAGAGCCTACATACGCTCACCGCAGCACATCAAAGCAAAGAGTCCGAAAAGAGCGTGGACGGACTACTGAGGTAAAGAAATGAACGATCGCCTTTATGAGATATTTTTAGACGCGGACGCAAAATTGAAGGCTAGCTGGGGTCCTGTTGACTTAGGCGCTTTGCGTGGTCTAACAACCAATCATGCTCAGAACGAACCAATTCGGCGAAAGACATTTCTATGTCGCCTTCGTCGATACGTCGGCTCAATCCGTTGGATAGTCGGCGGAAGTAGGCATCAGGATTTTTTAGTCTGGACGCCTGATTTGCGGGCAGAACGACCATCAGATCGCGCATCGCGAGAACCATAGCAATAACCCTAGCCTCGCCTTCGGCGCTCAGTCTTTCGCCCATCGTTTCCTCTGTCGCGCGTGAGGCCGCGCCCTTTCCAGCTTATCAGACGGCGTCCATGGCAGTTTGTGCGATCCTCTAATGGCTCGCAGGCTGATCATAGGTAAGCCGCTTGCCTTCGACGCCCTTGAGGATTTTTGCGGCGCGCATGGCGTCATCAACGCCGAGCTTGATCCGGTTGCTGTAACGGAAATCAAATTCCGCGAGATATCGGTTCAAATGTGCTTCGCTGACAGAATGATAGGTTCCGTCGATCCCGCGCTTGAGAAGGCTGAAATAGTTCTCGCTGACGTTGATCGACACAACGAGGCCGCGGCCTTCGACATAGGCGTATTCGTCGCGGCTGTGATCGACGCTGCGATGCTTGGCAAATTCGCGCCCCATCTTCGTGTAGGTTGACAACTCGTCGGTCATAAGCGTGCTCTTGCGGCTGGCGTTCGTCATGAGGACTGTTCGAAGGGTCTTCGCGGTCACGTCTGGAACATGGAACGAGCGAGCGCTCCCGTTTCGCTCAATGAGCGTCATGACTGCTTTCTTCGGGGCTGGTTCTCTGTAGGCGCGATTGGTCTTGCTGCCTCCTATAAAGGCTTCGTCGGCCTCAACGATTTTGCCTTCGCCGCCGAGCGGGCCGCTGGTCTTGTTCGGCTCGCGGTCTGTCATCGCCTCACGGATGCGGTGCGCGAGAAACCAAGCGGTTCGATAAGAGCCGAGGTCAAGGTTGCGCATCAACTCAAGGGCCGAGACGCCGTTCTTGTTCGACGCCATCAAGTGAATGGCCAGAAGCCATTTGTGCAACGGAATGTGCGACCGCTCCATCACAGTGCCGGTCCGGCAGGTGAATTTGTCGCGGCAATCGTTGCAGAGGAAATAGCCGGCTTGCGTCTTGCCTTCCATGCGATGCACGTTCAGCGAACCGCAAAACGGGCAAACAACGCCATCGGCCCAACGCGAGGCTTCAATATGTTCACGGGCTGCGTCTTCGTCATGAAAGCGGGGTTCAGACAGGCTGGTCATGGGTGAATGTACCTGTATTCTGTGTTCTGGTAAGTGGGAAGGTGATGAATTCACTCCGGAGCAGAAGCTCCGTTTTGTGCTTTCAACCGTTGCTCAATCTCGCGACCCAAATTTTCAAGCTGCTTTCTTGTCATCGCGACGCGGTGCATCCCCTGCCCAGACCAAAGGTCAATCCACCAAAGCTCCGGATTTTCGGGATCGTGTCCCACCGCTACGTTGTGAGGGTGGATAGGATGAATGGGAATTTCGATCATCGGCGTTTGTACCGCATCCGCGCGGCTAAGTCAAGTGCATAGTTGCCCCTGCCCGCGCACGCTGCGCCGCCGAGCCGTTGCGTTGGCCATCAGGCGGCTTGGAGCGCCTTGAGCGCGGCTTCGGGTTGACGGTAGAGGATGGTCAGGAGCGCTCGCGCCGCCGGGTCCGGCTGGACGCGATCCTGCTCCCAGTTTCGGATCGTGCCGATCGGAATCCGAAGCGCCCGGGCGAATTCAGCCTGGGACATGCCGAGCTTGCGCCTGACCGCGTGGACCGGGATCACCAGATCGAATTGCGCCAGCGGCGCGTCGGGATCTTCGCCGTCCTCGATGGCGTGTCGACGGATCTCATCCTCGGTCGCGGCGACGATTTTGGCGCGGTCGACGTCCGGCCTTTCAGACCGCAGATCGTCTAGGGATTTACGAACGATTGCCATAGCTGGCGCTCTTTTCGGTTGGCCTTGCGGGCGGAGATGATCCGGCGAACTTCATTGCGGTCGGTATAGACAACGACAAGGACATTTTCATCGACCCGGCCGATGGCGCGGATCCGAATCTCGCCATAAGCGCGCCGGTCGTCGACTGCCTCGAGGGTCGGGCCGTCGAAGACCCAGGCCGCGGTGTCGAAGCCGAAGCCTCCCTGGCGCAGGTTTTGGTCGCTCTTGACGCCGTCCCACTCAAAATCCATCGGGACGCGTAGCTATACGCTTGTAGCGTACGAATGGCAATCCGAGGGTTGGGATTGCCGTAAACCTAAGCAAAGATTCTTAGGCTTGCCAACGGAACAAGCGGGACAAATTCACCACAACGAACACGAAGAACCACCAAGGCATGAAAAGAGCACTGTGGTTCTTTGTTTCCTTCGTGCGCTTAGTGGTGAAAGTCGAACTCTAACTTGGTCCATTCGTTGGGCTGACTGAAGGATTCTGCTCAATGCAGGTCCTCGGCGTAGACGAATTTCGGCATGTTCCAGCCGCGGACGATGGCGAGCAGCCTGAGGACGAGGCCCGCCCCCATCGCCCCCGCCGTGACGAGGTCGTGCGGCAGGCCGGCCGAAAGTCCGCCGACATAAAGGCCGCCGGCGACCACCGACACGCTGGCGTAAAGCTCGCTGCGGAAGAGCAGCGGCACATCATTGCACAGGACGTCGCGCAGGACGCCGCCAACGCAGCCGGTGATCATGCCCGAGACGATGACGTCGACCGTGGGCAGACCGAGATCGAGCGCGACATTGCAGCCGATGACCGTGAAGACCACGAGCCCGATGGCGTCGAGAACAAGGAAGACGCTCCGCAGCCGATGCATGATGCGGGCCACGGCGATCGTCATCAGCGCGGCGCCCGCCGTGATCATGAGATATTCCGGATGGCTGACCCAGGACAGCGGGTGGTGACCGAAGAGCACGTCGCGCACCGACCCGCCGCCGAGCGCGGTGACGGCGCCGAGCAGGCAGACGCCGACCCAGTCCATGCTGCGCCGGCCCGCCGCGAGCGCAGCCGTCATCGCCTCCGCGACGATGGCGACGAGATAGAGCGTGTGAAGCAGCATGGGGCGCTCCGCGTTCGATGAACCGAGGCGCAAAGCCTCTCACGCCCGCCCGCGGCGGCGCAAATTCGCGCGGCGGACGCTCCCTCTATCGGCGCGGCCTCGAGTCCGCGGCGCGTACTGAATGCCCCAGGTTTTGCGCCGCCGCCGGCCTTGGCCTCGCCGACTTCGAGCGAACGGCTGCCGATCGATGCGGCGAGGCAGGGCCTTTGGCGACCTGACGTCAGTCGGCGGAAAAGACGACAATTTCTTGCCATAGGGGCGGCGGTGTTCTATAGTCGTTCTCAAGATCCCGGCAACAGTGTCGAAGGGCGCGTCAGCGCGCATGGAACGTCCCAACGTACTGGTTATTCAACAGCCTCAAGATGATGTTAATGTCATGGCAGCTCGGCTAGGCAGCCATCCAGCGCCTGCGGCGCGCCATTATGGATGAAAATCGGGGGTGGCGGCGCGGACCGATTTGTCGGAGCCTTCACGACGGGCGATCGTGTCAGGCTGACATAACTGCGGTGGCTTGCGACCCCGATAGGCAGTCCGGCCCGCGCTGCATAGAGGTACCATTCTTTGTCGCCCTCGGAAACGGGGAGCACGCATAGCAGTGTCTCGACTATACCTGCGGCGTCACGGTCGCCTTCCCCTGGATGGAGGCGAGGATGGAGGTCATCATTGAGCGGTGTTGCGGACTGGACGTGCATCAGGAGACGGTCGTCGCCTGCGTCTTGATCGGCGCCCCGGGCGAGCGGCCGAGCAAGGAGATCAGGACCTTCCGGACGATGACGCGCGATCTGGAGGCGTTGCGGGACTGGCTGCAAAAGCTTGGGGTGACGCACGTCGGGATGGAGAGCACCGGCGTTTACTGGCGCCCGGTCTATGCTGTCCTCGAGGGGTGTTTCGAGCTGATCGTCGGCAACGCCCGGCATATCCGTAACGTGCCGGGCCGCAAGACCGATGTGAAGGACGCCGAGTGGATCGCCGATCTGGTCCGGCACGGGCTGATCGCCAAGAGCTTCGTGCCGCCCAAACCGCTGCGGGAACTGCGCGAGCTGCTGCGTTACCGCCGCAAGCTGGTGGAGAGCCAGGCGGCCGAGCGCAACCGGCTGCTGAAGCTCCTGGAGACCGCCAACATCAAGCTTTCGAGCGTCGCGTCCGACGTCTTCGGCGTGTCCGGCCGCGCGATGCTCCGGGCGCTGATCGCGGGCGAGGCCTCGCCCGAGGCGATGGCCGATCTCGCCCGGGGCCTGCTTCGCCGAAAGCGCGCCGACCTGATCCTCGCGCTCGACGGCCGTCTCGAAGAACATCACCGCTTCCTCCTGGCGATGCAGTTGCGCCGGCTCGAAGCGATCGAGGCGGACATCGCAACGCTCGACCAGCGCATTGGCGAGCGGCTCGAGCCCTATTCCGCGGCGCACGCGCTCCTGATGCAGATTCCGGGCGTCGACTGGGTGGTTGCGGCCGTGCTGATTGCCGAGATCGGCGTCGACATGAGTGTGTTCGTGAGCGTCTATCACCTGTCGGCCTGGGCCGGCGTCTGCCCCGGCAATCATGAGAGCGCCGGCAGGCAGAAGAGCGGCCGCGCGCGCAAGGGCAACATCCACCTCCGCACCATCCTGGTCAGCGCCGCGATCTCCGCTTCAAGGGTCAAGGGCAGCTACCTCAAGGACAAGTACCACCGCCTCAAGGCCCGCCGAGGCGGCTTGCGCGCCGCGCTCGCCATCGCCCACAAGATCCTCGTCTCCGCCTATCACATGCTCGCCAAGAACTTGCCCTACCACGACCTCGGCGAGGTCTATCTCGACCAGATCAGCCAGACCCGAACCGTCGCCAACCTCAAACGCCGCATCGAACGCCTCGGCTACAAAGTCACCCTCGAACCCAATGCCCAGCCCACGTGAGGCTAGCGCCCAGCAGCCATTTTCATAGCAGTTGACGAAGACTCATAATTGCCATCGTTGTCACGCCCGCGAACGCGGGCATCCATGGCGGCGAGCGCCGCAACTGGCGATCGGGCGCGCGGGCGCGGCGCCGGCGCTGGATCCCTCCCCGGGCTCGTATGGGGATGTGATTGTCAAGGGGTCTATTCGGTATCGGTTCAGATTCATAACGGCCCCTGGTTTGATGGGCTTCGACGCGGACGTCCGGCCCGAAGGGGCGGAATGGCCCGTCGAAGCCCATGGATGCGCAACGCCTGAGGCGCGCGCAGCGGTCAACCCTCGCGTCAGCGACCGCGAAGCGGCGGCTCGCGTCAGCGAGGCGGGGTTGACGGCGAGCACGGCTCAGGCCTCGGCCCAGGCCTCGGGTTCGCGCCGCGGAGGCGTCGGACCGCGGACGGGCTCGCAGGCGGGGAGAGCTCGCGCGAGCTGGGGCGGGTTCTGGCGACGTCGGGCGAAGCGTGCGGTTGCGCAAGACCGATCCAAGGCGGCTCCCCTTTGCTTAAGGCCGCGCGCGGCCGGCAAGCTCGTATCCGGCGGCGCTCGCAAGGCGCGAGCGCCAGACCATGATGCCCTTTTCGCTGGGGCCGAATGGGGAGCCAAGGGGGCAGGACCAATCTTGACGGCGGCGTATTGCAGCCATAGCCCGGCACGGCATCCTGCCCACCTTGGACGGTTTGCAGACGTCAGCATCGCTCTGTCGCCTGGTTCTTTGTTTCTCGTTGTTTCTCGTCGGATCGGTTCGGTTGACCTTACGCCGCCGCCAGACGCGCGCCCTCGGGAATGACGCCGGTCTCGACGGTGCGCCACAGGGCCACCAGGAGCTTGCGCCCCAAGGCGACGGCCATGATCTTCTTCATCCGGCCCTTGGCGCCGCCGGTGCGCGCGACGAACCACTGGGCGAGCGCGCTTTGCGGCTGAAACATCAGCCAGCGCCACATCAGCTGGGTGAGGATCCTGCGCACGCGCGGATTGCCGTTCTTGCTGAGGCCCTGCTCGCGCCTCGATCCGCCGCTGTCGTAGGGCGTGCCGGTCATGCCGACGAAACCCGCCAGCGCCTTGCGGTCGCGGAAACGACGCGAAAAGACTTCGTGAACCAGCGTCGTGGCCGTCTCCACCCCGACGCCGACGAGGCGGACCAAGAGCTGGATCATGCGCTCGATGCGGTCGGGATCGGCGACGGCGACGACCTGCTCGCGGGCCGTCTCGATCTCTCTCAGCTGCCCGGACAGGAGCCGATGTTGCGCCATCAGGCGCTCGAGGCCCGCCCTCGTGTTCGGCGGCAGCGGCCTTCCATCGAACGTGCGCAGCTTTTCCAGATGCTCGGGCGCCTTCTTCAGACGCGGCCGAAAATCGGCGACGCCGAAGCGGGCGAGCAGGCTGCGCATCTGGTTTTCGATCTTCAGACGCGCCACGGTCAGGGCCTCGCGCCGACGCCCCGGCTCGCGCATGTCCTCCTCCGCCTCGCTCGGAATGGGCGCCATCGTGCAGTGGCGCGGTTCTCCCCGCAGCCAGCCGAGAAGCGCCCGCAAAAGAATGTCGACGTCGATGCGGTCGGTCTTGGCGCGCCGGCCGCGACGCTCAACCGAAATGCTCGCCGGATGCATGACATAGACCTCGATCCCGTGCTCATTCAGGGCGCGGGCGATCCAGAAGCCGTCGAGGCCCGCCTCGTAGCCCACGACCACGCGCCGCACCTCATGGCCGGCCTTCATCGCTTCGTTCTTCCACTGCTCGATCGCCCTCAGCACGCCGCCAATGTCCCTGGCCTCGAGTTGGCGTGAGGGACGACGCGACACGCCCGGCACGCACGCCCCTGCTCGCCACGACTTGCCGCTCAGTTCCAGAACGGCCACGAGGGTGCTAGCTTGGTCAAAGGCGGTCGCGGATTTGCGCGGATCGAAAGCTTCGCTCATTCGGGTGCTCCTGCTCACGTGTTGGAGAACCGTCAGGATACCCGATCTCGCGGCCGCCAACCCCCATAGCATCTCGCCCCGGGGATCGCGCGGGGATGACAGGAGGGATGCGTCGGGCGTTTCAGGGCCTCCTCCTTGGCTGTTACCGGGAATCGAAGATGGCGCCGCATCTCCTTGAAAACGCTCGAAACCGACGCGGAAATGGCAGGCCCGACGAGCTTGACCCCTGGGATCGCGACGAGGGTCTTGTTTTGGCCGCCCGGCTCGGCAGTGACAATCGCCCGCAAAACCTGGCGCGAGGCCTTGAAAAGGTTAAATCCGCGCCCGGGATTGCCGTCGGCGCCGCCGCCCCATCCCGCCGGCTTCGAGACGCGACGCGATGCGTCGCTCCCCGGCACGAGGGCGGAAAGGGTCTGTCCGCCGCTTCGGCAGGCGTCGCGGGCCCGGAAAATCGGCCGCAAAGCATTGAAAAGGTTGAATCCGCGCCCGGAAATCTCGGGCCGCCGGGGGAGACGCTCCTCCCAGCCTCCCCGCTTCGGCGTTGCGGGATGCACACATCTCGCCCGGGCGATTTGGCCGCTCTCGGCTCGCCCGAAAAATCGGGCGCAAGGCCTTGAAAAGGTTAAATCCGCGCCCGGGATTGGCGCAGCCGTCGCCGCAGCCTCATGCGGGCGGCTTCGAGACGCGACCCGTCGCGTCGCTCCCCGGCACGAGGGCGGAAAGGGTCCATCCGCCGCTTCGGCAGGCGACAAGCGCCCGGAAAATCGGGCGCAAAGCCTTGAAAAGGTTAAATCCGCGCCCGGAAATCTCGAGCCGCCGCGGGAGGCCCTCCTCCTCCTCCTCCTCCTCCTCCCCCTCCCCCGCTTCGGCGTTGCGGGATGCACACATCTCGCCCGGACGATTTGCCGCTCTCGGCTCGCCCGCAAAATCGGCCGCAAGGCCTTGAAAAGGTTGAATCCGCGCCCGAGGTTGGCGCAGCCGTCGCCGCCGCCTCATGCCGGCGGCTTCGAGACGCGACCCGTCGCGTCGCTCCCCGGCACGACGGCGGAAAGGGTCCGTCCGCCGCTTCGGCAGGCGACGAGCGCCCGGAAAATCGGGCGCAAAGCCTTGAAAAGGTTGAATCCGCGCCCGGGCGCCGCCAGCCCGCCGGCGGCCCCCCGCCCGTCCAGCGCGCGTCAGCGGGGCGGGATGGCGCGGCTATTCGTCGTCGTCCGACGGGCGGGCGGGCGGTTCGGGCGGCGTGTCGGGCGCGAGGGCTTCGACGACCCGATCGGGCCCCGGCCGGGCGACCGGCAGCGGCGGCGCAATCGCGGCGACCGAATCGGGGGCCAGCGTCGCCGCAGGTTGCGCGACCAGCGCCGTCGCGGCCGGCTCGGGCGCCGGGGCTGGGGTCGCGGCGACCTCGACCGGCGGCGGCGCGGGCTCGGACGGCCGGGCGGGCGCGGGGCGGGCGCTGTCCGGACGCTGCAGGAACGCCGCCCATTGCTCGCGGGTGCCAGAAAACGCGTCGCGGTCGACCTTGACCGCGATCCCGGGGATGTACGCGTCGGACTGGTACTGCCAGAAGCGCCAGTCGCGCCCAGCGTATTTGACGGAGGGGTGGTATTTGGTCGAGCGCACCCAGATCGGATAGTCGGAGAAGGCGCCGTCAGACAGGATCGCCTGGTAGAAGTCGACGGTCGTGTAGATGACCGGCCGCTTGCCGTAGTGGCGCTCCATCTCGTCCAGCATGATCTGCATGTCGTGGATGGCGCCGGCCTCAGTCAGGTGGCGGTGGCAGGTTCTGGAGGTCGGGGTCGCCTCGACGTCGAGCACCGGGGGCAAGGCGTCCGGCTCGACCGGCGCGTTTTGCTCGAAGTTCGCCATCTCCTCCATCGGCGGCCGGCACCAGTAGACGAAATGATAGGCGCCGTGCGGCACGCCGGCGGCCTTCGCCCCTTGCCAGTTGGCCTCAAAGCGATCGTCGGCGCGGTCGCCGCCCTCGCTCGCCTTGATCCAGGCGAATTGCACGCCGCTCCCCGCCACCTGGCTCCAGTCGATGTCGCCCTGGAATTTGGACACGTCGATGCCGTGGATCGGATAGTCGCGCGGCCGTGGGAAGTTCAGGCCGGCGACGTCGAGCGGCCCGCTCCCGCCGCCCCCGCCGCAGCCCGTGAGCAGCGCCGCCAGCGCCAGCGCGCCGCCGGCAAAAGCCCGAGACATCAAAATCCTGGCGTCCAGCATCATCGACCCATGTCAAGCCCGCTCAGGGCTTCCGGCCCCAGCGGTGGGCAAACTAGAACGATCCGGGTAATGCTCCGTTAATGCGAATCATGGCTGCAGCCCTTGACCTCCGAACGCCTGGATAGCAAAGAAGCGCCTTTCCCCCAAGCGACAGGATTTGTCAATGCGGATCGCGGGCGCGCTCATGGCGCTGATGCTGGCCGCCGGCGCGGCGGCCGCGGCCGAATGCGGGCCCGACCGGCTCGGCACGGAGCGCGTGGTCGCCGTCGGAACTGAGGGCGGCCTCGAAGTCGGCCTCAAGACCTACCCCCGCACGATCCCGCTCGCCGACCACGAAGTGATCCTCACCTTCGACGACGGCCCGGACGCCGCGAATACGCCCAAAATCCTCGACGCGCTCAGGGCCGAATGCGTACGCGCCACCTTCTTCGAGATCGGCCGCAACGCCGCGGCCTTGCCGGGGCTGGCGCGGCGCGAGGTTGTGGACGGGCACACGGTCGCGTTCCACACCTGGTCGCACCCCCAGCCGACCCTGCGCTACCTGCCCGGCGGCGAGGGGGCGGCGCGCGCCGACATCCTCAAGGGCATGATCGCGGTCGAGAAGGCGGCCTACGGGCGCGACGTGGCGGGCGCGGAACCGAAGGACTTGAAGCTCGAGGCGCCGTTCTTCCGCTTCCCGGGCTTCGCCGACACGCCCGATCTCGATGCCTGGCTTGCCGCCAACGACGTCGGCGTTTTCGGGGTCGACCTCTGGGCCTCCGACTGGATCAAGATGACGCCCGACGAGGAATTGAGGCTGGTGATGGACCGGCTCGCCAAGAACCGCCACAGGGGCATGCTCCTGATGCACGACAACCATCCCTGGACGGCGGCGATGGTTCCGATGCTCTTGAAGCGCCTGAAGGCCGAGGGCTACAGGGTTGTTCACATGACGGGCGGCGGTTCCGGAAGCGGCCCGACCGCGCCGGCGCCGCCTGGCTGGACCTCCGAGACCGAGCGGGTGATCGGGGCGCTGAAGCCCCGACTCGAGAAGGCGGCGGGAAAGCGCCTGGCCGACGGCCCGATCCCGGTGAAGCCGGCGCCCAGTGAATAGGCCGAGGCCCACAGTTGCGCCGCCAGCGTATTTTTGACCGGATCTCCTCTCGGGGGCGTGCATTCGTCCTGCGCAGCCCTCAATCCGACACCTTGCTGCGCAACCGTAGCCCGACGCCAGGGCTGCGCCCAGGCGGCCAAGTCTAAGCGCTCCATGCGCCCGATGTCGG
Source organism: uncultured Alphaproteobacteria bacterium (assembly GCA_963709655.1). Classification (GTDB taxonomy): domain Bacteria; phylum Pseudomonadota; class Alphaproteobacteria; order Rhizobiales; family Beijerinckiaceae; genus Roseiarcus. The sequence goes on from CAVPXF010000025.1 coordinate 170,597, forward strand.
TAGAAACGGACGCAGCGCGTTCGTGTTGGGGAAGGGCGACTCCAATGGCCAGACTGCCGGCGGACGAGGACTATGCGCGGGCCCTGCTGTCGATCTTCGAGGCGCACAAGGTGAAGGCGCGCCAGTCGCTCCGCCTGAGCGAGGCGAAGGCCGACTTTCTGTGCAGGAATTTCGGCCGCATCGCCGATTTCGAGGCAGCCCTGCAATATGCGACGAGCCGTGGGTGGCTTGCCCTGGCGCTCGACATGGTCCGGCTCACCGTCCCGGGCGCCGACGAAATGCGATCTGTCGGGGGATTCCCGTAACCGGCGCGGCCGCTGGCCTTGCCAGCAGCGATCGGCCACAGCTTAGGAATTCACCGTGCGATATGCGAGGCGGCAGTGCCCGGCGCAATAGGCGTGGCCCCTGGCGATCGGAAGGCCGCAGTAGGCAAAGTCCTCCTGCAAAGGGTCGCCGATCGGCCATCGGCACTCGACCTCGCCAATCTCAGCAAGCGCGATCCGCCGCATCTCGCCCACCTCGGCCGTGGCGTACATCCATCGGTCCACCCGCGACTTTTCGCGGGAAATGGCGGGCACGCGAGTGCGCGCGCGCGAAACCGACGGTCCCCGGGGCGCTTGTCCGAGGCGACCGTCCGAGCGCGAGTTGGCGGCGCTAGAGCGTGCGCGCTTTGGCCCCCAGGGCGCCTCCGGCCTCGGCGGCTCCAGGCCTGACCGCACCGGACCGCCGTTGAGCTTCACCCCGATGCGATTGGCCTTGCCGATGACGGCGTTACGCGACGGCGCGCCCAGCGCCACGGCGATCCAGGCGGCGCTCTTACCTTCGTTCGCGAACCGCTTCAGTGACTCGATGCTCTGTTCCGTCCACATCCCCGCACCTGCTCTTTTGTTGTTGTCATAAGACTTCAGTATTCGCAGCCGATTCCCCTTGAGCCCGTGGATTTCCGATCCGTATTTACCTTTTCCGCCTCAGTTCTCGCTTCACCTATCAACCTGCCATTTCACGCAGCTGTGAGGACTCCAGGCGATTATTCCAAACTGATCTCGATGAATGCTTGGAAATCGCGTGTGACCCATTCGCCTAGGCTGGACACGCTGGCGAGGGCCGCTGCGGAACGCCCCTCCTCGTTTCTCCGTCCGCGCTCTCCTCAATCGGTTGCATCCCTACCTTTAATACAATCTTAAGTTTCATCAACAGGAAAAATACAACCTATATGCAACCCATTGTCGCACCGGCGCCTCGCCCAACTCCTGCGCTCGCATCTCGCGCCGGCAGACGAGCGGCGCCTCGCCGGCAGGCGCCCGGTCTCACCTCACGGCGTGCTGACAAGGCGCGGGTAATCAGCCTCGGTCAGCTCGCGCCGCAACCGCATCATCTGCTCGGCGAACGGGATGAAGAGCTGCAGATAGACGTAGACTTGATCGCGCGACGGGGCGTCGGCGCCAGACGGCTGTCCGCCTTCGTTGCGCGCGATCCGCATGATCGACTGCATCGTGTTCAAGGCGTCGCCCAATTCTCGGGTCGCGGCGTCGGGCAGCAGATCGACGAGCGGCTTGACCGCCTCCCCGAAGCGCAGAATTTTCGCTCGAACGTTCAGTCCTTCTCCAATTTTGACGAAGTACTTTCCATATGTCTTGCTGTTTTTCGCTACATCGAGCAGTCGCATGAATTCGCTTTCGGCGGCGAAGCTGAGCAGGACGCAGGACGACAACAGACAGCCGGTATAAAAAGCGGCAACCGCCTCTTTCGCGTAAACTGCGGCGTCGGGCGAAATATCGATCGATTCCGAACGCAGGGCTTTCATGAACTCGGCTCTATTGTGGAACCGGTAGAGGCCCTGCTGCAGGGCGCATTCGCCGAAGCGGCTGAGCCGCAGCCACGGCCAGCCGGGATTGGATGCGTTCAGGCCGAGGGTTACGATCCCCTGCCGGAACAGGTCCCACACGATCTCCAGCAGGAGCTCGACGTCGTTGGGGTGCAATTGCGCCGCCGACCCGTAGGAAAAATGCTGTCGCGCGTGCTCCGGACCTTCCTGCTTCCACAGCTCGAGGCCGGTTCGTTCCAGCAGTTTCTCGAATCGATCGACCCCGTTTTCGTGAGAGCTCAACAGAATATTGATGATGATCTCACGCAACTCTTCGTAGCTGTGCTCCTGCTGGTTCGGATTCATGTTGCTCACCCCAATCGAGATGCAGTGATTCGCTCCAGCCACATCGGTGGCCCCGCCGGCAGGCTCGGGGGGTTACCTTTTGCCGGGCTTAATTCCCTTTTCCTCCCGGTATCGGCGGCCGGACCGCCGCAAGCCGTCTTCAAGGGCGAGTCAGTGCAGTCGGACGATCCGCGGGTAGGGCCGCTCGTTCAGCTCGCGCCGCAGCCGCAGCGCCTGCCGCGCGAAGGGGATGAAGAGCTGAAGATAGAGGTACACCTGGTCGCGCGAGGGCGGCGGGGCCCCCGACGGCTTGCCCGACTCGTTACGCGCGGTGCGGATGACGAACTGGACCGTCTCCAGGTTGTGGTCCAGTTCGTCGGTCGCCGGTTTCGGCAACTGCGGTCGTACGGAGGACAGGACCTCCTTGAATTGGGAGATCTTTGCGCCAATCGTCTGCAAATCGCCGATGCGAGAGAAATGCCGGCCGTAGGTCGCGCTGCCCTTCGCGGCGCTGAGCAGTCTCAGGAATTCGCCTTCCGCGGCGATGCTGAGCATGGCGCAGGCCGCCAGCAGGCCGTCCATGTAGAAGGCCGCGACCGCCTCCTTCAGATACACGGCCGCGTCGGGAGAGATGTCCAGGGATTCCGCGCGCAAGGTCTTCAGGCACCCGATACGGCTGGGATAGGCGTCCTCGTCGCGGCGGCAGGCGCGCTCGCCGAAGCGGCTGCGCCGGAAGGCCGGCCAGTCGGGGCTCTTGGCGTTGTGGCCGAAGGTCAGGGTTCCCTGACGGGCGAGGTCCCACAGGATTTCCAGCGCCCGCTCCGAGTCGCTGCGCTCCGGGTCAGCGCCGGGGCCGAGCGAAGACCCGGGAAGCCGGGGCCCGGGGGAAACTCCGTCCCATTTGCGCCGTTCGAGGGCGATCGTCTCCAGGAGCTTGCCGAGGCTGGTCATGCCGGCGTCGCCCGCCTCCAGCATGGCTTCGATGACGACCTCGCGCAGGTCGTCGCCGCCGCGCCCTCGTTGGTTTGAATCCACTTCGTTCTCCCGGCTGCAAAGCTGCGATTCGCGCAAGCCATATCGGTGGCCCCGCCGGCAGGGTCCGGGGTTCGCCTTATGCCGAGCTTGTGTCCCCCGGCGCGCCGGTCGGCGAACGAACCGGCCAAGCGGCGGCGAACGCGTTTGCCGGCGTCGCCGAAGACGATCGCCGACGTCGGTTCCGAAAACCGGCTCTGGAGCCTATGGAGAGGACGGGGAATCGGCGCCCCGGAGCGGGGCTGGTGCGGTCAAGAGGACTCGAACCTCCACTCCGGTTAAAGAACTAGCACCTCAAGCTAGCGCGTCTACCAATTCCGCCATGACCGCACGGAAGCCCCGCGCCTTGCGGCGCGAAGCGGAGGCGCGTCGTCTAGCAAAACGCTTCGGCCATGACAAGCGCGCCGGCGGGGCGGCGCCCGTCTTCGGTTTTCGTCCAAGGTTTTCCAGAAATTTCAATTCCTTCCCCGGATTCGAAGGGCGCCAGGGGCGGCCACGCGGACGGCTGTGGCAATCCCGGGCGCGGAATCAACCTTTTCAAGGACTTCCGCCCGATTTTCCGGGCGCTCGTCGCCTGCCGAAGCGGCGGACCGAACCTCTCCGCACCTCTCCGCCCTCATGCCGAGGCGCGACGCAACGCGTCGCGTCGCGAAGCGGGCTCGGGCAGGCGGCGGCGTCGACGTCTGTGGCAATCCCGGGCGCGGAATTCAACCTTTTCAAGGACTTGCGCCCGATTTTCCGGGCGCTCCTCGCCTGCCGAAGCGGCGGACCGAACCACTCCGCCCTCATGCCGAGGAGCGACGCAACGCGTGGCGTCGCGAAGCGGGCTCGGGCAGGCGGCCACGCAGACGGCTGCGGCAATCCCGGGCGCGGAATCAACCTTTTCAAGGGCTTCCGCCCGATTTTCCGGGCGCTCGTCGCCTGCCGAAGCGGCGGACCGAACCTCTCCGCCCTCATGCCGAGGAGCGACGCAACGGGTCGCGTGGCGAAGCGGGCTCGGGCAGGCAGCGCCGTCGACGGCTGTGGCAATCCCGGGCGTGGATTCAACCTTTTCAAGGACTTCCGCCCGATTTTCCGGGCGCTCGTCGCCTGCCGAAGCGGCGGACCGAACCTCTCCGCCCTCATGCCGAGGAGCGACGCAACGCGACGCGTCGCGAAGCGGGGTCGGGCAGGCAGCGGCGTCGATGGCTGTGGCAATCCCGGGCGCGGAATCAACCTTTTCAAGGCCTTGCGCCCGATTTTCCGGGCCCTCGTCGCCTGCCGAAGCGGCGGCGCGTCCCTTCTCCCCGCCTGCGGGGAGAAGGTTAGGATGAGGGGCCGGGTGAGCGTCGACGGCGGCCAATCGCCCAAGCCCCTCACCCCAACCCTCTCCCCGCTGAAGCGGGGCGAGGGAGTCTTGTCGGCGCGGCTCGCGTTGGCGGAGGCGCGGCGCGGGCGGCGGAGCGGCTTCGAGACAGGCGGACACGGGCGGCGTTCTTGTGTTGCCGGGATTGAGAGAACAAAAGCAGAACAAACTTTCTCCCACATGGCAAGACATTGTTGGATTTTTCCGGCGGCCCCTGGGCGAGGCGCCGGCCATTCGCGCCAGGGGCCGGGCGCGGGCGGCGCGGGTCGGCGCGCCGTGGGGGCCTGATCAACACTGCAAAACTCGGAAAGGCCCGTCGACCGCGTTCAGACCTCGCGCGCGCAGTCAGCGCGCGGCGGTCAGAGGGCGTCGTCGTCGGCTTCGCCGGTGCGAATGCGCATGGCGCGCTCGATCGACATCACGAAGATCTTACCGTCGCCGGTCACGCCGGTGCGGGCGGTTCGCTCGATGACCTGAACGACGTCGTCGGCGCGGCTGTCGGGAACGGCGATCTCGATTTTCACCTTCGGCAAAAAGCGGATGACATATTCGGCGCCGCGATAAATCTCGGTGTGCCCTTTCTGGCGGCCGTAACCTTGCACCTCCGTCGCGGTCATGCCGTGCACGCCGATCTTATCCAGCGCCTCGCGCACGTCTTCGAGTTTGAACGGCTTGATGACCGCCGTGATCAATTTCATGGCCCTGGCCCTGCTATAATATGCGTATCGGGCCCACTATTGCACAGTTCGCGGGCGACCGCATGGCCGCCCTGCCTAATTTCTGGCCGTCATGCCTAAAGCGGATTCCCTTCGCCGGCCCAACCTTCGACATTCACCACAGAGGGCACGAAGGACACAAAGAACGACAGGGCTCTTTGTCCGCCTTGGTAGTTCTTCGTGTTCTTTGTGGTGAATTTGACTCGCGCCGGCCGAAAGGGCGTCGGGCCGCCCTCACCAGACCCCGGTGTTCTGCATCGAGGCCCAGGGTTCGGCGGCAGGCAGAGCGGGGCCCTTCTGAAGAAGCTCGATCGAAATCGAATCGGGCGTGCGGATGAAGGCCATGTTCCCGTCGCGCGGCGGGCGGTTGATGGTCACGCCGGCGTCCATGAGCTTCTTGCAGGTCGCGTAGATGTCGTCCACCCGATAGGCGAGATGGCCGAAGTTTCGCCCCCCGGCATAAACCTCAGGATCCCAGTTGTAGGTGAGCTCGATCAGCGGCGCCTGCTGTTTGCGCGCCCGCTCGGCGTCGTCCGAGGCGGCAAGGAAGACGAGGGTGAAGCGGCCCTTCTCGTTCTCGACCCGCCGCGTCTCGATAAAGCCCATCAGCTCGAAAAACCCGATCGTCGCCTTCAGGTCCGTCACGCGGATCATGGTGTGAAGATATTCCATCGCGGTCGCCTCTCCTCAATGTCGGTTCAAGTCCCTGACCGCAGCATAGCGGATTTGCCGCGCGCGGGGCGCCCCCTGCGCCGCGCGGCCGGTCACCCATTTCCCCAAGGTCAAGAGCCGGTTTCCGGCGCCCGGGTTTCCCTATAGACCCGTCGTCACGCCGTGCGGGCGGCGAGCTTTCGGGGGACCTTTTGCGCACAGCCTTCTGCTTGACCCCGGACCGTTCGTTCTTTCCGCCCGCAGTGCGCGCGATCGCCTCGTTGATCGAGGCCGAGCCGGACGAGCGCCCCGAGATTTTCCTCGTCTGCGAGCCCGACGACGTAACGCCAGGGTTCGAGCGGCTGCCGGCGCGCATTCGTGAGCCCATCACCCTCCTCACCCTCGACTTCGCGCCCTACGACCGGCGCCTCGCCGGCAAGGGCCGGTTCTCGCGCGCGGTGTTCCGCCGGCTGTTTCTCGCCGAGGTCCTGCCGGCGCATGTCGAGCGGATCGTCAGCGTCGATTCCGACATGCTGATCGCCCGGCCCGGCCTGTCTCGCCTGGCCGAGTTCGACTTCGGCGGCCGGCCGCTGGCTGCGGCCTGCGACATGATCTTTCTCATGGACTTCAAGGGCGAGGACGATCCGCTGGTGCGCCAGTTCCGACGCTCGCGCCAACGACTGGGACTCGCGCTCGACACGCCCTATTTCAACGCCGGACTGATGGCGATCGACCGCGCCGCGTGGACACGGGAGAGACTCACCGAGCGGGTGACGAAGGCGCTCGCCGACGACCCCGGACGCTATCCGTTCATGGAGCAGGACGCGCTGAACGCGACGCTCGAGGGCGGCTTCGCGCCGCTTTCGCCGCGTTACAATTTCATGGGCGACTTCTTCCTCCTCGATCTCGAGCGCCGGCTCGATCCGATCGTTTTGCATTTCGTCAACGCCCCGAAGCCGTGGACGCTCGACGCCTGGAAGGGCGAGGCGCGCTTCGCCGAGGCTTACCGCGATTGGTTCCGCGCCTCGCCCTGGCCGGAATGGGCCAAGGCGCCCGAACGGCCGGGCTGGCGGCGCTCCCGGCCGCCGCTGACGCGGGTCAGGCGAGAGTTCGGCGCCCGGCTCGCGCGCTTCCTCGAGGCGCAGCCCTTCCTCGACGGACCCTTGCGGCTCGCAGCGTAAATCCTCGTCATCCCGGGCCAGGACGTCGATCTCGTCATAAGCCCCGGACAAGCCCCCGTCGCGACAATGTCCTTTGAGGCCGCCCCCGTCGCGGCCGGCGGAGCATTGCGGGGCGAAACGATGAAGCTTGTCACGAAAGCCGCGCTTGCGAGCCTCGCGCTTGCGGCGCCGGCCCAGGCGGCGGACCTGTTCGACGCCGCAGCGCCCGCGAGCTTCCCCGAATCCCAGGCGCCGACCACGGTCGAGATCGGCTCGAACTGGTATCTGCGCGGCGACATCGGGGCGAGCTTCGACGACGCGAGCCGACGGTGTCCTTCTCGCCCTCGCCGGCCCGCATGCCGACGGGTCTGGCAAGCCTATCCCCTCTGTAACCGAGCCGAACGCCCTGACCACCGACTTCGACGGCACGGTCGGCTTCGGCTACCGGTTCAGCGACCATATCCGCTTCGACGCAACATGGGACTATCGCAACGGCCCAGGCGCAAACGCTGATCAACCGTCTGGTGCCCCTACGCGCTTCATCCTGTTGTTAGGACACCCGACGGAACAATCGAATCGATTCCCGGTTTGCCCGCTTCGTTGACCCAACATCAGATCTCGCCGACGGAGGCCGTAAATCTGGCGAATGCCTCTGGACTGGGCTATTTCGCCAGTCCAAAAGACACCTGCAACGGCGACATGATTCTGCGTCAGCACACCAACACGTTTCTCGCCAACGCCTATGTTGATATCGGGACTTGGAGCGGGTTCACGCCTTATGTGGGCGGCGGAGTCGGACTTAACGTCCTCTACGGTTCGGGCGGACTTCAATTACTTTAAACGGCCAACGGCAACCCCTATGCCGCCGACCTGACCGGATATCAACTTGCCTGGGTCAATGCTAATGGATACCCGCTCACGCCGCAGCCGGCCATCGCGTTCAACCAGCAAAACTGGAACCGCACCATCAACTCCACCACCTACGGCGTAGCCTGGGCGCTCATGGCGGGGTTCAGCTACCAGCTCACCCCGAGCATCGCAATCGACATCGGCTACCGCTACCTCAACGGAGGCTCGACCAAGACCCTCCTCAATCGTGCAGACCGGAACCACGCTGAAGCAAACCAATGTCTCCCAGCAGGTCCGCGTCGGCGTCCGCTACCTGATCCAGTAGGACCCCGCACGCTAAGCTTGACGCGGCGGGGGGTTTTGGCGTCCAAGGGCTCCGCGCACGAGCGCGGGGGACGCCCGGTCATGTTCCGCACCCTGATGACGTCGCGGCGGTTCGCGCCGCTGTTCTGGTGCCAGTTCTTCTCCGCCTTCAACGACAATTTCGTCCGCAACATGCTCGTCATGCTGATCCTTTTCCGCTTCGGCGGCGAGGGCGGCAGCATGAAGATCCTGATCGCCTCGATGGCCTTCGTGCTGCCGGCGATTCCGTTCTCGGCGCTCGGCGGCGAGATCGCCAATTCGCACGACAAGGCGACCATCGCCAGGCGGCTGAAGTTCGCCGAGATGTTCGTCCAGGCGATCGGGGCGGCCGGCTTCGCCTTCTCGTCGCTGACGCTGCTCTATCTGGCCCTGTTCGGGCTCGGCTGCGTCGCCGCGCTGTTCGGTCCGATCAAATACGGCATTCTGCCCGATCACCTCAGGCGTCAGGAGCTGGTCGCCGGCAACGCGCTGGTCGAGGGCGCGACCTACGCCGCCATCATCTGCGGCCTCATCATGGGCGGACTGGCCGCGCAGCACGGCCGCTCCAGCGGCGGCGTCGTGGCGCAGATGATGCTTATCGCCGTCGCCTGCTACGCCGCGTCCCGCTGGATCCCCCCGACAGGGGTCGGCGCCCCGGGGCTCAAGGTCCACTGGAACGTGTTCGCCTCGACCTGGCGCATCATCGAGGAGGCGCGCGCCGATCGCCGCCAATGGGCGGGGGCGCTCGCGACGAGCTGGTTCTGGACGGTCGGCATCGTCACGCTGTCGCTCGTGCCGGTGATCGTCAAGGCGCGCGCCGGCGGCGGCCTCGACGTCGAGATCGCGGTCAACCTCATCTTCGCCGCGGGGGTCGGCGTCGGTTCGCTGCTCGCCGGGCAATTGTCGCACGGCCGGATCGAACTCGCCCCGGCGCCGTTCCTGCTCATCGTGCTGGCGGCGACGCTGATCGATTTCGGCCTCGCGACCGGCGGACTGCCGCCCGCGACCCGAGAGATCCCGCTCGGCGCGTTCTTTGCGAGCCCCCTCGGCCTGCGCCTCGCCTTCGACCTGTTCGTCTTCTCCGCGGCCGCGGGCCTCTACGTCGTGCCGATCTTCGCCGCCATCCAGGCCTGGGCCGGCGAGGAACGGCGCGCCCGCGTCGTCGGCGCGGTGAACGCGCTGAACTATCTGATGATGGTCGCCGGGTCGATCGTGGCCATGCTGCTTTTGCAGGGCGTGGGCATGAGCGAGCCGACGGCGCTCGTCCTGCTCGGCCTCGCCAATGTCGTCGCGGCGGCCTGGGTCTTCCGCAACCTGCCGGCCAATACGCTGGCCTTCGTCGCCCGCGTCGCGTTGAGGTCCGTCTATCGCCTCGAGGTGGTCGGGGCCGAGAACCTGCCCCGGCCCGGCGAATGCGCGGCGGTCGCCGTCAGTCACGTCTCGTTCCTCGACGCGGCCGTCATGACCGCGATCATGGAGGAGCCGCCGATCCTCGCCGTCGATCGCGCCGCGGCGCGACGGCGGCTCATCGCGCCCCTCGTCCGCTTCATTGGCGTCAGCCCGCTCGACCCCGCCCGGCCGCTGACGGCCCGGGCGCTCGTCGCCGCGGCCCGCGCCGGCCGGGCGCTCGTGCTCTTTCCCGAGGGGCGCACGGCGCTGACCCCGGTCCTGATGCGCGACTACGAGGCGCTGTCGCTGATGATCGAGAAGACCGGGGCGCCGGTCACGGCGGTGCGCATCGAGGGGGCGGAGCAGACGCTGTTTTCCCGTTTCGACCCGACCCAGAGCGGCCGGCGGCTTTTCCCCAGGATCAAGGTGACCGTGCTGCCGCCGCGTCGCCTCGCCGTTCCCTACGCCCGCGACGGGCGCACCCGCAGGCGCGCCGCCGGCGTCGCGCTGGTCGACCTGATGTCCGACCTCGTCTTCGAGACGACCGACATCCGCCGCACCCTGCACGCCGCCTTCGAGGCGCAGGCCCGAAAGCACGGCGTCAAGCGGATCGTCGTCGAGGACCCGCTCGCCGGTCCCCTGACCATGCGCATGTTCCGCATCGGGGTCGGCGTGCTGGCGCGCAAACTGGTCGCGATCTCGGCGCCGGGCGAAACCGTCGGGCTCATGCTGCCGAACGCCAACGGCGCGGCGGTGACCTTCATGGCGCTGCAGGCGACGGGCCGGGTCGCGGCCATGCTCAACTTCACCGCGGGGCCCCTGAACCTCGTCGGCGCCTGCCAGGCGGCGCAGATCCGGCTGGTGCTGACCTCGCGCGTCTTCGTCGAGAAGGCGGACCTCGCCGCCGTCATCGAGGCGATCGGCCGGGTGGCTGAAATCGTCTGGCTCGAGGACGTCCGCGCCAGCGCCACCACCAAGGACAAGCTCGTCGCGGCGCTGACGGCGGGCCGGGCCCTCGCGCCGCGAGGGCCTGACGACGCCGCGGTGGTCCTGTTCACCTCCGGCACCGAGGGCGCGCCGAAGGGCGTCGCGCTGTCGCACGCCAACATCCTGGCCAATTGCGCCCAGGTCGAGGCCCGCTACGACCTGCGCCTCTCCGACATCTTCTTCAATCCGCTGCCGATGTTTCACGCCTTCGGCCTGACGGCGGGAACGCTGCTCGGGCTGATGACCTCGATGCGGATCTATTTCTATCCGACCCCCCTGCACTACCGGCAGATCCCCGAGCTGATCGACAAGGTCGGCGCGACCGTGCTCGTCGGCACGGACACGTTCCTTGCCGGCTATGCGCGCAACGCCGACCCCGAGGGCTTCCGGTCGGTCCGCTACGTCATCGCCGGCGGGGAGGCCTTGAAAGCCGAGACGCGCCGGGCCTACCGGGAGAAGTTCGGCCTGGATCTCTTCGAAGGCTACGGCGTGACCGAGGGCTCGCCGGTGCTGGCGGTCAACGCGCCGATGTTCAACCGGCATGGCACGGTCGGCAAGCTCCTGCCGCACGTCACGGCGCGGCTCGAGCCGGTGCCCGGCATCGACGAGGGCGGGCGGTTCTACGTCAAAGGGCCGAACGTGATGATCGGCTATTACCGGGCCGACAACCCCGGCGAGATCGAGCCGCCGGCGGGCGGCTGGCACGATACCGGCGACATCGTGACGATCGACGCCGACGGCTTCGTCGCGATCAAGGGCCGGGCCAAGCGCTTCGCCAAGCTCGCCGGCGAGCTCGTCTCGCTCGGAGCGATCGAGGACCAACTGTGGGGCCTGTGGCCCGACGACATGGCGGCCTGCGTCGCCGCGCCCGACCCCAAGCGCGGCGAGCGGGTGATCCTGGCGACCGACCACGCCGGGGCGACCAAGGCCGAGGTCGAGACCTGGATGAAGATCAAGGGCGCCTCCGCCATCATGGTCCCCGCCTCGGTCGTCGTGCTCGACGCGATCCCCCTGCTCGGCTCCGGCAAGACCGACTATGTCGCGCTCGCCAAGCTGTTGCGCGAACGGGGAGCGTGAGCGCGGTTTAGGACCGTTTATCGACCGGGCTTAAGGATATCAGGGGGTTGGAGGGCCGTGTTAGCGACCGGCGCCCGCGTCCACTTTGAACATGCTGTTTATGTCTTATTGGCTCGCCGGCTTGCCGAGGCCATTGCCGCGTGGCAGTCTGGATATTCCTTCTGGCGGGCGGCGGGCGAATGACGATGGGCGTCGCAACATCGGACGCTTCGCCCGAGACGCCGAACGGCGGACGGGCCGCGATGCTCGATTTCGCCTGGGACGTCTACCGCGGCTGGGCGAAGCGCGCCGGGGCCTTGCAAACGAGCGCCGACCGATGGAACCGCGCCGCGCTCGTCTTCGTGGCTCTCGCCGCCGTATGCGGAGCGCTCACCGGATTCGTCCCGGCGGCGCCGAGCCCCTGGAGCGTCGCCGGGCCTTGGCTTGCAGGCGCGGCGACCCTCGCCTTCGCGATCGGCGCCTATTTCGGCCGCGAGGTCGTCAGCGCAGGCGCGGAGCCCGGCTACATTCAGGCGCGCGCGACCGCCGAAGCCGTCAAGTCCGACTGTTTTCGCTTCGCGGCGAATGCCGGCGCTTATGCCGGCGCGGACGCGGAGGCCGCCCCGGCGCTTCAGCAACGCCTGGCCGAACTCGGCAAGACCGCGGCCGACCTGAACCTCACGCCCAAGCCCAATCCGACCCCGCCCGAAGGCGACCCCCGCAAGCCGCCGATCCCGCTGGACAAGGCCTGGTACAAGGCGAAACGGATCGGCGACCAGATCGACTTCTACCAAGGAGGCGCCGAGAAGAACGAGCGCGTGATGGGCCGGCTCATGGCGACCGCGGTCGTCTCGGGACTGGTCGCGGTCGCCTTCGGCGCGCTCGGCGCGTTTGGCGCGCAGCGGTTCGCGCCGCTGATCGGCGCCATGACGACGATCGCGGCGTCGGTCGCCGCCTATGGCCTGATCGACCGGCGCCGATACCTGGTCGCGAGCTATGCCGAGATGGCGCAGCTGCTCGCGTCCGTTCGCGCGCTCGACGAAGCGATCCCGGCGAGCCTCGCCGATCTCGTCGGGCGGACGGAGGACCTCTTGGAAAGCGAGCACAAGACCTGGGCGCCGCGGATGCTCGCGACCCAGCACCAGGCCCCGACGGACGCCAAGCCCGGCGAGCCGCCGGGCGGCGCGGCGAACGGCTGACGTCGCCCCCTCAGGCGAAACCCGTGGCGTCGTGCTGAGCCGACCCTCGCCCACCGGCGCTATGCTGCCCAGCTTGGCGGGCGAAGGGGGGAGCGCAGAACGACCCAATAAATCTCAGACTTTTTGCGCTGTTTCGTTGTCTTTGAGATTCAAAGGGTTTTCTTGCGCCTTGCTACTGACGAATTTATTATACAAAGGATGATTGAAATCGTGATAAATGAATATTTGTGAGAACCACTTCGCTCTACTCCGCTTTGCTTCAAAATAATACGGTCTCGCTATCTTCCGGTGAGTGTTCGATGCGTTAAAATCAGCGATCGCGGCTCTCTGGCCTGTGTAGTCACTGTACAATTCCACTTCGGTACCGATCGTGTCATCGAAATAGCAAAATATTCTCGGAAGCATGTATTTACTATCACTATCGAACAATTTGTTGGCTGCGATGGTAGACGAGTAGTAATCAAAGTCATTTGAAATTGCCGCAATTGGCGCCGGATTATACTTCTGGCAGAATGTATTGATCGTTTCCCTGACGTCGCCAATAACCAGCTGTGATCGTTTAAGACGGTCGCGCAAAGCTTGCTGATCCATTTTGTAGAAGCCCTGTTCCCAATGATAGGGCAGGTCTCGATAGTCCTCGGGAGCTGGAAGGCCCTCACCAGTGTCAAACCCGTAAATTTCGATCTTAACTCCAAGCATCTGCTCGACCTGCTCGGCATGGCGCTCCATATGCAGCAACCCGTTGCCCCCTGCGACGCCAAACTCGATGACGGAAACACGATCGATTCCAAGTCGTTTCGCAAGCTGCGCGCCCTGGCTGATAATGTGAGCGTACGCCGGCTTATCGACATAGTTGTTTTCAAGAAAGAAAGAGTAGTCCTTAAGACCAAAGCGCTTCAATGTGCTTAAATATGCGCTGCGCAACGGGTTTTCCGCCAAAAAGAACGACTCGATCTTCGACATTTGCGCCTCAGGAACAGCTTGTGGACGGGCAAAGAGGATAACTCGGAAACCCCGCACGCCGCAATAGTGTGGCCGTCAGGTCATCTCCGCCCGTTCGCTGCAACTGACGGCGGCGGACCAGCCAACGCCGATTGTCCATCGTTTAGAGAATGCAGAAATGCGGCTCCGTGCGGCAATGCGCTCCACCGCGTCCGCGCGTGCGCTGCAGCCCCGGTGACGCCTCATCACGCCGACCCCGGCGGTTTCCTGGTCCCCCGCAAACTTGGCGCCCGTTTGGCCTTGGGCTCGCCGGCATACAGCCGGTTGGTCGCCGCGCTATCGTGGCGTCGCGCTTCTCACCGGGGCTCGCTCGCCGGTTCGCAGAACGCCGCGACCTTCCGAACACGATCCCGATGGCGATTGAAATGCAGGGCCCGGAAGGCTAAAAGTGCCGCGGCGTGAGGCGGCTTGTCCTGCGCAATGGCTGGATCGTCTGGCATGCGAGTCAGACGTTTTCGGATCCGGCGCCGGCGACCGCGCTTTCAGTCCTTTTTTGCGGGATTGTTGCGCCCGGGCAGCCGCAGCCGAGGATTGGATACCAGGGGAGTCAAAGGTGAGGCCGAGCCAGGGCATCGGTCGATTCTTTATGGCCTCTGCGTTAGTGCGTTAAGGGTCGCGCTGCCGTCAGGAAGATGACCTCCGCATGGGCGCGCCAGGTGAGGCGGGAGATTTCCTTCAGCTGCGGGAAAGTCCGGGTACCCGCAGCGGACTTGAGTGGAATAGATTGGCGAGCATGGTCTCTCCGTCAAGTCCCGCCGAAGGGCGCGCATGTTTTCGGGCAAAGCTCCACGATAACCGGAAACAGATTGCGTCGGATTGAGTTTTCCAGGAGTATTAAATTGATCATCCGACTTGCCGAGACACTCGGCCGCTCACAAGGCTGGTCTTCGTGTATCTAGAGTTTCAATACCTCTGTCATCATCGTAAGTGTGACTCGTCAACTTGACTAGAGTTCGCGCCAAATGACCGCGTCGGCAGGACCGCGCTGGTACGTCGATCCGATGGATCTAACTGAAACCCTGTATCATGGATCAGTCAAATTATGAGTGCTTTCCTGTGCCGAACGTGTGGTTCGGCCATGAAGTCTAATTCGTATGTCGTTAAAGAAATGATGTTCTCATCCGGGGAGGAATTCGCATACGACCAGTGCAGCGCGTGCGAGAGCATCCAAATTTCAGAGCTGTTAGACCATAACTCGCTCAGTAAATACTATCCAAAAGACTACTATTCGTTCAATGCCGACTCTAACAAGTCAAAATCGCTCAAAGATGCGATCAAGACGTTCGTTCTTACGGCACGCGATCGCGGAATGTTTGGAGAGAGCCTCATTGGACAGCTGATCGAAAAAGTTAAACCTGAACCAAGCACTGTGATGATTATCCAGCAAGCGGGCGTCCGCAAGGATCAGAAGATTCTTGACGTCGGCTGTGGGAGCGGGGCCTTACTCAATCGGCTGGCGCGCCTGGGTTTTCGCAATATATCGGGCGTCGACCCCTTCCTTACCGGGGATATGGTAAGTAGCGAAGGGGTTCAGTTGCGCAAGCGCCATCTTGCCGAGCTGGAAGGCCAGTTCGACGTCATAATATTCAATCACTCTTTTGAACACTTGCCGGATCCGCAAGGCGAACTACGGACGGCGCGGCAAAAGCTAAAACCGAATGGTCTTTGCCTTATTCAGATGCCCACCCCGAGCTCTCAGGCCTGGGACGACTATCGGACCGACTGGGCGCAGTGGGACGCGCCGCGGCATCTCACGCTTATGTCCAGAAAGGGTATGTCTATCCTCGCCGCTAACTGCGGTTTCCAGTTGCGGCGAATCCTCGACATTGGCCTGGGTTGGTCGCTGTTGGCTAGCGAGCTATACAGAAGCGGAATCGGGTTCCACGCCGCGCAAAACGCTGGACACTTTTCAAGTTCGAAATTGGCCGCGTATCGGCGCAAGGCGATAAAGGCCAACGAGGCCGGACGCGGGGACTCGGTCTCGTACGTCCTCGTCGCACAGTGACTATCCGAAATGTCTTCAGGCTCAAGAAATTTCAGCGGAGGGTTGACGGCGTCGATCCCCAGACGGTGTTGGTCAGGCTCAGCAGCGCCGACGTCGCCGGCTGCGCCCAACCGGCCGGTCCCGCCCTGGTCGCCAATGGCGTTCGCGCGGTTTCTCGCATCGCCCGAGGTCATCGGATCGGCGGCGCCGATCCTCCGTCTCCGCCAACAGTTGGATAACTTCAGTGTTATGCCGAGTTGCAGTCTTGAGGCCATCAATGGCGGTCGACGATCGTTCAACGAGAATCCTGAAGGAGCGCCGCGCAGACATTGCGCTCGACGGATAAGGCGGCGGCGATAAAGGGACACACCAAATTCACTTAACCGTTCGAATGTATTTTGGCGTTGCATCCGGACGCCTGTCAGAGCCGAGGATTGAGGAGCCATGAACGCCTTCCGCGCCGGTTTTTCTCAGTATGTCGCCCTTGCACGAGGCGAATTGCGGCTAACCTTCAAGGGCGCGCCCGCGTTCGCCTGGCGCGCGCTGATCATGATGGCGTGGGCGCTCGCAGCCGTCGTGGCTGGATCTCTGGTCGGCGTTTTCGCGACCACGCTTCCCCCTATGGTCATGGCCGGTTACGTCGCCGTCTTCGGGCTTCTCCTCCTGTGGGTCGCGCCGGATTTGCCGATCGTGTCCGACGTTTGGCTCAGGCGCATGTTTTTCCTCGCATTGGTGGTGTTGTTCTGCACCCCGATGTATTATACGGTTCAAGTCGCTTCCCTTCCGTGGATTTCGGCGCGGCGGCTTGTTACATTTGCGCTGGTGGCGCTTTCCGCCATTGTTTTTGCCACTTCGCCTGACGCCAGGCAGAGAATCATAGATCTCGTGAAAGCAAATAAGTTGATTGCCGCCTGCGTATTCGGATTTCCGATCGCGGCGTTTCTGTCGGTGTTCACGTCGATCGCTCCATTGGAAAGCTTAAACGCAATCGTTTCCACGCTTATTGAGGGGTATATTCCCTTCCTGGCAGCGCTGTACGTAATTCGGACTAAGGACGACGTGACATTGACAGTGACCATTATCTTGTTTTGCGCGCTATTCAACAGTTCAATCGGGGTTATGGATTTCGTCCTTCATAAACACGTGATGGTCTCACTGATTCCAAAGTCAATGCTCATGACCTTAGTCGCCGACAATCCGTCGCTTCAAGTTTTGAGCTGGGACTGGGTGCGAAACGGTCAGTTTCGGGCGATATCGGTTTTCAACACCTCTCTCAATTTCGGCGAGTTCGAGGCGATGACCGCTCCTGTCGCGGCGGTTTTCATCGTCTATGGCAGGAGTTTCGGCCGCGTCGCTCTCGGCGTCGTGACCCTGGCAGCATGCCTGATCGGAATGTTCGCTGCCGGCGCGCGAGGCGGATTTCAGCTCAGCGATCGTCGCCTTCGGGTTCCTGTCGATCCTGTGGACGCTGCGACGCGCAGGCAATAGGAGCCTCAAGACCGCCATCGCGGCCGTGTCGGCCTCCGCCGGGATTGCTGTCGTCATACTGGCCGTCCTCTTCGTCGGACAGGTGCACAAGAGGGTGCTTGGGGGCGGAGCCGACCAAGCCAGCAACGACGGCCGTCGCATGGAATGGCAGTTGGGGATGCCCCAAATCCTTGCGAACCCGGTTACCGGCCACGGATTTGGAAACGCGGGAACCATCATTGGTTTCTATCCCCCCGGCTATGAGTTTCCGACGGTCGACAGCACCGTGTTGTCCACGCTCGCTGAGACCGGCGTCGTTGGCTTGGTCACCTTTTTTGGAATCTTTCTGGCGTCAATAAGAACTGGGTCGAAGCGTTACCTGACCGATTTGTCCTGGGAGGGATCGCTCATGGGCGGTTTGGCCGCGAGCCTGACCGCTTACACGACTTATAGGCTCGTCCTCACAGTGAACGAGAATGGACTGCTCACATATGTGTTGGTCGCCTGTATCATGGCGCTCAATTTCGATTTTCTGCGGCGCAAAGCCTCCGTAAAGAGAGGTCATATTGAAGGTTCTACCAGCTGATCCCTGAGGGGAATTGGCTTGGCGGCCGCTTTCAGCGCCCGGTTGATCGCGTCGCCAACTAGGCCCCGAACAATGGAAGCGACGAGCTGGCCATGACAGGAGAACGCGCTTTGCCCATTGATCGCGCGAGCCCGGATCGAGGCGCCGCGCGCATCGAGTGGCTCGACGGCGTTCGCGCCTGCGCCGCGACCTACGTCATGCTCCATCACACGCCTAATATCTCGCAACTTTCGACGGAATGCTCGATGATGCGAAGTTCGCAGCTGGCCAGGTCACGGAGACCCGACAAATCCGTTGACCGCTTTTGAAGCTCTTCAGGCTTGAAGACTGCGCGCGACGATGGCAGTCTAGGGCTGACCAGGGACGTCCGTCTCGGGTGTCGCATGAGCGATCTGCGACGTCCTGAACCCGAGAAAACGAGGCGTTGGCGTTCTTTAATCCCACGGGGAGAGACGGGATCGCGGGGCGATGGTTTCGCGCGTCGCGACGCTTGACCAGAGCGCCGACCTGGACAATTTTCGATACGGAGGCGCACGAACAAGCCATGGCCAGTCTCAGCAAGGGATATACGGCCCAACGACTTGGAGTGACCGCGCGTGTGACGGAGTTGAATGCGCTTCTCTCCAATTATCGCAAGGGTCCGCAAAGACGAGTTGGCAACGCGATCGCCGAAGTGAAGTCCGCCCTGCGGGAAATCGAGAGCGTGCTCGGCAGGCCTGTCGAAGACCTCGACATTTTGGAGATCGGCTCGGGTCAATTGTCGATTCAGCTGGCGGTCTTGGGCGTCGGCAATCGGGCGGTTGGGATTGATCAGGAAACGGCAGGTACAGCGCTCGATACGACCAGTATCGCGCAGATGATCAGAAAGGACGGATTGACAAGGGCCGCCAAAACCACTTTTCGAAAGATGTTTGGCTTCGATGACGCCGTGAAAAATGAATACAAAAGGCAAACACAAATTGCGTGGCCGCCGCTGAAAATCCTGCATATGGATGCTACGAAAACATCTTTTGAAGATGCTTATTTCGATGTTATATATTCCAGAGCTGTGTTCGAGCACATTTCTAGTCCCGCCGCCGTGCTGAAAGAAGTATGTAGAATAACAAGGCCGGGGGGTGTGTTTTACTGCCTATTGCATTTATATACGAGCGACAGCGGCTGCCACGACATCCGCATATTTGCCGATCAGCGCAAGGATCTGCCGTTCTGGTCTCACCTGCGCGACCAGCACCGTCATAGGGTCATTGAGAATACCTATCTAAACCGGCTTCGTTTGGACGAATGGCGAGCAATTTTCGAGCGGGGACTGCCAGGCGTCCGGCTCGAGGCGATGATGGACGACGCAAGCGAGGCGCGAAGGTTCGAACTCGCCCAGTGTCGACGGAATGGAGAACTCGCGGATTTCCGCGATGAGGAACTCCTGTCCTCGACTGTCAAGGCCGTTTGGCGACGCTCGTAAAAGAGCAATTTGGCGACGAAAATTTCAAACGCTCGGTCGAAGCGGGACTTTGTTGCGAGGGGGCTGCGAAGCGCGTTGGCTGAGCGTCAGCCGATGCGGACGATCCTTGTCGATGGCTCTTATAACGTTAGCTATGGGTCGAGGAATTGCAGTGGTCGCAAACACCGCGTCATGGCCGCCCCCGGATCATAGTCCGGGGGCGGCCATGACGGATTGGTGAGGCTTTCTGAATTGTCCGGGCTCGCCCGCGACCAACGGCTAACGCTATAAGAGCCTTGTCGATAAAGGCGCGTCAGCCGACGTCGTCTATTTCACCCGTCCCCGCCGCCCTTCGGCCGGGCGAGGACGAAGACGGATTCGACCACCGCATAATCCTGATAGCCGCAGCGGGCGAGCGGTTGCGCCATCGCCGTATCGAACCGGCCCTCGCGAATGAAGGCCTCGTCGATGTGGACGCCGACGACCTCGCCGAGGATGAGGACATTGCCGCTTGCGGCGCCCGCGCGGTTGCGGATCTCGATGACCTCGACGACCTTGCATTCGAGCGCGGCCGGGCTCTCCTTGACCCGTGGCGCGGCGACCAGGCGGCATTCGGCCATCGTCAGCCCGGCGTGGAGAAATTCGTTGGCGCCGCGCGGCAGCGGCGCCGAGGTGGCGTTCATGGCGTCTCTGAGCGCGGACGTCGCCAGATTGGCGACGAACTCGCCGCTCTCGCTGGCGAAGGTCGCCGAATCCTTCATGCCGCCGTCGCTCGAGAAGCCGACGATCGGCGGATGGCTGCCGAAGCCGTTGAAGAAGCTGTAGGGGGCGAGGTTGATCCGCCCGTCGAGGGCGCGGGTGGAGATCCAGCCGATCGGCCGCGGCGCGACGATGGCCTTGAACGGATCGTGCGGCAGCTTCGTCCTGTCGCGCCCGCCGGTCTCGTAGAACATCGGCGCCTCACCCGGGAAAGGTCGTGACGATGTCGGCGAGCGCCGGGCGGACCCGGTCCTCGATCGCCGGCGCGCGGCCGATGTGCAGGAAGCCCGCGATGCGTTCGTGCTCGGCAAGGCCGATCGCGGCGCGGAAGCGCGCGTCGTAGGCCGGCCATTCGGTGAGCCAGGTCGCGCTGAAGCCCAGCGCGCGCGCTGCGACGATCGTGGTCATGCAGACCGCGCCCGAGGACAGTACCTGCTCCCATTCCGGGATCTTCACATGCGGGCCAGCGCGCGAGACGACCGCGATCACCAGGGGGGCGCGGGCAAAGCGGCCACGTTCCTCGGCCTTCGCCTTGTCGTCGAGACCCGGTTCGTCCTCGAGCCGGATCGTCTCGGCGATCCGCCCCGCCCGCTCGCGCGCGGCGCCCTCGAACACGATGAAACGCCAAGGCGCGAGCTTGCCGTGGTCGGGCACCCGCGAGGCGACGGCGAGAATCGTTTCGAGCTCCTCGGGCGTCGGACCCGGCCCGCTCATGAGGGCGGGCGGAGCGGAGCGGCGGCGCTTGAGCAGGGCGATCGTGTCGTTCATCGGGTTTCCTTGGAGGGCCGCGGCAAGTCTACCCTGATCCGGGCGGCCTGTGCACCGCCTTCGAACCGCCTCATTGGGGCGGCACGAGGCCCTCGTCACCGGGGCGCGGTCGGCAAGGGCCTTGAAAACCACGGCCTCGAAAACCACGGCCGGCCGCAAGCCGCCGAGATGAGAGCGATGCGGGCGATCGAACGAATTCTTGCGGGAGTTTTGGCGCTTGCGCTCGTGGCGGGCGCCGCCGCGGCGCGCGCCGACCCGTCCGCCGCGGATGGTCAGGCGACGCTGAGCCTGTCGGCGATCCTCAACGGCCAGACGGCGCCGCTCACCGGCGGCGTGCGCTGGCGGATCTTCTCGGCCAAGACGGAAGAGGACGGAACGCACGCGCTCGTCGTCGAATCGAACCTTGCCGAGCCGACCCTGACCCTGCCCCCCGGCGACTATGTCGTGCATACGGAGTTCGGGCTGGCGAGCGCGGCGCGGCGGCTCACCCTCGGCCCCGAGGTGCGCGCGGAGAAGCTGGCGATTGCGGCGGGCGGCCTTAGGGTTGGCGGCGTTCTCGGCGACGCGCCGATCGATCCGTCCAAGCTGTCGCTCGCCATCTACGTTCCGTTCGGCCGCAATCCGCAGGGCAAGCTCGTCTACGCCAATGCCAAGGCCGGCGACATCGTC
The DNA here is from genome assembly GCA_963709655.1 of uncultured Alphaproteobacteria bacterium. Classification (GTDB taxonomy): domain Bacteria; phylum Pseudomonadota; class Alphaproteobacteria; order Rhizobiales; family Beijerinckiaceae; genus Roseiarcus. Next base: position 192,145 of record CAVPXF010000025.1, read on the forward strand.
GGCCTGCCGGAGGGCGCCTACCATGTCGTGTCGACCTATCTCGACACCATCGGCGGAAAGTTTCTCGCCAGCGCCCCCCCGCCAAGCACCGGCAAATCGTCGGCCCCCGCTCCGTCGACGACGCTTCCGTCGAACTCGATCGTCAGCGCCGACATCAAGGTGACGTCTGGGAAACTCACCGACGTGACGATCCGCCACCGTTGCGCCACGCTGACCTTGAAACTTGTCAGCAAGCCCGGCGGCGAGGCGCTCGCCAACACGACCTTCACTGTGCTGACGCCGGGGGGCGATGTGATCCGCGAACTGCTCGGCGCGTTCCCCTCGCTGGTGCTGGCGGAAGGCGAATACGCGGTGATCGCGCGGCACGACAGCAAGACGTACCAGTCGACCTTCCAGGTCGAGACGGGTATGGACCGCGACGTCGAAGTCGTTGCACAACAGACCCCTCAGGGAGCCGGAGACGGCGGCGAGCCGGCGCCGCCCAAAGTCCCGGGCGTCGAGAAGGATTGAGCGGGTGCAGACGTTTTTCGTTCAGATCAAATGCGCGCTCGGACGAACCTACGAAGTCGCAAGCGCGCTCGCCGAGGCCGAGATCGCCTCGGAGATCTATTCGATCGCGGGCGAGTTCGACATCCTGTCCAAGTTTTATGTGGAGCGCGACGTCGACATCGGCCATTTCGTCGGCCAGCGGGTGCAGACGATCCCCGGCATCGTCGACACGCGCACGATCATCACGTTCAAGGCGTTCTGACCCCGGCGCCGGACCGCTTTTTACGTCCCCTTGTCAGGCGAAAGACCGACCCCATGCGATTGACCCTTGTTCTCGCCTTCGCCGTTCTGGCGGGCTCGGCCGCGGCCGACGAGCAGCCTTTCCTGTTCGAGGCGCTCCATGGCCGCACCACGTATCACGCCGCCTGGGAGCGGCTGATGAAACTCGTCCAGCCGACGCCCGACTGGCTCGTTGAGTTCAACCGGAATTTCGACGGCGTCGCCGGGCAGATCAGGCCGGTCGACATCGACGGCAAGCCCTACGAACTGTCGTTCGTATGCAAGCCGACCGATTGCGATGGCCATCGGTTCATCGTGCTGTTCGACGCCGGCGGCGCGCATGCCTATGGGGCGCTCGGCGGCAAGGACAATTCCCCCGCTTTCTACGGCTCTCCCTCGCCGACGGAGCAGGAGGCGATGGTGAAAGCCGTGAAGTGACCGGCCGGCGCCCTGCCCGATCGAACGGCAAAACCGCGGCGGTCCTGGCGGCGCGCTCGATCCCAACGCTTTCGACGACCGACCTTACCGGGAACTCGCCAAGGCGCAGTTCACCAGCGTGACGCGCGGTCAGCGCGCCGCGTTCATTTTGCCGACCTTCTCCGCGATCGCGCGCGCCAGTCCGTCGCTGACCTCTTCGGGGACGTCGAGGCCCGACAGGCGCCACGTCGTCCCGGAAAGATGCAGGTGGACGCCGTAGCGCCCCTCGGCGCTGTCGAGCCCGACCACAAAGCTCAGCGGCCCGTCGAAATGGGAGTTGATCAGGACCCGCAACGGACGAGCGCGGAACGCCTCGCAGAGCGGCGGCATACGCCAGCCGGCTCCGGCGCCTGCGACGCCAGCCGCCGGCAGGCCGATGCGACCCTTGGCCAGGAGCGCGGCGATGGCCTCGGGCGTCAACATCCCGCTCAAGAGCTCGTTGGCCGCCCCGGCGCTCACGCTGCCGAGGAAGTTTTGCTCGAACCACGCCATTTTCTTGAACTGCGGGTTCTGCGCGAGATAGGCGTGCGTGATCTGACCGGCGAGCGAGCCCCTGAGCGCCGGCAGATCGATGCGCTGCATCAAGGCGCCCGCGTCGCCCTGCGAAGCCGCGGATGCAAGCTCGGCCGCGCCGACCAGCGCCCAGGTCCAGGCGGCTGCAACAAGGATGACGAGCGCGACGGCGGCGCGGAGAACGTTTCGCATGGCCTGTCCTTAGAGCAATTCCGCCCGGGAACCGCTCGCGGTTTGATGGAGTTTGAGGGACTGCGCAGCGGACGCGTCGCCGTGCCGCTCGAGCAGCTTTATCGGGACTGAAGCCCGCTCTGCGCCGACGCTCGCGCAAAGGAAGACGGTGGGGCGACGCTCCGTTTCCCTTGTCAGGCGAACCCGGCGGAATTACGCCTTCACCGCCCCCGCGGTGAGGCCAGCCACAATGTAGCGCTGGGCGAGGAGGAACATCAGGATCGCCGGCAGGATGGTCAGCGTGATGAAGGCGAGGACGAGCTGCCAGGACGTCATGTATTGGCCCTGATAGCCCATGAGGCCAAGCGTCCATGGGTAGCGTGACTCGCTGTTGAGCACGACGAGGGGCAGCAAGTAGCCGTTCCAGCTGGCGACGAACGAGATCACGGCGACGGTCGACAGGATCGGTCCCGAAAGCGGGAGCGTGATGTAGAAAAAGTAGCGGAAGTACCCGCAGCCATCCATCATTGCCGCGTCCAAGAGTTCGATCGGCAGCTGCCTGAAGGCGGTGCGCAAAAGGAGAATGGCCATCGCGAGGGAAAAGGCGACCTGCGGCAGGATGACGCCCCAGTAGGAATCGAGCAATCCGAGATCGCGGATCTTGATGAACAGCGGCAAAATCGCCGTCGCCACGGGAAACAGCAGTCCGAGCTGAAGGTAGCTGAAGAGATAGCGGTCGCCGAAGAAGCGCAGGTGCGCAAAGGTGAACGCCGCCATCGAGGAAAGCGCGAGGGTGAGAGCGACGGTCAGCAGGGCGATCAGCAGCGAATTGCCGAGCACCTGCCAGTACCGGTATCCGGTCACGACATCCCAGTAGTTCTTCCATACCCAGACGCGCGGCAGTCCGAAGGGATTCGCCTGCAGGTCGCCCAATTCCTTGCAGCCGTTGAGCGCGGTCGCAAGGATCGGAAGAAGCACGACCCCTCCAAACACGACGAGCGTCGCGAAGATCGCAATGGCGCCGAAGCCGTGCGGAGCGCGGCCGGCCGGTCCGTGAGCCGCCGTCGCGGTTTCGGGTAAAGGGAGCGCAGTCTCAGTCATCGCGCATGAAGAGCCGTCTGTAGCCGAAGGCGAAGGTCACGCAGATCAGGAACAGCACGACGCCGACCGCCGAGCCGAAGCCGACACGCATCCGCGTGATACCGAAATAGTAGAGATAGGAGACCATCGTGTTCGTCGTCTCGAACGGCCCGCCGCCGGTCAGCGGCACGATGATGTCGAAGAGTTGCAGCGCGCCGACGACGGAAAAGAAGACCGAAAGCCGGATCATCGGTCCGAGCAGCGGCAAAGTGATGTACCGGAAGCGCTGAAAGGCGGTCGCCCCGTCCATCTCGGCCGCCTCGAGCAGCGACTTGTCGATGCCCTGCAGGCCCGCGACGTAGAGCATCATGTGGAAGCCGAAATATTTCCACAGGACGACGATCAGCACCGCGCTGAACGCCCAGGTCTTGTCCGCCAGCAGATAATAGGGCGCTAGTCCAAGCGCGCCGGTGATCACGCTGGGGAGACCGTACCCGCCGTCGAACATGAATCGCCAGATGAGCCCCGCCGCGACGTCCGCCAGAACATAGGGCAGAAAGAAAATCATCCGGAACACGGCCGCGCCGGCGATCCGTCCAGCCACCATCATCGCCACGCCGAGCGCCAGCGGCAGCTGGACGAGAAGCGAGACGATGATGATGAGGCCGTTGTTGATCAGCGAGCGCGTGAAGGTCGCGTTGCCGATCAGATAGCCGTAGTTCTTGAGTCCGATGAATTTTTCCGGCCGGTTGTAACCGTCCCAGTTGTAGAAGCCGTACCAGGCGGCCTCCGCCATCGGCAGGGCGACGAACACGGTGAAGAGCAGGAGAGCCGGCGGCAGGAAAATAACGAGCGTCGCCCAGCCGTTGGCCGACATGCGCCGAGCAGGTTCGACATAGCTTGTCTCGACCGTCGGCAAGTCGCGAGCCTCGCATTGACTTCGCGGGAAGCCCCGCCGCCGCTTGCGGCGGGGCCCGGCGAGTGGGTTTCAAACCGTCGCTACTGCTGTTCGGCCGCGTCCTGGATCGCCGCCGCCGCGGCCTCCGGCGTCATTTCGCCGGCCGCCACGGACACCGAGACGTCGTTGATGACGCGTCCGACGGAGGGACCGAGGTCCTGGTCGAAATAATTCTGGTGGTAGGTCGTCGCGGCGAGGTCGTTAGCCAGTTGCTTCACCAGCGGATCCGAGACGTAGGCTTCGGCGCCCTTGACCACCGGGATATAGCCCCCGTGCGCAGCGGCCTCTTGCGCGTATTTCGGCTGACTGAAGAACTTGAGGAAGTCGACAGCCTCGGGAGGCGCGGTCTTGGTCACCAGCCAACCATTGACGCCGCCGAGCGTATCGGTCGCCTTGCCCTTGCCGCCGGGAACGATCGGGAAGGACAGGATGCCGATGTCCTCCTCCGGCAGGCCCTTGCCGCTCGCGGAATTCGGTCCCTGCATTTGAAGCAGCCATTGGCCCATCAGATCCATCGCCGCCTTGCCGTCGCCGAAGATGCCGGACGACTGGGTGTGAGACGTCGAGAGATAGCCGGGCTGGAACGGCTCGAGCGCCGCGAGCTCGCGCAGGCGCTTGCCCGCCTCGACGAAGGTCGCGTTCTTGAAGCCGCCGTCCTTGCCGGCCTTGGCGTCTGCGAGCGCGTGTTCGCCGCCGATGCGCATGACGAGGTAGGAGTAATAAAAATGCATCGGCCACTTCTCGCCCGCCCCGACCGAAATGGGGGTGACGCCGGCGGCCTTGAGCTTCTTAACGGCGCCGAGAAAATCGTCCCAGGTCTTGATGTCTTCGGCTTTCACCTCGGCCTTCTCGAACAACTTCTTGTTGTAATAGAAGGCGACCTCGCCCACCTCGAACGGCACCCCGACGACTTTGCCGTCGACCTTGAAGGCGTCGACAGCGGTCGGGGACATCGCGGATTCGACCGAGGCGACATCGGCGGTGATGTCCTTGAGGAACCCCGCCTTGTCCTGCGCCTGCATGACGCCGCCCGACCAGCTGTAGAACAGGTCCGGACGGTCGCTGGACTGCAACATGGTCGGCAGCTTCGCCTTGAAGGCTTCGTTCTCCAGATACTTGAACTCGACCTTCACGCCCTTGTGGCTTGCGTTGTAGTCGTTGGCGATCTTCTCCCAGACCGCTTTTTGGTCGGGGTTGTCGCTGACGTGAAGGACGGTGATGTTGGTGTCTGCCAGCGCCGGGACGGCTAACGCCACGAGGCAGGCCGCGGTGAGTGCGAAATGGCGGAATTTCATGGATTTCCTCCGTGAAAGGCTCAGCGGCTTTTATCCGCGATGCGGATTAAATCTGTCTCGACTTGCGTCGTCTGTCAAGCCATCGCGCAGCGTTCGTGATGAAATGGGGGCGACACAGTTGACAAGCCAAGGCCGAGGGAGGAAATAAATCCGGCACCCGAATAAAAGCCTTCGAAGCGGAAGCCGCCCTAAGCGATGAAGACCGCCGATCCCGAATTGATGCGCGCGATCAACCGCTTCCATGTCATGGACGCGATCCGTCGGTTCGGCCCGTTGTCCAGGGTCGAGATCTGCGAACTGACCGAACTCAGCGCGACGACCGTCTCCGCCATCACCGCGGCGCTGATCGAAGACCGCCTGATCATTCCCTTGCACATGGGCGCGGTGCGCGATCCCGGCCGCGGACGGCCCCGAGTTCATGCTCAGGCTCAATCCGGAGGCGGCCTACGTCGTCGGCGTCAAGCTCGCGAGCGACCAGATCACCGTCGCGGTCACCAACTTCTGCGCCGACATCGTGCGCTCGCTCGCCCTGCCGGTCCGGATCGACCGGCAAACGGCGTCGGTGATCGCCGACCTGGTCGAGGACGGGGTGCGCCGCTGCGTCAGCGACGCGGGCCTCGAGATGTCGGCGATCTCCGGCGTCTGCGTCGGTCTGCCGGGCGTGGTCGAGCGGGCGGCGGGGGTCTGCCGGCAAAGCCCGATCCTTAAGGAGCGCGACGTGCCGTTCGGCGCCGATCTCGGCCGGAGGCTCGGCGCGCCGGTCTCGATCGACAGCGACGTCAACCTGGCAGCGCTCGCCGAGCACTGGTTCGGGCAGGCGCGCGACCTCAACGACTTCCTGGTCGTCAACGTCGAGCGCAGCCTCGGTCTGGGCATTCTGCACAACGGCGAGCTCTTTCGCGGCGCGAACGGCCTCAGCCCCGACTTCGGCGACTTCATGCTGCGCGCGCCGAGCGACGGCGGCGGACGGCTCGCGGACGCGGCGTCCGAGACCTCGGTGATCGGCGAAGCCGAGATCCTCCTCAGGTCGGGCGATCGCGACGCCCCGACCCAGCCGGATCGAATCCTGGCCGCGCTGGTCCAGCGCGCGGCGGCCGGCGACGCCCCGTACGTGCGCGTGCTCGCCAGGGCCGGCGAGGCGCTCGGCTTCGCCATCGCCAATCTGATCATGCTGTTCGCCCCGCCCAAGGTCATCATCTCGGGCCGCGCAATGGCGATGAGCGAGCATTTCATTACGCCGCTCCGCGCGACCGTGGCGGCGCTGCTGCCGCCGAGCCTTGCGGATGTGTCGGATATCGTCGTGCGCGAATGGGGCGAGCGGACCTGGGTTCAGGGCGCGGCGGCGATGACGCTGCGCGATCTCTACGGCGCGCCCTGGGGCACGACCGGACCGGCGCCAATTCGCGAAATGGTCCTAGGGCCGACAGGAGGATCCCCATGACAAGCGTTCGCGTCGGCGTGATCGGCTGCGGCAACATCAGCGCCGCCTATCTGAAGGCCGCCAAACATTTCCCGATCCTCGATGTGGTCGCGCTCTCCGACATGAACCCGGAGGCCGCCGCCGCCCGTTCGGCCGAATTCGCCATCCCAGCAAGCCCGGTCGAGGCGGTTCTCGCCGATCCTTCGATCGAAGTCGTCCTGAACCTCACCGTGCCGAAGGCGCACGTGGAGGTGGGCCTCAGGGCGATCGCCGCCGGCAAGCACGTCCATTCCGAAAAGCCGCTCGGCGTCACGGTCGCCGAGGCGCGCACGCTGATCGACGCGGCGCGCGCGGCCGGTCTGCGTCTTGGCTCCGCGCCGGACACGTTCCTCGGCGGCGCGCATCAGACGGCGCGGCAATGCCTCGACGACGGAGCGATCGGGCGGCCGGTCGGCGGAACCGCGTTCTTCATGTGCCCAGGCCACGAACGCTGGCACCCGAACCCGGCCTTCTACTATCTCGGCGGCGGCGGACCGATGCTCGACATGGGCCCCTATTACATCACCGACCTCGTCAACCTGCTGGGGCCCGTGGCGAGCGTCACCGGCGTCGCCACGCGCACGCGCGCCGAGCGCGTCGTCGCGAGCGCCCCGCTCGCCGGGTCTCGCATCCCCGTCGAGGTCGCGACCCATGTCGCCGGCGTCCTGACCTTCGCGAGCGGCGCCGCGGTGTCGATGACGATGAGTTTCGATGTCGCCCGCCATAGGCACGCCCCACTCGAGATTTATGGCGAGAAGGGCTCGCTGATCGTTCCCGACCCGAATTATTTCGGCGGCGCGGTCGAGGTCGCGACCGCGGCCGAGGACTGGCGCGAGGTTCCGACCCGGCACGCCTATGCGGACGGCAATTATCGCATCCTGGGCCTTGCCGACATGGCGATGGGCGTCCGGACTGGCCGGCCTCACCGGGCGAGCGGCGACCTCGCCTTCCATGTCCTCGAGGTGATGGAGGCGTTCCAGAAATCGTCGGACGCCGGCGCCGCGGTCGCCGTCGCCTCGCGCCCCGACCGGCCGGCCCCGATGCCGATGTCGCTGAAAACGGGAGAGCTGGATTGAGTCAAGTTTGCATCCCTTCCCCCCGCGTAGGGCGTCGAAAGACGCCCGTCTTTCGACGGGCTATGCGGGGAGAAGGTGGCGGCATAGGGCGTCGAGAGACGCCGTCTGTTGAGGGCTACGGCGCCGGATGAGGGGCTGCGCCGACGCTGGATCGTGATGCCGCGCCGCCCCTCACCCCAACCCTCTCCCCGCATAGCGGGGCGAGGGGGTCAATCGAAAGGAAACGAACCATGCGGGAAGCGCTGATCGTCTGGGGCGGATGGAGTGGGCACGAGCCCGAGAAGGGGGCGAAAATCGTCGCCCGGATGCTCGAGGAGCAGGGCTTCAAGGCCTATGTCGAGAACACGACCGAGGCCTTCGCCGATCCGGGGATCGCCGACATGAGCCTGATCGTGCCGATCGTCACCATGTCGAAGATCGAGAAGGAAGAGGTGGAGAACCTGACCGCGGCGGTGCGCGGCGGCGTCGGCCTGGCGGGGTTTCACGGCGGCATGGGCGACGCCTTCCGCGAAAGCGTCGACTACCAGTTCATGTGCGGCGGCCAATGGGTCGCCCATCCGGGCGGCGTCATCGACTATCGCGTCGACGTGACGAAGCCCGACGACCCGATCATGCAGGGCATTGCAAGTTTCCCCTACCACTCCGAGCAATATTACATGCATGTCGATCCCTCGAACGAGGTGCTGGCGACGACGACCTTCTCCGGCGAGCACGCGTCATGGATCGAAGGCGTGACGATGCCGGTCGTCTGGAAGCGCCGGCACGGAACCGGCCGCGTCTTCTACAGTTCGCTCGGGCATGTCGCGGCCGAGTTCGACGTGCCCCAGATGCGCGAGATCTTCCGCCGCGGAATGCTGTGGGCGGCGCGCTGAGCGCGCCATGATCCGAAAAGTGCGGTCGCTCCGGACCGGGACGGCCAGATTGTTCGCGCGCGTTCAAAAATAGGCGATGCGCTGGCGAGACGGCGCGCCTCCGCGTCCATGCGGCGGTCGTCGGATCGAGACGATCGGCGGAAGTACCCATTGATTTACTGCTTATAGGTATCGTCGACTGGCCGGGCCTGAGGCCGGATGGAACCATGTCCGCAGCAAGCGCCGCTTGAGCGGGACGGAGTCGACGGATGGGCGCGAACGGTTGGCGCGACGCTGTGGCGCACAAGATCCTGGAAATCCAGGAAGTTCCGCCGGTCCCTGGGCGGCGGGCGCCTCGTCGCAGCTGGAGCCCGGAGGGCGTCGACGGCGTCGAGCGGGACCATGCGGAGACGGCGGGTTTCAAGGACGAGCTCAGCCGGCTCGTGGAGCAGTTGAGCGCCGGCGTCTACATCATCGCAGCCGATGGCGTCCTGGCCTATGTAAACCCGCTCTTTGCCCGCACCCTCGGTTACGAGCCCGGCGAGGTGATCGGTCGGCCGATTCTAAGGTTCATTGCCGAATCGAAGCGCGCGGCGGCGACCGAACGCTTCGTGTCGCAGATGGTCGGCCGGGAGGGGGAGCGCCGATACAGCTCGACGCTTCTGCGCAAGGACGGCTCGCCGGTCGACGTGCTGGTCGACAGTGTTGTCGGGAGTTTCCGCGGCCAAAGGGTGGTGTGCGGGGCGCTCATCGAAATCGACGAGCGCATCCGGTCGGAGGACCGGATCCGCGAGGAAGACGCCAAGTTCCGCAGCGTCGTCGAACAGAACGTCGCCGGCGTCGTAATCTTGCGCGACGATTCGTCGGTCGCCTATTGCAACGCCTGCTTCGCGCACATGATCGGCTACGCGCCCGAGGAGATCGTCGGCCGCAGCGCTCTTGAGTTCCTCCCTGAAACCGAACAGGCCATCATTCAAAGCGTGCGTTCGCAGCTCGTCGAGACTGGCGCCTCGATGCGAGTGGCCTCCGCGGTGCGCGCCCGCGACGGCCGCATCGTTTCGGTGCTCGCCGACGCGTCGAAATCGATATACGAAGGCCGGCCGGCGTCGATCGTCGTCGCCGTGGACGTCACCGAGCGGGACGCGGCCCAGCGCAAGCTCGCATCCACCACAGCGATCCTCGCCGCCGAGCACGAAGCCTCGCCCGACGGAATCCTGGTCGCCGATCGGCTGGGGCGGATCATTTCCGTCAACCGGCGCTTCGGCCAGATCTTCGGGGTTCCGACTGAATTGCTCGAGGCCGGCGATGACGAGCGCGTGCTGGCGACGGCCTTGCGTAACGTGGCGGACCCCGAGGCTTTTGTGCGCGGGGCGCGATATCTTTTTGACCGTCCCGAGGAGTCCAGTCACGACGAGTTGGTTCTCAAGAACGGTTCCGTCCTCGATCGCTTCTCAGCGCCGTTCAAAACCGCCGGCGGCGAGTCATTGGGCAGAATCTTGTTTTTCCGCGACATCACCGAGCGCCGGCGGGCCGAGGAGGCGTTGCGGGCCGGCGAGCAGCGTTTCCGCATGCTGGTCGAGGAGGCGCCCGACGCGATCCTCCTCCACGACATCGACCAAAGCCGGCTGATTGCAGCGAACAAGGCGGCCGAACGCCTGTTTGGCGTTCCGAGGGATGAAATTCTCAAGCGCTTGCCGACCGACTTCTTTGCGCCGCAACAAGCCGACGGCCGGCCGGTCACGCAATCCTTTTCAGAGCACAACGAACGCGCCGTAGCGGGCGAGGAACTCTCGTTCGAGCGACGAATCCGCAGATCCTCCGGCGAGGAGCGGCTGTGCCGGGTGACTCTTGTCCGGCTTCCCTCGAACGTTCGCCTGCTGCGCGCCAGCTTCGTCGACATCACCGATCAAAAGGCGGCCGAGCAAGGCCTCCTGCGGCTGAACCGCGCTCTCAGGACGCTGAGCCGCGGCAATGAGGCGCTCGTGCGCTGCCCGAGCGAGCCCGAACTCCTCAAGGAAATGTGCCGCGTGATCGTCGAAGACGGCGGCTACAGCATGGCCTGGGTCGGCGTCGCCGAGCGCGACGCCAAAAAATCCGTGACGCCTGTCGCCTGGGCGGGGGAGCCCAATCCATACTTGCAGACGGCGGCGATTACCTGGGCAGACGAGCCACGCGGCCGCGGTCCGACCGGCCGTGCGATCCGCACCGGCGAGCCTCAGGTCTCGATGGACCTGCGCGACGACCCCAACATGGTTCCGTGGATCGAGGAGGCAAAGCGATCTGGTTTTGGATCGTTGCTCGCCCTGCCGCTCAAGGATGCTTCGGGCGTCTTCGCCGCGTTGACGATCTACTCGACGGAACCGGCCGCATTCAACCGCGACGAATTGAAGTTGCTGCAGGAGCTGGCCCAGGACCTGGCATTTGGCGTCCTGTCTCTGCGCGACCGCGAGGCTCATGAAGCCCTGAATCGGCGCTGGCGGACGGGCTTCGAGGCGACCGTCGCGGCCATCGCCAGCACCGTCGAAATGCGGGATCCCTACACGGCCGGTCATCAGCAGCGCGTCGGCAAACTGGCGGTCGCGATCGCCCGCGAACTGGCGCTGCCAGAGCGCCAGATCGAGGGGCTTCATCTTGCCGCCATCGTCCACGACGTGGGCAAGATCGAGATCCCTTCGGATATTCTAAGCAAGCCGGGAAGGCTCTCTCAATTGCAGATGCAGTTGGTGCGGGGACACGTCCAGGCCGGCTATGACATCATCAAAGGCGTCGATTTCCCCTGGCCCATTGCGCAAATCGTTCTGCAGCATCACGAGCGGCTGGACGGCTCGGGCTATCCGAACGGCCTCATGGGCGACGCCATCCTGCCGGAAGCCAGGATCCTCGTCGTGGCCGACGTGGTCGAGGCGATGATGTCGCACCGGCCGTACCGCGCGGGGCTGGGGATCGATGCGGCGTTGATCGAAGTCGAACGGAACAAGGGTCGCCTCTACGACCCGGCTGCGGTGGACGCCTGCATCAACCTGTTTCGCAACAAGGGCTTCACCATCAAGTAAGGCCGCCATCCCTCCATGGGAGCCGGCGCCCGAAGAACGTCGCCTTAACAGTCGCCGCGTAGGTTCAGCCCAACGCCACCGGTTCTCGCCCGAGACCGCTCGATGAGTTCGGCTTTCCTCTCCCCATCGTTTGCCGCAGCGCTGCGCGACGGGACCTGGCTCGACGCCAACAGGGCGCGGGCCTACGTCCGCATCCAGTTCGCGCTTGCGGTCCTGATCGGCGTCGCCTGGCTCGCCTCGAGCCCGGGCGGGCTCGACCCGCAAGGCCATCTCATCGGCACGGATTTCGTCAGCTTCTATACCGCCTCGCGGTTGGCGCTCGACGGCCATCCGGCTTTGGCCTGGGACATCGCCGCCCACTGGGCGGCCCAACGCGCGCTCGTCGGCTGGCCGGTGGACTATACGGCCTTCTTCTATCCGCCGCCTTACCTGTTGATCTGTTGGCCGCTGGCGCTCGCCCCCTATGGCTGGTCGCTCGCGATCTGGCTCGCCGCGACGGGCTCCGCCTGTTGGCTCGTCGTCCGGCGCCTATGTCCTCGCCTTGATCCGATCGCGTTTCTGGCGTTTCCCGCGGCGCTCATCACTTGCGCGCACGGGCAGAACGCTTTCCTGACCACGGCGATTTTCGGGGCCGGGCTTTTGGCGAGGGATCGCAGGCCGGTTCTCGCCGGTCTCATCCTCGGCCTGATGGCGGTGAAGCCGCAGCTTGTTCTGGCGCTGCCGTTCGCCCTCCTGTTCGCGCGCCGCTGGACGACGATAGCGGCCGCGATCGTCAGCGCGCTTTCGGTCTCGGCGGTTTCCTGGCTCGCCTTCGGAGCGGACGCGTGGGGGAACTTCCTCGCCGACGCCCATTTTGCGCGGGCTGCGCTGGAACATCATCTCATTGGCGACGAAAAAATGCAGAGCCTTTTCGGCGCGGTTCGGTTGTTGGGAGGCTCAATTCCCTTCGCCTACGGTTTGCAGGCGGTCGGTGCAGCCGCGGCGGTTTCGGCGTTGTATGTCCTCCACCGACGGGCGTTTCGTTCGGCGGCGGAGCCCGCCGTCGTTGTCTGCGCGTGCCTCATCGCAAGCCCGTTCCTGCTGGATTACGACCTCATGCTTCTCGCCATTCCGCTCGCCTGGCTGACGGACCAGGGCTTGCGGTCAGGCTTTCGCCCCTTCGAGAAGACGGTCGCGCTTTGCGGCTACGGCGCGCCGCTGGTTTCCCGGACGATCGCCGGAACTTTCGGATTGCCGCTCGGCCCCGCCGTCATCGCGGCAATCCTAATCTGTGTCCTGCGCAGAGCGCTGCTGACCGAGCCCGTTTCAACGCCGCAACCGTGATCCCTCGAGGGCGAAGACGCCGCAAGGCCTGGCCTCCCGCAAAGTCCCTCCGCCGCCCTGAACGGGACCTCTGTCCTTTGGCCGATCGTGATCGGGAGCCAGCGGCCGCGAATCCGGCCGGCCGCCACACCCGTTAAATATGTTTGAACTTGTCCCTTGCCGCGCGCCTTCCATAAGTAGAGAACGCATGTTCTCATCGGTCTCGGCCTTGATCGGCCGCATCGAAAACGAAATGACGGGCCTTGGAAGTCTACCATTACGGGATTTTGGTTGCCGTAACGTCTTCGGCCTGGAAGATTCTGTCCCGAAAGCGCCTTGGATGAACAGAAAGGTCTCGATCGTCATCGCATTGCTCGTCGCCACGACTGTCGCGGGCGCCCTGACGGCGCCCGCTGAGGCCGCCCTGGTCAAGATCATCCATCTCGACTGCGCTCAGTGGCACGCCCGGCTGGCGCTGCTGGCCAAACGCAAGGCGCATCCACGCCCGCCCGGCGCCCACCACTTTGCCGGCCGCCGCCACCGCGTCCGGATCCACTTCGTCTGCGATTGCAAGGACGGGGCCGCCGACGACTCCGCTGTTGACGACCTCCCGGGAGACGGCGGGCCGGCGGGCGGCGCGCGCGACCCGTCGACGTTCTCCGTCCTGGGGTCTTCGTCCGGTTCGTCGGCCGCATTCGGCTGGCCCGCCTTCTCGTCCGGCGCCGCTTTGGGAGCGGGCGCGGGAGGCTCGGAGCCGGACCTTGGACCCGGCGCCTCGCCCTCGCCAATCGCTTCCAATGGTTCGGACCCCCTTCCTCCCGGCGACGGGACCCCGTTCGATCCTGCAGACCCGCCTTCGCCGACGCCAACCCCTTTGGGTCCGTTTCCCCCGCTCGATCCGACGACGCCACCCATCGCCAGCAACGTACCGGAGCCCTCGACCTGGCTGCTCTTCGGGCTCGGCGCCGCCATCGTCCTCGCAATGAAGCGGCGGAGCGATGAACCAGGGCGTCTTGCGAGATCGTGCAGTTGGCGGCTATGGAGGAAACCGGCTTGACTGCCGCGCCCCCCCGTCGGTTCCAGTAGGGGCAGGAGCCGAGCCCTGCGCGGCGCCAGAGCATACGGGCTGCGAAGGCGTCGCGCTCCGATACGGCTCACGCCAGCTCAGGCCACAACTGCAGGGGCGCCGGTCGCTCCAGGCGCCCAATCTTGCATTTCCAATGTTGACATTATCAAAAGAATAGCTTCTATTTTATTAGATTAGTTATGGCTTCTGGTGAGGCGAACCGGCCTGGACGGTTTTGTCGACTGCGCACGTCAGACAGATTCAAGGGGAAATCGATGAACATCCGGGGAGTTTTGATGGGCGCGGCGCTCGCCGCGACAATGGGGTCGGCGCCGGCCATCGCGACAGAATACTTGACGAACGGCGGCTTCGAAACCGGTGGCTTTACCGGGTGGACGCCGGGTGGAAATTTCGAGTTCACGGAGGTCGATCTCAGCGGGACCATCTTCAGCGCTCAGGCCGGCAACTACTATGTCGACGCGGGGCCGATCGGTTCGGACGGCACTCTCAGCCAGACATTTAAGGATGTCGCTGGCCAGACCCTCGATGTGAGCGGCTGGGTGATCGGCGACGGGTCCTACCCCAGCGACGTCAATTTCAACTTCGACGTCACGACCTACGTGTCCATCGAACCGGTCCCGCTTCAGGGGTGGACGGAATATTCGTTCACCGTCACGGCGACCGGAAAGGACACGTTCACGGTCGGCTTCCGCGACGATCCGTCCTACGTCGGTCTCGACAGCTTCTCGGTCAGCACCAGCGCAGTTCCGGAAGCTTCGACCTGGGCGATGATGCTCGCGGGCTTCGCCGGCCTCGGCTTCGCGGGTTTCCGCAGCACGCGGAAGCCCGCCGCATTCGACGCGTAATCCTCACGGCGCTTGACGATGTTGGGGGCCGCCGTCGGGCGGCCTCTTTTTTTGTCTGTTTCAAGGACCGGCTGGACGCCGCGGCGCGTCCGGATCAGGCGATCTTCACATATTCGAAGTCGCCCGTCTGGCTGTTGATGCCGACGCGCGGCGGGGCGATCCAGCTCGCGTACTGGCCGGGCTCGCGGCAGGCAACCATCAGCGAATCGATGAACGTCATGTCGGCGTCGTTCGGCAGCCACGCGCCGCTCTGAGCCTGCCACTCATCCTCGCTGAGCACATCGCCGGCAGGACTGATGCGCTTGCCGCCGAACTCGCCGATCCTGCGGTTGAAGCCCTTGTGCGGCTGGGCGAACCGGAAGGCGATCCCCGCCTTCTCGATCACCTTGTTCCAGCGGTCGAGGCCGCCCTGGCAGTCCTTGATGTAGTCGTCGAGCAGGCGGGCGTTGATCGCGCGCAGCGCCGGAACCTCATCCACGACGATCCGACCGTCCACGACCCGCTCGACCGGATAGGTCGCGTCGGCGAGCGCGTGGTCGTCCTTGAGGTTCGCCTCGTTGAAGCGGCCCTTCAAGCCCGCGCTGAACGCCTCGGCGGCATTGCTGGAAATCTCCCCGCCGAACAGGTCGCGCGTGACCGACATGTGGAAATTGGCCTTCCGCTGCAAGAGCGGCAGGTCGACCACGCCGAGCTTGCGGATCGCCTCGACCTCGTTCGGGTCCTTGATCCCGGCTTTGTTCATGGCCGCGCAGGTCGCCTCGATCGTCCGCTGGACGCCGGTCTCGCCGACGAACATGTGATGCGCCTCTTCGGTCAGCATGAAGCGGCAGGTGCGCGACAGCGGATCGAAGCCGCTCTCGGCCAGCGCGGCGAGCTGCATCTTGCCGTCGCGGTCGGTGAAGTAGGTGAACATGAAGAAGCTCAGCCAGTCGGGCGTGCGCTCGTTGAAGGCGCCGAGGATGCGCGGATTGTCCGCCTCGCCGCTGCGGCGTTCGAGCAGGGCCTCAGCCTCCTCGCGGCCGTCCTTGCCGAAATACTTGACCAGGAGATAGACGATCGCCCAGAGGTGGCGGCCCTCCTCGACATTGACCTGGAAGAGGTTGCGCATGTCATAGAGGCTCGGCGCGGTCGCGCCGAGATAGCGCTGCTGCTCGACGGAAGCGGGCTCGGTGTCGCCCTGGACGACGAGCAGGCGGCGCAGCGTCGCGCGATATTCGCCCGGAACCTCTTGCCAGGCGGGCTCGCCCTTGTGACGGCCGAAGGGAATGGTCCGGCCCTCGACCTTGGGCGCGAGCAGCACGCCCCAGCGGTATTCCGGCATCTTGACGTAGCCGAACTTGGCCCAGCCGGCCGGATCGACGCCGACGGCGGTGCGCAGATAGACCTCGGACGTCTGGAAGCCCTCCGGCCCCATGTCGTTCCACCAGTCGAGATATTTGGGCCGCCAGGTCTCGAGGGCGCGCTGAAGCTGCTTGTCCGACGCGAGCGCGACATTGTTCGGGATTTGGCCGTCGGTGTCGATCTCGACGAAATGATCGCCGCGGACCGATTCCGGCGATTCGGTCAGGGTGTCGGTGGAGCTCATGTTTCCTTCCCTTCCGGCAGCGCGCACGAGCGCGGTTTTAACGCGATGAGTACCACTATGGTGCAGTTTTGTCAAGTGCATCTGCATTTTTTTGCATAAAGTTTACGAATGACGTAGGATCCTAGCTCCATGTGTGCATTATTATGCATCATCCGCGCGAGAACTCAGGCCGAATAAGCTCGTCGCCTCGGATTCGAGCACCTCCTGGCCGCGCTGGTTGAAGAGCCGCCACCGCCACCGCATGATCCCGAGGTTTGGCTTGCTCGTTGAGCGTCGCTTTTCCAGCACCTCGGCGCGCAGGGTAAGGCTGTCGCCGGGGCGGACCGGGTTCAGCCATTTGATGGAGGCGACGCCCGGCGACCCGACCGTGTCGGACCCCGCGAGCACGGCGTCGACCGAGAGCCGCATCGCGATCGAGCAGGTGTGCCAGCCGCTTGCGATCAAGCCGCCGTAAGGCCCGTGAGCGGCCTTCTCGGGGTCGACATGGAACCATTGCGGATCATAGGCCGCGGCGAACCGCAGGATTTCATCCTCCTCGACTCGACGGGGCCCCGCCTCGATGACCTGGCCCACATGGAAATCGGCAAACTTCATCTGTCCTCCCAACTCTGTCTCCGCGCTCTGTAGCCGCGCTCGCTGAGCGCGGCGCGCGGTCAGCGACCGCGCCTAGAGAAGCGCGCCGCCCGAACCGCTTCAATAGGTCTCCAGGTGCAGCCGGCCGTCGCGCTTGAGCGCCGGCCCGACAGCGGCCCAGTCGAGGCCGCCCGCTTGCGCGGCGTCGCGAAGCGCCAGCACGACCCCCTCCTCCATCGCCTTGAGCCCGCAGACATAGAAGAAGGCGTTGGGGTCGGCGATCAACGGCGCGAGATCGGCCGCGCGCTCGCGCATCAGGTCCTGCACGTAGCGCTTGGGCTGGCCCGGCGTCCGGCTGAAGGCGAAATTGATGTCGATGAAGTCCCTTGGCAGGTTGCCGAGCGGGCCGAAGTACGGCAGCTCCTCCTTGGTGCGCGCGCCGAAGAACAGCATCAGCTTGCCGCCCTCGAACTTGCCCGACTTGCGCAAGCGCCGCCGCCACTCCGTCATCGCCCGCATCGGCGCGCTGCCGGTGCCGGTGCAGATCATCACGATCGCGCTCCTTGGATGGTTCGGCATCAGGAAGCTCGTCCCGAAGGGACCGGTGACGTTGACCCTGTCGCCGACCTCGAGGTCGCAGAGGTAGTTGCTGGCGAGCCCACGCACCGGGCGGCCCTGGTGGTCCTCGAGCACCCGCTTCACCGTGAGCGAGACGTTGTTGTAGCCGGGCCGCTCGCCGTTGCGCGGGCTCGCGACCGAATATTGGCGGGGAAGATGCGGGCGCCCGGCGGCGTCGAGCCCCGGCGGGACGATGCCGATCGACTGGCCCTCGAGCACCGGAAACGGCATGGCGCCGAAATCGAGCACGATATGGTGGGTATCGTAGTCCCGGCCGACCTCCGTCACCCGCACGTTGCCGACGACGGTCGCGGTGACGAATTTCTCCGCCGCGCGCGGCCCGTAGAGATTGGCGTAAGGGTGCGCGGCCGACCACGGCGGAATGACGGCGCCATAGTCGGCGGTCGTGAATACGCCCTCGCCTGCCGGCCCGGCGGCCGGCGCCGGCGCGCTTTCCGCGGGACAATCGAGGGTGGAGACGCCGGCGGCGGCGAGGTCTTCGGCCGTCAGCTCCGCCGGCAGCGCGTCCCAGCCGAACTGCGCCTCGACGCTATAGGCGGCGGCGCGCGGCACGACCCGCCAATTGTCGATGCTGCCGGTCGGACAAGGGGGGATGCAGGCCATGCAGAGGTTGCAGACCGCGGCATTCACCACATAGTTGCGCTCGTCGTGCGCAATCGCGCCGACCGGGCAGGTCGCCTCGCAGGTGTTGCAGCGGATGCAGATTTCCGGGTCGATCAGGTGCTGCCGGATGACCGAGGCGTCGACGTGTTCCAATGTGCCTCCTCCTCTTCCGAGAGCGGCGAGCCGCCGCCCGCTCCCGCCAGAGCGAGATGAAACCAGGTCGCGCCAGCGAACCCTCACCCTGCGGCCTCCGGCCGCTTCCCTCTCCCGATGGGAGAGGGCGCGCCCTTCCCCCTCGGGGGGAAGGTGGCCTGAAGGGCCGGATGAGGGCCTTCGGCGCGATCCGATCCCAATTCATCGCACCCTACACCCGGTTCCAGTCGAAGGCGGCTTTCTCGCCCTTGCCGTAGACCTTGAGCGCGCCTTTCTCGCCGACGGCGTTCGGCCGCTGGAACACCCAGTTCTGCCACGCCGTCAGCCGTCCGAAAACCCGGGTGGCCAGGGTCTCCGGCCCGTCGAAGCGCAGGTTCGCCTCCATCGCGGTCAGTGCGTCCGGGCTCATCGACACGCGCTCTTCGATCGCGAGCCGCACTTCGCCGGCCCAGTCGATGTCGTCGGGCGCGCTGGTGACGAGGCCCAGGCTCTGGGCCTCGGCCGCGTCCAATAGCGCGCCGGTCTTCGCCTTCGCCGCTTCGAGCGCCGGCTTTTCGTCATAGAAGCGGCGGCCGAGCCGGGTCTGGCCGGAGGCCATCGGATAGTCGCCGAAATTGGCGGCGCCGACCCCGATCCTTGGCGCGCGCGCCGGCTCGTCGGGCAGCGCCAGGTGATAGATGCGGTCGCAAGCGAGCGCGAGTTCGAGCAGCACGCCCGCAAAGCACGAGCCCTCCTCGATCAGCGCGAACAGGCTGCGCGAGGTGACGTCGAGGCGGCTGAACGTGCGGCGCAGGTAGCCGATCGTCTCGCGGACGAACCAATTGTCCTTCAGCGCCTCGAGCGTCGCGTCCATGTCGAGCGCGGCCATAGGATCCCCCTCGGTCTTGATCAGCCACACGCCGATGTCGAGCTCGTTGGTGCGCATCGTCAGGATCGCGTCCTCGAGCTCGCGCGCCAGAGCCAGCGGATACCAGGCGGCGCCGGCGGCCTCGATCGCGACGATGTCATGCGACTGGTGGACCGACGGCCCCTTGACGGTGAAGGTCGCGGTGCGCTGGGCTCGGTCGATCGCGACCGAGACATAGCGGTAGCCGAGCGCGTCCGCCTCGACCGTGCGAGCGAGCGGCGTCAGCGCGACGCCCTTCGCACCTTCCGGGCGATCGCTCAGTGCCGCCAGCTCGAGCGCCCGTTCGCGGACGGCGTTGGCGAACTCCCCCGGCTTGGCGATCGCGTCGACCAGCCGCCAGTCGACCGCCTTCTGGCCGCGCACGCCCTCGCTGGTGGTGCAAAAAACGTCGGCGAGATCGTGGCGCACGTGCCTTTTGTCGGTGAGGCGGGTGAGGCCGCCGGTGCCCGGCAGCACGCCGAGCAGCGGCACCTCCGGCAGGCTGACGGCGCTCGAGCGGTCGTCGATCAGCAAAATCTCGTCGCAGGCGAGCGCCAGCTCGTAGCCGCCGCCGGCGCAGGAGCCGTTGACCGCGGCCAGGAATTTCAGCCCGCTGTGTTGCGAGGAATCTTCCAGCCCGTTGCGGGTCTCGTTGGTGAACTTGCAGAAGTTCACCTTCCAGGAATGGCCGGAGACGCCGAGCATGTAGATGTTGGCGCCGGACGAGAATACGCGGTCCCTGGCGCTGGTGACGACCACGGCCTTGACCTCGGGATGCTCGAAGCGGATCCGGTTCACCGCGTCGTTGAGCTCGATGTCGACGCCGAGGTCGTAGCTGTTGAGTTTCAGCTTGTAGCCGGGCCTGAGGCCGCCGTCCTCGTCGAAATCGGCGATGAGCGTCGCCACCGGGCCGTCGAATTTCAGCTTCCAGTGGTGGTAGCGGTCAGGCGCGGTCTGGTAGTCGACCGGGTCGGCACGGCTCATGCGGCGCTCCTCGATAGGCAGTTTAGTGCATTTCCAGAACTCCGATTATAATGCATTATGATGCCCATAGCAAGAACCAAAGGCCGATTGACAACTTCCGTACGGCTCCGTACAGAAGAGGCATGACCAAGATCGACGAGAGCCCGGCCAAAGGCGCAGAGGAAGCGCGGAGCACGCTGCCTGCCATCCTCGATCGCGCCGAGCGTGGGACGTCCACAGTCATCAGCAGGCATGGCCGGCCTGTGGCTGCAGTTGTGCCGATCGAACTCTACGAGGCGATTCAGCGGACTAGGCAACCCAGGCGGCGCTCTCTTCTTTCGCTCGCCGGGTCCGGCGCCGGCCTGTGGGGGGAGGACAGCTCGCGCACGATTCGTGAGATGCGGGACGAATGGACCCGCTGAACCTCGAGGGCTTGCCCGCCAACGCCTTGGTCCTGGTTGACACCGCGCCAATTATCTACGTGCTCGAAGGCCATCCCCAGTTCGCCCAACGGTTCAGGCCGCTATTCGAGGCCTACGAGGCCGGAGCTTTGCAATTGGCGGTGACGACCGTCACGATCGCCGAGGTTCTGACCGGCCCGGAGCAGGCCCAGGACCAGGCCCTCGCCGAAAAGTACCGCGAGGTTTTCAACTCGTGGAACGTGGTTGCGCTCGACTTCGACATCGCGCGCCGCGCGGCGGAACTCCGGGCCATGTATCGATTGAAGCTGCCCGACGCCGTCCAGGCCGCGAGCGCGCTCGCCATCAACGCGGACGCCCTGGTGACTCACGATCGGGACTTCTCCCGTCTCGCATCGCAGCTCCCGTCGATGCGAATCCTGTGTTGAGGGCGATCACGCCGCCATCCCCAAGGCCTCCCGCACCTCGGCGCGCAGAATCTGGAATGTCTCGATCAGCGGCTGCCCGCTCGTGTCGACCCGCAGGTCGGCCTTGGAATAGAACGCCGCCCGGCCGGCCAAGATCGACTTCAAATCCTCCATCGCCTCGGCGCTCGCCGCCATCGGCCTGAGATCGCCCTGGGCGGCGACGCGGGCCATGTGGTCTTCCGGGTCGGCCTGCAGCCAGACGGTGGTGCAATGGCGGAGCAGCAGATTGAAGCTGACGAGGTCCGACACCATGCCGCCCGCGGTCGCGATGACCGCCTCCGGGTAGATCTGCACCGCCTCCTCGAGCGCGCGGCGCTCGTAGCGGCGGTAGGCGTTCTGCCCGTAGAGGCCGAGAATCTCCGCGGTCGAGCAGCCCGCCATCTTCTCGATCTCGCGGGTGAGTTCGACGAACGGGAAATCGAGGTCCTCCGCCAGCATCCGCCCGAGGGTCGACTTGCCGGCGCCGCGAAGGCCGATCAGGGCGATCCGCGGCGAGCGCGCCAGCGCCTCGCCGGCGCCTGTTCCGAGCAACTCGCCGACCGCGACGCGCACCCGCCGCAGCGTCGCTTCGTCGCGGCTCTCCAGCATTTCGCGCAGGAGCAGCCATTCGGGCGACTGGGTCGTCACGTCGCCCAAAAGCTCGGCGAACGATGAGTGCAGCGCGCGGGTGACCTGCAAGAGGACGAGCACGGAGGCGTTGCCGACCCCGTATTCCAGATTGGCGAGGTGCCGCTCCGACACGTCGGTCGCCGCCGCGAGGGCCTTCCGCGTCATGCCGCGGCGCGCGCGCAAAGCCCGCACGCGCTCGCCGAGCGCGATCAGAAACGGGTCCTTGCGCTCGGCCCCGTCGCCGTCGCCGCGCAGGGCGGGCTCCTCCAAAGGCACTATAGTGCTTGACATGAATTGCTTACGCCCATATCAAATCGTTCAGGCATAATATTGCATCAATTCGAATCCGGGCAAGCGGTTCCTGCCCGCATGTGACACAATGACCCTGATCTCCCGGACCCTTTCCACCGAGACCCTGAGGGCGGGACGCAACCCGTGCTCCCGCCCCCCTTGTGGGGGCGGGTTGGGGTGGGGGGTCGCGCAAACCTCTCAATTGGGGGTTGAATTACGACAGATACTCCAGGTTTGGCGCGACCCCCCTCCTTAATCCTCCCCCACAAGGGGGGAGGAAATCGTCCGCGCGCGTCGCGGAGGTCTTCTTCGCCCGATTGCCCCGCTGTCCCTTGCCGCAAGGCGAAATTCGGTTCACCTGATTTCCAACAAGACCCAACCGGGAGGAGCAATGTTCGCGAGCGTCGAGGCGCCGCCGGAGGCGTTCAATTTCGCCCGGCATCTTTTGGACGCCAACGCCGGCCGCCCGGACAAGACCGCCTTCGTCGACGACGAGCGGCGGCTGACCTACAGCCAGCTCGATGAGCGCGTCCGCCGTTTCGCCGCGGCGCTGAAGGACGCCGGCGTCAAGCGCGAGGAGCGGGTGCTTATCCTCATGCTCGATAGCTGCGACTGGCCGGTCGCGTTCCTCGGCGCGATCTTCGCCGGCGCCGTCCCCGTCCCGGTCAATACGCTGCTCACCGCCGACGACTACGCCTACATGCTCGAGCACGCCCGCGCCCAGGCGGCGATCGTCAGCGGCGCGGTGAAGCCGGCGCTCAAGGCCGCACTGACCAAGTCGGACCACGAGGTCCACAAAGTCGTCGTCTCGCGGCCGGCCCAGCCGCTCGAATTCGGCGAGGTCGAGTTCGAAGCGTTCCTCGAGGGCCATGCGCCGCTCGCGCGCGCGGCCAAGACCCACGCCGACGATCCCGCCTTCTGGCTCTATTCGTCGGGTTCGACCGGCCGACCCAAAGGCGCCGTCCATTCCCACGCCAACCCGTACTGGACGGCGGAGCTCTACGGCAAGGCGATCCTGGCGCTCCGCGAGGACGACGTCTGCTTCTCGGCGGCGAAGCTGTTCTTCGCCTACGGGCTCGGCAACGCGCTGACCTTTCCGCTCTCCGTTGGCGCGACCGTGCTCTTGATGGCCGAGCGACCGACGCCGGACGCCGTGTTCAAGCGCTGGCGCGGCGAAGTCGGAAACGTCGAGCCGACGGTCTTCTACGGCGCGCCGACCGGCTTCGCCGGCATGCTCGCCTCGGCCGCCCTGCCGGGGCGCGACGAAACCGCTCTGCGCCTTGTCTCCTCGGCGGGCGAGGCGCTGCCGGCCGAGATCGGCGAGCGGTTCAAGCGGCATTTCGGCGTCGACATCGTCGACGGCATCGGCTCGACCGAGATGCTGCACATCTTCATCTCCAACCGGCCCGACCGGGTGCGCTACGGCACGACCGGCTGGCCGGTGCCGGGCTACGACATTGAACTGCGCGGCGAAGGCGGCGCGCCCGTCGCGGACGGGGAGCCGGGCGATCTCTATATCCACGGGCCGTCGTCGGCGCTTATGTACTGGGGCAATCGCGACAAGACGCGCGAGACCTTCCAGGGCGGCTGGACCAAGGCCGGCGACAAATACGTCCGCAATTCCGACGGCTCGCTGACCTACGCGGGCCGCACCGACGACATGCTCAAGGTCAGCGGCGTCTATGTGAGCCCGTTCGAGGTCGAGGCGACCATCGTCCAGCATCCCGCGGTGCTGGAAGCCGCAGTGATCGGCGTGCCGGACGCCGAGGGGCTCATCAAGACCAAGGCGTTCGTGGTGCTGAAAGCCGGCGAGGCGGTCGACGAAGCGGAGCTCAAGGCCTTTGTCAAGGACCGGCTCGCGCCCTACAAATACCCGCGCGCCATCGAGTTCGTCGCCGAATTGCCGAAGACCGCGACCGGCAAGATCCAGCGCTTTCGCTTGAGAGCGATGGAGCGCGCCCGCGCATGACTGAAACGCCCGCCCCCGTCGCGCCCCGTCCCGCCGCCTCGATCCTGCTGTTGCGCGATGGGCCCGCGGGGCTCGAGACCTTCATGGTCGTGCGCCATCATCAGATCGACTTCGCCTCGGGGGCGCTGGTCTTTCCCGGCGGCCGGATGGAGGCGGCGGACGCGGAGATGGCGCTCGCTGTAGCCGCGGTCGCTGACCGCGGCCGCTGCGGTCAGCGACCGCGGCTACAGGAGGGCGCGGAGCGACCGCGGCTACAGGCCGACCCGCTCGCCCCCTTCAAGGTCGCGGCGATCCGCGAGGCGTTCGAGGAATGCGGGGTACTGCTGGCGAGAGCCGAGGGCGAGGACGGGTTCGTCGCGGCCGCCCGGGCGGCCGCGCTCGACCGCGCCGCGCCCTTCGCCGATCTCATGGCGAGGGAAAGACTCGCGCCGGCGCTCGACGCGCTCGTTCCCTTCGCCCACTGGATCACGCCCGACTTCCTGCCGAAGCGGTTCGACACCCATTTCTTCTTGGCGCTCGCCCCCGCCGACCAAGCGCTCGTCCACGACGGGCGCGAGGCGGTCGATTTCGGTCTGGATCTCGCCGCAGGAGGCCCTCGCCGAGCACGGAAAGCGCTTCAAGCTCCTGTTCCCGACCCACCGCAACTTGTGGAAGCTTTCGGCCCATAAGGACGCCGCCTCCGCGCTCGCCGCCGCCCGGGCGACGCCCATCGTCACCGTGCAGCCCGAAAGGGTCACGGTCGACGGCGGCCCCGGGCTCAAAATCCCGGCGGAGGCGGGCTACGGCGGCGAGGCCTTCTCGGTCGTGGGACTCCTGTAGCCCCTCGCCCGCTCTGCGGGAGAGGGCGTCGCCGCAGGCGACGGGTGAGGGGAGGCGCGTCATCCCCTCATCCGACGTGCTACGCCCGCCACCTTCTCCCGCAAGCGGGAGAAGGGGTCACCCCGCCGCCAGCCCGCCCTTCTCGCGCAAGAAGGCGATCACTTCGTCCACCCCCTGCCCCGTCTTCATGTTGGCCATGACGAACGGCCGGGCCTTGCGCTGGATTTTGGCGTCGCGGGCCATGACCTCGAGGTCGGCGCCGACGTAAGGGGCGAGGTCGGTCTTGTTGATGACGAGGAGGTCCGAGCGGGTGATGCCGGGGCCGCCTTTGCGCGGGATCTTCTCGCCGCCAGAGACGTCGATGACATAGATGGTGAGGTCGGCGAGCTCGGGCGAGAAGGTCGCAGCCAGGTTGTCGCCGCCCGATTCGATCAGGATCATGTCGAGGTTGGGGAAGCGCTTGCGCATGTCGGCGACCGCGGCGAGGTTGATCGAGGCGTCCTCGCGGATGGCGGTATGCGGGCAGCCGCCCGTCTCGACCCCCATGATCCGCTCGGCCGGCAGCGCGCCCGCCTCGACCAGGATGCGCGCGTCTTCCTTGGTGTAGATGTCGTTGGTGATCGCGGCGATGTCGAGTTCGTCCCGCAGGCGCTTGCAAAGCTGCTCCATCAGCGCCGTCTTGCCGGAGCCGACGGGGCCGCCGACGCCGACGCGGAGGGGGTGTTTTGGGGAGGTCATGAGCGCGGGTCCGATCGGCGGCTGGCCGGGTCAAAGGCCATCATAGCCAGCACGATAGCAGAATGCGCGCGGGTCTGTTTCCAACGATCGAACAGGTGCGCGGGCTCTTCCATTGTGGTAGAAGGGCTCCAAAATGGAGCGGTTTCAGAACCATGCCGGTCAACCTTTCGATCAAAAACGCCCCGGACGACGTCGTCGAGCGCCTACGGCGGCGGGCGGAACGGAACCATCGCTCTTTGCAGGGCGAGATGCTGGCCATCCTCGAAGACGCGGTCCGTCCCGAACGCAGATTGAGCCCGGGCGAACTGCTGGCGGAGGTTCGCCGTCTCGGTCTTCGCGGAGCGGCTGAAGCGGCGGACATCGTCAGGTCCAACCGTGATCAACGCTAAGATCGTCGACGCGTCGGCGCTTGCCGCGTTGCTGTTCGACGAACCGGAGGCCGAGGCAATCGGGGCGCGGCTCGAGGGCGCAGGTCTGGCTGCGCCGGCGCTGCTCGGATTCGAACTTGCAAATGTCTGTCTCACCAAAATACGGCGCCGACCTCAAGAGCGCGACGCCCTGCGCAACGCCTTCCGACTGGCGGACAGGTTGGCCATCGAGACAGTCGCGGTCGATCACGCCGCTGTGCTGGAGCTGGCCGAGCGATCAGGTTTGACCGCCTACGATGCAAGCTATCTATGGCTCGCCCACACGCTGGGCGGCGAACTGGTCACGCTCGACCGGGCGTTGCTGGCGGCCGCGACGCAACTTGCGCGCCGCTGACGATCGAGCGGCCACATAGGACCGTGCTCGCGCGACGCTCAGACGACCAGCGCCATCTGGCGATCCCGCAACGCCGCCTCGATGCTCCTGAGGCCCGCCTGAATCTCCGAAGATTTCTCGATCATCCAGGCGCCGTCCTTCTGGTCGAGCATGGCGCGCAGCATCTCCGCCCGGCCCGCCACGTCCATGTCGGAACTGAGGAGACGCTGGAGCGTCGCCGCCTCGTGCCGATAGCGCTGGGTCATCCGATCGTTTTCGGGAACTGGCTGCGCGCGAATCCGCCCTTCGAGCGCTCCGATCTCTTGCGACAACCGCTCCAGCATCCCAGCGCCCGCAATGGCGTCGGGATCGGGCAGAGGTTTCTCCCGCGTCGGCGCCGCAAGACGCTCCCGCCGGTAGGCGCTTTCCGCCGTCTCGACCGAAGCTCGCGCCAACCCCAAGAGCCAGCTGACCTTGGCGCGCACCGTCAAGTCGTCGGCGCGCAGTTGATTTTCGAGCCGATAGAAATTGTAGCCCCAGCCGTGGAACAAGTTCACGGCGATCTTTTCCAGCTCGTCGACGTCGTAAAAGTCGGTGTCGGGCATGGCGTTACTTCGTCAATCCAGCTTCCTCGCCGACGGGATAGAAGCCGACAGGCGGTCCGCCGATCTGAAACGGCATTCCGACCGCCGCATTGGGAGCGGAGACGAGACCCTTCTCGGCCATCTTCAAGGCCAAATAATAGCGCACCGCCTCGATCGGCGTCAGTCCAAGCGCCTGCAACGAGAGAAGCTCGCGCATGCGATCGTCCTTGGGCAGGATAAGAACCTTCAGGTCGTTGAGCATGATGCCATAGACCTTGAGGAAATCGCTCAAATGGGCTTTGACGCTCTCGCGCAGTTCGTTGATGTGAGCATTGATGTTTTCGAGCTTGGTGACCTGAACAACCTGATTGATCGCCTGCTCGATCGCTGGCCCCGCGTAATCCGCGAGCTCTCCAGTATTGATGGTCTGGCCGGCGAACGGCATATGAGTGATCAGATCGAGCGCCGCTTCCTTGCTGTCGACATGGACGTAATAGTCGACCTGATAGGCCACTTCCGCCATCTCGGCGCTGGTCGCGATACCCTTATTGCTGACGAGCAATTTGGAGCGGTTGATATAAATCACTTCGTAGACCCAAGGCGAACTGCCGCCAAAAAAACCTTGCACGATTGAGCCGACCAACGGCTTGTCAGGCGTGGTCAAGGCGTATTGACCGGTCTCGTAGACGTTCAGAACTG
The DNA here is from genome assembly GCA_963709655.1 of uncultured Alphaproteobacteria bacterium. Classification (GTDB taxonomy): domain Bacteria; phylum Pseudomonadota; class Alphaproteobacteria; order Rhizobiales; family Beijerinckiaceae; genus Roseiarcus. The sequence continues at coordinate 219,818 of CAVPXF010000025.1, forward strand.
CGCCGCGCGATTTCAGAATGCAGAAGTGATTGCTTTCAACGGTCAATAGCGACCCGGACACGATGCTTTCATCGATGATCTTGGCCGCGATATTCGTGAGTCCGAGCATGTCGGTGCCGTCGCGCAACAGCGACGTGATGACTTGACGTGTGATGGCCATTGAGACTCTCGATTCGTTGACTGCGACCCAAGCGAGAAGAGGGGACAATGGTTGACGAAAGACTATGTCCTTTCCCGGCCAACGCGGGCGCCAATCGGGCCGAACCCGGCGTCGGAACTTCGCTTCCGGCTACTCGGGAGAGTGGAGGGCCGGGGCGAGGGCAAGTCAAGACCTGAACAGCCTGGAATATTGCGCCTCGTGGCGCATCGCCGCGATGTCGGCGCGGAAGGCGTGAGGCGCCGAGGGCGGCCCGCGCCGAGGCGGTCGCCTCGCGGGCAAGCGCGTGGGGATGCGCGGGATGAGCGTCGCCTGAACTCTTCCGCCCATCGGTCCGGCCGATCGGTCCGAGGGCGACGCGGCGGACACGGCATTCATATTATTGACGAATTCGGAAAAACCTGTACCATCGTTTCCGTCGAACAAAAAATGGCGCTGGGCAGTCTTCGCGCCTGGACCCGACCCGACGGAAAGCAGGATGAGCATTCGCCCGATCGACGCCTTAGGCTCCGCCGCTTGCGCTTTCGGCCGGCGCGCCCAAGCGGCGTTTTAACCAAACCGCGACTTGTTTTTCGCCGAACTCGCTCGCAAGCCTTTGAAATCGCTCAAAACACGGGTGGATATGGGGCCGGAATTGACGTCCGAACGCATGCTGAACGCATGTCGAACGATGCTGAACAGGCGCCGAACCGGGTCCGAACGGCGCCGAACGGAGTGCTTCTGCAATCGGGTTGCGGGACCCATGTCCTCATGACCTGAAGAGCCTCGAATACTGCGTCTCGTGCCGCATCGCGGCGATGTCGGCGCGGAAGGCGCAGGCGCCGAGGTCGGCGAGAGTCGAACCTGCCGCCTCGCGGGCGAGCGCGCGGATGCGCGGGATCAGCGTCGCCTGAACCTTCTGCCCATCGGTCTGGCCGATGGGCCCAAGGCGCACCACGGCGGAGACCGCCGCCGCGACCTGCGCCAGGACGAAGGCCTGAAGGCTCGCCTCGCGCGGCAGGGCGTGGCCGGCGGCGGCCGCGGCGACGGCGGCCGGATAGGCGACGCGCTCGGCCTCGGCCAGCGCCCGCAGGGGCGGGCAATCCCAGGCCGCCCGCGCCGCGGCGACGAAGGCGGCCCCCTGCGCCGTCGTCTCCAGCCGCCGCTCGGCGGAGGTTGCGAGCGCTATGGCGAGCTCATTGGTTTCGGCGAGCGCGCCCCAGTCCTCCGCCTCGGCGTTGCGGAAGCCTTCGGCGAACAGGATCGCGTCGGCGCGCGGCGCCCCGAAGCTCAAGAGGTCGACCAGCCAGCCGCCGAGCGAGCGCGCGTCCTTCACGTCGCCCGCCTCCACCGCCCATTCGAGCCCCTGCGAATAGGCGAACGAGCCGACCGGAAAGGCCGGCGACAGCCACAGCATGAGCGGCAGCAGCGCCGCCTCGGCGTCGGCGGCGGCGAGACCGTTCATTCCTTCTCCTCGCGTAGCCCGTCGACAGACGGGCGTCGTTCGACGCCCTTTGCGGGGCTGCGGCATTCACACAAGTCGATGTCGTTGCGCGCGTCCTTCTCCGCTAAGCGGGGAAGGTGGCCCGGAGGGCCGGATGGGGTGCGGAAAGCAGGGATGGTTCGACTATGGCTCACGGTGACGATCGTGCAATCCGACCCAAAGTTGCGGCAGCGGACTACACCCCATCCGGCGCTTGGCGCCACCTTCCCCAGCAGAGCTGGAGAAGGATAGCGCCTCACCTTCGAGACGCGTGCATCTCGCAGCGAGCGGGGAGAGCAGGCCCGCTCCCAACTGATCCGCGCAATCGCAATTGGCCCGTCAATGGCCGTGGCCATGGTCGTGCTCGGGATGATCGCAGCCGCCGTGGTCGTGATCATGATCGTGGTCGTGCTCGTGCCCGTGATGGCCATGCTCATGCCCGTGCTCATGCTCATGCCCGCGCGCCTCCGCCTGCACGTAGGCGCCGCCTTCCGGGTTGAACGGCGCCTCGACCGGGACGACGCGGGCGCCGAGGCCCTTGACCATGTCCTCGATGATCGGATCGCGGCGCACGCGCAGGGCCTTGGCGGCCATCTCGGTCTGCAGATGCCGGTTGCCGAGGTGCCAGGCGACGCGCATCAGCGCGAGCGGGTCGGCGGCGCGGATTTCGGCCAGCGGTTCGGGCGCCGCCACCACCTCGACGATCCGGCCGTCCTCGAGCCTCAGCCCGTCGCCGCCGCGCAGCATCGTGGCCTCCGCCAGGTCGAGCAGAAAGGCCAGGCCCCCGACGCCGGTCATGACGAAGCGGCGGCGATAGCGTTCGTCGAAATCGAGCACCACGCTGTCGATCGGCGTCCCGGTCCAGTCGCCCGCCGGAAGAACCTTGTCCGCCCGCAGCATGTCCGCTCCTTCGCTTTCCCTCGCCGGCACGGACGAGGCGAAATTATAACGCCAGCCGGCCTGTAAGCCGGGTTCTGTATGGCCGGAGCTCATCGCCCCGACGTGACGGCCATTCCTCTGGGACGCCCGTCGCCGGGCGCCTCAAGCAACCAACCCGAGCGACCAGGCCTACGGAAAGGCCCCGCAGGCGAACCCGCGCATCGCTCCTATTCGGTTTTGCTCCCGGCGGGGCTTGCCATGCCGCCGACGTTGCCGCCTGCGCGGTGCGCTCTTACCGCACCCTTTCACCCTTACCCTGGCGCGCCTTGCGGCCCGGCCCAAGGCGGTTTGCTTTCTGTGGCGCTTTCCCTGGGGTCGCCCCCGCCGGACGTTATCCGGCGCCGCATCCGTATGGAGCCCGGACTTTCCTCCGCCCGAGGGCGGCGGCCGTCCGGCCGACTGGCGGTATGGGGCATAGAAGCCGCGGACGGCGGCGGTCAAGGAAAAAGGACATCGCCCCGCCGCCGGCGCGAGGGCGGCGCGCTGTAGGGCCGGGTCGCTGACCCGGCCAAGGCGCGGTCATCGACCGCGCCCTACAACGCTCCTGGTCTTACGGGCAGGCGTCCCAGAAGCCCTGGGTGCGGCTCGGGTCGGTATAGTACCAACAGAGGCCCGGCTGAGGCGGCGGCGGCGCCCAGGCCACGGCGACCGCAGCGGCGACGACGCCGATCGCCGCGCCGGCCGCGATCGCTCCGCCCGGGGCCCAGCGATACCAGCCCGGCCGCCCCACCCAGGCCGCGCGCGGGCCGACCACGACGCCGCCGGCACGATAGCCGCCGCCATGATAGCCATAGCCGCCATGATAACCAGGCCGGTAGCCGGGATGCATGCCCGGGTGCATGCCAGGGCGGTAGCCCGGATGGACGCCAGGGCGACCGTGCGGCCCGTGGCGATATTCGACGGTCTGGACCGCGCCGTCGTTGATGGACGCGCCTGGCGCGCCGCCGACCAGCTCCAGCGCCTGCGCCTGAAGCGGCCACGACATGAGCGCGGCGAGAGCCGCGGCTTTGGCGAGTTGCGACGAAATCATCATTTCCCCTCTGCTGAGAGCGCCGGTTTCTCTCGCGGCCTGGTTCGCCCGGCCGACCGGCCTGGCCATCCTGCCTCAGCCGGGTGGAAAAGGAAAACCGGCGCCTGTGGACCGCGTCAGCCGTTCCCGGGCTCCCCGAACACCCGTTCGAAAATCGTATCGACCCGCTTCAGGTGGTAGCCGAGGTCGAACAGGGCCTCGAGTTCGGCCGGCGTCAGCGCCTTCGTCACCTCCTTGTCGGCCTTGAGCAGCGTCAGGAAATCGCCCTCGCCGCGCCAGACCGGCATGGCGTTGCGCTGGACGAGCGCATAGGCGTCCTCGCGCGACACGCCCTTCTGGGTCAGCGCCAGCAGCACCCGCTGCGAGTGGATGAGGCCGCCGAGCCGATCGAGGTTCTTCTGCATATTCTCGGGATAGACGACCAGCTTGTCGACGACGTTCGCCAGGCGGGCGAGCGCGAAGTCGAGGGTGATCGTGGCGTCGGGGCCGATCATGCGCTCGACCGAGGAATGCGAGATGTCGCGCTCGTGCCAGAGCGCGACGTTCTCGAGCGCCGGCGTCACGGCCGACCGCACGATGCGGGCGAGGCCGGTCAGGTTCTCGGTCAGGACGGGATTGCGCTTGTGCGGCATGGCCGACGAGCCTTTTTGCCCTTCCGAAAAATATTCCTCGGCCTCCAGCACTTCGGTGCGCTGGAGGTGGCGGATCTCGGTCGCGAGCCGCTCGACCGAGGAGGCGACGACGCCGAGCGCAGCAAAAAACGCCGCATGCCGGTCGCGCGGAATGACCTGCGTCGAAACCGGCTCGGGCTTCAGCCCTAGTTTCTCCGCGACATGCTCCTCGACCCGCGGATCGATGTTGGCGAAGGTGCCGACGGCCCCAGAAATGGCGCAGGTCGAAATCTCTTCGCGCGCCGCGACAAGCCGCGCTCGGGCGCGCATGAATTCCGCGTAGGCCAGCGCGAGCTTGAGTCCGAAGGTCGTGGGCTCCGCGTGGATGCCGTGCGAGCGGCCGATGGTCGGCGTCAGCTTGTGCTCGAAGGCGCGCCGCCTGATCGCGGCGAGCAGCGCGTCGACGTCGGCGACGAGAATGTCGGAAGCGCGTTGAAGCTGCACCGCGAGGCAGGTGTCGAGCACGTCCGAACTCGTCATGCCCTGATGGACGAAACGGGCGTCCTCGCCGATGAACTCGGCGAGGTGGGTGAGAAAGGCGATGACGTCGTGCCTGGTGACCCGCTCGATCTCGTCGATCCGCTCGATGTCGAACTCGGCCCGGCTCCCCTTCTCCCAGATCGCTTGGGCCGCAGTTTTCGGGATCACGCCGATCTCGGCCATCGCCTCGCAGGCGTAGGCCTCGATCTCGAACCAGATGCGGAAGCGCGTCTCCGGCGACCAGACGGCGACCATCTCGGGACGGGAATAGCGGGAGATCATGGCGTGGCTCGCATCTTGCTCGGTTTCCGGGGCGGTCTATAGGAAGGCGCGCCGGGAATCGAGGCTGAAGCGGCCGCGCTTCTCCGCCATGAGGGCTCGTCCATGCCGTCTCGCAGCGTCGATGTCATTGTTCTGGGCGCCGGCATGGTCGGCGTGTCGGCGGCGCTCGCCCTGCAGGCGCGCGGACGCGCAGTCGTGCTCGTCGACCGCCATGGGGAGGCGGCGGACGAGACGAGCTACGGCAACGCAGGCCTCGTGCAGAGCGAGGCGGTCATCCCCTACACCCTCCCCCGCGACCCGGCCGAGATCGCCAACGCGGCGCTGAACCGCGATCCGCGCGCCCATATCCGCTACGGCGCGCTGCCGGCCAACGCCCAGGCGCTCTGGCAGTATTTCCAGTTCTCCAACTCGTCGCGGGTGGGCGAGACGGCGGCCGCGATGAAGCCGCTCGTTTTCGGCGCGGCGGACGAGCACCGCAGGCTGGCGGAGGCGGCCGGCGCGAGCGACCTCCTCAGGCCGACCGGATGGATCAAGGTCTGGCGCACCGCGGAGGGGGAGGACGCCGCGCGCCGCGACGTCGAGGCGCTGAAGCAATACGGGGTCCGGGTGCATTTTCTCGATCGCGACGCGCTGACCGCGCTCGAGCCCCATGTCGGCGAGGCGGGGCGCGGCGGCGCGCATTTCCCCGATCCGCTGAGCACTCCCGATCCGCGGGGGCTGGCGCGCGCCTATGCGGCGCTGTTCGTTGAGCGTGGCGGCCGGTTCGAGAAAGGCGACGCCATGACGCTCGAGCCGGCGACGGGAGGCTGGATGGTCACGACCGACAAGGGCCGGATTGCGGCGCCCGAGGTCGTGATCGCGCTCGGGCCCTGGTCGAACGATCTCGTCCGGGCGTTCGGCCTCAAGCTGCCGTTCTTCGTCAAGCGCGGCTACCACCGGCATTACGAACCCAAAGGCGCCGCCGGCCTCGGCCGACCGGTGCTCGACATCGAAAAGGGCTACCTGGTCGCGCCGATGACGCAGGGGCTCCGCCTCACGACCGGGGCCGAATTCGCCAGGCCAGACGATCCGCCGTCGTCCGCCCATATCGACCGGCTCGAGCCGTTCGCCCGCGAACTCTTTCCGATCGGCGCGCCGAAGGAGGCGGCGCCCTGGCTCGGCCGGCGCCCCTGCCTGCCTGACATGCGGCCGATCGTCGGCGCCTTTCCCGGAAGACCCGGCCTGTGGCTCGACTTCGGCCATCAGCATCTCGGGCTGACGCTGGGACCGATCACCGGGCGGCTCCTGGCCGAAATGATGACGGGCCAGACGCCGTTCGTCGACCCGGCGCCGTTCCGTGCCGAGCGGTTCGGGTGAGGCGCCGCCCCCTCCCCGGTCCGGAGGCCGTCCGTCGACGGGCTGTGGGGCGTCTTTCTTTCGGCGCGCTGAGCGTTCAGGCTTTGGAAAGCGATCGGCGCAGGCGTATCGCTGAGACGCATGAATGTTGTAGCTTAGGGGAAGGCGGCCCGGCGCGCCGAATGAGGTCGCCGCGCACGCCGTCAGGAGCGATCTCGCTCCCGCGGAGCCCCTCGGCGCGAGTCCGCCGCGGCAAACGGTAAGGAATGACAGGAATGGCGTCTCGCGACGAGGTGATGGCGGCTCTTGCGAATATCGCCGGCCCGGATGGCAAGACGCCCCTGCCCGACTCGGGCGCGATTTCTGGCCTCACGATCCGTGACGCCAAAGTCTTCTTGGCGATCGCCGTCGATCCGAGAGAGGCCAAAGCCATGGAGCCGACGCGCGCCAAAGTCGAGGCCGCGATCAAGCAGGTTCCCGGGGTTTCCGGGGCCGTGGTCACCCTGACCGCGGAATCGGCGCGTGCGGTCGCCGGCGGCGGAGCCGCTCCGGCGGGCCACGGTCACGGCGGGGGGCAGCCGCAGGCGCGCGGAGGGCGGGCGGCGCTGCCCATTCCCGGCGTCAGGCGCATCATCGCCGTCGCCTCGGGCAAGGGCGGCGTCGGCAAGTCCACCGTCGCGTGCAACCTCGCCGTCGGCCTGGCCAGGATCGGCCAGAAGGTGGGCGTCCTCGACGCCGACCTGTTCGGCCCCTCGATGCCGAAGCTGTTCGGGCTTTCCGCAAAGCCTGCGGTTTCGGGCGACGGCAAGAAGCTCGTCCCGCTCGAGGCCTATGGCGTGAAGGTCATGTCGATCGGCTTTCTGATCGAGGAGGAGGCGCCGGTCGTGTGGCGAGGACCGATGGTCATGTCGGCGCTGACCCAGCTCCTGCGCGAGGTCGCCTGGGGAGAGCTCGACACGCTTGTCGTCGACATGCCGCCCGGCACCGGCGACACGCAGCTCACCATGGCCCAGAACGTGCCGCTCAGCGGCGCGGTGATCGTCTCGACGCCGCAGGATCTGGCGCTGATCGACGCGCGGCGCGGCATCTCGATGTTCAAGCAGGTGCAGGTGCCGCTCCTCGGCATCGTCGAGAACATGAGCTATTTCCTCTGCCCGCACTGCGGCCAGCGCACCGACATCTTCTCGCACGGGGGCGCGCGGCGGGAGGCCGAGAAGCTGGGCGTTCCCTTCCTCGGCGAGGCGCCGCTCGACATCGCCATCCGGGTGAATTCGGACGAGGGGCGTCCGATCGTGGCGAGCCTCCCCGACAGCCTGCATGCGGGCGCCTTTCTCGAGATCGCGCGCCGCGTGGCCGAGACGCTCGAGAAGGGCGCGCCGGGCGCCAAGCCCGCGCCCCGCATCCGCTTCGAGTGAGCGCGGGCGCGCATTTTGATGGAGACGATCTTGGCTTGGCCGAGCGACATCGTGGTGAAGGAACAAGGGCGGGCGCTCGAGATCGCCTTCGACGACGGCTTGAGCGTCCGTCTCGCCGCAGAGCGCCTCAGGGTCGAGAGCCCGAGCGCCGAGGTTCAGGGCCACGGCCCGGGCGAGAAGCGCATTGTTACGGGCAAGGAGAACGTCCGCATCGTCGATATCGAGCCGATCGGCAATTACGCCATTCGGATCGTGTTCGACGACGGCCATAACACCGGGCTTTACGCCTGGGACTATTTACGCAAGCTGGCGCTCGCTGCGATCTGAGAGCCGAGGATCTCGGCGAGAGTCGCGGGCCGTCTCTTCAGCGGCGCGCAACGGGTGGAAAGCGCCAGCTAGAACCGGGCGAAGACCGTGCCGGCAATTTCGCACTGGAAGCCCTCCAGCGCCTGGGAGACCGCCTTGACGTCCGCCACCTTCGTCCGGTTTCGGCGCGCCAGGAGGATCGCGGAGCCAACTCGCGAAGCCACGACGCAAGCGTCCGCGTTCTCGAGCGCCGCAGGCGTGTCGTAGATCACCACGCCATAATTGCGCTGAGCGTTCTGGGACAGGTTCAGAAATTCCTTCGAGCTCAAGAGCTCCTGCGGATGCGGTGCCGTGGCGCCGGCGACCAGGAGCGACAAGCCCGGCACGATGTCGACGGCGACGGGCGACGCATGGGCGTCGTTGTGGGTCAGCGCCTCAACCAGACCCTCGGTTTTCGGATCGACCCCGAATAGCGATGCGAGCCGGGGCCTTCTAAGGTTCGCGTCGACCAGCAGGGTCGGCACCGCCATCTGCGCGAAGGACAGCGCGAGATTGGCCGCGAAATAGGTCGCGCCGACGCCCGTATGCGCCCCGATGACGGCAAAAGCATTCTTGCCCTGCGAAAGGGGTCCAGTCGCCAAACCGGACCGGATCGTACGGAAGGCTTCGGCTCCAGCGCTAAAGGGCTGGAAGCCGACCACCAACTCCCGCGAAAAGCGCGCTTCGTCTTCGCCGAAACTCAGAACCGGGTAATTGTACCTTTTCGAGAGCGCCAGGAACAGGCTGTCGCGGCGAACCAACCCCAAGGTGATCGCGGCCTCGCCGAACGTCAGGCCCTTGCGGCGCTGGAAACCGCGGATGGCCTCGACCTGGGCGTCGCTCAGGTTGCCGGCCGCCAGGATCTGCTGCTCGATCGGATCGTTGCTGGCGTGGAGGGCGACCATGTCGGAATCCATCCGGCGATTCGGGTTCAAGGTCATCTGCTCACACTTTCGGTGGGGCGCCGCATCGCGAGGCCAAATAAAAAGAGAAACGGCTGACGCCGCAAGTCTTGCCCGTCCAGGCTTGCACGAAGGTGACCCTTCGGCTGTCCGCCGAACTAGAACAGACGCTCGTTAACGACGATCGTGTCGTTGGGCTGGACCTCGTCGTCGAGCGAAGCCGGCATTTCCATCGTCTGCCCGTCCGCCGCCCTGCGCTTCACCTTCAGACGCCAGTCCGTGCCCAAGGGCGTCAATCCGCCCGCAATCGCAATCGCCTGCTGCACCGTGAGCGGGCGCGTCAGGGGAAACTCTCCCGTTTTCCCGACATAGCCGTAAACATAGTAGAACGGCACCAGTTCAACATAAATCTCGTCATTGTTTTGGACGAAAATGTGGTCGCCGTTGATTTTCCCGGAGACAATATCCGGTCCGGCGTAGCGTTGGACCGTTTTTCCGTTTGGCCCCGACCGCTGCAACACGACTGTCGCGCCGCTGTCCTTGAGGCCGCCGGCGCGCGCCAGAATTTCGGTCAGGGTCGTGGGTCGATCGACCGTATAGAGGCCCGGCGCGCCGACCTGGCCCTGGACGCTCACTTCGGAGCCGAAATTGGCGATTTCGACCAGCACATGCGGGTCGTTGACGATCTGGCGCGCAGCAAGCCGCCGCTCAATCGCGCGCGCCAGTCCGTCCTCCGTCAGCCCCGCCGCTTTGATCCGGCCGACGTAGGGAAACTGGACTGTGCCGTCGAGTTCGACACGCGAGGTCGTATCCATGTCCGGCTGGCTAACCACCTTGATCGTGACCACGTCGGATTTGGTCAGGACGCGGCCGCCCTCGGCGTAGGCTGGAGCGCCGGCCAGAACCGCGCCAACCAGGGCGGCCAGGGCCAGAGCGACGAATCCCGGGATTCCGAACCGAACCATCCGCATGTTCATTCGCATTGTCGCGCTCCAAGTCCGGAGTCTCAATAGGGGTTGAAGTTGAGGGCCAGCAAGATCAAACTGTCGTTCGTATGTCAAGTTGGCCTGAACGGTTTTCGTGTACTGGTAGCTGAGATTGGCGGCCAGGAACGGCGTGATCGCATAGGCCATTTTAGCGTTGGCGCCATAGCTGTGCTCCGCCGTCGTAAAGGTGTTCAGCAACGGATTGGAGACGGCGACGGAGGCCGCCCCCGTCAGGTAACTGGTCTGAACATTCGCCGAGAAAGCGAGTTTCGGCGTGAACGCATAACTGGCGCCCGCGGACGCCGATTCTGTGATCTGCAGGTTGCTGACGATCGCCGTCGGGGCCGAGGCAAGGCGGGACGCTGCGGCGTTCACAGCCAGCTTGGGCGTGACGTTCCATTGGGCGCTGAACGCATATTGCGGCAGGACCGTGTGAGGGAGCCCCAAGTCCCAATTGGTGTCACTGAAGCCGAGCACCCCGAGCTGCGCGTTCAGAGAGATCGTTGGACCGAAATTCTTTGTATAGGTCGCGATGACCTGATCCGTTGTTAGGCCATTCGACACGCCACTTTGATTAGCTATAAGTTGCCGGTCAGTATAGTTTATTCCAGTTATTGTAGCAAGAACTTGTAAACTATTGGTCGCCGAGACCGTGTAAGTCATTCCCGCAGCGATAAAGGCTGATTGATTATTGTTCAACGCGTCATAAATAGAGCTATTTTTCGATGTAGTTGTTCCGCTATTGAAAATTCCGGCGTAGTTGCCGCTAATGATGCATTTTGCGTTCTCTGTAATTCCCGTCGTAGTCAGCGTATTTATGACGTTGACGCCGACCTGCTGACCTGGAATGGACGGCGAAGACGCTTCGGACGCCTTCAGCGTTCCCGAGCACTTCGAGCCGTAGGTGAAGTTATCCCCGATATCGACCGAACTGTGCGCGCTGTTGAAATCGTCGTTGTTGAAGTACCGATACATACCCCATGAGCCATCCGCGAAAAGCTGTTGACCGCCGATCTCTTCCTTGAAAGACGCTCCGTAGGTGGAGATTGTCTCCAGCGTGCCGATCGGGCGCGCGAAACCAGCCGAGCTCGCCCCAGAACCTGTCGGCGAATTGGCGATGTTGCTGTTGTAGCCGGTCTGCTCCGATACGTGGAATTGCAGCGGCAGGTCGCCCCAGTTCTCCGGCCCTCGCGGGAATATTTCCGTGGTCGCCGAAAGGAATGACCACAGCGACGGCCAATCCGGAAGAGACAATTCATCGGCCCGCGAAGCGCCCAGGCCCGCAAGCGTCACGATCGCTCCGAGCGTCAAAACGGCGCTCCGGTTCATCGGTCTCCATCGCTCCGCCGCCCAAGCACCCGATGAGACTCCCAAGCGGCGCACCACCATGCGCCGAACATCAGGGCGTTCTCAGAACTGCGACGCCCGATCGCCAATCAGTCCTCTGAAAGTTAACAGGTCTTTTCAGAAACCAACCCGCCGCCCAACTTGGCTTCGGACTTTCCATTCAGCCAGCAGTTCTCCATGCGCGCGCCCACCAAGCCCATTACCGAAGGCCCGAGCGGCCTCCGAACTCTTGAACCGAACCGGCGGAAGTCTCCGCATCGGGGCTCGAATCCAAACCGCCGTCGAATATCCCTTCCTTACCCGTAATCGTTGCAACGCCACAAGGTTACAAAAGCCACACCCCGCCGAAATTGCGACGCTCTCCAACGCCTGGACAGGGGTGTCTAGACAGGGCGCCGAGCGTTGGCTAGCCTTTAGTTTCCGCCCGTTTTCAGGGGAACGCGCATGAAGTCGCATTACCGCGCCGTGGTGATCGGAGGCGGCGTCGTCGGCGCGTCGGTCATTTACCATCTTGCAAAGTTCGGCTGGACCGACGTCGCCCTGGTCGAGCGCTCCGTCCTCACCGCCGGCTCGTCGTGGCACGCCGCGGGCGGTTTCCATGCGCTCAACGCCAATCCGAATATGGCTATCCTGCAAGCCTATACGATCGACCTCCTCAAGGAGATCGAGGCCGAGTCCGGCCAGGCGATCGGCATGCATATGACCGGAGGGATCCATGTCGCCTCCGCGCCCGAGCGTTGGGAATGGCTGCAAGCGAATTATCGGCGTTTCCAGGCGATCGGGATCGACGACGTGCGGCTCGTGACGCCGGACGAGATCAAGGCCGCCTGTCCCGTGATCGACATCGACGGCGTGCTCGGCGGCATGTGGGCCGACCGTGAAGGCTACGTGGATACGACCGGCACGGTCTGGGCTTACGCCAGCGCCGCCAAGAAGCGGGGCGCAGAGGTGATCGAGCACAACCGCGTCCTCGAATTGCGAGGCCGTTCGGATCAGGCCTGGGACGTCGTCACCGAAAAGGGGACGATCAGCGCCGAGCACGTGGTCAACGCCGCGGGACTATGGGCCAAGCAGGTGGGCCGCATGGTGGGACTCGAGCTGCCGGTCTCGCCGCTCGAACACCACTACCTTGTCACCGAGGCGATTCCCGAGGTCGCAGCGTTGAAGGCCGAAATGCCGATGGTCGTCGACCTCGAGGGCTATACCTATATGCGCCAGGACCAGAAGGGCATGCTGATAGGCATCTATGAGACCAACCCGCAACACTGGTCCATGGAGGGCGCGCCGTGGGACTACGGCGTGGAGCTTCTGCAGGAAAACATCGACCGCATCGCGGGCGAGCTCGAGCTCGTCCACCGCCGCTATCCCGTCCTTGAGACCGCCGGAATCCGCAAATGGGTCAACGGCGCCTTCACCTTCTCGCCGGACGGCAACCCGCTCGTCGGCCCGGTCGCGGGCAAGCGAGGCTACTGGCTCGCCTGCGGCGTCATGGCTGGATTCCTGCAGGGCGGCGGCGTCGGAAAAGCGCTGGCGGAATGGATGATTCTCGGCGAGCCGGCGGAGGACGCCTTCGCCCTCGACATCGCCCGCTACGGGCCCCACACGTCCAATCGCGAATATATCAGGCAGACGACCGGCGATTTCTACGCCCGCCGCTTCGTGATGACCTATCCAAACGAACAGTTGCCGGCCGGCCGGCCGCTGAAGACCACGCCCGCCTATGACGCCATGTCGGCTGCGGGCTGCCAATGGGGCAATTCATGGGGACTCGAGACTCCGCTTTACTTCGGACCGCCCGGCTTCAAGGAGAAGCCGACGCTGAAACGCTCCAACGCCTTCGGCCTCGTCGGGGCCGAATGCCGCGCGGTGCGCGAAAGCGCGGGTCTTCTCGATATCGCGCCGTTCTCGCGCTACGAGGTCACCGGACCGGAGGCCGAGCGCTGGCTCGATTGGATGACCGTCGCCCGGCTTCCCAAGCTAGGACGGGCGAAACTTGCGCCGATGCTGTCGGAGAGCGGCCAGCTCAAGGGCGACCTGACGATCGTCAACTGGGGCGACGGGACATACTGGATCGAAGGCTCCTACTATTTGCGCTCCTGGCACATGCGCTGGTTCGCCGATCATGCCCGCGCCGGCGCGATGGTGCGCGACATCTCCGACGACGTGATCGGCTTCGCGATTTCCGGGCCCGAGGCGCGCTTGCTCATCGAGCGCGTCACCCATCAGGACGTCTCGAACGCCGCCATGCCCTTGATGGCCGCTTCGGTCCTCGACGTCGGGCTGATTCGGGCGCGGATCACGCGCATTTCGGTGGTCGGCGAGCTCGGCTATGAGATCAACTGCCGCGCGCTCGAGCACGGGACGTTACGGCGCACGCTGATCGACGCGGGCCGGGACCTCGGTCTTCGCGAATACGGCTATAACGCCCTTCACTCGCTCCGGCTCGAAAAGAGCTTCGGCGTCTGGTCGGCGGAGTTCACCCAAGCCTATACGCCCCGGATGACGGGCATGGACCGCTGGATCGCCTGGGACAAGGGCGAATTCGTCGGCAGGACGGCGGCTCTCGCCGAACGCGACGGCCCGCCGCCCTCTCGTCAGCTCGCGACGCTGGAAATCGACGCGTTCGACGCGGACGCTTCGGGCTACGAGCCGGTCTGGCGTGATGGCCGCAAAGTCGGCTTTGTCACCTCGGGCGGCTACGGTCATACAATTCGCAAGAGCCTCGCCATGGCGCTCGTCACGCCCGAATGCGCCGCTGTCGGAGCCGAGCTTTCGGTCCACATCGTCGGCGCGGAGCGCAAGGCGCGCGTCATTCCGCCCTCCCCGTACGATCCTGCGGGCAAGGCGATGCGGCAGTGACCGCACTGCCGCGGCTCGGCCATGGCGGCGGCGCCAAGGTCACGCGCGACGAGTGGCTCGACCTCGCCCTCGCGTTGCTCGCGCGTCAGGGGGTCGGCGCCATCACCGTGCTCGATCTCAGCGAGCGGCTCGGCGTGTCCCGGTCGAGCTTCTACTGGCATTACCGCAACCGCGACGGCCTTATCGATGGGCTGCTGGAGCGCTGGGACGGCCTCAACACCCGCTCGATCGTTCAGCAGGCCGAAGCGCCGGCCGCGACGATCATCGAAGCGGTGCTCAACATTTTCCGCTGCTGGGTGGACGCTGCGCTGTTCAGCCCGCGCCTCGACTTGGCGGTGCGCGAATGGGCGCGTCGCTCCGAGCCCGTCCGCCAGCTGCTCGACCGTTCGGACAAGGCCCGCATGACCGCGATCGAAGCGATGTTCCGCCGGCATGGCTACCCGCCCGACGATGCGCTGGTGCGGGCGCGCGTTCTCTATACGATGGAGATTGGCTAATACGCCCTCAACATCAGGGAACCGATCGAGGCGCGCCTCGCGCTCGCGCCGCATTATCTTGAGATATTCACCGGCGTACGCCCGAGCGAGGGCGAGCTCCCCGCTTTCCGGACCTACGCCCTGCGCCACGGCGGCGCCAAGGATTTTGACGGCCAGCCATGACCTCTCGCTATTCCGCTCTGACCATCCTGCGCGAGGGCCTTGGCGGCCATAAGGGTTGGCCGCAGGCCTGGCGCAAGGCGAAGCCGCAGCCGGCTTACGATTTCGTTGTTGTTGGCGGAGGCGGTCACGGTTCGGCCACCGCCTATTGTCTGGCCGAGTCGCACGGGCGCAGGCGCATCGCCTTGATCGAGAAAGCTTACGTCGGCGGCGGCAACACCGGCCGCAACACGACGGTTGTCCGCTCGAACTATTTCTATCCCGAGTCGGTCGCGCTCTACGATCTGGCCCTCGGCCTCTACGAGGGCCTGTCGCGCCAGCTGAACTTCAACGCCATGCTGAGCCAGCGCGGCATTCTCGACGTCGCGCACCCGCCGGCACAGATGGGAGATCGCCGCGCGCCTCGTCAACGCCATGCAGCTCAACGGCGTCGACGCCGAGCTCTGGGGTCCCGACGAGATCCGCAAGCGCCTGCCTCAGATGACCCAGTCGCTGAACTCGCGCTATCTGCCGAACGGCGGTGCCTGGCATCCGCGCGGCGGCACCGCGCGTCATGCTGCGGTCGCCTAGGGCTATGCCCGCGCCGCCAACAAACTCGGGGTCGACATTGTTCGAAAATTGCAAAGTCACCGCCTTCGTCATGCAAAACGGGGCCTGTGTCGGGGTTGAGACCACGCAAGGCGAAATCCGCGCCGAGGCTGTCGGCTTCAAGGTCGCCGGCCACTCGTCTGAGCTCATGGCGAAAGCGGGGGCCAAGCTGCCGATTCATTCTTACGCGCAGGCGATGGTGAGCGAGCCGATGAAGCCTCGTCTCGACATCGTGCTCCTGCATCTCGGCACCGGCGCGTAGGTCAGCCACTCGGACAAGGGCGAACTCGTGTTCGGCGCCGGGCTCGACCGCGTTCTCTCCTACGGCCAGCGCGGCAATCCGTTGACGCAGGAGATCGTCGTCTCCGGCCTCACCGAGATGTTCCCCGCCTTCGGCCAATTGAAGCTTATGCGGCAATGGGCCTGCATCGTCGACGTCGTCCTCAATTCGTCGCCGATCATCGGACCGGCTCTGGTCCCGGGGATTGTTCTCAATTGCGGCTGGGGAACCGGGGGGTTCAAGGCGATTCCCGCCGGCGGGACGCTGCTCGCTCACCTCATCGCGACCGGGACCCATCACCCGATCAGCCGCCCGTTCGACCTCGACCGCTTTCGGACCGGCCGCCTGATCGACGAGGCCGCCGGCTCCGGCATCGCGCATTAAACGAGGCCGTCGTCCCACCGCCGCTCCCTTCGCCTTGGCCCGCGTCCGGCCCCATTTCCGCGTCACCTGCTCGGGCAAGCTCTATCTGTGCCTTGGACACGAAGATGGCGTCGACCTTCGCAAACCGCTGCGGCTCGCACGGAGCGACGATCTCTTGCTTGGCCAACTGCAGACAGCGATCTTGCGAAAGCCGAAGGGTCACGACTTCGCGATGGCTCGGCGCGTCGGGATTTCGACAGCCCAGCGCGGCATGAGCGTCACTGGAGGGTGAGCAATTTCGACCATAACGGATACAAAGCTCGAGGTCCCTTGGGTCACCCCCCGCAACGCCGCTCCGACGATCTTGGTTGATCACGTAAGGTCCAGTCGCAACGTTTGATCTCGTGGGACGAACGCCCGCACCGGGCGGTCTCTTCGCTGACAGGCTCTGGTTTGTACGCCCGCTCTTTCGCTTGTTTCCTTCGTCCAGCACATCGTCGCGTCCGCCAGCGCCCTAGCCTGTTGGCGACATTCGTCGGACTTGAACGCCAAGACCCGTCTGACCGGTCGATGCGGGAGGCGGCCTCGCGAGCCTCGGTCTTGCGAGCAACGTAGAGCGGCGTGCGCTGGCGCAACTACGAGGCGTCCTTCGACATCCCAGGTCTTCGCCTGGATCAAGTCCGGGAGGTCAGGATGAGGGTCTTGCGATGACAACGTCACGCATCGCCCAGCTCGGTCGTTGCGCTGTAACCGCAAGCCTGTCCTCATTCGGCCAAAATCCTCGTCCGTGACGGCGACGCCCTATTTGGTCGAGGATCGCTTCGACCGTATGGGCACGAGCGGCCGCACGCTCGCCGGACGCTGCTCTTGCGGCGCTGTTGGCTAAGCGGCGGCGGACGAACTCCTCTGCGCCGCAAACAGTCACGGCTCAAACGGCGCGCCCGACCGGCGCACGACCGGCGCCGCTTTCAAGCCGTCGCCGGCATCGAGCGAGTGAAGCTCGCGGTCACGGGCGGCGCCGACGACATTTGCGATTTGGCGACGGCAACGCACACGACGCGCACCGTAAAGTGGCGCCCTTCTCTATTCGCTGGTCCGCGACGGCGCTTTTGTCCATGTCGCCATGGCAACGCTCGTCGACGCTCCAACGATTACGACGCATCCCGTCTTCGTCGGCTCGAAGGCGCCCTGGTTCACGATCACGAACGGCCTGCAGTTCGAAGAGCATGACGTCGCCTCGTGACGCGTCGATCGATAGCGCGCCGCTAACCCAGCCGTGCAAGCCGCGAGGCGCGCTTCACAGTTCAACCGGTCGGCGCCGGACGTTGATGGCCGGTGGGGCGCTATGTCGCATCGTAACCCGGTAAAATAGGCAGACTTTGAGCACGGGTTCAGGCGCGCTCAAAATGCAGTACCGGATCGAGTTTCTCGACAACGAGAACAGGATCGTTCGGGTCATGCACGCCGAAGCCCGCAGCAACGCGATCGCGCTGCTGCTTGTTATCGAAAAAAGCTGGCCGCCTGACGCCGCGACGGCGCGCGCGATCGATAGGCATGGACGGTGCGGACCTTCCGTCTCCCGGCCTCAGGCAAAGTCCAGGCCTCAAAGGGCGCCGCGGATCTACAGCCTTTTGCTTTTAGGTCGGACCAAAGCGGGCGATTGGCGTCTCCGTAGATTCACCCAAAAGCAGAAAGCTTTGGACATCGCGCAGCGCCCGCAATCCTGGCCCGCACGAATGAAAAGGGGCCGAAGCGAACTCCGGCCCCACTTTCAGAGAGCGATCACGGCTAGCCTTATCGAGATGCTCGTGATCAGAAGGCTATGCCCGTGGACTGCTCCAATGCGACAGAGCATTTCAGATCGCGGCGTCGGGGGTTTGATCCAGGTCAACGGGAGCTCTGTTTGGCCCTTATTCAGCCGACGAGCGGCTTCCGTCACGGCCGTCGCCGATCGTCAGGCGCTCGGGGCTGGAGCCGTACGGGCTTGGCGATGAAAGACGATAGGACCTTCTGCGCCTGAATGCCGCTGACGTGCTTTCCGATTGGACGCAAGCGTGGCCTGGATCCTCGCCTGAGCCGCCTCAGTCGCAGCGTCGAGCGCTTTGACCCACGTCAATCGGGCTTCGTATCTCTCCAAATCCTGCTTGGTCATCTGTATTCCCTCCCAAACAGTTAAACCCCGTTGCAATGTGTGGTTTTGGGCCGCACGCGCTTGGCGGACACCCTTGAGAGGCGCAAGTCCGTGGCCGGCGAGACCAATCGGGACTCGCTAGAGCCCGCGCCCGGTACAGGAGCCTATGGACCTTTGCCTGTACCCGCCCTCCCTCTACGTTTCCGCCTTCTACCGCGATCGTGTCAACCAATCTCCGCGCGTTGATTGAGGCTGGCCGCCGCGCTTTTTGCCGGTATGGACGCCCGATCCCTTGTCAGAAGCAATTTTCGGGCGTACCCATCAACTGGGAAAAGCTTTTCCCACCGAAGAAACCAAACGAGAAAAGCTATTCCTGAGGGAACGCGAAAATCCAGTCTGTTCAAGGAGGAAGCTCATGCTCAATCGGAAATCCTGGGTCGCGCTCGCCTGCGCCCTCGTCGGATCGACGGCGCTCGCGGGCGGCGCGGCGGCCGACACCATGACCATGTGGGTGAGGGCCAGCGGAACCAATGCAGCCGCCCATCTGATCGATCTCTGGAACTCCACCCATCCCGACAAGATCGAGCTGACCACCATTCCCGACAACCAGATGGTGACCAAGCTCGCCACCGGCGTCCAGGCCGGCGAGGTCCCTGATCTCGTCTCGTTCGACCTCATCTACATGCCGGATTTCATGAAGGCGGGCTTCCTCGTCGACCTGACCGCCGACCTCAAGGCCGATCCGAATTACGCCGGCGTCGCTCAAGCCTACAAGGACATCGCGACTTACGAAGGCAAGCTCTACGGCGCAGGCTTCACCCCGGACGTCTCGATCCTCGTCTGGAACAAGGACCTGTTCAAGAAGGCCGGGCTCGATCCCGAAAAGCCTCCGCGCACCATCGGCGAGATCCATGAGGACGCCAAGAAGATCCGAGCGCTCGGCGGCGACATTTACGGCTTTTATTTCTCCGGCGCCTGCCCCGGCTGCAACATCTTCACCTCCTCGCCGATGATGGTGGCCGCCGGATCGAAAATCCTGCCCGCCAACGGCAAGGACGACGCGCTGACCGGCGAGGGCGTCAAGGACGTGCTGGAAGCGTTCAAGGAGATGTGGAACGAGGGCCTCATCCCGAAGAGCGCCCAGGCCGACAACGGCGCGAACTTCACCAGCGAGTTCATGACGGGCAAGATCGGCGTCCAGGGCACCGGCGGCTTCCTGCTCTCCGAGCTCAAGAAGAATGCGCCGAACCTCGATTTCGGCGTCACCTTCCTGCCGGGTGCGAAAGAGGGCCAAGTTTCGTCCTTCGTCGGCGGCGACGTGGTCGCCATTCCCATGGGCTCGAAGCATGTCCCGCTCGCCAAGAAATTCATCGCCTGGGAGTTGACCGACGAGGCGCAGCTCGAGGGCCTGGCCAAGAACAACATCCTCCCGTCGCGCCCCGCGCTCGCCGACAACAAGTATTTCGCCGCGGATCCGCGCGTCGTCGTCACCGCCAAGGCGCTCGGCATCGGCTACGTGCCGTGGGTCTACCATTTCGCCGACATGGTGAACTCGGATTCGAGCCCATGGATCAACATGTTCCAGCGCGCGATCTTCGATGGCGATGTCGACGGGGCGATCGTCGAGGCGCGCCAGAAGATGAAAGAGATCGCTGGCGAATAAAGGCGCCCCGGGGGCCTCAACATGGCGCGCGCGCGATCAAGAGGACAAGGACAGGGCTGGCTCTTTCTCATGCCGGCGCTCATGTTCGTCGCCCTTTTTGTGCTTGCGCCGCTCTGGCAGCTTGCGGCGATGTCGTTGACCGACCGCTCGCTGCTCGGCGGGGGCCGGTTCATCGGGCTCGCCAATTACGCGAGGATCTGGAACGACTTCGGCTTCTGGCGCGCGCTCCTCTTCACCTTCAAGTACACCGTCGTCCTGACGCCGATCCTGATGGGCCTCGGCTTTGCGCTGGCGCTGCTCGTCGTCGACAACACGCCGCTCAAGCGCGCCACGCGCACGATCGTGTTCCTGCCGGTCGTCATCGGCCTGGCGAGTTCGAGTCTCCTGTGGTTCTGGTTGTTCGACGAGCAGGTCGGCCTGTTCAACAAACTCCTGGTCGACCTGCACGTCCTCCGAGAGCCGATCGTCTGGTTCGTCAGCGCCGATCTCGCCTTCTGGGCTGTGGTGATCGCAATCACCTGGAAGGTCGTCGGCTTCGGCATGGTGTTGTTCGTCTCGGGGATCCAGACGATCAATCTGGACATTCTCGAGGCCGCCGTCGTCGACGGCGCCGGCTATTGGTCGCGCGTGCGGCTGATCATCTTGCCGCTCTGCCGGCGGATCATCCTCTTGGCCACGCTCGTCAGCGCCATCGGCTCGATGCTCGCCTTCGACCAGTTCTACATCATGACGTCCGGCGGTCCGCGCGGAGAGACCTTCACCGCCGTCTACTGGATCTACCAGAACTCGTTCATCTCGTTCCGGCTCGGCTACGGGGCGGCGCTGTCGATCGTGCTGATGCTGATCATCCTCGCCCTGTCGACCCTGCAGATCGCGCTTACGGCCCGCGGAGAGGTCGAATGACCGGGGCCATCGCCGCCGTCGCGGCGCCGCTTTCCGCGCGGCGCAAGCGCATCGCCCCGCCGGCAATGCTCGCGGGCGCCGCCTGCGTCGTAGTGATCGTGGTCATGGGCGCGCCGCTCGCGCTGTCCTTTCTGGCTTCGATCAAGACGCCGGCCGACGCCTCCGCCGTTCCGCCGCACTATCTGCCGCACGCGCTAAGCTTCGACAACTATCTGAAGGTGA
The DNA here is from genome assembly GCA_963709655.1 of uncultured Alphaproteobacteria bacterium. Taxonomy (GTDB): domain Bacteria; phylum Pseudomonadota; class Alphaproteobacteria; order Rhizobiales; family Beijerinckiaceae; genus Roseiarcus. The sequence goes on from CAVPXF010000025.1 coordinate 240,834, forward strand.
TCAATTTCGGGGAGGGGCTTGCGACCTATGTCGCCAATTCCGGCCTCGTCGCGCTCATCACGATCGCCGCCTGCATCGCGCTCGCCGCGCCCGCCGGCTACGGCCTCGCGCGCTTCACGATGCGCGGTAAGGAGATCGCGTTCCTCGTCCTGCTCGCGCCGATCATGATCCCCTACCAGGCCCTGCTGACGCCGCTCTATCTCGACTTCGCCAAGGTCGGGCTGGTCAATTCCCGAGTCGGTCTGGCGATCGTCCACACCATCCTGCAGCTGCCATTCTCGATCTACCTCATGCGCAACAGTTTCGAGGCCATCCCGCGCGAGATCGAGGAAGCCGCGATGCTCGACGGCTGCTCCGCCTTTCGGCGGCTGACCCATATCTTCCTGCCGCTGGCGGCGCCGGCGATCGTCACAGTCGCCCTCTTCGCCTTCATCGCCTCCTGGAACGAGTTTCTCGCCGCGCTCATCTTCATGAACCGGGAATCCTCCTTCACCGTGCCGATCCTTCTGGTCAGCGTGCAGATCGGCCACCATGGCGCGGTCGACTGGGGCGCGCTGCAGGCGAGCATCATCATCGCCATCGTGCCATGCCTTGCGGTCTATTTGGCGCTGCAGCGCTACTATATCTCCGGGCTGCTTTCGGGCGGGGTGAAATGACCGATCGCCCCGCCGACAGTCCTGTGACCGACGAGGACGCCCGCACGCCCGCCGCGCGCACGATCCGCGACGTCGCGCGGCTCGCTGGCGTGTCGATCGGCACGGCGTCCAAGGCGCTGAACGCCAACGGCCGGCTGAAAGACGAGACGCGAGCCAAGGTGCTGCGGATCGCCGAGGAGATCGACTACCGGCCGAACAATCTGGCCCAGAGCCTGCATCGCGCCCGCTCGATGACGGTCGGCATCCTGTCGAACGACCGCTACGGCCGTTTCACCTTTCCGATCGTCGCGGCGCTTGAACGGCGCCTGTTCGACGACGGGATCGCCGTCTTCATGTGCAACGCCACTGACGATCCGGCGCGGGAGCGGCGCCACATCGAGCAACTGCTGCGCAAGCGCGTCGACGGCCTCGTCGCCACCGCTCGCCGCACCGACCGGCGCGAGCCGATCGAACCTGCGGCGCGCGGCCTGCCGGTGGTCTACGCCTTCTCCCGGGTCGACAACCCGGACGCCCTTTGCCTTCTCCCCGACGACGAAGGCGGAGCGAGGCTTGCGGTCGAGCATCTCGCCCGGCTCGGCCGCAAGCGCATCGCCCACATCAGCGGCCCTGAACGTTTCGAGGCGGTGCGACTGCGCGAGAAAGGTTTTCGCGCGGCGCTGGCTGCCGCCGGAATCGCCGCGCCGGCCGGCGCCTGTCGCACCGGCTTCTGGTCGGAGGCGTGGGGGCGCGAGGCGGTACGCGATCTCTTCGCAAAGCCCGCCGCCGCGCCCGACGCGCTCTTCTGCGGCAGCGACCAGATCGCGCGGGGCGCGCTCGACGCGCTGCGCGAAATGGGCCTCTCGGTTCCGGGCGATGTCGCGGTGGTCGGCTTCGACAACTGGGAGGTGATGACGTCGGGCGCGCGGCCGCCGCTGACCAGCGTCGACATGAACCTCGACGCGCTCGGGATCGAGGCAGGCGATTGCCTGCTGGAGATGATGACTGGCCGCAAGCTCTGCGGCGTCAAGCGGCTGCCGTGCTCGCTGGTCGTGCGGGAAACGTGCGGCGCCTCGCTGTAGGGCCGGGTCGCTGACCCGGCCCGGGCGCGGTCAGCGACCGCGCCCTGCAGGACGACACGCGGCGCCGTGTAGGGCCGGGTCGCTGACCCGGCCGCGGCGGCGGTCAGCGACCGCGCCCTACAGGGCGCCGGCGCCCAGCCTGGACGTGAGAAAGAGGAGCGATCATGAGCGCAACGACCTATTCGCCGATTCCTTTCGCCGACGTGACGATCGCCGGGCCGTTCTGGCGCGAACGCCTCGAAACCGTGCTGACCCGCACGATCCCGAGCCAGCACGCCAAGCTCGAGGAAGCCGGCATCCTCGAGTCGCTGAAGCTGCCGAAGCCGGTTCCCCCGCTCAGGATTGCGCGCAACAGCCACAACTTCACCATGCAGGTGTTCTGGGACTCGGACGTCGGCAAATGGATCGAGGCCGCGAGCACCGCGCTCGGCCACCGGCGCGATCCCGACATCGAGGCGAAGATCGACGCCATCGTCGACGACCTCGCAAGGGCGCAGTCGCCCGACGGCTATCTGAACTGCTGGTACAACGAGCGCGAGCCCGAGAACCGCTGGACGAACCTGCGCGACTGTCACGAGCTCTACAACGCCGGCCACCTGCTCGAAGGCGCGGTCGCCTATTTTCGCGCGACCGGCAAGCGCAGGCTCATCGACGTGATGGAGCGCTATCTGGATCATATCGCCGCGACCTTCGGGACCGGACCGGGCCAGAAGCGCGGCTATCCCGGGCATCAGGAGATCGAGCTCGCGCTGGTCAAGCTCTATCGCCTGACCGGCGACAAGCGGCGGCTCGAACTCGCGTCCTATTTCATCGACGAGCGGGGGCGCGAGCCGCATTATTTCACTGAGGAAGCGCTGGCGCGCGGCGACGATCCGGCCGATTACTGGGCCAAGACCTATGAGTACAACCAGTCGCACATCCCCGTGCGCCAGCAGACCAAGATGGTCGGGCACGCGGTGCGCGGCATGTACATGGCCTCGGGGATGGCCGACCTCGCCTTCGAGCTGAACGACCAGAGCCTGAAGCGCGCCTGCGAGGCGCTGTGGCGCGACGTCACGACGGCCCAGATGTACGTGACGGGCGGGCTCGGGCCCGAGGCGTCGAACGAGGGCTTCACCGAGCCCTACGATCTGCCGAACGAGACGGCTTACGCCGAGACCTGCGCCTCGGTCGCCCTGGTCTTCTGGGCGCAGCGCATGCTGCACCTCGATCTCGACGGCCGCTACGCCGACGTGATGGAGCTGGCGCTCTATAACGGCGCCTTGACCGGCCTGTCGCGCGAGGGAACCCACTACTTCTACGCCAACCCGCTCGAGAGCCGCGGCCAGCATCGGCGCTGGGCCTGGCATGTCTGCCCCTGCTGCACGATGAACGTCTCCCGCCTCGTCGCTTCGGTCGCGGGCTACGCGCTGTCGACCAGCGACACGGGGCTCGCCTTTCACCTCTACGGCGGCTTCGAGACGACGGCTGCGATCGGCGCCGTCAAGGTCGCGCTGCGAGAGGCGAGCGACTATCCTTGGGGCGGCGACGTCGTGATCGCGATCGACCCGGAGACGCCGGTCGCCTTCGATCTGAAGCTGCGCGTGCCGGGCTGGAGCGAGGGCGCGACGGCGACGGTCAACGGCCAGCCGGCCGCGCTTCTGCTCGATCGCGGCTACGCCACGATCCATCGCGCCTGGGCCAAGGGCGACGTGGTCGCGCTGCATCTGCCGATGCCGGCCGAGCGGCTCTATGCGCACCCGCGCGTCCGCATGGACGTCGGCCGCGTGGCGTTGAGGCGCGGACCGCTGATCTATTGCGTGGAGGAGGCCGACAATCCGGGCGCCCGGTCCAGAGCCTGACCCTGCCGCGCGGAGCGCCGCTCGAGGCGACCTGGCGGGACGACCTCTTTGGCGGAACGATGACCCTGACGGCCGAGGGCAAGCGGCTCGCCCCTGGCGACGGCGAAGGCCGGCTCTATGCGCCCACGCCGCCGGCCGCCCGCGATGCGCGCCTGACCGCCCTCCCCTATTATCTCTGGGCCAACCGCGAGCCGGGCTCGATGCAGGTCTGGGTCGCGGAGGCGGTCGAGTGAGGTGACGCGGCCGCGCTCTTTCAGACGCGGCGGACGCGGCCGCTGGCCGCGTCCGCCGCGCTCGAGCCGAGCGCGGCTACAGTTCGCGTTCAGCGTCGTTCGGCACGCGTTCGGCGCCGTTCAGCACGCGTTCAGCGCCCGATTTATCCTTAATTTTCACCCGTGAATCGAGCGATTCCAAATGGTTGCCCGCGCAAACGGCAAAAAATCGCCGTTTCCGATTTTTGCGGCCGAGCAGCCGGTCGGATCGAGGACTCTTTTTCGGGCTTGGCGGAACTCGTGGCATGGAAAGACCATAGCGCAGTCTTTGGCTTTTCGGAAGAAATTGCACGCAGCGCCAACTCCCGCATCGGCGACGCTAATCTCCGGCCGCCGCGCCGCCCCTCATCCGGCCCTTCGGGCCACCTTCTCCCCGCATAGCCCGTCGAGAGACGGGCGTCTTTCGACGCCCTATGCGGGGCGAAGCGGGGCCGTCGCGCCCTCACAGATGCTCGGTGCGATGGGCCCAGACGTCGTCCCAGAGCGTGTCCCGGTCCGCATCGAACACCAGGGTCGGATTGGCCTCCGCGGTCGCCCAGGCCCCCTCGCCGATTTCCTTGTCGAGCTGCTGCGGTCCCCAGCCGGCGTAGCCGAAGGCCACCAGGATCTTGGCCGGGCCGGCCTTGTCGGCGATGTCGCGCAGGATGGTCACGCTCGAGGTCACCGACAGGCGGCCATTGACGGCGATGGTCTGCGGCCGGTTGTAGTCGGCGCTGTGGACGACGAAGCCGACCTCCGGCTCCACCGGGCCGCCGGAGAAGATCGGCACGCTGCCGGTGACGCCGGCGCTCTTTTGGCCGACCGCATCGAGGAGGCTCGCCAGCGGTTGCTCGCCGACCGGCCTGTTGACGACGATGCCGAGGGCGCCGGTCGCATCGTCCTCAATGATCAGGATGACCGCTCGCTCGAAGCGCGGGTCGCCCATCTCGGGCGCGGCGACCAGGAACTGGCCGGCAAGCGAGGCGCGAGCGGGCGCGTCCTCCGTCGCGGTCGGCAACGCCGCATTGAGGAACGCAGTCTGCAGGACGAAGGCTGCGACGACGAGGCCCAGACGAGCAATCGCGGACATGGCTCACCCGAAGGGTCTTTGCGGGGACGGGGCCGAGCCTAGCACGGGGGCGACGGTTGCCAAAGGAGGGCGCGCTGCACCAACCTGGCGTGCCGCCCTACACTCCTCGCCGACTCGACTGAACGGCGGGAGTGCGCACATAGCGGGCGCCGCCGGAGGGTTTGGCCAACGGGTCCTTTCCGGTTCTTTCCTGCCGTTCCCGCTCGCTCCGGTACGGCAGGTGGGCGCCACAAGCGGACGACCAGTGCCTCGCATCGCCGGCTTTCTCTGGGGTTGCCGCTGCAATCGGCGGGAAATACCCACAGCCCATCTCCTCACGAGCCAGCCGCCGACGTTGTGCGCCGGTCGCCCTCCGCAGCGCTGGCCGCCAACAGGATGGCGTGTTCGTTCATGTCCCGTCCGGCGAGCTTGGCCACCAGGCGCCCCGCCGCATTACGAGCACGCGATCCGCGAGTCGCACGACCTCCTCGAGGTCCGAGGACACGGCGAGAACGGCCATGCGCTGTTCCCGCGCGAGCCGCCTGATTATCGCATGGATCTCGGCCTTGGTGCTGACGTCGACGCCGCGGGTGGGCTCATCGAGCAGAAGCACCTTGGGGCGCGTCGCGAGCCATTTCCCGACGACGACCTTTTGTCTCGTCCCGCCCGAGAGGGATGCGACGTCGACATCCGCGGCGTCCGGTCGCGCGGCCAGCGCGCTCAATTGCTGTTGGGCGATCTCCCGCTCGGCGCGCCGTCGCAGAAACCCGAACCGACTCGATTTGCCGGGTATCGCCATCCCGATGTTCTCGGCGGAGCTGAAGCCAGCCACGAGCCCCTGCGCGTCGCGATCTTCCGGCACCAGGACGACGCCGAGCCGCGACATCCGACGAGGATCCCTGTGACGATGCGCGCCCCCGCCAACCATCACCAAGCCCGCATCCTCCTTGCGCAATCCGACCACCGTCTCGACCACTTCGGTGCGGCCGGACCCCACGAGTCCGGCCAGCACCACGATCTCCCCGGGACGGACGTCGAACGAGACATCGCTGAAATGCCGAAACAGGCTGAGGCCGCTGACCGATAGAACGGCCTCGCTCCCGCTGCCCGCGCCGCCGTTCTCCCGTACGGCGACGCTCAGCTTCCGGCCAAACATGAACTCGGCGATCTGCTCGCGGGAGACGTCGCGCACGCGACCGGTGAAGACGTTTCGGCCATCGCGCAGCACGGTCACGCGGTCGGCCAGTTCCTGCACCTCGTCCAACCTGTGAGAAATGAACGTGACGGCGCCGCCGTGGTCGCGGTAGTTCCGAACCACCTCGAAAAGACGCCGCGCCTCGCCAGGGGTGAGCGAGGACGTCGGCTCATCGAGGATGAGCACGCGGGATTCCCCCTCCAGCGCCCGGGCGATCGCGACGAACTCGCGTTCGGCGACCGAGAGATCTTTCACGGGCGTACGCGGGTCGACCTCGATCCCGAGCCTGTTGAGAACCTCCCGAGCCCGCTCGTAACACTGCTCGCGGTCGAGCAGGCCGAGGCCCGCCTTTGGATAGTGGCCGGCGAAGATGTTTTCGCTGACGTCGAGGTCCGGGAATAGCGGCGGATCCTGGAACACCACCGCTATCCCGGCCTCCCGGGCTCTTTTGCCGGAGCTGACGTCGACGCGGACGCCGTCGATTTCGACGCCGCCCGCATCGGGTGAAAGCACTCCGGTCACGATCTTGACGAGGGTGGACTTGCCGGCGCCGTTGGCGCCCAACAGCGCGTGGATCTCGCCGCGCGCGACCTCGACGTGCACGCCATGAAGCACCTTCACCGTCCCGAAGGATTTCTCGATGCCGTCGACGCAGAGCCCTCCGCGCCTCACGGCGCGCGGCGCTGGTCGTGCGCCTTCGCGATCCTCGGCTGACATCGCGTTTCTGGGCTCCGCTCCGGCGTGGCTACGGGTTTCGCAACCTCGGCCTCACCAAGGATACTTGGATATGTTCTCCTTCGTGAAGATGAGCGGGCGGTTGTAGTAGGAGACAGCGCCCTCGCTCACGGTGAACTTGCCCAGGGTTCCCGCATCGAACGTCGCGCCCGGAGCCACCTTCAACTGACCGGTGTGAATGAGATGGGCAGCGTAGGTCGCCATGTACCCGAGGTTGGCGGGATCCCACAACGCGAACGCCTTCTCGGACCCGTCGTCCAGGTACTTCTTGATCGAACTCGGAAGCGCGGCGCCGGTCGCCCAGACCTGTCCCTCCTTATGCGCGGTCACGATCGCCTGCGCCGCGGCGGGCGCGCTGACCGCAGAGCCCGAGAGCGCAATCTTGACGGACGGGTCGGAGTCCATCACGTCCCGCATCGTCTTTTCGCTCTTGCTGAAGTCGTCCTCGACGAAGTACGTGTCTCCGGGCGTGAAGACCTTGTACTTGTCCTCCGTCGCCATCAGGTGCTTCATCGCCGCGATCTGCTGCATGTGGTTGACTGTCGTCGGCGTGGCGGCCATGAAAATGGCTTTCCCGCCGGCCGGAACATCCAGCAGGGCGCAATCCAGATAGGTCCGCGCGGCGAGCTCGTAGGTCAGCTGGTTGCAGAACAGATCTCTTGCCGCCGCGGCGCAGTCGGCGTCGTAGGTCACGACGGTGACGCCCTGCTTCATTGCGCGCTCGAGCACCGGCGCGACATTGTTCGGCTCGAGGGCCGACAGCACGATCGCGTCCGGGCCTTGCGCCAAAACGCTTTGCAGTGACGCGACCTGCTGTTCGGCGTTCGGGCTCGGCGGACCGGTGTAGGTGAATGTGTCGCCCAGTTCCGCGGCAGCCTTCTTCCCGCCGTCCGCGCAAACCTGGAAGTAGGTCAGCGTCGTCCACTTGGGGACCATGAAAATCTTGAGCCCTGGGCCCGCCGCCCGCGCCCGGCCGAGACTCGCCGCCTCGCCAATGGCCGCGCTCAGCGCCAGTCCGCCCGCCAATACGCCCCGCCGCGTAACCCGCCTGGAAAACTGATCATGCATTTTCTCTCTCCCTGATTTCGTCGCCTTTTCCGATTGTTTTTCATCGACACGCGGGCGCCGGCGGCTTTTTTCCGGAGCCGCGCTCAGTGGCGACAACGCATCTCCATCCGAGCGCCGCGTGAAGGTCAGACTTTGCCGTGATCACCTCCGATCGTTCACCCTTCGCCAAACTTTCGCGTCACGCCGGGCCGCCGCCGCCCGTTCGGGGGCGCAACTGGCGCAACTGCCTTGCCCATCCTCGGCTCCAAACTCCCGCGTCCAGCAGCCCCGACGCCGCGAGGCTGAGAATCAACAGCGCGCCGATCACGATCGTCTGGATCGAGGTCGACAGGTTGATCAGCGCCATCCCGCTTTGGATCACGAGCAGCAACAGCGCCGAGAGCACGACCCCGGACGTCTGGCCGCTGCCCCCGTAGATATCGACCCCGCCGAGCGCGACGATGGTGACCACCGTCAGGATGGTGCCGGTCCCGCTGTCTCCGCCGCCCGATCCGTAAAAGCCGACGAAGACAAGCCCGGCGAGGCCCGCGACCAGCCCGGCTACGACGAACGCGATCGTCTTGCCGAACGGGACCGAAATCCCGGTCCGGCGGGTCGCCTCTGGGTTGCGTCCGATCGCGTAGAACGTCCGGCCGAGCGTTGTCAGGTTGAGGGTCGCGCTGACGGCCGCCGCGACCCCGAGAAACACGATGAGGGAGACGGGGACCGCGCCGACCGTACCGAAGCCGAGCGCGAAGATGGCCGGCGGGAACTCGGTGAATCCGGCATGCCCGCCGACGATGAAGGCCAGGGCCTGGTACGCCCCGAGCGTGCCGAGCGTGACCGCAAGGGACGGCATCCCCAGATAGCCGACCAGCACGCCGTTGAAGACACCCAGTCCAGCGCCCACAAGCAGGGACCCCGACACGATCAAGGGAACCGGGGCGCCCGCCTGCGCCAGCATGCCTGCGGCCACGGTGCAAAGGGCAAGATTGGACGTAAGCGAGATGTCGATCTCGCCGATGATGACCACGACCATGAGGCCCAGGGCGAGCAAAGCCGAGACCGCCGCTCCTTCCACGGCGTTGAAGAGGTAGTGGAACGTCAGAAATTGCGGCGATGCCGAGGTCGCCCAGGCTCCCGCCGCGAGAGTCAGCAGGACAAGCGCCAGGTTCCAGCCGCGGCGACCGTGGTACGGCATTCCCCTCCCGATCAGAAACCGCGCCGGCGACAACCGGCTGCGGATCGTCTCGCCGACGGCGCTCATCCCTTCTCCGCCTCTCGGTTCCAGCCAAGCAGGCGGATCCGGCTCGAACGCCGGCGCTGCCAGAGCAGGTCCAGGCCAACCGCAACGAGGATGACAAATCCCCTGACGAAGTTCTGCCAGTCCCCCGACGCGCCGGCCTGGATCAGGCCATTGTCTATCGTCGTCAGGATCAGGGCGCCCAGAACGGCCCCGGTCACGGAGCCCGACCCGCCGAGAAGGCTCATGCCGCCGATCACGGCCGCCGCAAGAGTCTCGAGTTCCCATCCGTTGGCGATATCCACGGTGACCGTGCCGACCTCGCCCGCCAGCATAAGTCCGGCGATTCCCGCGATAGCGCCGCCGAGGGCGTACGCCCCCAGGATCGTCTGCCGCAGCGGAAGGCCGTAGAACGTTGCGGCGTTGGGGTTCGAGCCCACGGCGTATACGGTTCTGCCGAATTGGGTGCGGTGCAGCAGCAGTCCGACCGCGAGCGCGACGCCGATCGCGACGACGGCCAGCATGGGAACGCCGAGAACCGTCGAGGACACGAAGTTCAGCAACCACGCGGGAAGCTGGTCGGTGTCCAAATCCCTGCCTCCGTACGACGCGTAGAGCAGACCGCGAAAGATCGACATCGTGCCGAGGGTCGCGACCAGGGAGGGGATCCTCAAATAAGCGACCGCGACGCCGTTCACGGCGCCGAGCGCCGCGCCGATCGCCAAAGCGATGGGAACGAGGAGCGGGCCCACGACGGGGACGTGGATGTAGAGCAGGATGGAGAAGTACCCTCCGCTCGCCATGACGGCCCCGATCGACAGGTCGAGGTTCCTGGTGATCACCACGATCCCCTGACCGACGACCGCGATCGCAAGAACCGCTCCGGTAAAGAGGATCGACTGCACATTGCTGGCGGTCGCGAAGTGGCGCCCAGCGATGGAGAACACCAACGCGAGCACGGCCAGAACTCACGAGGGGACCGGCGAGCGGGGTCAACCGCAAGGAAACGCGGTCGGCGGACGACAAGGCTCTTGTCATGGATCGCGCTTGCCCGCGGGGAGCGCCGCACCCGGCGACGGCGCATCGACGAACCCCGAGGCGGGGGCGCCGGCAGGCGCTGTGCGCGTTCGACTTCCCGCTCGTTCTGGCGCTTCGGTCACGATCTTTCGTCGCGTGGAGCGCCCGGCTGCAGTCCCGCGCCGCTCGCGCGCCGCCCCTCCAACTAGCATGCTACCGGCCGCGCCAACGACGGTCAATACGCCAACTCGCTACGAAAGTCTGTCTCCACAGCGGACCGACGACCGCCGCTCCAGCGATCCTGATCGTGCAAGGGGCGCGCTTCGTCTCGCCCGACCCTCCTGCGGGCGAGAATCCGCGATCATGCGGGGGGCTGACCCGTGAATTTGTCGCTTTGACGCGCTCGGAGCGAGGCTGCGCGTGGACAGCCGGTCGCAACCATGCATGAATTCGACCGGGGGCTCCTCGAAATCGGGGCCCGTCTGGCTGCAACAAGACGATGACCATGCGCATCATCGTCGGCCTAACAGTCGCGACCATCGGGCGCCGAGGCTGAAGCATGTCGGAGCACGTCATCGCCTTCGACGCTGGGGGCACAGCCGTCAAGGCGGCGATCTACGACGAGCGCGGCATGGAACGCGCGGCGGCGGCCGTCGGGATGGCGCCGCTTCATCCGGCGCCGGGGCGCCTCGAACGCGAACCCGGAGCGATGTGGACTGCGGTCTGCGAGGTCGCGCGCAAGGTTCTTGCCGCTTCCGGCGTCGCGCCGTCCTCGATCGCGGCCGTCGGCCTCACCGGCTACGGCAACGGCCTTTTTCTTCTCGACAGACAGGGACAGCCGGTCTGCAACGCTATTCTTTCGTCCGACCAGCGGGCGGAAGCGTTCGTCACACGCTGGCGCGCCGACGGGGCCGAAGCCCGCTCGACCGAATTCAGCTACAATGCGCAGTTCCCGGGCAAGACGCTGCCGCTGATCGCGTGGCTCGACGCGAATGAGCCGGAGGCGCTTCAGCGCGCCGACCGCGCGCTCTTCTGCAAGGACTATCTGCGTTTCCGTCTGACGGGCGAGGCCGGCCTCGAGATCAGCGACATGTCCTCGGCGGGCCTCATCGACCAGCGCCTTCGCCGCTGGACGCCTGCAGCGCTCGATGTGTTCGGGCTCGGCCGACACGCGCGACTGTTCGGCGACGGCGCGGAGCCCCTGACCATCGCTGGCGCGGTTACGGGCCAGGCGGCGACCGAAACCGGGCTTGCCGCCGGAACTCCAGTTTCGGCGGGTTACGCGGATGGTCCCTCCATGGCGCTCGGCCTCGGCGCGACCGACGAAAGCCTGATCAGCGTCATCGCCGGCACATGGGGCCTCAATCAGCTCGCCACCCGCACCCCAGTGACGGACGGATCGGTTGCGGCGGTCATCGCCGGGCCGAGGCCAGGCGACTTCGTCGTGACCGACGCCGGCCCGACATCCGCCAGCGCCTTCGAATGGTTTGTCGAATCCGATCCTCGGCGGCGCCGGGATCGGACATCTGGGCCGCGATGCGCTGTTCGATCTGTGCAACAGGGAAGTCTTGCGGGCGCGCGGGGACGGCAACGTCCTAATTTTCCTTCCGTACCTGAACGGCCGGCTCGAGCAGCCGGAAGCACGGGCCTGCTTCATCGGACTCGCGTCATGGCACGGTCTCCCCGAGATGGTGCGCGCCGTCTATGAAGGCGTGGCCTTCGAGCACCGCGGCCATATCGATCATCTGCTGATCGGCCGCCGGCAGCCCCGAGCCGCGCGTTTCGCCGGCGGGGCCGCCCGCAGCCGACCATGGCTCGACATCTTCGCATCGGCGATCGATTTACCACTCGAACTGTCGGACGCCAACGAACTCGGGACTTTGGGCGCAGCGATCATTGCCGCGATAGGAGTCGGGCTCTATCCCGACCTGGACGCAGCGGTCGCCGCGATGACCCGCGTCACGAGGCGAATCGAGCCCGATCCGGAGCTATCCGCTATCCTATCTCGGCGACGCCAAGTCTTTGAGGCGCTGCGCGATAGATTGAGTTCGGCCTGGGGCTTGCTGTCATAGCAGGCGGCCCGAACTTCCGCATTGGGCGGACTCCGCGCTGGGTGCGATCCAAAGCGGTGCAATTAGGCGGTGCGGCGTAGTGATTTGTTCGGGCTATTGTCATTGGCTGCAGCGGCACGTTGCCGGGCGAGGGCTTTCCAGTAGGCGTCCCAGTCGCCGTTGATTTGGTTTATCCGCAGGGCGAGCATATGTTCGGCATGCTCGACACGCCACCAGGCGCCGGGCCGCTTCAGGCGTTGCTGGGCGACGTAGCGATGGGCGCTTTCGATCTCGCCCGAGCCGATTGGCAGCTCGTCGGCCAAAGCTTGGCGGTAGTTCAGGTGGTTGGCGCGAGCGCTGAGATAGCGATGGCAGGTTCGCACAGGCGCATGCTCGTCGTCGACTTCGGGCGGCTCGCAACATCCGGCAAGCGCCCGCAGAACGGCGTCGAGACGTCCGCCTTTGAGCGCCTCCTTCTGCGTCTCCATCCAGGCGCTGCGCGCGGCCGGGTCGGGCGCGATCGCTTCGGAAGCAGCGGCCAGGTATTCGCAGACGTGATAGAAATCAATCAAATAGCGGCCCTGGTCGCCGAACTGCTGCTCGATTTGGCCGACGATCCAGGGCGCGCCGTCGCCGACCGCGTGAACCCGGGAGTTCGCCCCGAAGCCGGCGCGAACCGCGCACGAAAGCAACTGACGCCCGGCCTCTTCGACTCCGCCCTCGATCGAACCCGCATAAACCGGCGTGCAGTTCCCTTGCGCGTGCGCCAGCGACAGCTTCGCCTCCCGCCAGGACAGCGTCTTGCCCTTGCGTTTGTCCTTCCCCTCGCTGCTCGGTTCGACGATCGGAACCATGCCGCCGTCCGTCTCGACGATGATCGGCTTGCTGAGGCCCGGCGCCTCCGGAAATTCACAATCCTGGCGGCCGGCTTCGTAGATCGCCTGGGCGTGGGCAAACGTGATCCGCTGGATCGTGCTCTCGCCGATCGCGAAGCCGTAATGCTCCTGCAACTTGGCGCGCGCCTGCGCGAAGGGCTGATCGGCGGCGAAGTCGACGATGGCGCGCTGCAACGGCCGCGAACACCCGAGCGGGCTCACCTTCGCCCCGAGCACGAATGGACGCACCCGCTGCGTCCCCAACCGATATTGCGGCTCCTGGACCTCTATTTCGCCGAATTTCGTGTGCCAGCGGAGTTTTTTTCGCCTTGGCGATACATCTGAGGACGTTGACGAATTTCCCGCTCCGTCGCCTCGACCCGCCGCTCGGCCCAACTGTGAAGCGCCTCCCGTCCCAGAAGACGCATCTCCTCGACCATCCGCTCTTCCGCAGCGTCGGCTTCCGTCAATTCCCCCTCGTCGCCTTCGACCGCCAGCACAATCGACGACACCCGCTGGCGAAGCTCCGGATGCGCCTGCAACGCCGCCATCAGCGCCTCATCGCTCAACTCCCCGACCGCCATCCGAATCCTCCCGCCAAATCACTCCAAACCCAACCTACTCTGCATCGCTTTGAATCGCACCCCTCCGCGCTTTCGCTGTAGGTCCGCTTCCTAGCCCATTTGACGCGTTCAGGGCTTCGATTTGGAACGGCAGGTCTACGTCGAGTTCGGTCGCTCGGCGTGGGCAGCGCAATCGCGGACCTCGACCCCCCACGCGTTCAGCTTTCGCCCTCCCCGTCCCAGAGCCGCGCGATCGCCTTTAGCGGCGCGGCGAGGCTGCGGTAGGTTTCGAGGCCGATCGCGTCGATGATGGTCTGCTCGTGGCGCTCGGAGAGGGCGTGCAGCTCGGTCATCAGGTGTTTGCCCTTTTCGGTCAGCATCAGCGCATAGCTGCGGCGATCGCCGGGCGTCGGGTCGCGGCGCACCAGCTTTCGTCTTTCGAGCAGGTCGATCATGGCGACGAAATTGGCGCGCTTGATGCCGAGCGCGGCGCTGACCTCGCCCTGCTTCCGGCCGGGATTGCATTCGATCACCGTCAGGATCGAATATTGGCCGGGGCGGATGTCGTGGGCTTCGAAGGCGGCGAAGAAATCCCTGAACACCGCCATTTGCGCCCGGCGCAAGAGATAGCCGATCCGCCGGTCGAGCGGCCCGTAGTCGACGCCGGCGCGCTCGGGCGCCGCCATGTCCCCGTCCGCCGCCCCGTTCTTGCCTGCGGCCCTGCGGACCCGTGCAGACGTCGCGCTCACCCGCGCCTCCCGCGCTTTTTTGTCGAACGGCGCAACGCCCATGCCGGCTGCGGGGCGCCCCACCACCGTCCTTCGGACGGTCCCCCTCCCCCACGCTGACGCGCGGGGGAGGAGAGGCGCATCTCCTCCCCCGCGCAGTGGGGGAGGGGGACCACCCGTAGGGTGGTGGTGGGGGCAGTCGCCGAGAGCGACCGAAGCACGGAAGTCGCGAAATTCCTCTTCGCCGCACATTGACACGCAATGATGGGTATGATCAATAACAATTATTGCGCGAACCAAATCCCGGGGCGAACCGGGGCGCGCGTTCAGCTCAGGAAACGCAACACCCAAGGAGCGGCCTCCATGTCGTTGAAAGTCTCCGGTCTCACCCTCGGCGCGGCGCTTGCGGCGCTCTTGCCGGCTGCGGCCCACGCGCAGATCCATGTCGGAATCGTCGTCTCCGAAACCGGGCCGGCGGCGGCGCTCGGAATCCCACAGAAGAACACGGTCGCGCAACTGCCCAAGGAGATCGACGGCCAGACGATCGAATACACCCTGCTGGACGATGCGACCGATCCGACCAAGGCGGTGGCGGATGCGCGCAAACTCGTCGCCGAGCACAATATCGACTTTCTGATCGGCTCGTCGGCGACCCCCTCGACCCTCGCGCTGGTCGACGTCGCGGCCGAGACCAAGACGCCCTACTGCGCCATGGTGCCGACCAAGGCGACCGTCTGGCCGCTCGACGACAAGCGTCGCTGGGTGTTCAAGGCGCCGCAGGACGACGCCATCATGGCCGCCGCCGTGTTCGATCACATGAAGGCGAACGGCATCAAGACCATCGCCTTCATCGGCTACACCGATGGATACGGCGAGGGCTGGCTGACCGCGGCCAAGGCGGCGGCCAAGGCGCGCGGGATCGACATCCTCGACGTCGAGCGCTTCCAGCGCACCGACACCAGCGTCGACGCCCAGGCGCTGAAGATCCTCTCGTCCAATCCCGACGCCGTGCTGATCGCCGCCTCCGGCACCGTCGCCGTCATGCCGCAGAAGGCGCTGAAGGAGCTCGGCTACATGAAGCCCGTCTACCAGACGCACGGCGTCTCGACGATGGAGTTCATCCGCGTCGGCGGCAGGGACGTCGAGGGCACGGTCTTTCCGGCCGGGCCGGTCGTGGTGGCGAGCCTCCTGCCCGACAGCCACCCGAGCAAGGCGGTCGGCCTCGCCTACATCAAGGCCTACGAGGCCAACAACAAGACGCCGTTCGCCGCCTTCGGCGCGCATCTGGCCGATTGCGATTCGATCATGCTCGGCGGGGTCAAGGCCGCGCTCGCCAAGGCCAAGCCCGGCACGCCGGAGTTCCGCTCAAGCCTGCGCGACGCGGTCGAGACCACGCACGAGCTTGCCGCCAACCACGGCGTCTACACCTATTCGCCGACCGACCATTCCGGCCTCGACAAGCGCTCGCGCGTGCTGATCAAGATCGTCGACGGCAAGTGGACGCTCCTGCCCGACCCGAAGTGAGCGCTCTTCGAGAGCGACAGATGTTTGCGCCAGATTACCCTCACCCGGCGGCCTTCGGCCGCGTCCCTCTCCCTGGGGGAGAGGGGGCGCCCCCTTCCCCCTCGGGGGGAAGGTGGCCCGAAGGGCTGGATGAGGGCCTGCCATGAGCCCGATGATTCTCCTCTTCCTCGCCCAGGACGGCGTGATGAACGGCGCGGTCTATGCGCTGCTCGGCGTGACGCTGGTGCTGATGTTCACGGTCACGCGGGTGATTTTCGTCGCCCAGGGCGAGTTCGTCGCCTGGGGCGCCCTGACCATGGCGGCGCTGCAGAACGGCGCGCTCCCCGGCACGGCGAAGCTGCTTGTCGGCTTCGGCGATCGCCGCGGCGGTGATCGAGGTCTTGCGCGCCCGCGGCCGCCTCAAGGCGCGCCGGCTCGCCCTGATCGCCGCCCGCGACGTCGTCACGCCCGTCGCCTTGCTCGCGCTCGCCGCCGCGCTCGCGCCGATGAAGCCCGGCATGGCGGTCGACGCGCTCATCACCCTGGCGCTGATCGTGCCGATGGGGCCGCTCGTCTACCGGCTCGCCTTCCAGCCGCTCGCCGACGCGAGCGTGCTGATCCTGTTCATCGCCGCCATCGGCGTGCATCTGGCGATGTCGGGCCTCGGCCTGGCGGTGTTCGGCGCCGAAGGCTCGCGCCTCGACCCGATGCTCAGCGGCACGCTTCCCGTCGGGCCGATCATGGTCAAGATGCAGAGCCTCGCGGTCATCGCCGTGACCGCCGCGGTGATGGCGGGCCTCTACATTGTCTTCGAGCGCACGCTCCTCGGCAAGGCCTTGCGCGCCACCGCGGTCAACCGGCTCGGCGCGCGGCTGGTCGGCGTGCGCGTCGACGGCACGGCGCGGACCGCCTTCGCGCTCGCCGCCGGCATCGGCGCGCTCTCGGGCATCCTCATCGGCCCGTTGACCACGGTCGCCTACGACACCGGCTTTCTGATCGGCCTCAAGGGCTTCGTCGCGGCGATCATCGCCGGGCTCGCGAGCTATCCCATGACGGCGCTGGCCGCGCTCGCCATCGGCCTCCTCGAATCCTACTCGGCCTTCTTCGCCAGCGCCTTCAAGGAGGTGATCGTCTTCGGCGTCATCATCCCGTTCCTGCTCTGGCGCTCCTACGCCGCCGGCGCCCCCGCCGACGAAGAGGACGAGTGAGCCCCATGAGCCTCTCGCCCCGCCTCACGCCGCGCCTCGCTGGCCTTCTCGTCATCGCGCTGATGGCGGTCGCGCCGCTCCTGCCCTTCACGCCGAGCTTCTGGATCACGCTCGCCGGCTATATCGGCCTTGCCAGCCTCGTCGCCATCGGCCTCGTGCTGCTCACCGGCGTTGGCGGCATGACCTCGTTCGGACAGGCGGCCTTCGTCGGCTTCGGCGCCTATGCGACGGCCGTCCTAACCACCAGGTTCGGCGTCTCGCCCTGGGCGACGCTGCCGGTCTCGCTCGTCGCCACCGGGCTCGCCGCGCTTGCCATCGGGCTCGTCACGGTCAGGCTCTCCGGCCACTACCTGCCGCTCGGCACCATCGCCTGGGGCGTCAGTCTCTCCTACCTCTTCGGCAATCTCGCCGTGCTCGGCGGCTACGACGGGATCAGCGGCATTCCGCCGTTCTCGATCGGCCCGTTTGAGCTGATCGACGCGCGGGCCGTCTATTATCTCATCTGGCTCGCCGTGCTGATTGCGGTCGTGCTGAGCAACAACCTGCTCGACAGCCGCATGGGCCGCGCCATCCGGGCGCTGCGCGGCGGCGGCGCCTTCGCCGAATCCTTCGGGGTCGACACGGCGAGGCGAAGCTCGTCGTGTTCGTCTACGCGGGCCTCCTCGCCGGCCTCTCCGGCTGGCTCTACGCCCATGTGCAGAGGTCGGTCAGCCCATCGCCGTTCGGCCTTTCCGCCGGCATCGAATATCTCCTGATGGCGGTCCTCGGCGGCTCGGGCGCGGTGCTCGGCGGCGTCGTCGGGGCCGGCGTCGTCGCGGTGCTGAACGACCAGTTGCAGAACTGGCTGCCGAAGCTGATGGAGGGCGGCGGCAACCTCGACACGATCGTGTTCGGCGTCGTCATGGTGGCGGCGCTCCAGTTCGCCCGCACGGGGCTCTGGCCGGCGCTGCGCCGCCTCGGGCCCGCGCCGGCGCCGAAGGCGATCGACCTCTCCGCGCCGCCCCTGCCGAAGCGGCCCGCGGGCGAGAAGGGCGAAAAGGGCGCGCCGCTGCTCGAGGTCAAGGGCGTCAGCAAGCGGTTCGGCGGCCTGGTCGCGGTCGACGACGTCAGCTTTTCGGTGCGCGGCGGCGAGATCGTCGGCCTGATCGGCCCCAATGGCGCCGGCAAGAGCACGACCTTCAATCTGCTGACCGGCGTCGCTGAGGCGAGTTCCGGCGAAATCCGCTTCCGCGGCGAGCGCATCGACGGCCTGCCGGCGCGCGACATCGCCGCCCGCGGGATCGGCCGCACGTTCCAGCACGTCAAGCTCGTGCCGGGGATGACGGTGCTCGAGAACGTCGCGATCGGCGCGCATCTGCGCGCCCGGGTCGGCGCGCTCTCCTCGCTTCTTCGCCTCGACCGCGCCCTCGAGGCCGAGATCATCGCCGAGGCGGCGCGCCAGATCGAGCGCGTCGGCCTCGCCAAGCACATGCATCAAAGCGCCGGCTCCTTGGCGCTCGGCCAGGCCCGCGTCGCCGAGATCGCCCGCGCCCTCTCACTCGATCCGGCGCTGCTCTTGCTCGACGAGCCCGCGGCGGGCCTGCGCCACGGCGAAAAGACAGAGCTTGCGGCGCTGCTCAGGCAACTCCGCGCCGACGGCATGAGCGTGCTGCTGGTCGAGCACGACATGGATTTCGTCATGCAGCTCACCGACCACATCGTCGTGCTCGATTTCGGCGCCAAGATCGCCGAAGGCGCGCCGAAGGCGATCGCCGAGAGCCCGGTCGTGCTCGAAGCCTACCTCGGCGGCGTCGAATGAGGCCGCCGATCCTCAAGACCGACGCGCTCAGCGTCGCCTACGGGCGGGTCGAGGCGGTGCGCGCCGCGTCGATCGCCATTCCCGCCGGAGGGGTCGCGACCGTGATCGGGGCCAACGGCGCCGGCAAGACGAGCCTCCTCAACGCGATCATGGGCGTTTTGCCGGCAAGCGGCGTCGTCACCTTCGACGGCCGTCCGCTCGGCCGCTTGCCGATCGAGGAGCGGGTCGACGGCGGCCTGAGCCTGGTGCCGGAGAAACGCGAGCTGTTCGCCTCGATGTCGGTCGAGGACAATCTCCGCCTCGGCGCCTACCGGCTCGGCGGCAAGGCAATTCGGCGCGGACTGAGCGAGGTCTACGCCCGCTTTCCCGTCTTAAGCGAACGACGGCGCCAGACGGCGGGCACGATGTCGGGCGGCGAGCGCCAGATGCTCGCCATGGGCCGAGCGCTGATGGGCCGGCCGCGCGTCTTGATGCTCGACGAGCCGAGCCTCGGCCTCGCGCCGCGCATCGTGAGAGAGATCTTCGCCATCGTCGCCGAACTCAAGACGACCGGCGTGTCGATCCTGCTCATCGAGCAGAACGCCCGCGCCGCCTTGCAAATCGCCGACTGGGCCTATGTGATGGAGCTCGGCGAGATCGTCATGCAGGGCCCCGCGGCCGAGCTCGCGGGCGACAAGCGGGTGATCGAGAGCTATCTCGGGCTGGGGAAGCGATGAATCGCCTGCGGCTACCCCCTCCACCATGCTTCGCATGGTCCCCCTCCCCCACTTCGCGTGGGAGGAGAAAGGCCGGCGCTCTCCTCCCCTGCCGAAGGCGGGGGAGGGGGACCGTCCGAAGGACGGTGGAGGGGGCAGGCGCGGAAGCCAACCGGATTTCGAATCGCGTAATTCAATTAGATCACGGAGAATGTTCATGACCTCGCCCCATCCCGAAGAGCCGATCGCCATCGACCTGCCGCCCTCGCTGAAGGCGAGCCGGCGCGGGGAGATCGCCCACCTGCGCCTGGCGCGCGCGGAAAAGCGCAACGCGCTCGACGACGTCACCGTGCTCGGGCTGGAGACCTTCTTCACCCGGCTGCCCGCCGACATCCGCGCGGTGGTCATGAGCGGCGAAGGCCAGCATTTTTCCGCCGGCCTCGACCTCTCCGAAGTGGCCGAGGACCTCGACCCGCTCGAGCGCGTGATGCATTCGCGCATGTGGCACCGGGCGTTCGAGGCGATCCAGTTCGGCCGCACGCCGGTCGTCGCCGTGTTGCATGGCGCGGTCGTCGGCGGCGGCCTCGAGCTCGCCGCCTCGACCCATCTGCGGGTTGCGGAGCTTTCGGCCTATTACGGCCTGCCGGAGGGCCAGCGCGGCATCTTCCTCGGCGGCGGCGGCTCGGTCCGGATCGCCCGGCTGATCGGGGTTGCCTGCGTGCAGGACCTAATGCTCACCGGGCGGACGCTCTCGGCCGAGGAGGGCCACGCGGCCGGGATCACCCAATATCTGGTCGAGGACGGCCGGGGGCTCGAGAAGGCCTTCGAGCTCGCCGCCAAGGCCGCCTCGAACACGCCGACCACCAATTTCGCCGTGCTGCACGCCCTGCCGCGCATTGCCGAGAGCGATCCGGCGAGCGGGCTCCTGACGGAATCGCTGATGGCGACCATCGCCGAGATGAGCCCCGAAGCGACGCAGCGGCTCAAGGATTTTCTGGAGAAGCGCGCGGCGAAGGTGCTGCGGCAGAGCTGAACGTCTTGCCGCCGGCGCGGCCCTCCAATAAAATATGACCAGTTTTCTGGTCACTAAGGAGACATCCATGCTCACCGTCAATCTGGCTCACGCGAAGGCGCACTTGAGCGAGCTTCTGGACCAGGTGGAAGCCGGCGAGGAGGTGGTCATCACCCGCCACGGAAAGCCTGTGGCGCACATGCGGCATGCCGTTCAGCCGAAGCAGCCGCTGGATCTCGAAGCGCTCGCCGAGTTGCGGGCGAGGCTTCCGCCTCAGCGGCGATCGAGCGCGGACGTGTTGCGCGAGATGCGGGACGAGGACTGAGACGAAGTGCTCTACCTCGATACGAGTTTCCTGGCGCCGCTATTCCTTCCGGAGGAGACCAGTCGCGATGTTGCCGCATATGTTCAACGGCTGCCGGCCCGTGAGCTCGCCGTGAGCAACTGGGCGATGGTCGAGTTCTCCTCGCTGCTGGCCAGGAAAGTCCGCGCCAACGAATTGAACCCGGAGGGGGCCGCTGAGGCCGACGCCGCGTTCGAGGCCGCGGTCGGCGGCTCTTTCGTGATGCTGTTTCCGGGCGGCGACGATTTCGCCGTCGCCAGGCGCTACGTCCAGCGTCTCGAAACGGGCCTCAGGGCGCCCGACGCTCTGCATCTGGCGATCGCCGCAAACCGTGACGCGAGGACGATCTTGAGCCTCGATAAGAAGCTCATCGCGGCCGGCAGGATTCTGGGTCTGCCTGTCTCTCAGGGGATAGGGCTCGAGTGAGAGGCGAGCATTTCACTGACAAAGACGGGGGAGGAAACGCACGCATGAAAATCCCGCTGACTTTCGGGCCGCCGCACGTGGCCGTCGAGCGCCGCGCCGACGGCGCGATGATCGTCAAGTCGCCCGAGCCGCTCGCGCCTTATCCGCGATCGATGACCGACTGGCTCGACCACTGGGCCCGCGCCGCGCCGGACCGGGTGTTCCTCGCCGAGCGGGTGGAGGGCGCCTGGCGGCGGGTGACCTACGCGGAGGCGCGCGACATCGCCCGCCGCGTCGCGCAGGCGATCCTCGATCGCGGCCTGAGCCCCGAGCGCCCGATCGCGATCCTGTCGGGCAACAGCGTCGACCATGCGCTGATCGGCCTCGGCGCGATGATCGCGGGCATCCCCTACGCGCCCGTCTCGCAGCCCTATTCGCTGGTCGCCAAGGACTACGGCAAGCTCAAGACCATCCTCGACGTCCTGACCCCCGGCCTCGTCTATGTCAGCGACGGCGCGCGCTTCACGCTCGCGCTCGCGGCGGGCGTGCCGAAGGACGTCGAGGTCGTCGCCGGCGCCAATCCGCCGAAGGAATGGCCCTCGACCAGCTTTGCGGCCTTCGTCGCCAAGCCCGCCGGCCCGGAGGTCGACGCGGCGCACGCCAAGGTCGGCCCCGACACCGTCGCCAAGCTTCTCTTCACCTCGGGCTCGACGGGATCGCCCAAGGGCGTCATCAACACGCAGAAGATGATGACCTCGAACCAGGCGATGCTGAAGGGCGTCAATCCGAGCTACCATATGGTCGCGCCGGTGCTGGTCGACTGGCTGCCCTGGAGCCACACCTTCGGCGGCAACAACAACTTCAATCTCGTGCTCTCGGCCGGCGGCTCGTACTACATCGACGATGGGCGGCCGCTGCCGGGCGCGATCGAAGCCACCGTCCGGAACCTCAAGGACGTGTCGCCGACCGTTTATTACAACGTCCCCAAGGGCTTCGAGATGCTGCTGCCCTATGTCGAGGCCGATGAAACCCTGCGGAAAAGCCTGTTCGCCCACCTGCAGGCCTTCGTCTACGCCGGCGCGGCGCTGGCGCCCCACGTGCGCGAGGCGTTCGAGCGGCTGGGCCTCGAGACGGTCGGCCATGTCGTGCCGATCCTGACCTCGCTCGGCTCGACCGAGACCGGCCCTTCCGCGCTCAGCGTCACCGAGAAGGCCTCAGCCCCGGGCGTGGTCGGCATCCCCAACCACGGGGTCGAATTGAAGCTCATCCCCAACGGCGACAAGCTCGAGGCGCGCCTCAAAAGCCCGAGCATCACGCCGGGCTACTGGCGCCGGCCGGAGCTTACCAAGGACGCGTTCGACGAGGAGGGCTATTACAAGCTCGGCGATGCGCTGAAGTTCTTCGACGAGAGCGATCCCGAACTCGGCTTCGTGTTCGACGGGCGCGTGGCCGAGGACTTCAAGCTCGCGACCGGCACCTGGGTCAGCGTCGGCCCGCTGCGTCTCAGGTTCATCGCCCATTGCGCGCCCTACGTCACCGACCTGATCGTGGCGGGCCACGACCGCGACGACGCGGCGGCGCTCATCGTGCCGTACGTGCCCGCCTGCCGTGAGATCGCGGCCTTGAGCGAGGCGGCGAGCGACGCGGACGTGCTGATGCATCCGAAGGTGCGCGAGACCTTTTCCGCCCTGCTCGCCGCCTTCAACAAAAAGGCCGGCGGCAGTTCGGGGCGTTTCGCCCGCCTGATCCTAATGGACGACCCGCCCTCGCTCGATTCGGGCGAGCTCACCGACAAGGGCTCGATCAACCAGCGGGCCGTGCTCGCCTTGCGAGCCGAGATGGTCGAAGAATTGTACGTCGAGACGCCGTCGGCGAGGACGATTTTGTAGACGCGGTCGGTGACCGCGTTGGCGCTTGTAGACGCTGTCGTCGACCGCGTCCGCCCTGTAGACGCGGTCGGTGACCGCGTCCGCCGCGATCAGCGATCGCGGCTACAGAGCGGCGCCGTCGCCAAACGCCCTAGGAACCGCGTCGGCCGCGATCAGCGATCGCGGCTACAATCGCAAAGGAGGCCCCCATGAAAGTCGCCGACCTCGTCGCCATCGACGTCCACACCCATGCCGAGGTCTCGTGCCGCCAGCCGGCGGACGCCTTCTGGCAGCCCTACGAGGACGCGGCGAACACATATTTCAAGGCCGGCAAGCGGCCGACCATCGCCGAAACAATCGCCTATTATCGCGAGCGCAAGATCGGCCTCGTCATGTTCACCGTCGACAGCGAGTTCGAGATCGGCAACCGCCGCATCCCCAACGACGAGGTGTCGGAGGCGGCCGCGGCCAATTCCGACATGATGATCGCCTTCGCCTCGATCGATCCGCATAAAGGCAAGATGGGTGTGCGCGAGGCGCGCGAGCTGATCGAAGCGGGCGTGGTCAAGGGGTTCAAGTTCCATCCGACGGTGCAGGGATTCTTCCCCAACGACCCGCTCGCCTACGGCCTCTACGAGCTGATCGCACACTATAAGCTGCCGGCGATCTTCCATTCCGGCCATTCCGGCATCGGCACCGGCATGCCGGGCGGCGGCGGCATGCGGCTCAAATACTCGAACCCGATCCACGTCGACGACGTCGCCGTCGACTTCCCGGACATGACGATCATCATCGCCCATCCGTCCTGGCCTTGGCAGGACGAGGCCCTGTCGGTCTGCCTGCACAAGCCGAACGTCTTTATCGACCTCTCCGGCTGGAGCCCGAAGTATTTTCCGCCGCAGCTCGTCCAGTACGCCAACTCTCAGCTCAAGACCAAGATGCTGTTCGGCTCCGACTTCCCGCTGATCCAGCCGGACCGCTGGATCAAGGATTTTCGCGAGGCCGGCTTCAAGCCGGAAGTGCACGAGCTGATCCTCAAAGAGAACGCCATCCGGGCGCTGAAGATCGCCGCGGAGTAGTCTTCGCGCCATGAAAGCCTTCTCCTGGACCGACGCCCCGCATGGCGCGATCGTCGCCGACGGCAAGCGCCTGGAGGTCGCGGCGTTCGGGCCGCCGCCGGAGGCCGCGCCGACCCTCGTCCTCATGCACGAGGGCCTCGGCTGCGTCGCGCTGTGGCGCGACTTCCCGCAAAAGGTGGCAGAGGCGACCGGCTTCGGCGTGTTCGTCTATTCGCGCGCCGGCTACGGCCGCTCCGATCCCGTAGACCTGCCGCGCCCGCTCGACTACATGACCCGCGAGGCCCGCTTTTCCCTGCCGGCCGCGCTGGAAGCCATAGGGTTCCGCCGCGGCGTCCTCGTCGGCCACAGCGACGGCGCCTCGATCGTCGCAATCTTCGCCGGCGAGCGCGACGACGCCCGCGTCAAGGGCCTCGTCTTGATCGCGCCGCACCTCTTCACCGAGCCCCCGGGGCTTGCCGCGATCGCCGAGGCGAAGCGGGCTTACGAGACGGGCGACCTGAAAGTCCGGCTCGCCCGCCATCACGCCCATGTCGACGCCGCCTTCCTCGGCTGGAACGGCGCCTGGCTCGACCCCGGCTTCAAGGCCTGGAACATCGAAAGCTTCGTCGAACGCTGGCGCACGCCCGCCCTCGTCATCCAGGGGACGGACGATCAATACGGCACGCTCGCCCAGGTTCGCGCGATCGAAGAGCGCTCGCCCGTCGCCGGTCGAGACGCTGGTCCTCGACAATTGCCGCCATGCGCCGCAATTCGAACAGCCGGATGCAACCCTTGACGCCATTGCCGCGTTCTGTCGCCGACGTCACTCAGGAGACCAGATTGATGCTCGCCGCCCGCATTCACGCCCATGGAGGCAACGAGGTCCTTCGGATCGACGATTTGCCGAAGCCCGAGCGCCAGCCGGGCCACGCGCTCGTCCGGATGATCGCAGGCGGCCTCAACCGGGTCGACCTCTACATGCGCAACACGGGGGCCGGCATCACCCACCAGCTGCCGCTGATCCTCGGGCTCGACGGCGCGGGCATTGTCGAGGAGGCCGACGAAGGCTCGACGGTCCGCGCCGGCGACGAGGTCGTCATCTACCCGGGCCAGCCTTGCGGGACATGCGAATTCTGCCGCAAGGGCGAAGAGGTGCTGTGCACGCGCGGGCGCATCTTTGGGGAGCAGGTCGACGGGACCTTCGCCGGCTTCGTCTCGGCCCCCGCAGGCAGCCTTATGGGCAAGCCGCGCTCGCTCGATTTCGTCCAGGGCGCCTCGCTCAGCGTCGCCTGGCTCACCGCCTGGCGGATGATCAGAACGAAGGCGCGGCTCGAGCCTGGCGAAACCGCGCTCATCTTCGGCGTCGGCGGCTCGGTGTCGCTCGCCGCGACCCAGATCGTCAGCGCGATGGGCGCGCGGGCGATCGTGACCTCGCGCGACCCGGAAAAACTCGAGCGCGCGGGTACGTTCGGCGCTGCGGCGACGATCCACGACGAGGGCGGCTCCTCGGTGCTCGAACGGGTGATGGAGCTCACCGCCAAACGCGGCGTCGACGTCGTGATCGAAAACGTCGGTAAGGCGGTCTGGCCGACCGCGATGAAGGCGCTGGTGCGCGGCGGTCGGCTCGTCACCTGCGGCGCGACGACGGGCGGCGACCCGTCGGCGGACCTGCAGAGGCTGTTCATCCGCCAGCTCGCCGTGCTCGGCTCGACGTTGGGCACAAGGGCCGAATTCGCCGACATGATCGCCTTCATCACCGAAAAGGGGCTCACGCCCCACATCGACCAGACCTTCCCGCTGACGGAGATCCACGCGGCGATGGACCGGGTCGAGGCCGGCCTCCAGTTCGGCAAGATCGGGCTCGTGATCAGCGCGGCGTGACCTTGTAGCCGCGCTCGCTGAGCGCGGCGACGCGATCAACGATCGCGTCTACAGGGGGCGCGATCAGCGATCGCGTCGACAGGGGCGGCTTACGACTTCGCGCCGACCAGGACCGGGTCGGGGCGGTAGAGCTCCGGAAACAGCCGCTTCAGGTTCGCGATCTTCGGCAGGTCGTTGAACACGATGTACGGATAGGTCGGGTTCTGCGCGAGAAAGTCCTGATGATAGGCCTCGGCGCGATAGAAGGTCTTGCCCGGCTCGATGGTCGTGACGACCGGCGCGCCAAAAGTGCGCGCCGCGTTCAATTGCGCGATATAGGCCTTCGCCACCTCCGCCTGCGCCGCGCTCGTCGGGAAGATGGCGGAGCGGTACTGCGTCCCCTCGTCCGGGCCCTGGCGGTTGAGCTCGGTCGGATCGTGGGCGACCGAGAAATAGATCTGCAACAGCTTGCCGTAGCTGATCCTGGCCGGATCGAAGGCGATCTCGACCAATTCCGCATGGCCCGTGTCGCCCTGGCTGGTCATGTCGTAATGGGCCGTCGCCGCCGCGCCGCCGGTGTAACCCGATACGGCTGAGGCGACCCCGTCGACATGCTGGAACACGCCCTGCACGCCCCAGAAGCAGCCGCCCGCAAGCACGGCCACCTCGCGCGAGCCGCTCACGGGCTCGTCGACCGCGGGCGGCGGCGCGCGCCGGGCTTCCTCGGCCGTAGACGACGACACGCCGAGCGAGGCGACAGCGGCGACGCCGGCAGCGAGCATCGCGCCGGCGCCAAGACGGACGAGAGCGTTCCGAGCGTGAGCGTATCCCATGGCATTCCTCTCCTGGCGAACGGACCGTCGTCGTTGTGTGTCCTCCCCGCGAACGCGGGGATCCAGAGTCTTGGCGCGGACAGCCGTCGATGATCCGCCTGAACGCCCGTTCGCCGCCCTGCAGCCCTGGATGCCCGCATCCGCGGGCATGACAGCATTTGAGGATACGCGCGCGGGCGCCCCTCGTTACGGCGCCGCCGGGATTTTTTTGCGGCCGGACGGGCAAAAACGGAACACGCCCTTTGCGCTTGCTCTTCCCGCGGCCGACCGGATAGCCTATCGATCACGTGTGAACCTTTCGGGAGGAATGCCGGTGACGTCCATCAACCCGGTCGCGGATTATTCGGTCGAAGGCGACGTCGCGATCGTTACGATCAGCTCGCCCCCGGTCAACGCGCTCTCACGAGACGTCCGCGAGGGGCTCAAGCTCGGCGTCGAACAGGCCGAGGCCGACCCCGCGGTCAAGGCGACGGTCCTGATCTGCGCCGGCCGCACCTTCATCGCCGGGGCCGACATCACCGAATTCGGCAAGCCGCCAGCGGCGCCCTATCTCCCCGACGTGCTCGACCGGATTGAGACCGCCAGAAAGCCGGTGATCGCCGCCCTGCACGGCACGGCGCTCGGCGGCGGCTTCGAGGTCGCGCTGACCGCGCATTACCGGATCGCCGTCCCCTCGGCCAAATGCGGCCTGCCGGAGATCAAGCTCGGCCTGATCCCCGGCGCCGGCGGCACCCAGCGCCTGCCCCGCCTCGTCGGCGTCGAGACGGCGCTCGAGGTCATTCTGTCCGGAACGCCGTTCGGCGCCCACGAAGCGAAGGACTGGGGCGTGGTCGACGCGCTCGCCGAGGAGGGCAAGCTCAGGGACGGCGCGATCGCCTTCGCCAAGCAGCTGATCGCCGACAAGGCGCCGTTGAAAAAGGTGCGCGACCGCGACGAGAAGCTCGCGCCGGCGCGCGGCGAGCCTGCGATTTTTGAAACGATCCGCAAGGCGAACGCGCGCAAATTCCGTGGTTTCGAGGCGTGGCTGAAAGCGATCGAGTCGGTCAAGAACGCCGTCGACCTGCCGTTCGACGAAGGCGTGAAGAAAGAGCGCGAAATGTTCATGGCGCTGCTCGGCTCGACCCAGTCGAAGGCGCAGCGGCATGTGTTCTTCGCCGAGCGCGCCGCAGCCAAGATCGCCGACATCGGCCCGGACGTGGCGACAAAGCCGATCGCGCGGGTCGGCGTCATCGGCGCCGGCACCATGGGCGGCGGCATCTCGATGAATTTCCTCTCCGCCGGCATTCCCGTCACCATGGTCGAGACCTCGAAGGAAGCGCTCGAGCGCGGCGTCTCGATCATGCGCAAGAACTACGAGACCACGGCCAGGAAGGGCCGCATGACGATGGACGAGGTCGAGGCGCGGATGGGCCGCCTGACCCCGACGCTCGATTTCGGCGCGCTCGCCGAGGCCGACCTCGTGATCGAGGCCGTGTACGAGAACATGGACCTGAAAAAGTCGATCTTCGAGCGGCTCGACGGCGTCGCCAAGCCCGGCGCGATCCTCGCCTCGAACACCAGCTACCTGAACATCGACGAGATCGCGGCGAAGACCAAGCGGCCCGAGGACGTGCTCGGCATGCACTTCTTCTCGCCCGCCAACGTGATGCGCCTGCTCGAGATCGTGCGCGGCGAAAAGACGTCGAAACCTGTGCTCGCCACCGTCGCCGCGCTCGCCCCCAAGATCGGCAAGGTCGGCGTCACCGTCGGCGTCTGCCACGGCTTCGTCGGCAACCGAATGCTGGCCGAGCGCCAGCGCGAGGCGGGCAAGCTCATCCTCGAAGGCGCGACGCCCTTGGTCGGTCGACCGGGTGCTGACCGATTTCGGCATGCCGATGGGGCCGTTCGCGATGAGCGACCTCGCCGGCCTCGACATCGGCTGGTCGGCCGAGACGTCGAAGCGCGGCAGCGTCCGCGACATCCTGTGCGAGGAGGGCCGGCGCGGGCAGAAGACCGGCGCGGGCTTCTACGACTACGACGCCGAGCGCAGCGCCAAGCCTTCGGCCCATGTCGAGGAGATCATCCGCGCCTTCGCCGCCTCGAAGGGGATCGCGCAGCGCGAGATCTCGGACGCGGAAATCCTCGAGCGCTGCATCTATCCGATGATCAACGAGGGCGCGAAGATTTTGGAGGAGGGCAAGGCGCAGCGCGCCTCCGACATCGACGTCGTCTGGATCTACGGCTACGGCTGGCCGGTCTATCGCGGCGGCCCGATGTTCTTTGCCGACACCGTCGGCCTGAAGACCGTGCTCGACAAGCTGAAAGAGTTCCAGGCGACATTCGGCGACGACTTCAAGCCGGCCGCCCTCATCGAGAAGCTCGCCGCCGAGGGCGGCGCGTTTTCGAAAGCGTGAGATCGTTTGCTTCTCCCCGCTCGCGGGGAGAAGGTGGCGCGAAGCGCCGGATGAGGGGCTGCGCCAACGGTCGACGTCAGCGTCGGCGCCAACCTCAATCGTCGGCGCAGCCCCTCACCCTGACCCTCTCCCCGCAAGCGGGCTACGGTATGCACACATCTCGTTACGGTGACGAAATGGGATGCTCGATCGCCGGATCTGGCCTCGGTGGCTGCGACAAATTGATTCACCTGGGAAATCCCGCTGGCGGCGCGGGCCGGGCGTGTGATTCTGTCCTCGACACGTCGAATCACTTTGCGGTGTCGCCATGTCGTTGGAAAATCTGTC
Source organism: uncultured Alphaproteobacteria bacterium (assembly GCA_963709655.1). Taxonomy (GTDB): domain Bacteria; phylum Pseudomonadota; class Alphaproteobacteria; order Rhizobiales; family Beijerinckiaceae; genus Roseiarcus. The sequence goes on from CAVPXF010000025.1 coordinate 270,466, forward strand.
GTTGGGCCAGTTCGGGGATCGCCGTCTCGATAAAGGGGGGCGGTGCTGCTCGATCGCATCGTCGTTCGGCAAACCATCTGCCTGCGTCTGCTCAGCGAGGGCGACCGCGCCCAGGAGGTCGCCTTCGGTCGCTTTCTGGCCAACGAGAAGGTGACCCCCGAGCGCTTGATCGAGGGCTGGAGCGAGCAGACAGAGTCGGCGGCGGCCGGAAGGCATGTGCTGGCCATCCAGGATACGAGCGAGATCAACTTCAAGACCAAACCCGGCCGGCGGCGGGGCTTGGGCGAAATCGGCAAAGGCTCGGGCCGCGGCGTGCTGGTGCATGCGATGGTGGCGGTGGATGCCGACAACGGCAGCTGCCTGGGCCTGGTGGGCGGTTCGGTTCGCACGCGCAGCAAGGGTCGGGTCAAGACGCCGCACGCCAAGCGCAAGCTCAAGGACAAGGAATTGCGCCGCTGGATCGAAACCGGCGCCCAGGCCAAGACTGTGCTGGCGCAGGCCGCCAGGGTCACCGTGGTGCACGACCGCGAGGGCGACATCTACGCCAGCTGGGCGAGCCTGCCGGGCGACAACTTCCATGTGCTGGCGCGCGCCATGCACGACCGCGCCGTGGCCGGCGGGGGCACGCTGTCGAGCATGATGGCCAAGCTCGACTTCGTTTCGACGCGCACCATCGAGCTGCTCGCCACGCCCAAGCGCGAGGCGCGCCAGGCGGTGCTGAGCCTGCGCTTCAGCTCGGCCGAGGTCGTGCGCCCCGACGGCCCGGATGCGCGCGGCCTGCCCAAGACGGTGTCGTTGCGGGTCGTCGAGGTGGTCGAGCTCAACCCGCCCGCGGGCGTCGAACCGGTGCGCTGGCGCCTGCTCACCACCCACGCGGCAGCCGATGTCGCGGCGGCCTGGCAGATCGTCGACTGGTACCGGCTGCGCTGGACGATCGAGCAATTGTTCCGCCTGATGAAGACCCATGGCCTGCGGCTCGAGGACAGCCAGCTCGCCAGCGCCGAGGGCTTGATCAAGCTCGCCGCCATCGCCGCCAAGGCGGCGGCGGTGACCTTGCAGCTCGTGCAGGCGCGCGACGGCAAGAGCCAGGAGCCCGCCGCCATCGCCTTCAGCGCGCCCGAGATCGCGCTGCTCGACGGCCTTGCCGCCGGCCAGTACCAAGGCAAAACGGCGCTGCAGAAGAACCCGCACCAGCCGCACAGCCTGGCCTGGGCCACCTGGATCATCGCCCGCTTGGGCGGCTGGAACGGCTATCCATCCTCGAAGCCGCCAGGGCCCATCACGCTGCGGCGTGGCCTGGAGTATTTTCATGCCATCGCCAAAGGTTGGAACCTCCGAGATGTGTGCATACCGTAGCGCAAGCGGGGCGAGGGGATACAAACTGGAGCCCTTTCATGCGTGAAGCCGTCATCGTTTCCACCGCCCGCACGCCGATCGGCAAGGCCTATCGCGGCGCGTTCAACGACACCCAGGCCCAGACGCTCGGCGGCCACGCGATCGCCGAGGCGCTGAAGCGCGCTGGAACCGAGGGCGCGGAGGTCGACGACGTCGTGATCGGCGCGGCCATGCAGCAGGGCTCGACCGGCTACAACATCGGCCGGCAAGCAGGCTTACGCGCGGGGCTGCCGACCAGCGTCGCCGGCATGTCGGTCGACCGGCAATGCGCCTCCGGCCTGATGGCGATCTCGATCGCGGCCAAGGAGATCATTCAGGACGGCATGAGCGTCGCGGTCGGCGGCGGGCTCGAGTCGATCTCGCTCGTGCAGAACGACAAGGCCAACAGCTACCGCAGCAAGGACCCGTGGCTCGTAGCGCACCGCAACGCCGTCTACATGTCGATGCTCGAGACCGCCGAGATCGTCGCCGAGCGCTACAAAATTTCGCGCGAGGCGCAGGACGCCTATTCCCTCCAGTCCCAGCAGCGCACCGTCGCGGCCCAGGCCGCCGGGCGGTTCGCTGAGGAGATCGCGCCGCTCGCGACGGTCATGAAAGTCACCGACAAGGCGACCGGCGCCGTCTCCGACAAGGAGGTGACGCTGAAGCAGGACGAAGGCCCGCGCGCCGACACGACGCTCGCCGGCCTCGCCGCGCTGAAGCCCGTGTTCACCAACGGCCAGAAGCTCACAGCAGGCGCCTGCATCACCGCAGGCAACGCCTCGCAGCTCTCCGACGGCGCGAGCGCCTGCGTGCTGATGGAAGCGAAGCTCGCGAGCCAGCGCAACCTCGCGCCGCTCGGCGTCTATCGCGGCGTCGCGGTCGCCGGGTGCGATCCGGACGAGATGGGCATCGGGCCGGTGTTCGCCATTCCGAAGCTCCTCAAGACGCACGGACTCAAGATCGACGACATCGGCCTCTGGGAGCTGAACGAGGCCTTCGCCGTGCAGGTGATCTACTGCCGCGACAGGCTCGGCATCGACAGCGATCGGCTGAACGTCGACGGCGGCGCGATCGCGGTCGGCCATCCCTATGGCATGAGCGGCTCGCGGCTCACCGGCCATGCGCTGATCGAAGGCAAGCGCCGCGGCGTGAAGTATGTGGTGGTGACGATGTGCATCGGCGGCGGCCAGGGCGCCGCGGGCCTGTTCGAAATCGCGTGAGACGGAGCGGCCTGGAGCGGCGGCGTGTCCCGCCGCCGTGGCGCCCGGCAGGCCCTCATCCGGCGCTTCGCGCCACCTTCCCCCGAGGGGGAAGGGCCGCCGCCCCTCTCCCACCGGGAGAGGGAAGCCGCGAAGCGGCAGGTGAGGATTTGCTGGCGCAAGTCTCGTGGATCTCGCTCAGGCAACGTGTCCCAAAGGATTTCTTGACGTGACCGATCCGCAGCACATGGCGCCGCTGGCGGCCTATCATGGGCATAAGCCGCCGGCGCCGCCCTGGTTCGACGCGGCCATGGCGCGGGAGCCGGAGCGGACCGTCGTCGAGATCGAGGGGGCGAAGGTCGAGGTCCTCGCCTGGGGCGAGCGGGGCAAGCCTGGCCTCGTCTTCCTGCACGGCGGCGCGGCGCACGCCGACTGGTGGAGCTTCATCGCGCCGTTCTTCGCCGACGGGCGGCGCGTGGTCGCCCCGACCTTCACCGGCATGGGGCGTTCGGAGTGGCGCGAACATTATGTGTTCGAGCAATTCGTGCGCGAGGCGCGCGCGGCCGGCGAGGCGGCGGGCGCATTCGCGGCCGGCAAGCCGGTCGTCGTCGGCCATTCGTTCGGCGGCCGGGTCGCGATGGGCCTTGCGCGCGACTTCGGCGACGACGTCGCGGGGGCGGTGATGGTCGATCCGCCGTTCTTCGCGCCGCAGAATTTTCGGCCCCCCTCGCCGCCGCAACCCTCGAAGCTCGCGCGGCCCAAGCCCTCGCTCGCCATGGTCGTCGCCCGCTTCCGCCTGATGCCGCCGCAGCGGTGCGAGAACCTGTTCGTGCTCGACGCGATCGCCCGCCGCTCGGTGCGCGAGACGGTCGACGAGGACGGCAAGCCCGGCTTTTCGCTCTGCTTCGATCCGCATTTCTGGGAGAAGTTCGGCCGCATCGATCCGACCCCGATCGTCGCCGCCGCCCGCTGCCCCATGGCGCTGATCCGCGGCGCGAACTCGAAGCTCTTCAAGGCCGACGACGCCGACTATCTGATGAGCTTCTTGAAAGCCGGCTCGCCCCATGTCGCGATCCCCGAGGCCGAGCACCACGTGATGATCGACCAGCCGCTGGCGTTCGTGTCGGCGCTGAGGGCGCTCATCGCGGCCTGGCCGGCGGCTCCGTCAAAGGACGAGAATTGAGGAAATCGGCCGCCGCCGCGTGAGGGCCAGCGGGCCTTCGCGCGTGCGCTGCGCGGGACCTTGGTCCGCCCGGGGCGCTTGCCGGACATGCCCAGATCTGCCATTCTGAAGTCGTCAGATTGGGGGCGGGGTCGCTAAGGTCGAGTTACTGAGTGATGGCGCGTCGCCTCGCAGCCTTTGGCGCCGGGATCAGGAAGCTGACCCTGAAGGCCATTCGTCGGCGGCTCAACCCGGCGGGGAGCCGAAGGAGGGATGACAGCAATGCGCAAGACCGCAATCATGCTCGCCGCAATGGCTCTCATGGTCACTGGGGCGCCGTGGCAGGCTCAGGCCAATGTGGAGCGCGGGTCGGCCGCGCTCACTCACACGACCGGGAATTTCACGCCCGTCGAGCAGGCCGCGTGCGGCGGCCACTGGGGACGGCACTGCCCGCCCGGCCGTCACTGGGTCTGCAACCACTATCACTGCTGGTGCGCGCCCTGCTGACAACGAGGCGCGAGCGGTCGTACGAACCCCTCTCCCAAAGGGAGAGGGGCAGGGGTGAGGGGTTCGACCGATCATGGTTGAGAACCGGCGGCAGTTCGCACGCCGCCTGCGCAAGACCCCGACGCCAGCCGAGGAAATCCTTTGGAAGCACTTGCGCGGCTCGCGCTTTGACGGCGCGAAGTTCCGCAGGCAGGTTCCTTTCGACCGCTTCGTCGTGGACTTCTACTGTCACTCCGCAAAGCTCGTCGTGGACCCCCGGACTGCGATCCGGGGGACGGCCGTCAGCATGAATGGTTCGCTGACTATGACGCGGGCCGCACCGAAATTCTCGAACGCATGGGCGTACGGGTCATCCGCTTCACGAACGCCGAGGTCTGTGATGACGTCGATGCCGTGCTCGCGCGGATTCATGCGGAGTTGCGGGCGCCATTCGCGTAGGGCGCAGGTCCCCTCACCCCTGCCCCTCTCCCTCCAGGAGAGGGGTTCACTCCAGCCTCACCGTCACCGCGTCGGACGCGCCCTTGCTGTCGACCACGGTCACGCGGGCGAAGCCGGCGCCGTCGGGCTTCCAGGCGGAAGAGCGGCGTAAGCTCGCTTCGCCGACCGGCGCGCCGTTGACGAACCAGGCGAAGGGCGGGACGCCGCCGAGAGCCTTGAGCGCCAGCCGCGCGTCCCTTGCGCCGTCCGCAATGCCGAGATCGACCCGGGCGCCGTCGGGCGGGAAGGCGATCTTCAGCGCCGCTGTCTCGGTCGCGGCCATCGTCTTGGGGGCGTCCTTGCGCAGGTGGCGCAGCGGCGGCGGCAGGTCGGCGGTCACCCGCGCCGACAAGACGCCCTTGGGTTGCCGGATGATTTCGACGTCGCGCCCGAGGCGGGCGAAGGCGTCGAACAGGATCGGCGCCGCGGCCTGCCGGCCGACGAGCCCCGGCGTCGGACCGTTGTCGGGCCGCCCGACCCAGACGGCGATCGTCGCTAAGCGGTCGAAGCCGACCGCCAGCGCGTCGCGAAAGCCGTAGGACGTGCCGGTCTTGAAGGCGATGCGGCCCGACAGCGCATTCGCCGGCGGCGGGCTCCCACGCAGAATGTCGGCGACATACCAGGCCGCGACCGGATCGGTGACCCGGCGCGGACCGATGATCGGGGCCGCGCCGTCGAGCCGCTCGACCAGCGCCGGCGCCTCGCCTCCGCGGGCAAAGCCAGCGTAGAGGCGGGCGAGGTCGGTCAGCGAAACGCCGAGACCGCCGAGGCCGATCGCAAGCCCGATCGGCGTGTCCTTGGGCAGCGCGATCTCCGCGCCCGCGCCGTGCAGGCGGGCGAGAAACGTCGCCGGCCCGACATCGGCTAGAAGCTCGATCGCCGGCAGGTTCAACGACATCTGCAACGCCTTGCGCGCCGTCACCGTGCCCTGATAGCCGAGGTCGAAATTTTGCGGCGCGTAAGCCCCGTAGCGCGCCGGCCGGTCGAACAGCACCGTCTCCGGATGCGCCAGGCCCTCCTCGAAGGCGAGCGCGTAGATGAAGGGCTTGAGCGCCGAACCCGGCGAGCGCGGCGCGCGCGACATGTCGATTGCGCCCCCGCGCGAGGCGTCGTCGGGGTCGGCTGCGCCGACGCGGGCGCGGATCTCGCCGCTGCGGTTGTCGACGACCACGATCGCCGCCGACAGCTTTGGCCCGAGCCGCGCGATGCTCTCCTTGGCGAGCGCCTCGAGCTTCGCCTGCAGGCGCGCGTCGATCGAGAGCCGGATGAGCTTCGCCTTGGGGTCGGCGGCGACGGCCTCTTCGGCCGCATGAGCCGCGAGCGCCGGGAAGGCTTTGCGCGTCTCGGGAACCGGATCGGCCTTCGCCCTCGCCGCCTCCTCGGGGCTGATCACGCCGCGGGCGGCGGCCCGGTCGAGCACGCGGTCGCGCGCCGCGCGCGCCGCGGCCGGAAAGCGATCCGGCCTTCGCGCTTCGGGCGACTGCGGCAAAGCGACCAGCAGCGCCGCCTCGGCGATCGTGAGCTTTGCGGGCTCCTTGCCGAAATACGCGAGCGAAGCGGCGCGCACGCCTTCGAGATTGCCGCCGAACGGCGCCAGGGTGAGGTAGCGGTCGAGCACGCCCGCCTTGCCGACCGCACGCTCGATTGCTTCCGCGCGCGCAATCTGGCGCAATTTCGCCGGCAGCGTGCGCTCGGCGCGCGGCTCGATCAGGCGCGCGACCTGCATTGAAAGCGTCGAGCCGCCCGAGACGACGTGGCCGCGCGCGAGCCATTGCCCGGCGGCGCGCAGGAGCGCGCGTCCGTCGACGCCATGATGCGCGTAAAAGCGGCCGTCCTCGTAGGCGATCAGCATCGCCACGTAGCGCGGATCGACGTCGTGCGTCGTCGCCGGCAGCCGCCAGCGCCCGTCGGCCATGGTGAAGGGCCGGAGGAGCCGGCCATTGCGATCGACGACTAGCGCCGAGCCCTGGCGCGAGGCGGCGAGGTCGAGCGAGCCGAGCGAGGCGGCGTAGCGGGTCCAGGCGAGCTTTAAGGAGAGGGTCGCGAGGGTCGTCGCGGCTGCAAGCGCGAGCAAGACGAATGCCAGACGGGCGGCGGCGCGACCCTTCCGCAGCTCTGCTGGGGAAGGTGGCCCGAGAGGGCCGGATGGGGTGCGGGCCGCCAGCGCGGACGGCGGCCGGATTGCCGGACCGTCGCAGTTCGCCCAAATCGACGCCGCCCTGCTCGCTGCACCCCATCCGGCCCTCCGGACCACCTTCCCCGCTGCGCGGAGAAGGGGTCGCAAAAGGCCGCCCATCGAACCTCGCTTTCGCTTCACTTCGCCGTCACCTCCATCTCTCCAAAGGCGGTGCGGCCGAAGCGTTCGGGGGCGTACATGGCTTCCGCCGTCGCCGGCGGCCAGACGTAATGGCCGGGCGCGACGGCGCGCACGACATAGGCGAGATCGATGAAGGCCGACTGCCCCGGCTCGCGGTCGAACACCGCGACGAACCGGTCGTCGCGATATTCGGCATGCTCCGGCGTCACGCCGCTAGTCAGCCACGAGAAGGCCGCGACCGAGCCGCCGTCGACGAGCGCCGGATTGTCGATCTCGAGCCCGGCCGGCAGACGGTCGACGATCAGGAGCCGCGCCGCGCGGGCTTCCGCTTCCGTCACCTTCAGCGCCACCACGACGCGCTGGTTCTGCGCGAGGCTCCTGGGGTCGATCGTCTTGCCGTCGAGCGAATAGATGGTGCGCACGACGGTGTAACCTTTGGAGGCCGCCGGCTCGGGCGCGATCGGCGAGCCGGAGACGGTCGTCACCAGTTGAGCAGTCGCCTGCCCTGTGTTGGCGATGGTCGCGGCCTTGCCGGAAAGCGCGTCGGGGCCGAAGCGGCGGTTTAGCGCGCCCTTGACGGACTGGCCGTCGACCGCGAACGTCCCGAGGCTGCCATGTTCGGCGAGCCCCTCGGCGGCCAGCACCATCCAGCCGTTCTCCTGCGTGCTGGTGGCGGTACGGTCCGCGCGCGCCGCGTCGACCTCGGCGCCCGCGCGGGCGATGGCGTCGGCGGGCATGTCGCCGGCCGCCGGATTGGCCTCGGCGATGAGCGCCAGCACCGCGGCGGCGTCGCGCAGGCGCGAGCCGTAATCGGGCCGGGATGCGCCAGCGTCCTTCTCGGCCGCGAGCGCGACAAGCGCGGCGGAAAAGACCTTGCCGGCGCGGGCGCGGTCGCCGAGCATCGCCAGCGCCGCGCCGAGCTCAGCCTTGGCGAGCGGCGTCGCGAACGCGTCGAGCTTGGCGTCGGTCAGATAGCGCAGGTCGCCGATCACCGGCCGGCCGTTGCGCGCCAGCACGTAGAGCGCATAGGCGAGCGCGGCGTTGTTGTCGGCGTTCGGCTCGGGCGCGTTGACGACGGTGTTGCGCAAGCGATCGAGCGCCTGGCCGAACGCCCCCTCTGCGACCATGTATTTCTGCTCGCGGGCGCGGGTCAGGAAGTCGGTGACGAAGGCGTCGAGCCAGGGGTCGTCGTCGTCGCTGTCGGCGCCCCAGAGGCCGAAGGCGCCGCTCGCGCTCTGGCGGCTCATCTCGCGCTCGATCGCCTGCTTCACACGGGGCGCCAGGTCCGGGTCGAGACCGAGGTTTTCGAGCGAGGCGAGCCGGTTGGCGTAGAGGAGCGGCATCGCCCGGCTGACCGTCTGCTCCGAACAGCCATAGGGGTAGCGGTCGAGCGCCTGCAGGAGCGCTGGCGCGTCGAGCGCGCCGAAGGGCGAGGCGGCGACGGCGATCGAGCCCGTGCCGGGGATGAAATCGGCGAGGAGGTCCCCCGACACCGTCGCGCTGGCGCCGCTCGGCAGAGGCGTCACGGTGCGGCGATAGACGTCGGGCGCGCCGGAGACGATCCCGAGCGTGAAATGTTGCGCCTGATCGGTCGCGGGGCCGGTGAGGCGCAGGTCGAAGTCGGCGGCGCCGATCCCGGCCGCGGCGATCGGGATCTCCGCCGCGCGGCGCTGATGCGCGTCGAGGTGCAGCGTCTGGCGCAAGGCGCCCGCGTCCGCCGTCAAGGGCCCGTGCAGGTCGAGGTCGAGCGTATAGTCGCCGGCCTCGCCGTCGACGTTGTCGATGTCGACATGCATCTGAGAACGGTCGCCGACGTCGAGGAAACGCGGCAGCGTCGCCGAAACGACGACCGCGTCGCGCACGGTGACGTCGGCCTGAGCCGCGCCGACCTTGTCCCGGCTCCAGGCGACGGCCGCGAGCCGCACCGTGCCGTTGAAGCCCGGCAGGTCGAAGGTCACCGTCGCCTTGCCCTCGTCGTCGAGCTTGACGACACCGGAGAAGAGCGCGAGCGGGGCTTGCGTCGGCAGATTGCCTTCGAGATTGCCGCTCTCGCCGCCGCCGGTCTGAATGGCGCCCGCCACCCCCTGCATGCCGTCGATCAGCATGCCCCAGAGGTCGCGGATCTCGACCGGCAGCTTGCGCTGGCCGAAGAAATACGAGCCCGGATCTGGCGTCTTGTAGCCAGTGAGGTTGAGGATGCCGAGGTCGACCGCCGAGACGATGACATGCGCCTCCTCGCCAGGCAGCAGCCCCGCGACGGTGACCGGGACCCGAAGCGGCTCGCGCGGCTTCGTCAGCGACGGCGCGCCGAAGGCGACATCGAGCTTGCGGCCCTCGGCGCCGATGGCGAACCAGGCGAGCCCGATGGCGCGGCCGGGCATGCGCTTGGCCTGGACGTCGAGCGGCCGGTGGGTCAGCGCCACCGCATAGGCGCCCGGGCCCCAGTCGGCCCCGACCGTAAACGGCACGACGTTGTCGCCCGCGACGAGATCGACGTCGACGAAGCGCTCGATCGCGTCGCCGATCAGCGCGACCGTCGCCTTGCCGGCTGAGGGCGAGTTGATGCGCAGCTTCGCCTCGTCGCCTGGGGCATAGGCCGTCTTGTCGAGGGTGACGACCACGTTGTCGGGCGTGTCGGCGCTCGCCGTTCCCGACCAGCCGACGTCGAATGCGACGCTCGTCTCCTCGCCGTCGAGCGTCTTGATGTCGAGTCGGTGGGCGCCCCACCCGACCGGCGCCTCAAACTTCGCCGGTGCGTCGGCGCCGATGTCGATGACGCCGCTCGCCACCCGCTTCGACGACTTGACCGGCTCGTAGCTCCAGCGTCCGTCGCTGTTGAACCACTGGAAGTCGTTGGTCAGCTGATAGAGCGACCAGGCCGCGCCCTTGCGGGCGACGCGGGTCCCGTCGGGGGCGACGGCGATCGCCTCGAACATCGCCTGATCGCCGGCGGCGATCGAAGCGTCGAAGTCCTGCTTCACCCCAACCGCGACGCCTTTGGCCCGCACCGGCAGCGTCAGGGTGCGCTCGACCGTGCGGCCGCCGGACTCGCCGACGTCGACGATCAGCTTGGCTTCGAGCGGCCGCGTCGAGGCCGCGTCCGGCAGGTCGACCGACAGCTCGGCGTGGCCCTTGGCGTCGGTCGTCACCTTGTCGGAGAACTGGCTCTGGACCGTAATGAAATCGTCGTCCGCGAGCCCCGCGACATAGCCGGGAAAGCCGGCGAGCGGCCCGCCCTCGACCGCCTGCAGGCGGATCGCGCCGGTGACGTCGAGGCCGCTCGCCGGCGCGCCATAGAGGAAGCGCGCGTCGAGGGTCAGCGCGATCGGCTCACCCGCCGCGGCGTAGGGCTTTTCGGTTTTCAAAGCGAAGTCGAGCCGCTCGGGGATGTAGTCCTCGAGCAGAAAGCCGACGTCGCCGATCGGATCGCCCTTCGGGTCGGCGTAGGCCTCGATGGTCCATTTGCCCGGGGCCGAACCGGGCAGCAGCGGAACGGCGAAGGCGCGCCCGCCGAGGCCTTCATCGGCTATCGTCGCCCGCTTAAATTCGACGCCGTCGGGGCGCCTCACGACCAGGGTCAGCGGCAGGCCGCTGCGGGCGACGCCCTTGGCGTCGCGCAAGAGCGCGACCGCGAACACCGTCTCGCCCGAACGGTAGACGCCGCGCTCGGTGTAGAGGAAGGCGTCGAGCCTCGCGGGCGCGTCGCGCCCGGCGACGCCGCGGTCGGTCAGATCAAAGGCGTTCTGCGCCAGATTGAGGAAATTGTAGTCGCCGTTCAGCGTCGCGACGACGAGCCCCGGGGCCGAGCCGCCCGTGCCGCGGGCGAGGCCCGGATCGAAATCCGCCCGCCCGTCGGCGCCGGTCGTCTTGACCGCCAGCACCTCGTTGTTGCGGGCGACGAGCTTTAATTCGACGCTGGCGAGCGGAGCGGCGGAGCCGAGCAATTCGACCAGCGCATGGACGCCGTCGCCGCCCGAGATCGCGGTGAGGCCGAGGTCGGAGACGACCATCCATTGCGTCGCGAGCTCGGCGACGTCCGTCTCGTCCGCGTTCGCGGTCTTTTCCTTCCAGGGGCGGGCGGTGATGAGATAGACGCCCGGATCGAGCTTGCCGACCGCCTTCATCACCGGGAAATCGGTCACCACGTCCTTGTTGAGCGCGCTGGCCACATCCATCGACCCGCTCCACACCTTGACGCCGTCCTGGTCGGCGATCTCCTTGGCCCGCGACGCATCGATGGGCTTGAGGAAATCGTCGCGGTTGACGGTCGCGAGCAGGTTGCGGTCGCCGATGCGGTAGACGTCGATGGCGACCTTCGCGGCGTTGACGGTGACGAGCGGCGCGCCCTCCTGCCCCTCGCGCGGCAGCACATAGGCGCGGCCGGCGAAATGCGCCTGGGGCGAGCGGTCGCGCACGTAGATCTCGTAATCGGCCGACTTCAAAAGGTTCTCGCCGACCGCCGAGGGCAGGCCTTCGCGCAGCACGATGGCGTAGCGCTCGCCGTGCTTCAGGCCCTCGACGCAGATCTGCTGGTCTTCATTCGAGATCGCCGTGCTGGAGGCGCCCGACACCGCGACATAGGGGGCGAAATCGGTCTTGCGCGCCAGCGGCTCGGAGAAATTGAAACAGACGCGCGGATTGGTGGATTCGTTGTCGACTTTGTAGTCGAGGATGCGGAAGCCGTATTGCGCGCGCATCGCCTCGTAGGTCTTGCGCACATCTTGATTGTCGCGCCGGTCGAGCGAGGCCTTCAAGGCGTCGAGCGCGCCGCGCCACTCGCTGTGCCGGGCAAGAAGATCGGCGAGCAGCGACAGCGCCGCGGCCTGGTCGGCCGGGGGGCCGGCGTGCTGGTAGGCGGCGTAGGCGGCCGCCGCCCCTTGCGTGACGAGATCCCAGCGATTGTTGGCCTGGGCGTCGTCGCCTTTGACCGCGACATAGGCGTAGGCCGCCCAGTTGGACGGATCCTTGGGCGCCGCCGTCACCGCGGCGGCGGCAAGTTTGGCGGCGACGTCGAATTTTCCCGCGACGACGGCGGCGGAGGCCGCCTTGCGCAGCTCGTCCGGGGTCTTGCCCTGAGCCTCGGCCCCGATCTTGCCGGCCTCGGTCTTCAACGTCGCGGCGAGCCGCACCGCGTCGCTCGCCAACTCCTCGTTGACATAGGGCTTGACGTCGGCGGCCTGGGCGGAGGCCACGAAAAGGAACGCGACGAACGCAGCGCGCAAGGCCCGGAACATGGTCACCCCCCAGAAAACTGTCGGCGCATGCCCTCAAGACTTTCGTTTTCGCGGGCATAACGCCAAAGATCTATACCACGGCGGCGGCATCGAACGCCGGTCGTGTTTGTCGGCCGCTCATCGACCGCGACGGCCGAGCATACCCAGGGCCAAGGTCTCGGCGACTGCTTTGAGCCGCTTATCGTTCGTCCACAGCGATGCCCCGACGGTCAGACGCACGGCGGCCATGAGGTGAGCGTCGACATAGCCAATTCCGCGTCCAAAAAGCGCATTGCTATGGATGAAATCGATAACTTCCGAATGCGTGGCGGCAATCACTGACGGCAGGTCCGACAGAGCGGAAATCACGACGCCACGATTGCGCAAGCTTCCCAGCGCGACTTCGCCGATGACGAAGGGATGGGTGAAAACCTGGTGAGCTTCGAGCAACGCGGCGAGCGCCGAATCGCCGACGCGAAGATGTTCGATCTAGACCGACATGTCGACGAGGATCACCCCGGCGCCGGGCGTCGCCGCGGCGGCGTTTCAAGGTCCGGTTCACTGCCGCCGAGAAGCGCCAGCCGTCGCGCGCTTTCCCGTTCGATCAGCGCCTTGAGCGCCTCGCGCACAAGGATCGACTTTTCCTTCACGCCGGTCATCGCTTGGGCCTTGGCGACAAGCTCGTCGTCAAGCGCGAGCGTCGTTCGCATGATCGGCTCCTCTATCGGCGGCGCCAATAGCAGCATCAATTGACGACCACAGCAATGCCCGGCGCGTCGACCGCGTTCTCGCCGTCTCGCGATGTTCCTTCAAAGCTCGCCTTCCTCCACCATCGCGAGCGTCGCCTGCTCGAACCGGGATCGGGCATAAACCATGAGCGCCACGCACGCTCGGCCTCGCCGTGGCGCCTCTCCGACCCGCCCAGGACAATTCCCTCGATCTTCGCTGCCGCTCCGCGCCGCCAAGTCAGCCGATTGCGGCGTCTCCGCCGCGGGGGGCGAGTTCGGTCGCAATGCCGGCCGTCTTCGAGCGCGCTGGAGCGCTGCAGGGGAGATTTTGGCGGGCCGCGACCGACGGTGATGAGCGCTATGTCTACGCTGTGGCCCTCTAGCCGCGACCGGCCGCTTGCACAGGATCGATATTTCCGGTAAGATTTCCGGAAACGAGAAGATGAGCATGACGGCCAAAGCCAGATCTTCTGTCGCAATTCACCGCGCCCGCAAGGAGCGGCAGGGCTTCGTGCGGGTCGAGGTCAACGTCCGTAAGGAGGATGCGAGCCTGGTCCGCCGTGTCGTCTCTGCCTTGTCCGACCCTTCGCGCGAGGCTGAGACGCGCGAGCTTCTTCGACAAAACTTTGTCGAACCGCCCAGGACAAGCCTGAAGGCGCTGCTGGCGTCCGCGCCGCTCGACGGCGTCGACCTCGACCGCAATCGAGATCTCGGCCGGAATGTCGACTTGTGACCTACCTGATCGATACCAACGTCATTTCGGAAGTCCGGAAAGGCGCACGCTGCAACGCACGCGTGTCCGCATGGTACGCATCGATCGCCGACGAGGATCTCTTTCTGAGCACGCTTGTGCTTGGCGAGATCCGAAAGGGCATTGAACTCGCCCGTCGCCGGGACGCAGGCCAGGCCGCGGCGCTCGAACGCTGGTTGCGGAAGGTCGAGACTGCGTTCGGCGAACACGTGCTCGGCATCGACAACGCCGTCTCCGATCAATGGGGACGCATGAGCGCCATCAGACCGGCGCCGGTCATTGACGGCCTGCTCGCTGCGACCGCGTTAACCCATGGCCTGACGCTGGTGACCCGTAATGATCGCGATGTCGCCGGCCTGGGCGCAATAGTGCTTAATCCGTTCAAGGACGGCGTAGATCACGATTGATCGCCGCACCGGCCGCTTTAGGAGGACGCAGCCCGTCGTCCCGCAAATTCGGCAAATTTGGCGGGCCGCCGCCGACGATGATGAGCACTATGTCTTCGCTATAGCCCTACGATGGCGCTCAGTCCGCGAGCCCCATGACGAACGCCAGGGCGATATTGAGGCGTCCGAGCTCCTCGCCATTGAGGCGACCGATAAGTTGTCCAACCCGCTCGCGCCGAACGGTGACCGGCTTGTCGGCCATGACCTGAGACCGGACGCGCAAGCCATTCTCCTTGTGTGGATCAATCGTGACCCGAAAGTCCGGAGCATCGACGATTTCCGATGTCGCCCGGCATATTACGATAGATGCATGCGCTTCAGGGAACGCATCGGTCTGGACAATGACCGCCGGCCGCGGCTTCCCATAGTCGCCCGCCGCCGCGACGATGACGACGTCGCCACGCTTCATCGTTCGCTTGGACTGGGCGCGTCGAATTCGGAAACGGCTTCAGTCCAGCTCAATGCCTCGCCTTCGCGGCCGCGGTCGAGACGAGCCACTTGAGCCGCAACCCGCTTTCGAACAGACCCGAGCCGCGGGTCAGGCACGACGAGACGCAACTCGCGGAGTCCTCGCCCGCGCCGCCGCGCGCGCATCATTCTCATTCGTTCGGCCGGCGCCGTCACCCGGACCTCCTCGATAGGCCGCCATGGCGCGACTGTAACGCGTTACAGATCTGAAAGCAATGAGGCGCGCCGGCGCCGGCGTGACGGCGCCATGGGTCTCCACGGTAATCCAACGAACGACAAGATAGAGGTGGCGGATCACGACCGGACGAAGATGAGAACTTTGTCTACGCCATGGCCCTATAGGCTCGGGAACCGTCATCGTCTCCCATGGTTGACATGCTCGGGTGCGTCACCTACAGTTTACAGATGATCGAAGTTCGCGAGACCGAAGCCTTCTCCGAATGGCTCTCCGGCTTGCGGGACGCTCGGGCCAAAGCCGAGGTCGCCCGACGGGTCCGTCGCCTCGCGCTCGGCAATCCTGGCGACGTCAAGCCGGTCGGCGAGGGCGTCAGCGAACTTCGTATCCACTATGGCCCCGGATACCGGGTCTATTACGTGCAGCGCGGGAACTTGCTGATTGTCCTGCTCTGCGGCGGCGACAAAGACAGCCAGGCCAAGGACATCGCCTTGGCCCTGACGCTGGCGAAAGAGGTGTGACATGACCATCGAGACCCGGCCGTTCGACCCGGCCGCCTATCTGGACAGCTCCGAAGCGATGCTCGCCTATCTCGACGGCGCCTTCGCGGATGGCGACGCCAGCGAGATCGCCGATGCGCTGGGCGTGGTTGCCCGCGCGCGGGGCATGTCTCAACTCGCCGAGGAAACCGGCTTGACCAGACAGGCGCTCTACAAGGCGCTGAGCAGCGACGGAAATCCCGAGTTCGCCACCGTCCTGAAGGTCATTCGGGCGCTTGGCTTCCGCCTACATCCCGAGCCCGCATCCGCCGCCTGACGATCTTCGGCAGCTCAGGCTCGACCTGATCGACGGGCTAAACAACCACCCCTCACCGCAACCGACCAGGAGAGACCATCTCGTAGCCGCGGTTGTCGTAGCGTACCGTGGGCTACTTCAGCGTGGAATCGGCGGCTTGGCGGGCCACGCTCGATGAAGATGAGCACTATGCCTACGCCATAGCCCTATGCTCGCCTATGGGAGCAGGCATGGACATTTACATCGGTTTTGATTCCGCGTGGACGGACAATCCGAAAGCTCCCGGAGCTATCTGCGCTGTCGGCATCGAGAACGGTCGCCTCGCGCGGTTCCATGCTCCGCAGTTGGTGTCCTTCGGTCAGGCGCTCACTTTCATCCACAAAGCTCGCTCCGAAACCGGCGCTACGCTTATCGCGCTGGACCAGCCGGGTGCGATCCAAAGCGGTGCAATTAGGCGGTGCGGCGTAGTGATTTGTTCGGGCTATTGTCATTGGCTGCAGCGGCACGTTGCCGGGCGAGGGCTTTCCAGTAGGCGTCCCAGTCGCCGTTGATTCGGTTTATCCGCAGGGCGAGCATATGTTCGGCATGCTCGACACGCCACCAGGCGCCGGGCCGCTTCAGGCGTTGCTGGGCGACGTAGCGATGGGCGCTTTCGATCTCGCCCGAGCCGATTGGCAGCTCGTCGGCCAAAGCTTGGCGGTAGTTCAGGTGGTTGGCGCGAGCGCTGAGATAGCGATGGCAGGTTCGCACAGGCGCATGCTCGTCGTCGACTTCGGGCGGCTCGCAACATCCGGCAAGCGCCCGCAGAACGGCGTCGAGACGTCCGCCTTTGAGCGCCTCCTTCTGCGTCTCCATCCAGGCGCTGCGCGCGGCCGGGTCGGGCGCGATCGCTTCGGAAGCAGCGGCCAGGTATTCGCAGACGTGATAGAAATCAATCAAATAGCGGCCCTGGTCGCCGAACTGCTGCTCGATTTGGCCGACGATCCAGGGCGCGCCGTCGCCGACCGCGTGAACCCGGGAGTTCGCCCCGAAGCCGGCGCGAACCGCGCACGAAAGCAACTGACGCCCGGCCTCTTCAACTCCGCCCTCGATCGAACCCGCATAAACCGGCGTGCAGTTCCCTTGCGCGTGCGCCAGCGACAGCTTCGCCTCCCGCCAGGACAGCGTCTTGCCCTTGCGTTTGTCCTTCCCCTCGCTGCTCGGTTCGACGATCGGAACCATGCCGCCGTCCGTCTCGACGATGATCGGCTTGCTGAGGCCCGGCGCCTCCGGAAATTCACAATCCTGGCGGCCGGCTTCGTAGATCGCCTGGGCGTGGGCAAACGTGATCCGCTGGATCGTGCTCTCGCCGATCGCGAAGCCGTAATGCTCCTGCAACTTGGCGCGCGCCTGCGCGAAGGGCTGATCGGCGGCGAAGTCGACGATGGCGCGCTGCAACGGCCGCGAACACCCGAGCGGGCTCACCTTCGCCCCGAGCACGAATGGACGCACCCGCTGCGTCCCCAACCGATATTGCGGCTCCTGGACCTCTATTTCGCCGAATTTCGTGTGCCAGCGGAGTTTTTTCCGCCTTGGCGATACATCTGAGGACGTTGACGAATTTCCCGCTCCGTCGCCTCGACCCGCCGCTCGGCCCAACTGTGAAGCGCCTCCCGTCCCAGAAGACGCATCTCCTCGACCATCCGCTCTTCCGCAGCGTCGGCTTCCGTCAATTCCCCCTCGTCGCCTTCGACCGCCAGCACAATCGACGACACCCGCTGGCGAAGCTCCGGATGCGCCTGCAACGCCGCCATCAGCGCCTCATCGCTCAACTCCCCGACCGCCATCCAAATCCTCCCGCCAAATCACTCCAAACCCAACCTACTCTGCATCGCTTTGAATCGCACCCGGACCAGCCGACGGTGGTTCCTAATTTGACCAGCATACGGCCGGTAGAGCGCGTGGCCGCTTCCCTCATTGGCTGGCTTGGCGGAGGCGTACAGCCCTCCAATCGAGGGAGGCAGGGCATGTTCTGTGACGCCTCGCCAATCTGGCGTTTCCTGACGGCGCTGGGAG
Source organism: uncultured Alphaproteobacteria bacterium (assembly GCA_963709655.1). GTDB lineage: Bacteria > Pseudomonadota > Alphaproteobacteria > Rhizobiales > Beijerinckiaceae > Roseiarcus. The sequence goes on from CAVPXF010000025.1 coordinate 288,136, forward strand.
CCGAGGAGAGTCCGGAGCAGGCACGAGCAGCAGTCAACGGTCTCCATTTGATAGAGGTCTTTCCGGCTCTCGCGCTGGCGTCACTGGACAGCGGGTTCTTCGGACGGCTGAGGGCGCCCAGATACAACCCGGATCGAAAGAAGACCTTTTGTCCGGCCGATTGGGTCCGTGTGGCAGAGGTCGCTGCGCGAGAATCCGACATGATGGGTTGCAAGGAGCCGGCGGAATGGTGCCGCATGGTTGGGAGAACTGACTGGCCGAGCAAGGCGGACCAGGACAAATTAGAACTCCACGTTATGCGTGTTAGTCGCGCTTCATTGGCGGCTACGCCCGCGTAAGGCGTCATTGCTTCTCGGGGACTTGACCACCGGGTATATGGTTCTGCCAGCGAGCCGAGAGGTGCGCGAATACCTGATCAGTCCTGCTCGGAAACACTTGGTGGCGATGGATGGCGTAGTTCCGCCTGGATGACCAAATCGAGTTCACGGGTTGACGCAGCGTTGCCCGCCGCGCAAGCAACCCAGGAGCGCCGCTGGTCGTAGTCGGATAGAGCGGCGCGCTCCAGCGTAGATGGGGCGGATCACGCGGGATTCGAACGGCGGCCGCGGCGGAGCCTTCAGTTCGGGTTCGCTCCCGCCGAGACGCGCGAGCCGCTTGGCGCCTTCGCCTTAAATGCGCCACTCGGCGCCCGACGCGACGTCGCTTTCGCCTCGGCGACGGTCTGAGCGTCAGCGAGGGGCCCGTCACCGACCGAGCGTTTCGACGACATAGAGCGGCCCTCCAGCTTCGGCGCCGAGACCAACGCCACACGTTCAGGCGGTCAAGGCCTGCCCCTCCCCGCGCGCCGGACGAGACCGAGTTCCGACGAACCCCGACTTCCTGTAGCATCGCGGCGCCGCCGGCCGGACCGGGGCCTTTGGGGATAGCCATGCGCCGAACGCCCTTCCGCCTCGCCCTCGCAGCGGCGGGCTTGCTTCTCGGCGCGCCGCTCACGCAGGCGCAGGCGCAGACCTCGCCGCCGAAGCCGGCTCAACCCGCCGCCGCCGCGGCCCAGCCCGACGCCGCCTTCGAGGCGCAGAAGGCGGCCTTTCTGGCGCTGCCGCCGGCGACCCGCATCGCCGCGCAGGATGCGCTCGTCTGGCTCGGGCTCTATAATGGCGTGAGCGACGGCGATTTCGGCAAGCGCACCCGCGACGCGATCGTCGCGTTCCAGACCGGCCAGAAGGCGCCCGGCGACGGCGTCCTCTCCGCCGGTCAGCTTCAGGCGCTGCTGGCGGCCGGGGACAAGGCCCGCGCCGCCGTCGGCTTCCAGACGATCGCCGACCCCCGGACCGGCGCCCGCATCGGCGCGCCGACGAAGCTCCTTGGCGCCAGGAGCGGCGTGACGCTCGACTTCGCCTCCGATCCGGGCGGCGATCTCAGCGACCTCTACGCCCGGCTCGCGGCCGAATCGCCTGCCCGCAAGGTCGCCTACAAGGCGATCAAGGCGGGCGCCTTCTTTGTCGTCACCGGCCAGGACGCGGGCCGGACGTTCTACACGCGTTACGAACTGAACCCCGCCGCGACCCCGCCGATCCGCGGCTTCACCTTCAGCTACCCGGTCGCACGCGGCGATCTCTTCCGGGTGGCGCTGGCGGTCGCCGACGCCTTCGTCGCCTTCCCGCCGCCCGGCCCTGCGACGGCCTCGACCTCGAACGCGAACCCCGCCCAGACGCCGCCCGCGCAACCTCCCCAACCCAAGGCGACCGCGCTGATCGTCGCGCCCGACCGCGCGCTGACCGCGCTCAAGCCTGAGGACTGCCCGAACCCGAGCGTCGGCGGCAAGCCGGTGCGGTTCGCCCGCACCGACTCGGCGACCGGGCTCGCGCTCCTCTCCGGCGACTTCGCCGCCGAGGCGAAGGCGCCGCCGCTGGGCGCGCTCGCGCCCGACCTCGTCGTGCTCAGCGCGGACGGCGGGCGCGTCGCGGCGGTCCCCGCCGCGCTCGCCGGCGGCGGGCGGGCAACGGTCGTCGCCTCGCTCGGCAAGAGCGCGGCGGGCGGCCCCGTCTTCGACCGTCAGGGCGGGCTGGCGGGGGTCGTCGCGCCCATTGCGCAGGAGCCAAAGCGCGTCGGCGGCGTCGCCCTCGCCGGTCCGCATGGCCTGATCGACGCCGAGGCGGTCGGCGCCTTCCTCGGCGGCGGCGCGCTGACCCCGATCGCGGCGCCGACCCCGCTCAGCGTCGGCGCGATCGCCCAGCGGGAGAAGGCGTCGGTCGCGGCGGTCATGTGCGGGAAATGACTTCGGCTGGTCGTTCGTCGCGCCGGATCTACGACGCCTATATGGGCGCCCTCTACCGTGACCGGCGGCCGCCTGAACCTGGCGAGACGGTGTTCCACTTTTCGCCGCGCGGCGTCCAGAGCATGATGAAATAAGTTCGCGCCAGGTGGCCCTCACCCTGCCGCTTCGCGGCTTCCCTCTCCCGGCGGGAGAGGGGCGATCCCTTCCCCCTCAGGGGGAAGGTGGCCGCGTCAGCGGCCGGATGAGGGGATGCGGCGCGATTCGTCCAAAAGTCATCGCCTCTACCCGCCCTCCCCGCGGCATTGCGGGTCTAGGAGTTCCTCCGACCCGGTTGGCCACCAGGAATGCGGCAGGCCTACGTAGCTGACGAGGATCAGAAAGTCGTCCTGCCCATCCACAGTCGCGCCGACCACCGCGATCATCAGATCGGCCGGGTCTCGACCCCCCCGCGCGAATTCGTCAAAGACGAGCCGAAAAGGCTCGACGCCGGCAAGATCGGCGCTCTGGACCCTGAGCGCCCAGAACGGCTGGTGCGGAATGACCGGGCCGATCAGCCGCCACCGGTCGAGCGGCAGCCCGGGCGCGGCCTCGGCCAGCACATGGCGCGCGGACGGAACGAGGCAGCCGAGATGGATGTGAAGCTGGTCCTGTCCCCGGATGATGCGCGAATTGACGATGAGCGCGATCTGGCCGCGCGCCGGCGGACGCCCGTTCGCCGTGGCGATTATGCCGCGCGCGGCCCAGGCGTCGGCGAAATAGTTCGGCGCCTCCGGCGATTGCAGGAACGGGTCTTCGATGCCGACGCTGCGGCGCGTCGGCGACAGGATCAGGTCGTTCGCCCATGGCGGGCGCAAGAGAATATGACCGCGCGCCTGCCCTTCGGCGAGGTCGACGGCGAGGCAGGGAAACGGCAGGCCGGTCAGCCGCTGGTCGGCGACACAGGCGCCGACCACCTTCCACAGGCCGTCGCGGTCGGCGACGATCGCGAAAGCGGCGCCGGCGGTGAGCGCCAGCGCGGCCGCGACGAGTTCGACAAGCCCGATGAGCCAGCGGCGCGCGCGAAGCTGTCCCGAATGCCCCATCAGTCCTCGACGAAAGCGCGGCGCGGGATTCCCTGCGCATAGAGGAGCGCCGTGAGGTCGGCGTGGTCGATGCGGGCATGGGCCGCCGCGGCGACCTGGGGCTTGGCGCGATAGGCGACGCCGAGCCCCGCCGCGGCCAGCATGGCGAGATCGTTGGCGCCGTCGCCCACCGCGAGCGTCGCCTCGAGCGCGAGGCGCATGGCGGCGGCGACCTCGAGGAGCGCCGCGCGCTTGGCGTCGCGGCCGAGGATCGGCTCGGCGACCTTGCCCGTGAGGCGCCCGTCCGCCGTCTCGAGCGTGTTGGCGCGGTCCTCGTCGGCCCCGATCATGGCGGCGACCGCGGAGGTGAACTGCCGGAACCCGCCCGACACGATGACCACCTTCGCGCCGCGGGCGCGCATGGTGCGGGCGAGCGCGCGCGCGCCGGGGTTGAGCGTGATCCGGGCCTCGAGCACCTCGTCGATCACCTCTTCCGGCAGACCCTCGAGCAGCTTGACGCGCTCGCGCAGCGCCGGCTCGAAGGCGATCTCGCCGCGCATCGCGCGCTCGGTGATGGCCGCGACATGGGGCCCGAGGCCGACCAGCGCCGCGAGCTCGTCGACGCATTCCTGGCCGATCAAGGTCGAGTCCATGTCGGCCAGCATGAGCCTCTTCTCGCGCCCCGCGAGCGGCTGGACGATGACGTCGACCGGTTCGCCGGCGAAATGCGCCGCGAGCGCGGCGCGCCTCGCGTCGAGGTCTCCGGTCACGACGAGGTCGGCCGCCACGCCCTCGTCGAGCCAGCTCCGGCGCTCGACGCCGCCGAGGGCTAGCGCGGCGCGGTCGACTCGGGCATCGGTGAGCGGCGCGCGCTCGGGGTCGGCGATCAGCGTGGCGACGAGTACGGAAGCGGGCATGCAGAGTCCAGGCGGCGAAAGGGGTTCGACGACGTGAGGCGAGCGCTCCTCCTCGCAGGACCGACGGCGAGCGGCAAGTCCGCGGCGGCGCTGACTTTGGCCCACGAATTCGGCGCGACGATCGTCAACGCCGATTCGATGCAGGTCTATGCCGACCTCAAAACCCTCACCGCGCGTCCGACGCCCGATGAGGAAAGGCAAGCGCCGCACCGGCTCTTCGGCGAAATCGACGGCGCCGTCAATTATTCGGTCGGCCTGTGGGCGCGGCGGGCGCGCGAAATTCTGGCCGGGCTGAGCGAGGGTCCGGTCATTTTTGCCGGCGGAACGGGCCTTTATTTACGCGCCCTGACCGAGGGGCTGTCGGACATGCCGGCCATTCCCGAGGCGGTCCGGGCCGAGATCCGCGACCGGGCGGAGGGCCGGCCGACCGCCGACCTCCACGCCGAGCTCGCCGCGGCCGACCCGGAGACCGCCCGGCGACTCAGGCCGTCCGACCGGCAACGGACGTTACGCGCCCTCGAAGTGCTGGCCGCGACCGGAAAGCCGCTCGCCGCCTTCCAGGGCGCGCGGGGCGATCCGGCGCTTGAGCCCGGCGAATGGCGCGGGCTCTTCCTCGCCCCGGACCGCGAGGCGCTTTACGCCCGCATCGACGCCCGTTTCGACGCGATGATCGCCGCCGACGCGCTCGACGAGGTCAGGTGGCTCGCGGCGCGAAAGCTCGACCCGGCCCTGCCGGTCATGCGCGCCCACGGCGTCCCCCATCTCATCGCCCATCTCGAAGGGCGGCTTGCGCTCGCCGAAGCGGCGAAACGCGCCAAACTCGATACCCGCCATTACGCCAAGCGCCAATTCACCTGGGCCCGCCACCAGCTGGCCGGTTTCGACTGGGTCGCGCCGGAGGCCGCGGTCGAAGCGGGGACGAGGGCGCTGGAGTAGCGCCAAGGCGGATTTTGGGCGAATAGCGACGGATGAAGGCGGATCGGGAAAAGCCAATTCGGCGCCACGCATGATCGAGGTTGCGCATGTTTGTCGCATTGAACAATTGGATCGTCGGGCTCTCGACCACGCTGGCGATCGCCGCCGTGGTCGGGATTTCGGTGGCGTCGTCTCTCCTCGCCCTCATCCTGGTGCATGTTTCGACGCCGCATCGGATCCGCCGCGCACATAATGAAGTCTCAGGATTTACTATTGGGGTGGTCGGGGTGATCTATGCCGTCTTGCTGGCCTTTATCGCAGTCGCCGTGTGGGAAGATTTCGGCAAGGCGGACGCGCTGGTTCAGACTGAGGCCAATCTGGTCGGCAATCTCTATCGCGACACGGTCGGCCTTCCCGATCCGCTGGCGACGGAGCTTCGCCACACTCTGTTCAACTACGCCGAGATCGTCGTGCAGGACGAATGGCCGGCGCTCGCCGCCGGGCGGATCGAGGACAAGGCCGGATGGCAGCTGCTCGACAGATTTCACCTCTCGCTAGCGCAATTTCATGCGTCCGAGCCAGGGGCCCAAGTGATCGAGACCGAGATGATCCGCAACCTGGACGCGCTCTACGACGCGCGGCGCGGCCGCTTTTACGCCGCCGGCGCGGGCTTGCCGCCGATCCTGTGGTGGAACCTGATCGCGGGGGCGGGCCTGACCATCCTCTTCAGCACCCTGTTCGGGGTTCCGAACTTTGCGATGCACATGGTCATGGTCGCGATGCTCGGCGCCTCGATCGCCCTCGTTCTCTCCCTCATCGTTTTGTTGGACAACCCGTTTCGCGGCCAAAACCATGTCTCCGCCGCGCCGTTCGAGCGCCTGGTCGGGACGGTGGAGAACATGGCCTACCCGAAGGATTGAGCATCCGCGCGGCGGCCGGTGGACAATGCGGCGATTTTCCGCGCCCGCGCCGATCCCGGGCGGCTTCTGGGTCTGGGAGCGTCCGGATGACGCTGAACGTCGTCAGGGCCTGGAGCGTCGCGGCCGGCGCCGGCTTTGCCGGTCGACTTGCCAGGCGCCCTCAAGCGGAGCAAAACCATGGCCGCTGACCCGCCCCGAGAGCCCCATGACCCTGATCCAACCCTTTCGCGCCTTGCGGCCGGCGCCCGGACGCGCGGCGGAGGTCTTGGCGCCGCCCTACGACGTGCTGTCGAGCGCGGAGGCGCGCGAGCGCGCCAGGGGAAGCCCATGGAGCTTTTTGCATGTCTCGAAGGCCGAGATCGACCTCGATCCGGCGATCGACCCCCACGACCCCGCCGTCTACGCCAAGGCCGCCGCCGCCCTCAGGGGCATGATGGCTGCCGGCGTGCTCGTGCGCGACGCGGCGCCCGGCTACTACGTCTATCGCCTCGCCTGGCGGGGTCATGTCGAGACTGGATTTGCGGCCGCGGCCTCGCTCGCCGCCTATGCCGAGAACCGCATCCGCAAGCATGAACTGACGACGCCGGCCAAGGAGGACGACCGGGTGCGCCAGATCGAGGCGGTCGGCGGCCAGACCGGACCGGTGATGCTCGCCTATCCGGAGACGCCGGCGATCGACGCGCTCCTGGCCGAGGCCTCGGCCGGACCCGCATCGGTCGACGTGACGGCCGACGACGGCGTGCGTCACGAACTGTGGCCGGTGTTCGACGCGGCGACGATCGCGGCCTTGACGAGCGCGGTCGACGCCCTGCCGGCGCTCTACATCGCCGACGGCCATCACCGCTCGGCCGCGGCGCTGCGGGTCGCCGAGGCGCGCGGGATCAAAGACGGCTCGTTCCTCGCCGTTCTCTTGCCGCAGCAGGAGATGACCATCCTCGACTACAACCGCGTGCTGCGCGACCTGAACGGCCTCATGCCCGAGGCGGTCCTCCGCGAGATCGGCGCCCGCTACACGGTCGAGCCGAGCGACGGTCCGGCGCGCCCGGCGCGGGCGGACGAGGTCGGCATGGCTCTCAGCGGCCGCTGGTGGAAGCTGACATTGAAGCCGGAGATCCTGGCCGCAGCGCTCGCGAGCGGCGATCCGGTGGCGCGGCTGCCGGTGACGCTGCTCGCCAAAAACGTGATCGAGCCGGTCTTCGGCGTCACCGATCCGCGCCGCGACAAGCGGATCGACTTCGTCGGCGGCGGGCGGGGGCTCGAGGAACTGGAACGGCTGGTCAGGTCCGGCGCGGCGGCGGTCGCCTTCGCGCTCCATCCGACCGAAATGGCCGACCTGATGGCGGTCGCCGACGCCGGTCGGATCATGCCGCCGAAATCGACCTGGTTCGAGCCCAAGCTCGCCGACGGCATGGTCAGCGCGATGCTGGATTGAGAACCGCGGCGCCGGTCTCCTAAAGACGGGGGCGACCGCCGCGAATATGACCTCGAGGCGCGATCGGCGCCGAGAGAGACAAGCAGAGGGCGAAATGGCTGACCGGGAAATTGGCGTCGGGATCGTCGGCTTCGGATTGGGCGGGCGGATCTTTCATGCGCCGTTCGTGACCGCGGTCAGCGGGCTCCGCCTGGCCGCGATTCTGCAACGCAAGGGCGACGAGGCCGCCAAGGCCTATCCTGCGGCTGAGGTCGTGCGCTCGCTCGACGCCATGCTGGCCAACAAAGCCATCGAGCTCGTCGTCGTCACCACGCCGAGCGCCACCCATCTCGAGGTGGCCAAGGAGGCCCTGGAGGCGGGCAAGCACGTCGTCATCGACAAGCCATTTACTGCGACCAGCGAGGAGGCGCTGGAGCTGAGCCGGCTCGCCCGGACGAAGGGCGTCATGGCGGTTCCGTTTCACAACCGCCGCTGGGATGGCGATTTCCTGACCGTCAAGAAGCTGATCGCCGAGGAGGCGGTCGGGCGGCTCGTCACCTTCGAATTGCACTTCGATCGCTTCCGCCCCCTGCCGCGCCAGGGGAGATGGCAGGAAGCGGCCAATCCGGCCAACGGCATGCTGTTCGACCTGGGGCCGCATCTGGTCGATCAGGCGCTGGCGCTGTTCGGGCCGCCGGACACGATCACGGCCAGCGTGCGCCTCGACCGCGACGGGACCGCGATCGAGGACGCCTTCGACATCACGCTGAGCTATCCGCGGCCGAACGGCAAGCAGCTCCTGGCGCATTGCCGGACGAGCTATCTGGCCTGCGCCAACGCGCCGCGATTCCTGCTGCACGGGACGAGGGGCAGCTTTCGCAAGTTTGGCCTCGATCCGCAGGAGCCTCGGCTGGTCGGCGGCGCCAAGGTCCCTGCGGAAGGATCGACGGACGTGTGGTTGCAGGAGGAGGAGCCGGCCTGGGGCCAGCTGACGGTCGCGCCCGATCCCGCGACTCCGGAGACGCTGGTCGAGAGCCCGGTGAAGACCGAGGCCGGCGACTATCGCGGCTTCTACGCGAATGTGCGCGACGCGATCCTTGGCGTGGCGCCGCTCGCGCTGACGGCCGAGGACGGCTTCCGCGTCATTCGCATGCTGGAGCTGGCCCGGCGGAGTTCGTCCGAAGGGCGCACGCTGAAGGTGGAGTTTTAGGCGCGTCGCGCTGTGCGCCCGGAAGTCGGGTTCGGTCTCGATCGCAAGGTCGCTCTCACCCCTTGTGCGGCAGCCAGCTCGTGACCACCGAATAGCCCTGGCCGGTCGGCACCAGATAGACATACAGGCGGTTGTTGTCGTAGACGCCGAACGCCATGACCTCGCAGGGAGAATTGTTGGCGGCCAGGACGCCGCAGGTCGTGCCGGCCAGATCATGCCGCCGAAATTGACCTGGTTCGAGCCCAAGCTCCCCGACGGCATCGTCAGCGCTATGCTGGATTGAAGGACGACCGGCGCCGGTCGAGCTGCGTGCTGAATTCGGAGTGAAGATCGGCCCAGACGCATCGGAGTTTGTAGCCGCCTTCTAGTTTTTCAGGAACCCCACGCGAGTCTGATAGAGATCGAAGCCGGAAATATTAGTCCGCGCCCAGCTTGCGAACGCCCAGACGTCGCCTTGCCAGTCAACAGGCTTTGCTCCCGCTTGCTGGTTTATCAGGTCCTGATAGTCGTTCACGAATTGCTTGCTCAATTCTTTGTCGGCGCACACGGGTTCCAGCAAAGCCGCGGCGTAGACAAGGCCTGCCTCGTTCGAGGAGAGCGGCGCCCGGCCGAGGCGCGAGGACGCCCTAAGCGCACCTGCGAAGCCTTGGCATTGTGCCGGCGTCCGAAGGTTGGACATTTTCGAGAGCAGCGCCGCGGTGTCCTGTTTGCTTGAAACCGCGCTCGGCGCGGCGTTGGCCAGCGCCGCGTAGGCCTGCGCAAACGCGAAAAGCTGATCGGCGCTGTCGGCCTTCGCGAGGGCTGCGCGAAGCGCGTGAAGTTCGTCGGAGGCATGCGGGTCGTCCGCCATGACTTTCGCCGCGGCGGCTTTGTAGGCTTAACTCAAGGCCGCGAGCCGGCTCGCGTTTTCCGACTGCTCGATCCCTCCACGCAGCGCCGCGAGCTCTCCGAGCACAAGCGGGCTGCCCCGATCGAGAATTTGCGCAACCGACGAATACATTTGGGCGGCGACAAACGGCAATTCATGCCGCGTGAATGGATCCCGCGTGTCTGACTCCGTCGTGTTTTGCATTCGAGCGCGGAGCGCCGCAAACTCCAGAGCGACCCGCGGATCATCCGGCTTCAATTTGGCCGCGACCGCCGCATATGCCCGTTCCGGATTTACAAAATTAGGTTCGATCTCGGTCGTGCGGGCGAGTTCGTCAACCGACGCTCTAAGAGCGTCGAGCTCATTACCCACCCTCGGATCACCCTCATTCAGTTTCGCAGCGAACGCCGCATAGGCCATCCCAAGGTTGGGCGATCGGCTGAATCCCATGCGTTGCGAGACAAAGAGTTTTCGTATCTCCTCAAGCTCGATGGTAATTCTCGGATCGTCTTTCCTGAGCTTGGCCGCGAGCGCAGCATACGCCGCCGACAGAGCCGGCGCACCCCAGATCGACGTCTTTATGGCCTGACGCAAAGCCTCAAGTTCGTTAGTGAAGAGTGGATCATCCACCGTAAGCTTTTGCGCCAGAGCCACGTAACCCCGCACCAGCATGGTGTCTTCGTCCGCAAGCGGCGAATCGTGCGCCTGCAATTCGCGACGGACCGCCGCAAGTGCGCCGGCGATGTTCGGATCGCCCGCGGCCAATTTCGGCGCAACGGCGCCGCAAAGCTCGACGAGGTCCGACCTCTTCAGATAATCGCTCGTCTTTCCGATGTCGATCAGCAAGGTCGCAACTTCATCGGCGACGCGTGGGTCGCCGTCCCTTACTCTTGCTGCGACAGCGATATAGACCCGCCTCAGGGCGCCTTGTCGGTTTAAATCGCTCTCTTTCCCGATTGCGATACGCAAGGTTCCGAGCTCGGCGGCCGCGTCGGGATCCCCGCCTCTTACCTTGTCTGCGATCGCTGCATAGGCCAGTTCCGCGGCGGAGAGCTGATCGGAATTGGCGGCGTTCTCGACCAACTTGCGCAACGCTTCGACCTCGAGTGAAGCGTGCTCGTCGCCATCCTTTACTTTCGCGGCGATGGCCGTATAGCCGTCCGCAGATGAAGAGAGCCGGGCGGAATCGGAGCTCGTCTCGATCACGCCTCGCAGGGCCGCAAGCTCGTCCGCCGTTTTGGGATCCCCCTCCCGAAGCTTCTCTGCAATGCTGGCGTACGCTTGCCCGAGCGCGACCAGTTGGTCGGGATTGTTCGTCTTTTCGGCCGCGTGGCGCAAAGTGGCAAGCTCGTCCGCAGCGCGAGGTTCGCCATCCTTCAGCTTCTTCGCCGCCGCTGCATATGCGCTCGCGAATGCGGAAAGCTGAGCCGACTTCGTCGAAGTTTCAATTTGGGCACGCAGAGCCGTGAGCTCGCCGAAAATGTTCGAGTCACCGTCCTTCAGTCTGCTCACCGACGCCAAATACACGTTTGCGAGGGTCGGAAGCTGGTCTTCATCCGTTGCCCTGTCGATCAGGCCACGCACCGCGACAAGCTCTTCGAGAACTTTCGGGTCGCCCTCCTTTAGCTTCCCTGCAACCTTTGCATAGGCGTCTGAGAGAGCGGAAAGCTGTTTCCCGTTGGTTGTCCTGCCGATCAGATCACGCACCGCGACGAGCTGTTCGAGAACTTGCGGTTCGCTTTCTTTTAGCTTCTCTGCGACCCTTGCGTAGGCCTCTGAGAGAGCGGAAAGCTGATCGGAATCAGTCGTCTTCTCGATCGCGCCACGCAGGGAAGCGAGCTCTTCCGTCGACTGCGTCGCGAAGCTCTCGAGCGCAAGACCCTGAACGACCGCATTCCAGTCGACGCTTGCAATATTCTGGGCCGCCGCCTCATTAATTTGCCGACTGACGTCCTTCAGCGTCGCGTCATCCAATGCAGTTGGCGGGGTCGCCCCTATCAATGCGACAATGGCGCCGCCGAGTCTTGCGTTGTGCTCATGCAGGGCCTCCGCCGTCAGATGCAAATCGACGATCGCTTCCAGGCGCGACGGGTCCAGTCGGGCCAGGCCGCGCAGGATATGAACTCGGTCCACTCGCAAAGGCGGCCGCAAAAGGGGTGTCGGTGAAAATGTCGTGGCCGACACGCCATCGACCGACCCAGCCCAATGACGACAATTCGGAAAGCCCTTTGGCGGCGTCGTCGGACAGCTCTCGGTTATTCCCAAACATGTCGGCGAACTCATTTTCAATCCTTGGCGCTGAGTCCCATTCCATCGCTTCCCAACCCAGGCCGGCGACGATCGCGATCCCGCCGACCGCCGGCAGAACGCGCATGGCGCTCGCGGTCGCGTAGGCGCGCTGTGCGTCGTAGCGGAATTGCCCGCGAAGCCGCGCCGCCAGCAGTTGCGTCTGCAAGCCGACGGGCAGAAGCGCCGGCCACTTCTTCATCAGCGAAGCGTCTGCAAAGGCAGTCGCGCGGTCGGTCAGCAGCCGCCGCCAGTGGTCGCGCTCCCGTTCGATCCGCAAGATGGGGGAGGCCAGATAGGCGTGGTCCAGTTGCCACGCTGCGCCCGCGTTGTCAGACGTCTCGCGCGGCCGCAGGATCTCGTCGGCCTTCAGCCGCTCGAGCGCCACATCCGCCTTGACCTCCGGCAGTCCGGCCATTTTGGCGAGCTCTCGCTCGCTGCGCGGTTGGGCCTTGTCGGGGGGTTGGCGCGTGCGATCGACGAGCGGCAGCACGAGTTGCAGCGCCTGGGCTTCGGTCAGGCCGCTCGACCTGGCCGCACGCTGCAAGGCCCCGGTCACGAACTGTGCTTCCAGGCCCGCGGCTCGACCCGCGCGCGCATAGGCGGAGGGCGTCAGTCTGCGAAGCGTCGAGAGGCCTCTGAGCACCACCTTTAGTTGCTGCGGCAGCACCTGCCCTCGCGCCTCAAGTTCATCGACCATCCGGTCGCGCAACGCCGTCCACCCGCGTTCCGGATCGGCTATGATTTGGGGCTTGTCAGCCGGTCGTTCGGTCAGCCGGTCAATGATTTGCCGTACGAAGCCGGGCTCGAGTCGCGGCAGATCGAACTGAGGCACGTCAGGTGAAAAGCGGAAGCTCTCCAATCCTGCGGCGGCGTCCTCACGACACGCGACGACCACCGTCAAAGCATCGCTTTGCAGGCATTGACGGATAACCCGCCAGAATGAATTGTCTCTGGCGACCGCTTCCGCCGTTCGCCAGACCCGCGTTTCGCTCGGGAGAAATTGGTCCCGATAGCGCTGTTGCGCCTGAAAGTCGTCGAACTGATCGAGCAGCAGGAGCGGGCGACGCTGGGTCTGGCGGTAGAATTCCGCAAACACGTCGACGTATCGTTTTTGCCCGCTCTGCGCGTCGAGTAACAGTTTTGCCCTATCGTCTGCGGACAACGCCTTGAGGAAGCCCTCCCGCAATTCGCGCAGTGGACCGTCCTCCCAGTCCAGGGGCGACATGTCGACATAGATCGGGAGGAATTTCGCGTTGAATTCGGAGCCGGCGACGACGCCCGCCTGCAATAAGGCCGTCTTTCCGCATCCGGACTCGCTGACGAGAAAGACGAGCTTGTTCGAAAGTACGCTGAGGAATTTTTCCAGGTCCTTCTTTCGTCCGACGAGTTCGTCAGGGGCGTGAGGATCGAGCCGCAGCGCCTCCGGATCGATGAGACGCGCCAGGTGGGCGCTGCGTGTGCGAACCGCGACGAAAACAACCAGCGCGATCGCAATCAGAGCGAGGATGAATTCTTTGTACGACCATGCGGCGGGGTTAAACGACGTCAGGGGCGTCCAGATCGCGCCGATTCCGGCGGCCAAAGCGCCCAGCCCCGCGACTAGGGTCCCCCATTGTGCAATCAGCTTGTTGAGCGCGTCCAAACTCACGCCGTCCCCGCTCGCCGCCATCAAACTCCATTGAATGCACAGTTTGATGGACGACGAAAGGGACCACGCGGGTCTTGGCCCCATTCACCCCTTGTGCGGCAGCCAGCTCGTGACAACCGAATAGCCCTGGCCGGTCGGGACCAGATAGACATACAGGCGATTGTTGTCGTAGACGCCGAACGCCATGACCTCACAGGGCGAGTTGTCGGCGGCCAGGACGCCGCAGGTCGTGGTCTGCGACCAGATCGGCGACCAGCCGACGGCGAGAATGGCGATCTCGCGCGGCATGCCGACCTGAAGCTGCTGGCCGGCCTGGAAGGCGTCGAACGGCGGCGGATAGGAATCCCGTATGGCCGGATAGCCGCCCGGCGCGCAGCCGGCGAGCGAGGCCGCCACGGCAAGGATCGCAAGTCGATAACGCAAGCGCCGCCCCTGAAAGTGACTTTGGCGAACGGGGAACGGCGCGGGAATCGCATCGCGAACCGTCGTTCGACGGCGCCGACTGTCGGACAAGAGGATTAGCGGAGGGTTAAACCCTGGGTTGTTAATGGTGAAGATCCACAACCCGAATTCATGCGTGGCCGTCGCCGCTCCTTCCCGAGACGGCGCCTTCCTCCGCGCGCGGCCCTGCGCTAGCCTTCGGGCCATGACGAAGAAGCCGCAGCCGGCCCAAAGCCTCGCCCTGGCGCGCGCCGAGCACGCGCGCCTCGGCGCCGAGATCGCCGAGCACGACAAGCGCTACTATCAGGAGGACGCGCCGAGCGTCTCCGACGCCGAATACGACGACCTGCGGCGACGCTACCAGGCGCTCGAGGCGGCCTTCCCGGAGCTGGCCGACGCCGACTCGCTCTCCCGCAAGGTGGGGGCCGCGCCGGCCGAGAAATTCGCCAAGGTCCGCCACGCCGTGCCGATGCTGTCGCTCGGCAACATCTTCGCCGACGAGGAGGTCGAGGAATTCTGCGCCCGCGTCAGGCGCTTTCTCGGGCTTCGCGACGACGCCCCCCTCGCCATGACCGCCGAGCCCAAGATCGACGGCCTCTCCTGCACCCTCCGCTACGAGGGCGGCGACCTCAGGCAGGCGGCGACGCGGGGCGACGGCTACGAGGGCGAGGACGTCACCGCCAACGTCCGCACCATCAAGGCCATCCCGAGCCGCCTGACCGGCGCGCCGGGAATTTTCGAGGCCCGCGGCGAGGTCTATATGCGCCTTTCCGACTTCGCCGCGCTCAACGCCCGCCAGGCGGAGGCCGGCAAGCCGACCTTCGCCAATCCGCGCAATTTCGCTGCCGGCTCGTTGCGCCAGCTCGACCCGCTGATCACCGCCTCGCGTCCGCTGGCGTTCTTCGCCTACGCCTGGGGCGAGGTCAGCGAGCCCTTCGCCGCGACGCAATTCGAGGCCATCCAGGCGATGGGGCGCTTCGGCCTACCGACCAATCCGCTGACAAAACTCTGCCGGTCGGCGGCCGAGCTCATCGCCCATTACCGCGCCATCGAGGCCCGGCGCGCGGGTCTCGGCTACGACATCGACGGCGTCGTCTACAAGGTCGACGACCTCGCGCTCCAGCAGCGGCTCGGCTTCGTTTCCCGCTCGCCGCGCTGGGCGACGGCGCACAAGTTCCCGGCCGAGCGGGCGACGACCGTGCTCGAAGCGATCGAGATCCAGGTCGGGCGGACCGGCGCCTTGACGCCGGTCGCCAAGCTCAGGCCCGTCACCGTCGGCGGGGTGGTCGTCTCGAACGCGACCCTGCACAACGAGGACGAGATCGCCCGCAAGGACGTGCGGATCGGCGACACGGTCGTGATCCAGCGGGCCGGCGACGTCATCCCCCAGGTCGTCGAGGTCGTGATCGAGAAGCGCCCCGACGGGTCGGAGCCGTTCCAGTTTCCCAAGACCTGCCCGGCTTGCGGCTCGGCGGCGCTGCGCGAGATCGACGAAAAGACCGGCGAGGCCGACGTTGTGCGCCGCTGCACCGGCCATCTCGTCTGCCCAGCGCAGGCGGTCGAGGGACTGAAGCACTTCGCCTCGCGCAACGCCTTCGACATCGAGGGCCTTGGCGACAAGCAGATCGAGCTCTTCTTCAAGGAGGGGCTCGTCCGCACGCCGGCCGACATCTTCACGCTCAGCGCTCGCGACGGCCAGGGTCGCCCCCCCTTGCGCGACTGGGAGGGCTTTGGCGAAACCTCGGTGAGAAACCTGTTCGACGCGATCGACGCGCGCCGGACCATCGCCCTCAACCGCTTTCTATTCGCGCTAGGCATTCGCCACGTCGGCGAGACCAACGCGCGTCGCCTCGCCCGCCACTATGGCGACTGGGAGACGTTGCGCGCCGCCGCGCGGGCGGCGGACGCGGCCGAGGAACTGGGAAGCGTCGAGGGCATCGGGCCGGTCGTGGCCGAGACGGTCGCCGACTTCTTCGCCGAGCCGCGCAACGAGGCGGCGCTCGACGCGCTCTTGCAGGAGGTGACGGTCAAGCCGATGGAGGCCGTCGCCGCCGGCCATCCGCTCGCCGGCAAGACCATCGTCTTCACCGGCTCGCTCGAGCGGATGAGCCGCGACGAGGCCAAGGCCATGGCCGAACGGCTGGGGGCCAAGGTGTCGGGGTCGATCTCGGGCAAGACCGACCTCGTCGTCGCAGGGCCGGGCGCTGGCTCAAAGCTTGCGAAGGCGCGCGAGCTCGGCGTCGAGACGGTCGACGAGGAGGAATGGGTGAAGCGGGCGGGCGGAGGCTAGGCTTGGGGCGGCCTGAAGGAGCGCCGATGAGCGAAGCGGACTCACAAGCGCCGTTGCGGCGCGGATGGACGACCGGCGCCTGCGCGAGCGGCGCGGCGCGCGCGGCGTTCGAGGCGCTGCTGACCGGCGTCTTTCCCGATCCCGTGCCGGTCGCGCTGCCAAAGGGCCTGAGACCCGCTTTCGCGCTGGCCACGTCCGACCTCGGGCCCGCCGAGGCGACGGCGGGGATCGTCAAGGACGCGGGCGACGATCCCGACGTGACGCACGGCGCGCTTGTCCTGGCGACGGTGCGGTTCGCCGCGCGCGGGTCGGGCGTCGCCTTTCGCGCCGGCCAGGGGGTCGGGACGGTGACCCGGCCCGGCCTGCCGCTGCCGCCCGGCGAGCCCGCGATCAATCCGGCCCCACGCGCGATGATCCGCGCAAACCTCAGCGAGGTCGCGGAGCGGGTCGGCGTCGACGCCGACGTCGAGGTCGAAATCTCCGTCCCCGACGGAGAGAGGATCGCCGGGCGCACCGCCAACGGCCGGCTCGGCATCGTCGGCGGCCTGTCGATCCTCGGCACCACAGGGGTCGTCGTGCCCTATTCCTGCGCGGCCTGGATCCACTCGATCATGCGCGGCGTCGACGTCGCCCGCGCGAGCGGCGTAACCCATATCGGCGCGGCGACTGGCGAGGTCTCCGAGGCGGCCATCCGGGCGCGCAACGGCCTGCCCGACCACGCGCTGATCGATATGGGCGACTTCGCCGGCGGGCTGCTCAAATATCTGCGGGTCCACCCGGTCGCCCGCGTCACCATCGCCGGCGGTCCAGCCAAGATGACCAAGCTCGCGCAGGGCCTGCTCGACCTGCATTCGAAGCGCGGCTCGGTCGATCTCGCTGCGCTCGGCGAGCGGGTCGCCGAAGCGGGCGGCGCGCCCGATTTAAGCGCGGCGATCGCCGGCGCCAACAGCGGCCTGCACGCCTTCGAGCTCGCGTCGGCGGCCGGCTTCGATCTCGCCGCGCTGATCGCCGAGGGCGCGTGGCGGACGGCGGCGCAGGCGCTGGCCGGGGCTCCGACCGAGCTCGAGATCGCCGTCGTCGGCCGCGACGGGCGCATTCTGGCGACGAGCGGATTTCGGCATGTCTGTAGCCGCGCTCGCTGAGCGCGGCCCCGCGGTTCTGTAGCCGCGCTCGCTGAGCGCGGCCGTCCGCGGTCAGCGACCGCGGCTACAGGAGCGCGGCGCTCCTCACTTGGATTGCGCGAACAGGTCGGGCCTGCCGCTCATGAAGGCGATGATGGCCCGATAGTCGTCGTCTGTGCAGGGACAGAGACCGCGCGGCGGCATGGCGTTGCGGCCGTTCTTGACCGAGGCGAGCAAACCGTCGGGCCCGCGCGCGGCGATCCGCGGCGCCCACGCCGAGGTCCGCCCGACCAGCGGCGCGCCGTTGCCCGCCACGCCATGGCAGTTCTTGCAGGACCGGTCGAACAAGGCCGCGAGCGCCGGCGGCGAGGGCTCGGCCCGCAGCGCATAGTCGATTTCGGCCTGGGAAGGGTCCGGCGCGTGCGCGACTTGATGCGAACGGCCGCAGGAGGCGAGCAGAACGGCGGCGGCCAATGCGATGAACACACCCGTACGCATCGCCTCCCGTTCAGTCCTCTCCAGCATGCGGCTGACCAGAGCATGGCGGGCTTGGAGCGGGTCACTCAATCATCGACCTCCCCATCCGCTCGCGCCGACGAGGCGGAGAGCAAGCAGCAAGACAATCGCTCCGATTGTGGCGTTGATCGTGAGCCCGATGACGCCCGAGCTAAAATGAACGCCGAGGCGATGCAGAAGCCAATCGCCAATGAGCGCGCCGACGATGCCAATGGCTGCGTCGCCGACGAGACCGAACCCGTTGCCACGCACGATCTTGCCCGCGAGCCATCCGGCAACGAGCCCGACCACCAAAATGACAATCAATCCCTGGTCCGACAGATGCATGCTCTTCTCAAGTCCCTTCGTTCCGATTCGCGGCCAGATACATTGCAGGGGATTTCGGCGGGGAACAAAATAGGCAACTCGCGGGCCCTGTCGACTCGCATCGCGAGACGCGCAAACAGATGATAGTTTGGCGGCCGGGCCGGCGCTGCCGACAGTTACCTTACGGTAACTCTTTTTCGTCATCTTCGCCGGCGCTTGTCGCGGAGAGCAGTCCCGTGCCGGTCATCCCGGTCATCGAGCCGGCATGGCGAAACGGGAAAATTAACCGCCGCGACGCTCGAGTCCAGCTCAACGAGCCCCCATGGAGGCGCGGACGGAAACCCGAGTTCAACCTGAAACTTAGAGCCGATATCCCCGTTCCGTTCAGCTCTGTCGGTAGGAGATTGCTCATGCCATTCGAAGCGCTGCTCGGGCCGGCGCCCGACGAGGTCGGGGTGTAGATTTGCAGCCCTCCTTGTTCACACGCGTCGCCGACACCGAAGCGGAATTGCGGGCCCTAGAGGAAATCCTCGCCGACGTGCTCGACATCCTGGCCGAGGTGAAGGCGGGCCAGGAGGAGATCCGCCAGAATGCTGACGCGCGAGGCGGGCCGGCAAAGCGCGATATGACGGATCAGCAGCGGACGTGGCGGCAGCGAGTAGGCAACGCCATTTCCTTCTTTGGACGGCTCCGATTTCCAATACACCCCGATATGTCTATGCCAGATCAAGTCCATGAGGACGAACTTTCGTTCTGGAGGATTACCGGAAGGATCGCCGTCGCAGGTTTGTTCCTGATGACGGTATTTATGCTCGGCCTATATCAGTTGTTGAACGCACGACTAAACTGATTAGCGGATCGGCCGTTGCTAATCCTCTCTCGCGCCGCCGCCGCGAAACCGCCGCACGTAAGTGGGGTTGTAGAGCTCGCTCTCGCGAAAATCCTGCGCCCCGAGCGCCGGCCCGACCAGAATGATCGCGCTGCGCTCGACCGGAGCGTCGCGCATCGCCTCGACGAGGCCGCCGAGCCCGGCGCGGACGATTTGCTCATCCGGCCAGGACGCGCGGGCGACGACGGCGGCGGGGCAGTCGGCCCCGTAATGGGGCAGAAGCTCGGCGACCACGCGCTCGAGCGCATGGATCGAGAGATGGATCGCCAGCGTTGCCCCCGTCGCAGCGAAAGCGGCCAGCGTCTCGCGCTCCGGCATCGGCGAGGCGCGCCCCGCGGTGCGGGTCAGCGCCAGCGATTGCGCGAGCCCCGGCAGGGTCAGTTCGCGCTTTAGCGCGGCCGCGGCGGCGGCGAAGGCCGGCACGCCCGGCGTCACGGTATAGGGTATGCCGGCCGCGTCCAGCCGGCGCGCCTGCTCGCCCATCGCGCTCCAGATCGACAGATCCCCCGAATGGAGGCGGGCGACGTCCTTGCCTTCAGTCGTCGCCTCGATGCAGAGCGCGATGATCGCCTCGAGGTCGAGCGGCGCCGTGTCGACGATCTTGGCGCCCGGCGGGCAATGGTCGATCAGCGCCTTCGGCACGAGCGAGCCCGCATAGAGGCAGACGGGGCAGCGCGCGATCAGGTCGCGCCCGCGCACCGTGACGAGATCGGGCGCGCCGGGCCCTGCGCCAATGAAATGCACGGTCACGGGCGCGCCTCCGCAACGGCGATGGCGCAGGTCGCGCCGCCTTCGGCGAGCCGGGGCCCGAGCAGCCGGCCGCCGGCGCCCGCGCCGGCCAGCGCCGCGGCTTCGGCGACGGCCGGGACGCCAAAACGCGCCTCGACGGCCGCGGAGCGGGTCAGCACCCGCCCCGCCTCCGCCTGCAGCGCTTCAAGCGGCAGCGGCGTCAGCGGCGCCGCCAGGAGCCGCGCGGCCTCGACCAGCCCGGGCTCGTCCGCCTTGGCGGCGAGGGTGAAGAGCCGCAGGTCGCCCTCGGGCGGCCGCAATTCGGCGAGCGCCCGGCGGACGAGCGCCGCGATCGCCGCCCCGTCCGCGCCCGCGCGGCATCCGAGGCCGACGGCGACGACGCGGCTCACGGGCTCATCCATCGCCATTGCACGACCGGCATGGCCGCGCGCCAGCCGGTGAAACGGCCGACCGGCTCGGCATGCGAAACCGCGATCTGGACGAGGTCGCCGCCGCGTTTCGCCCGCTCCTCGACGAGCAGGGCCTGCGTCTCCAGCGTCACCGCGTTGACGACCAGCCGGCCGCCGGCCGGGAGCGCCGCCACAGCCGCATCGATCGCGCCGGGAGCGCTCGCCCCGCCGCCGATGAAGATCGCGTCCGGCGTCCCGAGGTCCCGGAACGCCTCCGGCGCGCGGCCCGTCACGACTTCGAGCGCCGGGACCCCCAGGCTCAGCGCATTGCGCGCGGCGCGCGCCGCCCGCACCGGGTCGGCTTCGATCGCGACGGCGCGGTTCAAGGGGTCGGCAAGCATCCATTCGATCCCGACCGAGCCCGAGCCCGCCCCGACGTCCCATAAGGTTTCGCCGCGCCGCGGCGCGAGCGCCGACAGCGTGACGGCGCGGATGTCGCGCTTGGTGATCTGGCCGTCGTGCTCGAACCAGTCGTCGGGCAGGCCCGGCGCGCGCGGCAGGATTCTCGCGTCACGGTCGGCGACAACTTCGAGCGCGATGGTGTTGAGCGCGGCGACGTTGTCGAGCGCAAAGCCTGCCGCCTCGCTCATGCGGATGCGTTCGCTCGCGCCCCCCATCGCCTCGCAGATAGTGAGGCCGGACCGCCCCATCCCGCGCGCGGTGAGCAGCGCCGCGAGCTTGGCCGGCGTCGCCTCGTCCCACGAAAGGGCGAGGATGCGCGCTCCCGGCTGCAGATGCGGCAGGATCGCCTCGAGCGGCCGGCCGTGCAGCGACAGCGTCGCGCAATCCTGCTGGCTCCAGCCGAGCCGGGCGGCGGCGAGCGCGAAGGCCGAGGGCGCCGGGATGCAGAGCGTCTCAGCCGGAGAGAAGCGCCGCATCAGCATCGTTCCGACGCCGAAAAAGAACGGATCGCCGCTCGCCAGCACGCAGACGGGGCGCCCGCGGCGGGCCTCGATCACGTCGAGCGCCCCTTCGATCGGCGACGGCCAGGCCAAGGTTTTGGCGGCGAGATCGCCCGCAAGCGCGAGATGGCGCCGGCCGCCGACGACGAACTCGGCTTGCGCCAGCAGCGCGCGCGCGGCAGGAGAAAGGCCGTCGATCCCGCCCTCGCCGATCCCCACCAAGGCGAGCCATTTCTCGCCGCGCTGTTCGCCGCGCTTTTCTCCGACGCTCATGGAGCCGCCTCGTGAAACGCCTTCGCCTGCTCGTTCTCGGCGGCACGACGGAAGCGAGCGCCCTCGCCCGCCGCCTCGCCGGCGACCCCGCCGTCGACCCGCTCCTGTCGCTCGCCGGCGCGACCGCCCATCCGGCGCAAGCCCCGATCCCGCAGCGGATCGGCGGCTTCGGCGGCGCGGCGGGGCTCGCGAATTTCCTGCGCGCGGAAAACATCGGCGCGGTGGTCGACGCCACCCATCCCTTCGCCCAGCGCATGTCGGCGAACGCCGCCGAAGCCTGCCGGTTGATCGCGACGCCGCTGATCGTGTTCACCCGGCCGCCATGGGCGCGTCAGCCGGGCGACCGTTGGACCGAGGTCGCGACCATGGTCGCGGCCGTCGAGGCGCTGGGCGGCGCGCGCAAAACCGTGTTCCTGACGCAAGGGCGGCTCCAGCTCGCCGCCTTCGCCCGCGCAGCCCAGCACCGCTACATCGTGCGGGCGATCGACCGGCCGGCCGAAATCGACGCCCTGCCCGACTGCCAGCTCGTGCTCGCCCGCGGTCCCTTCGCGCTCGCCGACGAGCTCGAGCTGATGCGGACCGAAAAGGTCGAGACGCTCGTCACCAAGAACAGCGGCGGCCGGGCCACCTATGCCAAGATCGAGGCGGCGCGAGAGCTCGGCGTCGAAGTCGTCATGGTCGAGCGGCCCCCGGCGCCCGCAGCGGAGACGCTGTACGAACTCGATGCGGTGATGGCGTGGATCGCGGGTCTGTAGCCGCGCTCGCTGAGCGCGGCGGACGCGGTCAGCGACCGCGTCTACAAAGGCGCGGCCGATGCGGTCCATAGGGCGTCCGTAAGGACGCCCGTCTCTCGACGGGCTATGGACCGCGTCTACAAAGGCGCGCCCCCTCATCCCGCCGATCCGTAGCTGCGCGGGGTCAGCATCCAGGGCCGGGCGCCGGCGCGTTCGACATAGCGGGTCTCGGTCGAGCCGACGATGACCAAGGTCGCCATATCGACGAGGCTCAGGTCCGCGCCGCCGAGCGTGGTCAGGGTCAGCCGCTCGTCGGGCCGCCCGCAGGCGCGGGCGAAGGCGACAGGCGTCGACGCCGCCTTGAGGCGGCTGAGCAGTTCGAAGGCCTCGTGGATGCGGGTCGGACGGGCCTTGGAGGCCGGATTGAAGAGGGCGATAACAAAATCGCCTTCGGCCGCCGCGGTCAGCCGCCGCTCGACGACGGCCCAGGGCTTCAGATTGTCCGACAGCGAGATGGCGCAGAAATCGTGGCCGAGCGGGGCCCCGAGCCGCGCGGCCGCCGCCTGCATCGCCGAGACGCCCGGCGTCACGGTCACATCGAGCGCGCGCCATTCGGCTTTCTCGGCGATCGCCTCGATGACCGCCGCCGCCATGGCGAACACGCCCGGATCGCCGCCGGACACCACCGCGACCGCCCTTCCCTCCGTCGCCAGCCGCAAAGCGAGCCGCGCGCGGTCGAGCTCGACCCGATTGTCGCTCGCATGCGCCTGCTGGTCGGATCTCAGCGCCAGGCGCCCGAGATAGGCCGCGTAGCCGACGACATCGGACGCGGCGCCGATCTCGTGCGCCGCCTCGGGCGTCATCCATTCGGCCGGGCCCGGCCCGAGACCGACGATCGCCACCCGCCCGGTCACGGCCGCCGCCCGGCGCCGGGAACCAGGATCATCGAGAAATAGGGCGCGGGCGCGTCGTCCTTCTCTGCCAGCGCCATCACCCGCTCGTTCGCCATGGTGGCGCGCTCGACATAGATCGCCCGCTCGGCCATGCCGGCCTGCGCCAAGGCCTCGCGGGCGCGGGCGAAGTTGCGACCGATCTTCATGATCACCGCGGCGTCGGCGAGCGCGAGGCGCCGGACGAGCTCCTCGCACGACAGCGTCGCCGGCAAAACGACAAGCGAATCGTCGCCCCAGGTCATCGGCGTTTCGGCCGCGCCCCAGCCGCCGCAGATCGACGAGACGCCCGGCACGATCGTCACAGTGAACCGCTCGCGCAGGCGGATGAAGAGATGCATGAAGGACCCGTAGAAGAGCGGGTCCCCTTCGCTCAAGAGCGCCACGTCGCGCCCGGCTTCGAGATGCGCCGCGATCGCCGCGGCGCTCTCGCCGTAGAAGGCGGCGAGCGCCTCGCGATAGGGCGAATCGCCAAAATGCGATTCGGTCGTCATCGGGTAAAAGAGCGGCAGCTCGACATGGGAGGCCTTGAGCCAGCGGTCGACGATGCCGCGCGCATTGCCGCGCCGCCCCGCCTTGGCGAAGAAGGCGACGACCGGCGCCTCGGCGATCACGCGGGTCGCCTTGACGGTCAAGAGCTCCGGATCGCCCGGGCCGATCCCCACGCCGTATAGGGTTCCGGCGCTCATTCCGCCTCGCTCGCGAGCGCGTTGACCGCGGCCGCCGCCATGGCGCTGCCGCCCTTGCGACCCCTGACGGCGATCGCCGGCAGTCCGCTCGCGATCAGCGCCTCCTTCGATTCGGCCGCGCCGACGAAGCCGACCGGCATGCCGATGACGACGGCCGGACGCGGCGCGCCGGACGCGATCAGTTCGATGAGGCGAAAGAGCGCGGTCGGCGCGTTGCCGATCGCCGCCACCGCGCCGCCGAGCCGCGGCAGCCAGAGGTCGATCGCCGCGGCGGTGCGGGTCGTGCCGAGCCTTTGCGCCAGTCCCGGCGTCGCCGGATCGGCGAGCGTGCAGACAACGTCGTTCGCCGCCGGGAGCCGGGTCCGCGTCACCCCCTCGGCGACCATGCGCGCGTCACAAAAAATCGGCGCGCCCGCTTTCAGCGCCCGTTCGGCCGCCTCCGCCGCGCCGGCGGTGAAGACGAGATCGTCGGCCGCCTCGACCATGCCGCAGGCGTGGATGACCCGCACGGCGACCCTTTCCTCGAGCGGCGAGAAGCGGGAAAGTTTGGCCTCGTCGCGAATGATCGCAAAGGAGCGGCGGTAGATCGCCGCGCCGTCCTTTTCGTAGGCGAAGGCCTGGGTCACGGGAGCGGCCTCGGCGCGAACCATCGGGCGCCCTTCGCCGCGATCAGCGCATCGACCGCAGGGCCGGCGAGACTGGTCTGAGCCGGATCGTCGGCCGCCCTGCCGGCGAGGACGAGATCGTAGCCCGCCTCGGTCGCGACCAGCGTGGCGGCGGTCGGGATCGGCCGGGCGCAGCCCTTGGCGCAGCCGCTGACGTGCAGGATGACGCCCTCGCCTTGCGGCAGCAGACGCGCCCAGCGCAAAGCGTCGTCGCGCAGCCCGTGGAGCCCATGCAGGCAGGCGGGGGCGCCCGGACAGGAGGCGACGCGCAGGCGCCTGTCGCCGGCGTCGAGGATGAAGCCGAGCTTGGCCGCCTCCTTGACCAGCGACGCCGCGCCGCGCGGCGTGACGCCGGTGAAGAACAGGGTCCGCCACGGCGCCAGCCGCACTCCGCTCGCCCCGGCGCGATGGGCATGGCCGATCAGCGCCGAAAAGGCGGTCGAACTCGATCTCGCCGAACGGCGCCGCGACGCCGACGACGATCGTGCGGCCGAAGGCGTGGGCGCCGAGCGCCTCGGCGAGATGGGCGCAGGCGGACGCGCGCGGATAGGGCACCGCGTCGAAGCCCGCCTCGTTGAAGACCGCGTCGGCGCCGAGGCGCCCGACGAGCGCCCGCATCCGCCTGGGCGCATCGGCGCCCGAGCCGGCGAGCGCAAGGAAGGCGCGAGCGAGCCGGGCGGCCGCCGAGCCGATTTCGTCAGCGGCCGAGATGACCGCCCAGGCGTCGTCGCCGCTGAGGTAAACGGCGAAGGCCTGCTCGTCCGCCTCGAACGTCCCCTCGAAGCGGATGTCGGCGTCGACGTCGGCGAGCGGCAGACGGCCGCGGGCGTCGATCACGTAGCCGAACTTGGGCGGCAGCGGGCGCAGAGCCGCATCCTCGGCGAGACGCCGTTCGAGCGCGGCGACGCTCGGGGCGAGGTCGAAGGCTGCGTCCTGGTCGATGTCGCTCAACGGGCTCGCGACGATATTGCGGAGGCGCTCGACGTCCGGGTCGGCGTCGATCAGCCCGACCGCGGCAAGACGCCGATGCAGGTCGGCGAGCGTCGCCTCGCTGACGCCGCGGATCTGCAGGTTGGCGCGCGCCGAAAGCGCCAGCACGCCGTTGCCGCAGGCGCGCGCGGCCGCCGCGATGGTGGCCGCCTGATCGAGGCTGAGCCGGCCGCCGGAGGCCCGGACCCGCGCGATCAGCCCGTCGCCGGTCTCCATAGGTCTCAGGGCGCCGGGACACCAGCCCTTCCGCCGGGGCGCGATCGTGGTCATGCCGCCTCCTTTGCGAGCGTTTCCAGAATGCTTGTGGTCGAATTTCGCCTGGAACGCCAGAAGCCGCGTTGTTCTGCATCAACGAAGACCCGCGCCATATGTCGCACCGCCGACCGATTGGCCTCGACCAAGAACATGCGGACGGCGTCGTCGCCGAGCGTGGCGTCGAACATGAGATCGAACTGCTCGCTGCGGACCGCGTCGGTCAGCGCGGCGAAAGCGTAGAGATTGTCGAGCGACTGGGCGATCTCGGCCGCGCCGCGGTGGCCGTGCCGCATCTGGCCCGCGAGCCAGCGCGGATTGGCGGCGCGCCCGCGCAACGAGCGCGCGATCTCCTGCTCGAGCCGGCGGACCTTTGGCGCCCCGGCGCGGCTGGAATCGAGATGATAGAGCGCCGGCCGGGCCCCGACCCGCTCGGCCGCGGCGGCGAACCCGCCCTCGTGCTCGGAGACGGCGTCGGCGTCGAGCGCGTCCTCACCCGGCAGGTCCTGGACATGGACGAAGAGCTCGGCGCCGGCGACGCGGTCGCGGAAAGCCGAGGCCGCTTCGTAGGCCCCGTCTTCGCTGTCGTAGGCGTGGCTGGTGGCGGCGAGATAGGCGTCCGCGAGTTCGGCGCGCGCGCTCCACCCGCCATCGGCGATCCGGCGCCCGAGCCCGACGCCATAGGCGCCGGGGGCCGCGCCGAACACGCGGGCGAGCGAAGCGCCGGAAAAGGCGATGAGCGGATTGTCGTCCTCGCTCTCCTCGAGCGCGGCGACGGCCCGGACCGCGGCGGAATAGAGCGCGATCTGGCTCGGAAAGACGTCGCGGAAAAGCCCGGAGATGCGCAGCGTCGCGTCGACCCGCGGCCGGCCCAGCATGGCGAGCGGCAGGATCTCGAACCCGTTGACGCGGTTCGACGCGACGTCCCAGGTCGGCCGGCAGCCGATCAGCGCAAAGGCTTGCGCGAGGTCGTCGCCGCCGGTGCGCATGGTGGCCGAGCCCCAGAGGTCGAGCACGATCCGCTTCGGCCAGTCGCCGTGATCCTGGGCGTAGCGGGCGAGCACTTCGTCGGCCGCGCGCCGGCCGATCTCCCAGGCGTTGCGGGTCGGGACCGAGCGCGGATCGACGGCGTAGAGGTTGCGGCCGGTCGGCAAGACGTCGAGCCGCCCGCGCGCCGGCGCGCCCGCCGGCCCCGGCGGCAGGAAGCGCCCGGCGAGCGCGGTCAGGAGGCCGAGCGACTCGGCCGCGCCGCAGGCCGCGACCCGCTCGGCGAGCGTCTCGGACGTTTGCGCGTCAAGCGCGAAGCCGTCGGCGCTCTCCGGCGAGCGGCCGAACACATGCAGGCCGTCGCCGACCCGCATGTCCTTGAGGTCGCAGAGCCAGGCGTCGAGCGCGGCGAGCGCTTCCTCCGGCGCCTTCGCCTCGGCGGCGCATTCCGCGATGAGGCCGGTGGCGCGCCCGCGCTCGAGGATCAGCGCGGCGATAGCGCGGGCACGGCGCGGATCGAGCCCCTGCGCCTCGGCGTATTCGTCGTAGAGGCCTTCGAGCTCGAGCGCCGCTCCGTGCGAGCCGGCGGCGATCAGCGGCGGGGTCAGATGGCCGACGGTCGCCGCGCCGATGCGCCGCTTGGCCTGCGCCGCCTCGCCGGGGTTGTTGACGATGAACGGATAGACGACCGGCGTCGGGCCGAGGAGAATTTCGGGCGCGCAGCTTGCGGTCAGCGCGACCGCCTTGCCCGGCAGCCATTCGAGCGTGCCGTGCGCGCCGAGCTGGATCAGCGCGTCGATCCGCTCCTTGGCGGTCAGCCAGATATGAAACGCGACGTATCCGTGGCGGGGCGGCAGCGTCAGGTCGTGGTAGTCGCCCTTGCGGCGCGCCGGATCGCCGCGGTCGGGCTGAACCGCGACGACGAGCCGGCCGAGCCGGACGAAGCGGAAGCGGAACGCGCCGCCGACGCAGGCCGGATCGCCGGCCGGATCGCCCCAGGCGGCCTCGATCGCCTCGCGAAAATCGCGGGGCGTCGCGTCGAGCGCCGCCTCGTAGTCCGCCAGCGTCAGGACGGGCTCGAGCGGCCCCTCGGCGAGCGCGGCGATCAGCGAAGCGGCGTCGCAGTCCGCGACGTCGTAGCCGGCCGCGCTTAAGATTTCGGCGATGGCGGCGGCGCTCGCCGGCGTATCGAGGCCGACGGCGTAGCCGGTGCGCCCGCCCCGCGCCGGATAGTCCGGCAACACGCAGGCGAGGCGCTTCTCGGCCGCGGGCTTCCGCCTCAAGGCCGCCCAGCGCGCCGCAAGCTCTGCGACGAAGGCGACGCGATCGGCGAGCGGACGATGGGCGACCGCGTTGAACTCGGTCGCCGGGTCGCGCGGATGGGCCGCCTTGAACGATACCGCGCGGGTCAGGATGCGGCCGTCGATCTCCGGCAGGGCGACGTGCATGGCGAGGTCGGCGGGACCGAGGCCGCGCGGATTGGCGCGCCACGCCGCCTCGGCGCTGCCGGCGAGCACGACCTGCAAGACCGGCGCGTCGGCGGCGTCGAGGACAGTCCCCTCGCCGTCGTCGAGCCGGGCGGAAAAGGCGGTCGCGTTGAGGACGATGTCGAAGGGCTCGGCCGCGATCAGCCTGGCCAGCGGCGCGACCGCCGCCTCGTCCTTGAGGCTCGTCACATAGACGGCGGTGGTGGCGAAGCCCTGCCCGGCGAGCGCTTCGGCGAGGGCCTCGATCGGCGCGCAATCGTCGGCGAGATAGTGCGAGCGGTAGAAAACGATGAGCGCGCGCGGCGCGCCGGGCGCTCCGCCGCGGCAGGCCCGCTCGAAACGCCCGAACGCCGCGACCGGCGCGGGGGCCGGCGGCTCTTCGGCGTGTCCGATCAAGGTCGAGAGATAGGCGAGGCAAGCGCCGAGATTGTCGGGGCCGCCCTCGTCGAAATAGCGCCAGACGCGGTTCAGCCCCTCGGGCGCGAGGGTCGAGGCCGCCTCGAGCCGCCGATCGGCGCGGCGGTCGCCCGGAAGCAGCGCGAGCTTGATCCCGCGCCGACGCGCCAGCGCGGCCAGTTCGTCGACGCCGTAGCGCCAGTAGTCGGCGCCGCCGAGCACCCGCGCGACGATCAGCTTCGCCTCCGAGCACACGCGCTCGCAATAGAGGTCGATCGAATAGGGGTGGCGCAGCGCCGCGAGACTGGCGAGCCGCAGCGTCGGCTTCGGCGCCTCGAGCGCGGCGTAGGCGCTGGCCAGCGCGTTGAGGTCGCTGTCGGAAAAAGACAGGACGACGATGTCCGCCGTCGTCTGGCCGAGATCGACGGCTTCGACCGTTTCGTCGAGCGAGCGGACGTCTATGCGCGGGACGTGCATGGCGGCGCGCTATCCCTCGGCGTCGCGATGACGA
This sequence comes from uncultured Alphaproteobacteria bacterium, assembly GCA_963709655.1. Classification (GTDB taxonomy): domain Bacteria; phylum Pseudomonadota; class Alphaproteobacteria; order Rhizobiales; family Beijerinckiaceae; genus Roseiarcus. The sequence goes on from CAVPXF010000025.1 coordinate 317,251, forward strand.
CTTGGGCGGCTCATCCCCTCACCCCCCGAGCGCGGCGGCGACGGCGGCGCGATCGACGCCCTTCTGGGCGATGACGACGAGGCGGCTCGCGCGCGCTTCGCCTACGCTCCACGGCCGGTCGAAATCGCGGCGGAAGCGCCGGCCGACGCCCTGCACCAGCATCCGCATCGGCTTGCCCATGACTTCGACGAAGCCCTTGATGCGCAAAATGTCGTGCGCCTCGGTCGCCGCCGTGAGACGACCGATCAGCGCGTCCGGGTCGGCGGCCGGCGGGATCGCGACGACGAACGTGTCGAAGTCGTCGTGGTTGTGGTCGCCCTCGAGGTCATGATGGGAGGGGCGGGCGGCGAGGTCGTCCTCCGCCGCGGCGCGGACGCCGAGCAGCACGTCGGGATCGATCACGCCGTCCCGGGTCGCGGCGATCTTGACCGCGCGCGGCAGCGCGCCGGCGATCTCCGCGATGAGGCGGTCGAGCGCCTCGGGGCCGACGAGGTCGGCCTTGTTGATGAGAACGAGGTCGGCGCACAGCAATTGGTCCTCGTAGACCTCCTCGAGCGGATTATCGTGGTCGAGCGACGGATCGGCCGCGCGCTGCGCGGCGACCTTCAGCCGGATCGTCGGCGAACCGCCCGTCCGCCACCGCGGCGGCGTCGACCACCGCGATCACGCCGTCGACGGTGAGCCTGGTGCGCAACTCGGGCCAGTCGAACGCCTTGACCAGCGGCTTCGGCAGCGCGAGCCCGGAGGTCTCGATGACGATGTGGTCGGGCTTGGGCTCGCGGGCGATGAGCGCCGAGACGGCGGGGACGAAGTCGTCGGCCACCGTGCAGCAGATGCAGCCGTTGGCGAGCTCGATGATCGCGTCCTGCGGGCACGCTGCGTCGGCGCAGCCCGCGAGCAGGTCGCCGTCGACGCCGACATCGCCGAACTCGTTGATGATCAGCGCGAGGCGCCGTCCGCCCGCATGGGCGAGGATATGGCGGATCAGCGTGGTCTTGCCCGCGCCGAGGAAGCCGGTGACGATGGTGACGGGGGTCTTGGCCAGCATCGAAAAATCCTAGTCGGAGAGGGCGGAGACGAGCGGCGGCGTGCGGGCGACGACGCCCTTGCGGAACGAGAGCGGCCGCTCGCGCCACGGCACGATCCCGTCGGCGGAGGCGGCGTATTTTCCGGCCGCGGTCGCGACGTCCTCGACATGGTCGCGGGCGTCGAGATCGCCGACGACGTAGGTCCATTTGCCGGGCGCGGCCAGCGCCACGGTGCAGGGCCGCTTGCAGACGGAGAGGCATTCGACCGGGCGGATCGCAATCGCCGCGCCGGCGAGGCGGGCGGCGAGCGTGTCGTAAAAGGCCGCGCCGACCAGGCGTTCCCCAGCCTTGCAGGTCACGCAGACGAGCACGGTCGCGGCGGGCGAGGTCAGGCGCATTGTAGCCGCGGTCGCTGACCGCGGCGGACGCGGTCAGCGACCGCGTCTACAGAGGCGCGCGGACTCTGGCGCCAATCGCTAATCTGTCTGTGGAATGAACCCATGCGCGCTCCCCGGCCGCCCCTCCGGCGGCCGTATCGGGTTGACCGGCGCACGGCAGGTCTCCTGGCTCGCGGCGTCTCGCCGGCGCCGCCTTCCCGGGTTCGCTGGACCCAGTGGCGAATGCGCGCCGGCACGCCGCTTACAGTCGCGGGGGCGGCCGCGGATCGGCCGAAGGCCTACCGCATTCCCTTTTCACCCTCGAATCCGAGGGACCGTGCAAGGATTTCTGTTTCACCTTCGCGGGGGGATGTCAAACGGCTCGCCCCCGAGCTTTGACAGCGACGATGACGACATATCAAGTGTATGTCGCTTCCCGGGAGTTCGAACCCTTGCAGAAAATTCAGGTGTTCCTGCGCGATGATCAAATGGCGGCGCTGGAATTGCTCACGATGCGGACGGGCGCGCGCCAGTCCGAACTCGTCCGGCGCGCCGTCGATCTGCTGCTCGAAGAGGGGACGCGCAAAGACCCGGATTGGCGTGAGGCCACCCGGGCAGTCGCAGGGGTTTGGCGGGATCATGAAGACCCCGAGGCCGCCCTCGCGGAGCTGCGCAAAGCGACCAGGCGGCCGCTTCCCCAGGATTTGCGATCGCAGCTGATGGCGCCGGCACGCAAAGCGAGCCGATCGACTGGCGCCTCTGGCGCAAAGGGGCGCAAGGCTAAAACCCAGTCGCTTGGACGGCCCTCGGAAATCCTGCTAGCCCTCGTTCCCGCGAGGCGCCCATGACCGACGCAAACGACCGCCACAAAGCCAAGATGGAGAAGCGCAAGGCGGCGCAGGACGCCGAGGTCGCCTCCAAGCCCATTTTCGAAAAGGGCCTTCTCATCGTCCACACCGGCCCGGGCAAGGGCAAGTCGACCGCCGCCTTCGGGCTGGCGCTGCGCGCGCTCGGGCGCGGCTTTCGCGTCGGCGTCGTGCAGTTCGTCAAGGGCGGCTGGACGACCGGCGAGCGGCCGGCGCTCGAGCGCTTCGGCGACCGGATCGACTGGCGCACCATGGGCGAGGGCTTCACTTGGGAGACGCAGGACCGCGCCCGCGACGTCGGCGCCGCCGAGGCCGCCTGGGAGGAGGCCAAGCGCATGATGGCGGACGAAACGATCCGCTTGCTCGTGCTCGACGAACTGAACATCGCGCTCCGATACGACTATCTGCGGCTCGCCGACGTGGTCGAGACGCTGCGCACGCGCCGCCCCGGCCTGCACGTCGTCGTCACTGGGCGCAACGCCAAGCCGGATCTGATCGCGGCCGCCGACTGCGTCACCGAATTCGCCCTCGTCAAACACCATTTCGACGCCGGGGTGCGGGCGCAGGAGGGGATCGAGTTTTGACAGGGGATCCTGTAGCCGCGGTCGCTGACCGCGCCGGCGAAAGCCGCCCCGCCGGCGACCGTGGCCACCGACCGCGGCTACAAAGGGGCGCGCGTCCATGACCGCCCGGGCGCTGATGTTCCAGGGTACGGGCTCGGACGTCGGCAAGTCGCTGATCGTCGCCGGGCTCTGCCGCGTTTTCGCTCGCCGCGGGCTCGCGGTCCGGCCGTTCAAGCCGCAAAACATGTCGAACAACGCCGCGGTCACCGCGGACGGGGGCGAGATCGGCCGGGCGCAGGCGCTCCAGGCCCGCGCTTGCGGCGTCCCCCCGACCGTCGACATGAACCCGGTGCTCTTGAAGCCGCAGAGCGAGATCGGCGCGCAGGTCGTCGTGCAGGGCCGGGTGATCGGCGCCGCCAAGGCGCGCGAGTACCAGGCGCTGAAACCAAAGCTCCTCGACGCCGTGCTCGCGAGCTTTTCGCGCCTCAAGGCCGAGGCCGACCTCGTCATCGTCGAAGGCGCCGGCAGCGCGGCGGAGATCAATTTGCGCGACGGCGACATCGCCAACATGGGCTTCGCCCGCGCCGCCCGCTGCCCGGTCGTCCTTGTCGCCGACATCGACCGCGGTGGCGTGTTCGCCCAGGTTCTGGGAACTGCGGCCGCGCTCGCGTCCGACGATCGCGCGACCATCGCGGGCTTCATCGTCAACAAGTTCCGCGGCGACGCGAGCCTGTTCGCCGACGGCATGCGGATTCTGGCCGAGTGCACCGACTGGCGCGCCTTCGGCCTCGCGCCGTTCTTTCCCGAGGCCGCCCGCCTGCCGGCCGAAGACGCCTTCGGGCTTCCGACCACGAAAGCGCCAGACGACGCGCCGGTCACGATCGCCGTGCCGGCGCTCAGCCGGATCGCCAATTTCGACGACTTCGATCCCCTGAGGCTCGAGCCCTCGGTGCGGCTCGTGTTCGTCAAGCCCGGCGAGCCGATCCCCGTCTCGGACTGCGTCATCCTGCCCGGGAGCAAGGCCACCATTGCCGACCTCGGCTTTTTTCGCGCTCAAGGGTGGGACATCGACCTCATCGCCCATGTCCGGCGCGGCGGGCGCGTGCTCGGCGTCTGCGGCGGCTACCAGATGCTCGGCCAGCGCGTCGCCGACCCGGAGGGGATGGAGGGAAGCCCAGGCGCGGTCGCGGGCCTCGGCCTCATCGACGTCGAGACCGTGCTGACGGGCGAAAAGACGCTCGAACGGGTCGAGGGCGAGAACGTCCTCAACGGCGCGCCCTTCGCCGGCTACGAGATGCATGTCGGCCGGACGACCGGGCCGGACTGCGAACGGCCCCTCTTGCGTTTCGCCGACGGCCGCTTCGACGGCGCCGTTGCCCCGGGCGGCCGGGTGATGGGCGCCTACGTCCACGGCCTCTTCGCCGACGACCGCCACCGCGCCGCCTTTCTCGCCGCGCTCGGGGCCGACTCGTCGGTCGCCTACGAGACGACGGTCGAGGCGACGCTCGACGCGTTGGCCGACCATCTGGAGGCGCATCTCGACTGCGACGGGCTTCTGGCGGCGGCGCGATAGGACGAGGGCATCGGGCGCCCAGTCAATCAAGGCTCATTCGCCAGCGTCGATCTTCACTCACGCATTGAACACGCTCACGGAGCGTTATGATGGCCTGGCGGTCGGCTTCATTCGTATAGCGCTGCGTTTTCCGATCTGGGCTATTTCGGCGCGCGCTTGGCGAGGATGCGTTGAAGGGTGCGTCTGTGCATACTGAGTTTCCGCGCCGTCTCGGACACGTTGTGCCCGTTGTCCTCGTAAACGCGCTGGATGTGCTCCCACCGGACGCGCGCGGCCGACATGAACGGTTCCTGCGCTACCGGCATATCGAGCCGCCCGGCCATCAGGGCGACGACCACGTCGTCGGCGTTTACCGGTTTGGCGACATAATCGAAAGCGCCCATCTTGACGGCCATGACCGCCGAGGCGATGGCGCCATAGCCGGTCAGGATCACGCCACGGGCATCGGCACGCTTGGCCTTCAATGCGCGGATGACATCAAGGCCGCTTCCGTCGCCTAGCCTGAGGTCGACAACGGCGAAGGCAGGAGGAGCCGTCTTGATTGCCTCCAGCGCCTCGGCGACGCTCGTTGCGGCCCGTGCCGTAAACCCGCGCGAAGAAAGGGCCCGCGCCAGCCGGTCGCCGAACAAGCGATCATCATCGACGACGAGAAGTGACTTATCGAGAGCTTCCGCGCCATGCCGAATATCGTAGGTTGACTGGTGAAATGAGTCCTTTTCCATTTCTCACCTCAGGGAACCAATCCACAGTCCACTTCCACGGACTTCGGTAGCAAGGTATCGTTAGGTCCGATACAGGGCGCCAACAACGCGGGCGCGAGGTTCCGCCGTGGCGCGCCCTCCCAAGGGCCAATAGCAGACCAACATGTAATACCATTATACGCAACTGAATATTCACGCTTAATTGATATTCAATGGTTCACAACTAAACACAACCATAGATTGGTACGCTCGGCGCGTAGCGGTTGTCAGCGTCACTCTCTTTGATCGACGCGCCCGCATCCGCTCGCGTCGAACTTCATCCGCGTAACGGGCCACGTTCAGGATCGAAGGGCGTCCTTACCCGGGCAATCGCGAAAGCGGACGGAAACCGAAGGGGAGAGATCGATGCAACGACCCAGAAAGCAAAGTCCGCTGTCGCGCCAGCCTCTGTCCCGGCGGTTCTGTCGCCCGGGCGCCGTTCGCGACGCTGCGATCACAACCGGACGCGCTCGTCGAACTCCTCGATCGGGATGATCCGCTGGAACTGGACGCCGACGCCGCCTTCGACGAGGCGGACCACCTGGCCCTGCGTGCGCTCGCCGATGCAAATCACATCGCCGATCTGAAGCCCCTCGACGCGCAGCGCGACGCCGGAGCGGGACACGTCGATGATCTCCGCGGGATGCGTAAGCCCGGCGAAATCCACGACGTCGACCCTTGAGGAGATGGGAACGATCCGCTCGTGCCGGCGCCCGATCGGCTGGCCGGCGGCGAGCCGAGCCTGCATGATCGCGATCAATTTCACCAGCGAGGCCCGCTTCGTGTCGCTGATTTCGATGGACAAGCGGAACCCGCGATCCGTATGGCCGACGACCTCGCCATTCACGGCCCCCAGGCAATCGACGTAGACGACGACGCGCTCCCCGATGGCCGGGCGGGAGGCGGAGCGAGCCCCAATCTCGTAGGCGTCGAAGTCCTCGGTCTCGAAGACCTCGCCTTCGGAGGCGCCGCCCTTGCGGTCAGCCGAAATGAACATGCCTCGCAAGGAATGGGTCACACGGTCGCCGAGGCTGCGGGCGGCTTGGCCGTCCGCCTCGCGCTCGGGGAGAGGCGGGCTGCGCCTCGACGGGACATCGGATGTCTGCACGGAGAAGACTCGCGGTTAAGAGCTTGGAGACGGATAGCACCTCCGAGTTAACGAACGGTCGGAGGGCGAGCGCAGCGAGGCCCCTTCGCGTCCTTCCCGTATTCCCCGACATGCGCCGCCGATTCGGCGATCACCGTCCGCCCGCCGCCGTCCTCGCCGCGCGCGGGCCGGCGCGTCGGTCGCCTGACGCCGCGACGCTCGGGGCTGGCGTCGAACTCGGTCGCCGCCCCCCTGGAGGCGCATTTGCACTGCGATTGTCTGCTGGAGGCGGGGCGAGAGCGCGAGGGACGCCGGTTGCACGGGGAAGCGAGGGTGTCAAAATGAGGCGGACGATTCGCGAGTCGACGTGCGGAGCCGACATATTGCCGACGTAGCAGACGGCCGCCCCAGTTGGAGGGGTGCGCGGACCTTTGTGCACCTTCTGGACCATGGGCCGGCCGCGCTTTTAACACACTATGATAAAGGTTGATATCGTATACAACATGGTGTTCAAGCCACGTGTTTACGCAAAGCGTGGATATTGCGCTCTTCGCGCAAAGAGCGTATATTGTCTTGCGTGAAAGAGAGGACGCATGAACATGGCTGACACCGTTCCAGCGGCCGAGTTCGCCCGCAACTTCGGCCGCTACAAGTTGCTGGCGCAGCGCGAGGCGGTTCCCGTGTCGAGCAACGGCACGCTCGCCGGCTATTTCGTTGCGCCGCACGAATACGAGGAGTTGCACAAGCTCAAAAGCATGCGCCGGCGCTTCCTCACGGCAGAGCTGTCCGACGAAGAAGCCGAACGCATCGCCTCGGCGCGCATGGACGCGCGCCACGACCATCTCAACAAACTCCTTGATCCCAAATAGCGGGCGGCATGGCGATTCCGACGCCTGAACCGGGCCTTGTCATCTCATATGCCTATGTGTGGGATCACGAAGCGCAAAGCGGACAGGAGGAAGGGCGCAAGGATCGCCCATGCGTCATCACGCTCGCGGTCGAACGCAACCAAGACGAGGAAACAGTGGTGACCGTCTTGCCGGTGACGCATCGTCCACCCGACGATGCTACGGCGGTCGTCGAGATTCCGCCCGCCATCAAAAAGCACCTTGGCCTCGATGACCAACGCTCATGGGTCGTCGTGAGCGAGGGCGATCAATTCGTCTGGCCAGGCTATGACCTGCGTAAGGCGCCGAACACCGATCGCTTCGACTACGGCTATTTGCCGCCGCGCTTCTTCAAGGAGGTTCTGGCGGCGTTTTGGGCGTGGCACAAGGCGCACAAGGTGACGGTGACGCCTCGATAAATCCTCTGGCGTCGCCCTTGATCGAAGCGCGACTCTCGCGCCCGTCCAGGTCGGGCGCAGGGCAACTATGCACTTGACTTATCCATCTGACAGCGGTAAATCTGAGCGCGTCGAATTGAAAGGTTCGGCTGGCGCGCCCGTGCGTGAGATTGAGATTACGGACGAAATGATCGAGGCCGGTGCTGAGGTTTTGGATCTCAAGCTATCGCATGATCCGTTTATAAGTCAGAGCTTTGCTCGCGGCTTAGTCGAAGAGATTCTTCGAGTTGTCGTTGCACATGTTCCCGCAAAAATTCGTTGAGACTGTTGGCCAGTTTTCGCACTGACGAAAGATGATTCGATAAATCGCTCTTTGTGAGCGGCGATAGCTTTGCGGACTTTTCGCGTAGGCGCTCGTGATCGCTGGCTTGGACCTGCAATCGACGTTGCGGCGGCTGGCCACTGTAAAACGGTGCTGTTCCAAAAGACGTTTGACCGAACGAAAAATATTCATCGTATTTAAGGCTTACCGGATGATGAGCTAACCGTCTGCGCACCGACAATAGGCTTTCGAAGTCAACAATAAGCTTACTCCAAATTTTCACGCTCTTATGAGGATGCGCGCCTGAACGTTTTTCTGTCTTCGGCAGAACTGAACGCACGATTTCGTCAGTCAGATGAAGTCGCAAGTCCAAGCCAGGGGTACGATAAAATATTATCGCGCTCTGTTCGTAAGGTCCTACGCAGTCTCGGAAAATCCTGAACAATTCATCATCCACGATTGCCCATGCCGATATGCAGCGACCAAGCAGTTCGTAAAATTCCCGCCCTTCTTCGTGAGGCTGTTTAGATGGCGTCTGTGTCATGGTATCTTGGGTCATGGGCAAAAAGGTGAGCAACGATCGTTTCAGCGAAGGGGAAGCCGAGCGGCGCGAAGAGGCCTTATTAAAGCGCCTTCTCGCCACTCCGCCCGATCATAGGACGAAGGCCAAATCCGGCGCAGAGTCCGAAAGAGCGCGGACGAGTGCGGAAGGCGGGACCCCGTAGCGACAGAAATCCTTAAAGAGAGTAGGTTTCCCTCCTCCGGGAGGGTCTTATGCCTGACACAAGGGGAAAACTTTCAGATCCAGAAAAATTAGAAATAATGGGTAAGATAAATACCCTATGGACTGGAAGCGCGAAGAACTGTCCGATATGCGGAAGCAACAAGTGGTTCGTTGCTGACCACGTAACAGAACTGCCAATTCTTAACGAAGGAACGCGCGGCTTCGGGGCAGGGGCGTACCCGGCGGTACTCCTGATCTCCGATCCGTGCGGATTCACTCTCAGCTTCAATGCCGTTTCGCTCGGCGTCATCAAGAAGCGTGGAGGGTGACATGACAGACCAGCCTCTCAAATTAGGCTCAAGTGTCATTCCGCTTTACGTTGAAAGACAAATGAAAGTATATGCAGTAACGGAGGGAGAGTTTAATTCTCTTTCCACGCAGAATACTGAAATGACTATCTATGTCACTGTTGGATTTGCAATCCTAAGTGCAGCCATAAGCATTTGGGTGAACTCACTATTTTACACGGATGTGCCGCCAAGTGCGTACGTAGCAAAGATATATGTTGCTCCTGCTGGCATCGCGCTGTCATTGGTATGCTTTATTTTGGCCTGGTATATTCATCGAGCACGTAACTCAACATGGGCGGCGATAAGATCAGAATCAGGTATTCAATGATTTCGTTCATTTATCCCGCAGAAGCGGCTTAATATGATAGCCGCTGTCCTAAATTTTTCTTTCCAGATCATGCTTGATAGCGCGAAGGGTGTTCATAGCCTCGTCAACCGCCGCGATCTGCATGTGTTCAACAAGAGGAGCCTTGTATGCAGGAACCTTTATTTCCACGCTCATGCGAATGGAGCCTTCCATGGACGCATTCCCAACTTGAAGGGGTGCGTCGGAGATTTCAAGCTGAACGCGATCGACACCGTCATCCGGCGATACGCTTGTGCGTAAAATCGTGGCGGGCATGTCGGGCCATCCTGTTTGGTAAGAGTTAGCGACGTTTGCGGCGTCGCGCGCCTGCGGTCGATCTTCCCGGCTTATCAGACGGCGTCCATGGCAGTTCGTGCGATCCCCTAATGGCTCGCAGGCTGATCATAGGTGAGCCGCTTGCCTTCAACGCCCTTGAGAATTTTTGCCGCGCGCATGGCGTCGTCAACGCCGAGCTTGACCCGGTTGCTGTAACGGAAATCGAATTCCGAGAGATATCGGTTCAAATGCGCCTCACTGACGGAATGATAGGTTCCGTCGATCCCGCGCTTGAGAAGGCTGAAATAGTTCTCGCTGACGTTGATCGACACAACGAGGCCGGTGCGGCCTTCGACGTAGGCGTATTCGTCGCGGCTGTGATCGACGCTGCGATGCTTGGCAAATTCGCGCCCCATCTTCGTGTAGGTTGACGACTCGTCGGTCATAAGCGTGCTCTTGCGGTTGGCGTTCGTCATGAGGACCGTTCGAAGGGTCTTCGCCGTCACGTCTGGAACATGAAACGAGCGGGCGCTGCCGTTCCGCTCAATGAGCGTCATGACCGCTTTCTTCGGGGCTGGTTCGCGATGAGCGCGATTGGTCTTGCTGCCTCCTATAAAGGCTTCGTCGGCTTCAACGATCTTACCTTCACCGCCGAGCGGGCCGCTGGTCTTGTTCGGCTCACGATCCGTCATCGCCTCGCGGATGCGATGCGCGAGAAACCAAGCGGTACGATAAGAGCCGAGGTCAAGGTTGCGCATCAACTCAAGGGCCGAGACGCCGTTCTTGTTCGACGCCATCAAGTGAATCGCAAGAAGCCACTTGTGCAACGGAACATGGGACCGTTCCATGACGGTTCCGGTTCGGCAAGTGAACTTGTCGCGGCAATCGTTGCAGAGGAAATAACCGGCCTGCGTCTTGCCTTCCATGCGATGCACGTTCAGCGAACCGCAAAACGGGCAAACAACGCCATCGGCCCAACGCGAGGCTTCAATATGTTCACGGGCTGCGTCTTCGTCATGAAAGCGGGGTTCGGACAGGCTGGTCATCGGGTTTCTCCAATGGCCTGTTTGTACCGCATCCGCGGGGCTAAGTCAAGTGCATAGTTGCCGGGCGCAGCCGAAAGACGGATGGCGCTTAGCCTTTCGCGCGCTTGTCGCTCGCCTCGACCCGGCGCCTAATCGAGGGCGCCGCAGGGCGATTTGCGGGTCCCCGCAAAAAGGATCGCGGCCCGATGGAGGGAAGAAGCCGAACCCGAGGGAGAGTTCCGCCAGGATCCCCCGAGGGAGAGACGCCCTTTCCCCCGTCCCCAACCTGGCGGCTCAGACGCACCGGACGTCTGGGCCGCTCAGGTCACAAGGCCCGGCCGGCGATCGGCGTCGGGCCGAGCCGACCGCCTCAGGGGAAGCCGCGATGTACACAGTCCACGTGCTCGGCATTGACGGCGCAGAGCCCGAAAACCACCTGTTCGCGTCCCGCGCCGCCGCCGAGCGGAGCGTCATCCGGCTCGAGGCCGAGGGGTTCCGCGCCAGGATCTACCGCACCGCGTCATGGCCAAGCGAGGAGATCGCAAAGGCTCAAGGCGATCATCATCGCCGGCGCGGTGGGGACGTGAGCATCCCGGGTCGCTGAGTCGGGCGCGCAGTTTTAACTGACATATATTGTATATCAGACGGGCGTGATCGCCCGGGCGAAGCGTGCTCGCCCATTCCTTGCAGCCATGCGACCAAAGTGGAACCCGGCGACAATTCCTTGCCTTCTGGACATGGATGTTCTATAGTTCTCTTTATTAGAAAGAAAACGCAGAATGTCCGCCTGTCTCGAAACCACCTCGCCAACCGCCCCCCCGCCTCCAGCCGACCCGCGCGCCGCGCGGCTGGCGAAATTCAAGCGCGAGCAGAGGATCGTCGAATATCTCAACCGCGGCGTCTCGGTGTCCGAGATCGCGGCGCGGGTGGGAGTCGGCGAGAAGAGGTTGCCCGCCGTCGTCCGCGACCCCCGGACTGGGATCCGGGGGCTCGCCCGCCGCATACCGCATCCGCCCGCGGAGTTCGTGGCCATTCAACTCAGCCGTCTCAACGAGGCGCTGCTGGTCGCTTACAGCGCCATGTCGCCGACCAACCTCAAGGCGGTTGACCAGGTGGTCAAGATCGTGCGCGAGCTCGACCGCTACGGCGGCGTCTTCGCCGCCGAATGGGCCCGGCCGGAGGCGTCCCCCCGGATCGCCCGCGGGTCACAGGCCGGGGACCTGGGGCTCGACGCGCCGGTAGACGAGGCCTCAGCGTTAGAGGTGGCGTGGGGCTGCTGGGCGAAGCTTGCGTCGCAAGCAGGAGACTTGAAGCTGGCGGTCAACGGGCGCCCGGAAAACTCAGCGCAACGCCTTGAAAACATTGATTCCGCGCCCGGGTCCGGCCTGGGGAGGGAGAAGGGACCGATTGGCGTCCGCCCGGAAAACCTGCCGCAACCAATTGAAATGATTGATTCCGCGCCCGGGATCAGGCCAGCCCCGGAGGGCAGCGCGGACTCGGGACTCGAGGCCGGCGCTCTGCCGGACTATGTAGCCGCTTCCCCCGATCTCGTCGCGAGCCCGTTCGCCTGCGCAGGCGACGATCGCCCGGAAAACCTCTCGCAACACCTTGAAAACATGGAATCCGCGCCCGGACATGCGCTGACCACGGAGGCATCGGGCAAGGCCGATGCGGCGGCCGGCGAGCCGCATGCGTTCGCACCCGCCGATCTCCTGCCCGACCCGGCCCCGCCCGGCGCGTCGCCTGAGAGGCGCCCGGGAATCCCGCCGCAACCCGTTGGAAAGGTTGAATCCGCGCCCGGGAGCGGCTGGCTCGCCGAGGCTACCCCTGCGCCTGTCGGAACCCCGGTCGTCCTCGCGACGGTCCCGAACCCGAGCGGCGTGGGATTCGTCACCTCTCGCATGACGCTCAATGGCGCAATGGCCTGCTGAAGCTCTGGGGAGCCCCCGTCGGCCCGGTCAAACGATCGCCGCGGCGATCGCCAGGGCGAACCCCTCGATCAGGCAGGCGAGCCGATAGACGGTCAGCGCGCGGCGGATGTCGGCTGCGGTCGCCTCGCGCCGGCCGCGCCCCATGAACGCATCCTCGATCCGCGTCTCGCCATAGACGCGCGGGCCGGCGAGCCTTAGGCCCAGCGCGCCGGCCAAGGCGGCTTCCGGCCAGCCGGCGTTGGGCGAGCGGTGGTTTTGGGCGTCGCGGCTGACCGCGCGCGCCGCTTCGCCCGCCGACGCGCCCGGCGCGAGGCTCGCGGCCAGCACGAGCCATAAGGCCGCGAGCCGCGAGGCCGGCAGGTTGACGAGGTCGTCGAGCCGCGCGGCCGCAGAGCCGAAGGCGGCGTAGCGCTCGGTCTTATGGCCGATCATGCTGTCGGCGGTGTTGATCGCCTTATAGACCGCTCCGCCGGGAAGGCCGCCGAGCGCGGTCCAAAGAACCGGCGCGACCACCCCGTCGGAAAAATTCTCGGCCAGGCTCTCGATCGCCGCCCGCGCCACCCCCGCGGCGTCGAGCACGTCCGGGTTGCGGCCGACGATCATCGCCACCGCGCGGCGCCCCTCGTCCAGGCTGCGGTCGAGCCCGTCGGCCACCGCGCGCACATGGGCATCGAGACTCCGCTGCGCCGGCAAGCTGGCGGCTAGCGCCGCGAGCGCCAGGAAGCCCGCAACCCCTCGGCCGGACAGCGCCGCCGTCAGCGCGACAGCGATCAGCGCGACTGGCGCAAGATACCCGAGCAGCGCCAGGACGCCCGCGCGGCGCCGCGCCGCAAACCCCGCCTTCGGCCGGTTCAGTCGCCGCTCGAGCCAATCGAGCCAGGCGCCCATCCAGGTGACGGGATGGCCGACGGCGCGATAGAGAGGCGCCGGGTAGCCGGCGAGCGCTTCGATCATCAGCGCGGCCAGCGCCAGCGGCAGCGAATGCGAAAGGGACATGATGGCGGGGCGGACCTGCGAGGCGGGCGTCGACGGCCTCACCTATCACGGCGGCGCGCTCGACGTCGCCGAACGGCTGGCCCCCGAGGCGCCAAAGCCGTGGATCGACCTCTCGACCGGCATCAACCCGCACGCCTATCCCCTGCCCGATCTTGCCCCCGAGGCGTGGGCGCGGCTGCCCGATCGCGCGGCGCTCGCCGGGCTCGAAGCGGCGGCCGCCGAGCGTTACGGCGCCCCGGCCGGTTCGGTCGTCGCGGGACCGGGCTCGCAGGCGCTGCTGCATGTCCTGGCGCGGCTCGCCCCTCGCGGCGAGGCTTGCGCCCTCGCGCCGACCTATGGCGGCTATGCGGAAGCGTTCGGGGCCGCCGGCGTCGGCCTGACCGAGGCGGGCTCGCTCGACGCGCTCGCCGGCTCGGCGACCGCCATCGTCGCCAACCCGAACAACCCGGACGGCCGGATCGTCGGCCGCCGCGATCTCCTCGCCCTGCAGGCGGAACTCGCCGGGCGCGGCGGCCTACTGATCGTCGACGAGGCCTTCGCCGACTTCGACCCCGGGGCGGGCCTCGCGCCGATCCTTCCCGCAAGCGGGACGGTCGCGCTGCGCTCGTTCGGCAAGACCTTTGGGCTCGCGGGCCTGAGGCTCGGCTTCGCCGTCGCCTCGCCCGACGTCGCGGCGCCGCTGCGCGCGGCCCTCGGCCCCTGGCCGGTCAGCGGACCGGCGATCGCCATCGGCGCCCGGGCGCTCGCCGATTCGGCCTGGCTCGCGGCGGCGGCCGCTCGCCTCGCCGAAGACGCGGCGCGGCTCGATGCGCTGCTTGCTTCCGGCGGCTGGCGCGTCGTCGGCGGGACGCGGCTCTTCCGCCTGGCGGCGCGGCCCGGCGCCAGCCACGCCTTCAAGCGCCTGATGGCCGCCGGAATCCTGACCCGCCCCTTCGCCGACCGCCCCGACTGGCTGCGATTCGGCCTCCCGGCCGCGGAGGCGCACTGGGGCCGGCTGGCGGCCGCGCTCGGAGGCTGACGAGGACAACGCGGCCGGGCGACTCGCGTCCGCCTTGGGAGCCGCGAGTCGGGGTTATCCCGCCCTCAGAGGTCCACGAATCTTGTTTTCGCCCTAAGGCGGCGGGACAAAAGGGCATGCCGATTCGCGCCCCCCGCGTCTTCACGATTCCCCCCGGCGTCCCCTTCCTGCCGACGCTGAGCCGCGCCCTCCTCGATGGCGCGCTGATCGAGGGCTTTCCCGGCGTCGACGGGTCCCTGGCGCTGGCCGACGCCACGATCTACGTGCCGACCCAGCGGGCCGCCGCGGCTCTGGCCGAGGCGCTGGTTGCGGCGAGCGGGCGCGCGAGCCTGATCCTGCCGCGCATCGCCCCGCTCGGCGCGTTCGAGCCGGACGAGCCCGCGTCCTTCGCCGAAAACGCGGCGGACGAGGCGCCGCGTCCCGGGCCGCCGCCCGCGGTCGGCGCGCTCACGCGCCGGCACATGCTGGCGACGCTCGTACGCCGGTGGGGCCAGGCCCTGCGCGGCGCGATCCGCGGCGCGGACGCGAACGGCCTCGCCTTCGACCCCCGCGAGCCGGCGCTGGTCGCCGCGACTCCGGCGGAAGCCTATGCGCTCGCCGGCGACCTTGCGGCGCTGATCGACGACATGATCATCGACAAGGTCGATCCGAAGGCGCTCGACACGCTGGCGCCCCAGAGCTACGACCGCTACTGGGGGATCACCCTCGACTTCTTGAAAATCGCCTTCGCCGCCTGGCCGGACTGGCTGGTTGAGCAGGGCCTTATCGATCGCGCGGCCCGTGTCGCGGCGCTGGTCGAAGCCGAGGTCGCAGGGCTCGCCTCGGGCGCCCGCCGGGGGCCGACCCTTATCGCCGGCTCGACCGGCGCCAACCGCGCCACCGCGCGCCTCATCGCCGCCGTCGCCAGGGCCGATGAGGGCGCGGTCGTCCTGCCCGGCCTCGACGCCCATCTCGACGACCGCGCCTGGGAGATGATCGGGGCGCGCGACGGCGACGCGCAGGGACTCGCCGGCCACCCCCAGGCCCTGCTTCACCGGCTGATCGGGCTCATCGGCGTGGCTCGCGACGAGGTCCGTCCGCTCGGGGCGCCGACCAGGGCGCTTTCAGCGCGCGCCGCGCTAGTCAGCGAAGCGCTCCGACCGGCCGAATCGACCGACGCGTGGCGCGACCGCAAGGACGCGCTCGCTCCCGCCGCCGTCGCCGAGGCGCTCGCGGACGTGACGGTGATCGCGGCCGACCACGAGACAGAGGAGGCGCTGGCGCTGGCCATCGCGATGCGCGAAGTTTTGGAGACGCCCGGTAAGACCGCGGCGCTCGTCACGCCAGATCCGTCGATCGCCCGCCGGGTGTCGGCGGAGCTCGCGCGCTGGGGCGTTGCGGTCGAGAATTCAGCCGGACGCGCGCTCGGCGAGACCGAGGCCGGCGCCCTGGCGCGCCTCGTTCTGCAAGCGGCCCTCGAATTCCGGCCGCTCGCGGTCCAGGCGCTGATCGCCCACCCCGCGGCGCGCTTCGGCCGCGGCCGCGCCGAGAAGGACGCGGCGGCGCGGGCGCTCGAGATCGGCGTCTTCCGCGCCGCGCCGATCCCCGCCCTCGAAGATCTCGACGCTGCGTTCGAGGCGGCGCGGGCCGCAGCCGCAGATGGCCACGCCCATCCCGCCGTGCGCTCGATCGGCGAAACGAAGCGCGCCGCGGGCGAGCGCCTCGCGCGCGACTGCGCGGCGGCGCTCGGCCCTTTGCGCGCGCTCAAACCCTCGACGCCGCTCGGCGGCTGGCTCGACGCCCATCGCGCAGCGCTCGCGGCCGTGCTCGAGGCGCCGGAGCGGGACCGCGCCGCGCCGCACGGACTCGCGGCGCTCGAGGCCTTGCTCGAAGAGTGGCGCGCGGCGGCCGGCGACGGCTTTCCCTGCGCGCTCGGCCAGTACGTTCGGCTCGTCGACGACGCGCTTGCGGGCGTGCGCGCCCCGCCTGCGCCGGGCGGCAATCCGCGGCTTCAGATCCTCGGCCTGCTCGAAGCGCGCCTGCTCGCCTTCGACCGCGTGCTGATCGCAGGCCTCGACGAAAAGGTGTGGCCGCCGTCGGTCGACACCGACGCGTTCCTCAACCGGCCGATGCGCGCGGAGCTCGGACTCTCGCCGCCCGAGCGGCGGATCGGCCAAACGGCGCACGATTTCGCCGCAGCGCTCGGCGCGCGCGAGGCGATTTTGAGCCGCGCCAGGAAACGCGGCGGCGAGCCGACTGTCGCCTCGCGTCTTCTGCTGCGCCTCGCGGCGGCCGCCGGCGCGCCGGCGACCAAGGCGGCCGAGCGGCGCGGCGAAACCTATCTCGCCTGGGCGCGCGCGCTCGACCAGCCGGAAGAGGTTGTTCCAGTCGAGCCGCCTGCGCCGAAGCCGCCGGTCGAAAAGCGGCCGCGCTCGCTCAGCGTCACCCGGATCGAGACCTTGCGCCGCGACCCTTACGCAATCTACGCCGAGCGGATCCTGAAGCTCGGCGTCCTTCCTCCGGTCGAGCGCACGCTCGGGCCCCGTGAGGCGGGCGAGGCCTGGCACGGGGCGCTGGAGGATTTCGCCAAAGCCTTCCCAGCCGGCGCGCTGCCGGCGGAAGCGCGCGCGGCGCTGGTCGGTTTCGCACGCACCCGCTTCGCCGCGCTCCTGAGAGACCCGGCCTTCTCGGGTCTCGACTGGCCGAATATCGAGAAGGCGATCGACTTTGTCATCCGGTTCGAGAACGAAAGCCGCGGCGCCATCGAGCGGATCTACGTCGAACGCCAGGGCGCGCTCGAATTCGCGCTCAGCGACGGCGCGCCGTTCACGCTCACGGCGCGCGCCGACCGGATCGACCGGCTCGCCGACGGCGAGGCGCGGCTCATCGACTATAAAAGCGGAACGCCGCCAAGCATAAAGGAGGTGACGATCGGCCTTGCGCCGCAATTGACGCTCGAGGCCGCGATTCTGGCCGAAGGCGGCTTCGCCGACCTTGGACCGATGCCGCCTCAGCAGGCGCTCTATCTCAAGCTCGGCGGTCCCGACGGCGGCAAGGCGCGCGATGCGGCCGACAAAGGCGAACCTCTCGCCAGGCTCGCCGCCCGCCACCTCGCGGACCTCAAGGTCCTGCTCAACCAGTTCGCCGATCCCAACACGCCCTACCTATCGCGTCCGATGCCAAAATTCGCCAGCCGCTTCGCCGACTACGACCATCTGGCGCGGGTCAAGGAATGGTCGCTCGCCGGCGGCGCTGGCGAAGCGCTGGCGGGGGACGGGGCATGAGCCGCCGCCTCGACATCCCGGAATCGCTCAGGCGCAACCAGGCGCTCGCCTCGGACCCGAACGCGTCGGCCTGGGTCTCCGCCAACGCTGGCAGCGGCAAGACGCATGTGCTGACCCAACGCGTGCTGCGGCTGATGCTCGACGGCGCCAAGCCGGCGCAGATCCTCGGCCTGACCTTCACCAAGGCCGCCGCGGCCAACATGGCCGGCCGCATCTTCACGACGCTCGCCGAGTGGACGAGCCTCGACGACGAGGCGCTGACCGCGAGGATCATCGAGACCGGCGCTGCCCGCCCCGGACCTCCGGCGCTCGCCTTCGCCCGACAATTGTTCGCCCGGGCGATCGAAACCCCGGGCGGCCTCAAAATCCAGACCCTGCACGCCTTCTGCGAACGGCTGTTGCAGCTCTTTCCGTTCGAGGCCAACGTTCCGGCGCATTTCCAGGTCGTCGACGAGCGCGAGGCGGCGGCGCTGATGATCGAGGCGCGCAACGACGCGATCGCGGCGCTCGAAGCGGGGCTCGAGGGCAAGGCGGCGCTCGACCTTGTCGCGCGCGAGGCTGGCGCATTCGGTTTTGGTAAGCTGCTCGAGGAGTCGCTGGATGTCGCCGAGACGTTCAGGGCCTACGGCGGCGCCGCGGCCTATGGCGAGGCGCTGCGCGACCGACTTGGCCTCGCCGGGAACGAAACGGCCGCTGGCGTCGAGGCCGAGATGCTGGGCGGCGACATCGGGCACAGGCGCCGATTGGCGTGGGCGCAGGGGCTCGCCGCCGGCAAGGACAGGGACAGGCAGCTCGCGGCCGCGCTTCATGCGGCGGACACCCACATGGAACGGTCGGAAAGGGTCCAGGCGCTGCTTGGCGCCTTCTTCATCAAGGACGGCGAAGGCGATCCCCGCGGCGGGGAGAAGGGTCATCTCACCTGCAAAGAGCTGCGCGACAAGCTCCCGGGTCTGGAAGGCGACCTCAAGCACGAGCAAGCGCGTCTCGAAGGCTTGCGCGAGAAGCGCCGCGCCGCCCAGACGCTGGAACGCAGCGTCGCCTTGTTCGCCGTCGCGGTCACGATCCTCAAGGCTTTCGCCGCTGCCAAGGCCGGGCGCGGCGCGCTCGACTTTACCGACCAGATTGCCCGCGCGCTCGCGCTGGTGACGCAGTCGAGCGCCGCCTGGGTGATGCAGAAGCTCGACTATGGCCTCGACCACCTGCTGATCGACGAGGCGCAGGACAATTCGGCCGAGCAGTGGCGCATTGTCAAAGCGCTGACCGAGGAGTTCTTTACCGGGGAGGGCGCGCGACCGCGCAATCGCACCGTGTTCGCGGTCGGGGACGAGAAACAGTCGATCTTCTCCTTCCAGGGCGCGGCGCCCAAGCTTTTCGGCGAGATGCGGCGCACATTCGAGCGGCGCTGCCGCGAGGCGCAAAAGCCGTTCGAGCGCGTGCCGCTCAACTTCTCGTTCCGCTCGGCGCCCGCCATTCTGGCGGCGGTCGACATGACGTTCGCCACCGAGGCGGCGCGGACCGGCCTTCTCGACGAGGGCGAGCCTCCGCCCTTGCACGAGGCGATCCGGAAGACCCTCAAGGGCGTGGTCGAAATCTGGCCGACGGTCGAAGCCGAGAAGCCGGCCGACCCCGACGACTGGCGGATGCCGCTCGACGAACCGGCGGCCCACGCGCCCCCCGTGATCCTGGCTGGCCGGATCGCCGAGCAGATCGCGCGTTGGACCGCGGCCGGTTCGCGCGAGCGGGTCGTGGACCCAAAAACGGACGCCCCTCGCCCGATCCGCGCCGGCGACGTCATGATCCTGGTCAGGCGACGCAACGCCTTCTTCGAGGCGATGATCCGGGCCCTGAAGATGCGCGGCGTCAAGGTCGCCGGCGCCGACCGGCTCAAGCTCAGGGACCATATCGCGGTCATGGACCTGATCGCCGCGGGCCATGCGGCGCTGACGCGGGACGACGACCTGACGCTCGCCTGCGTCCTCAAGTCGCCTTTGATCGGCCTCGGCGAGAACGTGCTTTACGCGCTGGCCGCGGACCGCAGAGCCTCGCTCGCCGCCGCGCTCGCCGCCTCGGAGGAGCCGCACGCGCAGGCCGCCCGGCGCCGCCTCGAGGTCTGGCGCGACCGCGCCGAGCGGCTCGGGCCCTACGCCTTCTACGCCCGCCTTGTCGGCGAGGACGGCGGACGCAAGGCGCTGATCGCCCGGCTCGGCAATGACGCCGCCGAGCCGATCGACGAGTTCCTCGCTCTGGCCTTGGCCCACGAGCGGAGCGAAGCGCCGTCGCTGACCCGCTTCCTCGCCGAGGTCGAGGAGGACGAAGCGGAGATCAAGCGCGACCTCGAGGCGGAAAGCGACGGCGTGCGGGTGCTGACCGTCCACGCGAGCAAGGGCCTCGAGGCGCCGATCGTGTTTCTGCCCGATACGGCGGTCGCGCCGGGCGGCCAGCACGACCCCAAGCTCATGCCTCTTTCGCCGCAGCGCGCGGACGGGCCGCCGTTGTTCGCGTGGAGCCGCAAGCCGGCGGAGGACTGCGCTGCGGTCGCCGAGGCGCGCGAGGCGCGGCGACGGGCCGAAGCGGGCGAGCACCGGAGGCTGCTCTATGTCGCGATGACCCGTGCGGCGGAGCGCCTCGTCGTCGCCGGATACGAGACCCTGAAGCGCCGTCCCGAGGGCTGCTGGTACGATCTCGTCGCCGAAGGCTTGAAGGATTTGGCGTTCGAGGCGCCGGCCATCTGGGACGAGCGCGCGGTCGTCCAGCGCTATGGCGAGGCGCTCGTCGCAGACGGCGGCGGGGGCGCGCCGGCGGCTGGGGCCCTATCCCTGCCGGGCTGGCTGACGGCCCGGGCCGCGCCGGAGCCGGCGGTCGCCCGGCTGCGCCCCTCCGAGGCGCTCGCGGCGCGCGACGGCGCCGCGGGGCGTCGCCTCGAAGGCGTTCTGGCGCACGCCCTGCTGCAGCTTTTGCCCGCCGTCGAGCCGGCCAGGCGCGCGGAGGCGGCGCGAGCGTACCTGAGCGCCCATGCCTCGGCGCTACCGGCTGAAGAACGTGTTGAGTTAGTTGATAAGGTTCTGGCCGTGCTCGGTTCGCCCGAGCTGCAGGCCCTGTTCGGCCCGGGCTCGCGCGGGGAGGCGCCGTTTGCCGGCGCCCTGACGCGGCCGGGGCGGCCGGACCTGCCGTTCGCCGGCCGCCTCGACCGGCTCGCGGTCACCGAAGCCTCCGTTTTCATTGCCGATTTCAAGCTCGGCCCCGCTCCCGCCCGGCCTCGGGCGGCGCATGTCGCCCAGTTGGCCCTCTACCGCGCCGCGCTCGAGCCGATCTATCCGACCCGACAAATCGCGGCGGCGCTGGTTTATCTCGACGGACCGACGATAAAACAATTGTCGCGGGCCGACCTGGACGCCGCGCTCAAGGAACTGGTAACCCCCTGATAACTATGATTCTCCGATTCGCGCCTTCGGCGCCACAGTCAAGCGGAAATATGGCGCGCCATGATGAGGTCGCAATTCGACGGCAGGTTCCGCGCCCGATGACGAGCGGAACGTCAAGGCGGACGCCCGAAGCATGAGGGCTGGGTCATGAAACGCGTGCGGCTGAAAAAGCGCCCGCGCCAAGTCGCGCACGCGCGCGTCGTAGCCCTCGCGCTGGCCGTGGCCGTGGCCGCGAGCGCTGCCTCGTCGGTAGGCGCGCACGCCGCCGGCGCGCTGGTGCGCTACAACCATCCCGTCTATCACAACGGCAAGCGGGTCCTCTGGCATGGCGCCTGGCGCGGCGGCGCGGGGCGCCATTTCTACGCCCGCTCCGCGCCCCCGGCGAAGGCCGAGACGGCGTCTGCGGCCGGCGCGGCGACCGGCGCTGTGGTTGCGGCGGGAACGGCGGTCGCCGCGACGGCGGCGCTGAAGCCTTTCTCCATCCTCGCCGATCCGGGGGACCTCGTCGCCAGCAGCATGGCGCGCGACGTCGTCCAGGTCGTCAGCGACCAGGGCGCGCAAGGCCGGGCGATCGTCGGTTCGACCGCGCCGACGGGCGTACTGAAAGTCATGCGGGCGGACATGGCGGACTTCGCCATCGTCACCCTGGATTCGCTCGAAGTCAGCGTCAAATACCAGCCCGACTGGGGGAAGCGCGTGCCGCTCGTCGCGCCGCTCGCGCCGGAAACCGTCGAGATCGTTGCGTCGAAGGACGTCAAGTCGCTGAGCGACCTCAACGGCAAGTCGGTCAGTTTCGGCGACCCGGACGGCACGACCGGGATCACCGCAAAGCTCCTGTTCCAGCGCCTCGGCGTGACGGTCAATCCGATCTACGAGCCGCTGACGGACGCGCTCGCGGCGCTGGCGGCCGGCAAGCGCGACGCCGTCGTGGTGCTGGGCGGCCGGGAGGCGCATGCGCTCGATGGCTTTGGCGACGACGGGCGCTTTCATCTCGTCGCCATCCCCTGGTCGCCCCAACTCGATCAGACCTATGCGCCGGCGCGCGTGGCCGCCTCCGACCGGCCGAACCTGGTCACGGCCAACGATTCGGTCGAGACGGTGGCCGAACCGATGGCGCTCGTCGCGCTCGACGCCCCGGCGGGCACTGCGCGCGCCGAGGCGCTCGGCCGTGTGGCCCGGATCTTCTTCGACAATTACAATTCGATCCTGGCGGACGGTCGCGACCGGCGCTGGCGCGACGTCAATCTCGCCGCGGGCCTGACGGTGGCGAACGCCGAGTGGCCGAGGCTTGCCGCGGCGCAAGCATGGATCGACGATCACAAGGCCTCGGACGACGCCTCGCTCGACGCGTTTCGCGCCGCGGCAAAGACGGCCGAGGCCGACGGCGGTCCGAAACCCGACGATTCCGACCGGCTCTACGACAGCCTGACGCGCTGGCGAAGCCTGATGCAATAAAGGAGGACCACCCTGCCCTACGCATGGAAATTCGGCGCGGGCCTGATCGCGGGGTGCTGCGTCGCACTGCTGGTGATCGCATTCTGGCCGCGCATCGAGCCGTCGAGCGCCTCGCTCAAGGCGGAGGTCGAGCAACCGGTGTTCGTGAGCCAGACGATCGCCGCCCCGGTGCCGCCGAAGGCGCCGACCGTCACGGCCCACGGCATCGCCAAGGAGGCGATCGACAAGCTCGCGCACGCGCTCCGCGGACAAAGCCTCGACACGACGCCGATCGCCTCGATCACCATCCCGATCGACGACGCGCGGCGCCTGTGCGCCGAGGGCCTGATCGCCTTCGCCAAGGGCGACGTCGCCTCGGCCCGCGCCTTCCTCAAGCGGGCGGCCGAAGGGGGCGACCCCCGGGCTTTGATGGCGCTCGGCGACACTTACGACCCGACGACGCTCGCCCATCTCGGCGCGCTCGGCATGAAGGGCGACGAGGGCGTGGCGCGCAGCTATTATTCGCGCGCGCTCGCCGCCGGCGTCGGCGGCGCCCGAGAGCGGATTGCGGCGCTCGCATCCAAGTAGGCCGGCCTGAGCCGACGCGGCGCGGCGCTTGCGGCGCTTGCGGCGTGGCGATCCCAAGGGAACGGCGGGCGCGGACGCGCGAGAGCGGCCTCGCTCCGCGTCCGCGCCGCCCGGGGCTTCCGCCGCGATCGGATTTCCGGGCGCGGAATCCATGATATCAACGGGTTGCGCTGGAATTTCCGGGCGATTGTCGCGGCCGAGCAGGGCCAAGGCGCCTGGCCCCAAGCCAGTCTCCGCGCCGTCATCGCGAGCCGCCGAGGGGCGTTGAAGACGCCAGTCTTGCGACGGGCTTTGGCGGCGTGGCGATCCCAAGGGAACGGCGGGCGCGGACGCGCGAGAGCCGCTGCGCTCCGCGTCCGCGCCGCCCGGGGCTTCCGCCGCGATCGGATTCCCGGGCGCGGAATCCATGATATCAATGGGTTGCGCTGGAATTTCCGGGCGATTGTCGCGGCCGAGCAGGGCCAAGGCGCCTGGCCCCAAGCCAGTCTCCGCGCCGTCATCGCGAGCCGCCGAGGGGCGTTGAAGACGCCAGTCTTGCGACGGGCTTTGGCGGCGTGGCGATCCCAAGGGAACGGCGGGCGCGGACGCGCGAGAGCCGCTGCGCTCCGCGTCCGCGCCGCCCGGGGCTTCCGCCGCGATCGGATTCCCGGGCGCGGAATCCATGATATCAATGGGTTGCGCTGGAATTTCCGGGCGATTGTCGCGCCCCGAGCAGGGCCAAGGCGCCTGGCTCCACACCAGTGTCCGCGCCGTCGTCGCGAGCCGCCGACGGGCTTTGGCGGCGTTGCGATCCCAAGGGAACGGCGGGCGCTCTCGTTCCTTTGGATCGCCGCGTCGCCCTTCGACTCCTCCGCGCCGCTCCATGCCAGACTTCGCCATCGCGAACCCCCTTACGGCGTCCCGCGCCCTGTAGACGCGATCGCTGATCGCGTCGGCCGCGCCGCTCCATGCCAGACTTCGCCATCGCGAACCCCCTTACGGCGTCCCGCGCCCTGTAGACGCGATCGCTGATCGCGTCGGCCGCGATCAGCGATCGCGGCTACAAAGGCTGCCGCGACCGGAACGCAGTTCCGGCTCCGCGGTCACCTGTCGCGCGCAGCGACACCGCTTCGACCTCAAGACCAAGTCTAGCCCCGATCCCCTCTCATGTCCATGTTTTGTTCTCCTTGCGCAATCGCCTGGCGAACGACCTCGACTTCCGGCGCCGTGGGCGCCAAACGGCCGCGGCGCTGGGAGGGCGCCGGCGCGCAATCGGTAGTAGACGATGCAGCGCGGGCCCGGCGCGAATTCGGCGGAAGAATAAGAGGGAGCAGGGATTCGGATTTGAGGAACGGCAAACAATTCGCCCCGAATAGGGAAATTCATCGGCGCCCGCGTCGCGATCTCAAGCGGGACGTATTCTGGCCGCATCCTGCCGAAAAGGCTGATCCGGCCCTTCGCGCCACCTTCAAGTCTTCGGGCGAGGGCAAGTTCTTCCCCCCGAGGGGGAAGAGGATGCCCCTCTCCGCCAGAGAGCGGCAGGGTGAGGGCGAGACGGCGCGATCCGATGTCATCATGCGCTCGTTCCCGCCCGGCCAGTCCCGAGAATCGTGAACAGGAGACAAGCCCTCCCTTGACAAAAATACGACAAATGAATGCAATGTCGTCAAAACATCGAGGAAACGTCATATGACCGCTGGTCACTACGCTCCCCTTCCGCCTGAACCCGCTCCCGGGCTCCTGCTGCGCATGTTGGAGGCGCGCGCGCTGTGGGAGCACTACGCGACCGTCGCGATGCGGCCGCTGTGGAGCATCGCCCCGAGGGGCGACGGGCATCCGGTGCTCGTCCTGCCAGGACTGACGGCGGGCGACGCCAGCACGGCGGTGATGCGGAGCTTCCTCAAGTCGCGCGGATTTTCCCCCTCGGGTTGGGGACAAGGGCTCAACCTCGGGCTGAGGGAGGGCGTGATCGAGCGGGTTCATGAACGGATGCGCGAGCTGTGGGTCGAGCACGGCCGGGCGGTGAGTTCTCGTCGGCTGGAGCCTCGGCGGTCTCTACGCCCGGGAGCTCGCCAAGCACTCGCCCGAGATGGTGCGGCTCTGCATCACGCTCGGCTCGCCCTTCACCGGCCACCCGCGTGAGACCAACGCGTGGCGGATCTACGAATATGCCAGCGGCCACCGCGTCGACTGGCACGATTTTACCCTGCCGCTGCGTTGGGCGCCCCCGGTTCCGACGACCTCGATCTGGAGCCCGACCGACGGCGTCGTTCCCTGGCGTTGCTGCCTCGAGCCCCGGCAAACGCTGGCCGAGAACATCGTCGTCGAATCGAGCCATCTCGGGCTCGGGGCGCATCCGGCCGCCCTTTATGCCATTGCCGACCGGCTGGCCCAGCCGGAAGGACATTGGGAGCCGTTCCACCGCGAGGGATGGCGGCGCCTCGTCTATTGCGATCCGGAGGCTTACCGCGCCCACCGCCAGAAGAAGGTCGAGGCCCACGCCGCCTCGACCGCCCGGATTGCGGCGGCCGAGTAGTGGGCGGCGACCGCCCCCTCACACCAAGCTGGCGCGCAGCTTCCTCTTGTCGACCTTGCCGACCGAGGTCAGAGGCAGTTCGGCCACGAAGCGGACGTTCTCCGGGATCGCAATCTTGGAGATGACGCCGCGCTCGACGTACGAGGCGACGTGCAAGCGGATGTCGTCCTCACCGACCTTGCCGATGTAGTCCGGATCGAGGATGACGAGCGCGAACGGCCTCTCGCCCCATTTGACGTCCTTCATCGGAACGACCGCGGCGCGCCGGACCCCCGGCCGCTCCATGATGATGTTTTCGAGCATGATCGAGGAGATCCACTCGCCGCCGCTCTTGACGATATCCTTCAGCCGGTCGGCGATCCGGATATAGCCGTCCGGGTCGATCGAGGCGACGTCGCCGGTGTGCATATAGCCGCCGCCCCACAGCACTTCCGAGGCCTCGCGGTTGTTGAGATAGCCGGTGGTGAGCCACGGGGCGCGGACGACGATCTCGCCGACCGCCACGCCATCATGCGGCACCTCGGCCATGTTCTCGTCCACGACGCGCAGGTCGACCATCGGGGCGGCAATGCCGGACGACGTCCGGTAGGGAAGTTCGTCCTCGAAATCGGGCCGGACATGCTTGGACTTGATGTGGGCGCCGGTCAGCATGGGACCAGACTCCGACTGCCCATAGCCCGAGAACACATCCATGCCGCGCGCCATCGCCGCCCTGGCGAGCGCGGGAGGCAGCGCCGCGCCGCCGACGACCATCTTCAGGTGGGAGAGGTCGATCTTGTCGACGCCCGGCGCCGTGAGCAGCATCTGAAGCAGGGTCGGCACGCAATGGGTGAAGGTCACCTTCTCCTGGTCGATCATCTTGACGAAGATCTCGGGCGAGTAGCGGCCGGGGAAAACGAGCTTGGCGCCCGACAGCGTCGCCGTGTACGGACAGCCCCAGGCGTGCACGTGGAACATCGGCGTCATCGGCATGTAGACGTCGTCGCGATGGAAGCGGCCGTGACCGGGCGGGAGGCCATATTCCACCAGTCCGGTCAGCGTATGGAGCACCATCTGGCGATGGCTGAAATAAACGCCTTTCGGCCGTCCGGTCGTCCCCGTCGTGTGAAAAATGGTGGCGGCTGCGTTTTCATCGAAGTCCGGGAACGGGAAATAGGGCGAGCTGATCGACAACAGCGCCTCGTATTCGGCCTTGATCGCGAAGTCGGTCGGCGGCGCCTGCGACCGGTCGTGCATCAGCACGTAATTCCTGACTGCCTTCAGATGGGGGGCGAGCTTTTCGACCAGCGGCAGGAAGTCGGCGTTGAACAGCACCGTCGTCGCGCCGCTGTCGATGATCGTGTAGGCGATGTCCTCGGGAACGAGGCTCACGTTCACCGTCTGCATCACCGCGCCCATCATCGGGATGGCGAAATAGCATTCGTGATAGCGGTCGGTATCCCATTCGAGGATGGCGACGACGTCGCCCTGGTCGACGCCGATCTGGGTGAGGCCGCTCGCAAGCCGGCCGATGCGCTCGCGAAACTCCCGATAGGTCCGGCGGCGAAGGTCGCGGTAGACGATCTCCTGATCGGGCGCGCGCGTCATCGGCGCATGCAGAAGATGCTTGATGAGCAGGGGATAGGTGTAGGCCGACGGCGTCGGCGGAATGATCTTGACCGGCATGGCGGTCCCTCCATTCATCGTTTTTCGAATTTTCGCTTAGCGCGCTTGTGCGAAAGCGCATTGACGCGGATCAACGGCCCCGGCGAAGGCGTCAGGAGGGACCGCGGCGCTACGTCACAGGGTTTCGGCGCCGCGGAAAGAGCGGGCTTGCGGGCCCGCTCGGCCGAAACGGCGTCCACGTTCCGAGCGGCTGGGCGAGCCGGTCGGCGACGACCCACAGCGCAGCGGGGTTGAAGCCGAGCCCGAGGTGCGAGCCCCGCACTTCCACGTTTTCGCTCCGCGGTCCTTCGGGTTGCAGGCAGGCTCTCCAGGCGACGACGCCGTCCATGCGGCTGTAGATCGAGGTGCAGGGGATTGGCAGCGGCTCGGCAAGCGCTTTCAACTGCTCGGCCGTCCGCGCCGGGAAGGCCTCGCCGGTAAGCCGCCGCCAGACGGCGTCGACGTTCGTCGCCGCCGGCGCGGCGAACGGGCTGCCGAGCGTGATCGCCATCCGGACCGCGTCCGGCGCCATGCGCGCGGCCTCGCGCGCAATCAGGCCGCCGCGGCTCCAGCCGATCAGCGTGACAGGCGTCCCCGTCGCTCTGCGAAGCGCGTCCACCTGGGCCGCGACAGCCGACAGATCCGCCCCGGCGGGCCGGACATTGCGGCCGCGATTCCAACCCTGCGCCTGATAGCCAAGGAACTTCAGATAGTAGCGCAGCGCCGACGTCGATCGGTCGGTCGCGCCGAGTCCCGGCAGCACGATCACCGCCTGAGGCGCGCCGCGCCGCGCGGACGCCAGGAACGGCGCCGCCGCCAGAAGCCGGGCGGGACTCGCAACGCCGCGCGCCTCGAGGGCGAGCAGGAGCGCCGAAGGCGGGGCGATCCGGCCGCCGTCGCTCGCCACGGAGCTACGCCTTCGGCCTGCCGCTCGCGCGGGGCGCTCGGCGCGTCTTCTCCGGCGGCGCCTTGGCGACCCGGCGCGGCCGGCGGGCCTTCGCGGGCGCCGCCTCCGGCGCCGGCGCGGCCGGGCGCCGGGGCGGCCGCTTCGCCCCGGCCTTGGCCGTTGCGGCCGCGGGTTTTGTCGTCGGCTTTGCCGTCGGCGGTTGCGGAGGCGTCTCGGCCTTCGCCTCGAGGCGGCGCTTGAGCACGGCGGTCGCGCCGCCCAGCGCGTCGATCTCGCGCTCGAGGTCGCTCTTCTTTTTGGGCTTCGGGGCCGACGCCGAAGCCTCCGGGGGCGTCGGCTCGCCGAGCCGGACCGGTTTTGCGGTTTCAGCCGGCTTCGCCCCGAGCGCCACGACGATCTTGCCGACGACGTCGGGCTTCATCAGTTCCGCGACCGACGCCCTCAGGGCGGCAAAGTCCTCGACGATGAAATCGGCGATCCGCTGCGCGTCCGGCACGGTCTCGCGGCACGCGATCAGGCCGAAGTCCAACTGGTCGAGATAACTCTGCACCGTCACGTTGAGCGCGCAGCCGTGGTAAGGAATCGAGATCGGGAAATAGTGCGTGGCGGGCGCGCCGACGCAATACAATGGCTGCCTCGGGCCCGGCACGTTCGAGATCACCAGATTGAAAAACGGCCAGAGGTAGTTGGCGCCGCGCGCGGCCGCCCACAGTCTCGTCAGACCCATGACGACGAGCGGCGCGGCGACGATTGAAATGTCGGTCGTCAACAGCTCGCGCATGTCGGCAAACAGGTTCTTGGCCTCCTGGCCAGCCGCTTGGGCTGCTGCGAGCCGCGGCAGGGGCTCGGCGACGTCTGTCGGCAGGCGGGACAGGGTGAACACCACCTGGTTGTTCAGCTGAGCGTTGCCGGGGGGTCTGATCGAGGCCGGCACGCCGACAGCAAGCCCCTTATCCGGCAGCGCGGCATGTTCGAGGAGGTAGCGGCGCAGCGCGCCGGCCGACAGCGCCAAAACGATATCGTTGACCGTCACGCCCCGCGCCTTGGCGAGCGCCCTGACCTCGGGAAACGGGAGCGAAGCGGTCGCGTACACCCGATGTGGCGAGATCGCCCGGTTGAACGGCGTTCGCGGCATCTCACTCAAATAGCGATAGAGAAAGCGCACATCGCGGCCGAGGTTGGGAGCGGCCCTGGTCAACGCCCTGGCCACTCCCGGGAGCGATTTGACCGTTCTTAAGCCCTGGCGGATGAAGTCGCCGATCGCCGTGCTGGTCATTTCGATGAAATCGTTAGGCTCCGCGTCGCGTGGAACGACCATCGGAGGCGAACCCTCGTGCTCCGCGTCAGGCGAGAAATCGAAGGTGACGCCGAGGGTCGCCATGCCGGCGAGGCCGTCCATCGCGGAATGATGCACCTTGACGTAGACCGCGAAGCTTCCGTCCTCGACGCCCTCGATGAAGTGGTACTCCCAAAGTGGGCGCTTTCGGTCGAGCGGGACGGCATGAAGCTGCCCGATGAGGGTGCGCAACTCCGCCATGCCGCCGGGTTTCGGCAGCGCCTCACGGCGGATGTGGGCGTCGAGGTCGACCTTGTCCTCGACGATCCAGGCCGGATGATCGAGGCCGAGCGGGGTCGGCTCGAGCCGGCGGCGATAGGACGGCAAGAGATCGAGCCGAGCCGCGGTGTGGGCGCGAAAGCGCTCGAACAGATCCTCCTGCGGCTCGGACGGCTTGAAGATCGTCAGGCTCCCGACATGCATCGGAGTCTCGGGCGTCTCCATGTAGAGAAAAAGCGCATCGAGCGCGGACAGGCGTTTCATGGCGTCTCCCCAGCGTTTTCCGGAGCGCGAGCTTCGGCCGCGCCTTCAGCGTTACAACAATGTCCGGCGATCTCGTCGATCAGCAGCGGGACCAGCGCCTCCGGCAGGAAGTGGCCCATGCCGGGGACGATGCGCAGGCGCGCGCCGGGGACGGCCGCGGCCGTCATTTTGCCGCCGATCGGCGGCACCAGCGGATCGTCGGCGCCGTGCAGGACGAGGGTCGGCGCGCTGACCCGCCGCAGCATGGCGATGCGGCTCGGTCCGGTCCGGACGGCGAGGAGCTGGCGGCCGAAGCTGTCGGGCCGGTAGCTGCGGCCGAGCGATCGGTCGAACTCTCGCCTTGAGCTCGGCGTCGGTTGGCGGATAGCCGGCGCCGCCGACCAGGCGGAAGAAATCGCGCATACGGCGCCCGGCCTGATCCCGGTCGCGCGGCCTGGGTCTCAGGAGCGCGCGCAGAACCTTCGGCGCGGGCATGACCGGGGCCGGCGAGGACATGATCGAGACGAGACTCTTCACCCGGTCCGGGCGCTCGGCGGCGACGATCTGCGCGATCATGCCGCCCATCGACGCGCCGACGACGTGGGCGGCGCCGATGCCCAGTGCGTCCATCAGCCCGACCGTGTCACGCGCCATGTCGTTGAGGGTGTAGGGCGGCCGCACCGGCAGATGGAGGAAGGCGCGCGCCATCATCGCGCCGGTTCTCAGGCTGCCGGCCGACGGCATCCGGGTCGACAGGCCGATGTCGCGATTGTCGAAGCGCACGACCCGGAAACCGCGGGCGGCAAGGCCCTGGCAGAGCGAATCCGGCCAGGCCACGAGCTGCATGCCGAGGCCCATGATGAGCAGGATCGCCGGCGCGCCCGGCGGCCCGAGCGCCTCATACTCGATGGTGATCCCGTTCGCCTGGACCGAGTTCATCGCCTGCCTTTCCCTCTCGCCGGAGCGAGGCCCTGAAGAGCGCCCGCGAGCCGCTCGAAGCCGCCGTTGCGCAGGGCGCCGCCGATCGCGCGGACGAGCGCCCTCGGGGCGAGCGGCGCGCCGCCCGCGACAAGCCGGTTGGCGAGGCCGGGCACGACGACCGCCTCGCCGTTGAGGCACGCGGCGCAGCCGGCCTCCGCGACCTCCTTCGCCGTCATGGTCATCAGCGCCGGCGCCCGGCCGAGCCTCGACCCGCGCACCATCGCGGTGTCGGTGAGGCCGGGGCAGAGCGCGGTCGCGGCGACGCCCGTGCCGCCAAGTTCGACCCCGAGCGCCTCGGTCAGCGACAGCACATAGGCCTTGGACGCCGCATAGGCGGCGAGATCGGGGACCGGCATGAAGGCGGCGATCGAGGCGACGTTGAGAATGCGCCCCTCGCCGCGCGCGACCATGGGCTCGAGGAAGAGCCGGGTCAGCGCGGTCAGCGCGACCACGTTGACCTGCAGAAGATTGACGAGGTCGCCGATCGGCCCGGCGGCGAACGGCCCCTCTGAGAGGACGCCGGCGTTGTTGACCAGCACGCCGACCTCGACGCCGGCCGCGGCGAGCGCCTCGGCCAGAGCTTTAGGGGCTTCGGGCTCGCTCAGGTCCACCGGAGCGGTCTTCACCCTGACTGCGCAACTCGCGGCGAGTTCGCGCCCGAGCGCCTCGAGCGCCGCCTCGTTGCGGGCCGCGAGCACCAAGTCGTAACGGCGCGCCGCGAACGCCCGCGCAAGCTCCGTTCCGATCCCCGCCGACGCGCCGGTCACCAGAACCCAGCCGCCGATGCGCTTGTTCGCCTTCCCGTCAGATTTCGCCCGGCTCAAAAGACACCCTCCCAGCATGGCGGCTCCGGTTGCGCCATCGGACGCGCCCCGCCCGGCGCCTTAAGGCTCGGCGGAGGCGAAGTCGCGCGGGCGAAGGAGCCCACTCCCTTACGCCTGAAATTTGTGCGAAAGAATTGCTAGCTTCGTCGCAGGCGCCTCAAGATGGGTCGACCAATGCCTTCCGCCGGGATCATCGACACCCATCTCCACCTCATCTACCGCGATCGGCTGAGCTATCCGTGGCTCGCCGCCGTCCCGGCGCTCGACCGCGACGCGCGCTACGAGCGTTATGCGGCAGAGGCGCGCCGCTGCGGCGTCGCCGGCGCGCTGCACATGGAAGTCGACGTCGCCGAGCCCGACATCGAGGCCGAGACGCGCAACGTCCAGGACCTCGCGATCGAGGGCGCGGTCCTCATCCAGGGCGCAATCAGCGCCTGCCGACCCGAAAGCCCGGATTTCCCGGCCTTTCTCGAACGAGCGCTCGCCAATCCGTTCGTCAAGGGTTTCCGGCGCGCGCTGCATGTCGTTCCGGACGACACGAGCGAGCGGCCGCTTTTCCGCGAAAACCTCAGGCGTCTCTCCGGCGCCGGGCGCCCGTTCGACCTCTGCGTCCGGCCCGACCAGCTCGACAGGGCGATCGCGCTCGCCGACGCCTGCCCGGACGTGCCCTTCGTCCTCGACCATTGCGGCGCGCACTCGATCACCCCGCGCCTGGCGCAGCTTTGGCGCAGTCGAGTGGCCGAGATCGCCCGGAGGCCCAACGTCACGGCCAAGATTTCCGGCGTGGTCGCCTATGTCGACCCGAAGACCTGGGTGCTCAACGACCTTCGGCCCACTCTCGAGCATGTCATCGAGCGCTTCGGCTGGGACCGCGTCGTGTGGGGCAGCGACTGGCCGGTCTGCACGCTCGCCGCCTCGCTGTCGATCTGGCTCGCCGCCACCCATGCGATCACGCGCGGCGCCTCGGCCGACGAGCGAGACAAACTGTTCGCCGCCAACGCGCGGCGACTTTGGCGGCTGCCAGGGTGACGCCCAGCTTGTCCGGCGCCTGAAAAGCGGGGGCCTCGGCGAGGCGGAATCCAATCGCAGGGATTTGAAGGCCTGCGCCCGATTGACGGACGCTTTCGGCTGGGCGGCGGCTTGCGCGCCGCGGCGGGCGTGCTAGGCTTGAAGCTGGCTGGGGCCAAACGGAGGGTCGCAATGCGCACGAAGCTTATCGGATTGCTGATCGGTCTCGGCCTCGCGGCGGTCGTCGCCCCCGCGCTCGCCTGCTCCTACGGAACGACGGCGTCGAACCAGTCCTCGACGCAGCAGACGGCCGACAGCCAGCCCGCCTCCCAGAGCGGCACGAACTGAGGCCTCGCGGAGCGGACGCCGACGACGCGCTATGCGTCCGGCGTCCGACCGATGGTCGGGTCGAGCCAGTCGAACATGCGCTGGTTGAACAATCCGCGCGCCCCGGATTCGCAGTGCTCTCCCGCCCCTTCGGCGACGCTGAAGCGTTGCAGGATCTTTGGGCCCTTGAGGGCGTTGTAGAGCGTGTCGGCCGTCGCGCCGAGCGCGTCCCCTTCGGCGCGGGCGACGAACGCCGGGCAGCGAATGCGATCGGCGCGACCCTCCAATGTGTATTCGGCGGTCAGTCTCAGGTAGTCGATCGGACGGTCGACGCCATGGACGATGAGGCCGCGACGAAGCGCCCATCCGCCGGTCAGCGATCCGAGCCGCATTGAGACGAGCCGCTCGATGAGCCCAAGCCGGAAGCGGTCCCCGTCAGGGAGGGCGGAAGCGAACGGCTTCGGCAGCCGCAACCGCGTCGCCTCGAGCAGGCTGAACAGTCCGGGATCGGCGATCAGCGCTGCAAGGTCCGTCCGGCCCACAGCAGCACGCGGAGCCAGATAGCCGCCGAAGCTCAGCCCCATCAGGACGATGCGGCGGCGGTCGACCTCCGGCCGCGCCGCGACCGCCTCGATCACCGCCGCAAACACCGTCTCCCAGTTGGGACGGAAGACGAGGCCGTCCTCGGCGAGCGGGCCGCCCTGCCCCGGCCCGTCGTAGCAGACGAGGTTGTAACCGCGGGCGAGCGCGGCCGGACCGCTGTAAAAGTAAAGCTCCTCCGCCGTACCGTCGTAACCGCCCGTGACAATCAGGGTCGGCTTCGGGCCGCCGCCGGCCGCCCTGAACATGTATCCGGGCAGGACATGGCCTTCGAAGGGGATCGCCAGGGGTTCGGCCCAGCCGTCTCGCGCCGCCGCCGCCCGCCGGAAGGCGGCGCGCTGAAGCCGGTAGCCGGCGCGCAAGCGCTCCGTCGCCCCCGGTTGCAAGTCGAACAGCATCGCGGCGCGGTAGTAGTTGGCGGCGCGCAGGCTGGCCTCGTGGGCGCTCTGCCTCAGCCCCCGGTCGAAGCTCTTGTCCGCGGCGTTCGCCAGCCGGTCGGCGAAGGCGGTCCAGGCGCTTCGCCAGCTTTCGCCGTCGCCCTCGCGGATGCTGTCGGCGATCGCGATGCATTCGCCGAGATCGGCGCCCCCGGCGGCGGCATGTCCCGCCGCCCGCAGC
This sequence comes from uncultured Alphaproteobacteria bacterium, assembly GCA_963709655.1. Lineage (GTDB taxonomy): Bacteria > Pseudomonadota > Alphaproteobacteria > Rhizobiales > Beijerinckiaceae > Roseiarcus. The sequence continues at coordinate 351,687 of CAVPXF010000025.1, forward strand.
CATTGCCCCCGGAAAAGCGGGTCCTTGAACGGCGCTCGCATGCGCTGGTCCTCCGTCTCGTCATATCCGCGGCGTCGGGCGCCGGCGGCTGGACTCGTCCGCAAAGCCTTCGCGCCGTTTCGCGCCGCTCCCGGCGGGCCGCGATGAACGGTCGCAACACGCCTTCTGGCGCTTGCGCCGAACGACGCGCTATGTTCGGAAACTTCCGAACGGCTTCGAATTCGAGGGCCCGCGAACAACGAGGAGAGAAGCGCAACCATGACCGCGGCCAGCCCAGCAATCCTACGCAAGGTAACGCTTCACGCCGCGCGGTCGAAGGAATTTCCCGACGGGTCGATCCGACACGGCTATGACTTCGTCGCGCCGCTGACCGACGGCGGCCGGATCGACCTCGAGGCTTGGAAGGCGCATCGGGGCGAATGCTTCGCCCACCGCTTCTGGGTTAACGAGCCCGCGATGCGGGGCCTGCTCGTTCACCGCGCCGGCGGGCGCGGCGGTTCGACCTGGGCGTTCGAATGGAAGTCGCCACGCGCGCCGGCAGACGACGAGGATGAAGGATTCCGCTTCGGCGACCACGCGTTCAGGGTCGGCGAATACGTGTCCATCCGCGAAGCCGAAGGCGACCTTCTGACCTTCCGGGTCGTCAGCGTCGGCAAGCCGTAGGTTTGCCGCGGTCGCGGCCGATACAAGGCGCGCCCCGGGCGGCTGCGCGGTCAGCGTTGCGCGTAACTGACGGATACCGATTGAATTTCGTTGTCCGCTACACGTTTGAGTGACGATCGCCGTCTATTGCGGTTTGCGGTCACGTTGTCCGAGCCGCGCGCCGCCAGGTTGGGGAGTTTCAAAGATGTGCCGTGGGTGTTTCAACCAGATCTTTCTTCGCAACGAGCTTCATTCCGGGGGGATCGCGGGGCTGCTTGGCAAGGCGGCGGGCCTGCCCAGCCGACGCGCCTTCATGGCCTATTCGGTGGCTACGGCCGCGGCGCTGACCGCTGGCGGGTCCGCTCCCGCCTTCGCGGCGGACGAACGCGCCGATTTCATTCTGCGCGGCGGGACGATCCGTCCGATGCCGGGCGCGCCGACCGCCTCGGCGATCGCGATCAAGGACGGCAAGGTGCTCGCGGTCGGCGATGAAGGCGCGATCATGGGCCTCAAGACGGGCGACACGAAGGTCGTCGATCTCTCCGGCCGGACGTTGCTGCCGGGCCTGATCGACCCGCACAACCATACGCTCCTGGCTGCGCTGATCTTCGAACTCCTCGACGATGTCGGCTACGCAAAATATCCGACCCGCGAAAAGCTTGTCGCGCATCTCAAGCAGGAAGCGGCCGACACGCCGAAAGGGCAATGGATCGTCGGCTCCAATTTCGACAATCTTCTCCAAGGCGGGGATTTCACGCGGGCGGAGCTGGACGCCATATCCACCGACCATCCGATTTTCGTCTGGTACACGAACGGGCACGACGCCTGCGTCAACAGCGAGGCGCTGAAGATCGCGGCGATCTCCGACGATGTCGGCGAAATGCCGGGCGGCGGCCACTTCGGCCGCGGGTCGGACGGCAAGCTCAACGGCATGGTCTACGAGGAAAGCGCGATGCTCAAATTCGCGGTCCACTTCCTCGGTAAGATCACGCCCGACGTCGCGGCCAAGGCGGTCACAGATTACACCCGGCATGTCGCGTCCGTCGGCAACACCCTGTTGCACGAGCCCGGCACGATCCGCTCGGATTGGATCGAGCCGTTCGCCAAGCTCTCGAATACGCTCGCCTGCCGCACCAGCGCGAGCGTGATGTTCGACGACATGAAGGGCCTGACGCCCTGGCGCAGCCGGGGCCTGGGAAAGGGCGCGCCGGTCGACAATTCGCTGTTCTCGCTCTACGGGGTCAAGATCGTCGGCGACGGCTCGAACCAGACCGAGACCGGGGCCCAGACCAAGCCCTACCTGAACTCGACCTCCAAGGGTTCGCCGAACTTCGATCCGGCTCAGATGAAACAGATGGTCGCGGAAGTGAAGGCTTTCGGCCTCCCGGTGCAGATCCACTGCAACGGCGACTTGACGGTCGAGATCGCGCTCGACGCGATCGAAGCGGCCTACGCGGGCTCGACCGACTTTGGCGTCAACCGTATCGAGCACTCGACGATGGCGCGTCCGGACCAGATCCTGCGGATGAAGGCGCTCAACGTGCAGCCGAGCTTCCTGATGAACCATGTGCGCTTGTACGGCGCCGCCTATCGCGACCAGATTTTCGGGCCCGAACGCGCCGCCTTCATGGACCCCGCGGGGGCCTGCGTGAAGGCCGGCCTGCCCTTCACGCTGCACACGGACGGCCCCTGCTCGCCGCCAGGGCCGCTCGCGCTGATCAGCACGGCGGTGACGCGGCGCTGCATCATCGACAATTCGGTCGTCGGCCCGGATCAGGCCCTATCGCTTGACGACGCGATCCGCGCCGTGACGATCGCCGCCGCCCGCCAGCTCGGACAGGGCGATCGCCTCGGCTCGCTCGAAAGGGGCAAGGAGGCGGACTTCACGATCCTGGAAAGCGACCCCTACGCCGTCAGCCCGGACGCCATCGCCGACATCAAGGTCAGCGAGACGTGGGTGGCGGGAGACCGGAAGTTTTCGGCGTGAAGGGGCCTTCCCTCGCTCCCCGGTTCAGCCCGCCGCGCGAAAATTCCTCATCGCTGATGCAATCTTTCTGAGGAGGCGCCGATGTGCCGGGCGTGCGGGAACTCGTTGATCACCGATCATCTGACATCCGGCCTCTGGGCAGCCGCGCCGAGCCGACGCCGATTCCTGGCGATCTCGGCGGGGGCTTCGGTCTCCGCGATGTCGGCCGGGCGCGAGACCTACGCCGCCGAAGGCGCGGACACGATCTTTCGCAACGGGACAATCTATCCGATGACCTCCACAGGGCGTCCGGTCGAGTCGCTCGCGATTGGCGGGGGCGCGATACTCGCGACCGGATCGACCTCCGACGTGTCCTCGCTCGCGCACGGAGCGACCCGGATCGTCGACCTTCAGGGCCGGGTTCTGTTCCCGGGGTTCATCGACCCGCATCATCACACCGTCCTATCTGCGCTGGTCGTGCAGCTGACGACAAATATCGGATTCGAGGCCAACAGGACCCGCGGAGAAGCGCTCGACGCGCTGAGGGCCCTGGCGGCGACGACGCCGCCGGGCCAGTGGATAACGGCCAGCTTCTACGACAACCTGTTGCAAGGCGGCGACCTGTCGATGACGGATCTGGATGCGGTCTCGATCCAGCATCCGATCTTCGTCATTTACGTCAACGGCCACGAGGGCGCCGGGAATGGGTTGGCGTTTCGGCTCGCCAAGGTGCCTGAGGATGTCGGCGAATTGCCCGGCGGCGGCCATTTCGGCCGCGGCCCTGATGGCAAGCTGAACGGCCTCGTCTACGAGCCGCCGGCGCTGCTTCGCTTCGTGGCTGTCGCGCTTCCAGCCGCCACGCCGGAGCTTATGACGAAATCGCTCGTGTCCTACGCGAAGGCGGCGGCTGCCGCCGGCAATACGACGCTGCACGAGCCAGGGTCGATCAAGCCCGAATGGGTTCCGATGCTCGCCAAACTGTCAAACGCGCTGGCGGTGCGAATGAGCGGTAGTCTCAATACGGATTCGGTCGAGGCGAGCAAGGCCTTCGCGTCGCTTGGACCCGGCGACAAGGCGAGGAAAATTCCCGACAGCCGGTTTTCCCTCTATGGCATGAAATTCTGGGCGGACGGCTCGAACCAGGCCGAAAGCGCGGCGCAGACAAAGCCCTACCTGCGAACGATGAAAAGAGGCAAAGCCAACTATACCGCGTCTCAGATGGCCGAGTTGTGCCGAGCGGCGAAGGAGGCGGGGTGGCCGATCCTGATTCATTGCCAGGGCGACGCGGCGATCGACGATGCGCTGGACGCCATCGAAGCGGCCTACGGGGACCATCCGGCCACAGGGCTGAACGTATTGCAGCATGCGACGCTGGCGCGTCAGGATCAGCTCGAGCGCACGAAGCGGCTCGGCGCGGAGATCACCTTTCTTCCCGACTTGCTGAGCCTCTATGGCTCGACCTATCGCGACGAGATCGTGGGACCCGAGCGGGCGGAGTTCATGGTTCCCATGGCCGCCTGCCTGAAGGCAGGCATCCCCTTCTCCATGCACACCGACGCGCCGGTCTCCCCGGCCGGTCCGTTGCGTCTGGTGCAGATTTCCGCCACACGCCGCTGCGTCGTCGATCATTCGGTAATCGGCGCCGGCCAGGCGGTCACAGTCGACGAAGCGCTGAAGGCGATCACGGTCCACGCCGCACGGCACATCGGCCTCCAGGGTTCGATCGGTACGCTCGAGCCGGGCAAGGAGGCCGATCTGACGATCCTCGAAAGCGATCCCTACAAGGTGAGCCCGGATGCGATCGCCGGCATCAAGATCAGCGAGACGTGGGTGGCGGGAGAGCGGAAGTTCGGGGCTTAAAACTCACGCGGCCCCGCTCTTCATTCCAAGCCGGCCTGCGGCGGCGCGCGGACGTGCAGACGATCTCGAAGGCGGCCGTGCTCGAGGCGATCCGTCAGCCGCGGGACGGTCGAGCGCGACCCGGAGCGCGCCGCGCGACCGCGGCGATGACGCGCGAGACGAACTGGATTGTCCAGCCGGGACGCTTGCCCACCGGCTGCCGATCCGCGGCCGCGAACGACGGCAACGGCGACACATGCGGAATGATCGGGCGCATACGTTCCTCCAAAAGCGTTCCACCCTATAGGGACCTTCCCCGGAAAGTCCTGGCGACGCGCCGGCGACAAGGATGGCTGATCAACCTTGCCGCAAGATTTCCAAAGCACAAAAAAGATAGGCGCTCGGTTTTCCTCGTTCAATAGGGGAATCCCCTTAGGAGGACACGCCCGGAACGAAAAGTGCGGCTCCATGTTCAGGATCGACAGACCATTCCTTGTCGCGGAGGCGATCATGATGCGCGTGACCTGCGCGGCGGCGGTTCTCCTGGTTTCCCTTTTGCCCGAAGCCTCCCTCGCGCAAACGGCGCCGACGCCCGTCCTGAACCATGCGGACACCCACGAGCTGGTGGCGCAGGCGGCGCGCGCGACCATGCTCGACCTCGCCGCAGCGAAAGAGGTCGAGCAGAAGATCAAGGATCCGGCGTACAAGGCCTATGCCGGTCAGGTGATCGCCGACAATTCCAAAATGGAGGGCTCGCCGACGGTGCAAAGCCACCTCGAGGCCGCGGCCAAGCGGCCTCAAATTCCGAGCGCGCCACAGGGTGACCCCGGAGCGCTGTCGCTTGGCGGGGCGCTCGTCTAGTCTATGGGCGTCATGACATTGGATCGCGCCATTTCCCCCTCGCCCCGCCGCTTCGCGGGCGTCGCGAGCCGACGATGACCGACGGCCTGATGATCGCCGCGCCGCGCTCGGGCAGCGGCAAGACGACGTTGACGCTCGGGCTCCTGCGCGCCTTCCGCCGGCGAGGCGCAGCCGTCGTCGGGCTCAAGTCCGGGCCGGACTACATCGATCCCGCCTTCCACGCCGCCGCTTCGGGCGCGCCGGGGGTCAACCTCGATACCTGGGCGATGCCGCCGCCGCTCATCCTGGGCCTGGCGGCTCAAGCGTGCGCGGGCCGCACGATCGCGCTCTGCGAAGCCTCGATGGGCCTGTTCGACGGCGTCGCTGCGCCGGCCGGACGGAGCGGCGCCTCGGCGGACGTCGCCGCCGTCCTCGGCCTTCCGGTGCTCCTGGCGCTCGACGTCTCCGGCCAGGCGCAGTCGGCCGCGGCGGTCGTCAAGGGCTGCGCGACTTACGACGACCGGCTGCGCCTGGCCGGCGTGGTCCTGAACCGGGTCGGCAGCGAGCGCCACCGCCGCCTTGCGGCCGAGGCGATCGAGGCGCTGGGCGTCCCGGTCGTCGGCGCGCTGCCGCGCAGCGACGCCGTCGCCCTGCCCGAGCGCCACCTGGGGCTCGTGCAGGCGGGCGAGACCGATGCGCTCGAAGCGCGGCTCGAGGCCATCGCCGACTTCGTCGAGGCGCATGTCGATATGACGCGGGTCGGCGCGCTCGCGGGCCCGATGCGCCTCTCGCCGACCTCGCGGGACGCGCCGGCGCTGCGCCCGCCCGGGCAGCGGATCGCCCTCGCCAGCGACGCGGCCTTCTCCTTCATCTATCCGCATCTTCTGAGCGGCTGGCGTCGCGCGGGGGCAGAGATCTCGCCCTTCTCTCCCCTCGCCGACGAGCCGCCGCCGGCCGATTGCGACGCCTGCTGGCTGCCGGGCGGCTATCCCGAACTGCACGCCGGCCAGCTTGCGGCGAGCGGCCGCTTTCGTGACGGGCTGAGAAGCTTCGCGCAGACGCGCCCCGTCCATGGCGAGTGCGGCGGCTACATGGCGCTGGGCCAAGGCCTCGTCGACGCTTCCGGCGCGGCGCACGCGATGGCCGGGCTCCTCGGCGTGACGACGAGCTTCGCCAGGCGCCGGATGACGCTCGGCTACCGCGAGGCCCGGCTCTCCGGAGACTGCGCGCTCGGGCGGGCGGGCGCCGTCGTCAGGGGTCACGAGTTCCACTATGCGACGATCGCGGAGGCCGGCGGCGACGCCCCGTTCGCGCTGGTCACGGACGCCTACGGCGCGCCGCCCGCGCCCGCCGGATCTCGGCGCGGCCGGGTCACCGGCTCGTTCTTCCATGCGATCGCGGAGGGGTAGAGCTTGACGAATTCTCGTTGATTCGCGCGGCAAACCCTCATCCGGCCCTTCGGGCCACCTTCCCCCTGAGGGGGAAGGGGTCGCCCTCTCCCCATAGGGCGTCGGAAAGGACGCCCGTCTATCGACGGGCTATGGGGAGAGGGAAGCCGACATAGGGCGTCCGGGAGGACGCCCGTCTTTCGACGGGCTATGGCGGCAGGGTGAGGGTCAGCCGGCGCGACCCGATACCATCAGGCTCTGGCTCCGGATCAGCGTGCGGCGAAGAACGCGCCGCGCCCGTGGCCGAGCGCAGGCTCGTTCGCGCCCTCTCGGAGGCTCACCACGGCGCCGAGCACGATGGCGTGGGAATGCCGCTCGATCGCCTCCTCGACCAGGCAGTCGAAGACGGCGACCGCGTCGGCGAGGATCGGCGCGCCGGTCGCGAGCGTCCCCCAGTTCGCGCCCTCGAAGCGCCGGGCGCCGTGAACGCCGCCGCGGCCGCTGAACCGATGCGCCAGCTCCTCGTGCCGGGCGGCGAGCAGATTGACGGAGAAGGCCCCGGACTCCCGCAAGGCGGCGAGCGTCGTCGACGTCCGGGCGAGGCAGATATAGAGGGTCGGCGGGGTCAGCGACAGGGACGCGAATGCGGTGACCGTGCAGCCGTGGCGGCTTTCGCCCTCGCCGCAGGCCACGATCGCCACACCGGTGGACAACGCCCGCATCGCCTGGCGGAACGCACCGCTCTCGGCGTGATGGAGCCGGCGTTCGCTCACGCGGCGCCACCGCAAACGCGGGCCGCTGGGCCTCGGCGCCGCTCGAAGGCGGAAACGGACATCGGCGTGATTCTTCCGGCGTTTTCGACGCGGAAATAAGCGCGCCGATCGGGGGACTGACTGAGGCCCAAATGCGGCGGGGCGAGGGCGTAAGTCAAGTCGCGCGCCAGCCGCCGAACTGACCCGGATTCTTATGGCCGACGCCGCGCCGCTCGCGCCCGGCCGGATGCAGTCCCGCCAGAAACTCCCACGCCTCGCGGGTCCAGCGGGCGTCGGCGAGGGCGTTGTGGCGGGTTCCCTTCTGGTGCGGCAGCTCCGGGTCGCCGAGCTCGATCGCCCATTGCTTGATGTCGAGGCAGAGCTGGGGATAGTGGAACGGCAGCTCCTCGAGCCCGCCGAACAGTCCGACCAGCGCGACCCAGTCGTAGGCCGGGAAATAGCCCCAGAACACCGGCTCCTCGTCGTGGTCGGTGAAGTTGCGCAGCGCGTAGCTGATGTTCTCGAGGCTCATGCCCTTGCCGCCGAGCTGCGGACGCACGTTTTCGAGCGTCCACGGGCTCGCCTTCGACCAGTCCGCCTCGCTGCTCTCGGCATAGACCTCGCGCCCGTCCTCGGCGACGACGCCGATGCTGACGAGATCGACCGTAAACGGCCGGGCGATAAACTCCGTGTCGATCCAGTATTTCATGCGCTGGGACTCCGCTCTCCGAAAGCGCTTGTCGGCGGAGCGACTGTCACACGGAAAGCGCAGGCGATACAGGACGATCGGCGCGCTTTCTGCTCGACGCCCCTAGCGTTCGGCGGCGCGGCGGCGCCCGCCCGCCCTCAACTCGTTCGCGGCCCTCGCATGGCCTGCAGCGCGGCTTCGACCCGCCTCCAGGTGCGCGCCCCTTCCTTGTCGTCGTGCTTTTCGCAGGCGACGGCGCGGTGGGCGGCTTCGGCGATGGCCGATTGGCCGTGCGCCCGCATGAGTTCATGCGCGTAGTCGGTGATGACGGTCTCGTCCATGCGCTCCTCCTCCTCCGCGGCGCCGGCCCGGGCGGCTCCCCGCCCGGGGTCGGCTGAGATGCGCGACAATAGCCGACGATCGCGGCCCAATTTCGGTGCGCTCGAGGTCGGAGCGTCGAACGCGGAGCCGGAATGGGGCGCCCGGGCAACCGCGCGCCAGGCCAGCTAACCCTCACCCTGCCGCCAGAGGCCGTCGAAAGACGGGCGTCCTCCCGGACACCCTACGGCGGCTTCCCGCTCTCGGTGGGCTACGACATTCACACATCTCGAATCGCAGCGCGGACCCCCTTCTCCAGCTTTGCTGGGGAAGGTGGCGCGAAGCGCCGGATGGGGTGCGGGCCACCGCTTCTAACCAAGTCGGATCGCGCGACTGTCATCGTGAACCTTCGCCGGATCATACCTGCTTTCCGCACCCCATCCGGCCCTCCGGGCCGCCTTCCCCACTCCGTGGAGAAGGAGGCGCCCGACGAGATCGACTTGTGTCAATCTCGTAGCCCTGGGCGAGAGGGGCGCCCCCTTCCCCCTCGGGGGGAAGGTGGCCGCGTAAGCGGCCGGATGAGGGTTTCCGGCGCGATCGATCAGACTGCATCGCACTCCAGGTCCCTCTCCAGCACGAGAAATGAGAGATCGTCGCGCAGCGGCGCGCCGAAGCGGTCGTCGCCATACGGAAAAGGCTCGGTCTCGCCGGTCTTGTGGTAGCCGCGCCGCAGATACCATGCGATCAGCGCCTCGCGCATATTGATGACCGTCATGCGCATGCGCCGGCCGCCGCGCTGGCGCGCCCAGTCCTCGGCGGCGGCGAGCATGACGCGGCCGAGGCCGCCGTTCTGCAACTCGGGGTCGATGGCGAAAGACCCGAGATACCAGACGTCGCCGCCGAGCGGTTCGAGTCCCACGCAGCCGCTGAACGAATTTTCCGGGCCGTCCACCCATTTCATCAGCCGCGCGGCGGGCTTGGCGGCAAGCTCGGCGCGCAACGCTTCGGTCGTCGTGCGATCGCCGGCAAGATAGTCGGTTTCCACGGCCCAGCCGCGCGCGCCGCCCACGCCCCGATAGGCGCGGTTCATCAGCGCCGCGACCGCAGGGACATCCTCATCGCTAATCGGGAGGTACACGCCGCCTCGCCTGCTTCGGCCTCGCCGGGCAGGATTTACGCAAAGTCGTCCGGAAGCGCCAAACTCAGGAAGGCGGACGGCCCGTCAGTCGGCGCCAGGGTCAGCGATGGTAGTGGTAGTGGTAGCCGCCATGAGCGCCATGATAGCCGCCGCCGTGGTAGCCGCCATGATAGCCGTGGTAGCCGTAGTGATAGCCATGCACGCCATAGGCGCCGTGAACCCCATAGGCGCCGTGGACGCCGTAAGCCCCGTAGCCGTAGTGATAGCCCGGCGCCCCGACCACAACGGCGCCGCCGCCGCCATAATAGCCATTCGGCAGGCAGCCGCCGTAAGGTCCGCGATGAAACCCGATCCCGCAGCCGCCCGCGACGAGCGTGACGGCGGGCGCCGAGGCCGCCAGCGGCGCGACCGGCATCGCCTGGACCGGCGCGTTTGCGAGCCCGGCCAAGCCGATCGCCGCGGCAAATATGATTTTTTGCATGGGTTTCCCCCCCTCCGACCCCAGCGGTCTGATCGAGATGGTGGTCAGACATTTGAGGCGGTTCTTGGACCAGCCGGCTCGCTGGACCTCCCTTCTCCCGTCCTTCCATCGCCGGGTCAAGCCCTATGGGATCAGGATCGAGGGAGAGGCTCCTTCCGCGGCGTTTCGTCAGCGATAGGGAGCGTCTTCGAGGAGATTGCGCGCGATCTCTCGCTCCCATCGGTCGCCGTTGGCGAGCAGCCGTTCCTTATCGTAATAGAGCTCTTCCCGCGTCTCGGTTGCAAATTCGAAATTCGGCCCCTCGACGATGGCGTCGACCGGACAAGCTTCCTGGCAGAAGCCGCAGTAGATGCACTTGACCATATCGATATCGTAGCGGGTCGTGCGGCGCACTTCGTTGGGGCCGGGGTCCGCTTCGATGGTGATGGCCTGGGCCGGACAAATCGCCTCGCACAGCTTGCAGGCGATGCAGCGCTCCTCGCCGTTGGGATAGCGCCTGAGCGCGTGCTCGCCTCGGAAGCGCGGCGACAGCGGGCTTTTCTCGTTGGGATAGTTCAGGGTGACCTTGGGCTTGGCCATGTAGCGCATGGACAGCGCGAAAGCCGCGAAGAACTCGCCCAGAAATACCGATTGCGCGCCTTGTTGAAGTCTCATCGTCAACTCTCCCGGACGCCGGGACCTGCGCCTCTTGCCGGCGCCGTTTATGGCTCGACTGCGACGGCGTCTGCGCGCGAGCGGCGGGCGCTTTGGCAGACCACGCTGCGCTCAGGCGCTCCGCGCAAGAGCCCAACGCCCGTGGGCAGGCGCTTGTTCCGCGCCCTGCTTCGCCTTCGGCTCGCAATGACGGCGGCGGAATTTGGCGCACTTATTCTGCTCGGTATCCTAAGATGAAGGCGAAGGCGGCGACACTGCGCAAGCCTTCGCACTGATGCCGTGCGCTCGGCGAAGCCGGCGGCCCGTGTCTGGGGACGTACGGGGCCGCAATTCTGGAGTTTTGGCCTTGCCGGAATCGGATCACGAGCCCGAGATCATTGCGCCTGAGGAATTGCTGGCGGACATGCCGCTTCCGTCCGACGCCAAGACCTTCTTTCTCGGCGGCCTTTTCGTTCTTGCAATGCTGACGGCGGTCTATGTCGCGAGCGAAATCGTCCTGCCGATGATCTTCGCGGTCATGTTCAATCTTTTGCTGCAGCCCGCCTTGCACGCCCTCGAAAAATTGCACGTCCCCAGGGTGCTGGGATCGATCGTGCTCATTCTTGTCGTGGTCGGGACGATCGTCGGAATTGGCGCTGCGGTCTCCGGGCCGGCCGAGACGTGGATCGCGAAGTTGCCCGAGGGCATTCCCCGCATCGTGCAGCGGTTGCGCTTTCTCGACGCCCCGATCAATACGCTCAAGACATTTCTGGCGGCGGCCAACAATTTTGGCTCAGCCGGCCCGCAGCGAAGCTCGGCCGGGCCGTTCGACGGCGAAGCGATTTTGTCGAGCGTCTTCGCCGATACGCGAAGCTTTGCCGGCGGGCTGTTCACGACCGTGATGTTTCTCTACTTCCTGCTTGTGGCGGGGGACAGTTTTCTCCGGCGGCTGGTCGAGGTTTTGCCCAGGTTCGCCAGCAAGCGGCAGGCGGTCGACATCTCGCAGCAGATCGGCCACGACATTTCCGCCTATCTCCTCACCATTACCCTCATGAACGCGCTGGTCGGGGTCGCGACCGCGCTGGTCATGTGGGCGACCGGAGTGGGCGATCCCGTTCTCTGGGGGACGGTCGCCTTCATTCTCAACTATGTCCCGATCTTCGGGCCCGCCGCGGGATTTTTCATTTTCCTGTTCGCCGGCGCGCTGACGATCGATTCGACCTGGAAGCCCTGCTTCCGGCGGCGCTCTATGTCGGCATCCATGTGATCGAGGGGGAGACGGCGACGCCGATGCTGCTCGCCAAGCGATTCACCCTCAATCCGGTGTTCGTGGTGTTTTCAGTTTCGTGTTCTGGTTCTGGCTATGGGGCGTCCCCGGCGCGATCCTCTCGGCGCCGATTCTGGCCACCACCAAAATCATCTGCGACCGCATCCGCCCGCTCGCGGCGCTTGGCCATGTGCTCGGGGAATGAAGGCGGCGGCCTCCCTTCTCCCATGCGGGAGAAGAGCCTGCCCTCGGGCTTGACCCGAGGGTGGCGCGCAGCGCCGGATGAGGGAGCGGCGGTTCAGACGAAGACGCCAACGGCGCCGCGGCGTCCTTGGCGGCCAACCTCGCCCGCCGCAGCCCTCATCCCTGCCCTTCTTCCAAACGGGAGAAGGGAGAACGCGAGCGCCGGCCGCGCCGCTGTGGTATGGTACCGGAACCCTGGAAGGAGCCGCCCATGCGGGTCGCACTCGTGAAAGCCGGCTTCGATGACGAAGCCGGCGTCTGGTACGTCGAGCATTCCGATATCGAAGGGCTGCACGTGGAAGGCGAGACCTTCGAGGCTTTCCGGCAAAATGTCGCCGACGGGACGGCCGACCTCCTGTTTGGCGAGGGCGGAGCGACCGAGGACGTTCACATCGAGATCGTTGCGCACGCCTCCATACGCGCCCGCGCCGCGGCGTGAGGGATTTCGGCAAACCGGTCCGTCTGAAGCTGGCCGAGGCCGGGTGCGCATTTCTACGGCGCGGCAAAGGCGACCATGACATCTGGGCGACCCGCGAGGGCAAGCGCCTGGTCGTTCCGGTGCAGATCAAGTCACGTCACACCGCCAATGGCATCCTCAAGGACGCCGGGCTGCAGAAGGCGTTTTGAGTTCACTCACGGCAACGCTCAAAATCTGAGCTTGTCGAAGGACGGGAGAAGGTGGCCCGGAGCGCCGGATGAGGGTCGATCGGCGGAGGCGAAGACTTCGACGGCGCCGTGGCCTTGCTCGCGGCCGATGTACCCCGGTAGTCCGCACCTTCCAGGCGGTCCGAAAATGGGGATTGAAGCGACCGTCACCGTAACCGGAATCCCGGAATCCGCTCCCGTTCCGGAGAAGGCGGCGCGCCCTGTAGCCGCGCTCGGCGAGCGCGGCTGACGCGATCAGCGATCGCGTCTACAAGGCCAATCTCGCCCACCGCAGCCCTCATCCCTGCCCTTCTCCCGGACGGGAGAAGGAGGACGCGCAGCGGCATTCGCCGCGTCGCTTTTGCATATGCAATCGCGTATCAGAACGCATGAACTTCGGAGGTTCGACCACGATTTCGGCCCATCGCGCGACATGCATGACAAGGAAGCGAAGCGCTATGTCCAAGAAATTTATCGACTTCAAGAGCAATGACGAGGTCGGCGCGTGGCTGCAAAGCGCGGACCTCACGGAATACGACCTTTCGGAGATGAAAAAAGTGCGCTTCGAACCGGCGCGCAAGGACGTTTCCATCAGCCTGCGCCTGCCCGCCGCTCTGCATGCCACGCTCAAGGCCGAAGCGGCGAAGGCCAACAAGCCGACGCAACGCCGGATCCGCAAGCTGATCCAGGCGCAATTGGCCGAGAGGAGCGCGAAGGCGAAGGGGCCACGCAAGCCGGCGCGTCCGGGCGCGCGCTCGGGGAAGCGGGCAGCCTGAGCGCTCCTCATACCTCGCGTTTGGGGATTGTGTAAGCTGTCACCGTAACCCGCCGGCGAGACATGGCGATTGGGTTGTGCACACCAGGTAGGCGTGTTTGCGAAGCCGACTGTCAGGCAGAACGGAGACGAATTAAGGCGAAACCCCAAGTGTAGTTCTTCTCGTCAGTGTCGCCAATTTGCTTATGAATTAGGACTAGGCCGGACTCTTGGCTCCACTTTTCAAAGCGACTCTCGAGCGTACTTATGTTCTTCGCGTCGGTGTACGCTAAGATATATCCTTGCTCGGGTCCATACGACTTTCCAATTATTCCCTTTAATTTTATCACATCCTTTTTGATAGGGAGTTGCTCGTAGGCCTTCTTGACTTCTATCGCCGCCTGGATATCCCATCCCGCCCTTTTCCATACCTGTATATCTGGGCGAAGTGCAGGAACCTTTGGCGGTCGGCCTGGACCTCGCTTGTATTCAGATGAAGATTTTCGTTCTCGAAATACGCGCCTGATGTCGGTATCAATGTATACAGACTGAGAGAGAGTCTCTGCTATGTTGATACCAACAATCGTACTTAGGAAAGACTCGGGCGCGTGATGTAGCCACCAGCTGTTCATACTAATGTATTGTTTCTGCGCCTTAATTACGCCAGCGCAAATCGCTTTTTCTAGTTTATTCATTGTCATCCCTTCAGCCAAACTGTTTCAAACACTGCAGTCTTCCTACCCCGCCTCCAGCATCCGCTCCGCCTCCGCCAGCTCCACCGACACGATCTGGCTCACGCCGCGCTCGGCCATCGTCACCCCGAATAGACGGTCCATGCGGGCCATGGCGATGGGGTTGCTGGCGCCCTGTCGCCGCGCTTGGCTCGAGCGCGGTCTTGCCGGCCGCTATGCCGGCCGATCGGCGGCGGAGCTTTGGGACGCCGCGGCCTTCGGCGTCTGGGGCGCCTGAGCGGGCGTGATTGAGAGATGGACGCGCAGGGCGCGAAGGACGGCGTGGATCGTTTCGAAGCGTGGATGCGCCCCCGGCGTGAGCGCCTTGTACAGGCTTTCGCGACCGAGCCCCGCGTCCTTGGCGACTTGGGCCATGCCGCGCGCCTTCGCCACGTCGCCGATTGCCTTCAGGAGCAAATCGGGATCGTCCTCTTCGGCCGCCGCGGTCAGGTACTCGGCGATCATCTCGTCGCTGTCGAGATAGCGCGAGGCATCGTAAGCCGAAAGCTCGGTTGTCATTGGTCTTGCTCCTTCACTTCACGCGCTAGCGCCAAGGCCTTCTTGATGTCCCGCCTTTGCGAGGAGTTGTCGCCGCCTGCAAGCGCGTCGATCCCATTCTCGCGCTGCAAGAAGGTGACGCGATATCCGGGCCCGAAGTCGATCCGCATTTCCGACACGCCCTCCCCGACCGGCGCGCAGTCGCCGAGATTTCCGCGCTCGGCCCTATTCAGCCGCATCAGGATTTTCGCGCGCGCTCGCAGATCGGCGAGGTTCAACAGCCACGCGTCAAACGCCGGCGTTTTTCGGACCGTGAACACGTACTTTGTATCCATATGGATACGATCGATCAAGGAAAATTGGCGCCGTCGGAAGATGCGCAGACGCCCTGTAGGACGCCCTATGGACTGATTCCAGAGAGCCTGTCGGGCGTCTCAGTTTTGCATAAAATGGCGCCAAGTCGACAATTCCTTGCAAAAAGGCGAAGGCGGCGTTAGTCTGATCCCAATGCCCGATCGGACCCCCGCGATGTCGATTGCCATGATCCCCGGCTTGCCCAGCCTCTTCCGCTGGGCGAGGCGCCTTTGTGCGCTCGACCTTCGGATCGAACACAATCGGCCCTTGCGGGAAGGGCCCCCCGAAAAATAAAAATGGCCCCGGGGTCGCCTGTAACCCATTGAAAAGGCTCATTTCAGACGAGAGAATCCAAGGAATTCCAAACAAATCCAACCGCCCAAAACCCGGAGATTTGCGGAGCTGCGATGCACCGCCGCGGAGACCTGAGGAAATCCAAATGTCTCGCGCCGGAGGGAACGATCCGGTTAGTCCAGCTAGCCCATGGATAATGACGTCGGGTCCGTCAGCCATTGCGAGGACCCAGACTTGATCCGGGGGTCAAAGCCACCCGGGGGAATGCGGGACGCGCGACGTTCTCGTGGGCGGCTTCGTCGACCTGTAGCCGCGCTCGGCGAGCGCGGCTGACGCGATCAGCGATCGCGTCTACAGGGCCAACCCCGCCCGCCTCGGCCCTCATCCCTGCCCTTCTCCCGGACGGGAGAAGGGAGATCACCCCGCCTCCAGCATCCGCTCCGCTTCCGCCAGCTCCACCGACACGATCTGGCTCACCCCTCGTTCGGCCATCGTCACCCCGAACAGCCGGTCCATGCGGGCCATGGTGATGGGGTTGTGGGTGATGGTGACGAAGCGGGTGTCGGCGCGCTTTCGCATCTCCTCGAGCAGGTCGCAGAAGCGCTCGACGTTGTAGTCGTCGAGCGGCGCGTCGACCTCGTCGAGCACGCAGATCGGCGAGGGATTGGTCAGGAACACCGCGAAGATCAGCGACATCGCGGTCAGCGCCTGCTCGCCGCCCGAGAGCAGGGTCAAGGTCTGCGGCTTCTTGCCGGGCGGGCGCGCCAAGAGTTCGAGCCCGGCCTGCAAGCGGGTCGTCGCTCTCGACCAGCAGGAGCTCGGCCTCTCCCCCCTCGAACAGGGTCGAAAACAGGCTCTTGAAATGGCCGTTGACCACCTCGAAGGCGGCGATCAGCCGCTCGCGCCCCTCCTGGTTCAGCGAGCCGATCGCGCCGCGGAGCTTGCGGATCGCCTCGGTCAGGTCGTCACGCTCGGCGACCAGCTTGTCGCGCGCGGCCTCGACCTCGGCGAGCTCCTCGTCGGCGCGCAGGTTCACCGCGCCGAGCCGCTCGCGCTCCTGGCGGAGGCTGTCGAGCCTGCGCTGGACGTCGGCGAGCGGCGGCAGGGCCGCGCCGGGGGCGGCTTGCGCCAGCGCCGCAAGGCCGGCCGGCTCGACGTCGAGGTCGGTCGCGATCGTCTGCAACAACTCGCCCCGCCGCGCCTTGGCGGCCTCGACCCGGGCCTCCGAGGCGGCGCGGGATTCGCGCGCCTCTCCCATCGCGTCGAGCGCCTGACGCGCCGCGCGGTCAGCGTCGGCGAGCGCGGTCTCGGCCGCGGCCAGCGCGTCGGCCGCCGCCTTCCGCTGAGCCTCGGCGGCGGCGAACTCGTCGGCCAGCGCCCGGCGGCGGCGGCCAAACTCGGCAGGCGCGTCGGCGAGCCCTTCCCGCTCCTCCTCGGCGGAAGCGCGCCGCTCGGCGATCTCCGCGATCTGGCCTTGAGCCCGCTGGCGCCGGCCCTCCCACGAGATGCGCTCGGCCGCGATCGCCGTGCGCCGCGCCCGGCGCGCCTCGGCCTCTCGCGCGAGGCTTTGCGCGGCGGCGCGCGCCTCGGCATGCGCCCCGCGCGCTTCGCCGGCCGCGGCGCGGGCGCGCTCGAGCCGCAGGGTCAGCTCTTCGCTCGGAACGAGGCCGGCCATCGCCGCCTCGGCCTCGGCCTTGCGCTCGGCCGATTCGTCGCGGGCGGCCTTGGCGCGCTCGGCCGCCTCCTGCTGCGCCGCGCGGCGCGTGACGATCTCGGCGCGCTTGCGCTCATACGCCCCGAGCGCGTCGCGGGCGGCGTCGGAGGCGGCGCGGGCGGCGCGGACGCGGTTGCGCCACTCGCTCTCGGAGGCCGCGGCCTGGCGCAGCGCCTCGGCCGCCCGGGTCGCGTCGGCGCGCACGACTTCGGCCGCCTGGCGTGCGGCCTCGGCCTCGCGTTCGAGATCGCCGAGCCGGTTCCTTTCGGCGAGCCGGCGCGCGGCCGGGGTCGGCGCTTCGGCGGCGGCGACAAAGCCGTCCCAGCGCCACAGGTCGCCCTCGCGCGAAACGAGCCGCTGGCCGACTTCGAGATAGGTGGAGAGGCGGTCGCCGTCGTCGCGCGCAACCACGCCGACCTGGGCGAGGCGGCGGGCCAGGGCGGGCGGCGCCGTGACCTGTGTCGCAAGCGGCTCGACGCCGTCGGGCAGCGCCGGATCGGCCCCGAAGCCGGGCATCAGCGACCAGTGGACGGGGGCCGCCTCGTCGGTCGGCGCGTCGAGGTCGTCGCCGAGCGCTGCTCCCAGAGCGGCCTCGTAGCCCCGCGCGACGCCAATCGAATCGACGACGGGGGCGAAACGGTCGTCCGTGCGGGCGCCGATGAGCCCCGCGAGCGTGCGCGCCTCCGTCTCCAGCGCCTGCGCCTTGCGCTCGGCCTCGGCGAGCGGGGCGCGGGTGGCGGCCTCCTTGTCGCGCGCTTGCGCCTGGCGCTCCTCGGCGAACGCCGTCGCCTGCTCGGCCGCGTCCAGCGCCTCGGCCAGTTCGGCGGCGGCCTCGGCGCGGCGCTCGTGCTCGGCCTCGGCGAAGCCGTCGGCGTCGAGCGCCTCGAGATCGCGCGCGATCGCCGCATATTCGGCCTCGAGCCGGGCGAGACGGCGCCCCTCCTCGGCGGCGGCGGCGCCGAGCGCGTGGCGGCGCGCGTTGAGGTCGGACGAGGCGGCCTGCGCCTGATTGAGCTCGGCCTCGGCGGCGGAGAGCGTGCGGGCCGTCGCCTCCTCCCGGGCGCCGGCCTCGGCGGCGACATCGCCGGCGCCGTCAAGCGCCTCAGCGAGGCTCGCGTCCTCGGCCTCGAGCCGCTCCAGAACGGTGACGGCGTCGGCGATCAGCGCCTCTTCGCGCTCGAGATCGCGGGCGAACTGCGCCGCGCGCCGCTCCAGCTCGGCCTCGCGCCCGGCCGCGCGCTTTTCCTCCGCCTCGAGGGTCTCGCGCGCGATGGCGATCCGCTGCAGGGCGGCGGCGCGGCGCGCCTCCTCGTCGCGCAAGCCCGGCAGCTCGGCCGCGGCCAGCGCCTGCAGGCGCGCCGCCTCGCCCTGGGAGCGGGTGCGCTCGGCGACGTCGAGGAGGTCGGCGTCGAGCTTCTTTGCCGCCTCGGCGAAGGCGGTCTCGGCCTCGCGCCAGGCGATCAGATGAGCCAGCGCTTCGTTGCGGCGGATGTCGGCGGCAAGGTTGCGGTAGCGGCTCGACTGGCGCGCCTGGCGCTTCAGGCTGTCGACTTGGGCGTCGATCTGCTTGAGCACGTCCTCGACCCGCAACAGATTGTCCTCGGCGCCCTTGAGGCGCAGCTCCGCCTCGTGCCGCCGCGAATGCAGGCCGGAGATACCGGCGGCCTCTTCGAGGATCAGCCGCCGCGCCTGGGGCTTGGCGGCGATGATCTCGCCGATCTGGCCCTGGCGGACGAGGGCGGGCGAGCGGGCGCCGGTCGAGGCGTCGGCGAACAAAAGCTGGACGTCGCGGGCGCGCACCTCGCGGCCGTTGACGCGGTAGGTCGAGCCGGCCTCGCGCTCGATCCGGCGCGTCACCTCAATCGTCTCGTGCTCGTTAAAGGCGGCCGGCGCGCGATGGTCGGAATTGTCGAGAAAGATGCCGACCTCGGCGTTGTTGCGCGAGGGCCGTCTGCCCGAGCCCGAGAAGATGACGTCGTCCATGCCCGAAGCGCGCATGGCCTTGAACGAGCTTTCGCCCATCACCCAGCGCAGCGCCTCGACGAGGTTCGACTTGCCGCAGCCGTTCGGGCCGACGACGCCGGTGAGGCCGGGCTCGATCTTGAACTCCGCGGCGTCGCAGAAGCTCTTGAAGCCGGTCACACGCAAGCGCTCGAATTTCATGGCGCGGCCTTGTCGTCGGACGGCCGGCGAGCCCTCATCCGGCCGCCTGCGCGGCCACCTTCCCCCCGAGGGGGAAGGGGAACTCCCTCTCCCACCGGGAGAGGGAAGCGGCCGAAGGCCGCAGGGTGAGGGTTAGCTGGCGCAACCGAATTTGATCAAGCTCTAAAGGCTAGCGTCCCGGACGGGGACCGGCACAGGCCTAGCCGCCATATCGGGCCGAAGCAATCAACCCCGGGGCGGCGAAAACCTGTGCGAAACGGCGTCATTTCGCCGCCGGCGCAAGAATCTTGTCAAAGCTGTCGAGCGACTGCTCGCCGGCGAGGCGCTTGCCGGAGACGAAAAAGGTCGGCGTCGAATCGACCCTCAGCTTCTGCGCGGCGAGCGCGCGCACGCTCTTCACCTGATCGAGCAGCTTTTGATTCTTGAGGCAGGCGTCGACTTCGGCCCCCGGCACGCCCGCGGCCTCGACTTCGGCCTTGAGGCGCGGGAGCGGATCTTCGGCGAAGGCCCAATCGGCCTGCCGGTCGAACAGCCGATCGACGACCGCGTCGCGCTTGTCCGGCCCGGCGCAGCGGGCCAGCATGAAGCCGGCGACGGCGAGCGGATCGAGCGGGAACTCGCGCAGCACGAATTTCGCCTTGCCCGTTTCGACGTATTTCGCCTTCAGCGCCGGCCAGACCTCTTTGTGAAAGGCCGCGCAGTGGCTGCAGGTCATCGAGGCGTATTCGACGATGGTCTCCGGCGCCTCGGCCTTGCCCTGGACGATGTCGGGCAGCGCCTGCGGGGCGTTCAGCGCAGCTGTCTCGGCGGGCGTCAGGGCGTCGACGGTCGCCGGGTCGGCGTTGGCTTCGAGGATGTTGACCGCCGCGAGCGCCGCGCCCGAGGAGAACGCCAGCGCGGCGGCGCCGGCGAGAACCGCGAGACGGCGGTTGCGAAGAGTTGAAGGCAAAGCGGCGGCTCCGGGTCGGGTTTGGGGTGGGCGAACCGTATCGCGCGCACGGCGGCGCGGCAATCGCACGGGCCCGAGTTCTACGGCGGGACGGTCAGGCGGCCGACAGCGCCCGGCCGAGCCCCTCGGGGTCCGCTGCAATGGCGCGCAGGAGCGTGCGGGCCGGGCCGCTCGGCCGTTTTGCGCCTCGCTCCCATTCCTGAACGGTTCGCACGCTGAAATGGTATGCGGCGGCGAATTCCGCTTGAGTTCATGCCGGTCGAACGCCGGATGCCCCGGACGTCGACATCCGGCGCCATATCGGGCGCAGCGTCGCGGTTCGTGACGATCTGACCCCTGATGTCCGTATCGGTCATGGCGTCGATCGCTGTCCAATCCGTTGCGGCCAGCGCCTCAGCCGCCGCCTTGCTGAGCTTTCTCGCCATATCTCTTCACCTCTCGCGAGTTGGCCTTCCGCAGGGAAATCACCCGCCCCGTCGAGCCGCGATCGACAAACACGGAACTACGCCTGCGGTGTAGTCATGGCAGGACTGAGGCGCCGCCTAACCCGTCTCCTCGACGAAGGCCGCCAGCAGCGCGTCGAACGCGTCCGGCGCCTCCCAATGTGGCGCGTGGCCGGCGGCCGGGATCGTCTGCACCGCGCCGCGCCACAGCGTCGGGACTTCGAGCGAGGCGAGATAGGCGGCGCTGACGAGCTGGTCCTCGGCGCCGTGCAGAATGGCGACGGGGACCCGGAGCTCGTTCAGGACCTCGACCTCGTCGTAATAGCCGCCCGGCACTATGCTGGCGCGGACTGCGGCGCGCGCGCGTCCATCGGTTCTCAGCGCGTCGTCGAGGAAGAAGGGCGGAATGTCGGCGGCGCCCGGCCGGAAGAATGCGGCGACATAGGCCTCGGCCTGGGCGCGGTCCATCGCCTCCTCAAAGGTCGAATCCATCGCGGGATGGGGCAGGAAGGCGGCCTCCATCGCCGGTGGAAAAGCGATCGGCGGCGTGCCGAAGATCAGAAAGCCCTTGGCTTTCGGCAGGTCGGGCGCAAGCTCGAGGACGAAGTGGCCGCCAAGACTCCAGCCGACAAATCGCGAGTCCGCGAGCCCGAGCGCATCGATCGCCGTCTTCAGCGTCCGAGCCTCCGTCTTGATCTCGTAGACGGCGGGGTCGCGGGCATCCTCCGAGGCGCCGTGCCCCGGCAGGTCGATGGCGACGAGGCGAAAGCGGGCGCCGAGCGGGCCGTCGAGCTGCTTTCGGAAAGCGCGCGAGGACGAGGAGTTGCTGTGCAGAAGCACGATCGCGGGCCCCCGCCCGGCCAATTCGTGCACCGCGACGGCGCCGTTCGGCGTGTCGATCTTGCGCGTTTCCATGGCGTGATCCCTCCGAGGACTGCGGCAGGCTAGCGCGGCGCGGCCGATCGCGGAAGCGCCCGATCGTCGGCCAATGGGCCGCTCTCCTCATACCGGCGCAGCCCGCCAATTCGCGCGGCGCAAGACCCTAAATGTCCTTCGCTCCTTATATCGTCCGGAAACCATGTGGTGGAGCATTTTGTTTCTGATAATCACGATTGGCGCTACCGTGCCTTTCATCGGCCACAAAGCCATGGAGCGAGCCGCGATGCCAACGTCAGTCCCTCCCGCCTGCCTGTCCGGGGGCCTCCTGCAGCCGGACGAAGCGGAACACCCGCTGCCCCTGTTCGCCAACGTCCGCACGGCGCTGCTCGACCGCCTCGAAGCCTGGATCGACGAGGAGGAGCGGCTGATCGCCGAGATCGAGCGAAAGATCGCGGCGACGATCGGCGCGGCCGCCACGCCCTGGGCGCATGCGAAAACTGCGTACGAAGTTGACGAGCCCACCCGCGAGGCGGCGATGACGGAGCCGTTGGCGGCCACCTAGCGAGCCGGCGCCTGTAACGC
The DNA here is from genome assembly GCA_963709655.1 of uncultured Alphaproteobacteria bacterium. GTDB lineage: Bacteria > Pseudomonadota > Alphaproteobacteria > Rhizobiales > Beijerinckiaceae > Roseiarcus. The sequence continues at coordinate 373,888 of CAVPXF010000025.1, forward strand.
CGGTTCGGGGCGGGTCTTGCGCGGACCGACCCCGCGCTCGCACGCGCGGGAGCGCGCCTCGGGCTGCTTGGGCGGCGAGACGCCGCCCCTGCAGTCGAAGGCCGAGCTAATTCGCGGGCTGCGCGGCTTGGGCGGCCGGGGCCGGCGAGACGGCGGGGATCGCGCCGGTCGCGGTCGGCGAGCGCGAGTCCGAATCAGCCGGCGCGTCGGCAGGCTTCGCCGGCGGTTCGGGCGCCTTAGCCGCGACCGCCCTCGCCTTGCTCCCGGCGACCGCCGCGCTGCGCCGGGGCGGCAGCGGAACGTCGGATGGAATGGGCTGGTCGGGCACATATGCCGTCGCCTCGGGCTTCGCCGGTTCGTCCTGCCCGCCCACGTGGAGCCACTTCTTCACGTTAGTCGTGCCGGCGCCCCACATGCCGGCGACCCCGCCGGCGGCGGTGGCCGCGACGGCGATCGGCTGCTGCAGAGCGACGGATTGAGGCTGAGCGGGCGCGGAGGCAGCCGCGGCGGCGTCCGCCGCAGGCGCCGCGGAGGCGGACGCCGTCTCCACGTCAGGCGCTTTGGCCCGCTTGGTCGCCGCGCGCTCCTTGGCGGCGTCGGAGGCGGCGACCGTCACCACGGCCGGCGCGGCCTTGCCCGGCTCGTCGAGCGCAACATCCTGCGGGCTTCCGACGAGGGCCTCCGGATCGCTGGTGTCGGGATAGTTCGCGAACACCGGGTTCTGGCCGCCGTCGGCATAGACCGTGCGGATCGGCTTCTGGCCCTTGGCGATCAGCTCGGCGACCTTGGCGTCGTCCTTGGCTTCCTTCTCGGCGACCAGGGCCTCGACATCCTCGTCCTTCTGCAGGGCCGGACAGGGCGCGGTCGCCGACACCTCGTCCTTGGCCGTCGCGCCGAAGATGTAATGCTTGCCGCAGATGACCACCGACGGTTCGGCCTTGGTGACCTCGAAGTGGTCCGCGCCGTTCTTCAGCTCCTTCCAGAACGCGATGTTCGGGTCGAGCCGGTACTTGGCCATGTTCTCCGCCGTCATGTGGAACGGATACGACTGGAGCTGGATCTCGCGTTGTCCGCCGCGCAGCGCATCGCGCCCAATGGCGTAGATGTCGTCGACCTGCTTGTCGGTCATCGAGAAGCAGCCGGCCGACGAGCACACCCCATGCACCATCACGCTGCCGCCGGTGCGCCCGTAGGCGCGGTCGTAGGCGTTCGGATAGCCGACGTTGAAGGCGAGATAGTAGTGCGAGTTCGGGTTCAGTTGCCCCGGCGTGATCGCATAGAAGCCCTCGGGCACCTGCATGTCGCCTTCGGTCCGCTTGGGGCCGAGCTGGCCCGACCAGCGGCAGATCGGATAGGTCTTCAGGAGGGCGTACTGGCCATCCGACTTCATCTTCCAGATTTCGAGCTCGGCCTCTTTCTTATAGGCGCGAATCAACATCGGCGACGACGGCGTCGTGTCGATCTTCGCCATCTCCTCGAGCGTGGCGCTGGAAATCGGGTGCTCGGAACGGCCCGGCCCCGCATCGAGATAATCGGATTCGTCGCATCCGGCGACGAGCGCTCCAGCCGCGACGGTCAGGCCGAGGGCGGTCAGGCGCCAGAACGGCAGAATCATGCGTTACCCCGTTGTTGGCGCGTAACCCTTAAGCGCGCCCGCCAAAAAAGTCCACGCGGCGGGATGAAGCGCCCCAAGCGCTTACCGATTCGTTAACGTTTCTTCGTAAAGGCGGACCGCTCCTTTCCAAAGGATTCAGGTCAAATCGCGGCGGATGCCGTTGCGCCACGTCTTCGGCTATCAGCGCGCGAACGGCGACACAATTACAGAAGCAAGTTCGAAAATTACAAGCCCGTAATTACAATTAATATCTTGTAACGACCTTCGCCTTGCCGCGCCCGTCTTTGCAACCGTACGATTCGAGGGAATGATTCTCGGCCGTCGCGGGACGCCCGTCACGCCCGCCTCCGATAGGAGACGCCTCCCTGTTCATCAATGCCGTCAGTTCGGAGAGCATTGCCGCAGCAGCCTTGCGTTCGCCCGCCTTTGTCGTGCTGGGCATGCATCGCAGCGGCACGTCGAGCGTCGCGGGCGCCCTCGTTCGGCTGGGCGGATGCGCCCCTTGTCATCTCCTGGCGCCCTCGCCGGACAATGCGCGTGGCTTCTATGAGTTGACGCTCGTCATTGCGTTGAACGAGGAGGTTCTCGCCGCCGGCGGAAGTGGATGGGAGGACTGGCGACGATTTGACATAAGCCGAGTCAAGCCTGCCGACCTGAGGGCGTTGCGCAATCGAGCCAAGTCGGTCCTGCTTCAGGAGTTCGGCAGCGCCGGCATTCCGGTCATCAAGGATCCGCGCATGTGCCGCCTCATGCGGTTCTGGGGGCCGGTATTTGAGGACATCGGCTGGTCTGCGCGCGTGGTCATGCCGATCCGTTCGCCGCTCGAGGTCGCCTGGTCGCTTCGCTATCGCTACGGCCTCGGCGTTGGCGCTGGCTGCCTGGCTTGGCTGCGCCATGTATTCGACGCCGAAGCCGACACGCGTGGAATGTGGCGTGCAGTGGTCGACTGGTCGAGTTTCCTGGACGATTGGCCGACCGCGCTCGACGCGGTCCTTGACCGGCTCGATGTCCGCTTCCCGCGCTGCGACAGCGGGACCTTCGCAGAGATCGAGAATTTCCTGTCGCCGGACTTGAGGCGCTTCACGGCCAGCCCGGTCGAGCTGCACGCCGATCCCGCCGTCAACGCGCTCGTGCGCGATGTCTATGCCGCGATGCTCGACCTCGCGACCGACGGCGACGGCCCCGCGATCCTTAGCCGCCTCGACGCGCTGCGCACCCGTTTCGAGGACGGGGTCGCCATTTTCGATTCCGCAATGGGCGACCGGGAGCGCGCGGCGCGTTCCCTCGCGCGCGCCAACGCGGTCATCGCCCGTTACGCCCATGGAACGCGGTCGAAAACCGACGTGCGGCGGCTGGTCACAACCGCGCTGCGGCCGCCGCCGACGGGCAAGGGGCGGGAGCTTCGGACGGTCCGCGAGTCGCCGTTTTTTGACGAGGCCTTTTACCTTTTGATCAACCCGGACGTGCGTGCTTCGCGCTGCGACGCGGCTCTCCACTTTCTCGTTCAAGGCTGGCGGGAAGGACGCGACCCCGGCCCGTTCTTCTCGACGAATGGTTACCTTGCCCGCAATCCGGACGTCGCGGCGGCCGGCGTCAATCCGCTCGTCCACTACGAGGTCAACGGAAGGAAAGAGAATCGGCCGGCGATCGGCTAACGCCGCCGTGGGGGAAGCCGCAATGCGTCACCAGAGGTCGGACATGGGCGCCCCGTCGAAGATCTCGGCCAGTCGCGCCCGCGTGCCCGCGCTCGTTCCCTCGGGCAGGGCGCGATAGGGAAAAAAGCGCGCCTCCTCGATCTCCAGGTCCGGCTTGCGCGCGCCAAAAACCTCGAAATCGTGGAGCACATAGACGGCGACATGGTCGCGCCGCGACACGCGCACGTTGAAATAGAGCCCATGCAGGACCGGCCTTCCGGTCGCCCGCACGCACGCCTCCTCCTCGAGTTCGCGTTTCAGCGCGTGAACGAACGTCTCGCCGACCTCGACCCCGCCGCCGGGAAAATGCCAGCCCGGCACATAGCCGTGCCGCACCAGCAGGACCGAGGCGTCCGCGCCGACCACGACCGCCCGGACGCCGAGCGTCATCGGCCGCAGCATCAGGAAGCTCAGGTGCGCGATGCGCGATCTCAATCGGGCGGCGAGCGACCCCATGCGGAAAAACCGGAATTTGCCCCGGCGGCGCCGGAGTTGTGTTTGCCTTGAAGCGCCCTTATTGCGGCGCGGTCAATGGCGGCGCGCCGCCGCGGGGATGACACCGGGCGGGCCATGACTTTCACCATCGCGCACATCACCGACCCGCACTTGTCGCCCGCCCCGCCGCCCTTCGGCGCGAATTTCCGCCTCAAGCGCTTCATGGGCTACGTCAACTGGAAGCGCTCGCGCGAAGCGCTGAACGACATGGGCCTGCTCGCCCGCATGGTGGCGGACCTGCGCGACCAGCGGCCCGATCACGTGGCGGTCACCGGCGACCTCGTCAACATCGGCATGCCGGCGGAATTCCGCCGCGCCGCAGCCTGGATGGAGACGCTCGGCGATCCGCGCAACGTGAGCTTCGTGCCTGGCAACCACGACGCCTATGTGCGTGCGGCGATGCCGATCCTGAGCGAGACCTTCGCGAAATGGACGACCGACGATAAGGGCGTGTCGGGCTTCCCCTACCTGCGCGTGCGCGGCGACGTTGCGATCATCGGCCTGACCTCAGGGCTGCCGACGGCGCCGCTGATGGCGTCGGGCAGGCTCGGGCGCGCGCAACTCGACGCTTTCGCCGCGCTGCTCGCCGAGACGGGGGCGCGAGACCTTGCGCGCGTCGTCCTCATCCATCACCCGCCGCTGTCGAAGGGCGGGCCGCCGTTGCGCGGCCTCACCGACGCGGCCGCATTCGAGCGGGTGATCGCCGCGCATGGCGCCGAGGCGATTTTGCACGGCCACACGCACAAGCAACTCGTCCGCTCGCTCCCCTCGTCCGCGACGAAAACGGTCGGCGGCCGCGCGCCCGTGCTCGGGGCGCCGTCGGCGGCCGCCACAACCCCCGACCCCCGTACCCGCGCCGCCTACCATCTGGTGCGCCTGACGCGGGAGGGCGAACGCTGGCGCGTCTCCGCCCGCGTGCGCGGCCCCGCGCTTGGTGGCGACGCGATCGGCGAGCGCGAGGCGCTGGCGGTGTAGGAGGAAGCGGCGCGTTTACGGCAGCGAGTGGACGATCACCGGGCCGGCCGTCGCGGTCGCCGGTCCGACGACATAGGGCGCGAGGTGGTTCTCGATCCAGGCGAGCGCGCGGCGGTTCGATTCCTGCGCCTCCTCGACATGGTTGAAGAGGCTGATCGCCGTCAACGTGTCGTCGGACGAATAGACGACGTAATAGCCCATGAAGCCGGAAACGCCGCTGACGATCGGCACGGCGCCCTTGATCACCTCGGCGAGCGTGTCCGCCATGCCGGGTTTGGCCTTCACCTGACGAATTGCGGCGTACATATCGTCCCTCCCTCGCGAGGCGCCGCTTACGGGCGGCGACCGGGTGGAAGCTAAAGCGGCGCAGACCGCTTCGCCACTGAGAAAACGCGCCCGGGGCTGCGATTCTCCCGGCCCGCCCCGTTTAGTCGCTCGGCGCCGGCAACGCGGCGGCGAGCGAACGCGACCTGGCGCTCGGCAGCAGTTTTTTCACCACGCTCGAGGCCGCCACCACGTTCTGGTTGGCGAAGGCCTCGTGATTGCGTTCGATCTCGGCGAGATCGTACTGATAGTTGACCATCACGCCGTAGGACTCGGCGAGGCCCTTCTCCGACAAATCGCCCATCGGATTGATCCGTTCGAGCCGCGCGCCGTTGCCGAGATGGAAGCGCGCCACCGGATCGACGACGCGTCCGTCGGACCGCCGGACCTTGAGGAAGTAATGCGCCGCCAGCGGCTCGAGCGCCTTGCGCATGCGCGCCGCAGCCTCGGGGCTTTCCGCCCACCGGTCCTCGAGCGCGACGTCGCGCACGGTCTTGACCAGCGTCTCGACCGCCGGATCGTCGCAGCTTTCCACCCAGCCCCTGAGGCCCGGGACGGGCGACAGCGTTACGAAGGTCTCGATCTTCGGCAGTTCGCGACGGATCTCCTCGACCACCTGCTTGATCAGGAAATTGCCGAAGCTCACGCCGGAAAGGCCCTCCTGGCAATTCGAGATCGAGTAGAAGGTGGCGGCGCGGGCCTTGTCCTCGGCGACGTGGCCTCGCCGCTCGGCGAGCAGCGGCGCGATCGCGGCCGGCGCCGTCATCGTCAGGGCGACCTCGACGAAGATCAAGGGCTCGTCGACCAGAGCCGGATGGAAGAACGCATAGCAGCGCCGATCGACCGAATCGATGCGGCGCCTGAGGTCGTCCCAGCCGCGGATCTCGTGCACCGCCTCGTAGCGGATGATCTTCTCCAAGACCGCCGCCGGAGAGGACCAGTCGATCCGACGCAGCACCAGAAAGCCGCGGTTGAACCAGGAGCCGAGCAGGTGCAGGAAATCGCGGTCGAGCACGAAAAGCCCGCGGTCGTCGCGCATCGCCGCAATGAGATCGGCGCGCATCGAAACGAGCGCCGCGGTGCCGCCCGGCGCCCGGTTCAGGCGCCGGAACAGCTCCTGCCGGCGCGGCTCGGAGGCGTAGTGGACCTCCGCCGCGGCCGCTTCCCCGCCCATTACGGTAAAGCGCGCGATCGCGCTCTCGATCCGTGTCCGGTCGGGGCCGAAATCCTCCGCCAGCGCCCGGAAGAACGCGCCCCGGTCATCCTCGCCAAGGCTGCGGTAACGGCCGAGAATCTCGCCCGCCAGCGCCACCCCCGAGGCCTCGCCGCGTCCGCTGATGAGCGCGCGGCACATGTCGGCGAGCGAGCTCGCCCGGTTGACGGCGTCGCGCGGCCATGGGCTGAGCTTGAGCACGGAGCGTCCCCGTTCCGCGATCGAGGCGAGGAGATCCGAAAAGAAAGCGCTGTCCATGCCGGCCCACCCCATGTCCCGCTCGATCGCGCGCCGACGCGTCGGGACCGATGGGAATTGTCACTGGCGAAGGCGGACGAATCAAGGCCGCAAAAGCGGCCCCGTCAGAACGTCCAGCCAGCCAAAGCTTTCGTCCAGAATTCGCCGAGCCTGTGCGTCCAGACAAGCCGCCCCGCGAGCCCGAGCAGGGCCAAAAGCGTCAGGGCGCCGACCGTCATAAGCAGTACGCCGAGCGCGCGAACGAGGAAGCCCGGCCGAACGCCCGGCCCCCCGCCTGCCGGAAACTCCCCCGGCATGCGGTCGCCGGCTCGCACGCCCCTTGGGCGCGCCAGGCCGCCGAGCGGCGCATGCAACGTCGCTTCCGGATCGTCATACGCCCCTTCGCGACCGGGCGCGGGCTCGTCCGCTCCCGCCGGCGGGCCGCCGAATCGCCCTAGGGGCGTCGCCGCGGCGGCGTCGCGCCCGTCTTCGCCGGGCGGGCCTTCCGCAGCCAGCGCCCGCTCGCGTTCGACCAGCCGCCGCGCGACATAATTGGTGCAGGCGGCCACGATGGTGTCGATCTTCGGGCTCTCGGCGATCAGCACCCGCCCGTAGAGCGTATCCTGAAAGAACCGGTAGGTGCGCCGGTCGCGCGCCATCTCGATGAAGGCGATCATGTCGAGGAACACGCGCGGCCGGTCGCCCCTGGCCAGCGTCAGGTCGAACAGGTCGACCCCAGGCGGGGCCTGACGCACGACCCGCTGCAGGGCGCTCTCGAGGAGCGCCAGGCGTCCGAGCTCGATCTCGCGCAGCTCCGCGACGGCTTCGGCGCGCTCCGCGTTCTCGACCCGCGCGCGCCGGAGCGCAGCGGCGAGGTCGGGCTCGCCGGCCGAAGGCCGCTCCGGCTTCTCGTCCATCGCGTCGATTCCCAAAATCCTCGCGCCGCCGCCCGCGCCCCCCCCGAGGCGAGCGATCGGCCGGCCACGCTAACGCAATCGTCGCGGCGACTCCAATTCCGCCTGGGTCTTGCCCACAGGCGAGGATGCGCTCTTGACCGCGGCGGTCGCGGCGGCGTTGATGGGCGCGCCCGGATTGACGATAATCGGGCCAGAGGGAGTCCATGAATCCCATGCACGCCGCCCAACTGATCGATGTCTCGCCCGAGGTCGCGGAGGCGCGCGCCAAGGGTCGGCCGCTGGTGGCGCTCGAATCGACCATCATCACCCACGGCATGCCCTATCCGCGCAACCTCGAGACGGCGCGGATGGTCGAGGAGACCGTGCGCTCGTTCGGCGCGGTGCCGGCGACGATCGCCGTGATCGAGGGGCGTTTCCGGGTCGGCCTTCAGGCGAAGGAGATCGACGGCCTCGCCCAGCTGACCGGCGGCGTGGTCAAGGCGTCCCGGCGCGACCTCGCGCCCGTCGTCGCGCGACGCGGGTCGGCAGGCACGACGGTCGCAGCGACCATGTTCGTCGCCGAGCTTGCCGGGGTCGAGATCTTCGCCACCGGCGGCATCGGCGGCGTGCATCGCGGAGCGGTGGACACGTTCGACATCTCGGCCGATCTCGTCGAACTGTCGCGCACCCGGGTCGCCGTGGTCTGCGCGGGCGCCAAGTCGATCCTCGACATCGAGAAGACGCTGGAAGTCCTGGAGACGCAGGGGGTGGCGATCGTCGGCTATCGCTGCGACGAGTTCCCCGCCTTCTACGCCCGCTCCTCGGGCTTCAAGATCGAGCACCGCTGCGACGGCCTGCACGACCTCGCCCGCATGATCCGCCTGCAGCGCGAGATCGGCCCGGGCGGCCTCCTCATCGCCAACCCGGTGCCCGAGGAGCAGGCCATCGAGCATGCGGTCATCGAGGAGCGCATCGCGGAAGCCGTGGCGGAGGCGAAGGCGCAGGGCGTGGGCAAGAAGGAGGCGACGCCGTTCCTGCTCAAGCGCGTGGTCGAGCTGACCGGCGGGCGCAGCCTCGAGGCCAACGTCGCCCTGATCAAGAACAACGCGATTCTCGCGGCGCAGGCGGCGGTCGAGCTGGCGAAGGGGTGAGGCGCCAGCGACAGTCGGCTTCGATCGTGGTACGCTATTTCTTTGAAGCGATGTGCCGACCATGGATCCGAATACTCGAACAGCAGGCGCCCACCCCGACGGACGGCGGAACGAAGTCGCATTCACGCTGCATGCCGAGCAGATGCTGAAGGCGCGCGGGATCAAGAAACTCGATGTCTCAAAGGCGTTGTCGACGGGCAGCTTTCGCGTCGATAGCAAGACAGGACATGAGGTGTTCCGGTCCGGCAATCTTCGCGTTGTCATCAAGCGAGAAGGCGATCGCGTTATTGTCTTGACGGCGTCTGATGTCGGTGATTTTGCGGAACATACCGGGTGAGTTTTGCTGGACGAATGTCGTATTAATTATGGGCGGGCGGACAGGCAGCTCAGCGAGTTCAAACAATGGCTGGACGAACATCCGGAATTTGAGGAGGCCGAGGTCGTCGCGGAGTTGCGAACTCGCCTTGACCTCTGTCTCCTGATCCAACTCGCGGTCGGAAAAGGGGCTCCCGATCGCTACAAGCGCGAGTTCACCATCCAGGGCGCGTTCAGGGCCGATTTCGTGGTCGGATGCTCGACGACCCATCACTTTGTGCTCGTCGAATTCGAATCCGGTCGTCGAAACAGTATCTTCAACCTCAAGCGCGGCTCTAGACAATTGCCTGACTGGGCTAGTCCGCTACAGCATGCGTTCAGCCAAGTGTCCGATTGGACCTGGGCGAAGAACGACAACCAAAAAAGCGAGCTCTATCGGAATGCGTTTGGAATGGCGCGCATGTCCGAAACGTACCTGGTCGTTTGCGGTCGCTCTCAGAACCTCGACGACGTGGCGCGCTCACGACTCCATTGGCGAAGCACGAAAACCACCATCGCGTCTTGTCCGGTCCATTTTTGGACATATGACGACCTCTACATTCAGGCCGCCGCCTCAATGGACATTTGGCGTGACATGCACGCGTCTCAGAAAGCGCAATGATCCTGGCCAAGCCGCTCCTAGCGGACACCCGCATCCTGGTGATCGGCGACGTGATGACCGACATCGTCGTCTGCCCCGAGGGGCCGCTCGCCCGCGGTTCCGACCGTCGGGCGACGATCCGTTTCGAGCCGGGCGGCTCGGCGGCCAACCAGGCGGCCAGGACTCGCGGCCCTCGGCGTCGCCGTCGACTTCGTCGCCCGGGTCGGGGCGGCCGACGTCGCGGCCGAATTCGGCGCGGCTGAGCGCGGCCGGCGTCACGCCGCATCTCGCCGCCGACCCGGACCATCCGACCGGCCGGCTCGATCGCGCTCATCGACCCTTCCGGCGAGCGCAGCTTCTTCACCGACCGCGGCGCCAACGAGACGCTTTCGAGCGCCGACATTCCCGATGCGCTGATCGCCGGGGCGGCGCAGATCCACCTCTCCGGCTATTCCTTCTTCGCCCCGTCCCCGCGGGCGGCGGTCCTCGACGTCATGCGCCGGGCAGGCGCGACCCCGGTCAGCGTCGATCCGGCCTCGGCCGAGTTCCTGCGCGAGGTCGGCCCGCAAAGCTTTCTCGACTGGACGCGCGGCGCGGCCCTTCTGCTGCCGAACGCCGACGAGGCCGAGGTTCTGACCGGCTCGGCCGACCCGGACGTCCAGTGCGCCCGCCTTGCCGCGCTCTATCCGCTCGTCGTGATCAAGCGCGGGGCGGCCGGGTGCGTCGCGGCCGAGCGCGAGCGGCGCTGGCGCGTCGCCGCGCCGACAACGCAGGCGATCGACGCCACGGGCGCCGGCGACGCCTTCGCCGCCGCCTTCCTCGCCGCACGGCTTTCGGGCCTGGAGATCGAGGCGGCGCTTCGCCGCGCCGTCACGGCCGGCGCGACGGCGACGACGCGGATCGGCGGGCGGCCCCGCACGGCGGAGCCCCTTCCCGGCTGACGCCGATCGGGCCGGCCCGGCGCCCGCTCGGTTCGGCGGACCCGCCGCCCGACCCCTCCGGGAGCGGGTCATGAGGATGGGCGCGCACAGATTTGCGGGCGCGGCCGATATCAAGGGCTTGGGCGCCAAAACGTGCAACTTTCGCGGGCGACCCGAGCAAGGCCGTGCGGTTCGTCGCCGCCATCTCAGTCTGCCCCATCGGCGCGATCGGCCACGCTCAGCCAGGCGGGACGGTTGTCCCAGTCTATTACAGATTAATACAATTTATATTTGCTTATACTGCGTGGCAAGGAGACCGGGGCAGCCCTCCGCCGTGTCGTTACGGCTGGCGCGACGGCGATGACACGGGATCGGCGGAGGGCCTACGCCGAGGAGTTCGGGCGACGTTCCGCGGACCTTGTCGATCGCCCCGGCCGATGGGAACGTTCAACTTACGTGATAGACTTGAAACGTCCGCATCCTATTCCTAATTCTTGCGACAAATGAGCTTGCGAAGACAGAATTCCTTCGGCATTGGTCGAGGTCAGTATTCGCCGGCGCGCCCCTCTTGTTTGCCACGGAGCATCCCATGTCCATTCGACCCGTCAAACGCGTCAACCTCAGCCGTCCCACCATGGAGGGCGCGGGCGTGCGCCTGCGCCGCGCCTTTGGGTTCGGCGACACCTCCGACTTCGATCCGTTCCTGATGATGGACGATTTCCGCGGCGACGACCCGGCCGACTATCGCGCCGGCTTCCCGTGGCATCCCCATCGCGGCATCGAGACGATCACCTATGTGCTCGCGGGCTCCGTCGAACATGGCGACAGCCTCGGCAACCGCGGCAAGCTTGGCGCGGGCGACGTCCAGTGGATGACCGCCGGCAGCGGCATCATGCACCAGGAAATGCCGGCGGGCGACGCCAGGGGGCGCATGCATGGCTTCCAGCTTTGGGCGAACCTGCCGTCGCGGCTCAAGATGACGAAGCCGCGCTACCAAGACGTTCCGTCCACCGCGATCCCCGAGGTCACCGACGACGACGGGACGACGGTGCGCGTCATCTGCGGCGAGTTCTGGGGCAAGACCGGCCCGGTCGACGGCGTCGCCGCCGAGCCGCGCTATCTCGACGTCGCCGTGCCCGCCGGCCGGACGAAGCGCCTCAAGGTCGAGGACTACCGCCAGGCCTTCGCCTACATCTTCGAGGGATCGGCCGATTTCGCCGACGCCTCCGAGCCGTTCGGCGTATTGCGCGAGGCCGAGGTCAACGGCCAGGACGGGCTGGTGCGCGACAAGGTCGGCAACCGCTCGCTGGTGGTGTTCGGCGCAGGCGACGAGATCGTCGTCCGGGCGGGCGAAGAGGGCGTGCGCTTCCTGCTGGTCTCCGGCCGCCCCTTGCGCGAGCCGATCGCCTGGCACGGGCCGATCGTCATGAACACCGACGCGGAAATCCGTCAGGCGATGATGGACCTGCGCGACGGATCGTTCATCCGGAGGTAAACCGCCTGGGCCCGCCGCAAGACGGGCCCATCGCGCTATCGCGCCGACCGCACCATCCGGGTCATCACGTCGTCGCGCACGACGAAGCGGTGGTAGAGCGCGCCGATCACATGGAGCGCGAAGAGCGCGAGAAAGATCGGCCGCATCATCAGGTGATGCAGGCCGGCGAGCTTGGGCAGCCAGAAATAGGCGGCGAGGCCGACGAGCGCGCCGACGATCAGGTCGATATAAAGCCCGACATGGACCGCGCTCGCGAGCCATTGCAGCGCCGCATGCTGCTTGCCCGGCGGCGGCGTCCCCTCGGCGTGGCGCAGCCTGAGCCGCCAGAGCATGACCAGGAGGACCACGACGCCGACGGCGATATGGGCCGGCGCCCAGCCGGGCGCGACGCCGGGCGGCGGTCCGCCGTGGGCGGCGCGGAAGAGGTCGGTCATCTTGTCGCCGGTGAACCATTGATAGGCGACCAGCGCGAAAACGAGCCAGTGAAGCCCGATCTGCCGCCCGCTGTAACCCTTGGCGCCCATCACGTCCCCCTCTGCCGCAACGCCTCCGCATAGACGTTCAACGTGTCGCCCGTCATGCGCGCCAGCGAATACTGGGCGGCGGCGCGGTCGCGCGAGCGGCGGCGAGTCGCCTCGCGCGCCGACGCGCCGAGCGTCAGGGCCGCTTCGATCGCGTCCGCGAGCGCGGCGGCGTCTCCGGCCGGGACGAGCCACCCCGAGCGCTGGTCGGGCGGCGCGTGCGGCGGCGCGACGACGATCTCGCTGGCCGCGCCGACGTCTGCGACGACGGTTAAGGCGCCGGCCGCGGCCGCCTCGATCACAGCGCGCGTCACGCCGTCGGCCGCCCGCGCCGGAAAGACGACCACGCTCGCGGCGACGAATGCGGCGGCGCGATCGGCTTCGGCGTCGACGCACTGAACCGTGTCCTTGACGCCGCGAGAGGCGGCCAGCGCGTCGAGCTCGCGCCCGAACGCGGCCTTCTGCGCTTCGCCCGCCAGCACGAATCGGACGTCGCCGAGGCCACGCTTGGCGATCAGCGCCGCCGCCTCGACGACCAGCGCCTGGCCGCGCCCGGGCGCGAGCCGTCCAGGCGCCAGCACGACCCGTTCGTGCGGCGCGACGCCCCAGCTTTCGCGCACCTTGGCGACCCGCGATCGGCTGACCGCCTCGGGCCAGAGTTTGGCGACGTCGAGACCCGGCCGCACGATCCGCAGCCGCGTCCGCGCCGACGGAAAGATGTCGCCCATCCGCTCGGCCGCATAGTCCGAGGCGGCGATGACGAGATCGCCCTCGGCGAGCGCAGACTCGAAGCTGCTGCGTGGCCGGCCGGCTGGCCCCTCGCCCGGAATCGAGGTCACCAGCACCCGCTGCAGCCTGCGGCAGGCGCCGAGCGCCACCCAGGCGGCGCCACGCGAGCGCGTGTGGACGAGATCGACCCGCTCGGCCGACAGCATGCGCGCGAGTCGCCGCACGTTGAACATCATGGCCAGGGGATTTTCGGTCGCGGCCGGAAACGGAACGTGCAACGCGCCGATCGCCTGCGCTTCGCTGGCGAGTTCGCCCGGATCGGAGACGACGAGCGCGCGGGCGCCCGCCTCGATCAACGCTTCGGCGACCGCCAGCGTCGCGCGCCGATCGCCGCCCGCGGCGACGGGCGGCGCAATCTGCGCGATCGTGCGTCCCGCGAGCGGGGCGTTGGCGCCGCGTCCGAACGGGGAAAGCGGCTCCACGCTCACGCGCGGCTTCGCTCGAACGCGCGGGCGCGGTAGAGAAAAGCCCCGGCGCAGGCGCGGCGGGCGATCACAGCCGTGGCGAAACGCAGCCTCATGAGGACCGTCTGAACGTGTCGAACGAAGAGCCGAAATTTCACAGTGTGGGGGAACCCCCAAATCGACGGCGTATCGCCTTTCGCCGGCGCTGGCCAGCGCAAAGCGGCGAGCCCGGCCTCGTCTGGCTCTGCGGCTACCGCTCCGACATGGACTCGACCAAGGCGAGCGCGCTCGACGCGGAGGCCGAACGGCTCGGCCTCGGCCTCCTGCGCTTCGACTATTCCGGCCACGGCCGCTCGGACGGGCGGCTCGAGGACGGCACGGTCTCGCAATGGCTCGAGGAGACGCTGGCGCTGATTCGGGCCGAAACCCAGGGCCCGCAGATCCTCATCGGCTCGTCGATGGGCGGCTATCTGGCGCTGCTCGCCGCGCGCGCCCTCGTGGAAGCTGGCGAGAGCGATCGGCTCGCGGGCCTCGTCCTGATCGCGCCCGGCGGTCGACTTCACCGAGGCGCTGATCTGGGCCGAGGCGCCGGAGGAAGGCCGGCGCGCGATCATGGACGAGGGCGCGTGGCGGCCGCGCTCCGCCTATTCCGAGGCGCCCGACGTCTTCACCCGCGCCTTGATCGAGGACGGGCGCAAGCACCTGCTCTATGGCGGCATGATCCGCACCCACTGCCCGGTCGCCGTCCTGCAGGGGATGCAGGACGAATCGGTGCCCTACGCGCACGCGCTCAAGCTGATGGAGCGCCTCGGCGGCGACCCGGCGACGCTGACCTTGATCAAGGACGGCGACCACCGCCTGTCGCGGCCGCAGGACCTGGAACTCCTGTTCGGCGCGCTGGAGCGGATGATCGAGGCGCATGGGGCGCCCGAGCCGCCTGCGCCGGCCTTGCCCCTCTTTGGGGACGAATGAGGACGACGGGGCGCCTACAGCGGGATGATTTGACGTTCGCGCATATCCTGAATCGGCCAGCGGTTGGCGCGCTGCTCCGGGGGTGAAGGGCGACAACTCGCCCGCCAAAACCGAAGCCGCCACCCGTTCGCGAAGATCCGTCCCCCTTCCGGTTTGCCAAAAAACCTCTCGCTCCTGGTTCGCCGCCGGCGATCCAGTCGCCTGCTAGCAGGGAGTTTTTTGCCCCGCGGTTGGCGCGCCGATCCAGAAAGTCCTGCAATGTCACGGCGTTGCTGGAGTTACAACCCGCCGGTTGCGGGCTTGGGCGGGCGCGGAACAGGCAACTTAACAGGCCCGGAACAGGCAAATATCAGGTCGGTATCAGGTCGGAACAGGCAAAGAACAGGCGGGCGGACCGAGGACGCGAGACCAGGCGCGGCCAGGTTGCAAGGGCGTCGCCATCATTCCCTTCCCCCGCGCGGGAAAGAGCCGGCCCCCGGGCGAAAACCCCGCTAGAGCCCCGCCACCTTGCGCAGCGCTTCGTTGATGCGGCTCTGCCAGCCGGGACCGGTGTTGCGGAAATACTTCAAGACGTCCGCGTCCAGCCGCAGGTTGACGGCCTCCTTCGGGCTGGCGGATTTCGGCCGCCCCCGGCGAACCATCTTGTCGCCGTGGTAAAGGTCCGCCCGCTCGAACCATTCCCTGGTCAGGCGCGGCGCGTCGTCGGGATCAACCCATTCGCTCTCGATACCAGGTGTCTTCATCTGCATGTCCGGCCCTCATGGAAATGATCCGGCGAGTTCCCAAACGATATGCCAGTCCGGCCAGCGTCCGCTGTGTGGGCAGAGAGATTCACTCCGCTCCAAACCGGTGCAGGCTCGCGCCATGCGCCTTCAGCCACGCCTCCGCCCGCTTGACGTCCGGCGAGACGCGACCGACCAGCGCCCAGAATTTCGGCGAATGGTTGAGGTGGACGAGGTGCGCGACCTCGTGGGCGGCGAGGTAGTCGAGCACGTAGGGCGGCGCCAGAACCAGGCGCCAGGAGAAGCTGAGGCGCCCGGTCGAGGAGCACGATCCCCAGCGGCTGACCGTATCCCGCACCGCGACCCGCTTCGGCTGGACTCCCATCTTCTTGGCGTGGCGGGCGACCGCGGCCTCGATGTCCTTCATCGCCTCGCGCCTGAGGAAGTCGTGCACGCGCCGCGCCACATGCGGCCGCTCGCCCGCGACGCAGAGGAGCGCCCCGTCATCGCCGGTCTCGGTCCAGACGACGCCGCGCGCCCCCGGCCGGTGGACGATCGTATGATCGACGCCGCGCAGAGGCGTCGTCGCCTGGGGCTCGAAGGTGACCGGGCGCGGCAACCGGGCGAGCCGCACCCCGATCCAGGCCGAATGGCGCTCGGCGAATTCCCGCGCCGCCGACATCGACGCCCGCGCCGGAATGGTGAGCAGCACGTCCCGGCTCGCCGCGCGCACCCGGAGGGTGAACCGTCGCGATCGCGTCGAGCGGTTGATCGCGATGCGATAGACGTCGCCGTCGTGCTTAAGATCGAGATGCGCCGCTTCGCGCCCGCGCTCGAACAGCCGCAACAATTCGCTCATCGCCATGGGTTCGCGCCAGAGATCCTTTCGCCCGGGCCCGATTCGGAGTGTAGCAGAATTGCCGCTCGAGGGAGGGCGGCCGTTGCAGACGCGGGCTCGAGAGCGGTGTGAAGACCGAAAACTGTGCAGTCAGAGGCAGGGGAAAGGCGCAGCGCTTGCGGCTCGCCAGCGGGTAAGACATGCGTTTTGTTCCGGAAGGACAAGCGGGATGAACCACTGGGCCTGCTGGCCGGCGATCAACTGGCTCTGGTTGATCCAGGTCCCAGGCGCCGGAACCACCGTCTCGTATCGAACCGCGTCTGCGTCGGCGGCCGCGGTCAGCGTCGGAGTCGAAACGACCGGCTCCGGCCCATAGATCGCCGCGGCCGTGTGATCGCCGTCCCTGCGGCCCCCGCTGACGATCCAGACCTGATCCTGTTGGGCGGCAGCGTAAGGAAAGAAATCGGCGCGGCCGGTCGGCGGGTCGGGAACGGCGTACAGTTTGGCGTCGACCTCGACCTTGAGCGCCTCCGGCGGCCCGGCCGGCGCGGCGAGAATGTCGGCGCGCATTGCGGCATAAAGCGCGCCGAGTTCGGGAACCGCAAGTTCGTCGGCGGACACAAGGCCAATGCGGCCGAGCGGCGTCGGAATGACGACGATTCCATCCCCGGGCGCAGCCCAACTGGCGTGGTCGGCGTCGGGATGGGTGGCTCGATAGCGCCCAAGAATGGCGCCGTCGGGACCCGCCAGAACGACCGTATGGTAGACGAGTTCGCCGTCGCGCTCCGGGTAGCTGCCGACGAGGTAGCCCTTGCCGGCGCGGGCGGCGTCGGAAAGCGCCTGCTCGAAGGCGCCGCCCTTGCGCTCGGCCCTGGCCTTGATCTCAACGGGACTGAGTCCCGAGGGCAGGCCGGAAAGCTCCGGCAGCACGGTCAACGCGCCTGCGTCCGGATGGACCGCATTCAGGAGCGACGGTCCCTCCGGCCATTGAACGCCGACCAGCGACACGCGGCGCGGCGCCGCGGTGGCGTTGCCGTCGACGGGGCTGCGGTGCAACGCAAGCAATGGCAGATAAAGCGCGGGGCGGCGCAAGGCGAGCCGCGCGCCGCGGACCGCGTCCGAGTCCGAGGGCGTGATGGTCGCGCTGAAAACGCCATGCAGGCCCGGCGCCAATTCCTCCGGCGGCACGACCGGCGCCTGGGTCAATTTGCGTCCTTCCGGCGACCATAGGCTTGAGCCGCCATTGTAGTAGAGCTTTCCGCCCGTGATCGGATTGGTTTCGATCCCGCTGCGCGTGGCGGCGACGACCCACACGCCGTTCTCGGCGCTCATCGACTGCACGTTGGACACGGTCGAATGATTGCCGGTCGCCTCGGCCGCCGGCGTTCCCGGCATGACGCGGTCCGACACGGAATGCCAGCCTATGATCTCAGCGCCGCGCAGGGCGTTGAGACGGGGATATTGCCAGTAGGTGTCGTCGTAGCAAATGACGAGTCCGATACGGCCGATCGGCGTGTCGAAGACTTCGACGCCGGTATTTCCTGGAGCGAAGACTTTTTGGTCCTGCGGATTGAGGCCGATCTTACGATATTTGCCGATGACGCCTTTGGGGCCGAGAAGGACGGCGGAATTGTAAGCCAACCCGGTTTCGACATCGCGCTCGGCGATTCCGACGCTCATGTACATGCCGGTGCGCGCGAGAATCGGCAGAAGCGCCGCGGTCGTCTTGCCCGGGATCGTGTCGAGATAAGGCGCAATCTGCGCAGGGTCGCTGAACAGATAGCCGCTGACCGCCGTCTCCGGGAAGACGGCGTAGTTCACGCCGTCTTCGGCCGCTTTCTCGACGGCTTGGGCAAGGCGCGCGATATTGCCGTCGAGGTCGCCCCAGGCTGGGACAAAGTCCACCGCCGCGACTTTGATCGGATGCGAGGACGGATTCGACGCGCCGCTGGGCGATTCTGCCCAAGCCAAGAAGCACAGGGCGACAGCGAGGATACGGCATGTCCAGCTCATTTATGGCCCCCAGAGAACGCAATTCGTGACCGATCATCGCATTTACGCGAATGCGGACTATCGCTTTGGTGGTTGAAATTGAGGCGTTTTGGAAGCCCCCGGCGCGCAGAAAGTGAAGCCGTCGGCAGCCTTTTGAAGCAATAAGGCCCGCGGTCGGCCCGCTACGCCAGCCGCCAGTCGAGCCGCGGCGCGGGCTTGAGCAGCGTCGGCAGCCCCGCGGCGACGAACACCACGGCGTCGCAGGCCTTTGCGACCGCGGCGTTCGCCCTCCCCTGCAGGTCGCGGAAGTCGCGTCCGAGCCGGGTCTCCGGCACGAGCGCCAGCCCGACCTCGTTGGAGACCAGGATCGCCGGCCCCTCGAGCGCGCCGAGGGCGCGCGCCAGCGCCTCGGTCGCGGCCTCGACGTCGCGGCCGGCGAGCATGAGGTTCGTGATCCACAGCGTGAGGCAGTCGGCGAGCACGACCCGCCCCGCCCGCGCTTCGGCGGCGAGCGCCTCGGCGAGGTCGAGCGGCGCCTCGCGGGTCGACCAGCCGGGCCCGCGCGCCTGCCGATGGCTCGCGATCCGGTCCGCCATTTCCGCGTCGCCCGCCTCGGCGGTCGCAAGATAGACCCGTTCGGGCGCGGCGGCCTCGGCGAGCGCCTGCGCATAGGCGCTCTTGCCGGATCGCGCGCCCCCGAGCACCAGGACGCTGCGCGCCTCAACCGGGATCGCCGCCATCGCCTACCCCGCAAATCCGCGCGGGCGCACGCCCGGATCGCAGACGAGAAACCGCTCGGTCGGCATCCACCACACCTCGTCGGGCCGGAACCTGTCGATCGCGCCCCAGTCGAAGGCGCAATGCTCGTGGCTCAGCCACACCACGCGTCCGACATGCGCCAGCAGCATGGGCTCGAAATGCGCGCCGGCAAAGGAGTCGCCGAGGATCAGGATCGTCGGCCCCGGATGGCCCGAGTTCGAGCCAATAATCGCCGTAGGGGTCGGCGGTCATGAGCTGCTTCCTGCCCTCGGGGAGCCGGAGCTCCTCGACCTCCTCGCTGACGGCGTCCTGGACGCCGAGCATCCGGGCGAGATCGCCGCCCTCGCGCGGCGACGGCGGGGAAAGCGCGGCGGCCGGATCGAGCCGCCAGTCGGGGCGCCCGTCCGCCTCGACCACGGCGTTGAAGGCGGCGAGAGCGCCGAACGCCGTCCAGTGCGTGTCGTGGCGGAAGTAGGCGGCGCCTTCCGCGCGCGCCTTCGCCATGACCGGCCGGAGGTCGACCGTCTTCACGCGCCTGGCGGCGAGGCCGTCGAGGAAGAGGTCGTATTCGGTCCGCCGGCCGTGGTTCTGCGCCCAGTCGGGCAGATCGTCCTGATAGACGGTCGAACTGTTCGGCGGCACGGCGACGAGAAAGCGCACGCCGCGCTTGGCGAGCGCCGCCTTCATGGCCACGACCAGGTCGACCGACTCGGCCACCCGCTCGTCGCGCAGCACGAGCCCGGCGCTCTGCCGCACCGCCTCCTCGCCGAGATAGAACATCCGCCCGTCGCGGCCGACGAGCACCGAATCGGAGCCCGCGCCGAGCATCGGCTTGGTCAGATCCTTGTGGGCGCGGATCATCGCCTGCCTCAGGCCGAAATGGTCCTTGAGATAGGCGTCGAGCGCTGCCGGCAGTCCAAGCCATTCGGCCCCGCTCGCGGGCCAGCCGGGCGCGGGCGCAAGCCGCCGCCCCTCCTTCAGCACGGCCGAAGGACTATCGGGCGCGATGAGGCCGATGATCAGCGGCGCGGCGATCAGGATCGCGGCGGCAGGCGCAAAATAGCGGCGGCGGCTCGCGATCATCGGCGCTCGAGCCCGACCGGCCAGGCGCCGAGCTTGCAGTTGAGGAATCGCTCGGTCGGCATCCACCAGACTTCGTCCGGATGATAGACGTCGATCCATTTCCAGTCGAAGTCGCATCGCTGGTGGTTGATCCAGATCGCCCGCGCCGCATGCTGAACGAGCATGGTAATGAAAAGGTCGGTGGTGAAGGAATCGCCGATCACCATCACTGTCGGGCCCGGCCGGCCCGAGACCTGGACGTGGTCCGGCATCGGCCCCGGCGACAGGTCGGCCTCGCGCCGGCCCCCCGAGAGGCTCAGCTCCCGGTTCGGCTCGCTCAGGCCCTTTTCCACGCCCGCAACGCGCGCGACGTCGAGCGCCGTGCGTGGGATGACCGGCCCGAGCGCAGTCGCCGGGTCGATGGTCCAGTCCTTGTGCCCGTCGCCGGCGACGACGGTGTTGAACCCCGCGATCGCGCCGGACGCCGTCCAGTGCGAGTCGTACATGAAATAGGCCTTCTCGACCTTGCGCAGAGCTTCCAGCGGCGGCCTGAGATCGACGGTCTTGATCCCGCGTTTGGCGAGTTCGGCGAGAAAGAGGTCGTATTCGGTGCGCCGGCCCTTGTTCTGCGCCCAGACCGGCAGATCGTCGTTGTAGATCGTGGCGGAGTTCGGCGGCGAGGCGACGAGAAAGCGGATCCCGCGCGTCTGCAATTCGTCGCGCATCCTGACCAGCATGGCGACCGTCTCGGCGACCCGCTCGTCGCGCATCACGAGCCCGGCGCTTTGCCGCACGAGGTCGTCGCCGAGATAGAACATCCGCCCATCACGGCCGGTGATCGTCTCCGCGCCGCCGAAGCCGAGCATCGGCTTGGTCAGGTCGTGATGCGCCTGGATCATCGCGTGGCGCAGGCCGAAATGGTCCTTGAGGAAAGCGTCGATCGCGGCGGGAAGCGCCAGCCAGTCGGCCCAGTCCTTCGGCGCCGGAGGCGCGGGCGCCAGCCGCCGGCCCTCGGCCTCGACCGTCGCCGGGCTGTCGGGCGCAAAGAGCCCCACGGCGAGGGGGGCGGCGAGCAGCAGGAAGGCGAGCCCGGCGAACCATCGCCGTCGGCGCGCCATCAGCCCCGGCGGGGACGCGGCGCGGCCGGGACGGCCTTCTGCGGCGATGGCGGCTTCGGCGTTCATGCTACTTCGCCGCCGCGGCTTCCGCCGCGAAGTTCTGGGGCCGCGCGCCGGGGTCGCAGACGAGCGCCCGCTCGGTCGGCATCCACCAGACCTCGTCCGGCCGATAGCGGTCGAGCGCGCTCCAGTCGAAGGCGCATTGATGGAAATGCATCCAGATCGCGCGACCGGCGCGCTCGGCCAGCAAAGGCGGAAAGAAGCTGTCGGTGAACGAATCGCCGATGATCAGGACGGTCGGCCCGGGCTTGCCGGTGACGATCTCGACGTCTGGCGTCAGGCCGCGGGTGAGGTTCATCGGCTTGCCGACCGACGGCAGCCCCAGCATGCGGACGGTCTCCGTCGCCTGCTCCTGGACGCCGAGCATGCGGGCGAGGTCGCCGCCGGCGCGCGCGACCGGCGGACCGAGCGCGGCCCCGGCGTCGATCCGCCAGTCCGGATGTCCGTCGGCTTCCGCCACGGCGTTGAAGGCCGCGATCGCGCCGCGGAAGGTCCAGTGCGAGTCGTGCCTGTAGAAGACCTCGCCTTCGGCGCGCGCCGCCGACACCGGCGGCCTGAGGTCGACCGTGAGGATCCCGCGCGCGCGGACCCCGCGCAGGAAGAGGTCGTACTCGGTGTCGCGGCCGCCCTTCTGCGCCCAGGCGGGCAAGTCGTCCTGATAGATGGTCGAGGCGTTCGGCGGCAGGGCGACGAGAAAGCGGACGCCTCTCCGCTCGAGCGCCGCGGCCATCTCCGCGACCACGGTCGACGGACTCGGCGACGCGCTCGTCGCGCATGACGAGGCCCGCGCTCTGCCGCACCATCTCGTCGCCGAGATAGAACATCCGGCCGTCGCGGCCGATCATGACCGAGGTCCCGCCGCCGAAGCCGAACATCGGCCTCGTCAGCTCGCGATAGGCGTGCAGAAGCGCCTGCCGGAGCCCGAACCGGTCCTTGAGATAGGCGTCGGCCGCGCCCGGCCACCCGGCGAGCTCGGTGAGCGAGGCCGGCACGCCCGGGGCCGGCGCCGGCCGTCGGCCCTCCTTCAGCACCGAGGCGGCGCTGTCCGGCAGGAGGAGGCCAACCGCGAGCGGCGCCGCGAGCACGAGGAACGCCAGCGCCGCGAAATATCGCCGATGGCCGATCAGCATCGTTCAGAACTTGAAGTAGAGGAACGGGCTATAGGCCCCCGCCGCGACCGTGATCATCGAAAAGATCAGCAGGGCGAAGGTCCAGCCGGCGTCGGCGGCGGACTGGACGAGCGCCGGCGCGGAGAGGCGCAGCCGGAAGCGCGGCAGGACCGCGATCAGGCAGCCGATGACCAGCATCGTGACCGCCCGGTCGCTCAGCGCGTCATGCATGTCGAAGCTGACGTCGCCCACGCCGTTCAGTCCGACGAGGCTCGCAAAATAGTCGCCGGCCGCCGGCAGGTTGGCCGAACGGAACAGCACCCAGCCGCCGAGCACCGCAAGGAGCGCGTAAAGCCAGCGGAGCGCGACCGGCAGCCGGGCGAGCCAGGACTTCAGCCCGAGGCGCTCGACGACGAGGAAGGCGCCATGCCAGACGCCCCACAAGACGAAGGTCCAATTGGCCCCGTGCCAGACGCCGCAGAGCACGAACACGGTGACGAGGTTGCGGTACGTCTGACGATCCGAGCCGTGGCTGCCGCCGAGCGGAATGTAGAGATAGTCGCGCAGCCAGGACGACAGCGACATGTGCCAGCGTCGCCAGAACTCGGTGATCGACAGCGACGTGTAGGGCAGGTTGAAATTGCGCGGGAAGGTGAAGCCGAGCACGATCCCGAGCCCGATCGCCATGTTGGAATAGCCGGCGAAGTCGAAATAGATCTGGATCGCGTAGGCGACGAGGCCAATCCACGCCTCGGGCATTGTCCGGTGGGGGACGTGGTCGAAGGCGACCTGGGCGAGCGGCGCCACCACATCGGCGACCAGCACCTTCTGCGCGAGCCCGATGATGAACATGCGCGCGCCGACCGACGCGCGCCCGAGGGTCTGCCGGCGCTTGTCGAGCTGGCGGGCGACGGTCTTGTAGCGGACGATCGGGCCGGCCACGAGCTGGGGGAAGAGCGAGATGTAGAGCGCGACGTCGACCGGATCGCGGTTGGCGCTAAATCGCCGCCGGTAGACGTCGATGATATAGCTCATGCAATGGAAGGTGAAGAACGAGATGCCGAGCGGCAGTTCGATGTTGGTATGGCCGAGGTCGAACCCCAGCGGCTTCATCGCCTCGGCGAGGTTGGCGGTGATGAAATTGGCGTATTTGAAGACGCCGAGGGTGAAGAGGTTGACGGCGATGGCGAAAGCCAGCGCCCAGCTGCGGCCCGCGCCCTCGTTGCGGTCGATCAGGATCGCCCCGAAATAATTGAAGGCGATCGAGAACAGGAGGATCAGCAGGAAGCGCGGCTCGCCCCAGGCGTAGAAGACGAGCGAGAAGATGAGCGTGACGACGTTCTTGCCGACCACGGTCGGGGTCAGCGCGTAAGCTGCGACGAAGATCGGCAGGAAGTAGAACAGGAACGTGACCGAGGAGAACACCATTACCAATTCGCTTTCGCCTCGTCCGCCATCCCCTTGCCCTTCCTCTTGCCCAAACGACCGTCCGATGGGTCTTTCGGCGCCAAAGAGCTCGCATTCTCCTCGACGGCGCGGCGAAGGACGTCGCTTACCGCCCGTGAGACCGGGTGTCGCCTATAGCCTTCCCAAGCGCGGGCCGCAAAGAGTTCATTGCGATGGCGAAAGTGGGACGGGGCCGGTAGGCCGCCTATATGTTGCGCGACGCCCTCGAAGCTCATCGAGACCCTGCAGCGCCTCGACGCCGCCGCGGCGAACGCGGTAGAGGACGAAACCGGGACAGGAGACCCTCGGATGACGACGCTCACGCTGAAAGACCCCGCCCTCCTGAAGGACAAATGCTATGTCGCCGGCGCCTGGATCGGCGGCGCTGCGACGATCGCGGTTGCGAATCCGGCCGACCGGAGCGTGATCGGCGCCGTGCCGAAGCTTGGCGCGGCCGAGACGCGGCGCGCGATCGAGGCGGCCGAGACCGCCCAGAAGCTTTGGGCGAAAAAGACGGCCAAGGAGCGCGCCGCCGTGCTGCGCCGGTGGTTTACGCTGATGATGGACAATCAGGAAGACCTGGCGCGGATCATGACCGCCGAGCAGGGAAAGCCGCTCGCCGAATCGCGGGGCGAGATCGCCTACGGCGCCTCCTTCATCGAGTTCTTCGCCGAGGAGGGCAAGCGCATCTACGGCGAGACGATCCCCTCGCCCTGGCCCAACGCTCGCATGATCGTGATCAAGCAGCCGATCGGCGTGGTCGCCGCGATCACGCCGTGGAACTTCCCCAACGCCATGATCACCCGCAAGGCCGGGCCGGCGCTCGCCGCCGGCTGCGCATTCGTCTGCAAGCCGGCCGGCGAGACGCCGCTTTCGGCGCTGGCGCTGGCCGAACTCGGCGAACGCGCCGGCATTCCGCCCGGCGTCTTCTCGGTCATCACCGGGTCTGCGCGCGAGATCGGCGCGGAGATGACGTCGAACCCGATCGTCCGCGGCCTCACCTTCACCGGCTCGACCGAGGTCGGCCGCGTGCTGATGGCCCAATGCGCGCCAACCATCAAGAAGCTTGGACTCGAACTCGGCGGCAACGCGCCGTTCATCGTGTTCGACGACGCCGACCTCGACGCGGCGGTCCAGGGCGCGATGGCCTCGAAATACCGCAACGCCGGCCAGACCTGCGTCTGCGCCAACCGGCTCCTGGTGCAAGACGGAGTTTACGACGCCTTCGCCTTGAAGCTTGCCGAGGCGGTGAAGACGCTCAAGGTCGGCGACGGCTTCGAGTCCGGCGTCACCACGGGTCCGCTGATCAACGAGGCGGCGGTCGCCAAGGTCAAGGAGCATGTGGCGGACGCGGTGGCGAAGGGCGCGCGCGTCGTGGTCGGCGGCAAGGCGCTCGGCGGCAATTTCTACGCGCCGACGGTGCTCGCCGGCGTAACGTCCGAGATGGCGGTCGCGCGCGAGGAGACGTTCGGGCCGGTCGCGCCGCTCTTCCGCTTCAAGACCGAGGAGGAAGCGATCGCCATGGCCAACGCCACCGAATTCGGCCTCGCCTGCTATTTCTACGCCCGCGACATCGGTCGCGTCTGGCGGGTCGCCGAGGCGCTCGAATATGGGATGGTCGGCATCAACGAGGGCATCATCTCGACCGCCGAAGCGCCGTTCGGCGGCGTGAAGGCAAGTGGAATCGGGCGCGAAGGCTCGCGCCACGGCGTCGAGGAATATCTCGAGCTGAAATACATGCTGATGGGCGGGCTCGGGACCGCGGGCTAGGGCATGATGAATTCTGAGCGATTCGCGCCCAAACCCTCATCCGGCCCTTCGGGCCACCTTCCCCCTAGGGGGGAAGGTGGCCCGCCCTCTCCCACCGGGAGAGGGAAGCCGCGATAGGGCGTCCGGAAGGACGCCCGTCTTTCGACGGGCTACGGCGGCAGGGTGAGGGGACGCTTGCCCGCCTCCCTATAACGATCTACACGTCGACGAGACAACGCCGGGAGGAAGGGCATGGCGAAACCGCTCATTGCGATCGATCCGCAGCCGCGGGATCTCGCCGAGATCTTCGACGACGCGTTGCGGCGCCGCCTGGAAAACCTCGGCGAGCTCGCCGTGCACGAGGGGCCGGGGCGGATGCCAGCGGAGCGATTCGAGGCGCTGCTGCCGGAGATGGCGCTCCTCATTGGCCAGAGCGACATGCCGAAGGACCGGCTCGACCGCGCCCCAAAGCTAAGCGCCATCATCAACGTCGAGACCAATTTTCTGCAGAACGTCGATTACGAGACCTGCTTTCAGCGCGGCGTCCACGTGCTGACGCCGAGTTCCGCCTTCGCCAGACCCGTCGCCGAGATGACGCTCGGGCTCCTGATCGACCTCTGCCGCGGGATCACGACCGCCGACCGGGCGATGCGCCGGGGCAATGAGAAATGGTTGCTCGAGGGCGCCGAGGGCTGCTTCTCGCTCTACGGCGCGAAGGTCGGCCTGATCGGCTTCGGCGACCTGGCGCGGGCCTTCGTTCCGCTTCTGCGCCCGTTCGGCTCATCGGTGAAGGCCTACGATCCCTGGGTGTCGGCGCATTTCATGGCTGGCTTCGGGGTCGAGGCGGCGTCGCTCGACGAGATTTTGAGCGGCTCGCGCGCGATCGTCGTCTTCGCTTCCGTCACCAGCGAGAACCAGGGTTTTTTGGGCAAGCGCGAGTTCGATCTCGTCACGCCGGGCTCAGTCGTGCTCCTGATGAGCCGCGCCGGCGTGGTCGACTTCCCCGAGTTCCTGCACGCGGTCGAGAGCGGACGCTTTCGCGCCGCGACCGACGTGTTCCCGGTCGAGCCGGCGCCGTCCGACGATCCGGCGCGCCAGGTCGAGGGGCTCGTGCTGTCGCCGCACCGCGCCGGCGCGATGACGGATTCGCTCATCGAGATCGGCCGCCAGACCGTCGCCGACGCGGAGCTGATCCTGCGCGGCCTGCCGCCGCTCTCCTGCCGGCGGGCGCAGCGCGAGACGGTGGCGCTGTCGCGGTCGAAGCCGATCGAGCGGAGCTAGGGCTCGGACAATTCGTCTCGTCCCCGCTCGGATCTTCCGGCGGCTGACAGCGCCTCTGCAATCCGGATCAGAGCATCGCGAAGGGCGGCGTCTTCGATCTGGACGAAAGCGGCCACGAGGCGATGACCCTCTTCACTCGCTGCGCGAGTTTTGCTACGTTTCGTAAGGTGGCCCGGCCGGGCGTCCCCGGCGGATCCTTTCCGATTAGAGTTCCTGGCCAAAATTCACCATCCCTCAATCTGGTGAACAGCCGCACACTTTCCCATCCAATAGAACCACAGCCAAGTCAAGCGATTCCAATCGGCTCTAGGCTCGACAGGAGCCGCAGGCCCGTCGCCAAGATGACGCTCGGGCTGCTGATTGACCTTTGTCGCGGGATCACGACCGCCGATTGTGCCATGCGCTCAGGCCGCGAGAAATCCCTTTCTTCGCAAGGGAAAAGTGCTCCTGTGATCTGTCGGATGATGGGCGCCGCGCGATTCGTGCAAAATCATCTTGCTCCAGGCGCGCGCCCAAATCGACCTTATTGCGCGAGCGTCTCGGACTCGTTCGCGGTTGCGGGCTGGGGCTGGGGCGTCTGGAGGACCGTCAGGGCGCGCTGGAAGGGCGCGTTCGAGACCTCCATCACGAGGCCCGTGGCGGGCGTGTCCATCTCGAGAATGAGGTAGAGCGTGCTCGACAGGAGCAGCGCCGCCACGACGAGCGCGGTGGCCATGATCGCGTTGCGGGGCGCCCGAAATCCGAGGCTGGCGAAGATACAGAGCAGCCAGGCGATCAGCATGACGACCAGCGGCGCCGGGATCGCGCCGCCGGCGGCGTCCAGGCTCACCCAACGCAGGCGCACGACCTGACGAAAGAGTTGGCGCGCATCGTTCCACCGGGCCAGAACCTGGTCGTCCGAGGTCCGGATCGACCGCAGGCTGGCGCCGGCGGCGTCGAGCACCGCCTCGGCCTGCAGGTTGGCCTGCAAAATGTGAGGCTGCTCGAGCGCGCGCTGAACGTAGTCGACCAGATGACGATGGGTCTCCTCGGCGCCGGGCCCCAATCCCCGCACGGACCGATCCAACAGGATGAGTTCGGTGGCGAGCGCGTGAATGTTGCGATCGTTGGTCTCGAATGTGGTCTTGGCCGAGTTCAGCATCAGGCCGAGAACCACGGACGTCGTGACAAGGAAGATATTCGCGGTCTGTCCGACGATCTCGAGCGTGCCTTCAGGCAGGTCCCGGGCGGCCAGGCGGACATTGCAGACAGCGCCGGCGTAAGCGGCGCCGATCAAGCACAGGAACGTCGCGACGGCGATGAGAAGTTCGGTCACAGCGACCCCCGGGTTGGATGAGCGCCACGCACTGCGTCAATCCCTGATTGCATTGCGTGCTTACCGCAACCTGATGAATCTTCGGTTGGCAAGCCTCCGCGCGGGCCTTGAAGCCCGCCGCGTCCGCGTTCCCGGCCACCGGTCAAGGCGTCTTGACAAAGGCCGCCGCGGCGGCCTAGCCTAGAACGTTATAGAACAAGAGTCCGGCGCTGCCGGGCGCACGGGAAGGAACGCTTTTGTCGAGGCCGCCCACCATTCGCGATGTCGCCGCGCGCGCCGGGGTTTCGGTCGCGACCGCGTCCAACGTGGCGAATGGCAACCGTCCCGTCGGCGAGGCGAGCCGGCGTCGCGTCCTCGAAGCGATCGAAGAGCTTGGCTACCGGGTCGACCGCGCCGCGAGCGCGCTGCGCGGCGCCTCGACCCGGCTTGTCGGCATGGTCGTCCCCGACATCACCAACGTCTTTTTCGCCAGCCTCGTCCACGGCGTCGAGGCGCTCGCCGAGCGCGACGGCTACGATCTCCTGCTCGCCTCGACCAGCGAGGACGCGGCCATAGAAAAGCGGAGGGTCGAGGCGCTGATCGGTCGGCGCATCGACGGCCTGATCGCCGTGCCGGCGACCGACGCCTCGATGGCGTCTCTCAGCGCCCGCGGGGCGCGTCTGCCGCCGACCGTTCTCCTCGACCGCGGCGGGAACTCGCCGGGCTTCGACACAGTGCGCGCCGACTGCGACAGCGGCGGCTACGAAGCCGTGCGGCATCTGATCGGTCTCGGGCATCGCGACATCGCGGTGCTCGCCCATTCGGAGCACCTGCGCAACATCGCCGAACGCATCGCCGGCTGCCGCCGCGCGCTCGGCGAAGCGGGCCTGGCGGGCCGCGAACGGGTCGTCTGCGGCGGCCACGACCTCGAAAACCTGCGAGGGGCGATCGAGATGGAGCTCCATCGCGCCGACCGGCCGACCGCGATCTTCGCCCTGACCAACGTCTGCGCGCTCGCGGCGCTGAAGGCGGCGCGCGGCCTCGGGCTAGAGATCCCGGGCGACATTTCGATCGCCGGCTTCGACGATTTCGACTGGATGCTGGCGCTCCGCCCCTATCTGACCACAGTCGCGCAGCCGGTCGACGACTTCGCCGCGTCGGCATGGCGGCTCCTCACCCGCCGCATGGCCGGCGACGCGACGCAACCGGCCGAACGCATCCTGCTTCCCTGCGCCCTCAAGGTTCGGGAATCCACCGGGCCCGCCCGCCCAAGGCTTAGAGTCGTGGCGGAGGCCCACTGATCACGTCAAAAACCGTGGGAGGTAAGAAATGTTGAAACATGGTCTGGCGGCAGCCTCGATCGCCGCGCTCGGTCTCGCCCTTGCGGCGTCGGCGGCCTTCGCCGCCGAGAAGCCGACCTACGGCGTCCTGATGAAGACGCTGTCGAACCCCTTCTGGGGCGCGATGGAGAAGGGCGTCGACGCCGCCGGCCAAAAGGAAGGCGTCGACATCTATCTGCAGGCGGTCGAGTCCGACCAGGCCGCCGAGCCGCAGCTCAACGCCTGCAACACCATGCTGCAAAAGAAGCCGGCGGCGATGATCACCGCGGCGATCAGCTCGACCAACCTGCTGCCGTGCCTGAAGCAGGCCAACGAGATGAAGATGCCGGTGGTCGACCTCGACAACAACCTCGATCCGGCGATCACCGCCAAGGCCGGCGTTGAGGTCGCCTTCCACATCGGCTCGGACAACGAGGCCGCCGGCGCCAAGGGCGCGGACTGGCTGGTGAGCCAGCTCGGCAAGGACGCCAAGGGCCCGGTGCTGGTGATCGAAGGCCTCTCGGGCAACATCACCGGCAAGAAGCGGGCGGTCGGATTTGCCGACGAACTGAAGAAGGAAGCGCCCGGCCTGACCATCGTCGCCTCGCTTCCCGGCGACTGGGACAGCCTCAAGGCCACCAACATCACCAACGACACCCTGCAACGCACGCCGAACCTGGTCGCGATCTTCGCCTGCAACGACGACATGGCGCTCGGCGCGGTCGAGGCGGCGCGCTCGGCCGGCAAGGACAAGGTGATCGTGATCGGCGTCGACGGCAACTCGAACGCGGTCAAGTCGATCAAGGCCGGCCGGCTCAACGCCTCGGTCGCGCAACTGCCCTATCTCGTCGGCATGGAGGCGGTCGAGAACGTCAAGAAGGTGCTGGCCGGCGACAAGGTGGCCGAGATGACCTACGTGCCGACGCTCGTGCTGACGAAGGAGGTCATCGAAGCGAACAAGGACCCGTTGCTGCAATACGTGAAGTGAGCGGTTTGTAGACGCGGTCGCTGACCGCGTCTTCTGGTTGAAGGCGTTGGCCGCGCGCCCCGACCACCACCCTTCGGGTGGTCCCCCTCCCCCGTTTCGCTTCGCTGCACGGGGGAGGAAGGCGCCGGCGCCTATCTTCCCCTGCCGAAGGCGCGGGAGGGGGACCGGCCGGAGGCCGGTGGAGGGGGCGCGGCGTCAATCGCTTCCTACGACGAGCTGCGCGCCATAGGACGCCGATAGAGCCCGGGAGACCCCTTGACGATGGCCTCGACTGCAAGCAACGCCGCGTCGTCCTGGCGCGCCCGTTTCCCCGGCGGCGCCGCGCTGCGCCTCGAATTGCTCGTCGTTCTCGCCGTCCTGTCGGCGGTGATGGCGTTCCTGTCGAGCGCCTTTCTCTCCGTCTCCAACATTCTCAACATTCTCCTGTCGACGTCGGTGTTCGGCGTGCTCGCGATCGGCATGACCTTCGTCATCTCGTCAGCCGGCATCGATCTGTCCGTCGGCTCGATCCTGGGGCTTTCCGGCGTCGTCGGCGCGATGCTGACCGCAAACCTCGGCTTGCCATGGTGGATCGGCATTCTCGGCTGCCTCGCGGCCGGCGCCCTCACCGGCGCCGTCAACGGCTTTCTCATCACCAAGGGCGATATTCCGCCCTTCATCGTCACCCTCGGCATGCTCGGGGTGGCGCGCGGTTTCGCGCTGGTGCTCAGCGACGGCGTCTCGATCTATGGCCTCGCGCCGGAGATGACCTGGCTCGGACAGGGGCGTCCGTTCGGCGTGCCTGTGCCGGTGATCGTTCTTTTGCTCTCCGCGCTCGTCGCCCATGTCGTCCTCGCCCACACCCGCTTCGGCGTCTACGCGCAGGTGATCGGCGACAACGAGGGCGCGGCCCGGGCGATGGGCGTCAGGGTCGAGCGCATGAAGGTGTTGCTCTATACCCTCTCGGGCCTGCTCTCCGGCCTCGCAGGCCTCCTGTTCGCGGCGCGGATCAATTCGGGCGAGCCGACGGCGGGCCTCAGCTACGAGCTCACGGCCATCACGGCGACCATTCTCGGCGGCACGAACCTGTTCGGCGGGCGCGGCAGCGTCGCGGGCACGCTGATCGGCGCCTTGATCATGGGCGTGCTGCAGAACGGCCTGAACCTGCTCGCGGTCCGGCCTTTCTATCAGCAGATCGCCATCGGCGCGGTGCTGATCCTGGCGGTCTGGCTCGACCGCATCAACAGCCCGGGAGGCTGGCGGCGATGAGCCTTCTCGAACTTCGCGATGTCCGGAAGTCGTTCGGCGCCATCGAGGCGCTGCGCGGCGTCACCTTTTCGGTCGAGGCGGGCGCGGTGGTCGGCCTCGTCGGCGACAACGGCGCCGGCAAGTCGACGCTGATGAAAACGATCACCGGCGTCTACGCCATCGACAGCGGCGACATCCGCTTCGACGGCGTTTCGCTCGCCGGCAAGGATCCCGGCGCCATCCGGCGGGCGGGGATCGAAATGATCTACCAGGATCTCGCGCTGGCGCGGATGCGCGACGTCGCCTCCAACATCTTCCTCGGCCGGGAGCTGACGCGCTCCGTTCTCGGCGTGCGTCTGATCGATGCGAAGCGCATGCGGGCCGAGGCCGAGACGATGATCGCGCGGCTCGGGGCGCGCATCCCCTCGGTCGCGCAGATCACCGGCCAGCTCTCGGGCGGACAGCAGCAGTCGGTCGCGATCGCCCGGGCGCTCACCTTCAACCCGAAGCTCGTCATCATGGACGAGCCCACGGCCGCGCTCGCCGTGCGCGAGGTCGAGCACGTGCTCGACCTCATTCGCACTTTGAAAAGCCAGGCAATTGCGGTCATTCTCATCAGCCATCGCCTGACCGACGTGTTCTCGGTCTGCGACCGGATCGTGGTGCTGCGTCAGGGAACCGTGATCGCCGACGATGCGACTCGCGACACCAGCATGAACGCGGTCGTCGCCCATATCGTCGGCGCGACCGACGCCAACGCCCAGGCGGCCCATCCGTGAACCTGTTTCGGCGTAGACTGCCGTCATTGCGAGCGAAGCGAAGCAATCCAGGTTTCGTAGAGCGTCCTACGATCCCTGGATTGCTTCGTCGCTTCGCTCCTCGCAATGACGGATAACGCTAGTCTTCACCATGGAGGCGTCAATGAAATTCGGCATTTATTACTCGTACTGGGAGCAGGAATGGAGCGCCGACTGCCTGAAATACGTGGAAAAGGTCGCGAGACTCGGCTTCGACATCATCGAGATCGCCGCACATCATTTGAACAGCTATAGCCCGGCGCATCTTGCCGAAGTCGGCCGGTCCGCACGCGACAACGGCGTCACGATCACCGCCGGGCTCGGTCCGTCGCCGCAGAAAAACCTGTCTTCCGCCGATCCGGCGATCCGAACAGCGGGGCGCGCCTTCTTCGAAGAGACGCTGACCAATCTCGCCAAGCTCGATATTCACGTGATCGGCGGCGCTCTCCATTCCTACTGGCCGATCGACTATTCCAAACCCGTCGACAAGGCGGGCGACCGGGCGCGCGGCCTCGAGGGCATTTCCAGCCTGGCCGATTTCGCCGCAGATCACGGCGTCACGCTCTGCCTGGAAGTTCTGAACCGGTTCGAGAACCACGTCCTGAACACGGCCGAAGAGGGCGTCGCATTCGTCCGCGAGGTCGACAAGCCCAACGTCAAGGTGATGCTCGACACTTTTCATATGAACATCGAGGAGGACAGTTTCGGCAACGCGATCCGCACCGCGGGGCCGCTGCTCGGCCATTTCCATACCGGCGAGAACAACCGCCGCGTTCCCGGCAAAGGCCGGCTGCCGTGGCACGAGATCGGCACGGCGCTCCGCGAGATCGGCTACAACGGCGCGGTCGTGATGGAGCCGTTCGTCAAGATGGGCGGCGGGGTCGGCAGCGACATCAAGGTCTGGCGCGACCTCAGCGACAACGCCGACGAAGCCCAGATGGACGAAGCCGCGCGACAAGCCTTGGCGTTCTCGCGCTACGTGCTCGGGTGAAGAGCGCGCCCAACTGTAGCCGCGCTCGGCTCGAGCGCGGCGACGCGGTCCATAGGGCGTTCGAAAGAACGCCGGTCTATCGACCGCGTCTACAGCGCGGCGCGACGCAAAAGCCATCCGGTTCAAGGACCTCTCTGGAACCGAATTACCTCGGCCAACTTTTTCATCGCCCGGCATGCGCGACCGCCGCCGACGCTTTTTCGTCTGGCGGCTGCGCTGGTTGTGGAGCTCAGTACCGGTAGGTCTCCGGCTTGAACGGGCCGGCCTGCGGCAGGCCGAGGTACTTGGCCTGCTCGGGCGTCATCTTGGTGAGCTTGGCGCCGACCTTGGCGAGGTGAAGCGAGGCGACCTTTTCGTCCAGGTGCTTCGGCAGGGTGTAGACCTGCTTTGCGTACTGGCCGGGCTTGGTGAAGATCTCGATCTGGGCCAGCGTCTGGTTGGTGAACGAGGCCGACATCACGAACGACGGATGGCCGGTCGCATTGCCGAGGTTCACCAGGCGCCCCTCGGACAGGAGGATGATCTTCTTGCCGTCGGGGAACTCGATCTCGTCGACCTGCGGCTTGACGTTGTTCCACTTGTAATTGCGCAAGGCCGCGACCTGGATCTCCGAGTCGAAGTGGCCGATGTTGCAGACGATCGCCCGGTCGTGCATGGCGCGCATGTGGTCGAGGGTAATGACGTCGACGTTGCCGGTGGCGGTGACGAAGATGTCCGCACGCGGCGCCGCGTCGTCCATCGTGGTCACCTCGTAGCCTTCCATCGCCGCCTGGAGCGCGCAGATCGGATCGACCTCCGACACCATGACGCGGCAGCCGGCGTTGCGCAGCGAGGCGGCCGAACCTTTGCCGACGTCGCCGAAGCCGGCGACCATCGCGACCTTGCCCGCCATCATCACGTCGGTGCCGCGGCGGATGCCGTCGACCAGCAACTCGCGGCAGCCGTACAGGTTGTCGAACTTCGACTTGGTGACGCTGTCGTTGACGTTGATCGCCGGCCACAGGAGCTTGCCCTCCTTGGCCATGATATAAAGACGATGGACGCCGGTCGTCGTCTCCTCGGTGACGCCGCGGATCGACTCGGCGTTCTTGGCGTACCAGCCGGGCTTCGTCTTCAGCCGCGCCTTGATCGCGGCGAACAGCACCTCTTCCTCCTCGTTGGTCGCGTGATCGAGGAAGGCCGCATCTCCCTGCTCGGCGCGCAGGCCCAGGTGGATCAGCAGCGTCGCGTCGCCGCCGTCGTCGAGGATCATGTTGGGCGCGCCGCCGTCGGCCCATTCGAAGATGCGGTGGGTAAAGTCCCAGTAGTCCTTGAGGCTCTCGCCCTTGATCGCGAACACCGGCGTGCCGGTCGCGGCGATGGCGGCGGCGGCGTGGTCCTGGGTCGAATAGATGTTGCACGAGGCCCAGCGGACGTCGGCGCCGAGCGCCTTCAGCGTCTCGATCAGCACGGCCGTCTGAATGGTCATGTGGAGGGAGCCCGCGATCCGCGCGCCCTTGAGCGGCTGGGCTGCGGCATATTCCGTGCGCGTGGCCATCAGGCCCGGCATCTCGGTCTCGGCGATGGCGATTTCCTTGCGCCCGAAAGCGGCAAGGCCGATGTCGGCGACGGCGTGGTCGGCGGCTGTGGTCATTGCGTCCCTGTCCCGGTTGTGATCCGCCCGTCCCTTACCAGCGGCCGGCGAATGGCGCAATAAACATATAAGCAAGTCTTTATATGGTTGCGGCGGGCGGCGCCGTTTGGCGAAAATCTACGCAACGGAGATGGATGTACTGCGGCAACGCCAATTTGTATGACATTTGTCGGCGATTCGTTTAGCTGGGCGAGCCCAGCCCTCATGCTATAGTCGCCTAGCAAGAAGCGCGCCGCACTGGCAGAAGGGTGGCGGAAGGCGGGCTTCGCGTGAACGGTTGCAAGGGTTGACATGGCGCTTTCGGCCAAATTGATGATGCGGCAGGGCCAGTCGATGGTCCTGACGCCGCAATTGCTTCAGGCGATCAAGCTGTTGCAGATGCCGAACGTCGAGCTCAGCGCCTTCATCGAGAACGAACTCGCCAGCAATCCGCTGCTCGAGCGCGCCGAGGATCACGAGACGCGCGAGGCCGAACGCCTCGAAGGGCCGTCCGAGGCGCCGGCGGCCGATGCGCCGGCCGAGCCCGGAGACTGGGCCTCCGACACGCTCGAGACCGACTGCGGCGCCCTCGAGGCCAACCTCGGGACCGAGGTCGAGAACGCCTTCGATCCCGACCGCAGCGCGCCTTCGTCCGACGTCCGTCCGGGCGAGGGCCTGACGACCGGCGCCTGGTCCGGCGCGGGCGGCGGGGGTTCGGAGTCGGGCCTCGCCCCCGATCTCGAGGCCTATGTGTCCGAGAGCGTCTCACTCCGGGATCACCTCAAGCGACAGGCCGGAGTCCTCTTCGACGATCCGGGCGATCGGATGATCGGCGCCGCGCTGATCGACGGACTCGACGACGCCGGCTATTTCGTCGGATCGCTGGAGGAGATCGCCGTCCGCCTCGGCGTGACCCCCGAGGCGGTCGAGGCGGCGCTGTTAAAGCTCCAGTCGCTCGAACCGACCGGCGTGTTCGCCCGCGGCCTCGCCGAGTGCCTGGCGCTGCAACTCATCGAGCGCGACCGGTTCGATCCGGCCATGCAGGCGATGATCGCCAATCTGCCGGCGCTGGCGCGACGCGATTACGCCCATTTGCGCAAGGCATGCGGGGTCGACGACGAGGACCTCGCCGATATGATCGCCGAAATCAGGCGGCTCGAGCCGAAACCCGGCCGCGCCTTCGGCGATCCGCCGGGCGCGCCCGCGATTCCCGACGTTTTCGTCTTGGCGGCGCCCGACCGGACGTGGCGGGTCGAACTGAACAGCCAGGCGCTGCCGCGCGTGCTGGTCAACGACGTTTACGCCGCGGTGATCCGGCGCGGCGCGAGCCGCGACGAGGATAGGCAGTACATCTCGGCCCAGCTCCAGTCGGCGAACTGGCTGACCAAGAGCCTGGAACAGCGCGCCCGCACCATCCTCAATGTCGCCAGCGAGATCGTCCGGCGGCAGGACGCGTTTCTGGTCGAGGGCGTCGCGGCGCTGAAGCCGCTCAATCTGAAGATGATCGGCGAGGCGATCGGGGTCCACGAATCGACCGTGTCGCGCGCCACCGCCCACAAGTTCATCCAGACGCCGCGCGGGCTGTTCGAGATGAAGTACTTCTTCACCGCCGCGATCCCTTCGACCGAATCGGGGCAGTCTCATTCAGCCGAGGCGGTGCGACAACGTATCCGGCAGATGATCGACGAGGAGGATCCCGACGAGGTCCTGTCCGACGACAGCATCGTCGACCGGCTGCGCAAGGCAGACATTGTCGTCGCCCGCCGCACCGTGGCGAAATATCGCGACAGCCTCAAGATTCCGTCCTCGGTCGAGCGGCGCAAGCTGAAATTGTCGCCGGCCGGGGCGCCGCGGGCGCGCGGCGACTCGATCCGGGTCGAGGCCTGAACTTGAATTTTCGTCGCGAAGCCACATATTTTTCCGGCAATTGACACGGGAGCGGGAGGCTCCTAACGCTAAATTTCGGAGGGCTGCTTGGGCGATGTTCCCGACGATGCGGGGGGCGGAAGGCGCGTGAGCGCAGAGTTGAGCGGCCCATGGCCGTGCGGCTCGCCGAGATGACAAGGCCAACAATCGATGACATTGAGAGTATCCGGAAAGAACCTCGATATCGGGGAATCTTTGCGTCAGCATGTCTTGAACAAAGTGGACGGAATGGTCGCCCGCTACTTCAGTGGGACCGTCGGCGGCCACGTGGTGATCGCCCGCGAGGGTTCCGGCTATCGCTCGGACTGCACGCTGATGCTGAGTTCGGGCGTGAGCCTGCACGCCGAGGGCCGGGCGCATGAGCCTTATCCCTGCTTCGAGCAGGCGGCGAATAAGATTGAGGCCAGGCTCAGGCGCTATAAGCAGCGGCTCAAGGGCCGGGCCGCGCCCGAGACGGTGAGCCCGGTGGAGAGCCCGGTCACCGTCACGAATTACGTCGTCGAGGCCCCGACCGACGAGGAAGAGCCCGCCGATGGTTTCAATCCGGTCGTCGTCGCCGAGGGGACAGAGAGATTGAAGACGTTTTCGGTCGCATCCGCGGTCGCCGAGCTTGACCTCTCGGACGCGCCGGTCGTCGTTTTCGCGCACGCCGGAAACGGACGCGTCAATATCGTCTATCGGCGGCGCGATGGAGCGATTGGGTGGATCGACCCGCGTTGACCGTGAACGCCTGGAGCGGTCGCCGAACCTGCAGGATGGACATGTCGCTATCCGAACTCATCAAACCGGACGCCGTCCTGCCCGCCCTCCGGGTCAACGGCAAGAAGCAGGCGCTGCAGGAAATGAGCGAGCGCGCTGCGGCGGTGTCCAGCCTGGCGGCGCGGGAGATTTTCGACGCCCTGCTTCAACGCGAGCGCCTGGGCTCGACCGGGGTCGGCGACGGCGTCGCCATCCCGCATGGCAAGCTCGCCAAGTGCGAACGGATCTTCGGCGTCTTCGCCAGGCTCGAGCGCGCCATCGACTTCGAGGCGCCGGATGGGCTTCCGGTCGACCTGATCTTCATGCTGGTCGCCCCGGAATCCGCCGGCGCCGACCACCTGAAAGCGCTGGCGACGATCGCGCGCCTGCTCCGCAACAGCGCGATCGCCGCGCAATTGCGCGCGACCCGCGACCCCGCCGCGCTCTACGCGCTCATCACCATGGCGCCGACATCGAACGCTGCCTGAACGAACCGGAGACAAGCCCCGTGAAAGCACGCGTCGTCGTCACGCTGAAAAGCGGAGTGCTCGATCCGCAAGGCAAGGCGATCGAGGGCGCCCTCCGGTCGCTGGAGATCGATGGCGTGGCCTCGGTGCGGCAGGGCAAGGTGTTCGACATCGAGCTCGCCGGCGAGGATCGCGACGGCGCCCGCCGGGCGCTCGGCGAAGCCTGCGAGCGCCTGCTGGCCAACACCATCGTCGAGAATTACGCCATCGAGATCGCGTAGCCGATCGATGAAAGCCGCCGTCATCCTCTTCCCCGGCTCCAATCGCGAAGGCGACGCCGCCCGGGCGCTCGGCGACCTCGCCGGCCATGCGCCCGCCATCGTCTGGCACGCCGAGGCGGACCTGCCCCACGGCGTGGACCTCGTCGTCCTGCCCGGAGGCTTCTCCTATGGCGACTATCTGCGCTGCGGGGCGATCGCGGCGCGTTCGCCGATCATGCGCGCGGTTCAGCGCCATGCCGAGCGCGGCGGGCTCGTGCTCGGCATCTGCAACGGCTTCCAGATCCTGTGCGAGGCGGGCCTGCTTCCGGGCGTGCTGATGCGCAACGCCCAGCGTCGCTTCCTGTGCAAGATGCAGCATCTGAGGGTCGAGAACGCCGCGACCCCGTTCACCCGCTTCTATGCCGAGCGGCAGGTGGTGAAGTTCGCGATCGCCCATGGCGAAGGCAATTTCGAAGCCGACGACGCCACCCTCGAGGCGATCGAGGGCGCGGGCCAGGTCGCCTTTCGCTACTGCGACGCGTCCGGCCTCGTCGACGCCTCCGCCAATCCGAACGGTTCGGAGCGCAACATCGCCGGTGTGTTCAATAGCCGGTTCAACGTGCTCGGGCTGATGCCGCACCCCGAGAACCTGATCGACCCGCTGGTCGGCGGGACCGACGGCAGGGCGCTGTTCGCCGCACTAGCGGCCTGAGCGGCCCCATCCACAGGAAATGCCGGATCGCCCAAAGAAATTCGCGGGATGACGTGGGTTTGTCATCAAACGTCAACCAACCCGCCCCACTCTCTGTGGTTCAACGGGAAGGAACCATGACTGATTCGCTCGACCGGCTTTTTGCCGGGGTGCTGGAGGCGCGCAGCCGCAGCCCCTCGGAGTCGCGCACCGCGAAGCTCTTCCGCGACGGCGTGCAGAAGATGACCAAGAAGCTGGTCGAGGAGGCGATCGAGGTCGGTCTCGACGCCGTCCAGATGAACCGCGAGTCGGTGGTCCTCGAAAGCGCCGACATGCTCTACCATCTCGCCGTGATCTGGGCCGAGTGCGGCGTGACGCCGGGCGAGGTGATGAGCGAGATCGACCGCCGCGAACGCACCTACGGAATCGCCGAAAAGCTGCCCAAAAGCGCCGGGGCGGTGCAGATCCGCCGGATGAACGCGTTCGGTCCGCGAAGGAAGAGCGTTTCCTGACCCTCATCCGGCCGCTTACGCGGCCACCCCCTTGTCTTCGCCCGGGGGGGCAGGCTCTTCCCCCGAGGGGGAAGGGTCCCCCTCTCCCCATAGGGCGTCCGATAGGACGCCCGTCTATCGACGGGCTATGGGAGAGGGACGCCGCCATAGGGCGTCCGGTAGGACGCCCGTCTTTCAACGGGCTACGGCGGCAGGGTGAGGGTTCGCTGGCGCGGCCCGACGTCATCTCGCAGGCAGCCGTTCGACGTCCTTCACACCACCACCGGGTTCTGCGCCCCGTCCATCGAAAGCGTGGCGCCGGTCACATAGGACGCCCTCTGCGAGGCGAGAAACACCACCGCGTCGGCAATCTCGCGCGGGCTTGCCGGACGGCCGAGCGGAATTTTCGCCACCGCCCGGCGCCGCGCCTCGTCGAGATCGACGCCCTGCAGCCGCGCGTCGGCCTTGAGCCCTTCCGCCACCCGGTCGGTCTCCGTCAGGCCGGGGCTGACGCCGACGATCCTGACCCCGCTCGCCGCATAGGCCAGGCCTAGTCCCGCTGTCGCGAGCATCAGCGCGGCGTTGGCCGCCCCGCCGGCGATATGGGTCGGCGAGGCGACCTTGCCGCCCGCTCCGATGACGTTGACGATGACGCCGCGCCCGCGCGCGGCCATGCGCTTCACCAGCGGGTCGATCGCGTTGATGGTGGAAAAGAACTTCGCGTCGAAGGCGGCCCGCCACACCCCGGGGGCGAGATCGGCAGGCGGGGTGCGGCGGGCCGCGCCGGCCGAATTGACCAGAATGTCGATCGGACCGACGCGGGTTTCGACCGCCTCGATCATCGCCGCGGCGGCGGCGGCGTCCGAGCAGTCGGCCGCAAAGCCGACGGCCCCGGCAAGGCCCGCCAGCGCCCGGTCGATATTGTCCTTCGCCCGCGAGCAGATCGCCACGCGTGCGCCCTCGGCTTGAAACGCCTCTGCGCAGGCGAGCCCGATGCCCTTCGAGCCTCCGGTGATAAGAACGATCCGATCCCGGAGGCCAAGATCCATCCGCACGCTCCTTTTGGGCGCTGAGCGTCAGCGAAGATGATGCATGCGGAAGAACTGGATCGTGCGCCCCCAGGCGAGTTCGGACGCGTGCCGGTCATGCACCGACATCCGCTGCTCGTTGGCGAAGGCGTGGTCCGCGTCGTAGCGGAAGAACTCGAAGTCCTTGCCCGCCGCCTGGAGCCCTTTTTCGAAGGCGTCGACCGCCGCCGGCGTGACGTAGTCGTCGCGGTCGGCGAAATGGCCCTGGAGCGGGATCTTGACGTCGGCGGGCTGAACCGCGCCGGCCGGGGGCAAGCCATAGAACGTGACTGCGGCCGCGAACTCCGGAATATGCGCCGCGCCGATGACCGCTATCGCGCCGCCCATGCAGAAGCCGGCGATGCCGACCTTGGCGCCGCTGCGCTTGAGATATTGCGCCGCGCCGCGCACGGTCTGCGACGTCGCGTCCATGAAGTCGAGCGACATCATCTCCTTCGAGGCCGCATCGGCGTCGTGGTAGGGCACAACGACGCCCTTGAAGAGGTCGGGCGCGAGCGCGTCAAAGCCGGCCAGCGCGAACCGGTCGACCATCGCCTTAATCTGCTCCGACAGGCCCCACCATTCCTGGATCACGACCAGACCCGGCGCATCGCCCCGGCTCGCGTTGGCCAAGTACCCTTGCGCCTCGCCGCCGTCCGGACGCTTGAACGTGATTGTCGCCCCCATGATCCTCTCCTCCATGTGTCGCGCTGCGCGCGCATGATCGCATTCGGTCGCGCCGTAAACCCTCATCCGGCCCTTCGGGCCACCCCCGGGTCTTCGCCCGGGGGCAGGCTCTTCCCCCCGAGGGGGAAGGAGACGCGCGCCCCCCCCTCCCTCTGGGAGAGGGAAGCCGCGAAGCGGCAGGGTGAGGGTTTGCGGCGCCACTCGATCGGAAACAAACTCTAAAAGCCGCAGTTGACCACATCAAGACCGTTCGGCGCCTTTCAGCCGAGCCGGGCGCCGTTGGTCATCAGCATGACCGAATAGAGCGACGTCGTGCCGCAAATGAACAGGCGGTTGCGCTTCAAGCCGCCGAAAGTGACGTTGGCGACGCATTCCGGAACCCGGATCTTGCCGATCAGCGTCCCGTCCGGGTCGTAGCACTCGACGCCCTCGTCGCAACTCGTCCACAGCCTGCCCTCCCGGTCGACGCGAAAGCCGTCGAACAGCCCCGCGTTCGCTTCGGCGAACACCGCGCCGCCGGAAAGGCTGCGGCCGTCGGCCGTGACCGTGAAGCGCCGGATGTGGCGCGGACCGTTCTCCTTGTGGGTCGCGCCGGTGTCGGCGACATAGAGAATGCGCTCGTCGGGCGAGAAGGCGAGGCCGTTCGGCCGCAGCATGTCGCCGATCACCCGCTCGACCGCCCCGCTCGGATCGACCCGATAGACGTGGCAGCCGTCGATTTCGGGCTCGGCGCGCTCGCCCTCGTTGTCGGAGTCGATGCCGTAGGACGGGTCGGTGAACCAGACCGAATCGTCCGACTTCACCACGACGTCGTTGGGCGAATTCAACCGCCTGCCCTGCCAGCGGTCGGCGACGACGGCGATCGAGCCGTCGATCTCGGTGCGCGTCACCCGCCGCGTCAAATGCTCGCAGGTGACGAGCCGCCCCTGATTGTCGATGGTGTTGCCGTTGGAATTGTTGGACGGCGCGCGAAACACCGAAACCTGACCCAAATCCTCGCTCCAGCGCAGCATGCGGTTCGAGGGGATGTCGGACCAGACGAGGTAGCGGCCGGCCGGAAACCAGACGGGCCCCTCGCTCCAGACCGCGCCCGTCCACAGCCGCTCGACCCGCACATAGCCGGCAAACAGCCGCCGGAACCGGGGATCGAGAATTTGAATGTCGGTCCCCTCGACCTGACCGAAACGCATGCAGCCGCCCTCCCCTTCCGTCGCCGCCGGAACGTGACGCAGTTGGGCTTGCGCCGCAAGGCCGTATCCGCCGCGACGTTCATCCCGACGCCGCAGCGGGGCGACTGCGGCGCGCTCTGCGACAGTTCCGTGACGAAACGGAAAATATGACAGATACAAGAACTTGCGGCGACTCGGTTCCTACTCCACATTGCCGAATCATGAACGACTTACAGCGCTCGCGTCTGGTCGCCGTTCTCGGTCCGACCAACACCGGCAAGACCCATCTGGCGGTCGAGCGCATGTTGGCCCACTCTTCCGGCATGATCGGCCTGCCCCTGCGCCTCCTGGCGCGGGAGATTTACGACAGAATTGTGAAGGCGCGGGGGGCGAAGTGCGTCGCCCTGATCACCGGCGAGGAGAAGATCGTCCCCGCCCATCCGCAATATTTCGTCTGCACGGTCGAGGCGATGCCGCTCGACCGCAAGGTCGAATTCCTGGCGGTCGACGAGATCCAGCTCTGCGCCGATCCCGAGCGCGGGCACGTCTTCACCCACCGCCTCATGCACGCCCGCGGCGTCTCCGAGACGATGCTGCTCGGCGCCGCGACCATGGTCCCGCTGGTCCGCCGCCTCTGCCCTGGGGCCGAAATCCAGTTCCGCGAGCGCCTGTCGACGCTGAGCTACGCCGGCCCGAAGAAGCTCACCCGCCTGCCCCGGCGCAGCGCCGTCGTCGCCTTCTCGGCCGACGCGGTCTACGCCATCGCCGAGCTCATCCGCCGGCATCGCGGCGGGGCGGCGGTGGTGATGGGATCGCTCTCGCCGCGCACCCGCAACGCCCAGGTCGGCCTTTTCCAGTCGGGCGAGGTCGATTTCCTGGTGGCGACCGACGCCATCGGCATGGGCCTCAACATGGACGTCGACCACGTGGCCTTCGCGGGCCTGCGCAAGTTCGACGGCCGTCGCACCCGCAACCTTTATTCCCAGGAGATCGGTCAGATCGCCGGCCGCGCCGGCCGCTTCCGCCGCGACGGCGCCTTCGGCGTCACCGGCGATGCGCCCGACCTCGACCCCGAGATCGTCGCGGCCGTCGAGGGCCATGTCTTCCCGGCCGTGCCGGGAGCGGAATGGCGCAACCCCGAGCTCGATTTCTCCTCGCTGCAAAGCCTGATGCGCTCGCTCGGCGCGCAGCCCCCGATCCACGGCCTGCGGCTCTCCGCGGAGGCGCAGGACGAGGTCACGCTCCGCCAGCTCTCCGTCGA
Source organism: uncultured Alphaproteobacteria bacterium (assembly GCA_963709655.1). GTDB lineage: Bacteria > Pseudomonadota > Alphaproteobacteria > Rhizobiales > Beijerinckiaceae > Roseiarcus. The sequence continues at coordinate 417,665 of CAVPXF010000025.1, forward strand.
CGAGCTCATTGTGCGGCGCACGCGCGACCGGGCCAATCTCAAGCGGCTGTGGGAGGCCTGCCAGACCCCCGACTTCCGCAAGACCACGCAGGAAGAGCATACGAGGCTGATCGGCGGCCTGTTCGAGCACCTGACCCAGGGCGACCGCCGCGTGCCGGAAGACTGGATGCAGGGCCAGTTCTCGACGCTCGACCGCGCCGATGGCGACATCGATGCGCTGCAGAGCCGCCTCGCCCGCGTCCGCACTCTGGCCTACATCGCCAACCGTTCGAGCTGGCTCGCCGATCCGGCCGGCTGGCAGGCCCGCGCCCGCGCGCTCGAGGACCGGCTCTCCGACACCCTGCACCAGTCGCTGATGCAGCGCTTCGTCGACCGGCGCACCAGCACGCTGCTGCGCTCGCTGCATCAGCACGCAGGTCCCGTGCTCGGCGGCATCGCCGCCGACGGCGAAGTGACGGTCGAGGGCCATGTGGTCGGCCGTCTGACCGGCGTCCATTTCGAGCCGGCTCGCGCCGACACGGCGCTCGAGGCCCGGGCTTTGCGCGGCGCGGTCGAGCGGGCGGTGGCGCCCGAGGTGGCGCGGCGGCTCGGCGAGCTCGCGGGCGAGACCGACGAGGCTTTCGCGCTCGGCGAGGACGGCATGGTGGCGTGGCGCGGGATTGCGGCCGGCGAAATCTCCGGCGGCGCCCCGTTCAAGCCGCGCGTCCGGCTGATCGGCGAATTCGGCCACCACGCGGCGCGCGAGCGCGCGGCCCGGCGTCTCGAGGCCTATGTCGCCGCGGAAGCGAGCCGCCGCCTCGCGCCGCTGAAAGCCTTGACCGAGGCGATCGCCGACGGCCGTCTGAGGGGCCTCGCGCGCGGCGTCGCCTACCAGCTCGTCGAGCGGTTCGGCGTGCTCGATCGGCGCGCCGCCGACGAGCATGTCCGGGCGCTGAGCCGCAGCGAGCGGCGCATCCTGAAAAGCTTCGGCGTGCGGTTCGGCGCCTTCTCGCTCTTTCTGCCGGCCCTCCTGACCGCCGAAGCGCTGGCGATCGGGGATGTGTTCGCCCATCTCAAGGCGCCGCGCTGGCGCCCGGCGGCGGGAAAGCTGAGCGTTCTGCCCTCGCCCGCTCCGCCGACGGAGGCGCTGAGCCTGCGCGGCCTCGCCGCCGTCGCGGGCCTTGCGATTCCGGTGCTTGCCCTGGAAAAATTCGACGCGATGGCGCGGGCCGCGCCAGCCGGGGCGCGCCCGGACCTCGTCGAGCTGACGCCGGCGCTGCTTGCGGCCGTCGGCTGGACGCCCGGGCAGGCGGACACGATCCTGCGCAACCTCGGCTTCGTCCGGGTCAAGGCGACCGAGGCCGCCGAGGCGAGTCTCTGGCGCCGCAGGCCGTTCGCGCCGCGGCCGCCCGCTCCCGCGCGTCCGGCCGCAACGCAGGCGCCCGTCCTTCAGCGCGCCGCGCCATCCACGCCCGCGCCGGGCGGCAAAGCCCGGCGCCGCCGCGCCCGTCGTCGATCCAACCCCGCACCAGGGATCACCGCTTGAACGAAGCCTTCGACACCTGCCGCGCCGACGTCTGGCTCTGGCGCGCAAGGTTTTTCAAGACGCGAACCCTCGCCGCGCGAACGATCGAGGAAGGCGGCGTCCGCCTCGCCCGCGGCGCCGCCCGAACCCCGCTCGACAAGCCCAGCCGCTCGCTCCGCCCCGGCGACGTCCTGAGCTTCGCCCAGGGGCCGCGCTGGCTGGCGGTCAAGGTCGAGGCGGTCGGCGAGCGCCGGGGCCCGGCGCCCGAGGCGCGGGCGCTCTACAGCCTGATGGACGGGGCCGGCGGAGGGGGCTGAGCCGGCGGCGCCCCCTTCGTAGGGAGAAGGACTCCAACAAGGGCGGCGACTACTGCCGCGCTTCCTTGATATCGAATCGTTTCCATGAATCAAACGTCCCTGCTGTTTTGAAGCATGGAGATAATTCGTGGCCGAGAAGAAGTACATCGTAAAATTGAGCCTTGAAGAACGGTCCTTCCTGGAGGAATTCCTTTGCAAGGGCAGACGCTCGGCTGAGTTGGTTACGCGGGCGCGGATCCTGCTCAAAGCCGACGTTTCCGAAGCGGGCGACGGATGGACCGACGAGCAGATCATGGAGGCGCTTGATACGAGCAAGTCCAACGTCTCGCGGACCAGGCAGCGGCTCGTCGAGATGGGCTTCGAGGACTGCATGTGCCGGAGCTACAACCCGAAGTCGGCGCGTCCGATGACCTTCGACGGCGAGGCCGAGGCGCGGCTCATCGCCCTGACATGCTCAGCGCCGCCCGAAGGTTATGCAAAGTGGTCGTTGCGCCTGCTGGAGGAGAAGGTCGTCGAACTCAAGATCGTAGAACGCGCCAGCGACAGCACCATCGGGCGGACTCTAAAAAAAACATCCTCAAGCCGCACCTGAACCGGCAGTGGGTGATCCCGCCGGAGGCCAACGCCGAGTTCGTCGCCGCAATGGAGGATGTGCTGGAGGTCTATTCCCGTCCATTCGACCCGGAACGGCCCGTCGTCTGCCTCGACGAGACCTCGAAGCAACTGATCGTCGAGACGCGCGTCCCCGTGCCCGCCGCGCCGGGCCGTCCGGCCCGCCACGACTACGAATACGAGCGCAACGGAACGGCCAATTTGTTCATGGTCTTCGCCCCGCTCGAAGGCCGGCGCCATGTCGAGGTCACCGAACGACGCACCGCCGTCGACTACGCTCACATGCTGAAGAAAATCTCCGACGAGCAGTTCTCCCAGGCGGAGAAGATCGTCCTCGTGCAGGACAACCTCAACACCCACAAGCCGGCGTCGCTCTACGCCGCCTTCCCCGCCGCCGAGGCGCGGCGGCTGGTCGAGCGGTTCGAGTGGCACTACACTCCAAAGCACGGAAGCTGGCTCGACATGGCCGAATCCGAACTCAGCATCCTGTCACGGCAATGCCTCGACCGGCAAATCCCGGACATCGGCACGCTGGCCGCCGAGGCGGAGGCGTGGACCAGGAACAGAAACAAGAAATGCGTCAAGGCCGACTGGCAGTTCACCACCGACGACGCCCGCGTCAAACTGAAGAGACTTTATCCTCAGTTCCCTTAAATCGGGACACTACGCCGCCAGCGTCAAACGTCGAATTTCGGTCTCGAATTCAAGGCGCAACTGCTCAGCCTCGGCTTCGGGCAGCCAATTCGTCATCTGCGGAAAGACGATCTGATAGACGCGCGTCGTCCGCTCGTTCCACGGGGGCGCGGTAGCTGCGGCGCGCGCTTCGGCGAGCATCTTGTGGAGACGCCGCCGAACCTCATCAGGATTCGCGACGCCGATGCCCGGATTACGAGCCGGCTCCCCGGCGAACAGGTCGCCCTGCGCCGGCTGGAAAAGGTCAGCTTGCTGTTGGCTCTTCGGCAACGGGGTGTTCGCTTTCAGGCAATCCAAGGGCTTCGCGACTCAGGGTCGCCGGCAACGCTCTTTCGAGAACGTGGTCGGCTCTCGCGAAAAGGTCAATCAGCTCTGCAATCCTGCCCACAACGTCGCGTATGGCCGTTATTAACGCGTGGTCCACGGGCAAGCTTTTGCGCGCGTCGAGCCAGCGAAAAGTTACGGCGACAGGCCCGCAATTGTAACAATCCAGCGCTGGCGTCTCATGACCCGCAGTCGAAAGGTCCGCGCGCAAACATAAGGGCTACTCCGGGCGTGTCGCCGTATCCCCCTATTTCTCTACAGCCCCTGGGCGCGGCGCTTCTGGACGTTGTCGAGATAGACGACGCCGGCGATCAGGAGGCCCTCGATCACCATCTGCCAAAAGGGATTGACGCCCAGAAGGTTTGCGCCATTGCCGATGGTGGTGAAAAGGATCGCGCCGAGGAAGCAGCCGGCGATCGTGCCGCGGCCGCCGAACAGGCTGGCGCCGCCGACGACCGCGGCGGCGATCGCCTGCAGCTCGGCTCCCATTCCCCCGTTCGGATTGCCCATCGTCAGCCCGGCAGTTACGGCGACAGGCCCGCAATGGTAACAATCCAGCGCTCGCGTCTCATGACCAGCAGACGAAAGGTCCGCGCGCAAACAATTGGGCGATTACGGGCGTGCCGCCGTGCCCCTCGTATCCCCCGGTCCTTCAGGTTGGGCCCTCGTCTCCGTGGGCGAGTCTGCTGGGCATCAGGTCGCCGGCGGCCTCCAGGACCGGGTAGGCGGCGCCGGCGACGAGGTGATCGTTCAGGCGCTTGATGTCGCGCAGGAGGTCGAGCGTCGTCGCCTGCGGCGCGGCGCCATCGCGACGATCGCGAAGCCCCGTGAAGTGGGCTTTGATCGCATCCGCCTCCCGGCGCCTGAATTCTTCTTTCTGTTGCGACAGCACTCTGGCGGCATGGCGGTCGCCGGTCACGAACACCGACGCCGCCGAGCGAAGGTTGCCGCGGACAGCCTCGAAGACGTCCTGGATTTCCCGCTCGTCGCCGGGCCCGAGATCAGTCCCGCGCTTGAGTATCTTTCCGACGAAGCTCGCGATGCTCCGCTCGACGACGTCGCCCGCCCCTTCGAGGTTCACCGAGAACGCGAGCACGGCTTCGAGGCGGCGATACTCTTCGTCGGTCAGACTTTCCGGGTCGAGGCGGGTCAGGTAGCGCTTGATCTCGCCATTGAGCGCATCGAGAATGTCGTCCGACTTCCGCGCTCGCGAGATGGCCTCGCGGTCTCGCGAGCGCAAGGATTCGGCGGCGCCTTCGATCATCGAATCGAGCACGTCGACCATCCGCAGCGCTTCCCGGGCGGCGTGACCGAGCGCGATCGACGGCGTCTCCAGCGCCGCGTCGTCGAGATACAGCGGCCTTGCCGGGTCGGCGGCGGCGAGGCGCTGAGGCATCAGGCGTTCGAGGATGCGCGCCAGCGGGTCGAGCAACGGCAGAAACGCCAGAGCAAGAACGACATTGAACGCCGTGTGGAAGTCGGCGACCGCGCGAGAGAAATTCGGCTCGATCTGGACCAGGCCGACGCCGATCGGCGTCAGAAGCGGCAACGCGACGGCAGCGCCGACCAGGCGCGTGACGACGTTTCCCACCACCACCCGCCGGCCGGCCGCATCTCCGCCGCGGGCGCCTTCGATCAGCGGATTGAGCGCCGTCCCGATGTTTGCGCCGACGATCAAAGCGAGCGCGGCGTTGAGAGGAATGACCCCCTTCTCGGTGAAGGACATGACCAGCAGCGCAACCGCAACGCTCGAATGGGCGGCCCAGGCAAGCAAAGCGCCGAAGACGACCGAGATCAAACGGTCGGTCGCAATCGCGCCCATGAGGATCCTGAGGCTCGGCACATCCTCATAGGGCGTGATGATCTCCAGGAGTTGCGGCAGGGCGATCAGCATCAGCCCGAGTCCGATCGCGACGCGCCCGATGTCGCGCGTGCGCGCCCCTCCCGTCCGGAACATCGCCACCCCGGCGAGCAGGAGCAGCGGCGACAATCTCGACACGTCGAACGATAGGGCCTGCACGATCAAAGTCGTGCCGACGTTCGCTCCGAGCATCACCGCCAGCGCCGGAACGAGGGCGACGAAGCCGGCGCCGGCGAACGAGGCGATCATCAGACCTGTCGCGGTGCTGCTCTGCAGGATCGCGGTGACGCCGAGACCAGCGGCGGCGGCTTTGATCCGATTGCCGAGCGCATGGCCGAGGAACCGCCTGAGCTCGGACCCGAAGGCGCGCTGCACGCCACTCTGCACCATGTGAACGCCCCACAAGAGCAGGGCGATCGCGCCGGCGAGGTTGAGGAGGTTCAGAGTGGCATCCATGGACGACCCTCCGTGCGCGGGCAAAGACCGGGGTGAGTAACGCAGCGGGCCACGCTTTGTTCAAATTTGGGCCATATTGAGATCGGGAATCTTCGCCCCGGTCTCCGGCCGTCGCGTCGGGGACGGAGCACCGGTGACAACTTTCGTCTGGGCGGCGGTTCTGGGCGCTGCTTTGCTGCACGCGCTGTGGAATTCGGTGGTCAAGAGCGCCGGCGACAAGTTCATGAGTTCGGCGCGCGTGGCCCTTTGGTCTGGCGTCGTCGCCGCACTTGTCAGTCTGGCCATGCCCGCGCTGTTCGCGGCGTCGCTGCCGTACGTGGTCGCTTCGGCGCTGATCCACGTCGTCTATTTCCTCTTGGTCGGCCGCCTCTATCGCAACGCCGATCTGTCGGTCTCTTATCCGTCGATGCGCGGTCTCGCGCCGCTCGTCGCGACAGCCATAGCAGCCGCGACGCTGGGCGAGTTCCCGGACGCGGTCGCGCTCATCGGCGTGCTGGCGCTCGTTGTCGGCGTATCGTTGATGGGAGCCTCCGGTCTCGCCCATGGGCGAATCGACCGCGTGACGCCCGTCGTTGCGCTTTTCAATTCGGTGGTGATCGCAACCTACACAGTCGTCGACGGCGAGGGCGCGCGGCTCTCCGGACCCGGCGCCGCGCATGCCATTGCCTACAATGCCTGGTCGGTGAGCCTGACGGCGGCGCTCTATCTCCCTGTGGTGATGGGGCTGCGCGGGAAAGGCGCCGGCGCAGAATTCATGCTCGACCCTCTGCGGAGCGCCCTTGCTGGCCTTGCCGCATTCGGCGGATACGCTATCGTGATCTGGGCGATGACCCAGGCGTCCATAGGCGCAGTCGCGGCGTTGCGAGAGAGCTCCATTGTGTTCGCCGCGATCATTGGCGTCGCATTCCTCGGCGAGCCCTTCCGCGGCGCGCGCGCCGGCGCAACATTGCTGATTGTCGGCGGCGTGATCGCGCTTCGGCTCGCTTGATCGGCATCGAATACCGGCCCAAGGGGACGGTCGCGACCGTCGGGAGCCGCACGATCGTAACGGTGACTGCTCGCTGCCGCGACGGCATGCCTTCCTTTGCGAGTGAGGGCCGTTTGCATCAAGCGCGTATTAAATTCGGGGGCGTGCGGGTAATTTCTGTTATATTTCGCCGAAGCGAACGTTGTCAGATGCGACTTTTCCGGCACAAGGACCAAGCGCGATGCACGACCACACCGTCAAAGCCTACGACAGGGAGCTCGATACGATCGAGCGCCTGATCGCCGAAATGGGCGGCATCGCCGAAAAGATGGTAGTCGAGGCTATGGACGCGCTCGCCAGCGCCGACACGGCGCTGGCGAATCAGATCGTCTCGACCGACTCCCGCCTCGATGTCATGCAGCGCGAGATCGAGGACCGAGCGGTCATGACCATTGCTCGTCGTCAGCCGGTCTCCGTCGATCTGCGCGAGCTGATCGGCGCCATCCGCGTCGCCGGCGATCTCGAGCGGGTCGGCGATCTCGCCAAGAACATCGCCAAGCGTACGATCAAGCTCGGAACCGAATCCAGGGTTCTTCGGGCGATCGTCGGCCTCAGGCACATGAACGAGGTCGCGACCGAACTGATGAAGGATGTGCTCGACGCCTACGCGCAGCGCGACGCCGAGCGGGCGCGCGAGGTATGGGAGCGCGACGTCGATCTCGACGCGCTCGAGGACTCGGTGTTTCGTGATCTCCTGACCCACATGATGGAGGATCCGCGCAACATCTCGTTCTGCGCTCATCTTCTCTTCTGCTCCAAGAACATCGAGCGGATCGGCGACCACGCCACCAATATCGCCGAGACGGTCGTCTATCTGGTCACGGGCGAGCCCATGCCCTCGGAGCGCCCGCGCGGCCGGCGGGAGACGGACATCGACGTCGAAGCCGCCGGAGGCGACGCATGAACCAAGCGCGCAGGGAGATCGTCCGCAGCAACGCGGCGTCGGCTCCGCGCATTCTCGTGGTCGAGGACGAGTCCGATCTCGCGGTGTTGCTCTCCTACAATCTCGAGGCGGAGGGCTACGTCGTCGAAAGCGTCGAGCGGGGCGACGAGGCGGAGCTCCGGCTGGCGGAAAACCCGCCGGATCTCGTCATCCTCGACTGGATGCTCCCGGGCGTGTCCGGACTGGAGATCTGCCGCAGGCTCCGCGCGCGGGAGAATACGCGCACGCTGCCCGTCATCATGGTGACGGCGCGCGGCGAGGAGGCGGAGCGGGTGCGTGGCCTCATGGTCGGGGCGGACGACTATGTCGTCAAACCCTTCTCCGTTCCCGAACTGGTCGCGCGCGTGCATGCTCTCCTCAGGCGAAGCCGTCCGGAGCGGATCGCCGGTCGCCTGGCCTGCGGCGACATCGACCTCGACCGGGACACCCGGAGCGTGCGGCGCGGCGAGCGCGTCATTTTTCTGGGCCCCACCGAATTTCAGCTGCTCGAAGTTCTGCTCGAGAGGCCGGGCCGGGTGTTCACCCGCGCACAACTCCTCGACGGCGTTTGGGGACAGGCCGCCGATATCGACTATCGCACGGTCGACGTGCATGTCGGTCGACTGCGCAAGAAGCTGTCGAGGGGACGCGAGCGCGATCCGATTCGGACTGTGCGCAGCGTCGGCTACGGGTTTGATGAGACCTACGGCAAAACGAAGAGGTGATCCTGCCTGCGACGCCGGCCCGGCAAGCCGACTGCACCCCCGTCCCGTTTCTCGCGCGCAGCCGGTCCGCGTCCTCGCAGCGACAAAGGGCGCTTGCCTCTCCGTCGTCGAAGCGCCACGATCGACGAAAGTCCGACGGTCGGATTTCATCAGGAGGAGCGCGATGGCGAGCGGCCGACCCTTCCCGTTAAATGCCTGGTATCCCGCGGCATGGAGCCGCGAGGTCGAACCCGCGCTCGTTCAGCGGACCGTCTGCGGGCAGGACGTCGTTCTCTACCGCCGTCCGAACGGCGGCGTGGCTGCGCTCGAAGATGCCTGCTGGCACCGGCTTTTGCCGTTGTCGATGGGGCGCCTTGTCGGCGACGAAGTGGTCTGCGGCTATCACGGCCTCGTCTTCAACGCCTCCGGACGATGCACGCACATGCCCGCGCAGAAGACCATCAACCCGGCCGCATGCGTCCGCTCCTATCCGGTCGTCGAGCGGCATCGGCTGGTGTGGATCTGGCCGGGCGACCCGGCTTTGGCGGAACCCGCCGACCTGCCCGATTTCCACTGGAACGACGGAACCGAATGGAGAGGCGAAGGCGGCACGTTCTACAGCCTCAAATGCGACTGGCGCCTCGTCGTCGACAATCTTATGGATCTCACCCACGAGACCTATGTCCATTCCGGAAGCATCGGCCATGACGCCATACTCGACACACCCTTCGAGGTCACTCATACCGACCGCGCAGCGACGATGACACGCTGGATGATCGACATCGACGCCCCACCGTTCTGGGGCCGGCTGCTCGGCCAGCCGGGCCGCGTGGACCGGTGGCAGATTGTCACCTTCCAGGCGCCGGCGGTGGTGGTCGGCGACGTCGGCGTGGCGCCGACCGGAACCGGAGCGCGTCAAGGAGACCGATCGCAAGGAGTTGCAACGGCGCCTTCCTCGCTGCGATCGCTCCCGAGACCGAGACGAGCTGCCATTATTTCTGGAACTTCGTCCGCACTTTCCGCACGGACGACGAAGAGCTTACCGAGAGCCTTCGGCGCGCCCATGTCAACGAGGGGAGGGGCGTATACGACCAGGACCACGTCGTCCTCGAGGCGCAGCAGCGCGCGATCGACCGTAATCCGCGCACGCCCTTCTACAACCTCAACATCGATGCCGGCGCGCTGTGGGCGCGGCGCCTGATCGACCGTCTGGTCTCGCGGGAGCAGACGGCGCACGCGACCGGCCACGCTGCGGAATAGGCGAAAGCATGGCCGAGGCGATTGACCTTATCGGCGTCGTCCGCGCGACACGGAACCTGACGCCGACCATCCGACTCATCGAGATCGAGCCCAAGGAGGGCTTCGTTCCGCCCTCGCCAGGAAGCCACATCGACTTTTCCCTCATGATTGGCGATCGGCCTGACATTCGCTCCTATTCAGTCGTCGGACCATGCGCGGACGGCGTCTATCGGATCGCCGTCAAGCAACTCGAAGCCTCCCGCGGCGGCTCAGCCTACATGTGGAGCCTCGCGGCCGGTTCGCGCCTTCAGCATTCGGCGCCCGGCAATCATTTCGGCCTCGCCCTCGGGCGGCCTGAATATCTCCTGATGGCGGGCGGCATCGGCATCACCCCGATCTTCTCGCACGCTCTGGCGCTCGCCCACACGGGCGCGCGCTTCCGCCTCATCTACGCCTGCCGGAGCCATTCCGACCTTGCGCTTATGGAGGAGCTTCGCGAGCAGATCGGCGACCGCCTAGAGATCGTCCTTAGCCAGGAGAGGGGGCGCGTCGACATCGCGGGCGAGATCGGCAAGCTCGATGCTGACGGCGAATTCTACGTCTGTGGCCCGATCGGCATGCTGGAGGCGGCAAGGCAAGCCTGGGCCGCGAGCGGCCGCCCAACGGATCGTCTGCGTTTCGAGACGTTCGGCGCGAGCGGCCGCTGGCCGGCGGTTCCTTTCGCGCTCAAGATCCCGAGGCTCGGCAAGGAAATCCACGTGTCGGCGACGCAGAGCATGCTTGACGCGCTGGAAGCTGCGGGCGTCGAGATGATTTTCGACTGCCGGCGCGGCGAATGCGGCCTCTGCGCCCTGCCAATCCTTGGTGTGAACGGGGTCGTCGACCACCGTGACGTGTTTTTCAGCGAGGCGGAGAAGGCGGCGAACACGAAGCTCTGCACCTGCGTCTCGCGCGTCTACGGGAGCGAGATCACGCTGGACACCGCCGACCGCTGAAATTGAGGCGCCGTCCGTCCACTCATGAACCACGGCCGGAGGTTTGGCGCGGGCGCCAAGGGCGGCTTCTTGCGCCATCCTCCCGGGTTGGAAATGTTCGAGTATCGTCCCCGGGATTGCGGTGACACGCGCTCAAATCCCTTTTTGTTGGGCGGCCGACGATCTCCCGATCCGAGTCATGCGTGCATAGGGACGTTGGCATGCGGCATAATCGTAAAGACGGTCGCGTCACCGTAATCCCACTGCATCAGTTTGCATATTTCTGAGCAGGCTCCCACCGCCGAGGGACCGGACACGACGTTGAGCGGTCAATGCAGTCGCAACCGCTACTCGCAGTCGGAGGGCAGGCATTCGTTGAGACAGATCGAAAGCTTGTATGCCATAAGCACACGTCGCCCCAGGGCTCTTTTGGAAGTCCATCTTGCCATCTTCGAGAACGGTTGGTCGACGACACCGCTGACCGTCAAAACTTTGGGAGTTTTGGAGCAGGAGGCAATTTCGGCAACGATGGGAGCTTAATGACAATTTTTGGACCTTGGCAGGATCCTGGAGTGCCAAAAGGTATTAGGTGACAGTCAATCGGTGGCTTGGGGCCGGGCGGCGATCCTAAATCTATGGTCTTAGGAATTCCTTTGGGGACGCTGTCGATGACTTTCCTCACGTTACTCTCAGCAAGGTCCAGCGCCTTCTTTAAGGTTTCATAGGTCTGTAACGCCGCCTCTTCCGCCGCGTTTTCCTTTTGGGCGTCGGGTAGCTGGATCGGAGGGCTTTTCCAAAGCTCCGCAGCAAAGATACAATCCCAGTACATGGTGTGTTTCCACGCTTGGTCCTTTGGTTCCCGTTCCCAAGTCCACTCGGTTCTTGAGTGATCTGTGTCATTCGTCTCTGAAGGGCAGCCTACTTCCGGGTCCAGGATCAGCTTCAGCATTGTATCAACGCGGGTTTTTCGATACGCAACGTACTCGAAGATCGGATTCTTCGGATACTCTTTCGCAATGTCGGCGGCTGTCTTGGAGAGCTCTTGACTTCCAATACCCAATTTCTCCAGAAGCAAAATTGTAATCATCGAATTGTAAATCGAGTATCCTTTATTTACATGGGCATTGATTTCCGAAACGATCGCGGCAACTCGCGCCTTTCTCAGCAGCTTTTCTTCCAACACACTTCTAAGTTCTTCTAATTTTCCAAAAGTGTCATCGTACACCTTAATTGAAGTGTCGAAGAGTTGCTTGACCGCGATTATTTCTGGGAGCGGTGGAAGATGTCTAGTAGCGTCGTTGAACGCTCCACGCAGTTCTTCTGCCAACGACCTCACCGGAGGAACGGGTAACTCACCCAACGCGCATATGGTCACGGGTTGATTGTACATACCTCCAATCAGCTGAAGCATGGGACAATCGATAAAAGTAAACGTGCACTTGTCACTTGTGCAATAACGCGGAGTTCCCGGCGGCAAAGGCAGACAGAAAACCGTGCAGCGGGAGTTCCTCTTGTCTATCCAGTCGATCCACTCCCTAAAAGCGTCTACATCGTTTGCCACAGTGATGTATGTCCAAACGCCGAGCGCGTGGTCATTGCTGAACGTTGTTTGCCCATTATCATCAGTAAGTTTGGGTTCTGGCGGCTGAGCTTTGGCCTTCCGTGGCGATCGCCACCAGCGCCCATGGGTATCCTGTGACCTTCGCACAGCATCACAACCGCGGGCATCACCAGCAAGGCAGAGCATTGCGTTTTCGAGAACGGGGTCACCGTCGTCGCAATCTTTTCGGTCTGGAGTTTCCTTGGAGGGAAACTTAGTACCTGGTCGCGAACCGTAGTTACAATAAAAGACTTTTCCTTCCCAATACGCAAGACGCTTCTCTAACTCGTCGCCATCAACCACGCGACTCCATAAACTCTTGTTGTCCCAAACAATTGTTCTGTGATTCTGCAATATTGTTCCACCCAGATTCCAAGCTTGCGCATAGACTCTGGAGTTAGGTTGCAACATGGCGTCGGAAACGTCGCCACACTCATTCTCCAGGCTTAGTGCACCGTTCTGCAATTTGATTTGAGTGTACTTATCCGGCGAGCTTGGCTGGCAGCCGCAGCTTGAGCCTTGACATGACCAATGTCCCGCCATTTCTTGGGCGCTTTGCGCATTGGCGTTCCCGCCAAAAAACAAACTAGAACAAAGGATTATAAAAAAAGGCGCGCCATGACCGCCTCCCGCGCAGTCTTAAACTGCAAATAGCATCTTGCCCCGCCCAACCGCCCTACCGCTATGACATTGTAGTGTAAGGGCCTCTGATAGCCAAAAGCAAGCATATTGGCTATGACGAAGCCGATGTCGCTCATGGGTCAACTTGTGTCGCCCGGCTTTCGGCGGCGAAGGCGATCAGGGCCGATTTGACCCGTTCACCAGACCGCCGACGAATGACCGGTCTTTGCGCAGTCCCGCCATCCAGTCGGGTCGCAAATGTTTGATGATAACCCCTGGGGCGGCTTTGCGAATCCAGGCGAAGGCAAAGCGCTCTCCCCTGGACCAGCGCCCTTGCGGCAACCCGGCCGAAGACCCCGGTTTCCGTGACGACGGCCCCTTGGGGCCTATGTCCCGCTGCATAGGTCGGCGTCATGCGAGCGAAGTTCGCCGCGGGCCGGCCCAGCAAGGGTCCCCGCAACAATTTCTTTCGGATTTTCTAAATCCGCGATACCATCCCTGACCATGAGGATGAGCGCGCAAAATCCCGCGCGACGAGGGCGGCGCGTCGAATCCCGGCGCGCGCGCCGACCGGATCGGCGAGGCGGACCGACTGCGCCAAGGGCGCAGATCTTCGACGCCGCGCGTTTTTTTCTCGTTCGCCCTCGCAACCTCTTGAAGAGTCAGGATTCGCGGGTGGATAAGGAGGCGTTTTCGGGCGCTGAACGCATGTCGAACGCGTGCCGAACACGTGTCGAACGGCGCCGAACGCGTTCCGAACGCACTCCAAACGGCGCCGTTCGGCGTCTCGAATCTGGACATCGCCGCCGTTCCCGACCAATCTCCGCCGGCAAACGCCAAATGAAAAAGCCGGAAGGCCCATGATCCCCAACGCCGCAAAACCGTTCGACTTCGCCCTCGGCGAGAGCGCCGACATGATCCGCGACAGCGCACGGGCCTTCGCCGAGAAGGAGATCGCCCCGCGCGCCGCGGCGATCGACCGCGACAACCTCTTTCCGCGCGACCTCTGGCCCGCAATGGGAGCGCTCGGCCTGCACGGGATCACCGCGCCCGAGGAATACGGCGGCCTTGGCCTCGGCTATCTCGAGCATTGCGTGGCGATGGAGGAGGTGTCGCGCGCCTCGGGCGCCGTCGGCCTCTCCTACGGCGCGCATTCGAACCTCTGCGTCAACCAGATCGTGCGCAACGGCAATGCAGATCAGCAGAAGCGCTACCTGCCGAAGCTCATCTCCGGCGAGCATGTCGGCGGCCTCGCCATGTCGGAGGCGAACGCCGGCTCCGACGTCGTCTCGATGACCACCCGGGCCGAGAAGAAGGGCGACCGCTGGCTGCTGAACGGCGCGAAGATGTGGATCACCAACGGACCGGTCGCCGAGACCTTGATCGTCTACGCCAAGACCGACCCGGCCGCCGGCGCGCGCGGCATCACCGCCTTCCTCATCGAGCGCGGCTTTGCCGGCTTCTCCCACGGGCTCAAGCTCGACAAGCTCGGCATGCGCGGCTCCGACACCTCCGAGCTCGTCTTTGCCGACTGCGAGGTCCCGGCGGAGAACGTGCTGGGCGTCGTGGGCAAGGGCGTCAACGTGCTGATGAGCGGGCTCGACTACGAACGCGTGGTGCTCTCGGCCGGGCCGCTGGGCCTCATGGCGGCGGCGCTCGACGTCGCCCTCCCGTATGCGCGCGAGCGCAAGCAGTTCGGCCAGCCGATCGGCACGTTCCAGCTCGTCCAGGGCAAGCTCGCCGACATGTATGTGAGGCTCAGCGCCTCGCGCGCCTATGTCTACGCCGTGGCCAAGGCCTGCGACCGCGGCGAGACGACGCGCGAGGACGCCGCCGGCGCCATCCTCTATGCGGCCGAGCGCGCGACTGAGGTCGCCCTCGACGCGATCCAGATCCTCGGCGGCGCCGGCTACACCAACGATTATCCGCTGGGCCGGTTGCTGCGCGACGCCAAGCTCTACGAGATCGGCGCCGGCACGAGCGAGATCCGCCGCATGCTGATCGGGCGCGAGCTGTTCGAGAAGTCGGCATGAAGGGAGCGGGCTTGGCGAGACGCTGAGAAAGATCGCGGCTCATGAGCCACAAGATGCGTCGCGATCGCCGGCCGGGAGAGAAAAAAGAACTTACTTAAACGGCCACGTGCCTATATATGGATCATCGCTCAGATTGCGTAATTTATTTCGAACCATAGTGTCCTGTAGACTTCGGGCTATATTTGACAAATAATAGACTTGAATTGGTTGGCGTTGCGTTTATACCCAGTACGGGGCGCATTGGATGCTTCATCAAGTTCGTGGATGGTGAAAGTCTTATTCAAGAGGAACATCTTCCATCCGACGCTCTCGCCAGAATTGCTGCCTCCACGAACCTGATAGGCGTTCACGGCATGATGCCCATCCTCGAGGACGCCAACAGTATGGACTTCAACCACGCGCGACCAGCCCTTATATCGAAGTTCAAGACGGCGGCGGTCTCTGAGAGCGCGGCAAGCTTGGGAAGCAAGCATCGAAAACTCCATGTCATCGAAAGTTTCCAGCGTGTTACTATTCTAATTGTTCGTCAATTATATAATCGCCGCGAAAGCCCGGATATCCCCAGCAGACTGGGGCTGACCCCAGCGTCGACTACGACAATTTTGTAAGCGTAGGCGTCGACCGCCAGATGCCAGAGGGAATCGGCATTCCCAGCCCAATAGGAAGGCGCCTGCGCGTGCACGGCCGAGCGCTTCACGGCGAGGAGACGGTCCGCCGTGTCAAAAGGTCCGCCACAGCGCCAGCTCCGCGCCGCGCTCGGTGTTGGTCTTCGCCGCCACCGTGGTCGTGAACCAGCCGATCTGGGCCTGCCAGCGCTCCCGGAGCGGCACGACGAGACTGGCCTCGACCACGTTCTGCCGCCAAGCGGGAAAGGACGGATCGGTCGAGGGCATGGAGACGACGGCGAAATCCTGCAGCATCAGCATCACGCCCGGCGCGGGCTTCAGCCCGATCGTCGCGTCGCAATGCCATTCGTCCGGGGGGCCGGCGGTGCGGACGCGGTAGCCGACCTCGAGATCGACAAATCCGGGCAAAGGGCCGATGGCGAAGCTAGTGCCCGCCAGCATGCGTCCGTCCGCCGCCCCGCCGGTGTCGCCCGCTTGCGCGGACGAGGCCGGATTCCACGCCCCGGGCAGCATCAGCGTCGCCTCGGCCGAGACGATCCACGGCCCGCTCGCCCAGAGCTTCGCCCTTAAGCCCAGATCGGAATAGTCGAGACCGCCATAGAGGCTCGAGGTCGGCGGGCTCAACTGATAGCGCTCGATCGCCATCTGGCCGAAGATCGTCCACTGGTCGTTGAGCCCATATTCGACGTAGACCTGCAGGTCGGCGCGGTTCTGCTTCACGGCCGGGTCGCCGCCCCAAGGCGCGCCGGCGCCGGTCCAGCCCCACAGGGTCGCGATCATCAGGCCTTCGCCCTGAGGCTCAGTCCACGCGCCAGCCGAAGCGGGAAAAGGCGCGACCAAGGCGATCGCCAACCCGGCGCATAGCAACAAGCCAGCGAACCCGAATTGTCGGGCGGCGGCAATCATGGAACCCCCCCGGCCGAGCCGACGTCAGGCGGCGCCGGGTCGAGACCCCTGTCGTTAAGGCGCGCATCAGCCTGCTTTTTTGAGTGAACGCCGTGCATTTCGTTAGGTCAAGCGGAATAACGACGCGTCCCAGAGATTGCCCGGATCGCGGCTTGTCGACAGCCGGAGTTGCGGCCATGCCCCCCGACGGGCCATAGTCCGGCCGCTTGCCAGCGACCCGGGGGGCCGCTAGGGGCATGCGCGCCCCCAAGGCGGCGCGCAGGGATCGGGTCGCAGAGGCGGCGAGGTTTGAAACCTAAGAGTGGGAAGATGAGCGGCCCGCGCGTCGGGCGTCTCGTAAGGGCGATCTTCGGCCCGGCGCTGGCCGGGACGGCGCTTGCCGGCTGCGCGCCGGTCGGCCCCAACTTTCTCAAGCCCGCAGCGATCGTCTCGCCCGAGTTCAAGGAGATCAAGGGCTGGAAGGTCGCGACGCCCCGCGCGAGCGAACCCAAGGGCGACTGGTGGGCGGTGTTCCACGATCCGGAGCTGAGCCGTCTCGAGGCGGCGGTGGCGATCTCCAACCAGACGGTCATAGCCGACGAGGCCAACTACCGCGAGGCGCTCGCCCTCATCAACGAGGCGCGCGCGGGCCTTTATCCGACCGTCAACGGGACGGGTTCGGCGACCCGCAGTTCGACAGGCGGAACGGTCCTGACGGCTGAGGCGTCGGGATCGTGGACGCTCGACGTATGGGGCCAGGTGCGGCGCGAGATCGAGGCGCAATCAGCTGGCGCGGAATCGAGCGCCGCCAATCTGGCCAACGCATTGCTCGCCGAGCAGTCGGCGCTCGCGCTGGCCTACGTCCAGGTGCGTGAGGCCGATTCCCTGGTGGACCTGCTGACCCGGACCGTCGACGAATACAAGCGCTCGCTGACGATCACCCAGAACCAGTACAACGCGGGAACAGCGGCGAAGTCCGACGTCATCACGGCTGAGGCGCAGGTGCTCAACGCCCAGGCGCAGCTCATCAATGCTGGCGTCATGCGGGCCCAGGCCGAGCATGCGGTCGCGGTTCTCATGGGCCGGCCGCCGGCGGGGCTTTCGATCCCGCACGGGCCGCTCTCGACCCATACCCCCTCGATCCCGGTCAGCCTGCCGTCGGCGCTGCTCGAGCGTCGTCCCGACGTCGCCGGGGCCGAGGAGACGATGCGTCTGGACAACGCGGACATCGGGGTCGCCTTTGCCGGCTATTTCCCGGCGGTGTCGATCTCCGGCCTCGTCGGCTATACCGGCAATCCTTTCGCCGCGCTGTACGGCCCGTCCAATCCCGTCTGGTCATTCGGCGGCTCGCTTGCCCAGCCGCTGTTCAATGGCGGCCTGACGGGCGCTCAGGTCGAGGCGGCGCGCCAGACCTACGACGCCGGGGTCGCGACCTACCGCCAGACCGTGCTGAGCGCGATCCAGCAGGTCGAGGATAATCTCGCCGGAATTCGCATCCTGACTCAGGAAGTCAAGGTGCAGGCGGAGGACGTGCGGATCTCGCGGCAGGCGACCCAGATCGCGCTCAACGAATACCGCGCCGGCACCCAGGCGTTCACCGCGGTGGTGGTCGCCGAGGCGCAGCAACTTTCGGCGGAAGAGGCGCTGCTGTCGACCCAGGCGCAGCTCCAGACCGACGCCGTGAACCTCATCGTCGCGCTCGGCGGCGGATGGGACCAGACCAAACTGCCCGACGTCGCCTCGGCCTCGGACGCCACGGCGAGCCGCTGAGAGGGCGGACGGGCCCGCTCCCTCAGCGTGGCCCGCAACTCAAGGCCTGTCCACCCCCGCGCCTCCCCCTTGACCCAGATCAAACCCGAGCCTGGCGGAATCTGAAAGGATTGCCAGCGTCGGAGCAGTCCACGGGTTTAGCCTTTCCGGTGCGGTGTCAGATCTCCGCCTCAGGCGCGCGGCCGACAAATCGCCCCCTCGCGCCGCTTTAGGCTTCCGTGCGCTGCGGCTTGGGCGGCACGAGGAAGACATCATGAAGGCCTACGTGATTTTCGACGTCGAGATCGACGATCCGATACGCTATCAGGAATACAGGGACTTGCTGTGGCGAGCGGTCGAGGCGGCGGGTGGGAAATACCTGGCGCGCGACGGCGCGCTGAAGGTCTACGAGGGCGAGTGGACGCCGCGCGACCTCGTCCTGCTCGAGTTTCCTTCGATCGCGGCCTGGCATGCGCTCTACCATGGGCCGACTTATCAGGGGCTAAAGGCGATCCATGACACCTGCAGCTCCGCGCGGATCGTCAGCGTCGAAGGACTGGCCTGAGCGGCAAGGCCCCTTCTTGGGGACCGCATGGGCGAGGCGCACGTCGGGCGTTGGCTGAGCCCCTCGCCCGGGACCTGTTCGACAGCGGCCTTCGGATGGCGTCGATCAGCCGTAAGCCGCCTGCTCGGAGACGACATCGATGATTGCCGAGCGGATAATTGGGTTTGAAACTCTCAGAAAGGCCTCCAGCAAGCACAATGTTTCATCCGGCGACGCCGGCGAGACGAGACGGCCCGGCGCTCGTCGCGCGCGCGACGGCATGACTCTGAATTCTGGCGCCGTGCGCTTGGTTTTCCGGCAAGTCTTCATGGAAGTCCTTCCGCGTATGATCATCGCCTACGGCGCATGACGTCGACAGGATGCCCAACGCGACCAGGTCGAGACGCTGCGAGGGGAGAACTCGTCTTTCGTTCCGTTGAAATTCGACCGGAGCGAGCGACCTCCTTCGGTCTTTAATCTTGCCGACGGGCCCGTCCGGCGCAATGCGACATTCCGTCACGCGGATCGATGAACACATTCAACCGGGACGTTCGGACCCGCGAGCCAAATGGACCGGCGCAAACCATCGCCTTCTCCGGATGATCGGCCGTCGCCGCGCCGCGCCCGTCTCCGGCAAGGCTACGGGATTCGCCCATCTCGTCCGGCCGCGCGATCACGAAGCCTGACGGAGGCGGCTCGCCGATTTTCTCGCTCTTTAAGAGGCGAACGGCGGCAACCCGCAAAGCTCCCCGCCCGGTCTTCGCATCCCCCGATGCGACCGACGCGGGTTGCCGCCGTCTAACCGGAACATTACCGAGAGTTAATGTCGCGAGTCAATCCCACTTTCGGTTTCGACACGATGGAACCGGCGCGACCGACACCCTTGTGATCCCGTGTCGCGGCGAGGCGAATCCCTGCGTCTCGGAGAAGGCCAGCTTAGAGCGGTTTACGATCAAACCGAGGCGCCTCGTCATTGCGAGCGAAGCGAAGCAATCCAGGCTGCCACCGCTGCCTACGATCACTGGATTGCTTCGTCGCTTCGCTTCTCGCAATGACGATTCAGCGTGGTCGAAAACCACTCTAGGGCTCCAAAGTCCAGCGCGGCTTTCTGATCTTTTCCAGGACCAGCACAATCTCGTAACAGCCCTCTGGATGAAGATCGAGGCCGCGATCGTAATCATAGCCTCGGTCATTATCCTCAAGGCGCCGGACTCGGTAGGTGTTTTCCTCCAGCGAGGTCTCGACTTCCTTCAACAAACTCATCGGGGTATAGAAGCGCTTGTGATCTTCGTTGTGCTTCGACGGAAGCCGCCGCTTTCGCTCGTATAGCAACTGGGATGGCACAATGCAGACAAGAAATCCACCAATCTTGACAACCCTGTGCCAGTCGCGCAGCGCGTCTTGATAGTCATCGATATGTTCAAGGCAGTGGCTCGAGTAAACCGAGTCGACCGACTCGTCCGCGAACGGAAGTCTCTTGCCGTCGTATCCGGGATAATCCAGATCCACCCCGATCGCGCCCGGGATGACCGTTATGCCTTGCGGGTTATCATATCCCCTGTAACCAACATCCAGAATGACGTCACCCGACATGTAACGTCGGAAAAATCCATCGACGCAGTGGCGATAATAGCTCTTCCCGGATTCGTTCGGAGCCGGCGTATAGTCCAATGGAAACCGCCCTTTTGGAGAGTCGTCAGGCGCGCCAAATCCAAGCTTGGCCAGACGTTTCTGCGCTTCGGGCGCGGTTGAAAACGCATGCAGGACGGTCTCCAGCGGCTTTCCCTTGCGTAGCGAGTTCAGATGGTGCGCGTACCCTTCCAAATCCGGCTCTCTTCCGAGCAGAACCCGATACATCGACGTCACAATTTCCTCGCGCGAATATCCGGCCATGCCGAAACCCTTTTGCACTGGAGGCGAAAGTTTATAGGGCAATTCGCCCCGCGCCGCAAAGCCGTCGGATCACGCTGATGGATCGTCGCCTCCACCCTCAATTCCAGTAATTCTCGCGGGATCGGCCTGATGATGCTCGGGCGCGCGAAAGCAAAGCGAGCGGCGGCCGCGTAAGATTTGGACGCGTTTGGGTCCGGCGGCCGGCAACCACCTTGACCAGAAGGCCGCTTCGATTTTCCTCGCCGGCGCCGAGGCGGCTCAACAGCGCCAGCAAGCCGTCGAGGTCGCCGCCCTCGACCTGATGCCGGCCAACCGTCCACTTCTGCGACGTGCCGATTCCGACGAGCCAATTCGATCGACTCAATTCCAATGCGACAAAAACCGAGGCAAACTCCGTCTTGTCGACGGGCGCAATCTGCTGAATAAGCATGATCGAGCCCGATGTTCGGGTTGCGCGCTTCAACACTAGGCGTCGAAGCGTCTGTCGCCGCATAGGATCTAGAGCGGTTTCCGATCAAATCGAGGCGCGTCGTCATTGCGAGCGAAGCGAAGCAATCCAGCGCTGCCGCCGCCGCCCTACGATCACTGGATTGCTTCGTCGCTTCGCTTCTCGCAATGACAATTCAGCGTGGTCGAAAACCGCTCTAACCCTCCCCCACAAGAGCTTGCGCCCGGGCGCGCGAAAGCGCGGCCCGGGTGGGGGCGGGGATGTCGCCTCCCTTCGATTCAATTGACGCTCGCCACTAGTGACAATTAGACCCCGGCCGCAACGTTCCCTCCGGCAGAGGCCTGCTTCGGGCGCATCGAACGAGGCCCACTCCGGGTGGACCGCGATCCTTGCATCCATACCGCTGAACGCCGCGTGTCGCGCATCAGGTTCCACCTCGGGCGCCCTTGGTCGAACTTCCCCGCGCCCGCGCTGTACTGCGGCAAGCGCCCTATTGAGAGGCGTGGCCAGCGGTCAGCGCTGCTGGTTAAAATCCATGGCGCGTGCGTGCATCTTAGGGAGCGGGTCACTTGTTTACCCAAACGAGACATGCCTGGTCATAACCGCGCCAATGTCTGCCGTTGCGGCTGATTGCGGGGCGAAGTACAATCGCGACATGCCAAGCGCGCTAAAAATTTACAGGGCGCGCCGAGGGTGAACGAGCGCAAGTAGAAGCCTGATACAGCCGTTTCGGCGGCCGGCAGAAATTCCTCAGTCAGGGAGCCGTAACAGATGGCCGATACCCACGACGGTCCGCGCGTACATAAGCTTCCCTCGGGTTTCAACGTAACGACGTTTCCGCTGCCGCCGCACGGCATGCGCCTCACCGACGCGTCACCGGCCGAGCTCGCGCAACACGGCCTGCCGCCGCGCCCCGACCCGGACAGACACCCTGCCCTGCACGCGTTCTGGCTGAAGAATTTCGATAGGAAACTGCAATTCATCGTCCCGCAATTCACGGAAATCCCGAACATACGTCACCTGCCGCAACAGCCCTCGGTTATCGGCGGATCCAAAAATTGGTCCGGCGCCGTGGTCGCTGCCCCGACCGCACAGCTGATTGGCGGCGCCGTGGGCGGCCAATGGAACGTTCCTGTTCTCCAAAACGTCGATGGCAACGTGGACTATTGCATGATCTGGGTCGGGATCGACGGCGACCCGACGGTCAACCCCAATCTGGCAAACAATCTCGTTCAGGCCGGCACTCTGCTCACGGTCGACGGTTCGGGCAACCTGACTTGGCTTGCGTTTTGGGAATGGCTCGCACAAGGGCTGGGAATCAACTCGCCGGATGTGGGCATCATGAATATGCCCGTTCGATTCGGCGCCACCTTCGCAACTTCGATCTGGATCACATCGCCTACGACTGCGAACGTCTACATGACCTCGGATTCCGGCCCCGCAGGTGCGAGCGTTGGGACAATCACATCGATAGCTGCACCGCCGACAGTCAAATTGATCGGCGGTTGCGCGGAATGGATCGTCGAGCGGCCAAACGATCTGAACGGCAATCTAACCACACTCGCCAACTACGGATCGGTCGAGTTCGCGTCGGCGACGGCTGCGACAACCGGGCTGCAGGGCTCGGTGCTCGCCGGCCAAGGATCGCCCATCGTGATGACCGATCCGACAACGGGGAACACATTGTCAACCGGTCGAATTGTCAGTGGCGAAACCGTTGTGTGCACGTATGGTTGAGGCCCTCCGACCGGCGCCGAGGCGGCGGTCATATCGGCCACAAAAGTGGCCGGAGCGGCCGCAATGGCCATTCATGGCTGATCGCCGCCCCAGTCAGTGAGATCAGTAAACTCAGTGAAAATACATCCGCAGTCGCGCGTGCGGCCTTCGTGAAACACAGACAGTTGCTGATGTCTGCGGTCCAGAACTGCGGATATATTTTCACTGACTTTACTGACTTCACCTACGGTGGGGAGAGGCGCTGGCACGCCCGACTGGAGCAACGGCAGTTCTGCGCACGAAGGGGTCGTTCGCTGTCGGCTTCGCGAACGGGTCACATCCATCCTTTTTCTGCCTTTCGCGCTCGCGCGCGGCAGAGGCCGACCGCGACCGGGTCCCTTTAACCTGAGTGATAGCGTTCCACAGTCCAGTTAAGCGTGTCCAGGAACTGCTCTGTTTTCGCAGGACTTGACGACAAAACGGATAAAGGAACCGAGGGCCTCTTCGTTAGGTTCTCTTCCGAGATGTTCACGCCGCCTATCTGGTTGAGGCGCCTCATTAACTCGCGCCGGTTTTCGATCTCATCAAAGAATGGCCGTCCCTTCATCCATTGGAATTGAATTTCGATGCGACCATAAGTCCAAAGAATTATCGGATAAAATTCAACGCGGTCTTTGCTGGTCAAGGTAACTCCCATTGACCCGGAACTCTGCCCTTTGCCGAACCAAAGTCTCCCGCCGCTACTCTTCATCCAATTTGCAACGCGGCGAGCAACGTCGAACTCAGGCTCAGAAAAGCGTGATTTAATCTCGGACAATATCGACGCCTCATCCCACTGCCGATCTTGCCCGCCGGACGGATTTCGCTTTTGGGTCGCTTCCTGTGTTTGGCCGACGACAAGTGGGACCAGCGTCCGCAGTCCTTGCCCCTCGAATTGTCGAAGCTCCACACCCAAGACCTCGGCAGGGTTCATCTGTTTGTTAAGGAATTCGATGATGCGGCGGAGTTCTGATGGAATAGCATCGGCGACGAACAACAGCCGGATACGGCCAGCCTCCAAGTTGGTCTTCACCCTTAGCCAGAACTCGGCTTCGCCTGACTCCGGCCCCAAGAGCTCGCTGAGCGCGTCAGCAGACGATTTCCCTTGAGCGGCGCATGTAACCTCAAGGTCGGCCTGAAGACCCTCCACTGGCCAATAAGCGACGCAATTTGCTGCATACTCAAGCATTTGGCCAACGACTTCGCGCCGAAGTCGGGTATCGGTCTGTCGCTTGACCTCGACCAGAGTTGGAACGCCATCCTGGTCAAGAAGAAGATGGTCCAAGGACCAGCGACCGCCACCATTTTCCTCGGAGGGAACCGCCTTCTCTCTCCGGACTAAAATCCACTTCCTAGGGCTGGACGGATTGATTTGATCGCCGGAAAGCAGTTCAGGAAACTTGGCGAGGAGTTTTTGAAAATCATCTTCCGATGCAAAGCGTGCCGGTTCCATGGACACGAGCGTGTCATTGTCCTTCAGCACAAACACGCCACTTGCCATCGTAACACACACTACATTATTGTTGATGGAAACCGACGCGAGGTATCCCTTCGCGGCTCAGCGTATCATAATCGCGCCAAGTTAGCGTCAAGGCAACGCCGTCAACCCGCGTCCTGGCCCAATGGTCGGGGGGCGGGGCGTTTCGAACGCCTTTGGTGGGGTGACCCTACCTAAAGGGAAGGGGAGTATCCCCTTAACGCACGTATCGGAATAAGCTATGTTGTCTCGCATTAGGGGAGAGACATGGCTACCGGAACCCGCAAGCGCCGCCGCCCTTCACAGAAAGGACAGAAGGTCAGTAGCGTCCAGCCATTCACGGTTCGCGAATTTTTTGCCGAGTTTCCGGATGACGACATTTGCCTGAAGCGCGTTATGGAAGTGCGCTATGGCCTATGCCACGTTTGCCGCAAGTGTGAGAAGGGCTCGACGTTTCACAAGCTCGCGGAACGTCCCGCGTATTCATGCTCGCATTGCGGCGCTCACGTTCACCCGTGCGCCGGAACAATCTTTCAGGATACGCGCACGCCGCTTCAGACGTGGTTCTATGCCATCTATCTCTTTATCGCGACCCGTCATGGCGTAAGCGGCAAGGAGCTTCAGAGGACTCTTGGCGTCACGTACAAGACCGCTTGGCGCATCGGCCACCAAATCCGCGACTTCATGGGCAAGGTGAACAGCTTCCAAAAGCTGAAAGGCCACGTCGAGATTGATGAGACCATTGTCGGTGGCCATCGCCCTATGTCTGAGAAGATGGACAACAAGTCGATCATCATGGGCATGAAAGAGTGCAGCGGCCGGATTGAAACCCGTATCATTCCCGACACGCGCAAGGATACGCTTCGCGGCGTCCTGCTGGATAGCGTCGAAAAGGGATCTACCGTCTCGACGGACGAATTGTCTGGCTACAACTTACTAAAGGGTGACGGCTGTGTTCACGGCGCGGTTGACCACTCGCGCAAGGAATGGGCTTGGACGGACCATCAGACGGGGACGCGCTTCTCGACTAATGGCGCGGAGTTGTTCTGGCACCTGTTCAAGGCGTCCGTCGCCGGAACACATATCCATATCAGTCAGAAGCACCTTGATCGGTATCTTGGGGAGTTCTCGTTTCGGTCGAACCACCGCCAGATGCGGAACGCGATGTTCGATCTTCTGATCGGCGCGCTTTGATTACGCGAACGGCCAATGCATCGAAGTCCGCGCGAATCACCGGGCCGATTCCACGTGCTTCCTCCTGCTGGATGAAGACGTCAATCAGCCCAGTGCGTTGCACATCGGTTAGAGTTAAGTGGTCAGGCACTTTCTTCGCCGGGACCGTCAAGACGCAAGCGGTTGTTGATCGCGGGCATCAGGTCATTGTCCTCATCGACTCGCAACATGCGCAGGTCACGAACGACCTGAGCAAACCACGCAAACCGACGGTCAGCCTCTTGAACCGCCATGACGCAATGGACAGCGTCCGAGTTATCATCGCCGAAGAAGACGCTTCCCTGTACACGGGTGAAGCCAAATTCGGCAAACACGGACGCGATCCTTGGGTAGCAGTTACGCCAATTTGTTGGGCCGCAGACCCTCTCGGCGGCGGTTGTGTCCAGGTCGAAAGCAATTGCGTACACTCTTGTGGCCTTTCGCTTGATGCTAGGGCGCGGAGTTGGCTTCCGGCCACGCATCGGAATGACAGTCATAAATCCGCCTCCCACAGAGCGATTTGCCCTATAGGGTATAGACGAATCCGCCGGAATTTGCTACTGAAAACCGAAGCCGGCCCCGTAGAAGGGGCCGGCCCGGCAGCCTAGCTTATAAGGCGGTTTGCCACATAGGGTTTCTCTCTTTCTACCCGGAGGGGATGGGACTAGAGTTGCCTGAAGCCGATTCTGGTGGTTGGACACCTTTATCGGCAGCGTCTGAGCCGACAGCGTTTCCGCTGGTCGGCTCATTCTCTTTGTGGGCGCTGGAGCCCTCTGATTCCGCCCGCGTCCACCCTCGCCTACCGTGGGCAGTGAGCCTAGAACTGCGGGCGAGGATCGCGGATAGGGCGTTTACCTTATTGGTTCCCCGGACCTCCATGCCAGATCGCTCAAGCCTTTCTATGAGATCACGAGTTATGACGGGCGCACCTTTGGCATCCGGTAGAAGGGTCAGCGATTTTTCAACAATCGCGTTTCCGTAAGCCCCAAACTTATCAATTCTCAGCACATGGCTGCGATGCTCCGTCAAGAATGAGGATGGGTCGAGCGGCTTGGCGCGGATAGGAGAAGGTGCGGCGGCCTCATTCCCAGTCCCACGGTAAACTGCCAGCATGCGGCGAACGGCCTCCAGCTTGGCTTGGAGGGCGCGCTCTTCCTCTAGGAGCGTGGCTATAAGGTCCATAGGCCGAAATCCCCGTGATCTGCAAACCATATCACATCGCAAGGTCGGCGCCTAGATCATCCGCGCCACGTTCCCATCCGGATGGGAACACAAGAGTTCGACAGATTGAGCCTGATCGTTTACGTTATCTGTGGCGCGATGCCGGACCGGTAACGGGCACCTCTTGAAAAGGATGGCCGGGCGTGAAGCCCCGAGTGGGTTCGATTCCCACTCGCGCCTCTCACGCCAAAACCCAGTGTCCGCGTTGCAGACTGGATAGGGCTTCTTTATAATAAAACTGTCAGATGTTCGGTCAGGCTTCACCGGCCTAACAAGGCTGCTGATCGAATGTGAAGGCGAGCGGTGGAGAGATCTGCCGGGTTGGGGTTGCGCCCCAACTGGAGGCGCGAGCCGTCAAAATAGGGCCTCGGTCGTAATCGGCTGAGGCCTTTTTCTATTGCCAAATCGTCACCCGGCCTGTCACGCGCCGAAGGCATACCGATAGCGCGTACCTGCGTCAACGGGATAATCCCCAAAGGGAAGGCCGGCTTACCTGCCCACTTGCGACATTCGCGGTCTCGATCTTGAACGGCGGCAATACGTCGATTCCCGCCGTACAGCTTGCTTCGGACGAATGTGCGCGGTTTGGACGGATGGCGGCATCGGCGTTGAGCGCCCGCTTCCTGCGCGTCGGGCGACCTCGCCTGACCGGGTCCAGTCCCTCGTTCTCCGCCGCCAGACGGTTGAGAACAGAAAAAGAACATTTTCTTCCCAAAAGCAGAAGCCAGCGCTATCATCGTGTTTTCGACCCAAAGCGAGTTGAGAGGCGAGGCGGCATGGACGCGAGAGTTGAAACGGCGCGGGCGCCGAAGCGGCAGCCCGGGGGCAGGCTGTTGAGGCGGCGGCGGATTCTGGCCAGGATGCGCGAGGGCTGGGCCTATGAGGAGATCGCGCGCGCGGAGAGCGTGACGGTCGACCGGATCCGCAAGATCGTCGCCAAGTTCTTGTCGAAGCGGGTGATCGACGACGATTTCGATCACGCCCGCGTCCAGCTCGCCCGCCTGGAGGCGGCCCTCCAGGCGGCGGGCGAGGCGGTCGCGGGCGGCGACATCAAGGCGATCGTGCCGTACCTGCGCGTGCTCGATCGGCTCGACCGCTACCGGGTCGCGGCGGCGGCGCGACGCGAGTCGGACGGGGTGTACCGGAAGAAGCTCATCGACAAGCTCAACCAGGCGGCCGCGGCGATCGACGAAGAGAAGTTCGAGAAGGAGCGCGAAGCCCGCCTCAAGGAGGCGCTCGCCGACAGTTCGATCGGCGAGGAGGACGGCTACGCCTCGGAGGATGCGCGTTTTTTCCTGAACTTCGGCGTAAGCGCTTGAGAACGCTCAAAACACGGGTGGATAAGGGGCCCGAAAACCCTGCTGAACGCGTGCTGAACGCATGCTGAACGGCGCCGAACGCGTGCTGAACGGCGCTGAACGCGTGCTGAACGCATGCGAAATCCTGATCGAATCGCGCCGAAGACCCTCATCCGGCCGGCTGTCGCCGGCCACCCCCGGGTCTTGGCCCGGGGGCAGGCTCTTCCCCCCGAGGCCCCCTCGCCCCGGTCGCCGCCGCCAGCAGCGCAGCAGCGATGGCCGGCAGGGTGAGCGCATGGACGCCGAGTGTCTCGTAAGCCACGGCGCCCGTCGCGCCGCCCGCGACAATCGCGGCCCACAACGCCAGATAGGGCCAGGGCGCCGTGGCCGGCCCCGATCCGGTCAGCGCATCGGCGAGCGCCTCGCCGAAATGGACCAGCGCGCCGGTGACGTAGGTGAGGCCCGTCTTAATGCGCCCCGCCGTATGAATGCCGTTCTGCGCCCCCATGGCGACGGCCATCAGCGCGCCCGCGGCCAGCGCCGGCAGGTGGCCCCAGCCGGCGAGCGCGAGAAGGGCCGCCTCCAACGCCAGGATCGCCGGGCGGCGCCAGGGTCCGGCGGCGCTCGCCATCAGCCGCCCGACGACGACGCCGACTGCGAACAGGCAGACGATCATCCCGGCCGGGGCGGCCCCGGACCAGAGCGCCTCACCCGTGCGGATCGCGAACTGCGTCGAGTTCCCGCTCATGAACGATACGAACAGGCCGCCGAGGATCAGAAAGCCGATCGCATCGACGAATCCGGCGAGGGCGAGCATAAAGATCGCCAGCGCCAGGTCGTCGCGGTCTTCCGGACTCACGCGCTCATCCTTCCGCGCCGGGTCCAGGGTCATCGCCGCGCGCGCTTTTCAGATCGCGGCCGAAGCCCCCGTCCTGACCCGCGAGCCTTAATCGGACTCCGGCGGAGCGCCAAGAGCCCTTCGGCGCCGGCTCGACCTCCTTCCGCCGCATCCCGCGCTCGCCGAGCGCGGCTACAAGGAGCATCCCGTATCGCCGCGCTCGCCGAGCGCGAAAAGCTAGAGCTGGATCAGCAGCCCGGACCCGACGGACGGTTTTGCGTTCGGCTTGGGCAGGCGTAAGGCGCCGCCGATCGCGTCGTGACAAATGGCCAACGATTGCCTGTCGGCGCCCGCCAGCGCATCGAGATCGCCGTTCATCAGCGCCGCAATCAGCGCGGCGCCTCGGGCGTCGCAGCAATGCATAACCGCCTCTTGGTTGCGATCCTGGTCAACGACAACCCAATCGCCGCCCACGCCCGGGCAAGTCAAATACCGCAAGAAACATGTCATGTGGTAAGCCCCCAAACTGCATGCAACCGCCCGGTCGTATCCCCCGACCGCGTCGGCAATAATTTTGACACGTTGCTTAAAAGTCAAGAAAAATTCTTTAGTTAACTCTGTTAGTTCCGCATATTTGGCGTCGCCTCCGACAACGATGCATCGCACTCCGGCGCTGCGGTCAGTGACTCCGGAAGCCGGCGCCGCCGCGGCGCCGTCAACGCGCCGCGTCCGCCCTCTGACGCACGAGCCTGGCGGGGTTGCCCCGCCAGCGCGAGCCGGCCGGGGTGATCTCGCCCTTCATCAGGAAGGAGTCGGAGTCGAGATGGGTGGCTTCGCCCATCGTCACGCCGTAATGAACGAGGCATCCCACGCCGACCGACGAGTCGGCCCCGATGCGGACGGTGTCCGACTTGAACACGCCCTCTTCGAGCGAGTGGGCCTGCACAAGGGCGTTCTCGTTGAGGTTGGCCTCGTCGCCGATCTCGACCAGCGTGCGCTCCGACAAAATGCAGCCATCGTCGAACACCCGTTTGCCGACCTTGACCCCGAGCAGGCGGGAGACGGCGTTGCGCATCGGCGTTCCGGCGAAGGCCGACGAGAGCGGCGAGTCGCTCAGCTTCCAATGCCGCTCGACCCGCCAGAACGCTGGATCATAGGCTGTCGCGATCTCGGGCGTCAGGCGCCCGAACCCGAGCGAGGCCCGCTCGACCAGGATGAAGACGGCGATCGACAGCAGGACGACCAGGCCCGCCGCCGCGATCATCGGCGGCGCGTCGTTGACGCCGTAGACCGCCGCCGTCCAGGCGAACAGGTAGACGGCCAGGAACACGATCAGCCAACGCGAGGCGATCAGGCCCAGCATCGAGGCGAGGTTGAACCAGGTCTTGCGGACGAGGCGGCGCTTGCGCTCTTGCGGGCCGATGGCGGCCAGCATCTCGAGGTCGCGCCCGGATGCGCGCGGGATCTCGAAGGCGGGCGAGCCGAGCAGGCCGACGTTCTCGCGCACGGGCCCATCGATCGGCGCCATGACCTTGGAGGCGAACAACACGTTGTCGCCGGTGCGGGCGCCGGGCGGCACGTAGATCATGGTGCCGAGGAAGTTGTTCTCGCCGATGCGGCATTGGCCAAGCCGGAAGGCGCGGCTCGACATCGTCAGGGCGCCGAGCCACAGGCCGTCGGAGGCCACCGTGTTCGCGCCGACCGAGCAGAGGAACGGATTGTCCTGACCCTGCTCGCTGCCGAAGTTCGAGCCCGTCTCGACGCCGAGGCCGAGCTTCCAGCCGACCCAGCGCAGGTAAGAATTCGATGAAGATCGAGTCGCCGAACATCAGGTTGAAGAATCGCGAGTTGCTGGCGCTCTCGACGATCTGCTGCATGCCGTGGCGGAAGCCGTAAAGCGGATAGACCTTGCCTTCGTTGAGCAACAGGTTGGCGAGCCGCGGAACGGCGAAGATGGCGAGAAGCCCCACGATGAGCGCGCCGATCGTCACGGCCAAGGCCGTCCCCGCCGCCAACGGCAGCACGGCGAAGGTCGCGTCCCAGGGCTTGAGCGCCAGCGCGTCGTCGCCTTCGGTCAGCGCCCCCATGAGATAGAAGATGATCCCGTCGGCGAGCGCGCCCGCCACCGAAATGACGAAGGCGAGCCGCGTCGCCGTGAACAAAGCGCGCCGGAGCGGCCGCGCCGGCGCCTCGTCGGCGAGGCGGAAGTTGGTCGTCGTCTCCTCGGCGGGCGAGCCGGCGTAGCGCTTGCCGTCGGGCACGCGATGGCCGCGCTGCAACGACGAGGCATGGCCGAGCTGGCCGAAGTCGCCGATCGCAGAGCCGATCTCGAGCAGGCTCTGCTCGCCGACATAGGCGTTGCGACCGATGCGGATCGCATCGAAATGGATGCGGTTGCCGTAGGCCGCATAGCCCGGCATGAGCGCGCCGCGGGTGACGAGCGCGTCCTCGCCCACCTCGAAAAGGTCCGCCGTGACCGCCGGCACAAGGCGCGAGACGATCACCGCGTTGGCGCCGATCTTCGCGCCGAGCAGCCGCAGATAGAGATTGTAGA
This sequence comes from uncultured Alphaproteobacteria bacterium, assembly GCA_963709655.1. Taxonomy (GTDB): domain Bacteria; phylum Pseudomonadota; class Alphaproteobacteria; order Rhizobiales; family Beijerinckiaceae; genus Roseiarcus. The sequence goes on from CAVPXF010000025.1 coordinate 449,052, forward strand.
GCGGCGTGCCGGCAAAGGCCAAGGCGGGGGCCGAGCGCACCAGAGTTTTAGCGGCCCAGAAACGGAAGTAGCGCGCGCTCCAGAGCGGAATCGCCCCCGCGCGCACGCGGCCGACGAGCAGCCACTTGCCGAGGATGGCGAGGGCGTTGTGGCCGACGAACCACAGGATCGCGACAGCGAGCGCGCGGCCGTAGAGCGAGACCGGCAAGTCGACGGCCTCATAGACCCAATTGAACGCGGCCTGGACGGCGGCGACCGCGAGGGCCCCGAAGACCGCATAAAACGCCGTCTGCGCCGCGCCGCAGACGTAATAGGCGAAGTTCGACGGACGATATGCGGGGCCGACGTCGAGCTCTTCCGTCTCGGCCGGCCGTTCGGCGTCGAGCGCGCGGGCAAGCCTGCGGATCGTCGGGTTGGCATAGACGTCGCGCATGGCGACCTGCAGCGACGGATCGAGCTGGCGGGCGCGCGCGCAAAAGCGCGCCATGAGGAGCGAGTGCGCGCCGTATTCGGTAAAGATGTCGGCGTCGATCGACACCGCCTCGAGGCCCAGCACGCCCTGGAGCGCCTGGCAAAGGTCGCGCTCGGTCTCGGTCTCGGGCGGAATGACGGCGCCGTTGAGCCGGAGCCGGGCCGACTTCGGGGCCGGTAGGAGCTTGCGGTCGGCCTTGTTGCTGACCAGCGTCGGAATGAACAGCAGGCGTTCGAGATAGGCCGGCGTCATGTAGGCCGGCAGGCGCGCGCGCATGTGGGCGACGATCGACGCTGGGTCCGGCGCGGCCGCGCCGTGTTTGACCGAATAATAGGCGACGAGTTCCGGCGCGCCGGGCTCCGGCTCGAAGGTCGCCGCGACCACCTGGGCGATCTCCGCAATCTCGATGAGGACCGACTCGATCTCGGTGAGTTCGATGCGATAGCCACGCAGCTTGATCTGCGTGTCGACGCGGCCGAGATACTCGATCTCGCCATCCTCGGTCACGCGGCCGAGGTCGCCGGTGCGATAAATGCGGCCCGACGGATTGTTCGGCAGGGCGAGGAAGTCCTTGATGAACTTTGTCTCCGTGAGCTCCGGCCGATTGAGATAGCCCTCGGCGACGCCGACGCCGGCAATGCCGATCTCGCCCGGCTCGCCGCTGACGACCGCCATGTCGTACTCGGCGTCGAGGATGACGATGGAATAGGTCGGCAGGGGCTTGCCGATCGTGACCGGCTTTTCGGGATCGAGCACGCCGAGCGTCGCGGTGACGGTCGTCTCGGTCGGCCCGTAGCTATTGAGCAGGGTGCGGCCGGGGCGGCTCCAGCGCTTGACCAGCGCGGGCGGGCAGGCCTCGCCGCCGATCAGGAAGACGCGCAGCCGGGGCAGATCGCGATCGATCGAAGCGAGCAATGTCGGCACGCAGGCGAAGCAGGTGACCGCGCGCTGCTCAAGAAAGTCGGCGAGTTCCTCGCCGAACAGGCTCGTCGCCGAGGCGTTCGGAACGAGCGTCGCGCCGGCGACCAGCGGGACCCACACTTCCTCGATCGAGAAGTCGAAGGCGATCGACATGCCCTGGTAGACCCGGTCGCCCGGGCGGAAGCCGTAGGTTTCGGCGGCGACGCGGACGAAGTTGCAGATGCTCGGATGGGCGATCGCGACGCCCTTGGGATTACCGGTCGTGCCCGAGGTGTAGAGGACGTAGCAGAGGCCCGCGCCTTGGCCGGCCTTCTCGGCCTCCGACAGCGGCGCGTCGTCGAAGCCGGCGACGTCGGCGCGGGCTCCGTCGAGCGCGAGCGTCGGCGTGGCGAGCCCGGCGAGCTTGTCGGCGAGACGCAGATGGGCGACGACCAGCGTCGCCCCGGCGTCGTCGAGGATGTAGCGCACCCGGTCGGCCGGATGGTTCGCATCGAGCGGCACATAGGCTGCCCCCGCCTTCATCAGGGCGTAGAGCGCGACATAGGTCTCCGGGCCGCGATCGAGCAGCACGCCGACCCGGTCGCCCGGCTTGACGCCGCGGGCGCGGAAGAATCGCGCCATTTGGTTGGCGCGCTGATCGAGCTCGCGGAAGCCGAGCTCGGCGCCGTCGGTCGAGACGGCGATCCGATCGGAGAACCGGCGGCAAGCCTCCTCCAGCACGTCGTCGAGCCGCTCGCCGAAGCGCCAGCGCAGCGCGGAACCGTCGGCCAGAATGGAGGCGGGCTGCGCCTCCTGCAGGCGACGCAGATCGACCAGCGGGTCGTGCTCGACAGCCCGCTCACCAACGTCCAACGTCGGATTCAACATGGAAAAACGCCCGCCCAGCCTTCTTTCGCACCGGCGCCCGGTCCCTCGGACGCCGTTCCCCGCTTCGGGGCCATCCACCGCCGGCGCTTGAGGGCGCCGTGCAGAATCAGGCCGACCGCGGCGGAGACTTAGGCGCTGGGTCGGCTGAACAGCCGCTGAACGGCGCCGAGGCGCCTCGTCGCAGCGCGGCAGAGCGTCCTCGATCGGCTTTCTCAGTCAATCTGCGACCGCGACGCGGCGGACGAGAATGACTGATCGGACAGCCCAAACCGGGGTAGGCGGCTGCGGCCCGCGCGCGGTTGAACCATCCCGCGCGATTTCGTGCTATTGCGGTGAGCCGCCCCGCGAAAGCCCGGCGTTTGGGTCCAATGCGGCGCTCATGCGCTCCCCACAGTTTCGGTCAGGATGACATCTGCGACCCCGGACACCGCTTTGCGCCGCACGCCTCTGCGCCTCCATGCGCCGAGCGTCCGTCTGGTCCGCCTCGCCTGCGGGCTCGTCCTCTTCACCTATGTGACGCTGCATTTCCTCAACCACGCGCTCGGCAATATCTCCGTCGCGGCGATGGAGGAGGGCCTGCGGGTGCAAAAGCTGATCTGGCAGTCCGTGCCGGGCGCACTCGCGCTTTATGCGGCGCTGCTCACCCACATGGGCCTCGGCTTCTGGGCGCTCTACGAACGGCGGCAGTTCCGCTGGACGGGTTTCGAGGCGACGCAGCTCATTCTGGGCCTCACGATCCCGTTCCTGCTCGCCGACCACGTGTTCGGGACGCGGGTTGCCCTCAGCCTCTTCGGCGCCGACAAGGGCTACGCCCAGGAACTCTATAAGTTCTCGTCTCCGGCGTCCGGCCTTCTCCAGGCGCTGGCGCTCATGGTCGTCTGGGTGCACGGCTGTATCGGCATCCACTTCTGGCTCGCCCTCAAGCCTGTCTACCCGCGGGTGAAAAACCTGCTGCTGGCGGCCGCGGTGCTCCTGCCGACGCTGGCCCTGCTCGGCTTCGCTGAGGGCGAGCGGCAGATCCTGCCGCTCGTCGCCGATCCGGCGTGGCGGGCCGAGACCCTGGCCCCGGCGCATGTCGGGACGGCCGCGGACAACGCCCGGCTCAATGCGGACCGCCGCGATACGGTGATCTTCCTGGCCGGGACGCTCATCGGCGTCCTTCTCGTCCGCGGCGTCCGCCGCTGGCGGGAGCGCTGGGTCGGTACGATCCGCCTGACCTTTCCCGACCGGACGGTGCGGGCGAAGCGGGGCCTGAGCGTGCTGGAGGCCAGTCTCCTGAACGGCGTGCCGCTGGCGCATGTGTGCGGCGGGCGCGGGCGCTGCTCCACCTGCCGCATCCGGGTTCTGGGCGACCTTAGCGACCTGCCTCCGCCGGGCGAGGACGAGCAGGCGGTGCTCGATCGCATCCGCGCCGAGGAGGGGATGCGCCTCGCCTGCCAGTTGCACCCCGACCGCGACCTCGCGTTCCTGCCGCTGCTGCCGCCGCACGTGACGATCGCCGACGTCCGGCGCGGGCCCGCGCGCAGCGGCGAGGAGCGCTACGCCGCGGTGATGTTCGTCGACATGCGCGGCTCGACTCGGCGCGCCGAGAAACGGTTGCCCTACGACACGGTGTTCCTGATCAACCAGTTCTTGACTGCGGTCAGCCACGGCGTGATCGAAGCCGGCGGACAGCCGAACCAGGTGCTCGGCGACGGCCTGCTCGCCGTGTTCGGCCTCAAGTCCGACCCGGTCGAGGCCTGCCGCAATGCGGTCGCGGCCTGCGCCGCCATTTCAAAAAAGGTCGACGTGCTCAATCACGCACTGGCGCTGGGGCCCGTCGCGCCGGTCCGGTTCGGCATCGGGATCAACGCCGGCATCGTGATCGCCGGCGACATCGGCTATGAGCGGCATGCCCAGTTCACCGTGATCGGCGACGCCGTCAACGTCGCCGCGCGGCTGCAGGACCTGACCCGGGCGCTCGACTGCGAGGTCCTGATGTCCGAGGAGGTCTACCGGCGAGCCGGACTGCCGCGCGACGCCCTGCCCGCCCACGAGGTCGACGCGCGGGGACGGGACGGCAAAGTCAGGGTACGGGCGGCCAGGCAGGCGGTCGATCTCGAGGGGTTCATGGACGCCGCGGCGCGGGCGGGATCGTCAAGCTCATCTTGACGATCTTTGGGGCGCCGCGCGGCCTGCTCGGCGGCCGTATTCCCTGTTAATTCCCTATTATCAGGAAACTTCGGAGGCCGATTCTGGCCATCCTGGCACGATTCCTTTCGGCCGATCAAGGGGTTGGAGCTAGGTATATCACTCAAAAATAGTACAAATAACAGAGAATTTCTTGCCCCTGTTCCGATGTCCGAACAGGTCCATAACAGGACGATAACAGGAGCCGAACAGGGAAGAGCAGGACCTTCGCCAAAAGGGGCGAAGGGCGCTGCGTCGGTCAAGAATTCCTATCCTTTCCGCAATCCTGAAATAGGCGGCGCAAGGCGTGGAAAGAGAACGATAACGGCAAAGTACAATTATGTCATGATTATTACGATTATAATGCAAATTGAACGCTGGCCTTTGTCAATAACTTGACATGTACCGATGATATCAGGAACACTAGGATCCTATTTTGCGCATGCCGGAATAAACAAAAAGGGGAGAGAAAAATTGTGAGCTCGAACTTTTATGACCCCCCCTACTTCAGGCCACCGACGACCGCCACGCCCTATCCGAGCCAGATCCAACTTGGTCAGATTGTATTATTCAAGGACGACAATTGGAGCAGCGACTCGCTGACCATCGACACGACGAGTTCGCTATATACTGAAGGCCAGGCTTTTTCATTTGCCGGCACGAAACTTCAGGACGCGGCGACCTGGATCGCCTTCTGCCTGCCGATTGGGACGGTGTGCACGCTGTTCGACAATGTGGTCAAGAAGCCTCCGCAGAACGCTTATGACTTTTCCGGACTCGGCGTCTGCGTGGACCTGATCGGCAACGGCGCCACGCAGACCGTGGACCTGAAGGCCTATGGCGCCGATAACGCGCTTTCTGCAGGAATTCGGCGCCAGGTGACCCTGAGCGAGGGCTGGTTTCAACTCTTCTCGGGTCCCGTCAATCAGGGCCCGTTCAACACCATCTTCCTCGACGAGTGGCCCACGGGCGAAGCCAATTCGCTCTCGGGCTGGTGGATCAACCAAAAGGGAACGTCGATCAACTGCCCCTGCCTGACGCCGCCACAGGTGCTTGTGCTCAGCGTCAATAGCGACGGCTCGGGGCAGCAAGTCGCGTTGGGCGCGACGAACCCTTTCGAGACTTGGAACAACAACGGGGTTTCATACTTCTCCGATAGTGGCATGAACGGCAAGATCCAGTCGTTCATGGCGACGCTCATTCAGCCGGTGCAGGCTATCATTCTGTCGACGACCACGAACTATACTGTGGCGATTCCTCAGGGGCAAACCATCATAGAGCCGGTCAACAGTAGCAATGGCGGGTCACAAAACGTCGAAATCCAGTTGCCCGTCGCGGAAGGCCAGACTTACAGCATAACTCAGACGACGACGTTACAGTACACGATGTCGACGACGATCAGCACCACGGTGACTGTGACCGAGGGCATAAAGGACGTGGACCAGACCTCCGGCTCGATTACCACGTCGTTCACCACCTCGAGTTCTCAAACGGCGTCCAAGACGACCACCGACGTTCAGAGCTTTCAACTCGGCGCCACGATAACATTCCTCGCGCCGCCCAAGACGAATTACAGCGCCTCGGCCAGCGTTTCCTTCGGAACCCTCCCGCAGATCACGCTTACCACGCAAGGCCAGTTCTACTACGAGCAGGATCTCCCCGGTTCGGTTCTCGATCCACCGAGCGGACTCTATGTGCTGACCACGCCTGTCGTCATCAACGTGGCCGGCGCAGTCGGAACGCAAGTCTCTTTCAATGTGACATCGACGCCGGACACGAGCGGTTGAACATCTGCGCATGAACCTGCGAGCCCTCCCCTCGTTCGGACCGGGAGGCCATCTTGCCTTTCCCGGCACAGAAAACATCGAAATCGGAGATGAGCATCATGGGCTCGAACATTTATGACGCCCCTTTCTACAAGCCGCCGAAGGTTGCGACCCCCTTTCCGGGCTCGGTTGTGATGGGCAGGATTGGGCTTTTCAAGAACGCCGACTGGTCGAGCGAATCCGTGACCATCGATACTAACAATTTTCAATACCCGGAAGGCTGGGCGTTTTCGTTCTCCGGCACGAACCTTCAGGACGCGACAACTTGGATCGCCTTCTGCCTGCCCCCCGGGACGGTGTGCACGCTGTTCGACAATGTGGTCAAGAACCCTCCGGAGAACCCCTATGATTTTTCCGGACTCGGCATTTGCGTGGACCTGATCGGCAACGGCGCCACGCAGACCGTGGATTTGCAAGCCTATGGCGCCAGTGGCACGCTTTCCGCGGGCATCTGGCGCCAGGTGACCTTGAGCGAGGGCTGGTTTCAACTTTTTCGGGATGCCGGCTGCCAGGGTCCGTTCAACACCATCTTCCTCGACGAGTGGCCGACCGGGAAGGCCAATTCGCTCTCGGGCTGGTGGATCGACAAACAGGCGTCATCGATCAACTACCCGTGCCTGACGCCGCCGCAACAGCTCGTGTTGAGCGCCAATTCCGACGGGACCGGCCAGAGCGTCACTGTGGGGGCGGCCAACGCTTTCGGGTCCTTCACGAAGCCAGCGACCGCCGACTTCGCGAGCAGCAAAATGAACGGCAAGATTCAGTCGTTTACGTGCGCGGTCATTCCGCCGGTGCAAGCGATCATCGAGCAGGCGACCGTGCCTTATAGCGTAACCATTCCCGCCGAAGGGCAGACCTTCCTGGAGACAGTCAGCGGCATCAACGCCGGGTCTCAGCCCGTCCAGATCTCGCTGCCGGTCGCCCAAAGCCAGAGCTTGACCATTTCGCAAACGACAACGCTTCAGTACTCGATGTCGGTCACCGTGAGCACCACTGTGTCGGTGACCGACGGCTTGCCGGGCGACACGACCACCGGCTCGATCACCACATCGTTCACGGCCACGGTTTCCGACACCACGACCAAAACGACGAGCAAGACTCAAACCTTGCAGCTCGGCGCCACGCCGACATTCTCTGCGCCGCCTCAGACGAATTACAGCGCGACGGCAAGTATTTCGTTCGGAGATCTTCCCCCGACCCCGGTGACCACGACGGGCCAGTTCTACTACACGCAGAACCTGCCGGGCTCGATTCTGGATCCATCGAGCGGATATTATATGCTGACCAGTCCCGTCATCGTCAACGTGACCGGCGCGGTCAGCACGCAAGTCTCGATCGACGTGACCGAGACGCCGCTTTCGCCCGGTTGAACGTCTCGATATCAACACGCGACGCACCTCCTGTCGCTCGTGACTGAGCGAAGGGGGCGAGCGACGCGCGCCGCCGGGACGCCGGAGCGAACTCCGGCTTTCGAAGTCGGATCCGACAAAAAAGCGGGGCGCCGACCGCCGGGCTCGCCCTGCACGGCCTTCCGGCTGGCGCATTCCGCCGCTTCCGCCTGTCCTCACAGACGTCGCCCATTCAGGCGCGCGCCCCGCGTTTCATCGACCCGCAATCGTGCGCGGATGCTGCGATGCCTCCGACCAGGAGGAGGAACCGCTACGATGCGGCCAAAATCTGTTGCGGGGGTCGACCTCGGGTGATACGTATAAGTGACAGACTCGCATCCACGCGCGGGGAGCGCCCGAACGGCCCAATGGCATATCAGAGGGTTACTCAGCGCGAGGTGGCCAAGGCCGCGGGCGTGTCGCAGGCGACGGTCTCGATGGTCATGAGCCGCAGTCAGGCTCAGGCCATTCCGCTCCAGACCTTCGACAGGGTGATGCAGATCGCTCGCGAGTTGGGCTACGTCCCCAACCGTCAGGCTCAGGCGCTGAAGACGAAGCGGACCCGAACGCTCGCCTGCGTCGTGCCGGACGTGACAAACCCTTTCTATCCCTCGCTTGTCCGGGGGGTCCAAACCATCGCCGACGCGGCCGGCTACGACGTGATCGTGCTCAACACCGATGGTTCGGCCGAGCGGGAGCGCCGATTTCTGGATTGGAGCCTCCGAGGGACCATCGACGGCGTCGTCGGCGTGTTCTTCAAGATCAGGGCGGCCGATTTCGCAGCGATCGTGCGGGCGAGCATCGCGGTCGTGCGCATTGAAGCCGCGGCGAAGCATGGCGGGCCGTTGCCGATCGACAATCTCTTCGTCGACAATGTGGCTGCGGCCGCGGAAGCGACGCGCTATCTCGTCGGGCGCGGTCATCGCCGAATTGCGATGATCGTGGGCAGCGGCGGCCCGGAGCGCAATCGCATCGACGGCTATCTGCAGGCCTTGGGCGAAGTCGGCCACTCGTCTCAGGTGGTCACCGGCGGCGAATTCAATCAGGAGGGCGGGTACCGCGCGAACTCGAGACGTTCTCCAGGATGGGCGCCGGCCGACCGCAATCTTCGCCGGCAACGACCTGATGGCGCTTGGCGCCATGGCGGCGATCCGCGAGACGGGACTCACGATCCCCGACGACATCGCGCTGATGGGTTTCGACGATACCTTCGCCGCCAGCGTGGTGAGCCCGCAGCTCTCGACCGTCAGCCAGCGCCAGTTTTCCCTGGGCCAGGTCGCCACGGAAATGTTGCTTCAACGGCTTAACGACTTGCCGTCGGACGCGCCCAGCCGAGTCCGGGAGATGCCCTTCGAAGTCGTCAAGCGGCAGTCGGCATGATGGGACAACCGTTGAACGGCGGAAACGCGGAGGAGGAAACGGCAATGGGTACGCACACACGACCAAACTCGACCAGATTGGCCTTGCGGGTCATATCGACGCTCGTCGCGGCCGCGACGCTTTCGACGGCCGCGCTGGCGGATGGACCGATCACGCTCTGGTATCAGCGCGGCGGCAACCCCGAACAGCAGCGGATCCTGCAGAAGGATCTGGTGGCGCCGTTCAACGCGGCCCATCCCTCGACGCCGCTGACCCTCGACGTGCAGGCCGGCTCGAACGGCGCCACGAAGATCCGGATGGCCGTTCTGTCCGGCAAGGGCCCGGACATCGTGATGACTCCGGGGCCGAGCACGACGCTGGCCCTCGTCCAGTCGGGCCATCTGCTTCCGCTCGACGATTGCATCAAGAAATACAGCCTCGACAAGCGCATCCTCGGGCCGATGCTGAAGACCGGCGACTACAAGGGCCACAACTACGCCCTTCCGCGCACGTTTGAGACCATGGTCCTCTATTATAACAAGACCTTGTTCGACAAGAACGGCTGGACTCCCCCGAAGACGGCGGAGGAGCTGAACGCGCTCGCCGCCGCGATGCAGGCCAAGAACATCACGCCGTTCTCGGTCGGAAACGGCGACTGGCGCGCTGCTAATGAGTGGCACGTTTCGGTGATCCTCAATCACTACGCCGGGCCAGACAATGTCGCCAAGGCCCTCAGAGGCGAGATCCCCTGGACGGATCCCGTCTTCGTCAAAGCCATCGACATGCTGAACGACTGGTACCAGAAGGGCTGGTTCGGCAAGAACTACTTCTCGTTGACCGGCGACCAGCAGGCGCTGCTGCTCGCCAAGGGCGAAGCCGGAATGGCGCCGAACGGCACGTTCTCGTTCGACAACATGGTCGCCGCATTCAAGCAGACCGGGCAGCAGCTGGGCGTAGCGCCACTGCCGAGCCTGCGGGAGGGCGTCCCCTACCCGCTCTATGCCGTGGGCAGCGGCAGCACGATGTCGATCAACAAGGATTCGGCCAATCCCGACGCGGCCTGCAGCTTCCTCGACTATCTCTATTCCGACGCGTTCTACGACAGGATCAGCAAGGATTGGCCGGGCGACTGGAACCTGCCTCTGACGTCGATCACCGAAGAGAGGCTCACCAAAAACGTGTCCCCGCTGTTCGCCGCGACTTTCGCGCGCTTCGCCAAGGGCGTCGCCGAGGGCAATTACGGCTATACGACGTGGACCTTCTGGCCGCCGGCGACGGAAGACTATCTGATCCACGGTATGGAGCAGGTCTGGCTGAAGCAGATCTCGAGCGAAGACTACCTGAAGAAGATGCAGACAATCTTCGCCCAGGAATTGGCGGAAGGCAAAGTGCCGGAAATCGCCCCGCGCTGAATGCGATCATCCGGACGGGGCGGCCCAATCCGCCCCTTTCTGATGCCTCGCCCAGTCCGGCGCTTCGTCTCTCCGACCGGCTTTTCGTGATCGCTGATGCCCTTTCTCATTCCGGCTCTTCTCATCAATGTCGTCATCATTTTGGTCCCGGCATTTCTTACGCTCGCGATGGCCTTCTTCGAATGGGACGGCGCCACGACGCCGATCTTCGCCGGATTCGATAATTTTCGGACCATCTTCGACGATCCGGTGTTCTTTACAGCGCTGCTCAACAACATCAAATGGACCTTGATTTTCCTAACGATTCCGATCGTGATGGGGTTCTTCGCCGGCGCGATGCTGCTCGTGGCGCGTCGCGGGCGAGCGTTCTTTCAGGCCGTCTATTTCCTGCCGGTCATCATCGCGACCGTGGTTGTCGCGCGCGTCTGGCAGGGAATGATCTACAACCCGGAATCCGGAATGGTGGGCTGGCTCAACCTGCACGGGTTCGCCCTCGCCGATCCTCTGACCAGCGTTTCCATCTCGCTCTATGCCGTCGCTGCGGTCGACCTCTGGCACTGGTGGGGGTTTCTGGCCGTGGTGTTCTTTGCCGCGCTTCGCCAGGTCGATACGGCGCAGATCGACGCGGCGCTGATGGACGGCGCCAACTTCTTCCAGTTGATGCGACACATCCTGCTGCCCGCGGTCCGGCCGACCATCACGCTGATGATGATCATGACCGTCATCTGGTCGTTCCTGGCGTTCGATTTCGTCTATGTCCTGACGCAGGGGGGGCCGGCCTATTCCAGCGAAGTGCTTTCGACGCTCTCCTACCGCTACGCCTTCTTCAATTACACGATGGGCCCGGCGGCCGCCGTCGCCCTGGTGATCAGCTTCTTCGGCCTGATCGCAACCGCCTTTTATGTGCGGCTTCAGCAGGGAGAGGACGATTGATCAACCAGATCGGAAAAGGAACCGCGGCCTTCTCCTATGCGCTCCTGGCCATCGGCGCGGCCATCGCGCTCTTTCCGCTCGCCTTGATGGTGGTCAGCGCCCTGAAAACCAGCGCCGAAATTGTCGCCAACCCGCTGGCCTTGCCGAGAGCCCTGCAGTGGGTCAACTTTTCCCGCGCCTGGACCGACGCGCAGCTTGGCCGTTCGCTCATGAACAGCGCCGAAGTGACGGGCCTGACCGTGCTCTTGATCTGCTCGACGGGGTCGATGGCGGCTTACGCCCTGGTTCGCCAGTCGACCCCGGCGCTGAAGTGGATCAGCGCCTATTTCCTGGCCACGACGACCCTGCCGATCCAGTTGTTCCTCTTCCCGCTCTACTTCGGCTACGCGCGTCTCGGACTGATCGACAACGTCTTCGCCCTGTCGCTGGTGTACACCGCGATCTTCAGCCCCTTTTCGATCTTCCTGCTGCGCACCTATTTTCTGGCGATCCCAAGGGATATCGAGGAAGCCGCGATCATGGACGGCGCCAATCGCTGGCAGGTCTTTTATAAAATCTGCCTGCCCATCATTTCGCCGGGCCTCGTCACCGTCGCCGTCATCTCTGGCCTGAATACGTGGAATGAGTTCCTAATCTCGTCGACCTTCCTGCAGAGCCACGACGCGCAGACCGCAATCGTCCGGTTCTACACGCTCGGCGGCCAGTACTCGAGCGATTGGGGAGAGATCATGGCCGCAGCGATCATCATCGTTGCGCCCGCGGTCGTCTTCTTCCTCGCCATGCAGCGCCGCTTCATCGAAGGCATGGCCAGCGGCTCCGTCAAAGGCTGAACGCCCGACCCAAAGCTCTCGGTTCCTCTCCTGAAGGGAAGCAAAGACAATGACCTCCGTTCCCGCCGATTATCTCGAACGCGTTTACGCCGGCGTGTTGGGCAAGCTGATCGGGGTCTATCTGGGCCGGCCCTTCGAAGGATGGACCTATCAGCGCATCATGAAGGAGCTCGGCCCGATCGAATATTATGTCCACGACCGCCTGGGCGCGCCGCTCGTGGTGACCGACGACGATGTCTCGGGCACCTTCACCTTCGTGCGCGCGCTCGCCGAACATGGGGTCAAGCCGGACCTCACGGCCGAGGAGATCGGCAAGACGTGGCTCAACTCGATCATTGAGCAGCGATCGATCCTGTGGTGGGGCGGTAACGGCAATTCGACCGAGCACACGGCGTGGCTCAATCTGAAGCGCGGTTTGCCGGCCCCTCATTCGGGGTCGATCGCGACAAACGGACAGGCTGTCGCCGAGCAGATCGGCGCGCAAATCTTCATCGACGGCTGGGCGCTGGTGGCGCCCGGTCAGCCGAAGCTGGCGGCGAAGCTCGCCGAGGCGGCCGGCAGCGTCAGCCACGACGGCGAATCGGTGCATGCGGCCAAACTGCTCGCGGCGATGGAGGCGGAGGCGTTTCTCACCTCCGACATCGATCATCTCATCGACGTCGGCTTGTCGGTGATCCCTGCGAACTCGCTGATCGCCTCGCTCGCCAGGGACGTGAGGGCGTGGAGCGCCGAATTGACGGACTGGCGCGAAGCGCGGCAGAGAATTGAGGATCACTACGGCTACGACAAATATCCGGGCAATTGCCATGTCGTGCCCAACCACGCCCTGATCCTGCTCGCCCTGATCTATTCGCGCGGCGATTTTCACCAGGCGATGACGATCGTGAACACCTCGGGCTGGGACACGGATTGCAATTCCGGCAATGTCGGCTGCCTGATCGGGATCATGCATGGGCTCAAGGGCCTCGAGGGCGGTCCCGACTGGCGCGGCCCGCTGGCCGATCGCGCGCTGATCTCGGCCAGCGACGGGGGCTATGCGGTCAACGACGCCGTGCGGATCGCCTGCGATATCGCCAGCCTCGGGCTTGAGCTCGCCGGCCTTACGCCGCTCACGCCACCCAAGGACGGCGCGCAGTTTCACTTCGCCCTTCCCGGCAGCGTCCAGGGATTCATGGCCGAGCGGGACGCGATCCAGAGCGATCTCATCACCGTCGAGCACGGCGAGGTCGATCAGCGGCCAGCGCTCGCGCTGCGCTTCAAGGGCCTGGCCAAGGGGCGAACGGGGGTCGCGCTGACGCCGGTCTTTTCTCCCCCGGACGTCGTCGACATGCGAACTTATGACATGCAGGCCAGTCCGCGCGTCTACCCGGGGCAGACGCTCACAGCGCGCCTGATCGCCGACCGCGCCAACACGTCGACGGTTCAGGCCGCCTTGCGCATCAAGGTCTATGGGCTGAACGATCGGCTTTTCGATTTCGACGGACCCTCGCTCGCGCTCGCGCCGGGCGACGACAAGATCCTGACCTGGACGCTTCCCGATCTCGATGGGCAGCCGATCCAGAAGATCGGCGTCGCCTTGACGTCGCGCGAGAGAAGAGCCGACGGAACCGTCTTCCTCGACACTCTTCGCTGGGACGGCGCGCCGCTCGTGACGCTGCGGCGACCCAAGGACCCGAGCGAGTTCTGGCGGAAAGCCTGGGTCAACAACGTCAGCTTCTTCAGCAAGAACTTCCGCTCCGCCTTTCGCATCTCGCAGGATCGCGGCAGCGGCATCATCGTCTGCGGCGCCCGCGATTGGGCGGACTATCGTGTATCCAGCGACGTGGCGGTGCATCTGGGATCGAGCGCCGGCCTCGCCGCGCGCGTCCAGGGTCTGCGTCGTTACTACGCTCTGCAACTGGAGGCGGGGAACAAGGCGCGCCTGGTCAAAGTGCGCGACGACGTCCGCACCATTTTGGCCGAGGCGCCGTGCCGCTGGACCCTCGAGGAACCGATCATGCTCGCGCTCGAGGTTCGCGGCGCGGACATCACCGGCTTCGCCGGCGGGGCGACCTTGCGCGGGACCGATGACAGCGACGCTCCGTTCGATAACGGGGGAATCGGTCTGGTGATCGCCGAGGGGGCGCTGTCGGCCGATGAAATTCAGGTCCGGCCGCTGTCGCCGGATTGAAGAAAAGGCCGCCGCGGCCCGACCGCCGCCCCTGCGGCAATTGGCCTTGTGACTTCGGCACGCGAGTTGCGTAATCCGTCGGCGGCCACGCATGTCATGGGTCCCGCACGAACGGAAAAGCGCGATGGAAAGACCGTTGGAATTTACCACCGCGGGCGGCGGTTTCCTGCCGCCGCGCATGACAATGGCTCAGAAGAATGCGATGGAAGTCGCCCGCCTCAACAACTTCGACATCGCCAAAGTGCGTCCGGCGCTCGACACCTACGATGAACGTTGCTCCCCGTGCTGGGTCATTCTGGAGCATCCCGATCGCGCCGAAGTCGTTTACGAGAACGACCCCGACTTCGTCGCCTCCATGCGCAACCGGCCCGGGCGGTTCGTCGCGCCGGCGTAAGGGGCGGCCCTGCCCGCCCCTCACGCCTGAGGCGGTTCGGTCCCGCCCGGTCCGAGCGAGCGCTGCACCATGACCGTGTCGGTCCAGTGGCCGAACTTGTAGCCGATCGAGGGCAGGTAGCCGACCTGACGGAACCCGAACGCCTCGTGCAAGCCCAGCGAGGCGCGGTTGGCCGCGTCGATATAGCCGATCATCTGGCGGAAGCCCGAAGCGGCGCAGGCGTCGATCAGCGCGCCCATCAGCACCCGCCCGAGGCCGCGGTGGAGATGGTCGTTGTGGACGTAGATCGAGTGCTTGACGGCGTAGCGATAGGCGGGGCGCTTGCGGAACGGTACGGCGTAGGCGTAGCCCAGCACCGCGCCGTTCTCCTCGGCCACGATGTGGGGCATCTTGCGCCGCTGCATGGACTTCCGCCGGCGCTTGATGTCCTCGGCGTCCGGCGTCTCGAACTCGCCGTCGTCGAGCCCCGGCTCGACCCCGCGCCGGATGTGGTGCAGGTAGATCGCGAGCATCGCGGGAACGTCGGCGTCGCGCGAGTTGCGCACGGCGATCCGCGGCGACGGCTGCGGCGCGAGCCCGGCTTCCGAGTTCAGTTTGTCGTCCATCGTCGTCCCGAATCACTCCCTGACGACATAGGTATAGAAGCGAACGGCGCCGGAGGCGTCGACTTCCCGATAGAGGCCCTGAATTTCCGATTCGAAGCCCGGAAAGACATTGGCCCCCTTCTCGAACATCTTCAGGTACTCGATCATCGGCTGGGCGCGCGCATCCAGTCGCTCGCCCGGCACGATCGTGGCGATGCCGGGCGGATAGACGACGAACAGGGTCGTGGCGATGCGGCCCTCGAGTTCGTCGAGGGGCACGTAGTCGATGTTATTGCGGGTCAGATGGAGCTGGGCCTCGCGCGGCGTCATCGCCGGGGTCGGGATATGCTCGGCCGCGAACTGCGCCTTCTGCAGCCGACTGATGTCGTGGGCGCGATAGAAGGCGTGGATCTCGCCGCACAGGTCGCGCAGGCGCAGGCCGCGGTAGCGTTGCGAGCGCTTTGCGACGAACTCGGGCATCACATCCTCGAGAGCCGCGTTATCGTCGTGCAGCCGCTTGAAGGCGACCAGCGTCGAGACGAGCGTCCCGGCCTTGCTCGCCTCGACCCCAGGGGTGAGCAGGAACAGCATCGAGTTGAGGTCGTTCTTCTCGGCCACCACCCGGTTCTCGCGCAGGTGCTGGACGACCACCGGCGCCGGGATCCCGTGCGGCTCGTAATCGCCGGTCTTGCGGTCGAAGCCGGGGGTGAGCAGCGTGAGCTTGGCCGGATCGGTGATCGCGTAGCCCTCCTCGAGGGCGTGGAAGCCGTGCCAGGCCTGCCCGGGCGCGAGAGCCCAGTAGCGCGGGTCGCGGGCGAGAAGGTCCGTCGACACGCTCTCCCACGGCACGTCATGCGCCCCGCCTTCGTAGGCCGCGTCGCGGATCGTCACGCGGTCGGGCACGAAGGGGTCGAAGAACCAGCGCCGCGCCGGATCGCGCTCCTTCTCCTCGAACTCGCGCCGCACCGCCCGGATCTTCTTGCGGAGCTCGATGCCGAGCCGGATGGTGTCGTCCCACAGCACTTCGCCCGACCGGCCCTTCATCATCTGCGCGCCGACGTCGAGCGAGGCGAACAGCGGATAGAAGGGTGAGGTCGAGGCGTATTGCATGAAGCTTTCGTTGAAGCGACGGTGCTCGAGGCGGCGGCGCTGACCCTTGATGTGGCTGTCGCGCCGGTGGATCTGCGAGGCTTGGGAGAAGCTCGCGAGCTGCTTGTGGGTCGACTGGGTGGCGACGATGCCCGGCGAGGTCTCGTCGAGCTTCTTCAGTCCCATGGCGAAGCGGCTCTCGTAGATCGGGTGGAACTTCATGAAGCCCGCCCACGCCTCGTCGAACATGATGTAGTCGCATAACGGGCCGATCCGCTCGAGCGTGCGCTGGGCGTCGTAGATCGTGCCGTCATAGGTGCATTGCTCGATCACCGCGACGCGGAACGGGCGCTCGCGCGTCCAGGCCTCCGGATCCTTGACGAGCGGATTGGCGCGGATCCGCTCGCGGATCGCCGTCTCGTCGAGTTCTTCCGGTCGGATCGGGCCGATCAGGCCGTAGGCGTTGCGGTCGGTCGAGAGATAGACAGGGATGCCGCCCGCCATCAACAGCGCGCCCTGATGGGCGGCCTTGTGGTTGTTGCGGTCGAAGAGGACGAGGTCGCCCTCGGCGACCAGGCTCGTCAGCACGATCTTGTTGGACGACGACGTGCCGTTCAGGACGAAGTAGGTCTTCTCCGCCCCGAAGATCGCGGCGGCCTCCTTCTGCGCCTGCAGCGCGGGGCCCTCGTGGGTCAGGAGGTCGCCGAGCTCCAGGATCGAGTTGTCGAGGTCGTCGCGGAACACCGCCTCGCCCAGATGCTCCATGAAGATCCGCCCGATCGGGCTGCGGCTGTAAAAGATGCCGCCGTTATGGCCCGGACAGGTCCAGAGCTGGTTGCCCTCCTCGGCATAATCGACCAGCGCGCCGAAGAACGGCGTCTTCAGCGTCTCGGCGTATTGCTTGAGCCGGGAGACGAGGTTCCTGGCGATGAACTCCGGCGTCTCCTCGGCAAGGAACACATAGCCGTCGATATAGTCGAGCACCTCGACCGGAATGTCCTCGAATCGCTTGCGCCGGACAAGGATCACGATCGGCATGTCGAGCCCGCGCCGCCGCATCACGTTGATGAGCGAGGCGGCCTTGCCCTCGATGCCCTTCTTGCCCCAGTCGACCACCAGGAGGCCGATGGCGGCGTCGGTCTGGACGGCGATCTCCGCGTCCTCGACCCGGCGGGCCTTGATCACCTGGAAGCCCATCCGCTCGATCGCCGTGATGATCTGGTTGACCCTGAGGCCCTCGAGATCGTCGGCGTCGAACATCGGCGCAGAGAACAGGAAGGTGAATCGCTGGAAGAAATTCATTCTTTTTCGGCCCCGGGGCGGGTCGGAGCGCGGCGGGCGCCCCTCAAGCCGCACAGCTAAGACAGGATGGCGGTGACAAAATCAAGACGTTTATCCGACGCGCCCCGCAGCCGCCCCGTGTCCCCATGTCCCCGCACGGAATGCGTCCATTGGTCGCGCGGGGAGGCGGCTCCGCAATGCCCCGTTCCGGCCTAAGTTCACCTAACCGTCACGCTCCGGCGGTAATTGTGCATCGCACAAAAGACAACCCGCGCGCAGGGTGAAATTGGCCGGCCCACTTCACGAAAACGGGAGGCGGCGGCGAAGCATGCGCGGCTAGCGAGCGCAGAGGCCTGGCATGAGCGCAAAATCCGCCGTTCGCAACACGACCTGGGCCGAACTCAAGGTCGGCGACACCGCCAGCATCGAGCGGACCTGCTCGGTGCAGGACCTGATCCTGTTCGCCCATGTCTCGGGCAACCTGAACCCGCTGATGCTGCCGCCGAACGAGGCCGGCCAAGCGAAGGGCGACCTGCTCGCGCCGTCGATGTGGGTCGGCTCGCTCGTCTCGGCTGTGCTGGGCAACATCCTGCCCGGCCCGGGCACGCTCTATCGAGCGCAGGACTTGCGCTTCCTGGGCCGCGTCCATGTCGGCGACAGGGTCACAGTCACGGTCGTCTGTCGCGAGAAGCGCGAGGCGCCGGTCGCCGTCTTCGACACCCAGATCATCAACGCCGTCGGGCAGATCGTTTGCGTGGGAGCTGCCGAGATCGAGGCGCCAACCGTCTCCCAGGTCACCGAGGCGCGCCACCTGCCGGAGTTGATCGTCAACTCCGTCGATCATTTCGGGGCGCTCGTAACGAAGGCCGCCAGGCTGCCGCCGCTGAAAACCGCCATCGTCTGTCCCGACGACCACAACTCGCTGGGAGGGGCGCTGCTCTCGGCCAACCGCGGCCTGATCGAGCCGATCCTGATCGGCGATCCCGAGCGAATCCGGGCAGCCGCCAAGGCGCTCGACGCCGACCTTTCCGGCTTCCCGATCGAGGCGATCGTCGACCCGTATCAGGCGGCCGCCCGCGCCGTCGCCATGGTGCTCGAAGGCAAGGTCGGCGCGGTAATGAAGGGCAACCTGCATTCGGACATCCTGCTCGGCGAGGTGGTCAAGAAGGACTCCGGCCTGCGCACGCAGAGGCGGATCAGCCATGTGTTCGCACTCGACGTCCCAACGCTCGACGAAATTCTCTACATCTCCGACGCCGCGATCAACATTGCGCCCGACCTCATGACCAAGGTCGACATCGTGCAGAACGCGGTCGACCTCGCCCGCGCCTGCGGGCTCGAGCAGCCGCGGGTCGGCATCCTCTCGGCGATCGAGACCATCAATCCGGCGATCCCCTCGACGCTCGACGCGGCGGTGCTGTCGAAAATGGCCGAGCGCGGCCAGATCCGCGGCGCGATCGTCGACGGGCCGCTGGCGATGGACAACGCCATCGACATCGAGGCGGCGCGCACCAAGGGCATCGCCTCGCTGGTCGCCGGCCGCGCCAACGTGCTGATCGTTCCCAATCTCGAGTCGGGCAACATGCTCGCCAAGGAACTTACCTTCGTCGCGCGGGCGGAAGCGGCCGGGCTGGTGCTGGGCGCCAAGGTTCCGGTCATGCTGACAAGCCGGGCCGACAACGACCGGGCGCGTCTCGCCTCATGTGCGCTGGCCCAGCTTTACCAGTACTATCGTCGCGAAGGCCGGGCGTTCGGCGGCGACGAGCTGCCGGTCGCCAAGGCCGCTGAGTGACCCACGCGACCGCGGAGACTATGCTTTGAGCAAGATTATTCTCACTTTCAACGCCGGCTCGTCCTCGCTGAAGTTCGCCGCCTTCGGCATCGACAATGGCGACGTCAGGCGCATCGCCGCAGGACAGGTCGAGGGGATCGGGGCGACGGCGAAAGGCTCGGCCCATCGAGCGACGGGCGAAAAGGCCGAACTCAAATTCGACCCGGCCGCCGGCCGCGTCGACCATCAGGTCGCCACCGGCGCCATTCTCGCATGGCTGGAATGCGTCGGCTTTGCGAGCGGGATCGTCGCAGTCGGGCATCGGGTCGTCCATGGCGGGCTGGACCTGACCCAGCCGACGGTGGTCGACGCCTCGGTGCTGACCAAGCTCCGCAAGCTCATCCCTCTCGCGCCCTTGCACGAGCCGCATAACATCGCCGGAATCGAGGCGGCGATGAAGGCGTTCCCGTCGATACCTCAGGTCGCCTGCTTCGACACCGCCTTCCATCGCACCCATCCCTTCGTCTCCGACACCTTCGCGCTGCCGCGCTCCTATTATGACGAGGGCATCCGCCGTTACGGCTTCCATGGGCTGTCCTACGAATACATCTCGCGGCGGCTCTTCAGTATCGCGCCGCAGATCGCGCGCGAAGACGTGATCGTCGCGCATCTCGGCAACGGCGCCTCGATGTGCGCGATCAAGAACGGACGCTCGATGGCCTCGACCATGGGCTTCACCGCGCTCGACGGCCTGCCGATGGGCACGCGCTGCGGCCAGCTCGACCCCGGGGTGCTGCTCTATCTGATGTCCGAGAAGAAGATGGGCGCCCAGGAGATGTCGGACCTGCTCTACAAGGAATCTGGCCTCAAGGGCATGTCGGGAATCTCCCAGGACATGCGCGAGCTCGAGGCCTCCGACAGCCCCAGGGCGCGCGAGGCGATCGAGTATTTCGTGCACCGGATACGTCGCGAGCTCGCGGGCCTCGCCGCGACCGTGGAAGGCGTCGAGGGCGTCGTCTTCACCGGCGGCATCGGCGAGCATTCCTGGCGCGTGCGCAAGGCCGTGCTCACCGGCATGGAATGGATGGGCATCCAATTGGACGAGGAAGCCAACCTCGCCAGCACCCAGATCATCAGCGCCAAGACCTCGCCGGCCATGGTCTTCGTCATCCCGACCGACGAAGAACAGATGATTGCAGAACACACGATCGCGACCACGAAGGTCTCCGGCGCCGGCGCGAATCCGGCCGCAGCTTAACCAAGGCAAGTCCAATGCCCTCCACCTACAGCCTCGAAACCGCCCCCGAACGCGTCACACAGGACGCCGGAGCGGCCGGTCACCAGTTCGAGCAGATGATGCGGGTCATGAGCCGGCGCATCGAGCGCGCGTCGCACGACCACGGTCAGCGTCTGCAGAAGTTCTGGACCGACGCGGCCGAGGTCCAGCGCCGCTTCGCCGAATCACAGAAGCACGGCGCGCTCGCCGACGACGCCAAGGCCTACGCCGTCGACGCGCAGCAGCGCGCCGCCCTCACCCTCGAAGTGCTGCGCGAGCGGGCCGAGCAGGACATCGCGCACGAGGAGGCGGGCACCCCGCCGGTGCTCATCTACGACCACGAGGTCGTCCTCGACGGCAGGACCCTGGCGCGGCCGACCAACAAGGTTCTGCTCAAGATCATTCCGCCCGCGGGGATCGAGGTGAAAGCCTGGAAGCGCCCCTACATGATCGTCGACCCGCGCGCCGGCCACGGCGCCGGCATCGGCGGGTTCAAGTCGGACAGCCAGGTCGGCGTCGCGCTGCACGACGGCCACCCTGTCTATTTCGTTGTG
Source organism: uncultured Alphaproteobacteria bacterium (assembly GCA_963709655.1). Taxonomy (GTDB): domain Bacteria; phylum Pseudomonadota; class Alphaproteobacteria; order Rhizobiales; family Beijerinckiaceae; genus Roseiarcus. The sequence continues at coordinate 470,348 of CAVPXF010000025.1, forward strand.
TTCCGCCCCCATCCCGAGCCGGGTCAGACGCTCGCCGACGTCATGCGCAGCGAGGCCGCCTTCGTCGGCAAGATCCGCGAACTTCATCCCGACGCGCCCAAGCCGATCATTGTCGGCAACTGCCAGGGCGGCTGGTCGAGCCTCATCATGGCGGCGGCCAACCCGGACATTAGCGGGCCTCTGGTCGTCAATGGCGCGCCGGTCGCCTACTGGTCCGGCCGGCTCGGCGAGAACCCGATGCGCTACAACGGCGGCCTGCTCGGCGGCGCGCTGCCGGCGCTGCTTCTTTCCGACATGGGCAACGGCCAGTTCGACGGCGCCCACCTCGTCAGCAACTTCGAGCAGCTCAATCCCGGCCGCAACTTCTTCGGCAAGTACTACGACCTGTTCACGGCGCCCGAAAAGACGCGCAAGAGCTTCCTCGAGTTCGAGAAATGGTGGGGCGGTTTCCACTTCATGAACGAGCAGGAGATCCACTGGATCGTCGAGAACCTGTTCGTCGGCAACAAGCTCGCCCGCCACGAGGCGAATCTCGAGCCGGGCCGGCCGATCGACCTCAAGGCGATCCGCACGCCGATCATCGTGTTCGCCTCCTGGGGCGACAACATCACCCCGCCGCAGCAGGCGCTCAACTGGATCGTCGACACCTACGCCGACGAGCACGAGATCAAGATCCGCGGCCAGCGCATCATCTACATGGTGCACGACAAGGTCGGACATCTCGGCATCTTCGTCTCCTCCTCGATCGCCAAAAAGGAGCACGCCGAGGTCACCTCGACGATGAAGACGATCGAAGCGCTGTCGCCGGGCCTTTACGAGATGACGATCGACGACGAGATCGGCGAGGGCGTGAACGCACGCTTCACCGTGAGCTTCCACGAGCGCAAGCTCACCGACATTCTCGCCATCGACGAGAACGATCGCACAGACGAGCGTGACTTCGCCGCCGTCGAGCGGTTCTCGGAGCTCGGCACGGAGCTCTACGACATCTGGGCCCGTCCGCTTGTTCAGTCCTTGGTGACGCCGCAGGTCGCCGACTTCCTCAAGACGACGCATCCGGCCCGCGTGTCGCGCGCGATGTTCGGCGACGCGAACCCGCTGATGAGGGGGGTTGCGGAACAGGCGCGGAAGGTCGCGGCGGAACGACAGGCCGCCGATCCGAACAACCCGTTCCTGTTCGCCGAGAAGCTTTGGGCCACCAGTGTCGAGAATACCTTTGACGTCATTCGCGACTTCCGCGACGCGATGTACGAATTGACTTTCTTCGGCATCTACAGTTCGCCCGTGATGCTGCGTCTGGGCGAGAAGTTCGCCTTCGAGCGCACCCGCAAGGATCCCAAGGCGCTGCGCTTCCTGCCGGAGGTGCAGTCGGTGCTGCTCAACATCGACCGCGGCGGCTTTGAGGAGGCGGTGATCCGCATGCTGATCCTGATGGCCGAGTCGCGCGCGACCGTGCGGCGCGACCGCCTCGAGCGGTCGGCCAAGGTCCTCGGCCACGACGAGCCTTTCGCCTCGCTGGGCGCGGAAAAGCGCGCGGCCCTCATCCATGAGCAGTCGCTTATTGCCGAGTTCGAGCGCGATCGCGCGATCGAGACCCTGCCGGAGCTGCTGCCGGACATGGAAGAGCGTCAGCGCGCGATCGAGGTCGTCGAATTTATCGCCGGCGCGATCGAGGAGATGGAGCCCGCGACGATCCAGCTCGTGCAGCGCTTCCACGGGGTGCTCGGGCTGAAGGGTCTCGCCCTGCCGGCGCCGCGCCAGGATCCGCTAAGCGCGAGCCAGACCGTGCGCGACGAGCTCGGCGAGCCCGTTCCGCTGGAAGCCGTCGCGGCGATCGCACCCGAGGCGGTGACAGAGCCCTCCGAACCCACCAAGCCGAGGGGTCGCGGCCGCGCGCGCGAAGCGGCCGAATAAGCCCAGGCCGATTGAAAGCCGGCGCGCCGCGAAACGTCCCGCGGCGCGGATTTTGGGCCGGACCGGAGCGAGACGGACCTTCGCGAACTCCCGCCCTATGTGACAAAACGGCTGCGAAGTCCGCCGAGAGCAAAGAGCGCCAGTTCGCCCTCGAGCGGCGCCGCGTGCCGGGTGAGGATCGCCTGATGTCCGGCGACCGCTTCCTCCTCGCCGGGATGGCGCGCGATCTCGAAGTCCCGGCGGTCGCCGTCGCCGGAATGACCGGTGTCGGAAGCATCCGCAACCAGCTCCGCCCCCGTTCCGCTCTCAATCGCGTCGGCCGCCGCCGCCGCGACGGCTGCGGCCCTGGCCTTCGCCATCTGCAGGGTCGTCAACGAGCGGACCAGGCGGGCGTCCTCGTCGTGAAGCAGGTTGGCTTCAATATTCAGCGCCACGATCAACAGGCCGCAGGCGACGGGAACGTTCGTTTCGCAATGCAGGTTGTAGAGCTTCCTCAGTCCCCGCACCACGTCGAAGCGGAACTTGTCGTCGTGCTCGTCGACGTGATCCAGCAGACACTCCCAATACTGGGCGAAGAGATTGATGGTGGCCCAGGCCAGCGGTTCGTGCGCAGGGCCGAGTTTCGCCAGTTCAGGCACGACGTCGAGGAACTCCTCCAGGAGCTGGGTCCCGCGCGGCGTGCCTGCGTTCGTCTGTAGGTCCTCGTGCATCGTCGCGACCGCTTTTGAGACCAAGAAATACCCGCAGAGGTTGAAGTTGACATCATTATGCTACCGTCCGGTTACCGGCGCGGGCTGTCGGAGCTCGCTCCCTTCGAAGGGAAAGCATCGCCCGGAAAGCCCTCAGATTTCGATCTCCCGCCCGATTTCCACGACGTGGTCGCAGGGAAGCGCGAGATAATCGCTAATACGGCCCGAGTTGCGGTTCATCGCCGCGAACAGGGCTTCCTGCCAGCGCGGCAGTCCCCGGCCGTCCTCAGCCGGGACAATCGTCTCGGCGCCGACGTAGAACGTCACGTCGTCGAGATCGATCTGCGCCCCCTGCTTCTTGCATTCGGCGAGAATTGCAGGAACGTCGGGATGTTCCATGAAGCCGATCCTTGCTTCGGCGCGCCAGAAGTGGTCGGCTTCGTGCGTCACCGTCACCCGTTCCTCCGGCTCCGTCCAGGGAACCGAGAGGGTGGACATGGTCAGCGCCAGCACGTCTTCGTGCAGCGCTCGGTTCTGACGCACATGCCAGGCCATGACTGGCGGCGTCTTGTCCTTGGCGCGGGTCAGGAACACCGCGGCGCCCGGCACACGCGCGATCTTGCCGGCTTTGAGCAGGTCGTCCAAAGTCGAAAGGGGGATGAGTTCCGCCTCGACCCGGGCTTGCACCGCCGCGGCGCCCCGGTGCCAGATCCACATGGCGCCATAGACCAGCGAGGCGAGCAGCAGCGGAACCCAGCCGCCCTGGAAGACCTTCGCCAGGTTGGCGACGAGGAAGCTGGCGTCGATCACCACGAAGAAGGCCGCGACCGAGCCCGCGGCCCAGACCGGCCAGTTCCAGATCTCGCGCATGGCGATGAACAGAAGCACGCTCGTCAACAGCATGGTGGCCGACACCGCGATGCCGTAAGCGGCCGCAAGATTGTCGGACTTGCCAAAGCCGATCGTCAAGAGGAGCGTGACGACCATCAGGAGCCAGTTGACCGCGCCGACGTAGATCTGGCCATAGCCCTCCGCCGAGGTCTGCATGACCCTCATGCGCGGCAGCCAGCCGAGCTGAATCGCCTGACGGGTCATCGAATAGGCGCCGGTGATGATCGACTGGCTGGCGATGACGGTGGCGATGGTTGCGAGAACGATCAGCGGGGTCAACAGCGGCCCCGGGCAAAGGCGATAGAAGATATTGCCTTCCGTCGACCCGCCCGCGAGCACGATCGCAGCCTGTCCGGCGTAATTGAGGATCAGCGCCGGAAAGACCACGGCCCACCACGACAGCCGGATCGGCCCGACGCCGAAATGACCCATGTCGGCGTAGAGCGCCTCCGCGCCGGTGACGCAGAGAAACACGCCCCCGAGGACCAGAAAGCCGGTCGTCCCGCCGCGCATCAGGTATTCAAGTCCCCAGAGCGGATTGATCGCCGTGACGACGTCCGGGTGCTGAACGATTCCGTGGACGCCAAGAAGGGCGATCACGACGAACCAGACCAACATGAACGGTCCGAAGGCGCGACCGATTGCGGCGGTCCCGAACGGCTGGACAGCGAACAAGACGAGCAAGATGATCGCCGCCGCCGGCAGGACGTAGGTTTGGAGGCTCGGAGCAATCTGCTCCACGCCTTCGAGGGCCGAGAGCACGGAGATCGCCGGCGTGATGGCGCCGTCGCCGTAGATCAGCGACGCTCCGAACAGACCGAGCGCGATGATGATCGGGCGCCGATGCTTCTTGACGCCCAGCAGGGTCATCAGCGCGATGATGCCGCCCTCCCCGTCGTTGTCGACCCGCATGGCGAAGTTGACGTATTTGATGGCGGTGATGATGAAGAGGGTCCACACGATCAGCGACAGCGCCCCGAGCGTGGCCGAGGGGTCCGGATGGGGCCCGGTAGTGTCCAGCACGGTTTTCAGCGTGTAGAGCGGGCTTGTGCCGATGTCGCCGAACACAACCCCGAGCGCCGCGAGCGCGGCGAACGCCGTGTGTCGGGACGAAGAGGTCTGAGTGTCGCTCGCCGCTTCCGCCATCGTGTGTCCCAACGCCCCGGTCCGCCGTCTCTGTCATAGCCGATAGCGGAGACTGACAACAAACGCTTGACGGCGACGAGAATCCCGGAGGCTCTCACGGTAAACGCTCCGCAACGGAAAACGGTAAACCGGGAATAAAGCAAACGCATTGTCAAGATTAAGAAATTTCACGTCGGCACAAGGCCGTGATCGGTAAAATGCGAGCGAATTTTTTGCGCCCCCGCCAAGCGGCGACCGCGATGCTGGCCTCATCGAACGACGGCAGGCGCAATCATGGTCAACCGGGTTCTCCCCCTCGTCGCCGCAGCGGCCATCCTCGGGCTGGCCTGGAACAGCTTCGGCGAAGCCTCCGAAGGCCTGCCCAAGGCGAGCTACACGCCGGTCGGCGCGCAAACCACCATCCCCTATGGCTGGGTCGATTTTTGCAGCCGCCACGCCGAGGAGTGCGCCTCCGGCAAGCGCGAGCCCGTCGACCTCCACCTGACCCGCCAGACGTGGAAGATCCTCAACGACGTCAACTCCCTCGCCAACACCACGATCGAGCCGATCAGCAACCTCGATCACTGGGGCACCACGCTCGACCACTGGGACTATCCCGTGGACGGCAAGGGGGACTGCAAGATCTATGCGCTGTTCAAGCGAAAGCTCCTGATGGAACGCGGTTTCCCCCGACAGGCGCTGCTGATGACGATCGTGCGCGACCTCAATGGCGACGGCCATGCAGTGCTCACCGTCAAGACGGACCGTGGCGACTTCGTGCTCGACAATCTGGTCGACGACATCCGCCCCTGGAACGCGACCGGCTACACCTTCTACAAGCGCCAAGCCCAAGACGACCCGAATGTCTGGCTGAGCCTCGGCGGCGCAAAGACCGCGGCGCCGGCGGAAGCGGCGAGCCAGTAGGATCGGACGCCCGCCAGCGGGAGCCCGTCGCTCCGCCTACTTGACGCCGAGCAGCGCGAGCATGATCGCGCCGGAGATCGCCGTGCCGAACACGCCGGCGAGATTGGGCCCCATCGCGTGATAGATGAGGTAGTTTTCCTTGTCGTACTCGAGCGCGACGTTGTGGCTGACCCTGGCCGCGATCGGCACCGAGGCGATGCCCGCCGAGCCGAGCAGCGGGTTGATCTTCTCCTTCAGGAACAGGTTCAGGATCTTGGCGCCGACGACGCCCGAGCCGGTGCCGAACAGGAAAGCCAAGAGGCCGAGGACGACGATCTCGATCGTGTCGAAGGTCAGGAACCGCTCGGCGGCCATGGTCGAACCGATCGCGACGGTCAGCACGATAATGATCACGTTCATCAGGTCATTGGCTGCGGTCCTCGCCAGACGGTTGACGACAAGGACCTCGCGGAACAGGTTGCCGAGCATCAGCATGGTGATGAGAGGCGCGACCGGCGGGAAGAACAGATTGACGACGATGCCGATCACGATCGGGAAGGCGATCTTCTCGAGCCGGGTCACCTGCCGCGACTGCTTCATTCGGATCAGCCGCTCCTCGGGCGTGGTGAGCAGCTTCATGATCGGCGGCTGGATGAGCGGCATCAGCGCCATGTAGGAATAGGCGGCGACCGAGATCTGCGGCAGCAGCTGCGGCGCGAGCTTGACCGACATGAAGATCGCCATCGGCCCGTCGGCGCCGCCGATGATGCCGATCGCGCCGGCTTCCTTGAGGGTGAAGCCGAGCAGCTTGGCCCCGATCAGCGCAACGAAGATGCCCAGATGCGCCGCCGCGCCGAGGATGACGAGGCGCGGATTGGCGATCATCGGGGCGAAGTCGGTCATCGCCCCGACCCCGAAGAAGATGAGCGGCGGCACGACCAGCAGCTGCACGCCTTCGTAGGCGTAGTGAAACAGGCCGCCCGGCTGGGTGAGATCGGATCCCGGCACGTTGGAGATGATGCATGAGAAGCCGATGCCAATCAGCAGAAGCGGTTCGTACCCCTTGGCGACCGCCAGATAAATCATCCCGCAGCCGATGGCGATCATGACCACGTTTCCCCACCAAAGGTGGGCGAGGCCGGTCTGATTCATCAGATCGCCGAGGAACGTCAGCAACTGTTCTATCAAGAGAGATCCCCCTCCAGCCCAAATTGACCGGGCGATCAGTGGTGGCTTCTGCGCAAAGCCTCTTCGTCGATCTTGCCAAGCCGGTTGAGAAGCGGGAACAGCGCCAGCACCACGCCGATTCCGGTGATCATCAGCATCGACATGAAGAAATCGATCAGGCTGAGCATGAAAGCCCCGTAGAGGGTGTCGGGCATTGTCACGGGATTGGTTCCCTTCAGGCGAGCGTGAGCAGAACGGCGCCGGTGTCGACGGAGTCGCCGGGCTTGACCGCGATCGACACGACCTTGCCGGCGCCCTTGGCGTGCACCTCGGTCTTCATCTTCATCGCTTCGATCGTCGCGACCTTGTCGCCGGCCTTGACCGCCTGGCCGATCGTCACGTCGACCGACTGGACGGTGCCGGCGAGTGGCGCGACCTCGTCGCCCGCGGCCGCCGCCGGCCTGGCTACAAACGGAGCGGTTGGCGACGCGGCAGCCGCCACAGCGGCCGATACCGCCGCGACCGAGCCGGGCCACGCCGTCCCGGACCCCTCGCCGGCGATCTCCTCCACGACGACCTCGTACGTCTGGCCGTCAACGCTGATCCTGAACTTCCTCTGCATATCGCGACTCCTGATCGAAGAAACACGCGTCAGTGCGGGCGATGGCTCACCCGGTGCGACGTCTGGTGCATCCAGCGGCCTTCGGACGTCCACGCGTGCCCGGTGGCCTGGTCGGCGATATGGACGACCCGGAAGCCATAGACGGCGACGGCGGCCGCGATAGCGGCGACGTGATGAGGCGGCACGCCGTCGAGTTCAGGCGCGGCGACGGCGCGCTTTGGGACAATGACGCCGACCCTCTTGCGCTCGGCCTCCGACGCCGCCTCCGCCTTCTGGCGGGCGATCTCGGAGCGCTCGACCCAGCTCAAAAAGCGCCCGACATACACGACGGCGAAGCCCAGGATCACGACGACGGCAATCGCGCCGAGCCCAATCTTGATCGTCTCGAAGATCATGGCGGTCCTTCGCCAGGTTGAGTGTTAAAGGGGGATGTTGCCGTGCTTCTTCGGCGGCCGCAGCTCGCGTTTCGACAGCGCCTTTCTAAGCGCCAGCGCGATCGTCGACCGGGTGATCGCCGGCTCGATGACGTCGGTGATATAGCCGTTGCCGGCCGCCATATAGGGCGAGGCGAACTCGGCTCGATAGGCGGCGGCGAGTTCGGCCGCCTTCGCCTTCGGGTTCTCGGCCGCCTTCAGCTCCTTGTTGTAAAGAACTTTGACCGCGCCCTCGGCCCCCATCACCGCGATTTCCGCGGTCGGCCAGGCGAAGACGAAATCGGCGCCCATCTCCTGGCTGCACATGGCGAGATAGGAGCCGCCATAGGCCTTGCGCAGGATCACCGTCACCTTCGGCGTCGTGCACGATGCGTAGGCGAACAGCAGCTTCGCGCCATGTCGGATGATGCCGCCGCGCTCCTGCTCGACGCCGGGCATGAAGCCGGGAACGTCGACGAGGTTCACGATCGGAATGTTGAAGCAGTTGCAAAAGCGAATGAAGCGCGCCCCTTTGTCGGCCGCGTCCATGTCGAGCGCGCCCGCCCGGACCGCAGGCTGGTTGGCGATCAGGCCGACCACGATGCCCTCGATCCTGCCGAAGCCGACGATCAGGTTCTCGGCGAAGGAGCGGTGCACCTCAAGGAATTCGCCCGGATCGACGATGTGCTCGATGATGCCCCGCACGTCCATCGGCATTTGCGGATCGTCCGGGATGAGGGCGTCGATGGCGTCGTCCTCGACGATCGCGATGTCCGGGCTCGGCCGAGTGCGGCGGATCCTCGGAATTGTTCGCGGGAAGATAGGAGATGAGCTTGGTGACGATCCGGATCGCGTCGGCGTCGTCCTCGGCGAGGAAATGCACGTTGCCGGAGACCGAGGCATGCATGTCGGCGCTGCCGACCTCTTCCATCGTCACCGCTTTGCCCGTCACCGCCTTGATCACCTCCGGGCCGGTGATGAACATGTAGGCGTTCTTCCGGGTCATCACGACAAAGTCCATCAGCGCCGGCGAATAGGCGGCGCCGCCCGCACAGGGGCCGCACACCACGGCGATCTGCGGCACCACGCCCGACAGGAGGACGTTCATGTAGAAGACGTCGCCGTAACCGGACAGCGCGTCGACACCTTCCTGGATGCGGGCGCCGGCGGAATCCTTGAAGGCGACGACCGGCGAGCCGAGCTTGGCGGCCTGCTGCATCAGCGCGACGATCTTTTTGGCGTGCATCTTGCCGAGCGATCCGCCGACAACCGTGAAATCCTGGCTGAACGCCGAGACGACGCGTCCGCCGACGTAACCCGTGCCCGCCACGACCCCGTCGGCCGGCAGGTCCTTGTTCTCCATGCCGAAGAAGCGGGCGGAATGGTGGATGTGGGTCCCGAGCTCTTGGAAGGTGTTGTCCTGAAACAGCGCGTCGAGCCGGTCGCGCGCGCTCATGAGCCCCTTCGCGCGCCGCTGCGCGAGCTTGTCCGCGCCGCCGCCGGCCAGGATGGACCGCCTGCGCTTGCGCAGGTCCTCAAGCAGCTCCAAAGAAAGCGTCATCTCGTCACCGTTTGCCTGAACGTCGGTTGCCGGGAAGGGAGACGACAAAGGAACGCGCGGTCTGGCGGTCGCTCTCCGACCTCATGCGGCGTCGGAGTTTCGACAACCGCAGCGAGTTCCAGCCTTCGTCGTCCCCCTCCCGTTCTGAAGGCGGAACTATAAACTCTGCCCCGGAAAGATACAGATGTTCATTCGGGCTTCTCCCATCGGCGGCGGTAGCCGAAAGTCTTAGCGTCGGCACGCGATCGCCAATCAGCAAGCGCTGACCGCACGTACTTGCGCAGGCGCCCGCGTTGCAAGGGAGTCCGGGCGCCCGCGCTCGGCGTCGCGCCTCGATAACGGGTCGCTGCAAGCGGCCGCGCGAGAGTAGCAAAACCCAAGGATTTGGGCCTCGCCGCGACGATCAGCCGCGGCGAAAGCCTCGGCCGAGCGGAAACATAATCCTAACTCCGCATGTCGCCGCATTAGACAAAGAGACCCTTGTTTTGGCGCCGCAATCTGCCGCATTGCTTGTTTTGGCCTCGTGATCGACTATGCCTTGGAATAGGGTCTTCGACGGGCGAAATCTGGTTGGGAGCGGTCGTCCGCCGGGACCTTGGAGCGCCGGCGCCGGCCTGCGGCCGTCCAGCCCGCTGACGCCCGATCCGATTCGATGGTCAGAGCTCGGATGAGGGCCCATCGGGGCTAGGCGACAAAGTCGCGCGCCTGGAGAGCGGAGGCTGCAGTGAAAATGGAAAAGAGCGTACCGGTCAAAGTGACCAACGAGGGCCTGCAGGCCTGGGTCGACAAGATGGAGCGCCTCTGCAAGCCGGACAGCGTCCATTGGTGCGACGGCACGGTCGAAGAAGACGACATGCTGTGCGATCAGATGGTGAAGGCCGGCACGTTCATCCGGCTCAATCCCGAAAAGCGCCCGAATTCCTATCTCGCGCGCTCGCACCCTTCCGATGTGGCGCGGGTCGAGGAAAGGACCTTCATCTGCTCCTCCAACAAGGTCGACGCCGGCCCCACCAACAATTGGGCGCCGCCGTCGGAGATGCGCGAGACGATGCTCGGGCTGTTCGACGGCAGCATGCGCGGCCGCACCATGTACGTGATCCCGTTCAGCATGGGCCCGCTCGGCTCGCCGATCGCCAAGATCGGCGTGCAGATCACGGACAGCCCTTATGTCGTGACCAACATGCGCATCATGACGCGCATGGGGAGCGCGGTGCTCGACGTGCTCGGCGACGGTCCCTTCATCCCCTGCATGCATTCGGTCGGCGCGCCGCTCATGCCCGGACAGGAGGATTCAACCTGGCCGTGCGAGGGCGACATCAGCCGCAAATATATCGTGCACTTCCCGGAGACCTACGAGATCTGGTCGTACGGTTCCGGCTACGGCGGCAATGCGTTGCTCGGCAAGAAGTGCCTGGCGCTCCGCATCGCCTCGGTGATGGCGCGCGACGAAGGCTGGCTGGCTGAGCATATGCTGATCATGGGCGTCCACGCGCCGAACGGCGAGAGGACCTATCTGGGCGCCGCCTTCCCGAGCGCCTGCGGTAAAACGAACCTCGCGATGCTGGTGCCGCCGAAGGAACTGGAAGGCTGGAAAGTCACCACGGTCGGCGACGACATCGCGTGGATCAAGAAGGACGAGCACGGGGTGTTGCGCGCGATCAATCCAGAAGCCGGTTTCTTCGGCGTCGCGCCGGGCACGAACGACATGTCCAACCCGAACGCGATGGCGAGTTGCGCCAAGAACACGATCTTCACCAACACCGCGCTGACCGACGACGGCGACATCTGGTGGGAGGGGATGACGGAGACCCCGCCCGCCCACCTGATCGACTGGACCGGCAAGGACTGGACGCGCGGCTGCGGCCGCCCCGCAGCCCATCCGAACTCCCGCTTCACCGCGCCGGCCGGTCAGTGCCCGTCGATCGATCCGGAGTGGGAGAATCCCGCCGGCGTGCCGATAAGCGCTTTCCTGTTCGGCGGCCGCATGCGCAAGAACATGCCGCTCGTCTACCAGGCGTTCAACTGGGCGCACGGCGTCTATCTCGCCGCCACCATGGGCTCCGAGGCGACGGCGGCGGCGATCGGCCTCACCGCAACCCGGCGTGACCCGATGGCGATGCTGCCGTTCTGCGGCTACAACATGGCCGACTACTTCAACCACTGGCTGGACATCGGCCGTCAGGTCGCCAACCCGCCGCGCATCTTCCGCGTCAACTGGTTCCGCCGCGACGACGACGGCAAGTTCCTCTGGCCTGGCTTCGGCCAGAACATGCGCGTCTTGAAGTGGATCGTCGATCGCGTGCGCGGGCGGGGCTACGGCGTGGAGAGCCCGATCGGCTGGATGCCGCGCTACGAGGACATCGACTGGCGCGGCCTTCCCTACGATCGCGACACGTTCCACGAGCTCATGGCTGTCGGTCGCGAAGCGGGCGCCGAGGAGGCGCATCTGCACGAGGAGCTGTTCGACCGGTTCTTCGACCGGATCCCGAAGGAGTTCGTCTACGAGCGCGAAATGCTGCGCTCGCGTCTGTGGCGCTCGCCGGCCCACTGGCAGCTCGCGCGCGAGATCTGAGGGCGGCCGCCGTCAGTTCGAACGACCGCGGATCGGAGACGACCCGCGGTCGCGGTCTGTGCGGCGCGCGGCTGACGCCGTCGGTTCAGGCGTGGACGTCGCTCTCCCAGCTCGCATGAACCACACCGGAACGGCTCTCCAGCGCGGCGATCACCGCGTTGAGCTCTTTGGGCACGACGGCGGTCGCGACGAGAGTGGCGACGATCTCTACCGTGTCGTCGCCACGCTCCTCCGCCTCGACGTCCGCGACCGGGTAATGCGCGGCTTCCAGCGCGTCGATCAGCGCTCCACGCATTTCGTTCGCCTTCTCCGAACTCACCGCCAAGCGGACCTCGTAGGTCGCCTCGCCCGCCTCGTCGTCGAGGGGAATGCGGTTGATCCGGTTGACGAGCGGCCTCAACAGCGTGTTGCCGGCGATGACGAAGCCCGTCAGCATCGCCGAACTCGATCACGAGGCCCGCCCCCGATCCAGCGCCGACGGCGGCCGAGCACCAGAGGGTGGCGGCGGTGTTCAGCCCGCGCACGTTGAGTCCTTCCTTCATGATCGCACCCGCTCCGAGAAAGCCGATGCCTGACACAACATAGGCCATGACTTGCGTCGAGGCCGGTCCACCGATCCTGAGGCCGAAGTCGACGAACGCCGCAGCCCCGACTGCCACGAGCGCATTGGTGCGCAGACCCGCCGACCGTTGCCGGTATTGGCGCTCGGCGCCGATCAGCGTGCCGAAGACGAACGCCGCAGCGAGGCAGATCGCACTGTTGATCAGTGCGTCGAGATCGAAGGTGGAGAGAAAACGCATGCGTCCTTGCGACCGTCGGGGCTCTGGCAGAGCGCGTCCTCGCATGGGGCCGCAGCGGAGTCGAGCGCCGGGCCCAGGGACCTTGCAGACTTGCGGACGCAAACCCCAAACCGCCTTGCGGCGCTTTCTCCTCCCTTGCGCGCCAGCGCGGCGGAGGGGACCCATGCGACCCCCCGACATCTTGATCCGGGGGATGGCGGTGGGGGCGCGCTCCAGAGGTCGAACTTGTTGGCGGTTCCCGTGCAGGACCCCAACCTGCCGCTAAGTCATTGAAATCATTGAATCTCTCGACCGAGAATCGGCCAGAGCCCGGTGTAAATCCTTGAAAACAAAGGACTTCGGTCCGAAAACCGCGGTCGTGGCCGGCGGCGATTCCGGCTGCTCTCTCCTATCGGCCCGCGGGACGGCCAGCGGCCGCGGCCAGCCCCGGCGATGGCTTCCCCAGCGCCTCGAGCGCCGCGATCCCCTCGGCCGGCAGGCTCCATGCGCGCGCCGAGGCAATGACGGCAGCCAGGTACTCTGGCTTGGCGACGCCCGGCCCGGCGTTGGCGCCGAAATAGACGACCGCCCGCTTCGCCCCGCCTGCCGCGATCACCGGCTGGACGGCCTTGGCGTAAAGGCCTCTGGCCAAGCCTTCGAAGCGATCGAGCGCCGGGACGTCGGCGAGCGCCAGATCCCACAGCACGCCGTGGACGCTGGCGCGCGGGGCGCGGACGGCCGTCAGCCAGCCCTCGCGCATGATGGCGAGGCGGTGGCGCTCGAGCCGGGCGAGAGCGATCGGTTTCGAGCGCGGGCAGCGGCGCGCCATCGCGTCGACGGCCATGTTCGAGCCATAGGCGAAATAGAGAGGCATCCCCTTACCCGCTCAGCCTTTCCACCTTGTGGACGACGCTCTTGCCGCGCAATTCGGACAGGATGGCGTTCAGGTGCTGGATGTCGCGCACCTGCAGGTCGATGCGCAGGTCGCGAAAGTCCGCCCCGCTCGTCGTTGACGAAATCGCGTCGATGTTGGCGCCGTATTCGCCGATGATCGTGGCGATGACGCCGAGCGCGCCGGGCTCGTTCAGCATGGTGATGACGATCTGGGTCGAATAGACGGCCTGGTCGGCCGTCTCGAGATCCCATCGGACGTCCAGCCAGCGGTCCGGCTCGTCGTTGAAATCCGCCAGCGCCGGCGAGTGGATCGGATAGATGGTGATCCCTTCCGGCCCGCGGATGCCGACAATCCGTTCGCCCGGCACGGCGCCGCCCTTCGGGGCGAACCGAACCGTCGTATCCGGGTCGAGGCCGCGCACTGGTGCGGGTTCTGCGCCCGTCTCGGGCTTTCCCGGTCCCCCTGGCACACGGAACACGAGGTTCGCCGCCTTCGGCAACTCGAACCATCCGGTCTCGTTTTGCGGCACGACGGGGCCGGCCTTGCGCTCGTCCTTGAAGTCGGGATGGACGGCGCGCACGACGTCGCTCGAATAGATCTCGCCGCGACCGACGCCGACCATGACGTCGTCGATCGTCGACCGGGCGAGGCGCGGCAGGGCCGCCTTCAGCTTCGATTCGGAGAACTTGCGGCCGGCCCGCTCGAAGGCGCGCTCGACGATCTGGCGCCCGAGCCCGCCGAACTGCTGCTTGGCCGCGTCGCGCGTGGCGCGCCGGATGGCCGCGCGCGCCCGCCCTGTCACCACGACGCTGTCCCACGCGGCAGGCGGCGTACTCCGGTCGGAGCGGGAGATCTGCACCTCGTCGCCGTTCTGCAGCACCGAGATCAGCGGCGCGATGCGGCCGTTGATCTTGCAGCCGACCGCCGAATTGCCGATGTCGGTGTGGACCGCGTAGGCGAAGTCGATGGCGGTCGCCCCGCGCGGCAGCGCGATCAGCCGGCCCTTGGGGGTGAAGCAGAACACCTGATCGTGGAACAGCTCGAGCTTGGTGTGCTCGAGGAACTTCTCCGAGTCATCGCTCGCCAGGGCCTCGATCGTCTGCCTCAAGCCGCGGTAGGCACGGCTCTCGCTGACGCCGGGCGTATCCGGACGGCCGTCCTTGTAGATCGTATGCGCGGCGATGCCGTATTCGGCGACCTCATTCATTACGTGGGTGCGGATCTGCAGTTCAACGCGCTGGCTGCCCGGCCCGATGACGGTGGTGTGAATCGAGCGGTAGTCGTTCTGCTTGGGGGTCGAAATGTAATCCTTGAAGCGGCCCGGCACCACAGGCCAGGTGGTATGGGCGACGCCGACCGCCGCGTAACAGTCCGCCACCGTGTCGACCAGAATGCGGAAGCCGTAGATGTCCGACAGCTGCTCGAAGGCGATCGAGCGCCGTTCCATCTTCTTCCAGATCGAGTACGGCGCCTTCTGTCGGCCCTTGACCTCGACCTTGATGCCGCGGCGGACGAACTGGTCGGTCAGCTCGGCGGCGATGCGGGCGATAAGCGCGCCGTTCTTGGTCTTGAGCGCCTCGAGACGGGCGACGATCAGCTGGTGGGCGTCCGGCATCAGGCAGCGGAACGACAGGTCCTCGAGTTCGCTCCGCATGCTCTGCATGCCCATCCGGCCGGCGAGCGGCGCATAGATGTCGAGCGTGTCCTGGGCGATCCTCGTGCGTTTCTCCTCCGGCACGTATTGGAGGGTGCGCATATTGTGGAGGCGGTCGGCGAGCTTGACCAGCAGCACGCGGGCGTCGTCGGCGATCGCCAGCAGAAGCTTGCGGAAGTTCTCCGCCTGCTGCGCATGTTTGGTGACGAAGTCGAGTTTGCCGAGCTTGGTCAGTCCGTCGACCAGGCCGCCGATCTCCTCGCCGAACGCCTTGTCCACGTCCCCCCGGGAGGTCTCGGTGTCCTCGATCGTGTCGTGCAGCATTGCCGCGACGATCGTCGCGTCGTCGACCTTGAGGTCGGTCAGAATCGCTGCGACTTCGAGCGGGTGCGAAAAATACGGATCGCCCGAGGCGCGCTTCTGTGTTCCGTGCGCCTTCATCGCGAAGACGTAAGCACGGTTCAGGAGCTCTTCATTGGCTTTCGGATTGTAGCGGCGGACCCGTTCCACCAGTTCATATTGCCGCATCATCGCTGCAGCGTTCCAACCAGTCTCCAGCGCCGAATCCCGTGGCCTTACCCGCGCGGCGCGTCCATGAGGATTCGACGGGATTGCAAGGGCGCAAAACGGCGAACGCCCAAGCCGGGCGCGGCCTGCCGCACGCTTTTCTGCGCGGGGCTCGACGACGATCATCGACCGGCGCAGACCCGTTCGCAAGCGCAAAATCGCCGAGGCTTTTTCGACAGCGCCGGCCTCGCGGACCTCGACAGGACGCTCGCACCGATCGGGCGGACCCGGAGCACTCATGGGCGTGGGCGCCGATCGCGACCTTGCCGGGGTTCGCGTCTTGTGCTCTGTTGCGCGGGGCCGAGAGGCGGTGGTCGGTGTGCCCCTGTTCCTGGCCGATTGATCGATCGGTTCGAGATTAGTTATTTGGCCAGTCCCGACCTCAAGTTGGATGTGAATACCGAACTCGCGGCGCGTCGAACGGGAATGGCGTTTCAGCGCACTCGGCTCGCCGAAGACCGCACCCTGATGGCGGTGATCCGCACCGCGCTGTCGCTGATCGGCTTCGGCTTCACGATTTTTCAGTTCTTCCAGCGGCTCAAGGAACAGGACGTCATCAGCCGCGCCGGGGCGCCGCGGCATTTCGGTTCCGCGCTGGTCTGGCTCGGCATCCTGATGCTGGCGCTGGGCATCGGCTATCACATCCGGTTCATGCTCGGTCTTCGCCGGCTGCGGGAGTCGATGCGCGAAGAGGAACTCATTCACGGGGAAACGTCCTTTCCCGTCTCGCTGACGCTGATCACCGCCATTCTCCTTCTGGCGGTCGGCGTCGCTGCGATCGTTAGCATGCAGTTTGACGTCGGGCCGTTCGGCTAGAAGGCGATAGGCTCGGCGATTGAACGTCGAGGGGGTCGCGAAGGCGGCGACCGCACATCCCCGACCCTCGCGAACGAAAATCGAAGGTCTGATAGGAGAAGGAAATGCCTGAAGCGAAGAAACCGAACATCCTCATTCTCTGGGGCGACGACATCGGCTGGTGGAACATCAGCTACAACAGCCGCGGCCAGATGGGCTATCGCACCCCCAACATCGACCGCATCGCCAACGAGGGCGTGGCCTTCACCGACTATTACGGCCAGCAGAGCTGCACGGCCGGCCGTGCAGCCTTCATCACCGGCCAGAACCCGATCCGCACCGGCCTCACCAAGGTCGGCATGCCGGGCGCGGACGTGGGCCTCAGCGCCGAAGACCCGACCATCGCCGAGCTCCTCAAGCCGCTCGGCTACAAGACGGGCCAGTTCGGCAAGAACCACCTCGGCGATAAAGACCAGTATCTGCCGACGATGCACGGCTTCGACGAATTCTTCGGCAACCTCTACCACCTCAATGCGGAAGAGGAGCCGGAGGACCCCGACTACCCGAAGGACCCAGAGTTCCTGAAACATTTCGGGCCGCGCGGCGTGATGCACTGCAAGGCGGACGGCAAGGGCGGGCAGACGGTCGTGGACACTGGCCCGCTGAACAAGAAGCGGATGGAGACGATCGACGACGAGGTGACCGAGCGGGCGCTGAAATTCATCGACGAGGCGCACGCGGCCAATGAGCCGTTCTTCCTCTGGTACAATACGACGGGCATGCATTTCCGCACCCACCCGGCCGCCAAGCACAAGGGCAAGAGCAACGGCCAGGGCGACTACAACGACGTGATGGTCGCGCACGACGAGCACATCGGCCAGATGCTCGCCAAGCTCGATGAACTCGGCATCGCCGACGACACCCTCGTCATGTATTCGACCGACAACGGCCCGCACTACAATTCCTGGCCGGACGCCGGCATCACGCCGTTCCGCTCGGAGAAGAACACCAATTGGGAAGGCGGCTGGCGAGTGCCCGCTTTCGTGCGCTGGCCGAGCAAATTCAAGGCGGGAACGGTGCTGAACGGCATCGTCAGCCACCAGGACTGGCTGCCGACATTGCTCGCCGCCGCGGGAGAGACGGACATCAAGGCGAAGCTGCACGAGGGCGCAACGATCGGCGACAAGACCTTCAAGGTTCACATCGACGGCATCGACATGCTGTCGTACCTCAGCGGCGAAACGAAGGAGAGCCCGAGGAACTTCTTCTTCTACATCAGCGACGATGGCGACATCCTCAGCATCCGGATGAAGGACTGGAAGGTCGTCCTGATGGAGCAGCGGGCCAAGCAATTGATGTGCTGGTTCGAGCCGTTCGTGAAGCTCAGGGCGCCGAAGATGTTCAATCTGCGCCGCGATCCGTTCGAGCGGGCGGACGAGAACTCCAACACCTACTGGGATTGGTTGCTCTCCCACGTTTACATCCTGTACGCGATGCAGGCGCTGGTGGCGGGTCAGATCAAGGAGTTCGAAGCCTTTCCGCCGCGCCAGAAGCCGGCGTCGTTCAACCTCGACGCGGTGCTGAGGCAGATACAGGAGGCGCACAGCAGCGCCGGGCACTGAGCCGGCCCTGGCCTGCGCCCCTTCTCCCGCATCCCGTCGAGAGATCAGCGCCTTTCGACGTCTTTTGCGGGAGAAGGGAGCTGCAGAGCGGGTTGCGCCTGGCTGTGATCGGCGGCCCTCATCGGCGCCGTCTCACAAGGCCCATCGGCGGCGCCGCCCCGCAAGCCGCCACGAAGGGCGGGCGCTCTACCCGTCGGGGCGGGCAGGCGCGCGGCATTTGGATTGCCCCGCCATCCGCCGCGGTGCGCGGAGCGCTCGCAACCCCCGAGGCTTCCGGGCGCTGGATAGATTTGGAATTCCTCAGACTCTCGCGGCGGAGCATGGGCTCCGCGAATTCCGCGGGTTATCGGGCGGTCTGGGTCCATTTGTAATTGCCAAGCCGAGCCGTCATCGACCGAAATCGAGCCTGATTCCCGGTCAAGCTCGGCGTGTGCACGCCATCCCGGGGCCATTTTGAGTATTTTCAAGGAGATGCGGCGCCATTTCACTTCGGCAGATGCGTCGTAACGGCCAGCGCGTCCGACTTACGGCCGGCGCCGAAGGTCGACCGAAGGCTGAAACGCGCGGCCGGGCTGGAACGGGCCGGTCACGCCGGCGATTATGGCAGTCGACATCGCGAGGTCCGATCGGGCATTGGGATAACACTAACGCCGCCTTCCCTTTTTTGCAAGGAATTGTCAATTCAGTACGACTTTTGTGGAAGGACGCCTGAACTGGGGCGCCGCCTGCGCCCGACATCGCTGCGCTGTGATTCCCGTCACTGCCAAAGCTCTGGACCTGCAGGACACTCAAATCGGACGCTAGCACGTCGCGTGCGAGCGGGCCCAAGCCACGAGACAAATCTGAGGAGACGCGACATGGCGCATGACATTCAACACCTCGAACGGAAGATCAGGGCGCTCGGGGACGTGATTGCGAAGACGGCCGGGAAAAAGCACGACGAGATGTTGATCGGCTTCACCCACAGGCCGGGGTGGACCACGCTGATCGAAAATGAACTCGTCAACGCCCAGTTGGACGTGCTTCATAGTCAGGCGACGACGCTCGCCGCCGGGCTCGAATCGCTGGTGAAAGCCGCCGACAAGATCGGGCGGTCGGAGCTCAATCCGCAACCCCTTCCGCCGTGACCCGTAGCCGGTTGGACCTTGAGGCGCCGTTCCTGTCCCCTCGGTATGCCCCTAAGTCATTCACACATCTTTAGCGGCCCGGGCGCCGCTCAACGGCGGACTGGCGTCCCCGCCCCCCTTGTGGGGGCGGGACAGGGTGGGGGGTCGCGCTCACCTCTCATCTGGCACTGTCAAGGGCTCCAAACTTTCAGAGTTCGGCCCGACCCCCCTCCTCAATCCTCCCCCACAAGTGGGGAGGAAGCCGCCCTCCGAGCGTCCGACATGGCAGTAGCGAGCCACGGAGATATGTGAATCTCATAGGGCCCGCCCGGGGGGCAATTCGGCGCCGGAATGGGCGCCTGGACATCGCCGATCCAATCGCGCGGCCTGCCGACGGAACAAGCGTCCAAGCCTCTGGAAGCCCCGTCCCGCGGATGTTTCAACGATTTTGGTACGTGTTTTAGCGGCGCGGCAGGGGAAGGGAACTGATCGCTTCCGCGCGCAAGCTCGCTCGCCCCTTGGTCGGCGCTCCGCCGTGGCAGAACTTGAATTTCTTGCCGTTTCCACACGGGCAGGGGGCGTAAGGATCGCGCTTCGAATTCTTCGTTCCTGACCCACAGCATCACCTCGGCCGGCGGCCGGCCGCGCTTAAAGAGCTGACCCATCACGCTCATCAGCGGGCGGGTGTGGGTGAAGAACAGTTCGAGCCCGGCGCAGAGGTAGTTGTGGCCGGGCTCGCCGTCCCTCGCCGCCACGAACCGGTCCTTCGGGCAGCCGCCGTTGCACAGGAAACGCACGTCGCAGGCGCGGCATTGTTTGGTCAGCCGGTCGCGCTTGTCGGCGCCGAACTTGCGCATCTGCGGCGAAGCGACGAGCTCGACCAGCGGCGTGACGGCGATGTTGCCGAGCTTCTGGCCCGGCTCGACGAAATGATCGCAGGTATAGACGTCGCCGTTGTGCTCGAGCGCCGGCCCGTAGCCGCAAGTCGGCGCGTGAATGCACAGGAGATGACGGCCGAAATAGGCCTCGAGCGTCACGTCGAAGAGTTGCACGAACACCTTGCCGACGTCGCGGCGCACCCACTCCTCGAAGATGTCGATCAGAAAGCGCCCGTATTGCTCGCCCCCGACCGACCGCTCGGTGACGAGGTCGCCGGTCTGCGTGTAGAGAAGCCGCTTGCCGCCCGCGCTCGCGCGATCGCTCCAGCCCTGGTTGGCGATGGCGAGCGTGTCCGCCGTCGCCCGCTCGACGATCGGGATGAACTGGATCCACTTGGCGCCGAGTTCGTCGCGGAAGAAGCGATAGACTTCGCGACCGCGCGCCTGGTTGGCTGCATTCACGGTGCAGAGGATGTTGAACTCGACCCCGTGGGCCTTGAGAAAGCGCCATCCGCGCATGACGAGATCGAACGTGCCCTGGCCCTTGCGATCGCGCCGGTTGGCGTCGTGCAGTTCGCGCGGCCCGTCGACGCTCAAGCCAACGAGGAAATTGTGCTTCTTGAAGAAGGCGCACCACGCGTCGTCGAGCAGAAGGCCGTTGGTCTGGAACGTCTGCTGGACCGTCTGGCCGGGCTTCCGGTATTTCTCGACGAGTTCGACCGCCTTCTCGAAGAATTCGAGTTTCATCAGGGTGGGTTCGCCCCCCTGCCATGCGACCGTGACTTCGGGCGTGCGATGCGCTTCGATCAGCTGCTGGATGTAGCTTTCGAGGGTCGCCTCCGACATCCGGTGCTTGTCGTTCGGATAGAGGGCTTCCTTCGACAGGAAGAAGCAGTAGGCGCAGTCGATATTGCAGGTCGAGCCGCTGGGCTTGGCCAGCAGGTGAAAGGCCGGCGGCGCGCCGATCGGCCGCGATGGAGAAGGCGCCGCCGTTTCCGCCATGGGTTACCCTCGTTTTCGATCGGCCCGGGAGAATGATCATATGGGGCCGCGCCAGCAAACCCTCACCCTGCCGCTTCGCGGCTTCCCTCTCCCGGCGGGAGAGGGGAAGCGCCCCCCTTCCCCCTCGGGGGGAAGGTGGCCCGAAGGGCCGGATGAGGGTCTTCGGCGCGACCTAATGCCGTCACGCCCCAAGCTATCCGTTCCGGCGCCGAATAGCCAATGCAACGCGTCATGCGTCGGCCTTGGAGGACCTTCATTGCCGAAGGTGCGGGCTGGCCGCGTTGCGCGAGCACCGGCGCCCGTTCACTCGGGCCCCGAGCGCCCGCAATAAAAAACCCCGGAGATTTCTCTCCGGGGCTCATTGGTTTCAACCGATCGATGGACGATCAGAAGTAACGGGTGATGCGCAGACGACCGGCGAAGCCGCTCGAGTTGCCTTCCCACGCGCCGGGGACGAACACCGCGCCGCCAACGCCGCCGGAGTTGTAGACGGTTCCGAGGAAGCCGCTCGGCCGGGTCTGGTTGGTGTCCTGATACATCAACTCGAGGTCGAAGTTCAGGTTGGTGACCGGGTTCCAGCCGAGGTCGGCGCCGATGATCCAGCTGGTCGCGGACGGCGAAATCGGGCCCTGGACGGCCTGAGCGAGCAGACAGCCGTCAGCGCAATGTAGCAGCCGCCGCCCTGGTTGCTCCACTTCAGGCCGGCGTACGACCCTTCGAGGTCGACGTAGAACTGCGGCGTGAAGTGATGCTCGAAGATGGCGGCTACCGACCATGCGGTCGGCGACGACCACTGGTTGGTGAGCGGGTTGAAGAACGCGTCGGCCGCATACATCGGCTGGCCGTTGCCGTTGACCTGGCCGTTCTCACCCCACATGCCGTCCGGGATGCCCGAGTACCAGAACGCGCTCTGGGTATAGCTGCCGGTGACCAGGAAGTTGTCGTCCTGGCCGAAGCTCGGCAGGTTGATCTTCACGCCCGCGTCGACGCCCCAGCCGGTCTTGGTCTGCTGGAAGTTGCAGTTGACCACGACCCCCCGACGCCGCAGCCGTTAACGCCGGCCGCGCCGGCGTAAGTCTGGTTCGCGACGCGGACGTCATGTATCACGCCGGAGATCTGCGCCTCGCCCCAGCCCTGCTTGACATGCAACTGGCCGACAATGTCGGGCCAACGCTGGCCGCCATAGGTCAGGTTGGGGCCGGCAACATCGGTGCCGCCGCCGGACTGGCCGTTGGTGCCCGGGCTCTGCGCCGCGATGGTGGCCGAGAAGCCGCCGCCGAACGAGGCGGTGTAGGCCAACAGCTGGGGCTCGTTGAAGCCCTTCTGGTCGGGCGAGAACAAGTTCGCCCAGTTGTCGCCGCCGCCGATGAACGAATAGAACGAGGCGGCCTTACCGGCGGTGATCCCGGCCCAGGTCAGGTAGCCCTGGTCGAGGTAGGTGATGTTGGCCGGGGAGGCTGGCGTCAGCGAGTCGAACCCGTTGCCGACGTCGTCCTGGATGCCGATGTGGCCGAGCAGCGGGCCATAGGCGGTGTTGGAGGCGAAGTCGAACACGAGCGCGGCGCGCGCCGACCAGCCAGTCGCCGGACGATAGAAGGTGCTGTTGCCCTGTGTGTCGCTGGCGGCGATCAGCACACGCTGCGTCGCCTGGTTCGAAACGGCGGCCAGCGTGTTGAGGGTCGCCGCGAGAGCCGGATTCGACAGCGCGACGGCGTTCGCGACCGTGCTGTACGACGCGTAGTTGTACTGGGTGTTGAGGTTGCCGCCGGTGAATTGAGCGGTCATGTAGCCCGAAATCTTCATGCAGGTGTCGGAACCCGGCATGGTCCAGCCGGTGATGCCGCCGACGTTGCAGATCTTGACATATTGCGCGACGGGAGCCGCCTTCTTCGTGGGAAGATCGGCAGCCTGCGCGCCGGCGACGGCGACGATGCCGGCTGCCGAACCGAGCAGAATGCTCTTGATGAGCGTCATTGTTGACCTCCAGTTAATACTCTGGGCGTTGGTTCTTCTCACTTCCGATCCGCCGGCCCGCTTGACGAGCCCGAAACCGTAGGTGGTCAGCCCCCTCTTCCCGATTGTTTAGGACCCTGGCGCTTCGCCTGAAGCTGACGCTACGATCCGTCCGCGACCGGGAATCTCCCGTTCACGAGCCCGAAGATACGCGCACTCCGGCGGCGATCAATAAAGTTCTCGCCTTAATCCGGGCTAGAGACACAGTTTGAAGGCCATCGTTGCATAATTGTCACTCAAAGCCGCCCCACTCTTGCCCCATTATCATTTTTACAGGTGTGGCGTGCGTTAAGGCTGCCGCGAAGGGGCGGACCGCAGACTGAAGCCGGTCCCGTCCGTGCCCTGACCCCTCTATTAAACAACAATAGTATGTTCATTTGATCGGCCGCAAGAGGTCCCCTGGACCGGTCGCTAAGGCGGCCTGCAAGCCTTTAAATCGGCTGAGCCCGGCCGATAAAAAAGCGCTAATCCCTCGTTTGCCGGATCCGGACGGACCGCGCGGTCGTAGACGGTGCGTTTCGGGCGCCGCGTCGCAGGCGCGACCGCCTCACCGCCCAACGCGATCGCCGGCCCCGCCGCGACGGCGCGAGAAATGCACACTCCGTCTTGGCGGCGCGGATCTCAGCGCTTACACCAGGCGCGCCTCGATGATCACGAAGGCCTGCGCGAGCGGCGGCTCGTCAGTGATCGTCAGATGGATGAACGCCTCCGCGCCAGGCGGCAAAATCGCCTTCAGGCGCTCCGCGGCGCCGCCGGTCAGCCGCATGGTCGGCTGCCCCGACGGCAGGTTGACCACGCCCATGTCGCGCCAGAACACCCCGCGTCTCAGGCCGGTTCCGAGCGCCTTGGCGCAGGCCTCCTTGGCCGCGAATCGCTTGGCGTAGGAGGCGGCGCGTCCGGCGCGCGCGTCGGAGCGGCGCCGCTCGATCTCGGTGAAGCAGCGTTCGACGAACCGGTCGCCGTGGCGCTCGAGCGTCCGTTCGATCCGCCCGATGTCGCAAAGGTCGCTGCCGACGCCGATGATCACGTGTGCGTCCCCACCGCCGCCCGCCCTTCCGCCATCGCCGCGCGCATGCGCTTCAGCGTCTCGGCGAGACCGACGAAAATCGCTTCGCCGACGAGAAAGTGGCCGATATTCAGCTCCGCCACCTGCGGCAGGCCGGAAATGACGCGGGCGGAGTCGTAGTCGAGGCCGTGGCCCGCATGGCATTCGAGACCGAGGCCCGCGGTCTGCGCCGCAGCCACCCTCAGGCGGCCGAATTCGTAGTCGGCGCGGGCGCGTCGCGATGGTCGAGCGCGTCGCACCAGGCGCCGGTGTGCAGTTCCACCACCGGCGCGCCGAGGTCGGCGCTCGCCTTCAAGGCCTCGCCCGAAGGTTCGACGAACATCGAGACGCGGATCCCCGCCTTGCCGAGTTCGGCGACAAAGGGCTTGAGCGCTTTAAATCCGCCGACCACGTCCAACCCGCCCTCGGTGGTGCGCTCGGTGCGCTTCTCCGGCACCAGGCAGCAGGCGTGCGGGTGGAGGCGCAAGGCGATGTCGAGCATGGCTTCGGTCGCCGCCATCTCGAAATTGAGCGGCTTCCTGATCGCCGCCTTGAGCCGCCGCATGTCGTCGTCGTGGATGTGGCGACGGTCCTCGCGCAGGTGAGCGGTGATCCCGTCGGCGCCCGCCTCGATGGCGAGGAGCGCCGCGCGCACGGGATCGGGCGTTGCGCCGCCGCGCGCGTTGCGGATGGTGGCGACGTGGTCGACGTTGACGCCCAGGCGGACCGCGGTCATCGGAAGTCCTCATCTGCGGTTTCTCAGGCCGCCCCGGCAAGCGACCGGCTGCCGGGCTTGACCGCCGGCAGCGCCGCGAGCTCGGGCGGCAGCGCGTCGGCGGGATAGGCCGGAATGTCGAGGGTCGCAAGCGCGACGCGGGGAACGCCGATCTCCGCCTCGCCCCCCGAGCGATCGATCAGGCAGGCCGCGCCGACGATCCGGCCCGGGTGCTCGGCGAGCGCGGCGAGGCATTCGCGCGACGAGAGCCCCGTGGTGATGATGTCCTCGACCATCAAGACCCGCGCGCCGGGCTCGATTTCGAAGCCGCGCCTGAGCCTGAAGGCGCCGTTCTCGCGTTCGACGAAGATCGCCTTGGCGCCGAGCCAGCGCGCCGTCTCGTAGCCGGGCACGATGCCGCCGACCGCAGGCGAGGCGACGATGTCGATCGGCCCGAAGGCTTCGCGCGCCTTCGCGGCCAGAGCCCGGCAGAGCCGCTCGGTCCGCGCCGGGTCCTGGAACACGAACATCTTTTGCAGAAAGACCGGCGAGTGCAGGCCGGACGACAGGATGAAATGGCCTTCGAGCAGCGCGCCGGCCGCGCGGAACTCGTCAAGCGCCTGATCGGCGGTTAAGGTCGTGCTCATCGGCTCCTCATAGCAGGCGGGCGCGGGCCGCGCCACGTGGGCGGAGCGCAGGAACGACAGTGCGACCGGCATGACGACGCCCCTTCCCTTCGCGAACTCGGACGCTCGCCGCAAGCCCCGACGCCACCGCGCCGGACGGGACGGCGGTGCGGCTGCTGCTCGAGCTCGCCGGCGGCAGCCTGGCGCATTTCGAGCTTCCCGCCGGCGCGGTTTCTCACGCCGTCGCGCATCGCACCGTCGAGGAGCTTTGGTACGTCGTCGCCGGCCGCGGCCTCTTGTGGCGGCGCGCCGGAGCCTCTCAAAGCGTCGAACCGCTCGCCCCCGGCGTGGCGGCGACGATCCCGCTCGGCGCTTCGTTCCAGTTCCGCGCCGATGACGATGGTCCGCTCGCCTTCGTCGCCGTCACCATGCCGCCCTGGCCGGGCATGGACGAGGCGGTCGCCGTCGAGGGCCCGTGGACCCCGACCGTCCCCGCCGGCCGATGAAACGGCCCTTGCGTAGCCTGAAGGCCGCTGCTAGCCAAGACGCCCCTGAAAGGGCCGGATTAGCACAGCGGTAGTGCAGCGGTTTTGTAAACCGAAGGTCGGGGGTTCGATCCCCTCATCCGGCACCAGACCTCCTCCCGACGCCGTCCCCGACTGGCAGGCTGGCGGCGCAGTGCGGCGGCTCGCTACGCCGTAGACGCCCCGGCGCCCGCCCGTCCGTCGGCGCCATCCGCGGACGTTCGGGCGCCCTCGCATTTGCTGCATGGAACGCCATATAATCCGTCACCATCGATGCTGTTCGAGCGAAGGCGCGCAGCGACGCGCACGAGAGGTTGAGCGGATTGCGATCCTCGGCCCAGGTTGACGACAGGCGCGCCGAGCTGGCGAGCGAGCCTGCGCATGCGCCCGGGGCTGGCCATGCGGGCGCGGGTCATGCTCGCAACGACCTCTTCCATCCGGCCGTGGCGGCATGGTTTGCGGGCGCCTTTCGGGCGCCGAGCCCGGCCCAGGCGGACGCCTGGCCCGCGATCAAGGCCAGACGGCACACGTTGATCGCCGCGCCGACCGGCTCCGGCAAGACGCTCGCTGCCTTCCTCGCTGCGATCGACGACCTGGTCCGCCAGGGTCTCGACGGGGCGCTCCCGGACGCCGTGCAGGTCGTCTACGTCTCACCGCTCAAGGCGCTGAGCAACGACATCCACCGCAACCTCGAAGCGCCGCTTGAAGGCATAAGGCGCGAACTTGCGCGGAGCGGGTTTGCCGACGTCGCCATTCGCACGCTGGTTCGGACCGGCGACACCGCGGCCAACGAGCGCGCCCGCATGCGCCGCAGCCCGCCGCACATCCTCGTCACGACGCCCGAGTCGCTCTACGTGCTGCTCGGCTCCGAGTTGGGGCGCCAGATGCTGGCGACGACGAGAACGGTCATCCTCGACGAGATCCATGCGGTCGCGCCGAACAAGCGCGGCGCGCATCTCGCTCTGTCGCTCGAACGCCTGTCCGCCCTCTGCGGCGACCGTCTTCAGCGCATCGGGCTCTCGGCCACCCAGAACCCGATCCGCGAGGTGGCGAACCTGCTGATCGGCGCCAACGGGAGCGGCGATCCGGCGGCTGAGGTCGCGATTGTCGATTCGGGCCACCAGAGGCTGCGCGATCTCGCGATCGAGACGCCCAACTCGCCGCTCGAAGCGGTCATGTCCAACGAAGTCTGGAGCCAGGTCTACCAACGGCTCGCCGCCCTCATCCGCGAGCACAGGACGACGCTCGTCTTCGTCAACACCCGCCGTATGAGCGAGCGGGTCGCGCGCGAGCTCACCGACCGGCTCGGCGAGGATGCGGTCGCCACCCATCACGGCAGCATGGCCAAGGAGCGGCGGCTCGCGGCCGAGCAGCGGCTGAAGCGCGGCGAACTGAAAGCGATGATCGCCACCGCCTCGCTCGAGCTCGGCATCGACATCGGCGACGTCGACCTCGTCTGCCAGCTCGGCTCGCCGCACTCGATCGCGACCTTTCTGCAGCGGGTCGGCCGCTCGGGCCACGCGATCGACGGCACGCCCAAGGGGCGGCTCTTTCCCCTTTCGCGCGACGATCTGATCGAATGCGCGGCGCTCCTCGACAGCGTCCGGCGCGGCGAGCTCGACCGGCTCGCCATTCCCGCTCCGCCGCTCGACGTCCTCGCCCAGCAGATCGTCGCCGAGGTCGCGGCGCAGGACTGGAAGGAAGCCGAGCTCTCCGACCGCCTGCGGCGCGCCTGGCCCTACCGGAATCTTACGCGAGTGGATTTCGACGCCGTTGTCCGCACCTTGTCCGAGGGGTTCGCCACCCGGGTCGGCCGGCGCGGGACGCTGATCCACCGCGACGGGGTCCACGGGGTGCTGCGCGGCCGGCGCGGCGCGCGGGTGACCGCTCTGACCTCGGGGGGCGCAATTCCCGACACCGCCGATTATCAGGTGCTGCTCGAGCCGGAAAATCATGTCATCGGCAGCGTCAACGAGGACTTCGCCGTCGAGAGCATGGCTGGCGACGTCTTCCAGCTCGGCAACGCCTCCTACCGCATCCTAAGGGTCGAGCGCGGGACTGTCCGGGTCGAAGACGCCAAGGGACAGCCGCCGAACCTGCCGTTCTGGCTCGGCGAGGCGCCCGGCCGGACGGACGCCCTATCCGCCTCCGTCTCGCGCCTGCGGGCGGAAGCCGAGGCGCGTCTCAGCGCCAATTCGTCGGGCGGCGCGCTCAAGCGCTGGCTCGAAGCCGAGGTCGGCGTCGGCGCGACGTCGGCCGAGGCGATCGCCGAGTATCTCGCCGCCGCGCTCGCCGCGCTTGGCGTCCTGCCGACCCAGGAGGTCGTCGCGCTCGAGCGCTTCTTCGACGAGTCGGGCGGCATGCAGCTCGTCATCCATTCGCCCTATGGCAGCCGTCTCAACCGGGCGTGGGGCCTGGCGCTGCGCAAGCGTTTCTGTCGCAAGTTCAATTTCGAGCTGCAGGCGGCCGCGACTGAGGACGCGATCGTGCTGTCGCTGACCGCGGCGCACAGTTTCGCGCTCGACGACGTGCCGCGCTACCTCAACGCGAAAACCGTCAGGCCGCTGCTCGTGCAGGCGATGCTCGATGCGCCGATGTTCGCTGCGCGCTGGCGCTGGGCTGCCGGCGTGTCGCTGGCGCTGCCGCGCTTCCGCTCGGGCAAGAAGGTGCCGCCGCAGATCCTGCGCATGCAGGCCGAGGACCTGATCGCCGCCGTCTTCCCCGACCAGATCGCCTGTTTCGAGAACCTGACCGGCGACCGGGAGGTCCCCGACCATCCGCTGGTCAATCAGGCGGTGTCCGACTGCCTGCACGAGGCCATGGACATCGAGGGGCTCGAACGGCTGCTCGGCCGGCTCGAATCGGGCGAGGTCCGCGCGGTCTGCCGCGACCTGACCCAGCCCTCGCCGCTCGCGCTCGAGGCGCTTTCGGCCAAGCCCTACGCCTTCCTCGACGACGCGCCGCTCGAAGAGCGCCGGACGCAGGCCGTGATGGCGCGCCGATGGCAGGACCCTGAGAGCGCCTCCGACCTCGGCCGGCTCGACCCGCAGGCCGTCGAGACGGTGCGCGCCGAGGCCTGGCCCGATCCGGTCAACGCCGAGGAGATGCACGACGCGCTCATGTGGCTGGGCTTCGTGACCGAACAGGAAGCGCGGCTCGACCCGGACTGGGCGAACTGGCTGAACGCGCTGGCGGCGGACCGGCGGGCGACGCGGATTGCGGCCCCTCACGCAACGCTTTGGACGTCGGCCGAGCGGGCGGACGAGTTCCGCGCGCTGTGGCCGGACGCGCGGCTAGA
The DNA here is from genome assembly GCA_963709655.1 of uncultured Alphaproteobacteria bacterium. Taxonomy (GTDB): domain Bacteria; phylum Pseudomonadota; class Alphaproteobacteria; order Rhizobiales; family Beijerinckiaceae; genus Roseiarcus. The sequence goes on from CAVPXF010000025.1 coordinate 499,724, forward strand.
GCCCGAAATCGCTCCGCAGCCGGGCGGCGCCGGCAAGTCCTGGACCGCCCAAGAGGCGCGCGTCTCCATCCTGCGCGGCCGGCTGGAGGGGTCTGGTCCCGTCACGGCGACTGCGCTTGCCGCTTCGCTGGGCCTCGAGCCGGGGGCGATCGCCGCCGCGCTTGCCGCGCTCGAAGCGGACGGCGCAATTCTGCGCGGCCGCTTCGACGCGAGCGTCAATGACGAGCAATGGTGCGACCGTCGGCTGGTCGCCCGCATGCATCGGCGCACCGTCAACCGTTTGCGGGCCGAGATCGAGCCGGTCGCGCCGCGCGTTTTCCTCCGCTTTCTGTTCGACTGGCAGCATGTCGACGACGACGCGCGCCTCGAAGGGCCGGACGCGCTGCCGCAGGCGCTGGCGATGCTGGAAGGGTTCGAAGCGCCGGCGCGGGCGTGGGAGACGGAGATCCTGTCGGCTCGGCTCAAGGGCTATCAGCCGTCATGGCTCGACGCTGAGTGTCAGGCGGGCCGAATAGCCTGGACGCGGCTGACGCCCGCTGCCGGCGCCGGCGACGGGGCGCGCTCCGTTTCGCCCGTGCCCGCGACGCCGATCGCCCTCGTCGACCGTCGGCGCATCGGGCTCTGGACGTTGCCTGCGCCTCAGCCCGGGGCGCCGAGCCTCGGCGGCCGGGCCGAGCACGTGCTGGACGTTCTGCGGACCCACGGCGCCCTGTTCTTCGACGAGCTCGTCGACGCCACCCGAATGCTGCGCGCCGAGGTCGAGCAGGCGCTCGGCGAACTCGTAGCTCAAGGGCTCGTCGCGTCCGACGGGTTTGCGGGCTTACGCGCCCTGCTGACGCCGTCGAGCCAGCGAAAGCCGCATTCCGGTCTGAAACGCCGTGGACGGGTGCTGCCTTTCGCCATCGAGAGCGGCGGCCGCTGGGAAATCGTGCGCCGCGTCGCGCCGGCGGCCGGCGAGGACGCGAACGCCGCCGCGGTCGAGCACGTGGCGCGAACGCTGCTTGCCCGCTACGGCGTAATGTTCTGGCGGCTGATGGCGCGCGAGGCGGCGTGGCTGCCGCCGTGGCGCGATCTGGCGCGCGTCTACCGGCGGCTCGAGAGCCGGGGCGAGATCCGCGGCGGCCGGTTCGTCGCCGGGG
>CAVPXF010000026.1:0-540776 GCA_963709655.1 uncultured Alphaproteobacteria bacterium
CTCTTTCAACCCGGCCAGCGGTCCCGAATCGATCAGGAGCGCCCCGATCTTGATCGTATCCCCGGCGAAGGCTGAGCTTGCGTCGAGCAGCGCCATCGCCCCCGCCGCCGCTGCCGTTAGCAGGTAAATTCTCGCGTTTCTCATTCTCTTCCTCCCTTCGGCGCCTGATTTTACAGCGCCATCAAAGACTGGTGTTTCGGATCGTCGATCTCCGCGGTCGGCGCCGCGCCGACGACCTGCCCTTTCGACAGGATCAGAAAGCGGTCCGTTGCGCGGCGGACAAGACTGAGGTGCTGTTCGACGACGAGGATCCCTGTGCCGGCCTGCCGAATCTCGTCCAGCGCATGCACAAGGCCGTCGACGAGCACGGGCGACAGGCCCTCCGAGGGTTCATCGAGCAAAAGCAGATCCGGGTTGGCCATGAGGGCGCGACCGATCGCCAGCATCTGCTGCTGTCCACCGCTCAGCATCATTCCGCCCGCGTTGGCGCGCTCTTCAAGCGCGGGGAAGAGGTCGAACACAGTCCTGAGGCTCCAGCGCCCCGGACGGCGGGTCGCGGCTCCGAGCATCAGGTTCTCGCGAATGTTGAGGTTCGGCAGGATGCGTCTTCCCTGCGGCGAGATGGAGACTCCAAGCTTGGCGGCGGAATAGCCCGGCAGGCCGTCGATGCGCGCGCCGCCAACCCAGATTTCCCCGGAAAGGATGGTCGTCTCGCGAAAAACCGACATGAGAAGGGTTGATTTGCCCGCGCCGTTCCGGCCGACAATGGCGACCGACTCTCCTTTGCCGATTACGAGATCGACGCCGCGGAGCACGGTCGAGGCGCCATAACCGGCATAGAGCGCCTGCATCCTCAGCGCTGTCATGCGGCGCTCCCGAGGTAGGCCGTTATGACCCGTTTGTCGGCCCGAATCTCTGTGGGCGTTCCCGTGGCGAGATGCCGTCCGAGGTCGAGCACCGTCACCAAACCGCAGCAGGCGAAGACGGCGTCGACGTCGTGCTCGACGACGACCGCGGCGATGCCGCGCTCCCCGACCAGATCTCGAACGTGCTGGAACAGGCGCAGCGTCTCCTCCGCGGAAAGGCCCGCGCCCGGTTCGTCCATCAGCAGGAGTTGCGGTCGGCCAATCAGCGCCAGCGCGACGTCGACCCGACGCTGCACGCCGTAGGCGATCCGGCCGGCCTTCTCATCGAGGACATCGTCGAGATCCATCACCTCGATCACGTCCCCCAGCCGCTCATCGCCGAGGCGCCAGGCGACCAGCGAAAGCTGCTCACGCACCGTGAGATCCTGAAAGATGTTGGTGCGCTGGAAGGACCTCGCCATGCCACGGCGGCGGCGCCAAGCGACCGAGCGGCGCGTGATGTCCACGCCGCGGTAGCGGATTGCGCCCGAGGTCGGCCGGCGCCGACCCGACACGGCGTCGAGCAGCGTGGATTTTCCCGCTCCATTCGGTCCGATGACGCCGTGCAAAACCCCTTCCCCGGCAATTTGCAAATCCACCTCCTGCAGCGCGTGCACGGTTCCGTAACTGATGCAGAGCTTGTCGATCTCGAGCATTCAGTCGACCTCCTGTCGCCGCCAAACCACGCGCCGCATGAAATCGCGGAAGGCGCCGACGACGCCACTGGGGAAGAGCACGACGAAGATCACGATCGCAAAGCCGGTCAGCAATTGTGTGAAGCCATGTGCGCCGAATTGGTCTTGTGCGAAGGCGAAGATCACGCCGCCAACGAGGGGACCGGTCGAAGTCGCCACGCCGCCGATAAGGGCTGCGACCAGCGCATTGGTGCTGACGCCGAGACCGAGGCTTTCGGGGGACACGAAGGCCGAATTCAGCACGTGCAGCAGCCCGCATACGCCGGCGATGACATTGACGAACACGAAAGCGGTGAGGCGCGGAGCGTAGGTGTCGAAACCGGAGAACCGCATCCGCTCCTCGTTTTGTCGCGTCGCGCGGAGGATGGCGCCGAGGCGCGACCGGCGAACGAGCAAGACAGCCCCGCCCGTGACCCATGCCGCAGTCCATATGATCGGCCAGAAGCGGACCGCATTGGCGAAATCCCCGGCGTCGAGACCGAACAGTGTTCCCCTGAAGTTCACGACGAGTCCGTCCGCGCCGGACGTATAGTCTCTGAGGCCATCCAGCAACACAGCGTGGCTGATCATTTCGCCCGCGGCGAGGGTCAGCATCATAAAAGCCAGCGGCGTCGTGCGGATGATCAAGGCCCCAAGCACGGCCGCGTAGACCGTCACGATCATTATTGACGCGACGCACGCTCCAAGCGGCGAGAAGTTCCATTCGCTCATGGCGATCGCAAAGAGATAGCCGACGCCGCCGTAGACGCTCGCCGCGCCCAGCGAAACGAGTCCGGCCTGGCTCATCAAGAAGGCCACGCTCAGCGCGACGACGCCGAGCAGGAGTCCCCCGTCCGCCAGCCGCAAGACAAATTCGGTCGCGAAATGCTGCGGCGCAAAGGCGCCGATCCCGAAGATAAGGAGCGCGGCGGCTATCGAAAGCGGCCGTTGACCGCCTCGCGCCGACGGAGCGGCAATGGCGCTGCGCCGGAGGGTCATGCTGGCCGCGGCCTCACCGTTCAACTGAGCACCCGCCCGCGCCCAATCCCGCCAGGCGCGATCAGCAGCACGGCCATCAGCAGCGCGTAAGGCGCGAGCGCGGCGAGGTCCGGAAAGAACACCGAGCCCGCAACCTGAACGAAACCATAGAGCAGCGCCGCCACGATCGCGCCGAAGATGCTGCCGGTCCCTCCGAGGACGACAATGATAAGGCAGCTTACGATCATCGTGGCGTCCATGCCCGGATCAACGGAGAGGTAGGGACCGGCGAGAACGCCTGCGACGCCGGCAAACGCAGCGCTCAGGCTAGTAACGAGAAGGCTCAGCCGATCGGCGTTGATTCCCATCATCCGGGCGACCGAGGGATCCTGACTGACCGCGCGAACATGAAGTCCGGACGTAGTGAAATTCAGCCAGACCGCGAGCAGCGCGCAGGAGCCCAGTCCGACGCCAATCAGAAAAAGACGATACATGGGATAAGTCAGGCCGAGGAGGGAGAGGGACCCCGCCAAATAGGGCGGCGCGTCTACGGTACGGGCTTCGCCCCCATAGACGAAGATCAGCGCTTGCCCGAGGATAATGCCGAGCCCCAGGGTGACAAGCGCTACTTCGATGTGAGACCGCCGCTGCAGGGGACGCAGCGCCAGATATTCAAGCGCCGCTCCGACAAGGGCGAGCAGGGCCGGCGCCACAAGCAGGGCGACCCAGAACCCGGCAAAATGCGCGATCGAATAGCCCAGATAGGCACCCAGCATGTAGAGAGCGCCGTGCCCGAAGTTGATGACGCCCCGCAGACCGTAAATCAGCGCGAGTCCGCTGGACATCATGATTAAAAGCGATGCGAGGGCGAGGGAATTCGCAATCAGAAGGAGCGTCATAGAGCCGCCTGATCGCGCGGGACTTGCGGCGCAAAACCGCGTTTCACAGATCGCCTGCTCCTCCTCATGCCTCCTCCTCCGCCGCGCCGTCTTTTGGGATCGTGGGACTTAGTGATATAGCGTACCATATCGAGCCGGGCCCCGCAATGGCGACAGCTGCGAATGGGGACCCATGAATTCGGGAATTGTGCTGTGCTCTTGCCAGTGAAGTTGCGCGGAACCGGGACCCCGCGACGAACGCTCTGAACCTGACGCCTGCGCCATGGCGGGCGCGGCCTGAGCTCGCGGACACGGTCTTTGCCTTCGGCGACCTGCGAAAAGGAGCGCATGCCGGCGTCAAAACGCAATCTGCGAGAAGTTGGACAATGGCGCTCTCTGGAAGTTGAGGACTGGGCGCATGCTCAAAACTCGCTGCCCGAATGCGTTTTTCCCGCGTCGCCCATTTCGCGGCGATCTGTTGAGCCCAAGGGGATTATTCCTCCGACGTCGTCTCGTCGGGTCCGTAAAGAGCTGCGCGCTCGCTCGCGCAGGGCGCGTGCAAATCTTTTAGGCTCGCGAGATTGAGCAACATGAGGGCGATGACTCGGTCGGTCCCCGGCCGCATGAGGGACGTGCGCACCCACCGGCTTTCCGTGCGTCGGCTGGCGCTCACCGCGACGACCTCGCGCTCGAGTTCATAGTCCTCCGCGACGAACAGAGGTCCCTCCACGAGCCGGATCTCCTGATCGGCGAAAAGTCCGACCGCGGGACCTCGCACAGGAAAGCCGTCGTCGCGTGCCGTGTACCGGAAGAGCACGCTGAGCATCTCGAAGGGAATGACGACCCGTCTCCATCTGTTTTCGCTCGCCGTCTCGCGGTCGTAGAGCCACGAAGGCTCGGTTATAACGGCGAGCTTGCGTCGCAGCGAAAACGGATAGAGCGCGCCCATGGTCTGGTCGCAATCCATGCGGACGGGCTGGCACGCGGTCTTCATGCCGAACCCGGTCGTCTGCGAGAATGACCGGGTCCCGAAGCGGGGGCAGCCCATCGGCGAGACGTCTTTCGAGCGCCGTCGGACCCTCGGCTCCAGAGACGGACGCCGTGCCTCGCAGAACCTCGGCACCGTTGCGCTTGATCATCCGGATCTCCGTCTCGCGCGCGCCGGGTGGCGGCCTTACGACGACCGCCTGCACCTCTTCGCCCTCGAAGGCGGCGTTGCGGCAATGCGCCGATAGGCACCCCAATTCGAACCACGCGTCGCTCCAGAGCCGTTCGCCAAGCGGCGCGAACTGGCTGAAATGGGTCGCACCCTCGGTCGTGCCGCCCTTGAAGCCGAGCCGTTGCGCCGTCGCGTCATCGTGGATCGAGATGTGATCGTCGTAGACCTGCTCAGCCAGCATCTGCCGCGGGCTGCGCCACGGACCAGCAATTCTAAAAGTCGCCCGTAGCATGGTTGCTATTCGATTTTTTGCGCTTTGAGGAGTTCGGGCGGGATTGTGAAGGTGGCGAGGGCTTTGATGAGATTGGACCAGGCGGGGAAGACGACGAAGGTCGTCAGGGTTACGAGATAGGCGAAGAAGCTCATTCGCTTTTCGGCCGCCTCTCTGGCCTTGCGCCACGGCGGCTCGAGAAGGTCGAGAACGGTATGCCAGGCGAAGGCGAGCATGTTGAGGGCGGCGAGCGTCATCGCCAGATGGATCTCGCCATGGCCGAAATTGTGTTCGAGTTCGTAGCCGTGGTTTTTCAGGACGTTGAAGCTTTCGTTCTCAATCTTCCACCTGGCGCGGCCGCAGGCGACGATCTCGGCGACGTTGGCTTTGGTGACCGGCAGCGAAGTGACCAAGGCTGTCTTGTATTTTACGGCGCCCTTGGCGTCTGAAATCTCGAAGCCGATCCAGTTGACCAGCACGGCGTCCTTGCCGTCGCGCAGCGGAACCTTCTGGACGAACCTATAGCGATGCGTCTCGTGCGTCTTGCCCTTGCGGACTTTGACCTCATGGCGATCGAGTTCTGCGCCGGCGATTGTGTTTCGGCGTGCAAAATTTTGGACGCCGATCGGGGGTCACTTTTCGACGCCGATTGACAAGCGTGGTCGAAAACTGCTCCAGCGTGTCCAAAGGCGCTGAACGAGATGTTCGGCGTGGCGCTGGACGGCAGCTCCTGGCCAATCGTCACGTTCCGCCAGTAAACCGCAATCCAACGTATTGGTCGCATTGGTCGCAAGCGGCAATCAGAAGGCGTCCGCTTCCGAGCAGACCTTGCACTTCTCGGACATCCAGCCGCGAGGACGATGACCACGATCGCAGCTCGGATGAATCGCGGCGATCGTTGTAAAGATCCTTATCACTCATGCGTTCTCGATCATGTGGATGTGGACCGGCGTGATGGTCGTCGAGGAGGGCCCTTCCAGGCTTCCGGTCAGCCTCGCCATGGTCTGGACGGCCGCGCGAACCTCGAACTCCGGGTTCAGGTCGATGATGGCGTCGATCGGACTCTCGCGGAGAAGCTCGCGGTGGTCCGGCGTCAGTTCGTGCGTAATGAAGACGACGTCCTCCCGATGAAGCGCCCGCAACGCCGCCACGACTGGCGCCGCGCCAGCCGAGACGCTGTCGACGCCGCGGATGTCTGGGTTGGCCAGCAGGGCGTCGCGAACGAGTTCCCCCGCTCGTTCGGCCCTCTCGTGGCTTTCCAGCACCACAGCGACGCGACACTCGGGATACCGCTCGCGCAGCACAGAGCGGAAGCCCATCTCGCGCTCCCCGTTGCCAATCAGCGACGGAAGCCCAGCGATCATGACGATGTCGCCGCCCAATGGCGCCAGAAACCGACCCATGAGGTCACACGCGACCCGACCGGCGCGCCGGTCGTCGGGACCGACATAGGCTTGGCGAACGTAATCGCGGACGTCGCTCGCCAGCGTTACGACGGGAACCCTGGCGCTTACCTCGCTAATCGCTTCCGCGACCGCATCGCTTTGCGGGACGGTCACGATCAGTCCGTCATGACCCGCGCCGAGGTCGCGAACTGACCGAGGCAGGATCGATGGCCGCCCCGCGTCAAATTGGTGCAGGAGAAACTGCATGTTGAAGTCGCCATAGGCGCGGTTGGCGGCGGCGAAGGCGTTCTGCACCTCGGCGTAGAAAGGATTGTCTGGCGACTGGATCAGCACGGCAATCCGCAAAGTGCGGGCGGATCTCTGCTTGAGGGCGCGATCGAGCTTCAGTTTGCGCGCGCACTCGACGACGCGCCGCTCCTTGTCGGGATCGACGCCGCCTCGGCCGTTCAGGACCCGGTCGACCGTGGAGGCGGAAACGGCCGCCGCCTTCGCGACGTCCTTCGCTGTCGACTTACGTCCCATCCATGCGCCTCGTCGGCCCGTTGAAGACATTTCTTCAAGATTGAGACTCTGCGACGAATAACGCGCGGCTATGCTTGGGGCGATCTCATCCAAGGGAGGACCCGAGATATGACGAAGCGCCCCCTCGATGCCTTGCCCCCCGGCGTGCGGCTCGGCGTCAGTCCATTGTCATGGGCCGATGATGTTCTCGAGGATTTGGGCGCCGATATCTCGCTGGAGACCTGTCTCGGCGACGCGTACGACGCCGGCTACCAAGGCGTCGAACTCGGCCGGAAATTTCCGCGCGATCCGGTTACTCTCAGACCGTTGCTGAAGGAGCGCGGTCTCGCGCTGACAACCGGCTGGCGTTCGGGCCTGCTGGCCGAGAAAACGGTCGACGACGAAATGCAAGCCATGGCCGACCACGCACTGCTTCTGAAGGCGCTGGGCGCCTCCGCGATGGTCCATAGCGAATGCGCGATGATGGCGCCGGGATCGCCGCTCGACGCGCCGTTGTCGGACCGAGTGATCATGCCGAAGTCGGAAATCGCATCTTACGCCGGCCGTCTCACCGAATTTGGCCAACGACTGAAAGACGAATACGGCCTGACGCTCGCCTATCATCATCATCTGATGATGGTCGCCGAGACCTTCGACGAAGTTTGGCGCCTGTTCGACGCGACCGGGCGCGATGTCGGGCTGCTGCTCGACACCGGCCACGCCGACGCCGACGGTTTGACTGTGCCAAGCTGATCGCTTTGGCGACCGGATCGTCGATATCCATCTCAAGGACGTGCGCGGCGACGTGATGGCGCAGATGCGCCGCAATCATCGCAGCTTCAACGAGGGCGTGCGGGCCGGCATGTTCACGGTGCCCGGCGACGGCCGTATCGATTTCAGCCCGCTCGTCCGTTTCGTGAAAGCATCCGGCTATCGCGGCTGGATGATCGTCGAAGCCGAGCAGGACCTGATGAAGGCGCCGCCCAAGGCCGCCGTCGCCCGCGCTTTCGCTTTCATCACAAAGCTGTTCGCCTGATACGCGAGGATTCGCCATGACCAGACGTCTGAACATCGAACTCATCGGCTCGGTGTTCATGGGACAGGCCCACGCTGACGCCTTCCGCCGCGTGGCGACGCTCTATCGCGATCTTCCGGCGATCACCCATCCCTACATGCTCGCCGACGCCACCGATCCGCTCGCGGAAAGCGCGGCAACCCGCTTCGGCTTCGAGAGGTCCACCGGCGATTGGCGAAAGCTCGTGGCAAATCCCAACGTCGATGTCGTCGACATCACCTCGCCGAATCTGATGCACGCCGAGATGGCGCTCGCGGCCATCGCAGCCGGCAAGCACGTCTGTTGCGAAAAGCCGCTTGCGGTGACGCTTGCCGAAGCCGGCGCGATGACGGACGCCGCCAGGAAGGCAGGCGTCAAGACCATGGTCGCCTTCAACAACATCAAGACGTCGGCGGCAGTGCTGGCGAAGCGGCTGATCGACAACGGCGACATCGGAACGCCTATGCGCTTTCGCGGCTGGTTCGACCAGGGGTTCTACAATGATCCCGACCTGCCGTTCTCCTGGCGGCTCACCCGCAAGGAGGCCGGCTCGGACGGACTTGGCGATCTTGGCTCGCACGTGATCGCGGTCGCGCAATATCTGATCGGCGACGCCGAGAGCGTGGTCGCCTCAGAGCAGACCTTCTTCGCAACGCGGCCCATGCCGCAGGGCGGATCGGGATACGCCGCCACGGCCGGCGCTGACGCACCGCGTGCAAAGGTCGAGAACGAGGACCAGATCCAGACGCTGGTGCGCTTCAAGAGCGGCGCCGGCGGCGTGATCGAGGCTTCGCGGGTGACGCTTATCCCGCTGTCCCAGGTACGTCGGTCCCGCGCGCAAGGGCTCTTAGAGCCAAATCGGCGACCGCCGGCGGCCAAAACGGGTTAGACCAGATTTGCCCAGCCTGAAATTTCATGGGGCTTTGGGAACCCTCGTAGCGTCAGCTCGGCCCGTCGTGACGGTCGCCTGGGACAGCGGGATAAGCCCCCCGCGGGTCGCGGCTGGCAAGGTGTTCGGCGTCTATTGGGAAGTGTCTGGGACAAAGGGCACGATCATCATGGACGGCGAGCGCTTCAACGAGCTGAAGATATCGCGCTTCGACGATCCCAAGCCTGACCGCGGCTTCAAGACCATTTACGCCGGCAGCCAGGTTCCGCAGTACGCCGCCATCTTCGGCTTCGATTTCGCTGGCGGCGGCCTCGGCTACTTTGATGTCAAGGTGATTGAGGTGCGCGATCTGATCGAGGGCGTATGGAGGCAGAGCGACTGCTATCCCAACTTCGCCTTCGGCCTCGAGAACCAGCGCATTATCGACGCCATCGAACGATCGGTGCAGACCAAGGCTTGGACGCCGGTCGGCTGAGCGCAAAGGGAGGACCCCATGGGCGGAGAAATCCGCTTTGGCGTCATCGGCGCGGCCTACATGGGCAAGGCGTAGCCGATCGCGTTGAGTTCTGTTTCGACGATTTTCATAGACCAATCGATCCGTTTGCGATAAAAAATGAAACATAGATACCGAATGACCGCGCCGGTTCCCGCGATCCGGTAGGAATCGACGCGAGCGAACGAGGAGACGCTGAAGTGACCGTTTCATCCGCAAATCCATCGCCGCTGTACCGAACGGTTCGGGGCGCTCTGACCGACGTCTGGAACGACTCCTGCTCGCCGCGGGAACTCGAATATGCGATCGGCAACGGCGCGGTCGGCGCGACCACCAACCCGTCCATTGTGCTGTCCGTGCTCAAGAAGGAGTTCGACGCCTGGAAAGGCACGCTCCGCCGCCTCATCGATGAAAATCCGACGGCGACCGAAGACGTGATCGCCTGGCAACTGATCGAGGAGATGGGATTGCGCGGCGCCGAAATGCTGCTGCCGGTGTTCGAGCGGGAGCGCCATCTCAAAGGGCGTCTGTCAATGCAGACGAACCCGGTTAATTACAGGAATTCTCCCAGTCTGGTGGAACAGGCGATTCATTTCAACGGTCTCGGGCCGAACATCCAGGTTAAGATCCCCGCGACTGCGGCGGGGATCGCCGCGATCGAAGAGGCGACGCGTCTCGGTGTCAATATCAACGCAACTGTAAGCTTTACGCTGCCGCAGGCCATAGCCGTCGCGGAGGCGGTGGAGCGGGGTCTTAATCGGCGAGCCAAGGAAGGTCATGACGTGAGCAACATGAGGCCGGTCTGCACGCTCATGATCGGGCGACTGGACGACTGGCTGAAAGCGATCGCACAGCGCGAGGGTGTGATCACGACGCCTGGCCATCTCGACTGGGCCGGAGTCGCTGCGTTCAAGAAGGCCTACGGGATCTTCAAAGCGCGCGGCTACCGCGCTCGGCTGCTGGCGGCGGCGTACCGCCACCATCTCCACTGGTCGCAAATGATCGGCGGCGACATCATCCTCACCATCCCTTACGAGTGGCAGGTGCAATTCAACAACTCCGACGTCGAGGTCAAGCCGCGCATCGACGATCCGGTCGATCCGGCAATCGTCGACGACCTCTATCGGAAGTTCGCCGACTTCCGCCGCGCCTACGACGAAGACGGCATGACGGTTCCGGAATTCGACCGCTACGGCGCAACCGTCAGGACGCTGCGGTCGTTCATCGAAGCCTATCGGGACCTGACAGCGCTCGTGCGCAATTCCATGCTGCCGGCGCCTTAGGCGGACGAATTCGATCCATCTCATGTCCATGTCGCCTGGCGGCTGAAAATCCGCCCGCCGCATCTGCGCTTACGCCCGCTGTCGGCCGCGACTCGTCAGCCGACTTTGAGCGCCTCGCGCATGGCGCAGGCGAGCCGTGTCGCCTCCCGCGCGTCATCGAGGCTGAGTGGCGTCGGACCGCCGTTGCGGACGGCCTCGATGAAGGCGCGCGCCTCGTGAAGGAAGGCCTCGCCGAACCGGTCGAAGAAATCGGCCTGGCCTGCGACGGACCGGCGACCGCCCAATTCCAGCGTCAGCGGAATTTTCGGGATCGCCCGGCCGATGTCGAGCGTCGCCCTTGAGCCGACGACGGTCATCGACGCCTCGTAGCCGCGGTGCGACGTGCGCGTCACAGTGAAATCCGCGATCGCGCCGCCCTCGAAGGCGACGACGGCTGAGGCGGTGTCGACGTCGCCGCAGGCCTCGAGCGCGGGGGTGAGGACGCGGCTGCCGACGGCGCCGACGGAAACGGGCTTTGCGCCGCCGAGCATCCATCGCACGAGGTCGATGTCGTGGATGCAGCAGTCGAGGAAGATGCCGCCCGAGGTCGGCGCGAAGCGGACGAAGAACCCGCTGGGATCGACGGGGTCTTCCGAGACGCAGCGGATGGCGAAGACCTTTCCGAGCTCGCCCGCGTCGATCAGGCGCTTGGCTTCGGCATAGGCCGGATCGAAGCGACGCATGAAACCAACCATGACGACCTGCCTTGGGCGCTCGGCCGCGACGGCGATGACGTGGTCACAGTCCGACGTGTCGAGCGCCAGGGGTTTTTCGCAGAAGACGTGCTTTCCGGCGCGAACGGAAGCGATCGTCTGATCGGCGTGCAGTGACGTCGGCGTCACCAGCCACACGGCGTCGAGACCCGGATGAACGAGCAGATCTGTTAGGCCAGGATAGGTCGCAACCCCGTTCAGCGAGGCTTCCACCCAAGCGCGCTCCTCGGCGACCGGGCTCGCCGCCGCCACCAGGCGCGCGCCCTCGACGCGAAACGCAAGGTTCTCCGCGTGACGACGCCCCAGCCGGCCGAGGCCGACGATGCCGATGCGAATCGTCTCAGACAATGGAGAGGCCCTCTCGCAAAATCGTAAACCCTAGTCCTTCGAGACGCCCTTCGGACTCCTCAAGACGCGGTCAGTGAAAAGACCTCAACTCGCCTTTGCCGGCGCGCCGACCCCGGTAAAGAGCCATTCGTGCTGCGGTTCGTTGTGGAACTTCCAGATCCGCTTGGGCCCGGCCATGACGTTGAGGTAGTAGCTGTCGTAGCCGTGGATGGTGGCGACCGGGTGATACCCCTTCGGCACCATCACCACGTCGCCGTTCTCGACCAGCACCGCTTCGTCGAGCAAGCGGTCGTCGGTATAGACGCGCTGGAAGCCAAAACCCTGCGGCGGGTTGAAGCGGTGATAGTAGGTCTCCTCGAGGTAGCTTTCGTTCGGCAGGGCGTCCCGGTCGTGCTTGTGCGGCGGATAGGACGAGGTGTTGCCGCCCGGCGTGATCACTTCGACCACCAGCAGCGCCTCGGCCGAACCGTCGTCTTCCGGCATGATGTTCGTGACGTGGCGGGTGTTGGATCCCTTGCCGCGCACGATTTGCGGATGGGCCCCCGGCGGGATCAGCTTGGCCGGATGCGCGCCCCCGCCCGGGGCCGAGCAGACGGCGAGTTCGAGCGGCGTCAGCGCCGTCACCGTGTACCGGCCGCCAGCCGGGATGTAGGCTGCCCAGGGCGGCCCCTCGAACGGGCTCATGCGGTCGCCGATTTCCCCAAAATCCTTGCCGTCGATCGCCAGCTTCGCCTTGCCCGAGACCAGCACGAGACAGACCTCGCGCTTATCCGTCGCCGCGGCGAGGCTCTCGCCAGGCTCCAGCCGGTGCAGGGCGAACCCCACGTAGCCCCACCCGGCGCCTTGCGGGGTCACCTCGGTGACGAGGCCACGGGCGCCCTTCGGTCTCACGCGCAGTTCCGACATCACCTTCTCCTCCGACTTCGACCCGAGGTCAGTTGAACACCCGCTGTTGACGGCGGGCGATCTCGTATTTCTCTCGCGCCGCCCCGACCTCGGCGCGCGCCGAGACTTCCGGGACGGCCACGTCCCACCAGTGGCCGCCGGCCTCTGTGACGACCAGCGGATGGGTCTCGATCACGACCACGGTCGTCTTGTCGTTGGCCCTGGCCGCTTCCAGCGCGGACTCGAGCTCGCCGATCGACGAGACTTTTGCGGCGACAGCGCCCATGCTCTCGGCGTGCCCGGCGAAGTCGATGTCGGGCTGAGCGACCATGGCGCAGTCCCGCCAGAGATTGTTGAAGTTGGCTCCGCCCGTTTCCATCTGCAGGCGGTTGATGCAACCAAAGCCGTGGTTGTCGAGCACGACGACGATCAGCTTCAGGCCCAGGCTGACCGAGGTCGCGATCTCCGAGTTCATCATCATGTAGGATCCGTCGCCGACCATGACGACGACATGCCTGTCGGGCCGGGCCATCTTGACGCCCATGCCGCCGGCGATCTCGTAGCCCATGCAGGAAAAACCGTATTCCATGTGGTAGGCGCCCGGCGCGGTCGGGACCCACAGTTTGTGCAGTTCGCCCGGCAGCCCGCCGGCGGCGTTGACGACGATTGTGTTGTCGGCGCCGAGCGTGCGGGCGACGGCGCCGATCACCTGGGCGTCCGAAGGCAGCTCGGCGTTGGTCGAGGCGAGCGCCCGTCCCGCCGCATCAAGCCAGGTCGCCTTCTCCTTCGCTGCGCGCTCCGCCATGGCCTTATCGGCCCTCCAGCCACGGAGCGCCTCGGAAAGCTCGGTCAGGCCGGCCCTGGCGTCCGAAATGAGCGGCTGAGCTTGGTGCTTGGCGGTGTCGTACGGGGCGACGTTGAGCGCGAGGATCTTGAGGTCGCCCGACTTGAACAGCGCCCACGAACCGGTGGTGAAGTCCTGCAAGCGCGTTCCGACCGCGATCAGGAGATCGGCGTCTGTCGCGAGCGCATTGGCCGCCGAGGTTCCGGTGACGCCGACGGCGCCGAGGGCGAGAGGATGGGTCTCGTCGATCGCCGACTTGCCGGCTTGGCTGACGGCGACGGGAACCTTGTGCGTCTCAGCGAACGCGGTGAGTTCGGCCGACGCGCCCGAATAGAGGACGCCGCCGCCCGCAATGATCATCGGCCGCTTCGCCGCCTTGATCGTCGCGACGGCGGCCGCAAGTTCGTTCTCGTCCGGACGGATGCGGCGCGGCGTCCACACTTTTTCGGCGAACAGGCTTTGCGGCCAGTCGTAGGCCTCGGTCTGCACGTCCTGGCACATCGCCAGCGTCACTGGGCCGCACTCGGCCGGATCGGTGAGCACGCTCATGGCGCGCTGTAGGGCCGGGATCAACTGTTCCGGCCGATTGATCCGGTCGAAATAGCGCGACACCGGCTTAAAGCAGTCATTGGCCGAGACCGTTCCGTCGCCAAAGTCCTCGATCTGCTGCAGCACCGGGTCCGGCAGACGGTTGGCGAAGACGTCGCCGGGCAGAAGCAGGAGCGGCAGGCGGTCGACATGAGCGACCGCCGCCGCGGTCACCATGTTGAGGGCGCCGGGGCCGATCGAGGTCGTGCAGGCCATGAAGCGGCGGCGGAACATCGCCTTGGCGTAGGCGGTCGCGGCCAGCGCCATGCCCTGCTCGTTGTGGGCGCGGTAAGTTGGCAGGCCGTCGCGCGCCTGATAGAGCGCTTCGCCGATGCCAGCCACATTGCCGTGGCCGAAGATCGCCCAGCACCCGGCGACGATCGGCAGAGTCTCGCCGTCGATCACCGTCATCTGCTGCATGAGATACCGCACCAGCGCCTGCGCCACTGTCAGGCGCACCGTCTTGCCATTCATCGTCATTCCCTCCCGACGCGCCTTACGTTTCGGCCGTCGAATCTGTCCCCACTGGGCTGTCGATCAGGGCCGGCGGCTGCCCTTCAACCGACAACCAGAGATCGACCAGCGTTGCGAACCTTACCGCCATCTCGTCGACCGCATGGTCATCGCCGATCCTGCCGTTGAGCCAGCGCTCGGCCGACTCGGCGAATATCGTCCTCCCGACCGCAAAGCCACGGACCCTTGCGGCGGTCTGCGCCGCGGCGAAGCTCTCCTTCAGCGCCTCGATGGGCGCCTCGAGCCCGAGCAGCACGACGCCGCGGCAGTAGGGATCGCGCAGGGCGATTTCCGCGTCGATCGCCTGCCACGCCGCGACAGAGGCCTGCGGTTCGAGCTTCCACCAATCGGGCTTCAGGCCCGCGTCATAGAGTTCGGCGAGCGCCCGCGCGATCGTGTCGTCGGACAGCGGACCGGATTTGGAGGCGATGATCTCGATCAGGATCTCGCGCCCGATCTTGCGAGCCGCGTCGAAGGCCGAGACGAGTTTGGCCTGCTGGACGGCCTTGAGCGCCGCGTCGTCGTCCGGATGGTAGAAGCACAGAACCTTGACGCAATGGTCTACCGGCCACTCGAGAAGCCTGCTGCCGAGATCCTGGCTGAACTCGAACTGCAATGGCCGCGACCCCGGCAGTTCGATGGGCCTGGCCACCCAAAGGTCCTGGCCTGCGCCCGCCGCGAACAGCGCGTCGCGCCCATACTTGTCGTCGAGCAGCATGCCGAAGCCGGGACGGCCGCCGGCGACGCGGCGCGCGGCGCGAACGGCAAGAACCTTGAACGCAGGAACGCGCCGAACCGCCGCTTCGTCCCCCGCCAATTCCTCCAACTGAGCGCGATGATCGATCGCGAGCGCCATTAGCTGCGGGATCTCGCGCCTTCGGGTCGTCGCCCAGTGGATGTGGCTCAGCGCCGCGTCCTTGCGTAGCGCCCGCTCGCGGCTGCCGTGATCGAGAAAATACTTGAGCTCGGCCCATGTCGGATATTCCGTCGAGCAGAGCAGACGCGACACCGCGAACGCTCCGCAGGCGTTGGCCCAGGTTGCTGAGGTCGCGAGGTCTTCGCCCTTGAGCCAGCCGCGCAGGAAGCCCGACATGAACGCGTCGCCGGCTCCCAGCACATTGAACACCTCGATCGGAAAGCCGCGGCCGACGATTCCGCCTTCGAGGTCGTCTGAGATGGGCCCGTCATAGACGATGCAGCCCTGAGCGCCGCGTTTGAGCACGACGGTCGCGCCGGAAATCGCGCGGATGCCCTTCAGCGCATCGAGCACGCTGTCGGCGCCGCCTGCGACCATGATCTCCTCTTCCGTGCCGACGATCAGGTCGCAGTTGGGGAGCACAGTCTTGAGGCGCGCCGACACCGCCTCCGACTTCACGTAGCGCTCGAAACCCGCCTCGTGGCCGGCGAGGCCCCAGAGGTTCGGCCGATAGTCGATGTCGAACACCACCTTGCCGCCATGCCTCTTCGCCAGCGCGATCGCCTTCGCCTGCGCGGCGGCGGCCGCCGGCTTAGAGAAGTGGGTTCCGGTCACGACGACCGCGCGACTGCGACCGACGAGGTCCTCGTGGATGTCGCTTTCGTCCAGCGCCATGTCGGCGCAGTCGGAGCGATAGAAGGTCGTCGGCGAGACGCCCTCGCTCTGCACGGCGAGCAGCACCAGCGCCGACAAGCGATCCCTGTCGACATGAACGCCGTCGATCGCGACGCCCTCGCGGACGAGTTGTTCGCGGATGAAGTTCCCCATCTGCTCGGCCCCCACCCGCGTGATCAGCGCAGACTTCAAGCCCAGCCGCGCCGTGCCGATGGCGATGTTGGCCGGGCAGCCGCCGACCGATTTGGCGAAGCTGCCGATGTCTTCGAGCCGGCTGCCGATCTGCTGGCCGTAGAGGTCGACCGAAGAGCGGCCGATGGAGATCAGGTCGAGCGTCTTTTCCATGGTCTCGCGGCCGTCTCCTCCCGCTTTGCGAACTCGCCGGCGGCCGGACCGCGTCCTTTCAGGCCCGATCCTCTCAAACCGGGAGGAGCGGCGGCGAAGGGCGCGCCGCGTGTCCCCACCGCCGCTCAGTCGACGATCTGGACTTGCCGGCCTTCCTTCAACGATTTCAGCGCCGCGTCCGCCATGACCAGCGCCTTGAGGCCGTCCTCACCAGACGGGCTCATCGGACGGCCAGCCTCGACCGCCGAGATGAAGGCCGCGATCTCGTTGGCGTAGGCCTGCGAGTAGCGCGTCATGAAGAAGTTGAGGAGCGCGTCGCGGCGATAGCCGCTGGCGTCCGCCACCTCCACGGTGGTCTCGCGGACGTTTTCCGCCGAAATCATACCCTTGGACCCGTGAACCTCGATCCGCTGGTCGTAGCCGTAGGTCGCACGCCGCGAATTGGAAATCTGGGCGATCCTGCCCGACCTGGTGGTCAGGACGAGCGAGGCGCTGTCGACGTCGCCCGCGGCGCCGATCGCCGGATCGACAAGGTTCGAGGCGGCGGCGAACACGACGACGGGATCCTCGCCCAAAAGGAACGCCGCCATGTCGAAATCATGGATCGTCATGTCGCGAAACAGGCCGCCTGAGCGGGCGATGTAGGCCGCTGGCGGGGGGCCGGGGTCGCGCGACGTGATCGACACCATTTCCACGTCGCCGATCGCGCCGGCGTCGATCCGGGCGCGCGCCTCGCGGAAGTTCGGGTCGAAGCGGCGGTTAAATCCGATCATCAGCGCGGCCTTCTCGGCCCGCACGACGTCGAGGCAGCGCCGAACGCGCCCGACCGACAGATCGATCGGCTTTTCGCAAAAGATCGCCTTGCCGGCCCTGGCCGCCTGTTCGATCATGTCGGCGTGCATGTCGGTCGGCGTGGTGATCAGCACCGCGTCGATGTCCTTCGCATTCATGATCGCGTCGACGCTGCGAACCTCGGCGGCATAGCTCTTGGCTATCGCCTCGGCGGCGTCGGGAATGGCGTCGGCGACCGCCACGAGTTTTGCCCCGGAGGCGGCTGCGACGGCTCTCGCGTGGACCTTGCCGATGCGGCCAGCGCCCAGAAGCCCGAACTTGAGCGTCATGATTTTAGCCTCTGTCTCCGCCCCCCCGCGCGCGCCCTTGCGACCACGCCCGGTTTAAGGCAATCGCAGCAGCGTCCCTCCCTGCGATCCGCCGCCCTGAGGAACCTTCTCGTGGAACTTATATTCCATTTTCTGCGGTCGTCAACAGTTTCATTTTGCAATCGACGGGATCTCGGCTAGGCTATTTTCGCGCCGGCGTCTGCCTGAAGCCGGGTCACGAGACACATCCATGACGGAAGCGCTCACCGACATCCCGCCCCAAGCGTTCAACGAATTGCGCGACCTGATCATCCAAAGGCGCGACAAGCTGCCGAGGCGACTGGCGCAGGTCGCAGCCTACACGATCGAGTTTCCGGACGATATCGCGTTCGGAACGGTCGGCAGCATATCCGAGCGGGCGGCTGTGCAGCCGTCCACCCTGGTGCGTTTCGCCAAAGCGCTCGGCTACAGCGGCTACAGCGAACTGCAGGCGGTGTTCCAGCAGCGGCTGCGCGACCGGCCGAATAATTACGAGGCGCGTCTCCAGTCGTTCGACGCGCACACCTCCGGGCACTCGCCCGCGATGGCGCTGATCGACGGCTTCAGCCAGGCGGCGACCCGGTCGGTCGAACGGTTCAAGCAGCGGATCAAGCCCGAGGACCTGGAAAAGGCGGCGCAGATCCTCGCAGACGCGGACACTGTCTATCTGATCGGCCTCAGGCGATCGTATCCGATCACCGCTTATTTGAGCTATGCGTTCGGGACGCTTGGCGTCAAGACCGTGCTCGCCGGCTCGCCGAGCGGCGTGGACCGAGAGATCCTGTCTTTCGCCGGTCCGCGGGACGCCGCGCTCGCGGTCAGTTTCACGCCCTATGCGCCCGCGACGGTCGAATACACGCGGCAGGTCGCCAGCCAGAACACGCCGCTCGTCGCGATCACCGACAGCCCGTTCAGTCCGCTGGCGTTGACCACCAGCGTCTGGTTCGAGGTTGTCGAGAGCGACTTTGAGGGATTTCGCACGCTCGCCGCGACCATGACCCTGGCCGCGGCCCTCGCAGTCGCCGTCGCGGAGCAACGGCGTATTAGCGGGAGACCGAACCAGAATTCCGATTGAGGCCTGATATGGACCAAGACTGCCGGTCGAAACGATAGACGAGTCTATCGGGTCACCATGCCGCCGGAATTCACGCAAGAGCTTCGCGCACATAGGCCATGCTGTTTCGAACCGCCTCGATCGGATCGGCCAGGTCGTGGACCTCCTTGGCGAAAGGCTCGAACGAGACCACGCCGTCGTACCCGCCGGCGTAGAGCTGGCGAAGCTGCTCGACGTTGCCGAGCCGGTCTTTCGGGCCGACGAGCACGCGATGGCCGTCGAGCATGTCGGTGAAAGTGATGGCGGGCTCTTCGAGCCCGGAAATGTGAACGAGACCGGTGCGTGAAGCGAACACCAACTCCTCCCCTGCGCCGCGGTGATGGAAGGTGTCGTGCACGAGCGAGAAGACGTCAGCCCCGCCGATGTCGTCGATGGCGGCTAGCGCGTTGCGCTTCATGCGCAGCGACGAGACCGGGAACCCGAGCGGCTCGACGTAGCCCTTGAGGCCGTGCGCAATGAGGATCGGCCGGATTTCGGTCAGCGCCGCGCGTAAAGACGCCGCCTTCTCCGGCGTGTCTTCGAGCATTTTGCCTTCGTTGAGCGGACACATCACCAGAGCCTTTGCTCCGGCCTCCTCGGCAAGCTTGGCGAGCGCCTCAGTCTGACGGGCCCTCTCGTTGTTCCAGACGTTGAACGGATAGAGGGCGTTGACGCTCGCGACTTCGAGCCCGGCGTCCTTCGCTTTCGCGCCGACCCGGCGGGCGGTTCCTTCATCCTTCAGACTGTTCTCGCCGACGTCGTTGCGCAACTCGATCGCGACGGCGCCGAGCTTGACGGCGGCGTCCACCAGCGCGTCCGGCGTCAGCGACGGATAAATCATGTGGTTGAAGCCGAACTTGATCTTGCACGTTGTCATGGACTTTTCCTTGAAATTGATGCGTCTCGAGCCCCTCTCGCTCGATCTTCAGGCGTAGAAGGCGGGGCGCGGCTTGGTCACGATCGGTGCGACCTCGCCGGTGTGCATGGCCTTGAGGCATGTGTCCGCGGTGACGGCGGCGAAGTAACCGTCCCAGGCGTTGGGGCCATTGACCCTGCCGGCCGTGGCCGCCTCGATCCAGTCCTGCAGCTCTGCATCATAAGAATCGATGAAGCGTAGCTTCCAGTCCTGCATAATCGTGGTGGAGAGTTTGGCGTCGCGGCGCAGGAGCACGCTCTCGGGTTCAGGCAGACTGGCGACGCCTTCCTCGCCTACCACCTGGCACTGGATGTCGTAGCCGTAGCGACAGTTGACGAAGACCTCGCCGTCGATGCGCACGCCGCTCTTGGTCGCAAGTAGGACGATGATCGGATCGTTGAGCTTCGCGTGCGTGTGCTTCGTGTTGCGGGGAACGAGCACCTGCGCCGAGACGTAATCGTCGGCGATCAGCCAGCGGAGCGCGTCGATCTCGTGAATGAAGGTGTCGACGATCGCCATGTCGCTGACGTAGGCCTCCGGCACCGATGGGTTGCGATGGGCGCAATGGATCATCAGCGGCGCGCCGATGGCGCCATCGTCGATCGTCTTCTTCAAGGCGCGATAGCCTTTGTCGTAACGGCGCTGGAAGCCGACCTGCACGAGACGGCGGCCGGAGGCGATTTCCGCCTCGACGATGCGAAGGCAGGCTTCCGCGGTTGTGGCGAGCGGCTTTTCGCAGAAGGCAGGTTTGCCGGCCTTGATCGCATCGAGTACATACACATCGTGCGTCGGCCCCCAGGAGGTCACGACGACCGCCTGCACTTCGGGCGCCGCGATCAGCGCCTCGCCGGTCGCATAGACCTTGGCGCCAGGCAAGTCAGCCGCGGCCGTCTCGGCCTGCTTCGGATTGACGTCGGCAAGCGCGACGACTTTCGCCCCGACAAGCTTGTTCACCAGCCGATGGATGTGCTCCCGGCCGATCATTCCGATGCCGATGACGCCGACATTTAGGGTCATTTTCGCGTGTCCTTGCTAAGAAAGGGTCCGGCGCCGCTGCGTGCGGATGCATTCAGGCCTTCGGCTTCGTCCAGTACTTGTCGACGTAGTTTTGCATCGTCTCGCGCATGAAGCGGCCAGACTCGTCGGCGCGCTCCTCCCAGGCGAAGACGCAGGAGGTCATGATCCCGTCGAAGCCGACGCTGGCCAGCGAGGAGAAGAACTGATCCCAGTTCACCTCGCCCTGGCCGATGTCCATGTGCTGGTGGATCGTCACCTTCGCGCCCGGCGGATTACAGATGTAACGCAGGCCCGACGAGGCCTTGTGGTTGTAGGTGTCGGCGACATGGACATGCGCTATCAGCGACCCCGCGTCACGAATCATCTGCGGAATGTCGTCGCCGAAGTAGAACGTGTGCGGCGCGCAGTAGAGGAACTTGACCGCCTTCGAGTTGAGCGTGCGGATCATGTCGACCGCGGGGTGGAGCGTCTCGCACCAGTCCTCGGGATGCGGCTCGACGTTCAGCTGAACGCCCTCTTTCTCGAACACGGGGACAAGCTCCTCCATCGAGCGCCACCACGCGGCTTCGCTCGATTCGTGGGTGAACTGACCGCCGCAGCAGTTGGCTGAGTGGCCGCGATCGGGCGAAGGCCCGCGGCCGAACTCGGAGTTCATCGTGTCGACGCCCATCGCGACGGCGATCTCGATTGCCTGCTTCCAGTAACGCACGGCGGTTTGGCGCTCGTCCTCGTGCGGGCTAGCCCAGCGGTACATCGGCAGGAGCGAGGCGATCTTCACGCCGTGGTCCTTGAGCGCCTTCTTGAAGCTCGCGATGCGCTCGGGGTAGGCGCGCGGGTGCACCCACCAGGCGAGGAAGTCGTCGCGCGGCGAAAGCTCGATCCATTCGTAGCCGAGCTCGGCGACCTTGCGCGGTAGCTCTTCGAGCGACAGATGCCGGTGCATGTAGGGATCGAGGGCGATTTTCATTCTGTCTCCTCCGTCACCGTTTTGATGCTCTGTAGGCCAATGCGCTTCGTGGGGCACGCGGCATCTTGATGATTTACCGTCAAGACGGACAAGTCTTGCGAAGGCAGATTCACACGCCTCGCCTGCAATGCGAGTCTGCGGAAGTGTGTGACTACGTCGGCGATCGACGATCGCTATCTTCGCGTTCGATTGGGAGGGCGATCGTCTGGGAAGAGGTAGTGCCCCTCTTTCACGTTTTCTGTGAAGTAGACGTGAAACTCGCACCCGAAAGAACCAGGGGAAGTCTTCGCAGGGTTCGTATCCGCGCGCTCGACCAGGTAACGCAGGGCCATGAAGGCCTGCATGTCCGGATCCTGGTCGATAACCATATCGAGTACGCCGGACTGGAGATACTGCCGGTGGTCGTCCGAAAGTTCGTGCGTTATCCAGGTCACGCTGCGTTGCGGATCGAACTGATCCAGGGCGTCCTTTATTCCAGCAGAACCGGCGCCGCTGTTGTAGACCCCGGCAAGCTCGGCCGATCGCATCGCCCCCGCCACCGCGACAAAACAGCGGTATTCGTCATCGAGGGTTTCGAACGACGACGCATCGCAGCGAAGATTCGGGAACGAATGGGTCAGGGCTTCCCGACAACCTGCCGTTCTCTGCTGGTGCGCCGCCCAGTCGTTTCGCCCGCTCAGGAACATGACGCGTCCGGAACGACGAGCGAAACGACCCATAACGAGTCCCGCCGTGCGACCCGCGCGGTAGTTGTCGACGCCAAAATAGGCGATGCCCTGGACGTCGGCGACATTCGAGGCGACGGTTACAACAGATTCGCTTTGATCTAGGACATCCCTCAGCGCCTGCCGCACGGATTGGGTGTCAGGCGCGGCGACGATCAACCCCTGGCGGCGATAGGGCGGTTTGAGGATCGCCTTGACGAGCGAGGTCTCGTCAGCCCCTTCAACGGTGCGGCGGTGGACGACGATCCGCTTGTCGAGGATAGAGCAGGCGCTTGCAAGCGCCGCCCGCAGCCGCAGAAAGAAGGGCGTCGTATTGTCCGGAAGCAGGACGTCTATATGGACGAGCTCATGAGCGGCGCTCGGCAGGATTCGAGGCACGCCCAGCTTCTGCGCGGCGGCGATCACCTTTTGCCGCGCCTTTTTCGAAGCGCTTCCGCGTTCGTTGAGGACGCGATCGACGGTCGACGGGCTGACCCCGGCCTCAACGGCAATTTCGATAAACCTGGGAGACCGTTTGCGACGCGTCCGCGTGACCACCTGTTCCTCTCGTTCCCGGCTCTTCTTGAGTTTCCCGGCATCCTAGCAGTTGATGGTAAAACGTCAAAAAGCTGCGTGCGCGGCGCGACGTTCTCGCCTAAAGCCTAGTCGGGACTTTCTCCGATCGGTCGTTTACGATCTGAAGTCCAAAAACCGTTCAGCGCCGAAGGCGCTGTTGAGGGAGGAATTGACCATGAAACGCATTCTTATTGCGCTCGCAGCCACAACTGTGCTCGCGAGCCCCGCCTTCGCCACCAAGATCGGTGTGTCGATGGACAAGTTCGACGACAATTTCCTGACCGTGCTGCGCAACAGCATATCGGATTACGCCAAGACGCAGCCGGGCGTGACGCTGCAGATCGAGGACGCCAAGGACGACGTCTCGAAGCAGATCAGCCAGGTGCAGAACTTCATCGCCAATGGTGTAGACGCGATCATCGTCAATCCGGTCGATACGTCCGCCACCCCGGCCATCACCAAGGCCGCCGCCGCGGCCGGCGTGCCGCTCGTCTATGTCAACCGCTTGCCGGCCGACCTCGAAACGCTGGGTCCCAAGGCCGCAGTCGTCGCTTCTGACGAGAAGGAATCCGGAACCTACGAGACGCAGCAGATCTGCAAGCTGCTCGGAGGTAAGGGCGATATTCTCGTCATCGAGGGCCAGCTCTCCAATCAGGCCGCGGTGCAGCGCACGGCGGACATCCATGACGTGATCGCGACCCCCGAGTGCAAAGGCATGAAGATCATCGCCGAGCAGACCGCCAACTGGGATCGCACCCAGGGTCAGAACCTGATGACCAACTGGCTGTCGAAGGGCATGAAGTTCGACGCCGTGATCTCCAACAACGACGAAATGGCGATCGGCGCGCTTCAGGCGATGAAGTCGGCCGGCGTCGACACCAAGAAGGCGATCGTCGGCGGCGTGGACGCGACTCAGGACGCGCTCGCCTCGATGAAGGCCGGGGACCTCAAGGTGACCGTGTTCCAGAACGCCGCTGGGCAAGGCAAGGGGGCTGTCGACGCCGCGCTCGCGCTCGCCGCCGGCAAACCAATCGAGAAGTGGGTCAAGGTCCCCTTTGAACTCGTCACTCCGGCCAATCTTGACCAGTACATGAAGAAGAACTGACCGATCGCCCTTCTCGCCGGCCTCCTGGCGAGTTGGGAACACCGGGGGCGCGCGTTCCTCCCAGCGCGCCTCCGGGCCTTCCCGAAAGATGAAACGTGATAGAGTTGGCGCCGGCCCCCGGGAACAAGGCGGCGCCGTAAACCAGCGGGACGGAGCGCCATGGCCACAATCAGTCCATCGACCGCGGAAGTCGTCAGGCAGAGCGGGGTCATTCCCGGCGCCGAATACCTTCTCGAAGTCGAGGGCGTCCGCAAAGCCTTTCCCGGCGTGCTCGCGCTCGACGACGTGTCGTTCCGGCTGAAGCGCGGCCACGTTCATGCGCTGATGGGCGAGAACGGCGCCGGCAAGTCGACCTTGATGAAGATCATCGCCGGCGTCTACACGCCCGATGCGGGCTCCTTCAAACTGAAGGGGCAGGAGATCAAACTGACCTCGCCGCTCGACGCGCTCCAGTACGGCATCGCCATGATCCATCAGGAACTCAACCTGATGAACTTCATGACGGTGGCCGAAAACATCTGGATCCGCCGTGAGCCTCTGAATGCGTTCGGTCTCGTTAGGCATGATGAGATGCGCCGCCGGACTCAGGCGCTGTTTCAGCAACTCGACATTCCGCTCAATCCTGAGTCGGAGATCCGCGACCTTTCCGTCGCCAATCGCCAGATGGTCGAGATCGCCAAGGCGGTGTCTTACGATTCGGATGTTCTCATCATGGACGAGCCGACGTCCGCGCTGACCGAGCGCGAGGTTGAGCATCTGTTCAAGATCATCCGGACGCTGAAGGGCCAAGGCAAGGGCATCATCTACATCACCCACAAGATGAATGAGCTGTTCGAAATCGCCGACGAGGTGTCGGTGTTCCGCGACGGCCGCTTCGTCGGCGAGCACGCCTCCGCCGACGTCACCCGCGACGACATCATCCGGGAGATGGTCGGACGCGAAATCACCCAGATGTTCCCGAAGGAGACGGTGCCGATCGGCGATGTCGTTCTCTCGGTGCGTGATCTCTGTCTTGAAGGCAAGTTTCACGGCGTCTCCTTCGATCTGCGCAAGGGCGAGATTCTCGGTTTTGCCGGCCTTGTCGGTTCGGGACGCAGCAACGTCGCGGAGACCCTGTTCGGCGTGACGCCTGCCACTTCCGGCACGATCCTGATCAACGGCGAGGAAATCGCAATCGGCCACCCCGGCACGGCGATGGACGCAGGGATGGGCTTCCTCACCGAAGACCGCAAGGAGAGCGGCTGCTTCCTCCTGCTCGATATCATGGCCAACATGCAGGTCGCTCTGCTGCGCCACGGCCATGCGACCGCGGGCTTTGTCAAGGAGCGAGAGATCGAGAGGCTTTGCCTGCAACAGAAACAGCGGCTCAGGGTGCGCACGCCCGATCTTGAAGAGCCGATCATCAATCTCTCGGGCGGCAATCAGCAAAA
The DNA here is from genome assembly GCA_963709655.1 of uncultured Alphaproteobacteria bacterium. Classification (GTDB taxonomy): domain Bacteria; phylum Pseudomonadota; class Alphaproteobacteria; order Rhizobiales; family Beijerinckiaceae; genus Roseiarcus. The sequence goes on from CAVPXF010000026.1 coordinate 25,305, forward strand.
AGTCCTGATCGCTCGCTGGCTAATGATCAGGCCCAGGATCCTCATTCTCGACGAACCGACCCGCGGCATCGACGTTGGCGCCAAGGCCGAAATCCACAAGCTGATCACCGAACTCGCCGGCCAAGGCGTCGCAGTCTTGATGATCTCATCCGAGCTCCCTGAGGTGCTTGGCATGAGCGACCGCATCCTCGTCATGCACGAGGGCCGCATGACGGGGATCGTAGAGCGCAAGGACGCGAACCAGGTCAGGATCATGGAGCTCGCGTCGCAGTAGCGCCGCGACCCATAGGCTTCAGGAACAAAAGACCATGGCCAATGACATTTCCTCCGCCTCACCGCCCGCAACCGCCGACACGCCCGTCGCTGGAAAGCGTCGCCTCCCGCCGGAGCTCAGCATCCTCGGTGTCATGATCGGCATGATGCTGCTCTTCGAAGTCCTCGGCTGGATCTTCGTCGGTCAGAGCTTCATCGCCAATCCCCTGCGCCTCAAGATCATGATCCTGCAGGAAGCGGAGATCGGCATCATCGCCGTCGGCGTCACGCAGACCATCATCATGGCGGGCATCGACCTCTCGTCCGGCTCGGTTGTCGGCATGACAGCGATGGTCGCGGCGAGTCTCGCCCAGGTTGCAGGCTATAGCCACGCCGTCTATCCGAGCCTCACAGGCCTCAACCCGATCATCCCGGTGGCGGTGGGACTCCTCTGCGGCCTCGGCGTCGGCGTCATCAACGGCTGGCTGATCGCCTACACCAAAATCCCCCCCTTTATCGCGACGCTCGGCATGATGGTGTCGGCGCGCGGCGTCGCCGACTGGTACACTAACGGCCAGCCGATCGGCAATCTGACCGACTCCTTCGCCGCCATCGGTTCGGGGTGGTGGCCGGTCATCATTTTCCTCGGCGTCGCCTTCATCTTCCATATCGCGCTGCGCTACACGCGCTACGGCAAGTTCACCTACGCGATCGGCGCAAACCCGCTTGCCGCCCGCGTCTCAGGTATCAACGTCGAGCGCCACACCGTGGTCGTCTACATGTTCGCGGGCTTGCTCTCGGGCCTGTCGGGCATCGTGCATACGGCGCGGGCGATCAGCGGCCAGGCCGGCGTTGGCGTCGGCTTCGAGCTGGACGCGATTGCGGCCGCGGTCATTGGCGGCACCTCGCTCTCGGGCGGCGTCGGGCGCATGACGGGCACTGTTATCGGCGCGGTCATCCTCGGCATTCTGACCTCGGGCTTCACCTTCCTCAACGTCGACGCGCACTACCAGGAAATCATCAAGGGAGGCGTCATCATCGCCGCGGTGGTCGCCGATCAGTACCGGCAGCGACGGCGGAAGTCGGTGTAAGCGAAAGAGACTGCATCTTTCTTTCGAGGCGATATGTTGGTCGCTGGCGCCCCCTCAAGCTCGGCCTGCCAGGGCGAATATGGAGACGCGCTGCCGGCTAGCGCGATGGAGACTGAACATGACCATTCGCATCGGTGCCAACCCAATCGGTTGGACGAACGACGATTTGCAGGAGATCGGCGGCGAGACGTCGCTCGAAACCTGCCTTGCCGAGGCCAAAGAAGCGGGCGTCGTCGGCATGGAAAAGGGCCACAAGATGCCATCCGACGGGCTCGCGCTGAAGGACAAGCTCGCCGAATTCGGAATGGTGTTTGTCGGCGGCTGGTACTCGACCGAATTGCTCAAGCGTTCGGCCCGCGAAGAGTTCGACGCGGCGCAAGCCCATATCGCCATGACGAAGGGCGCGGGCGCCGACGTCGTCGTCGTCGCCGAGACATCGAACTGCATCCATGGCGATCGTTCGCGTCCGTTGTCGGAGCGCCCGCGGCTCGGAAAAGGTGACTGGGTCGGCTTCGGAGCGAAGATGACCGAATTCGCCGAACGTGTCGCCGGCGAGGGGCTAAAGCTCTGTTACCATCACCACATGGGCACGATCATCCAGTCGGAGCGGGACATCGACGCCTTCATGGCCCACACCAAGCCGCCCGTGCACCTGCTGCTCGACACGGGGCACGCCCGTTGGGGCGGCTCGGATCCGGCGGCGCTGGCGAGCGCTTATCGGGCGCGCATCGGCCACGTGCACTGCAAGGACGTGCGCGAGCCCCAGATGCGTCAATCGAACGCGGGCGACTGGAGCTTCCTCGACTCGATCCTCGGCATGGGCGAGGATCTCGGCGTCTACACCGTGCCGGGCGACGGGATGATCGATTACGTCGAAGTCTTTCGGGCGCTCAAGGGCTATTCCGGGTGGGTGGTGCTCGAGGCCGAACAGGATCCGAAAAAGGCTCCGGCCCTTCGATACGCAAAGAAGGGCGTCGCCGAGATTGAATCGACGCTGAAGGAGGCGGGGCTGGCATAAGGGACCAGATGACCGGCGCCGGCTCTAGGCTCGTTGCAAACGCGGGATTTTTGCGGGGACGTGCAGGAGCAAGCGACATGCGCATCGGCCTCGTTGGATATGGCGCCGGGGGGCGGCATTTCCATGCCGCCTTCATTGTGGCGGCGAAAGGGGTGGAACTGGCGAGCGTCGTCGCTCGTGCGACGCGGACGGTGGCCAAGGGCGAGGCCGACTTGCCGGCGGTTCCGATCTATCCGAGTCTTTAGGCGCTCAGCAAAATAAGTGCGCCAAATTCCCCCGCCGTCGTTGCGAGCCGAAGGCGAAGCCATCCATGCCGCAGGGCGAGGGCTGCGGCATGGATTGCGTCGTCCCCCCGGGCTCTTCGACCCGGGGGTCGCTCCTCGCAATGACGGTCGAGGGTTGTTTGAATTGCTTCACGCGCGCTTTAGCAGGCGGTCATGCCGTTCGGCGTCCTCCGGGCGTTGACGAACTTCAAGCCGGTCGACGTCAAAATCGGCATGCGAATGACCGGGAATTCGGCAGGCGCCGCGGGCGCCGCCTCGGAGGGCTCGCTTTTTCCGGGCGCGGAATCAATCTTTTCAGGGGCTTGGAGCGGGAATTCCGGGCGCGAAAATTCCGGGCGATCCTCGGGCCGAGGCGGCGAGGCGCCGTGCTCAGTCGCATGGCCCTCGCCGTCATCGCGAGCCTCGGTGGGGCGTGGCGATCCAGAGGCCGCACGGCGTTCGACGTCCGGCCGGATCGCCGTGTCCAGCCGGATCATTCCCGGGTCACGGCCCGGGAACCGCGAGTCGCTCGCGACGACGAGCGTGCCGGCAAGCGCTTCAGGCTCCACGCGCCCGGGCGCGGAATCAATCTTTTCAGCGGCTTGCGGAGAGAATTCCGGGCGATGGTCGGGCCGGGGAGGAGTCGAGACGCCCGGCCCGGTCGCATGGCCGTCACCGTCGTCGCGAGCCCCGCAGGGGCGCGGCGATCCAGAGGCCGCAGGGCGTTCGACGGCCGGCTCGGTCGCCGCGTCCCCCTGGGGGCTCCTCGCGGCGCCGGCCGCTCGGGCAAGCGCTTCAGCCTCGAATGGCCCGGGCACGGAATCAATCCTTTCAATGGCTTGCAGCTGAAATCCCGGGCGACCGTCGCCGGCGGAGGCGCCGACGTGTCCCTTCTCCCCGTTCACGGGGAGAAGGCTAGGATGAGGGGCTGGGTGAGATTCGGCGGCCAATCGCCCAGGCCCCTCACCCCGACCCTCTCCCCGCGATCCCCGGGTCAAGAGCCCGGGGAGGGCGAGGGGGTTCTGCGTCGCCGGGCTCGTCTCGATTTCTCCGGGCGCGGAATCAATCTTTTCAATGGCTTCCGGCGGATTTTCCGGGCGCGCGTCCGCCCCCGCGAGCGCAAGATCCTCATCGTCCGCCGCCGCCCATTCGGCCCGGCAGACGAACGCCCCGCCATAGGCGACGGTCGCTTCGTCGGGCGCAGCGAGCGCGTCCGGCTCGAAGCGGCGCCGGCCGGCGACGGCGGAAAGCCCATGATAGCGGTCGAGCTCGCGCACGATTTTGACCACCTGGTCGACCGCCTTGAGGTTGGTCAGCGACATGGCGCTGTAGGCGACCAGCAGCGCCTCGTTGAGCCGGCTCACCTGGATCGCGACGAATTCCTTCGGCGGATGCGGCATGCGGCGGTCGAGGATGTCTCGGACCACGGCGTGCATGCGCTTCTCGCTCAACCCCACCTGCGCCGCGATCTCGGCCACCGCCACGCCGCGATTGAGGTATTCGACGATGCGCTGTTCCCGCTTGAATTTCGCCAGCCGCGCGGCGCGCGGGTCGGCAGGCCGAGGCGAGGGGGCGGCGGAAAGGGGGGCGTCGAGAGAGGCGAACACGGGGGTCTCCATTGCGAGGGTCGGTGAGAACAAAAGGAGAACACAAAACTCCACGCAAGGCAAGGAATTGTTGCATGTCCGGAGCGGCAATCGGATGATCCGCCAGCCTGGGGACGCAGGCACTGCGCGAGGGGCGGGCGGTCGCCGAAAGTGTCAATGCGCCTCGATGCCGGCGTTCAGGACGGGCTCTCGACCGATGGGGCGCTGGCTCCCTTCTCCCGTCGGCAGAAGGGCAGGGATGAGGGGTTTACGCCCAAATTATTGAGGCGCAGTCCCCTCATCCGGCCCCCCGGATCAAGTCCGAGGGCCGCGCCACCCTCGGGTCAAGCCCGAGTGCAGGCTCTTCTCCCGATGGGAGAAGGGGAGCCGCAATTTCCGCCGCTCCGCCGATCACTGCCGGGGTCCGCTCCCGCGCGCCGCCCATTGACGACATCGCGCGTCGGTTACGGTGACCTGCCTCTAAATCGCTTTTGAGGAGCGGCTGGTATCGCCTTCAGCTTGCACGGCGGGCTCTCGACCGATCGGCGCTGGCTCCCTTCTCCCGTTGCTCCGAACGCGTTGACAATCGGGGTCAAGGAAATCCGGGTGGTACAGTCCGACGATATTCGTAATCGTAGGCGCCCCGAGCTGAGGAGTTAGCTCTCACCGGACCGAATCATCCGGGCAAGTCGGATGACCTTGCCCGGCATGGCGATGGACCACGGCATTTCGCCGCCGCCATCGAGGGTTGTTCGTATTTCACAGGTCAGCGGTAGTTTGGAACGCGTCGCCGCCCCTCAAGCCGATCAAGCCCACGTTGCCTTGATGCAAAATAGGCCGCAAATGGACCCATGCGCGGCTTCATCGCCCGAATGTGTTCTCTCGGTCTGAAAAAGAAAGCTTGACCGCGCCACCTTTCAAAACGTCGGTAGCCGCCCTCGAATAAAGGGGCCAACACCCCCATTACTTCTTCAGTTCGAACGACTTTTCTCAGAACGAGAAACACATTTGGGAGTTTAGGAATCGCTCTTGTCAGGCGCCGGACTTCGCCGCTCGTCGCCTTGAACTGCCGCGCTTTGCGGCACGGCGCCGTGGGTTCTACTGCCTACCGTCGAGTTTTGAAGCGATCTTGCGTAGGTTCGGCCTGTAATATTTCTTGAGGACCTGGAGAGACCTCCAGCCACCCTGCTCGGCGAGTGCGACGATGTCGAGACCGCGGTCGCCAGCCATACGCGAGGCGCCTTCGGAGCGCTGGTCGTGGAAGGTCAGATCCCTGATGCCAACCCTTTTGCAAGCGGCGCAGAAGTTCCGGGAGATGCTGTCAGCCTATTCGAGAACACGGGACCGCACCGAGCCGGAAAAAGCTCGCGCAGGATCTCGACGGCGCGCAACGACAAGGCAATCGTTCGTTCCCGATAGATCCGTCGACCGATTTCACCCCCCCCCAGGTTGGCGGTGCGACCTTCGAGGTCGACCTCCTCGCGGCGCAGGAGGTCGACGATCTCGCCGCGGCGACAGGCCGTCTCCCAAGCGAGGTCGACGATCGCAGCGAGCGGCTTGCAGCGGCTGTCCCGGCAGGCCGCGAGCAGGCGGTCCTGCTCGTCGCCGCGGCCCTTCCTCCATCTTGCCGCCTTCGCGCTGGAAGAAGATGTCCAGATACTCCATCTCCGCCTTCAGACATGCGGCCATGAAGCGGTCGAAGTAAGGAGCGCTTCGCGTCAGGGGAACGCCCAGGCGCCGAATCCTGCTCTGTGCGAGGCGCAAGCCTGCAATGACGACTGATATAGCGGCGTCACGCGAGGATCCGAAAATCCCTCGGGTCGATGACGCGGAAATTGTCGGTGATGGTTGACGAGAACTCGTCGAACCGCTGAGGCACGGTTTCACGCAGGAAACCGAGCACGGCTTCGGCGAAGTCGCGGAATTTGGCGTAGCATCTGTTGTGGGTGACGTTCTCGTGCATCACCTTCCACAGCCGCTCGATCGGGTTGAGATGCGGACAGTATGACGGCACGAAGTGCAGGACGATGCGCCTGCCTGGCTGTTGCAGCCAGCCCTGGACGACTTTGGCGTGGTGGTAGCGGGCGTTGTCGAGGAAAACATGGATGCGGCTCATCGTTGAATGGGAGCGCTCCAGCGCCTCGAACAAGGCGATCGTGCTTGCCGCGTCGACGGTCTGGACATCCATGATGCTGGTCCGTCCGGTCTCCAGGTCGATCGCGCCGTGCAGGTTCAGCCGGTCGCGTCCGGAGGCCGCGGGAAGTGCGCAGCGCTGTCCGCGCGGCAGCCAGCGTCCAGCGGGCTTGGCCTGGTGGGTCGGATGGACGGCGTCGACGTAGACGACCGTCTCGTCCGGGCCGAGCGAGTTGCGCAAGTCCTCATGCGCGTCGATAAACTTTTGCTGGGTCTCCACGTCGATCTTGCCGGGCACGGATTCCGGCTTCTTCCAGTCGAATCCGATGCGGTTCATCAGCTTGATCAGTCCGGAGCGGCCATAGTCGAACCCGAACCGATCCAGGATGAATTGCCCGATTTCGGTGGTCGACGTCGGCAGCGCCTCCGTCGCCCAAGCGCGCAATTCGTCGATCTGGAGGGGCGACAGCCGCCCGGTTCCGCCCTTCAGGTCGAACAGGACGATCGCCTCGACGCCGCCTTCCTGGAATTCCTTGAGCCAGATGCGGATGGTCGAGTTGTCGAGGAACAGCGCTTCGGCAATCGCGGCAAAGGACCAGCCCTTGTCGAGCAGAAGGATGGCGTTCGCCCGGCGGACGATGCGATGCTCCTCCAGCCCGTCCCTGACGATCTTCACCAGGTCGGCCCGATCCGCTCCGCTGAGGAAATTGCAATTCGTCTTCACCAGACGACTGGAATCGATCCCGCTGATTCGGTCAAACGATTTTCGGATGGGCGCGGAATCCCGCTATAAGATTGTTTTTTCTGACGATTTCGCCGTTCGCGAGACGCCCTGGTGGGCCGGGCAGGACTCGAACCTGCAACCAGACCGTTATGAGCGGCCGGCTCTAACCATTGAGCTACCGGCCCGCAGAGGGGCGCGCCTCGCCGGCATAAAGCGCAAATCGTTCGAGGACGCAATGCCGCGGCGCATTCCGGAAACAGGAGCGCGGCGCTCGAGCAAAGTGATCAGCGATCCCCGTCGATCTCCTCCGGCGGCTCCACCACGATTCGCCCGGCGCTGAAATCGATCGTTGGGACGACCGTCTTCGTGAATGGCAGCAACAGAGCCTCTCCGCCGCCCTCGGGGGCGATTTCCAGGATGTCTCCCGCTCCGTAGTTCACAATGGCGGCGACATGACCGAGCCTGCGGCCATCGCCGGTCGCCGCGAGAAGCCCAACCAGATCGTCGCAGTAGAATTCGTCCTCGCTCGCCTCGGGCAACTGGTCGCGGCGGGCGAAAAGCTCGACGCCGGTCAGCGCGGACGCCTCCTCCCGCGTCTCGACGCCCTTCACTTTCACAACCAGCATATCGTCTTTGAGCGAACGCAGTCGCTCGAACACGAACGCCTGGCCGCGTGACGAATCCGTCAGCGGCCGGTAGCAACTGATCGCCTGCGGGTCGCTGGTGTAGGACTGCAGGCGAACCTCGCCACGCACGCCCTGCGCCGCGCCAAACCGGCCGACGAGAACGAGCCGGTCGCGCGCGCGCAAAGGGCGGACGCCTCCGAATTACGCAGCCGAAGCTTCCGCAGCCTTGGCGGCGGCGGCTTCCGCGGCCGCCTGCCGCTCCTGCGCCTTTTTCTTCGGCTTGGCCTTCTCCGGGTTCATGCGCGCATCGCGCTTGGCGATGCCAAGGCTGTCGAGCAGGCGCAGGACGCGGTCGGTCGGCTGGGCGCCCTTGGCGAGCCAGCTCTTCGCCTTTTCCTGGTCGAGCACCAGCCGGGATTCGTCCTCCTTGGCCTTCAGCGGGTCGAAGGTGCCGATCTTCTCGACGAAGCGGCCGTCGCGCGGCATGCGCGCGTCGGCGACCACGATGCGGTAAAACGGCCGCTTCTTGGCGCCGGCCCGGGACAGGCGGATTTTCAGGGACATTCGCGTTTTCCTTTCAAAGTCGATTGCGGTTTGAGTTTGGTTGGTTTTCGAGCGGCCCGAGCGTTTCCCGCCCTCGGGAAGCCAAGGCCAGGCAGGCCGTGCGCAGGTCTATTTCTTCTTCCCCCCGAACGGATTGAATCCGCCCCCGAGGCCCGGGAGCTTGGGACCGCCGAGGCCGGGGAACTGCGGGGGCAGGTTGAAGGCGCCGGGCGGCGGCGCCGACGGGATGCCGGGCGATCCTGGAGGCAGGCCGGGCGTTGCGCCGCCCGCCTGCTTCTGCAGCGCCTCGATCTGCTCCGGCGTCGGCATCGGCATATTGCCGAGGCCCATCATCTGACCGAGCTTGCCCATCATGCCGCGCTTGGCGTTGGCGCCGCCCATCATCTTCATCATGTCGGCCATCTGCCGGTGCTGCTTGAGGAGCCGGTTGACCTGCTCGACATTGACGCCCGCGCCGGAGGCGATGCGCCTCTTGCGGGAGGCCTTGAGGATATCGGGATTTCGCCGCTCGACCGGGGTCATCGACGAGATGATGGCGCGCTGGCGCTTGACGAACTTGTCGTCGAGATTGGCGGAAGCGAGCTGGTCCTTCATCTTGGCGATCCCCGGCAGCATGCCCATGATGCCGCCCATGCCGCCAAGCTTTTCGATCTGGGCGAGTTGCTCGCTGAGATCGTTCAGGTCGAAGACGCCCTTGCGCAGCTTCTCGGCCATCTTGGCCGCTTGCGTCGCGTCGATCGTCTGCGCCGCCTTCTCGACCAGGCTGACGATATCGCCCATGCCGAGAATCCGGTCGGCGAGGCGGGCGGGATGGAAGTCCTCGACCGCATCCATCTTCTCGCCGACGCCAAGCAGCTTGATCGGCTTGCCGGTGACCGCACGCATCGAAAGCGCGGCGCCGCCGCGCGCGTCGCCGTCCATGCGGGTGAGCACGATGCCGGTCAGGCCCACCCGTTCGTTGAAGTTCCTGGCGAGATTGACCGCGTCCTGGCCGGTCAGGGCGTCGGCGACCAGCAGCACCTCGTGGGGGCGCGCCGCATCGCGGATCTGCGCCATCTCCTCCATGAGCGGCTCGTCAATGTGCGTACGGCCCGCGGTGTCGAGCAGCACGACGTCGTAGCCCTGCAGCCGCGCCGCGGCCTCGGCGCGCTTGGCGATGTCGACCGGGTCCTGACCCGGAAAGATCGGCAGCGTGTCGACGCCGACCTGCTGGCCGAGAACCGCGAGTTGCTCCTGCGCCGCCGGACGCTTCACGTCGAGCGAGGCCATCAGCACCTTGCGGCGGTCGCGTTCGGAAAGACGTTTGGCGATCTTGGCCGCAGTCGTCGTCTTGCCTGCGCCCTGCAGGCCGACAAGCATGATCGCAACGGGCGCCGGCGCGTTGAGGTCGATCGCCTGGGACTCGCCCCCGAGCGTCTCAATGAGCGAGTCGTGGACAATCTTGACCACCATCTGGCCGGGCCTGACCGATTTGATGACGGCGGCGCCGACGGCCTTGGTGCGGGTGCGGTCGACGAAGGAGCGCACCACCTCGAGCGCGACGTCCGCTTCGAGCAGCGCCCGACGCACTTCGCGCATGGCGGCGTTGACGTCCTCTTCGGAGAGGGCGCCTCGGCCAGTGAGTTTATCCAAGATGCCAGAGAGCTTGTCGGAAAGGCTCTCGAACATGTGAAGCTCCTTGCGGCGATCGGGCGAACCAGCAACAGCGAATAGATAGGCGCTCGGCCTCGCCACGCCATTCTCCGCCCGCCGGTTTAGTCAACGCCGATCGCGCCCGGGGGCGCAACCGCGCTGCCGGACGGGGACCGTCGATCTCGGTGGATCGCTCGGCTTGATCGACGAGGCTAAAACCTGACGAAAACGGAGCCGCTCTTAGCGGCCCTGCATTGTCGTGTCAAATGCCACGGGCCGCGGAAGGGCCGCAGAGGCCCCCGAACGTGGCGCGAAGGTCGGACGAAGCGGCAAATAGCAAGGGCCAACATTGAAAAACGGTCAGCCGTCGATGCCGATCGGCGGCTTCGGTCGCCCGACGAACAAGCCGCCCCCGGCGACGCCCGCGAGAACCAGAGCCCAGTTGGCCGGATCAAGGACCGGGCCATTGAACAACGCCGCTACGCCGGCGCTGAGAACAATGCAAAGCGCCACTCGCTTCATCGCAAGTTCCCCCTGTCCAATGTCGAATGCTGACGGTTCATCGAAGCAACCATTCGACAAGCCGCGTGCAGACGCTAACACAAATATTGCGTCGCAGCAAGGAATTCGCTAAGCAACGGAATGTCACTCTCCCGCTGTTCTTTGAAGCGCTTGGCTGCCGCACGCCGTTCCTGCGCGACAGCCTGACGCGAGCCGGCCTGAAAAAACGCATATAGAGTTGTTCTACCGAAGCGGGAATCGATTCGAGGCGAGGCGGGTTTGATCAGACAACAGCGCGGATACTCTGGACCCCGCACACGCGCCCCCGAGCCCCCGCCGCCTGGGTTGACGGCGAGGGTGGCCGCAGCGCGAGCAATCGCAGAGGCGGTGACAACGGGACGGCCGCTCGAAGAGCGCCTCGCCGCCGATCTGTCGCTGCGCGATCCTCGTCTCGACCCGCGTGACCGGATGCTCGCGCGCTCGATCGCAACCGTTGCGCTTCGTCGGCTCGGAACGATCCGCAAGGCGCTCGGACACAGGCTCGAAAAGGGCCTGCCGAGGCGAAGCGGATCGCTGGAATGGACTCTTGTCGTTGGGGCCGCCCAGCTTCTTTTCCTTGACACCCCCGATCATGCGGCCATCGATCTGGCCGTCAGAGCCGCGCGGACCGAGCCGGCCAGCGCGCCTTTCGCGGGGCTCGTCAACGCTGTTCTGCGAACGGTCGCGCGCGATCGCGCGCTGATCCTTGCCGCCTCGCACCCTCTCGAGGACGACACCCCCGCGTGGCTGGCGGCGCGCTGGCGCACGACTTATGGCGCCGAGGCCGCGCTTGCGATCGCTGGCGCCCACCGCTGCGAGCCGACGCTTGACCTTAGCGTGAAGAGCGACGCGCCGGGCTGGGCCGAAAGGCTCGGCGGGATCGTGCTGCCCACCGGTTCCGTGCGGCTCGATTCCCATCGTCCGATCGCAGAGCTGGAGGGCTATGCGGAGGGCGAGTGGTGGGTGCAGGACGCCGCTGCGGCGATTCCTGCGCGGCTGATCCGCGCGCGCGGGGGACAGCGCATTGTGGATCTCTGCGCGGCGCCTGGCGGAAAGAGCGCGGAATTGGCTGCAGCCGGCGCCGCCGTGACGACGGTCGACCGATCGGCGGAGCGGTTGAAGGTCCTTGCGGCCAATTTCGAGCGGCTCAGGCTGCACGCGGAAATCGTCGTCGCCGACGCCCTCACCTTCGACGGCGAGCCATTCGACGCGAGCCTGGTCGATGCGCCGTGCTCGGCGACCGGGACCATTCGCCGTCACCCCGACGTCGCTTGGCTCAAACGCCCGACCGATCTTCCGGGACTCGTCAAGTTGCAAAGTCAACTGCTGGACAAGGCGGTCGCGCTCACACGTCCGGGCGGCCCGATCGTCTATTGCACCTGCTCGCTCGAGCCGGAGGAAGGCGCGGCGCAGATCGCTGCGCTGCTGCGGCGAAACCCCGACGTCCGTCGCGAACCAATCACGTCCGAAGAAATTGGCGGCCTATCGGAATGCGTGACGCCCGCCGGCGAATTGCGCACGTTGCCGTTCCATCTGTGGGGCGACGACCCCCGGCGTTCCGGACTCGACGGCTTTTTCGCCGCGCGTCTCATCAAGGCTGGCTGAAGCGCGCCGACAGCCAAACCGGAGGGGGTATGCCTTCTCGAAAAGTCTCCGCCAACCCCGGCTTCGTGTTGGCCGACCTGCCCTTCCTCGATCAATTCGCCTGCCGCCGCGGGCTTCCGGCCCGTCAAGTCCATTGCGCCTCACGACCACGAACCGGTTTCTCCAGATGCGAGACGTGCTCAGAGTGTGACGGTCGTCACAGCGCCGAGAGCTCATCCGTGTTTACCCTTCGCCTGGTGCAAGCGTCGAGGGGGTTTTCCAAATCAAGGATGCGTCATAGGGCGAGGTAGCATGCCGTTTGAACCAGCTACAGACGCACCGCGGCGAGCGGCGGCCCTTTTTGGGTTGTCCTTGGTTTCGAAAACGCTCCACCCCGCCTCGAGCATGGCTGGTCGCGTCGGCGTTCGAACCCGACGGGCGTCTCTCCGTCTGCAGTTGCGCCGACCGAGGCATCGGTCGCGTCTCTGCGGGTTGCGGCGTTATTGCAGCCGGGGTCGCTTGAGGAACGCCGCGCGATTCGCCGAGCGGACTTTGACGCCGAGCGCGCGCCCTTCGCGGACGATCTCGATTGGCACCTCGACGCCCGCCTCGCCCATCCCCCAAACCTTGCGATAGAAGTCGCCAAGATCGGAGAAGTCCGCGCCGCCGACGCTCGCGAGGATGTCGCCACGCCGAATCCCCGCCTCGGCCGCCGGCCCACGCTCCGACACCGCCGCCACGACAATTTCGCCGTCGTGCTCCGCAGAGTAAATCCCGAGCCACGGTCTCGCCGGTTTGTTCACCCGACCGTACATCAGGAGATCGTCGAGGATGGGCGACAGGAGCCCAATCGGCACGATCAGGTTCACGTCACGCGTTCCGCCGTCTTCAGGCGCCTGCTCGACATGTAGGGAGCCGATGCCGAGGAGGCGGCCGTCTGATCCGATAGCGCCGGCGCCGCCCCAGAACGGATGCGCGGGAGCGGTGAAAATCGCCTCGTCGAGATAGTATTCCCAGTAGCCGGCGAATTCCTGTTTTCCGACGATTTCGGCGTTCACCGCTCTGGTCCCGCCACCAGCCGCGACGAGCAGCGGGTCGCCGATCCGCGCCAGATCGGAACGTCCCAATTCCAGCGCCGGCCAGTCGAGCCGCTCCAGCGCCTGCACAAGTCCGAACCCCGATTCCTGATCGACCGCCAACGCATGGCCAGGCGTGACGCGCCCGTCGGCGCGGGCGATCCACACGCTGTCCGCCTCGGTGATGAGATAGCCGATCGTCAACACAAGTCCGCTGTCGCGGATCACGACGCCGCTTCCGGTCCGCTGCTCCCCCAGCGTTTTCGCAGTGAAGGCGTCTTCGGGAATAGAGGATTGGATGGTCACGATCGACCGAAGCGCGCGGGCGTGGTCGAAACCGGGCCCGAATGCCGAGGCCGGCGCATCGACGTCAGGATGGTCCCGCCGCAGCTTGTCGCTCATCGGCTTTTCCTTTTGTCTGGAGGACCGCGAGGTCCGACGACACGGCGAATATGTTACTGCGCGAGAGGCGGCACGGCAAATTTCCGGACGCCGGAACGAACGTCGCCGCACTCTTTGCAACCGAGTTCGCCGTCGCGGCTCAGGCCGTCGGGCCGAAGCGCTCCTCTTCTCGCGCCGCCATCTTCCGGAGGCCGGCCCAGACTTCTTGTGCGCCCCTCCCCCTTCCCTTCGATTTCGCTGACCAGCGCCACCAGCCCGCGTCCTCCTGGCCATCCGTCGGGCGGGGACGACATGGCGCAGCGGATCGGCCCGACGGGTCGCCTCGAAAGCCGCGCGCTCTGCCGCCCGTGCCCTCCGGCGCGAAATTTGGATTTCCTCAGGTCTACGCGGGCGTGCATCGGGGCTCCGCGAATTCCCGGGTTTTGGACGGTTGGATTTGTTTGGAATTCCTTGGATTCTCTCGTCCGAAATGAGCCTTTTCAATGGGTTACACGCGACCCCCGGCCCATTTTTAATTCATGCGGCCCCTTCCCCCGAAACGGGACAAGAAGACCCCGCCGTCCCTCGATCCGACGGTCGACCGCGCTCAAACCCCTTGGCCAAGCAGAAACCGCTGGGCGCGGGATCATGGCGATCGATATCGCAAGGGTCGAACCGGGCATTGGGATGAAACTAACGCTGTCTTCGCTTTTTGGCAAGGAATTGTCGACTCGGCGCTCCCTTGCTCCGAGGCCTTCCCCGCCGCGGAAAGCGCGTCGCCTCGTCGAACGGTTCGAATGGCATGACGCGCCCAAGCACGGAAACTGGCTCGACATGGCCGAATCCGATCTCGCTGCCCTCTCCACCCAGCGCCTCGACCGCCGCATCCCCGATAAGCCTGAACTGACCGCGGAAGTCGCCGCCTGGGTGCAACGCCGCAACAAGCAACACGCCAAGGCCCGATTGGCAATTCACAACCGCCGGCGCTCGCGTGAAGCCCGCAAGGCTATATCCTCAGTGCGCGTGACTCTGGCTGCTAGAGCGGGTTTCGACCACGCTGAATCGTCATTGCGAGAAGCGAAGCGACGAAGCAATCCAGTGATCGTAAGGCGGCGGTGGCAGCCCTGGATTGCTTCGGTTCGCTCGCAATGACGAGGCGCCTCGGTTTGATCGAAAACCCCTCTAGCCAACCGATTTCTGGCGCGGGTTCGAGCTTGGGGGGACCGAGCCGAGCCAAGTCAACGCCGCTTCGAGCCCCGGCGCTCGTCGAGGACCGAGCGGAGATACCGGCCATAGGCGCTCTTGCCGAACCGGTCCGCCAGCGCCTCGAGCTCAGCGGCGCCGATGAAGCCCTGGTCGAAGGCGATCTCCTCGGGGCAGCAGATCTTCACACCCTGCCGCGCCTCGAGCGTGCGCACGAAGCTCGCCGCGTCGACCAGCGAATCGGGCGTGCCGGTGTCGAGCCACGCATAGCCGCGTCCCATGCGCTCGACGTTGAGCGCGTCGGCTTCCAGGTAGATGCGGTTGACGTCGGTGATCTCGTATTCGCCCCGGGCTGACGGCTTCAGGTCCTTGGCGATCTCGACGACTTTCGAGTCGTAGAAGTAGAGGCCTGTCACCGCCCAGTGCGACCTCGGCTTCGCCGGTTTCTCTTCAATCGAAACCGCCCGCATGGAGGCGTCGAACTCGACCACTCCGTAGCGCTCCGGATCGGGCACGTGATAGGCGAACACGGTCGCGCCGATCTTGCGCCGCGCCGCGCGCCGCAACTGTTCGCCAAGGCCCGCGCCGTAGAAGATATTGTCGCCGAGGACCAGCATCGTCGGCTCGCCGGCGATAAACAATTCGCCGATGACGAAAGCCTGGGCGAGGCCGTTCGGAACCGATTGCTCCGCGTATTCGAAGCGCAGACCCCATTGCGCGCCGTCGCCGAGCAGGCGGCGGAACATCGGCAGATCGTGGGGCGTCGAGATGATCAGAACTTCCCGGATGTCCGCCAGCATGACGACAGACAGCGGATAGTAGATCATCGGCTTGTCGTAGACCGGCACGAGCTGCTTGGAGACGGCCAAAGTGATGGGGTGCAGCCGTGTACCCGCCCCGCCGGCCAGAATAATGCCTTTCACGCCCTGTCTCCGTCCGTCGTGGCCGTGGCGGCTTGCGTGAGCACGCCGAGGCGCTCGCCGGCATAGACCTTTTCGCGCAGCGGCCGCCACCACCATTCGTTGTCGAGATACCAGCGAACCGTCTTCTCGATGCCGGTTTCGAAGGTCTCCACGGCCTTCCAGCCGAGCTCCTGCTCCAGTTTGGTCGCGTCGATCGCGTAACGCAGATCGTGCCCGGGCCGGTCGGCCACGAATTCGATAAGCTCGGCATGCGGTCGATCCGCCGGGCGCAGGCGATCGAGAATGGCGCAGATCGTGCGCACGACGTCGATGTTGCGCCTCTCGTTGCGGCCGCCGACGTTGTACTTCTCGCCGATCCGGCCACGGCTGACGATAAGGTCGAGCGCGCTGGCGTGGTCCTCGACATAGAGCCAGTCGCGCACGTTAGTCCCCGCCCCATAGACCGGCAGCGTCTTGCCGTGCATGGCGTTGAGAATGACGAGCGGGATCAGCTTCTCGGGGAAATGGTAGGGGCCATAATTGTTTGAGCAGTTCGAGATCAGAGCCGGGAAATTGTAAGTGTGCGCCCAGGCGGAGACCAGATGATCGGAGGCGGCCTTCGAGGCCGAATAGGGCGAGCTTGGATCGTAGGGCGTCGTCTCGACGAACAGCCCCTCCTCGCCGAGCGAGCCGTAGACCTCATCGGTCGACACATGCAGGAAGCGGAACCCGTCGCGCTTCTCGCCGGCAAGACCAAGCCAATAGGCCCGCGCCGCCTCGAGCATCGAGAACGTTCCAAGGATGTTGGTTTGGATAAAGGCGTCGCTGCCGGTGATCGAGCGGTCGACGTGGCTCTCGGCGGCGAGATGGATGACGTGATCCGGCCGGAAGGCTTGGAGCGCCTCCGCGATCCCGGGCCGGCCGCAGATGTCGATCCTGGCGAAGCGATAGTTCGGCGCGTTGTCGACAGCCGTGAGCGAGGCCAGATTGCCGGCGTAGGTCAGGGCGTCGACGTTCAGCACGTTGGCGCCCGAGCCGACCAGATGGCGGCAAACCGCCGAGCCGATGAAACCGGCGCCGCCCGTCACAAACACATTCCGCATAGCGTCCTCTCCGATCAGGCGATGAGCCGCGCGCAGCAGTCGGCCAGCGAGCCGCGCCAGCCCGGCAGGGCGACGCCGTATGCGCGGGCCAGCTTTGTGGTGTCGAGGCGCGAATTGGCGGGCCGTCGCGCCGGCGTGGGATAGTCTGCGGTCGTGATGCGCTTCACCCGGGTCAGCCGCCGGCCGCGCGCGTGCGCCTCGGCGAACACAGCCTCGGCAAGATCCGCCCATGTGGCCTCGCCGCCGCCGGTCATGTGAAAGAGGCCCCGCAGATTGGGGGAGTCGTCCTCGCGGACCCGCCGCGCGATCGTGAGCAGCGCGTCGGCGATATCGAGCGCCGACGTCGGGTTGCCGCGCTGGTCGGCGACCACGCCGACCTCGTCGCGGGTCTCGTTAAGGCGCAGCATCGTGCGGACGAAATTCGTCCCGAACGGGCTGTAAACCCAGGCTGTGCGCAGGATGACGCTGTTCGGGCAGCGCTCGGCGGCGAGCGTTTCTCCAATGAGCTTCGAGCGGCCATAAACGCCGGTCGGATTCGGCGGATCGTCCTCGCGATAAGGCCGATCGAGCTTTCCATCGAACACGTAGTCGGTCGAGAGGTGCAGCAGAGGCGCGCCAACGTTGGCCGCTGCTTCCGCTACATGGCCAGCCCCTTTCCCGTTAACGTGAACGGCCAGCCATTCTTCCGACTCGGCCTTGTCGACCGCAGTATAGGCGGCCGCGTTGATGACGACGTCGGGCCTAACCCTGGCGACCCCGTCGAGCACCGCCACCCGGTCTTCAAGCATGACCTCCGGCCGAGCGAGCGCCACGATCGCGACGTCGCCTCCCGCGCGCTCGAGGAGGGACGTCGCGACTTGGCCCCGAAAGCCCATGACGGCGACGCGGATCACGGAAACAGCTCCTCAGCGTCCTTGAGCCGGGGCCAGCGCTTGTCCTTGTCGGACAACATCGCGCCGCCGGCCGGCAGGGGCCAGGGAATTGCGAGGTCGGGATCGTCCCAGGCGACGCCCCGGTCGTTGGCCGGCGAATAGACGGCGGTTGTCTTGTACAGAACCTCGGTGTCCGGCTCGAGCGTGACGAAGCCGTGGGCGAAGCCGATCGGCACGAGCAGTTGGCGCCAGTTCTCCGCGGATAGTTCGACCGCGACATGCCTGCCGAACGTCGGGGAAGACCGCCGGATGTCGAGGGCGACGTCGAGGATGCTGCCCCGGGCGACGCGCAGCAGCTTGTCCTGGGCGAAGGGTGGAATTTGAAAGTGCAGCCCGCGCAAGGTTCCGGCCGCGGCGGAGAAGGAGTGGTTGTCTTGCACGAAGTCGAACTGCAATCCCACGCTCTCCCAGGCGGATTTATTGTATACTTCGGAAAAGAACCCGCGCCCGTCGCCGTGCTTCCTGGGGGTCACGACCTTCACCGCCGGGATTGCAGTCTCTTCAACCTGCATTGGATTGCGCCCCCTTTTTGCTGTCTTCGGTCGGGCCCGTCACGGCCGAGGCGCTCCTTGCCAGAATCCAGCGGTCGCCACCAGTTCGCAAACGGCTTGTCGCGAAGCAGGCGGACTGGCGCGGTTTGCGCCTCGAGCGCGATTTCAAACACTCAAGTGCGCAAACTTGCAACTCATTCGCGTTATTCACAATTGTCTGTAGTATGTTCGAGGCCGCTCAAGGTCGGCTCGCGCAAAGGTATCCACAAATGCCCGCTGTGTGCTCGGGCGCTCCGCCCAGGCAGGCGATGAAGCGCAGGGCTGTAGGGGGTCGCTGACCCGGCCGAGGCGCGGTCGACGACCCCGCCCTTCAACGCACCGGACGAGCGGTCCCCGATCGGCGGCCGGTCGCGGGGGAGGGCGCCCCTACTCTGCGGCGGCCCGCTTCGGCAGCACCCAGCCGGGCCGCGGGAAGTGGCAGGTGTAGCCGTTCGGGTAGCGCTCGAGGTAGTCCTGATGCTCGGGTTCGGCCTGCCAGAACGGGCCCGCCGGCACGACCTCGGTGACCGCCTTGCCCGGCCACAGGCCGGAGGCGTCGACGTCGGCGATTGTGTCGAGCGCGACGCGCTTCTGTTCGTCGTCGGTATAAAAGATCGCCGACCGGTAGCTGCGGCCGATATCGTTACCCTGGCGGTTGCGGGTCGAGGGATCGTGGATCTGGAAGAAGAACTCCAGCAATTGCCGGTAGCTCACCTTCGCCGGGTCGAACAGGATCTCGATCGCCTCGGCGTGATCGCCGTGGTTGCGATAGGTCGCGTTCGGCGTGTCGCCGCCGGTGTAGCCGACGCGGGTGGCGAGGACGCCCGGCATGCGCCGGATCAGATCCTGCATGCCCCAGAAGCAGCCGCCAGCCAGCACCGCGCTGGAGGGGAAATCGGCCATGACGAAACTCCTTCTCGTGTCGAGATGATGATGTCGACTGCTCTTCGCTGGCAATCTGGCGTCGGTTACGTCGCCTTTCAAGCGCCCATGCGCCGCGTTCAGACGACCGCGAACGCCGCCCGCAACGCGCCCGGGTCCAAGGAATGCCGGCCGACGACCGCGGCGTAAACGATCGGCTCGACCACCCAGTCCGCGACGCCTTCGTCATAATAAACGAGTTCGGCGACGGGCGCGATAAGCCGCACGGCGCGCGTCTCGCCGGGCCCGAGCGCGACGCGCGCGAAGGCTTTCAGTTCCTTCGGCGCGCGCTCGACCTTCGAGCCGATCGCGGCGACATAGAGTTGAACGACCTCCTCGCCGGCGCGCTCGCCGGCGTT
Source organism: uncultured Alphaproteobacteria bacterium (assembly GCA_963709655.1). Taxonomy (GTDB): domain Bacteria; phylum Pseudomonadota; class Alphaproteobacteria; order Rhizobiales; family Beijerinckiaceae; genus Roseiarcus. The sequence continues at coordinate 44,725 of CAVPXF010000026.1, forward strand.
CGTCACCTCCACGGTCGCCTCGATGAGGTCGGAAGCGGAAAGCTCGGTTTTCGTCAGTCTAAGGTTCGCGTATTCGAACCGCGTGTACGAAAGGCCGAAGCCGAAGGGGAAAGCGGGCGACGCGCCGTCGCGCTCCATCTTGCGGTAGCCGTGCCACAGATCATAGGTGATCTTGGTCGCGTTTCGGTCGAACGCGGGCAAATCCTCGGCCCGGACGGGAAAGGCGCAGGGCAACCTGCCGCTCGGGTTGACGCGGCCGACCAGCACGTCGGCCAGCGCGTGGCCGCCTTCCATACCCGGGTACCACAGCATCAGGATCGCGGCCGCGCGCTCGCGCCAGGCCTCGATGATCACCGCGCTGCCCGCCATCACGGCGACAACCGTTCTCGGGTTCGCCGCCGTCACGGCCTGAATCAGCGCCTCGTCGCGCGGATTGAGGGTCAGCCGTTCGCGGTCGCCGCCGAGCGCAAGGCCGGGGTCCATGTTTCCGGCCTGCATGGTCTGGACAAAGGCCATGTCCTCGGGCCCGGGCGGCGGGAAGCTCGGGACGAAAGCGGCGAAAATATCCGGGGGAATATATTCGCCCTCGTCGGCGTGCGTGTAGCCGGCGACGATGAGCGCCACATCCGCGCTCTTCGCGACGGCTGCGGCGCGCATCGGATCGGCGCCGTCGTCCGTGTCGATGGCGACCGTCCCGCCCAAAGCGGCGCGCAGGCCTTCCAACGGCGTAACGACATAGGCCGGCCGGGTGTTGCTCGAGCCGCCGTCGCCGGTGTTGGGAACCTCGGCGAGGCGTCCGATGACGGCGATGCGCCGCACCCCTTCAAGCGGCAGAAGGCCGCCCTCGTTCTTGAGCAGCACGATGCTCTTCTCGGCCGTCTCCCGCGCAAGCTTGCGATGGGCCTCGCAGCCGACGACTTCGGGCGCGTAGTCCCGAGGGTCGCGGCCCTGACCGAAGCGCACCTGCTGGCGCAGCACACGCAAGGCCGCGTCGTCGATCCGCTGGACGGGGACCTCGCCGCGCTCGACGAGGCCTTTGAGGTCGCGGTCGAACAGGAGGGCGAAAGGCATCTCGACGTCCTGTCCCGCGAGCGCCGCGGTTTTGGCGTCGCGCATGCCGAAGATGAAATCCGTCACCACGAAGCCGTCGAAGCCCCACGCCTGCTTGAGAATGTCGGTCAGGAGCATGCGGTTCTGCCCGGCCCACTCGCCGTTGACGCTGTTGTAGGCGCTCATCACCGAGGCGGCGCCTTCCGCGACCACACGCCGGAAGTGCGGCAGGTAGATCTCGTGCAGCGCGCGCGGGGAAATGGTCACATCGACCTTGAAGCGCGCGTTCTCCATGGAGTTCAGGGCGTAATGCTTGACGCAGGCCATGACGTGGCGCTGCACGCCGCGCGTCAGCGCCGCCCCCATGGCGCCGAGATGTCCCGGGTCCTCGCCATAGGTCTCCTGGGCGCGGCCCCAGGCCGGGTGGCGCAAAAGGTTGATGCAGACGCCGCCGAAATAATTGCCGCCGAGCGCGCGGAGTTCCCGGCCGATGGCGTCGCCGACGCGCTCCTCGAGGTCCGTGTCGAAGGTCGCGCCCCGGGCCATGGACACCGGAAAGGTGGTCGCGCCGTCCAGAATGATTCCGCGCGGGCCATCGGAGAAGCGGATGCCGGGAACGCCGAGCCGCGCGATCTCGCCGGCCGGCCAGACCCGGCTGCTATAGCCGTTGGGGGCGGTCATCTCGGCAAGTCCGCGCCAAACCGGCAACAGGCCGTGCATGAGGCTGATCTTCTCCTCGAGACTGAGCCGGTCGCGCAAATCCCGGGCGCGCCGGTCGATCTCGTCCGGCGTAAGGGTTTCCGCGGTCTCGAGGCCCGCGAAGGCGGCTGAGGCGGGAGCGGAAGGCACGCACGTTTCCATGGGCGGTTTCTCGGCGTTTCAAGGGTGAAAGGGCGGGGCGCCGCGCCCATGGGCGAAGTGTACGACTTTTTCCGACGCGGTCACCTCGTTCCGACTGGCGCCGAAGGCGCGCATGTCCGGCTTCTGAGCGACGTCCACGGAACTGTTCGCGCGATGACGCGTTCAACTTCCGGGAACGGCCATTGCGCCGTCCCCATTACGAGATGGAGGCGATAATGGTCCTACGGATTGTCGCGGCGGGGTTGGCGGCGGGGCTGATGTTCGGCGTGTCTTACGGCGCCCAAGCCGACCAGGCCGGCGCGGTCACGGGCGGTGTGGCCGGCGCCGTCGGCGGCGCTGTGGTCGGCGGCCCGGTCGGCGCGGTGGTCGGCGGCCTCGGCGGCGCGGCGGTCGGCAATGCGATGACGGGTCATCATTACTACTACCACCACTACGGCTGGCGACCACACCACCACTACTACTATCACCACTATTGATAAGACGGAAATCGCGTCTCGAGCGTGGTTACCGACCGCATAACCCGGTCGCCGTTGGCGTTCCGAACGCCCCGAAGCGCGGACGGCTACTCATATACGGCGGGCTTGCGCGGCCGTGTGCTCAGCGGCGCGGGACAGCCGACGCTGCGCGCAGCCCCTTTTCACGGGCCCGGCAATTGGCTAGGCCTCCCTGGAAGCCACTCCAGGGAGGCGCTCCATGACCTATGAAAACATTCTCGTCGAAACCCACGGCAAAGTCGGCCTCATCCGGCTCCACCGGCCGCAGGCGCTGAACGCGTTGTCGTCGCCGCTGATCGAGGACCTCAACAAGGCGCTCGAGGCTTTCGAGACCGACCCGGGGATCGGCGCCATTGTGCTGACCGGCTCGGACAAGGCGTTCGCCGCCGGCGCCGACATCAAGGAGATGCAGGACAAGAGTTTCGCCGACGTCTTTTTGAGCGATTTCATCTCGCGTTGGGAGAACGTGGCCAAGGCGCGCAAGCCGGTGATCGCGGCGGTTGCAGGCTTCGCGCTCGGCGGCGGCTGCGAGCTCGCCATGATGTGCGACTTCATCCTCGCCGCCGACACGGCGAAATTCGGTCAGCCGGAGATCAAGCTCGGCGTGATTCCGGGCGCGGGCGGGACGCAGCGGCTCACCCGCTTCGTCGGCAAGTCCAAGGCGATGGAGATGTGCCTGACCGGCCGAATGATGGACGCCGCGGAGGCCGAGCGCGCCGGCCTCGTCTCGCGCATTGTCCCGGCCGCCTCGCTCGTCGAGGAGGCGATCAAGACTGCCGCGACCATCGCCTCGATGTCGGCCGCCGCCGTCTACGCCGCCAAGGAAAGCGTCAATCGGGCCTACGAGACGACGCTCTCGGAAGGCGTCCGCTTCGAGCGCCGCATCTTCCACTCCCTCTTCGCCACCGAGGACCAGAAGGAAGGGATGAAGGCCTTCGTCGAAAAGCGCCCGGCGGCGTTCAAGAACCGCTGAGAGATCCGGGATCGGGAACGGGAGCCGCCAGCGCCGCGGCCAGCGCGCGCGTGTCGGCCCAAGCGGCGCGCTTTTGCGACGGCTGCCGCAACAGGTAGGCGGGGTGAAGCATGGCGATCGCGCGAATTGCGTCTCCGTCTCCGCGCTGGTAGCGAAACCATGAGCCCCGCGCTCGCGTGATGCCGGTGCGGATGCCGAGCAGCGTCTGGGCGGACGGGAGGCCGAGACAAACGAGAATCTCGGGGGCGGCGAGTTCGATCTGCCGCCGGATGAACGGCAGGCAGGCCTGCGTCTCCTCGGGCGTCGGCGTCCGGTTTCCCGGCGGCCGCCAGGGCACGATGTTGGCGATATAGACTTGGCTCCGATCGAGTCCGATCGCGGCCAGCATGCGATCGAGCAATTGCCCGGCCTTGCCGACGAAGGGGCGCCCGATCCGGTCCTCGTCGGCGCCCGGCGCTTCGCCGACGAACATCACACGCGATCTCGGAACGCCGTCCGAAAAGACGAGCTGGGTCGCTGTCTTTTTCAGCGCGCAGCCTTCGAAGCGCTCGAGCGCGGCGCGGAGCGCCGGCAGGTCTTCGGCGGAGGCCGCGAGTTCGCTCGCCGCCATCTGGGCCGGCGCGCCCGAGAGGGTAGGCGTCTCATGGGGCGCAGGCGCATCGGGGGGCGGCCGCGGGGAAGCGGGCGGCGACGCGGCGCGGTCAACAGCCGCGCGATGCGGGGGCCGATCGGGGATCGCAGTCGGCGCCGCAAAATGATCGCTCGGCTGGTCGCCGACGGTAAAGCCCACTCCGGCCTCCGCCCACCACATGAGGGCCCTGGCGGCCGTCTCTGCGTCCAGTTCGCTGTCGTTCGGGCCCATGATCGGGGTCACGAAATCCGTGAGAGTGTTGCCGCGCGCAACCGCAGCGGCGACGTTCTTAGCACGGCGCCCGCGCGGCGGCACGGCCGCATGGCCTGCCTTTCCCGGAATGGACCGCAACGCGGTCCAGGCCCCGCGCGAGCGGTCGCCCGTCTCGAACTGTCGGCAACTGGGCGCGGGGGCTACGGCAATGGCGAAACTTGAGATTGCCGGCGTTCTCCTCTAAGAGCCGCAAGGGGCTTTGGGCGTCGAAGGAGCGCGATGGCATGCCTTTTGGCGTTTCTTGGATCGGTCGGCTGGGCGCCGTCGCGGCGCTGGCGTTGTCCGCATCCGCGGCCTCAGCGACGCCCTATCTCGTCGTCGACGCCGACAGCGGACAAGTGCTGCTCGAGAAAGAATCGACCGAGATCTGGTATCCCGCGTCGCTGACCAAGCTGATGACGGTCTATGTCGCGCTCGACGCGGTGCGCGCCGGCCGGTTGACCATGGATACGCCGCTCATCGTCTCGGCGCGCGCGGCGAGTCAGGCGCCCTCGAAGATGGGCTTCAGGCCCGGCACCGAGGTTACGCTCGACAACGCCCTCAAGATGTTGATGGTCAAGTCGCCAAACGACATCGCCGTCACGGTCGCCGAGGGCGTGTCGGGTTCGGTGGAGGCCTTCGCGGCGGAGATGAACGCCGAGGCGCAGAAAATCGGCCTGCACGAATCGCATTTCGTCAACCCGAACGGGCTGCACAATCCCGAGCACTACACCTCGGCGCGCGACATGGCGATGATCGCCCGGGCGCTGCTGCATGACTTTCCCGAGCGCGCCGGCCTTTTCGACATCGGCGAACTGCAACTCGGCTCCCAGATCATCCGCAACCACAACGGCCTGCTCGGCCGCTATCCCGGCGCCGACGGGATGAAGACCGGGTTCACCTGCCCGGCGGGGTTCAACGTGGTGGCGACCGCCAACCATTCCGGCCGGCGTCTGATCACGGTCGTCCTCGGCATGCCTACCGCCAAGCTGCGCAACCAGGAGGCCGCCGATCTGTTCGACCGCGGCTTCGCCATGGGCGCCGGGTCGGGCTCCTTGGATTCGCTGCCCTCCGTCGCCAGCGGGCCGCCCAATATGCGCGCCAACGTCTGCCTGCATCGCAGCGCCGCAGCGGTCGCCGCGGAGGAAGAGGAGGGCGCGGAGGAGGAGACGACCTCACGCTCGGCCGGCCGGGGCGGCGGCGCAATCGAGGCGGTGGCGGCGTCCGGCGCCCCGACCCGCACCGTGCTTTCCGACGAGCGGCCGCAGTTCGACCCGGTGCCGGTGTTCATCGGACCGGTCGCCGGCTGGAACGGCCCGGTTCTGGGCCCGCGCAAGACCGCGGCTGTGGCCGAGGCGCCATCCGCCGCCAAGGCGTACGCGGGCGCAGAGCCCGACGCTATCGCGAACGCCAGCGCGACGGGCGGGCCGAACGCTCCGCAGGCGCTGCGGGGCGCAGTTCGGACGCCGCCGGCCGAGCACAGGCGCCACCTGAAGCCAGCAAAGCGCAGCGCGACGGCCAAGGCTAGCGAGAAGACGGCGCCGAAGACGGAAGCCGCGAAAGCCGATCCGGTCACGCCGCCGCCAAAGCCGCCGGGCGACCAGTAATAGCGCCGAGTGGAGGGCGGCAAAACCGCGGCGGCGCGATCGAATAGGCGACGTTTTCCGAGCCTTTTCGGCATCAGCGCAAGCTGTCACAAATGTTACGCGTAATGCCTTCTTTTGGCCCGGAAGCGAACAAGCGACTGCCGTAACCATTGGTCATCTTAGCGTCGTGCCGCGCGAGATCGGTTCGCGGTTTGCTCGGTTTTCTTGCCCCCCAGCCCCCGAGCGCCAAGTCGGACCGAAGTTATCTTGTCGCGGCTAGCGGATCGGCGGGCCCCCTCCCAGCCGATCCGCTCTTTTTTTCTCCCGACCCGTCTGGCGAGTGCGGCCGCGAAGTCCATTCGCGGCGAGAGCCGCGTTTCGGTCCTGGTCGGGGCGCGGACGTCACGCGTCCGTCACAGGACTCATCTAGCGCGGCGCGATCCGACATCCAGCGAAGGGAGACAGTCGTTGCGGCACTCCACGAAGACGGTTCGCAAGGCGACCGACGCCCACCTCAAGGCCGCCGTGCATCGGGCGCGACCCTTGACGCGCGCCGGCGTGCTCGAGCGCATGTTCACCTTCGCCTTCTCCAAGCTCGTCTATCCGCAGATCTGGGAAGACCCGGTCGTCGATATGAAGGCGCTCGAGATCGAGCCGGGCCACGAGGTGATCGCGATCGCCTCCGGCGGCTGCAACGTGCTGTCGTACCTGACCGCCGATCCGGCGGGCGTCACCGCGGTCGACCTCAACGGCGCTCACATCGCACTCGGCAAGCTGAAAATCTGCGCGCTCGAAAACCTGCCGGACTACGACACCTTCTTCCGCTTCTTCGGGCGGGCCGACGCCCGCGCCAACGTCGGCGTGTATGACCGGTTCCTGCGCCGAAAGCTCGATCCGACCACCCTGGCCTACTGGGACAAGCGGCGGGCGTTCGGGCGGCGGCGAATCGGCGTCTTCGCCCATAACTTCTATCGGCACGGCCTGCTCGGCCATTTCCTCGGCGCGGGACACGCGCTCGCCCGGTTGCACGGCGTCGACCCCTCGGTCATTCTCGAGGCGCGCTCCCTCGACGAGCAGCGCCGGCTCTACGAGGAGCGGCTCGCGCCGATCTTCGACAAGCCGTTGGTCCGCTGGATGATGAAGCAGCCGGCCTCGCTTTACGGGCTTGGCATTCCGCCGGCGCAATACAAGGCGCTGGCCGGCGATTCGCCCGGCGGCATCGGGGCCGTGCTGAGCCAGAGGGTCGAGCGGCTCGCCTGCGATTTTGCCGTCGCCGACAATTACTTCGCCTGGCAGGCGTTCGGCCGCCGCTACGCGCCGGGACCCGACCCGTCGCTGCCGCCCTATCTGCAACGCGAGCATTTTGACGCCGTCCGCAACCGCGCCGGGCGGGTGCGCTACGTCCAGCGCACGTTCACCGAGACCCTGCGCGGGGAGCCGGAGGCGCGTTTCGACCGCTATGCGCTGCTCGATGCGCAGGATTGGATGAACGACGCCGACCTGACCGCGCTCTGGGCCGAGATCACCCGCACCGCCCGACCCGGCGCGCGCGTGATCTTCCGCACCGCCGCGGAGGAACGCCTGCTGCCCGGCCGGGTGCCCGAAAACATTTTGGGCCGCTGGCGCTATGACGAGGAGGCGAGCCGCGAATACGGCCGGCAGGATCGCTCGTCGATCTACGGCGGATTCCATCTCTATGCGCTGAAGGACGCTCGAGCATGAGCGACGCCGCGGCGCTGATGGACAGGATGTACCGCAACCAGCGGCACATTTACGATCTCAGCCGCAAATATTACCTCATCGGCCGCGACGAGGCGATCGCCCGCCTCGCTCCGCGGTCCGGCGATAGCGTGCTCGAGATCGGCTGCGGCACCGGGCGCAACCTGATCAGGGCGGCAGGCGCCTATCCGGACGCGCGCTTTTTCGGGCTCGACGTCTCGCGCGAGATGCTCGACACGGCCGAAGCGGCGATCCGTCGCGCCGGGCTCGCCGATCGCATCGGCGTCGCCCAGGGCGACGCGACCGCCTTCGACGCGGCCGCTCTCTTCGGCCGCGCCGCCTTCGAGCGGGTGATGATCTCCTACGCGCTCTCGATGATCCCGCCCTGGCGCGAGGCGCTCGCCCATGCGCTCGACGTCGTCGCGCCTGGCGGATCCCTGCACATCGTCGACTTCGGCGACTGCGCCGGGCTGCCGGGCCCGTTCAAGGCGGGCTTACGCCGCTGGCTCGCCGCTTTCGACGTGACCCCGCGCGACGATCTCGGCACAACGCTGGCCGCCCTCGCCGCCGCGCGCGGCCTCGCTTCGTCCGCGCAAGGCTGGCGCCGCGGCTATGCGACGCTGGCCGTGGCGCGCCGCGCCGCGTGACGGGTCTAGCCAGGCGGCCCCCGAGCGCTTACATTGGGCTCTCGCGGAGCTGGGTGGTCCGTCAGGACAACATTCCTCGGGGCCGTACGATCCCTATGGGAGCTGTTCCTGCCCTCGCCCGTGGGCTTTGGCACACGGCGCCCACCTACTTACGTAGGCGCCCGGGATCAACCGTCCAACGACCGTCTCGGCTCCGCGAACTCCTGCTGAGATTGGCGCGCCGCCCCTTGACCTCGACCGTCCCCGATCTGAAGGCCGAGCTCCGCCGGAGCGCGCTCGCGCGCCGCAAGGCGCTTTCCCCCGAAGTCCGGGCGCAACTGACCGCGCGGCTTGTCTGCGAAGGCCTGCGGCTCGCAGACCTGTGGAAGCCGGCCGTGGTCTCCGCCTTTCATCCGATCCGGGAGGAGCCGGACGCCCTCGCCCTCCTCGGCGCGCTGGCCGGCGAGGGATTCGACATCGCCCTGCCGGTGGTCAGGGGGCGCGAAACCCACCTCGAGTTCCGCCTGTGGCGACCGGGCGAGCCGACCGCGCTCGGCCCGATGGGAATCCCGGAGCCGCTGGACGGGGCCCCCCTCGTCGATCCGGATCTCCTGTTCACGCCGCTCGCCTGCTACGACCGCCGCGGCCGGCGCATCGGCTACGGCGCCGGGTTCTACGACCGGACGCTTCTGCGGCTGAGGGCGATGAAGACAATCCGGGCGGTCGGCGTCGCTTATGGGGTTTGCGAAGTCGCCGCCGTGCCTTATGAGGCGCATGATCAAACCCTGGACGCGATTGTGACGGAACGGGAAACCATCTTCGTAAGCGAGCGCTGAATGCGGCTCCTGTTCGTTGGCGACGTCGTCGGACGGTCGGGTCGCGCGGCGGTCATTCAGCAGGCGCCGCTGTTGCGGGCGCGCTGGAAGCTCGATTTCCTCATCATCAACGGCGAGAACGCCGCCGGCGGTTTCGGCCTCACCGAGGCGATCCTCGAAGAGTTCCTCGCCGTGGGCGTCGACGCCGTGACGCTCGGCAACCACGCCTTCGACCAGCGCGAGGCCCTGGTGTTCATCGAGCGCCAGCCCCGCCTCGTGCGCCCCGCCAACTATCCCCCCGGCACGCCCGGAAGAGGCGCGACGATCGTCGAGAACGCCAGCGGCGCGCGCCTGCTCGTCGTCAACATGCTCGGGCGGATCTTCATGGAGGCGCTCGACGATCCGTTCGCCGGGCTCGACCGCGAGCTTGCGGCCCATCCGCTCGGCGAGGCCTGCCACGCGGCCGTGGTGGACGTGCACGCCGAGGCGACCAGCGAGAAGTGGGCGCTGGGCCTCTACGCCGACGGACGCGTGAGCCTCGTCGCCGGCACCCACACCCATGTGCCGAGCGCCGACCATCGCATCCTCGGGCGCGGCACGGGCTTCGTCACCGACGTCGGCATGACCGGCGACTACGATTCGGTGATCGGCATGGAGAAGGACGAGCCGCTGCGGCGCTTCACCCGCCGCATTCCCTCGGGCCGGTTCGAGCCCGCGTCCGGGCCGGCGACGCTGTGCGCGGTCGCCGTCGAACTGACCCCCAAGGGGCTGACCAAGGCGATCGCGCCCGTGCGGATCGGCGGCCTTTTGACCCCGGCCGCGCCGGACTTCTGGGCCTGAGGGCGGGATGGCCGGACGGACGATCGTCTACGACCTCGACGGCACCCTCGCCGACACGGCGGGCGATCTCATGGGCGCGCTCAATTTCGTGCTCGAGCGCGACGGGCTCGAGCCGCTGCCGGTCGAGAACGCCCGCTCGATGCTCGGCGCCGGCGGCCGGGCGCTGATCGAGCGCGGCTTCGCCGCCTCGAAGCGCGAGCTGTCGCCCGAGCGGCTCGAGACGCTGTTCGGCGATTTCCTCGCCCACTACAACGCCCATATCGCGGTCCTGACCCGCCTCTACCCGGGCGTGGCCGAGGCGCTCGACGCCTTCGCCGCGGCCGGCTGGCGGCAGGCGATCTGCACCAACAAGATGGAGGCCTCGGCCAGGATGCTGATGGGGCGGCTCGGCGTCTCGGACCGCTTCGCCTTCATCTGCGGCCAGGACACGTTTGGGGTCGGCAAGCCCGACCCGAAGCCGCTGATCGGCACGGTCGCGGCCGCCGGCGGGCGGCTCGAGCGGGCGCTCGTCGTCGGCGATTCGGCGACCGACATCAAGACCGCGCGCGCCGCCGGCCTGCCGGTGATCGCGGTCGATTTCGGCTACACCGATATCCCGGTGACCGAGCTCGGCCCCGACCGGGTGATCTCGCATTTCGACGAGCTGGCGGCGGCCTGCGCCGAGGTCGCGCGAGGCTGGCGGGTCTAGCGCGTCTCCCCGCGCCTTCGCCGTCGGGGCGGCGGGGATCGGATTTCCGGGCCGGTTTTGAGCCTTTTCAAGCCACTTGCAGCGAGTTTTCCCGGGCGACCGGGCCGCGCCGCCGCGCGGGCGCCTTGGGCGCTCCCGGGCGGCGGTTGCCGTTTCCGGGCCGGTTTTGAGCGATTTCAAAGGCTTGCGGCGAGTTTTCCGGGCGGCGCAAGCTCCCGGGGCGGGCGCCTGGCGCTGCGACCGGTCGGCGCCCACGCCGTCCTCGCGAGAGCCCGAACGGGGCGTGGCGATCCAGGGGAACGCCGGGCGATCCTGGCCCTCCGGATCGCCGGGTCGTCGGGCGCCTAGCGACGACAGACCGGGAGGCGCGCGGCCCGAAGCCGAGCCGGTTTTGAGCGATTTCAAGGGCTTGCGGCGGATTTTCCGGGCCGCGGCGCCTTCCCGGGGCGAGGCCGGGCCCGCCACGTGGGCTCGCCGCGCTCAACGGCGGCGATCGCGTTTCCGAGCCGGTTTTGAGCCTTTTCAAGGGGTTACGGCGACTTTTCCGGGCGGCTGATCCGGCTGCGGGGCGCCGGCCGCCGCGCCGCCCGGAGATAACCGTCTGCAGGACGGAAGAAGATTTTATGCACGTATTAAACATGTCAAAGTAGCTTCGCGGTCGCCAGACCGGCCGCCGGCCTGCGAGAAGCTTCGCCCCCGCCAGGCTCGCCGTCCAGCGACTCGACCGGAGCCGACGTGGCGTCCAGGACGTGGCGGGCTGATCGAGGGGCATTCCGATAGACTATGACAGAATTCTGTTTTTTGCAATCATTTGCGCATAACGACCAAGAAAACCAAGGGCTATCCGGGCGCCCTTTTGACCGCGTAGAAGAACCCGTTGCCGGTTTGGCCGGACAGGTCAAAAACTGTAAAGCCATGCGCCAGCAGAGGCGCGATGAGATCGCGTTGGGTCTTGCCTAACATCCCGCGATGCCATTCCACCATGAACGCGGAGATTTTGGCGATCAGCCCGTGCTGCTCGAGAGTTTCAAAGATTGGGAATTCCGATCCCTCGCAATCGACCTTGGCGACGATGCTCAGGCCGTCCGCTTTCGCCCTCTCAATGATGGGTTTCAGAACCGTCGTCGCATTACGAACGGAAATGGTCATCGGCGTGCCTTTTTCGGATCCGCGGATTGAAAAGGCGCCGGAATCGCTCTCGTCATGGATCAAGACGGTCTTTTCCTCGTCTGCGCCCGCCAAGCCGAAATTGTGCGCGGAAATCTTGGCCGCTAGGTGCGGGTTTAAGCTCAAGTTCGCTCGGGCGCGGCCGTAGGTGCCTTTGAACGGTTCGAACGAATGGACCTGCCTGACGAAACTCTTGCGCGCGAACGTCATCGCCACCAGACCGATGTTCATGCCGATGTCGATCACGCAGCAGTCTCTTTCAATGAGGAAATTGTACGTGCTGCGGAAGAAGATCTCATCCACGAAACGCAGGTCATCCGGAATGCGGGCGTAGAACGAGATTCCTTCGATCGTGACGACGACGTCGCCCTCCACGACTTTCACGCCAGCGCCTCTTTCATAGAGACGCCGGAGGATCGGAAGATGATCGCGAAGGAACGCAGGTTTCTGAGATCCCCTGGAATCCGGGAACCCGCTCGCGTCGAACAAGGTGTCGCAATCAACTTCCGCGCTTTCGAGCGGCAGAACGCGGCAGTAATCATCGATCAGAAGCGGCGCAGCCCCAGACGTGCCCACCCTGAACTCGAAGACGCTTGGAGCGTCGACCTCGAAGGTAAGGCGGATGCACACCGGCCCGTCGCGCAGCCGCGACAGGGACACCTCCTGCCGTGCGTGGATCGTTCGTCCGAAAGCTGACGCAACATCAACCACAGCGCAGATATCGTCGCGACCCGATGGCACATCGCCCGCCACTTCGATGTTGAACTCGACGCCGTAACGCCCGGGTTCAGAGACTCCTGTAGGGGCCGTACACCGCATGGCCGCCAACTCCTGATCTCGTCAGGATGCATGTTCTGCCATCGACGTCTTTGCGCGACCCGATTTGAAGATTGAGCACGGTGTCCTCCAGCCGGAAGTACGTTCGCCCAGTCGCAGATGGCGAGCAGGGATGCCTTCGAATGTGTCAAGATCTTGGATCGAATTGCGAGTCCTGAGGGACGAAGGCAAGATCTTCTATTCGGGATCTGCTCCCCCAATTTGCGAGGAACTTACCAGCATCGCCGATGTCCTCGGTTGGCGCGCCATGCCGGTCTATGAGGTAAGCGCGATAGCCGTAATTTCCCATCCATTGCAGGAAATCAGATCCAGAGATACCCGATACCGGCTCCAGCATCCCGAGGCAAAATTCGGTGATTATAATGGGACGGAACCTCGCAATGAGTTGTTGGCCACCGACGAGAGCCAAATATTCCGCACCCTCAACATCTATTTTTATAATATCAATTCGCTCGTCGCAAATAGCATCTAAACGAATTGTTGGCACAACGAAAGAATTTGGCTGTTTTAGCACGTTGCCATACGCCTTCGACCAAAATCCGCCATTACTGCCACGCGCGTGGTAGAAGGAAGCGGCGCCGACCGTGTCAGACAGGGCGAAAGGGAAGAGTTTCACATGCTCAAACCCGTTCTCCTCAATGCTCAGTAGTAGAAGCCGGCAGTTCTCCGGGTTGGGCTCAAAAGCAAGCACGCGACCGGATCTTCCGACAAGACCTGCCAATTGCATCGTAACAAATCCAATATTCGCTCCTATATCGGCCGTCGTCATGCCAGGCTTGACCGTACGCTTCAAAAAATCTGACAAGTGTTGGTCATACCCTTGACCGAAGATAAGGTTTCGACCCAAGGCCACGTCCCATCGATCGACCACGAGTCTGAAAGTATCGCACTCAACGCACTGAAGATCGCTCTCGCTCAACCTTATCGAAACTGCCGTTGGAAGATTATAACCCTCGAAGCAGGCGATGACCGAGCGAATCTGAGCGGGATCGTTATCGGCATCCTCGATGCCGTAGAACAGCAGCCGTTCCATTTCGGCAGCTGAGGGTAGGCGGCCATAGGCCACCTTGAACGCTTGCTGTTTCGACAGAACCTCCGAGTGCTGGCGCCCGGAAGGTTCATCAGCCGTTAGGTACGTTGCGATTAGATGCGTGTCCTCAATAAGAAGCGAGGCGCTCCCTGGGACGGCGACACGGTACTCGAACGCTCCGGGTCTTGTGACAACAAAATCCAGGTGAATAGATAGTGGTCCATCACGGAGCTGAAATAGTCGTACTTCCCGCGAAGCTGCAAACGATCGACCGAAGTCCGATGCGACGTCAACAACGGCGCAAGTTCCGTCCCTATCGAACGGTTGCTCGTCCGCTGCGGCGATAGTGAATTCGGCCGTGTAGCGCCCGGCAGGGAGGCGCTGATAGGGGCCGTAAACGGCGTGGCCTATCAATCCTGGTTTTGTCAGGATGCACGTCCGACCGTCGACTTCTATTTGTGACCCGATTTTGAGATTAAGCACAGGTTTCTCCAGATACAAAACGGTCGCCTGGTCGCCATAGGCATTGGCGACGCGGCTCAGCGGCCGGACATCAAATTTGTCTGGGGCGCCATAAGACTTTCACCTCATTTTTGGCCTGATTTGCTTGGAAAGTAGCCCGTTCGAAGCAGCAGCGCTGCTCCGGGCGGATGCCCGATAGCCTTAATGTCCGCCGGCGTCACGCGCAATCAAGACCCGTCCGCGTTTCAAGGGCCGCATGCTCGGCCGTCGCCAAAGTGTTGACAAAACGCAGCTCCGGCGCGAGCCCAACCGTCGGGCGCGAACGCTCAGATCAGGCTTGACCCGTGAGGCGTGTCCATCGCGTATCCGTTGTCGAAATCTAGTCGTGCGGGTTGTGGTAGGATAACAGTCGCTTGACGTTTGAAGCATCCGTTCGTGAAACCGTTTCGACCACGGCAGCCTGCTTTGCATCGACGCCATTCCCGGCTACAACTGGTTTAAGCATAGCCTTCGGCATCAGCCTAGTGACCACAGGATCGGCCAGCATGTCACTGGCACGGTTCATACGAATAGGATCGACGGTTTTTGGTCGCTTATCAAGCGGGGCACTATGATCAGCTTCCACAAGTTCAACCGAAAATTCCTGCAATTGTATGCGCGAAATTCGAATCCCGATACAATGACCGTCTCAACGAGGAAATCTTCGAGGCAGCTATCGAAGGGGCTAGAGGGCTTATCTGACCTCAAATTGTTGGCATATTCTCAGCTAAGTACCTCAAAACCCTAGGAGCAATCATCAGCAGCCAGAGCTTTCGTGGACGATTTTCCAGCCTCAATGGACTGCAAAAACCACAAATAGAATGGAAATGCAAATAAATGCAAATGTCAGCCATTGTCAATTGGCTAAAGCGCTTCGTCGAGCCTATTACTGTTGTCACAATTCTTTTATTTGTTGCGACGTGGGCGCTTTACGGTGCAACAAGAAATTTAGTAGACGATGCCAGAGTAGACTCCCAAATAAAATTGCGCGCATACGTTGGAATGACAGAACTTATCCTACCACAATGGTTTGATCCTCCAGGAGATACAGGTAATTACTTAATTTATACCAGGATACGGAACTCTGGCCAGACAAATACTTTAAAAATGAGCGTACAAACCAATTGCGCGCCGGATCGTCTGTTTGTCTTCAAAGACAGCCCGCACTATACTCTCCAACCTCGGAAAGTATATATTTCGCTAAGTGCTGGCTCAGATGTCAAGCTGCCGATTTGTAACAGTCCATCTAAAAATCTAAAGACCGTTCAGACTCTCGATGTATGGGGGCGGATCGTATATACGGACGTATTCTCCCATCAGCACTTGAGTGAATTTGCCTGGCGAATAAGTCAATTTAGCGGCTCACCGTCCGACCGAAACTTTGGCGCAAGCGACGTAGCCCCTTCCGGAGTAGAGAATAATTGCTCTGATGATGAGTGTCCGAGTTGGAGAGATAAAGAAACGTTCAATACTGGGCCCGAGTAGCGCGCCGAGCGCCGACCTCATCGGCTTTCTCCCGTGCTAGCACGCAAGCCACGCGCGGGTTCTGCCTCAAAGGTCAAGCATGGATAAATTGCCCTGCCAAGGCGAGTTCGTATTCCTACGTGATCAGTGGGGCGGTCGCTGCCGAAGGCTAACACGACGTTTCGCTTTCCCAACGCGACGCGCAGGGATGGTCCGTGTGGGAGACCGCTTCACCGCCGAGGTCCTCCGTGAGACGTGTTCATCGAATATCCCTCGCCGCCGGCTTCGCATTGCTGGCCGTCGAAGCGAGCGCCGGTCGGGCGCATTCGACGGACCCGATGGATTGGCTCATCCAGCACGTCTGCGCCGATGTTCGTGACGAGCCGACGTCGGTTGACCCTTACGGAGGTTGCCCGGCGGGAACCCGGGACCGGCGCTTAAACCTCAACGAACCGCTCCCGTACTATCGGCACGACGTGGGTGACAGCGGTCATCCACTCGGCTTTCAACGACACGACGCTTACCCGATCGTCGATCGCCGCTACGGCGGGGTCGTCTCGGCCAACGATTTCGATTTCGACTATTCCGAGCCGTACGGCGTTATGCATCCCGGCGACGGCGATGGGTACGATGTCTATCGGGTCGCAAATGGATGGGTGTCCGGGGGGGACACCCGCGACGGCGGCGGATATTCGCAATCGTTCTTCGGCGAGGCCTGCAAGCCATTCGGCGGATGGGTGCTTTTCCCGGTCAGATTCCTGCGCGACCTTCGTCTTGGAGCCCAGGGACGAACGATAGCGCCGATCCACGGTTCCTATTGGGAGCAGGCCAGCCAGGCCTGGCCGGGTCGCTGCGAGAGGGGCGACGGGTTCTCCACAACAACGCTGACGACATGGTCCTACTCACCCGGACACGAATTCGGCGGCCTGGGCGGGCGCGAGTCCAAGCAAATCGACGCGATCATCGCCACCCACGGCTCCGCACTTCCCCCCAATTCACTGCTCGGGCGCCTCCACCTCGAGCGGCTTCTCTTCACGGACCTCTACGGCGCCACGCGATGGGAAGCTTGGATCAGCAATCCGGGGAACCCCCCGAAGGCGACGGCAAATTGCAGCGGCCCGACCCAAATGACTTACGAGGGGCATGTCTACACGCTCGTAGCTTGTCGGGACTGGTCCACTACCGAGATCAACAATCCACCGCGGCCGCACGCGCCTTGGCCTTATCCCGAAGCTAATATTCTGGCGGATTGGCACTTCACGAATGCCGAGCTTTCGCCGTGGGCCGTGCGAGGCACCGCGATAAGCAGCGAGTTGATGAACTCTCGGACAGTGGCGGACACGAAATTCGCGCCCGGCGGTCTCGAAGGCGGCGCGGGCGTTCGCTACATCCAACTCTCTTGCGCCGACAACGCAAAAGACTGCGGATCTCTGTATCAGGATATTCCCATTGGGGATCTCCCCAATTCAACCTCATACGACTACGGATTCAGCGGCGTGATCGCCGACCAAGGCGAGGGCGACATCGACGTTTCGCTGTCCCAACTCGACGCCCAGGGACACCCCTTGTGGGAAGACCACTTCACGGCTCGCGTCCTCGATCACTATCGAAAATGGACAGTGAAAGACTCGATCTACAACGCGAGCTCTGTGTTCCTGAAGACCGCCCCGGCGTTCGAGCTGAAACCGGGCGCGGTCGCGCTGAGAACTCTCGCTCGCGCCGCGAACCGCAAAGCGCTATGATCTTATGGACGCATGGGTCTTGCCGCGCTGAACGCCCTGCGATGAAGAAGGCTTAGATCGCTTAGCCAATTCTGACGGATCCGGAACGAGCGTCCAATCGGTGGCGATGAATGACTGCCTGCGCAAGCTGTTGTCATCGTTTGTCGTCACTATGGACGGGTAGCACTCTGGCGTCAGCAAGTTGATTGTGTCTTTCTCTCGCAGGCTGGCCAAATCGACAGTGTATCGCGTTCCATTTCCGTCTTGGACGTCTTCCTGGACGACTGGCAGCCGCTCGCCGGTTTCCTTCGCCGTGGCGGCGATATCGCGGTAGGTGATTCCGTTCACGCCCTTTACAAAAAACTTCAGATACCGCTCCCCGTTCGCGCGCCAGACTTTCACCTCGCTCATGCGTTTTGGTCCGCACCACCAGGCTCCGCGTCCGTTGTCGATCTCCGGATCGTACCAGTTGTCGGAGAGCCAGACGCCGCCTCGCTCCATTCGGCATGCCCAGCGCGAGTTCGTGCTGATACGACCACGGCGCGATAAGTTCTTCGACTTCGTGTCGGTATTCGGCGAAGCGCGTCCCAGCGATTTGATAAAGCAACTGATCAAACGCATAGAGATGCGGCCTCGCGCGGACAGCGACGATCGCCCTTGCTCGGTCAACGTCCTCCTTGGACGACGCCACGTTGACCATCGCGGTGCGATTGGGCACGCGGCGTTTCGTTTCCGCCGACCAGAGGTCGAGAAACGCATCGATCAATTCGGTCGGCACGAGCCAGCGGATCCGATCCACGCCGCTCTGCAGGTGCTGGTTGAACGCACGATAATAGCCAATGCTATCGGTCAAGGCCCTCATATCAACGAAGGCGGAAAGCACGTAGTTCGTCTGGTGGTCCTTGAAGTCTTCGCCCAAGTTATCGAAGAACTCTGCGGGAGACAGGGACACCGCCGCGCGATGCCAACGGTTGTCGGGATTCCGGCGGATGTCGAGCCAATTGGAAACCATCTGGCTGACGGGCTCGCGGATCGTGCACAGGATCGGACGATCGATTGGCTCGCTCAACATGGCGCCGGCGACATGGGATTCGATGAATTCCTTTTCGCGCAGCAGCGTCTGCAATTTATCGCAATCCTGCGGAAATTCGAGATCGCCCTGAAACATATGAACTTTGTCGGGGTCGAAGGCCGACGCGAGGCGCGTCGCAAGGGTTTGGCCGCCTGTCTTGGGGACGTGAAGGTAGAACATTTCCTCTCTTTCCAGGTGCATCGCCAGATACGAAGCGCAGTCGGCTTTTTGTCGGAGACCTTGGCGATGCCGATCAGCCAGTGGAGACTGAATTTGTCTTGCGCGCCAACAAGGCCTTCACCTCGCCAAACACCTCCGGCACCGTGATCTTGGTGATGCAGGCCACGTCCTGGCCGCATTCCTCCGGGTCGTAATGCAGCGAACAGCCGGCGCAGGGCACCTGGCGGCTGATGACGACGCCGGTCTGCTCCTGTCCCCATTCGTTCCAGCCGATGCGGGAGGAGTGGATGCTGACGACCTCAGCGCCGCGCAGCGCGGCCAGATGCTTCGGGCCGGAGTCGTTGCCGACGAAGACGGAGCAGAACGACAGCAGCGCATCGAACTGGTCGAAGGGGAGCGTGTCGCTCAAATAGATGATCGCGCCGCTTTGCAGCGCGGCTTGCGGCAGCTTGCTCTTCAGCGCGTCGCTCTCGGCAATGAACACCACCGTCACGCCGAGCTTGTCGTGGATCTCCGCGGCGAGGTCGGCAAAGTGCGGCCATTGGGTGAATTTGATTCGCGAACCGCTGTGCAGGACGATGTAATCCTCGTCTTCGGCGAGGCCCAGGGGGGTCAGCAGGCTGCGATCGAGGTCCGTCCGGCGGACGACCTTGGCGCCGCTGTCCAGCCACGTCGCCAAAGTCTCGATCAGGGAGCGCGTCCTCGCCGAGTGCCGCATCATGTCGTTGCCGGTCTTCGGGTCCTGGGTCGACTGATTGAGATTGAGCGAAACCCGGTCGGCGCCGTGGGCGATCAGGATCGGGGCGCCGGTCAGGTGCAGGAGCCTGTGCGATTCGCCGGCGACGGGGAAATTGATCGCGACGTCGAACTTGTAGGGCGCAAGCTGGCGAGCGAGCTCCGCCTGGCCCTTCCTGTCCATGATCCGCTGACGCTGATGCGGGTCGTCGGGGAAGTCGAGCAGGATGATTTCGTCGAAAATTCCAAAACTCTTCGCCAGCGGCGCATTGGCCGGACTGAGCAGGCCGACGAGCCGCGCCTCGGGCAGGAGCTCGCGGAGACGCAGCAGCGCCGGGACGGAGATGACCATGTCGCCCAACTGATCCGGGCGAAGGACGGCCACGGTCTTGATCTTGCCGGGAAAAGAATGGGTCGAAGCGCGGTGGACGATGCTCGGCCGGGCGTTGATCTGCTCGACCACGGACAGCGGCGAATCCGGATCGAGCGGCGGGATGAGGCCGTCGCTGTCGCCGAACGTATCGGCCGGCGTCGGCTCCGCGACGATGACGCGCTCGCGGCGCCAGTCGATCCCATCCCTCGCGTCGCCGCGCACATTGACCGCCCGATACACCAGTTCATGCGGGCCCGGGGGAAAATGCGAGAAATCAATCCAGGCGTTGTAGACGTATTTCTTGATCTCCGGATTGGACTTTTCCCGCCGCTGAGGCGCGACGACGAGGTCGCTCTTCCAGATGAGCTGTCCATCGAGGAAGATCTCGATGTACAGATAAGGCGTTGCGGACACGATATAGCCGCGCAGCGCGTCGACCCCACGAACCGTCTGCCCGACGCCCCATTGCGTCCGCTGGTGAATGCCGTCGCGCTTGAAGACGAACGCGTCCTGGTGGCTGAGATACAATTCGTCACGCGTCTTCGGGAAGAGATCGGGATCGATGCGGCCGTCGAATTCCTGCGGTTCCTCCCGCGCCAGCAGGCCAACCTGATCGAGCCGCTCGAGACGCGCCTTCTCGCGGCGAAGCTCGACGCTCGTTCTCAGGCTGCGCAGTTCGTCTTCCGGATCCGACCAGTCGGGCCGGGCGAGCAGCGCCTCCTGGTAATAATGCTCCGCGTCTTCATAACGGCCGATGACCTTGAAGAAATGACCGAGCTCTATCAGGACTTCCGCGTTCCTCGGCTCCAGACTGAGCGCCTCGAGGTAGCGCGCCTTGGCCTCGGGAAAGCTGCGCGCCTCCTTGTACATGTGGCCGCATTGGAGAAGGAGAAGGATATCGACGTTCGGCGCGACCGCGCGCAAGGCCCGGTCGTAAAGTTCGGCGGCGACCAGATATTGCTTCTTGTCCCGGGCGTCGTCCGCAAGGCGCAGAAGTTCGCGCTGTAAGCGGCGGTCGAGTTCGACAGGTTCCTTCGGCATCGCCCCGCGAGCCGGGTTGGGCCGTTCGAGCGGGCCTTCTCCGAGCTTGAATCTCCGGCGCTTGTTCCCAATCGACGCAATTCGTCTTCCGCATCCGCCAAGCCGGGTCGCGCGATCAGCGCCTCCTGGTAATAGCGCTTCGCGTCGGCGTAGCGGCCGGCGACCTTGTAGAAATGCCCGAGTTGCAACAAGACTTCCGGGTTCTTTGGCTCCACGTCGAGAGCCCGCAGGTATCGCGCCTCGGCCTCGGAGAGATTTCCCGCGTCCTTGTGCATGTGCCCGCACTGGAGAAGGAGGAGGACGTCGACGTTCGGGGCGGCGGAGCGCAGAACTCGGTCGTAGAGCTCGGCAGCCTCGTGATATTGCTTGCTGTCCCGGGCTTCGTCCGCACGGCGGAGGAGTTCGCCCTGGGACAGGCCTCCCGCCATTGCGCCAATAATCGCGCCTAACCTTCCCTTGAGCGTCATTGGCAATGATATATCCCTGAACGCATCATGCTGAAGCTGTCTTTGGAACCTCGTTCAGAGACGGCCCCGCCGGCAAGCTGACCGCCGGGACCGCCGTTGTCGGCAACCGTTTCGCACTGCGCTCGCGTGGGGACCTCATAAGCTTTCGTATGACGCTCGCCACGCGGGCGAGACCTCAATCCTTGGCGCGCTCGACGTAGCTGCCGTCCTCGGTCTGGATGACGACGCGCGTGCCCGGCGAGATGTGCGGGGGCACCATGGCTCGGGCGCCGTTCGACAGCTTGGCGGGCTTGTAGGACGACGACGCCGTCTGGCCCTTCATCGCCGGCTCCGTCTCGACGACTTCGAGCGTCACGCGCGGCGGCAGCTGGATCGCCACCGGCGTCTCGTTGAACATCGAGAGGAGCACCTTCATGCCCTCCTGCAGCCACTGCGCCTGGTCGCCGATCACGTCGGCGGGGACGGTGATCTGGTCGTAGGTCGCCGTATTCATGAAGTGCTGGCCGTCGCCGTCGGCGTAGAGGAAGTCGTATTCCTTGTCCTCGACGAAGGCGCGCTCGACCTGCTCGGTGGTCTTGAAGCGGTCGGTCACCTTCACCCCGTCCGACAGGCGGCGCATGTCGATCTGCGTCGTCGGCGTGCCCTTGCCGGGGTGGAAGCTCTCGGCCGAGAGCACGACGCAGAGCTGCCCATCCTCCCGCTCGATGATGTTGCCCTTGCGAATCGAGCTTGCGATAACTCTCACGACGGTGTCCTTAAGAAATTGGCGCGCGCTGGATTGCGCGAACGAACGCGCGGCGTTCCGGCGATGTCGGCGCGCTTTATACTGATTTCGGCGGCAAAGGCCATATCGATCGTTCCGCGATCCGACCGCAAGCTTCGGAGCTTTTTGAGTTTGTCCGCGCCCGCGCCGTTCTGGAGCCCCGACCGCCACGCCGCCCGCCGGCCGCGGCTCGTCGCCCGCGCCCGCATCGCCTTGGGCCTTCGGCGATGGTTCGACGCAGAGGGCTTCATCGAGGTCGATCCGGCCGCCCTGCAGGCATCGCCGGGCAACGAGACCCACCTGCACGGCCTTCGCGCCGGCCTCGTCGGCGCCGACGGCGCGCCGCGCGAGGCCTGGCTTCATACGTCGCCCGAGTTCGCGATGAAGAAGCTCATCGCCGCCGGCGAGACGCGGATCTTCGCGCTGACGCATGTCTTCCGCAACCGCGAACGCACGGCGTTGCACGCGCCGGAATTCACGATGCTGGAATGGTATCGTGTCGGCGCGCCGCTGACGGCGCTCATGGACGATTGCGCCGCGCTGCTTGCGCTCGCGGCCGAAATTGCGGGCGCGAAGGCCTTTGCGTTTCGCGGCCGCGCGGCAAGCCCGTTCGAGCCGCCCGAGCGGGTCAGCGTCCGCGACGCCTTCCTCAGCCATGCCGGCGTCGATCTCTATGACAGCATGGCCGTTGGCGGCGCGCCGGACACGGCCCTCCTCGCCCGGCAGGCGCAGGCGGCGGGTTTAAGGGTGGCGGCGGACGACACGTGGTCCGACGTCTTCAGCCGGCTCCTCAGCGAGCGGGTCGAGCCCCGTCTCGGGATCGGCCGCCCGACCCTCCTCACCGCCTATCCGGCGAGCGAGGCCGCCCTGGCGCAGGTGGATCCGGCCGACCCGCGCATCGCCGAGCGCTTCGAGCTCTACGCCTGCGGCGTCGAGCTCGCCAACGCCTTCCACGAGCTGACCGACGCCGCCGAGCAGCGCCGCCGCTTTGCGGCCGACATGGCCGAGCAGCAACGGATTTACGGCGCATCGCACCCGATCGACGAGGATTTTCTGGCCGCCGTCGCCGCGATGCCCGACGCCTCGGGCGCGGCGCTCGGCTTCGACCGCCTCGTCATGCTGGCGACGGGCGCCGACAGCGTCGAGGCGGTCCAGTGGACCCCCGTCGTCGACCCGGGACCGAACCCATGAGCCCCGATCCGGCGATGATGGCGAAAGCGCGCGCGGCGCTGAGCGGCGTCTATGGGTATTCCGCCTTCCGGCCGGGGCAGGAGGAAATTTTGTCGGCGATTTTCGGCGGCGACGACGTGCTCGCCGTCATGCCGACCGGCAGCGGCAAGTCGCTCCTCTTCCAGCTGCCGCCGATTGTCCGCGACAGCCTGACGCTGGTGGTCTCGCCGCTGATCGCGCTGATGCGCGGCCAGGTGGCGCAGCTTCGCGAGCTCGGCGTCGAGGCCGCGACCCTCAATTCCTCGACCGAGCCCGAGGAGCGCCGCCGGATCGCGCGCGGCCTCAGGGAGGGCGCGCTGCGCCTGCTCTACATCGCCCCGGAACGGCTGCTGCGCGACGACGTGATCGCCTACCTCAAGGGCTTTTCGATCGGCTGCCTCGCCATCGACGAAGCCCATTGCGTGTCGCAATGGGGGCACGACTTCCGCCCCGAATATCTGCGCCTGCGCGAGGTGGTCGAGGCGCTGGGCTCCCTCCAGACGATCGCGGTGACGGCGACGGCCGACGCGCCGACGCGGGGCGAGATCGCCGGCAAGCTGTTCGTGCGGCGCCCCAACGTGTTCGTCCGCTCGTTCGACCGGCCGAACCTCTTCCTGGCGATGCGGCCGAAGACCAATGCGACGCGCCAGCTCATCGAGCGGCTCGACGCCCATCGCGGCGAGAGCGGGATCATCTATTGCGCCTCGCGCCGCCGCACCGAGGAGCTTGCCGAGGAGCTTTGCCGCACCGGACGACGGGCGCTCGCCTATCACGCCGGGCTCGAGCATGTCGTACGCGGCGCCAACCACGACGCCTTTCTGCGCGACGACGGCTGCATCATCTGCGCCACCGTCGCCTTCGGCATGGGGATCGACAAGCCGGACGTGCGCTTCGTCTTTCACGCCGACATGCCCTCGTCGATCGAGGCCTATTACCAGGAGATCGGCCGGGCGGGGCGGGACGGCCTGCCCGCCGACACGTTCACCCTGTACGGCGCCGGCGACATCGAGCTGCGCCGTCGCCAGATCGTCGAAGGCGGCTCGCCCGACCAGCGCAAGCGCGTCGAGATGATGAAGCTCGACGATCTCGTGACCTTATGCGAGACGGCGCGCTGCCGCCGCCAGACGCTGCTTGCCATGTTTGGCGAAGAGTCCGGCCCCTGCGGCCATTGCGACGTCTGCCAGGGCGCGGTGCGCCTGATCGACGGGCGGGTGGAGGCGCAGAAGGCGCTGTCCGCTGTCCTGCGCACCTCGGGGCGCTTCTTCTACGGCCACCTCGCCAACATCCTGGCGGGCAAGGCGACGGAGGCGATCGAGCGGCACGGGCATGATCAATTGAAAACCTTCGGCGTCGGCAAGGACCGCACGGCGGCCGGCTGGCGCGGCGTGCTGAGGCAGTTGCAGTCGGCGAAGCTGATCGTGCGCGACGAGGAGGACCGCGACCGCCTGGTCGTGACCGAGGACGGCCGGCGCGTGCTGAAGGGCGAAGCGCCCTTCGCCCTGCGCGAAGATGTCCTGAGCCCGCGCCCGAAGCGCGCCGAGCGCAGGATTGTCGAGCCCGGCGACGCGGACGCCGCGCTGCTCGCGGCGCTGAAGGGCCTGCGCGGCGCGATCGCGGCGGCCCAGAAGCAGCCGGCCTATGTCATCTTTCCCGACCGGACGCTGATCGAAATGGCGAAGGAGCGGCCCGAGACGCTCGACGATCTCGCTTCGATCCACGGGGTCGGCGAGGTCAAGCTGCAGAAATACGGGCCCGCCTTCCTGGCGGTGATCCGGGACCATGCCCATGTTGAGCCACGCCATGCTTGAACAGACTCATGCCTGAACTGCCGGAGGTCGAGACGGTCCGGCGGGGGCTCGCGCCTGCGATGGTCGGCGCGCGGATTGAAAGGATTGAGGTCCGGCGCGGCGACATTCGCTTTCCGTTCCCGCCGCGTTTCGGCGAGCGGCTGACGGGTAAGCGGATCGAAGGCCTGACCCGCCGCGCCAAATATCTGCTCGTCGCCCTCGACAGCGGCGAGACGCTGATCGCCCATCTCGGCATGTCCGGCTCGTTCCGCATCGAGCAGGCGTTCGTTGGCGAGTTTCACCACCCGCGCTCAAAGGATCCGAAGCACGACCACGTCGTGCTCCACCTCAGTAACGGCAAGGTCGTCACCTACAACGACCCGCGCCGGTTCGGCTTCATGGACCTCGCCGGCGCAAATGCGCTCGACCGCCATCCGCGGCTCGCGGAGCTGGGCGACGAGCCGCTGGCGGCTGAATTCGACGGCGCGCGGCTTGCGGCGCTGTTCGCAGGCTCGCGGGCGCCCTTGAAGTCGGCGCTGCTCGACCAGAAGCGGATCGCCGGCCTCGGCAATATCTACGTTTGCGAGGCGCTGTTCCGAGCGAACCTATCGCCGTTCCGCCCCGCCGGCGGTCTTGCGACCGCCAAGGGCGGACCGACCAAGGCCGCGCGCACGCTCGCAAAGGCGATCCGCGCCGTGCTCGAGGAGGCGATCGAGGCGGGCGGCTCGACGCTGCGGGATCATCGCCAGGCGGATGGCGAGCTCGGCTATTTCCAGCACCGCTTCGCGGTCTACGACCGGGAGGGCGCATCCTGCCCGAAGCCGGGCTGCCGCGGGACCATCGCGCGCGACGCGCAATCCGGTCGCTCCACGTTCTATTGTGCGGTTTGCCAGAAGTAACCCGCCGTAGGGCAGGTCGCCCGCGACATTCCCTCCCCCCTTGCGGGGGAGGGTTAGGGAGGTGGGTCGCCCCGTCCAATAATCACCAGGAGCCAGACCCTTGATTCGCAAGGTCAACGCGACCCCCCATCCCTGCCTTCCCCCACAAGGGGGGAAGGGGAACGCCTTCGATTTGGCTGAAGCGGGCAACCAGCGACCGCGCGCCACAGCCCGTTCGCATTGACAAGCCAAGCCCCGGCGCCTATCTGCTTCGGCAACCCTGTTCAGCGGCGCGAAAGCGGGCGTTTTGCCTTGTTTCGCGCTTTTTGTTGTGGCCGTTGTCGTGAGCCGCGCCCCGGGACGCCTGGTGAATGGGCGCAGCGCGAGAAATCCGGCGTCCGGCATGGAAAGGTCGAAAATGCTCGCCGCCCTCAAGTTCGACTCGGTGATGAAACGGGTGTTCGGCTCGACCAACGACCGACGCCTGAAGGGCTACAAGCCCAAGATTGCGGCCGTCAACGCGCTCGAGCCCGAGTTCGAGGCGCTGACCGACGATGAGTTGCGGGCAAAGACCGTCGAGTTTCGCGCGGAACTCGCCGCCGGCAAGACGCTCGACGACCTCACCGCGCCCGCCTTCGCCGCCGTGCGCGAAGCGGCCAAGCGGACGCTGAAACAGCGCCATTTCGACGTCCAACTCGTCGGCGGCTTTGTCCTGCACGAAGGCGCGATCGCCGAGATGCGCACCGGCGAAGGCAAGACGCTGGTCGCCACCGGCGCGGTCTACCTCAATGCGCTCGCCGGCGAAGGCGTGCATGTGATCACGGTCAACGACTACCTCGCCCGCCGCAACTCCGAGTGGATGGGCCAGGTCTACAAGTTCCTTGGCCTGACCGTCGGCGTGATCGTGCACGGGCTCGACGACGAGGAGCGCCGGGCGGCCTACGCCGCCGACGTCACCTACGGCACCAACAACGAGTTCGGCTTCGACTACCTGCGCGACAACATGAAGTACGACATGTCGCAGATGGTTCAGCGCGGCCACGCCTTCGCCATCGTCGACGAGGTCGACTCGATTCTGGTGGACGAGGCGCGCACGCCTTTGATCATTTCCGGCCCGTCGGAGGACCGCTCGGGCCTCTACGCCTCGGTCGACACGATCATCCCGAGGCTCGACAAAGAGGACTTCGAACTCGACGAGAAGCAGCGCACGGTCAACCTGACCGAAGCCGGCAACGAGCACGCCGAGACGCTGTTGCGCGAGATCGGCGTGATGAAGGAAGAGGGCTCGCTGTACGAGGCGGGCAACGCGACGCTCGTCCATCACGTCAACCAGGCGCTGCGCGCTCACAAGCTTTTCCAGCGCGACAAGGACTATATGGTCCGCAACGCCGAGGTGGTCATCGTCGACGAGTTCACCGGGCGCATGATGCCGGGCCGCCGCTATTCGGAAGGTCTGCATCAGGCGCTCGAGGCCAAGGAACACGTGACCGTCCAGCCGGAGAACGTGACGCTGGCGTCGATCACCTTCCAGAACTATTTCCGCCTTTACAAGAAGCTTGCCGGCATGACCGGCACGGCCTCGACCGAGGCCGACGAGTTCGCCGAGATCTACAAGCTCGTCGTCGTCGAGATCCCGACCAACCTTCCGATCGTGCGGGCCGACGAGGACGACGAGGTCTACCGGACGACCGACGAGAAGACCCGCGCCATCGTGCGCGAGATCGAGGAGGCCAACGCCAAGCTGCAGCCGATGCTGGTCGGCACGACCTCGATCGAGAAGTCCGAGGCGCTGGCCGAGGTGCTCGAGCGGAAGGGCTACAAGAAGATCGATTTCGCCCAAGCCGGGGCGCTGAAGCCGCTCTACGCCTCGGCGCGCTCGGGCAAGCCCTCCAGGACCTTCGCCGTGCTCAACGCCCGCTTCCATGAGCAGGAAGCCCCGATCGTCGCCGAGGCGGGCGTGCCCGGGGCGATCACCATCGCCACCAACATGGCCGGCCGCGGCACCGACATCCAGCTCGGCGGCAACGTCGACATGCGCATCCGCCAGGAGATCGATCCGAACGCCTCGCCCGAGGAGCGGGCGGCGAAGGAGGCGGAGATCCGCGCCGAGGTCGCCGAGCTCAAGCGAACGGCGATCGACGCCGGCGGCCTCTACATCATCGGCACCGAGCGGCACGAGAGCCGCCGCATCGACAACCAGCTGCGCGGCCGCTCCGGCCGCCAGGGCGACCCCGGCCGGTCGAAATTCTTCCTGTCGCTGCAGGACGATCTGATGCGCATCTTCGGCGCGGAGCGCATGGACGCGATGCTCAAGCGCTTGGGGCTCAAGGAGGACGAAGCGATCGTCCATCCCTGGATCAACAAGGCGCTGGAGAAGGCGCAGCAGAAGGTCGAAGCGCGCAACTTCGATATCCGCAAGAACATTCTCAAGTTCGACAACGTGATGAACGACCAGCGCAAGGTCATCTTCGAGAACCGGCGCAAGATGATGGCGGCGGAAACGCTCGAGCCCAATATCGAGGAGATGCGCACGGGCGTCATCGACGACCTGGTCGGCAAGCACATCCCGCACGACGCCTATCCGGAAGCCTGGGATATCGCCGGGCTGAAGCAGGAAGTCCTCGAGAAGCTCAACCTCGATCTCCCGGTCGACGCCTGGGCGAAAGAGGAAGGCATCGCCGACGAGGAGGTCGCCGCCCGCCTGCACAAGGCGGCCGAAGAGGATTACGCCGAGCGCATCAAGCGCAACTCGCCCGAGGCGATGCGCTACATCGAGAAGCAGGTGATCCTGCAGACGCTCGACCATCTCTGGCGCGAGCATCTGGTGACCCTCGACCACCTGCGTCAGGTCATCGGCTGGCGCGGCATGGCGCAGCGCGACCCGCTGAACGAGTACAAGTCCGAGGCGTTCGAGCTCTTCCAGCAGTTGATCGAGCAATGGCACGACGCGGTGATCAGCCAGATGTCGCGCGTCGAGGTGCGCTTCCAGGCCCCCGAGCCGCCGCCTCCGCCGATGCAGTTCCAGCATGCCGAGGCAGGCGCGCCCGAGGGCGAGTATCCGCTCGGCGGGCTGATCGAATCGGCCTCCGAGGTGCGGTTGGCGCCGGCCTCCAGCCTCGCGCTGGCGGAACGCGACCCGCGTAATCCGGCCAGCTGGGGACGGGTCGGCCGGAACGAACAATGCCCCTGCGGCTCGGGCAAGAAATTCAAGCATTGTCACGGGCAGGTCGCCTGAGCGGCCCCTTCGAAGTCAGCGCCGCGACGACCCGAGCGGAGGCGCTCGTCTGGCTCGCCGAGGCGTTCGACCGCGCCGGGATCGAGGCGCCGAAGCGCGAGGCGCGGCTCGCCCTCTGCGAAGCCGGCGAGATGTCCGCCGCTCAGCTGATTGCGGCGCCGGAAACGGCGCTCGGTCAAACCGCCGCCGCGCGCCTTGCCGATCTTGCGGGGCGACGGGCGGCCGGCGAGCCGCTGTCCAAGATCGCCGGGCGGCGCGAATTCTGGGGTCTGACGCTCATCGTTTCGCCTGACGTGCTCGACCCCCGCCCGGAGACGGAAACCCTGGTTGAAGCCGCGCTCAAGCTGATCGGCGCGCGGCGGCGCCGCGAGCCGCTGCGCATCCTCGATCTCGGCGTCGGCTCGGGGGCGATTCTCTGCGCGCTGCTCACCGAATGCCCGGCGGCGCACGGTCTCGGCGTCGACGCCTCGCCCGCCGCCGTCGCGGTCGCCCGCCGCAATCTCGAGGCTTGCGGCCTGACCGAACGCGCGCACGTTCGCCTCGGCTCCTGGACCGAAGGGGTGACAGGCCCCTTCGACCTGATCGTGTCGAACCCGCCCTATATTCCGAGCGCCGACATCGACGGTCTCGCGCGCGAGGTGCGCGATTTCGATCCGCGCCTGGCGCTCGACGGCGGCGCCGACGGGCTCGACGCCTACCGTGCGATCTTGCCGGCCTCTGTCGGACTGCTGGCGCCGGGCGGGCGCCTGATCGTCGAGGTCGGCGCCGGCCAGGGCGGCGACGTTCTCGGCCTTGCGGCGCGGCTCGGCTTCGTTCACGCCGAAACCCGGCGCGACCTGGCCGGGATTGAGCGGATCGTGATCGGCGAGCGGCCGGCTTGACGCGGCTTCGCCACGCCTCTTGATCGCGTTCCAATGCGCGGTCAGAGTCGGGCGCGAGGCGTTCAAAGGGGGCGCCCGCTGATGACTGAGGATGCGACCGAACAACCCAAAGGCGAACTGACGGTGCGCCTCATCGCGATGCCGAGCGACACCAACGCCAACGGCGACATCTTTGGCGGCTGGGTGCTGAGCCAGATGGATCAGGCGGGCGGCATCGCCGCCGTCGAGGCCGCGGAAGGGCGCGTGGTGACGGTCGCGATCGAGGCCATGCATTTCATTCGCCCGGTCAAGGTCGGCGACGTGCTTTGCGTCTACACCTCGATCGGCCACATCGGACGCACGTCGCTGAAGGTGAATATCGAGGCCTGGGCGCGGCGGTTTCGCGGCCATCACCGCGAGAAAGTGACCGACGCCACCTTCACCTTCGTCGCCATCGACGACCAGGGACGGCCGCGGCGGGTCGTCAGGGAGCAGGCGAAGGAATAGGATCGCCCACCGCGCGTCGTCGGCAATGAAGGCGGCCCGCATGGGAGGCCAGGCTGTCGCCGCCGCGGGCGCCAGCGCTCCCCAGGGAAACGCCACGCGGGGTTATTTTCGCATAGCGCCTGTGGCGACGGACAGGACGATGCGAAAGCAGGATCTTGCCAAAAACAGAATTGTGCGATATCTTCATCGGATGGCTCGAAATTGGCGGCGCGGCGGGACATTTCCGCCGGGCGCCTCCGATGATGCGGTGATCGGGATGCAGAACGTGACGGCGAACGGGGACAATCGACGAGAAGCCGAGCCGAGCGTCACGTTGCGAGGATGTTTAACATTTTTCTTACGCTATTTTATGGTTCGTTTGGCGCGAGTTCGTTCATATGGGAGCGTCGCCGCGCCCGCCGCCGCCCGCACCCGGGCGCCAGCGAGTTCGAATCGAAAAAGGCGCCGGAACCTCTTGAAAAGGCTGAAAATGGAGCTGGGAATGGCACGGTCCGCGTCATCGCCGCCCCGAGGCGCAAGACGACTTGCCGCCACAATGCACGATCAGTCGTCGAGCTTGCGCGCCTCCTCGGGCAGCATGATCGGCACGCCGTCGCGGATCGGATAGGCGAGCTTGGCCGCGCGGGAAACCAGCTCCTGGCGCGCGGCGTCATAAGTCAACGTGTCGCGCGTCAGCGGGCAGACGAGCAGCTCGAGCAGACGCGGGTCGGTGCGGCCGGCCTTAGCGGGCGCTGCGATCGGTTGCTTCTCGTCGTTGGCCATTGGTTCCGCTCCCGCGAGGCGCGCCCGCGCGGCCGCCACTATCGGCGGGCGGCGCCAGTCTGGCAAATCCGCGCCCGCTTCGGATCGGCGCGCCTCAGAAGCGCAAGGCGCTCGCCTGGCGGACCCCCTTGAGCTTGCCGACCGCGTCGAGCACCGGCTGAGGGACGTCGCCGTCGACCGACACCAGCGCGATCGCCGAACCGCCCTCTTCGTCGCGGCCGAGGGCGAAAGTCGCGATATTGACGCCCGCGTCGCCGAGCACGCTGGCGAACCGCCCGATGAAGCCCGGCTTGTCCTCGTTGGTCACATAGATCATCGATGGCGTAAATTCCGCGTCGATCTTGATGCCCTTGATCGCCAAGATGCGCGGCTTGCCGTCATGGAAGACGGTGCCGCCGATCGAGCGGGTCTGCCCCTTGGTCGCCACGGTCAGCGTTATGAAGCTTTCATAGTCGCCCTGAGCGGCCCGGGTCACCTCCTCGATGACGATGCCCCGCTGCGCCGCGACGGTAGGGGCGGAGACGACGTTGACGTCTTGCAGCGAAGGACGCAGGAGGCCCGCGACCGCGGCGGAGGTCAGCGCCTTGATCTTGAGGTCGGCCACGGCGCCTTCATAGGCGATCGTGACCTTCTCGATCGGCGCCGTGGTGAGCTGGCCGGCGAACGAGCCGAGCCCCTCGGCGAGCGCGATGAACGGCTTGAGCTTCGGCGCCTCTTCCGCGGTGATCGAGGGGAAGTTGACCGCGTTGGTGATCGCGCCGCGGATCAGATAGTCCGACATCTGCTCGGCGACCTGCAGCGCCACATTCTCCTGCGCTTCGCTGGTCGAGGCGCCGAGATGCGGGGTGGCGATGAAATTGGGGTGGCCGAACAGCGGGTTTGCCTTGGCCGGCTCCTCGACGAAGACGTCGAAGGCGGCGCCCGCGACCTGGCCGCTATCGAGCGCCGCCCTGAGCGCGGCCTCGTCGACCAGGCCGCCCCGCGCGCAGTTGATGATGCGCACGCCCTTCTTGGTCTTGGCGAGGTTTTCGGCCGACAGGATGTTGCGCGTCTGCGCGGTCATTGGCGTATGCAGGGTGATGAAGTCGGCGCGGGCGAGGAGATCGTCGAGCTCGACCTTCTCGACGCCGATTTCGGCGGCCCGGTCGGGGCTCAGGAACGGGTCATAGGCGATCACCCGCATCTTGAGGCCGAGGCCGCGCGAAGCCGCGATCGAGCCGACGTTGCCGCATCCGATCACGCCGAGCGTCTTGCCGGTGAGCTCGACGCCCATGAAGCGGTTTTTCTCCCACTTGCCGGCCTGGGTCGATGCGTCCGCGGTCGGGATCTGGCGGGCGAGCGCGAACATCAGCGCGATCGCGTGTTCGGCAGTGGTGATCGAGTTGCCGAACGGCGTGTTCATCACGATTACGCCGCGGGCGGTGGCGGAGGGAATGTCGACGTTGTCGACGCCGATGCCGGCCCGGCCGACGACCTTCAGCTTGGCCGCGTGTTCGAGCAGCTTTGCGGTCACCTTGGTCGCCGAACGGATCGCGAGGCCGTCGTACTCGCCAATGATCCTGGCGAGCTCGTCCTTGTCGAGGCCCGGTTTGACGTCGACCTCGACGCCTCTCTCCTTGAAGATGGCGACGGCGGCGGGGGAAAGCTTGTCCGAAATGAGAACGCGAGGAGCCATGAGGAAAACCTCGAATGAGCGGCCGTCAAGGCCGGGAAGGAGGATAGTGGACGCAGGAACGGCGCGGCTCCGCCCGGCGGCGGAGCGCGAACGATCACGCCGCTTTGGCGAGTTTGGCCTTTTCGAGCGCGTAGGCGGCGTCGAGCCAGGCCGTCAGCGCCTGGATGTCGGCCGTCTCCACCGTCGCGCCGCACCAGATGCGCAGGCCGGCCGGCGCGTCGCGGTACGAGCCGATGTCGTAGGCGACCTTCTCCTTCTCGAGAAAGCTCGCCAGCGCCTTGGCGAAGGCGGCCTGAGCGTCGGCGGGCAGCGCGGCGACGGCGGGGTCCACGACCTTGAGGCAGACGCTGGTGTTGGAGCGGGTCGCCGGAACCGTGGCGAGGAAGTCGATCCACGGGGTCCGCTCGACCCATTCGGCGATCGCGGCGGCGTTGGCGTCGGCGCGTCCGAACAGCGCCTTGGCGCCGCCGAGCGCCTTCGCCCATTGCAGCGCGTCGAGGTAATCCTCGACGCAGAGCATCGAAGGCGTGTTGATCGTCTCGCCCTCGAAGAAACCTTCGGTGAGCTTGCCGCCCTTGGCGAGGCGGAACAGCTTCGGCAGCGGCCAGGGCGGCGTGTACGCAGTCAGCCGCTCCGCCGCCCGGGGGCTCAGGATGATCACGCCATGCGCCGCCTCGCCGCCCAGAACCTTCTGCCAGGAGAAGGTGACGACATCGAGTTTCGGCCAGTCGAGATCCTGGGCGAAGGCCGCCGAGGTGGCGTCGCAGATGGTGAGGCCTTTGCGGTCGGACGGGATCCAGTCGCCGTTGGGCACCCGCACGCCTGACGTCGTGCCGTTCCAGGTGAAGACGACATCGTTGTCGAAGTTGACGTCGCCGAGATCGGGGAGCGCGCCGTAGCCCGCCTTCAGCGTGCGAACGTCCTTGATCTTGAGCTGCTTGACGATGTCGGTGACCCAGCCGTCGCCAAAGCTCTCCCAAGCCAGCACGTCGACGCCGCGCGCGCCGAGCAGGGTCCAGAGCGCCATCTCGACCGCGCCGGTGTCGGAGCCGGGCGTGATGCCGATGCGGTAGTCCGCCGGGACGCCGAGCACGTCGCGGGTCAGGTCGATCGCCAGTTTGAGCTTGGCCTTGCCGATCTTCGCGCGATGCGAGCGGCCGAGGGCGGCGTCTTTGAGGATTTGGGGAGTCCAGCCGGGGCGCTTGGCGCAGGGGCCGGAGGAAAAGCAGGCGTTCGCAGGCCTGACGGCAGGCGTCTCAATCGTCATCTTGATGCCATCCTTTCAGATGGGCGCCTCTCGTTGGGGAGAGGTGTCCCGCCGCGGCTGTTAGCCGATCATCCCCGGATTGGCAAGGGGGAACCGTGCGCGGCGCTGCTCAACCTCCGCGGCGGCGGCGATGGCCGCCGGCCTTTCGGCCGCCGCGAGGCGATTCGGGAGAAGCCGTCTCATGGGCCGGGTCGCCCGAGTCGGGCTCGTCGCGCTGGTAACGCACGCCGGTGAAGAAGAGGATCCGCGCGGGGCTGTCCGGCGGCGGCCGGCGTTGGGGCTGCGCCCGCAGCCGAAAAGCAATCACCTGGCCCATAAATCACCCCGCTCGTCCGCTCAGCGCGATGTCCTCGGATCTGGACGAGCGACGGTTAACACTCCGTCAATTCCGTTGCGCTAACCCGAGACGATTCCGGAGGTTTTTCCAGGGCTCGTTCGTGCACGACCTGACTCTTTCAGACTTCCCTTTCGTCGCTTCCCTCGCCGACAGCGACAATCCGAACGACCGGCGCATCTGGCTGCGCGTCGCCTGCGACCATTTCGTCGCCACGGGGACAGCCGACCGCGAGGCGATCGAGCGCTTCGTCGATGCGATCGGCCCGCGGATCGAAACGGCGGATTTGCCGACGGTCCTCGATGCGGCGCGGAAGCTCGCCCCGTGCCCGCGCATCCCGGTCCGGCTGCTGGCGAAATTTCAGGCGATCGGCCCGGAAGTGAGCGACACCGTGCTCGAGCACGGCGCCGCCTTCGGGGTCGCCGAACTCGGCGACGCGATCACGCGCGGCGGCCGGGAGGCGACCGCCGTCGCCCGGCGCGCCGATCTGAGCGCCCGCCTGATCGGCGCGCTCATCGCCCTCGACGAGACCGAGCCGCTCGTTGCGCTCGCGTCCAACCCCCGGGCGCGTCTCGAAGGTGCGATTCTTGCCGGTCTCCTGCAGCGGGCCCGGACGCTGGCCGACACCCACGACGACCGGCGGCTCGCCGTGGCGCTGCTCGAACGCCGACCTGTCCGTCCGGAAAGTGCCGCGCTGTTCCTGATCGCCGATCCGCTCCAGCGCGTGGAGATCCTTCTGGCCGCGCAACGCGCCCAGCTCGGCCGTCCGCCCGGCCTGCCGCCAGTCGCCACGGAGATCGTCAACGAGCTGGAGATCGCCGCGGTGGCCCGCCGTCCGGAGCGGTTTGTCGCCGTTCTCGCCGACGCGCTGGACTGCGACCCGACGCTTGCCGCGCGGATTGCCGCCGACGCGTCGGGCGAACCGCTCGCCGTCGCCATGGCTGCGCTGGGCGCGCCAAGCGACGTGCTGGTGCGCGTGCTGATCGCCAACGATCTGGAGTCCGGCGAAACCTACCGGCGCATTCGTGCGCTCGCCCGGCTGAACAACGCCCTCAACCGCAACGCCGCCATGGCGGTGCTGGCGGCGCTGTGCGGCGAGCCGCTCGGGCGAAGGCGCCCGGCGCCGGCGGCCGAGACCGCGCCGGCGCTGCGCGACACGGCGGCGCGCCGCCCGGCGCGGTCCGCGGGTCCGCCACAGCGCAAAGCCGCGGGGTGAAGGCGGGCCGTTAGCCGAGCAGGCTCAGCGCGTTCGGCGCGAAGAAGCCGAGGCCCAACAGGACCGCCCCGATCACCCCCAGTCCGACGCTGAGCCACAGAAGCGCGCCGATGTCGGTAATGATCGCGGCCGAGGCCAGCACGATGGCGATCTGGGTCAGACCGCTGCCGAGCTCGTAGCGCTCGAGCCGCCGGTTCGCCAGCTCGCGCGTCTCGGTCGCCGCTTCGGCGCGTTTCTGAATGGCTTCGAGGCTGTCCTCAGGCCTCTCGGGATCGCGGTCGAGGCGAGCGACCGTCGCGCGGAACGCTTCGATCCGCTTGTCGAACGCCTGCTGGGCGTTGGCGTCGCCGATGGCGGCCTTCTGGGCCTCGAGAAGCTCGGCGGCCGTCTCGGCCACGCTCGAGCGGATCCTCTTTGCCTGATAGAAATTGAACAGATCGGACGCCTCGATATCGCTTTCCGTCGAGAGATGCTGGGCTCTTTTCGCGCCCGCCTCCGACAGCGCGAGCAGCAGCGCAAGGATGGCGATGACGAGCGCGGCCCTGCGGTCTTTCTCCTTCGCCTCGACCGCAGTCTCGGCGGGATCGTCGCTCATCGCTTGCCTCCCCTCTCGGCCTTGAGGGCGCCGGACCCGGCCCGAAATCGCCTCCGCGTCCGCCTCAACGCTCCGGCGGGCGCGGTCGCCCCAACAATCCCCGCCTTCGGCGCGGCTTCAGCCCGCGGGCCGGTCGAGCCGCCGCGTCCGGCGCCTTCGCATCGGCGAAAAGGCGGACGACTTCGCGACCGAACCGGACGATCAACTCGCGCAACTGCGCCTCGGTTTCGCGCGACCCGCCGTCACGCGTGGCAAGTCCATTGCGAAGCAATCCGATTTCGCCCTGCAGCGCCTTTCGCTCCGCCGTCGACAAACCAGATGCAACCGGCGAAAGATCAATCAAGTTTCGTCTACCCCGCCCTCCTGCCGCCCGGCGATGTTCGCACACGGCTCAGCCGGCTACAAAGGCGATCGCCGCCTCGGGATCGCGAGATCGGAACGGATTTCTCAGAACGGGTTCCAGGTCGGGCTCGGGGTGAGCTTGAGGTAGCCGACATTGACGCCGAGCCGGGCGCCGACGCCGGTCCGGATCGGCGCCACGATGACGCCGGCCGCGTCCAGCGCGGTGAAGCCGAAGCCGCCGATGAAGTAAGCCGAGCCGTCGACGCCGCCGAACCGCTGGTAGATCGCGCCGACCGCCGGCAGGTTGTAGACGAGCATCATGGTGCGGTCGCCGTCGGCGCCCCAATCGAAGCCGAGCGAAGGGCCCTGCCAGAACACCGGGTGGGAGCCGGCGTTGCGGGTGTACATCTTGCCCTCGCCATAGCGCAGGCCGCCGATGAAGGCCCCGGAGGCCTCCTGGCCAAGGACATAGGCGTTCGGCAGGCCCCATCGCCGGGCCGCTTCCTGGACCGCCTCGGCGAGTCCGCGAGAAACCGTGCCGAAAAATCTGTGACCGCTGTCGACGACCTCGTCCACGGAGAAGTTCGCCGGCCGATCGTCGGCCCAGGCGGGGCCAGAAAGCGCAAGCGGACTTGCGACCATTCCAGCCAGGGCCTGTCGACGCGTCATCCTCGCCATCGCTGCGCTCCTTTGCCGCACCCCGAACCCGCCTCAATACGCCGACTCGCGACGCCAAAGCCGGCGCGCGAATGCAGGCATTGTGCAAAGCGAGCGTTTCCGGATTGTTAACGCTATCGGCAGCGTTCCGCCCCGGCCGGGTCGCCCCAGGCGACGAACGCGCCGTTACGTAAGTCCGCGTCAGCCTTTCCGTAAGCCAGCGGCGCCCCGCTCGCGTCGAGAACGATTCCCCCGGCGGCGCGCAATACGGCGTCGCCGGCGGCTGTGTCCCATTCCATGGTCGGACCGAAACGGGGATAGACGTCCGCCAGCCCCTCGGCGAGGACACAGAATTTCAGCGACGACCCGCGTGAGCGCCGCTCGGCGAGTTGAAGCCGGGCGAGAAAAGCCTCGGTCGCGGCGTCGGCATGGGACCGGCTCGCCATGGCCACCAGGCGGGCCGGCGCGGAACGGGTGCGAATCGGACGCCAGGCGGCCGGCTCGGGCATCGCCGCGTCGACAGGCGCGTCGCACACGAACGCGCGCTCGCCGCCAAACCACAGCCGCGCCAGCACAGGCGCATAGACCGCGCCGGCGATCGGCCGGCCGGCCTCGATCAGCGCGACATTGATCGTGAACTCGCCGTTGCGGCTGATGAACTCCTTCGTCCCGTCGAGGGGATCGACCAGCAGAAACCTTTCGGCGATCGAGACCGCATCGCCCGCCGCGACCCCCTCCTCCGCGACCACGGGCGTCGTCGGCATGAGGCGGGCGAGGCGATCGCAGATGATCGCCTCCGCCCGTTCGTCGGCGAGCGTGACAGGACTGCCGTCCGACTTGGTCGAGACGGTCCCGCCGGAGGCATAGACCTCCATGACCGCCGGCCCGGCCGCCAGCGCGATCTCCGCCAGACAGGCCGCCAGGCGGTCGCGCTCAGTACGATCCAATTCGAGCGGGCCTTCGTGAAGCGGCGCCATGGCGGTCCTTTCGCAGACTTTTTCTGAGCGGAACGGACCCGGCCAGCGCGTCGCCCGCGGTTTCCCCAGCGCGAGGGTATCGCGGCGCTAGAGCGAATCGGATATGGCAGTCGTCAAGATCGCGTCGACACGAAGGCCGCTCGCCACGCCGACGCGACGGGCATTGACCATAGGATCAGCCGCTTGACAATCGCTCCGCTCGATCTTGCCGCCCTTCTGTGTTCGCGCGTGTGCCATGACGTCATCAGTCCGGTCGGCGCCATCGTCAACGGGCTGGAAGTGCTCGACGGCGACGACGACCCGGACATGCGCGAGGTGGCCATGGAGCTGATCCGGAAAAGCGCCGCGTCCGCCTCGGCGCGACTGCAGTTCTGCCGGCTCGCCTTCGGCGCGGCCGGCTCCCTGACCGCGGAGATCGACACGGGCGACGCGGAGACCGCGGCGCGCGGCCTCATCGTCAGCGATCGCACAAGTTTGCGCTGGGATGCGCCGCGCCGCCTCGCGCCGAAGAATGCCGTCAAGCTCCTGCTCAACCTTTGTCTGGTCGCATCGAGCGCCGCGCCGCGCGGCGGAATCGTCACGGTCGACATGAGCGGCGAGGGCGACGACCTGCGAATTGGGGTCAGCGCCACTGGATCGCACGTGCGGCTTCCCCACGCCGCCTCGACCCTGTTCTCCGGCGCCGAGCCCGAGACGATCGACGGCCATTCCATCCAGCCCTACTACACGAACCTGCTCGCGAGGGACTGCGGCCTCACGATCGAAGCGGTGACGACCCCGGACTCCGTGACGCTGATCGCGGCGCGCGCAGCCGTGGGTTCCGACGGCGGCGCAAAACTTCCGTCATCAAAGGCGACCATCCGGAGCTGACCCTTCGTCCGCAGATTGGACGACCAGCCGACAGAGCCGGCCCGACCGCGATGCGCGTCGCCGGGCGCCCCGGATTGAAGCGCGTTCGTCGGCCGCCCCGCGCTCACGATCGCGGGCGCTTATTCGTTGACCGGCGAATCGTCGCTCATCGGGTTGGGCTCGACGCTCGGCATATCCTGTTCGGATTGCGCGGCGTTGAAGCCGTACGGGGAGCGCAGCCGGCGACGCCGGCCGCGTTGCGGGAACCGGGCCTCGCCCGCCGGACTTTCGACGAAACCGGGCGTCGCGGCATCGTTCGCCTCGGCCTCGACGGTGGGCTGAACCTCGACGACCGGCGGGGGCGGCGAGTCCGGTTCCGTCGCGGCCGTCCTCGTAGGGGCGGTTATGAAGGACGGCAACGCCGGGGCGCCGACCGCCTCGGGCGCGTTCTCGCGGGCAGGCTGTGGTTGCGGTCCGGGGTCTCGATACGGGCGGAAATCGCGCGGCCTGCCATCGCGATTTTGCCGGTTGTCTCGATATCCGTCGCCGCGATCTCCGAACGGCCGATCCTGGCGCGGACCGCGGTCCGGAAAACGGTTGTTCTGCCTGTCCTGGCGCGGCTGATATCCGCCCCGGTCGTTCTGGCCTTGCCGCTCGGGATCGAAAGCCGGCCGCTCGAGAAAAGGCTGCGGCGCGTTCGGCGCGCTCGGCTGGTTTGGAAAAGCGCCCTGCTGCTGCGGGAACGCCGCGGCCGCGCGTTCGGCTGGCGAGGCAAACCGATCCGACAGCGCGCTATAGTCGTCGTCGTCATCGAGATCGTCGACGTCGCCTTCGCCGATGGGACGCGTCTGACCGCTCTGGGCCATCGCCTGGGCCGCTTGCGCAGCGGCGATGATGCGGAAATAGTGCTCGGCGTGCTGGAGGTAGTTTTCCGCCGCGACCGGATCTCCGCCCGTATGCGCGTCACGCGCAAGCTGAAGATACTTTTCCGCCACGTGCTGAGCATTTCCGCGAATCTTTACGTCTGGGCCGTTCGATTCGTAGGATCGCGTCAAAGGGTTCGGTCCGCGCCGACCGTTGGTTGGCCTTCCGCGCATCCTCTTGTTCTGACCTGGTCTCATTGCCTTTTCCAGTTTATCGTCGGGTCGCGCCGTGGTCGGCGTCATAAGCGCCGGCGCGGAAACACGCTCGATCGGTTCGTCAATTCCACTTGCCGTCGCGCTCGTCGCATCGACGACGAAGCGCCACCCCCTGGCCGCCCGCTCCGGATGATCACCGCGCCCGAATGTCGGCCGCGTCCGCTTTGGCTTCGCCAACTCCTCGCCGGTTACGACGTCATCCGTGCAGCGTTGCTTCAGGATATCGACGAAGACTCCCGCTGGAATTCGCGCAGAGTCTTTCCGAGCTTCGGCTCAATCTGTGGCGGTCATCCAAGCGAGCCGCCCGATCCGCGAACGGCGCCCCTCTGCCCCATCCCTCGCGCCGCTCGACCAAGCCGATTTACGGCGATTCTTGTCGACATGATATCTGTTTTTCGTCCGCCCGCCAAGCGCCGAATCGGCGGCATATGATCGAATTCGGCGCCAACTGTCTTCCAGGCCTAATTCGACGCGGCGCCGGTTTGCGTCTGTGTCTGTGTCTGCGGCGGCGGAGCGGCGGCGGTCTGCGCCTGTCGCTGCTGGGGAGCGACCCCGGCCGCCTCCGGGGCGCGGTAGCCCTTCG
Organism: uncultured Alphaproteobacteria bacterium; assembly: GCA_963709655.1. Classification (GTDB taxonomy): domain Bacteria; phylum Pseudomonadota; class Alphaproteobacteria; order Rhizobiales; family Beijerinckiaceae; genus Roseiarcus. Next base: position 85,483 of record CAVPXF010000026.1, read on the forward strand.
GCGGATCGGTCAGCCATTCGCGATCGGGTTCGGGACCCAGCTTCGTGCTCTTGCCGATCCCGACCCAGCCCAAAGGATTCAAATTGCCAAGCACGTTGGATGACGCCGGCTTCCCGCTGCTTGCTTGAGCGGCCGCTGCTTCGTCCGACTGATCCGACGCGCGAACGGAGACAGGCTCGTTGGGGAAGGGCTTGTTATAGCGCAGTCGGGCGTCGCCGACGCCGGCGACCTCCTTCTTCGCCTTCTCCCTAGCGAGATTCTTGCGCAGCGTCTCCTGGTCTACGGGCCAGGCGCCGCCCCCCATCGTCTGGACGGCCGCGCCGGGCGGCGGAAGATCCATCGACTTCGGCACGACGATCTTGCCGTGCTCTTGATATTCGATCGGCGGCTTCTCGTCATTGCCGAAGTGGAAGCCGACCAAGGGACTGACGATCGAGCCAAGGCCTTCCCACAAGGGCGCTGCCCCGTCGTCGCCCGCCCGGGCCGCGCCTGCGTTGAGACACGCCGCGGTTGCCGTCATGGCGATCAACGCTCCGCGAACTGTGAAATACATCCTTATTCTCTCACGAATCACTGCGGGGACGGGCCATCCAAGACCACGCAAAAACGTCTCATTGTCGAAAATTCCGGCGATTCCATGGCGAAAAACGGAGCGCTCAGCCCCCGGACGCCCGCGCTCCGGCCCCGGGCCGGGCCGTCCGCGAACCGAACACGAGGTCGATCACGAGAAGCGCGACGCCGACGTTGATCGCCGCGTCCGCCAGATTGAACACAAAGAAATTCAACCCGAACATGTGAAGATCGAGATAATCCACGACCGCGCCATGCGTCACCCGGTCGAGCGCATTGCCGAGCGCGCCTCCGATGATCGCCCCCAGTCCGCAGGCGGACAGGAACGAGCGGCTCGCCGCCAGCCACCAGCCGAGCAGGGCGATCGCCCCGAGAGTCACGACCAGCAGGACCGCGCGGCCAAACGCCGTGTCCTGGGTGAAGAGGCTGAAGGATATCCCGCGAATTCCAGCGCAGGACGAGATCGAGGAACGGCCCGAGCGGGGTCGGCTCGAGCGCGGCCTCCGGTCGAGCCAGCACCTCGAGCTTCACCGCCTGATCGACCCCGAAAACGGCGAGCGCGACGAGGGCGCCGAGCGCTCGCGGCGTCACGGAAGCCGGCCGAGCGCGCGCAGTTCGCGCAACGCCTCGGCGTCGCGCGGACTGACGTCGGGGAAATCGGGCGATGCCGTCGACGGATCGAAATAGCGCCACGAACGCGCGCATTTGACCCCCTTCGCCCGCTCGACCACGACCGCGACGTCCGGCAGATCCGGCAGGCGAAAAGCGTTCTCGGGCGCCGCGGCGCCGGTTTCGACGGCGATGTCCGAGGTGATGCAGACCTCGGCGAAATCGACCCCCGCGAGCGCCTCGATGTGCTCGGGCCGCGAGAGGTAGACGCGCGGCGCGGCCTCCAGCGACGATCCGATCTCTTTGTCGGCGCGCGCGATCTCGATGGCGCCGGTCACAGCCAAGCGCAGGGCGCGGATCGTCTCCCACCTTCGCGCCAGCGCATCGTCCCGCCATTCCGCCGGGATCGCCGGGAAAAGTTCGAGGTGGACGGAGCGGCTCTCCGGGTTGCGCGAGGCCCAGGCCTCTTCGGCGGTGAAGACGAGCACCGGCGCGAGCCACACGGTCGCGGCGCGGAAAATGTGCTCGATCGCCTCCAGCGCGCCGAGGCGCCTCGCGCTCGAGGGCGGGTCGCAATAGAGCGCATCCTTGCGGATGTCGAAGTAAAAAGCGGACAGGTCCGCGTTCATGAACGCCGAAAGGAGCGCGGTCACCCGGGCGTAATCGAAGTTGGCGTAGGCGTCGCGCACCTTCGCGTCGAGTTCCGCCAGTCTGTGCAGCATCAGCCGGTCGAGTTCGGCCATGCCCGCGATCCCGACCGAGGGGCCCCCCTCGTAATGGGCGAGCGTGCCCAGCATCCAGCGGATCGTGTTGCGCAGCTTGCGGTAGTTGTCGGCGACGGCCTTGAGAATCTCCGGTCCGATGCGCTGGTCGTCGGAATAGTCGACGCTCGCCACCCAGAGACGAAGGATGTCGGCGCCGGAAACGCGGATGACGTCCTGCGGGAACGTTTGATTGCCGAGCGACTTCGACTGCTTGCGGCCTTTCTCGTCGAGCGTGAAGCCATGCGTCAGCACGACGTCGAACGGCGCGCGGCCGCGCGTACCGCAGCTCTCGAGCAGCGACGACTGGAACCAGCCGCGATGCTGGTCCGAACCCTCGAGATACATCACCTCGTCCGGACCCCCGTCGACGGCTCGCCGAATTCCGGCAAGCCCCGGAAAATGGACGGGGTCCTCGAGGACGAAGGCGTGCGTCGACCCGGAATCGAACCAGACCTCGACCAGATTGTCGATCTTGTCGTAATCGTCGGCTTTGTACGTGTCGCCGAGAAAACGCGCCTTTGCGCCTTCGGCGAACCATGCGTCCGCGCCCTCGCTTTCGAAGGCCGCGGCAATGCGGGCATTGACCTCCTCGTCGTAAAGAACTTCGTGCTCGCCCTTGCGCACGAAGATCGCAAGCGGCACGCCCCAGGCGCGCTGGCGCGACAGCACCCAGTCGGGCTTGTTGGCGACCATGCCCTTGATGCGGTTCTCGCCGGTCTTCGGCACCCAGCGGGTCTCTTCGATGGCGTCGACCGCCAGCTCGCGCAGGGTCTTCCCCCCCGACGCGTTGGCGAAGGGTCGATCCATCGCAAGAAACCATTGCGGCGTGTTGCGGAAGATGACCGGCTTCTTCGACCGCCAGCTGTGCGGATACTGGTGCTTCAGCTTGCCGCGCGCCATCAGCGCGCCGGCGTCGATGAGCGCCCTGATGACGGCGTCGTTGGCGTCGCCCCTCTCGCCCTTCTCGGTCAACACCCGCCGGCCGGTGAAGCCGGGCGCCTCGTCGGTCAGCACGCCGTCCGCATCGACCGTGTAGGGGATGCGCGTTTCGAGGCCGCGCTCGATAAGCAGACGGCTGTTCGCCATCCAGAGTTCGAAGTCCTCGCGCCCGTGGCCCGGCGCGGTATGGACGAAACCGGTTCCCGCGTCCTCGGTCACGTGATCGCCTTCGAGCAGCGGCACGACGAAGCCATAGCCGAGACGATGCAGGGGATGCGCGCAGATCATCTCGGCCAGCGCCTCGCTCGCGACGTCGCCGACGCGCTCGTACGCGACGACCTTCGCCGCGCTGAACACGGCCTCGGCAAGCGAATCGGCGAGGATGTAGGTCGAACCGACCTTTGCCCAATTGTCGGGCGGCGCCTCGGTCACGCGATAGCGGCCGTAGGCGATGCGGCGCGAATAGGCGATCGCCCGGTTGCCGGGAATCGTCCAGGGCGTCGTCGTCCAGATGACGACCGCAGCGTCCTCGCCCTCGACCGGGAATGCGACATGGATCGTGTCGCTGACGTGATCCTCGTATTCGACCTCGGCTTCGGCGAGCGCCGTCTTCTCGACGACGCTCCACATGACCGGCTTCGAGCCGCGGTAAAGCAGGCCGTTGGCGACGAATTTGAAGATCTCGCGGGCGATCTGCGCCTCCGCGGGATAGCTCATCGTCAGGTAGGGGTGATCCCAGTCGCCGATCACGCCAAGGCGCTTGAACTCCTCACGCTGCACGTTGATCCAATGATCGGCATAAGCCCGGCATTCGCGGCGAAAGGCGATGATTGCGGCCGGATCGGAGAAGTCGGGCTTCGTCTTGCCCTTCTTGCGGTAAAATTCCTCCTCGACCTTCCATTCGATCGGCAGGCCGTGGCAGTCCCAACCCGGAACGTAGTTCGAATCCTGGCCGGCCATCTGGTGCGAGCGGACGACCATGTCCTTGAGGATCTTGTTGAGCGCGGTGCCGATGTGGACATTGCCGTTGGCGTAGGGCGGCCCGTCGTGCAGGACGAACTTCGGCCGCCCTTTGCCGCTCGCGCGGAGCTCAGCGTAGAGGTCGTCGCGCGCCCAGCGAGCCAGAATCTCTGGCTCCTTCTGCGGCAGGCCCGCCCGCATCGGGAAATCCGTCTTCGGCAGATTGAGCGTCTGCGAATAGTCGAAGCCTTTGTCGGGCGTGTCGGTCATGAGGATTGCGGGCCAGGAACCAGTTTGCGCGGAGGAGCGGCGAGGAATTAGAGGATTTCCGCAGAATCGCCAAATCGCAATCAGAAGAAAGGCGCGAGAATTTCGCGTGCGCGCGAAATGTCGCGGTTCATCTCCTCGACCAGCGCCGCGAGCGAATTAAACCTTCGCTCGTCGCGAATGCGCTCGACGAACTCGACCGTCATCTCGCGGCCATAAAGGTCGCCGGTGAAATCCAGGAGATGAACTTCGAGCAGCGGCGGCCCGTTGTCCACGGTCGGGCGGACGCCGAAGCTCGCCACAGCCGGATGGCGTCGCCCGTCGACCGTCGCGATCACGGCGTAGACGCCGTGCGCCAGACGGTTTGTCGGCGCGAGTTCGATGTTGGCCGTCGGGACCCCAAGCGTGCGGCCCAATTGCTGGCCCGCAATCACCGGCCCCGCGACGGCATAGCGGCGCCCGAGACCGCGCGCCGCCTCGACCACGTCTCCGTGCTCCAGCGCACGGCGGATCGCGGTCGACGACACGATGCGCGCCGAATCGCCGTCGCCGATTTCAACCTTGCTGACGATCTCGACGTCGAAGCCGTAGCGCCGGCCCGCTTCGGCGAGAAAGGCCGGCGTGCCTGTGCGCCCCTTGCCGAAATGGAAGTCCCAGCCGACCACGACGGCGCCGACGCTGAGCCGCTCGACGAGAATGGTTCGAACGAACGCCTCGGCCGACATGCCGGCCAGCCAAGCGTCGAACGTGACGAAGACCACCCCCGACAGTCCGAGCCGCTCGACGACGGCCGCCTTGAGAGCCGGCGGGGTCAGCCGGAAAGCGACCGGCCGCTCGGCGAAATGATCGGCTGGATGGGGCTCGAAGGTGAGCAGCGCGCTCGGCGCCCCGCGCGCCTCCGCCAGGCGCCGGGTCTCATCGAGAACCGCCTGGTGGCCGATGTGGAGCCCGTCGAAATTGCCGATGGCGTAGACGGCGCGCTCCAGTCCTCGCGGCGGCGTCACCGGGTCCGTGGCGAGCACGAAGCCGCTTGTCATGGCGTCCTGCGATCCAAAGAGTTCACGCGCGCGGGATGGGAGCCCCACCGGGCGGATAAGTGCCTCTCCCGGGCGGCGGGGTCAAGCCGTCGCGTGCTTGAGCCGGGGATTCGGCGGGACGCTGAGCAGGCCCTCGCCCTCGAGAACGACCTTGTCGCCGACCCGGCATTCGCATTTCAGGCGGACGCGCCGGCCCTTCTCGGTCAGTTCGGCCACTTCCACGCTCACGTCGATCACATCGCCGATCTTGACCGGGCCGAGAAAATTCAGCGTCTGCGAGATGTAGATCGCGCCGGGTCCAGGCAGCCGCATCCCGATGACACCCGAGATCAGGCTCGCCGTATAAAGCCCGTGCACGATCCGACCGCCGAACCGCGTCTTGCGGGCAAAGTGTTCGGACAGGTGAATCGGATTGTGGTCGCCCGACAGTTCGGCGAATCCGATGACGTCCTGGTTCTCGACGGTCTTGCTGATGGTCTCCCGCATGCCGAGCGCGAGGTCCTCGAAATAAAGGGTCTGAAACATTGAGCCTTGCTCGCGTCCGACGCCATCCCGAGCCGGCGGCGCTTCGTTGAGCGACCGCCTGGGAGCGACTCGTCCTGTTGCCCGGATAACCTTTCCTATTTTGAATGTCGGGAGCAATCAATTCGCCATGCGAATGAGGGCTCATGCGATTCGGCCGCGTCAGCCTGCCAGCGAACCGATCGCCGCCGACGGCCAGAGCGAAAACTCGTCACAGAGGCGTCGGAGCTTGGCAGGGTCGGCTGGAGCGTCGAAGGCGTCGCCGTGGAGCGCAGTCCGATGGATGCCGCGCGTGACCAGCAAGGCGTCCAGTCCCGCGCGCGCCGCGCCGGCGATGTCGGTCTTCATGCCGTCGCCGACGGCAAGCGCGCGCCACGTGTCGACCGGCCGGCCGCGCGCCGCCTCCGCGAGCGCCAGCGCCCGCCGGTAGATCGGCGGATGCGGCTTGCCGGCGTAGACGACCTCTCCGCCGAGCGCCTCGAAACGGGCGGCCAGCGCGCCGGCGCAATAGATCAGCGTTTCGCCCCGATGAATCACGATGTCCGGATTGGCGCAGACCAGGGGCAGCCCGCGGCCGGCCACCGCCCTGAGTTCCGCCTCGTAGTCATCCAGCGTTTCGGTCACGTCGTCGCGCAGCGCTGTGCAGAGCGCGTAGTGCGCCTCTTCGAGACCGACCCGGCGCGGCGGCCGGCCGGCGGCCTCGCCTGCCGCTTCGAACAGGCTGAGATCGCGGTCCGGCCCGATATGCAGAACAGGCTCGTCGATCCGCTCGACGATGAGGCCGATGGTCACGTCGCCGGAGGTCGCGACCCCGTCGAAGGCGTCGGGCCGGACGCCGAGCTTCAGGAGCTGGCGGCGGACCGTCGCCGAAGGACGCGGCGCGTTGGTGATCAGAATGACGGTCCCGCCACGGCGGCGATATGCCGCGAGCGCGTCGGACGCCGAAGGAAAAGCAGCGAGGCCGTTATGCACGACGCCCCAGATGTCGCATAGAATGGCGTCGTAGCGATCTGAGATGTCGGCGAGGCCGTCGATCTGGCGAACCGCCTGGGTCTGGTCGTGCGTGGACATTGCCGGCCCGGCTAGGGTGCGCTCGCGCGGCTGTCAAGCTCGCAAGGCGCGACGCCGGGCGCGACGACGTCGTTCTTGACGCGGTTCGGCCCTGTTCCTAACTATTCGTTGAGCGGCGGCTTCGCCGCATGAGAGGCAACGAGATGGCCGATAATCCGTTTACAGCCAAGGTCACGGACGCGAGTTTCGACTCCGACGTCATCAATTCCAATGAACCGGTCGTCGTCGACTTCTGGGCCGAGTGGTGCGGCCCCTGCCGGATGATCGCGCCCGCGCTGGAGGAAATCGCGACGGAGATGAAGGGCAAGGTGAAGATCGCCAAGCTCAACGTCGACGAGAACCCCGGCGTCGCCGGCAAATATGGAATCCGGTCCATTCCGACGTTGATGATCTTCAAGGGGGGCAAGAACGTCGCCACCAAGATCGGCGCGGGCCCGAAGAACGAATTGTCCCGCTGGATCGTGGCCGCCGTCTGATCCTGCGACCACGGTCATCCCCGCTTAGACCGGAAGCCGTACGGCGGCCCGAAGGCCGCCCATCGGGCTGTCGTCGAGAACGAGCTCTCCTCCGTGGGAGCGCGCGATGTCTCGAGCGATCGACAGCCCGAGACCGGCGCCGCCCTGGTCCTGATTTCTGGCTTCGTCGAGCCGGTAGAACGGCCGGAAAACATTCTCGCGATGCTCGGGCGGGATGCCGACGCCGTCGTCTTCGACGGTCACCGAGACAAACTCGGGCTCGCGCTTCGCCGATATCCAGACGTGATCGGCGTAACGTTGCGCGTTGGCGACGAGGTTGCCGACGCAGCGCTTGATGGCGAGCGGCCGCACCCGAATGTCGAGGTCTCCGCGGGTCTCGAGGCGGACGGCCGCGCCATGCCGCTCGGCGTCCGCCCGCAGGTCTTCGAGCAAGGCCCCGACGTCGGTGCGGACAGTCGGCTCGCTGGCGTCGCCTCGGGCAAAGGCGAGATAGCCTTCGAGCATGAGGCCCATTTCGTCGACGTCCTTTTGCAGGAGGTCGCTGTCGGCGGAATTGTCGAGCAGCGCCAGCGACAGCTTGAAGCGGGTGAGGATCGTGCGCAGGTCGTGGCTGACGCCGTTCAGCATGGCCGTGCGCTGTTCGCTGGCGCGCTCGATCCTGCGTTTCATTTCGATGAAGGCGTGCCCCGCCTGACGGACCTCCCGGGCGCCGTGCGGGCTGAAATCGAGGTCCCGGCCCTTGCCGAAATCCTCGGCGGCGTGCGCCAGCCGCAGGATCGGCCGGATCTGGTTGCGCAGGAAGATGATCGCGACCGTCAACAGGACGATCATGGCCCCGAGCATCCACAGCACGAAGATATGCGCGTTGGCTTCGTAGGCGATCGCCCGGCGCGTCACCAGCCGAAGCACCTTGTCGCCGAGGTCGACGCGAATTTCCATAAGTCCCGAGCGGCCGATCGTGTCGACCCAGAACGGTTGTCGGACCTGGGTCTTGATCTCATTGGGGAGGGTGCGCGTCAGGGGATCAAGCGCGCTGAAGAACGATCGCGGCATCGCCGGCGGCAGCGGGCCTGGCGGAAGAATGGTCGCGTCCATTCGGAAGCGGTCGGCGGCGAGATTCGCCAGGAACGCGTCGCCGCCCGGGGGGTCGCGGCGGTAAAGATCGACCAGCGCGCCGACGTCCCGCGCTACGGATTCCGACAGGCGGCGGGTGACCAGATCGAAATGATGCTGCATGAACACGAACGTCACCGCCGTCTGCAACAGAACCATCGGCAGGATGACGATCAGCAGGGAGCGTTTGTAGAGCCCCTTGGGCAGCATGTCCGCGAGGGCGCGCGTCGCACGCCGCCAGAGATCGCGGACCCGCGCGAGAACGCGCAGCGTGCGAAAGGACGGCCGGGCGATCATCCGTCGGCGATCAATCGATAGCCGGCGCCCCGCGCCGTTTGCAGATAAAGCGGATTGGCCGGGTCGCGCTCGATCTTCCGCCTCAGCCGGTTGATCAGCACGTCGACTGTCCGCTCCTGGGCCGCGCCGCCTGAGCCGGACAGGGCCTCGCGCGTCACGCTCGCCCCGGCGTTGGCGCACAGGAGACGCAGCATCTCACGCTCACGCTCGGTAATCCGGATGATTTCGTCGCCCGAGCGCAGTTCGCCACGCTCGAGCGAGAAGGCGAACGGGCCGAACCGGACCACGGACGCCTCGGGCTTGCCGACCGGATCGGCGCGCGTGCGGCGGAGCACGGATCCGATGCGCAGGAGCAGTTCGCGCGGATCGAAGGGCTTCGCCAGATAGTCGTCCACGCCGATCTCGAGTTCCCGGACGCGGTCTTCGGGCTCGCCGCGCGCCGTCAGCATCAGGATCGGCACCTGCGAGCGGCGACGCAGATCCTCGGCGAAGGCAAACCCGTTTTCGCCGGGCATCATGACGTCGAGCACGATGATGTCGAAGGCCAGCCCGTCGAGAAACCCCCGCGCTTCGGCGGCATTCGCCGCCATCGTGACGCGATGGCCGTGCTTCGTCAGGTAGCTCGACAAGAGGTCCCGCAGTCGCCGGTCGTCGTCGACGACAAGCACGTGCGCAGCGTCGTCTCCGGGCGGTATCGCGGTCAATTCCGGCGCGCTCCATGGGCTTGGGGGCCGGCCGCGGCGGGCGCGTCCGGATCCTGCGGGTCGATCATGGCGCTGAGGAACCGGGCGGCCGACTGCCGCCCCGAGGGGCCGAGCTTATCCAGGGCGACGGCGAACCGGCGCGTCTGCGCCTCGGCGAGACGCAAGGCGAGCCGCTCGCCGTCGGGCGTTGCGTAAAGCTCGCGGCGGCGGCGGTCGAGCGCGCCGGCGCGCGCCTCGATGAAGGTCTTGTCGATGAGCTCCCTCAGGACGCGATTGAGGCTCTGCTTGGTGATGCGCAGAATTTCCAGGAGCTCCGCGATGGTCAGGCCGGGCCTGCGGCTGACGAAATAGAGCACCCGATGGTGCGCGCGGCCGAACCCGTAGGATTCGAGCAGACGGTCGGCGTCGCCGACGAAATCGCGATAGGCGAAAAACAAGAGCTCGATCAGATCGTACATCGGCGCGTCGTCGGCGCGCGGACGGGCGCCCAGGTCGATGTTGGCGGCGTCGGGCGGCATCATGTCGGTCATTAGGTCAGCATTATTGACTTAATTCGAGGGGTCGACTACGGATGTCCTCGGTTCGGACGCCCTGCATGTAAACCCAATCGGGGAAATTCCAAACCAATGTGCATTTCGAGGCGAGGGAATGGGAGATGGTCGGCCAGGCTTTTGACGATCGCGACGGATGGATCTGGATCGACGGGCGGATCGTCGCGTGGCGCGACGCCAGGATGCATGTCCTGACCCACGCGCTCCATTACGCCAGTTCCGTGTTCGAGGGCGAGCGCGCCTATGGCGGCCGGATTTTCAAATCCACCGAGCATTCTCGCCGTTTGAAGGAATCCGCCCGCATCCTCGATTTCGAAATCCCCTGGACGGTCGACGAGATCGACGCCGCCAAGGCGGATGTGCTGCGGCGGAATGACCTGATCGACGCTTATGTCCGTCCCGTCGCCTGGCGGGGTTCGGAGACGATGGGGGTTTCGGCGCCTGCGAGCGCGATCCACGTCGCGATCGCCGCGTGGCGCTGGCCGAGCTATTTCGATCCCGCCGAACGGATGCGCGGCCTTCGCCTGGACATGGCCGAATATCGGCGCCCCGACCCCGCGACAGCGCCGTCGCTCGCCAAGGCGAGCGGGGGCTACATGATCGCCACACTGTCGCGCCATCGCGCCGAGCGCCGCGGCTTTGCCGACGCCCTGATGCTCGACTGGCTGGGACGGGTCGCGGAATGCACCGCGGCGAATGTGTTTTTCGTCAAGGACGGCGCGCTTCACACGCCGATCGCCGACTGCTTTCTGTCCGGCATCACCCGCGCGACCGTCATCGATCTTGCCCGAGGGCTGGGCTTTGCGGCGATCGAGCGCCGAATCATGCCGGCCGAGCTCCGCGACTTTAGCGAGTGCTTTCTGGCCGGAACGGCGGCCGAGGTGACGCCGGTCGGCTCGATCGGCGAGGTCGCCTACGCGCCGGGCGTCGTGACCCAGGCGATCATCGCCGCCTACGCCGAGGCTGTGCGTCCACGCCGCGCGGCGGCGTAAGGGGCCGAAGCCTGCCATTTCGGCGCCCGAACAGCCGTTGCCCCAAAGGTCCGAGTCGGGGGCAGAAGCGAGGCCGCGACGAGTCCGAGGAGCGGCCTCACCTTTGAGGATACGTCGCCGATTACGCCAGGTCGACGGCCGCGTTGCTTTCCCGAGCGCGGCGATAGGCGGCCAAACCGAGGCCGGCAAACCCCGCCAGCATCATCACCCACGTCGACAGTTCTGGAATGCTTGTTATAGCGCCGAACAGACCTGCATTCTCATTGTTGATGCCGTCGGTGAAATAGAGGGTGCTGGGGCTTCCGTCTTTCCCTCCGCCCCCAAAAGTCAGGGTCCAAAGGCCGCCCGGCGCGTTATGGGGGCCGTCGTTAATCGGGATCATGCCTTCAAACGCGTCGGTTACAGGGTTGAACGCATTGATTTCACTGTTGAAGTAACTGAAATTGCCAACCAGAAGGTCGCCGCCGAACTTGCCAAAATCGGCCGGCGCGAGAGCGACGCCCCACGGCGCGGCGAGATTGCCGCCGAGCATCATCTTCTGGAAGACCCCGCTCTCATTGAAAACCGCAACCGCTCCCTGTCCCGGAGCGGCGCGCGCCTGCGGTATATGGCCAGAGGGCGCATAGGTCACATAGACGTTGCCACTGATGTCCTCGACGTTGAAGGGGACGAGTCCCTTTGCCGCGATCGCGGCCGGGGTCGCAAATGAGCCGGCGCCGAGGCTTACCGGGGCAAAGGCACTGTTAAAGACATTGATGGCGCCGCTCGCTCCGTTGGCGGCATAGAGCATTGTGTTAGCCTGGTTGATGGCGAGCCCGGTGTAGAGGGCGCCCGGTGTGCTCCATTCGGTTGTAGCTGCCGTGCCGTTGCCCGGATTCCAAGCGGATATGGTGCCGTTGAGATTGCCGAAGATGAACAGAGCGTGTGAGCCATCCGTTAGCGTGAAGGCCGACGCGTTGGAGTTGGAGACCTGCCCTGTGGGGCCTTGGGGCCCGCTTGCGGTTGTCGGGATGCTGACGACGAGAGAGACCGGGCTGACGCTCGTGCTCCCCGTCACCGCATAGAGGGTGGTGACATTGGTGCCCTGGTCCGAAATCCAAAAGGGACTCCCAGTAAGGTGCGAAACACCCCAAGGGTTCGTCAGGTTCGGGTCGGTTATCGCCGCGAGGCCCGGGATGTCCGAAACCAGGTCCGTCTGAAGATAGGTGGCGGCCTCGGCGAGCCCGGTGCCCGCGCAAAGCGCGCCCAGGGCCACGGCGGTGGTTACGACAGATTTGAGCTGTGTCGGTAGGTGCATAACAAGCACTCCTCTGTGATAAGCTGGGAGTGGCCGAAGCGGCCAGTCACCATCCGACTGGCCGCTCACGCCAATGACGTCGGTATTACGTCACCGCGCGGTCAACAGCTGAGACTCTGACTTTATTCGCGTCGATACACCCCTCGTCACCTTCCCGTGCACACCACGCGCGTGGTTCCAACAATACTCACTGTCATTTGTTGGAACCGGACGCCCGGACATGATCTCACAGCCCAGCGTGCCGACCCCTTGGTCGCGCGCACGTGCGGGGCGGGGTTCGGAGCGCCCGGCCCGCCGCCTTGGCGCAATCCGCGCCGCCCCCGTCGACGACTAGGACGAGGCAGGACCGCACGGTGATGCGCGAGCGTGGCGAGGGGCGTTGACCACATTCATCGAGTACCGCGGCTTTCCCCCTCAACAATGTCGCGGTCGGAACGACCGCTTCAGGTCGGCGCCGGCCGTCCGCTGCGCGTCAGCTCCAGCCGTCCGGTGAGCGCAAAAATCCGGGTCGTTCACCATTCCTCGCTGGGACAAGTGAACTGATGCAGACAACGCGCGGCCGAATAAGAGGCGCATCACGCGTGTTCATTCTCTATGTCCGACCGCGGGGTTGGACATGACCTCGGAGAACGCCCATGTCAGCGAAAGCGATTCTAACCACCGGCAGCGCTCTGATGATGTCGCTATTTGCTTCCGCATACGCCGACGCAGGCGGCGTCATCCTCTACGATAACCTCTCCTCACCTGTAACCGGTGGCGATCCGGCGGCTCTGTTCCCCGTGGGGCTGGGGCAGCTCTTCGCCTCGTTCTCGAACCCGTCCGGCGCCCGCACCCTCACCGAACTTGAATTGAACCTGTCCGCAACGAACCCCTCAGACGGGGACACGTTCACTGTCTCGGTCTGGAGCGATAAAAATACCGCTCCGAATTCGCTACTCTGGCACACGACGGCGAGCGACTCGATGCTGTCAACGACCCCCACCGTTGAAGACTTTTCCACTGACGTCGGTCTCAATGCCGATTCCCGGTACTGGGTTGGAGTCGCGTCCATCGACGGATCGGCGATCTTGTCGTCGGCGACGATCTTCACGGGCGTCGGCGTCACAAATGAGTTCTATATCAACTCCAACGGTGAGGTGCCGAACAACCCGAACGGGCCGTACGTGATGCGTGTCGTCGCCACGCCTGAACCGACAACCTGGGCGCTCATGCTGCTCGGCTTCGCCGGCCTCGGCTTTGCCGGGTATCGCAAGGCTAAGAGGGGCGCCGCGGTTCTCTCCGCTGATTAATCGCCTGACCATCACAGCGTCTCGACTCTTGGAGAGACCGTCGCGAGGCGGTCTTTCTGTTTGCGTTGGTCCGGAAGCGGACTGGCCGGTTTTCGCTGACTACCGAACTCCGGCGAGGATGCCGACGAAATCGTCGCCGCGGGCGTTGGAGACGGCCTGATGGCAGGCCATGCAGCTCGACGGCCGGTCCTGCAGATAGGTCTCCATCGTCGCGTTGGTCAGGTTCTCCTCCGGCGCCGCGGTCGACTTGTAGGACTCGTCGCGCGTCCCGGCGCCGTCCGGTCCGCCAGGAAAATAGCCGCCGTCGTTGGTTGGCGCTGGCGGTTCGCGGCTCGTCGGCCACTGAACGGCAACGAGCATGTAACGCTCCCAGACTGTTCCCCTCACGCCGGCCGCATTCCAATAGGCGCGGTTCACAGCCATGATCGACGGATCGATCGGATGGCGACGCACGACCTGCATCGGAGCGGGATCGAGCTTGGGCGGATTCGTCCAGTCGACCGGCAGAGTCCCGGCCGAGCCATATGGCGGCCAAAGGCGCTTCGGCTTCGACGGGTCATAGTAGGAATAAGGGACCCCGGCGTCGCGCGCGTCGGGTTCGCCCTCGCCCGCGGCCGGCACGTTGTCGACCTGCTCGAATGTGCTCCAGATCCATTGCTGCCGGTTCGCGGTCTTGATCGCGATGTGCAGTCCAACCAGCGCGACGTCGTTTTCCGAGCAAACGATATGACCCGAGGCGAGTGTCTTGACGACGTCGACGATCTCTGAGCGCTCGACATAGGCGCGCGCGCGCGCGGTTGCCGGATCGGCGGCGGTCAGCGGACGCCACGCCGCCTTGACCGCGATCGAACCGACCGGAAAGCGCGCCGGATGGCTTGCATCGGGGAGGTTGAGCCCGCGGCTCCAGCCGCTGGCGGCGAAGGCCGTGAACTCGGGTGCGTTGAAATGGACTTCGTATCGGGTGTAGGCGCCGTTCTGTGCGACGAGCGGATTGCCCGGCTCGCCGACAGCGAAGCTCGGCTGGTTGAAGTCGGCGAAGGGCGCAAACGAGGCGATCGTCCTTTGACGATTGTCGACGCCAGGACCGCACGGGTTCCGCCCGGCGGTGCTTGTCCAGGGCGCGGGCGCGACCCGCCGGCCGTCGCCGTCGACCTCAAAAAGCTCGGCGTCGGACTTGAACGTCTCCCAGACGCGCTTGCCGTGATCGCCGAACTGCATTTCGCGATCCGGTTCGCCGCGTCCGCGCTCGCCGGTCTGCGAAGGCCAGTTGAGCGCGATGAAGGCGCGCCAGGCAAAGTTGGCGAGGGCGTCGCGCGAGTTGGTCGGCGCGTCCTCCATGCGGTCCGGCGAGACAATCGGCGTGAGGTCCGCCGATCCGGATGGAGCCGGCGCGACGAGCCCGACCGATGCGAGGAGGCCGGCGAGGGCAAAGATATGCGCTCGCGACGAGTTCCTCGCGCGCCGCCTCCTCATTCCGCGCGTCCGAACCGCGCGTCGATCGACCAGGCGCCGGGGCCGAACGTCGCCAGGACCAGGAATCCGCCCGCCATGGCGACGTTCTTCTGGACCTCGATCGTCTCGCCCGCAGCGAGATGGAAGATGACCGCTGTCAAGAGGCAGAAGCCGGCGAGCACAACCGCCGCCCAGCGCGTCTTGAAGCCGGCGAGAACCAACAGCCCACCTCCGAGTTCGGTCAGGATGACCAGCGGCAGGAGCGCCGGGGCGACTCCGTGCTCCCGCATGTAGGCCGCAACGTCGGCGTAATTCGTGATCTTACCGACCCCTTCGACGACGAAGATGATCGCCATCATCGCGCGCGACAGGAGAACGACGGGACCGGCGAAGCGGCGCAGGAACGCGAGGTCGGCGTCGAAAGCGACCGCGCGTTCCCCGCTTCGGGTCGGAGATGATTGAAGGCTCGACATCGGGCAACTCCTTCGTTAGACCGCGCGGACGGCTGATCTCTCCGCCTTCCGCGCAGCCGATTGGGTTGGAAGGATTAGAGGGCGTGGGCGTCGGCGAGCGCCTTGGCGAGCTCGCCGTAATATTCGCATTGCCCGCCGCAAATCTTCCCGATCGTCGCCAGCTGGTCCTTGGCGAGATCGAACTTCCCCTCGATCACATAGGCCTCGCCCAGATACTCGCGTACCTGGGGATAGACGGGATCGAGCGCCACTGACTTGAGGTAATAGGCGATCCCTTCGTCGGTGCGGCCGAGCTTGCGCGTGGCGTAGCCGCGATAATTGAGGGCGCGCGGCGTGTCGGAATTTGCAAGCATGTCGAGAACGTCGATCGCCTCCTGAAAGCGGTCGGCTTTCGCCAGCGCGTAGGCGTATTCGGTGAGCTCCGAATCCGGAAGGATTCCGCTGCTGCGCCGAAGGCATCGATGATGCTTGCGGTCCCAGACTTGGCCCGGGGCGCATGTCGTGAGGTCGTCCGGCGCCTGGGCGCGATAGGGCGCAGGATTGGAGAGGTGAAAGCCGCCACCGCCGCCCCCTGCTCCCGCTCCGCCGCCCCCTGCTCCGGCTCCGCCTCCCCCCGCTCCGGCTCCGCCTCCCCCCGCTCCTGCGCCGCCTCCGCCTGAGCCCCCGCCGGCTCCACCGCCCCCGCCACCCCCGCCGCCGCTGCCGCCCCCCGCCGCCAAGGCGGCCGGCGCTGCGAGCGCCAGGCCGAGAACGAGAATGCCGGATGCCAGAGCGGGCGCGAGTTTGCCGCCGGTTCCGCACAAAGACTCCTTAGAAACACGCATCGCTTGTTCCTTTCCCGCTTGAGCGTGGAGCCTAAGAAACACGCCGGCGCGATTTTTATTCGCGAAGCCGCTCCGCTCCCCCTGCGGACAAGGGCGGCGCGTCCTCTCCTGCGCCCACGGCCCGATTGTGCTCTAATGGGCGCATGAGCGAAGGAAGCCGACGCGAAGTGCGTTTGGGGCTCGAGCACCATCTCGCGCGGCTGTGGCGCTACGCCGTCGTGCTGTCGTCCTCGCGCGATGTTGCGGACGACCTCGTCCAGGCCACTTGCCTGCGCGCGATCGAGCGGGCCGACCAGTTCGCGCCAGGCACAAGGCTCGACCGCTGGCTGTTTGCTATTCTGAGATCGATCTGGCTCAACGAGATCCGCGCCCGAAAGGTTCGCGAAGGCAGCGGACTGCTCGACGCCGTCGATGCGCTGACGGTTGACGGAGCGCGCGAGATGGAAGCGAATATTCTGACAAATGAGGTGTTAACGGCCATCGGGCGTCTGCCCGAGGCCCAGCGCGAAACCGCCCTCCTGGTGTACGCCGAAGGCTATACCTATGCGGAGGCGGCGACCGCGCTTGGGATTCCAATCGGCACGATCATGAGCCGGCTTGCCGCAGTGCGGGGCGCGCTGGCAAAACTGAAATAGGAGCGTACGAGATTGCCGGATGACGAGGAGCGGCTTGCGGCTCTGATCGACAATGAGCTCGACGAGGAGGAGAAAGCCAAGCTGCTCGAACGGCTGGCGCAGGACGAGGCCCTGCGCGACCGGCTGGCGGCCCTGCGGCGTGACCGTGATCGGCTTGTCGCGTCCTTTGATGCACTGCTCGGGCAGGCGCCTCTAGAGCGCCTTCGCGCCGCCATCCCCCCCGCTGACGCCGAACCTCCTGCTCCTCGGAAGCGCCGCTCGATCGCCTGGCTCGAGTTGGCGGCGGGGATCGCTGTCGGCCTTCTGCTCGCGGGCGCAGCCTTCTGGGTCGGATTCGGCCCCGGTTCGCGTAACGAGCAGGACGACTGGCGGCAGGCGGTCGTCGAATACATGGAGCTCTACACGCCCGACACGTTCGCGCCTCTCGATCCGGACCCCGCGACGGCGGCGCTGGAGCTTAAGGGCGTCGGCGAGAAGGTCGGGGTCACGCTCACGCCAGAGAACACGGCCGTGCACGGCCTGCGTTTTCGAGTCGCGTTCAACCTCGCATATGACGGCAGGCCGCTCGCGGAAGTCGCCTACACCGACGCCAGCGGCGAGCCGGTGCTGTTTTGCGTGATCGCCACCGGCAATCCGGACGCTGCGCCGCGGAATGTCGCACGCGAAGGCTTATCGTACGCCACATGGTCACGCGGGGGAAAGAGCTACATGTTCGTCGCCCGTATGCCGGAACGCAAGGTCGCCGATCTGGCCCAGACGCTGGTCGGTCGGTTCTAAGCTATCGGCGGTTGGTCGGAGGCGCGACGGCGACCATCGGTCACCATGAAAGCCCGAGGCACCCCAAAGGAACAAGATCGCTTCGATCTTCGTCGGCTGCGATGCAATGGCGGCGCGTCCTCAGCCCGACTTCGCGGATTGGGCCATTTTCGCGGCTGTGCGTCAAAGGAATCTATGCGTTGACCGAAAGGGTCTTCACGAAAGGTGTCTTGGCTTTCATCCGGCTCCTGTCTCGCGCCGCGCCCGCGGCGCAGGTATCGCGCCGCGTATTCTCTTCATCAGAAGCGGCGGAGCAATAGCTTGCGATAAATCGACAAATTGGGTAGAGCGAACGTGTCGCCCTCCATGGCGCCGGCAATGCCCTCCGCCCGGTTTTCGGCCGTCCGCCGGCGATTGCGCCGGACGGCGATCGGCGAAAGCGCAGGTGCAACGCAGCGCTCGCCAAACGCTCGGCACGGCGACTTCGGGTCGGGCGCAAAGGCCGCGCCGTTTCGCATGAAACCTATTTGAACCCGTGGCGAAAGACGCTCTCAGAGCCGCGCGGAATCAGGATCTTGCTGACCTTCCGCTAAGTCCTTGAAAACAAAGGAAGCCTCGCCGCATAACCGCCGGCTTTGCCGATTAAGCCATTGAAAATACTGAGGTTTCGTCAGAAAATCGCGGTCGCCGGCCGGCTCGGCCTTGGGACGACGGGACGATGCCGCCCGGGCGCGTGCTCGCATCGACCTGCGCCCTGACCGCCGCCGTCGGACGGAGCGCCGCCCGCTCGTCGCTCGCCAATTATGGCTCCGGCGTGACGAAGCTCTCCATCACCAGCTTGCGGCCCGCGCGGTCGAAATCGATGGTGAGCTTCGGCCCGTCGGCGGCGACCACGCTGCCCAACCCGAATTTGAGGTGGAAGACCCGGGCGCCGGCTTCGAACCCGGCGGCGGGCGCAGGCAGTGGAATCGCCCGCGAATTGGGCGGCCGCGCCGAACCCTGCCCGAAGCCTCCGCGCGCCTCCTCGCGCCGCATCCACGCCTCCGCCCGGCGCGAGCCCGGCGTCTCGTAGCGCGAACCGAATCCAGCCGCGTCGAACCGCGAAACGCCGTAGCCGCCGAACCCGGACGCGCTCGCCGTCTCTTCGACCTCGACATGGTCCGGCGGCAGTTCGTCGATGAACCGCGACGGGGCCGAGGTCTGCCACAGGCCGCGCACGCGACGGTTGGCGGCGTGATAGATCTTCGCCGCCCGGCGCGCCCGGGTGAGGCCGACATAGGCGAGCCGGCGCTCCTCCTCGAGCCCGGCGCGGCCGTTGTCGTCGAGCGACCGCTGATGGGGAAAGAGGCCCTCCTCCCAGCCGGGCAGGAAGACCAGGTCGAACTCCAGCCCCTTGGCCGCGTGCAGCGTCATGATCGAGACGCGCTCGCCGCCGTCTGCGCTTTCGACGTCCATGACCAGGGACACATGCTCGAGGAAGGCGCCGAGGTCGGGGAATTCGCCCATCGAGCGGACGAGCTCCTTGAGGTTGTCGAGGCGGCCCGCGGCGTCCGGCGTGCGCTCGGCCTTCCACATGTCGACGTAGCCGCTTTCCTCGAGGACGAGCTGCGCCAGCTCCTCGTGCGGCAGTTCGTCGGCTCGCTTGCGCCAGCGGTCGAAATTCGCCAGGAGCGCGCGCAGGATCTGGCGCGGCCGCGCCTTCATCTCCTCGGTCTCGATCAGCATCTGGGCGGCGCGCATGAGCGACACGCCGGCGCGCCGGCCGAACTCGTGCAGCAGCGCCAGCGTCGCGTCGCCGAGGCCGCGCTTGGGCTGGTTGTAGATACGTTCGAAGGCGAGGTCGTCGTCCGGCTGGGCTATGCAGCGCAAGTAGGCGAGCGCGTCGCGGATCTCGGCGCGCTCGTAGAAGCGCGGGCCGCCGATCACCTTGTACGGCAGACCCATGGCGATGAAGCGCTCCTCGAACTCGCGCATCTGGAACGACGCGCGCACGAGGATCGCCACATCGTCGAGCGAGACCCCGTCCCGCTGCGCCTGTTCGATCGCGTCGCCGATGAGGCGCGCTTCCTCCTGGCTGTCCCAGACGCCGGTGACGGTCGGCCGTTCGCCCATCGGCGCGTCGGTGAACAGGGTCTTGCCGAGGCGGCCCTGGTTATGGGCGATGAGCCCCGAGGCGACCGCCAGGATATGGCCGCCGGAGCGGTAGTTGCGCTCGAGGCGGATGACCTTCGCGCCGGGAAAGTCCGTCTCGAACCGCAGGATGTTGTCGACGTCGGCGCCGCGCCAGCCGTAGATCGACTGGTCGTCGTCGCCGACGCAGCAGATATTGCCGCCGGCCTGCGCCAGCAGCCGGAGCCACAGATACTGGACGGCGTTGGTGTCCTGATACTCGTCGACCAGGATGTAGCGGAACCGGCGCTGAAAGCCGGCGAGCACGTCGGGATGCTCGCGAAAGAGCCTGAGGGCTTCGAGCAGCAGGTCGCCGAAGTCGACGGCGTTCAGGGTCTTCAGCCGCGCCTGGTAGGCGGCGTAGAGCGCAGCGCCCCGTCCGGCGGCGAAGGCCATGGATTCGCTCGCCGGGACATGCGCGGGATCGAGCCCGCGGTTCTTCCAGCCGTCGATGAGGCTCGCCAGCGCGCGGGCCGGCCAGCGCTTGTCGTCCAGGTTCTCGGCCTGCAGGACCTGCTTGAGGAGCCGAAGCTGGTCGTCGGTATCGAGGATGGTGAAGTTCGGCCTCAAGGCCACGAGCTCCGCGTGCATGCGCAGGATCTTCACGCCGATCGAATGAAACGTGCCGAGCCAGGGCATGCCCTGATGCGCCCCGGTGAAGACGCTCACCCGCTCGCGCATCTCCCGCGCGGCCTTGTTGGTGAAGGTGACGGCGAGGATCTCGTGCGCCCGCGCCCGGCCCGAGGCGATCAGATGCGCGATCCGCGTCGTCAGCACCCGGGTCTTGCCGACGCCGGCGCCGGCGAGCACCAGCACGGGGCCGTCGAGCGCCTCGACCGCCGCGAGTTGCTCGACGTTGAGGCCGCTGAGATAGGGCGGGATGCGGCCGATTGCGCGGCCGAAACGCTCGCGCGCCGGCTCGGGCGGCGGGAAGGCCTCGGAGTCGGGATGGTCGGATCGGGGCGCCACGGAACGAATCATGCGCCGCCAACCTGAGGCGCGCAACCGTCTTTGTCGACCCTCAGAGGGAGGGGACGCTCCCCCGGCGGCGCGTCGCTGAGGAATTCGACGCGTTTCGTCCGGTCGCGGTGCAGGAGGAAGATCGCCTGCTCGCCGACGAGGTTCCACGTCCATCGCGGCCATGCCGACGAGAGCAGGCCGCCCTGCTGGTCAAGCGCGACGCTCGCGTCGATCACCGCTCCGAGTTCGCCGGCGAGCGCGATGAAATCGGTGATCGTGCAAAAATGGATGTTCGGCGTGTCGTACCAGGAATGGCTCAGCTGCTCGGTCACCGGCATCCGGCCGTGAAAGGCGAGCTGCAGCCGAACGCTCCAGTGTCCGAAGTTCGGGACGGAGACGATGGCGCGCCGGCCGATGCGCAGCATGTTCTCGAGAACGACGCGCGGTTGGCGCGTCGCCTGGAGCGTCTGCGACAGGATCACGAAATCGAAGGCGTCGTCAGGATAGTCGGCGAGGTCGGCGTCGGCGTCGCCCTGGACGACGGAGAGACCCTTGGCCACGCAGTCGTTGACCCCCTGCTGCGACAATTCGATGCCGCGACCGTCGACGGCCCGCTCCTCGGCGAGCAGACGGAGCAGCTCGCCGTCGCCGCAGCCGACGTCGAGCACCCGCGATCCCGGCGTCACCATCTCCATGACCCGGACGAGGTCGACGCGGCGGGCGTCGAGAACGCGCGAAAGGGTCACGAAAGCCCCCGCGCCCGGGCCGCCGAGTCGATGAACCCCCGCGTCGTCGCGAGGAGTTCCGGCACGTCGAGCAGGAAAGCGTCGTGGCCCCGGTCCGTCTCGATCTCGACGAACGACACTGAGGCTGCGCCGGCGTTCAGCGCCCGCACGATCGCGCGCGAGTCGCTGGTCGGAAAGAGCCAGTCCGAGGTGAACGACACGACGCAGAACCGCGTCGGCGACCCCTTGAACGCCTGGGCGAGCGAGCCGCCAAAGTCGGCCGCCAGATCGAAATAGTCCATCGCCCGGGTGAGATAGAGGTAGGAATTCGGATCGAACCGCTCGACGAAAATCGCTCCCTGGTGGCGGAGGTAGGATTCGACCTGGAAGTCGGCGTCGAACGAAAAGGTCCGGGCCTTGCGATCCTGCAGGTTGCGGCCGAAGCGCCGGTGCAGCGCGCTGTCCGACAGATAGGTGATGTGGGCGGCCATGCGGGCGACCGCGAGCCCTTTGGACGGGCGCGTGCCCTCGGTCAGGTAGCGCCCGCCGCGCCAGTCCGGGTCCGCCATGACCGCCTGGCGGCCGACTTCGTGGAAGGCGATGTTCTGCGACGAATGCCGCGCGGCCGTGGCGATCGGCAGCGCGGCGAACACCCGCTCCGGGTAGGCCGCCGCCCATTGCAGGACCTGCATTCCTCCCATGGAGCCGCCCGCGACGCAAAACAGCGTATCGATGCCGAGATGGTCGATCAGCAGCGCCTGCGCGCGCACCATGTCGGCAATCGTGACGACCGGAAAGTCGAGACCGTAGGGCTCGCCGGTTTCGGGATTGAGCGACGCCGGGCCGGTTGTCCCCATGCATCCACCCAGCACGTTGGCGCAGATGACGAAAAAC
Organism: uncultured Alphaproteobacteria bacterium; assembly: GCA_963709655.1. Lineage (GTDB taxonomy): Bacteria > Pseudomonadota > Alphaproteobacteria > Rhizobiales > Beijerinckiaceae > Roseiarcus. Next base: position 107,829 of record CAVPXF010000026.1, read on the forward strand.
CGGTCGGTGTCGAACGGCAGGCCGGGACCGACCATGGTCTCCCACCAGCCGGGGCGGCCGGTGACCGGGTGCAGGTTCGCCACATGCTGGTCGCCGGTGAGGGCGTGACAGAGGAGCAGCGCGTTGGACTTCGCCGCATTGAGGGCGCCATAGGTCTGATAGGCGATCGTCACCGGCCACAGGGTCGCGCCCGAATCGATCGCCAGCGCCAAAGGCTGGTCGACCCGGAACGTCGGGCTGTCCGGATAGAGCGACTGAAGGACCGCGCCGTTGGCCGGCGGGACGACACCGTCCACGACAACTTACCCCTGCATCGACCCCTACATCGGAGGTCGTTCTGTTTGGCGAACGGGCTGTTTGCTATACCGGAACGCCGCCCGGCGCAAGGGATCGCAGGAAAGGAAGCGGACGCGAGCGACAGGCGCGCCGGCGGCGCCCATGCGGAGCCGCCGTCGACGCTTCAAAAGCGGCTCAGCCGTCTGACCTGGCGAGGGCCGCGACGATCGCGTCGCCCATTTCGCTCGTGGAGACGAGGGTGCAGCCGTCGCTCTTGATGTCGGCTGTGCGGACCCCGTCCGCGAGCACCGCGGCGATGGCGGCGTCCAGCCGGTCGGCGGCCTCGCCCGCGCCGAACGAATAGCGCAGCGCCATGCCGAACGAGGCGATCATCGCGATCGGGTTTGCCAGCGCCTTGCCGGCGATGTCGGGCGCCGAGCCGTGGACGGGCTCGTAGAGCGCCTTGCGCTTCCCGGTCTTGGGGTTCTGGTCGCCGAGCGAGGCGGAGGGCAGCATGCCAAGCGAGCCCGTCAGCATCGCCGCCACATCCGACAGCATGTCGCCGAACAGATTGTCGGTCACGATGACGTCGAATTGCTTCGGCCAGCGGACGAGCTGCATGCCGAGGGCGTCGGCGAGCTGATGCTCGAGCGCGACGTCCGCATACTCCCGCTTGTGGAGCGCGGCGATCACCTCGTTCCACAGCACGCCGGACTTCATCACGTTGTGCTTTTCGGCCGACGTGACCTTGTTGCGCCGCTTGCGCGCGAGATCGAAGGCGACGCGGCCGATCCGCTCGATTTCGTAGCTGTCGTAGACCTGCGTGTCGATCGCCCGCTTTTGGCCGTTGCCCAGATCGATGATCTCTTTCGGCTCGCCGAAGTAGACCCCGCCGGTCAGCTCGCGCACGATCATGATGTCGATCCCCTCGACCACCTCGGGCTTCAACGACGAGGCCGAGGCGAGGGCCGGATAGCAGACCGCCGGGCGCAGGTTGGCGTAGAGGGCGAGGTCCTTGCGCAGGCGCAGGAGGCCGGCTTCGGGCCGGACCTCATACGGGAGGGACGCCCATTTGGGACCGCCGACCGCGGCCAGGAGCACGGCGTCGGCCGCGGCCGCGCGCTGCATGTCGTCTTCGCTGATCGGCTGGCCGTGGGCATCGTAGGCGCATCCGCCGACAAGGCCTTTTTCGATCTCGAACCGGCCGAGGCCCTCGGCCTCGAACTGTCGGATCACCTTCTCGACCTCGGCCATCACTTCGGGGCCAATTCCATCGCCGGGGAGAAGAAAGAGATGATAGGAGGTCATTGACGCTTCTTGTTGGCTGAGGCGAACAGGACGCATGGGTTAGACGATTTCGAGGAGCGATGAAAGCCGCGCCGGTGCGGAAAATCGGCGGGTCGACGAGCTCCTCAAGGCCTACGGAGACCGAACCCGCAGCATGAGCGCGATCCCCACCTCCGCCGCGGACGGGTTCATCGAACGGCTGCCGGCGTCCGTCCAGTTCTTCCTGGTTCACGGCGCCGACGAAGGACTAGCGCACGAACGCTCGAAAGCCGTGGTGCGCAAGCTGGTCGGCAATGACCCAGACCCGCTCCGCCTCGTGCGGCTCGAAGGCGAGACGCTCGCGCGCCGCCCGGAGGCGCTTTCCGACGAGGCCTACGCCGTGTCGATGTTCGGCGGCAGCCGGGCCATCTGGATCGACGCGCAGGGACGCGACCTCATGCCGGCGCTGGAGCCGCTGTTCGTTCGCCCGCCGCCCGAATGCGCGATCGTGATCAAGGCGGCGCAGCTCAAGAAGGGACACGCGCTCCGCTCGGCGTTCGAGAAGGCCGCCAACGCAGCGTCGATCGAATGTTACGGGGACGAGCCGAAGGCGCTCGGCGTTCTGATCGACGGCGAGCTCAGCAACGCCAGGCTGGCGATCGCTCCGGACGCCCGGTCGGCCTTAATCGACCAACTGGGGGCGGACCGCCAGACGAGCAGGGCTGAAATCGCCAAGCTCATCCTGTTCGCGCGCGCAAAATCCAGGATCGAGCTCGACGACGTCCGCGCAATCGTGTCCGACGCGGCGCCGTCGCCGCTCGACGAGCTCATTGATCACGCGCTGGGGGGCGACCTGCCGAGGACGGCCGACTGCGCCGCCCGATATTTCGCCGACGGCGGCGACGCCGACCCGCTGATCGGCCGGCTTGTCGCCCGGATGACGCTCATCCACCGGTTGCGGCTCGAGATGGAGGCGGGACAGAGCTTCGACGCCGCCTGCCAGACGCTGTTCGTCCGGCTTCCGCTGGACGCCCGGCGCGCGCTGGCGAGGGCCGCGGAGCGCTGGAGCTCGCAGGCGATCGCCGAGCGTCTGCCTGCTGTGCGGGCGATGAGCGCCCGGGTGCGCGCGTCCCCGGATCTCGCAGAGGCTTTGGCGGGCCGGGCGCTGTGGTCGCTGGCGAGGCGCCGCCGCCCGGCGCAGTGAGAGCTCCGGGTCAAGGCGCGAAATCTCTTGCCCTTCGCCCCTCGTGCGCGAGGGGCGGGGGAGAGGCGAAATAGCGCTCGAGCACCCGCTCGTAGATGCGGGTCAGCCCGTCGAGATCGGCGAGCGCCACCCGCTCGTCGACCGCGTGAATCGTGGCGTTCGGCAGTCCGAGATCGACGACCGGGCAGGCGTTCTTGATGAAGCGCGCGTCGGACGTGCCGCCGCTGGTCGAGAATCGCGGCCTATGACCGGTGACGTCCTCGACCGCCGCCGAGACAAGGTCGGTGAAGGCGCCCCGCGCGGTCAGGAAAGAAACGGCGTTCGTCGGATCGAAGGTCAGCGCCGTCTTCGCGTCGCCGACGGCGAGCGCGATCCGGCGCTCGATCTCGGCCATGAGCGTCTCAGGCGTCCAGCGGTCGTTGAAGCGCACGTTGAAGACGAGTTCGAACCGCGCCGGGGATGACGTTGGTCGCCGGATTGCCGACGTCGACTGTCACGACCTCGAGGTTCGACGGATCGAAATCGGCGCTGCCGGAATCGAGCGGCGGCTCGAACAGCGCGGCGAGCAGCGCCGCGAGACGCCGCAGCGGATTGTCGGCGATCTGCGGATAGCCGACGTGGCCCTGGCGGCCCCTCAGCGTAAGGCGCCCGGTCAGCGAGCCGCGCCGGCCGTTCTTGATCGTGTCGCCCAGTCTTTCGACGCTGGTCGGCTCGCCGACGATGCAATGGTCGAAGGTCTCGCCCTTCGCCAGCGCCCAGTCGAGGAGCTTCGCCGTCCCGTTGACCGACGGCCCCTCCTCGTCGCCGGTGACGAGAAAGCTGATCGAGCCGGGAACGTCGCCTCTGGCGACGAACCTGAGCGCCGCCGCGAGCGCCGCCGCCAGGCCCCCCTTCATATCGCAGGCGCCCCGGCCCCAGAGCTGACCATCGGCCACCTCGGCCGAGAACGGGGGAAACCGCCAGCCCGCCTCATCGCCGCTCGGCACGACGTCGGTGTGGCCGGCGAAGACGAGGTTCGGCGCGCCAGTCCCGAAGCGGGCGTAGAGGTTGAGCACGTCCGCGGCGCCGGGGGCCGAGAAGGTGATCAGCTCCGCCGAAAAACCCGCCGCGGCGAGGAGGTCGGCGAGATAGGGGAGCGCGCCGGCGTCGTCCGGCGTCACCGAAGGAAAGGCGATGAGGGCGCGCGCGATCTCGAGCGGGGAGGGTGTCGGCAATGGGAAGTCCAGTGAGCGAAGGATGGCGGCGCATAGCGAATGGGGCGACGCGGGGCAAGAAGACAATAGCCGGTCAAGCTCCATAAGGCGCCGCCGCGCCTGTAGCCGCGCTCGCTGAGCGCGGCAGCTCCGGTTATCGACCGCGGCTACAGGGTCCCGCTTCGCCTCGCGGCCGTCAGACCTCGCCATCCGGAGCGTCCGCGCCCCAGGTCCGGCGCAGAGTCAGGCACTCCGTCCTTGGCGAGCACGGGGGGATCGATGTCATTGCCGCTGCTTCCGGACGCAAAGCCGGCGGGCGAACACCGGCCGCCGCTACCGCGGCCGCATCTCGCGCACCGGCGCCGCCCAGTCGAGTCCGATATCGTAGATGGGCGGCTCGGTGTTGGACAAGAGGTTCCACAAACCGGTCTGCGGGCTCCGCTTCAGCGCCTTGATCAGCACGCGACCGTCCGTCAGGCCGCACAGGCACATGCGTCCGACGAGGCTTTCGTCCGGCGGGTCGCGGGCGTCGTCGTAGAACACCAGCCAGTTGTCGAACAGGGCGCCCAGCGAGTGCCCGCGGATCTGCAACGCGACCGTATTCGGCTTGGCGCCGATCGGGGCGTCGACATCGTCGAACGGCCCCTGGCCCTCGGCGTAGAAATGAGCGACCGCGCCTGCGCCCACATAGCCGACCAGCGGCGCCTTTGGCTGGATCGGTTTACCGCCGCCCCCGAGCGGACGGGGCGGTTCGATGCCGAGATATTCCGCCACGATCGGAATCTCGTCGGCACGCAGCCGGCGATGGCCATTGAGCAGATCGGTTACGGCGGACGGCGAGCGGCCGAGCGCTTTGGCGAGGCCGCTGCGGGTTTTGCCGGTGTGCTTGAGGCCGGCGCGGATCCAGTCGACGGTCACTTGCTCCATCCCTTGTTGCGTTGGCGCCCTGCGCAATTTGCGCACGCCCGAATCGGCGACGCCCAACGGCTCCTGTGGTTAACCATGCTTTCCGAAAAACAGCAATCCCGAAAATGCAAAAAGTTGACTGAAACTTTGGAAATACCGAATATAGGACAAAGCGAGAACAGAAGCGCCGGCCGTGAGGACGGCCGCCAGCTGGGAACCTGGAACTGGAGGGCCTGCCATGATCGAGACCCCATCGTCGCGCCGAAGTCGGGCCAAGACCGAGACCGCGAGGACGGCGCCGGTTCGCGCCTCCACGTCCCACCTCGCCGACCGTCGACGGGGAGTGAGAGGGGCCGCCGCCGGCGTTCGTGCCCTGTCCAACTCTGCCCGGAGTTCGCGCAAATGACCGAGAGTTGGTCGCGTCCGCAGAGCTACTCTCGAGTCATCGACTGGCTCCCGCCAACGAACTTGCCGGCGGACATGCGGTATCCGCTCCAAAAGCCGTTCTCTGAAAGTATAAGAGGACATCTGACGAGGCCAGATATCAACAAAAGTTTCGACGTCTTTCTCTAACTTTGTCACGTTTAGGTCTCCCGCGCGAGCATAGGTCGACAAGAGGCAAATACAGATGGTCAGTTGTCGTAAGCTTATACCAATCGATGTTAACCAAATACTGGATTCCCTCCGCTTGGGAAGCTGGATCTCGTTGACGCAAAGGCCTTTGTTTCTTTACTGGAACAAAACACGAACACTGAATGACGGCCAGTCCACGGCCGTTAGTCCGGAAGCTGAAACTGGAGGGCTGGCATGACCAAGACCAAATCGCCGTGCCGAAGGCGGGCGAGGATCGAGACCGCGCGAATGGAGGCGGCGCGCGCCTCGGCTGCCCATCTCGCGGACCTTCGGCGCGCGCATGGGAGGCCCCCACCGGACGTGCCTCTCCCCAAGAGACTGGCCGTACGGCTCGTCTGTCCCATCCCGGACGCCTCCTGGTGTACGTCCCCGGCCCAACTCTGCGCGGAGCTCGCCGAATGAGCGCGAAGTCATCAAAGTCGCCGCCTCTCTCCCCGAGGAGCCTTGCCGACAGGGTGCAGGAGCGGCTCGACGCCACGCCGGAACGGCTCGCCCGGGCCCGCGAGGCGGGCAAAGCGCCCACCCGAGATGCGGAGCGCATCCGCCGCATCCTCGACCCGTTCGACGTGATGCGAGCGAACCGGGTGCTGGCGCCGCACGACCCCAAGCTCAACGATATCCGTTGGCTGATCGGCGAGTCGCTGCGCCGCACCCATCAGCGGGCGCAACTCGACTCTCTGCGCGCTGTCGCCCCCGACCGGATCGGCTCGACCGGCTTCGGTCCTCGTCCCGGACTGCCGCAGGCCGAAGCGGCGCTGCACGCCCGCGACAGGATGCGCAGCGCGCAGGACCGTGTCGGGCCGGCCGCCTGGCCGATCGTCCTGCGCATCGTCATCGAAGGCGCCGGCGTGCGCGAATGCCGCGGTTTCGTGCCCGAACTCGTGACGCCATGGCGCGCTGACGCCGTCGTCACGGACCGGCTCAGGGTCGGGCTCGACCTCCTGGGCGAAATGTTGGGGGTCACGAAGGAGCGCTCGTGAGCCGCCCAAACTGCCGGCTGTCCCCTGCGGCCGGTTCATTTCCACCAAAACCAATGGAGAAGTCCATGACCATCGCCGCGATTTCCGTCACCCCGTCTCCGACGCCGAGCCTCTGGTCACGCCTTGCCCAAGCGCGGCGGCGCTGGACGCCGATGCGGCGGCGCCCCGAAACCGCCGTGCCAGACGCCGCCGCCGACCGCAATTCCGAAGCCGGAAGTGTCGTCGGCGCGAAGAAATGCGCCGTATTCGTCGACCGCCGCGGGCGCCTTCGCGTGATCGAACTGTATCTGCCTACGGACGTCCTGGCGGACATGCGGCAGCCGATCGAAGTCCGCTTTCTGGAAGGTGAAGAAGGCATTCGAGCAGACCAGATGAAACATGGAATAAGTAGTAATTTCCATGGCTTCAAATAAGCTGGCCGCCAAATGTTCCTTGATGACGGTATTGCCGGGCTATTGACGGGTATTTTGTCCCAGTTCCTGCATATCCAGCCAGGCAGCGCCTGATCAAGGACCATCTTCTACTCTGAGGGCCGAATTCGTCAATCGGAAAGCCTTCGAATTTTGCAAAAGAACAAAACAGAAACAGTCGCCAGCGCGTCCTAGGCGCGCGCCGTTCTCCACCCTCACAGCAACGCAAGGGAGGAGCGCACGGCAAGACCGGCGGTCGAATTCGAACGTAGCGTTGGAGGGATTGTCATGTTGAAGCTTATCGAAGGGTCCGTCGCCTCGTTTTTCCCGCGGGAGATGGACGCCATGTTCCGCAACCGAGCCGACACATTCTGGACCCGACTGGGTTGGGAGGTTGTCGTCAAGGACGGCTACGAGCGGGATCGGTTCGACGACCTGAACCCGCTTTATCTGGTGTCGGTCGATCCCGAGACGGAGCAGTACTGGGGCTCGCTGAGGCTTTTGCCGACCACCGGTCCGAACATGCTCCGCGACGTCTTTCCGCAGCTGCTGGAAGCGGGCGAGGTGATCGAAAGCGCCACCATTTGGGAAAGCTCGCGCATCTGCGCCGTCAGCGCGGATGGCCAGCCGGGTCGGATGCACAACGGCGTCAATTACGTGCTCAGCGAACTGATCGCCGGAATTGGCGAGGTCTGCCAACTGGCCGGCCTGACCCAGATCGTCTCGGTGTTCGACGCGCGCATCCTCCGTGTGCTCAGGGCGGCCGGTTGCCCGCCGCAGATCATCGGAAAGCCGCAACGCATCGGCGACGTCATGGCGTACGCCGGCCTGTTCGAGCCGGACCCGGTCCGGCTGGCTGATTACCGCGTCACGCTGGGGATGGGCGATTCGGTGCTCGCGCCGGGAGCCAAGGAGCTTATATTCGCCTGACCCGGTTCATGACGCCCCGGAGGGATCGATCGCCTGGCCGAGAGTCCCATTTGGCCTCGGTCATTTGTTCTCTTTCTGTTCTCCACATATGTGCCACTTGTCTGTTCCCCCTTACGTAAGCAGAATGTCTCCGGGTTTTGCGAGCGGGAGAGGGCAGTGGCAAAGAAGGAAAAAGCAGTTCGAGGGGAGGCATTCGAATCTCCTCTCGGGGAAGGTAAGTTAGGGGTCGCCCTCGATGGGGTCAATCTGAGCGGATCTGACGTATACAAACTGATGTATATTTGCGTCGACCTGCTTGAGTTGTGTGTCAACTTAAGCGGGAAGATCGACCCGGCCGCTTCTTGGCTGGTTGCTCATGCGCGTGACGAGGTGACCCTTGGCGTATTCGGCTATCGTTCGTGACGCCAGCGCGTCAACTGAGCATATCAACTCCGCAGCTCTGCGGCTGACGGATGCGATACTTGGGTACAACGAGCAAGATCTCGTCACGATACTGAAGTTGATCGCGACGGAGATTGGCGTGCGACACATCGCCTATCTCCGGCTGGCGTCCAACAAAAGTACCGACAGCAGCCTGTTCACGGGAATATTCACTTATTCTCCAGAATGGCAGTCGCGCTACTTCTTGAAACAATATATCAACATCGACCCCGTGATCGCGCACGGGTCGAATGCGTTGCTTCCGTTCGACTGGGAAGTCGTGCCTCGGGATACAGCTTCTTCTCGGGGGTTCTTCGAAGATGCTGCGAATTTCGGCCTGGGCACGAATGGGGTAACTATTCCGGTCAGGAATAGGCGAGGCATATTTTCTATGGTGTCTTTTACCAGCGAACATTCATACGCGGAGTGGCTGGCGTATAAGAGCGCGAACATGGTCAGGCTTCAACTGTTGGCGGTGCTGATTGATTCTGCAGCCAACAAAAGCGGAAAATTGCCGGCGCGCGGCGTTACCTTGTCACGGCGCGAAGAGCAATGCCTGATCTGGGCTGCACGGGGAAAGACTTACCAAGAGATCGCTGATATTCTGGACCTGTCTTTCGGCAGCGTGAAGAGCCACCTCGACACCGCGCGTCACAAGCTTCATTGCATCAACCTGACCCACGCGGTCGCGGTCGCTGTGGCGACCGGGGCGATCCCGGCGACGTCGCTGATGCGGAGCGAAGTCGAGGGAACCGAGGCGGACGCGCTCGAAGCGAACTGACGGCCGCAGGTTCGACCGCGCCTGACGCGACTGCCGCGTGGCGCCCAAGCCGGGCGCCGACGGGTCCGTGCACGCGAGGAGCCCAAAGTCCGTCGAGAGCAGGCGTCTTCCGACGCTCCGCGGTTCGCGATGATGGCGTAAGCTCTGATGTCTCCGGCTTGGCCCGCGATCGACAGCAGACGCTTTAGGCGCCAGGCCGCATCTCCGGAATCGTGCGCCCCGTTTTGTGCAATTGTTTGCGGAAAATCAGCATGCCGGATAGACTGCCTGCATGAGCGAAGCCCATTTGGCGCGAGCTGTTTGGACGACCCGGCCCCGGACTTTGGAGGACAAAAGCCACTGTAGCGGATTTTTTCCCGAACTCGCGCGCAACCCATTGGAAACGCTCGATTCACGGGTGGAAAAGGAGGCGTTTTCGGCTGCTGAACGCGTGCCGAACGGCGCCGAACGCGTGCTGAACGCGTACTGAACGGCGCTGAACGCGTACCGAACCGCAGCCGAGGGCGAGGCGCGCCGCGGCCTCAGCCTTCCATCTTGGCGACCAGCGCGTCCGAGACCTCGAAATTCGCTGTCACCCGCTGGACGTCGTCGTTGTCCTCGAGTTGGCCGATCAGACGCAGGATCTTTTCGCCCGCCTCGTCGTCCACGGCGATCGTGTTCTGCGGCCGCCACGCCAGCGCGGCCTTGCGCGGCTCGCCGAACTTCGTTTCCAGCGCCTTCTGCGCGTCCGCAAGCGCCTCGACCGAGGTGACCACCTCATGCTCCTCGGGCCCGGAGACGACATCGTCGGCGCCCGCCTCGATTGCGGCCTCGAGCATCGCGTCCTCGTCGGCGACCTTGCGATCGAAGACGATCAGGCCGACCCGGTCGAACAGGAACGACACGGCGCCGGTTTCCGCGAGCGACCCGCCCGCCTTGGTGAAATAGGAACGAACCTCGCCCGCCGTGCGATTGCGGTTGTCGGTCAGCGCCTCGACGATGACTGCGACCCCGCCGGGCGCGTAGCCCTCGTAGCGCACTTCGTCGTAAGTCTCGCTATCGCCGCCCGAGGCCTTCTTGATCGCGCGGTCGATGTTGTCCTTGGGCATATTCTCCGCCCGCGCCGCGAGCACAGCCGCGCGCAGGCGTGGGTTCATCGCCGGGTCGGGCATGCCGAGCTTGGCCGCCACGGTGATTTCGCGGGCAAGTTTGGAGAAGAGCTTGGAGCGGATCGCGTCCTGCTTGCCCTTCTTGTGCATGATGTTCTTGAACTGACTATGGCCTGCCATACATCGCCTCGAGCAACGCGCGCCCTCCCGCGCACGGGGTGTAAAGGGAATCCGGCCCCCTATACGCTGCACCTGCCGGTTAGGGAAGGCGCGAAGGAGCCGATCATGGCGCGAGCCTCACTCGCCGTCGCCCCCGGCGTCGCCTATTACCCCGGGTTTCTCGGCCGCGCCGCCCAGGAGGCCCTGGCCGAGGCGATCCGCGCCGCGCTCGCGGAGGCGCCGCTCTATCGGCCCTGCATGCCGAGGAGCGCCAAGCCGTTCTCGGTCCGAATGAGCAATTGCGGCCCCCTCGGCTGGGTGTCGGACGAAATGGGATACCGCTACCAGCCGACCCATCCCGACACCGGCCGCCCCTGGCCGCCGATTCCGGAGGCCCTGCTCGCCGCCTGGGCGGAGCTCGCGCCGGGCGCCGCGTCGCCCGAGGCCTGTCTCGTCAATGTCTACGACGCCGAGGCGCGCATGGGCCTGCACCAGGACCGCGACGAGGGCGAGCTCTCGGCCCCGATTGTGTCGCTGTCGCTCGGGGACCCGGCTCTCTTCCGCGTCGGCGGCCTCACCCGAGATGCGCCGACCCGCTCGTTCCGGCTCGAGTCCGGCGACGCCGTCACCTTCGGGGGTCCCGCGCGCCTCGTCTTTCACGGCGTCGACCGCATCATCCCGAACGGCTCGACTCTCCTGCCGGACGGCGGCCGGATCAACCTGACCTTGCGGCGCGTGACCCCCGCCGGCGCGTGAGCGTCAGTCTTCGGAGGAGGCCGGCTCTTCCTTCGGCGCGGCCTTTGGGCCACCCTTGGAGACGCCGACCATCGCCGGGCGCAGCACGCGATCCCCGATCGTCCAGCCGCTCTGGACCACCTGCGACACAGTGCCGGCCGGAAGCGTTTGGTCGGGGGCCTCGAAAATCGCCTGATGGAAGTTGGGATCGAACTTCTGGCCCTTCGGATCCAGCTTCTTGACGCCGTGACGACCGAGCACGGCCTCAAGATCGCGCGCGGTCAGTTCGACGCCCTCGATCACCGACTGGATCTGCGGCTCCGCCGCCGCCCTCGCCTCGGACGGCAGGTGCTCCAAAGCGCGGGCGAGGTTGTCGACCACAGTCAGCATGTCGCGAGCGAAGCTGGTCACGCCGTAGGTCTTGGCGTCGGCAACCTCGCGCTCGGTCCGGCGGCGCAGATTCTCCATCTCCGCCAGCGTCCGCAGAACCCGGTCCTTTAGCTGAGTGTTTTCGGCGTTCAGCGCCTCGATCACGGCGAAAGAGTCGCGCTCCGGCGTTTCCGCGGGCGCGGCGGCTCCGGCCGTCGTGGCTGCGCGTTCGTCGTTCGTGTCGGTCATCGTCTCTGGAGCCCCATCGGATTTTGGCACGCATATCAGCGCTGGCGCCGCAAAAATCAAGCATGCGGCGACCCGCAAGGGCCGACTCGAACCGTCAACGGTCGGTCGCGAAGTCCGCCAGCAGGCGCCGTTTGATGGCGGCCTGCTTGGCCGCGGAATTGATTTTTTGTCCTGTCAGATCGGTTATGTAGAAGGCGTCGACGGCCTTCTCGCCGAACGTCACGATATGGGCCGATCCGATGTTCAGATTGAGCCTGGACAAGGAGGAAGTGAGGTCGCGCAGCAGGCCTGGCCGGTCGAGCCCGGACACCTCCACGACGGTGTAGCGGCCGGACAGCGTGTTGTCGATCGTGACTTCGGGTTCGATCGCGAAGGCGCCGTGCCGGACATCCCGCGCCTCCTTCGCCGGCGCGATCTCCGCCAGCCGGATTTCGCCACGCGCGGTTTTCTCGATGTTCATGGCGATGCGCCGCCCACGCCGCAGTTCGTCCTCGTCCTGCTCGAAGGCCCGCGAGACGAAGATGGTGTCGAGCGCGAGGCCGTCGGCGGTGGTGAAGATTTGCGCGTCGACGATGTTGGCGCCGGCCGCCGCGCAGGCGCCCGCAATACCGCTGAGTAGCCTCGGGTGATCCGGCGCAACGACGGTGATGGCCGTGACCCCATGAAATGTGTCGACCGTCACCTCGGTCGCCAGCGAGCGCAGGTCGGTGGCCATCGCGTGCAGCAGCTTGGCGTGCGCAACCTGCCGCTCCGGCTCCACCTTGAGCCAATAGGCCGGATAGTGGCGCTGAGCGTAGGAGTCGAACTCAGGGTCCGACCAGCCGGGCAGCGCGCGGCGCAGCGTCTCCTGCGCCCCCTGAACACGGGCCTTGCGATCCACCGCCGAATGGCCGCCGCCCAGCACGACCTCTGTCTCCCAGTAGAGGGTGCGCAACAACTGGCCCTTCCAGCCATTCCAGACGCCCGGGCCGACCGCGCGAATGTCGGACACCGTCAGGATGAGCAGGAGCTTGAGCTGCTCCTGCGTCTGCACGATCGCGGCCAGCGCCTCAGCCGTGCGCGGATCCGAAAGGTCGCGGCCCTGGGCCATATTCGACATGACGAGATGCTGTTCGACGAGCGATACGACCCGCTCGGTATTGGCTTGCGACAGACCGAACCGCGGGCAAAGCCTGCGCGCGACCTCTGCGCCGGTCTTTGAGTGGTCGGTCGGCCTGCCCTTGGCGATGTCGTGCAGAAACGCCGCGAGGTAGAGCTCGGTGCGGTGCGTAATCTTGTGGATGAACTCGCTCGAAAGCGGATGGTCGTTCTTCAGGCGTCCCCCGTCGATAGCGCTCAGCGCGCCGACAGTGCGAATGAGATGCTCATCGACCGTGTAGTGGTGGTACATCGAGAACTGCATCATCCCTACAACGCGGCCGAAATCCGGGATGAATCGCCCGAGCACGCCGGCCTCGTTCATGCGCCGGAGCGCCGTTTCCGGAGCGCGAGGCGAGGTCAGGATCTCCAGAAACAGCCGGTTGGCTTCGAGATCCTCGCGCAGCCGGGCGTCGATGCGCTTGAGCGACTGCGTGACGAGCCGGGTCGCGTTGGGGTGGATCGGCAGATTTGACCGTTCGGCGACCCAGAAAAGCCGGATCAGGTTGACCGGATCGCGCTCGAAAACATCCGGACGAAGGACATTGACCCGGTCCGCCTCGACCTTGAAGTCCTCGGCGTCGGCGATCGCGCGGGTCCGGCGGCGAAGCCGGCCGATGAACCGGTCGAACACCGGCGTTGGCTTGGTCTGGCGCTCCTCGAGCGCGGCGCAGACGATCGCTGTCAGGTCGCCGACATCCTTGGCCACCAGGAAATAGTGTTTCATGAAGCGCTCGACGTCCGCTTGGCCTGCTCGGGTCGAGTAGCCAAGCTGTCGGGCGATGGGCCGTTGCACATCGAAGCTCAGGCGCTCCTCGGCTCGGCCGGCGAGGAAATGCAATCGGCAGCGCACCGACCACATAAACTCCTCGCAGCGCCGGAACAGGGCGAACTCGCGGGGCGAGAACACGCCCGCAGCGATCAGTTCGTGCGGGTTCTGCACACGATAGACGTATTTAGAAATCCAGAACAGCGTGTTGAGGTCGCGCAGCCCGCCTTTGCCCTCCTTGATGTTAGGCTCGACAAGGTAACGGGACGCGCCCGCGCGCCGTACGCGTTCCTCGCGCTCCGCGAGCTTGGCGGCGACGAATTCGGGCGCGGTCTTGGCGACAATTTCCTTATCGAAGCGCGCCAGAAGCGTCTCGAACAGTTTTCGGTCGCCGGTAACGAGACGAGCCTCGGTCAGCGTGGTGCGAATCGTCATGTCGCTTCGCGCCTGCTTCAGGCACTCGTCGACCGTGCGGGTGGCGTGGCCCACCTTCTGCTTGAGGTCCCAGAGGATGTAGAGGAGCGCCTCGACGATCCGCTCGATCGCCGGGGTCGGCTGGTCCGGCAGCAGGAACAGGAGGTCGATGTCGGAGCCGGGGGCCAGCATGCCTCGACCGTATCCGCCGACCGCCACCACGGTTGGCCCGGCCTCGGGCCCGATAGGGACCAGCCAGCGCTCCACAAGTTCGAGCCCGACGCGCAGCAGATCGTCGACCTGCGCGCTCAGCATCTCCGCGCAGGCTCTCCCGGTCCCGCCCGCCTCGAGCGCGCGGCGAGCGTCATCGCGTCCCTTTTCGAGCGCGCCGTGCAGGCTCGCGACCGCGGCGCGACGAAATGCGGCGTCATCGTCGGCGTGTTCGTCGCGAAGCTCGGCAAGGGCGTCGATCAGCCTCGCGCGGTCGAGCCCCTTGCCGCCTGGATGGTGGGGCTGCTGGGCCCGCGGCGAGCGGGGGCGACGGTCGACCACGGGGCCGGCGATTGACATGGCGGCTATATTCTCATTCGGGTCGGCGCCGGCAAGCGGCGATCGCGTTATGGGTGGCTTTTTGTCGCGCGCCGGGACTCGATCGCGTCCCAGATCGCGACCGCGAGATCCGGGCCGCCCAGCCGCTTGATGGCGCGGATGCCGGTCGGCGAGGTGACGTTGATTTCCGTCAAGAAGCCGTCGATCACGTCGATGCCGACGAAGATCAGCCCGCGCCACTTCAGTTCCGGGCCGATCCGCGCGCAAATCTCGCGCTCCCGGTCGGTAAGTTCCGTCTCGCGCGCGGCCCCGCCACGCACCATGTTCGACCGGATGTCGTCGGCCGCCGGCACGCGGTTGACCGCGCCCCGGGCCTCGCCGTCGACCAGGATGATGCGCTTGTCGCCGCGCGAGACGGCCGGCAGGAACTTCTGGATGACCCAGGGCTCGCGCAGCGTCGTCGAAAAAAGGTCGAACAGGGAGCCGAAATTCGGGTCGCTGGGGCTGACCTTGAACACCGCCGCGCCGCCGAAACCATAAAGCGGCTTCATCACGACGTCGCCGTGCTCGCGACGGAACGCGTCGATCGCGTCCCGGTCGCGCGCGATCAGCGTCGGCGGCATCAGCTCCGGAAAGTCCATGACGAACAACTTTTCGGGCGAGTCGCGGATTCCGCGCGGATCGTTGACGACCAGGGTCGCCGGGTGGATGCGTTCGAGCAGGTGCGTGGTCGTCACATACGCGAGGTCGAACGGCGGATCCTGGCGGAGCAGCACGACGTCGACGCTTGAGAGGTCGACGAGAGCGGGCTCGCCGAGCCGGGCGTGGTCGCCGTCGACGTCCTGAACCGCAAGCGGTTCGGCCATCGCCTCGATCCGGCCGCCCTGCAGCCGCAGGCGGTCCGGCGTGTAGTGCAGCAGGCGGTGGCCGCGCGCCTGCGCTTCGAGGAGCAGGGCGAAGGTCGAATCGCCCGCGATCTTGATGCGTGCGATCGGATCCATCTGCACAGCGACGGTCAGGGGCATGGGCGGTCCAGTCGGAGGAGTCAGTCGATCATGAGCCTATACGCGGCCGGGAGGTGCTGGGGAAGCCGGCCGGGCGCCACGAACACGGCGTCGCCGCGAAGGGTGAAACCCATCGCCCACGGATTGCGGGTGAGCCAAGCGCGCGCCGCGCGGGCGATCCGACGCCGCTTGGCCGGGCTGATCGCGTCGGCGGCGACATCGAGGTCGGCGCGCGCCTTGACCTCGACGAAGGCGATCGCGCGGCCCCTCCGCGCAATGAGGTCGATCTCCCCGCCATTCGCCGCGTAACGCCTGGCGAGGATCGAATACCCCTTGAGGGTGAGAAAAATAGCCGCGATCGTTTCGGCTTTGAGGCCAAGAAGATGGGCGGTGCGGCGCCGGGCTCGAACGTCGTCCTGGCGCGGCCCGGTCATCGCGCCGCTCCGGCGATTGCGAGCGCGCGCGCGTAGATCTGGCGGCGGGGCAGGCCATGCTTCGCCGCCACGGTCGCCGCGGCGTCCTTGACCGACAAGCTCAGCAGCGCCTCCACAATCTCCTGGTCGAGCACGGCGCCATCGACCGCCTCCCGCATCTGCGGCGGTCCG
This sequence comes from uncultured Alphaproteobacteria bacterium, assembly GCA_963709655.1. GTDB lineage: Bacteria > Pseudomonadota > Alphaproteobacteria > Rhizobiales > Beijerinckiaceae > Roseiarcus. The sequence continues at coordinate 123,906 of CAVPXF010000026.1, forward strand.
ACCACGACGACGAGTTCCCCGCGCGGGGCCTCGCCGTCGGCGAATTCGGCCGCAAGCGCGTCGAGCCTTCCGCGCCGGACCTCCTCGTGCAGCTTCGTGAGCTCGCGCGCGACCGCCGCGGGCCGCGGGCCCAGTTCCGCGGCGAGGTCGCGAAGCGTCTCGGCAAGGCGGCTCGGCGCCTCGTAGATGACCAGTGTCCCGGGCACAGCGGCAAGTGCGTTGATCCGCTCGCGCCGCGCCGCACTGCGCGGGGGCAGAAAGCCTTCGAAGAAGAAGCGATCGGTCGGCAGGCCGGCGACGCAAAGGGCGGCGAGCGCCGCTGAAGCGCCCGGCGCTGCCGTGACTGCCAGTCCCGACGCGACGGCCTCAGCGACCAGCTTGAAGCCAGGGTCTGAGACGAGCGGCGTGCCGGCGTCCGAGATCAGCGCCAGCGTCTGGCCCTCGGCGATGCGTCGGAGAGCCCGCGGGCGCGCTTCGGCGGCGTTGTGCTCGTGATAGGGCGAAAGCGGCGTTTTGAGGCCGTATCGCGCGAGGAGGGTGCGCGAGACACGGGTGTCCTCGGCGAGAATCGCGTCGGCGGCCGCCAGGATCGACAGCGCCCGCAAGGTCACATCGGCCAGGTTGCCGATCGGCGTTGCGACGACGTAGAGCCCGGCCGCCAAAGGCGGCGCGGGAACGGCGACGCCGTGGACCAGGAACGTCCGCTCGGGCCGCGCAATCGAAGGGGAGTGAAGGGGATCGTCTGGCTTCATGATCGGCGCTCCGTCCGGAGCGTCATCGACAACATAGCCAAGCGCCGCTGAAAATGCCACAATTTCCGTGGAGAGGCCGCCGCGGGCGAACAAGGGGGCCGTGCGACCGGACGCGATCGCTTTGAGAGCGCCGGCCGGATGGCATTAGCTCGGGTTGGAGATTGCGATGGTCGTTGAGTCAGGGTCGCGCGATGGCCGTTCCGGCCGCCTGACCCGGCGCGCGCTTCTCGGCGGCGGTCTCGCGGCGACGCTTGCCGGCTGCAATTCGACCTCACTGATCGCGCCGGCGGCCGAGGTCGCGGCGCCGGCTACGCCTCCGCCCGCGGCGCCCGGGGCTACGGTCGGAGAGACGCTGGGAACCGGTCCCGTCCGGGTCGGTATGATCCTGCCGCTGACGCAGAACGGCGCGCCGAGCCCGCTTGGCGTGTCGATGCGCAACGCGGCGCAACTGGCGATGGACGAGTTCTCCGGCCCGTATGTCACGCTGATGATTGCGGACGACCGCTCGGCCCCGGATGGAGCCGGGCAGACCGCCCAGGCCGAGATCGGCGCGGGCGCCAGGCTCCTTCTCGGACCGGTCTACGCTAACGACGTCCGTCAGGCGGCGTCGGTCGCCAAGACCGCGGGAAAGCCTATCATCGGCTTCTCGACCGACGTAAGCGTCGCCTCCCCGGGCGTCTATCTGCTCTCGTTCCTGATCCAATCCTACGTCGACCGGATCGCCGAATTCGCCGCCTCGCGGGGAAAGCGGGCGTTCGGGCTGATGGCCCCGCAGAGCGACTACGGAAACCTCGCCGCCGCTCAGTTCCAGGAGACGGCCGGGCGCCTCAACGCGCCGGTCGTCGTGGCGGCGCGCTACGCGCCCGGCCAGCCGCAGGAGGCGGCGCAGCAGATCGCGGCGGCCGGCGCCCAGATCGACGCGCTGTTCATTCCCGATCAGGCCGAAGGCATGCCGGCGGTCGCAGGCGCTTTGGCCGCGGCGTCAGTCAAGACCCAGCTTCTCGGAACGGGCGTCTGGAACGACGCGCGCGTGTTGCGGCTGCCCCAGTTGCAGGGCGCCTGGTTCGCGGCGCCCGACAACGCGGGCTTCAACGCGCTGGCGCAGCGCTACAAGGCCAAGTTCAACAGTCAGCCGACGCGTCTAGCGACGCTGTCCTACGATGCGGTGACGCTCGCCGGGGCGCTGGCGCGCACGGCGGGGCCGGATCCGTTTAGCCAGCAGGCGCTCACCAACGTGTCCGGGTTCAACGGCGCTGACGGCGTCTTCCGCTTCCGCGCCGACGGGACCAACGAACGTGGTCTTGCGGTGATGGAGATCGACAACGACGCCGCCGTGGTGATCAGCCCGGCGCCGCGCAGCTTCGCCGGCGGGTGAGGGGCGCGCGTTCGGCGCCTCATCGGGCCCGGATGGCCAGGTCAGACGGCAAAGTTGCGCCTGTCATCGCGACCAGTAACTATCCGTAACCGGGCACATGGAATGATTTGGAGAATTCGTATCTGTCACTCAATTAACCGCGTCTCAGCGGAGGGGTGCGGTCCACTTCCCAATTCTCACCTTTGTGAACCCAATTAGGCCCGTCACAATAGGGCCAAGGCGCGGGCGAATGGGGACTGGGTAAGCTGTCAGCCCCCCGCCTATGCATGGGCAGCGCCCGAGGCGCGGTGAACGCGACGCGAGACAGCGTTCAACGGCGTTCTTGGCGTCGCGTCGCGTTTTGTCCTCGCGCTCGAATTCGCCTCCGCTGGCCGCTCAATAAGCCCGTCTTCAGGGCTGATCTGGCGCGTGCGGAAATGACCGACCATCGCCACAAGATCTTCCGTCTGCAAAGCCAGATCATTCCCGGCGGCGGCCGTCTCTTGCACCATCGCAGCGTTTTGCTGAGTTCATGCGCTCCATTTGGTTGACGCTGGTGCTGACCGCCTGCAGGGCCATCGCTTGCTGCTTGGCGGCGTCGGCGATTTCCGACACGACTCGATCGGTTTCGCCGACTTGCGCCAGAATGCGCTCCAGCGCGGATCCTGCGCCGCTCACGAGGGTCACTCCTTCGCCGATCTGCGTCGTCGAAGTGAGAATCAGCCCCTTGATTTCTTTCGCCGCTTCAGCCGACCGCTGGGCAAGCGCCCGGACCTCCGCCGCGACCACGGCGAATCCGCGACCGTACTCTCCCGCCCGTGCTGCCTCGACACCTGCATTAAGGGCGAGCAGATTTGTCTGAAACGCAATTTCGTCGATCACGGCGATAATTTGGCTGATCTGCGTCGACGACCTATGAATACGGTCCATCGCGCTCACTGCGCCGCGTACGACCTCACTGCCGGCGCTGACTTCGCGCTTTGTCTTGGAGACGATGTCGCGTGTTTCGCCGGCTGAGACGGCGGTCTTGTTGACGGTCGCGGTGACCTGCTCCAGTGCGGCCGCGGCTTCCTCCAAGCCTTTCGCCTGCCGATCGGTTCGCTTTGACAGGTCTTCGTTTGCTTGTGAAATGTCGCCGCTGGCCGAGCGGATCGAGCGCACGTTGGCCTCGATCGAGGACATCGCCTCCTGCAGCTTTCCGAGCGAAGTGTTAAAGTCGTCGCTAAGCTTGGCGTAGGATTGAGCGAAATCCATGGGCAGCCGATACCCGAGGTCGCCGTTAGCGAGGTGCGTGAGACCGTCGGCGAGCGCCTCGACCGCCTGAACCTGCTCGCGCATCGCGGTCGCGCGGACGGCGTCATTGGCGCGGCGTTGTTCTTCGGCCAGCCTCCGATCGCAATCGGCTTGCGCTTCGACTTCGCGCCTTCTCGACGGCGTTTTCGCGAAAGATCTGCACGGCGCGCGCCATGTCGCCTAATTCGTCGCGATCAAGCGCGAGCTTACCGGGGAGATTGACCTCAAGATCCCCGCTGGCCAGCGAAAGAATCGCGCGGTGAACCTTCGCCAAGCGTGAGAGGACGCCCCTCCCAATATAGAGCCAAGCTATCGCCAAGGAGGCCAGCATGCTGGAGAGAACCAAGATCGCGAGCGCGATTTGGCTTTCGCGGATGACGGCGTCTGAGCTGGCCATGGCCGAGGTCGCCGCCAAACGCGCCTTGTCGACAAACTCACTGACGTCTTGAGCCAGCGCGCGAGACTTGGATGCGTTGGCGATCACGATTTCGCGTTCGTCTTTGAGCTCGTCGAGCTGGGCGCCGCGCGCCTCCAGGAGGTCGTGACCTCTGTCGCCATAAGCGACAAGCGCGTCGAGCGCGGTCCGAATGGCGGGCGCAGCGCCCTCGTCTCCCAGACCGTGCGCCGCCTTCTCGGCTCTCGCGACGCTTGCAGTCAATTGATCGCGAAGCGGCGTCAGGAGGTCTCGGCTCTCGACGCGCGAGGCTTCGATGAACAGCCCGACAATCAGGTTGCACTCGGCGCGCAAATCGCTCAGCGCCTCAAGGAACGCGGCCTCCTTGTCGCCAAGCCTATGCGCAGCCTCGGCGGCGCTGGGCAAATCCTTGGAATCGCCGATCGACTGAAGGCCGATCAGCAGGTTGAACTCAGCCTCATCGATGACGGGCGCAATTTTTTGAGTGAGGACGCGATGCGCGTTTTGCGCGCCCTCGACGAGCGCCCGGCGATCATCCGCCAGCTTGAGCCGCGCCTGAACCGCGCTGGCCAGTTGCTCGACGCTGGCGTTCAGCGCCCGGAAGTTCGCCTTGAGCGTATCGCCGACTGCGCTATCGCCGACGCGATTGAGCTCGGCGTTCATTTCCTCGCGCTTGCTGCGCAGGCTTGCGATCCCCGACTCGAGCTCGTTTCGATCGTTGGCGTCTAGCAGCGCCGCGCTCATAGCAGAGAACTCCGCCGCCTGGCGCGAGAAGCTGAGCGCTTCCACCATCGCAGGGATACTCTCCTGTTCAGTGCGTCGGAAACTGTCGCCGACCCATTGATAGGAGATGAACGCGACCAGGCTCGCGAGGAGGGTCAAGCTCGTCACTGCCGCGAAGGCGCCGAAGAGGCGCCCTCGAATGCCAATAGACGCTGCCAATCTTCGTTTCTTGGTGCCCCCCGGCGCATTGGCCGAAAAAACATCAGTCATAGCGCCACCCAACTTTAGGACATTGGTTACAATCGCTCAGTTCAGGTTCGTAACGGGCTTAAATGTCCCGTCAGACTGGATCACCGTAAGAAAAACTTGGCTCGAACCGCGGTTGTTGCCCGGGCCGTAGTCGAGCTTGATTCCGCCCAGATCGAACCCGCCCTTGGCGATTGCGCCGAGCAGCGCGGCGCGCGTGGGCTCGCCGTCGACTCGGCCAAGCGCCTCGACCACCAATCGTCCAACAGTATAACCTTCGAGCGTAACGAAGCCGGGCTGCGCGTTGGGATCGATCGCCTTGAGGGCCGCCTGGTATCGCGACACGAGGGGAAGTGTAGTGTCGCTGGGGAACGGCACGACCTGCGTTACGATGACGTCCGCGCCGTCAGGACCGAGCTCCTTGGCGAGCGCGTTGCTCCCGACAAAGGAAATGTTGACGAAGCGGGCGTTCATCTTGATCTGCCGAGCCAATTTGATGAATTCTGCACATGGCTTGTAGGGGCCGATGAGGATGACGGCCTCCGGATCGCCCTTGCGGATCGAGAGGAGCGCCATTTTGACCGCGATCGTATTGCGTGCGAAGTTGCCCTCGGAGGCCAGCTGCATGTTGCGGCGCTCCATGGCCTTCTGAACGCCCGCGAGCCCGGCGCGACCGAAGGCGTCATCCTGATAGAGAATGCCGATCCGGGTAAGCTTCAGATCCTTGGTCAGATGCTCCACCATCATTTCCGTTTCTTGAAAATACGAGGCGCGTACGTTTTCGACGTTGCCGAGGCTCGGATCCCGGAGGAATTCGGCGCCGGTGAACGGCCCAATGAAGGGTAACCCGGCCTGTGCGGCGATGGGCGCGATCGCCTGCGACGTGGGCGTGCCGACAGCCCCGACCAGGCCGAAAATCTGATTTTCGTCGATCAACTGCTTGATCGCCGCGATTGATTGTGTCGGCTCGTAGCCGTCATCGCGCGAAATCAATTCAAGCTTGCGACCCTTGACGCCTCCCTTAGCGTTCGCTTCGGCGAAAGCCGCAAGCAACCCGGTTCTCATTTCCTGACCAAGCGCCGAGGCCGGCCCCTCAAGAGCGGCCACCTGCCCGAACGTGATCTTGTCTCCGCTCACGCCGGGCTCGGCGCCGGCGGGATGAGAAAACGCAACGAGGCCTATAGCGAAAGCTAGGACCGCGCGGACGCGGGCTCGCCGAATTTCGGCAAACCCAGCCGCGGCCCAGTTGACAGCAATGGACGACAACGATTTGAACATCAGCACTTCCTACGATCGGATGAGAATATTCACGCCTGACGCGACGCTGATCGTCATCGGAGGCGAAAGAAATGGAGTTCGAACTCGAGCCGCCTCCGGCCGGTGGCCGGAACGACTTCAGAATTCCTCGGTCAAATCGCCGCCCGTCAGCGAGGGCTTTCGCGATGCTCGGCGCCGACCCGCAGATGCGAACGAAGCTTTGAACGAGATCCGGGTTTCGCCTCCGATGATGGGGCGGCGTCATGCCTTTGGGCCCGCCACATTTGTTGCGCCCCAACCCGTCACAGTATCAGCGTGCAGCACTTTTATTACGAAAGGCTTAGAACCACCAGGTTGGCCTCCGCACCGCCGGATCAGGGCGATGGCGCGCCACGGTGAGCTGTGAGCGGCTTCACGCCTCCTCTCACAACGCCCTGAAGCGGAAATAGCGGACGTTCGGCTACTGAGGCTTCGGCGATCGGCTTGCGCGCGACTTGGCGCCCTCTTCGACGTTCGCGAGATTGTGAGCCGTGTTGATCAAGGCAAGATGAGAAAACGCCTGCGGGAAGTTGCCGAGTTGCTGTTTGGCGACCGGATCGTATTCCTCGGCGAGGAGGCCGACGTCATTTCGCAGCGTGAGCAACCTCTCGAATAAGGCGCGCGCCTCTTCCTTGCGCTCGGTCAGCGCGTAATTGTCGGCAAGCCAGAAGCTGCAGGCGAGAAAAGCGCCCTCGCCCGGAGGCAGTCCGTCCGCGCCGCTTCCCGTGTCGTAACGAAGCACCAGACCATTGTGCATGAGCTTGCGCTCGATTGCGGCGATGGTGCCTTGGACCCGCGGGTCCTCCGGCGGCAGGAATCCGACGAGCGCGATCAGGAGACAACTCGCGTCGAGCGTCGTGGCGCCGTAGGACTGCACAAACGCGTTCTGCGCGGGATCGAATCCATGCTCGCAGACGCTCGCATGAATTTCGGAGCGCACCTCGCGCCAGCGCTCCAATGGACCGTCCAGGTTGAATTCCTCGATTGATCGGACCGCGCGATCGAAGGCCACCCAAGCCATCACCTTCGAGTGTGTGAAATGTCGTCTCTCGCCGCGCACTTCCCAAATGCCGTCGTCGGGATCGCGCCAGATGTTTTCCAGATGTTTGACCAAGGCGCGTTCAAGATCCCAGCTTTCCTCCAAGGTCGCGAGCCCAGCGCGCCTTGCCGCATAAAAGGTGTCCAGCACCTCGCCGTAGACATCGAGTTGGAGCTGCTTGACCGCAGCGTTTCCGATCCTGACCGGGCTTGCACCCCGGTAACCGGGCAGCCACGAGACGACAAATTCGTCGAGGCGTCTTTCGCCCGCGACGCCGTACATCGTCTGCACGTCGTCCGGCGAACCCGCGACGGCGCGCAAGAGCCACTGATGCCAGGCCTTCGCTTCGTCGAGGTAGGCTGAGCCAATCAGCGCGAGCAGGGTGAAGGTGGAGTCCCGAAGCCAGCAGTAGCGGTAGTCCCAGTTCCGTTCGCCGCCGATCCGTTCCGGCAGAGATGTCGTGCCGGCAGCAACAATTCCGCCCGTCTCCCAGTGCGCCAGCGACTTGAGGGTCAGAAGCGAGCGCAGGACGGCGTCGCGCCACTCATGCTGGGCGTCGAACGTCCGCGCCCAATCAGACCACTGGGCCCTCACATTGCGCAGCGTCTCTGCGACCGGCGCGGCTCTCGGCAGCTCGGAAAACGAAGGCGACCAGGCGAGGGAGAAGCTTTTTTCCTCTCCTGCTCGAACCGTGAAGTCCGCTACCGTCCGATGATCTTCCCCCCGCGTCGGGACCGTCGTCTCGAGCAACAGCCGATCCGGACCAGCAATCAATTGCAGGCGTCCGTCGTCCTGGATCGAGACCCACGGGACAACGGATCCGTAGTCGAAGCGGACGATCAGCTCCATGCGCATCGCCACCTCGCCCTCGAGACCCGTCACGATCCGCACGAGGTCCGCAACGCGGTCGCGCCGAACCATGAAGTCGGTGACGCGAACGGCGCCGGATCCGGTGCGGAACACGGTTTCCAGGATCAGCGTGTCGTCGCTGTAGCGGCGCGAGACCGACGCAAACCCGTCCGCGGGAGCAATGAGCCATCGCCCGTGCTTGGGTTCCCCCAACAGCGCCGCGAAACACGCCGGGCTGTCGAATCGGGGCAACCCCAGCCAGTCGATCGATCCATCGCGTCCGACCAGCGCGACGGTCTCGCAATTGCCGATGACGGCATAGTCTTCGATGCGTCCGGGCATTAGGACGGGACCCTCGACTTCGCCAAGATCACGCCGGGCGCAAGACGACGGACCGAAGAGGAGCCCTCGCCCGCGGACCGAAAAGGAGAGATCGCATGCCTGCCGCGAGCGATCAAGGCGTGGAGGCGTCGGGCTGGACGCGCTTTCGCGTCCCGGCGAAGAGGGCGCCGGCGGCGAAGAAGACCAGCGTGCCCGCCACCACCGCGCCCACCCGCGCGACTTCGCCAACGACCAGCGACGCCTGGTTTTCGGCTTCGGCGCTGAACGAGCCGCGCACCCGGTGGAGCGCGGTGATCGAACGCTCGAGATTGTCCGGACGACCAGGCTTGACCAAGGTTTTGGTCTGCTGTCCTTTGATCGCCGTCGCCGCCAGGTACCGGTCGAGCGCGCCCGGGAGCACGAAATCGCCGAGGATCGGAAAGATCGTCGGCAGACCGAGCCAATACTCGCGCCAGCGGCCCGCCGCTGCGCGATAGACGGCGTCCCTCAGACTGGCGTCCATGGCTGGGCTTCGCCGCCGGCCTCGGAGGACTCCCGCGCCCGACCCGCATCGATCGCGGCCATCGTCGCGCGCAGGACGTCCGTAATCCCGGCGTGGGTCGCGGTCGACAGCATGAGAGGCCGGGCGCGACGGGCGCTGGGCGCCGCGGGCGGACCATAGCTTCGAATCGCGCGCTTCAGGCGCTCGGCCTGTCTGGCCAGCGTCTCCTCGTCTACGGCGTCGACCTTTGAGAGGGCGACGATCTCGGGCTTGTCGTCCAGCCCTTCCCCATAGGCCGAGAGCTCGCGCCGGATGGTGCGGTAGTCCGCGCCGGCGTTCGCTCCGGTCGCGTCGACCAGGTGAACGAGCGCGCCGCAGCGCTCGACATGGCCGAGGAAGCGGTCGCCGAGACCGTGACCCTCGTGCGCGCCCTCGATCAGGCCGGGAATGTCGGCGAGGACGAAATCGCGTCCGTCGACCTTCACCACGCCGAGCCCCGGATGAAGCGTGGTGAAGGGGTAGTCGGCGATCTTGGGCTTGGCGGCCGAGACGGCAGCGAGGAAGGTCGACTTGCCTGCGTTCGGCAGTCCGACGAGGCCGGCGTCGGCGATCAGCTTCAGGCGCAGGATCAAGGTGCGCTCGATCCCCGGCAGGCCGGGGTTGGCGTGGCGGGGAGCGCGGTTGGTCGAGGTGGTGAAATGAGCGTTGCCGAAGCCGCCGTTGCCGCCCTTGGCGATGACGACGCGCTCGCCCTCGCTGGTCAGGTCGGCCAGCATGGCGCCCGTCTCTTCCTCGAACACCTGGGTGCCGACCGGGACCTTCAGCACCGCGTCGGCGCCGCGGCCGCCGGCGCGGTTGCGGCCCATGCCGTGCATGCCGGTCTTGGCCTTGAAGTGCTGCTGGTAGCGGAAGTCGATCAACGTGTTGAGGCCCGCGGCGCATTCGACCAGGACATCGCCGCCGCGCCCGCCGTCGCCGCCGTCCGGTCCGCCGAACTCGATGAACTTCTCGCGCCGGAACGATACGCAGCCGGCGCCGCCGTCGCCGGATCGGACATAAACGCGGGCCTGATCGAGGAACTTCATGCCGGACGACCCAATTCGAGGCGCCCCTGATCGAACGCCTGCCGTCGCATGGCCATCGCCGCCGCCCAGGCCTCGCGCGCCAGCCGGAAGGTGTGGCACTCGACCAGGCCTCCGCGCGCGGGGGCGCCCTTGAGGCCGGTCCAGGCGACCTCGAAGCCGCAGGTTTCCAGGACGTGCCGGGACGAATCGTTCTCGACCCGCACGTTGGCGAGGACCTCGACGGAGTCGGTCAGGGAGAATCCGGTCTTGACCATCGCCCGGGTCGCCTCGGTGGTGAGGCCCTTTCCCCAATGCTCCGGCGTGAGGACGAAACCGAGCGTCAGCCGGTCGGCGCCGCGCAATTCGAGGCTGATCGAGCCGATGGCGTCAAGCTTGCCCTTCTTTGGGGTGATCACCAGCGTGAGATCCCGACCGGAGGCGTTGCCCTCGCGCGCTGCGTAGATGAAGCGCTCCGCCGAACCCAGCGGATAGGGATGCGGAATTCGCGCCGTGTAGCGGGCGACCTCCCACAACGAGCAGAAACGGTGGATCATCGGGGCGTCGGCGGCACGCGGCCAGCGCAGCCATAGCCGCGCCGTCTCCAGTCGGAAGACATCGTCTCTGGCAAGATCGGGAAACATGGAAGCTCCGGCCAAGCCGCCCCGAAAAGGGGCGTTAAACGACGAAGGAGACGCGGCGGCCGCATCCCCTTCGTAAGCTGGGCTTACCGGACGGATGAAAGGACCGATCTCCTTTCATGCTCATCTCGAAGCGTCTTTCTGGAGGCTCGAGAACGTCCGCGGGGGCTGGTCGCCGAAGCGGGGTTCTCGTCACCGACCCCGCTTTATTCTGCTGCTACTTGTTGAATTCGTACGCTGACATATTGCCGGCCGTCGCCTTTCAATTCGAAACAAACTTCGCCGGCGGCGGTGGCGAACAGGGTATGATCCGTACCCATGCCGACATTGCGGCCGGCGTGAAATTTCGTTCCGCGTTGACGCACCAGAATGTTGCCGGCGAGCGCCTGCTCGCCGCCGAACTTCTTCACGCCGAGACGACGGCCGTCCGAGTCGCGACCGTTGCGCGACGAACCGCCTGCCTTCTTGTGAGCCATTGTCCTGCTCCGAAACTGTTTGATGCGCCGCGCCCGAGGGCGGCGAGGTTGGATTCTCTATACTGCAAACCGACCGGCGAAGGAATCGCCGCGATCCGCAAATCGACTTTAAGCGCCTGGCTGAACCGCGGTGATCTTGACGATCGTCAAATCCTGCCGATGGCCGCGCTTGCGCTTCGAATTCTTGCGGCGCCGCTTCTTGAAGGCGATCACCTTCGCTCCGCGGGTCTGCTCGACGATTTCGCCAGTGACGCTCGCGCCGGCGACATGGGGCGCGCCGATGGCGCTGGTCTCGCCGTCGAACAGCGCCAGAACTTCGTTGAAGACCACCTGCGAGCCGGCCTCTCCGGCCAAGGCCATGACGGTGATCTGTTTGTCGGCGGCGACCGTGTACTGCTTGCCGCCGGTCTTGATGACTGCGAACATCGTTTGTCTTCCCGTGTTCCGCCCGGCTCGTTACGTGGGGAGAGGACCCCGCGCGGCCGGCTTCTTTGCAGTGGACCGAAATCGCAAACCCCTCGCGGGGCCGCGGGCGAACGCTCGGATTTGAGGTTTGGGTCGTCCGAGGGCGGTTCGACGGGCCCAGAGGCGAAAACCAAAAGCGCGGCCCGAAGGCCACGCTGGAGCAGCGCGCTCTATATGGGCGCGTCTGGCCGGAGTCAATGGCGCGGGCGCGGCCAAATTGCGGACGTGACCTTCGGGCGAGCGTTCCAGGCTGAGGCCAGCCGGCCCTCGCGCTGACGGCGGCGGTCGCGCATGATCAGCGCCGTTTGCGCGCGGCTGTCATCGCCGTTCCGAAGGGCCCCACCGACCTTCCGGCGCGAGATAATTTGGATTTCCTCAGGTCTACGCAGCGGTGCATCAGGGCTCCGCGAATTCCCGCTTTTTGGCGGTTGGATTTATTTGGATTTCCTTGGATTCTCTCGTCCGAAATGAGCCTTTTCAATGGGTTACACGCGACCCGGGGCCAATTTTATTTTTGGGGGGGCCCTTTCCCGCGGGACCTTCAAAAAGCGCCGGCCGTTGTCGAGCCGAAAGTCGACCGCGCCGAACCTCCTCGCCAGGCGGAAAGGCTTGGCGCGCTCATGGATCATGGCAGTCGACATCGCGCAGGTCCGATTGGGCATTGGGAACAGACTAACGCCGCCTTCGCTTTTTGGCAAGAAATTGTCGAACTCGGCGCCATTTTATACAAGCTCCGAGGCGCCGATTCGCTGTCGCAGTCCCTAACTGCATCGCCGCTCCGGCGATTGTAGGCGCGGTCGCTGACCGCGCCCCCGCGGTCAGCGACCGCGCCTACAGAGCCGCTCAATCGATCAGCCGGTACGCCGGCAGGGTGAGGAACTCCTCGAACTCGGGCGCAAGCGACATGTCCGAGAAGACCTTGATCGCCTCGGGGAACCGGCCGCCCTCGTAGGCCGCCGCGCCGACTTCGCCCTTCACCCGCTCCATCTCGCCGGCAAGCGCGGCGCGGAACATGTCGGGCGTCGCCTCGCGGCCGTCGTCGAGCCTGGCTTTGAGGTGAATCCACTGCCAGACCTGGGCGCGCGAGATTTCGGCGGTCGCCGCGTCCTCCATCAGGTTGTAGATCGGCACGGCGCCGCGGCCGCGCAGCCAGGCTTCGAAATATTGCACGCCGACGCGGATGTTCTCGCGCAGGCCCTCCTCCGTCCGCTTGCCCTTGTGCATTTCGACGAGGTCCGTCGCCGTCACATGAACATCTTCCCGCTTCACCTCCAGCTGATTCGGGCCGGGCATCAACCGGTCGAACACCTCCATCGCCACCGGCACGAGGTCCGGATGGGCGACCCAGGTGCCGTCGTGGCCATTGCCCGCCTCGCGCTCCTTGTCGGCGCGCACCTTGGCGAAGGCCGCGTCATTGGCGTGGGCGTCGCCCTTGACCGGGATCTGCGCCGCCATGCCGCCCATCGCGAAAGCGCCGCGGCGGTGGCAGGTCTTGATCAGCAGCAGCGAATAGGCGTTGAGGAACGCCTGCCCCATCGTCATCACCGACCGGTCCGGCGTCAAAAATTGCGGATTCTTGCCGAGCCGCTTGATGAACGAGAAGATGTAGTCCCAGCGGCCGCAGTTGAGGCCGACGATGTGGTCGCGCAACTCATACAGGATCTCGTCCATCTCGAACGCCGCCGGCAGCGTCTCGATCAGCACCGTCGCCTTGAACGACCCGTGCGGGACGGCCAGCGTCTCCTCGGCATGCGAGAAGACGTCGTTCCACAGGCGCGCCTCGAGATGGCCTTCCATCTTCGGCAGATAGAAGGCGACCGTCGAACCCTTGGCCATCTGGGTCTTGGCGCAGTGGAACACATAGAGGCCGAAGTCGAACAGCGATCCCGAGATTTCGCGACCGTCCACGCTCACATGCCGTTCCGGCAGGTGCCAGCCGCGCGGACGCACCATCAGCGCGGCCGGGCTCGGTCCGAGACGATAGGCCTTGCCCGACGCCGGATCTGTGAAGTCGATCGCGCCCGCCCAGCGGTCCTTGAGGTTCGCCTGGCCCTCGATCATGTTGGCGAACATGGGGGACGAGGCGTCCTCGAAATCCGCCATGAACACCTTGGCGCCCGAGTTCAGCGCGTTGACGATCATCTTGCGGTCGACCGGCCCGGTGATCTCGACCCGGCGGTCGAGGAGATCGGCAGGGACAGGCGCGACGGTCCAGTCGCCGTCGCGGACCGCCTTGGTTTCCGTCAGGAAGTGCGGCAGCTGGCCGGCGTCGAACAGCTTCTGCCGCTCCATGCGTCGCGCCAGCAGTTCGCGCCGACGCCCGTCGAACCGGCGATGAAGGTCGGCGACGAACGCCAGCGCTTCGGGACTGAGAATGTCCGCCTGGCGGCCGCCGGTCTCGGCGTGAACTTCAACTCCTGGGGCGGCCGAATGCGCGGTCATGGGGCTCCTCCGGTGTGGGCGGCGACGGTCCGAGGAGCTTGTCCTAGACTGTTTCGCTGTCCTTGGGGAGAGCCGAACCCAAGCCTCAAGCCGCGAGGCGCTGTATCGTCGCCGCTGCATGCTCGCGCGCCGCGCGCCGCCGCGCCAATAGCGATGACGGATCGGCGTCGAGCGGCAACGCGCTCGCGTCGGCGACATCCTGCCGGGTGAGGCCGATATCGCGCAGTTCGTATTCGGACATTCGTGCGAGCTGGGCCATGGTCCGCCGGGCGGCGCCGACACGGGCCGGCCAGTTGAGCGCGCGCCTCAGCGCCGAGGCCGCGTCACGCGAGACAGTGCTGGAGAAGAAGGACAACATGGTCAGTCTCCCAAGTGGGCGCGAAAACCCTGTCGCGGACGAGCGAACGCCGCGCCGCTTCAAAGATTCGAACGGCTGAGCCGTCTCCGAATCGGGCTGTGCCTCACTGCTACCGCTTTCCGATTGATCGGTCTAACGAATGTTTGTAAGGAAACCGATAACAAGTTCGGATGGATTGAAATGCTCGACACGGATCAGTTGCGGTCATTCCTGGCGATCGTCGACACCGGCTCCTTCACACGAGCCGCCGAGAGGGTTCACAAGACCCAGTCGGCTGTGTCGATGCACATGCGCCGGCTCGAGCAGCAGCTCGGCTGCGCCCTGTTCGTCAAGCAGGGCCGGGGCGCGCGGCTGACGGCCGAGGGCGAAGCCCTGATCGACTTCGCCCGCCGCATCGTGCAGATCGAAGCCGGCGCCGTCGCGGCTTTGTCGCGCAGGGGCCTGCGCGGCGCGGTGCGGCTCGGGATTCCGGACGACTATTCGGAGACCTATCTCGCCGATATCCTCGGCCGCTTCAGCCGCAAGCATCCCTTGGTCGAGGTGTCGGTGTCGTGTGAAGGCTCGCCCGAGCTTGTGCAGCAGGTCTCGGCGGGCGCGCTCGAACTGGCGCTGGTGACCGAATATCCGGGCGTGCACGGCTTCGAGATTCTGTGCGAGCAGCCGCTCGTGTGGGCCGCGGCCGAGCGTTTCCACGTCGAGGGCGACGCTCCGATCCCGCTTGCGCTCGGCGCCGTCTCCTGTCTATGGCGGCGCGACGCGGACGAAGCCCTGGCGGAGACCGACCGGCCGACCCGCAACCTGGTCCTTTCGAAGAATTTTTCCGCCATCGGCGCGGTCGTGCGCGCTGGCCTCGCGGCGACGACGCTGCCCGAATCGATGGTCGGCGAGGGTCTGCGCATTCTCGGCGCCGCGGAGGGGCTTCCGGAACTGCCGCTGACCCGGATGGGGCTCATCCACGCGCCCGGCCGTCCCAGCGAAGAGACGAAGGCGCTCGCCAACGCCATCCGCGAAACGGTGAGCCTGCCGGCGCGCCGCGCCGCGTGAGGCCCCTCATCGTTCCCTCCAAGAGGTTAAGATTCAAGCTTAAGAGGTTCTTAAGCCCGAAATGACAAGGTTCCGCTCCGTAACGCGGGCGCGAACGGTCGTGGCCCTGACCTTGGACGGGGGACGACTGTCATGCCCAATTGGGCGCGGGCCGCCAATTGGACGGCGCTGGCGATCGGCGCGGGCCTGATCCTCGCCTCGGTCGAATGCGCCCTGGCTGCCGACCTTCCCCCTGCGCCGAGCCTGCCGCAGGCCGGACCGTCGTCCGAGGACTTCAGCGGCTGGTATCTGCGCGGCGATCTCGGAGCAGGCTTCGAGCCCGCGCCCGCGCTGAACGCCGCCGCCGATCCGATCGCGTCGATCGTTCCGGGCGGCGTTCTGTCTCCCTACGGAACCGGGTCCTTTCGCAACTCGACCTTGTCGCCGTCCGGAACGATCGACGCCGGCGTCGGCTATGTCCTGAACCCTTGGTTGCGAATGGACGGGACGCTGGAATACCGCTTCGGCGCCAGACTCCGGTCATCCTTGGCGATCGTGGATCCCGCGCCGCTCGGCGGCGGAGGAACTCTTTTCCGCCGCCGACGGGCTTCGCGCCGGCGTCTCCTCGATCGTCGCGCTCCTCAACGGCTACGTCGATCTCGGCAATTACTGGGGCGTCACGCCCTTCCTCGGGGCCGGCGTCGGCGTCGCGGACAATGCGCTGTCGGGCGTATCCGACCAGGGGCTCGCCATCTCGGGCGCCGGCCCGGCGATCCCGGTCGGCGGGGTCTTCTCCAATGCGTCGAGGACGAACTTCGCCTGGGCGCTGACGGCCGGGCTCGACTTCGACATCGGCCCAAACCTCAAGATCGAGGCGAGCTACCGCTATCTCGATCTCGGCTCGCTCGCGCTGGGCGGCCTTCATTGCGCGGCTGGATGCGGCGGCGCCGTCGCGGCGTCGTCGCGTGGCGCCCTGGTTTCGAACGACATCCGGATCGGCCTCATCTGGCTGGTCGAGCAGCCCCCGCCCGCCGCGGCGCCGATCGTCGCGCGGGACTGATCGGCCGGCCGCGCTTCACTTTCGCGTGAGCCGCCGGCTTCGGCGCGGCGCCGGCGCGGGCGCGGTTGCCATCCGTCGCCGACGCTTGTACCGATGGCCTCCCCGCGTCGCCGCCTTCGTCGTAGGCCCGGCGGCGGGCGCGGCTTTCCTCGCCTCGAAGGCTTGCATGACCGACGCGACCGCGCCGCGGGCGGGACTCCTCCGTTCCGTCTGGGCCAATCCGATCCTGCTCCTGGTGCTGACGACGCTCATCTGGGCCGGCCATTCGATCGTCGGACGCCTCGCGGTCGGCGAGATCGGTCCGATGACCCTGACCTGCATGCGCTGGGCGGTGGCGCTCGTTCCGATCCTCATCGCTGCACGGCCGGCGCTCAGGCGGGACTGGCCGGCCTTGCGAGCGCGCTGGCTCTACCTCACCGTGATGGGCACGGCCGGCTACACGGTCTTTGTCGCGCTCTTCTATGTCGCCGCCCATCGCACCAGCGCGCTCAACCTGTCGATCATCCAGGGCGCGATCCCGGCGCTCGTCCTCGTCGGCGCGCGAATGTTCCTCGGCATTCGCTTCACCGCGCTGCAGGCGCTCGGCGCTTTCGTCACGATGGCGGGCGTCGCGGTGATCGCCGCGCAGGGCGACCCCGCCCGCCTGATGGCGCTCGCCTTCAACAGCGGCGACGTGATGATGGTGGTCGCGGCCGTGCTTTACGCCGGCTATACGATCGGCCTTCGCCAGCGGCCCCATGTTTCGGGCCTCAGCATGCTCGCGGCCATGGCGGCCGCGGCTTTCGTCACCTCCGTGCCGCTGATGATCTGGGAAATCGCTTCCGGCGGCTTCGTTTGGCCGACTCCGCACGGATTGCTGGCGCTCGCCTATGTCGCGCTCGGCCCCGCCTTCGCCGCACAGATGTTCTTCATGCGCGGCGTCGAGCTGATCGGGCCGGGCCGGGCCGGCGTCTTCGTCAATCTGGTCCCGGTGTTCGGCGCGATCATGGCGGTGGGGTTGCTCGGCGAGCCGTTCGCCGCCTATCATGTCGTTGCGCTCGCGCTGGTCATCGGCGGCATCGCCGTCGCGCAAAAGGGCGCCAATCGCGCGACACACATTCGTTCCAGATCCGGAGGAGCCAATGGGCCAGTGGATTGAACTCGAGCCCGAAGGCGCCGGGCCGATCGCCGCCTGGCGGGCCGACCCCGCGGGCAAGCCGCTGGGCGGGATCGTCGTCATCCAGGAGATCTTCGGCGTCAACGCGCATATCCGCGAGGTGACCGACCGTTTCGCCGCGGAAGGATATCTGGCCGTCGCCCCGGCGATCTTCGACCGCGTCGAGAAGGGTTTCGACGTCGGCTACGACGCGGACGCGCGCGCCCGCGCGATGCCGTTGATGGGCAAGCTCGATTTCGAGCAGGTGCTGCGCGACGCGGCGGCCGCCATCGCGGTCGCCAGCGAAGGCGGCAAGGTCGGGATCGTCGGCTATTGCTTCGGCGGCAGCGTCGCCTGGGCGGCCGCCGCTCGCCTGCCCGGCCTCTCGGCCGCGGTCGGCTACTACGGCGGGCGGATTCTGCAGATGCAGGATCTCGAGCCCAAGGCCCCGATCATGCTGCATTTCGGCGAAAGGGACCAGCACATCCCGATCGCCGGCGTGAGGGAGCTGGCGGCGGCCCGCCCGGACGTGCCCATCCACATCTACCCGGCCGACCACGGCTTCAACTGCGATCACCGGGAAAGCTACGAGGCCGCGAGCGCGGCGCTGGCGTGGGAACGCACGCTGGCGTTCTTTGGCGCACATCTCGCTTAAGGCGCGCGAGCCGGTACGCATCAGCGCCGGTACGCCGCGTCCGCTCGCGTGCCGGACCGCCCCTCCGTTCTGTTCATTCTGCGCCGTTCCAGCGCCTGAAGCCTTCCAGCTCGATGTCGAAGACATCGAGGATCTTGCCGACAATATGATGCACCATGTCCTCGACCGTTCGAGGATGATTGTAGAACGTCAGCACGGGCGGCAGGATGATGGCGCCGCAGGCGGACAGCGCCTGCATGTTCTGGAGATGGATCGGACTGAGCGGAGATTCGCGCGCCACCAGCACCAGCTTGCGGCGTTCCTTGAGCGTGACGTCGGCGGCGCGCGACAGAAGATTTTCGGAAAAGCCATGCGCAATGGCCGCCAGGGTTTTCATGCTGCATGGGACGACTGCCATGCCTTCCGTCTTGAACGACCCGCTGGCAATGCTGGCGCCGACATCGTCGAACTCGGTGAGTTTGCGTCGCCAGCGCCGCGATCTCATCGAGACTGTACGGCGTCTCATAGGCGATGGTCGTTGCGGCGTGCCGGGAGACGATGAGATGGGTTTCCCACTCGGCATGCCGGCGCAGCGCCCTGAGACACTCCACGCCGAGAACCGCGCCGCTGGCGCCGCTGATCCCCACGATCAAACGCTTGCTTGCTGTTTCCTTGGTCATGGCCGCCCCGGTTCGCCGGTCGCGACAGCGAGGCCCAATCGGGGCTCCGTCCTCGACCGTGGACGACCTTAACGGAACGCCTCGCGATCATCGACCCCGCGCTTACGCCGCCTCAGCCTCGATCTTCGGCTTGGGCCTGAGGCCGATCAGGTGGCAGATGGCGAAGACGAGGTCGGCGCGGTTCATGGTGTAGAAGTGCAACTCCTCGACGCCGTGGTCGATCAGGTCGATCACCTGCTCGGCGCAGACGGCGGCCGCGACCAGGCGGCGGGTGGCCGGATCGTCCTCGAGGCCGTCGAACCGGTCCGCCAGCCACTGCGGCACGCTCGCCCCGGCCCGCCGGGCGAAATTGGCGGTCTGCTTGAAGTTCTGCACCGGAATGATCCCGGGCACGATCGGCGCCGTGATCCCCGCCGCCTCGGCGACGTCACGGAAGCGGAAAAAAGCGCCGTTGTCGAAAAAGAACTGGGTGATCGCCCGATCCGCCCCCGCATCGATCTTCTCTTTCAGAACCTCGATGTCGTGCAACAGCGTCCGGCTCTGCGGATGCCTTTCCGGGTAGGTTCCGACCGAGACCTCGAAGCCGCCGATCGCCTTGGCGTCGGCGACGAGCTCAGCGGTCTTCCGATAGCCGTCGGGATGGGCCTCGTAGGGCGTATCGAGGCCGGTCGGCGGGTCGCCGCGCAGAGCGACGATATGACGCACGCCGGCGTCCTTGTAGGCGCGCATGACGTCGCGGATCTCATCCCGGCACGCGCCGACGCAGGTCAGATGCGCCGCGGGCTTCATCGTCGTCTCGCGCGCCAGCCGCGCCACCGTCGCGTGGGTGCGCTCGCGCGTCGTCCCGCCTGCCCCATAGGTGACCGAGACGAAATGCGGATCGAGCGGCTCGAGGCGCCGCGCGGCTTCCCAAAGGCTCGCCTCCATTTCCGGGGTTTTGGGCGGGAAAAACTCGAATGAGACCCGAATATGCGCGCCGGACCGGCTCAATGGGACAGGCTTTGCGGTCATCAGGCATACTCCGTATCGGCCTTTTGGAATCCGTCCGAGAGGATTCGCGGGTCCTCGGCAAGCCACAGCGCGACGGTGAGCTTGCCCGATTCGCCGGCCGCGGGCTCGACCCGCCGCGATTGCGCCGCCGCGAGTCCCGCTTCGGCCAGAAAGCCCTCGATCTCGGCCAGCGGGAAGCCGAGCCGGCGATGGGCGAAGTCGGTCCGCAGGAACTCCTGGTCATGCGCGTCGAAATCGACGACCACCAGCCGGCCGGAGGGGGCGAGCGCCCGCGCGGCCTCCTTCAGCGCCCGGGCGGGATCGTCGAGGAAGTGCAGCACCTGATGGATGACGATGAGGTCGTAGCCGTCGCGCTCGACCGGCGGGGCGTAGATGTCGCCTTGACGAAGCTGAACGTTCTTGAGGCCTGCCTGATCGATGCGGGCGCGGGCGAGCGCCAGCATCGCGGCGCTCTGGTCGACGCCGACCGCGCGCACCGCGCGGGGCGCGAAAAGCTCCAGCATGCGCCCCGTTCCGGTTCCGAGATCGAGCAGGCTGCGGAACGGCTTTTCGCCGATCATGGCGATCAGCGCCGCCTCGACCCGCTCCTCGGAGGCGTGCAAGGCGCGGATCCGGTCCCAGTCGGCCGCCTGCTCGGCGAAATAGGCCACCGCCTGCTTCCGCCGCGCCTCGCGGGCGAGCTCGAGCCTGGCGCGGTCGGCGGCCACCGCCGGGTCGGCCGGATCGAGCCGCCGGACGAGATCGCGGGCGAACGCGCCGCCGGCATCGGCGAGGCGGAAGAACGCCCAGGCCCCCTCGCGCTGGCGCTCGGCGAGCCCGGCCTCGACCAGGAGCTTCAAATGACGCGACACGCGCGGCTGCGACTGGCCGAGGATCGCGACAAGCTCGCTGACGGTGAGCTCCGCCTCGTCGAGTAGGCAGAGGATGCGCAGCCGCGTCTCCTCCCCGGCCGCCTCGAGCCCGGCGAGCAGGGTTGGAAAACTGGCAGGCTCGGGGCGACCCACGTATCGGTCTTTAGACATAAACATATCTTTATGTCTAATCTGGCGAGGTTGCAAGGGGAAAGCGCTCGGTGAGCTTCGCGTGCGCGATTGTCCAAACCGTCGCCGTGCTGTTCTCGGCGCCGCTCGTCTCAGGCCGGAATGTCATGCGCTTGGGCTTATTGGACCGCCTCCACAACGGCGGCGAACTCAGCGATGATGCGATCGCGCAGGTCTTGTCGATACCGCCCATCGTGGCCCTCGATCAAGGGTCGAGCAGCGGAGGAACCGAAACCATGGCCTACAAGCCGATCGAGTCTTACGCGGTCATCGGCGACCTGCACACCATTGCCCTGGTCGGCATCGACGGGTCGATCGACTGGTGCTGCATGCCGCATTTCAACTCGCCGAGCGTTTTCGCGGCGATCCTCGACGACCAGAAAGGCGGTTCGTTCCGCATCGCGAGCCTATGCGCGGCGCAACACAAACAGATGTACATGCCAGACAGTAACGTCCTGGTGACGCGCTTTCTCAGCGGCGAGGGCGTCGGCGAGGTCGTGGACTTCATGCCAGTCCAGGGTCCGCACGAGGCCAGAAAAATTCATCAGATCGTTCGAGTGGTGCGGGGCGTGCGCGGGTCTGTCCGCTTCCGCCTCGACTGCCGTCCAGCCTTCGACTTCGCCCGCCGGGCCCACCAGGTCGTCCTGGAGGGCCGGGGAGCGGTGTTCGAGGCGCAAGGCATGAAAGTCTCGCTAATCAGTCGCTTCCCGCTGGCAAGGCAGGGGGATGGCGTCGCCGCCGAGTTCGTCCTCAACCCCGGCGAGACAACCACCTTCATCCTCCGCCAAGTGGAGGAGAACAGCCACGACAGCGTTCATGATGGCGTCATGCTCGAGGCGCGGCTTGTCGGCACGGAGGCCCTGACACAGACCCTGGCCTTTTGGCGGCAGTGGCTGAGGCGGTGCCACTACTCTGGCCGCTGGCGCGAGATCGTCCACCGCTCGGCATTGGTGCTGAAACTGCTCACATTCGCGCCGACTGGGGCGATCGTCGCGGCGCCGACCTGCGGGCTGCCGGAAGAGATCGGCGGGGTGCGCAACTGGGACTACCGCTATACCTGGGTGCGCGACGCCGCTTTCACCATTTACGCTTTCCTGCGCCTGGGTCTGACGTCGGAGGCCGAGCAGTTCATGGGCTGGTTGGAGCAGCGAGCCCTCGAGGGCGCCCGCGGCGGCCCATTGCAGACCATGTACCGTATCGATGGCGGTCATGATCTGCGCGAGGAGATTCTGGGCCATCTCGACGGCTACCGCGGCTCTCGCCCGGTGCAAATCGGCAACGCCGCGTCCGATCAGCTGCAGCTGGACATCTACGGCGAGCTGATGGACACCGTCTACTTGTACGACAAGTACGGGACGCCGATCGCCTACGACTTCTGGCGTCACCTGCGCAAAATGCTCGACTGGGTGGCGAACAACTGGCAGCGGGCCGACGACGGCGTCTGGGAGGTGCGCGGTGGACGGCAGCAGTTCGTCTACTCCAAGGTGCAATGCTGGGTGGCGCTGGACCGGGCGCTCCGCCTTGCGCAAAAGCGGAGCCTGCCGCTGAACCGCACCCGCCTGGCCGCCGAGCGTGACCGCATCTACCAGGCCGTCATGACGAGCGGCTGGAACGCGGAACGGCAGACCTTCGTGCAGCACTTCGGCACCGACGCGGTGGATGCGTCCAACCTGATCATGCCGCTCGTGCTCTTCCTGTCGCCGACCGACCCCCGCATGCGCGGAACGCTGGATCGGACCATGGCGGAGCTGGTCTCCGACAGCCTGGTGCATCGCTACGAGATCGGCAAAGGCGCGGGCGATGGCCTGACCGGGAGCGAGGGGACATTCAACATGTGTACGTTCTGGCTGGTCGAGGCGTTGGCCCGGGCGGGGCGGGTCGAGGAGGCCCGCTTCATTTTCGAAAAGATGCTGACCTACGCCAACCACCTCGGTCTGTACGCCGAGGAGACGGGCCCGTCCGGCGAGGCGCTGGGCAACTTCCCTCAGGCCTTCACCCACATTGGGCTGATCAGCGCTGCGTTCAACCTGGACCGCCGGCTCGGCGCGGGGCCTTAAAGAGGATCGGACCATGAGGGCGCAAGTCGCTTACCTGGGGACTTCCATCGCCGGCTTGGTGGGCGCGCTTGCGAGCAGCGATCCCATCCAGCGCCGCCTCGGGGCGTACGGCCTGGGGGAGATCGGCCCGGCGGCAAGCGAGGCTGTGGCCGACCTCGCCGCGGCCCTCGAGGACCCGGTCGGGTTCGTACGCGTCTGGGCTGCGGCGGCCCTGGCTCAGGTGGCGCCGTCATGCGGGGAGTCGGTCGCCGTCCTCATCGCGGAGTTGGAGAACGAGCTTGCCTTCGTCCGTAGCCTCGCGGCGTGGCACCTCGGCCGCCTGGGCCCGGCGTTCCCCGGGATCGACCAAGCCCTCCTCCCCCTTCGAGGGCTAGCAGGCGACAGGGATCCGAGCGTGCGGGCGGAGGCCGCGCTGGCGCTGGGGATGCTCGAAGGAAAGGGCGCCCCGGCGCCGGAGTTGAAGTTCCTGTCCCGGGAGGGGAGGAGCCGCGTCGCGACCGGACCGGCCGGACAACGAGCAACCGTCCCGCAATCAGAGGAATTGCAACGCCCTCAGCCGAATCAATAAACGGAGTCGGAACGTCTGTTCGGGGCGGAATCTTGCGCTCCTGGTCATGCGCCCCGCCGCTTCGCAGATCGCCGCCGCATCGGCTGCGTCGGTCTTGTTCCGGCGCACGTAAGCCTCGCATGCGCGGGCGGGATCAACTTGACCTCGAAGCCGAGCGTCGACAATTGCCGCCCCAGTGGTGCGCCGACGAGCACGCCTCCATCGCCACGACGCAGGGGACCAACTGGGCCTCGATCCGCGACGCTGCGCCGCGTTCGATGAGGCGCGAGAAATTGGGCCGCCGCGGCCTCGGCGTAGCCCGTCCTGTTCGAGTGGACGGTGTGGACGCTACAACTTTGCAGCGGTCGAGGCGGTGAGCGAAGCGTTTGAACAGGCGACTGGGTTGCCGCCATCTTTGCAACGGATACGTTCAGGCGGCGACCGCGGGGGTTCTGCGCGACGTCCGACAATGCCCGAAATCTACGCCGGCGAGCCCAAGCAGCAGCATCGCCCAGGTTGAGGGCTCCGGAACTGCAGAGCCAATGCTCATCTGATAGGGCGTGAATGCTGTGTTTGCGGAAACGGAGCCGGCGTAGAAATTATACTCGTTGGCCACGCCAATGCCGTCGTTCTGCGCGCTATATGACCACTCGAGGGAGCCATTGGAGGTGGACAATTCAATCCAGTAACGGGTGTTCGCGGCCAAGGGCACATTCGAGAATGGAGCGGCGACGGTAACTAGAGTCGGAGACAACGCGGAGTCAACAAGGGTGTCCGTAGCGATCGTCGATCCAGGACTCGTCGAATTGTCGGAGAGCAGAGAGACAGTGAAAGACCCGCCGTCGGCCGGATTGTCTGCGAGGACCAACAGATCGACCGCGGTTAAAGTATAGCCTGATGACCCCGTGGAGAAGGAGTTACCGAGAGGGCCATGGTCGCCAGTAGAAGCCGAGGCAGTGCCGCCTGAAGTAACATCATTAATGTTATTGTAGAGTTCGGTTGCGTTTGCTGCAGCGGAGCCGAGAAGCGCCAACGCTAATGCGCAACACGGCAGGCCAATCTTGACAATATTCATTGTAGGCCCCTTCACCGAGGCTTATCCCGCTGTCCCAGGTACGTCGGTCCCGCGCGCAAGGGCTCTTAGAGCCAAATCGGCGACCGCCGGCGGCCAAAACGGGTTAGACCAGATTTGCCCAGCCTGAAATTTCATGGGGCTTTGGGAACCCTCGTAGCGTCAGCTGGGCCCGTCGTGACGGTCGCCTGGGACAGCGGGATAAGCCCCCCTTCACCGGTTGGAACAAGAAAAGGAAGGCTACAGTTAAGGGTATTTCCGTGACCCCTGTATGACAGATAGGATGGATACTTAGCGACATGAAATCGTTGAATTGAATTATCGTCGACTATACGTGTGTCGCATCAAGGAGTAACGGGAGTCTTTTACAAATATTGTGACATTCGGCTGTTCGGCGTGATCGCCGCCTTGGGACCCCGACGCAAATGCGGCTCACGCGCCGTTCCCATAAGCTCCACTAGCAGCCTGTCGGACTGGAGGTTTTCGAGACGCGCAACATATTGATATTGTTACATTTCGTGTTTCCTGGAAAAGGCAAAAACATCAATGATATCAATGAGCGTATCGTTAAGTCCGACAGGCTCCCAGCCAGAGCAAAACTCGCCGCCCTTGCCGTCAATCGCCCTCGAACGCCGCTGTCGGCCGCTTGCGGTCCAGAACCTCGATCCGGGATCCCGCGCCGCACTCGCGCGCGATCAGGCGGGAAAGCTCGGCCGCGGCGCCCTCGACGTCGCCAAAACCGTTGGACTGGACGGTGAGCGCCGCCCGCCGGGTCGCGGCGCTTGAGGCGGTGCGGGCGTCCTGGCGCCAGTTCCAGCGGCGACAGAGCACGTGGCGCTGGTCGGCGTAGACGACTTCCCCCTCCTTCGGCGGATCGTTCGGGTCTTCGCCGGCCTCGGCGCCCATATCGAGGAAGCTATCATCGGCCATCGAGAAGCGGAAGACGAGGTCGCCTTCGGTTGTGTCGAGATCGTCGCAGCCGAGGCACAGCCCGCTCGTCAACGACACCATGTTGTAGAGATCGACCAGCGCGTTGATCTCTGGCAGCGGCTGGCCGGCAAGCACGCGCTTGATCAGCCGCTCGACCGACGACCGGTAGCTCGTCCGCTTGATGCCAAAGCCCTTGTAGGCCGTCCGCCAGGCGGCGACGCCGGGAATGGCCGAAAGCTCCGTTCCGCCCCAGCGCGCCCGGCATTCGGCTTCCGCCGCTTCGATCTCCGCGGCCAGCGCCGCCGAGCGGACGGGCGCGACGGCGAGGGGTTCGGCCAGCACGAAGGCGACCCGGAAATCGGGAAATCGCTCGACGAGGGCTTCGATGGACAGGCGGCGCATCGGCCGCTCTTAGCGCGACGGCGGGCGTTTGTCGCCCGGCTGTCGGCGTGGAACCGGTCGCCTCGAGCGCCCCCACGGCGTCGCAGTGCAACGCTCGGGTTGAAATTCCCCGCGCGCCGCCTATAAGGCGTCGCCGGGCGCGAGTGAACCGGCGACGGGGTATTTTTTCAAATGCGGATCAACGCTCTGGCGTGCGCTGCGGCGCTTTGCGTCCTCCTCGGCGGCGCCGCGCACGCCCTTGACGCGGCGTCCGATGGAACGACGCCGGCCGCGCGCGCCGGCGCCGAGGATCCCGCCGTCCGTTCCGCCAAGTCGATCGAATGCTCCCAGAAGGCCGACGCGCAGGACCTGCACGGCAAGCCGCGCAAGCGCTTCATGCGGGACTGCAAGCACGGCGTGTGATCGCCGCCGCCGCGCCCAGGCGGCTCGGTGCAGATGCGGGGGCGGGCTACCTTCCTCCCAAGCGAATTGGGCGCGCATTTTCTTGCGGAAAAGCGGAACCTTGGCTATAGTCACCCTCATCGCCGCCTAACCGGATTCCCCATGCCGCCCGTCGCGCCCTCTCTCTGCCCTCGCCCGACGGCGCCGACCGCCTGCAAACGAAAACTGTCGGACCGGCCCGGCATGGCCGCGTCATTAAACAGTATGATGATGTTGTTAATGTTATGGCAGCTCGGTTGGGGCGGTTACGGAGACTCGCAAATGGCGCCGCATCTCCTTGAAAACACTCGAAACCGACTCGGAAATGGCAGGCCCAACGCCGAGCCTGACCCGGGGATCGCGATGACGTTCTTGTCACGGCCGCCCGGCTTGGCAGTGACCGCGGGCGCCGGTTTGCGGCGGAAATCGACGCCCGAGGCGGCCGGGCGCGTCCCTTTCCGGGAGGCGACGTGACCGAAGCCGACGAGCGCCTCGCCCTCTTCGTTACGCCGCGCGACTGGCTGCGCTACGCGATCAGCCGCTTTCGCGAGGCCAAGCTCGTCTTCGGCCATGGCGCGACGACCGCGCTCGACGAGGCGGCCTATCTCATCCTCGAGGGCCTCCATCTGCCGATCGACACGCTCGACCCGTTCCTCGACGCGAAACTGACGCCAGGCGAGCGTCGGCGGATCGACGGGCTGATCGAAGCGCGCGTGACCACCCGCAAGCCCGCCGCCTATCTTCTCAACCGCGCTTACATCCAGGGCGTGCCCTTCTATGTCGACGAGCGCGTCATCGTGCCGCGCAGCTTCATCGGCGAATTGCTGATGACCACGTTTTCTGAGGATAGCGCCCTGCTCGGCGATCCGGAGGGGGTCCTGCGCGCGCTCGATCTCTGCGCTGGCGGGGGGTCGCTCGCGATCCTCGCCGCGCGCGTCTTTCCCCGTGCGGCGATCGACGCCGTGGACCTGTCGGCGGACGCGCTGGCGGTGGCGAGGCGCAACGTCGAGGAGCACGGTCTCGCCGGCCGCGTGAGGCTGATCGAGGGCGATCTGTTCCAGCCGCTCGCGGGCGCCCGCTACGACCTGATCCTGACCAATCCGCCCTACGTCGATGCCGACGCCGTGGCCGCTTTCCCGCCCGAATACGCGGCCGAGCCGCGCATGGCCCATGCCGGGGGCGACGACGGGCTCGACCTCGTGCGGCGCATCCTGGCCGAGGCGCCCGGGCGCCTGACGGAAGGCGGCGCGCTCGTCTGCGAGATCGGGCGGGGGCGCGACCTCCTCCTGCGCGATTATCCCGATCTGCCCTTCGTCTGGCTGGACACCGAGGAGAGCGAAGGAGAGGTGTTCCTGTTGCGCGCCGCCGACTTCGCCGGTCCGAAGCGGCGGCCGAAGCGGAGGACCTGAGGCTACTCGGCGGCGGCGCGCAGGCTGGCGCGCACGTCGGCGCGCAGGTCGTCGATGGAGGTTGAGCGTCCGTCCCGCTCGACCCGCCAGAAGGTCCAGCCGTTGCAGGCCGGCAGGCCCTGGACCAGCGCGCCGATCTTGTGGATGGAGCCGATCGCCGGACCGACGGCGACCGATCCGTCCGCCCGAACGAGCGCCGAATGGCGCTGGCGCGCGTCGGTGAGCCGCTCGCCCGGCCGAACGAGGCCGGCGTCGATCAGGCTCGCGAAGGCGACGCGAGGCTCGCTGCGCCGGGTCGGGGCGGCCGCCACCACGTCCTCGGCGAGCGGCTCGACCGCGGCGATTCGCCGGCGCGCCGCCTCGGCGTAGATCGGATCGCGCTCGATTCCGATGAAGGCGCGGCGGAGCCGCCGGGCGACGGCGCCCGTGGTGCCTGAACCGAAGAACGGATCGAGGACGAGGTCGCCGGCGTTGGAGGCGGCGACCATCAGGCGCGCCAGCAGAGCCTCCGGCTTCTGGGTCGGGTGGGTCTTGCGGCCGCTGTTGTCCTTCAGGCGTTCGGCGCCGGTGCAGATCGGCAGGAACCAGTCGGAGCGCGCCTGACAGTCGTCGTTGCCCGCCTTCAGCGCCTCGTAGTTGAAGGTGTAGCCCTTCGCTTCCGGCCCGCGCGCCGCCCAGATCATGGTTTCGTGAGCATTGGTGAAGCGGCGGCCGCGGAAGTTCGGCATCGGATTGGCTTTTCGCCAGACGATGTCGTTGAGGATCCAGAAGCCGAGATCCTGCAGGACCGTCCCGACGCGGAAGATGTTGTGATAGGAGCCGATCACGACGATGGTGGCGTTCGGCTTCATCGCTCGCCGGGCGGCGGTAAGCCACGATCGCGTGAAGGCGTCGTATTCGGCGAAGTCGGCGAACTTGTCCCAGTCGTCGTCGACCGCGTCGACGAGGCTCTGGTCGGGGCGCGAAAGCGCGTTTTCGAGCTGAAGATTGTAGGGCGGATCGGCGAAGACGAAATCGACCGAAGCGGGCGGCAGCTTCTCCATTTCGGCGACGCAGTCGCCGATCAGGATGACGTCGCGCGGAGCCGGACCGATTGCGGCCGGGCGTTTCGTCTCGCCGGCGCCAGTACGCAAAACCTGAAGCTGGGCGGGGAGACGCGACGCTCCGGCACGCAAGGTACGCATCAACGCAAATCACTCGACGCAACGGCCGGCTTCTACGAACCGACGCGTCGTTATGACCGGATTTAAGTAAAGGTCTGGTTATGAGGCGGCGTCTGACGTTGTGTCATTATCGTACGGTCATGCGGGCCGACGGCGATCTGCGGTCTAAACGCTTTCGAAACCTTTTTCGACCTCCAGCTCGTCCCTGCGAAGCCGGAAGGATTTCCGATGGTAGGGACAAGGGCCGAGCCGCATGAGGGCGCGCCGGTGGACAGCCGTCGCGTAGCCCACATGGTCGCCGAAGCCGTAGCCAGGATAGTCGCAGCCGAGGTTCCGCATCAGGGCGTCGCGGGTCGTCTTGGCGATGATCGAGGCGGCGGCGATCGACAGCGACAGCGCGTCGCCGCCGACGATCGGGCGGACCGGACAGGCGATCCCGTCGGGCGCGTCCCGCCCGTCGATCAGGGCGAGGTCCGGCCGCACGTGCAGCGCGCGAACCGCGCGCGCCATGGCGCGCAAGGTTGCGCCGCGAATGTTGTAGCGGTCGATCTCCTCGGCGCTGGCGAACGCGACCGCGACGCTGACCGCCTTGGCCAGAATGACCGGCTTCAGCGCGTCGCGCCGCGCTTCGGGCAGCGCCTTCGAATCGTCGAGGCCGTCCGGCAGGTCGTCCGGATCGAGGATGACCGCGGCGACCCCGACGGGACCAGCGAGCGGACCGCGCCCGACCTCGTCCACGCCCGCAACCCGGGCGAAGCCCTGGCTTATCGCTGTCCGCTCGAAATCGAAGTGCGGCCCGCTCACGGGTGAGCCTCCAGGGGGCCGTCCGCCAGGCGGGCGAGATCGAAGGCATGGACGTCTCTGAGGAGGGCGATGAAGCGCTCGACGCCGAAGGCGAGAGCCGCGTCCCCCTTGGCGGCGGTCGCCCGGTCCGCTTCCCCGACCGCGCCGGCAGGATTGAGGTCGCTCGCCGCCCAGGCGAAACCGAGCGGCGGCTTGGCGCGCAGAAGAGCAAAGTCGCGCTCGATCGCTTCGGCCGCGCTCGGGAAGTCGCGGACCTCGCCGGTCCTCACCAGATCGGGCCGGAGAGCGAGCATCAACGAGGTTTCGAAATCGCCGCCGTGGACGCCGTGCGTCGTCTCGCGGGGCGAGAAAAGGGCGTCAGGGTAGCCGAGCCGGCGCCAGGAGGCATGGACCGCCAACATGCGCCAGCGGCGGCGCAGATGAAGCGTCGTCGCGTCGATCGCCGCGCCATTGCCGCCGTGCGAATTCATGACGACGAGCTTGCGGCAGCCCGTGCGCGCAACGCTGTCGCCGATCTCCGTCCAGGCCCGGATCGCGCATTCGACCGAAAGCGTCAGCGTGCCGGGATAGCCGGCGTGCTCACTGGACACGCCGACGACCTGCGTCGGCAAAAACAGCGCCGGAAGGTCCGCGGGCAACCGCTCCGCCACCCGGCGGACGTAGCCTTCGTTAATGACCGCATCGACGCCGAGCGGCAGGTGCGGCCCGTGCTGCTCAACCGCGGCGACGGGCAGGACCGCGATCGCGCCACTCATGTCGGCGCTTTGAAAGTCGGTCCAGGTCATGTCGGCCCAGTATCGCGTCGGCGCCATCAACCGGACTCCCCGTCTGACATTTCAGCGTCTTCAAGCCGACTGGACGGCCCCAGTCAAATCCCGCCTCGCCTCCGTCGCCGTCGAACAAAAACGCTTCTCCTCGGTTAACGCAATGCGCCTGGCCTTTCCGCTCAGCCCCAGTGCGTCCTATCTTCTGGATATGGGGCAGGGGCGGTATGGGGCGGGCGGCGGCGTATACGTCGGAGGATGCGGTGACCGAACAGACGATTGCGGGAAGGCGCATCCTGATTGTGGAGGATGAGTTCTTTGTCGCCGACAGCCTCGCGATGTATCTCACATCGCTCGGCGCCGTGGTCGTCGGCCCGGCTGCAAGCGTCCACGCTGCGCTCGATCTCCTGGACAAGGGCGAGCAGCTGGACGGCGCGGTTTTGGACGTCAATCTTCAGGGCAAGCAAGCCTACCCCGTCGCCGATGCGCTCGCCGCGCGCAGCGTTCCGTTCGTCCTGGTCACGGGATATGCGCCGGATTCGATCCCCGAGCCCTATAATGCGGCCCCCCAATGCTCCAAGCCGTTTCGGGCCGCCGAACTCGTCCGGTTGCTGTTTCGGTGAGGCTGCGGCGCCGCCTGCCGCGAATCGCATTTTCGTATACAAGCAGCGCATGGTTCTCGACGCGATTCGGATTCTCGGCGTCGACCCTGGCCTGAGAAACACGGGCTGGGGTGTGATCGAGGTTTGCGGATCGCGTCTGAGCTACGTCTCCTGCGGGTCGATCCGCACGGACGCACAGGCTTCGCTCGCCAAGCGCCTGGCGGCGATCCACACCGGATTGACAGACATCATCGAAGGGCGCTCGCCACAGGAGGCGGCCGTCGAGGAGACGTTCGTCAACCGCGACCCGCAGTCCACATTGAAACTCGGCCAGGCGCGCGGCGCCGCAATTTCGGCGCTGGCGCTGAAGGGTTTACCGGTGTCGGAATACGCAGCCAATCTCATCAAGAAGACCGTGGTAGGCGTCGGCCACGCGGAAAAGGCCCAGGTGGCGATGATGGTCCGGATGCTGCTGCCAACCTCCGACGCCAGGAGTCCCGATGCCGCCGACGCGCTTGCGGTCGCGATCTGCCACGCCCAGCATCGGACGGCGCGGGCGAGGGGCGCGGCATGATCGGAAAACTGCGCGGGGTCGTCGACAGTGTCAACCAGGACGACTTGATCCTCGACGTCAACGGCGTTGGTTATCTCGTCGCCGCCTCGGCCC
This sequence comes from uncultured Alphaproteobacteria bacterium, assembly GCA_963709655.1. Taxonomy (GTDB): domain Bacteria; phylum Pseudomonadota; class Alphaproteobacteria; order Rhizobiales; family Beijerinckiaceae; genus Roseiarcus. Next base: position 155,559 of record CAVPXF010000026.1, read on the forward strand.
GCACGCTGCGCGCCCTGCCTCAGCGGGGGGAGGCGGCGGAACTCCTGATCGAGACCCATGTGCGTGAGGACGCGATCAAACTCTACGGCTTTCTCACCGCGGCCGAACGCGACTGGTTCCGCTTGCTGCAAAACGTCCAGGGCGTCGGCGCGAAGGTAGCGCTCGGCATCCTCGGAGCGTTGACGCCAGACGCGCTCTCGTCCGCCATCGCCCGGCAGGACAAGGCGACAATGGCCCGCGCGCCAGGCGTGGGACCGAAACTCGCCGCGCGCCTCGTGCTCGAGTTGAAGGACAAGGCGCCTGGGTTCGGCGCCGCGAGTCCTGGCGAGGCGCACGTGGCGGCTGAGCAGGACGGCGGTTTGCCGAAGTCGGCGCAGGACGCCATCCTCGCGCTCGTCGGCCTCGGCTACGCCCAGGCGCAGGCCGCAGCCGTGATCGCAAAAGCTTCCGGAGAGCTCGGAGACGAGGCGCAGACGGCGACGCTGATCCGCGCCGGCCTGAAGGCGCTGGCGCAATGACGGATCCGGCGGTGCGGCGGCGCTTTATCGCGCCCTTCATCGGCATCGCGTTCGTGTTCGCGGCGCTCGGACCGCCGATCGGAGGGGCGATCTTCGTTCCGTTTGCGCTTCTCCTTAAGGCGCCCGCGGCCGCCGGAACCTTCGCCTTCGCCGCCTTGTTCGCTGCGCTGTTCGGCCACTGGATCGTGCTGTTGGTCGCTTATTTCGTTGGCGTCGGGCCGGCGACGGCGACAGGCGTCCTCTACGCCCTATGGGACGCTGCGGCGCCGGAGCGATGGCCGCGCGCACTGGTCGCGGCCGTCATCGGCGGCTTCGTGACCTATGCGGTCGCGCTGCAACTCGCCGCGCTCGGCGTCTCGCTCGACATGATGTTCAACCCTGACGTGGACGCCCCGACCATCCAATCGATCAACATGACGGCGTCCGTCGCGACCGAGCCGGTCTCGGCGGGGAGCGGGCTCGTCCGCGCTTTCGTCGCCAGCGGCGCCATCGCAGGCCTCGTCTGCGCCATGGCGGTCAGCCTGTTCGGCTTGACCATGCAGCCGGCCCCGCTGCATCCGGGGCCGCGGGAGCTGTTGGATGGCTGACACCCCGAGCCGACTCGTTTCCGCCGAGAAGCGCCCCGAGGACGACGCGGCCCTTCGGCCGCAGATCCTAGCCGATTTCACCGGGCAGGAGGCCGCGCGCAAGAACCTCAAAGTGTTCATCGAATTGGCCAAGGCGCGCGGCGAGGCGCTCGATCATGTGCTATTCGTCGGCCCTCCGGGCCTTGGCAAGACGACGCTCGCCCAGATCGTCGCCCGCGAGCTCGGCGTCAATTTCCGTTCCACATCCGGTCCGGTGATCGCCAAGGCGGGGGATCTCGCCGCCCAGCTTACCAATCTCGAGCCGCGCGACGTATTGTTCATCGACGAGATCCATCGGCTGAATCCGGCGATCGAAGAGATCCTCTATCCAGCGATGGAGGATTTCCAGCTCGATCTCATCATCGGCGCGGGCCCGGCGGCACGCTCGGTCAAGATCGACCTCGCCAAATTCACACTCATCGGCGCGACCACGCGCGCGGGCCTGCTCACCACCCCGTTGCGCGACCGGTTCGGCATTCCGGTGCGGCTGAATTTCTATACGGCCGAGGAGTTGCAGAGCATCGTCGCCCGCGGAGCGCGCGTGATCGGCCTCGTGCTCGCCGAAGAGGGCGCGAACGAGATCGCCCGGCGCTCGCGCGGTACGCCCCGCGTCGCCGGCCGGCTCCTGCGCCGGGTGCGGGACTTCGCAGTGGTCGAGGGGGCACGTGAGGTAACGCGAACGCTGGCCGACGAAGCTTTACGGCTGCTCGACGTCGATCCGATCGGTCTCGACCAGATGGACCGTCGCTATCTGGACGCGATCGCCCTTAAATTTGGCGGCGGCCCGGTGGGAGTCGAGACCATCGCCGCCGCGCTCTCGGAGCCGCGCGACGCGATCGAGGACATCATCGAGCCCTATCTCATCCAGCAGGGATTCGTGCAGCGGACGCCGCGTGGGCGCCTGCTCACACCGCACGCGTTCCGTCACCTGGGTCTCGCCGAACCCCGGCGGGAGGGCCCTCCGTCCGACTTGTTCGAGGACGAATGAGCCGATTATCGTTTGCGCGGGCCTCGATGCGCGGGTGGACACCGTGAAGGCAAAGCCGCGTGCGACCCCGCGGACGCCCCAGTTGCCGAAAGGCGGCCCGCTCGTCGTCGGTTTCCTTGAAGCGCTCGCGGCGGAACGCGGGGCGAGCCTCAACACGATAGAAGCCTATCGGCGCGACCTCTTGGACTATGCGTCCCATCTTGGCGAGCTTGGCGAGAGCCCGCTGACCGCCTGCCCGGCGCATGTGCGCGCCTACCTATCCGCGCGCGGCGCGGAAGGTCTCCAGGCCTCGTCGCTTGCGCGCCGCCTGTCCGCTATCCGCCAGTTCCATAAGCATCTTTACGCCGAGGGGATGCGGAAGAACGATCCGACGCTCGCGATCGAAGGGCCATCCCGGGGAAGGCCGCTGCCTAAGCTGCTGACGGTCGAGGATGTCGAAAGGCTTATCGCCGCCGCCCGCAACGGGTTCGACGATCCTGGCCGGCCGGTCCGCGAGCGCCTCGCGTTCGCACGCATGAGCTGTCTCATCGAGCTGATCTACGCTTCGGGCCTGCGCGTCTCCGAGGTTTTGAGCCTGCCGAAGTCAGTCGCGCGAGCGAAAGAGCCGTTCGTCGCGGTGCGCGGCAAGGGCGGCAAGGAGAGGCTCGCGCCGATATCCGAGCCCGCGCGGGCAGCTTTGCGCGCCTACCGTGGGCTGCTCACCGAGGCCTTGCCCGGTCTTGCCGCGTCGCCCTGGCTCTTCCCCGCCGACAGCGAAAGCGGCCACCTGACCCGCCAGTCGTTTGCTCGCGACTTGAAGGTAGCTGCGGTCGCTGCGGGAATTCCGGCGGCGCGCATCAGCCCGCACGTGCTGCGCCACGCCTTCGCCAGCCACCTGCTTCAGAACGGCGCTGACCTGCGCGTGGTCCAGGACCTGCTCGGTCATGCCGATATCTCGACCACTCAGATCTACACTCATGTGCTCGACGAGCGGGCGAAGGCCATGGTACGCGACCTGCACCCAATGAACGACAAGGACGAAAGCGGGTGACCGACGAGCCCTGGCGCGCAACTCTCGACGGCGTCGTTGTCGCCTGCCGGCTTACGCCCAGGGGCGGCCGCGACGCGATCGACGGAATCGTGCGCCTTGCCGACGGAACGACCGTGGTTCTGGCCCGCGTGCGCGCCACGCCGGAGAACGGGCGCGCCAATGATGCGCTTTGCGCTCTTCTGGCGGCGAAACTTGGTGCGCGCCCGTCTCGGGTCGCGCTGACCGCCGGCGCGAAAAGCCGGCTGAAGCAGGTCGCAGTCAGCGGAGACCCGGAGGCGCTCCTCGCCCGGCTGCGGACGCTTTGAAGACAGGACCGACAGAGGCGCGCCATTGCGCTTCCGCGGAAAAAGGGCTTCGATGCCGCGCAATATCACTGGCGTTGGAAGGACGCGCCCCGAGGCGGCGCGTAGCCCGGAACGCCGCTCGTCAGGAGGATGCGGATGAAAGCTATAATAGTCTTTGGGGTCGCGCTCGCCGCGCTCATCGCCGGCTCGGCCTCGGCCAAGACGCTTGTCTATTGCTCCGAAGGCAGCCCCGAGAATTTCACCCCGGCGATCAACACGACCGGCACGAGCTTCGATGCGGCGCGTCCGGTCTATAACCGCCTGACGGAGTTCAAGCGCGGCACGACGGAAGTGGTCCCGGGCCTCGCCGAGAGCTGGGACATTTCGGACGGCGGCAAGACGATCACCTTTCATTTGCGCAAAGGCGTCAAGTTCCATTCGCTGAAGGACTTCAAGCCGACCCGCGATTTCAACGCCGACGACGTGCTCTGGTCGATCGATCGGCAGTGGAAACCGGATCATCCGTATTTCAAGGTCTCGGGCGGCAAGTACGATTACTTCAACGACATGGACATGCCGAGCCTGCTCGATTCGGTGACCAAGACCGACGATTACACGGTGGTGATGAAGCTCAAGGAACCGAACGTCGCGATCCTCGCGAATCTGGCGATGGACTTCATGGCGATCGGATCGAAGGAATACGCCGACTTTCTGCTCAAGAAGGGGACGCCCGAGCAATTTGACCAGGCGCCGGTCGGCACCGGTCCCTTCTCGTTCGTCGCCTATCAGAAAGATTCGGTCATCCGTTACAAGGCGAACAAGGACTATTACGGCGAGAAGCCGCTGGTCGACGACCTCGTCTTCGCCATCACGCCCGATGCGACGGCGCGCTACGCCAAGCTCAAGGCCGGCGAATGCCACATCAACGCCTACCCGCGCCCGGCCGACCTCGCCGAAATGGAGAAGGATCCGACGCTGAAAGTGATTCACGCGCCGGGCCTTAACATCGCCTTCTGGGCCTTCAATGTCACAAAGCCTCCCCTCGACAAAAAAGAGGTGCGGCAGGCCCTTTCGATGGCGGTGGATCGCGACGCGATCATCAAGGACGTCTATCTCGGCGCCGGAGAGAAGGCCACGACGCTGATCCCGCCGACGATGTGGTCGTTCGACGACAAGATCCCGAACGTGACTTATGACCCTGAAAAAGCCAAGGCGATGCTCGCCGCCGCCGGCGTGACGACGCCGCTCGACATCGATCTTTGGTACATGCCGGTCTCACGGCCCTACAATCCGAACGGGAAGCGCATCGGCGAGATGATGCAGGCCGATCTCGCCAAGATCGGCGTCAACGCCAAGCTCGTGACCTACGAGTGGGGCGAGTACCGCAAGCGCGCCCAGGACGGGGAGGACATGACCGCTCAACTCGGCTGGACCGGAGACAACGGCGACCCGGATAATTTCTTCTTCCTTGACGGCTGCACGGACGGAAAGCCCGCGTCGAACAATATTCCGAAGTGGTGCAACGCCGAATTCAACGACCTTCTGGCCAAGGCCCGCACGATCCCCGACCAGGCGGAGCGCGCCAAACTCTATATGCGCATGCAGGAGATCGAGCACGACGAGCAGCCCGAGCTTTTGCTTGCGCATTCGACCGTGTTCGAGGCGATGCGCGCCAATGTGACAGGCTACAAGCAAAGCCCGCTTGGGACGCACGCGTTTGAAGGCGTGGACATTCAGTAAGGCTAGCCGGGCGCCGTTCTCCCGGCGCCCGGCGCCATCGAGCCGACCATGTTCGCCTATTTTTTCCGTCGGGTCGCGCTGACGATCCCGACGTTCCTGGCGCTGATGTTCCTCACGTTCATCGCGATCCGCCTCGTTCCGGGCGATCCGGTGGAGGTGCGGGTCGGCGAGCACGCCATCTCGCCCGAGCGGCTCGCATACTTTCGCCATGAGCTCGGACTGGACCAGCCGGTCTGGAAGCAGTTCCTCGACTACGTCTGGAAGCTCCTACATGGCGATTTCGGCGTATCGCTCGCCACTCAGCAAAAGGTGCTGACGGAATTCCTGACGCTTTTTCCCGCGACGCTCGAGCTGTCGTTCTTCGCCATGCTGTTTGCCGTCTGCGTTGGGGTGCCAGCCGGCGCGATCGCCGCGGTGAAGCGGGGCAGCGTGTTTGACCAGGCGCTGATGACCGTATCGCTGTTTGGCTATTCCATGCCGATCTTCTGGTGGGGCCTGCTGCTGATCATGTTTGTGTCGGTGCGGCTCGAGCTCCTGCCCGTCTCGGGCCGCGTCGACCTGATCAACTTTTATTATGATCAGCCGACTGGGTTCATGACGATCGACGCGCTCCTTTCCGGCCAGCCGGGCGCTTTCCTTGACGCAGCGCGCCATCTCATCCTACCGGCGATTGTGCTCGGCACCGTGCCGCTCGGCGTGATCGCGCGCATGACGCGGTCCTCGATGCTCGAGGTGCTGGGTGAGGATTACGTGCGCACTGCGCGGGCGAAAGGCCTGTCGCCCACCCGGGTGATCGGCGTCCATGCGCTGCGCAACGCGATGTTGCCGGTGGTGACGGTGATCGGCCTGTCGGTGTCGGGGCTCATGGCCGGCGCGGTGCTGACCGAGACGATCTTCTCCTGGCCGGGAGTCGGTAAGTGGCTGATCGAATCGATCGGCCGGCGAGACTACCCGGCGCTGCAGGGCGGCGTCATGCTCGTCTCGGCGGTCGTCATCTTCGTCAATCTCATCGTCGATCTCATCTACGCCGCGATCGATCCGAGGATTCGTCATGGCCGCTGACGTGGCCGTCTCCGAGGCGCCGGCCGCCGACCCGGTCGAAGCGGCCGTTCTCGCGCAGCCAGCGCCGGTCGCAGCGTTCTGGGCGGCCTTTCGCGAGAACAAGGGCGCCGTCTTCGGTCTCGCGGTCTTCGGCCTCGTCGTGCTGGCCGCAGTGGGCGCAGGCGTGATCGCGCCTCATTCGCCGATCGAGCAGTTCCGCGACGCGGTGCGCGCGCCGCCGGTCTGGCAGACCGGGGGCTCCTGGCGGTTCCCGCTGGGCACCGACGGCGACGGGCACGACATGCTGTCGCGCCTCATCTACGGCGCGCGGGTGTCCCTCTTCATCGGCTTCGCCGTGATGAGCGTTTCGTTCGTCATCGGCGCGGCGCTCGGGCTCTTCGCTGCAATGACCGGGCCAATCGTGGACGTCGCGGTGACGCGGCTCATGGATCTGATCATGGCGGTGCCGAGCCTCGTGCTCGCCATCCTGGTCGTGGCGGTGCTCGGGCCGAGCCTCGTGAACACGATCGTGGCGGTCACGATCGTCTATCTGCCGCGCTACGTTCGCCTTGTCCGCGCGTCAGCGCTCGGCGAGCTTCACAAGGACTACGTCACGGCGGCCAGGGTCGCGGGCGTCGGGCCGTTGCGGCTCGCCTGGTCGACGGTGCTGCCGAACTGCCTGGCGCCGCTGATCGTGATGGCCGCGCTTGGCGTGTCCGACGCCATCCTCGAGGCGGCAGGCCTCGGCTTTCTCGGGCTCGGCGCACAGCCGCCAACGCCCGAATGGGGCTCGATGCTGGCGGATTCGCGCGAGTTCATACGATCCGACCCGTGGATCGTCACCTTGCCTGGCCTCGCGATCCTGATCACGGTCGTCGCCATCAATCTCGCCGGCGATGGCCTGCGTGACGCGCTCGATCCGAAAATGCGCCGAGGGTGAGGATGGCTCTCCTCGACATCCGGAACCTCACCGTCTCCTTCGCCACCCGGCACGGCGCCTTCACCGCGGTTGACGGCGTGGACGTCGCGGTCGACCGCAATGAAGTGCTGGCGATCGTGGGCGAATCGGGCTCGGGCAAGTCGGTCGCGATGCTGGCGGCCATGGGGCTCCTGCCGCCGACCGCGAGGGTGACAGCCGACCGGATGGCCTTCGACGGCGTCGATCTCATGACGCTTACGGCCGACCAGCGCCGTCGCCTCGCCGGCAAGGACATGGCGATGATCTTCCAGGAGCCGATGTCGTCTCTCAATCCATGCTTCACCGTCGGCTTCCAGATCGGCGAATCGCTGCAAGCCCACCTTGGGCTCGGACGCAAGGCGCGCGAGGCGCGGGTCGTCGAGTTGCTTGCCGAGGTCGGCATTCCAGATCCCGCGCGCCGGACGCGGGCCTTTCCGCACCAGCTTTCCGGCGGGATGAGCCAGCGCGTGATGATCGCCATGGCGCTTGCCTGCCGGCCAAAGCTCCTGATCGCCGACGAGCCGACGACCGCCCTCGACGTGACGATTCAAGCGCAGATTTTGGATCTCCTGCTTCGGCTCAAGCAGGACAACGGCATGGGGCTGGTGCTGATCACCCATGACATGGGGGTCGTCGCCGAAACCGCCGATCGCGTGATCGTCCAATACGCCGGCCAGCAGGTGGAAGCGAACACGACGGGCGCGCTCTTTGCCGATGCCCACCATCCCTATACGGCGGCGCTGCTTGCGGCCTTGCCGGAACGGGCGACCGAGCGGCGGCTCCCCGCCATCCCGGGCGTGGTGCCAGGGCAATTCGACCGTCCGGCCGGCTGCCTGTTTTCGCCGCGCTGCGCCTTCGCCTTCGAGGCTTGCCGCCGCGCGGCGCCGCGCCGCGCGGGTCCGCAGCTCGGCGCAGCGCTTTGCCATACGCCGCTCACGGGAGGCGTCCCCGCGCCGCTCGCCATGCAGGAGGCGGGCTCGTGACGGCGGCGCTAGAAGCCCGGGCGCTCGTGCGTGATTATGTCGTTTCGCGCGGCGCTTTCCGAGCGCCGGCGACCGTCAAGGCGCTGGCAGGCGTGTCGTTTGCGCTCGAGGTCGGCCGGACCCTGGCGGTTGTGGGCGAATCGGGCTCCGGCAAATCGACGCTCGCCCGGCTGCTGACGCTCATCGAGGCGCCCACCGCCGGCGCGCTTCTGATCGACGGCGAGGACGTCGAGCACGCCAGCGGCGCGACCCGCCGGCGTCTCAGGCGCGAGATCCAGATGGTGTTCCAGAACCCCTACGGCTCCTTGAACCCGCGCCAGACGATCGGCAAGGCGCTCGAGGAGCCGCTGCTGGTCAACACCGACATGCGAGGGTCGGAACGCCGCGCCGCCGCGCTCGCCATCATGGACAAGGTCGGCCTGAGGCCAGAATATTACCACCGCTATCCGCACATGTTCTCCGGCGGCCAGCGGCAGCGCATCGCCATTGCCCGGGCGCTGGTCCTGCGGCCGAAGATCCTGGTGCTCGACGAGCCGGTCTCGGCGCTCGACGTGTCGATCCGCGCCCAGGTGCTCAATCTGCTCGCGGGTCTGCAGGAGGAATTCGGCCTCGCCTATGTGTTCGTCTCCCACGATCTCTCGGTGGTGCGCCACATTGCCGACGAGGTGATGGTCGTCTACCTCGGCCACGCGGTCGAAATTGGCGCGCGCGACGCGATCTTTCTCGAACCTCAGCACCCGTATACGCGTGCGCTTTTGTCGGCGACGCCGGTCGCCGACCCGACCGCGAAGCGCGAACGCATCCTGCTCGCCGGCGAGCCGCCGTCCCCCATCGCGCCGCCGCCCGGTTGCCCGTTCCACCCGCGCTGCCCGCTCGCCTTCGACCGGTGCCGGACGGAAAAGCCGCCGGTCGAGAGGAAGCGTGGGCGAGCGGTCGCCTGCTGGGCGGTGACGTGATGAGCGAGGCCGAGACCTACGATTACATCGTCGTCGGCGCGGGCTCCGCGGGCTGCGTCCTGGCGAACCGGCTGACCGCGGATCCCCGCCATCGCGTGCTCTTGCTCGAGGCCGGCCGCAAGGACGACTGGATCTGGCTCCATATCCCGGTCGGCTATCTCTACGCGCTCAACAATCCGCGCACGGACTGGATGTTCATGACCGAGGAGGAGCCCGGCCTCAACGGCCGGGCCATCGCCTATCCGCGCGGCAAGACGCTCGGCGGCTGTTCGGCGATCAACGGCATGATCTACATGCGCGGGCAGGCGGCCGACTATGACGGCTGGCGCCAGCTCGGCCTCGAAGGCTGGAGCTGGGAGGACGTGCAGCCCCATTTCCTGCGCCATGAGGACCACCACGGCGGAGGCTCGGACTGGCACGGCGCAGGCGGCGAATGGCGGGTCGAGCGGCAACGGTTGTCCTGGCCAATTCTGGACGCCGTGCGCGACGCCGGCGTCGAGATCGGCATTCCAAAAGTCAGCGACTTCAACCGCGGCGACAACGAGGGCTCCGACTATTTCGAGGTCAACCAGCGGCGGGGCCGGCGCTGGAGCGCGGCCACCGCCTTCCTGAAGCCCACTCTCCGCCGCCCCAATTTGCGCGTCGTCGATCGGGCCCATGCCGAGACGATCCTGTTCGAGGGCGGGCGGGCGGTTGGCTTGGCCTATGTCTGGGAAGGAGCGCCGTTCCAGGCGCGGGCGCGGGGCGAAGTGCTGCTGGCGGCCGGCGCAATCGGAACGCCGCGGCTCCTGGAAATCTCGGGCCTCGGACGTCCAGGGGTTGTCCAGGCGATTGGCGCGCGGTTGCGGCGCGCTCTGCCCGGCGTCGGCGAAAACCTGCAGGACCACCTGCAGCTGCGCACGATCTTTCAGATCGAGGGCGCCCGCACGCTCAACGTCGATTATCAGTCCTATGTGAAGCGCGCCCTCATGGGCCTCGATTACGCGCTGCGCCGCCGCGGGCCGCTCACCATGGCGCCCTCGCAACTCGGGCTGTTCGCGAAGACTTCGCCCGACTACGCAACCGCCAATGTCGAGTTCCACGTGCAGCCGCTGTCGCTCGACCGGTTCGGCGAGCCGTTGCACGACTTTCCGGCGATCACCGTCAGCGTCTGCAATCTGCGCCCAACCAGCGTCGGATCGACCCATGCGACGAGCGCCGACCCGCACGCCGCGCCGGCAATCCGGCCCAACTATCTCTCGACGCCCGAGGACCAGCGCGTCGCCGTCGATTCGATCCGCCTCGCCCGCCGGCTCGTGGGCGCGCCGGCGCTCGCCCGATATCGGCCGGCCGAATGGAAGCCCGGCGCCGAATTGCAGAGCGACGACGATCTGACCAAAGCCGCCGGCGACATCGGCACGACGATCTTCCACCCGGTCGGCACGGCGAAGATGGGCCGCCCCGACGATCCTCTGGCGGTTGTCGACGCTCGACTGCGGGTGATCGGGGTTCCGGGGCTCAGGGTCGTCGACGCCTCCGTCATGCCGAGGATCGTTTCGGGCAACACGGCCGCGCCGACAATGATGATCGCGGAGCGGGCGGCCGAGATGATCCTCGCCGACGCCAAGGCGCGGTGACCCATGTCGGACGAACTTGCGCTCCCGCCCGACGGCCGCCAGTCCGAGCCAGCCGTGATGATCGCGCGCGGCGTACGGCGGCTGTTGCGGGCGCGCGGCTTCTCCAGCCTGACCGAGCTCTCCCTGATCGACGGCCGGCGCGCCGACATTGTCGCGGTCAACGGCGAAGGGGAGGTGCTGATCGTCGAGGTCAAATCGTCGCCGGCCGACGTCAGGGCGGACCGGAAATGGCGCGACTATGTCGCGGCCTGCGATCGGCTCTACTTCGCGATCTCCGAATCGACGCCGGCCGCGATCATGCCCGCCGAAGCCGGACTGATCATGGCGGACCCTTATGGGGCCGAGGTCCTGCGGGAGGCGGAATTCAGGCGGATGGCCTCGGCGACCCGGCGGGCGCTGCTCATTCGCTTCGCCCTGGCGGCGGCCGACCGGCTGCATCGCCTGGCCGACCCGCACGGCGCGCCGGAGTTCTGAGCGCCGCGGCCCCGTCGCCCGCACGGATTCTCGCACACGGCGGCTTTCAAGGACTTAGGCGCCATTTTGTGCAACATTGGTAATTCCCAAGCCGGGCCGCCATGACAGGAACCTCATCCTGATCCCTGGGTCAGGCTCGGCGCGGGGCTTGCCATTTTCGAGTCGGTTTCGAGTGTTTTCAAGGAGATGCGGCGCCATTTTCGATTCACCCGCAACGGCGGGACCGAGCCGCCATAACATGAACCTCATCCTACGCCTGTTGCAAAATGACCAGGGAGCGGGGACGCTCAGGGCGTGCTGAAAGCGTCCTCCGAGATCCCGGGCTTGACCCGGGCGCTGGACGAGAAAGTGGGCCCGGGCGCTGAATCCATGTTTTCAAGGCCTTGCGGCGGAATTTCCGGGCGGTCGTCACTGCCAAACCAGGCCGCCATGACAGGAATCTCATCCTGGTCCCCTGGTCAGGCTCGGCGCGGGGCTTGCCATTTTCGAGTCGGTTTCGAGTGTTTTCAAGGAGATGCGGCGCCATTTTCGATTCACCCGCAGCGACCGGACCGAGCCGCCATAACAACGGCCGGCGGGTCCGACCTAGGGCCAACACCCCCGCCGGACGCCCTGCGCCGGACCCCTTGAACGCCGTTCGGATCGAGGGTGTTCGTCATGGCCATGGCTTTCGCTGTTGTCCCCACAAAGAGCAGTATAGCAAGGTTCTGTTCCTCGGAAAACATTTTGCTCGCGAGATTCGTATAAGATCCTCATAGAATTACGTAAATTGGCGAATCGACGGTCCCGCCGCCGGGGAGCCGAGACGGCGACGGGCTGGGCAGAGGACTTGCACCTCCAAGCTGTCGTTCATGCTCGGCGCACCGAGAAGACGCCCGTCTTTCAACGCCCTACGCGAACGGTCCCCCTCGCCCGCGCTACCGGCTGAGGGAGGAAAGCGCCGACGCCGCTCCCGCCTCGTGTCGCGCGAGCGAAACCGGGAAGGGTGGCGGAAGGGGCGCGCCGCTCGGCGGCTTGGGAGTTACGCAATATTCGCAGAGAAGCGTACGGCATATGAATGTAGCATGTCCCCATAGGGACGGACGCCATCGGCCGCCGCGATTCTTGGGCAAAGATCGTGTTGGGCGGGTCGAACTCCTCCATTCAAAACCACGCTCAATGCGACATCAGCACCGGAAGCGATTGCTGGCGCATCAGGTCCAGGCTGACGCCGCCGAACAGGCCTTCGTAAAGCCGCGAATGGCCAAAGGCGCCGGCGACGATCAGGTCCGCGTCCTGGGTGTCGAGGCTGGCGAACAAGGCCTCGATGGCGCTGAGATCGCCGGTGTTGGTCCAGTCGGAAATATGCGCCGCCACGCCATGCGCCTCGAGATGCGCGATCAGCATCTCCGCCGAGGCGCGCAGGTCGCTCGGGCGCGACGAGAAGCAGAACACGGTGACCTTGCGCGCCGTCTCGAGGAACGGCATGGCGTCATGGACGGCGCGCAAGGCCTCGCGTCCGCCGTTCCAGGCGATGACGACATTCTGGCCGAGCGGGCCGCCGGTCCAGTCCGGCGGCATGATCAGCATGGGCGCGCCGGATTCGACCAGCGCCCGGTCGAGCGCGGCGCGGCGCACCACTTCGCGCGCCGCGCCGGCCGGCGCAGGCGCGACGATTAGATCCACGCAATGGGTGAAGGCCTCGCCTTCTCCCGGTTTCTCCGCCGGCACGAACACGGCCTTGAGCCCGGCTTCACGAGTTAAATCCTGGAACTCTTTGGCGGTGACGGCCCCTTCGTCGGCGGCCGCGGCCCCGGTGTCTGCGCCCGCATCGACGCCGACGAGCCTCCCCCCGTTCGCCTTGGCGAGACCGATGGCGAATTTGAGCCGCTCGATCGATTCGGCGGTCGGGTCGAGATAGACCAGAATGTCTTTGTAAGCCATGGCTTCCTCCAGCGCCGCCCCCTTGTCTGAACACAAGCTCTAGCATGCCGCGCCCGCGCGGCGAAGACGACCGGTGGTCGCGTGCGGCTGTCTATGCAGCGCTGGCGGCCAGCTCGCCGGCGGCCAGCATTTCGCGGCGCAGCCATTCGGGCGACATGTCGAAGCCGTTGGGCCAGGTCGGCGCCCCGAGTTCGAGGAGGGCGCGAGCAAAGAAGCCGGCGTCGCGCAACGGTTCGATCATCGGGCCTGGCTCCTGCACCAGACGGGCGCAATCATGCGTCCCCTCTTGTCCAGTATTGAACCGGACATGCAGCCGATGTGGCCCGACGACTTGCAATTCAACGACCTTCGTCAACATCGAGACCTGCTATCTTTTCTGGGGCGTAGCCTGACTGCGTTCGACGCCAGTTTGATTCCAGTTCGGCGCGATGCCGCGTAGTCCATTCCGCAACGAGACGCGTCGCGTTCCGCGGGAGCCGACCTTCGAGCACAACGCCAGACTCAATTCAGACATTCGCTTCAAACTCTCCGTACACGGTATGGAAATGCGGCGGGAGGTGCTCTCGAACGTACATGCGAATGTAGATGCCGTAAAAGTAAGAGATTGTCGGCAAACGTCCAGCCTTCCGGTCAGCCGCGAAATTCTGTAATCTCTGGACTCTCAAACCTCGAAACGCCCCACCACTCGATGCGGAGTCGCCCGTCCGCCTCAGCAAGAAGAATATTCAAAAATGCGCGCGCCATCGTCATCGGCAAAGTAGTAGTGCGAAAACGCGGCGCGGAGCGCGCTGCTTCCGATCCCGGCGAGCGCCTCGCGCACGATTCCTTCAAATGGGAAGTCAATTCCGAAGATCGAATACCCATGACAATGGACGAGGAGACGCGCCGCATTCGTGCGACTTGCGACCTTCTTTCGAACGGCCGTTTCAATGCCGCGAACGCAGGCTGACCATTCTTCTTCGGACGATTTCACTCGTTTCCTGGAGACGACCTCTCGTCCAACTCGGTGCATGTCCGCCGAGCCATGAACAATGCCATTCCTGTTAAGGCCTTCTAAAACGAGCCGTTCGTCGTAACCGCCACGGCAAGGTTCGCCGTCCTCACCCAGCCACTCGGGGTAGGCCGTGGTAATCTGCAGCGGAAATTGTTCGCCGACGACGACGATTTCGTTGTCAATGTCGGGCGCAACGTACGGGGTCAAACGAAAGGCGCCGTCATCCGGCCACTCCTTCGCATCGGCTAGCACCATTACCGCATAAGTCTCTTCGCGAACCTTCGCCCCAGTCTTCGTCTTCTGCTGGGTTGGGACACGCCATTCCGCACTAAGCGCCTGGTCTTCCTGGCGTCTCGCAGATAGTGCACGCTCGAAATCCCGCAGCTCGCGGAACGTGTAAGTTCGGTCGCGCTGAAAGGGAAAAACGAGTGGAGAGAAGGTCGTCACGCTCAGTTGTCCAAAAAGCTCCTCAGCTTCCCGGCTGCGGCTCGGGTGCTTCAGCTTGCGCAGCGCCTTGGCCTCGATCTGGCGGATGCGCTCGCGGGTGACCGAGAACTGCTGGCCGACCTCTTCGAGCGTGTGGTCGGTGTTCATGCCGATGCCGAAGCGCATGCGCAGCACGCGCTCCTCGCGCCCGGTGAACCCGACAATGTCGGCGCGTCGTCCCGGGCGGCCCGAGGGGGCCCTCCTCCGGGCCAGACCCGGCGCGCCCGCAGCGGGTCGATCACGCCGCCGCAATCCGCTGGAGCCGCCCGGCCTTCTTCATTTCCAGGTAAAGATTTATCGGGTCGAGGTCGAAGCCGTTCGGCCACGTCGGTGCGCCCATTTCGACGAAGGCGCGTGCAAAAAACCTTGGGTCGCGCAACGGCTCGACCATCGGGCCGCCGCTTTCCAGCATGTCGGACAACTCGCAAACGCCTTCCTGTCCGTCCGTAAACCGCACCCACAACTTGTTATCGTCAAGCGGTTTCAGTCTCAGGACGTCAACCATCGGAAATTCGGCTTCACTCATCAGCGTCCGGCCCGGCGATGCGCTCCATCGCCCGATGCGATTGTCCACGCACCCAATTGTCCTCCAATTCGCGCCGTCGCGCCAGCGCCCATGCGCGGATCAGCCGCGTCGCGGTCGGCGGCAGCTCACCGGAGATGATTTCCCCGTCCGAGATCCGAACCAGCGCGCGAGCGCGCCCGTAACGAGCGTGGAAATGCGGAGGATTGTGGTCGCCGTAGAACATTTGGACGGCGATGCCGTAGAACACCGCAATCGTTGGCATCGCCGCGACCGACGCCTAGTTGTCCAGAAAGCTCCTCAGCTTCCTCGACCGGCTCGGGTGCTTCAGCTTGCGCAGCGCCTTGGCCTCGATCTGGCGGATGCGCTCGCGGGTGACCGAGAACTGCTGGCCGACCTCTTCGAGCGTGTGATCGGTGTTCATGCCGATGCCGAAGCGCATGCGCAGCACCCGCTCCTCGCGCGGGGTGAGGGAGGCGAGCACCCTCGTGGTGGTTTCGCGCAGGTTCGACTGGATCGCCGCGTCGATCGGCAGCACCGCGTTCTTGTCCTCGATGAAGTCGCCGAGGTGGGAATCCTCCTCGTCGCCGATCGGGGTCTCGAGGCTGATCGGCTCCTTGGCGATCTTGAGGACCTTGCGCACCTTCTCGAGCGGCATCGCCAGCTTTTCGGAAAGCTCCTCCGGCGTCGGCTCCCGGCCGATCTCGTGCAGCATCTGGCGCGAGGTGCGCACGATCTTGTTGATCGTCTCGATCATGTGCACGGGAATGCGGATCGTGCGCGCCTGATCGGCAATCGAGCGGGTGATCGCCTGCCGGATCCACCAGGTCGCATAGGTCGAGAACTTGTAGCCGCGGCGGTACTCGAACTTGTCGACCGCCTTCATCAGGCCGATGTTGCCTTCCTGGATCAGGTCGAGGAACTGCAGGCCGCGGTTGGTGTATTTCTTGGCGATCGAGATGACGAGCCTGAGGTTCGCCTCGACCATCTCCTTCTTGGCCTGGCGCGCCTCGCGCTCGCCCTTCTGCACCATCTGGACGAGGTTGCGGAATTCCTGAATCTCGAGGCCCGTCTCCTGGGCAAGCGACTGGATCTCGGCGCGGATGTCCTTGATCGCGATCTTGTCGAGCGCGATGAAGTCCTTCCAGCCGCGGGTGGTCAGCTTCGAGACGCGCAACAGCCACTTCGGATCGAGCTCCGAGTTCTGGTAGTTGCGCAGGAAGTCCTCGCGGCCGATGCGGTGCGCCTCCGCCATGCGCATCAAGCGAATGTCGAGGCTGATCAGCCGCTTGTTGATGTCGTAGAGCTGCTCCACAAGGGCGTCGATGCGGTTCTGGTTGAGCGACAGCGACTTGACGTCGGTGACGATCTCCTTCTTCAGCGCCTTGTACTTGCGCTCCTGCGCGGGCGACAGCGACTCGCTTCTGAGCTTGTTCTCGACGTTCTGGTCCTGCAGCCGGCGCAGCTTCTTGTAGGCCTCGGCGATGCGGTCGAAGGTCGCCAGCACCCGCGGCTTGAGATCGGCCTCCATGGCGGAGAGCGACATCGAGTTTTCGAGATCGTCCTCGTCTTCGAAGTTGTCGGGCGGCAGGGCGCCGCCCTCGCCCTCAAAGCCTTCGGGCGGCGCGGCCGGCGCGGTCGCGGGCGCGAGCCGGTCGCGCACGGGGTTCGGCGCGGGGGGCGCGCCGGGGGCGGTGTAGTCGACCTTCGGCGGCTTCTTGCCGTCGGGCCCGGTGTAGGACGCCTCGAGATCGATGATGTCGCGCAGCAGGATCTTGGCTTCGTTGAGCTCGTCCCGCCAGATGATGATCGCCTGGAAGGTCAGCGGACTCTCGCACAGGCCCGCGATCATCGCCTCGCGGCCGGCCTCGATGCGCTTGGCGATGGCGATTTCGCCCTCGCGCGACAGGAGCTCGACCGAGCCCATCTCGCGCAGGTACATGCGCACCGGATCGTCGGTGCGTTCGCTCGGCTCCGAAGTGCGGGTCGCGACCGCGGTCGACCGGGTCGTCTCGACCAGTTCGCCGCCCTCGCTCTCCTCTTCGTCGGGGGTGTCGGCGCCCTCCTTCTCGGCCTCTTCCGCATCCTCGGCGTCGACGACGTTGATGCCCATCTCGCTCAGCATGGCGTTCATGTCCTCGATCTGGTCGGACGAAATCTCCTCCGACGGCAGCACGGCGTTCAGCTCGTCCTGGGTCACCCAGCCGCGCTTCTTGGCGAGCTTGAGCAGCCGCTTGACCGCGGCGTCGGTCAGATCGAGAAGAGGGCTGTCCGTCGTCTCCACGGCCGCGGCTTCGCCTTCGCCCTTTGCCTCGTCCTTCTTGGCCATGGAATTCTCCGTCAGCCCGCGCCCGGCGCGCGGGTCATTCACCCCAAGTCTCGCTGAGCGGCGCGGAAATCCGCGAGCCCGGCTCGACACGTCAGATCGCCGCCGGCTCCGGGCGACCGGCGCCGACGGCGTTCGTTCATTCGCTCGCCTGCCAAAGCTCGCCCCTCCCCTCGATCCGCCGCGGTCGCGATCAGATCGACGACGTCGGCCGCCCCGACAGGTCGCCAAACCCCTCTATCGCCGCCTCGGCGTGCGCGAGATCCGCCATATGCGCCTTGATGTCCAGCAATCGGGCGAAATTTTGCTCGTTTGGCTCGTCGGCCAGCGACCGCTCCGCGAGTTTCAGCTCACTATTTAGCGCGCCCGCCCGCCGATGCAAGGCCAGGCTCTGCCGCAGAACGTGCTCGGCGTCCGTCGGCGCGGCCTCGGCGCGCACGCACCACCACGTCGGGGTCTTCGCCGCCTCGCCCAGAATGCGCTCGCGCTCGGCGCCGCGACCCGCCGTGATCAGAGCCGCGGCCAGGGCCTCGGACGAATCGAGCGCTTCGGCCGGCTGGGCGGTGAGGGCGTCGCGAAAGGTGGCGAGCCTCGATGCGGCGAAGTCGAGCGTCGCCAGTTCCTCCCAGTGCGCCTCAAGCAAAGCCGGATGGCCGAGCGCGATCGCCAGGATCACGATCTCGCGCGCCGGTTCGCGCGCCCGCCGGGCCAGCCGGTCCTGGGGCGGCAGGGGCGCCTCGGCCACGCCGATGCGCGGCCCGCGCGGCTGAAACGCCTTGCCGCGCCGCTCTCCGCCGGCCGGTCGCGGAGCGCCGCGCTCGCCGGACCGCGGCCGATCGCCGCCGAACAGCGCCTGAAGCCGTCGCTTCATGTCGGCCTGGTAGTGTCGCCGAAGCGTCTCGTCGGCGATCGCGGCGGCGGCCTCGGCGAGCCTTCGCTCGAGCGCCGCGCGGCTCTCCGGCGTGTCCAGCGGCCGACCGTCGCTCTCGCGCAGAAACAGCATGTCGGCGAACGGGCGCGCCTCTTTCAGCGCCTCCGCCATGGCCGGCGCGCCGCTCGCCCGAATGACATCGTCCGGGTCCTGACCCTCGGGGAGAAGGGCGAACCGCAGGCTCTTGCCCGCGCCGATCAAGGGCAGCGCCGTATCGATCGCGCGAAAGGCCGCCTTGCGTCCGGCGCTGTCGCCGTCGAAGCACAAGATTGGCTCCTCCGCCATCGCCCACAAAAGCGCGCATTGGTCGGCGGTCAGCGCCGTGCCGAGCGGCGCGACGACCTCGGGGAACCCCGCCTCGCTCATCGCGATGGCGTCGACATAACCCTCGACGACGACGAGCCGGCCCTTGTCGTGCGCGGCCTTGCGCGCCCGATGGTGGTTGAACAGCAGCGATCCCTTGTGAAAAAGCGCCGTCTCCGGCGAATTGAGGTACTTGGCCTTCGCGCCCGGCTCCATCGCCCGGCCGCCGAAGGCGATCGCCTTGCCGGCGCGGTCGTGGATCGGGAACATCACCCGGTCGCGGAATCGGTCGTAAGGCACCGCAATTCCTTCGCCGTGGATGAGCAGCCCCGCCTCGATCATCTGATCGGCGCCAACCTGCTCCGCCGCCAACGCGTCGCGCAGGGCGAATCGGTCGGGCGCCGCGTAGCCGAGCGAGAACCGCTGCTGCACCGCGGGACCGAGCCCGCGGTCGGAGAGATAGCCGCGCGCCTTCGCCCCGACCGGCTGATGGAGATTGGCCGCGAAGAGGCGCTCGGCCATCGCCAAGACCTCGAGAAGGCTCGCGCGCTTCTTGTCCTCGGCGACCTCGGCGCCGCTCGTCTTCGGCATCGGCACGCCGGCCATGCCGGCGAGGCGCTCGACCGCGTCGGGGAAGCTCAGGCCCTCGGTCTCCATGACGAACCGGAAGATGTCGCCGTGCTTGCCGGACGAAAAGTCGTGGTAGAAGCCCTTTTGGTCGTTGACGAAGAACGACGGGGTCTTCTCCGCGTTGAACGGCGACAGTCCAGCCCATTCACGCCCCTGCTTGCGCAGCTTCACCCGGCGCGCCACGACCTCCGAAACCGGCAGGCGGGCCCGGATCTCGTCGAGGAGGGTGGGCGGGAACTTCATCAGCGTCAGATTGGGCGAGGCGTGGCGATTGGCAAGAAGGCTTGCGCGTTGTCCCCTGCTTTGTCCCCTACATTCGCCAGCAGACGGGCCGCGCGGCCGCAACCTGTCTCCGAACTGCCGATTGACGACGGGGCGTTGTCCTCTTACATGTCCTCCAACTCAGAGGACAGAAAGGAAAAGGAAGTGTCGTTGGGTCAATTCAAGGCTTCACCGCTCGGCGCTCTTATCGGTCCGATCCTGAGTTCTGAGGAGGTGATTCGGCGCATGGAGACCAAGTCGGCTTCGGACCGACCGGCCGTGGAGGCGATCGGCAAAGACATCGAAGCGAGGGTCGGGCCACTCGGCGACGAACAGAAGAAGCTGGTCGGCCGTTGGGTGAAGGAGGTGTTGGCGCCGCGCGGCTGGCGCCCCGATCGGAAGGGGCGGGTGGCGGCAGGCAATTTCTTTTCGCGGGGAACGATTTACCGTCGGATTGTTCCGCAGGCTCCTTCGGAGGACGGCGCGGCGCGGGTAGCCGCTGCACGCGCGCTGGTGCGAGAATTGTCCCATCCGCCCATGCGTTCGGACGAACTCATTGCCGAGCGTCGCCGCGCCTTTGACAGAGACAAATGAGGTTTGTCCTCGATGCGTCTGCGCTTCTGGCCGGATTGAATGCGGAGCCCGGCGCGGATCGCGTCGCGGCGGTCCTCGATCATGCCGTAGTCTCAGCGGTCAACTTTGCGGAAGTCGCGGGGGGGCTCGCGCGAGGCGGCAATAGCCCGGAGCGGGTGCGCGCGGTCCTTCAAGCGCTCGCCTGCACCGTCATTCCCGCCGACGAGGAAATGGCGATCGATGTCGGCTTAATGCGCACCCTGACGGATCGCGCCGGGCTGTCATTAGGCGACCGATTCTGCCTCGCGCTCGGCCGTCGTCTGCGCGCGTCGGTGTTGACGGCGGATCGGCAGTGGGCGCTGATTGCGGACGACGTGGGGGTGAAGGTGGAGATGATTCGCTGAGATAAATCGGAGACCGCCACTCACACTCCAGCTCACGCCGGCTCCGCGCCCATGAGCTTACGCGCCGCGGCGGCGCTCATCGGCTGGCCGAACGCCGCCCCTTGCGCGAACTGGCAACCGATCTGGGCGAGTTCGACCGCGTCCGAACTCGGTGTCCGCCCCTTCGGAAATGACGTCCATGCCGATCTCCTGCGCCATGGCGACGACAGAACGCAGGATCGGCGAGCGCTGGCCGAAGGCGTTGGGCCGCACCAGGGAGGCGTCGATCCGCATGGCGTCGAAACGGTATTGCGGCAGGTGGCCGAGCGAGGTGTAGCCGGCGCCGAAGCGATCCAGCATCAAGGCCGCGCCGATCTCGCGCACGCGCCTCAGAACGGCCGCGGCGTATTCCGGGTTCTCCATCACCAGGCTCTCGGCGACGGCGATCTTCAGCGAACCGCGCTGCACGAAGTGTCGGGTGAGCGCCGATCGGACGTCGGTCAGGAGATCGTGGCCGAGCATTTGCCGCGACGACGCGCCGACGGTGGCGAAGATCGGCGGATTGACCTCGAGCGCCTTCTGCCAGGCGGCGAGCTCGCGCGCCGTGGTCTCGAGGGCGAAGGAGCCGATATCGACCACGGCGCCGGTCGCATCGGCCGCAGCGCCGAAATCGCTCTCCTCGAGGACGCCAAGCCTCGGATGCCGCCAGCGGCTCAAGGCCTGGAAGCCGGCGACTGTCCGGTCCTCGAGCCGCACGATCGGCCGGAACAGCACCGTGATCTCGCCGCGTTCGAGCGCGTGGCGGATGTCGTTTTCGAGCGACTGCCGGTCCGAGCGGTACGAGCGCATGATCCGGGTGAACAGCTCCGCCCGGTCGCCGCCGGCCTTTTTCGCGTTGGCCAGCGCCAGTTGCGCGTCGGCGATGAGGTCGCCGCCCTTGGCGTGCAGCTTTGGGTCGTACACGGCCGCGCCGATCGATACGGTGAGCGCGATCTCCCGCTCGCCGAAGCTGATCGGGGCGGCGAGCGCCGCGCGCAACGCGTCGAGCCGCTCGCCGAGCTCGGCCGGCCGCGAATCGGCGAAAACGATGATTCCGAACTGGTCGCCGGCCAGCCGGGCGAGGGTGTCGCCCGGCTTGAGGTCGCGCGCCAGCCGGCGGGCGATCGCCAGCAGCGTCGCGTCGCCCATCGACAGACCATAGGAATCGTTGATGCGCTGGAAATCGTCGATGTCGACGACGAGCGTGGTCGGCGCCGCCGCGCCGGGTTTCGTCGCCTGGTTGACAGCGGTGTCGAGACGGTCGTGGAACAGTTCGCGGTTCGGCAGCCCGGTCAGGTTGTCGTGAATGGCGTCATGGAGCATGCGCTCCTCGGCCGACTTGATTTCGGTGACGTCCGCCAGCGAGCCAATGACGCGCACCACCTCGCCGTCGGCGCTGACGACCGGCCGGGCCTTCAGCGTGTACCAGAAATAATGGCCGTCGGCGCCGCGCAGCCTGAGCTCGTGGTTGATCCGCCCGGAGCGCTGGTGCAACAGCCCATCGAGGGCCAGGGAATAGCGGTCCCGGTCGAGCGGATGCAGCACGTCGAGCCAGTTGGCGGCGGACCCCTCGAGCTGGCCGCGCTTGAGACCGAGTTGATTTTCCAGCGCCTCGCCGCCGCTGATCTCGTCGTTGACCACGTTCCAGTCGAAGATCGCTTCGCCCGAGCCGGCCATCGCCAGCGAGCGCCGCTCCGCGTCGCCCACCCTGTCGCCGGCGCCCCGGGCGCCGGAGAAGGCAAACTGCATCACCGTGAAGCCGATCAGCATGACAATCAGCACGAGGCCGCCGACAAGCCCCGGCGAGGCGAGGTCGTTGGTCAGATAGCCGAGCGCCGCGGCGCCGGCCGCCACCACCCAGACGGCGAGCAGGTACCAGGTCGGAATCAGCATGACCGCGCGATCGGAGCCGCGCGCCGCAAGGCTCAGGATGAGGAGCAGGCCGACGCCCGCCACGGTCGCGATCGAGATGCGCGCCACGCCTGCGGCGACCGGCGCGTTGAACACCGAGAGCGCGACGACCGCCGCCATCATCAGGAGCCAGGCGAGCGCGAAATGGGTGTAGCGGACATGCCAGCGGCGCAGGTTGAGATAGGCGAACAGGAAAACGATCAGGGTTGCGGCGATGGTCGCCTCGACGCCGGCGCGCCAGATCCGCTCCGAGGCGTCCTCGAGCCCGAACATCTTCCGCCAGAAGCCGAAGTCGATGCAGACATAGACGAATACCGCCCAGGCGAGCGCGGCGGCGGCGGGAAAGATCATCGCCCCGCGCACGACGAACACGATCGTCAGGAAGAGCGCGAGCAGGCCCGCGATGCCGATCAGGATGCCCTCGTAGAGCGTGAGGCTGGTCGACTTGTCCTTGAAGGCGTCCGGCTCCCACAGATAGAGCTGCGGCAGCGACGGGGTGCGCAGCTCGGCGACATAGGTCACGGTCGTGCCGGGGTCGAGCGTCAGGCGGAACACGTCGGCCTGGTCATTGTCTTCCCGCTCGGGGGCCTGCCCCTGGCTCGCGGTGATCGTGGTGATGCGCGACGAGCCGAGGTCCGGCCAGACGACCCCCGAGCCCACGAAGCGAAAATGGGGGGCGACGATGAGGCGGGTCAGCTGCTCGTCGGAATCATTGGTCAGCGCGAACACGATCCACGCGGGCTCGGCGCCGGCCTCGAGCGCGCTCACCTCGATGCGTCGGACGATGCCGTCGGCGCCCGGCGCGGTGGAGACCTGAATGCGGTCGCCTTGAGCGCTGTAGTGCTCGACGGCGCGGGTGAGATCGATGGCGTCGGAATCGGCCGACACGCGCACCGACTGGACCGCCAGCGCGGGCCGGCAGGCCGAAAGGACGAGCGCGACGAACAGGACCAGGCGCAACGCGGCGGCGACCGAGCTGGCCATGCGCGTCGCGCCCGACCCGGCGGGGCGGCGTTCCGTCCGAAGACCGGTCTTGACTGCGCGCAAATCGATGACCGGCAAGTCAGACCGCCGTCGACCGCGTTCGCGCGTCGCTTTCGAGGAGCGCGAAAAGGACATGATCGCGCCAGGCCCCGTCGATCTTGAGGTAGCCGCGCGCAAACCCCTCGCGCTGGAAGCCGTTGCGCTCGAGCAGCGCGATCGAGGCCGCGTTGTCCGGGATGCAGGCCGCCTCGACCCGGTGCAGCCGCAATTTGCCGAAAGCGAATTCGACCATCGCCGCGACCGCCCGCGTCATGCGCCCCTTGCCGGCGTAAGGGGCGCCCATCCAGTAGCCGAACGTGCCGCTCTGCGACACGCCGCGGCGGACGCCGCCAAGCGTGACGCCGCCGATCAGCTGCTCGGAGGTCTGGTCGAAAATGAGGAAGGCGTAGGCCTCGTCGCGGGCCATGTCCTCCTCCTGGCGCTTGAGCCGCCGCCGGAAGGCCGCCTGCGTCAGGTCGTCGTCCGGCCAGGTCGGCTCCCACGGCTCGAGGTAGGCGCGGCTCATCGCCCGGAGCTGCGACCAGACGGCAAAATCCGCCGGCGTCGCCGGGCGCAGGTAGAGCCCGTCGCCACGCAGGAGGGGCTCGGGATTGACCGATCGTGTCAAGCCGAAAAGCGCCATCAGAACTCCCCTCAGCGCCTCGGCGATCTGGGCCCGGCCGGGAACCTTGGCGACAGCGCCGATCGTTGCGACGGTGGGCGGCGATCTAAGCATGGCTGCGCCGGTTTTGCGAACGGCGTCGGCGGAGACGGCGTCCACGCGCGCGATCATCTCGTCGAGCGACAGAAGCCGGCCGTAAATCTGCATCTGCCGGGCAAGCTGCTGAGCGCGCGCGGCGGGCGACTCGAGCGCCGTCAGGAGGGAGACTTTCATCTGCGCCCTGGCCCGCCGGATCTCGGCCTCTTCGAGCGAGTGGGCGGCTTGAGCCAGGCAATCGAGCGAGGCGGCGACAACCTCGGCGGCGTCGCGGTCGGCCGAGCCGGCGTAGACGCCGAACAGTCCGGTGTCGGCGTAGTCCCAGTGAAACGAGTAGATCGAATAGGCGAGGCCGCGCTTTTCCCGCACCTCCTGGAACAGGCGCGACGACATGCCGCCCCCGGTTGCAGCCGCGAAGACCTGCGCCGCATCATGGTCCGGCGCCCCGACTGGCCGGCCCTCGAAGGCGACGACGACATGCGTCTGCTCGAGTTTGCGCTTGAGGCGCGCCTCCCCGCCGCGATAGTCGGCGGGCTTCAGCGGCGCCGGCTCCCCGCTCGGCAGGCCGGCGAGACGCGATCGGGCCAGTTCGACGATCTCGTCGTGATCGACCGCGCCGGCCGCGGCGACCACGGTCGAGGACGCGCCGTAGCGCCGTCGCAGGTAACGGTCGATCGCCTCCCGATCGAACCCTCCGACTCCCTCGCGGGTGCCGAGGATCGGTCGGCCGATCGGCTGGTCCGGCCAGGCGCTGGCGGTCAGGAGATCGAACACATAGTCGTCGGGCGTGTCCTCCACCGCCCCGATCTCCTGGACGATGACGTTCTTCTCGCGCTCGAGCTCGGCGGCGTCGAACACGCTGTCGGTCAGAATGTCGCCCAGAACGTCGAGCGCCAGGTCGACGTCGCTGCCGATCACCCGGGCGAAGTAACCCGTTCGCTCGACGCCGGTTTCCGCGTTGAGGTCCCCGCCGACGTCCTCGATCGCCTCGGCGATTTCTCGGGCGCTTCGCCGCCGGGTGCCCTTGAACGCCATGTGCTCGAGAAGATGCGACAGGCCGTGCTCGGCGACGCTCTCATGACGGGAGCCTGCCGCAACGAACGCGCCGACGGCGGCGGTCCGGACATGCGGGCTTCCGTCGGTGACGACGGCGAGGCCCGAAGGCAGCGTTGTCGCGCGGACGCTCACACCGGCCCTTTCGCGGTTTCGCGGAGATATCGCGCCACCGCCGTCTTGTCGTTCGGGAGCGCGACAATCGTCTCGGGTCGGCCCATGAGATCGGCAAGATGGGCTGGCAGCTGAGGGCGCACGCCGGTCGCAGCTTCGACCGCCTCCGGGAACTTGGCCGGGTGCGCGGTCCCGAGCGCCGCCATCGGAGTCCCCGGGGCGTCGGCGAGCCCGCGCCGCGCGGCGCCGATTCCGACCGCGCTGTGCGGATCGACGATGAGCCCGCAATCGCGATAGACGCGCGTCATCTCGGCGGCGCACTGGGCCTCGTCGACCCGCTCGGCGCTGAAATCGGCGCGGATTCGCGAGAGGATCGCCGGCGGGATCGCAAACGATCCCTCGGCGCCGAATTGGGTCATCAGCGCCCGCACCGCTTTCGCATCCTGGCCGGAGGCCTCGAACAGCAGGCGCTCGAAGTTGGACGACACCTGAATGTCCATCGAGGGCGATCGCGTCGCCTTGACGCCGCGCGGCTCGTAGCGGCCGGTCGCCAGCGCGCGCGCCAAAATGTCGTTCTCGTTGGTGGCGATGATCAGCCGCTCGATCGGAAGGCCCATGCGCTTGGCGTAGTAGCCGGCGAGGATGTCGCCGAAATTGCCGGTTGGCACGGCGAAGGAGATCGCTCGGTCCGGCGCGCCGAGGGCGACCGCGGCGACGAAATAATACACGATCTGAGCCAAAATGCGGGCCCAGTTGATCGAATTGACGCCCGACAGATGCATCGCGTCGCGAAAACCGAGGTCCCCGAACAGATCCTTGACGATGCGCTGGCAGTCGTCGAACGTGCCCCCGATCGCGAGCGCATGCACGTTCGCCTTACCGACCGTGGTCATCTGTCGGCGCTGGACGTCCGACACGCGTCCCTGCGGATAAAGGATATAGACGTCGGTCCGCGCCAGTCCGCCGAACGCCTCGATCGCGGCCGCCCCGGTGTCGCCGGAGGTCGCGCCCAGGATGGTTGCCCGTTCGCCGCGGTCGTCCAACACGCGGTTCATCGCGCGGCCGAGCCATTGCATGGCGAAGTCCTTGAACGCCAGCGTCGGGCCATGGAACAGTTCGAGCGCAAAAAGGTTCGATTCGATCTGAACGAGCGGCGCCGTGGCGGCATGCCGGAACCCAGCGTAAGCGTCGGCCGTTATCGCCTGGAGTTCGGCGGCCGAGAAGTCGTCGCCAACGAATTCGGACATCACCCGCACCGCCGCGCGGTGGTATGGCAGTCCCCGGAGCGCCCGAATGTCGTCCGGTCGCCACTCCGGCAGCGTCAGCGGCGCATAAAGGCCGCCGTCCCGGCCGAGGCCAGCGAGAAGCGCGTCGGCAAAGCCGAGCGCTGGCGCCGCTCCGCGCGTCGAAACATACTGCACGAACTGGAAATCCTCAGCCGATCTGACCGTCGTCTATCGCAAAAGCCGCGAAAGGAAAACGGCGGCGGACATACCCTGACGAATGGGGCCAAACCAAGACGGTGCCTCAATTTCGCGTGAGCCGAGCGGGAGTACCGGGATCAGTCTTGAAATGACCGGCAAACGCTCCATACATAAGCATTAGGTGTGACGCAGCGGTCGGGGAGGCGCGCTGCGAGAATGGGGTGTGAGGGCATGGTCGGTTCTTTTGCAACGCTGCTCGGCAAGCTGGTGCAGACCGGCAATCTGGAATTGGAAACCGCGGACGGCGTCCGGCACCGGTTCGGCGACGGCGCGGGACCGGAGCTTGGCGCCCGCCTCGTCGATCGGGCCGCTGAGCGGGAGCTGTTGATCGACCCGTCCTTCTATCTCGGCGAACTCTACACGGACGGACGGTTCGTCGTCACCAAGGGGTCGCTCTATCAAATTCTGGAGCTGGGCGCCCGAAATCTCGCGAAAATCGAAGTGCTGCCCTGGGTCAAAGCGATCGAGAAAGCCCGCGTGGTTTTCCGCGACTTCCATCAGATCAACGATCGCAAGCGAGCGAAAGCGAATATCGCCCGCCACTACGATCACGATCGGCGGATCTATGACCTCTTTCTCGATGCCGACAAGCAATATTCCTGCGCCTATTTCGAGCATCCCGGGCAGTCGCTCGAAGACGCCCAGAGAGCGAAGAAGCGGCATATCGCCGCCAAGCTGCTTGTCGAGGAGGGCGCGACCGTGCTCGACATAGGCTGCGGTTTCGGCGGCATGGCGCTCTACCTCGCCGGCGTCGCCGGAGCGGGGAAGGCGACCGGGGTCACGCTCTCCGAGGAGCAGCTTTCTGTGGCGCAGGAGCGGGCGCAGACGTCTGGTTTCGCCGGGCGGCTCGATTTCCGCCTGCAGGACTATCGCGACATGCAGGAAACGTTCGATCGCATCGTCTCGGTCGGAATGTTCGAGCATGTCGGGGTCGCCCGCTATGACGAATATTTCCAGAACGTCCGCCGCCTGCTCAAGGACGACGGGGTGATGCTGCTCCACGCGATCGGGCGCAATTCCGTGCCCGGGGCGACCAACGCCTGGATCCGCAAATATATTTTCCCCGGCGGCTATATTCCAAGCCTTTCGGAGGTATTGCCGGCGATCGAGCGGGCGGGGCTCTACGTCACGGACATCGAGATCCTGAGGCTGCACTACGCCGAGACGCTACGCGCCTGGCGCGAGCGGTTCATATCGAACTGGGACAAGGCGGCGGCGATCGCGGGGGACCGGTTCTGCCGGATGTGGGAGTTCTATCTCGCCGGGTCCGAGACCGCCTTCCGCATCGACGGCCACATGGTCTTCCAGATCCAGCTCGCCAAGCGCCAGGACGCGGTTCCGCTCACCCGCAGCTACATCCCCGAACGCGAGGACGCGCTGCGCCGCAGAGAAGCGGCGACGCCACTGTTGCGTCAGGCCGCCGAATAGCTCGGCGCGCGGAACTCGCCCGGGTGGGAATGTTCAGGCCGCCGCGGCCTTGGCAAAGCGGACGGCAAGTCCGGTCACAGTGACGCGCTGAAGCGCGACGCCTTCGATGTCGACGCCTTTGACCCCGTCCACCTGGAACCGGACGTCGACGATGGCGTCGGCGTCGTATTCCGCGGCTTCACGGACGAGTGACCCGATCGCCGCCTTTCGCTCCTCTTCGGTTCCCGGTTCGGCGGCCGCCCGCCAGCGCGTGGTCGCGGTGACGCGGCCGATCGGAGTCAAGTCGCGGCCGTCGTCCAGGCCGGCGGAAAAACTGACTTTCATGTCATCCCCACGTCTTCGCCCCCGCAGCGATTTCCATAACGCCACATCCTTACCAGCAGGTTAAGCGAAGACTTCCTCGACCGCTCCGCCGGGTACTGAAAGAAAAGCGGCGCCTCAAGCGGGCGCCGCTCCAATAATCCATGCTGCTGCTTCAGTCGGCGGCGACGCTCGCCGTCTCCGCGGCCTGGGCCTTCTCGAGATCGGCGCCGGTCTGCTGGTCGACGACGCGCATCGACAGTTTCACCTTGCCGCGGTCGTCGTGGCCGAGCACCTTGACCTTCACCTTGTCGCCTTCCTTGACGACGTCCGTCGTCTTGGCGACCCGGCCCTTGGCGAGCTGGGAGATGTGGACAAGGCCGTCCTTGGAGCCGAAGAAATTGACGAAGGCGCCAAACTCGACGGTCTTGACAACGGTGCCGTCGTAGATCGCGCCGACTTCCGGCTCGGAGGCGATCGACTTGATCCAGTTGATGGCGGCCTTGATCTTGGCGCCGTCGCTGGAGGCGATCTTGACGGTGCCGTCATCCTCGATGTTGACCTTCGCGCCGGTCTTCTCGACGATCTCGCGGATCACCTTGCCGCCCGAGCCGATCACCTCACGGATCTTGTCGGTCGGGATCTTCATTGTTTCGATGCGCGGGGCGAACTCGCCGAGTTCGGCGCGCGCGCCGGTGATGGCCCTGCTCATCTCACCGAGGATATGCAGACGACCCTCGCGCGCCTGGGCGAGCGCGACCCGCATGATCTCCTCGGTGATGCCGGCGATCTTGATGTCCATCTGCAGCGAGGTGACGCCCTCGCTGGTGCCGGCGACCTTGAAGTCCATGTCGCCGAGGTGGTCCTCGTCGCCGAGGATGTCGGACAGCACCGCGAAGCGCTCGCCTTCGAGGATGAGGCCCATCGCGATGCCGGCGGTCGGGCGCTTCAGCGGAACGCCGGCGTCCATCAGCGCAAGCGACGAGCCGCAGACCGTGGCCATGGAGGACGAGCCGTTCGAACTCGGTGATCTCCGAAACCACGCGGATCGTATAGGGGAACTCCGCTGCGGTCGGCAGCATCGGACGGATCGCGCGCCAGGCGAGCTTGCCGTGACCGATCTCGCGCCGGCCGGGCGTGCCCATGCGGCCGGTCTCGCCGACCGAATAAGGCGGGAAGTTGTAGTGGAGCAGGAACCGCTCCTTGTAGGTGCCGTCGAGCGAATCGACATACTGCTCGTCCTCGCCGGTGCCGAGGGTCGCCACCACGAGCGCCTGCG
Source organism: uncultured Alphaproteobacteria bacterium (assembly GCA_963709655.1). Classification (GTDB taxonomy): domain Bacteria; phylum Pseudomonadota; class Alphaproteobacteria; order Rhizobiales; family Beijerinckiaceae; genus Roseiarcus. The sequence goes on from CAVPXF010000026.1 coordinate 185,455, forward strand.
TCTCGCCCCGGGTGAAGAGCGCGGAGCCGTGGGTGCGCGGCAGCACGCCGACCTGCGCCAGGATCGGCCGGACGGTCGTCAGGTCGCGACCGTCGATGCGCCGGCCGTGGTCGAGGATGTTCCAGCGCACGACCTTGGCCTGGGCGTTGTGGATCGCCTCGGCGACTTCGGAGGCGGGAAACTTGGCGTCCCCGCCTTCCGGCGCGAGGGCGGCCGTCACCTTGGCCTTGACGGCGTCGACCGCCGCATAGCGCTCCTGCTTCTGGGTCAGCGAATAGGCCGCCCGGAGATCGGCCTCGCCGACCTCGAGCACCGCCTTCTCGACCTCGGCGCGGTCGCTTGCGGGAAGGTCGCGCGGCTCCTTGGCCGCCTTCTCGGCCAGGCGAATGATCGCGGCAATGACAGGCTGGAAGCTGGCGTGGCCGGCCATGACGGCCTTCAGCATCATCTCTTCGCTGAGCTCCTGAGCCTCCGACTCGACCATCAGCACGGCGTCGGCGGTGCCGGCGACGACGAGATCGAGAGTTCGAATCCTTCATGTCCTCGACCATCGGGTTGACCCTGACTTCCCCTTTGATCAGGCCGACCCGGGCCGCGCCGATCGGGCCCATGAAGGGCACGCCCGACAGCGTGAGCGCCGCCGAGGCGGCGACCATGGCGAGAATGTCGGAATCCGACTCGAGGTCATAGGAGAGCACAGTCGCGATGATCTGCGTGTCGCAGCGGAACTCGTCGGGAAAGAGCGGGCGGATCGGACGGTCGATCAGCCGCGATGTCAGGGTCTCGCGCTCGGAGGGCCGGCCTTCGCGCTTGAGGTAGCCGCCGGGAATGCGACCGGCGGCGAAGGTCTTCTCCTGATAATGGACGGTGAGGGGGAAAAAGTCCTGGCCGGGCTTGGCGGACTTCTCCGCAACGACCGTGGCGAGCACGGTGGTCTCGCCCCAGGTCGCCAGCACGGCGCCGTCAGCCTGACGGGCGATGCGGCCGGTTTCCAGCACGAGCTTGCGCCCGCACCAGTCGAGTTCTTCGCGTTGAATATCAAACATCTTTCTTCATCCTGGGTAAGGATGCGAAAGCCTGCGGTCCATGCCGCCCGTTTTCTTCGGGCTCGTCATCGGCAAGACGGCTGGAGGCTGGGCGGAAAAGTCGCTCCAGCCCCCGGCGATCCTGCCATGACGCGAGGCCTTCGCATGTCGAATGCCGGACGCCGGCCCTTGCCGCCGCCCGATTGGATCAAGGGAGCGCCTCGCGAGGCGTCCCTTTGCGGTTCGAGGCTTAGCGGCGGATGCCGAGGCGCTCGATCAGAGACTTGTAACGGGCTTCGTCCTGCTTCTTGACGTAGTCGAGCAGCGTGCGGCGCTGCGAAACCATCTTGAGCAGGCCGCGCCGCGAGTGGTTGTCCTTGACGTGGGTCTTAAAGTGGCTGGTCAGGTTGGCGATCCGCTCGGTGAGAATCGCGACCTGAACCTCCGGCGAGCCGGTGTCGCCGACCTTTTGGGCATACTGGTTGATGAGCGCGGTCTTGCGCTCGGCGGTGATCGACATCGAATGTTTCCTTGATCTGCGGCCGCCCTTAGGCCTGCCTCTTGTCGAAAAGACGGCCGAGCCGGGATGTCGTCCAGGTCGGTCGCAACGAGAAAATCCGCCGGCCTTCCGGGCGGCGGATCGGGCGCTTATACAGAGTTTGCGCCGCTGCGCCAGCGTTTTCTCGGCCGGGCCCTGGTTTAAGCCGGCTTGCCCGCCGCCGCCGCAGGGTCTACTGACCGTCGCCTCCCACCCCTCAGCGCCGCCAATGCCCGCTTCTCCTGAAGAGCTTCTCGCCTATCTCGCCGACCTTGGCGTCGACACCTCGACGGTCGAGCATCCGCCGCTGTTCACGGTCGAGGAGGCGCAGGCGCTGCGCGGCGAAATCCCGGGCGGCCACACCAAGAACCTGTTCGTCAAGGACAAGAAGGGCCGGCTCTTCCTGCTCGTGCTCGGCGAGGCGACGGAGGTCGATCTCAAGCGGGTGCACGAGCGGATCGGCGGGCAAGGGCGCGTGTCGTTCGGCTCGGCCGACCTCCTGGAAGGGGTCTGGGGCGTCCGGCCCGGCGCGGTGACGCCCTTCGGCGCGATCAACGATCGCGACGGCCGGGTCAGCGTCGTGCTCGACGAGGCGATGATGGCGCACGAGCGCCTCAATTTCCACCCGCTGGTCAACACCCGCACCACGGGCCTCGCCAGCGCCGATCTGGTGAAGTTCCTGCGCGCCGCCGGCCACGAGCCGCTCATCGTCGCGCTCGGGCGGCAGCGTGAAATGGTTGAATAAAAGGGCGCGCGCCTCCATCTAGGGCCGCGAAACGGGACATTTGGCGAAGGCGCGGGCCTCGCCGGGCTGGGAGACGATTGGACAATGGCGAACGGAAACGGAGCGACGGCGACGGCGGTCAAGGAAGTGACGACGGCGTCGTTTCGCGCGGACGTGCTGACCGCTTCGCAGCAGAAGCCGGTTCTGGTCGACTTCTGGGCGCCATGGTGCGGGCCCTGCAAGCAGCTCGCGCCGGCGCTTGAAAAGGCGGTGCGGGACTCGGGCGGCAAGGTGGCGCTCGTCAAGATGAACATCGACGAGCATCCGCAGATCGCCGGCCAGCTCGGCATCCAGTCGATCCCCGCGGTGATCGCCTTCGATCGGGGCCAGCCGGTGGACGGCTTCGTCGGCGCTCTGCCCGAGGGCCAGATCCGCGGATTCATCGAACGTCTGGTCGGGCCGCTCAAGGGCGGGACCACGGATCTGCTGGCTGAGGCCGAGGAGGCCGCCGCCAAGGGCGACGCGGCCGGCGCGGCCTCGATCTACGCCCAAATCCTGGCCGAAACCCCGGACGAGGCGAAGGCGATCGGGGGTCTCGCGAAGCTGCACGTCGCCGCCGGCAATGTCGCCGAGGCGAAGGCGCTGCTGGCGACCGCGCCCGCCCTGGCGCCGGGCCGGGAGCCCGATCCGGCCATCGCCGCAGCCCAGGCGGCGGTGAACCTGGCCGAGCAGGCCTCCAGCGTCGGCGAACTCGGTCCGCTCGAAGCGGCCGTCGCGGCCAATCCGGACGACCATCAGGCGCGGTTCGATCTGGCGGTCGCGCTGTCGGCCAAGGGCGACCGGGACGCCGCCGCCGATCAGTTGATCGAGATCATCCGCCGCGATCGCAAATGGAACGACGAGGCGGCGCGCAAGCAGCTGCTGCAGTTTTTCGAAGCCTGGGGCCTGATGGATCCGGCGTCGGTCGCAGCGCGCCGCAAACTGTCCGCGATCTGGTTCTAGGGTGGCTTTCTTGCGGACGGCGAGAGCGGGCTGCCGCAAGGGGATGGAATGGACGCGATGAAGCTCAACCGCACGTTTGCCGAGCCGGCCGACATGCCCGCCACGATCCCGCTCTTTCCGCTGGAGGGGGCGCTCTTGTTGCCGCGCCGGCCGCTCCAGCTCACCGTCTTCGAGCCGCGCTACCTCGCCATGCTGGACGACGCGCTGAGCGGCGAGCGGCTCGTCGGCATCATCCAGCCGGCGGCGCCCGAGACCTCGGCGGGGCCGCCGCCGGACCTATACCCGATCGGATGCGCAGGCCGGATCGTGCAATACGCCGAGGTCGGCGATGGTCGCTGCTTCATGACGTTGATGGGCGTCGCCCGGTTCCGCATCGCCGAGGAGATGCCTTATGCGACGCCGTATCGCGTCGCTGCGGCCGATTACGCGCCCTTCGCCCAGGACTTCATGGAAGGCGCGGGCGAAGCGGCGGTCGATCGCGATTCGCTGCTCGCGACGCTCAGGCGCTTCGCCGAGGTCAACGAGGTCAAGGTCGCCTGGAGCGACATCAAGAAGGCGTCCAACGAGGCGCTGGTGAACGGCCTCTCGATGATGAGTCCCTGCGGTCCGCGGGAGAAGCAGGCGCTGCTCGAGTCGATCGACCTGAGATCTCGCGCCGAGATGCTGGTGGCAATCACCACCATCGGGCTCGCCCGCGGCGACGACGCCGGGACGCAGCTGCATTAGACCCGACCCGTCGACAGAGAGGCGCGGCCCCATATCCCGGCGCCGGACGGGCGTCCTGACGGACGCCCAATATTCTGGCGCCGGACGGGCGTCCTGACGGACGCCCTGTGGGGGGGCCGCGCGGTGTCCTCGTCCGTGCCGTCCCCGCTCGCCCGCCCCCGCTCGCCCCGCTCCCCCGCGACAATAGGCCGGTCGACGCCGGCCGGTCCCGCGCTCTAAACGAACTCTCCAGGCGAACGGGCGCCACACGGCGCTCCGGGCGCCGCGGGCGCGCCCTCAAACCGATGACCCATTCGTTCGACGACTACAGTCCCCTCCAGCGCGCGCTCCTGACGATCTGTGTGATGCTGGCCGTGATCATGCAGGCGCTCGATACGACCATCGCCAACGTCGCGCTGCCTTACATGCAGGGTTCGCTGTCGACGACCCAGGATCAGATCAACTGGGTGCTGACGTCCTACATCGTCGCCTCGGCGATCATGACCGCGCCGGTCGGTTGGGCCGCCAGCCGATTTGGCCGCAAGAGGCTGTTCATCATCGCCGCCATCGGTTTCACGGCCGCTTCGATGCTGTGCGGGATCGCCCAGACGATCGGACAGATGGTCGGCTTCCGTCTGTTGCAGGGCGTGTTCGGCGCGGGGCTGATGCCGCTCGCCCAGTCCGTGATGCTCGACGTCTACCCGGTCGAAAAGCGCGGATCGGCGATGGCGACCTTCGGCATGGGGGTGATGCTCGGCCCGATCATGGGACCGACGCTCGGCGGCTGGCTGACCGATTCGTATTCCTGGCGCTGGGTGTTCTACGTCAACCTGCCGTTCGGCGCGCTGACCGCGATCGGCCTCGCGATCCTCATGCGCCGCGAGCGGGCGAATTATCGCACGCCTTTTTCCTGGATGGGCTTTCTGAGCCTCGGGCTCGGCATTGGCGCGCTTCAGTTGATGCTCGACCGAGGGCAGGACCTGGGCTGGTTCGAATTCGGGCGAGATCGTCGCCGAAGCGCTTCTGTCGATCGTCGGCTTCTACTTCTTCTTCGCCGACGCGGCGACGACCGACCGGCCGTTTATCCCGCTGAGAATGTTTCGCGACCGCAATTTCGCCCTCGCCAACGCGATCATGTTCCTGAACGGCCTCATCCTGCTCGCCACCATGGCGCTGCTGACGCCTTTCCTTCAGACCCTGCTCGGCTACCCCGTGCTGACCAGCGGCTATCTCCTCGGCGTGCGCGGCATCGGCACGTTTCTCTCCATGATGGTGGTCGGTCGTCTGCTCAACCGGGGCGTCGAGCCGCGGGGGCTGATGCTGGTCGGCTGGTCGGTCGCCACCTATGCGCTTTGGCAGATGTCCGGCTGGAACGCCGAGACGCCGGCGCGCGTGATCATCGTCACCAGCATCACCCAGGGCGCCGGGCTCGGGCTCGTTTTCGTGCCGCTGCAGACGGTCGGCTATTCGACGCTGCCGGCCGAATTTCGCACCCATGGCGCCGCGATGTGGACGCTGATCCGCAATATCGGCTCCTCGGTCGGCATCTCGCTGATGGTCGCCAACCTCGTCAACAACACCGCAATCTTTCACAGCCAGATCGCCGAATTCGTGACCCCCTTCAACGACGCGATGAGACTGCCGGACGTCGCCGGCAAATTCGCCGCTTCGAGCGCGCAGGGCCTCGCTGCGCTCGACGGGCTGGTGACGCAGCAGGCGGTCACGATCGCCTATGCCAACGACTTTTTGATCATGGCGTATTTCTCGCTGATCGGCTTGCCGCTGATCCTCATGTTCCAGCCGACCAAGGCGGCCAGCCCGACCCGGGCCGGCGCCACGCCGAGACTGGACAAACCCCAAGCCGTCGCCGATTAGGATCGCCAGGCCGCCCGGGCGACGCGCGCCTCGAGCGGCCCCACGACCAGCCCCGGACATGTGCGCGCTCCAGACAAGCGACAACCTCCCCGCCCGGCTCCGCCCTTGCCATCGCCGCGCTCCTGTCGCACGACTGTCACGCATTGGCCCGCAGACTGAGCGGCCCAAGGGGATGACGGAGAGACGTGATGTCCAAGATACCGGCCGGGGTCGGTCCGAAGTTGCCGCAGGTCGTCGTGTTGTTCGGCGCGACCGGCGATCTTTCCCAGCGCAAGCTCCTGCCCGGGCTTTTTCACCTCATCACGGCGGACTTTATCCACAAGTGCCGCATCGTCGGCGTTTCGCTCGACGACATGACGCCGGACGACTTCCGCGCGCTCGCCCACAAGGCCATTCAGATGCATCACGATCACCCGCCGGCCCAGAGCGACTGGCCGACGCTCGACGCCGCGCTCGATTACGTCCCGATCAAGCAGGGCCCCAAGGCGCTGGCTGCGGCCGTCCAGCGGGCCGCGGAGTCGGTCGGCGGAACTTTCCAACTCGTCAACTACCTCAGCGTGCCGCCGAACGCAGCGCTGTCGGCGGTCGGGATGCTGGAAGAGGCGGGCCTCGCCAAAGGCTCGCGGGTGATCATGGAAAAGCCGTTCGGGACCGACCTCGAGAGCGCGACGGCGCTCAACGCCGAACTGCACAAAGTGTTCGACGAGGACCAGATCTTCCGCATCGACCATTTCCTCGGCAAGGAACCGGCGCAGAACATTTTGGCCTTCCGCTTCGGCAACGGGCTGTTCGAGCCGATCTGGAATCGCAATTTCATCGATCACGTGCAGATCGACGTGCCCGAGACGCTGGATATCGGCAATCGCATCGGCTTTTACGAGCACACCGGCGCCTTTCGCGACATGGTCGTGACCCACCTCTTCCAGATCCTCGGCTTCGTGGCGATGGAGCCGCCGACCTCGCTGGCCCCGAACCCGATTAGCGAGGAGAAGAACAAGGTGTTCCGCTCGCTGATGCCGATCGACCCCGCCAATGTGGTGCGCGGGCAGTACGTCGGCTACCGTGAGGAAAAAGGAGTCGATCCGGAATCGGATACGGAGACCTTCATCGCGGTCAAGTGCAGGATCGACAATTGGCGCTGGGCCGGCGTGCCCTTCTATCTGCGCACCGGCAAGCGTATGGCGCAAGGCCAGCGGATCATTTCGATCGCCTTCAAGGAGCCGCCGCGCAGCATGTTTCCGGAAGACTCGGGCCTCGGTCTGCAGGGGCCCGACCATCTCACCTTCGATCTCGCCGACCAGACGCGCGTGTCGCTGTCCTTCTACGGCAAGAAGCCCGGGCCGGGCATGCGGCTCGCCAAGCAGAGCCTGCAGTTCCGTCTGCACGACACCGGCGACGGCGCCGCCGTGCTCGAGGCCTACGAGCGGCTGATCCTCGACGCCATGAAGGGCGACCACACGCTCTTTTGCACCGCCGACGGCATCGAGCGCCTGTGGGAAATTTCGACCCGGGTGCTCGACAACCCCCCGCCGGTCCGCATCTACGCGCCGGGCTCCTGGGGGCCGCAGTCGATCTATCAGCTGATCGCGCCCCATTCCTGGCGGCTGCCGTTCGAGCGCGGCTGGCGCGAGCCCAACGAGTTCGGCGCCTGACGGATGACGGATCGCCGCGCCGCGTGGTACAGGCGGCGCGATGTCCGACCTCTCCCTCCTCCTCGAACCGGTGACGCCCGACGACGCGGCGGCCATCGAGCGGCTGAACGCGCGCGTGTTCGGCCCGGGCCGCTTCGCCCGCACCGCCTATCGGGTACGCGAGATGGCGGATCCCGACCCGGCGCTGAGTTTCGTCGCCCGCGTCGGCACGCTGCTCGTCGGCGCCAACGCGATGACGCCGATCGACATCGGCGGGGAGCGCGCGCTGCTGCTCGGACCGCTGATCGTCGAGCCGGTGTTCCGCAGCCAGGGGATCGGCGAAGCGCTGGTCACGCGGTCGCTCGAGGCTGCCAAGGCGGCGGGCTGGAAGCTCGTCATCCTGGTCGGCGACGAACCCTATTACGCGCGCATGGGGTTCAAGCCGGTTCCGCCCGGCCGAATCGCGCTGCCCGGTCCGGTCGACGCCACGCGGCTCCTTTATTGCGAGTTCGAGCCCGGGGCGCTCGAAATGGCAAGGGGAGAGGCGCGAGGCGCGTGAGCAAGCGCGGAACGCGATAGACGCGAGATATCCCGAGACTATCTCGCCTCCTGGGCAAGAGCTTGGTCGATGCGGCTATCACATATTGAAACGTTCGGCGCGCGCGCTCTTCCTCGCCCGCTCTCGCGAGCCGCCCCTCACACCCTCCCGCTCCGGAGCGCCCTCAAGGTGATCGCCAGCACCGTCTCGAAGCGGGACGCCGAGGCGCTCGCCGAGGCGTCCTTGTCGAGCTTGAGCGCGACCGGGTGGATGAAACGATGCGCCGCGTCGAAAACCAGCGACATCGCCCGGCGCCGCCGGTCGGTCATGGCGAACGCGCCTGAGGCGACGCCTTCTTCGTAGACCCGCTGGATCTCCGATTGCACGCGGCTGCGGTGCTTGCGTACGCTTGCCCGGTTTCGCGTCAGCGCGTCGACCAAGAGGTCGAACACTTCGGGGTCGCTGTCGAGCTTGCCGCGATAGTCGCGGTGGACCGCGAGCAGCATGCGCTCGAGCTTGTCGTAGGCCGGATCCGCCCCCTCCGCCGCCTCGCGCAGGCGCGCTTCGAGCGGCCTGAGCCCGCTCGCCACGACCTCCTCGAGCAGCGCCGACTTGCTCGCAAAGTAGCGGTAGACGTTGGCGTGCGTCATGCCCGCATCCGTCGCGATCCCGACAACGGTCGTGCGCGCGTAGCCGAACCGGCGCACATGCGCCCGGGCGATCTCGACGAGCCGCGCTTCGTTGGTTTCGGCGTTGAGGCCAGCCGCCACTCAGGTCTCCGCGATGCCGCCGAGGTCGCCGAGCCGCGCGCCGACCGAGCCGTGCGGCAGCGCGAGATAATCGGCCGAGCGCATCTCGAACAGCCGCGAGGCCGTGCGCGCGAATTCGAACGCCTCCCCTCCTTCGGCGCCGACGAACAGCCCCTCCGGCTCGGCCGCGGCCGACGCCACGAGCTTGACCCGGCTGTCGTAGAGCGCGTCGATCAGGATGATGAAGCGCTTCGCCTCGTTGCGCTCGGCCGGCCGCAAGACGGGGATGCGGTCGATCACCACGGTGTGGAAGCGCTCGGCGATTTCCAGGAAGTCGGCGGAGCCGAGCGGCTTGCGGCAGAGGCCGTCGAAGGTGAAGCGGGCGACGCCGTCGGCCGCCTGCGGAACGTCGAGCGTGCGACCCAGCAGCTCGATCTCGATCGGCGCGCCGCGCGGCGCCCCGAGAGGCTGAGGAATGCGGCGTCGAGCGCAGCATCCGCTTTGTGGCTGAGCGGCGTGTAATAAACGGGCGCGCTGACGAGCTTCTCGAGCCGGTAGTCCGTGCGCGCATCGAGTTCGGCCACCTCGCAGCGCTCCTTGAGGAGCGCGATGAACGGCAGGAACAGGGCGCGGTTGAGCCCGTCTTTGTAGAGGTCGTCCGGGGCGACATTGGAGGTCGCCACCACGACGACCCCGGCCGAAAACAGCGCCGTGAACAGGCGCCCGAGAATCATCGCGTCGGCGATGTCGCGCACCGCGAATTCGTCGAAGCACAACAGCGAGGCTTCGCGCGCGAGATCGGCTGCGACGGGGGCGATCGGGTCCTCGCCCGTCACCCTGCCAAGCTTGCGCGCCTGGCGCCACTCGTGCAGCCGGGCGTGAACGTCGGCCATGAACGCGTGGAAATGGACCCGGCGCTTTTTCGGGACCTCGACCGCAGCGAAGAACAGATCCATCAGCATGGTCTTGCCGCGGCCGACCGGGCCGTGGACATAGAGCCCGCGCGGCGGCTCGGCGGGTTTCGCGCCGAAGAGGCGCGAAAGGGCGCTCGGCTTCGCTTCGGCCCTGTGGCCAACGAGCCGATCGCAGAGCGTGTCGAGTCTTTCGATCAGCGCCGCCTGGGCCGGGTCGAATTCGATATGACCGGCGTCGATCAGCGCCCGATAGCGTTCGGAGATGGAGCTCATTTGCAAGCCTGGGGAAAACGAAACGACGTCATTGCGAGCGAAGCGAAGCAATCCAGAGCCGCCGCTTCCGCCCGACTTTCACGGGATTGCTTCGTCGCTTACGCTCCTCGCAATGACAAATCGCGCCCACCTTAATGCGCCTCGTCCCAGTTCTGCGCCGCCCGCGCGTCCACCTGCAATGGGACATGCAACTTGAGCGCCGGCTCGGGCGCGTCAATCATCACTTTGGTCACGACCGGCAGCGTCGCCTCGACCTCTTCGTCCGGCGCCTCGAACACGAGCTCGTCGTGCACCTGCAACAGCATCAGGGCCGAGAGCCTGGCTTTCGCCAGCGCCTCCTCCATGCGGACCATGGCGCGGCGGATGATGTCGGCGGCCGAGCCCTGGATCGGCGCGTTGATCGCCGCGCGCTCGTTGAACGCCCGCTCGGAGGCGTTGGACGAGGCGATCCGCGGATAGTGGCACTTGCGGCCGAAGATGGTCGTCACATAGCCGTCGGCGCGGGCGGCCTTCTTGGTCGCCTCCATGTAATCGCGGATGCCGGGGAAGCGCTCGAAATACTTGCGGATGTAGGCGCCCGCCTCCTCGCGCGCGATGCCGAGCTGGTTGGCGAGGCCGAACGCCGAAATGCCGTAGATGATGCCGAAATTGATCGCCTTGGCGCGCCTCCTGATTTCCGGCGGCATGCCCGCAACCGGCGTGCCGAACATCTCTGACGCCGTCATCGCGTGAATGTCGAGGCCCTCGGCGAAGGCTTTTTTCAGCGCCGGGATGTCGGCGATATGGGCGAGCAGGCGCAATTCGATCTGGCTGTAGTCGGCGGAGATCAGCTTCTTGCCTTTTGGGGCGACGAAGGCGCGGCGAATCTTCCGGCCCTCCTCGGTGCGGACCGGGATGTTCTGCAGGTTCGGCTCGGACGACGAGAGGCGCCCGGTCGTGGTGGCGGCGAGGGCGTAGCTGGTGTGCACCCGGCCGGTCGAGGGATTGACGTAGCCGGGCAGCGCGTCGGCGTAGGTCGATTTCAGCTTCGACAATTGCCGCCATTCGAGCACCCGCGCCGGCAGCTCGTGCCCCTCCGCGGCGAGGTCGTCGAGCACGCTCGCGGTGGTCGACCAGGCGCCGGTCGCGGTTTTCTTGCCGCCCGGCAGGCCCATCTGGCCGAACAGAATGTCGCCGAGCTGCTTCGGCGAGCCCGGATTGAACGGGCCGCCGACGATCCGGCTGATCTCCGCCTCGAGGCGCGCCATGCTCTGGGCGAAGTCGCCGGCGAGCCGCGAGAGCATGTCGCGATCGATCGAGACGCCGCGCCGCTCCATGCGGGCGAGCGCAGCGACCATCGGCCGCTCCAGCGTCTCGTAGACGGTCGCCAGACGCTCGGCGGCGAGCCGGGGTTTCAGCGCCCGCCAGAGTCTCAGCGTCACGTCGGCGTCCTCGGCCGCGTATTCGGTCGCCTTGTCGATGGCAACGCGCGCGAAGCCGACGAAATTGCGGCCCGAGCCGGCGACCTCGGAAAACGCGATCGGCTTGTGGCCGAGAAACCGCTCCGACAACGTGTCCATGCCGTGTCCATCGGTGGTCGCGGCGGCGTCGAGCGCGTAGGAGATCAGCATCGTGTCGTCGATCGGCGCGACGGTCACGCCGCGCTGCGCCAGCATCTGCAGGTCGAACTTGACGTTATGGCCGATCTTGAGCACGCCCGGCGCTTCCAGGAGCGGCTTTAGGAGCGCGATCGCGTCCTCCTCGCGGATCTGATCGGGAACGAGGCCGCCGCCGTCGAACAGGTCCTCCGCGCCCGTGCGATGGCCGAGCGGGGCGTAGCAGGCCTCGTTCGGCGCGACCGCCAGCGAGAAGCCGACGAGTTCGGCCTGCAACGGATCGAGCGACGTCGTCTCGGTGTCGAACCCGACAAGCCCGACCTCGTGGGCGCGGGCGATCCAGACGCCGAGCTCGTCGAGGCTCCGCACTGTCCGGTAGGTCGAGCGGTCGACCGGCGCCTTGGCCTCCGCCGCCCGCGTCCGTGCGAGCTCCGCCGGCCGCATGCCTTCGGGCGCGGCGGGCGGCGCCTCCGAAGCGGCGCTCGCGGTCGTGGTCGACGCATCGACCGCGAGCGCCGCGTCGCCGTTGCGCCCGAGCCAGCCGGCCGGGCCGACGAAGCGCGGGTCCGGCTCGATCGCGCCGACGTCGACGCCGGTGAGTTCGCCGACCCGGCGGGTGATCGTGGTGAGCTCCATCGCTTTCAGGAAGGCGACGAGCTCCCTGCCGTCGAGCGCCGGAGCGGCGAGGTCGTCGAGCGGCGTCTCGAGCGGCACGTCGCGCACCAGCGTGACCAGCTTCTGCGAGATCAGGACGCGGTTGACGTTCTCGGGCAGCGTCAGCGCTTCGCGGCGTTTCGGCTGCTTGATCTCGCCGGCGCGCGCGAGCAGCGTCTCGAGGTCGCCATATTCGCCGATGAGCTGCGCCGCCGTCTTGACGCCGATGCCGGGGCGCCGGGAACGTTGTCGGTCGAATCGCCAGCGAGCGCCTGGACATCGACCACCTTGTCCGGCCCGACGCCAAAATAGTCGAACACCTCGGCCGGGCCGATGCGGCGCTCCTCGCGGTCGCCGGAGGCCGGGTCGTACATGGCGACGCGGGGCTCGATGAGCTGCATCAGGTCCTTGTCGGCCGACACGATCAGAACGTCGGCGCCCCGGTCGCAGGCCTGCCGCGCGTAGGTGGCGATCAGGTCGTCCGCCTCGTAGCGGTCCTGCTCGACCGGAACCATGCCGAAGGCCCGGACCGTCGCCCGCATCAGCGGGAACTGCGGCACGAGGTCGGCCGGCGGCTCGGGCCGGTGGCTCTTGTAGGCGGGGTAGAGCTCGCGGCGGAACGAGTTTTCGGACTTATCGAAGATGATGGCGAGATGGGTCGGCTTGATGCCGGCCGCGCCGTCCTTGACGAATTGCAGCACCTTGGTCGCGAACAGCCTGACCGCGCCGATCGGCAGGTCGTCCGAGCGATAGTTGTACTTCCGATCCTGCCGGATCGACTGAAAATAGGCGCGGAACACGAACGACGAGCCGTCGACGAGGAAGACATGGTCGCCGGGGCCGACCGGACGGTGGGGCTGGGTCATGGGACGGGAGAATAGGCGATGAGGCGCGCCCGCGCCATTGTTGCGACGTCGCCCATGTTCATCCTCCGTTCATCCGCCAGTCATGCAAGCCGGCGCAAGAAAAGCCAGATGATTCGTGGTCAGGGCGGCCGCGCACGATAATGGAACGGGGCCATGATGCGGCAGGGGTGGATCGGGGCGTCGATCCTGGTCTTGGCGACGGCGGCGCTCGGCTCGGATTCGGCCCTCGACACCGCTCAATCCTTCACCATCCCGACCGCCTGCACGGACGCGGCCCTATGCGCCTCGTTTTGCAGCAGTGTGGTGGAGCAGGGACGGACCGAGAGCGACTTCCTGCAGTTGGCGGCCTATCAGCTCGGGCCTCAGCGGGCGATCGATCTGCCGCCGGCCAACCTCTCGATGCCGGCGCCGGTCGATCCGAACAACGTCTATGCCGGAACCGGCGCGGGCATGTTCAGCCCAGCCGTCGCCGGACATCTCAACCGCGTCTATTCGCCGAACCTGATCACCGGCAAGGTCGATGTCATCGATCCCGAGACCTTCAAGGTGATCGAGAGCCTCGACGCCGTTCCGAGCCCGGAGCACATCGTTCCCTCCTGGGACCTGCAAACTCTTTGGGTGTCGGGCGACATCTCTAATGGCGGCGGCCATGCCGACGTGATGCCGATCGACCCCAAGACCGGCAAGCTCGGCAAGGCGATCGACGTGCCGGATTCCTACAACCTCTATTTCACCCCCGACGGCAAGTCGGCGATCATGGTCGCCGAGGCGATGCGGCGGCTGGAGTTCCGCGATCCGCACACCATGGCGCTGCAGGGCTACATTCCCACGCCCCGCTGCGCCGGGATCAACCACGCCGACTTCGCCGCCGACGGCTCCTATGCGATCTTCACCTGCGAATTCGCCAACGCGCTCGCCAAGATCGACCTCGTCCACCACACGCTGGCCGGCATGCTTCAGCTCACGCCCGGCGGCATGCCGCAGGACATCCGCGTCTCGCCGGACGGCTCGGTGTTCTTCGTCGCCGACCTGCTCAAGGACGGCCTGGTCCTGGTCGCGGGCGATTCGTTCCAGCAAATCGGCTTTATCCGCACCGGCGTCGGGGCGCACGGGCTTTATCCGTCGCGCGACGGCACGAAACTCTATGTGTCGAACCGCGGCACCCACAACATCGCCGGGGTGAAGAACGGCCTCGGCAGCGTCAGCGTGGTGGACATGTTTCAGCCGCGCGTGCTCGCGACCTGGACCATCCCCGGCGGGGGCAGCCCGGACATGGGCAACCTCTCCGCCGACGGCAAATGGCTGTGGCTGTCGGGGCGCTACGACGGGGTGATCTACGCCTTCAACACCGACGACGGCTCTGTGAAGACGATCCCGGTCGGCGGCATGCCGCACGGCCTGACGGTGTGGCCGCAGCCGGGGCGGTACTCGCTCGGCCACACGGGGAATTTGCGGTAGCCCCTGTAGACGCGGCCGCTGGCCGCGTCCGGCGCGATCAACGATCGCGCCTACAGAGGCCGTGCTCTACGGGATCTGCGCGAGAATGTGTTCGGCGCCGGAGAGGTCGGCGACGCCGGGCTGGGGCTCGACGTTGAGTTCCTTTACCACCCCGTCCTTCACCAGCATCGAATAGCGCTTCGAGCGCAGCCCCATGCCGCGCTCAGTCAGGTCGAGGTCGAGGCCGACCGCCTTGGCGAACAGCGCGCTGCCGTCGGCGAGAAAGTCGACGCGGCCGCCGGAACCGCTGGCCTCGGCCCAGGCCGCCAGGACGAACGGGTCGTTGACCGAGGTCATGGCGATGGCGTCGACGCCCTTGGCCTTGAACGCCGCCTCGTTGGCGACGAAGCCCGGCAGATGGTTCTTGTGGCAGGTCGGGGTGAAGGCGCCCGGCAGGCCGAACAGGACGACGGTCTTGTCGGCGAAGTAGTCTTTGGTGGCGACCGGCTTCGGGCCGTCCGGGGTCACGAGGGTCAGCGTCACGTTGGGCAGGCTTTCGCCGACGGCGATGGTCATGGGGCTGTCCTCTGGCTTGCTCCGCCCTCAGCGGCGGCTTCGACCAAAGACTAAGCGAAGGATATGACAGCCGTAAAGGCGGTGGTCAGACCCTCGCCGCATAGGTCGCCTCCACCCTCGCCACAAAGCCGCCAATCGCTTCGAGATAGACCGGGGTCAGCGCTTCGTTGAAGTCGTGGCCGGCGCCCGCGATGATCAGAAGCTCCGCGCCCGGGATGCTCTGCGCCGTATCCTCGCCGTGCGCGGCGAGAACGAGCGGATCGTCGGCCCCGTGGATGACCAGCGCCGGAATCGTCAACGTCCTCAGCCGGTCGCCCCGCGGCGGGGCGGCCACAATCGCCGCCATCTGGCGCGCGGCGGCCGGCGGATCGAACGGCGTGCGGTCGATGCTGCGCCCGAGAGACGCCGCGAGTTCGTCGTCCGTAGCGCGAAATCCCGGGCTGCCGATCGCCTTGACCGCAGCGATGGCTGTCGCGAGCCGATCTTCGCGGCTCGCGCTTTTGGGCAAGGTCATCAGCGCCTGCATCGCCTCGGGCCGGGCGGCGGGAAGGCCGCGCCGCCCTGACGAAGACATGGTCGAGACGAGGCTCCGGGACTTCTCAGGATGGTTGAGCGCGACGAGCTGCGCGATCATGCCGCCCATCGAAGAGCCGACGATATGGGCGGACTCGATCCCGAGCGCGGCGAGGAGCCCGGCTGCGTCCGAAGCCATGTCGTCGAGCGCGTAAGGCGCGACGACGGGCTCCCCCGCCCGGACCTTCGCCATCATTGCGGCAAGGTCCGGCGCGCCGAGCTCGGACAGGTGGGTCGAAAGGCCGGCGTCGCGATTGTCGAACCGGATGACGCGAAAGCCCCGCGCCGCCAGCCCGTTGCAGAGCGAATCGGGCCAGCCCGTCAGCGGCGTGTTGAGCCCCTTGATCATCAGGATCGCCGGATCGCCGTCGCGTCCACAGCTCTCGTAGGCGATGTCGATCCCGTGGGCGCGGACGTTGGGCATGGGCGCTCCGAATGTGGCAGGCGAGTCCTATCCGCTCAAGGCGCAGCGGCAAAGACCGGCGGGCGTCGCGAGATGTTCGGGCATTGCACACGCCCGGCGCCAAGGCTGCACGCGCCTCTACCGGGCGATCACGGTCGTTTCGACCGGTCCCGCCCCTCCCGTCATCGTCAGCCGCAGCGGGACGGGCGGCGCCTCGTCCTTCGGCTTCTCGCGCAGGCTGATCGCGAAACAGTCCTGGGCCCCATCGCCCGGCGCCGGGGCGGCGGTCACCCACCAGCCCTGCGGCGGCTCGACGAACAGGTCGCGCGCCGGCCCGGGCTCGTGGGGCGCGCACAGGCGCCAGCCCCCGGCGCCGGCGCCGGCCAGGGCGCCGAAAGCCTCCGGCGCCACCAGCCGGGGCGCCGCGGCGAGCGCCGCTTCGACGGCGGAGGCGTACGGCGACGCCCCCTCGGGCAGCATCAGCGTCAGCTTCGCCTTGGCCGGCAGGCACAGTTTCTCGCAGACGGCGTAGCTGGCGAGGAGCGCCAGCGTGACCGGCTTCGTCGGATCGCGCGGCGTGATCTTGAGCGGGATGACGACCCCGGTCTCGTAGCCGAAGGCCTCGCCGCCGTCGGGTTCCTGGATCCGCTTCGGCGCCGGAAACCTCGGCGTGACCTCGGCGACATTGTCAGAGCCCGAAAAATCGAAACTGGGCGGGACGCCCGCATCGCCCGGGTCGCGCCAGTAGGTGATTGCGCCCGGCGCGAGTTTGATCTCGAAGCCGGCGAGAGCGCCGCCCCCGGCGACGAGCCGCGCCTCGGACTTCGCCGACGGCGCCCAGTCGGTCGAGTAGCCGTCGGCCGCCGCCGCCGGCGCGCCAAGCGCCGCTGCGGTCAGCGCCAGCGCCCTCCAACGCCGGGTCAGGCGCCAGAGTCTTCCGGTCGTGTCTGCGTGCGTCATCGCGCTCCTTCACCCCTTCGAGAAATTCGACTACCATAGCCGTGAACCGTCAATGCCGGTTGCATCCGGAGGCCAGAATGAAAAGGGCAGATCCTCCGCCGCCCACAAGTCTGGAAGGCCAGTTCCTGATCGCGATGCCGGCCCTCCGCGACGGGCCGTTCGCCCGCTCGGTCGTCTACATGTGCGCTCATCGCGAGGACGGCGCCATGGGCCTCATCATCAACCAGCGCGCCGACGAGATCGACTTCGCCGAACTCCTGACCCAACTCGGGATCGTGCCGGGCGAGCCGGAGATCCGTCTGCCGCCGCGAGCGGAGGGGGTGCGGGTGGTGCGCGGCGGCCCGGTGGAGACCGGGCGCGGCTTCGTCCTCCATTCCGCCGACTACGGCGCAACCGATTCGACCGTGAAGATCGCCGACGATGTCTGCCTCACCGCGACCATCGACATTCTGCGGGCCATCGCGACGGGGGCAGGCCCGGCGCAGGCCGTCCTGGCCCTCGGTTACGCCGGCTGGAGTTCCGGCCAGCTCGAGAGCGAGATCCTGGCCAACGGCTGGCTGACCTGCCCGGCCGATCCGGATATCATCTTCAGCGCCGACGACGCCAGCAAGTACGAGCGGGCGCTCGCCAAGCTCGGCGTCGATGTCGGGATGTTGTCGTCGGACGCCGGTCACGCCTGAGCCTTCGCGCTCACGCCCGTCTCGGCCGACACCTCGAACGTCTCCGCCCGACCGGCAAGACTTGCGAATGCGGCAGGATCGGCGCCGGTCAGGAACACCTGTCCGCCGAGGCGCGCCAGCGCGTCGAACAGGGCGGCGCGACGGCGCGGGTCGAAATGGGCGGCGATCTCGTCTAGAAGCGCGATCGGCGCGATGCCCGACATGTGCGCCACCAGGCGCGCATGGGCGAGCGCCAGGCCGACCAGCAGGGCCTTCTGCTCGCCGGTCGAGGCGCTGGCCGCCGGCGCGTCCTTGGGGCCGTGCCGGACCGAAAGATCGCCGACATGAGGACCAATCAGCGTGCGGCCGGCGGCGGCGTCGCGGCCTCGATTGTCGCGCAGCCGCGCGCGGTACCGGTCCTCGGCGTCGAGCGCCGGGCCGCTGGCGGCAAGCGCCTCGATTTCGCCGTCGAGCGCCAGGCGGGCCCAGGGAAAGGGCGAGGCGTCGTCGCGGTCGGCCGCGATCAGCGCCTCGAGCCGGCTCACACAGTCGAGCCGCGCCGCCGCGATCGCCACGCCGAGTTCGGCGGCCTCGCGCTCGATCGCGTCGAGCCAGGCGGCGTTCAGCCGGTCCTCGTCCAGCAGCCGGTTGCGCTGGCGCAGCGCGCGCTCGAAAGCGCTGACCCGCGCGCCGTGTCCCGGGTCGATCGCCAGCACGAACCGGTCGAGGAACCGCCGCCGGTCGCTGGCCGGCCCGGCGAACAGCGAATCCATCGCCGGGGTCAGCCAGACGACCCGGACATGGTCGCTGAAGGCGCGCGATGAGGAAACCGGCGCACGGTCGATCCGGTTCTTGCGTTCGGCGCCGCCGTTGGCGTCGGCCGGACTCCAGCCCGATCCGAGCTGCCGAAGGGCGCCATCCTCCTCGACCTCGATCGACAGCGCGAATCCGCCGCCGCCGTCGCGGCGCGCGCATTCGGCGAGTTCGGCCCGGCGCAGCCCGCGCCCCGGGGCAAGCAGCGACAGCGCCTCGAGGAGGTTGGTCTTGCCGGCGCCATTCTCGCCGCATAGGACGACGAGACGGCCGCCGATCCTCAGATCGAGCGCCGCATAAGAGCGGAAGTCCCGCAGCATGAGGCGCCGCACCATGGGGCGCCGGCGGGCGGGAGACATGCCGTCGGGGCTGGCCATGCCGTGGCATGTGCCACGTCCGGCGCGGGCGGGAAAGGGGAAAGGGCGGAGCGAATGAAGCCTCTGGACGTTCTCATGCCTGCGGCCGGAATGGGCGTTGTCGCCGAGTTGATCGAGGAGCGGCTTCCGCTGCATCGATTGTGGCTCGAACCCGACCGCGACGCATGGATCGCCGAGCACGGATCCTCGATTCGCGCGATCGCTTCGGCCGGCGGCCATGGGCGGATCGACGAGGCGCTCATGCGCCGGCTGCCGGACCTCGAGATCGTGGCGAGCTTCGGCGTCGGCTACGACCACGTCGACGCCAGATGGGCCGGCGAACACGGGATCATCGTCACCCACACGCCCGGCGTGCTCGATGACGAGGTCGCAGACGTCGCTATGGCCCTGACGATCATGGCTATTCGTCAGCTTCCGCAGGCCGAGCGCTACCTGCGCGCCGGGCAGTGGCTGAAGGCGTCGTTCCCGCTGACCGCGTCGCTGCGCGGCCGCACTCTGGGCATTGTCGGGCTCGGACGGATCGGCAAGGCGGTCGCCCGGCGCGCCGAGGCGTTCGGGCTCACGGTCGTCTACCACGGCCGCCAGGCCCGACCCGACGTTCCCTATCGTTACTACCCGTCGCTGACCGCGATGGCCGAGGCTTGCGACATCCTGATGGTCACGGCGCCCGGCGGCCCGGAGACCCGGCATATCGTAAATGCCGAGGTCCTCGGCGCCCTCGGTCCGGACGGCGTGCTCGTCAACATCGCCCGCGGCTCTTTGGTCGACGAACTGGCCCTGATCGAGGCGCTTCGGAGCCACGCAATCCTGGCCGCGGGGCTCGATGTATTCGAGAACGAGCCGAAGGTTCCGGCCGCGCTCATCGCGCTCGACAATGTCGTGCTGCTGCCGCATGTCGGCTCGGCCTCGGTGAAAACGCGTCACGCCATGGCCCAGTGCGTCCTCGACAATCTTCTCGCCTGGTCGAAGGGCAAACCGCCGCTCAATCCCGTGCCGGAAACGCCGTGGCGAGGCGCGTGGGGTCCGGCGGCGGAAACCGCCGCGGCGCAATCTTATCGGATGGCGGGGACAGCCAACCCGGACCAGGCCGCCCCGATCGACGCCGTCGTCGATGTCATGAAAGGGGCCTGGGACCTCCCCGCAGACTGCAATGACGGCGAGCTTTTCGCCTACGCCGAGGTGTTGTGCGATCGTATCCTGGCGGGCGCAGGCCGGGACGACCTTTATACGCTCCTCGCGGATGTCCAGGTCGGGAAGCTCGGACTTCCAGCCTCGGACGCCTATCGCGCCATTGTCGATCAGGCCGTCGCGCTCGCCGGCACGGCGGGCTGACGCGTTCCGCGGCGATAGAGCGCCAGCGTCGCGACGAGCCCGCAAAGCGCCGCGAAGCTCATCCAGTAGCCGGGCGCCGCCTTGTCGCCCGTCCGCTCGATGAGGAAGGTCGAGATCAACAGCGAGGAGCCGCCGAGCGTCGTGGCGAGACTGTAGGCGAGCGAGAAGCCCGCCGTCCGCACCGTGGCCGGCACGATCTCCGTCAACGCGACAACCATTGCGCCGTTGTAGCAGGCATACAGGAACGAGAGCCACAATTCGACCGCCATCGTCCGGCCGAAGCTCGGCGCCGCGACGAGCCAGGCGAGCGCCGGATAGGCGGTCAGGAGCGCAAGCACGGTGCAGGCGATGAGGATCGGCTTACGGCCAATCCGGTCGGACAGCGCGCCGGATATGGGGAGCCAGACGAAGTTCGACGCGGCGATCGCCATCGTGGCGAGCAGCGCGTCCGACACGCTCAGCTTCAGCACGCTGCGGGCGAAGGTCGGCGTGTAGACGGTGATGAGGTAGAACGACACCGTCGTCATGACGACCATCGCCACGCCCCCGAGCACGATCGCCCAGTTGGCGGCGAGGGTTTCGTAGATCTGCGCCAGTGTCGGGTGGACCTTGCGCGCCGCGAATTCGGCCGTCTCCTCGAGCGAGCGCCGAATCATGTAGAGGAACGGCACGATCGCGCAGCCAATGAAGAACGGGATGCGCCAGCCCCAGGCGTCGGCCGTGGCGGGCGGCATCAGGTTGGCGATTGCAAAGCCGAGCAGCGCCGCAAACACGACGGCGACCTGCTGGCTCGCGGATTGCCAGCTCACATAGAAGCCCTTGTGGCCCGGCGTCGCCATCTCCGACAGATAGACCGACACGCCGCCGAGCTCGACGCCAGCGGAGAAGCCTTGCAGCAACCGCCCGAGCACCACCAGCAGCGGCGCGAGCACGCCGATTGTCGCGTAGGACGGAACAAACGCGATCAGGACGGTCCCGGAAGCCATGATCGAGAGGGTGAGGATCAGGCCTTTGCGCCGTCCGATCCGGTCGATATAGGGCCCGAGCACCAAGGCGCCGATCGGGCGCATCGCAAAGCCGGCCGCGAAACTCAGGAAGGTCGCCATCAGCGAGGCGTAGGGATCGTGGCTCGGAAAGAACGCATGCGAAATCTGCCGGGCGTAGATGCCGAACAGGAAAAAGTCATACATCTCGAGGAAGTTGCCGCTCGTGACGCGCAGAACGGTCTTGACCTTGTCCAAGCGGGCGCCGGCCATTCCATCCTCCCGTGGCTGCGCCTGAACGCACAGCGCCAGTCAGGCGACTTTAAAGCGCCTGGCGCGACGCTACGCCCAACGGGCGTGTTCGCGCAAACCCGTTGCCGGCTCGGCTGCGAACCGCGCCGCCGCGCTTCCGGCCGCGGCGCCCGTCGAGAAGCAGCCCTGCAAGAGATAGCCGCCGGTCGGCGCCTCCCAGTCGATCATCTCGCCCGCAACGAATACGCCCGGCCGCTTGATCAGCATGAAGTTCTCATCCAGTTCGCCCCAGGCCACGCCGCCGGCGGTCGAAATGGCGCGGGCGATCGGCGCAGTCCCGACGAGCCGGATCGGGCAAGACTTCACCCGGCGCGCCAGGCCCTCGGGGTCGTCAGGCAAAGAGCCGGCTTCCCGCATAAGGGCCGCCGCAACGGGCGGCAGCCCCGCCTTTCGCAGCCGCGTCGAGAGCGACTGGCCCGGCTTGCCAACGAACCGGGCGGCGAGCGCGGCCGCGTCGGAGTCGGGCCGGAAATCGATGACGAGCGTCGCTGCGCCATCGGCGGCGATGGCGTCGCGCAGGCGCGCCGACAAAGCGTAAACGGCGCCGCCTTCGAGGCCGGCCGCCGTGACCATCGCTTCGCCGCGCACGCGCGCCTCGCCGTGGCTCAGCGCGACGTTTTTCAGCGGGGCTCCCGCGAACCGCTCCCGTACCGGCGCCGACCATGCGACGAGAAAGCCGCAGTTGGCCGGCTTTAATGGCGCAACTTCGATGCCGGCGCTTCGGAAGGTTTCGACCCAGCCGCCATCGGCGCCGAGCCGCGGCCAGGACGCGCCGCCCAGCGCGAAGACGGCGGCCGCCGCCTCGACAGTCTCTTCGCCGGCCGGCGAAACGAAGCGCAGTCTGCCGCCATCGCCAAATCCGGCAAAGCGCGAGCGCGCCTTGCGCTCGACGCCGAGGCCTTCGAGCCGTCTCAGCCAGGCGCGCAGCAGCGGTGTGGCTTTGAAGCTCTTCGGGAAAACGCGGCCGCTGCTGCCGACGAACGTCTCCTCGCCGAGTTCCGCCGCCCAGCGCCGCAGCGCCTCGGGCGGAAAGGCCTCGATCGCGCGTTTGAGGCGCTCGGCCGCCGCGCCATAGCGGGTCAGCAAGGTCTGAAGCGGCTCGGAATGGGTGAGGTTGAGGCCGCCCCGTCCCGCGAGCTGGAACTTGCGGGCCGGGCTCGGGCTCGCATCGCGCACGACGACGCGCCGGCCGGCGCGCGCGAGCGCTTCGGCGGCCATCAGGCCCGCCGGACCCGCCCCGACCACGACCACGGGCGTTTCCATTTCCGGCTTTGTCCCCGTCATTCGATCCGCCTTCGCCGCGACAAGGACGGCTCATACCATGCGGACGGGACGCTGCGATCGCTGGAGAGGCAGATGGCCGACGCCGCCGATTTTCGCCGCATTGCGCTCACATTCGACGGCGCGACCGAATATCCTCATTTCGACCGTCGCGCCTTCAAGGCGCGCGTGACCTTCGCCACGCTCGCTCCTGACGAGCGGACCGCCAACATCAAGTTCGCACCCGACGAACAGGCGCTGAAGTGCGCCGTCGCTCCTGAAGCGTTCTTGGCCCTCGACAAAGCGTGGGGGCGGCGGGGCTGGACCTGCGCGCTCCTCGAGGCGCTGACCGAGGAAGAGCTTTACGCGGCGCTGGAGCTGGCGTGGCGGCGCGCTGCCGCCAAACCCGGCCGGCGCGGCGCCTGAAGAGCGTAACCGCAGCTTCAGGACCCCAGCCTTTCGTGACCTCCGTCCTTCCCGCCAGCCGCCCACTCGCGATAGGCTCCCGCCGGAAGCCCACCCCCGCAGGACCGAAGTCAATGGCCAAGGATCAACTCGGACTGTCGCTCGCGGGGTCTGACGCGTCGGCCCGGGCGTATGATCGCGCGGTCTCGGACTACTGGGGCCTGACCGGCGACCCGGTCGGGGCGCTGAAGCAGGCGCTGGCGGACGATCCAGCCTTTGCTCTGGGCGCGGCGGCGATCGCGGGGCTGTTCCTGATCGGCGGATTCCGCGACGACCACCCGGAAGTCGCCGGCGCGCTCGCCGCCGCCGAGCGCGCGCTTCCCAACGCATCGCCGCGCGAAAAGCTGCATGGCGCCGCCGTCAGGGCCTGGGCCGAGGGCCGGTCGATCGACGCCACGCTCATTTGGGAGGCGATCCTCGTCGACTGGCCGACCGACGCGCTGGCGCTGCGCTTCGCCCAGGACGCCTACTTCTTCCTGGGCCAGTCGCAGGCGATCCGCAATTCCGCGGCGCGCGTGCTGCCGGCGTGGGATCGCGGCCACCCGTTGACGAGCTTCGTTCTGGGCGCCTACGCGTTCGGCCTCGAGGAGACCGGCGAACTTGCGCGCGCCGAGGAGACGGCGCGGGAGGCGCTCGCCCTCAACCCGAAGGACGCCTGGGCCACGCATGCGCTGGCGCACGTGTTCGAGACGACCTGCCGGCCCGAGGACGGAATCGCATTTCTCAAGACGACCCGCGAGGCGTGGGCTCCCGCGCATTTCATGGCCGGGCACAACGGCTGGCACCTCGCCCTCTACCTGATCGAGCAGGGGCGCGGCGGCGAGGTGCTGGCCGACTACGACCGCTTTTCAGCGCCGAAGCTCGCCGACGACATGACCCTCGACCGTTGTGACGCCGCCGCCCTCCTCTGGCGGCTCGAGCTCGCCGGCGTCGATGTCGGCGACCGCTGGGGGCCAGTCGCGCAAGCCTGGAGGGCGCATGCCGACGACCATGTCCTCGCCTTCAACGACCTTCACGCGGCGCTCGCGGCGGCGCGCTCGCCCGACCGTGAGGACGCAGCCCGGCTCAGGCGCTCGCTCGACGCCTACGAGCGCGATGGCCGCGGCCACAACCGCAAGGTCACCGCCGAGGTCGGGCGGCGGCTGATCGAGGGCATGCTCCATTACGGCGCCGGCGCGGACGCGCAAGCGATCGAGGCGATCCTGCCGGCGCGCGCCGAAGCCTTCCGGATCGGCGGCAGCCACGCCCAGCGCGACATCGTCAACCTGACGCTGATCGCGGCCGCCGAGCGGTCGGGCCAATGGCGACTGGCCCGGGCGCTGCTCGCCGAGCGGGCCGCGCTGCGCCCGACGCCCGCCGTCAAGGCGCAATACGAGCGGGCGCGCGCCCGGGCGGGGTAGCCGGGCCGCCGGGATCGGCCGGCCGGGCGGCCGCGATTTTCCGACCAAACCTCAGCCTTTTCAGAAGCTTACGGGGTCCAGGAGCCAATCTCTCGGCGAGGCTTTGTTTGTTTTCAAGGACTTAGCGCCAACATGGCCGGCGCGGCTCGCCTGTAGGGCGCGCTCGCTGAGCGCGCCGGCAGGGTCGCCGACCCCGCCCTACAACGGTGCCGGCGGGGTCGCCGACCCCGCCCTACAACGACCGGCGGTCGGCGCTACGGGACGGGGTCCAACCCGCGCTTGCGGAAGAGCGCCGCCGGCGAGGGCGGCCGGCCGCGGAAGGCGCGATAGGCCTCGTCGTAGTCGCGCGTGCCGCCGGCGGCGTAAACGAAGTCGCGCAGGCGCTTCGCGACCGCCGGATCGAAGATGTCGCCCGCCTCCGCAAAGGCCTCGAACCCGTCGGCGTCGAGAATCTCGGACCACAGGTAGCTGTAGTACGCGGCCGAATAGCCGCCGGAAAAAACGTGCTGGAAATGCGGCGTGCGGTGGCGCATCGCGATGCCCTCCGGCATGCCGATCCGCGCGAGTTCCGCCCGCTCGAATGCGACGACGTCGACCGCATCCGGGGCCGGATCGAGGTGCAGTTTCAGGTCAACCAGCGCGGAGGCAGTGTATTCGACCGTGGCGAAGCCCTGATTGAAGCGGCGCGCGCGGGAGAGCTTGTCGATGAGCGCCTCGGGCATCGGCTCGCCGGTCTTAGTGTGGACGGCGAACCGGCGCAGCATCTCCGGCTGCTCGAGCCAGTGCTCGTAGAGCTGGGAGGGGAATTCGACGAAGTCGCCGGCGACCCGCGTCCCCGACAGGATCGGGTAGGTCACGTCCGACAGCATCCCATGCAACGCGTGGCCGAACTCGTGGAACAGGGTGCGCGCGTCGTCGAAGCTCAAAAGGCTCGGCTCGCCCTCGCCGCCCTTGGCGAAATTCATCACGTTGATCACGATCGGCGCCTGCGCGCGATCGAGCTTCTG
The DNA here is from genome assembly GCA_963709655.1 of uncultured Alphaproteobacteria bacterium. Classification (GTDB taxonomy): domain Bacteria; phylum Pseudomonadota; class Alphaproteobacteria; order Rhizobiales; family Beijerinckiaceae; genus Roseiarcus. Next base: position 211,101 of record CAVPXF010000026.1, read on the forward strand.
CTGGCCGCGGAAGTTGCTCATCCAGGCGCCGCTGCGCTTCGACGGCCTGGCGAAATAGTCGCCGATGAAGAGCGCGATCGGCGCGCCGTCGGGCCCGGTCACCGTCCAGGCGCGCGCGTCGGGATGATGGAGCGGCACGTCGAAGCGCTCGGCGAAGCTCACGCCGAACAGCCGGCCGGCGGCGTAGAAGGCGGCGTCGATCATCCGGTCGAGCTGGAGGTAGGGTTTTGTCGCGCTCTCGTCGAAATCGTACTCCGCCTTGCGGCGCTTCTCGGCGAGATAGCGCCAGTCCCACGGCGCGACGCGGAAATTGCCGCCCTCGCTGGCCACGATCGCCTGCAACGCCTCGGCTTCCCGGCGACCGGCGGCGGCGGCGGGCGTCCAGACCAATTCCAGGAGGTCGAGCGCGGCGCTGGGCGTCTTGGCCATCGCATCGGCGAGGCGGTAGTGGGCGTGGCTCTCGTAGCCGAGCAGTTTGGCGCGCTCGGCCCTCAGGCGCACCATCTCCGCGGCGATCGCCCGGTTGTCGGTCGCGCCGCCGTTCTCGCCGCGCGCGGCCCATGCGCGGAAGGCGGCCTCGCGCAGGTCGCGGCGGGCCGAGAATTGCAGGAACGGCTCGACGCTCGATCGCGACAGCGTCACGGCGTATTGGCCGGGATGGCCGCGCTCGGCCGCAAGCCGCTCGGCGCTCGCGACCCAAAAATCCGGAAGCCCGTCGAGGTCGCCCTCGTCGAGCCATAAAGTCCAGGCCCGTTCGTCCGCCAGCACGTTCTGGCCGAAGGCGGCCGACAGCCCGGCGAGCCGTTCGCCGATCGCGGCGAGCCGAGCCTTGGCCTCCGGCGCGAGCCCGGCGCCGGCGCGGGTGAAATCGAGATGAGTGCGGGAAAGCGCGCGCGCCTGCTCGGGCGTGAGCCCGAGCGCCTCGATGTTCGCCTTCAGGGCGTCGATCCGACGGAACAGCGCGTCGTTGAGATAAGTGTCGCTCGCGTGGCGCGAGAGGACCGGGGCGATGGCGCGCTCGATCGCCTCGAGTTCGTCGTTCGTCTCGGCGCCGGCGAGATTGAAGAACAGCTTGGCGACCCGGTCGAGCGTCCGCCCGCTCCGCTCCATGGCCTCGATCGTGTTGGCGAAGGTCGGGGCTGCGGGATCGGCGGCGATGGCGTCGATCTCGGCCCGCGCTTCCTTCAGCGCCGCCTCGAAGGCCGGCTCAAAATGCCGCGGCGCGATGCGGTCGAAGGGCGGCGCCTCGAACGGGGCGGTCCAGGCTTCGAGGAGAGGGTTGGCGTCCGGATGCGGAAAAGTCATCGCAGAGCTTTCTCCGTCAATCGTGGGTTTTGAGTGGCGGCAGGAGGGGCGGCCGCGATCGATGAGCGCCCGGGATCAGCTTATCTCACCGCGCAGGTTTTCGTAGCATCTTGGTCCACGAATTCAGAATCGCAGAAAGCCCGCCACGCTCTGCATCCAACAAGAGGCGCCGACCCCTTGCGCCGAAGGGCGCCGCCACGGGGCGGCCGAACTCAACCCCTTGGCGCCTTTCTGAATGGCAGGAAAGCGCAAGAACTGACCGTTCCGGGAGGGCGTGGCGAACGCTTCGTATCCGACCCTTTGCTGCCCTTCTCTGGTCGGTCTCCGTTAGGGGGGAGGACGCCGCGAGCCGGCGTTCTGAAACAAGCTGCGAACACTCGTCAGCGCGGCGCCGGGAATTAGGTTCATCCCCCTCGACCGCCATGCATCATTCCGCCGCCTCGTCGAGCCGCACCAGCCGCACTTCATAGCCGAGCGCATTGATGACGGCCTGAAAGTTCAAAACGTTAGGAACATGCCGGCCACGCTCCCATCGGCTGATCTCGGTTTGCGAAAAGCCGGCCGAACGGGCGACTCGATCAAGGGACAGGCCGCGCGACTGTCGAATGCGACGCAGTTCCTCCAAGAGGAAGCCGGCGGCGCGGTCCACCGGCTCTGTCATCGGCGGAGAAGGCATCGGCTCTTTCTTCCTCGCTGAAGACATTTTCGAAGACGACCAATTCAATGGACACTCGCTGACCCCTGTCGATGGATCTCCGGCGCACTCTGACGCCCGGAAGTCGGACTGCGAAGGAGGCGTGGCGACCCAGAACGTAACTTCCAACATAAGGCGTCTCCGGAAGACTGTAAAAAAAATCGCCTCGGACCACAACTCATTTTGGGTCCCGCTGTCCAGTGCGATCAAAGCAGTTACGAGGGGAGTACACGTTCCCTTGTTGCACGAATCGGTCTAAGGCAGGAAGTATCCTGCTTCGCATTTAGGTATGACGAGGTAACACTTTCGTGCAATGCGACATTCTGTCACGACATCAAAAAGAAACGACAACCTCATAGTTGTAGAAGAAATCAGCAACCCCCGGGTTGCGATTGATTGCACATTAAGTTATCTTACGCCGAGTAAGCGAAGATTGCTTGATCGTAATTATTTTACGCGCATGTCTCCCAGGAGACGCGTATGGAGATGATTTAAAAGACACAGCCAGGGGTGAGCTTTTTTATGGACAGATTCAGGAAGCCCGGCGTCTTCGAATACAACGGGGAACTGTTGGGCCACCCTTGTCAATCGCCCCCACGACACTTGACCGGCGCCCGGCCCTGGCGTTTAACCGCGCCATGCTGATGAAAGACCCCGATTGGCTCGAGTGGGCGCGCGAATTGCAAGCGATCGCCCAGATCGGCCTCACGTTCTGCCGCGACCCTTACGATCGCGAGCGCTACGAGGCCATGCGCCAGCTCGCCGCCTGCATGTTCGCGGCCCGCACCGATGCGCCGGTCGAACGAATCGAGGCGCTGTTCGCCGCCGAGACCGGTTATGCGACCCCCAAGGTGGACGTCCGCGCCGCCGTCTTCGACGCCGACGACCGCATTCTGATGGTGCGCGAGACCTCGGACGGCGGCCGCTGGACCCTGCCCGGCGGCTGGGCCGACGTGAACCGGACGCCTGCGGAAAACGCCGCCAAGGAAACGCTGGAAGAGAGCGGATTCGAGGTTCAGCCGCTGAAGCTTGCGGCAGTCTGGGACCGGACGAAACAGCGCCACGCCCCGCACGTGTTCTCCTGCTGCAAGGTCTTCTTCGTCTGCGCGTTGATCGGCGGCCGAGCGGCGGCCAGCCACGAGACCTCGGAGGTCGGCTGGTTTCACGAGGCCGACATCCCCGCCGACCTGTCGCTCGAACGCGTCCTGCCGCGCCAAATCAGCCGCATGTTCGCCCACCGTCGCGACCCGTCGCTGCCGAGCGATTTCGACTGAGTTCGGCGAGAACGGATTCACCGCCAAACCGCGCAACTCCAATTGTTCATGTCAGTCGACGCCGCTACTGTGGCAAGCGCGGCGCTCCGGCGGCATGGCGGACGGTCGCGATCGCTGAGGCATGAGACGGCCCATGGTTGGTAATCGGGTTCTTTTTGCCGCGGTCGTCGCGGGGCTCGCCACCTCTCTCGCGGGCTGCCAGCCGGTGGGCTACTGCTACGTCCCCCCTGTTTACGCTAACGCCTACTATGGCGGCTACGTGGCGCCGGTCTATGCCGGCGACTGTTGTGGCGGCTATCCAGCGCCGCTCCCTGCCGGCGGCTTCTGTTGTGGCGGCTACCCGGCGCCGGTCCCTGCCGGCGGCTACTAGGCGGCGGCGGCTACGGCCATGCCTCTCGCCATGGTGTCTATCACCGCGGCCACGGCGGCTACTGCTACGGCGGCTATCGTCCTATCGTCACGGCGTCACTTACGGCGGTCGCTGGCGCCCGCTTGCCCTCCGACTCGCGACTTTCGCAGTCGCGATCTCGAACGGCGGCAATGCGTCGAGTCCGGGTGGAGCGAGCGACCGCGTAGCCACTAGAACACGCGCACAGCCGAGGCTTCGATCTTCTGCCGCAGCATCTTGTGCAGGCTATCGCGCGTCATGATGTCCGCCTTCGCGCCGAGGATGCTGGCCGTGTATCCTTTCACATCCATCAGTTCGTACAGGCCAAGCCTGCCCTTCGGGTAGTCGAAAAACAGATCGACGTCCGAATTGTCGCCCGCTTCGCCGCGCGCCGTCGAGCCGAACAGGTAAAGCTTCTCCACGCCGAGCCGCTTCAGTTCGGCTTCGTGCTCGAGCAATCGGCCTATGGCTTCTTCGCGCGTCACCATTCCATTTGTATCACAGGCAACGCGTTCGTTTCCGGCCGCCGGCCTGCTCGCCTCTTTACGCCGCCGCCTTCTGGTAGTCCTTGACGTCGGCGAAGACGATCTTCGGCCAGCGCTCCTGCTCGTAGCGCAGGTTGAAGGCGCTGGTCGCCATGAACACCGGCGCGCCGTCGAGGTCGGAGGCGAGCGAGGACGGATAGGCGGCGAGGAACTTGTCCATTTCCGTCCGGTCTTCCGCCGACACCCAGCGGCAGACGTCGAACCGGCTCGGCTCGAACGTGACCGGCAGGCCGTATTCGGCGTTCAGCCGCTCGATCAGCACGTCGAGCTGCAGCGCGCCGACCACGCCGACGATCGCCGCCGCGCCGTCGAACGGCTGGAACACCTGCACCACCCCCTCTTCCGCCATCTGCTGCAAGGCCTCGCGCAGTTTCTTGGCCTTCATCGCGTCGGCGAGCTTGACCCGCCGCAGGATTTCGGGAGCGAAGCTCGGCACGCCGCGAAAGACGATCTCCTCGCCCTCGCTCAGCGTGTCGCCGATGCGCAAAAGCCCGTGGTTGGGGATGCCGACCACGTCGCCGGCGAAGGCTTCCTCCGCCAGCGAGCGGTCCTGGGCGAAGAAGAACTGCGGCGCCGACAGCGTCACCGGCTTGCCGGTGCGCACCAGCTTCGCCCGCATGCCGCGCTGGAGCTTGCCCGAGCAGACACGCATGAAGGCGATGCGGTCGCGGTGGTTAGGGTCCATGTTCGCCTGGATCTTGAAGACGAAGCCGGTCATCTTGGGTTCGTCCGCCTTCACGAGGCGCCCCGCCGCCGCTTGCGCCCGTGGGCTCGGGGCGAATTCGGCCATCGCGTCGATCAGGTCCTTGACCCCGAAATCCTTGAGCGCGCTGCCCCACAACACCGGCGTCAGGTGGCCTTCGAGGAAGGCCTTTTTGTCGAAGGCCTTGAGGCCCTCGACGGCGAGGTTCAATTCGTCGATCGCCTCGGCGCGCTCGTGCTCGGGCAGGAGCTCGGCCACTCGCGGGTCGTCGGGGCCGTTGACCCGGATCGTCTTGGCGTCCTTGCCAAGCGGCGTCAGGCGGCTCCGGCGGATGTCGTAGGCGCCGGCGAGCGATCGGCCGCGGCCGATCGTCCAGCTGAGCGGGGCGGTGTCGAGCGCCAGCGTCTTCTCGATCTCGTCCAAAAGGTCGAACGGGTCGCGCGTCTCGCGGTCCATCTTGTTGATGAAGGTGACGATCGGGATGTCGCGCAGCCGGCAGACCTCGAACAGTTTTCGCGTGCGCGCCTCGATCCCCTTGGCGGCATCGATCACCATCACCGCCGAATCGACCGCGGTCAGCGTGCGGTAGGTGTCTTCCGAGAAGTCCTCGTGGCCGGGCGTGTCCAAGAGATTGAACACGCAGTCGGCGTATTCGAAGGTCATCACCGAGGTGACCACCGAGATGCCGCGCTCGCGCTCGATCCCCATCCAGTCGGATCGGGTCTGGCGGCGGTTGGCCTTGGCGCGCACTTCGCCGGCAAGCTGGATCGCGCCGCCGAACAGCAGGATCTTTTCGGTCAGCGTCGTCTTGCCGGCGTCGGGGTGCGAGATGATCGCGAAGGTGCGCCGGCGCGCGACGGGGTTTTGTTCAGCCATCGGACTTTGGTTTCGGGGAAGCGAGGGCGCTTACTTAATGCGGCAGGCTCGCCGAGGGAAGGGCGACGGCTGGCGGGCGGGCCTTCGTGCGCGGCTCTGACGCAGGCGCGGCGTCGTCGTTCCCCGTGTCTGCCGCGCCGATTTAAGCTCGCCGGTTGCGGTTGAGGGCCCACATCGACCCGGAAAGATCGGCGGTCACGAAGATCAGCGCCGCGGTGACCGAAGCCGCCGCCACGATAGCGAAAAGGACTGCCGGCGTACAATCGAAGGCCGAGACGGCGAGCCACCCGCCCCCGGCGGCGACGAGAAGTCGGACGCTTGCGGCGACAAAGGGCCACGTCATTCGCCCTCCTCCTTGCGCGGCGAAGCTCAAGGCGAAGATCAGGCCGTTGGCGGCGTAGGTCGGGCCAACGATGCGAAGGTAGAGGTTTCCCATATCCACGATCGCGGGCTGCCGGCTGAAGAGCCCGATCCAGAGCGCCGGAAACAAAGCCACCGCAAGTCCCAAGAGCCCGGTGAACGTTGCGCTGATCGCCGCGCCAAGCCAGGCCACGCGTCGCGCACGGGCGAAAGAACCCGCGCCGACATTTGTCCCGACCATGGTCAGGACCGCCGTGCCCATACCGAACAGGATCGGAATCAAGACGTAGTCGAGCCTCGTGGCGGTTCCGTAGCCGCCGATCGCGTCGACGCCAAATCGACCGACAGCCGCAGTCACCAGAAGGACCGTGAGGTTGAGCAGGAGCGCATTGACCGAGGACAAGACGCCGACGCGCAGGATGTCGCGCACGAGGTCCCAGCGCAGCCGTGTCAGGGTGAGCCGCAATCCCGAACGGCCGCTGAGCAAGTAGCGGATCATCGCGATCGCCGCGCCGCAATAGTAGAGCGTCACGGCGATTCCGGCGCCGGCGACGCCAAATCCGCGAAAGGGGCCGAGGCCGAAGATGAATCCGGGAGATAGCGGGACGAGCATGACTGCGCCGGTCAGGGTGACGAGCGCCGGGACCCGGACATTGCCGATTCCGCGCAGCGTGGCCGACAGGAGGTTGACGATCCAGATCGGCAAGGCGGCGAGAAAGATGAAGCGCGAGTAGAGCAAGGCCGAATCGAGCGCCGCTCCCGAGCCGCCGAGCGCGCGGAAGAGCGGGCCGCCGAGGCTGAGAACGCCGATCGAGAAAGCGAGCCCGAAGACGACGGCGATCAGCACCGCGTGAAAGACGAGGGCGTCCGCGTCCTCGTGCCGGCCCGCGCCTGCCGCCCTCGCGACGGAGGAGGCGACGCCGCTTCCGATTCCGCCGGCCGCCATCATCGTCATCAGCATCCAGACCGGAAAGACGAGAGCGACCCCGACAAGCGCGTCCGTGCCGAGAAAGGAGACGTAGAAGGTCTCCGCCACGCTCACAAAGGTCTGAGCGACCAGCACGGCGATCGTCGGCAGCGCCAGCCGCATCAGGGTCGGCAGGATCGGGCCCTCGAGCATCGCCGCGCGAGCCCGGAACTTCGCCTCGTCGGAGCGTCTTGGGGTCGAAGCGATTGCCTGGCGTCCGGAACGGCCTGCTGCGCAGGAGGCGGCAGGCGTCGTCGCGCCGGCTGTCGAGTCCATGTCGGCCTTTCCAGGTCGGGAGAAACGCCCGCGTTTTTTTCGGATCGACGAGGCTTGCTCAGAGCGCGGGCGCGGACTGGCGATAGCGATGCGCCGGCGTCCCGGCTGCAAGATGCGGTCCGAGGGCGCCCCGGGCTGCTTCGTAGGCCTGCCACGCGGCTTCGTCGTCAATGGTCGGCGCGGTGACGATCTCGCCGCGCTCCAAGCCGACCAGGGCGGCTTCGACCAGGTCTTCCGCCTCCATGATCCTCTCGCGCGGAATGACGCTCGTCGGCACGCCGCCGCGCGCCCACATGTCCGTGTTTGTCGGGCCCGGCAGCACCGCCTGAAAACGGACCCCTGAGTCTTTCGCCTTGCTGGCGAGGCTCAGCGTGAGGTTGAGAAGGAAGATCTTGGAACCGCTGTAGGCCCCGTCGAACCTTTCCGGAATGAAGGCGGTCACCGAGCTGACATTGACGATCGAACCTCGGCCGCGGGCGATGAAAGCCTTGGCGGCGGCTTGCGTGAGCAGGGCGGGCGCCGTGACGTTCAGCGCGATTTGCCAGGCAAGGGCCTCGGAGTCGTTTGCGAGCAAGCCGCCGTCAAGGGTCGCGCCGGCGTTGTTGACCAGAATGGTAATGGCGGCGTCGCTGTGAAGCCGCTCGGCAAGCGCCGACACCTCGGCGGCGACCGAGAGATCGGCGACCAGGACCTCGGCGTTTCGGCCTGTCTCCGCGCGGATTTTCGCGGCATTCTCCCGCAGGCGCTCTGTGTTGCGGGCCGCCAGCACGACGTCGTAGCCGCGCTCGGCGAGCTTACGGGAGTAAACCGCCCCGATCCCTTGGGACGCGCCCGTGACGACCGCGGTTCCCTTGCCTTCTCGAAGTCCTCATGCCGACCTCCTCAGAGAGATCACTTGCGTTTTGCAAGTGACCAACAAAGAGGCCTATAATGGAGATGCTTGCATTTTGCAAGTGGCGGCGCCACTGCGGGCCGGCGCAACGAAATCCGCGGCTCGGGTCCCTGCCGGCGCGCCGCTCGAATTTGGATTGAAGACGGATGAAACAGCGCGCCCAAAGCAAGTGTCCGATCTGCTACTCGCTTGACGTTTTCGGCGACAAGTGGACGCTTCTCATCGTGCGCGACATGCTGATCGGCGGAAAACGCTACTATCGCGATTTTATCAACTCCGCAGAGGGGATCGCGACCAACATTCTCGCCGACCGTCTCAAGGCCATGCTCGACAAGGGGCTGATCATGAGAGCTGAGGATCCGGACAACGGCGCCCAGACGATCTATTCGCCCACCGCCAAGGCCGAGGCGCTCCGGCCCGTTCTCACCGCGATGGCCGGCTGGGCGCTCGAGTTCGGACCCGGCGGCCTGGCTCTGCCCAAATCGTCGGATCGCCCCTCCTGAAGCCCAACCTTGAGGGGGCGCCGACCGGAATGGTCTAAAGGAGTCATCTAGCCTGGCGTCGCCGGACGTGACACGTCTCTCTGGATCTGTCACGATGCGTTCCGCTGGACCCTATGCGCCTATGACCTATCATCTCCATGTCGCCGCGAATGGGCGCATCGTTTTGCCGGCCGAGGTCCGAAAGCGGCTGGGCCTTTCGGAGGGTGGCGAGCTGCTGATGGAGGAGACGCCCAATGGGCTTGTTCTTCGCACAGTGGCGCAAGCTGTCGCGGAGGCCCAGGCGATTGCCCGTCGTTATCTCGCGGGCAGGCCGGATATCTCCGTTGACTCTTTTCTCGCGAACCGCCGCGCCGATAGCGGCGAATGACATCAGAGATCGTGCTTGATGCCTCTGCCTTCCTCGCGATGATACGCGAAGAAACTGGGGGTGAGGCGGTGGCGGCCGCTATCGGACGCGCTCGCATGTGCACGGTCAATCTTGCCGAGGTGGTCTCCTATTTGATCCACGCCGGCATGCCGTCCAATCAGATAAACGCCATGCTGACGCCGCTGCCGATGGTCGTGGTGAATGCGGACGTTGAGCTGGCCTGGATGGCGGGTCGCCTCCGAAAGACGACAGCCGAGGCAGGCCTGTCGCTTGGAGATCGCTTTTGTCTGGCGCTGGCGGCCAGGGAGGGCTTGCCGGCATGGACAGCCGACAGGGTATGGCGCTCAGTCTCTGACAGGGTTGGAGCGGAGATCGTGCTCATTCGCGAGTAGGCCCTTACGAGCGCTGCTCGCCGGCCCCAGGCTTTGGCTCGCTCTCGTGTCGGGGGTACGCTTTGTCTTGGCCTCGCCAATGCGCCTGCACAACCGCTCGCAGGCTGCCCGACAAGAATTACGCCGAAGTGATAAGCGTCCGCGGGCGGGCGTCCTCCTCACGCCGGGGACTCCATGCCCCGAAGGCATTCGGGCATCTGTAAAATCTCGTTTCGCCCGAGCTCAATGGCATACCATGGTCGGCCACTCCCCGCCCGCCGTTTTGAGGAATTCCCCGCACATGCTCGACCGGCCCACCACCCGCGAAGGCTGGAGCGCCCGCGCCGCCGCGCTCAGAATCGAGGGCCGCGCCTTCATCGACGGCGCGTATGTCGCCGCGCTCGACGGCGCGACTTTCGCCAAAATCTCGCCGATCGACGGCAAGGCGTTCGCCGAGGTCGCCGCCTGCAGCGCGGCGGACGTGGATCTGGCGGTCAGGGCGGCCCGCGCCGCGTTCGAATCCGGCGTCTGGCGCGACGCCGACCCGCAGCTGAAGAAGGCGGTGCTGCTCCGTTTCGCCGAGCTCATTCGCGTCCACGGCGACGAGCTCGCCCTGCTCGAGACGCTCGACGTCGGCAAGGTGATCGCCAACACCCTGAATGTCGACGTCCCCTTCTCAGCCAACTGCATCCAGTACTACGGCGAGCTCGCCGACAAGCTCTACGACGAGGTCGCGCCGGTCGGAGCAAACGACGTCGCGATGGTGCGGAAGGAGCCGCTCGGGGTCGTCGGCGCGATCGTGCCGTGGAACTATCCGCTGATCATCGCCGCCTGGAAGATCGGGCCGGCGCTGGTGGCGGGCAATTCGGTGGTCCTGAAGCCCGCCGAACAGTCGCCGCTCGCCACGCTCGCGCTCGGCCGGCTGGCGAAGGAGGCGGGCCTGCCCGATGGCGTGCTCAACATCGTGCCGGGATTGGGCGAGATCGCCGGCAAGCCGCTGGCGCTCCACCCGGACGTCGACATGATCGCCTTCACCGGCTCGACCGAGGTCGGCAAGCTGATGATGATCTACGCCGGCGAAAGCAACATGAAGCGCGTCGCGCTCGAATGCGGCGGCAAGTCGCCCCATGTCGTGATGCCCGACGCCGATCTCGACGCCGCGGCGCAAGCGATCGCCTGGGGCGTCTATTACAACCAGGGCGAAACCTGCCACGCCGGCTCGCGCGTGCTGGCGCACGCCTCGATCCGCGAACGGCTGGTCGAAAGGATCGCCGACGTGCAGCGGTCGCAGATCCCGCTCGGCCACCCGTTCGATCCGGGCGCTGAGCTCGGCGCCATGGTCGACGAGCGGCAGATGCGGCGCGTGCTCGGCTATATCGAACTCGGCGTCAACGAGGGCGCGCGGATCGCGCACGGCGGCAAGCGCGCGCTCGCTGAGACCGGCGGCTTCTATGTCGAGCCGACCATCCTCGACGGCGCGACCAACAGCATGCGGATCGCGCAGGAGGAGATCTTCGGTCCCGTCGTCGTGGTCATTCCATTCGAGTCGGAGGCCGAGGCGGCAGCGCTCGCCAACGATTCGATCTACGCACTCGCGGCCGCGGTCTGGACGCGCGACATGAACGCCGCGCATCGGCTGTCGCGAGCGCTGCGGGCCGGCACCGTCTGGGTCAACACATACGATCGCTCGTCGCTTGCGACGCCGTTCGGCGGCTTCAAGCAGTCCGGCTTTGGCCGCGACCGCTCGCCGCACGCGATCGACAAGTACATGGACTTCAAGACGATCTGGACGAGCTACCGCTAAAGCGCGCGAACGGGCGGCCTCACTCGGGGCCCCGCGCAAAAATACCTGTGCGAATGCGCGCGCGTAAGCGCCCTTGCGCGCGGTTCTGCATGGTCGTCGTATTGTCGGAACGCCTCGTCATGCGTTATGAATTTTCCTTCATCGCGCCAGCAAGGCCGCACGGATGGCGACATCCGGACGCGCGCGGCGCGGGGAGGATGGATGGATCGCAAATGGATGCCGCTGAACGCGCTCAGAGCGTTCGAGGCGGCCGGACAGCACCTGAGCTTCACCGCTGCGGCCAATAGCCTGACGGTCGCGCAAAGCGCAGTGAGCCGCCACGTCATCGTCCTCGAGAATTTCCTCGGCGTGGCCTTGTTCGAACGGCGTCCGCAACAGCTCGTGCTCACCGAGGCGGGACGTCACATTTTGCCGGTGGTGACGAAGTCGTTCGATCGCATCGACCAGGCGCTCGGCGAGGTCATCAAGGAGAAGGGCCGGCCGAAGCGCGTCTTGAAGGTCGCGCTGCCGACCTCCTTCGCCCATCGCCTGGCGATCCCGATCCTGCGCGACTTTCGCGCCGAGAACGCGGGCATCACGCTGGAAATCGTGTCGAAGCCGAGCACCGGGCCGGACGTCGACGGCGACGTCGATATCGCCATCGTCTATTCCGAACCGCGCGTCACCGACGCGATCCACGACCTCTTGTGGATGGTGCGCGCGACGCCGATGTGCAGCCCGAAACTGCTGGAGACGGTCGAGGCCAGCGACCCGGCGCGGTTCGTCGCCATGTGCGACCTCCTGCACACCAAGATCGACGGACGTCCGCGCCACTTCTTCTGGGAGATGTTCGTGCGCTCGATCGGGCGGCCCGACATCGCGGTCGACCGCGGGCTCGTGTTCGACACCCAGCAGCTCGCCGCCCAATATGCGATGAGCGGCGACGGGCTGGCGCTGATCGATCCGCGGCTGTTCCAGGAGGAGATCAAGGCCGGGCGTCTGGCGCAACCGTTCGATCTCTGGCTCGAAGAGGGCTACGGCTATTATCTCACCACCCACCCCGAGGACCTCAGCAACGAGGCGGTGGCGCTGTTCCGCTCGTGGCTGATCGCCCGGTTCGCCGCCGGCAGGGCGTCCAACCCGGAGGCCGCTGCAGGCGAGCCGGCGAAGATGCCGGCGGCGAAATAGTCTGTTCACATGGGCATGGTGCAATGCCATTTTCGCGCGGGGCCGGCGCGCCCGTCGCCGCTAGATCATGATGAAATGAGTCCGCGCCGGCCAACCCTCACCCTGCCGCTTCGCGGCTTCCCTCTCCCGGTGGGAGAGGGGCGACCCCTTCCCCCTCCGGGGGAAGGCGGCCGCGTAAGCGGTCGGATGAGGGCCTTCGGAGAGATTCGACCACGATACATCATGCTCTAGGCTCGACTCCAAGCTGACGTCGCCAACGCCACTTTCGGGAAGCCGCCATGTCCGCCGAAGACCAGCCGCAGGACTCCGCCCGCCGCCGGCGCCGTGCCGAGCGCGCCGCGTCTCCCGCCGTCGCCGCTCCGCCGGCGCAGCCCGAGGCGCCCTTCCCGCCGCTCGACCTCGTCTCGAAAGACGAGCTCGAATCGATTCATCAAGCCGCCCTGACGGTGCTTAAGGAGATCGGCATCGATATCCTGCACGAAGAGGCGCGGGCGATCCTGAGAGGCGCCGGCGCCGACGCCGATCCGGCTTCGCAGCGGGTGCGCTTCGACCCGGCGTTGGTCGAGTCCAGGATCGGCCTCGCGCCGCGGACCTTCACCCTGCATGCGCGCAATCCCGCGCGCAGCCTTGCGATCGGCGGTCGTCACGTCGCCTTCGGCTCGGTGGCGAGCGCGCCCAACGCCTTCGATCGCGCCGGCGGCCGGCGGCCCGGGACGATCGCCGACTATCGCAACTTCATCCGCCTCGGGCAGACGCTCGACCCGATCCACTTCTGGGGCGGCTATCCGGTCGAGCCGGTCGACGTCCATCCGTCCGTGCGCCATCTCGACGCCCTCTTCGACATGCTGACCCTTTCTGACAAGCCGATCCACGGCTACAGCCTCGGGCGGGAGCGCAATCTCGACGCGATCGAGATGATCAAGATCGCCCGCGGCCTCGACGATGCGAGGCTCGAGCGCGAGCCGTCGCTGTTCACCATCATCAATTCGTCCTCGCCGCTCCGCCTCGACACGCCGATGCTCGAAGGGATCATGCAGATGGCGAGGCGCAATCAGATCGTCGTGATGACGCCGTTCACCCTCGCCGGCGCGATGGCCCCGGTGACGCTCGCCGGCGCGCTCGCCGAGCAGCACGCCGAGGCGCTGGCGGGACTGGCGCTGGCTCAGACCGTCCGCCCGGGCGCGCCCTTCGTCTACGGCGGCTTCACCTCCAACGTCGACATGAGGTCGGGCGCTCCCGCCTTCGGCACGCCCGAGTATATGAAGTCCGCCATCGTCGGCGGCCAGCTCGCGCGCCGGCTCGGCCTGCCCTATCGCTCGTCGAACGCCAACGCCGCCAACACGCTCGACGCGCAGGCGGCCTACGAGAGCGTATTCTCGTTGTGGGGGGCGATCATGGGCGGCGCCAATTTCCTGATGCACGGCGCGGGCTGGATGGAAGGCGGCCTGCAGGCGTCGTTCGAAAAGATGGCGCTCGACGCGGACCTCCTCGCCATGGTCGCGGAGTTTCTGAAACCCGTGCGGGTCGACGAGGCGGAGCTGGCGCTCGACGCCATCCGCGAGGTGGGGCCGGGCGGGCATTTCTTCGGCGCGGCGCACACCCAGTCGCGCTACCGCACCGCCTTTTTCGCGCCGATGATCTCCGACTGGCGCAATTCCGAGGCCTGGCGCGAGGCGGGATCGCCGACCGCCGCCGACGCGGCCGAGCGCATCGTCGCCGAGCGGCTGGCGACTTACGCCCCGCCGCCGTTCGAGCCCGACCGGCGCGAAGCGCTCGAAGCCTTCGTCGCCCGTCGCAAGGCCGAGGGCGGGGCGCCGACGGACTATTGAGCGACGGGGCGAATGCGCAACAGAGCGATGAGCGTCCACGCGGCGGTCGCCGGCGTCTTCCTTGCGCTCGGCCTCGGCATCGGCCTATGGGGCGGCGCGGCCGGCGCCATCCTGGCCCGCGCGGGCGTCGATCCGGCGGCGTTCGGCGTCATCCTCACCCTTTATACGGGCGTCTATCTGGCGGCGATGTCGGCGGGCGGGGCGCTCGCCCATCGGTTCGGACCGCGGCGCGTCCTCACGGTGAGCGCCTGTCTCTTCGGCGCCGCGCTCTGCGGCCTGCTCGATGCGGCCAGCGGCGCGGCGGTCGCGGGCTTCCTGATCGCCTCGGGCCTGATCGGCGGCGTGGTCGATGTGACGATGAACGCGGAGGGGGCGCGGATCGAGCGCGTGCGCGGGCAGCCGATTTTTGCGCGTCTGCACGCGGCCGCTTCCGTCGGGATCGGGCTAGGCGCCATCCTCGGGAGCCTACTCGCCGCGAGCCCCGCCCCCTGGCTCGCCGGCCTCATGGCGTTCGTCGGCCTCGCAGGGGCGGGGCTCGCCTACGACCGCGCCGCCCGCCGGGAGCCCGCGCCGGTCGCGCCGCCGCCGATGCGGCACGCGGCGCGCGGCCTGTCCTTCACCCCGGCGCTGATCGGGCTCGGCCTTGCGATCGGCGTCTCGGTCGCCGCGGAGACGGCGGCGACCGTGTGGTCGTCGCTGTTGCTGCGCGACGAGGCCCCTCGGCTGGCCGCGATCGCCGGCCTCGGCGCGGGCTTTTTCGCGATCTGTCAGGCGACGCTGCGGTTCAACGCCGACCGGATCCGGCTCAAGGTCAGCGACGGCCGGATCATCGTCTCGTCGTTCGCGGTCGCCGCGCTCGGCTTCGGCCTCGCCGCGGCGAACGCGGGCTTTGCGGCGAGCGTCGCGGGCTTCGCCCTGATCGGCTTCGGCACGGGCGCCATCGTGTCCTGCAGTTTCGCCCTGGCGGCCCGGCAGACGCCAGGCCGGCCGGCCGTCGGCCTCGCCTCGGCCTCGCTGGTCAGCACGCTGACCCGCCTGCCGGCCCCGCTGGCGACCGGCGCCATCGCCCAGCATGTCTCGCTGCCCGCGGCGTTCGGCGCCTTCGCCCTCGCCCTGGCCGCCGCGGGCCTCGGGATGGCCCTGTTCGGACCGGGGAGCGGAGATGCGTCGTTTGGCGGCAAGGCGTAGCGGGCGGCGGCGAACGTCATTCAGAGGACGCAAAAGCGGGCGCCGGCCAGGATTAAGGGAATAAACCGTCCCCTCTCCAAGTCTCCCTTCTGTCGGGCGCATGCGCGCTCCCGGGAGAGGACATCAGATGACAACGCGGAACGACGACGGCGGGCTCGACCGCCGGCAAACCCTCACGTGCATGCTCTGGGCGGGAACCGGCGTGGTCTGGACGGTGGCCGGCGGCGTGCCGGCCTCGCGGCTGATCGGCTCGGCGAAGGCCGCCGAAGGCGGCTTCTCTTTCGTCCAGCTTTCCGACAGCCATATCGGCTTTTCCAAGCCCGCCAACCCCGACGCGAGGGCGACCTTCGACACCGCGATCGACAAGGTCTTGGCCATGCCGGGGAGCCCCGCCTTCATCATCCAAACCGGCGACATCACCCATACGGGGAAGCCCGTCGAATTCGATGACGCGCTTCAGATCCTCAAGCGCGCCAAGCTCGACGTCCACTATTCGCCGGGCGAGCACGACATCACCGACGCCAAGACGCGCGACGCCTATCTCGAGCGCTTCGGCAAGGGCGCGGGCGGCGGCTGGTATTCGTTCGACCAGGGCGGCGTGCATTTCGTGTCGCTGGTGAACGTGGTCGACCTCAAGACCAACGGTCTCGGCTCGCTCGGCCCCGAGCAGCTCGCCTGGCTCGACGACGACCTTCGCGGCAAGTCGGCCTCGACGCCGATCGTCGTCTTCTGCCACATCCCGCTCTGGATGGTCGCTCCCGACTGGGGTTGGGGAACGGAAGATTCGGCTCAGGCGCTGGCGCTACTCGCGCGCTTCGGCTCGGTGACCGTGCTCAACGGCCATATCCACCAGCTGATGCAGAAGGTCGAGGGCAATGTGACCTTCCATACCGCCCGCTCGAGCGCCTTTCCGCAGCCGGCGCCCGGAACGGCCCCCTCGCCCGGACCCAAAGTCGTGCCGGCGGGCGAATTGCGCAAATGGCTCGGCGTGCGCGAGGTGGCCTATGTCCCGACGCCGACCAATCTCGCCGTGACCGATTCCGACCTGACCTGATCGCCATGCACAAAATGATTGCTATGCTGGCGGCGCTCGCCGCTGGCCCGGCCGTGTCCGCGCCGGTCGGCGATCCGGTCCGTGGCGAAGAGATCTATCAGGCCTGCACCGACTGCCACGCGCTCGACCAGAACGACGTCGGGCCGCGGCATCGGGGCGTCTATGGCCGCAAGGCCGGGTCTTTGCCCGACTACGACTATTCGGACGCGCTGAAAAACGCGACAATCGTCTGGAACGAGGAGACGCTCGACAAGTGGCTGACCAACCCGCAGGCGTTCGTCCCGGGCGTGAAGATGTTCTTTCATCTCGACAGCCCGCAGGATCGCGCCGACGTGATCGCGTTCCTGAAGGAGAAGGCGAAGTAGGAGCTGCTGCGTCCCGCCAAATCCCCCTCGCCCCGCGAAGCGGCGAGAGGGCCGGGGTGAGGGGCTGCGCCGACGTTTGCAGGTTGGCGCCACGCCCTAGTCGTCAAGCGCTGCCGCCGCCCCTCATCCGGCCCTTTGGGCCACCTTCTCCCCGTGTACGGAGAGAAGGGACGCCGGCTGTGGCCGCCGCATGACCGCCGCCAGTCCCCGCGCCGCCGAGCGCTTCCGCGCAATCGTGCCGCCATTGCTCGACGACGCCTATTCGCTGGCGAAATGGCTATGCCGCGACGCCGACGACGCTCAGGACATCGTGCAGGAGGCGGCGGTGCGGGCGCTGAAGGCGCTGGAATCGACGAACGTCGACCGTCCGAAGCCGTGGTTCCTCGCCATCGTCCGCAATGCGGCGCTCACCTTCATGGCGCGCAACCGCCGCAAGGACCTGGCCTTCGCCGGCGGTCTCGACGAGCTCGACGCGCTGCCGCCGGCCGATCGCGACGACCCGCCGGATCCGGAGGCGGCCCTGATCGCGACCGAGGCCGGGGAGCGGCTGAGGCGGGCGATTGCGGCGCTGCCGCCGCCGCTTCTGGAGATTTTGGTCATGCGCGACGTCAACGGGCTCTCCTATCGCGACATCGCCGAGGCGGCCGGCCTGCCGATGGGCACCGTCATGTCGCGCCTGGCGCGGGCCCGCGGCGCGCTCGCAAAAGTCCTGAAGGCCGAACCATGAGCGATTCCGACCCCGATCCGCGAGTCCTCCGGCTGAATGCCGCCCTCGACGGCGAACTGGACGCCGCGAACGCGCTCGCTTTCGAGCGCGATCTCGCCGCCGATCCGGCCCTCGCCGCCGAATATCGCGAGCTCGAAGCCGCGCGCGACGCCATACGCCGCCATGCTCCGCGGGAAACCGCGCCGAAGGCGCTCGCCGACAACGTGCTCGCGCTGGCGGACGCCGGGGAGGCGGCTCAGCCGACGAATGTCGTCCCGCTCGCCTCGAAAGCCCAGCCGTCACGCGTCGCGAACTGGCTGCCGATCGCCGCCTCGCTCGCGGCGCTCGGCTTTGCGGCCGGCGTCGGGCTCATGGCGCTGCGGTCGCCGGCGCCCTCGCAAGCGATTGCCGACGGACTCGTCTCGGACTACGCCCGCGCGGCCATCGCCGGGCAGCCCTTCGACGTGGCGTCGTCCGACCGGCATACGGTGAAGCCCTGGCTTGCCGGCCGCACGACGGTCAGCGCGGACATTGTCGACCTTGCGCCGCAGGGCTTTCCGCTCGCGGGCGGCCGAGTCTCGGTCGTTGGCCGGGTCCCCGCCCCGACGCTCGTCTATGGCCACAACGAGCACCTGGTCGCCGTGACCGAGCTGCCGCTCGACGCCCAGGGGGCGCGGGGCGGCGGGATCGAGACCGTCGACGGCTACCACGTGGCGCGCTGGACCGACGCGAACCTCGCCTATGTCGCGGTTTCCGATATGGACGCAAAGACCCTGGCCGACTTTGTCGCCGCCTTCCGCGCGGCTGAGGCCGGCCCGCCGCGCGAGGGGGGCGGGGGGTAAGAGCGCGCTCTCGGCGCGGCCCGACGCCGATCCAAACATGACGATGGTCCCGGCTTAGCCGCCCTTCGCGCCTGGTCTGAGCTTGGGTTACGGATTACTGGATTGCGGAATTACGATCAGGGCTGGACGGCGCCCCGAACGGCGGGACAGGCGTGGGGTTTGGCCTTCGTGCCATAGGAAATCGTGAGCAAATGTTTGCTGAAAAACGAATTCTGTCGTAGCCTGGTTTCGATGGCCGAGGACCGCAAAGCCGCTGCTTCCGACCCCTCTTTCGGCGCCCCGCCGAAGCGACGGAATCGCGCGCGCGCGTTTTTTCCGCTTTAGCGTCGCAAGCCCTTGAAAAGGCTCGAAACACGGGTGGATAAGGGCGTCTTTTTCGGCGCCGAACGCATGCTGAACGTGTGCTGAACGACATCCGAACGGTACCGAACGCGCTCCAAACGGCGCCGAACGGCCGGGTTCGTTTCCTACCGGCCGCCCTCGTGGCGCCTTCGGCGCGCAGCCGCCGCCTCGCGCGCCGCGTCCCTTCGCCCCGCAAAGCGGGGAGAAGAGCCTGTCCCCGGGCTCGACCCGGGGATGGCGCGAAGCGCCGGATGAGGGGCTGCGCCAGCGTTCGGACGTTAGCGTCGGCGTCAATCTCACTCGTTAGCGCCGCCCCTCTCCCCGACCCTCTCCCCGATAGGGCGTCCTGTTGGACGCCCGTCTCTCGACGGGCTATGGCGGGGCGAGGGGGCGCGCCGCGTGCGGGGCGAGGGAGATCAGCTCCCGTCCTCGGCGATCTCGTCATAGCCGCGTCCGAAGCGCCGTTGACCCGGGGATGCTTCGTTCGCCAGGAAGGAGTAAAAGGCGGCGATTGTCGGGCGAGAACCCATTCGGACGGACCGCTCACGAGGCGGACCGGGACGGTGGCGAAACACGATTTGGGGGGCGCAGTGGCCAAAATTCTTCCTGTGATCATGTGCGGCGGGTCGGGTACCCGGGTGTGGCCGGAGTCGCGCGAGAGCCTGCCCAAGCAGTTCATCCCGCTGATCGGCGACCGCTCGACTTTCCAGTCGATCGTGGGGGTCGTCGGCGACCGCGAGGTGTTCGAGCGCCCGGCTGTCATCACCAATTTCGACTATCGCTTCCGGGCGGCCGAGCAGCTCAAGGAGATCGGCGCGGAGGCGGCGATCCTGCTCGAGCCCGAGCGGCGCGACAGTGCGGCGGCGGTGGGAGCGGCGGCCGCATGGGCGGCGGCCCGGGATCCGGACGCAATCGTCGCGGTCCTGGCGGCCGATCACGTCTTCAAGGACGAAAAGGGCTTCGCCCGGCTTTGCGCTCAGGCCGGCAAGGCGGCGGAGGCGGGCGAGATCGTCACCTTCGGCGTCAAGCCGGATCATCCGGCCACCGGTTACGGCTACATCCAACCGGGCGCGCCGCTGGCCGCCGATCCGAAAATCCGCCGGGTCGAGCGCTTCGTCGAGAAGCCGAGCCAAGAGAAGGCGCAGACCTTGATCGAGAGCGGCTATCTCTGGAACTCGGGAAATTTCGTCTTCCGGGCCGACGTGATGCTGGGCGAGCTCAAGGCGTTCGAGCCGACGATCGCCGCGGCGACCGCCGAAGCCGTGGCTCTCGCCAAGACGGATCTCGACTTCCTCGTTCTCGATCGCGATGCGTTCACCCGGGCGCCGCGCACCTCGATCGACTATGCGGTGATGGAGCGCACGAGCCGCGCCGCAGTGCTCGAGGCGGATGTGGGCTGGTCGGACGTCGGGCAATGGTCGACGGTGTGGCGGCTGAGCCCACACGACGAGAACGGCAACAGCCTGCGCGGCCGGGTGGTCGCGATCGACTCGTCGAACATGCTCGTCCGCTCGGACGAGCATTTGGCCGCCGTGATCGGACTGGACAACGTGATCGTGGTCGCGACCGACGACGCGGTGCTGGTCGCGCACCAGTCGCAGTCGGACAAGGTCAAGGATCTCGTTGCGCGGCTGAAGGCCGAGAATCGGCCCGAGGCGACGCAGCACCGCCGCATGTATCGCCCCTGGGGCTATTACCAGAGCATCGACCGGGGTCCGCGCTACCAGGTCAAGCGAATCGTCGTGCGGTCCGGCGGTCGGCTGTCGCTGCAAAGGCACTACCATCGCGCCGAGCACTGGATCGTCGTGCGTGGGGCCGCGGAAGTGACGTTGAACGGGACTGTGCAACTCGTGCATGAAAACGAGTTCGATCTATCTGCCGATCGGCTCCGATCACCGGCTGGCCAATCCGGGCAAGATCGACCTCGAGCTGATCGAGGTTCAGACCGGAAGCTACCTGGGCGAGGACGACATCGTCCGCATCGAGGACATGTACAACCGGACCTAGGATTGAACGGCGTCACGGCCCGCCGGGAGCGTCGAACTCAGGGTCTGGCGGCGCCCCCAAGGGCGCCGCCGCCAGACATTGACATTTCTTGGAGCTTTCGCTCGCGCTACGCCGTAGCTTCCTTGGCGGCCAGCCGCGCGATGGCATGAATGTCGGCGCGATCGATGCCGATATCGTGCAACTCGCGGTTCGTGTAGGTCGACAGCTCCTGGACGACGCTCCAGTAGGTCCGGCGTTCGCGGAAAAAGCGCATCATGTTGAACAGCATTTGACGGTTCCCTCTTGGTTGACCGCCCTCCTGTTCACCGCGCCGACCAATCGGCGCCGCTGTCGCTCCATTCCCTAGACCTGAACTTATGTATCTGGTTGCGACGCAAAAGTCAATGCTGCAACGCGGTAACGTATGCGCCGGATGCGTGACAAATTGCCGACAATTTCGTGCGTTTCGCGCGAACGGGGCAAGATTTGATACCTACGGGATCGTTTGCGCTCCGATTCGAAGGTTAACCCATGCGTTTCGCGCATGCCACCCTCACGACCGGCGGGACGGACTCGCGGGCCTCCGCTCTGCCAAACTCGGTTGACAGCGACGAGGCGTTCCCCTAGGAGGCCCACGGCGAGCGCGCTCTCGGTCCGAGAGGGCGCGCTTTCCGTTTGACGCACCCGCGGTCAAGGCCTGGCTCGGCCGAGACCTGTCGGCGCCTCGCAAAAGGCGCACAGGAGGGCGCGTTCCTCGTCCAAACCATCGGATAGTCGCAGAGGAACCGCGATGACGAAGCGCGCAGAAGCAAAATACAAGATCGATCGCCGTATGGGCGAGAACATCTGGGGCCGTCCCCGGAGCCCGTTCAACAAGCGCGAATACGGCCCAGGCCAGCACGGGCAGCGGCGCAAGGGCAAGGCGACCGATTTCGGCACCCAGCTCAAGGCCAAGCAGAAGGTCAAGGGCTATTACGGGAACATTTCCGAACGCCAGTTCCACAAGTACTACGTGGAAGCGATTCGGATGAAAGGCGACTCGAGCGCCAATCTGATCGGCCTCCTGGAGCGCCGGCTCGATGCGGTGATCTACCGCGCCAAGTTCGTGCCCACCGTGTTCGCCGCCCGGCAGTTCGTCAATCACGGCCACATCAGCGTGAACGGGCACCGTGTCAACATCGCCTCCTATCAGGTGAAAGTCGGCGACGTGATCGAGGTCAAGGAAGCCTCGAAGCAGCTCGCACTGGTGGTGGAAGCGCAGGCGCTGGCCGAGCGCGATGTCCCCGATTACGTCGAGGTCGACCCGGCCAAGGCCACAGCTAAGCTCACCCGCATTCCGAGCCTCACCGAGGTCCCCTATCCGACCCATATGGAGCCGAACCTCGTCATCGAGTTCTACTCGCGCTGATTCGTCGGTCTCGGATTGGATTTCGCGGCCGCGCCAAAAAGGCGCGGTCGTTTCACGCCGGAAGGGCCTCCGGCCGAGTTGGCGGCCGTCGACTCAATCCATGCCCGAGGCGGGTTTTTGGCTCGGTCCCGCGCTACCAGCTGTTGACGTCGACGCAGCCCCAGCGCACGCAGTCGTCCGGATTGCGGCTCAGTCCATCGGTCTCGTGGATGTTGTACGGATAGGCCAGGCGCGGGTCGGAGTTGCGGAACACCGTCGGCTTCTGGCCCGGCGGCAGAGCCTCGTACTGCCAGACCGACATCACCGGGATCGGCTTCTGCTCCGACTGACATCCGGCGAGCAGGCAGGCGGCCGCGCCGGCGAGCGCAAGCTGAAGACCGATGGCGTGACTCATTGCCGCACTTCCCCCGCGATCCGGCGTCCCGATAGCCGACTTCTAACGCCGGAAGGCGCCTGGCGGTCCAGTCTGCAGCCTAAAATTTTGTTCACCGGAGCGCGGAAGCCGGCGCAAGACCTGATCGCGACCCGGACGAAGGGCTTTGGAGGGTGGGGCGGACCTGCCATTTTCGAGTCGGTTTTGAGCCTTATCAAAGGGTTCCGGCGCCATTTTCGATTCGATCGGGTGTCCGCGCGGCTCTCGTCGAAAGTCTATCGATCCTCCGCGGACTGATGTGGGTTCAACACGCTCGAGAAGACGCCCACGCATTCGCTGCAAACGAATGATGACGCGCCCGCGCCCAGGCGCACGGCCGGAGGCGCACGGCCGCAGAACGAGCACGATGGGTCGATCTCCCGATCTCCTTTCGTGGAAAGCAAATCGTGCGGGCATTCGCTGATGATTTCCAGCAACACGCGTTCAACTCCGGTTTCGGCGGTCTGCCCGGCGCGCGTCAACAGATTCGAGGCGGCGATCAGGCTGTCTCGATAACTTTCAGCGACGAACAAGTCCTGCACATGCGCAAACGCCGCCTGGTCGGCCGCGGCCCAAGAATCAATTCGGCTTGACATCTCTTGCCCTCATTGCTGACCGACGATGGCGGGCCCGAACATCAAATACCGATAAACTTTGGCCAATCCGCCCTCCTATCCCACGTTTGTAATGATATGTTCTTTGTTCGTTCTTGTCAATCCATTGCCTAGCCCGCCGCCTCAACGCGGCTGCAAAGGCGGATCAGACTGATCGAGGCCGCGCGCCAATTCTCGTATCCGGCCAACGTCGGACGCAGGCAGCCCGTTTCTGGCGCTGGGCCTCGACCGCGGATCGCCAGCCAAAGATTTTGTCCACCGGCCCGCCGGAGAGTCCGCCGCGCGAGTCGAAAGGATCGGCCCGAGCGCGGCCCGACTCACCCGAGCGCGCCCATCGCCGTCCGCCACAGGTAGGGATAGTCGATGACCGCGCCAGGGCGCAGGTCAAGGCTCATCGCCGTAGCCTTCACCGCTCGCCAGGCGTTCAAGCGCATTGCTCAACAGGTCCGCGACGCCGTCCGGCGTTTCGCCGGGGCCGTAGGCCCGGCGTGGGTCCATCGCTTCCGCCAGGCGCTGATAATGCTCGTAGCTCATCATCACGAAGCGCGGCTTGCGGTGGCGCGTGATAACGACAGGCGCCTTGGTCGCCGCGTCGGTGACGTCGCCAACTTGCTTGTTGAGGTCGTGGGTGGTGAAGGAGCGCATGGGGCGTCGTATATCCATGTTCTCCATAATATCCATGAAACCGGACATTTCAACCCGCGGCTTCCGCCCTTCCCCCGCCGGCCAACTCGCCCCATATTCGGCCCCATGCCCGCCCCGAAGAAACCCGGCCGGACGCCGAAGTCCAAGGCGTCGCGGCCAGAATTGCAGCCGCTTGGCGACCATCTCGCCGCGCTGCTCAATCCCGCGCTGGTCGAGCCGAAACCTGACGGTTTCGGGGAAATGCCGCAGCAAAAATTCGAGGCCCCGGCGCCCGACAGCCATCCGCGCGGCCTCACCGGCGCCACCGCCACCATCGACTCCCTCAAGACGCTGCTCGAGCTCGGCGATCCCAACATCCGCAACCGGCCGCCGTGGACGCCGCACCGGCCGCCGCGGCCGGACAAGTCCGAGGGCGGCCGGCGCTTCCGCATCGTGGCCGACTACGCGCCCAAGGGCGACCAGCCGACGGCGATCGCCGAACTCGTCAAGGGCGTCGCGGCCAACGAGCGCGACCAGGTGCTGCTCGGCGTGACCGGCTCGGGCAAGACCTTCACCATGGCCAAGGTGATCGAGGCAGTGCAGCGGCCGGCCCTCATCCTCGCGCCGAACAAGACCCTGGCGGCCCAGCTCTACGGCGAGTTCCGCAGCTTCTTCCCCGACAACGCGGTCGAATACTTCGTCTCCTACTACGACTATTACCAGCCGGAGGCCTACGTCCCGCGCACCGACACCTATATCGAGAAGGAATCCGACATCAACGAGCAGATCGACCGGATGCGCCACGCCGCCACCCGGGCGGTGCTGGAGCGCGACGACGTCATCATCGTCGCCTCGGTGTCGTGCATCTACGGCATCGGCTCGGTCGAGACCTACACCGCCATGACCTTCTCGCTGAAGCTCGGCGACAAGCTCGACCAGCGCCAGCTGATCGCCGACCTGGTGGCGTTGCAATACAAGCGCTCGCTCGGCGACTTCACCCGCGGCGTCTTCCGCGTGCGCGGCGACACGATCGAGATCTTCCCCGCCCACTACGAGGACCGCGCCTGGCGGATCGGCCTGTTCGGCGACGAGATCGAGGCGATCGTCGAGTTCGATCCGCTGACCGGCCAAAAGACGGCCGACCTCGAATTCGTCAAGATCTACGCCAATTCGCACTATGTCACGCCGCGCCCGACGCTGTTGCAGTCGCTCGCCGGCATCAAGTTCGAGCTGAAGATCCGGCTCGACGAGCTCAACGCTCAGGGCCGGTTGCTCGAGGCGCAGCGGCTCGAGCAGCGCACCGCGTTCGACCTCGAAATGCTGGAAGCGACCGGCTCCTGCGCCGGTATCGAGAACTATTCGCGCTACCTGACCGGCCGCCGCCCCGGCGAGCCGCCGCCGACCCTGTTCGAATATCTGCCCGACAACGCGCTGATCTTCGCCGACGAGAGCCACGTCACCATCCCGCAGATCGGCGGCATGTATCGCGGCGACTATCGGCGCAAGGCGACGCTCGCCGAATACGGCTTCCGCCTGCCCTCCTGCATGGACAATCGGCCGCTGCGCTTCGAGGAATGGGACGCCATGCGGCCGCAGACCGTCGCCGTCTCGGCGACGCCCGGCCACTGGGAGCTCGAGCAGACTGGCGGCGTCTTCGTCGAGCAGGTGATCCGCCCGACCGGGCTGATCGACCCGCCGGTGGAAGTGCGCTCGGCGCGCAGCCAGGTCGACGACCTGCTGTCTGAAGTGAAGGAGGTGGCGCAGCGCGGTTATCGCTCGCTCGTCACCACGCTGACCAAGCGCATGGCCGAGGACCTGACCGAATATTTGCACGAGAACGGCGTGCGCGTGCGCTACATGCATTCCGACATCGACACCATCGAGCGCATCGAGATCATTCGCGATCTGCGCCTCGGGGCGTTCGACGTGCTGGTCGGCATCAACCTTTTGCGCGAAGGACTCGACATCCCCGAATGCGCGCTGGTCGCGATCCTCGACGCCGACAAGGAAGGCTTTCTCCGCTCCGAGACCTCGCTGGTGCAGACCATTGGGCGCGCCGCGCGCAACGTCGACGGCAAGGTGATTCTTTACGCCGATTTCGATCACCGGCTCGATGGAGCGGGCGATGGAGGAGACCCGCCGCCGGCGGGAGAAGCAGACCGCCTTCAACGAGGCGAACGGCATCACGCCGGCGACGATCAAGCGCGGCATCCAGGACATTTTGGGCTCGGTGGCGGAAGCCGACCACGTCACCGTCGATATCGGCCTCGCGGACGGCGCGCTGGTCGGCCACAACCTGCATGGCGCCATCGCCGACCTCGAAAAGCGGATGAAGGAGGCGGCCGGCAACCTCGAATTCGAGGACGCGGCGCGCCTGCGCGACGAGATCAAGCGGCTGCAGGCGGTGGAACTCGCCGTCGGCGACGACCCGCTCGCCAGGCAGACGGACGTCGAGGCCACCGCCGGCGCCTACGCCGGCCAACGCAAATACGGCCGCGCCGCCAACCTGCCCGCCCAGCGCCCGCACAAACCGGCCGACACCGACATGGGCCCGCATAATCTTGGCGGCGGAGAGGCGCGGCCGAAGGGCGGGGGGATGAGGAGGAGGGGGAGGTGAGCCCCGTGCGGCTCACTTGCCGCCGCAGTCGTCCGCCGCATCGACGAGGCGGAGCCGCGTCACCGCGGTTTCTTCCTGCAATACTCTCGGAATTTCGGGCAGCGGCAGAGTTGCGGTGCAAATCGGTCCGTCGCATTCCACCGCGGCGACCGCGACGGGGTCGGCCTGAACCGGGACGCCATCGAGGCACAGGCGAACCTTGTCGTCGACCTTGAGCGGCTCGAGCCTCGTGGAGCTGTCGTACGACGCGAGAACGGCGACGCTCGGCTTCGGCGCCGGAAATTTCTGCTCGGCGACGTCGGCCGGGGTTATCGGGGCGCCGCTCAGCATGTGGCGGCGCGCGTAATGGCGCGCAATCTCCGCTTGGTCGACCGGAACCAGATCCGCTTCCCCAATCCGGTCGTTCTCGAACACTTCGCGCACGAGCCTGGCGTGCGGGCCCGCCCCGGATTGGCGCGCTACATAGACCATCGCGCCCGCGACGATCGCGCCGTAGATGGCGAAACCGGCGAGATAAAGGTCGGCGAGCTTCACTTTCCCGGGCGTTTCATTTGGCGGGATGTTCGTAATTGATGGCGTTGGGTTTGGCGGAGCCCCACTGCAGCTGTTCGTTGACCAACTTCCAAAGGCTTTGCTCTGTGGCCCAGTCACCCGGAAGCTTCATGTGCAAGGCGGTGAGCACGTCGAAACGCTTGAGGATGCAGACAGCGCGGATGGTTTCGCTGTAGCTGTCAAAGCTGGCCTTGATCACTTCGATGACGAGGGTCCCCACAATCACTCCCCCAGTGCCGACCACTGCGACGGCGATCCCCGACTTCGGCGACACGACCAAGACAGTCAACCAGATGGCCGTGAACAGGATCACCAGCACCAGTGTGCGGGCGGCGAAGTCGAGCCGCTGCTGGGCCCTGCCGAGCTGGCCGCTCGCATCCTTGTCCTTGGCCACGATCATGCGGATGATCGGGAGAAAGAAGTCGATATCGATGGCGAAGATTTCGTCCAGATAGTCGTCGAGTGCCGCGAAGCTGTTGCCGAGTTGCGTCGGCGCCACGGTCGTTCGCGGCATCTCGCTGTTCCTCCGGTTCACCGCCGCCGTCCATCCGGATTCACCACGTTTCCTGGCGTAGTCGATCAATTCTTTGAGACCATCAAAGAGCTCACCGAGCCGCTCGCACTGTTTCTCCTCGACGCCGGAACGCAGGTCGGCGACCTCGAGCTTGCTCGGGTTGGCGCAATTCACCGCGAGCGCTGCGGCGAGCGCGTCCGTTGCTTTTTCGAGCGCCGGCATGGTGATGGTCTCGCCGCGATCGCGCACTTGCTCGATGTCGTGCACGGCCCGCTCCGCGTCCGGGATTGTCGTCGCCTTGCTGATCGCGCCGACGGCGATCCCCCGGACCCGGGCGTCTATGAGTTTCGTCTTCAACGCCTCGCATCTCTTCTCAGTCAGAAGGCGTCTGAGAGCGGCGGACCGGCTCATGTCTTCCTCGATCGCCCGCAGCTTATTGTTCTGGTCGGCAACGCCGAGCGCGCTCAAGGACTTCGGCCACTTGACGCCGCGAAGGACATTGATGGTAAGCTGGGCCCACGGGTCGGTCGCGTAAGCCAGGATCGCGCAAACGATCAGAAGCGCCGCCGTCGCCCCGAGCGGCGCGAACGGCCAGCTCGCGAAATAGGCGAGCGTCGCCTTCAGCGTCTCCGGAAACAGGAACTGGAGCATCAGGATATTGGCGCCGCCGAACATCAGGACCGGCAGCAGCGACGCGACGATGAACGATTGCCCGAACCAGCCGTCGAGTTTTTCCAGCACGCTGCCGAACATCGCTGCCGCCTAGAGCTGCTCAAGTCCGCAGGGATTGAGGTGGCAATTCTTCGGCTTGACGCCGCGATATCCGCATATGCCGCATTCGTAGTAGGTCGCTTCCATCAGGCCGCCGCGATCCCAGGAATGCGGCAGCTTGCCGAGGTCGATCTGCGCGATCACGCCCGTAACCATGTGGGAAGGAACGGCGACTGCCGCGATCTCTCCAAGCGGGGTCTCAGGTGTATGCTCCAGCGTCCTGGCGAGGTCTCGCCAGCCGACCAGCGCAAAGCCGTCATCGCGCCGAACGACGGCGCCGCGCGCTTTGCTGCGGGCGATCGTCGGCGCCGCGTCGCCGATCGCGTCGCCCGCATCGAGGACCGGAAAACGCTCCCATTCTTTCATGCTGGCCTCCCTTGCCGAGCGCCGCGTCGCGTTTCCTCGCTACTTCTGCGCCGGCTTGTTGTCCTCGCGCTTTTCGTCGACGACGGAGGTCAAGTCCGCGATCATCTCGATAACGAGATAAAGCGGGCTGTTTGCGGCGGCAGCCGTCTCGATCTTCGACCAGTTGAATTTGAGTGGCGGGTCGTCCGAACGAAGGATGAAGGCCGCCTTGGCGAAGACCGTGCGAAGAGAATTTGTGTCATAACCGGCGCCGCCGTCTCCAGTCGTCAGGAGATTCGCAAAAGTCCTGAGCTCTCGCGCATGGGCGCGAACCACGTCCCCGCCCGCATCATTCGCGATCTCGCCGGGAAGGGTTGGCAGCGGACCACACAGCGTGCCGTTCAGTCCGAGCGGCGGTTTGCCGTCGATGGCCATTTGCGTGGCGAGCGCAAGCTGGATCGCAGCCTTCTTGCTCATGGCGGTTGCCGCAAATATTTGAACTGCGTCAAGAATGACCTGTCGAGAAAGTTGTTGTCAATCCCATCCCGGCCTCGAATTACAGTGAAATCAGAGTCCCGCGCTTCCGCTTCGACCGGCTCAACGTCGCGAATTCATGCCAGCGGGCGTCGCCGCCCTCAACGGGGCCGCCCCCTCAGCGGATCCGCTCGCAATCTCGCGGCGGCAAACGCCCCGACGCCGGAGGTCTTGGCCCACGCCGCCAACCTCAACACGAAACTCATGATCGCCAGGGCCGCGAATGGACCATAGGCGATCAGCTGTCGAAAGCTGCCTGACGGGGAGAAGTGCGAGAAGTCCTTCAGAAACGCATACAAGATATAAGTTGTCGCAATCGTCCGGATCGGCGGCAACACGTTTTGAGGCAGCAGCATCCGCACGCGAGCGAACGACAGCAGCGTAAGAATTGCGGCGAACGCGGCCGCGGCGCCGAAAACGACGAATACGCCGATGGCGGGCGCCTTTCCGATCGCGCACAAATAGGCGATCAACGTCAGATGAACGAGCATCACGGCGGCGAACGCCAAGCCGAAGTCGCGCGCGCGTGTCCTGACCGGCAGGAACGCAGGGCCGAACAATGTTGTCAGCGGGCCGCCGACATAGGCAAGACAGAAATACGCAAAGGCGATCCTGCCGGTCGCCCTGAGCGCCAGCGGCACGCCATTGTCGATGCCCGACACGGCCAAAGCGCTCAGGGACACTGCGAGAGCGATAAGAAAGGCTATCGAGATCCAAGCGAATGAACGTTTCTCAACGTCGGCCAAGGACTTGACCCCCCATCGACGGGAAACCGTAGAGCGCCAAAAACAGCTTGAGAGACGAAGGCGCCGGCCGAACGTCTTTGTCTCGCCTGAAGACGAGCATAGCACAACCAGAGGGATTTCGATTCCGTTATGGCGAAGCGACCGTCACGGGGGCCTGAACGGCGGGCCGCCCAGCGCCCTCGACCGCGCCCGTGCGTGGGTCGAAGTTGACAGGGAGGGGATTGAGCAAGTCCCGTAGCTCCGTCGACCCGGGAGCGTCGCCGCAGCGAGGTTGGTCGTTTTTTCTAGAAACGACTGTAAACTTGTGGCAGAAGGTGTCCGTTCGGCAGCTTGGTGTGGGCGCAAGCCGACGTACACCGTGACTTATTGCTGGAATGGCTGCCGCCGCCGCGCGGTCCTGATCGTTTCTCTGGCCGCCGCAAGGACCTCGCCGCCGGTCGCGCCAAGTCAGGAAGCGCGTTGATGCCCGAAGCGGCAAAAGCGCGTCGGGCTGTCGATTCTAGCGGGATGGAAGAGGGGATTTCCGGATGGGCCAACACCTGCAGAACACGCCTCCGGCCCCCAGCCCAAACCGGTCGACCGAGACCCCGGAAGACCACAAATCCGTTGGTCTTGAAGACTTGTATCGTCGAGCCGCGGTCCATCTCGTTCCATTCCTTCTGCTATGTTACATTATCGCCATGGTCGACCGCCTCAATGTGGGCTACGCAAAACTTCAATTCATGGCGGATCTGCATTTCGACGAGTTTGTTTTCGGCGTCTCGGCAGGAATCCTTTACGTCGGCTATATTCTGTTCGAAGTGCCGAGCAATTTGTTGCTCGAACGCGCGGGTTTGAGGATAACGCTGCTGCGCATCATGACGCTGTGGGGCCTGTTCACCATGGCGTTCGCGTTCGCCGCCACCCGTTGGAATTTCTACGGGCTGCGATTCCTGGTCGGCGCAGCCGAGGCGGGCTTCTTTCCCGGCGTGCTGTATTACTTCACCCTCTGGTTTCCGGACGCCTGGCGAGCCCGGATCACCTCGATCTTTGCGCTCGGGGTGCCAGTCTCTGGGATTGTCGCAGCGCCCGTCTCCGGTTGGATCATGATCCACATGGCCGGGGTCCTGGGACTGCGGGGCTGGCAATGGCTGTTCCTGATCGAGGGGGCGCCGGCCATTGTCCTTGGCGTCGTCGCCTATGTCTACCTGCCCGATCGCCCTGCCGACGCGCGCTTCCTGTCCGCTGGGGAAAAGGCGGCTATCGCACGCGAGCGGGCCCGGGACGCCGCGATCGTGCCCGGAGCCGACACGTTCGGACAGGCGCTGCGCAATCCGCGCGCCCTTGTTCTCGGACTCGTCTATTTCGCTTTTTTCTCCATCCAAAGCATTTTTCTGCTGTGGATGCCGACTCTGCTGCGCAATGCGGGGGTCGCCAGTCTCGCAGAGATCGGCTGGCGCACCGCTCTGATTTTCGCCGCGGGCGCAATCGGAATGGCGACGATGGGATGGAGTTCGGATCATCATCACGAGCGTCGCTGGCATCTCATTGGATGCGGCGTTGTTGCGAGCCTGGCTCTTTGTCTTCTGCCGCTCGGGGCGCGAAGTCCAGCCGGCACGACACTCATTTTAGCGCTCGCATCCCCGGCAGTGTTCGCCTTCCTGGCTTTGTTTTGGACTGTGCCGGCCATGGTTCTCGGTAAGGGCGCGCGCGCCGGTGGAATTGCGTTTGTCAGTTCGATCGGCGGGGTAGGTTCTGCGCTGACTCCGATCTTCATGGGCTGGACCCAAGTGCTGACGGGAAGCCTTTTCGGCGCAATCGCGGTGATAGCGGCGGTGTTTCTGGCCGCTATGGCGGCGCTTTACATTTGCGTGCCGGTCGCCGCGACCTCGCGAACCGCGAACTCCGGGCGCGTCCTCGCCTGCGTTTCCAAACCGGGGCCGCGCTGATTGTACCGGGCGCAAAAGCGCTTCTTCGACTTGCAAAAAAGTGCGGCGGCGCGCCTGCGCCAACCTGCCCGCCCACCGCCCCCACGAGCCGGCCGACGAGGACATGGGCCCCGGCGCAAGCTGCTAAAGCGGCCTCACCAGAACCGCACCGCCTCCCCCGCCGAGGCCGCAACCACCTCCCCCTCCCACATCACGCGCTTGCCGCGCACGATCGTCCCGACCGGCCAGCCGGTGACGGTCTTGCCGTCGTAAGGCGTCCAGCCGCAGCGCGAGGCGATCCAGGAATTGCGGATCGTCTCGGTCCGCTTGAGATCGACCACGGTGAAGTCGGCGTCGTAGCCGGCCGCGATCCGGCCCTTGCCGACAATGCGGAAGATGCGCGCCGGCCCCGCGCTGGTGAGGTCGACGAAGCGCTGCAGGGTCAGCCGACCGGCATTGACATGGTCGAGCATGACCGGCACGAGCGTCTGCACGCCGGGCATGCCCGACGGACTCTCGGGATAGGGCCGCGCCTTCTCTTCGAGCGTGTGGGGCGCGTGATCGGAGCCGAGCACGTCCACGACGCCCTGGCTCACGCCGCGCCAGATCTCCGCCCGATGGTCGGCGCCCCGCACCGGGGGATTCATCTGCAGGCGCGCCCCGAGACGGGGATAGTCCTCGGCGCTGAGCGTCAGGTGATTGGGCGTCGCCTCGCAGCTCGCGACGTCCTTGGCTTCAGCCAGCAGCGCCATTTCCTGGCCCGTGGAGATATGCAGCACATGCACCTGCGCATGCGCCTCGCGGGCGAGGCGCACGAGACGCTCGGTGGATCGGAGCGCGGCGATCTCGTCCCGCCAGACGTGGTGCGACGCGTGATCGCCATGCACGCGGTGACGCTTCCGCTCGTTGAGGCGCTCTTCGTCCTCGCTGTGGAAGGCCGCGCGCCGGCGGATCGCCTTCAGGATCGCGAGCACCCCCGCGTCGTCGGCGACCAGCAGGCTGCCGGTCGAGGAGCCCATGAACACTTTGATTCCCACCGCCCCGGGCAGGCGCTCGAATTCGGCCAGGTTTGCGACATTGTCGTGCGTCCCGCCGACCCAGAAGGCGAAATCGCAGTGCATCCGGCCTTTCGCACGGCCCACCTTGTCGGCGAGCGCCGCCTCGGTCGTCGTCAGCGGATTGGTGTTCGGCATCTCGAAGACCGCGGTGACGCCGCCGAGCACTGCGGCCCGCGACCCCGTTTCGAGGTCCTCCTTGTGCACGAGGCCGGGCTCGCGGAAGTGCACCTGGCTGTCGATCACGCCCGGCAGCACGTGCAATCCGGCGCAATCGACCCGCTCGCCGGCGGAATGTGCGCTCAGATCGCCGATCTCGGCGATGCGCCCGTCGCTGACGCCGATGTCGCGCACGGCTGCTCCATCCTGATTGACGACCGTTCCGTTCGACAGCACGAGATCGAATGTCTGCGGCATTGGCCTCATCCTTGCGTCGCCTCGCTTGCGCGACGGCTGACGCCGCCTAATTAACAAGGCCCGGGATTGCAAGCGGGTTCGGCAAGCGGGATGGGAGTCGAGATGCATGAGCGCCAAGGCCGCCGAACTGACCGACCGCGGGGTCGTGCGCGTGAGCGGCGAGGACGCCGCGAGCTTTCTGCAGGGGCTGCTCACCAACGACGTCGAGGCGCTCGGACCGGGGCAGGCGCGTTACGCGGGCCTCCTCACGCCCCAGGGCAAGATCCTGTTCGACATGATCGTCGTGCGCGTCCCGCAGGACCGCGGCTCGGGTTTCCTCATCGATTGCGCCGCCGTCCAGGCGGCCGATCTCGCCAGGCGGCTCGCCTTCTACAAGCTGCGCGCCAAGGTCGCCATCGCCGACGAGAGCGCAGAACTCGGCGTCGTCGCGTTCTGGGGCGAGGCGCAGGACGCCCCGAAGGACGCCATCGTCTACGCCGACCCGCGCGATCCGCGCCTCGGCTCGAGGGCGATCCTGCCGCGCGCGAAAGCCGCGGCGTTCGGCACGGCGCATCTGGCGACCTACGAGGCGCTGCGCATCGACGCGGTCGCGCCCAAGGGCGGCGTCGATTTCGCCTATGGCGACGCCTTTCCGCACGACGTCAATTTCGATCTCCTGAACGGCGTCGACTTCAAAAAGGGCTGCTACGTCGGCCAGGAAGTCGTTTCGCGCATGATGCACCGCGGAACCGGGCGCAAGCGCGTAACGCGCGTGATCCTCGCGGCCGAGGCGCCCGCGCCTGGAACGCCGGTGGTCGACGGCGAGCTCCCGGTCGGGACGCTGGGCTCCTCGTCCGGACGCGAGGCGCTGGCGCTCTTGCGGCTCGACCGGGTCGAGGAGGCCAAGGCCGCCGGGCGGACGCTGAGCGCGGCGGGCGCTGCGCTCAAGCTCGCCGAGTGAACCGCGATTAGGCCGGACTGGCGCTCCTTCGCGAGCGCAGCGAGATGACCCCGACCGCGGCGAAGCCCAAGCCCATCATCGCCCAGGCAGACGGCTCCGGGACGGCTGAGAAGCTCAAATTCGTGCCGTTCTCCTGGATCTGAATTCCGACCGACGCGTCGCCCGTGAAACCGATCGTGTCGCCGATGACGTCGCCAGGCGGGTCGGGTTGGGGATTGAAAGAGTCCCAGGTGATCGACGAGCCGGGGCCGGAAAATTCGAGATCGACTCCGAAGGTCTTGCCGCCGTATTCGAAGCCGAAGTTCGTTGTCCATTGGCTGATGTCGGCGTCGTACGACGGCTGTTGGACGGCCGGCAGAAGTAGGCCGGGCGGCCCGAGGAACGACAGCACAAAGTTGAAGGTCGTCCCGTAGGAACTCGTTGACGACGAGATGATCGGGATTCGTGAGGTCGAGGGACGGCAAGGGCTCTCCGGGAGGATCAGGCTGAGGATTGAAGCCCACAATGATCCCGGGATTTTGCAAGCCCCCAGACGTCGCGAACGAAAAGTAGGTTGGCGCCCTCTCGGAAACGACGGATGCGTTGGTCGGTCGCCACGCCAAGAACCGTCAAGGCGGCGAGACTGACGATGCGAGTCGCCACGCCCTTCATGGTATTTCCCCCTTGTGCATCCGCTCCCCCTTGGAGCGGACATTATTTGCCAAGTTATCGTGCGGGAAACCCGGGGCGGGGTCAAGAACAATCTGAGAACATTCTGCGGCCGGGGAATGGCGCCGGCCCGGCTTTCGGGGTAGACTGCGTTTTGCGGGTCGCCGGGTGCGGCGCCGCGAGACCGGGCTGGGGAGTTCGTCCGATGATCGAAGGGGCAAGCGTTTTCGCGCTCGTCATCGTGGCGTTTGTCGTGGTCACCGCGCTCATGGGCGTCAGGCAAGTGCCGCAAGGCTACAATTACACCGTCGAGCGGTTCGGCCGCTATTACAAGACCCTGACGCCCGGTCTCGGGCTGATCCTACCCTATATCGACTCGATCGGCCGCAAGCTCAACGTGATGGAGCAGGTGATCGACGTCCCGCAGCAGGAGATCATCACCAAGGACAACGCGACGGTGCGGGTGGACGGCGTCGCCTTCTACCAGGTGCTCGACGTGCGCCGCGCCTCCTACGAAATCGCCAACCTGCAGCAGGCGCTGCTCAACCTGGTGATGACCAACGTGCGCACGGTCATGGGGTCGCTGGATCTCGACCAGCTGCTGTCGCATCGCGACGAGATCAATTCCCGCCTTCTGACCGTGATCGACGCCGCCTCCGAGCCGTGGGGGATCAAGGTGACGCGCGTCGAGATCAAGGACATCGAGCCGCCGAGGGACCTCGTCGACGCCATGGGTCGGCAAATGAAGGCCGAGCGGGAGAAGCGGGCGGTGATCCTCGAGGCCGAGGGCATGCGCCAGTCCGACATCACCCGCGCCGAGGGACACAAGGCGGCGCTGGTGCTCGAGGCGGAGGGCCGGCGCGACGCCGCGTTCCGCGCCGCGGAAGCGATCGAGCGCACGGCCCAGGCCGAGGCGACGGCGACGCGTCTCGTCAGCGAGGCGACCGCCGCCGGCGACGTCGTCGCAGTCAATTTCCTGATCGCCGACAAGTACATCGCCGCGCTCCGCGCGCTGGCGCAGTCGCCGAACCAGAAGCTCGTGATCGTGCCGATGGAGCTCGCCTCGCTCGCGGGCACGCTGGGAGGCCTCAGCCAGATCGCGGCGAGCGCGCTCGGCGAAGGGGCCGTCGCCGCAGCGGGAGCCGGCGCGCGGCCCGCACGGCCGCGCGCTCCGGCGGCTGTCGTCCCCGATACCGGCGGCGCGGCGCAGGCGTCCTCCGAGCCCCCGGCGGTCCCGCCGTCCAACGCGACCGGGCCGCCGAGCGGTCACTCGCCGTGGGGCGGGTGAGACGAGACGGCGATGGATCTGTTTGTCGAGCCGTTCCACTACGCCGCGTTCGCCTGGCTCGTCATCGGGCTGGCGCTCTCCGCCGTCGAGACGCTCGCGCCCGGCGCCTTCTTCATCTGGTTCGGGGCCGCCGCGGCGATCGTGGGCGTGGTCGAATATGTCCTGCCGATGGCCTTCAGGATGCAGCTCCTGCTGTTTGGCGCGCTGGTCGTGGCGCTCGTCCTGATCGGCCGGCGCGTCTACGGATCGTTCGGCGCCGAGCCCGGTCCGCTGCCGCAGAGCCGGGCGCATGCGCTCGTCGGCGAGGAATTCTATGTCGAGCAGGCGATCGCCCGCGGCTTCGGGCGCATCCGTGTCGGCGACAGCTCGTGGCGGGTCACAGGCCCGGATTGCCCGGTCGGCGCCAGGGTCCGGGTGGCGGCGGTCGAGGACGGATCGCTCCTGCGGGTCGAGCCCGCCAATGGGGAAGTCGCCCCCGCGCCGCCTCAGCGATAGACGAGCACCGGAATCGTCGAATGGGTGAGCACCTTGACGGTCTCGCTGCCGAGCAGCAGCGCAGACATGCCGCGCCGTCCGTGCGAAGCCATCACGATCAGGTCGCAGTTGCGGGCGTGGGCGGCGTCGATGATGGCGCGGTAGGGCTGGTCGTGCACCTGGCGGATGGTTTCGCAGGGGACGCCGGCCGCGTCGGCCGCCGCCTTGGCGTGCGCGAGCGCCAGATCGGAGAGGCGGCGCGATTCCTCCTCGTATTCGTCCTCGCCGACCGACACCAGCACCGCGTCCATCGAGGCGACGTGATAGGGCTCGGTCAGGGTCAGCGCCGTCACCCGGGCGCCGACCTGCTTGGCGAACTCCACCCCGTAGAGCACGGCCTTTTGCGACAGGTCGGAGCCGTCGGTTGGAATCAGAAAATGCTGGAACATGAGGCCCTCGTGCTGCGTTGGGGTTCAGCGGGGACGCCGGCGCTGCTGCGGCCGACCCGGAGTTGCGACGCCGTCAGCGCAGAGCTAAGTATTCCGTCCCGATAGGACATGCCGTCCTTCGGCTTCCGAATTCGATTCCGACACATGTCGTCAAGGAGCCGTAGCATGAGTTTCTCTCTGCCCGAACTGCCTTACGCGTATGACGCGCTGGGCCCCTACATGTCGCGTGAGACGCTGGAATACCACCACGACAAGCATCACCTCGCCTACGTCAACAACGGCAATAATGCGCTCAAGGGCACCGAATGGGAGGGTAAGTCGCTCGAGGAGATCGTCAAGGGCTCCTTTGGCAAGAACGCCGCCGTGTTCAATAACGCCGGCCAGCATTACAACCACCTGCACTTCTGGAAATGGATGAAGCCGAACGGCGGCGGGGCGATCCCGGGCGAGCTCGAGAAGGCGCTCAAGGATTCGTTCGGCTCGGTCGACAAGGCCAAGGAAGACCTGGTCCAGGCGGGCGTCACCCAGTTCGGTTCGGGCTGGGCCTGGCTCACCCTCAAGGACGGCAAGATCCAGGCGACCAAGACCCAGAATGGCGAGAACCCGCTCGTTCACGGCGGCAAGCCGATTCTTGGCGTCGACGTCTGGGAGCACTCCTACTACATCGACTATCGCAACCGCCGGCCGGACTATCTCAAGGCCTTCGTCGACAACCTGGTCAACTGGGACTATGTCGCCGAGTTGTTCGCTCAGAAGTGATCGCCTGACGCGTCGAGACATGACCCTCCGGCCCGCGGCCGGAGGGTCCGACAGCGCTCAATCGGTCAGATTGAGAATCTTCTGCGTGCACAAGTCGACGCCGTTCGCCTCCGTCGTCTCTCCGTCGGCGAAGGTCGCGCGGAGGTCGATCTGGCAGTCCTTGCCCTTCGGGACGCGAGCCGCCGTCTTTTTTCCGGCCCTCAGATTGCCCAGCACTTTTTTGAACTTTTCCGAGCCGCTGACCGTCGCCTGAAGTTCGGTGAGGTCGGAGGCGCGCGAATTCATCACCATGACCGCGACGCCCGAGGCCGCGGCCGTCTTCTTCCGGGCCCTCTTCGGCGCGGGCGCGGCTTCGGCAGGGGCCGCAGCCGCCGGCGCAGCAGCCGCTGGAGCGGCCGGCGCGGCGGGCGCGGCGGTCTGCGCCCGCGCCGCCCCAACC
This sequence comes from uncultured Alphaproteobacteria bacterium, assembly GCA_963709655.1. Lineage (GTDB taxonomy): Bacteria > Pseudomonadota > Alphaproteobacteria > Rhizobiales > Beijerinckiaceae > Roseiarcus. The sequence goes on from CAVPXF010000026.1 coordinate 249,418, forward strand.
GTGACGAGCCCGGCGAGCGCGGCCGCGGCCAGCGCCATCGTCCAGGTCAGCTGTGTCATCGCGTATCATCCCTCCCATGCCCTATGCGCCGGACGACGCCCCCCGTCATCGACGGGGACCGCGACCATGGCGCCGCTCCCACGGCGGGAAAAGGGGCATTTCCCCGAGCGAGGCGGTTTGCCGCACCCTCCGGGCCCACCGGGAGAGGCGGCCTGCATCCCGAGCTTGACCAGCGGCTCGCCCCCGATCCTTCGACAAGCTCCGGACGAGAGCGCGGGACGCGGACCCTCCGGTCGTCTTCCTCACATGTCGCGGACCGACGCCGCGTCGGCCTCGGCGAGGGCGCGCCTCGCGGCCGCCGCGCGCAGCATCGGCACGACGTCCTCGATCTTTTCCGCCACGACATAGCGCAGCTCGAATCCGCCGCGGATGAAGCCCGAATTGTGCATGTGGGCGAAGAGGTCCAGGAGCGGGCGCCAGAAGCCGGCGACGTCCGCGATCAGGATCGGCTTCGCGTGGCGGTCGAGCTGCGCCCACGTCATCTGCTCGACCAACTCCTCGAGCGTGCCAATTCCGCCGGGCAGCGCGATAAAGGCGTCGGCGCGCTCGAACATCGCCTGCTTGCGCTCGTGCATGTTCTCGACCACCAGCATCTCCTGGGCGTCGGTCAGCGCGTGTTCCTTGCGCACCAGAAAGCTGGGGATAATTCCGGTGACGAAGCCGCCCGCCGCGAGCGTCGCGCGCGCCACCCGGCCCATCAGGCCCTCGCCGCCGCCCCCGTACACGAGCGCGATTTTCTCCGCCGCGAGCGTGCGCCCGAGCAATTCGGCCGCCTCGCCGAAGCGGGGGTCGCCGCCCCGGCTCGAACCGCAGTAGACGCAAACGCTTCGAATGGAGCTCATGCCGACCTCGTCCTCTCCGGTTCGATTGTAACTCCCAAGCCGGCTGCCATACCAAAAACCTCATCCCGAGCTTGTCGAAGGACGAGGGGCGGAGGGGGTCGGCTTGGCAGGCGCCGTGAAAGCCGCGTCAAGCTGACATCCCGCCTTCAGTCCAGACCGATTTCGCGCAGAATCTCGGCCTCGTGCTCGCCGAGCCTCGGCGAGCGGCGCTCGAGCGTCAGCGGGTTCGCGCTCATGACGATCGGGCTGCGCACGCCCGGCGTTCCCTGCGGCGCGATCAGCATGCCGCGCGCGGCGAATTGCGGATCGGCGAACAGGTCGGCGATGCTGTTGATCGGTCCCGCCGGCACGACGGCTTTTTCGAGCGCGGCGAGGAGCGCGTCGCGCCGCCATCGCTTTGTCGTTGCGGCGAGCTCGCCGGCGAGCGCCGCACGGTTCGCGTTCCTTGCGGGATTGGCGGCGAAGCGCGCGTCCGCGGCGAGCGCGTCGAGCCCGAGCGTGGCGCAGAGCCTTGCGAACTGCCCGTCGTTGCCGACCGCGATGATGATCCAGCCGTCTTCGACCGGAAACGTCTGGTAGGGCGCAAGGTTGGGATGCGCGGCCCCCGTGCGCCCGGGCGTCACGCCGGAGGCCAGGAAGTTCATCGCCTGGTTGGCGAGGATCGCCGCTGTTGTATCGAGCAGGGCGAGGTCGATATGCTGGCCGCGGCCGGTGCGCTCGCGCGCGATCAGCGCCGCCTCGATCGCGACAACGCCATAGAGGCCGGTGAAGAGGTCGCTGATCGCGACGCCCGCCCGCATCGGCGGCCCGTCCGGCTCGCCGGTGATATCCATGAAGCCGGACATGCCCTGCATCAGGTAGTCGTAGCCGGCCCGCTCGGCGTAGGGCCCGGTCTGGCCGAAGCCGGTGACCGAGCAATAGACGAGGCGCGGATTGAGCGCGCTCAACGTCTCGTAGTCGAGGCCGTATTTCTTCAAGCCGCCGACCTTGAAGTTCTCGATCAGCACGTCGGAGCGAAGCGCGAGGCGCCGGGCGATCTCTCGTCCGCGTGTCGTCGAAAAGTCGGCGACGATCCCGCGCTTGCCGCGGTTGCACGAATGATAGTAGGCCGCCGCCCGCTCGCCTTCGGCCTCGATGAAGGGCGGACCCCAGCGGCGGGTGTCGTCGCCCTCGGGGCTCTCGACCTTGACCACGTCGGCCCCGAGATCGGCGAGCGTCTGGCCGATCCACGGGCCGGCGAGAATGCGCGCGAGCTCGACGACCCGCACGCCGGAAAGCGCGCTCATGCGATGGTCTTTCGATCCTTGACTTGGACACCGAGTTTTTAAGAGGAGCCTTCGGCGGCGTCGAGCCGCATTTGCGCAAAAGAGCGGAGCGCACGGCTTGCAAGGCCGGAAGCCCAAAGACACAGCGTTGATTTCGCACCGAGCGCGCCGGAACCGGGCGCAGCACCAGGGAATTGCCAACGACCGGAACAGCAACGTCAGGGCGTTTTCAGAGCGGATCAGGGCAAGACCAGGCGCACGAAAATGAGCGTGCACGACCGGGCCTGGCCGGGTTGCAAGGCGCGGTCTGGATCCCCTTCTCCCGGGCGGAAGGCGGCCCCTGCGTTCGATCGGACGGAGCGGCGCCCCCGATCGCCTAGGCCTTCGCCGCCGGCGCGACCGAGCCGGAGGCGCCCTCGCGAAACTGCCGGACCGTGATCGCAGCGACATCGGCGGCGGGGATGCCGCCCGTCGGATCGCGGCCCATCGCCACGAGAGTCTCGGCGACCCAGCCGGGCGAGACGGCGTTGACGCGGATCGTGATCGTCGGCTCCACGGCGGCCGCCCGGACGAAGGCCTCGACTGCAGCGTTGACCGTTGTGATCATCGCGCTGCCGGGCGCCGGACATTGCGCGGCAAGGCCGGTCGTCAGCGTGACCGCGCCGCGGGCGCTGACGGCGGTCGCGCCGTAGCGGACGACGTTAATCTGGCCGAGCAGCTTGTTGGCGAGCGAGAACGTCCAGTCCTCGTCGCTCGTCTCAGCCCACGGCTTGAACCGGGCCGCGCCGCCGGTGCAGATGATCCCGTCCAGTTCGCCGACGCGGCCGAACAGGGCCTTGAGCGAGCCCGGATCGGAGATGTCGACTTTCTCGTCCGACGAGCGCGAGGCGCGGATGCAGTTTTCCGCGCCGAGCGTTTCCACGACCTTCGAACCGATCAAGCCGGCCGCGCCGATGACCAGGATCTTGCCCATTTTCGCGCTCGCTCTTTGAGGCGGGCGCCGATCGCCCGCGAGACCCCATTAGGAGCGGTCGATTGTTGGCCAAATCGCGGCCGAGCCGCTCGTCTGCGCAGATTTTCCCGCCCCTACGCCGCCTCGACCAGGGGCGCCGGCGCGCGCATCAGGCAGTCGAAGGCGGAGAGGGCGGCCGTCGCGCCGCCGCCCATGGCGATGACGATCTGCTTGAACGGCGCGGTCGTCGCGTCGCCGGCGGCGAATACGCCATAGGCCGACGTTCGCCCATAGGAGTCGATCTCGATCTCGCCGCGGCCGGTGAGCTTGACCGCCCCCTTGAGCCATTCGGTGTTGGGGACGAGGCCGATCTGGACGAAGATCCCGTCGAGGTCGAGCCGGCGCGGCGCGCCCGTCGTTCGGTCCTTGTAAGCCAGCCCGACGACCTTCGTCCCATCGCCAAAAACCTCGGTCGTCTGGGCTGACGTCAGCACCGAGACGTTCGCCAGCGAGCGGAGCTTCGCCCGCAGCACTTCGTCGGCCCTGAGCCCTGGATCGAACTCAATCAGCGTCACGTGAGCGGCGAGGCCGGCGAGGTCGATCGCCGCCTCGACCCCGGAATTGCCGCCGCCGATCACCGCGACGCGCTTGCCCTTGAACAGCGGCCCGTCGCAATGCGGGCAATAGGCGACGCCGCGGTTGCGATACTCGGCCTCGCCCGGAACGTTCATCGGCCGCCAGCGCGCGCCGGTCGACAGGATCACCGCACGGGCCTTCAAGGTCGCGCCGCTCTTGAGCCGCACTTCCGCCAGCCCGCCCGGCGCCGCCGGGCTGAGCTCGGCCGCCATCTGCGCGGTCATGACGTCGACCTCATTGGCGCGCACCAGCGTTTCGAGCTCCCGTGCGAGCTGCGGCCCCTCGGTATGGGGCACGGAAATCAGGTTCTCGATGCCGAGCGTGTCGAGCGTCTGGCCGCCGAACCGCTCGGCGACGACGCCGGTGCGCACGCCCTTGCGCGCAGCGTAGATCGCCGCCGCCGCGCCGGCCGGACCGCCGCCGACGATCAGCACGTCATAGGGGGCCCTGGCGCTGAGCCGCTCGGCGTCGCGCGCGGTGGCGCCGCTGTCGAGCTTGGCCAAAATCTCCTCGAGGCCCATGCGCCCCTGGCCGAACCTCTGGCCGTTCAGGAAGACCGACGGAACCGCCATGATCTCGCGCGCGGCCGTTTCGGCCGGAAAGGCCGCCCCGTCGATCGCGACATGGCGGACATGGCGGTTGAGCACGCAGATCGCGTTCAGCGCCTGAACCACTTCCGGGCAGTTCTGGCAGGATTGGGAGAAATAGGTCTCGAACCGGTACTCGTCCTCCAGGCCCTTGATCCGCTCGACCGTCTCCGGCGCGATTTTGGGCGGATGGCCGCCTGCCTGAAGCACGGCGAGGACCAGCGAGTTGAATTCATGCCCCATCGGCAGGCCGGCGAAGGTCAGCATGGCGTCCTCGCCCGCGGGCCGGATGGCGAACGAGGGCGTTCGCGGATCGTCGCCGTCGTCGATCAGCGCGATCCGGTCGGAGAGGGCGGCGATCTCCTGCAACAATTCCCGCGTCTCGCCAGACGCCTCGCTTCCGTCGAGCGACGCGACGAGTTCGATCGGCCGCTGGATGCGCTCGAAATAGCCTTTGAGCTGAGTCTTGATAGGATCGTCGAGCATGGATGGCCCCGATATGCCTTGAGGCGAGGGCCGCGCGCCGGTCCCCGCTATTGCTTTTTTGGATAGGGCGCCCCCGCTGTAGACGCGGTCGTTGACCGCGTCCCGCGCTCAGCGAGCGCGGCTACAGGGCGCCGACGAGATCGAGCGAGGGCGCAAGGGTCTTGCGACCCTCTTCCCACTTGGCCGGGCAGACCTCGCCCGGATGGGCCGCGACATACTGCGCCGCCTTGATCTTGCGGATCAGTTCGACCGCGTTGCGGCCGACGCCGCCAGCGGTGATCTCGACGATCTGGATCTTGCCCTCCGGGTCGACGACGAACGTCCCGCGGTCGGCGAGCCCGTCCTCGTCGATGTAGACCTCGAAGTTGCGCGACAGCCGGCCGGTCGGATCGCCGATCAGCGCATACTTGATCTTGCCGATCGCCTTCGACGTGTCGTGCCAGGCCTTGTGGCTGAAGTGGGTGTCGGTCGACACGCCGTAGATCTCGACGCCGAGCTTGTCGAACTCGGCCCGATGGTCGGCCAGATCCTCGAGCTCGGTCGGGCAGACGAAGGTGAAATCGGCCGGATAGAAGAAGAAAACCGACCACTTGCCCCTGGCGGACGCCTCGGTGACGTCGATGAACTTGCCGTTCTTGAAGGCGGTCGCCTTGAACGGTTTGATTTGGGTATTGATAAGCGACATGAAGCGTCCTCGCTGATGCGATGAGGGATTATCGGATTGTCGGTTTATTGGGCCTGCCCGGGCGCCCAGCCTTGGCGGCGAGCAGGCTCAACGGATATACCGCACTGCAACAATCGAAGGAAGCCCAAAAAAACGATTGCGTTGATCGGCTGAGCCGATCAAAAGGCAGGTGATGAAAGCCCTCCCGACCCTTCGCCAGCTCAGATTCCTGGTTGCGCTCGCCGACCGCCGCCATTTCGGTCAGGCGGCTGAGGCCTGTTTCGTCAGCCAGTCGACTCTCAGCGCGGCGATTTAGGACCTGGAGGAGGCGCTTGGCGTCACGCTGTTCGACCGCACTCGCCGTTCCGTCGCGCCGACCGGCATCGGCGCCGAGATCGCCGAACGGGCCCGGGCGATCCTGAAAGACGCCGAGGATCTGGTCGATGTCGCGCTTGCGGCGCAGGACCCGCTCTCGGGTCCGTTGCGGCTCGGCGTCATTCCGACCATCGGGCCGTTCCTTTTGCCGCTCATGCTGCCGCTCATCCGAGAGGCGGCGCCTTGCTTGAGGGTCTACCTGCGCGAGGAGCCGACCGCGCCACTGCTCGCCCGACTCGACGCAGGCGATCTCGACGCCGCCATCCTGGCCCTTCCCGTTCCGCTCGAAGACGCCGAGAGCGAGGATATCGCGCTCGATCCGTTCTATGTCGTCTGTCCGCGCGGCCATCGGCTGGCGTCGCTGGCGGCCGTTCGGCCGGAGGACATGGCGACCGAGGACCTGCTTCTGCTCGAGGACGGCCATTGCATGCGCGAGCATGCGCTGACCGCCTGCCAGCTCGAGGGCGCGCGCCGCAACGTGGCGCTTCAGGGGACGAGCCTGCACACGCTCGTCCAGATGGCGGCGAGCGGCCTCGGGGTGACCGTGGTGCCGGGGATGGCGGTCGCGTCTGGCCTGATCGCCGGGCTCGACCTCAAAGTCGCGCCGCTCGCTGGCGACCGGCCCTGGCGCCGGATCGCGCTCGTCTGGCGCAAAACCTCCGGCCGCAAGGAGACCTTTCGCCGGCTGGCCGAACTCTTGCGCGCCGCGGCGGACGCCCCCGCAGCGCCTGCGACTGCCGCCCTTTTGACAGGGACGCCGGTAAAAACTAGCTTCCCGCGCCGGGCCGGGAAGGCAAACTGACCGAGGAGTCCGCCTGATGGCGTTGCGCAGTCTCGACATGGAGGCGGTGAAGGCCGCGCCGGTGACGAAGGAGCCGTTCGAATTCTTCGTCGTGCCGGGGTTCGTCAGGTCCGCGGTCCAGGCCGACATCAATCGCGACTATCCGAAGATCGCCGAAAGCGGCAGCTTCCCGGTGGCGCAGGTCTCCTACGGGCCGCATTTCCGCGATCTGCTCGACGAGATGGCGAGCGACGAATTTCGCGTGGCCTTCGAGGAGAAATTCGGCGTCGATCTCGCCGGCCGGCCGCATACGGTGACGGTCCGCGGCCGGTGCAGCCCGAAGGACGGACGCATCCATACCGACACCAAGTCGAAGATCCTGACCCTGCTCATCTACATGAACCCGGAGTGGGAACATTCGGGCGGGCGTCTCAGGCTCCTGAGGTCGGCCGACAACCTCGACGACGTGATCACGGAGGTGCCGCCGGACGCCGGCACGCTGATCGCGTTCAGGCGGTCCGAAAACTCATGGCACGGCCACAGGCCCTATTCCGGTGAGCGCCGGGTGATCCAGTTCAACTGGGTGACGTCGGAGGGCGACCGCCGCATCGCCATGTTGCGCCACAACGTCTCGGCGTCCCTCAAGCGGCTGTTCGGCAAGGGGACGGACCAGCCGGCGGCGGAAGGCGCGTAGGTTCGCCTCCCGCGAATCGACGCCAATGAAATCATGGGAAGCGGTGCGGGAATCCGGAGCCTAATGGCCCGTCTCCCGCCCCAGCCCCGGCCCCACCCGCCCGTGCGACGTTTGTTCGGCCCCCGCACGCGATACGACGAACCCCGCCGTCTTGGGGGAAGAACGGCGGGGCTCGGCGCATCTCCAAGCCATGCAATTGGGGCGTCAATCGTTTGCCCCACGGGCACTGAAGGCCATCAGCCACCTACTGTCAACTCATGGATCGTCATAAGTCGCATGAGTGATTTCGATTGGTCCGAGGGTATCGACCTCGTTCCCGCGCGGCGTCGACGGAGAAGCCGACGCCAATCGCACATCGTCGCCATTGCCGGATTTTGCGCGCGTTGACTCCCGCCGAGCCCTCGTGACATCGGATGGCGGCAACGTTTCGGAGGCGCCTACGACAACGATCGCGATTGTTTACGCCACGCGCGACGGTCAGTCCGAGCGCATCGCTGAGCGGATTGCCGCGCGTCTCGGCGACCGCGGCGCGACGAGCGCTCTCCACGCGCTCACGCGGAAAGCGTGGCCGGCGATCGACGCGCCAAGCGACGCCATCGTCGCCGTCCTCGCGGTGCGCTACGGACGCGTGCTGCCGGAGGCCAGGGATTTTCTCGAGGGTTTCGCGCGCCGGGAATCCGCCCCGCCGCTCGCGCTCGCCCTCGTCAATCTCGTGGCGCGCCACCCCTCCCGCCGCACGCCGGAGACCAATCCGTATTTGCGCAACACGCTGGCGCGCTATCGGCTGCGGCCAGCGCTTGCGACCGCGTTCGGCGGTCGGCTGAACTATCCGAAATATCGCTTCTTCGACAAACAGGTGATCCGCCTGATCATGGCGATGACCGGCGGCGTCGCCGACGGCCGCGCGGACATCGACTACACCGACTGGGCGCAGGTCGACGATTTCGCCGCGACGGTCGTCGCGCTCGCGGCCACGCGCTTCGCGGTCGCTGCTCAGGCCGAGGCGGCGGGGGAGGCAAGCCCGCTCTCGGCGGCGCTCTCGCCCCAGAGCCGCCGATAGACCGCGACGATCTCGTCCGCCTCGCGTTCGCGGCTGAAGTCCCGTTCGACCCGCGCGCGCGCCTTTGCCCCGATCGCCGGGATCCGCTCCGGGTCATGCATCAAGGGCTCGATCGCCGCGGTCAGCGCGTCGACGTCGTCGATCGGCGCGAGGAACCCGGTCTCGCCGTCCGCGATCACCATCTCGGCCACGCCCGCCCGGGTCGCGACCACCGCGTCGCCGGCCGCCATCGCCTCGATCATGGTGAGGCCGAAGCCTTCGACGCGAGAAGCGAAGACGTAGATCGAGATCCGCTGATACCAGAGCGGCACCTCCTCGATCGGCAATTCGCCGAGGAAGCGGATGCGTTCCGTGAGGCCAGCCGCGGCGATCTGGCTTTTCAGCCGTTCGACGAACGGCAGGTTGTCGACCGACACGTGGCCGACGATCACGGCGGCGAAGTCGGGATATTTGGGCAAGAGCCGGCACATCGCCTCGACGAACAGGTCGCTGCCTTTCTGCTTGCGCACCCGGCCGAAGGTCCCGATCGCGCAAATCCCCGGCAGGCCGGTCTCGGCGTAGGCGGCGCTCCGGTCGGCGGGGGGTCGGTACGTCTCGAGGTCGATGCCATGGTGGATCACGGTCGCCGGGCGCTCGACGAACGAGGCCGAGATGGCGCTCGTGGCGATGACCCAGTCCATGCGCCCGATCAGGAAATTGGTGTAGGCCGTTTTCCGGCGCTGCCCGGCGGAGTTGAAGATGAGCTTCAGCCGCCACCCTAAGAGCTTGAGACAGAGGCCGACCAGCATCTCGGAGTTGCGCCGCGCGTGCCAGATCCGCGCGGGCCGGCCCCTCGGCGGCGCGAACCGGAGCCGGAGGAGGTCGAGAAGCCCGAGCCCGGCGATTCCGTCCGGCCGGTCGGGCCCGAACCAGACCGCGCCGCAGCGCTCGGCGAGGAGCGGCGCGATCGTCCGGTTGACCGCCGTGCCGCCGGAATAGCGCCTTTTCAGATTCGGAATGACGGCCTCGATCGCCCCGAGGTCGATGGGCCCGGCGCCGGTCATGGGCGCTTCCGGGCGGTGTAGAACTGCCGATGCATGGATTCGGTCATGAAGGAATAGGTCGCCCCCGTCATGGCGTGGATGAACCCGGCCCAGCCGCATAAAAAGAACCGGTTCCACAAAAAGATCCGCAGGAAGTAGATCGGCGGGTTGAAGAAGAGCTTCGCCCGCGACGGTTTGCGGCCGCGCTCGATCCGCTGCTCCGCCTTGAGTTTGGCGTAGACGATCTCCTTGCGCATCTGCTGATCGAGCGGCAGGCCGCGCTCGTGGCGCAAGAGACCCTTGCCGGCGATCTCCGTGCGGCCTTCGACGATCAGGCCCTCGTGGACGATCAGCGTCTCGTCGAAACGCGCGGCGCCGCGGCGGACGAGACGCAAAATGCGCTCGGGCCGGGTCCACAGGCTCACCGGGCGCAGGCTGCCGTAGAGCGTCAGGGTGCGGCGAAGCTGCCAGCCCTCGATCGCGGCGTCGGCGGCGACGAGGCGGGGCAGGTCGGCGGCCAGGTTGTCGTCGAGCCACTCGTCGGCGTCGATGCTCAAGACCCAGGAGCTCGCGCGCGGAATCGAGGGCGAACTGCTTTTGCCGCGCATAGCCGAGCCAGTCCTGATGGATCAGGCGGATCGGCAGGCCGCTGCGGGCGAAGTCGTCGACGATCGCGAGCGTGCGGTCGGTCGAGCCCGAATCGACCACCACGATCTCGGCGACGCCGGCAAGACTTCGCGAGGCACTTGCCGATGCAGGCTTCCTCGTTCTTGCAGATGACGGTCGCGGAAATCGGCAGGGGAGCGGGCTTTGCGAGGTTGGCGGTCATGCTGGCGGCGGGAGAGGGTCGTCCCGGGGCGGGATGACGGAGTTCGGCAGGAAGGACTTGGGCGGGACGGACGACTGGAATGACGGCTTCGGGATGGCTCTCGGCGGGCCGGCGCGGTAGAAGTCCGCTCGCCCTGTTCGCCGGGCGCAATATCAGGTCTTGGCGGGATCGGCCAGCATTGAGCGCGACAAAGGCATTCGTCATCCACCTCGAGCGCGCCGTCGGGCGGCGGCCGAGCGTCGAGGCGCTGAGGCGCGCGCTGCCGATCGCCAGCGAGATCCTGCCGGCGGTCGACGGCCGGCTTCTTTCGCCCGAGGACGCCGGGGCGGCTTACGTGCGGGCCCGTTACGCGCCGCGCTATCCGTTCGCCCTCGGCCTGCCGGAGATCGGCGCTTTCCTGAGCCATCGCGCCGCCTGGCGGCGCATTCTGCACGAAGGGCTCGACCATGCCGCGGTGCTCGAGGACGACGCCTCGATCGATCCTGCGCGGTTCGGCGCGGTTCTCGAGTTCCTCGCCGCCGAGCGCGACCGCTGGTCCTACGCGCTGTTGCCGGCTCAGGGGCGCGAGCCGGCCGGAGAGGCGATCGTGCGGCGCGGCGCGCTGGCGCTGACGCGGCCTTATTCGCCACCGCTGCGGGCGATCGGCCAGGTCGTCTCGCGCGAGGCGGCCGAGCGGCTGCTGGCGACGACGGCCCCGTTCGACCGGCCGGTCGATACCTTCCTGCAGATGAACTGGGTGACCGGCGTCACCCTGCTCGCCGTGACGCCGACCCCCATCCGCGACGTCTCCGGCGAGACCGGCGGCACCACGGTGCAGCGCAAGCGCCTCAGCCTCGTCGAGCGCCTGCACCACGAGGCGATGCGGCCGATCTATCGGGCGCAGGCGCTCCGGCGCTATCGTCGGACGCTCGCCAGGGCGGCCGACATGAAACCGCGACACGACCCGCGGTAAGACACGGGCGCGCCGAAAAGCTCTGAACCGAGGAAACGGAGACACAAACATGAGCGACCTGGTTTTCATCGCCTTCGACACCGAAATGCACGCCGAGGAGGTGCGCGAGAAGGTGCTCGACATGCAGAAAGAGTACCTCATCGACGTCGAAGACGCGGTGATCGCGACCCGCGACGAGTCCGGCCGGGTGAAGCTCAACCAGCTCATCCATCCGGCCAAGAGCGGCGCGGTGTCGGGCGCCTTCTGGGGCATGCTGGTCGGCTGGCTGTTCATGATGCCGCTCGCGGGCGCGGCGGTCGGCGCGGCCGGCGGCGCGCTCGGCGGGTCGCTGGTCGACGTCGGCATCAACGACGACGAGATGCGCAAGCAGGCCAACGACGCCCTGAAGCCCGGGACGGCCGGGCTCTTCCTGCTGATCCGCAAGATGACGACCGACAAGGTGCTCGAGGACCTCAAGGGCGTCGGCGGCACGGTGATCAAGACGTCGTTCGACAACGCCAAGGAAGAGGCGCTGAGAGCGGCGCTCGCAGCGCCTGTTCCGGCGCAACCAGCGACGCCGGCGCCGGCGGCGCCCGCAGCGCCCGCGGCCGGCGCGGTCGAAGCGCCGACGGGCTGACCCTCAAACAGCGGGCGGCCCTTTTTGACGGCCCGGCGCAAGGAGAAAGTCTGCCGGCGGGCGGTCGGAGGGTCGCCGGGCCAGCGGCGCTCGCTGGTTTTCTGGCTCAGGATTCGCCGGCGTCAGTCGGTGACCGAAGAGGACGCGCGCTGGGGCCGCCGCCGCTGGTCGGCCAATTCATCTATAGCAGGGGGTATGGGCGCTTGAGTTTGAGCGGAGCGGTCTCGGTTGTGAAGCGCCAGTCGGCCTTTGCGTGATGCTGGTTGCGGTGTTCGACCCAGGCAGCGACCTCGCGTTCGAGGGCCTGTTTATCTGGAATGCGGCGATCGAGGCATTGGGTGGAGAGGACCGCCAGTTCTGACTCCGCCAGATCGAGCCACGAGCCATGCTTGGGGGTGTACACCCACTCGAAGCGCTGGACGAGGCGGCGGGCTTCCGGCGCCGGGAAGGCTTGGTCGAGAGAGGCCTTGGCGGGGATGTTCAGGTTGTCTTGAAGCAGCGTAATCAAGTCGGCGTGCGGGAAGTCGCCGAGCATGCGCTGCGACACGTTGAATCAGGTCCAAACTTCCCCGGACAGCCGTGCGCTTCGCGGAGAAGGAGGCGCGCGACGGCTCCAACTCGAAAAAACATCAACTCGTGGGAATCCGATAGCGTTGCGAGGGAGGGGTATCATGCCAAAGCCCGTCGTCAGATGGGCGTCCTTAGGGACGCCCTTTGGCATGGCGGCCGTCGGTTCGGGCCAGATGGATTTGCGGAAATGAACGCCGAGCGCAACGCATCGTCCCCCGTCGCCTCTCGCCCGCTGCAGAACCGTGTCGATCCGTTCGGCGAATTCCATTCGGTCGCGGCCCGCGGCGCCTTTTTGGGCAATCGCGGCGGGCGGCTGCACGGGCCCGAGCGGACGCTCGGGCGCCGGCGCTGGACGTCAAGGCGCTGGATCGTCTGCCTCTCAGCCTTCAAGGGCCGCTGGCGCGAGGTCTGGGGCGCGGGCTATACCGAGCTTTTCTTTCTCGACGAGCCGACCGCGCTCGCGGCCGGCCACCGCCCCTGCTTCGAGTGCCGGCGCGAAGCGGCGAAGGCGTTTCTCGCCGTCTTCCCCGGCGCGCCAAGCCATGTGGACCCGATGGACGCGGCGTTGCATCGCGAGCGTCTTGATGAAGGCGGCCGCAAGCGGCTGTGGCGCGCGCGCCTCGGCAGCGCTGCCGGACGGCGCCTTCGTCGTCCTCGACGGTCGCGCCCACGCCCTTCGCGACGGGCGGCTCCGGCCGTGGACCTTTGGCGGCTATGGCCCGCCGGTCTCATACGACGGGAACGCGGAGGTCGAGGTCCTGACGCCGCCCTCGACCGTCGCCGCGCTCGCGGCGGGCTACCGTCCGGTCTGGGCGGACGCGCCGGAGGCGGCGGCTTGACGGGGCCATCAGCCTTCGGCTGAATGCGGGAAACGAAAACGGGAGGGGCGCAATGCTGAGGGTTCTGTTGGCGAGCGCCGCTCTGCTGGCCGCTTCGGTCGAGCGCCGCGGCGGCGGCGAGACGCCAAAGGCGAGTGGCTGCGCGACACGCGGCGCCTCGAAAGTGCGCATCGCCAGTTGCGGCGGCGAGGCGCTCTGCGGCACGATCGTCTGGCTCAAGGATCCCAACGGCCCCGCCAAGGTCGGCCAGCAGGTGTTCTTCGACATGAAGCCGCACGGCGACAACGTCTGGACCGGCTCCGCCTTCAATCCGGAGGACGGCAAGACCTATTCGGGCAAGATGACCCTCGCGGGCGATCGTCTCACCACCGCCGGCTGCGTGTTCGGCGGCCTGATCTGCAAGTCGGTCGCCTGGACACGGGTGCGATAGGCGACTGGCGCCGCGATCGCTGATCGCGGCGCGGACCCCTTCCCCAGCTTGCTGGGGAAGGTGGCGCGAAGCGCCGGATGGGGTGTGGCCCGCTGCTACGACGCCAAACGGCTTGCACAAAAAGTTACCGCGAACTTGTGGCCCAATCGCCCTGCTTTCCACACCCCATCCGTCGCCTTCGGCGACAACTTCCCCGCTTTTGCGGAGAAGGGAGCGCAGCGGCCGCCTGAAGGTTCGATGACTTGCGTGAGCGCCGTAGATCGACGGAGGCGTCTACAGTGGGAACTCGGCTGAGCCTTGGCGCGACGCGCCATAAATTTGCTCGACGGCCTCGGTAGCTCGCCATAGAACAAAGCGGCTCGGGAGGCGGATCACGATGACGGATGCTTCAACTGACGCTACGGGGGCTTCCGTTTCGGAGCATCCGGCGCGGCGTGACTTTCTCTTTCTGATGACGGGGTCGGTCGCCGCCGTGGGCGTCGCCGCATTGGCCTGGCCGTTCATCGACCAGATGAACCCCGACGCCGAGACCATCGCCGCAGCCGGACCGGTCGACATCGACATCTCACAGCTCCAACCAGGCCAGAGGGTCGTCGTCCTCTGGTCGGCGCGGCCGGTGTTCGTCGTCCGCCGCACGCCCGAAGCGCTGAAGGAACTGCAGAACCCCAAGCTGACGTCGCAACTGCGCGATCCCGATTCCGATAACCTTCAGCAGCCGATCTACGCCAAAAATTGGCATCGCTCACTCAAGGAAGAATACCTCGTCGTCGTTGGAATTTGCACCCATCTCGGCTGCGTGCCGCTGTTCGAGCCGCAGCCCAACGCGACCACTCCCATGCCGGACTGGCCGGGGGGGTTTTTCTGCCCCTGCCACGGTTCGAGATACGATCTTTCCGCCCGCGTCTTTGAGGGCGTGCCGGCGCCTTACAACCTGCCGGTGCCGCCGAATTTCTTTCCGAGCGACAAGACGCTGCGCGTCGGCCAGAATCCGCCCGGAGAGACGTTCGACTTCAATTCGATTTTGCAGGTGTGAGGCGAAGCTTCGGACGAGGCCGGAAAGGACCCCCGCAAGCGCGGCGAGCGGGAGCGGGTCCCTTCTCCCCCATGTATGGATACGCAATTCACACAAGTCGATCTCGTCGGGCGCTTCCTTCTCCACGAAGTGGGGAAGGTGGCCCGGAGGGCCGGATGGGGTGCGGAAAGCAGGCATGATCCGGCGAAGGTTCACGATGACAGTCGCGCAATCCGACTTGGTTTGAAGCAGTGCGCCACACCCCATCCGGCGCCATAGCCCGTCGAAAGACGGGCGTCTTTCGCCGCCCTATGGCGCCACCTTCCCCAGCAAAGCTGGAGAAGGGGGTCCGCGCTGCAATCGAGATGTGTGCATGCCACAGGTGTATGGGGAGAAGGCTAGGATGAGGGGCTGGGTGAGCGCACGCGGCCAATCGCCCCGGCCCCGCCGCCGAAAGGATCACATGATGACCGGCTCCGCCTATGAACGCTTCCGCGCCCTGCACCAGGGTCCGGCCGCTTTCATCATGCCCAACGTATGGGACGGCGCCTCTGCGCTGATGATGCGCGACGCCGGCTTCGCCGCGATCGGCAGTTCGTCGTTCGCCTATGGCGCGACGCTCGGCTTGCCGGACGTTTCCACGCGGCTCGGCCGGACCGAAAGCATCGCGCACGCGGCGGGACTGGGCGACATGGCCAAGTTGCCGGTGAACGGCGACCTCGCCGACGGATTCGGCCCTGCCCCGCAAGACTGCGCGGCGACCGTCGAAGCGTCGATCGCCGCGGGCCTCGCCGGGCTCGGGATCGAGGACGCGACAGGCAATTCCGCCGCCCCGATCCATGATTTCGATGCAGCGGTGCGGCGCATCGAAGCCGCCGCCCGGGCCGCGCGCAACCGCATCGTGCTGACCGCTCGCGCCGACAACTACCTTTATGGCCGGCCGAATCTCGACGACACGATCCGGCGCCTGACCGCATTCGCCGAGGCGGGAGCGGACGTCCTCTACGCGCCGGGTCTGCCGGACATGGAGTCCATTCGCCGCGTCGTCCGCGCGGCGGCGCCAAAGCCGGTCAACGTGCTGATCGGACCCGGGGTTTCATTCGCCGAGCTCGAGGCCGCCGGCGTGCGGCGGGTCAGCCTCGGCGCGGCGCTCTACCGGGTCGCGCTGGGCGCGCTCGCCCGCTCCGCCGCCGCCCTGCGCGCCGGCGATCTTCCCGCCGCCGTTGCGGGCGCAATCCCCGGCAGGGAGCTGCAACGGCTGCTCGGATAGCGCCATAGGCGCGGTCTGCGCCCGGGCTTTGGGGGTCGTTTAGGCATGGTGCTGCTCAGTGATCCGAACGTGCGCATCGGTCAGGTGATAGCCGTATCTTTCGATGTCGTCCAAGCACTCGTCGGTGCTTACCCCACCCGGTGTCGGCACGCCTTTATTCATTTCAACGGTTTTGAAATGAGTCCACGGCGCGTAGCTTGGGGGGAAATTCGCTCCCGCCTTATCCTCTGTAAAACCAAACACTCTGCCGGGACCTCTGAAAATACAAACCTGCATCAATCGCTCCTTGCTTTGCGCCAAGCATACCACGGGATCGCAAGGCGGAAGCGAAGCGCGTCAATCCCGATCGAGATTCAAGCTGAGACGCTACCGTGGCCCGAGAGATATCCTTCCCGGTCGCCTGGCGGCGTCAGCCCATATAGGATCCTGCGAAGAGGACCCGGACATGCGCATGACCCCCTATCTCTACTTCAAGGGCGCCTGTGAAGACGCGCTGACGTTTTATGCCGCTTGCGGCCTCGGCAAGGTCGTCGACCTTCGCCGCTATGCGGGAAGTCCGATGGAGGGGCGCGACGGCGGCGCTTGGCGCGACAAAGTGATTCATTCCCTGTTCGAGGGCGACGGAATGCGCTTCTACGCGTCGGACGGCCCTGACTCCGAGCCGATGAAGGGCAGCGCCTTGATGATCGAACTGGACGACGCCGACGCCGGCGCGGCGCTGTTTGATCGCATGAGCGGCGGCGGCCGGGTGACGGTTCCGCTGAAAAAGCAGTTTTGGGGTGACGTCTACGGCAATTTTACCGATCGGTTCGGCGTGCAGTGGGCGATCATCGTGCCGGCCAAAGCTTGAGAGAGAGCCGATGGACGTCGCCGAGGATATTCGCCGGATCGCGCTGCAGGAGGAGCGCCTGCAGTTTGACGGGTTCGGCATCACCGAAGCCTGGGAGGTTGGCCTGGCCCTCAAGGCGGTCGGCGAATCCGGGCGACTGCCGATCGTCGTCGACATCCGGCTCGCGACCATGAAGCTCATGGCCTTCGCCCTGCCGGGCGCCGCGCCCGACAATTTCGACTGGGCGCGGCGCAAGCGCAATGTCGTGTTCCGATTCCACCGCTCCTCCTACGCCATCGGCCGCAAACTGGCGCTCGAAGGCGGGACGCTTGCGGACCTCGGCGCGCTGCCGGAGCGCGACTACGCCGTCCATGGCGGCAGCGTCCCGATTGTCGTCAGGGGAACAGGTTGCGTCGGCGCCGTCACGATCTCCGGCCTGCCTCAGCGAGACGATCATCGGACCGTGGTCGACGCGATGGCGAAAGTTCTCGGTCGCGACCTCAGCGACGTCGCGCTCGACTGAGCTTGCCGCGCGGCGTGCTCGTCCGTATGCTGATGTGTACAAACAAGCACAGCCTGAGCGGGCATGGCGTCGTCCACATTGACCATTCGCGTTGACGAGCAAGACAAAGCTCGCCTTGAAGCGCTCGCCCGCAGCACAGGGCGAAGCCGGTCGTTCCTCGCCGCCGAAGCCATCGCCGAATATCTGGCGGTCAACGAGTGGCAGATCGCGGGGATCAAAGCCGCGATCGATGACCTCGATCGAGGCGAAGGGTTCGAGCATGAGGCCGTTCGCAAGTGGGTCGAGTCCTGGGACAACGACAACGAACTCGAGCCGCCAGGCGGATCGTGAGGCTTTTTTGGTCGCGACGGGCGATTGGCGATCTTCGCTCGATTCAGGCCTGTATCGGATGCGAGAACCCGGCCGCGGCGAAATGGATGACTTTGCGCATCGTGGAGTTTGTCGAGACGATGATCCCGGAGAATCCTGCGATCGGACGGCCGGGGCGTGCGCCAGAAACGCGTGAACTCGTCATCCCGGAGACGCCCTATATCGTCCCTTATCGCCTGCGCTCAGGAGCCATCGAAGGTCTACGCGTCTATCACGGCGCCTGCCGCTCGCCGGATCGGCTTTGAGCGGGCCGCCGATGTTTCGCGCGACGCTGCTGACCCTGTTCCCCTCCATGTTCCCCGGGCCGCTCGGCCAATCGCTGGCGGGCGACGCGCTGGCGCGGGGCGTGTGGTCGCTGCAAGCGCTCGACATCCGCGACCAGGGCCTCGGCCGCCACCGCGCGGTCGACGACACGCCGGCGGGCGGCGGGCCGGGCATGGTGATGCGCGCCGACGTGCTGGCGGCGAGCCTCGACGCCGCCGTCGGCCGCGGACGATCCGCGCCCGCGGCTGATCATGAGCCCGCGCGGACGCCCGTTCACGCAGAGCGACGCGCGCGAATGGGCGGCGGGGCCGGGCCTCGTCATCCTCTGCCCGCGCTTCGAGGGCGTCGACGAGCGGGTGATCGAGGGCCGGGGGCTGATCGAGGTGTCGATCGGCGATTATGTGCTGTCGGGCGGCGAGATCGCCGCGCTCGCCGTGCTCGACGCCTGCGTGCGCCTCATCCCCGGCGTGATGGGCAAGGCCGAGTCGGGCGCGGAGGAGAGTTTCGAGTCCGGCCTGCTCGAATATCCCCACTTTACCCGCCCGCGCGAATGGGAGGGCCGGGCGATCCCGGACGTGCTGCTGTCGGGCGACCACGCCAGGATCGCCGCCTGGCGGCGGGCGGAGGCCGAGCGGATCACGCGCGAGCGGCGGCCGGACCTGAAGCCGCCGGCGGGGTTTTGATAACAGTAATTTATGTATAAATGCCCGGATCCGTTACTTGCCGGCGCCGTCGTTAAGACGGGTTCCAAGCCCTTGAAATCCTAAAGGCCGGTCGATAACCGGCGCTAAAACGCCCTCTCGCCGAGACTTCAGCGCGTCGGGATCGGGGTCTCGCCCCGGTAGTCGTAGAAGCCGCGCTGGGCCTTGCGGCCGAGCCAGCCGGCCTCGACGTATTTCACCAGCAGCGGACAGGGGCGGTATTTCGAATCCGCAAGGCCTTCGTGCAACACCTGCATGACGGCGAGACAGGTGTCGAGGCCGATGAAGTCGGCGAGCTGCAGCGGTCCCATCGGATGGTTGGCGCCGAGCCGCATGGCGGTGTCGATCGACTCGACCGATCCCACGCCCTCATAGAGCGTGTAGACCGCCTCGTTGATCATCGGCAGCAAGATGCGGTTGACGATGAAGGCCGGGAAATCCTCCGACATCGTCGCCGTCTTGCCGAGCCGCGTGGCGAAGGCCTTGGCCGCCGCGAACGTGTCGTCCTTGGTGGCGATGCCGCGGATCAGCTCGACCAGCTGCATGCGCGGCACCGGGTTCATGAAATGCATGCCGATGAAGCGCTCGGGATTGGACGTCACCGTCGCCAGTCGGGTGATCGAGATCGACGAGGTGTTCGAGGCGAGGATCGCGTCTGGCTTCATGAACGGGCGCAGCGAGGAAAAGATCTTGCGCTTGATGTCCTCGTTCTCCGACGCCGCCTCGATCACCAGGTCGCAGTCACCAAGCTTGTCGAGGGTCGGCGCGTAGTGGATGCGCTCGAGGACCGCTTTGCGCCCGTCCTCGTCGAGCTGGCCCCTGGCGATCTGGCGCGACAAGAGACCGTTGATCGTCGCCAGCGCCGCGTTGACCCGATCCTCGGACACGTCGTTCAAATAGACCGGCATTCCGGCCTGCGCCGCGACCTGCGCGATGCCGGCGCCCATCTGTCCCGCACCGATCACGCCGACCGATTCGATGCTCAAAGCCATGTTCGTGAACCTGTCAAGCCATCCTACGCCGCGCCGGGATCATAGACCAGCGGCGCGGGGCGTCCAGTCGGGCGCCCGTTTCTTTTTGATGGACCCCGACCGGCGTCACTTGCCGATTTTGGCAAGCTCCGCGGCGAGTTCCGGCAGGGCCTGGTAGAGGTCGGCGACGAGGCCGTAGTCCGCGACCTGGAAGATCGGGGCCTCTTCGTCCTTGTTGATGGCGACAATGACCTTCGAGTCCTTCATGCCGGCGAGATGCTGGATCGCGCCCGAGATGCCGACCGCAATGTAGAGCTCCGGCGCGACCACCTTGCCGGTCTGGCCGACCTGCCAGTCGTTGGGCGCGTAGCCGGCGTCGACCGCGGCGCGCGAGGCCCCCATCGCCGCGCCGAGCTTGTCGGCCACCGGCTCGATGTAGGTCTTGAAGTTCTCGGCCTTCTGCATGGCGCGTCCGCCCGAGATGATGATCTTGGCCGAGGTCAGCTCGGGTCGGTCGGACTTCGCCAGCGCCTCGCCGACAAAGGACGACACGCCCGGATCGCTCGCCGCCGCGACCGGCTCGATCGCCGCCGGGCCGCCCGCGCCCGTCGCGCCGAACGAGGCTGTCCGCACGGTCACGACCACTTTCGGGTCGGTCGACTCGACCGTCTGGATCGCGTTGCCGGCGTAGATCGGCCGCTCGAAGGTCTTGGGGCCGATGACCTTGACGATGTCGGAGACCTGCATCACGTCGAGGAGCGCCGCCGCCCGCGGCAGGACGTTCTTGGCGCTCGCCGTCGAGGGACCGACAATGGCATCGTAACCGTCGCTCAGCGCGACGATCAGCGCCGCCAGCGGCTCGGCCAGCCCATGGGCGTAGGCCGCGCCGTCGGCGACCCGGACCCTGGCGACGCCGGAAAGCTTCGCCGCAGCCTCCGCCGCCGCGCCGACGCCCTGCCCGGCCACCAGCACGTCGACCGGGCGCCCGATCTCGAGCGCGGCGGTCAGCGCCCGCGCCGTCATGTCGCTTAAAGATCCGCCCGCGACCTCAGCCAGAAGAAGAGTCGCCATCGTCAGATCACTCCCGCTTCGTCGCGCAGCTTCGACACCAGCTCCGCCACCGACTTCACCTTCACGCCCGCCTTGCGGCCGCCGGGCTCGGTCGTCTTGACGACCTTCAGCCGCGGCGCCACGTCGACCCCGTAGTCGGCCGGCGTCTTGTCGGCGATCGGCTTCTTCTTCGCCTTCATGATGTTGGGAAGCGACGCGTATCGCGGTTCGTTGAGGCGCAAGTCGGCGGTGACGATCGCCGGCAACTTCAAGGACACCGTCTGGAGACCGCCGTCGACCTCGCGCGTGACCTCGACCGAGCCGTCGCCGACGACGACCTTGGAGGCGAACGTGCCCTGGCCGTAGCCGGTCAGCGCCGCCAGCATCTGGCCGGTCTGGTTGCAGTCGTCGTCGATCGCCTGCTTGCCCATGATCACAAGGCCCGGCTGCTCCTCGGCGACCACGCCCTTGAGGATCTTGGCCACCGCAAGCGGCTCGATGAGCCCGTCGGTCTTGACCAGGATCCCGCGGTCGGCGCCCATCGCGAGCGCCGTGCGGATGGTCTCGCTCGCCTGCGCCGGCCCGATCGAAACGGCGACGACCTCGGTCGCCTTCCCCGCTTCCTTGAGGCGAAGCGCCTCCTCGACGGCGATTTCGTCGAACGGATTCATCGACATCTTGACGTTGGCGAGCTCGACGCCCGACCCGTCCGACTTGATCCGGACCTTGATGTTGTAGTCCACCACCCGTTTCACGGGCACCAGAATCTTCATGAGCGAGGCCCATCCCTGAAAGCGCGAGCGCTTTTGCTCGACGATTTGCGGCCGAAACCCCTAGTCTTGGCCGAACGTCAAGTCAACGCGAAGCGCCTATGCTGGAGCAACGCCGGGCGCGCCAAGCGCAGGGATGCGGCGGCGGCCAGGCGCGCGAGGGCCGAAGTCTTTCGACCAATCGCGATTGACAGACGTCGACGGCAAACAGGACAATGGCGGCCGGCGGACGAAACGATCGTCGACAAGGGTGTGGCCGCTGAGGAAACAGGCGCGGGGCCAGACACGGGAGAAACGCAAATGAGCGAGTTGGATACCTGGTTCGCGCGCCTCGTCAAAAGCGCCGTCTCACGGCGCGAGTTCATGGGGCGCGCCGTCGTGCTCGGCGCGTCCAGCGTCACGCTCTCGACGATGCTCGAAAGCGCCGCCAAAGCGGCCGCGGAGACGCCGAAGAAGGGCGGCGTCCTGCGTCTGGGCCTCGCCGGCGGCAGCACGACCGACAGCGCCGACATCACCTCCTACAACAATTCGGTGATGATCGACGTCAGCCACGGCCTGTTCAACGGGCTCGTTGAATGGGCCCAGGACGGCAAGCCCGTTCCGGAACTCGCCGAGAGCTTCGAGCCGAAGAACGGCGCCAAGGATTGGGTGTTCAATCTCCGCAAGGGCGTCAAATTCTCGAACGGGCAGGAGTTCACCGCCGACGACGCGGTCTACTCGCTCAACCTCCATCGCGGCGAAACCAAGTCCGGCGGCGCGACTTCGATGAAGCCGGTGACCGACGTCAAGAAGCTGGACAAATACCAGATTCAGCTGTCCCTCGCCGCGGCCGACGCCGATCTGCCTTATTCCCTGACCGACTATCACCTCCTCATGGTCCCGCATGGTTTCAAGGATTGGGCGAAACCGGTCGGGACTGGCGCGTTCACCCTCGAAAAATTCGATCCGGGCGTTCGCATCGTGCTGAAAAAGCGCCCGGACTATTGGAAGGAAGGACGCGGCTGGCTCGACGGGGCGGACGTCACCGTCATCAACGACGGCTCGGCCCGCCTCAACGCGCTGATTTCGGGCCAGGTCGACGCGATCAATCGCGTCGACCACAAAGCCGTCGGGTTGCTGTCCAAGGCGCCAAAGATCGAGGTGGTCCGCGCGCCGGGGGGCTGGCACACCGTGATGGCGATGGAAATCGACAAGGACCCGTACACGAACCCGGACATCCGTCTGGCGCTCAAGTACGCGGCCGACCGCGAGCAGATCCTGAAGGCGCTGTTCAGCGGCTATGGGACGCTCGGCAACGACCATCCGATCCCGCGCACCGACCCGTATTTCAACAGCGAACTGCCTCAGCGCCCGCACGACCCCGATAAGGCCGCCTTCCATTTCAAGAAGGCCGGCCTCGCCGACCCGAAGATCGTCCTTCAAGCTTCGGACGCGGCGTTCAACGGCGCCGTCGACATGGCGACCCTCATGCAGGCCGACGCGGCCAAGGCGGGCATCAAGATGGATGTCAAGAAGGAACCGGCCGACGGATTCTGGGACAACGTATGGCTCAAGGGCCCGTTTGTCGAAAGCTACTGGGGCGGCCGCGCAGCCGCGACGCAAATGCTCTCCGTCGCCTTCGCCGCCAACGCGCCGTGGAACGAGACGCACTGGAAGAACGACACGTTCGAGAAGCTGCTTTCCGACGCGCGCGGGGAGACCGATGAAACCAAGCGCAAGGCCTATATCTGGGAGATGCAGGCCATGCTCAGCGACGACGGCGGCGCCCTCATTCCGATGTTCCGCGACTGGCTCGACGCCCACAACACCAAGGTCGGCGGTCATACCCCGCATGGCGGCTTCGACATGGACAACGGCATGATTCTCGATAAGGCTTGGCTGAATTCGTAGCGGCCGACCCTCGGCAAAAGACGCGCGCCGGGCGGAGCGCCCGGCGTTTTTTCCGCGCGAAGGACGGAGGCGGGTCCAGAGTGGGAAGGCTGATCCTTCAGCGATCAATTCTCGGTGTCCTGACGCTGCTCGCCGCGTCCGCGCTCATCTTCATCGGCACCGAAATCCTTCCTGGCGACCTCGCCTCCGCCATCCTGCAGAACCAGGCGACGCCCGAAAACCTGGCCAAACTGCGCCTCGATCTCGGCCTCGACCGGCCGGCGATCGTTCGCTATTTCGAATGGCTGTTCGCAGCGTTGCGCGGCGACTTCGGCCATTCGCTCGCCAACGGCCGCGACGTTTTTGAGCTGATCGCGCCGCGCTTCGCCAACACGATGTTTCTTGCGGCTTACGCGGCGGTGGTCGCGGTTCCTCTCGCCGTCGGCCTTGGGCTCGCGGCTGCGATCCGGCAGGGCGGGATATTCGACCGCACGGTCAACGTGCTGACCCTGATGACCATCTCGGTGCCGGAATACTTTCTCGCCTATCTCTTGATCAAATATGTCGCGGTCGATCTCGGCTGGTTTCCGTCCTTGGCGAACGTCTCCTCGGACACCCCGTTCCTCGACCGCCTCTACTATGCGTTCCTGCCGATGCTGACGCTCGTGCTCGTCATCGTTGCGCATATGATGCGGATGACGCGCGCATCGGTGCTCGCGGTGATGGCGAGCCCCTATATCGAGATGGCCATCCTCAAGGGTCTGACGCAGACCCGCATCGTGTTGCGCCACGCCCTTCCGAACGCGCTTGCGCCCATCATCGCGGTGGTTGCGCTGAACCTCGCCTATCTCATCGTCGGCGTGGTCGTGGTCGAGACCGTCTTCGTCTATCCGGGACTCGGGCAGTTGATGGTCGACGAGGTCTCCAAGCACGACGTTCCGGTGGTGCAGGCGTGCGGGCTGATTTTCGCGGCGACCTTCATTGCGCTGAATATGCTGGCCGACATCCTCTCGATCCTGTCCAATCCGCGCCTGCGGCAGCCGCGTTAGGGTCCGCCGATGCGCCTTCTCGGACACAAGCTCAGCATCCCCGCCCAGATTGGATTGGCGATCGTCGCCATCAATCTCATGGTGGCGATCTTCGCGCCTCTGATCGCGCCCTTCGACCAGACCGCGGTGCTCGGCGACGCGTGGGCGGACCCGGACAGGCAGCACTGGCTCGGACTCGACAACCTCGGCCGCGACCTTCTGAGCCGGCTCATCTACGGCGCTCGCCTGTCGATCGGGCTTGCGCTGGTCATTACCGCGCTGTCGTTCTTCATCGGCATCGTCACCGGATTCGCAGCGGCCGTAGCTGGCGGCTGGGTCGATCAGGCGTTGTCGCGGTTGGTCGACCTGCTGCTGTCGATGCCGACTTTAATTTTCGCCTTCGTCATCTTGTCGGTGCTCGGCTCGGGCCTGCCGGTGCTCGTCGTCACCATCGCCACGCTCAATTCGACCAAGGTCTTCCGCCTGGCGCGGTCCGTCGCCGTGGGACTCGTCAGCCTAGAGTTCGTCGAGGCTGCGCGACTGCGTGGCGAGGGCTGGTGGTGGATCATCACCCGCGAAATCTTTCCCAACGCCATCCCGCCGCTGACCGCCGAATTCGGCCTGCGCTTCTGTTTCACATTTCTTTTCATCGCTGCGCTGAGCTTCCTCGGCCTCGGCGTGCAGCCGCCCGCCGCCGACTGGGGCAGCATGGTCAAGGACTACCGCGACATGATCAATTTCGGCTACGCGGCTCCCATCTATCCCGCCGCCGCAATTGCGATCCTGACGATCGGCGTCAATTTCATCGTCGACTGGATGCTGTCGATTCACTCTCGCGGTCAAGGGGAAGGCGCGTGAGCGTCACCGCCGACAGTTCGATTGTGCTCGACATCCGCGCACTGCAGGTGGCGGTGCGAACCGACCACGGCGAGGGCCCGGTGCTCGTCGACGACGTTTCCCTCACTTTGCGGCGCGGCGACGTCATCGGTCTCATTGGCGAATCGGGCGCGGGAAAATCGACGATCGGGCTCGCCTCCATGGGCTACACCCGCCGCAACTGCTTCATTGTCGGGGGCCAGATCCTGTTTGCCGGCGCCGATCTGCGGGCCATGACGGCTGACCAGCGGCGCGCGCTGCGCGGCCTCAAGCTGTCCTATATCGCACAGAGCGCAGCCGCATCGTTCAATCCGGCGATGACGCTGATGGACCAGGTTTGCGAGGCGCCCATCCGCCACGGGGTGATGGGCCGCGCCGAAGCGCAGACCGCGGCGGTGGGCCTCTTCCGCGATCTCGATCTGCCGAACCCTGCGACGATCGGTTCGCGTTATCCTCATCAGGTGTCCGGGGGCCAGCTTCAGCGCGTAATGGCTGCAATGGCGATGATCGGAAAACCAGAAATCATCGTGTTCGACGAACCGACGACGGCGCTCGACGTCACAACGCAGGTCGAGTGCCTCGCGGCCTTCCGCCGGCTTGTCCGCATCCACGGCGCCGCCGCGCTTTACATAACCCACGATCTGGCTGTCGTCGCCCAGATCGCCGACCGAATCATGGTGCTGCAGCGCGGCAAGATGGTGGAATTCGGCGACGCACGGAGCATTCTGCAGGCGCCGGAGCAGGACTATACGCGGCGCCTGGTGCACGAAAGGACGGCCGGCCAAACATTCGTTGCGAGACCGCAGGGCGCCTCGCCGCTGCTCGAGGTCGCAGGCGTGACCGCCCACTATGCCGGCAAGCCGAAGGTCATCGACGACGTGAGCCTGGAAATCTATCGCGGCGACACGGTCGCGGTCGTGGGCGAATCGGGATCTGGAAAATCAACGCTCGCCCGGGTGGTGACCGGGCTCTTGCCCCGCGCGAAGGGCGATGTGCGCTTCGGCGGCGCGAGCCTGCCGGCGCGCCTCAAAGACCGTTCGCGCGACCATCTTCGGCGCATCCAGATGATTTATCAGATGCCGGACGTCGCCCTAAACCCGCAGCAGACACTGCTCCAGGTCATCGGCCGGCCGGCGTCGTTCTACTTCCGGCGCTCGCGGGCGGAGGTCCGGGCCCGAGTCCTTGAGCTTCTCAGGCAGATGGATCTGCCGGAACACTTCATCGACCGGAAGACATCGGAGCTTTCCGGCGGCCAGAAGCAGCGGGTTTCGATCGCCCGGGCGCTTGCGGCCGAGCCGGATCTCATCATCTGCGACGAGGTCACGTCCGCGCTAGATCAATTGGTCGGCGAGGAGATCCTGCGTCTCCTCAAGCGCCTCCAGGATGAACTCGGGGTCGCGTATATGTTCATCACCCACGACCTCGGCACGGTGAAACGGATCGCGAACAAAGTGGTGGTCATGCTGCGCGGAAGGACCGTCGCCGCCGGCGACACGTCTTCGGTTTTCGCCCCGCCCTATCATCCGTATACGGAGTTGCTCCTGTCATCGGTTCCGGAGATGCGCCCCGACTGGCTTGACGAGGTCCTGGCTCGCCGTGGCGCCAAACCCGACGTCTAAAAGAAAAAGGGCGCCCTTGCCGACCCGGCAAATCGTTTCTATACGGCCCCAAAGCCGAGTGACGGCGAAGCTTGCGCGCGCGGGCGGGCTGACGGTTCGCTTGCGGCCCGTTCATTGCATGGCGCTTAACGCCGACGGACCGTCGGACGAGAGAAGAGGACGTTCCTGAATGCGGGCGCCGGGCGGACCCCGTCTGTTGCTGCGGCGGCTTCGCGAAGTCATGGCGGAGCCCGTCACGGCGCAGGCGCGTCTCGATCGCATTGTCGTGCTGATCGCCTCGAACATGGTGGCGGAGGTCTGTTCGCTCTACGTCGTCCGTGCGGACGGCGCGATGGAACTGTTCGCCACCGAAGGTCTGAACCGCGAGGCTGTCCATCTGACGACGATGGAGCCGGGCGAGGGTCTTGTCGGACTGATCGCGTCCAGCGCGGAGCCGCTCGCGCTTTCGGACGCGCAGCACCATCCGGCCTTCTCCTACAAACCCGAAACGGGCGAAGAGATCTACCAGTCGTTTCTTGGCGTGCCCGTGCTGCGAAGCGGCGCCACGATCGGGGTCCTGGTCGTGCAGAATCGGGCGCGGCGCACCTATTCGGAAGAAGAGGTCGAGGCGCTGCAGACGACGGCGATGTTGCTCGCCGAGATGATCGCGTCGGGCGAGCTTCAGGCGATCGCCACCCAAGGCGCGCCGATTGCTGTCCGCAGTCCGCGAGCGACTAAGGGGGTCGGCATCGCCGACGGGCTTGGCCTCGGTCATGTCGTGATGCATCAGCCTCGCGTGGCGGTGTCGAAGATTGTCGCCGACGACGTCGATTCGGAACTGCAGCGGCTCGAATCGGCGATCGGCGCCATGCGCGCCTCGGTCGACGAGTTGATCGACCGCAGTGACGACGGCCGGTCGGGCGAACATCGCGACGTGCTGGAAGCCTTCCGGATGATCGCGCATGACCGAGGCTGGCTGCGCCGGCTGCGCGAAGCGGTGAGTTCGGGGTTAACCGCTGAAGCCGCGGTCGAGCGGGTCCAGAACGACGCCCGCGCCAAGCTGCAGCGGCAGACGGATCCCTATCTGCGCGACCGGCTCCACGATCTGACCGATATCGCAAACCGACTGCTGCATCAGCTCGCGGGCCAGAGCCTTGTGCTGCTGCCGGAGGAATTGCCGGAAAACGCGATTCTGGTCGCGCGGTCGATGAGCCCGGCGGCTTTGCTAGATTACGACCGATCGCGTCTGCGCGGCCTGGTGCTCGAGGAAGGGGGCGCCGCGAGTCATGTCGCGATCGTCGCGCGGGCGCTGGCGATCCCGGCGGTCAGCGACGTCCCCAACGTGACCGAGATTGTCGAGCACGGCGACGCGATCATCGTCGACGGCGATTCCGGCGAGGTCTATCTGCGCCCGCCTCCGGACGTCGAGGCGGCCTACGCCGAACGGGCCCGTATGCGCGCGCGCAAGCAGGCGCAGTTTCGCGCCCTCCGCGACGTGCCGACGGTCAGCCTCGACGGCGTTCGGATCGGGCTCCACATGAATGCCGGCCTCCTGGTCGACATGCCGCACCTGGTCGAGACCGGCGCCGAATCGATCGGCCTGTTCCGTACCGAGCTGCAGTTCATGCTGGCCCCGCGCTTCCCGAGGCCCGGCGTCCAGGAAGAGCTCTATCGCTCGATCCTCGATGCGGCTGGCGACCGGCCGGTCACCTTCCGCACTCTGGACATCGGCGGCGACAAGCTGCTGCCCTACATGAAGGGGTTCGAGGAGGAGAACCCAGCGCTCGGATGGCGCGCCCTGCGCATTGGCCTCGACCGCCCGGCGCTGCTGCGCATGCAGCTGCGCGCCTTTGTCCGGGCCGCCGCCGGGCGCGATCTCAAGATCATGATCCCGATGGTCTCGACCGTCGAGGAGTACACGCGAACGCGGGCGCTCTTCGACCGGGAGCTCGACTGGAGCGCGAGCCACGGCTACGAGCCGCCGCGCACAGCGCTGCTCGGGGTCATGGTCGAGGTGCCATCCCTCTTGTGGCAGCTCGACGAGATCGCCGCCCAGGCCGACTTTCTGTCTGTCGGCTCAAACGATCTGATGCAGTATCTCTATGCCGTCGACCGCGACAACCGCCGGGTCGCGAACCGCTACGACGCGCTGAGCGTAGGCTTTCTGCGGGCCCTGCGCTCGATCGTCGAGGCCGGGGCTCGCGCCGGCACGCCGGTCACTCTGTGCGGCGAAATCGGAGGGCGCCCGCTCGAGGCGATGACGCTGACGGCGATCGGCTATCGCCAGCTTTCCATGTCGGCGACCTCGATCGGGCCGGTCAAGGCAATGATCCTGACACTCAATGTGAAGGAAACGGCGCGCGCGGTTGCGGCGATGCTGGCGGCGGGTCGCAACGACGCCTCGCTGCGCGAACCCCTGCGCGAACTCGCTGATCGCTACGGCGTACGCCTCTAGCGCCGCCAGCTTCGCTCCTTTTCTTCCGGTTCCCGACCATGGCCGCCATCCACAATTTCGATCTGATCCTGCGCCGGCATGAGGAGATCGGCGCTCGCCTGACGGAGGGGGTCGGCGGCGCCGAATATTCGGCGCTCTCGCGAGAGCTCAACGACCTTGAGCCGGTCGTGGGGGCGATCCGGGCGTTCCGCGGCAAGGAGAAAGAGCGGGCGGAGCTGGCGGCCCTCCTCGCTGATCCCGCGCTGGATCCTGAGATGCGCGCGCTGGCGGCCGACGAGCTCGCCAACGCCGAGTCGGCCTCGGAAGACATGGCCCAGGCCATCCGCATCGCGCTCCTGCCCAAGGACGCCGCGGACGAGGGCGACGCGATCCTCGAAGTGCGCGCCGGCACAGGGGGCGACGAGGCGGCTTTGTTCGCCGGCGATCTCTTTCGCATGTATGTCAAATACGCGGAGGCGAAGCGCTGGACCGTCGAGACGCTTTCGACCAGCGAGGGGACCGCCGGGGGCTACAAGGAAATCGTGGCGCAGATCTCGGGAAAGGGCGTGTTCGCGCGCCTCAAGTTCGAGAGCGGCGTACACCGGGTGCAGCGCGTGCCGGCGACCGAGACGCAGGGGCGCATCCACACGTCCGCCGCAACCGTCGCCGTTCTGCCGCTCGCCGAGGAGGCGGACCTCGTGATCAACGAGGCCGATCTCAAGATCGACACCATGCGCTCGAGCGGCGCCGGCGGCCAGCACGTGAACAAGACCGAATCGGCGATCCGTATCACCCACTTGCCGACGGGGGTCGTGGTCGCGATGCAGGAGGAGCGCTCACAGCACCGCAACCGGGCGAAGGCCATGGCGCTCCTGCGGTCGCGCATCCTCGACGCGCGAAACCAGAAGCTCGACGCCGAGCGGGCCGAGGAGCGCCGCTCTCAGGTTGGCTCGGGCGACCGGTCGCAGCGCATCCGCACCTACAACTTCCCCCAGGGTCGGGTGACGGACCATCGGGTCAACCTGACGCTCTATTCGCTCGACCGGATCATGGAGGGCGAGGGGTTGGACGAGATCGTCGACGCGCTCACCGCCGAACGTCAGGCGGAGCTTCTGGCCCAGCAGGGGGCGGCGTGACGCAGGTTCCTCGCCTGCCGCCGTTTCGGCCCGGCATGCGCATCGGACTGCTCGGCGGCTCGTTCAATCCGCCGCACCAGGGCCATGCGCTGGTGACGCGGCTGGCGCTGACGCGGCTTGGCCTCGACCGCGTATGGTGGCTGGTGACGCCGGGCAACCCGCTGAAGTCTCCGGCCGAACTGGCGGCCCTGCAGGAGCGGGTCGAGGCCGCGCGCCGGCTGATCGCCGGTCCGCGCGTGGCCGTCACCGACATCGAGGCTCAGATCGGAGCGCGCTACACCTACGACACGCTCGCCTGGCTCGCCCGCCGCGCCCGGGGCGCGCGCTTCGTCTGGCTCATGGGAGCGGACAATCTGCGGCAGTTCCACCTCTGGAGGCACTGGCGCGCCATCGCCGATTTGACGCCGATCGCCGTCGTCGATCGACCGGGCTCGACCTTGAGGGCCATGGCCAGCCCGGCCGCGGTTGCCCTCGCGCCCTGGCGGACGCCCGAACGCAACGCGCTCCGGCTCGCCGACCAGACGCCGCCCGCCCTCGTCTTCCTGCACGGGCCGCGGTCGGCGCTGTCCTCGACGCTGCTTCGCGAAGTTACGCCCGGGACCGGGACCGGCCGTCCGCCATTTCCGAGTCCATTTTGAGCCTTTTCAAAGGGTTCCGGCGCCATTTTCAATTCATTGTAACCCCCACCACCATCCCCCGGATCAAGTCCGGAGGTCGAATGGTCCCCCTCTCCGCGCTGACGCGCAGGGGAGGAAAGGCGCCGCCGCGTCTCCTCCCCCGTGCAGCGATAGCGAAACGGGGGAGGGGGAGCGACTGCATCGGCGATCGCCCAACGCGCAAGGCGGCCGCTTTCGACTTCAAGAGTAAGCATAACCCGGATTTCAGCGTATGTACATGATTTGTTCGAAGCCACGCCCTGATCGTGAACGGCGGCTCGGGGGATGCTTCCGCCTCGGCGCCTTGCGCCGCTCTGGCGCGCCGAATCCGCGAAACCCGCTCGCCCGACCTTGCTGATCGAACCCGCCCCGCGCGCGTCAACGCATGGGCACGTTTGAGGCCGCCGCCAATGTCACAGTTCGACGTGGAGCGGCTGTTGCTGATGACGGGCGTGAACGGTGCACGCGGGCCAGAAAGCGAGCCTTGCCTCAAAGCGCAAAGTCCGCCCGCGCAGGGTAGGAAAGCCGCCGACGCCGCTCCCTGCTCTGTGTCGCGCGAACGGGGAAGGGCGGCGGAGGGGGAGCGCCGCTCGGCGGCCTGGGAGTTACAATTCATTCTCAGCGCCCGCACTCCAGGCGCCGCCCGGTGTTTACACTGGTTTCCGCCTATGTAATCCGATCAGTTCGGCCGCCTTTTCCCAGCCGACTTGTGCCTTTCCGCGCCATCGACCTCGATCGCAGCTTGCGAGGCGAAGTCGCTTCCCCTCAGCCGTCATGCGCCGGCAGACGAGCGCGGAGATGGCTTGGAACCCATTGATGCCGCAGGATTTCGACCCGAAAACCGAGCCGCTATTCGGAAATCCCGCTCAGCTGGTCACCAAGGCTTAATGCCTTGCGCCTACACGTACTCGCGCGACACGACGGCCGACCGACCAACGGTCGGCCGCAGGCATGAGGCCGCATGTCCGCGCCGGGCTCGAGCCGGCCTGCCCGTTTCGCGTCTCAAACATTCACTGCGCTCCCGCCTCGCCTGCGGGAACGACCGGGTGGCGCCTGGGGACCAACGCATGCGTATCGATCATTGGAAACTGCGGACCAAGGCGTTGCTGCCGCTGCTCATCATGGCGGCGACGCTGGTCGGGATGGTCGCGTTCGGGGCGCTGCGGCTCAGCGACATCAGTTCGAGCGCGAATGCGATCATTCAGGGCCGTGACCTAGGCGCTCAGCAGATGACGCGCGCGTCCCGCGACTTGACGCTGCTCGGCGACGATATTCTGGCGGTGAACACCTTCGGCGCCGACAGCCCCGAAGGCAAAGCCGCCATCGTGGATTTTCAGGCTGCCGAGGGCCAGGCCAGAGGGTTGCTGGACGAGGCCACAAACCTGCTGCCGGGCAAGGAGATGGAGATCGGGAAGTTCATGGACCATTTCGCCGCGGTCCGAAGTCAGGCGAAAGCTGCATTCGCGAAGGCCCGCGAATCGGCGGGATTGATCGGCAGCGCCGATCTCCAGCCTGATGCGCTTGCAAAAATCCGGGAGACGGCGCGGTTGGCCGCCGAAGTCGATCTCAAGACGCGGAAACTGGTCAAGGAGGTCGTCGTCTTCAACGATACGCTGCGCGAGGAGAACGCCAAAGCGGCCCGCGCTCTCGAGGAGAACGCCGACCGGGCGGTCGTGATCCTCGCCGTGTCGGGATTGCTCGCCACCCTGGCCGCAGGCGCCGTCTCGCTGTGGATCACTTCGAAAAAGATCAGCCAGCCGATTTCCGTCATCACGGCGCGGATGCGGGCGCTGGCGCAGGGCGACCTCGGCGTCGAGATCGACGGAGCGGACCGGCGCGACGAGATTGGCGAAATGGCGGCGGCCGTGCAGATCTTCAAAAGCAATGCGATCGAGAAAATCCGCGCCGACAAGGAGGCGGAGACCCTGCGCGCGGCCGCGGACGCGGAGCGCGACCGGGCGGCCGCGGAGCGCGCCCGCGCCGCCGAGGAGCAGAGATCGGCCATGGAAGCCCTCGCCAATGGGCTCGAAAATGTCGCGGCCGGCGACCTCACGGTGCGGCTGGACGCGGGATTCTCGCCGGCCTTCAGCCGGATCCGCGACGACTTCAACCGCGCGGTCGGCAAGCTCAGGGACACGGTCAGCGCGGTCGTCGACAGCGCCAACGCAATTCAGGCCGGAACGCGGCAGATCTCGACCGCCTCCGATTCGCTGTCCTCGCGGACGGAGCGCCAGGCCGCCAGCCTCGAGGAGACTGTGGCCGCGCTCGGCGAGATCACCACCAACGTGCAGAAATCGGCGGAGGGCGCGCGCCAGGCCAGCCAGTCCGTCGCGGCCGCTGACACGGACGCAAAGACCGGCGCGCACGTCGTTGGCCAGGCGGTGGACGCCATGGGGGCGATTTCGAACTCCTCGCAGAAAATCGGGCAGATCATCGGCGTGATCGACGAGATCGCGTTCCAGACCAATCTGCTCGCCCTGAACGCCGGCGTCGAAGCCGCGCGGGCCGGCAACTCGGGCAAGGGCTTCGCCGTCGTCGCCTCCGAGGTGCGTGCGCTTGCCCAACGATCGACCCTGGCTGCAAAAGAGATCAAGGCGTTGATCACCACCTCGGCCGACCAGGTCAATTCCGGCGTGAAGCTGGTCATCGAACTCGGGGACCACCCTCGATCGCATTATCAAGCAGGTAACGGAGATCAACGACGTCGTCGCCGAGATCGCCTCGAGTTCGCAGAACCAGGCGAACGGTCTGGCGGAGGTCAACACGGCCATCCGCGACATGGACCAGGCAACTCAGCAGAACGCCAGCCAGGCGGAAGAGTACACCGCAGCCAGCCGCGCGCTGGCGCAGGAAACCACCAGGCTTTCAAATCTGGTCGAGCAGTTCAAAATTGACGACCAGCGGGAAGCGTCGCTGCGCCGGGAACTCCGCGAAGCGGCGCCCCACGCCTTCGCCAAACCGCAGCGGCCCGCGCCGACCCGTTCCGCAAGGCCCGCCGCCCGGATCAAGTCGGTCGGGGCGACGGCCGACGACGCCTGGGCCGAGTTCTGACACCGCAGTCGGTTCGGCGCGCCCCAGCTCAACAATTCCGGCGCCGGCTTTGTTCCCGACCCGGTCCACTGTCTCACGATGGAAATGAAGAGGCCCTCGCGCCAGCAGCCTCGGGCAAGCCCGAAAGCTTAGGACGGGAGGGTCGAGTCGATCCGAGAGTCTGTTCCCTTGTCGTCGCACGAATCCGACATCCGCCGCTTCTTCCTCCAGGCGGCCGCCGCAGCGGCGTTCATTCTCGCCGGAGCGTCGCTTGGCGGGTGCGAGAGCTTCGGCGATCGCACCGGCTCGCTCCGGCCTGCGCCGGCGGCGGCCGCGCCTGCCTCCGAGGCGGACCTGCGCGCTTACGCCGAAGCGTGTCGCGCCCGCTACGAACGCAATCCGGGCGAGAAGACAGCCTCGATCGACTACGCCCGCGCGCTGCGGAAACTGAGCCGCACCAGCGAGGCGGTGGCGGTGATGCAAGCGGCCGCAGTCAAGGCGCCGAAGGACGAACAGGTGCTCGGCGAGTACGGCAAGGCTTTGGCGGACGACGGCCAGCTCGCCCAGGCCAAGGACGTGCTTACGCGCGCATATACCCCCGACGATCCGAAATGGGACGTGCTGTCGGTGCAAGGCGCGGTCGCCGACCGGATGGGCGATCACGACGCCGCCATGGGCTTTTACCGCGAGGCGCTGAAGATCGCCCCGAACGAGCCGGGCGTCCTGACCAACATGGGCCTGTCGCTCGCGCTGACGAAGCAGTTGCCCGAAGCCGAGCGCGTCCTCCGGCAAGCCGCGGCGAGCCGCGAGGCGGACGCGACCACCCGCGGCGATCTCGCGCTCGTCCTGGCGCTCGAGGGCAAATACGCCGAGGCCGAGCGGGTCGGCGAGACCGATCTATCGCCCGAGGCGGCGCGCGCGAACGTCGACGCGGTCAAGCGCATGGCCATCGCCGGCAGCGTTCCGCGCCGATCAATCGACGCTTCCGGTCCGGCGCCTGCTTCGGGCTCGCCCTGACCCGCATGCGCGATCCGCCACGCGCCGTCCCGAGCCTATTCGTCGTGATCGCCAAGCGACGACGTCGGCGCCGTGTCGATGCTGTAGCCGGCGCCGGCGGGCAGCACCGGCGGGGCCGGATCGGTCTCGCCGACCGGGGGCGGCAGCGCGCCGTCGGGACCTGCGCCCAGCCCGATCGAGGCCGGAGGAAGCGAGCCCGGGGCCAGAGCGACAACGCGCTTGTCGCCGAGGCGCGAGACGTCGAGCGGCTCCTCGATGTCGGGCGCCGGCGGCAGGCCGTCCGGAGCGGCCGGCGGCGGCAAGAGGGTCGGCTCGGGCGTCGGCCTGCAGATGTGACGCGGGCCGGTGTTGGTCGAGCCATGGTTGGCGAGATCGAGATGGATATGGTTGTAGTGGAAGACGTCCGAGCCCGGCCCAAGCGCCGTGGTGAAATACTGGCAGGCGCCGGCGTGAACCTCGTGCAAAAAGGCAGCCTCCTGCGTGCCGGCGCTCTTCCAGTCGCTGACGTATTTCACCGTCCGCCCGTCCGCCAGGGTGAAGCCCGCAATGTCCACCGCATTGCCGAATGCATGCTCGGAGAGCCGCGCGCCCGCCTCGTTGTCGACCGGACGGCACGAATAGGCGCCGAACACGTTGACGGTCGCCACTCTCTGGCCGAAGCGCGCCTCCGCGTCCGGCTGCACGATGGCGCGCAGCCAGGCTTCGAGCGCCGGGATCATCGGGCAGTCGATGGTGAGCGTCTTGTCCACGCCGACCTTTCCGTCGTCGAGCGCCGAAACCTTGAGCGGCCTCGTCATTCCGCAGATGCCGGGGCCGTCGATCTCGTGCGATGGGACGATATATTCCGAGAGCTTGACGAGGTTGCGGGCGAAGCAGGCGTTCTCCGCCTGGGCGCGCCAAGCCGGCCGTTCGGGACGGCCGAAGAAGCCGCAGCCCGTGAGGGTCAGGGCAGCCGCAGACGCAACAATCAATGGCCGAACGCAACGCGCCATACTGTCAGTCTGGAACGATTGTTTTAAGAATCGCTGAAGGATAAGGGCGTCGCCACCCGCCATCGGGTCGCCGCACTTTACCCGCAAGAGGCGGCCGCG
Organism: uncultured Alphaproteobacteria bacterium; assembly: GCA_963709655.1. Classification (GTDB taxonomy): domain Bacteria; phylum Pseudomonadota; class Alphaproteobacteria; order Rhizobiales; family Beijerinckiaceae; genus Roseiarcus. The sequence continues at coordinate 285,572 of CAVPXF010000026.1, forward strand.
GCGCCTTCGTTCGAGTTGTGGAGACGGGATTCGTTGATCGGTTTGCGTGGCAAAAAGGGGACGGCGGCGCTCGGGCTCGCGCTCGCGCTCGCGTCCATAGCCACGGCGGCCGCCCACCCGCACGTTTGGGTGACGGTGAGGAGCAAGCTCGACTTCACCCCCGACGGCAAGGTCGCTGCGGTGGTGCACGACTGGGTGTTCGACGAGATGTATTCGTCGTTCGCGACGCAGGGACTCGCCAAATCGGGCGAACTCGTGAAGCGCGAACAGTTCGCCCCTCTCGCCAGGGAGAACGCCGGCGGCCTCGCGGACATCGGCTATTTCACTACGCTCAAGAATGGCGGCAAGACCGTCGAGTTCGGCTCTGTGACGGATTACTGGATGGAAGAGCGGCCAGACCACCTCGTGCAGTTTCACGTGACCGTGCCGCTCAAGGAGCCGACGCCGCCGTCCAAGCTCATGACCCTGCGCGTCGCCGATCCCGAGTATTTCATCGACTTCGAGTTCGACGACAAGTCGCCGATCACGCTCGTCTCGGCCCCCACTGGGTGCTCCGCCTCGGTCGCCAGGCCAAAGCCCCTCGACCAGGGCGACAAAGCCAAGCTTTCCGAGTCCTTTTTCACCAATCTCGCTCCGGGGACCAATTTCGGCTTCAAGATGGCGAGCACCGCGATTATTGCCTGCCCATGACCCGCGCTCCCCGAACCCTCGCCGCCGCGCTTGCGTCCTTGCTCGTTCAAGCCGCCGCCGCTTCCGCGCAGCTCGCGCATCGACCGTTTTCAGTCGGCGGGGTCGAGGGCGGGGGCGGGGCGGAAGGCGGGATTACCGGCTTCCTGATCGCCGAACAGTCGCGCCTCACGCATCTGATGGCCCAGCAGGTGCACGCGCTGCATGGGAACCCGTCGGCGCTCTGGGGGCTCATCGCGCTGGGCCTCGGCTATGGCGTCTTTCACGCCGCGGGGCCCGGCCACGGCAAGGCGCTGATCGCTTCCTACATGATGGCCAACGGCCGCTCGCTCCGCCGAGGCGCCGTCATGGCTCTGCTCGCCGCCCTCCTCCAGGCGACGGTGGCGATCGTGCTGGTCAGCGCCGCGGCGCTGATCCTCCACGCGACCGCCTCGCAGATGAGCGCTGCCGCCGACTGGCTCACCCTAGCGAGCGCCACAGGCGTCGCGGCCGTCGGCCTATGGCTGTCATGGCGCAAGGGCCGGGCGCTCGTGGCCGCGCTGCGCCTGCGCTTTGAACATGACCGGGCGCTGGCGGCCACGCCGGCCTTCGCCGGGGTCGGCTGGACGCGGCCGGCCCGCACTTTGTCGGCCGCGGCCTACCGCGCCGCCGACCCGGGCGCCGAGGCGGACCTGGACTTCTGCTGCGGCCCCGACGCCGCCGCGATCTCCGGTCCGCTGTCCTTCCGGGACGCGGCCGGAACGGTGATCGCGGCCGGAGCGCGCCCGTGTTCGGGCGCCATCCTCATTCTGGTCTTCGCGCTCGCGCAGGGCGTCTTCGCGGCCGGGATCGCGGCCACTTTCGCGATGTCGCTCGGCGTCGCGGTGACAACCGGGGCGCTCGCCTGGATGGCGGTGTTCGCCAAGTCAATCGCCGTGCGCTTCGCCTCGAGCCTGGATTCGCGTGTCGCGCTCATCGCCCGGACCTTCGAATTCGCCGCGTCGCTCGCGGTGCTCGCCTTCGGCCTCACGCTGCTGGTCGGAACGAGCGGCCCGGCGTGACCGGAAGAGCCCGCTCGACCGTCCCATGCCCCGTGGCGCCTGTGGTTAGCCAAGGGGATCGACGGTTTCACCACGCGAAAACCGTGACCAGCGTCGCCTTCGCTAGCGCATGGGCGCGCACTGTCGCATCGAAGTCAGCGGTCGATTTGCCGGCTTCCGGGCCGAGCCGATCGATGTTGAGCGCGTAGACGGTAATGACGTAATGGTGCGGCTTGCCCTTGGGCGGACAAGGGCCGCCGTAGCCGAGCGGACCGAAGTCATTATGTCCCTGCAGCGCCCCGTGCGGCAGGCCCGCACCGCTTCCGGCCCCTTTCGCGAGTCCGGTCGAACTGGCGGGCAGGTCGAACGCCCACCAGTGCCAGAAGCCGCCGGCCGCAGGAGCGTCCGGATCGATCATGCTGACAGCGAAGCTTTTCGTCCCCTCGGGCGGATCGGTCCAGGCGAGCGCCGGGGACACGTTGCGTCCCGGACATTCGGCGCCGTCGTACGCCTGCTCGGGCGCGATCGCGCCGCCCGGCTGGATGTCGGGGCTGGTCAGCGTCATCGCGCGCGCGGCTGGCGCTGCGAGGAGCGCGGCCAGGACAAAAACGCCGGTGGGCGCAAAGAGTCGCATAGGCTCCGGTCCATCAGGGTTCAGGCTCGCCCAGGGCATCATGGTTCCGGGGCGCCGGCGGCGCAAGCGCTGATCGAATAGGGTGGAGGGGTATGCTATGGTCGCGCATGAGCCATACCGTCCGCGGCAAGCAGAAGCTACTCCAGCGCGTGCGGCGCATCCGCGGCCAGGTCGAGGCGGTCGAGCGGGCGTTGGAAGAGGAGGCCGGCTGCGAAAAGGTCATGCATTTGATCGCCGCCGTCCGCGGCGCAACGAGCGGCCTGATGGCCGAAGTGCTCGAGGACCACGTGCGGACACATCTCGTCGACGCCGAGCGCCATCCGGGCGCGCTGAACCTCGAGGCGACGGATCAGTTGCTCGACGTCGTCCGGACCTACCTTCGATGAGGCCCCGCCAATGACCGAAAGCGAAAGCGGGGCCTATGCGGCCTTCCACGACCATGTGTTTCTGGGCGAGGGGCATGCGGCGAGCGAGCGCCGGACCTGGACGGTCATCTGGCTCTGCGCCGCGATGATGGCGGCCGAGATCGTCGGCGGCTGGCTCACCGGTTCGATCGCGCTGATCGCCGATGGCCTGCACATGAGCACCCACGCCGGCGCGCTCCTGCTCGCCGCGCTCGCCTACACCTTCGCTCGCCGCTACGCGCACGATGCGCGCTTCGCCTTCGGCACGGGCAAGCTCGGCGATCTCGCTGGCTTCACGAGCGCAATCATCCTCGCGATGATCGCGCTCCTCATCGGCTACGAGTCGGTCACGCGCCTGATTCACCCGTCGCCGATCCATTTCCGCGAGGCGATTCCGATCGCGATCATCGGCCTTGCCGTCAATATCGCCAGCGCCCACCTTCTCGCCGGCGGCCATCGTCATGGACATGACCATGGACACGGCCGCAGCCATGCGCACGATCACGACCATGGCCACGACGAAGCCAAGCGGATCGCCACGCCAGATGGCGAAGCCTTGCTTGAAATCGTCGAAGACGGCGTCCCGCCGCGCTTCCGGCTGAGCCGCGCGGGCCCGCCGCTCTCGGCCGCCGCCGTTTCGGTCGAGACCGTGAGACGCAAGGGAAGCCGACAAACCTTCGCCTTCGTCGACCGCGGCGGCTTTCTCGAGACGATCGAAGAAATTTCCGAGCCGCACGACTTTGCGGCCGAGGTGACGATCGAGGGGTTGACCACGAGCGTCGCCTTCGAGGAGCGCGACGCCGCTCGCGAGCCGAGCGGCCCTGCTCACGACGCTGCTTCGCGCGACAACAACCTGCGCGCGGCGATCGTTCACGTGCTTGCGGACGCGACCGTGTCGGTTTTGGTCATCCTCGGGCTCCTGCTCGCCGGGGTGTTCGGCTGGCTGTGGATGGACCCGCTCGTCGGCATCGTCGGCGCGATCGTGATCGCGAGTTGGTCGGCGGCGCTCATTCGCGACACCGGAGCGGTCCTGCTCGACATGACGCCCGACCAACGCATGACGGAGAAGGTGCGCGCCGCCATTGAGGCGGACGGCGATCGGATCGCGGATTTGCATCTCTGGCGCCTCGGCCCGGGCCATCTCGGCGCGATCGTCTCGGTGGTGACACCGTCGGCGCGTTCGGAAGCCGACTACCGCGCCCGGCTCGCACGCTTCCCGGCGCTCTCGCACCTGACGATCGAGGTCAGGCGGGCGGCATGAGGACGCGCGCCCCAAAGCACGCCTTCGTCGCCCTCCGAGCGAACGCGCCTGCCTTCGCTTTGGCGGCCCCGAGTCTCGAACATCGGCTGGGCCGTCGCGATCATGTTCGCCGTTGCTCTCGGCGGACCGGCCCCCGAAGTGCGCATGGCGATGAGGTCCATGCATCTCGACTGAGCGCGCCGACAGCCGCGCGACAGGCGCGCGCCCGCCAAATGAGATCGCATCCACAAAGGAGGATTGGCCGGGAACTCACGGCGTCATCACCACCAGCGCGCCAACCTGGACGCGGTCGTAGAGATCGATGACGTCCTCGTTCCGCATCCGGATGCAACCGTAGGAGGCGGCCGCGCCAATTGAGGCGCGCATCGCCCGCGTCGTCCCGTGAATGGCGATTTCGTCGCGGTCGAGCGCGATTGCGCGCGCGCCCATGGGGTTGTTGGGCGAGCCGCCGGGAACGACTTCGGGCAGACCAGGATGGTCGCGCCGCACCATTTCGGGCGGCGACCAGTCGGGCTCGACATATTTCGTCGCCACATGGGCCGATCCGGTCCATTCCATGCCGCGTTTGGCTACCGCGACCGGATAGACGAGCGCCGCTCCGCCTTCGAGGACGAGATAAAGCTTGCGCGCGGATTGGCTGATAACGATCGAGCCCGGTGGGAGGTGGGCCGACAGCGTGACGAGACGCCCCGCCGATGCCGGTTGCGCGATGGCGAGAAAGGCGCCGATCGCTGCGCCGACAAGTCCTGCGCTTCGCACGTCCGCCCCTCTCCGTCTCGCCGGGCGGACGTTACCATCAGGGCGGACGGAAGCGCGAGCGGCTTTCTCTTACGGTAAACTCGCAACGCGGAACGAATGGCGAGCGCGAGCTCTACGCCGTGACGGGGACCAGCTGCGCGCTGTCGCGTTTGACGCCGGCGCCCTTGCCGGCCTTGCTCTTGGCCGAGTTGACCTTCGCCGGCGGGATGAGCTTGGCCGGCTTCCCGTCGATCGTCGCCCAAAATTCACGCATGCGCGGAACGATTTCGTTGCGGAACCGGGAGCCGTTAAACACGCCGTAATGCCCGACATCCTTTTGCACATAATCGACCTTCTTCAACTCCGGAATGTTTACGCAAAGCTCGTGCGCCGCATTGCACTGGCCGACCCCGGCAATGTCGTCGTTCTCGCCCTCGATCGTCATCAGGCCGCATCGGCGGATCGCCTTCGGGTCGACGAGAACGCCGCGATGCTTCATCTCCCCCTTGGGCAATTCGTGCCGGACAAACACGGTTTCGATCGTCTGCATGTAAAAGGCGGCGTCCATGTCCATCACCGCCAGGTACTCGTCGTAGAAGTCGCGGTGTTTCTCCGCCGAGTCGCCATCGCCGGCGACGAGGTGGTTGAACATGCCGAAGTGGGCGTTGACGTGGCGATCGAGGTTCATCGCCATGAATCCGGAGAGCTGCACGAAGCCCGGATAGACTTGCCGGCCGAAGGCCGGATAGGGGAACGGCACGGGATGCAGGACGTTGCGGCGGAACCATTCGACGCCTCGCTTCTCGGCGAGCTTATTGACTTCGGTGGGGCTGCGTCGGGTGTCGATGGGGCCGCCCATCAGCGTCATGCTGGCCGGGACGTTCGGGTCGTCATTCGCCTCCATGATCGCGACGGCCGCGAGCAGCGGCACCGCCGGCTGGCAGACCGCGAGCGTGTGGACGCCGGGCCCGAGGTGATCGAGAATCAGGCGCAGATAGTCGATGTAGTCGTCGAGATCGAACTTACCAACCGCGAGCGGAACGAGGCGCGCGTCAGTCCAGTCGGTAATGTAGATGTCGCAATAGGGCAGCAGGGCCTCGACTGTTCCACGCAACAGCGTCGCATAATGACCAGACATCGGCGCGACGATCAACAGCTTCGGCTGGTTTTCCGCGTGGGGAAAGTCCGGCCGGACGAAGTGCAAAAGATTGCAGAACGGCCGGGTCCACACGACATCCTCGAGGATCGGGTGCACGGCCCCCTCGACCTCGAGTTCGTCGAGACCGAAGGTCGGCTTGCCGTATCGGCGCGTCATTCGCTCGAACAACTCGGCTCCGGCCGAGATGTTCTTGCCGATGGGCGTGTTCGACAACGGGTTCCATGGACTGCGAAAAGCGAAATGGGCGGCGTCGGAAACAGCGCGCGCCGGGGCGAGCGCCATATGAGCCATTTCGTAAAACTGATAGGAATAACTGCGAAACATCGAGCGGTTCCCCCGGCAGGTGTTTCGATTGCCGAATGACAGCCGTGCCCTTGGTTCGGAAGCGTAACTTCGCAATACAGGTTTTTCAATTACGCCTTATGGCTAAGGGGCGCGTCCAATCGTCTCGCCCATCCGCCCATGGACGCCAGCACACAGCAGCCCCGCGGGGACAAGCGCGCGTTTCCGGACCTTCGGCTTGGCGCCTCGGAAGCTCCCACTTGTGGTCGCGGGATCACCCGCAGGTCGCACAGAGCGGCGCCCCGCCTCGCTGAAGTCTCGTCTCGGCGACGCCCACGCGGCGCCGAGGCGGATCAGACCTTGGCCTTGCTCTTCAATTCAACGCCGGCCTCGGTCAAAACGGAGGCAAGCTCGCCCGACTGAAACATTTCGCGGGTGATGTCGCAGCCGCCGATAAACTCCCCCTTGACGTAAAGCTGGGGAATGGTCGGCCAATTGGCGAACTCCTTGACGCCCTGTCGGAGATCATCGTCCTCAAGAATGTTGACGCCATGGACGGGCGCGCCGAGGTAGTCGAGGATCTGGATCACCTGACCCGAGAACCCGCATTGGGGGAACTCCGGAGTTCCCTTCATGAAAAGAACGACCGGGTGTTCCGCAATCAGCTTCTCGATCCGTTCACGTGCATTCGCCATCGCGCTGGTTCCTTTTCGGAGCGGGGGTCAAGGTCCCGCCCGTTCAACAGCCTGAGATATAGAGCCTGCCGGCGCGGGTCGCCAGCGGGCGGCCTTCAGAAAATTCAACCCCCCGTCGCACTCATATGACGGCCGACTGCGGGCTTCGCCGCGCGGGCGATGACGAAATCGTGGCTTTTGGGCTTGCGCGCAATCGCCGCGCCGATGGCGGAGACGAGCGGCTCATCGGATTCCGAGCCGCGCAGCGGCTCGCGCAAGTCGGCCGCGTCCTCCTGGCCAAGGCACATGTAGAGCGTGCCGGTGCAGGTCACCCGGACCCGGTTGCAGCTCTCGCAGAAATTGTGAGTGAGCGGCGTGATGAAGCCGACCCGTCCCCCGGTCTCGCGGACGTCGAAATAGCGGGCGGGGCCACCCGTCGCGTAGGCCGAGGGCGTCAGCGTCAGGCTTTGCTCGAGATCCCGCTTGAGCTCGGTCAGCGGCATGAACTGGTCGGCGCGGTCCTCTTCCATCGCCCCGAGCGGCATCACCTCGATGAAGGTGAGATCGAAGCCGCGGCCATGCGCCCAATCGACCAGCGAGCGGGCCTCGCCGTCGTTGAACCCCTTGAGCGCAACGGCGTTGATCTTCACTTTGAGCCCGGCAGCGACAGCGGCGTCAATACCCGCCATCACGTTCGCGTGGTCGCCCCAGCGGGTCACCGCACGGAACTTGGCGGGATCGAGCGTGTCGAGCGAGACGTTGATTCGCCGGACGCCGCAATCCGCGAGCTCTTGGGCGAAACGCGCGAGCTGCGAGCCGTTGGTGGTCAGGGTGACCTCGTCGAGTTCGCCGCTTGCAAGATGGCGCTTCAGTCCGTGAAACAGCGACATCACATTGCGGCGGACGAGCGGCTCGCCCCCGGTGATGCGCAGCTTGCGCGCGCCGAGCCGAACAAAGGCCGAGCACAGGCGGTCGAGCTCCTCGAGCGACAGAATGTCCCGCTTGGGCAGGAAATTCATGTCCTCGGACATGCAATAGACGCAGCGGAAGTCGCAGCGATCGGTCACGGACACGCGCACATAGGCGACGTGGCGGCCGAACGGGTCGATCAGCTTCGAGTCGGGAGCGGGGGAAAGGGCGTCCATTCGCCAAAGATAACTGCCCGCACGCCCTAAAAAAAGGTGTCCGCCGGGTAAAGGGCGGACACAGCCGCAAAATTTAGCGAGTGACGACGACTCGGGTCCCAACCCGGGCGCGGCCGTAGAGGTCGATCACGTCGTCGTTGGTCATGCGGATGCAGCCCGACGACACCGCCTGCCCGATCGTATCCGGCTCATTCGAGCCGTGGATTCGATAAAGCGAGCCGCCGAGATACATGGCGCGCGCGCCGAGCGGATTGTCGATGCCGCCGACCATGTGGCGCGGCAGGTCGGGACGGCGCCTCAGCATTTGCGACGGCGGCGTCCAGTCCGGCCACTCGCGCTTGTTGGCGATTCGGGTGACGCCCTGCCAGGTGAAGCCCGGACGGCCGACGCCGACGCCATACTTGAGCGCCTGATGATCGGGCAGGACGTAATAAAGCCTCCGCTCTCCGGTGCGGATGATGATCGTGCCCGGCGCTTCCTTGCCGTCGAACTGAACGGTCTCGCGCGGAACCGGCGAGGCGACCGGCTGGAGCTGCGAATCGAGGGCGTTGGCGAAAACCGGCGCGACGCCGGCGCTCAGCATGAGGCCGGCCAAAGCGGCGGCGGCTTGGACGAGAATACGGCGCATGAGGTTCCCCCGACTTGTCTAGCCCGACGACACACAGACACCCATCGACCGCCGGAAAACTCGGCGAGACCGCGGCGTGTTCCGCCCTGATTTATGGCGGAGCGGCGCCATCGCGCAATGCTGCGGACGCGCCGCGGTCCGATAATCCGCAATTTGCGTAAAATTGTTGCAACCCGAGCACAATACTCGCGCGGAGCGAGTGGGAGATCACGAAGTTTTGATCGCGACAGCCAGGCTTCGCCCCGCGTCGTCGAACGCATGAATATCCTCGGCCGGCGCGCTCAGAGTGACAGAATCGCCTGGCGAAGGCGTTTCGCGACCACGGATTTCGGCCACCATCAGCTTGTCGTCGGCGCGCCGGACGTGGGCGTAGGAGGCCTCGCCCAGTCGTTCGACCAGTTCGACGACGCCTTTGGCCGCGAAGGCGCCGTTTCCCGCTGTCGCCAGGTGCTCCGGCCGCACGCCGATCGTCAGACCGTCGCCGGACCGGAGCGTGCGCGCCGGCAGCCTCATCGGCGCCATCGACGCGCCTTCGACCTCAGCCGTCCCGTTGTCGACGCGCTCGACCGTCGCCGGAAAGAAATTCATCGCCGGCGAACCGATGAAGCCGGCCACAAACAGGTTGGCCGGTTCGTAGTAGAGGTCGAGCGGCTTGCCGACCTGCTCGATGCAGCCCTGGTTCATCACCACGATCCGGTCGGCGAGCGTCATCGCCTCGATCTGATCGTGGGTGACATAGACGATGGTCGCCTTGAGGAGCCGGTGGAGACGGGCGATCTCGACCCGGGTCGAGACGCGCAGCGCCGCGTCGAGGTTCGACAGCGGCTCGTCGAAGAGGAACACGTCCGGCTCCCGCACAATCGCGCGGCCGATCGCGACGCGCTGGCGTTGGCCGCCCGAGAGGTCGCGCGGATAGCGCTGAAGCAACGGCTCGAGCCGCAGCATGCGGGCAGCCTCGGCGACCCGGCGCTCCCGCTCGGCGGCCCCGACGCCGGTGAACTTGAGCCCGAAGGTCATGTTCTTGCGCACGTCCATGTGCGGGTACAGCGCATAGGACTGGAACACCATCGCGATTTTGCGCTCGGCCGGGGCGAGCGCGTTCACCTTGCGGTCGGCGATGACGATGTCGCCCGAGGTCGGCGCGTCGAGACCGGCGATCATGCGCAGAAGCGTCGACTTACCGCAGCCGGACGGACCGACCAGCACGACGAACTCGCCGTCCTCGATGCCGAGGTTGATGTCGATGAGAACCTTGGCGTCGCCGTAGCTCTTGTTGAGTTTTTCAATCCGCAGACCCGCCATCGCTTCTATCCCGCCGTCCGCCAAGGGTTTTCGGAGTCGTTTCCGGGAAGGGAAGACGGCGGCCATTTGCCGCGATGCACCGCGTCGACGAGATGTCTGACGGTGAGAGACTTGTAGACGATCGGGCCTCGTCCGATCACCTGTCGCCAAAGCCATAGCAACCCGTCCACGAAAAGGGACGGCTCGCCCGGAACGTATTCGTTCCAGTTCAGCCGACTGAAATCGGTCCCATACCTTTTGTTCAGATACAATCCGATCTCCCAGGCGTCCATGCCGTTGAGACCTAGGTCTTTGTATATTTCAGAATGAAGATTGACGTCGACTTTCCTGACGCGGCGCGGGCGCAACCACTCGATGAGGTCTCGTTCCACATCGTCGTCCGCGCTGGGCATTTCGTCCGCCATCCTACTTCACCGCGCCGGCGGTGAGGCCGCTGATCAGCTGACGAGAGAAGATGATGTAGATCGCGACGACCGGCAGGATCGCCATCGAAAGCGCGGCGAGCACCGAATTCCAGTCGGTGATGTACTGGCCGAGGAATTGCTGCACCCCGAGCGTGATGGTGTGGGTGGAATCCGACGAGGTCAGGATCAGCGGGAACCACAGGTCGTTCCAGATCGGCACGATGGTGAAGACGGCGACGGTGGCGATGGCGGGGCGCAGCAGCGGCGCGATCACCTCGAAGAAGATCCGCGTCTCCGGCACCCCGTCGCAGCGGGCGGCGTCGCGCAGGTCCTTGGGGATCTGCTGGACGAACTCGCTGAGAATGAAGATCGACATCGGCAGCCCTTGCGCGACATAGACAAGGACGAGCGCGGTCAGCGTGTCGTTGAGACCGGCCTCGCGCATCATCTTGAGGATCGCCACCGAGCCGAGCCTGATCGGCACCATGATGCCGATCGACAGGAAGAGCGCGAGCGCCGTCGAGCCGCGGAACTTGTATTCCGTCAGCGCCCAGGCCGCCATCGCGCCGAACAGCAGCACGAGGCCCATGCTGACCAGGGTGACAATCACCGAATTTGCGAAATAGGTCCCGATATACGAGGCGGTGAACACCTTGTGATAGCCGATGAGCGAGAAGGTCTCGGCGTTCGGCGGCGCGAGCGGCGCGCCGAAGATCGCGTTGCGCGCCTTGAACGAGTTCATCACCACCAGCAGGATCGGCCCGACGGCGAGCAAGCTATAGGCGATCAGGATGATGTGGACGCCGAGCGTCTCGGCCCGCTGCTTCAGCATCTGGACCCCTAGAACGCGTATCGCCGCAGGCGGCGCTGGACGATGAACAGATAAAGGCAGACGCCGACGAGGATGATGAAGAACATCACCGTCGCCACGGCCGCGCCCATGGTCGGGTTGCCGAGCTGGAGCTGGTTGCCGAAGAAGGTGCGATAGAAGAACGTGCCGAGGATGTCGGAGGCGAAATTCGGCCCGGCGAGCGCGCCCTTGACCGAATAGATGAGATCGAAGGCATTAAAATTTCCGACGAAGGTCAGGATCGACACGAGGCCGATGGTGGGCAGCACCAGCGGCAGCTTGATGTGCCAGAAGATGCGGAGTTGGCCCAGTCCGTCGACCCGGGCGGCATCGACGAGCTCGTCGGGAATGTTGAGCAGCGCCGCGTAGATCAGCATCAGCGGGATGCCGACGAACTGCCAGACGGAGATCAGCGCCAGCGTGACGAGGGCCGTCGACGGCAGGCCGAGCCAGGGAGCAAACCAGCTCCCGAGGCCGACCGCCTTCAGCACGCCTTCGGCGACGCCCCACAAGGGCGACAAGATCAGGCTCCACGCAAACCCGACGATGACCACCGAAAGCATGGTCGGCAGGAAAATCACCGTGCGGTAAAGGCCCTTGAGCTTCAGCCCCGGCAGGCTGAGAAGCCCAGCCAGCGCGATGCCGATCGGGTTCTGCACCGCCATGTGGACGGCGAAGAAGATCAGGTTGTTCTTGGCCGCGTTCCAGAACGGCTTCGACCAGGTCGAGTCGGAAAGGAGCGTGACGAAATTGGCCAGCCCAATGAAATGGTCGGCGCCGGACGTATCGGCCGTATAGGTCGACAGCCCCATCGTGGCGAGCAGCGGATAAATGGAAAAGAGCGTGTAGACGGCCACCGACGGCCCGAGGAACAGCGCCATCAGCGCGAGGAAACGGCCTCGCGGCATTGAGGCGACGACTTGGGACGGGGGTTCGGCCATCTTCGCGCGCGCCGTTGTCCGGGGGAAACCGCAAGCCTCGCCGCTTCAACTCGTCGCCGTCAAGCGCGATTTCGCATGGGGTACGCCCCCCGCCGGCAAAGCGGAGGGCGCGGGGTTCAGCCGGTCACTTGCCGGGCTTGTACCACTTGTCGAGACCGTCCTGGAGCTGCTTGCCGGCGGCTTCGGGGCTCAGCGTGCCGTTGATGACCTGGGCCGACACGTTCCACAGCTCGTTCTCCAGGTTCGGCGTCCCGCGCGACAGGATCTGGTAGGAGTTGCGGATCGTCGACTTGCAATCCTTGCGCCAGCCGACCATGGTCGCGGCGAGCGGGTCGTCGATCTTCACCGGCTCTTTGCTGAGCGGGAAGAAGCCCGGCAGCGCGTTGGCGTAGAGCGTGGCGAATTCCGGGGTCGTCAGCCATTCGAGGAACTTCTTTGCGTCCTCCTTGTCCTTCGACGCCGAGTTGACGCCCATCGCGATGTCGGTGTGATCGGAGATGTAGCATTGCGTGTCGCCGGCCGGCAGTGGCGGCGGGAACGCGCCCATCGGGAATTTGGCCTGCGCGCGGAAGGTCGAGATGTCCCAGGAGCCGGCAGGATAGATCGCCGCCTTGCCGAGCGAGAACAGGTTCTGGCTGTCGGGATAGGTCTGCGCCTGGAAGCCGTTGCCCATGTAGGGCGCCCAGGACGCGAGCTCCTTGAACACCGCGATATATTGCGGATCGGTGAACTTCTCCTTGCCGGCGATCAGCGCCAGGCGCCCGGTCTCGCCCTTCCAGTAGTTAGGGCCGATGTTCTGGAAGCCCATGGTCGCGGCCTCCCACTGGTCCGCGGTGCCCATGTCGATCGGCGTGTAGGTCCCGTCCTTCTTCAGCTTGTCGAGAATCGCGTGAAACTCCGCCATCGTCTTGGGCGGCGTGGCGCCGACCTTCTTGAAGGCGTCCTCATTGTAGATGAAGCCGTGTATCACCGATGCCATCGGCACGCAGAAGGTGGTCTTGCCGTCGTCCGTCGTCCAGGCGGATTTAGCGACGTCCGAGAAATTATCCATGCCCTTGATGTCATTGACACTGTCGAGCTGATGCTTGTTGTAGAGGTCGAGCGAGGCGTCAAACGGCCGGCAGGCGATGATGTCGCCGGCGGTGCCCCCAGCCAGGCGGGCGTTGAGCGCGGCGTTGTATTCCTTCGGCGCGGAGGGCGAGAATTCGACCTTGATGTCGGGATAATGCTTATTGAAGGCGGGGATGATCTTGCTGTTCCAGATGTCGGCGTCGTCGTTGCGCCAGCTCTCGATCTTGAGCGAGCCGGCCTGGGCCGCCGCCAGCCCCGTCAACAGCGCCGCCAGCGCGACGCCGCCGCGCGTCCATGCGAAAAAACTCTTCATCCTACCCTCCTCATCCGACGGGCTTCATGCCCGCGCTCGAATCGACGTCCGCTCCCGCGCCCCTGACGCGCGTGAGAATTCGGGAAAGGTCGCCGTCGCAATCGGCGACGAGCGCACGGGCTCGAGCGGCGTCGAGCCGGCCCGCCGCGGCCGCGATGGCGACCGGCACGTCGTTCTGCGCCTCGGCCAGCGCGGCTGAGGCCGCGGCTTCGCCGACCGCCGCCACGCGGGCGACGATGCCCTGGGCTCGCGCGCGCAGCTTGGCGTTGTCGGGGCGGACGTTGACCATCAGGCCGTCATGGACCCAGCCGAGTTCGGCCGCCGCGAGCGTCGAGATGACGCCGAGCGCCGCCTTCTGCGCCGTGCCGGCGGCGAGCCGCGTCGAGCCCTCGACGGCCTCCCGGCCGACATCCAGCATGACGGGCGCGTCCGCAACGGCGGCGAGCGGCGAGCCGGTCCGGCAGACGATGGCGACGACGCGCGCGCCGGACGCATGGGCGCAGCCGGCGCCGGCGAGGGTGAAAGGGGTGGCGCCGCTCGCCGAGACGGCGATCACGGCGTCGTTCGCACAGACTGCGAGCCTCTCGACAGCCGCCTCGGCCGCAGGCTCGTCGTCCTCGCCGGAGCCGTCGACCGAGAAGCGCTCGCCATTGGGGGTGACGAAACGGATGCGCCCGGGATCCAGGCCGAAGGTCCCGGGCAGCTCCAGCCCGTCCTGCATCGCCAGCAATCCGGAGGAGCCCGCCCCGACGTAAATCAGCCGGCCGCCGCGACGCAGCGCGCCTGCGACAAGCCCAGCCGCACGGGCGAGCGCCGCACGCTCCCTCGCCGCGCAATCGACGGCGCGGACCTGCCCCGCGAGAAGGGCGTCGATCAGCGACGCCCGGGATTCGCCGGCGTGACGTGAGGCTTGCGCGTTCGCGGACGCCAACAACTCCCTCCTTGCATCAGGCTTGGACCCCTTGAGGCCCTCTTGTGTTTCATTATGGGCCAAGTGTATACCTCTTGTCTAGAGGCCGTTGGGAGGGAGGAGCGGATGGCCGAGCTTCGCGCGATCAGGGCCGAACGCCAACCTCTATTCGCCAGCGTCGGGGCGGCGCTGAAGCGCGAGATCGCCGCGGGTCGTTTCGCCCAATTGGACCTGCTGCCGGGCGAGCGGGAGCTATCGCAAATGCTGGCCGTCTCGCGCACCACGCTGAGGCGCGCCATCGCCGCGCTGATCGAGGAGGGCGTGCTCGTCCATCGCCATGGCGCCGGCACCTTCGTGCGGCGCAACCCGCCGCATGTCGAGCAGCCGCTGTCGCGCCTGACGAGCTTCACCGAGGACATGCGGCTGCGCGGGCTCTCGGCCTCATCGAAGGTGATCGAGCGCGGCGCCTTTTTGCCGACGCCGGAGGAATCGATCATGCTCGACATCGCCTTGAGCGAGACGGTCTTCCGCCTGTCGCGGCTCCGGCTCGCCGACGGCGTGCCGATGGCGATCGAGCGCGCCGCGGTGCCGATGCGCTTCCTCGGCGGCGCCGAACGGGTCGGCGATTCGCTCTATGCCGCGCTGGAGGCCTCGGGCTACCGGCCGGTGCGCGCGGTGCAGCGCCTGAGGGCGGTGCTGGTCGGCGCGCCGGAGGCGGCGCTGCTCGAGATTCTCGAGGGCGCGCCGGGGCTCGACATCCACCGGGTCGCCTATGTCGCCGACGGACGGAGGGTCGAGTTCACCCGTTCGACCTATCGCTCCGACACTTACGATTTCGTGGCGGAGCTCACTTTGCCGCCCGGCGCGCGCCCGCGCAGCGAAGGAGTTTCGCAATGACCGAGACGTTTATGGCGGCCGAGATTGCCGAAACCGGCCAGGCGCTCGGGCGGCAACTCGACGCCAACCGCAGGGCGACGCAAAAGCTGGCGGCCGAACTCGCGGCCGGCGGGCCTGCTTTCGTGGCGACCATCGCGCGCGGCAGCTCGGATCATGCGGCGCTTTTCCTCAAGCACGTGATCGAACTGAAGCTCGGCCTCGCCTGCGCCTCGCTCGGGCCATCGATCGCCTCGCTCTACCAGGCGCCGCTCCGGCTCGCCGGCGCGGTCGCGATCACCATCTCGCAGTCGGGCCGGAGCCCCGACATCGTCGCGATGCAGCGGGCGGCGAAGGCCGCGGGCGCAACGGCGATCGCGCTGGTCAACGACGTGGACTCGCCCGCCGCAACCGACGCCGACGCGCTTCTGCCGCTGCTGGCGGGCGAGGAGCGCTCGGTCGCCGCGACCAAGTCGATGATCGCCGCGCTTGTCGCAGGCAGCGCGCTCGTCGCGCAGTGGAGCGGGGACGCCGGCCTCGCGGCAGCGCTCGACCGCTTGCCGGCCCTGCTCGGCGCGGCGAATGGGCCGCCCTCGCAAGATCTGGTCGAAACGCTGGCTGTGACCCAGTCGCTCTACGTCATCGGCCGCGGCCCGACCTTCGCCGTCGCCGCCGAGGCGGCGCTGAAACTCAAGGAGACCTCGGCGATCCACGCCGAGGCGTTCTCCTCGGCCGAGGTGCTGCACGGGCCGGCGGGCGTCGTGACGACCGGCTTCCCGGTGCTCGGCTTCGCCCCCGCCGACGCTGCGCGCGACGGGTTCTTTCAGACGGTGGAGCGGCTCGCCTCGTTCGGCGCCGCGCCGCTGATCGTCGACATCGAGCGCCACGCCCGCTGGCCGACGCTTGTCGCGCCCGACGCGGGACACCCGATGGTCACCCCGATCGCGGCGCTGCATGCGTTCTACCGGCTCGCCGAAGCCGTCGCCCGCCGCCGCGGCCGCAACCCCGACGACCCGCCGCATCTGATGAAGGTGACGCGGACGGTGTGAGGCGATTCGCCAGAAGCGTCAGGGCTTGACCACGACGATTTCGAGATTTTCGGCGGCCGCCGCTGCGTCCATGGCTTCCGGAAGGTCGGCGAGCGGAAAAACCTTCGGGAGAATTGGGCTCAGGTCGAGAAGCCCGCTGCGGACGAGTTCGACAAGTCTGCGGGCGGCGCTGCGCGGATACATGAACTGGCCCAGAATCTCCCAGTCGTTCAGCATGACGGCGGTGTAGGGAATGGGCAGGGGAACGGTCATGCTGCCCATCAGTACGAGCCGCCCGGCGCGGCGCAGGCTGAGCAGCGCCGCGAGCGTCGCGTTGGGATCGGCGGCGTTGCCGACCATGTCGAAAGCGATATGCGCCCCGCCGCCGGTCGCGGCGCGCAGGCGGGCGGCGTCGGTCTCCGCCGCCCCTGTCAGCGAGACAGGCGAGACCCGCGGGCCACCGGCTCGTGCGACCGCCGCGAGCGCCTTTTCGTCCCGTCCGGCGGCGATGACCTTCGCCGCGCCGAGCGCGACGCCAAGCAGGGTCGCCGCGGTTCCGTAGGCGCCGCTGGCGCCGGTCACGACGAGCGTCTCGCCGGGCGCCAGCCGCCCCTTCAGGAGCCCGCCAAACGGAATGACGAAGCGGCTGAGCACGGCAAGTTCCGCCGCGTCGCGCTCATCGAGCCCTTCGAGCGGGGTCACGGCTTCGACGGGAACGAGCGCGTATTCGGCCAGCGTGCCATCGGGCCAGTCGGCGAGCATCGCCTCCGCGCCGGCTCCAGCGGTCAGGCCGATCAACACCTGCTCCGGATCGTCCACGTTCTCGCGCGCCACGAAATGCGAGGACAGCGCCACGCGCTGACCCGGCCTTAGGCGCCAGACGTCCCGCCCGACCGCCTCGACGACGCCGACCCCGTTCGTTCCGATGGTGAACTCGCCGCGCGGCGGATTGTAGAAGGGCAGCTTCCCTTCGACGTAAGGCCGCAGGTAGGACATCAGGCCCGACGCCTCGATTTTGACCAGCGCGCTGCCGGGACGCGGCTCGGGGACGGGGACCTCTTTCAGCTCAAGCGCGCCTCCGAGCCGGCTCAGACGCCAAGCCTTCATGGGTTTCCCGCTCATGCCGTCGTCCTCTCTCGCTCGTCTTGGGACGGGATGAATAGAGGCTCGACGACTTGCCGTCATTGCGAGGAGCGTGAGCGACGAAGTAATCCAGAGGCTGCAGGGCGCCCTACGATCTCCTGGATTGCTTCCCCCGGGCTCTTCGACGCGGGGATCGCTCGCAATGACGGGACCGAACCGACCTGAATTCATCCCGCCCCACGTATTCAGGCCGATCATCGACTCGCCGCAACCATAAATCCGCTCGGCGCCGAGGCGCCAGCTAACCGGGTCGGTCGACCGGGCATCTGATCTTACGGGGAACGCCTTCCTGCGCGGCCTCGTCCCGTTCAGGTGCACACGCCGGTCTTGACTCTCAATACGGACGTCCGTATTTTCTTTTGATGGCCAAAGCATCCCTTCGCGACAGCATCCTCGACGCCGGCCTCAGGATCATGTTCCGCAAGGGCTATGTCGGCGCCGGGGTGCGCGACATCGTGGCCGAGGCGCCGGCCCCGCAAGGGTCGTTCACCAACCACTTCCGCTCGAAGGAGGAATTCGCGCGCGAGGTGCTCGACCGCTATTTCGACGACTTGACGCGGCTGGTCGCGGAAACGCTCGGCGACCGAGGCCGCAGTCCCCGCCTGCGCCTCAGGCGCTATCTGGACCTCATCTCCGATCGTCTCGCCAAGGCGGAGTTCAGCCGCGGCTGTCTGATCGGCGATTTCAGCCTGGAGGCGGCGCCGCAGAGCGAAATGCTACGCGCGCGGCTCGCCGAGATCTTTGTCGAGTGGCGGGCGCCCTTCGCCGCCTGCATCGCCGAAGGCCAGGCGGCGGACGAGATCGCTTCCGAATTTGCGCCGGAGGACCTCGCGGACTTCCTCCTGTCTTCGTGGGAGGGCGCGATCCTCAGGATGAAAGTCGAGCGCAACGGCGAGCCGCTCGAGCGCTTCAAGCGCATCGTCTTCGCCACCGTGTTCAAGGAGCCCCAGCCATGAACCCAGACGTCAGCCTGCCAACGCTCCCCGCGCTCGATTTCGGAAATGGCCTACCGCGAGGCCGGACGCGCGGATGCGCCGGTCGCGCTGTTCCTGCACGGAAATCCGACATCCTCCTATATTTGGCGCAACATCCTGCCGCTCGTCGCCGAGGTCGCCCATTGCGTCGCGCCGGACCTGATCGGCTTCGGGCAGTCGGGCAAGCCCGACATCGCCTATCGCTTCGAGGACCATGTTCGCTATCTGGACGCCTTCCTCCTCAAGGCAAACATCGGGTCGGCCTATCTCGTCGCCCAGGACTGGGGGACGGCGCTCGCCTTCCACCTTGCGGCGCGCCGGCCGGAGTTCGTGCGCGGGCTGGCGTTCATGGAGTTTGTCCGGCCCTACCCCGCCTGGGAGGACTTCCTCAGGGGCTCGCGGGCGCGCGAGATCTTCCGTAAGTTCCGAACGGCGGGCGAAGGCGAGACCCTGATCCTGGAGGAGAACGCGTTCGTCGAGCGGATGCCGGGTTCGATCCGACGCAAGCTGACCGACGAGGAGATGGCAGTCTATCGCGCCCCGTTCCCGACGCCGCAGTCGCGCCGGCCGACCTGGCGCTTTCCGAACGAGATCCCGATCGCCGGCGAGCCCGCCGATGTCGTCGCGACGATGGAGCGCGCGCATGCGGCGCTCGCCGCCTCCGCCTATCCAAAGCTGCTCTTCTCCGCCGATCCCGGCGCGCTCGTCTCGCCGGCCTTTGCAGAGGATTTCGCCGTCAAGCTGCAGAACTGCCGCCTCGTGCGGCTCGGCGCCGGAGTCCACTTCCTACAGGAGGACCATCCCGAGACGATCGGCCGATCGGTCGCGGCTTTCATCGCCGAGGCGGAGAGCGGGGGCGCTCGGCGGGCCTGAATGTATGCGAGCGATCCCTTCTCCACGTCAGTGGAGAAGGGGTTCGCGCGGCGATTTGAGATGTGCGCCTCCCGTAGCGTCGCCGGGGACGAAACCGACTGCCGAGTCTCGGGTCTACTGGCCGGCCTGGACCTTCTTCACATAGTCTTCGACCGCCTCGACAACCTTCTTGTCGGGATTGGCCTTGCAGTATTCGATGACCTCGTGAATGCCTTGCTTCGTGCGTTCGATGTTGATGGCGTGCCGCTTCATGTGGCCGTTGAACCATCCGCTGTACCAAGTCCCAAGAAAATTGGCGTCTTCCTGGTAGGTGTTGGCGAGCTGAGCGCAGGTCAAGGCCTTGACGTTGATATAGCCCTTTGCATCGGCATAGGTCTTCAAATCGACCTGGGCCTGAGACGCCGAAGCCGACGCGACGAGCGTTGCGCCCGCGACGAGCGCGACACGCCAGCCCGCGCGGCGGAAGGGCGTAAAGAGTTTAGCGCAAGTGATGTCTAAGGTGAGCATGTCTCGACTTTCCAATTTTTTGCATTCGTACGCGATGAGCGGCAAGCGTCAGGCTATTTCTCGTCGATGACGGTGATGCCCGCTTCCTTGCGCATCTGCTTGATGTTGATATCCATTGCGGTAATCACTTTCGTTGCCGGATGGGCCTTGCAATAGACGATGACGCGATGCTCCAGCTCCTTGGCGCGATCAACCTTCATCTTGCTGTAGTCGGCGAGACCGTTGTACCAGCCGCTGTACCAGACGGTCAGGAAGTCGGCGTCTTCCTGCCAGGTGCCGGCCAGCTGTTTGCAGGTCAGCTTCTGCACGTCGAGATTGCCGTTGGCGTCGGCGTAAGCGGACAGGTCGGTCTGGGCATGCGCCGCGCCGGCACAAAACATGGCCGCGCAAAGCGGAACTAAAAATCTCATCCCTGGGCTCCTCCAAGTCTCGAGCGCTTGCGCCCTTCGACTGTGTTTGAATGCGATCGACGCTGCTTAGAGGGCGCGAATCGCCCGCCCGGGCCGAGGAGGCGGACCCCCCGACTCCGGTCGAGCCGACCGCATACGCGAAAAAGAGGCGCCCGACAAATCAGGGCCGTAGCGCGTTCGGAACCGACGACCTCAGAGCCTCACCACCTGCCCCGTCCGCATGCTCTCGTCCGCCGCGAACACGATGCGCAGCGAATTGATCGCGTCGGCCCAGTGGTCCGTAAGGTCGACCTCGCCCCGGATCGCCAGCAAAAACAGCCGCTGCTCGCGCTCGCAAAGCGCCTGATGGCCCGGCTCGTCCTCCGTTGTCTCGATCGTATCGGGCGTCACGAAACGGCCCTCGGCGTCGAGGGCGGCGTGGTGGATGCGCAGCGCGTTGGTGCGGGTGTGGGCGTCGTGATCCGAGGACTTCACGCCGGCGCCCGCCGTCTCCTTGGCCACGATCGACACGCAGCCCTTCGGCCCGATCGTGTCCTTCACGAAGAAGGCGGTCTCGCTCATCATCGGGCCCCAGCCGGCCTCGTACCAGCCGACCGAGCCGTCGTCGAAGACGATGTGCAGATGGCCGTAGTTGAACATGGTCGGGGCGACCTCGTCGGTGAGGCGCGCGCCGACCGCATGCACCGCAACCGGCCTCGCCCGCGTGACCTGGCACATGATGTCGACGTAATGCACGCCGCAGTCGACGATCGGCGAGGTCGACGTCATCAGATTCTTGTGCGCCTCCCAGAACGAGCCGGACGACTGCTGGTTGAGGTTCATCCGCATCACGAGCGGCTTGCCGAGGGTCCGGCCAATCTCGACGAAGCGGGTCCAGGACGGGTGGACGCGCAGGATGTAGCCGACGAGCAGCGCCTTCCGCGCCGCCTTCGCCGCCGCGACGATGGCCTCGGCCGCAGCCAGCGTGTCGGCGAGCGGCTTTTCGCAGAAAACGTGCGCGCCGGCCTTGAGCGCCTTGAGGGCCATCGGCGCGTGGTGCTCGGTATAGGCGGCGATCGCGACCGCATCAGGCTTCAGCCCTTCAAGCGCCTCGCCGAACTCGTCGAAGCGGGGGACGCCGGGGAAGTCCCGGTCGAGGTCCTGGCGCGCGGCGGCGTTGCGGGTGCATAAGCCCACGAGTTCGAAACCCTCGATCGCCTGGTAGGCGCGGGCGTGGCTCGTCCCCATCGTGCCGAGCCCAACGACAATGACGCGCTGCTTGACGACGCTCACCGGGGGCTCCTCTCGCTCCGATATGCGCCATCCTAGCCGCTTGTGGCGTTGAGGGCCACGGCGAGACGCGGAGGCGATCCTTCGAACGCGGCCGCAATTCGCCGGTTTGGTCTGTTGTCATGCGCTTGCGCGCAGTCGGCGCAGGCCCTATAGGCGGCCCCGGCTCCAAAGGAAGGTGGCATGGCTCAGGTGCAGGAACGACGCCCGGCCTCGCACTGGGCGCCGGGCGGCGCGCCGCCTCCCCCGGATCCCTCAGGTTTCGTTCAGCGACTCGTCGCGGCCGTCCAGCGCCATCGCGTCGCGCTGCGGCGCGCCGGTCTGACGGCGAGCGTCCTGATCATCGGTATTTCGCTGACGATCTTTGTGCGCACGCTGATGCGCATCGATCCGCTCAAGTTCTGGTCCGCCTTTGCCGCGACCAGCCGCCACCAAATCCTGCTCTCCTTCGGCTTCACCGCGCTGAGCTACCTGGCGTTGACGGGCTACGACGGCTTGGCGCTCCGCCATATCGGCGTCAAGGTGCCCTACTGGCTGACCGCGTCGGCCTCCTTCGCCAGCTATGCGGTCTCGTTCACGCTGGGGTTTCCGCTGGTCACCGGCGGCGCTGTCCGCTACTGGCTTTATGCCCCGGCGGGGCTCACCGCCGGGAACATCGCCAGCCTGACGCTCGTCGCAGGGGTGACGTTCTGGCTCGGCATGGGGCTCATCGTCGGCTTCGGCTTCATCTTCACCTCCGACGCGGTCGCCGAGATCAACCACTTCAATTCCTTGGCGAACAAGCTGATCGGGCTCTCGGCGATCAGTCTGCTTGCGCTCTACATCATCTGGGTTGGTGTGCTGAGCTGGCGCCGCGCGCCGGCGCTCGGCAATTTCCGGCTGCCGGGACCGCTCCTGACCCTGGGACAGACGGCGCTCGGGGTGATCGACGTCTGCTCGGCCTCGGCGGCGCTCTATGTGCTCCTGCCCAAGGACGCTGTCATCGGGTTTCCGACCTTCGCCACGCTCTATTCGTTCGCGGCGATGCTCGGCATCGCCAGCCACTCGCCGGGCGGACTGGGCGTCTTCGAGGCGACCATTCTCCAGGCCGTCGGCGGCGACGTCGACGCCCTGCTGGCCGCGCTCCTCCTGTTTCGTGGCGTCTATTATATTGTGCCTTTCATCGCCGCCATGGCGCTGCTCGGCGCGGTGGAGGCTGTGCGCCGGTGGCGCTCGCTCCGCGAGGCCCTGTCAGCGACGTCGGACGAGTGAGCGGAGCCGACCATGATCGACCCTGCCGATAGCCGGGTAGCCAATCTGATCCGTTCGCCGTTCGCCGCCCAACTCGTCGCGGCGATGCCGGAGGCGGCGCTGATCGTAGGCGCCGACGGCCGGGTCGCCGCGGCCAACAAGCCGGCGCTCAATCTCCTCTCCGCGCTCAAACTCGGCGATCCCTTGGTGCTCGCCCTGCGCGCCCCGGACGTCGTCGACGCCTATCGCCGGGTGATCGCCAGCGGGGAAGGCGAGACGGTGCAGTGGAGCGAGCGCGTGCCGGTCGAGCGCCTGTTCGACGTCTGCGTCGCGCCGCTGACGTCGCCGGACGGAGAAGTCGAGGCGGTCCTCGTCACGCTGCGCGACCTGACCGAAATCCGGCGGGTCGAACGGCTGCGGGTCGACTTCATCGCCAACGCCAGCCACGAGCTGCGCACCCCGCTCGCCTCGCTGCTGGGATTCATCGAGACCCTGCAAGGGTCGGCGCGCGACGACGTCAGGGCGCGCGATCGCTTCCTCGCCATCATGCGCGACCAGGGCCGCCGGATGGCGAGGCTCATCGAGGATCTGCTGTCCCTGTCGCGGATCGAGCAGAAGCAGCACCTCCGGCCCGAGACCGTCGTCGATCTGGCCCAGAGCGTCCGCAGCGTCGTCGACTCGCTGTCGCCGATGGCCGAGGAGTTGGGCGCCGAAATCCGCTTCAGCGCGCCCGAGCCCGTTCTGGTGAACGGCGACCGAGACGAGCTCGTGCGCGTCGCCGAGAACCTAATCGAGAACGCCATCAAGTACGGCGTGCGCTCCGACGCCGAGGACCGCCTCGTCGAGGTCATGGTGTCGGCGACCGAAAAGGAGGCGCAACTCACGGTGCGCGACCACGGACACGGCATCGCGCCTGAGCATCTGCCGCGCCTGACCGAGCGTTTCTATCGGGTCGACGCCACACAGAGCCGGGCGCGCAACGGCACAGGTCTCGGCCTCGCCATCGTCAAGCATATTCTCACGCGCCACCGAGGCAAACTGAGCATCACGAGCCGCATCAATCACGGCTCGACTTTCATCGCCAGCGTGCCGCTTCACGTCAAGCGGAAATAAGGGGCGCCATTTTCGCGTCGGTTTTGAGCCTTTTCAAGGGTTTGCGGCGCCTTTTCCGATTCCGGGCGAGACATTTGGCCGGAGGGGCCGAGCTGGGTGGCGGCTTGGCGGTTAGGTCACAATATCCCATCGCGCTACCGCAACCACGAGCGCGCCGGCGCACGCGTCATGGCGGGGA
Organism: uncultured Alphaproteobacteria bacterium; assembly: GCA_963709655.1. Classification (GTDB taxonomy): domain Bacteria; phylum Pseudomonadota; class Alphaproteobacteria; order Rhizobiales; family Beijerinckiaceae; genus Roseiarcus. Next base: position 309,592 of record CAVPXF010000026.1, read on the forward strand.
ACAATATGCAAAGACGAAATGTTGTATTTGCCCTTGCGGATACCGCCTCGTTCATCCGGTCCTCGCTTCGCCGCCCCGCGCGGCCTGACTGCCCGATGCGAGCGAACATAGCATAAGTTTCAGGGTTCCAGAAGCATTTGTCGCAAAGACCAGAAAACAATAAAGCGATCAGCGCGTTACCGCGCGGGCCAAGGGATCGGACGGAGACGGCACGGGCGCAACGGTCCTCTCCTGGCGCAAGTTCATCGGCTACTTCGTGTGTTTACCGTCGTCGCGCTCCGGCTTGCAGTCGCACGTCGGCGCGCTCGACGATCGCTGGAGATCACAGAGTTCGGGATGGCCGTCGCAACAGTCGGTGACAAGGAAGGAGATCAGATCGCGCATACCCTCGATATCGGCGCGATAGATTATCGAACGCCCCTCCCTCGCGCCTCTCACAAGGCCCGCGCGCGCCAGGATGGCGAGGTGTGTCGACAGCGTGTTGTGCGGCGCGCCGACAATGTCCGCGATGGCGCCGGCGGGGAGGCCTTCGTGCTCCCGTCGAATGAGAAGCCGGAAGATTTCGAGCCGCGTCGGCTGGCCGAGCGCCGACAGGGCCGCCAGCGCATGCGTCGGCGACATTTTTTCCCCATCTGAGACCGGCCCCACGTGGCCGACGACAGCCAACGAATTCCTTGGCATCGGATACCCCTCGCGTGACCTCTCGTTTACGGCCTTTTCTAGATGACAGCCGCGAAAAGTCCCATTACTACTCGATATGTCGATAATTCTCGACATATAGCAATCAATATAACGGCCCAGCATTACAATGCGATGACAGGCCGCAAAGGCCAAGTCGCGGTCAGCGCGCTCGCGATTTCGGGATCGAAGCGGCCGGGCCGAACAGGGAGGAGGAATCCGATGAAGACTTGCCCGAGGATGGTTGATGTTGGCCGCCGAAAGTTTCTGACCGGGGCGGGGATCGCCGCGGCCGGAGCGGCCGCCGCGACCGTCGTTCCACACAAGGCGGAGGCGAGCCCGCAGCTCGCACGGCTCAGCTACCCATCGAACCGACTGGCCAATATCGGCGACCTCAAGCCCAACACGCCCCTGGCGGTGGCTTACCCCGACCTCGCCGCGCCCGGCGTCCTGCTCAAGCTCGGCACGAAAGTCCCGGGCGGCGTCGGACCAAACGGCGACATCGTCGGCTTTACGACCGTGTGTCCGCACAAAGGCTTTCCGCTCGCTTACTACTCATCGGACAGGACGTTGAACTGCCCCGGCCATTACTCGCGCTTCGACTGCGAGAATGGCGGCCAGGAAATTTGGGGCCAGGCGACCCAAAATCTTCCCCAATACCTGCTGCGCGTCGACGCCAAGGGCGACATCTACGCCGAAGGCATAGATGAGCTTCTTTACGGCCGCCTGTCGAACGTGCTGGAGGGCTGAACCATGACTTTCAAGCGCCATATCGATCGCCTCCCGATCATCCCCGCGGACGCGAAGGAGCACAATGTCACCTGCCAGTTCTGCATCGTGGGTTGCGGCTACAAGGCCTACACCTGGCCCATCAACGAGCAGGGCGGCGCGAGCCCGAGCCAAAACAAGTTCGGCGTCGATCTTTCAAAGCAGCAATTGCCGATGACGCCGAACTGGTACTCTCCATCGATGTACAACATCGTCAAAGAGGACGGGAAAGACGTCCACCTCGTCATCAAGCCCGATCCCGGCTGCTCGGTGAACTCGGGACTGGCCTCGATCCGCGGCGCGCGCATGGCCGAGGAATCCTATTCCGAAGCGCGCTCGACCCAACAACAACGCCTGACCGAGCCGATGGTCTGGCGCTACGGCCAGATGCAGCCGACGAGCTGGGACGACGCGCTCGATCTGGTGGCGCGCGTGACGGCGGCGGTGATCGCCCGCGGCGGCGAGGACGACTTGTTCGTCTCCATGTTCGATCACGGCGGCGCGGGCGGCGGCTACGAAAACACCTGGGGCACCGGCAAGCTCTATTTCGGGGCGATGAAGATCAAGAACGTCCGCATTCACAATCGCCCGGCCTACAACTCCGAAGTGCACGCGACCCGCGACATGGGGGTCGGCGAACTCAACAATTGCTACGAGGACGCCGAACTCGCCGACACGATCGTCGCGTCAGGCACCAATTCGCTCGAGACCCAGACCAACTACTTCCTCAACCACTGGATTCCGAACCTTCAGGGAGCGACGCTCGACAAGAAAAAGAAGCTCATGCCCGATGAGCAGCATGCCGCCGCCCGTATCATCTTCGTCGATCCCCGCCGAACGGTGACGATGAACGCCTGCGAAGTCGCGGCGGGCAAGGACAATGTGCTGCATCTGGCGATCAATTCGGGAACCGACCTCGCCTTGTTCAACGCTCTTTTCACCACCATCGCCGACAAGGGATGGGTGCAAAAGGACTTCATCGACAAGAGCACGTTGCGGACGGCTGCGACCCGTCCCCCGCTTTATCCGGCCCGCGGCGAATCGCCCTCCATGCCCGGCCATCTCACGAGCTACGAATCCGCCCTCGATGGGTGCCGGACTTCGATCGACGACGCGGCCAAGATCACCGGCTTGAATCCCGCCGACATCGTCAAGGCGGCCGAATGGATCGCCATGCCGAAAGAGGGCGGCAAGCGCCGCCGCACGATGTTCGGTTACGAGAAGGGCATCATCTGGGGCAACGACAACTACCGCACCAACGGCGCCTACGTGAACATCGCGCTCGCCACCGGCAATGTCGGCCAGATGGGCGGCGGCGTCGTCCGCCTCGGCGGCCACCAGGAAGGCTATGTGCGTCCCGACTATCCCGGTCCGCGACCGGCGCCCTATATCGACAAGCTTCTCATCGAGGGGAAGGGCGGCGTTCACCACATCTGGGACTGCGACCACTATAAGACGACGCTCAACGCAGACCAGTTCAAGCAAACCTACAAGAAGCGGACGGACCTCGTAAAGGACGCGATGTCCGCCGTGCCCTACGGCGACCGGAAGGCCACGGTCGACGCCATCCTCGCCGCGATCGGCAAGGGCGGCCTGTTCGCGGTCGACGTCGATATCGTGCCGACGAAAATCGGCCAAGCCTGCCACGTCTGGTTGCCGGCGGCGACGGCGGGCGAGATGAACCTCACCTCGATGAACGGCGAGCGCCGCCTGCGCTTGACCGAGCGCTACATGGACCCGCCCGGCCAGGCGATGCCCGACTGCCTGATCGCCGCGCGATTGGCCAACAACCTCGAAGGCGTCTTCCGCGAAATGGGCAAGTCAGACGTCGCCGACAAATTCAAGGGCTTCGACTGGAAGACGGAGGAAGACGCCTTCATCGACGGCTATCACGGCCATGCCAAGGGCGGCGAATTCGTCACCTATGAACGGCTTCGCGCCATGGGCGCCAATGGCGTCCAGGAGCCGGCGACCGGCTTCGGGGACGGCAAGCTCATCGGAACGCAGCGTCTCTACACGGATGGCGTCTTCTCCACGGAGGACGGCAAGGCCCGGTTCATGGACGCGCCGTGGCGCGGGCTCGAAGCTCCGGGCAAAGAGGAGGAAGAGAAGAAGTTCGCCTTCCTCATCAACAACGGTCGCGCGAACCATGTCTGGCAGAGCGCCTACCTCGATCAGGACGAAGACCTCGTCACGGATCGCTGGCCTTACCCGTTCATCCAGATGAACCCGGACGACATGAAGGACCTGGGTCTTTCCGCGGGCGACCTCGTGGAGGTCTACAACGACAACGGCGCGACGCAGGCGATGGCCTATCCGACCGCGACCGCCAGGCGCAAGCAGACCTTCATGCTGTTCGCCTACCCGATGGGCGTGCAGGGGAACGTCGTCTCGCCTGGGGTCAATGAACTGATCATTCCGAACTACAAGCAGACATGGGGCGACATTCGCAAGATCTCCTCTGCGCCGGGCGCCGCGCGCGCGACGAGCTTCAAGTCTTGGGAATACAAGGTCTGACGTACGCGAGACGTTGACGAAATCGGCTCGGGCGACAGTGCGCCCGAGCCGACATCTATGGATCGGATAAGGAAGGCGCGCAGAAAAGAAGTTAAGGCGACGCGCCGAAACTACTGAATCAAGTCAAACAACCCTCGACCGTCATTGCGAGCAGCGACCCCCGGGTCGAAGAGCCCGGGGGGACGAAGCAATCCATGCCGCAGCCCTCGCCCTGCGGCATGGGTTGCTTCGCCTTCGGCTCGCAATGACGGGGGGGGGAATTTGGCGCGCTTACTTTGCTGAGTGTCCTAAGCGCAAATCGCGGCGCAGCCCGACTTGCTCTTTGCGCAGAACCGCCTGCCTCCTTGTAGCCGAAATCGCCGGAGATCGGACTCGCCCGCGCTCGGCGCGCACAGGCCGCAGCCTTGTCGTCAAACTGTCACCTATCTGTCGCAGTAGACATATGGAGCGGTCCTATAAGCCTGCGGACCGTGCGCGTCGTCGTTGGGAGACGCGACGTGCGGCGGGGTTCGATTCCAACGCTAGAGAGGCGTCTTATGCGACACACAAATTTTGCTCGCGTGGTTGCGTTCGCTGTTTGCGCGACGGCTGCAACCTACGCCTATGCCGCGAGCATATCAGGCGCAGGCGCGACCTTCCCCTATCCGATCTACGCCAAATGGGCCCAGATGTACAATAAGGAGACGGGCTTTCAACTCAACTATCAGTCGATCGGCTCTGGCGGGGGCATCCAACAGATCAAGAACAAGACGGTCACCTTCGGCGCCTCGGACATGCCGCTCGAGCCCAAGCAGTTGACGGCCGCGGGCTTGGTTCAGTTCCCGACGGTGGTCGGGGGCGACGTGCCGGTCGTCAATCTTGACGGCATCGGTGCGGGCGATCTGACGCTCGACGGACCGACGCTCGCCAATATCTTCCTCGGCAAGATCACCAAGTGGGACGATCCGGCGATCAAGAAGCTCAACCCGAACGCCAAGCTTCCCTCGAGCGCGATTGTCGTCGTGCATCGTTCGGACGGTTCGGGGACGACGTTCATCTTCACCAACTATCTGTCCAAAGAGAGCCCGCAATGGAAATCCGACGTCGGCGCCGCCACTTCGGTCGAATGGCCGACCGGCATCGGCGCCAAGGGCAACGAGGGCGTTTCGAACAACGTGACCCAGGCGAAGGGCTCGATCGGTTACGTCGAATACGCCTACGCCCTCGAGAACAAAATGGCGTCCGTGAAGATGATCAACAAGGACGGCAAAGCCGTCGCGCCGAACTCCGCTTCGTTCCAGGCGGCCGCGGCGAACGCCGACTGGGCCCATTCGGACCAATATTACGTCCTTCTGACCGATCAGCCGGGCGCGGAAACCTGGCCGATCGCCGGCGCGACGTTCATCCTGATGTATAAGCAGCCCGTCGATCCGGCGGCCTCGGCCGAAGCCCTGAAGTTCTTCGACTGGGCCTATAAGAATGGCGCCAAGGCCGCCGAAGCCCTCGACTATGTGCCGTTGCCGGCGTCGGTCATCGCTCAAATCGAAAAGACCTGGGCGACTGAGATCAAGGGTCCCGACGGCAAGCCGGTCTACGCGAACTGATATCTGGCGCGTGGGATCGGGAGGGCCTCGGCTCTCCCGATTCCGCTCCCAGCGAGGCGCACGAGCAACCCGGCTGGGGGCTCCGCAGGAGTTTTGCAGCAATGACTGAGACCGTGATGCCGCACATCAGTACGGCGGGCTCCGTAGTTGAGAGCCGGGCGCGCGCGGCCAAGCGCTTCGCGGCCGGCGACACGTTTTTTCGCCTCCTCACGCAAAGCGCCGCGCTCGCCGTTCTGCTGATCCTAGGCGGGGTGATCGGATCATTGATCAAGGGCTCGATGCCGGCGTTTCAGGCTTTCGGGCTCGGCTTCTTCACAACTCAGGTCTGGAATCCGGTCACTGAGAAATTCGGCGCGCTCGCGCCGATCTACGGAACCGTCGTCACATCCGCAATCGCGATGGCGATCGCGGTGCCTCTCGGCGTCGGAGTCGCAATCTTTCTCACCGAGTTGTGTCCGCCATCCTTGCGGCGACCGATCGGCACCGCAATCGAACTGTTGGCAGGCATCCCGAGCATTATTTACGGAATTTGGGGCTTGTTCATCTTCGCGCCATTTCTGCAACAATATCTGCAACCGTTCGTCATTGCGCTGTTCGCCAACGTTCCGGTGATGAATTCCCTGTTTGCCGGCCCGCCTTACGGCATCGGCATACTCACCGCCTCGCTTATTCTGGCGATCATGGTTCTGCCCTTCGTCGCGTCGATTTCGCGCGACGTGTTCGACACCGTGCCGCCGATGCTGAAGGAATCGGCCTACGGAATCGGCTGCACCAAATGGGAGGTCATCTGGAACGTCGTCATTCCCTACACCCGCGTCGGGGTCATCGGCGGCGTCATGCTCGGACTCGGCCGGGCCCTCGGCGAAACGATGGCGGTCACCTTCGTGATCGGCAACGCGCACAAGATCAATGCGTCGCTGCTCGCGCCGGGAACGACGATCTCCGCCAGCATCGCCAACGAGTTCACCGAGGCGGTCGGCTCTCTCTACACCTCGTCGCTGATCGCCATCGGCCTGATCCTCTTCATGATCACTTTCGTCGTTCTCGCGATCGCTCGAATCATGCTGATGCGCCTCGAAATGCAGCAGGGGAAGTAGCGCAATGTCCTCTTACTCCGCCTCGGCGCGTTATCCGGCCCGGCGTCGCCGAAACGCCATATGGATGGGCCTCAGCGTCGCGGCCGCCGGCGTCGGCCTGACCGGGTTGTTCATGATTCTCGTGGTGCTGCTCTGGAAGGGATTCGCCGGGCTGTCGCTCGCCGTTTTCACGGAAAATACGCCCCCGCCCGGCAGCAGCGGGGGCCTCTTGAACGCGATCGTCGGCAGCCTGATCATGACGGTGATCGGCGTCGTCATCGGCACGCCGCTCGGCATGCTGGCGGGGACCTACCTGGCGGAATACGGCAAGCATTCCAGGCTCGCCTTCGTCGTTCGTTTCATCAACGACATCCTGCTGAGCGCTCCGTCGATCGTGATCGGCCTCTTCGTCTACGAGATCATCGTCGCGCCGATGGGGCACTTCTCGGCCATCGCCGGCGCGGTCGCTTTGGCGGTCCTGGTCGTTCCGGTGGTGGTTCGGACGACCGAAGACATGTTGAACCTCGTTCCCAACGCCCTGCGCGAAGCCGGCTCCGCGCTCGGATTGCCGCGTTCCCTGGTGATCCAGCGGATCGGGTATCGCGCCGTCAGAGCGGGCCTGGTGACCGGCGTTCTGCTCGCGGTCGCACGCATCAGCGGCGAAACCGCGCCGCTCCTGTTCACCGCGCTGAACAATCAGTTCTTCAGCACGAGCCTCTTAAGCCCGATATCGAGCCTGCCGACCGTGATCTTTCAATTTGCGCTGAGCCCGTACAAGGATTGGCAACAGCTGGCTTGGACCGGGGCGCTCATCATCACGCTCGCCGTTCTGGCGTTGAGCATCGCGGCTCGCGCGCTCTCCGCCCAGCAACGACAGGACTAGCAAGGTGTCGATCATGAGCAACGAAGCCAACGCCCCGAGGCCCGCCAAGCCGCCGAGCGCGTTCAAGGACAAGATCGTTATCCGCGGTCTCGATTTCTACTACGGGCAGTCGAAGGCGCTCAAGGACGTCAGCCTGTCCCTGTATGAGGGTCAGGTGACCGCGTTCATCGGTCCTTCGGGTTGCGGCAAGTCGACGCTGTTGCGCGTGCTGAACCGCATGTACGATCTCTATCCCGGCCAGCGGGCCGAAGGCGAGGTTCTGCTCGACGGCGAAAACGTTCTGGCGAAGGACCTCGATCTCAACCTTCTTCGCGCACGCATCGGCATGGTGTTCCAGAAGCCGACGCCGTTTCCCATGACGATCTACGACAACATCGCCTTCGGCGTGCGCCTTTATGAAAAGCTGCCCAAGTCCGAGATGGACGCTCGGGTCGAATCGTCGCTCAAGCGGACCGCGCTTTGGGGCGAAGTCAAAGACAAACTGAACGCCAGCGGCCTTAGCCTCTCCGGCGGGCAGCAGCAGCGCCTCTGCATCGCCCGAACCGTCGCGATCGCTCCGGAAGTGATCCTGTTCGACGAGCCGACCTCGGCGCTCGATCCGATTTCCACCGCCAAGATCGAGGAACTCCTGGACGAGCTGTCCGGGGAATACACGATCGCGATCGTCACCCACAATATGCAACAGGCGGCGCGCGTCTCGCACTATACGGCCTTCATGTATCTCGGCGAAATGGTCGAGTTCAGTGAGACGAACGCCGTTTTCACCTCGCCGCGCGACAAGCGCACTCAGGATTACGTCACCGGCCGGTTCGGCTGAGGGAGCATACGCCGTGGTCGAACATACCGTCAGGTCCTACGACAGGGAGCTCGACTCGCTCGAGCGCCTGATCGCCGAAATGGGCGGCATCGCCGAGAAGATGGTGGTCGAGGCCGTGGACGCGCTGGCCAACAGCGACACGGTGCTCGCCCATCAGGTCGTCGCCGCCGATCCTCGTCTCGACGCGCTGCAACGCGAGATCGAAGATCTTGCGGTCTCGACCATCGCCAAACGCCAGCCTGTGGCGGTGGACCTCAGGGAGTTGATCGGCGCCATCCGCGTCGCCGGCGATCTCGAGCGGGTCGGCGATCTCGCCAAGAACATCGCCAAGCGTACGATCAAGCTCGGAACCGAATCCAGGGTTCCTCGGGCGATCGTCGGCCTCAGGCACATGAACGAAGTCGCGACCGAACTGATGAAGGATGTGCTCGACGCCTACGCGCAGCGCGACGCCGAGCGGGCGCGCGAGGTATGGGAGCGCGACGTCGATCTCGACGCGCTCGAGGATTCGGTGTTTCGCGATCTCCTGACCCACATGATGGAGGATCCGCGCAACATCTCGTTCTGCGCTCATCTTCTATTCTGCTCCAAGAACATCGAGCGGATCGGCGACCACGCCACCAATATCGCCGAAACGGTCGTCTATCTGGTCACGGGCGAGCCCATGCCCTCGGAGCGCCCGCGCGGCCGGCAGGAGACGGACATCGACGTCGAAGCCGCCGGAGGCGACGCATGAACCAAGCGCGCAGGGAGATCGTCCGCAGCAACACGGCGTCGGCTCCGCGCATTCTCGTGGTCGAGGACGAGTCCGATCTCGCGGTGTTGCTCTCCTACAATCTCGAGGCGGAGGGCTACGTCGTCGAAAGCGTCGAGCGGGGCGACGAGGCGGAGCTCCGGCTGGCGGAAAACCCGCCGGATCTCGTCATCCTCGACTGGATGCTCCCGGGCGTGTCCGGACTGGAGATCTGCCGCAGGCTGCGCGCGCGGGAGAATACGCGCACGCTGCCCGTCATCATGGTGACGGCGCGCGGCGAGGAGGCGGAGCGGGTGCGTGGCCTGTCGGTCGGCGCCGATGATTACGTGGTCAAACCGTTCTCGGTGCCCGAGCTTATGGCTCGGGTGCGCGCGCTTCTGCGCCGGAGCCGCCCGGAGAGGATCGCCGATCGGCTCGCGGCGGGCGACCTCGACCTCGATCGCGAAACCCGACGCGTCCGGCGCGGCAGCCGCGACATCCACCTCGGTCCGACCGAGTTCCGGCTGCTCGAATATCTGCTGGAGAAGCCGGGCCGGGTGTTCACCCGGGCCCAATTGCTCGATGGCGTATGGGGGCAGGCGGCCGAAATTGACGAGCGCACAGTCGACGTTCACGTCGGACGATTGCGCAAGGCCCTGTCGCGCGGGCGGGAGCGCGATCCGATCCGCACCGTGCGCGGCACGGGCTACGCTTTCGACGAGACCTTCGGTAAGGCGTGAGGTCGGGCAGCGAACGGTCAGCGCAGCGATAGGCGGCGGTCGCGGTCACGCCGGCGCGAATCGGCCGGCTGATAGGCGAGGCCGCCATGATAGGTGCAGTAAGGTCCCGCATGGCTCGGCGAGCCGCAATACCGGAACTCCGGGCTCGTCGGGTCGCCGAGCGGCCACCGGCACATGGCTTCTTTCAACTCAACGATTGTGACCCTGACCGACATCGGAAGCACGACGCTCTCAATCTCTTGAGGCTCGGCATCGATAACCGTTTGCGGCTGGGTGGCGAGCGCGGTCGCGCCGCGAACCATTCGTGCAACCGGAGCGGAGCGCGGCGAAACGACCTGACGGACGGATTGCTGAGACGACGACGACCGCGCTGGCGTCCCCGTCGCGCCCGCCGCCTTTGCGCGGCCCGCAAGGCCCAGGCGGTGCACCTTGCCGATCACCGCGTTCCGGGTCAGCCCGTGTCCGAGGAGGTTTGCGATCTGGCTGGCGCTTTTGCCTTCCGTCCAGGCCTGCCGGAGTTGCTCCACGCGTTCGTCCGTCCAAGACATTGTCGCCTCGTTCGTCAAGATCTCTGTCAGAAGCGCGGTCCGCGGCAGAATCCAACATCCCCGCCCGGCGACGCTGCTCGTCGGGCGAAACGCGAACGGCTACGCTTGCTGATGCAGTCGCCACGATATCTCGTGGCCCTCAACGCAAAAACTACACTACTCGTTGAATCGTACGCAAGAGTCGCACAGCGACCGACACCTGGCTTTTCAACAGCTCTGCGCGCCAACGCCCCCTTCGCTCTGGGCGTCCCGCCCCGATTGCCCGAGTCGGCTCAAGGCGTTAGCGTCGACGGGGCCCAGCGCACGGGCGAACGAACCTTTTCGGTCCACCCCTGCACATTTGACCAAATCCGGGCGTTTCCGCTATACATGCGATGGATTAGCGGCCGCCCCAGCGGGGCGGCGTTTTTTTTGCGTTCCATCCCGGCAGCTGATGCGACAAACTGGCACAAGGAGTTCGTGACGTGGATTCCGTTCAGGCGACTTCTGCGATCGTTCCGACCTACGCGCGCGCAAACGTCGCCTTCGAGCGTGGAGAGGGGTGCTGGCTCGTCTCGACGACTGGCGACCGCTATCTCGACTTCGGGGCCGGCATCGCCGTGACTTCCGTCGGACACGCCCATCCCCACATGGTGGAGACACTGATCCGTCAGGGCTCGAAGCTCTGGCACGTGTCGAACCTGTACCAGAACCCCGAGGGCGAACGGTTCGCCCGCCGTTTGGCCGACGCGACTTTCGCGGATCTCGTGTTCTTCACCAATTCCGGGGCAGAGGCCAACGAGGCCGCGATCAAGATGGCGCGCCGCCGTCAGTGGATCGGCGGCCATCCGGAGCGCTATCGCGTCCTGACGTTCGAAGGCGCTTTTCATGGCCGCACGCTCGCGACCATCGCCGCAGGCGGTCAGAAGAAATACCTTGAGGGCTTCGGGCCGAAGGTCGAAGGCTTCGACCAAATCCCGATCGGGGACCTCGAGGCGGTCGAAGCCGCGATCGGACCGGAGACGGCCGCCATCATGATCGAACCCATTCAGGGCGAAGGCGGCGTGCGCGTGATCCCGCCCACTTTCCTGCGGGGCTTGCGCGAGATCTGCGACCGGCGCGAGCTCCTGCTCATCTTCGACGAGGTTCAGACCGGCGTTGGCCGTACCGGGCGGTTCTTTGCCTACGAGCACGTCGGCGTCCGTCCCGACATCCTGACATCCGCCAAGGGGATCGGCGGCGGTTTTCCGATGTCCGCCTGCCTTGCCACCGCCGACGCGGCGCGCGGCCTCACCCTCGGCGTCCACGGCACGACGTTCGGCGGCAATCCGCTCGCCATGGCGCTCGGCAACGCGACGCTGGACATCGTGCTCGCGCCCGGGTTCCTCGATCGTGTCGCCGAACTCGGCCTCCTGCTCAGGCAGCGTCTCGCCGAGCTGAAGGATCGACACCCCGGCGTCATCGAGGAGGTGCGCGGCGAAGGCCTGATGGTTGGGTTGAAGCTCAAGGTTCCCGCGGGCGATTTCGCCGAGGCGGCCCTGGCGGAGAAGCTGCTGGTCATTCCCGCCGGCGACAACGTCGTGCGGGTCGTTCCACCGCTCGTCGTCTCCAACGAGGAGATCGCAGAGGGAGTCCGGCGGCTCGACGCAGCCTGCGTCGCGGTCGAAGAGCGCCTCACTGTCGCGATCAATTGATAAGACGCATGAACGCAGCCGTTCAAACCGCTCCGCGGCACTTTCTCGGTCTCCTCGATCTCTCCGCCAGCGAGCTTCGCCGCGTCCTCGACATGTCCGCCCGCATCAAGCAAGCCCGCGTCAAGGGGGTCACGTCCGGCTGGCGTCCTTTCGCCGGCAAGACGCTCGCGATGATCTTCGATCGTCCCTCGACCCGCACGCGCGTCTCGTTCGACGTCGGCATGCGCGAACTCGGCGGCGAGACAATCATGCTGACCGGCGCCGAGATGCAACTCGGCCGCGGCGAGACGATCGCCGACACCGCCCGCGTTCTGTCGCGCTACGTCGAAGCGATCGTCGCCCGCATCCTCAGCCAGGAGGACATGCTCGAGATGGCTGCGCACGCGACCGTGCCGGTCATCAACGGCCTGACCAAGCAGTCGCATCCCTGCCAGGTGATGGCCGACATCCTGACCTTCGAGGAATGGAGGGGTCCGATCCGTGGCCGCAAGATCGCCTGGAGCGGCGACTACAACAACGTCCTGTCGTCCTGGATCGACGCTTCGGCGCGCTTCGATTTCGCTCTCGACATCGCCTGCCCACGCGAGCTGCAGCCCTCGGCGGAGCGCGTCGCGGCGGCGCGCGCCGCCGGCGCGAGGATCTCGCTCCTCGATGATCCACAGGTCGCGGTCAAGGACGCGGCGGCGGTCATCTCGGACTGCTGGGTCTCGATGGGCGACGAGGACGAGGGGCGCCGGCACAACCTGTTGCAGTCCTACCAGGTCAACGCTCAGCTGATGAAGCGCGCCGCAACGGACGCCATTTTCCTGCACTGCCTGCCGGCCCATCGCGGCGAGGAGGTGACCGACGAGGTGATCGACGGTCCCCAATCGGCGGTTTGGGACGAGGCGGAGAACCGTCTGCACGCGCAGAAGGGCGTGCTCGCCTGGTGTCTCGGGGTCGAGCCGTGAGCGTCCCACAGCGGCCCGCGTCAACCATCGCCGTGGACGACATCGTTCTGCCATTCGCGGTCGAGACTCTAACCACCCGCGGCCGGCTCGTGCGGCTTGGTCCTTCGATCGACTACCTGCTCAAGCGCCATGCCTATCCTGAGCCGGCGGCAAGGCTCGTCGCGGAGGCGGTGACGCTTGCTGTGCTGCTCGGCTCGACGCTCAAGCTTGACGGCCGCTTCCAGCTGCAGACGAAGAGCGACGGCCCGGTCTCGATGCTGCTCGTCGATTTCGACGCGCCCTCCAACTTTCGCGCCTTGGCGCGGTTCGACCCAGCCCGGCTCGCGGTCGCGGCCCAGGGCCGGGACCTGCTTGGCCGCGGACATCTCGCCTTCACCATCGATCCCGGCGGCGACATGACGCGCTATCAAGGCGTCGTGGCGCTCGAAGGGCAGGGCCTCCAGGGCGCCGCGCATCACTATTTCGAACGGTCGGAGCAGATCCCGACGCTGGTGCGGCTCGCGGTCGGCGAGACGGTCGCGCCGGATGGCCGCGCGTGGCGAGCGGGCGGACTGATTGTCCAGTATCTGCCGGCCGCCGGGCCGGGGCGCCGCGCCGATTTCCATCCGGGCGACGCGCCTGAAGGGACCGAGCCGCATCGTGTTGACGAGGACGACGCCTGGACCGAGGCTCAGACCCTGTCGGCAACGACCGAGGCGCACGAGCTGATCGACCCGACCCTGTCGGCCGAGCGGCTGCTCTATCGCCTGTTCAACGAGCGCGGGGTGCGGGTGTTCGAGCCGACGGCCCTCGCCGCCGTCTGCCGCTGCTCCGCCGAGGGCGTCGACGCGATGCTACGCAGCTTTCCGCCCGAAGAGGTCAGGCACATGGTCAGCGACGACGGAATGATTGGTGTCACCTGCGAATTCTGCTCGACCAAGCGCATGTTCCATCCGGCCGATTACGGCGTCTAGCGGCTATGGACGACAGAGAGTTCAGGACGCGGCTGGCCGAAGCCGCCGCAGCGGTCGAGGCGGAACTCGACGCGCTCCTGTCGTTCGAACCGAAGCCAGGCGAACCGGCGCGGCCGAGGCGGCTGCTCGAAGCTATGCGCTACTCGACCCTTGGCGGCGGCAAGCGCTTGAGGGCGTTCCTGGTCATCGAGACGGCGCGGGCGCTCGGCCGACGCGACGCCGGCCCGGTCCGCGCCGCGGCCGCGATCGAGTGCCTGCATGCCTATTCCCTGATTCATGACGATCTGCCGGCGATGGACGACGACGATCTGCGCCGCGGCCGGCCGACAGCCCACCGCGCCTTCGACGAAGCGACCGCGATCCTCGCAGGCGACGCGCTGCAGACGATCGCCTTCGAGATCCTGGCCGATCCGGGCGCGGACCCCAGCGCCGCCACGCGCGCCGCGCTCTGCGCGGGCCTCGCCCGCGCCGCGGGCCTCGCCGGCATGGTCGGCGGCCAGATGCTCGACATCGCGGCGGAGACGTCGACCGCGCCGCACTCGACCGCGGAGATCGCGCGGCTGCAGGCGATGAAAACGGGGGCGCTGATCCGGTTCAGTGTCGAAGCCGGCGCTCGGTTGGCTGGAGCGAGCCCATCGACCTTGTCATCGCTGTTGGACTACGGCGCGGCGATCGGCGCGGCCTTTCAGGTCGCCGATGATCTGCTCGACGCCGAGGGCGACACAATGACGCTCGGTAAGCGGGCCGGCAAGGACGCCGAACAAGGCAAGGCGACCCTGGTCGCGGCGCTCGGCCGCGATGGAGCCCATCGGGAACTCGCCGCGCTCGTCGGCAGGGCGAAGGCGGCCGTCGACGCGGCGAAGCTCGGCGACGCCGGCGACGGGCTGAGGGCGACCGCAGACTTCGTCGCGACGCGAAAGAGCTGACCGTCCCGATATCGCGAGCCCGGCGCTTAAGGCCCCGCCTGCGGCGTCCCCTCACCGCGCCACGGTCGCTTCCTCCGGCCCGACGAGATAGCCGAGGCCGCGCGCGGTCTTGATGATGTCGACGCCGAGCTTCTTGCGCAGCCGGCCGATGAACACTTCGATCGTATTGGAATCGCGGTCGAAGTCTTGCTCATAGAGGTGCTCGACGATTTCGGTGCGCGAAATGATGCGGCCGGCGTGATGCATGAGATAGGACAGGAGCCTGTATTCGTGGCTGGTGAGCTTGACCGGCTGGCCATTGACGGTGACTCGCCCCGCGCGCGCGTCGAGCCGCACCGGGCCGACCTGAAGGTCGCTCGAGGCGTGGCCGGCGGCGCGCCGCAACAGCGCCCGCAGGCGGGCCAGCACCTCCTCCATGTGGAAGGGCTTGGCGACATAGTCGTCGGCTCCCGCGTCTATGCCCTGCACCTTGTCGCTCCAGCGGTCGCGCGCGGTGAGGATCAGGACCGGCATCGTCCGCCCCGCCTTTCGCCATGCCTCCAGAACCGAGACGCCGTCGCGCTTGGGCAGACCGATGTCGAGAACGACCGCGTCATAAGGCTCGGTGTCGCCTTGGAACCAGCCCTCCTCGCCGTCGAACGCCCGATCGACCGCGTAGCCGGCCGCTTCGAGCGCAGCGGAAATTTGACGGTTAAGATCACGATCGTCTTCGACAAGCAGCAGTCGCATTCAAAGGACTCTTCGTTCGCTTAAGTCAGTTCTTCGGCGGCGGCTCGTGCGAGTCGTGAGCGTCTTTCGCGTCGTGACTCTCGTGCGCGGGCCGTCCGACCCACTTGCCGCGGCCCGCTTCCATCTGAACGTGGGTCAGCCGGCCGTCGCGGTGCAGCAGGGTTATCACATAGATGAAGTCGTCGCCACTGACGCAGAGTTTCGCCGACAGCGCCTCGGCCTTGCGCTGTTGGGCGGCCCACTTGAGCGCCACATAAGGTTCGAGCAGCTTGTGGGCTTTCACCTGCTCGCGCGTCTCGGCAGCGTTGAGGCACTCCGGCTTTGCCGCCGCCGCGTGCAGCTCCGCTGGCGGCGAGCGCAATTCCGTCTCCGCCGCGCGTGCGGCACCGAACGCCACAATGCAGAGGACCGCGGCGCGACTGACGATGGCGAGCGCGGCCATGACGACGAAGCCCCCGTTATGAAACGGCGGCCACCATCTTCGTTCTGACGGCTGAATGCAATGTGAACAACACGCCACGGTCTCGCGAGCCCTCCCGCGCGATTGAACCGGCGCGGTTTTCAGCGCATGCACCCGCCCATGCGTCCACGCCGTCTCGTTTTGCTTCTCGTCCTCATCGCGCTTTCGACGTCGGCGCGCTTGCCAGCCGAGGCGCTGGTCGGCGCGGCGCCCGATCAACGCTTCGCCGATCGGGTGGCGATGGTGCTTATGCGCCGCCCGGGCGAGGCGGGATTCTGTTCGGCGCTCGTCCTCAACTCGCGCACCTTGCTGACCGCCGCCCACTGCCTGCGGCCGGTTCGCGACATGGCGGTCGCCTATCGCGACGCCTCGGGCGCGCCAGTCATCATTCCGGTGGAGGCGGCGATCGCGCATCCGCAATACCGCCCGGACGCGATCCGGGCTCGGGTCGAGTCGATCGACGTCGCGCTGGTCAGGACCGCCGGTCCCCTCGACGCCCGTTTCGTCGGGGCGCGGCTTTCGTCCGGCGAAGGCCCTGCGCTCGGCGACCCGGTCATCCTGACCGGCTTTGGCGCGACGCGCGAAGGCGACTGGACATCGGGCGGCGCGCTTCGCGCCGTGACCTTGGCGGTCCGCGCGCCGGCCTCCCCCGTGCTAGTCTGGGCCGCCGATCCCAATGGGCGCCTCGCAGGCGCCTGTTCGGGCGATTCCGGGGCGCCGATCTGGTCCGCCGATGGCGAGACCGCCGTCGCCATCGCGGCTTGGGCGCAGGCGCCGAACGGCCGTGGCTGCGGCGGGCTCACCCAGGGACCGAGGCTCGCGCCGCTAAAATCCTGGATTAACTCGGCGAGGCGGACGCTTTCGACAGCGGCTGGCGGGCAATGAGTTGACACACGCGAACGGCTACACGGGCTCGATGCGCCGGCGCCGCTTCAGGCGGCGCCGGTGGGATAGACTTGGACCTTGACGATCGCCTCGCAATTCCGGGGAGCCTCAGTTCCTTCGGGCGCCGGTCCTGGCAACCGCGCTACTCAGCCCCCGCGGCCTCTGCTAAAATGGTTCGACACGAGCGCCGCCGCGACAGCCGGCCGGCGCGGGAAGCGCCGCCGGGGTCGATCATGCAATACGAGAACACGCCCATATCCCAGAACATCGAGGATCGGCGCGGCCAGGGCGGCGGCGGCGGGATGATGGGCGGCGGAGGCATCGGCATCCTCGGCATCATCGCCGTTTTCGCGATCAGCTATTTCACCGGGATCAACCCCGCGGTGCTGATGGGCGGGGCGGAAATGGTCTCGCGGGGCATGAATCAGGGCCAGTCGACGCAGCCGGCGACCAGCGGTCCCGCGGTCGACCCGAACGATCCGACCCGCAAGTTCCTGGCGCATGTGATGGGCGCGACCGAGGCCGTGTGGACGACGGTGCTGCCGCAGCAGACCGGGGTTCGGTACACGCCGGCGACGCTTGTCATCTACGACGGCGCGACACGGTCCGGCTGCGGCGGCGCGCGGGCGGCGATGGGCCCGTTCTATTGCCCGCTCGACAAGAAGGTCTATCTCGACACGTCGTTCTTCCGCGACATGAAGGCCAAGTACGGCGGCGGCGGCGACTTCGCCTACGCCTATGTCGTGGCGCACGAAGTCGGCCATCACGTGCAGGACCTGCTCGGCATTCTCGACAAGGTCGACGACGCAAAGCAGCGGGTCAGCCAGACCCAGGCCAACGCGCTCTCGGTGCGCGTCGAACTGCAGGCCGACTGCTTCGCCGGCGTCTGGGCGGCCAACGCCAATCAGAAGTGGCAGATCCTCGAGCAGGGCGACGTCGAGAAGGCGCTCGCGACCGCGCAGGCGATCGGCGACGACCGGCTGCAAACTGCGGCGCGCGGCTACGCCGTGCCAGACAGCTTCACCCACGGCTCCTCGGCAGCGCGGGCCAAGTGGCTGACGGCCGGCCTGAAGACCGGGCAAATCTCTTCCTGCGATACGTTCTCGCAATGAGGAGCGTTGTCTCGCTGGACCCATGACAGGAGGGCGGCCCGCAAACAGGCCGCTTCTTTTTTCGCCTCGGAAGGTTCCGGATGGCCAGGAGGCCACGGGGCCGAATCTATGCCGGAGCGGCGCCGAGTCGGCAATTTCTTGCTAAAAAGCGAAGACGGGGTTAGTTTGATTCCAATGCCCGTTCGGCCCTTGCGATGTCGATTGCCATGTCTTGGCGCGCCCAGCGGTTTTTGCTTCGCCGAGGGTTTCAGCGTGGTCGACCTTCGGATCGAAGGACAGCCGGGTCTTGCGCTCCTGATTGAGGGGTAAAGGGCCGCATGAATTAAAAATGGCCCGGGGGTCGCTTGTAACCCATTGAAAAGGCTCATTTCTGACGAGAGAATCCAAGGAATTCCAAACAATTCCAACCGCCGAAAACCGCAAATTCGCGGAGCCCTGATGCACGCCCGCGTAGACCTGAGGAAATCCAAATGTCTCGCGCCGGAGGGGACCGCGGCAAGAGCGCGCGGCTTTGGAGGCGACACGTCGGGCCTATCCGCGGCGCCATGTCGACCTCGCGCGACCGATGGCGATGACAACGCGGGTGAGGTGGCCCCGGTGGAAGCCAGGCGCAAACCGCGCCAGCACTGTCAGTCGCCGCGGCGACGACCGCGCGAGCCGAGACTGTCCTGCAACCCGACGGCGCATTCCTCGGGGATCGATACGCCGACGATGACAACGTTGCGGTGGGCGAGGCGATCACGATCCCGACCAACGGCGATACAAGCCTGGATACTGCGGCTTGGAATTGACATGATGGATCGGCCCAAATGCCTTCGCTGGCGTCGATACGATCGAAGCAACTCGCCCGAAAGCTTCAGCCAGCCGTCCTCGGGGCGGCGGCCTTGCTCGCCTCGCTCTCCGAAAGGTTCGGCGCGTCCTCCCCCGCCTCCGGCGCGTGGCTCGAGGGAAGGATGTCGGGAACGCCCCAGCGGCGGCAGGCGCCCCAAAGACCCTTGGGCTCGATGAGGATGACGGCGATCGAGACGACGCCGAGCAGGATCAAGTACCAGGCGCCGAAGTCGGCGAGCTGCTGGCGCATGAGAAAGAAGATCGCCGCGCCGATGATCGGCCCCTCGAGGCTGCCGATGCCGCCGATCACGACGATGAAGATGATGTCGATCGTCCAGTCGGTGATGTTGAACGAGGCCGACGGGGCCACGCGGAGCTTCTCGAGCGCGGTCATCACGCCGGCGAGGCCGAGGAAGGGCGCCGTCCACAGGAAGCAGAGAATGCGGGTCCGGACGAGATCGACGCCGGCCGAGCCCGCCGCCTCCTCGTTGTCGCGCATCGCGGTCAGGCCCAGTCCCACCCGCGACCGCAGCAGCGCCCAGGTGGCGACGAAAGCGATCAGCGCCAACCCGAGGCTCATCGCATAGAAGAGGTCGATGCGCTCGCCCAGCCGCGCGCCGAACTGCTTGACGACCGGGATCGGCAGACTGGTGCCGGAGCCGCCGCCGAAGCCCGGCAGCTTGCCGCCGATCAGCATCAGCACGTCGGCTGCGACCCAGGTGCCGACCGCGAGATAGGCGGTTCGCAGGCGGAAGATGACCGCCATCACCGGGATCGGCGATGACGAGCGTCGTCAGCGCCGCGAGCGGAACGGCGAGCCAGGCGCTGAGATGGGCGAGCGCGGTGAAGCCGAAGAAGGCGTAGGCCCCGACGCCGAC
Organism: uncultured Alphaproteobacteria bacterium; assembly: GCA_963709655.1. GTDB lineage: Bacteria > Pseudomonadota > Alphaproteobacteria > Rhizobiales > Beijerinckiaceae > Roseiarcus. The sequence continues at coordinate 329,332 of CAVPXF010000026.1, forward strand.
GAAACCCTGCTGACCGACCGAGATGATGTCGGCGTAGCCGGCGAGCAGGTTCCACATCAAGGCAAGCGTGAGGACGACGAAGAACTCGGTCAGCACGGTCAGCGAATTGGCGTCGAACAGCCAGGGCCCGGCGAGGCAGGCGACGACCGCCGCGGCGAGGATCGCGCGGGCCGCGATGAGCAGGGGCTTTGACGCGGCGGCCATCGCTCAACCCTTGGCGAACAGGCCCTGCGGACGCAGGACCAGCGCGACGAGGAAGACGAGATGCTGGGCGAGGATCTGCCACGAGGCGTCGATCTGCGAACCAAGGTTCTGCGCGATCCCGATGATGACTCCGCCCACGAGCGTGCCCCACAGGCTGCCGAGGCCGCCGAGCACGACCGCCTCGAACGCGGCGAGCAGACGGCTCGGGCCGATCGACGGATCGAAGTTGGTCCAGACCGACATGCAGCACGCCGCCGCGAGCATGGTGATCCCGACGACGCCCATGGCGACGGGGTAGATGCGGGCCGAGGTCAGGCCGATGAGGTCTGCGGCGGCGGGATCGTCGCTGACCGCGCGGATGCGCGCGCCGGTCGCGGTGCGGTAGAGGAAGGCGTCGAGCCCGGCAATCAGGGCGACTGCGAGCAGGAAGACCATGAGCGGATAGACGCCGACGGCGATCGGTCCGACGTTGAAGGCGGCGAGCTCGATCGCGCCGCCGGCGAGCTTGCGGGTGTTGGGGCCATAGGCCTGCAAGAGGCCGTTCTGGATGATGATCGACAGGCCGAAGGTGACGAGCAGGATCGGCAAGATGCCCTTGCCGACGGTGCGCTGCATGAGGAAGCGCTGCAGGACATAGCCCGCGCCAAAGGCGACAGGCAGGAGGATCAGCGCGACCAGGAACGGCGACCAGCCGAGGACGCCGGTCAGCGACAGGATGACGAACGAGAACAAGACGATCATATCGCCGTGGGCGATGTTGACGAAGCGCATGACGCCGAGCGACAGCGACAGGCCGAGCGCGAACAGCGCGTAGAGCCCACCGATCAGCACGCCCTGGACGAGGAGGTTGAGAAACGTCTCGACCATTCCGGTCACGCGCCGAAGTAATGTTGCATGATGGTCTCCCGGTTGGCGTCGGCCGGCTGGCCGGACAGCGACACCTCGCCCTCGAGGAAGCAATAGAAATGGTCGGAAACGGCGAGCGCGCGGCCGATGTCCTGCTCGACCAGGATCACCGACACGCCGCGCTCGCGCACCCGGGGAATGATCTCGTAGATCTCGTTGACGATGCGCGGCGCGAGGCCAAGGCTGATCTCGTCGCAGAGCATGAGGCGCGGATTGGCGAGCAGCGCCCGGCCGAGCGCGACCATCTGCTGCTGGCCGCCCGACAGCTCGCGCGCATGGCTGTCGCGCCGCTCCTGAAGCACCGGGAACCACTCGTATACCTCATCGTAGCGGATCTCGCCCTTGCGGCCGAGCTCCCAGCCGATCCGCAGGTTTTCGAACACGGTGAGCGACGGAAAGAGCTTGCGGCCCTCGGGCACGAGCGCGATCCCCTTTGCGACGATGTCCCGGGTCGCGAATGCGGAAAGATCCTCGCCGTCGAAGCGCGCCGAGCCGGTGACGCGGCCGGCCTGGCGCACAAGCGCCTTGAGGAAGGACGACTTGCCCGCGCCGTTAGCCCCGATGATCGAGACGATCTGGCCTTCGCCGACCGTGAGGTCGACATCGTGTACGGCCTGGAAGGCGTCGTAGAAGACGCTGAGTTTTTCGACGGAGAGGAGTGGGATCAACGTGGCGGCCCTCCGCGGCCGGCGGCGTCGTGCCCCTCTTCCCCAGCTCTGCTGGGGAAGGTGGCGCGTAGCGCCGGATGGGGTGCGGCCAACCGCCGCCGACGTCGTTCGGCTTGCGCGGCCGCAGCAGCCAATCTCGAACGGAGCTTTCCTGCTCGCCACACCCAATCCGGCCCTTCGGGCCACCTTCCCCGCTGCGCGGAGAAGGGGGCGCCTGTTTTGCCCTGTCTCGGCGCGCCGGACGCGGACGTCGTCTCGGGCCCCTCACGCCCCAAGGTACACCTCCCGCACGCGTTCGTCGGCGAGCACCGCGTCGGGCGCGCCCTCGCAGATGATCGCGCCGAAATGCAGCACCGCGAGGCGGCTCGCGATGCGCTTGAGCGCATGGATGACGTGCTCGACCCAGACGATCGTCGCGCCCTGCGCGTGGATCGCCGAGAGGATCGCGAGCAGGTCGTCGCATTCGGCGTCGGTCAGGCCGCCGGCGATCTCGTCGAGCAGCAACAGCTTTGGCTTGGCCGCAATCGCCTTGGCGAGTTCCAGCCGCTTGAGGTTGAGGAGCGACAGCGTCCCGGCCGGCTTTGCGGCGTAAGCCGCGAGTCCCGTCAGGGCGAGCGCCTCGTGCGCCTCGCGCCGACCGGCGGGGATCGACAAGCCCCCGCCGTGGGTCGCGGCGACCAGCACGTTCTCGAACACGCTCATGTGGGTGAACGGCTTCGGGACCTGATAGGTGCGGCCGATGCCGAGACGGCGGCGGAACCATACCTTCATCGTCGTGACGTCGCGCCCCATGAAACGGATCGCGCCCTCATTCGGCGGCAGCACGCCGGCGATCAGGTTGAAGAGCGTCGACTTGCCGGCGCCGTTGGGGCCGAGCACGCCGAGGATTTCCCCCCGTCCCACTGTCAGGTTCAGTTCCTCGATGACCCTGAGGCCCCCGAAGCGGCGCGACACGCCGCTCAAGGCTAACATGGGTTCTTCCGCCGGCTCGTTCCCGGCGGAAGACGACGCCTTGCGACGGTCAAGCATACGCGATGGGCGCCATCTTGCCGCCGAGCGGGACCATCGGCGCCGTCGTGTTGTCGACGACGACGAGATCGAACGGGAACTTGGCGCCCTTCTTCCACTCGCCGATGACCAGCGGCGTGGCGCAGGTGTTCGGATAGGGCCCCTTGGTGAAGCTCACCGGCCCGACGATCGAGGCGTAATCCATCTTGGCGATGGCGTCGCGGATCGACTCCGGGTCGTCGAGGTTCTGCGTGCGCTTGAGCGCATCGAACGCGGTCTCGAACAGCGCATGGCGGAAGCCGAGGGTCATCGAGGTCTGCTTGCCGGTCGCCTTCTCGTAGGCGTCCGAAAGCTCCTTCGACGAGACGCCCGTGAGACCGGACTTGAACGGGCTCGTCGGCGACCACCAGACTTCGACCGAGAGGCCTTCCGCCCGGGACCCAAGCGGCGCGATCGCGGCGGGGAACTCCGTCGCCTTGGCCATGGAGATGACCTTCGGCTGCAGGCTCTGCTGCGCCGCGGCGCTCATGAAGGCGGTGAACTCCGGCGGCGGCAGGACGCCGGCGATGATTTCGGCTCCCGCCGATTTGAAGGCCGCGATCTGGGCGCTGTAGTTGCCCGACGGCAGGTCGAAGCGGCCGGGATCGACGATCTTGTAGCCACGCTTGGCGGCCATGCCGGTGAAGATCTTCGAGAAGGCGAGACCGTCGTTGTCGTTCGGCCACAGCGCGCCGACCACCTTGTTGGTCGGCACCTGATCCCAGGCGTCGTAATAGGCCTCGGCCATGTTCACGGCGCTGAAAAAGTAGTTGTAGGTCCAGTCGAAGCCCTTCTTCGGATCGCCCTGGCGGCCGAAGAAATAGGGCTCGAGCGGGCAGTCGTTCGACAGGCACGGCACGCCGGAGACTTCGCTCTGGTCGGCGACCGGATTGACGGTCTCCGGCGTCGCGAAGGTCGTCATGAGATCGACCTTGTCCTGGAGGATCAGGCCCTTGGCCACTTCGGCGGCGCGGTTCGGGTTCGACTGGCTGTCGCGCACGATGATCTCGAGCGGATGCTTCGCGCCGCCGACGTCGATCTGTCCGCCGGTGAACGCCTTGATCTGATCGAGCGTCCACGGAAGCTGCTCGGTGAAGATCGCGAGCGGCCCGGTCAACGGCGCGACGAGGCCGATCTTGACCGTCTTCGGCGCCGCGAAGGCGACGCGCGGCAATGCAGTCGCCGCGAGCGCGGCGGCGCCGGTCTTCAGGAACGCACGGCGTCCCACGGGAAATCTGAGCATTCTGTCCCTCCCTGTCGTTCTGGTTTTGGTTGCTTGAAAGTCGCCCGTCAGTCGGGCGGCGGTTCGGTCTTTTCCTTGGTCACGCCGGCGACGCCGAAATGCAGCGCCGGGATCTCGCGCAGGATGATGCGGATGGAATCGCGCGGCGCGTCGATCGCCTCGATGATCGAGTCGGTGACCTTGGCGATGAGGCGGCGCTTCGCTTCCGCGCTGCGTCCCTCGATCATGGTGATCTCCACGATGGGCATCTTGCTTACTCCACGACCCGGATCGACGCCGATCCTAGGTTCTGCATGGTGAGCCGAACCCGCTCGCCGACTTTGAGCGGATGCGCGGCGGTCGCGCCGCCGGCCAAAATGATCCAGCCGGCCTCGAGCCGCCCGAGCGCGGCGCCCGCGATTCGCACCGCCGCTGTGAGCGAGCGCGACGGATTGCCGAGGATCGCCGCGGTCGAGCCGATCTCGACCGGACGACCGTCGACCTCCATCACGAGGCCGAGGTTGGAGAAGTCCTGGTCGGGCCGCGACCAGTCGCCGACCACGAAGCCGGACGACGAGGAATTGTCGGCGATCACGTCCGCCAGCGCGAACTTGAAGTTCCGGTAGCGCGAATCGATGATCTCCATCGCCGGCGCGATTCCCCCGACCGCCGCCATCGCCTCGGCCGCCGTCACCACGCCGGTCAGCGGCGCCTTGAGGAGGAAGGCGAGTTCCGGTTCGATGCGCGGATGGACGAAGCGCCGCTTCGACAGCGACGCGCCCTCCTCGAGCCGCATCGCGTCGGTCAGCCGCCCCCAGACGACCTCGTCGACGTTGACCTGCTTCATCTTGGCGCGCGAGGTGAGGCCCATCTTGACGCCGACGATTTTCTCGCCCCGCCTCAGGCGGCGATCGATCGAGGCGGCCTGCACGGCGTATGCGTCGGCGACGCTGAGCGGGCCGGACTCGGTGAATTGCGGGATCGCCGAGGAGGTGCGCGCCGCCTCGTCGACAACCTCGGCGAATTTGGCGATGTCGGTCATTGGGCGGCCGCCTGGGCTTCGCGCTGACGGACGATGTCGAGCGCGACGTCGACGATCATGTCCTCCTGCCCTCCCACCATCCGGCGCTTGCCGAGTTCCGTCAGGATGTCGCGCGTATCGACGTCGTAGACCCTGGACGCGTTTTCGGCATGGCGCAGGAAACTGGAATAGACGCCGGCGTAGCCGAGCGACAGGCTCTCGCGGTCGACCCGGACCGGACGGTCCTGCAGCGGACGTACGACGTCGTCGGCGACGTCCATCAGGATGTGAAGATCGAGGCCGGTCTCTATCCCCATGCGGTCGAGCACAGCGATCAGCGCCTCGATCGGGGCGTTGCCCGCGCCCGCGCCCATTCCGGCAAGCGAGGCGTCGACGCGCACCGCGCCCGCTTCGATCCCCGCGACCGCGTTGGCGACGCCGAGCGTCAGATTGTGGTGGGTGTGGACGCCGACTTCCGTTTCGGGCCTCAGCGCCTCGCGCAACGCCTCGACCCGCTCGGAATATTGCCTCGGCAGGAGCGCGCCGGCCGAGTCGGTCACGTAGACGCATTCGGCGCCATAGGCTTCCATGAGCTTGGCCTGCTCGACCAGCTTCTCGGCCGGGGCCATGTGCGCCATCATCAGAAAGCCGACCGTGTCCATGCCGAGCGCGCGCGCGGCCTCGATGTGCTGCCTGGAGACGTCGGCCTCGGTGCAATGGGTGGCGATGCGCACGCTGCGCGCGCCCGCGTCATACGCATGCTTCAGGTCGTGCACGGTGCCGATGCCGGGCAAGCAGCAGCACGGTCACGACGGCGTTCTTGCACTCCTCGGCGACCGCCGCGATCCACTCGCCGTCGTCGTGCGCGCCGAAGCCGTAGTTGAAGGTCGACCCGGTGATGCCGTCGCCGTGGCAGATCTCGATCGCGTCGACGTTGGCGCGATCGAGCGCGCGGGCGACCTCGCGCACCGTCTCCAGATGGTACTGGTGACGGACCGAATGCATGCCGTCGCGCAACGTGACGTCCTGGACGTAAAGCTTCGACTTATTCTTGCGGGCCATCACGCGGCCTCCTTCTGCAACTGGCGCTGCGGCCCAGCGATCGGCGGTGGTGAGCGCGGCCGAGGTCATGATGTCGAGATTGCCGGCGTAGGCCGGCAGGTAGTGCGCCGCGCCCTCGACCTCGAGGAAGATCGTGGTCTTGAGGCCCGAGCACGGGCCCACGCCCGGGATGCGCACCGGATGGTTGTCGCCGATGTGCTCGAACTGCACCTTCTGCTTCAGGCGATAGCCGGGCACGTATTTCTGCACCGCCGCGGCCATGTCGGCGACCGACTTCTCGATCGCCTCCTGCGTGCCGCCCTGCGACAGCGTGAAGACCGTGTCGCGCATGATCAGCGGCGGCTCGGCCGGGTTCAGGATGATGATCGCCTTGCCGCGCTCGGCTCCGCCGAGCTTCACGATCGCGTTCGAGGTCGTCTCGGTGAACTCGTCGATGTTGGCGCGCGTGCCGGGACCGGCCGACTTCGACGAGATCGAGGCGACGATCTCGCCCCAGATCACCCGCTTCGTCGCGCGCTTGACCGCATAGACCATCGGGATGGTCGCCTGGCCGCCGCAGGTCACCATGTTGACGTTCGGTTCGTCGATGTTGGCGTCGCCGTTGATCACCGGAATGGTGAAGGGGCCGATCGCGGCGGGCGTCAGGTCGATCACCTTCTTGCCGTCCTGTTGCAGGATGGCGTTGTTCCTGACGTGCGCGCCGGCCGAGGTCGCGTCGAACACGACCTTGATGTCCCGGTAGTTCGGCAGCTTGCGCAAGGCCCTCGATGCCCTCGTGGGTCGTCGGCACGTTGAGACGGGCGGCGCGCGCGAGGCCGTCGGAGGCGGGATCGATGCCGACCATCGCGCCCATCTCGAGGGCCTTCGAGGTGCGCATCACCTTGATCATCAGGTCGGTGCCGATGTTGCCCGAGCCGATGATCGCGCAGGGTATCTTCGCCATCTAAGCTTCACTCCTTCGCAAAAGCCGCGCGGACCGAGCCGAGGCCCGAGATGCGCGCTTCGTAGACTTCGCCTCGCTTGACCGTCACCATCGGTCCGAGCGCGCCCGACATGACCGTGTCGCCGCTTTTCAGCGGACGCCCGACCCGCGCCATGGTCCTGGCGAGCCACAGCGTCGCCGACAGCGGATCGCCGAGGCAGGCGGCGCCCGCTCCGACCGACACCTCGTCGCCGCCCTCATCCATCACCATGCCGCAGAGCCTGAGTTCGAGGCCGTCGAGTTTCTTCGGCGAGGCGCCGAGCACGTAGAGGCCGGACGAGGCGTTGTCGGCGATGGTGTCGAGAATGCCGATCTTCCAGTCGGCGATGCGCGAATCGACGATCTCGATCGCCGGCAGCGCGAACTCGACCGCGCGCAGAATGTCGGCGATGGTCAGGTGCTCGTCGTCGAGGTCGCGCCCGATGACGAAGGCGATCTCGGCCTCGACCTTGGGCTGGATGAGCTCACCGGCGGCGACGTCCCAGCCGTCCGGCACGGCCATGTCGGAAAACAGCATGCCGTAGTCCGGCTGATTGACGCCGAGCTGCCGCTGCACGGCGAGCGAGGTCAGGCCGATCTTGCGGCCGACGAGCTTGCGCCCCTCGGCCAGCCACCGCTTGGTGTTGATCTCCTGCGCGGCATAGGCCTGATCGATCGCGCCGGCCGGCAGAAGCTCCCGGACCGGCGGCACGGGCGTGCGCGATTGCATAGGCGCCGAGGATCTTGTCGGCGACGGTTTGCGCCGGAATTCTCTGTCACGATGCTTTTCCCTTCTCAGAGCTTGACGCAAACGTTGGTGAGCTCGGTGTAGAACTCGAGCGAATGGAGGCCGCCTTCCCGGCCGATGCCCGACTGCTTGGCGCCGCCGAAGGCGGTGCGCAGGTCGCGCAGGAACCAGGAGTTGACCCAGCAGAGGCCGACGTCCATCTGCGCCGCGACGCGATGGGCGCGCGACAGATTTTCGGTCCACACCGAGGCCGCCAATCCATAAGGGGTGGCGTTGGCGAGCCGCACGGCCTCCTCCTCCGTATCGAACGGACGGATGTGGCAGCAGGGGCCGAAGATCTCCTCGTTGACGATCGGCGAGTTGTCAGGCAGGCCGGTCCAGATGGTGGGCTCGATCCAGGCGCCGTTGGCAAGCTCGCCCGGCATGTCGGGAACGCCGCCGCCGGTGACGATGGTCGCGCCTTCCTGAGCCGCCCTCTTGTAGTAGCTCAGCACCTTCTCGCGGTGCTGCTTGCTTACCAGCGGGCCGAGGTTGGTCGACGGGTCTTCCGGGCGGCCAAGTTTCAGGCCCTCGGCGCCCGCCTTCAGCCGGGCGACGAACGCATCGAAGATCGGCCGCTCGACATAGACGCGCTCGGTGCCGAGGCAGACCTGGCCGCAGTTCGAGAAGCACGAGCGCATCGTGCCCTCGATCGCCTTGTCGAGATCGGCGTCGGCGAAGACGAGCGCCGGATTCTTGCCGCCGAGCTCGAACGACACCTGCCGGATCCCGAGCGCCGCCTGGCGCATGATCGCTTCGCCCGTGCGCGTCTCGCCGGTGAAGGTGATCCCGCTGACCAGCGGATGCTGGGTCAGGAACTCGCCGGCCGAATTCGGCCCGAACCCGTGCACGACATTGTAGACGCCCTTCGGCACGCCGGCCTCGTTCATCACCTCGCCGAGCAGCGTGGCGGTGAGCGGCGTCTCCTCCGACGGCTTGACCACCACGGTGTTGCCGCAGGCGAGCGCCGGCCCCACTTTCCAGGTCATCAGGAGGAGCGGCAGGTTCCACGGCGAGATCACTGCGATGACGCCCTTCGGACGCCTCAGGCCATAGTTCAGCGCGCCCTCGCCGTCCGGCGTCGGCAGCATGAAGGTCTCGGTCGAGACCCCTTTCACCGTGTCGGCAAACATCTTGAAGTTGGCGGCGCCGCGCGGAATGTCGAGGTGGCGGGCGAGGCTCGACGGCTTGCCGGTGTCGAGGCACTCGGCGGCGAGGAACTCCTCGAGCCGGGCGTTGACGCCGTCGGCGACCTTGCCGAGGATGTCGGTGCGCTCGGTGACCGTCATCTTGCCCCAGGGGCCGGAGAGCGCCGCCTTGGCGGCCCGGCAGGCCGCGTCGATCTCGGCCTTGCCGCCCTCGGGAACGCGGCCGATCACGCTGTTGTCGAGGGGCGTGCGGTTCTCCCAGAACTTGCCGGTCGAGCCGTCGGTGAACGCGCCGTCGATGAAATGGGCGGCGTCGCGGCGCGCGCTGTCGAAGCTCACGGACGTCTTTCTCAAAGCCTGAACCGTCATTGTTGCACCTCTTTCGGACCGCGCTCCGCGTCGAAGCTCCCCGGCCCTATATCGCTACTCTTTCATATTGTCGATATTTTTCTTAATATCGACAATCGTCGTCGCTGCGACGACGAAGCGCCAAGGCGGCGTCGAGCGCCGCAGCCGCGCCGGCTGCAGCCGCCGCCCGATCGTCGTCCTCCGAGCCGCCCGAGACGCCGATCGCGCCGATGACCGCTCCGTCCTCCACGATCGGCCGGCCGCCGCCGAACAGGACCACGCCCGGGCGGAGGGCGATGCCGTGATGAACCACCGGATTGTCTTTCAAGGCGTTGGAAAGGTCGTCGGTCGAGGCGCCGAACACGGCCGCGGTATAGGCCTTGTCCTTGGCGATCGTCACCGACGCCGAAAAGGCGCCGTCGGCCCGCAGGCAGGCGATGAGATCGCCGCTGATGTCGACGGCCGCGGCGACTACGGCGACGCCCCGCTCGCGGCCCTTCGCCACAGCGGCCTCGACGGCTCGCAAACCCGCCTCCGCGCAGAGGATGCGACGCGTCACCGAAATTGGCATGATGTCCTTGCCTCTTGAAGTCCTGCTGCTCGCGTTGGCCTGTAGCCGCGGTCGGCGACCGCGGCGGCGCGATCACGATCGCGCCTACAGACCCTTCGCGCGAACGCGAAGGGTCATGTTGCAAGCCCTTGGCGAACGCGTCTTACGACACGACCGACAGGAACGCTTCGTTGAGCTGACGCTCATAGTAGAAGATGCCCTTGCCGACCTGGGTCTCGTCCCAGGTGCGGGTCGGCTGGTCCGGATAGTAGGTGTATCCGCCGGCGAACGTCTCGCACCGATTGCCCGACGGATCGAAGAAATAGATCGTCTGGCCGCGCGTGATGCCATGGCGGGTCGGGCCGATGTCGACCGAGATGTCGTAACGGGTGATGATGTCGGCGGCGTGCCCGACCGCGTTCCAGTTCTCGAGTTCGAAGGCGACGTGGTGCAGCTTGCCCGGCTCCGGATGCTTCACGAAGGCGATGTCATGCGCCTTCATCCCACAGGTGAGCCAGATCGCCAGCAGCCCGTCGGGCATGTTGACACGCTCGGCGCAGGCGAAGTCGAGCGCCTTCTCGAAGAAGTCTAGCGTCTTCTCGATGTCGGGCCCGTAGAGGAGCGAGTGGTCGTAACGGCGGGCCGCCATGCCGTGCGGCTCGAGGTCCCAGACGTCGGGGTTATGGATGCGCGGCTTCGGCTCGGATTGCTCGGCGTGGGCGTAAAGCTCGATGCGATGACCCGAGGGAACCGTGAAGCCGATGCGGCGTCCGAGGCCCGGCTGCTCGCCCGCCTTCACGTGATCGACCGCGACGCCGTAGTCCTTCACCCGCTTCTCGTAGTGATCGAGATCGGAATCCTTGAGGCACTTGAAGGCGGCGACGTCGACGCCGGCCGAGTTGGCGCGGCGCAGCACGATCGAGTGATGGTCGAACTCGTCGGCCGACTTGAGATAGACGCGCCCGTCCGCGCCTTCCGTCACCTGATGCAGGCCGATGCGCTTGGTGTAGAACTCGATCGCCGCCGGCATGTCCAGAACGCGGATCTGGATGAAGCCCGGCCGCATGATACCCGTAATCGCCATAGTGTTCTCCTCCTTAGACAGGTTGCAGGGCCCGTTCGCCCTTGGCTTTGACTACGACCGGGGTCTCCAGGCGCAGGGAAAGATCGGATCGCGGATAGATGCAGCAGGCGAGCACGACGCCCGCCGCCTCGTCTTCCGCGGAGACGCAGGCCCGGCTCATCGGACCGGAATCGTATGCGCCGGAGAGCACGCTGACCCGGCAAATTCCGCAGCCGCCGCGCCGGCAGCCGACCGGAAGGCGGCGCGGCAGATTCTTGAGCTGTCCGAAGCCCTGCGCCCGCTCGAGCGCCACGAGCGCGCGCTCACCCTCGGTGCAGTTCGCCACGCCGTGCCCTTCGAGCGTGACCTGGAAGCGTTGCGGCGCCATTGTCAGAGCCTCTTGAACAACGGACTCTTGGGCTTCGAGCCCGCGTCCTGCGCGGTGAAGAATTTTTCGGTGAAGATGTGCTTCTCGAACAGCCGCCCCTGCATCAGCGCGCCGATGCAGGCCTCGATCATCGGCGGCGGCCCGCAGAGATAGGCGGTCAAGCCTTCGAACAGCCCGCCGTAGAGGCGCCTGGCGACATCGTGGACGAAGCCGCGCTCGCCGGCCCAGGCGCTGCCCTCCGGCTCGCTCGACAGCGCCGGGACATAACGGAAATTCGGGTGCTCCTTGGCCAGCGCCTCGAATTCGGCGCGACCATAGAGGTCGGCTTCCGTCCGCACGCCGTGGACGAGGGTGATCGGCTCGCCATAGCCCGCTTCAAGAAGGTCGAGGATCATCGCGCGTGGGCTCGACACGCCGGTGCCGCCGGCGAGGAAGATCAGCGGCCCGCCGCGCGACTTGCGCACGACGAAGCGGCCATAGGGGCCGGAGAAGCGCACGCGGTCGCCGAGCTTCAGCCGCTCGTGGACGTACCCCGTGCCGGCGCCGCCGGGCACGCGCCGCACCTGCAGTTCGACGTGATTGGCGTCGGAGGGCGCGTTGGCGATCGAGAAGGCGCGTGGCCCATCGACGCCGGGCAGCTTCACCATCACGTACTGGCCCGCCTGGAAGTCGATGCCGTCGCCGTCAAGCGCGATCCGCACGCCTTTGACGTCGTGGGCGAGATCGTCGAGCCCGACCACCTCGCCCTCGAAGTCGTCGACCGCGATCCGCCGGGCGTCGGGATCCTCCTCGACGTCGGCCTCGATCGTGACGTCCGACTTCAGCGTCGCCGTGCAGGCGAGCACGAAACCGTCGTCGCGCTCGAAATCCATCAGGGCGAAGCTGGACGCCTCGCCGTGGTCGATCTCGCCGTCCAGAACTTGCGTCTTGCACGTCCCGCATAGGCCATGGCCGCAGGCGTGCGGCAGGTAGACGCCCGCGCGCAGGCAGGCGTCGAGGATCGTCTGGCCTTCGGCGACGTCGATCGCGTCGCCGAGCGGTTCGATGGTGAGATGATGCGTCATCTTGCGTTGCGACTCCGCGCCTCAGCTCGCCGAGCCCTTGTAGCCGTTGAGGCCGGGCGTCCAGAAGCGGATCAGAGACTTGTGGCCGACGCCGTGATCGGCGAGCGACTTGCCGGGATCCGGCTTCACCCGCACGCCGTCGATCATCCACTCGACCTTGTCCCAGTCGATCCTTTCGAAGTCGGGATGGGCGTTGTAGTGGCCCTTGACGATCGCCTCGACGAAGGCGCCGAACGGCATGTCGGGCGGCAGCGGGAAAGCGAGCGCCGAGCAGAACGACAGATGCTCCTCCCAGTGGACATAGACGACGCGGTTGCCGTGGAAGTTCTTTTCCAGGTCGCGATATTCGATTTTCTGTTCGTAGTCGGGCGAAAGCGCCTGAAGGGCCATGGGTACCTCCCAGAATTCGAAAAACTCGGCAATGCGGCGGAGAGCCGCATCGCCTGAAGGTTCAAGGCGGGACTATTCCGCGGCCTTGACCGCGCCCGCCTGCCAGCTGTTCCACAGCGCCTCGTCCGGCGAGCCGACGTAGTCCATGTTGTCGTGGCCGACGTTGAGACGGTAGTAGTTCAGCACGTCCGGAATGGTCGCGCCGCCGCAATTGCCCTGGAAGATCTGGTGCACCGGCAGCCAGGACTGGACATACTTCTCCGGCTCGCCGTCGAAGATGTCTTTGCAGCCGTCCGAGCAGAAGTGGTAGGTTTCGCCCTTGAACTTCGAGTGGCGGAAAGAGATCGTCGTCGGATCGCCCGGCTCGGTATAGGCCATCGGGATCTGGCAGGTCTGGCAGAGCTGCGGCAGCGCCATGTTGTAGAAGCGCTTGCCCTGACTTCGCCATCTCGGCCCACATCTCCCAGCGCGGCCGATAGAACTTGTCGAACGTGGTCGGGTACTTCTCGGAGAGCCAGTCGAGGTGCTCGCGGTCGGGCGCCCAGGTATGGAACGCGGCGGCGTGGCTGTACTGATAGAAGACCGCCCAGTTCTGGTGCGAGACGTGATCGGCCTCGACCGTCGCCTGATCCGCATATTTCGGCGGACGCAGTCCGTAGCGGGCCAGGTCCTGGAACAGCGAGCCGCCGGCCTCGGTGAAGTAGATGTCCCACGCCTCGCGCCAGGACATGACCTTCTTCGGCAGCATGTAGTCCATCATCATCGCGACGATGCCGAGCACCTTGTGGCCGCGCCAGAACCACTTGTCGACCCACTTCTGCACGATCGGCAGGTTGTCCGGGTGCTGCTCGAGCAGGAACTTGATGACCTCGATGCCGAGCGTCATGTGCCGGCTCTCGTCGGACTGCGCCGAGAAGCCGAAGGTCACCGTCGACATGTCGCCGTTGTAGGCGGCGCCCGACATGAACGGCACGAACAGGAGGTTCGTCAGCACGTATTCGAAGGCGAAGCCGATCGCGATCATGAACTCGAACGGCCCCGCGGTGCGGGCGTCGTCGAAGAACGACTTCGGCACGCTGAGGTACCACACGCGGTCGTGCATGTGGGGGAACTCGCTGATGCCGTCGAAGAACTTGTTGTAGTGGCTGATGGTGTGGATCTGCGTCTGGATGTGGCGCAGTTCGTCGAGCGACTGCTGCTGCGCGGCGACGCGCGGGCCGACGCCGCGGAGATGTCGGCCGGCGAAGGCGAAGCCGCGATGCGCCTGATACTCCTCAGGCGAGATGCCGGTGAGGAACAGCTTCACCACGTTGGCGTAGCGCCCGTCCGAGATCTTGGTCTGGCCGTTGTTCTGCGCGAAGGCGTCGAGCACGGCGTAGAGCTTGCGCTCCTTCTCGGCCTGGAACTTCCAGTAGGCGTCCATGGTCAGGCGGAACGGGTCCTCCCACGCCGACCAGTCCTTGATCTTGATCCCCTCGAATGTGTCGTAGGGGAACACCTTGTCCATCGGCTGATAGGTGGTCTCCCAGTCGAGACCGCGGGTCATGTGCGCGTAGCGCTGCTTGAGACCGAGCTTCTTGACGGCCATGTTGTCCTCCCGAACCCTTAGTGTTTCCAGCTGACCGCGAAGCGGTCGTCGTCTTCGTCGAGGTGGCCCGCCATCGAGACGAGCACGAGATGGATTTCCTGCGGATCCCAGGCGCGCCCGAGGCGCTGCTCGACGGAGGCGCGGTTGATCACCAGCTCCATGTCGCGGTCGAGCTTGACGCAGCCCGGCATGTCGAGGACGCGAACGTTCGTGTTGTCCGCCAGGATCGCCTCGATGATCGGGCGGGCGTCGTCGTTGTGCAGAAGCGTGAGCGAGGCGACTTGCGCCATGATGAATTCCTCCCCGTGTTAGATCGACAGGCCGAGCGCGCGAGCGCGAGCGATGGCCGCTTCCCGCGCCGTGTGAGAGGCTAAGCCGTCGTCGTTCAGCAGGGCGACCGAGAGCGGCTTCGCCGCCGCGGTTGCGCGGTCGATCCAGTGGCTCGCCCATTGCGAGACGAGCGCCTTGTTGGCTTCGCTCTCGGCGGCGACGGTCTTGACGACATGGTCGCTCCAGCGGCCCTCCTCGGCGCGCCAGTCGGACATGAATTCGGTCAGCATGGCGATCGGGAGCGCGCCGTCGCCCCAGGCCGCGTCGAAGCGCTTGTAGGCCATGTCGAACAGCACGCCGTTCACCGCCAGCGTCTGGGCGACATAGAGCTGGAACCAGTCGCGCTCGACCAAGGTGTCCTCGATCAGCCGGCGCGCGCCCTGCCAGGCGGCGTCGTTGAGCCAGGTCTCCTTGGCCTTGTCGAGGCTGACGCCCGTCTGTCGGTCGACCTCGAGGCCGATGCGGGAGACGATCTGGGCCATGCCCAGATGATCGCCGGCCGAGAAGATACAGGGCGCGGTGACGGCGGTGCCGTAGCCGCGCTGGGTCATCTCGGTCATGTTCATGTTCGAGCCCCAGTGCAGATGGCGCAGCGGCAGAAGGCCGCGCTCGATCGCCGACTTGGACTCGGCCGACAGCTTGTCGATCAGGCCGCGCTCCTCGACGAAGGCGAAGTTGCGCTCGACCGCCTGATTCATGTTGGCGCGGGCGATGTTGTAGGTCGCGTAATAGAACTGGCGCGGGTCGAGCGGCTTGTACCAGTCCTCCATCACGACCGCCGTCTTGCGGGTGTCGTACTGCCAGAACTCCGGCTCATACAAAGGCTTGTAATGGAAGTTCGCCGTCGCCTGGACGTCGAGCGTCGCCTCCTGGTAGCGCGAGGCCGGCTTGTCGCCGCCGAGCCGGCGGGCGACGTGTCCGAAGGTCTGTCGCTTCGGCTCGAGGTCGATGGTCTTGATTTGAACGGTCACGTTTTCCCTCCCGTGGATCTCGTCGGGTTAACTGCGCGGCGAGCGCGGCAAATCGTGTTCGGACGTGGTCTGGACGCGGCGCAGCAGTCCGGGCTGGCGGGCGCGCCAGGCGAGCTTGTCGAGCTCGTTCGCGACCTCGGCCTCGGGCGGCAGCCGCGTGGCCTCCTGCAGCGTGCAGAATTCTTCAAAGGCGGAAAAAGGCAGGATGAGCTCGACCGTCAGGTCGGCGTCGTTGACCGAGAATTCGAATTCGACATAGCGGCCGGAGCGCACTCCGGTGACCCGCACAAACTTCTTCAGCGGCGTCTGGCTCTGTCCCATGGTCCTCCCCGAAACCAACGTTGCGGTCGCGCTGTTCTTCACACCCTTCGCCTCGAGGCCTTCCGACGGGCCGTCGCGCTTGACGGAGAAATGATTATCTCGCCCGATATCGTCAGTCAAGAGAAATATCGATATTAAATCCTTCAGACGATTAAATTTCGGATTCTCGCGAAAATGCGGAGGGGTCCCGAAACGGCGGCGTCTGGCCCGCCATCGATATTTCACAAATGGTCGTAAGATGGTCCGTTCGCGCCCCGATGCCGGTTCCATCAGCGTTTCGGCGAAATTATCGTGAGCGACAGACAAATGCCGATATTTCCGTTGCGCTCCGATCGAAATTGGGACAGGCTTCTCGGTGCAAGACCGCGCGAGTCGGCCGTCGCCGACAGTGAAATCCAAGTGTCACAGCGCTTCGAGGGGAGGCAAAGCCCATGACGGACGCCCTCGTCATCGACCGCGCCGGCGAGGGCAAAGGCCGGACGCTGATCGAAACCGCCTACGCCACGCTGCGCAACGAAATCATCGACGGGACGCTCGAGCCGGGGGCGAAGCTGCGCACCGAGGAGCTCCGCGCCCGCTACGACGTCAGCGGCTCCACCATCCGCGAAGCGCTGACCCGGCTCATCGGCGAAGCGCTGGTGACGAGCGAGGGACAGCGGGGTTTTCGCGTCGCCAACGCCTCGCTCGAGGATTTCCGCGACCTGACGGCGGTGCGCAAGCTGATCGAAACCGAGGCGCTGAGGCAGGCCATCGAGGTCGGCGGCGAGACCTTGGGAGGCCGAGATCGTCGCGGCCTTCTACAGGCTCTCCAAGACCGAGGAACGGCTGCGCGAGGATCCCGCCGGCGCCTCGGCCGAGTTCGAGGCGCGCAACCGCGATTTCCACCGCGCCCTGATCGCCGCCTGCCCGTCGCCCTGGCTGCACCGGCTGCACGCCCTGCTCTACCAGCAGTCCGAGCGCTACCGGCGCCTCGTCGCGTCCAGGCGCGCCATTCCGCGCGACGTCCACGCCGAGCACCAGGGCATCTTCGACGCGACGCTCGCCCGCAACGCCGACCTCGCGGTGAAGCTCGCCGGCGAGCATATCGAGCGCTCGGTGTCCGCGCTCCAGACGCTGCTCGCGGCGCGCGAGCGCCAGGCGTCCAGAAGGTGACATCCACTTTGTCGCCACCGACGTCATCGTCGCCGACGGCGCCTCAAACGACAGCGGTTTGCTTGATAAAAACTTGCGCGACGTATGTTTCATCCCTTCGGAGACCACCGGATGACCTCGCGGGCGAATTCCGCGCTTTGAGGAGCGGCGCTCGGGCTTGAGCTACCGGCCGGGCTGGTTTGCCGGCCGATCCCGAGGAGGTCCGGGCGCCTGCTTCGACTGCGTCGCCCATGTCGATCTCAAGACCGGAAAACGGACGACCTATGCGTTCGCCCCCGGAGAGCCGGTCTTCGTTCACCGATCGGCCGCCGCCGCGGAGGGCGATGGCTGGTTCGTCGCGGTTGTCTATCGCCGCGCCGAGGACCGCAGTGATGATCTGCGACGCCGGCGCGATTCAAGACAGGCTGATCGGAATCGCCAAAGGTTCCACGTCGTGTGCCATTCGGCTTCCATGGAAACTGGCGGCCCGCGTAGACGAAGCGGGCGAAGCAGAGGTTGTTTCGTTTCAGGACGGGCTTGACCGACCGGCCGGCGCGCACTATTTACGTGTTCTTGTTTTGTTCCAGCAGGACACCGCCATGAACGCGACCAAAGCTCCACTTGCTGTCAAAACGCGCCAAAGCCCTGCGGCGATCGCAGAACGAATTCAGTCCGGCGAGCGGCGGCGCGGCCGGGGCGCCGCGACCAACGCCTCCGGCCGCTTCGAGATCCTGGCGCGTGAAGATTTCGACGACGGATGGACGCGCGAAGAGGCGCCCGAACCGCTCGTTACCGAAGTGACGTGGGAGAAGCCGAAGAACGCCATCACCCGGAACCAGTCGCCTGACATTTCCTTCGACCGCTCGATCAACCCCTATCGCGGCTGCGAGCACGGCTGCTTCTACTGCTTCGCGCGGCCGACCCACGCCTATATGGGCCTTTCTCCGGGGCTCGATTTCGAGACCCGGCTGTTCGCCAAGCAGGGTCTGGCGGCGCTGCTCGAACGGGAACTCGCGGCACCAAAGTACACGCCCGCTCCGATCGCCCTGGGGACCAACACCGATCCCTATCAGCCGATCGAGCGGCAGCACCGGATCACGCGCTCGCTGCTGGAAACCCTTCAACGCACGCGCCATCCGACGAGCATTGTAACCAAGTCGAACCTCGTTTTGCGCGACCTCGACATTCTCAGCGACATGGCGCGCGACGGCCTCGTCAAGGTCTTCCTGTCGGTGACGACGCTCGACCGGTCGCTGGCGCGCAAGATGGAGCCACGGGCTCCAACGCCGGAGAAGCGAATCGAGGCGATCGCGCGCCTTCATAACGCCGGCGTTCCGGCAGGCGTCATGATCGCGCCGGTTATCCCGGCGGTGAACGATTCGGAGATCGAGACGATCCTGACGCGGGCGTCGGCCGCCGGAGCGCGCGAGGGCGGCACGATCGTGCTCCGCCTGCCGCTCGAATTGCGCGACATGTACCGCGAATGGCTGCATGTCCATTTCCCCGACCGGCTGAAGCGCTCGGTTTCGCTCACGCAGTCGATGCGCAACGGCAAGGACTACGAGGCCGAGTGGGGTCGGCGGATGGCGGGCTCCGGCCCCTACGCCTGGATGATCGGCAGGCGGTTCGAGATGGCGGCGCAACGGCTCGGGCTCAGCCCGACGCCGCTTCGCCTACGCACCGATCTTTTCCGGAAACCGACGCCGCCCGTCGCTGGAACCGGCACGCAGCAGCTAAGCCTGTTCTGAACAGTCGCTCGCGACGATCAGCGGCCCTTCGAGGCCTTGCCTCCGGCAAAAGCCGGCTGACGAAACGGGCGCCGGACAGTTTCAGTGTCCGGAGCCGAACGCTCTCCGGTCCTGGTCCCACGGCCATTCTCCCCTTGAGGGCGCGGTCGGCGGCGCGAAGGCGTTCCGTCTCCGTTCTTGGGCGCGGCGCGCGAGCAGCGCGGTCGGATCATGGTCGAGCGCCAGCGCCGAGACGTCGCGCAAGTCGGACCGGGTGAGCCCGATGTCGGCCAGTTCGCGGCCATCCATCGCAGCGAGCGCGTTCAGCGTCGCGCGCGTGGCCGCGACACGGAACGGCCAGGCCGCAGCGCGCCGCACGCGCTCGACGAGGTTGGGCTTGCAATTGCTTTCGAACGACATGGGCTGCTCCCTTCGTGAACAGGATCCGCCCGGGGCCCTTGCCGCGCCAGAGACAGTTCAGTACAGTTTGGCTAAACTGTACCGGTCAATGGCCTAGACAGTTCGGTCCGGACTTCGCTACAGGTTTCTCTTGGACGATCGGCCAGCCTCCTGCGTCGAGCATGTCGTGGCGCATATCCGTGAACGCGTCGCCTCGCGCGCGCTCGCGCACGGGGCGCGGCTCCCCTCGGTACGCGAGCTTGCCAGCAAGCTCGTCGTGTCGAAGTCGACGGTCGTCGAGGCCTACGACCGCCTGGCTGCCGAAGGCCTGGTGGCGGCGCGCCGGGGTTCGGGCTTCTTCGTCGCCGGCTCGGCCCGGCAGACGGCTCCGAACGCCGCCGCGCCGGCGCCCGCAATCGACCCGTCGTGGATCAACCGCCATGCCATGATGGGGACGGCGGATTTCGTCTGCCCCGGCGCCGGCTGGCTGCCGGATTCTTGGGTGCTCGATCTTGGGGTCCAGCGCGCCCTGCGGTTGGCCGCGCGCGACGACGCCGAACGTCGTCGCCAGTACGACGAGCCGACGGGCTATGCGCCATTGCGACGCCTTTTCTCGGTGCGTCTGGCCGAGCGCTCCGTACTGGTCGATCCCGACCAGGTGATCGTCACCGATTCCTGTTCGCAGGCGCTCGACATCGTCTGCCGTTTTTTGCTCAGCCCGGGCGACACGGTCGTCGTCGACGACCCGTGCTATTTCAACTTTCTGTCGCTGCTCAAGGTGTCGCGCGCGAAAGTCGTGGCCGCGCCGATGGCGCCTGACGGGCCCAGCGTCGAAACGTTGGAGCGTCTCTTCGTCGAGCGCCGGCCGCGTCTTTATCTGACCAACGCCGGGCTTCAGAACCCGACGGGAGCGACCCTTTCGCCGTCGAAGGCGCATCGCGTCCTACGGCTTGCCGAGGACCATGACGTGCTCATCGTCGAGGACGACACCTTCGGCGATTTCGAGCAGGAGCCGGCGATCCGGCTGGCCGGCCTCGACGACCTCAAACGCGTGGTGCAGGTCGGCAGCGCCACCAAAGCTGTCGGCGCTGCGACGCGCTGCGGCTATATTGCCGCGCGGGCCGACTGGATCGGGCCGCTGGTCGATCTGAAACTTGCCATCAGCATTGGCAACAGCGTCACCGGCGCGGCCATGCTCCATCAGGTGCTGACGGAGAGCAACTACCGCCGCCATCTCGACGGCCTCAGGCGCAAAGCCGCCGACGCAATGGGGCTCACCCTGCGCAATCTGCGCAAGCACGGCCTCGAGCCGTGGACCGAGCCGCGCGCCGGCATCTTCGTCTGGGCGCGCTTGCCTGGCGGGATCGCTGCGGCGGACGTCGCCCGCTACAGCCTTTCCAGAAAGATGCTGTTCGCGCCCGGTCCGGCATTCAGTTCGTCGGAGCTTGGACGCAGTTACCTGCGCTTCAATGTCGCCCGCTGTAACGAGCCGCGCGTCTACGCCATGCTCGATGAGGCCATCGCGGCGGCGGCGCATTTGTAGGCGCCGCCGCGCATTCGCGCCTTGCCCTGAGTGGTCTACCGACCGGTCGGGGGCGTCGCTCGGAAGACCCAGTAAGGCCCAACGCCGTAATCGTCGTGAATGCGCCGTGGGTCGCGTAAGAAGCAGCGTCGCTGTTGAACCTGTCGGACGTTATGCCCCGATTCAAGCTCCTCCTCGAATATGACGGCGCGCCCTTTGTGGGCTGGCAGCGTCAGGAGAACGGCGTCTCGGTGCAACAAGTCCTCGAGGAGGCCGTCTTCGCGATCACCGGCGAGCAGCGGATCGTGGCCGGCGCGGGACGGACGGACGCGGGCGTTCACGCTACGGGTCAGGTCGCCCATCTCGATCTGTCGCGCGACTGGGGGCCGTTCCGGCTTTCCGAGGGCCTCAACGCGCGTTGCCTTCCCCACCCGGTCGCGGTGCTCGGCGTGGAAAAAGTGGGCGACGATTTTGACGCGCGCCGCAGCGCGCGAGGACGCCGCTACGCCTATCGCGTGGTCAACAGGCGCGCGCCGCTGACGTTCGAGCGCGGCCGCGCATGGCGCGTCAAGCCCCGGCTGGACGCGGATGCGATGCGCGAGGCGGCGCAAGTCCTGATCGGCCGGCACGACTTCACCACTTTCCGCGACGTGCAGTGCCAGGCGAAATCGCCGGTCAGGACTCTGGATCGGCTCGATGTCGTTCGCGATGGCGACGCGCTCACGTTCGAAGTCGGCGCGCGCTCCTTCCTGCATCGCCAGGTACGGTCAATGGTCGGCTCGCTGATCCATGTCGGATCGGGGCGATGGACCGCCGCCGATCTTAAGGCCGCGCTCGAAGCGGCCGACCGCAGCCGCTGCGGCCAGGTCGCGCCGGCGCACGGGCTTTATTTGACGCGGGTGGACTACTGAGCGCCGATCCGCCGCCGTGAACGACGGCTCGAACGGACGCTCTTCGTCGTCGCAACGAGCACGAAGGGTATCGCGGCGATGAGGGGGAGGCGCGCGGGAAACGTTGGGGCCTGTCGAAGTTCCGGGCGCGGAATCAATGTTTTCAGGGTCTTGCTGCAATTTTTCCGAGCGATTGTGAGCCCCGCGGTCGACCTCGTTTTCCGACCCCTGGGGAGAGCCCTGCCGACAATAACGGATCGGACGCGCGGCGTAGGGCGCGGTCGCTGGGCGCGGCCGCTGGTCAGCGACCCGGCCCCGTCGCCTTTCGAGTCGCCTCGGGAGAGGCGATCGTCTATCGCGTCGCCGGCTGAGAGAGGCGCCGGCAGAAATCGTCGAGCTGGTCGAAATTGCGGAAGGCGATGCGGATGTCGCCGCTTTCACCGGCGTGACGGATCGTGACCTTCGCCCCGAGCGCGAGGCCGAGCTTGTCCTGAAGGGCAAGCGTGTCCGCGTCGACCTTGGCCGGCTCCTTCCCGACCCGCGCCGTCTTTCCGGCGTTCTCGCCCAGCCGCTCGATATCCCGCACGGTCAGGCCCTCCGCCACGATGCGGTCAGCGGTTGCGTCCGGGTGGGCGACGGCCAGCAGCGCACGCGCATGTCCCGCCGAGATCTTGCCGTCGGCCAGCAGCTGCCGGGTATGGTCGGGGAGGTTCACAAGCCGCAGGGTGTTGGCGATGTGACTGCGGCTCTTGCCGACGACGCGGGCGACGTCGGCGTGCGAATACCCATAGTCCGCGCCGAGCTGCGCATAGCCCGCCGCCTCCTCGAGCGCGTTGAGGTCGGCGCGCTGCACGTTCTCGATGATGGCGATCTCGAGCGCCTCGCGGTCGCCGGCCTCGATCACGACGATCGGCACGTCGTGCAGACCGGCGCGCTGAGCGGCCCGCCAGCGTCGCTCCCCGGCCACGATTTCGTAGGCGTCGGCCACGCGTGGGATCGCGCGCACCAAAATCGGCTGGATGACGCCGCGCTCCTTGATCGACCCGGCCAGTTCGTCGAGCTCGGCGTCGTCGAAGCGTTTGCGCGGATTGCGCGGGTTCGGCCTCAGAAACTCGATCGGCGCCTTGCGCGCCCCGCGCGGCGCGGCGCCCTCCGCGTCCTCCTGAGAAGCCCCCAGAAGCGCGGCGAGTCCGCGTCCGAGGCGTGGTCTGTGTTCCGTTCGGCCAAGATCTTCGGCCATGCGTTCGGCGCTCCCGTTGATTGAAGCGGCGCCGCTCAGGCGTGCCGCCATCGACCTTCGCGTTGAATGACTTCCGAGGCGAGCTTGAGATAGGCCTGACTGCCGGCGCAGCGCAGATCGTAAAGCAGCGCCGGCTTGCCGTGAGACGGCGCCTCCGAGACCCGGACGTTGCGCGGGATCACCGTGTCGTAAACCTTGTCGCCCATGTGGGCGCGAACGTCGGCGACGACCTGACCCGCGAGGCTGTTGCGTGGATCGAACATGGTCAGCACGACGCCATGAATGGTCAGCGTGGGGTTGAGGGTCCGTCGCACCTGCTCGACCGTCGTCAAGAGCTGCGACAGGCCTTCGAGCGCGAAGAACTCGCACTGCAGCGGCACGACCACGGCGTCGGCCGCCGCCAGCGCGTTGATCGTCAGAAGGTTCAGAGAAGGCGGACAATCGATGAGGACGTAGCTTATCGACGCCGGTCTGCCACGGTCCGCCTCGAAAAAAACCTGGAGCGCCTTGCGCAACTTGTATGAGCGGTCGCTGTCGCCGGATATCTCCAGCTCTACGCCCAACAGGTCCATGGTCGAAGGCGCGATGGAGAGGCGAGGGACAGCCGTCGGCGTAATGACCTCGCGCAAGAGCCGCTCGCCGACAAGAACGTCATAACTCGACGTCACGCGGCTCTTGCGGTCGATGCCGAGGCCGGTCGAGGCGTTGCCCTGCGGATCGAGATCGATGATCAGCACATGTTCGCCGATCGCAGCCAGCGCAGTACCCAGATTGATGGCGGTCGTGGTCTTGCCGACGCCTCCCTTCTGGTTGGCCATGACCAGCACGCGTGGCTGCAGAGCAGTTTCCGTCGCGGGCTGAGGAGGAAGATTGGAGGACATGGCGCGAGACCCTATTGCATCCGGACTCTCAGGATCACAGCGTCGACGTCCATGACGCTCGGAAGCGCTTCGATCGCGAAGACCGGCGAAGGAGGTTCCCGTTCGAGGTCCCCGAGGGCCGACCGCCCGCGGGGAAACAACCCGACGGCTCCGCGCGCCAACCATGGTCTGGCGAATTCGAGCGTCTTGAGCAAGGGGGCAAAGGCGCGCGCGGTCACGCAGTCCACAGTTCCGACGAGCTCGCGGTCGAGCGACTCGACGCGAACCGGGTGGATCACCGCGGGCGCGCCCGTCGCCCGCGCGGCCTCGCGCAGGAAAGCGCAGCGGCGCTGATCGCTGTCGATGCAATGAACCACGGGCCCCGTCGTCCCAGCGAGCTGCATCGCGACGATGAGCCCGGGAAACCCCGCGCCGGATCCCATGTCGAGCCAGCGCGTCGCGCTCTGCGCGAGCGGGAGAAGCTGGGCGCTGTCGGCGATGTGACGCGTCCACACCGAGCGGAAGGTCGATTCGGCGATGAGATTTGTTGTCCGACGCCAGCGGGCCAGAAGATCGACGAAGACCGAGAAGCGGTCCTCTGTTTCACGTGAAACGGGAACGAGGCGCAGCGCCGTCCGGCGATCCGCGTCCAGCTGATTCGCCTCCGCCGCCGCCGAATTCAGCGCGCCCGGGCCATCGGGCGTCTTCACATCGCCCCCTCGGACCGCGCCGCCGCTCTCGCTCCCCGCCGTGCATGCGCGGCGACGACGGCGAGAGCCGCCGGCGTGACGCCTTCGATCCTTCCGGCCTGGCCGAGGCTCCGCGGCCGCACCATCGAGAATTTCTGCCGCATCTCGCGGGAAAGCCCGGGCAGCTCCGCGTAGTCCATGCCTTCCGGGAGCAGCAGCGCGCCATCGCGCCGATGGCGCGCGATTTCGTCTGCCTGCCGTTCGACATAGACGGCGTATTTCGCGTCGGCCTCGAGACGCGCAACCATGGCTGACGGAATTTCGGCGAGTTCGGGCCAGACGCGCGCCAGCCTCGAGAGCGGGAAGTGCGGCTGCGCGGCGAGCTCGAAGGCCGAGCGCCGGGCGCCATCCTGGTTGACCGAGATCCCGAACGCCTCCAGCGTCGTCGGCGAGGCGGTTGCGGCCTTCAACACCGCACGCGCCGCGGCAAGCTCGTCCAGCGTGCGGTGGTAAAGCCTTGTCCGCTCGGGCCCGACGCAGCCGAGCGCAATCCCCCGGCCGGTCAACCGTTCGTCGGCATTGTCGGCGCGGAGCGATAAACGAAACTCCGCCCGCGACGTAAACATCCGATAAGGCTCGCTGACGCCGTGAGTTGTCAGATCATCGATCATGACGCCCAGATACGAATCGGTCCGGTCGAACGTCGTCGCAGCGTAGCCTCCGGCCGTCCGGGCGGCGTTGATCCCCGCAGCCAGACCTTGTGCCGCGGCCTCCTCGTAGCCCGTGGTTCCATTGATCTGTCCGGCGAGGAAAAGGCCGCGCAGCCGGCGCGCCTCCAGGGTCGGGTCGAGCCCTCTGGGGTCGACGTAGTCGTATTCGATCGCATAGCCGGGGCGCAGAATGCGAGCCCGCTCCAGCCCCGGAATGGTCGCGATCAGCGCCCGCTGCGTCTCCACCGGAAGCGAGGTCGAGATTCCATTCGGGTAGACGGTTGGATCGTCCACACCCTCCGGCTCGAGAAAGATCTGATGGCTTTCGCGATCGGAGAATCGGACGACCTTGTCCTCGATGGACGGGCAGTAGCGGGGACCACGGCCCGAGATCGAGCCCGAATAGACCGCCGATCGCTGCGAGTCGGCCCGAACGATCCGGTGCGACTCCTCCGTCGTTCGCGTGATGTAGCAGGGCACTTGGCGCGCCGCGGGCGCCCGCGTGTCTAGCGCGAAAAACTCGGGCGGATCGTCCCCATGCTGGACTTCCAGCGCGCCCCAGTCGATCGTCGCGCCATCGAGTCGCGGCGGAGTGCCGGTTTTCAACCGCCCGAATGCGAACCCGGCGCCCTCGAGACTCTGCGCCAGGGCGATCGACGGCCGTTCCCCGAACCGTCCAGCCGGCGTGCGGACGTCCCCGAGATGAATGACCCCGCGCAGGAATGTGCCCGTGGTGAGCACGATCGAACCGCAGCGAAAGCTTCGCCCGTCGGCCAGGTCCACGCCGCTGACGACGCCGTTCTCGGACCGAATCCCGGACGCCTCGCCCTCGACGACCGCGAGCCCGGGCGTCCGCTCGATCAGCGCGCGCATGGCCCGCCGGTAGAGGGCGCGGTCGGCTTGCGCCCTCGGCCCCTGGACGGCCGGCCCTTTGCGGCGATTGAGGACACGAAACTGAATGCCTGCGGCGTCCGCGGCGCGGCCCATGACCCCATCCAACGCGTCAATCTCGCGCACCAGATGACCTTTGCCGATGCCGCCGATCGCCGGATTGCAGGACATCTCGCCGATCGTCGCGGCTCGATACGTCATAAGCGCGGTCGCAGCGCCGCAGCGCGCCGCTGCAGCCGCAGCCTCGCATCCTGCATGTCCGCCGCCGATCACGATGACGTCAAAGCCGCCATCCGAAGAGCCTGGATGTTTCACGTGAAACAGGTCCGCCCTCACTTTCCTACGCAGAGCCGCGAGAAGATCTCGCCCAGCACGTCCTCGACCCCGATTCGGCCGACTACGCGGTCCATCGCCGCGGCCGCCCGTCGAAACTGCTCCGCCGCCAGCTCCGCCTCGATCGGCTCCGCCGACAGCGCCGGCGCCAACGCCCGTCGCGCTGTGAGGAAAGCCTCCCGATGCCGCGCCAGCGTCAGGACCGCGGGCTCGCCGGACGACAGACCGGCAACCGCACGGTCGGCGATGGCGTTGAGCAGCGGGTCGATCCCCTCGCCTGTCTTCGCCGATATCGCAAATTGCGCGACGGCCGTCGAGCCCGGCGTCGAGCTGTCCGCGAGGTCGAGCTTCGTTCGAACGACAAGCGCAGGCCCTGCGAGTTCGGCGGCGCAACCCAATGTCCCGTCGTCCAGCCACAAGGTCAGGTCCGCGTGCTCCGCCCGCTGCCGCGCCCGCCGGACGCCTTCCTGCTCGACCGGGTCGCTGGCGTCGCGAATCCCGGCGGTATCGACCAGGATGACCGGATAACCACACAGGTCGATCGCGACCTCGATCGGGTCGCGCGTCGTGCCCGCGAAGGGCGAAGTAATCGCGACATCGCGCCCGGCGATCGCATTCATCAAGGTCGACTTGCCGACATTCGGCGGCCCAGCGATCACCACGACGAAACCTGTCCGCATCCGTTCCGCGGACCGCGCGCTCGCCAGCGCCCGGTCAATGCGCTCAACGGCGCGCCAGGCGGCCTCGCGGATCGACTCCGCCGTCAAGGAGTCGGCGTCCTCCACGTCGGAAAAGTCGAGTTGCGCCTCAACCGTGGCCATCGCCTCGAGAAGAAGCGCTCGAATGGCGTCGCACTCCCGTCGTAGCGCCCCGCCCGCGATCCGTTGCGCCTGCCGACGCTGAGCCTCGGTCTCCGCCTCCACGAGATCGGCAAGACCTTCGGCCTCGGAGAGATCAATCTTGCCGTTGACGAACGCGCGCCACGCAAACTCCCCGGGCTCGGCCACCCGCAGCCCTGACATGGCCGCAAGGGCGCGCGCGAACGCCGCCGGGACGGCGCGGCCGCCGGTCACGTGCAGCTCGACGACCTCCTCGCCGGTAAAGCTTCGCGGAGCGGCGAACCGGATGACCAGCGCCCGATCGAGCGCAGCCCCGGCTACCGGATCCGTCAGCGTCCGCACCGTCGCGACCCTGTCCGGAAAGACGCCCCCTCGCGCCAGGGCCTCGAGGGCCCTCGGGGCCAGCGGCCCAGAGATCCGGAAGACCGCGACCCCCGCCCTTCCGACGCCGCTCGCCTGAGCAAAAATCGTGTCCTGATCGTTTTCGAACAAGGGGGCGCGCGCTCCGCTTCCCGATCTCGCCGCGCCGGCGCTTCTGCGCCGCCGCCGGCGCTATTTCCACGGCGGGGTGCAGACGACGTACTGGTCGGCGATCGCCTCGTGGTCGCCCTGCTTCTCGCGCTGAAAATAGAGATAGCAGATGCTGAGCGCGCCGGTCCGGTAATTGACGCGGAAAACGCCGCCCTCCTGCTCGTGGCGGGTCGCGATCAGGCCGTACTCGCCGGGCTCCTGCCCTGTCGCGCCCTCGCCGGACCGATAACACGCGGTCACCCCGAAAGCGCCGGGGCCGACGTCCGTTCGTCCGGGACTGTGGGCAAACTGGCAGGCGATGATGTCGCCGGTCAGCTTGTCGACCCGGTAGACCAGCGACAAATTGATCTGCGGCGCGGCTAGGAACTCATATTGCGCAGCAGCGGCCGGCGTGGCCATCGCCGCTCCGACAATCGACAGTCCAACTGCGGCGATCCTGCGCGCCATCGTCCTTCTCCGCCAAACGAATCACTGAGGCGGGGATATTAACCCGGCTTTCGCCGTGCGGCAGCGAAGTCGCGCGGCGACCGGGTGCGATCCAAAGCGGTGCAATTAGGCGGTGCGGCGTAGTGATTTGTTCGGGCTATTGTCATTGGCTGCAGCGGCACGTTGCCGGGCGAGGGCTTTCCAGTAGGCGTCCCAGTCGCCGTTGATTTGGTTTATCCGCAGGGCGAGCATATGTTCGGCATGCTCGACACGCCACCAGGCGCCGGGCCGCTTCAGGCGTTGCTGGGCGACGTAGCGATGGGCGCTTTCGATCTCACCCGAGCCGATTGGCAGCTCGTCGGCCAAAGCTTGGCGGTAGTTCAGGTGGTTGGCGCGAGCGCTGAGATAGCGATGGCAGGTTCGCACAGGCGCATGCTTGTCGTCGACTTCGGGCGGCTCGCAACATCCGGCAAGCGCCCGCAGAACGGCGTCGAGACGTCCGCCTTTGAGCGCCTCCTTCTGCGTCTCCATCCAGGCGCTGCGCGCGGCCGGGTCGGGCGCGATCGCTTCGGAAGCAGCGGCCAGGTATTCGCAGACGTGATAGAAATCAATCAAATAGCGGCCCTGGTCGCCGAACTGCTGCTCGATTTGGCCGACGATCCAGGGCGCGCCGTCGCCGACCGCGTGAACCCGGGAGTTCGCCCCGAAGCCGGCGCGAACCGCGCACGAAAGCAACTGACGCCCGGCCTCTTCGACTCCGCCCTCGATCGAACCCGCATAAACCGGCGTGCAGTTCCCTTGCGCGTGCGCCAGCGACAGCTTCGCCTCCCGCCAGGACAGCGTCTTGCCCTTGCGTTTGTCCTTCCCCTCGCTGCTCGGTTCGACGATCGGAACCATGCCGCCGTCCGTCTCGACGATGATCGGCTTGCTGAGGCCCGGCGCCTCCGGAAATTCACAATCCTGGCGGCCGGCTTCGTAGATCGCCTGGGCGTGGGCAAACGTGATCCGCTGGATCGTGCTCTCGCCGATCGCGAAGCCGTAATGCTCCTGCAACTTGGCGCGCGCCTGCGCGAAGGGCTGATCGGCGGCGAAGTCGACGATGGCGCGCTGCAACGGCCGCGAACACCCGAGCGGGCTCACCTTCGCCCCGAGCACGAATGGACGCACCCGCTGCGTCCCCAACCGATATTGCGGCTCCTGGACCTCTATTTCGCCGAATTTCGTGTGCCAGCGGAGTTTTTTTCGCCTTGGCGATACATCTGAGGACGTTGACGAATTTCCCGCTCCGTCGCCTCGACCCGCCGCTCGGCCCAACTGTGAAGCGCCTCCCGTCCCAGAAGACGCATCTCCTCGACCATCCGCTCTTCCGCAGCGTCGGCTTCCGTCAATTCCCCCTCGTCGCCTTCGACCGCCAGCACAATCGACGACACCCGCTGGCGAAGCTCCGGATGCGCCTGCAACGCCGCCATCAGCGCCTCATCGCTCAACTCCCCGACCGCCATCCGAATCCTCCCGCCAAATCACTCCAAACCCAACCTACTCTGCATCGCTTTGAATGCACCCCGCGGCGACCCCTACTCCGTAAGGACGTCCTTCGAGGCGACGGTCGAATCCGCGTTCAGCCGGTAGACCAGCGGCACGCCGGTCGCTAGTTCCATCGACGGGATGGTTTCGGGCGTGAGGCGATCGAGCACCATGACCAAGGCCCGGAGACTGTTGCCGTGGGCCGCAACCAGCACACGCTTGCCGCGCAGCACATCCGGCAGGATGTGCTGGCAGTAATAGGGAAGCGCGCGCGCCACCGTGTCCTTCAGGCTCTCGCCGCCGGGCGGGGAGACATCGTAACTGCGGCGCCACAAATGGACTTGCTCCTCGCCCCATTTCTTGCGGGCGTCATCCTTGTTAAGCCCGCAAAGGTCGCCGTAGTCGCGCTCGTTGAGCGCTTGGTCGCGATGCTCGGGCAACCCCGTCTGCGCCATTTCGGCAAGCACGAGGGCGAGCGTATGCTGCGCGCGGGTCAAAGCCGAAGTGTAGGCGATGTCGAAGGAGACGCCATGCGCCTTCAGCCGACGGCCCGCCTCCATGGCCTCCTCGATTCCGGTCGGCGACAAGTCCGGGTCGCGCCAGCCGGTGAACAGGTTCTTGAGGTTCCAATCGCTCTGGCCGTGGCGCAGGAGGACAAGCAGACGTTCGCTATTCGGCATCGGCATTCACCCGGTTTGACCATCAAGGAAGCTCTAGACCATCGGGCAGCGGGGCGCCAATCGCCAAAATCGACGCATGATTGGCGCAGCCTCCCGGCTGTCGGCGCGCGACTGGCGCAAGAGCGGGACTGACCGCCGCGCGCCGTGGTCTCGAAATGGCATGGACGCCGACCGGCCGATGAACCTGCTTGATCGCTTCAACGATATGCACGCCCGCGAACGGGAGGCCAACCGCGGCGCCAATGCGCTCGACCGTCGGGGCGGAGCGGATCACATAACGACGGGCGATCGGCGGCGCAAACAGCGCCTCGCCCCAGAAGACAGGGGAAAAGACGGCCTCGTTCAGCAGGTCCCGCAGCTGCGTCTTGGAATAGGGCAACCCCTGGCCGAACGGGGTCGCGTCGACGCGCGCCCAGACTCCGCGCCGAGACGGAACAATCGCGAGCAATCGTCCCTCGGGGGCAATGACGCGCCACACTTCCTCAAGCAGCGCAGCCGGCCGCTCCGCCGCCTCGAGCGCATGGGCGATCAGCAGGCGATCGACGCTGTTGTCCGGCAGCGGCAGCATCTCGGCGTCGACGAGCGTGACGGCGAAAGGGCCCAAATCCGGCCATCTTACGCAGCCCTGTCGCGCCGGCATCAGGGCGAAGGTCCGCGACGCCGTGTCGCGAAACCGATCGAGATAGGGAGAGCCGTAACCCAGCGCTGCGACGGTCAGACCAGCGGCCGCCGTCCAGCGGGCGCGCACGACGCGCCCGATCAACCGCCTGGCCAGATCGCCGAGGGGCGAACCATAAAAGTCGCGTAGGGTCTCGGCGTCGAGGGGCATCGCTTGTCGGCCCGATGTCAGGCTGGGAATTCTGGCCGACCGGCGTCGCTTTCGCAATCCCAGGCGCGCCGTTCTCTCGCAGCGGCCGGTCGCATTGGGGCCGGCGACTCCCGCCTGTTCAGGTCTTCCCGGCCAGCGACTCGAGTTTGCGCTGGATGTCCGAAAGCTGCTTTCGCAAATCCTCGATGTCCTCGGGCGCGGTTGCCTTTTTGCCGCCGGCGTCGCTGCTTGGAAGCACAGCCGGGAATGGCGAGAACATGCCGAGCGCCTGATTGAACGCCGTCAGGTTCTTCTGGGTCAGCTCCTGCAGCGCGGCGAATGACCCGCCCGAAAACGCCTCGGCGCCGAACATGCGACCGGCGGCTTCGCGCATCGCCTGCCGTTCGCCGCTGAACCGGTCGATCGAAAATTCCAAGTAGCTCGGAAGAAGAGCCTGCATGCTGTCGCCATAGAAGCGAATGAGCTGCCGCAGAAAGGTGGTCGGAAGGAGGGCCTGACCCTCAATTCCTTCCTGTTCGAATATGATCTGAGTAAGAACCGACCTTGTAATGTCTTCGTTCGTCTTTGCGTCGTAGACAATGAAGTCTTCCCCGCTCTTCACCATCTTCGCCAGGTCGGCCAAGGTCACATAGGCGCTTGAAGCCGTGTTATAGAGGCGTCGATTCGCGTATTTCTTGATCGTCGTCGGAGTATTGTTCGCCATAAGATTGCGCATCCCAGTGATACCCGGGCCCTGACGGGTAACGCAAGATAGGCGGTTTTTTTGTGCGCCGAAACCCTCTTTTTTGCGCCGCGCCGGGGGCGAGACGGGCCCCGACGCCCTCGAGGCGCCCAAGGCCGCCGCTTTCCGCCCTTCGCCGTTCGGCTACTGGCGCCCACGCGAGATCCTCGTGTAAGAGTTGGGGCTCAAGAGTTTTTCAGTGTGCAACAGAATTGAGGGAGGAGGAGACATGGCCAGGGTTGCAATCGTCACCGGCGGCACGCGCGGCATCGGCGCGGCGATCTCAAAGGCCTTAAAGGCGGCCGGCTATCACGTGGCGGCGACCTATCACGCCAACGACCAGGCGGCGGCGGCGTTCAAGGCCGAGACCGGCGTCCACGTCTACAAGTGGGACGTCAGCGTTTATGACGAATGCGTGGCTGGCATCGCCAGCGTCGAGAAAGACCTTGGACCGGTCGACGTCCTTGTCAACAACGCCGGCATCACCAAGGACGGCATGTTCCACAAGATGACGCCGGAGCAATGGTACGCCGTCATCAACACCAATCTGAACTCGCTGTTCAACATGACCCGCCCGGTCATCGAGGGCATGCGCGAGCGCGGATTTGGCCGGATCATCAACATCTCGTCGGTCAACGGGCAAAAAGGGCAGATGGGGCAGTCGAACTATTCCGCGGCCAAGGCGGGCGACATCGGCTTCACCAAGGCGCTTGCTCAGGAGAACGCGAACAAGGGAGTCACGGTCAACGCGATCTGCCCGGGCTATATCGCCACCGAAATGGTGAAGGCGGTCCCCAAGGAAGTGCTGGAGAAGTCGATTCTGCCGCTTATCCCGTTGCGCCGCCTGGGCGAGCCCGAGGAGATCGCGCGCTGCGTCGTGTTCCTCGCGGCGGACGAGGCCGGACTCATGACCGGATCCACGCTCTCGGCGAACGGCGGCCAGTATATGATCTGAAGCATACGTTCTCCGGCCCCAACAGGCGCCGGCGTCGCTTTCGATCAATTCCTTGAGACTGGACTACCGGGCCGCTCGCTGCACGTCTCGGCGGCGCGTTGCGCCGTTGAGCCAGCGGCGCGTCGCCGCGTCGAGGAGCGGCGACAGCGTCTTCCGCACGCGAGCGTGATACGCGTCGAGCCACTTGATCTCCCGGTCGCCCATGAGTTTCCAGTCGATGAGCGTGAGATCGATCGGGGCGAGCGTCAGCGTTTCGAAGCCCAGCATCTCGCGCTCTGCGCCGGCAAGCGCGCGCGGCTCGACAACCATCAGGTTCTCCGTCCTGATGCCGAACGCGCCCGGCGCGTAGTAGCCGGGCTCATTCGACAGGATCATCCCGGGCGTCAGCGGCGTCACGCCCGTCTTGGCGATGCGCTGCGGCCCCTCGTGGACGGATAGGTACGACCCCACCCCATGTCCGACGCCGTGGTCGAAATCGGTCCCGATGTCCCATAGCGGGCTTGCGCGCGAGGGCATCGATCTGCGCCCCGCTCGTGCCGCGCGGAAAGACGGCCTCGGCAATCGCGATGTGGCCCTTCAGAACCCGGGTGAAACGATCCCGCATCAAAGCGGTCGGACGACCGACGGAGATCGTCCGGGTGACGTCGGTGGTCCCGTCCTCGTATTGGCCGCCGCTGTCGACAAGGAAAATTCCGCGTTCGATTGTTCGGTTGCTGGCCACGCCGACACGATAGTGCGGCATGGCCGAGTTCGGCCCGGCCGCGGCGATGGTCGGGAAGGAAATGTCTTTCAGCGCCCCCGTCTCCCGCCGAAACAACTCCAGCGCCTCGACGGCGTCGATCTCGGTCAGCCGGCCGCGCGGCGCCTCGGCGTCGAACCACGCAAGGAACCGCGCCAGCGCCGCTCCGTCGCGCTCGTGCGCAGCCCTTGCCCCGCCGAGTTCCGCCTTGTTTTTGGCGGCTTTCATCAAGCCGATCGGATCGGCGCCGACGTCCGCCTTGCCACCGGCTCGCTCGAGCGCCTGGGTCAGCAGCGCCGGCGCGGTCGCGGCGTCGAACGCGACGCGCGCGCCCTCACCGCCGAGACGCTCGACGAGCGCAACGAGCGCATCGGGGTCGGCCAGTTCGACGTGGTCACCGAACTTGTCGCGGACCGACGGCGACAGCTTGTACAAATCGATCAGCAAAACCGGTCGGCCGTCGCGGGGAACATAAGCGTAGCCCAGGGGCAGGGGCGTATGCGCGACATCCGCCCCGCGAATATTAAACAGCCACGCCAGATTGCTAGGATCGCTGACCAGGAGGCCGTCGGCGCGCTTCAGCGCCTCTTTCACCCGCGCCACCTTGGCGATCGAGGTCTCGCCGGCGAAGCGCGCCTTGTGCTGCGTAACCGCGCCCATAGGCGCGCCTGGGCGGTCGCGCCAGATCGCATCCACGGGATTACGAGGCGTCGCAACGAGATCCGCGCCGGCTGTTTCGCAGGCTGCCGAGAACCGACGGACGGAGTCGGGTGTGTGCAGATGGGGATCGTACCCGAGCCTGTCGCCCTTGCGCAGCGTGCGGGCCAGCCAATCCGTCGGCGGCTCGCTCACGACATGCAGGATTGCGAACACCCCCCGTCCACCTGAGCCTTCGCCTGCTCGGTGTACCGCCCATCCACGAACAGTGCGGCCTTGTCCCTGAGGACGATCGCCAAGCCGGCCGATCCGGCAAATCCCGTCAGCCACAAGAGCCGCTCGGCATTGGCGGGAACATACTCGTTCTGGTGTTCGTCGGCCCGGGGGACGATAAATCCGGAGAGACCTTCGTCCTCCAGGAGGCCGCGGAGTTCCGCAACTCTGGCGGCCCCGTTGGCCGGCCCGCCGACGTCCGCAAACGACTGAAACCGGCTTTCGAACACCGATGATCTCCCGATTGACGATACATGACCGTCACGGCCTCAAGCGGCGTCCTGCGCCGTCTCGACCCGGCCGATGAACGGCAATTCGCGATAATAATGCGCGACATCCATGCCGTAGCCGACCACGAAGACATCCGGACAAACAAAGCCGACGAAGTCGGCCTTGACGGCGACGGCGCGCTTGCCCGGCTTTTCCAGCATCGTGCAGATGAGCACGCGCCGCGCGCCGCGCGCCGCGAGCAGGTCCTTGGCGAAGGCGAGCGTGCGGCCCGATTCGAGAATATCGTCGATCAGGAGAACGTCGCGGCCGCGAACCGGCGAGTCGATGTCGCGCAGGATCCTGACGTTTCCGCTCGACACCGTGCCGTCAAGGTAGCTGGACAAGTGAAAGAACTCGACCTGCGGCTCGAGACCTGCGCGATGCAGGGCGCGCAAAAGATCGGCCGCGAACATGAACGAGCCCTTCAGGATCGCCACCACCAGCAGATCCTTAGGCCCGGCCGCCGCGATATCCTTGGCCATCGCCTGGGTTCGCGCGGCGATCTCCGCCTCGTCAAAAAGCACCTTGACGCTTCTGTGTCCGCTCATAAACCGTCCTCAGCCAGAAACGCTTTGTGTTCCTGTTCGCAGCAATCTACCACCATAGCCGTCGCCGATCGCGTTTTCCAAGGGAGACATCTCGTTCCGATCCGATCCCGTCCGCCGGTTGGCGTGCCGAACAGCGTTCGGCGCTATCGCGGAGGAGGTTCGATTGATCCTGCGTAACCCCTTAGTGACGGTCTCAGCCCATCATGCTCCTCCCGAAGGTCCCGGCGCCTCATGTTTCCGCCACCCCCCCATGACCATCGATCCACCTCCGACCGGCGTCCGCGCAGACGGAGTCGCCCGTCCCTTCTCCCGCACGGTCGCATGATCATCCCGGTCGTGGCCAAGTCGTCCTCGTCGCCAACGCGGTGAACCCGTCTTGCTTCGCTTCGAAAACGTCGGTCTGCATTATGGACTGGGTGAAGAGGTCGTCAGCGACCTCAATTTCTCGATCGCTCCGCAGAGCTTTCAGTTCCTGACCGGGCCATCGGGGGCCGGCAAGACGACGCTCCTGCGGCTGATGCTGCTGTCGCTGCGGCCGACGCGAGGAACTATCCACATCTTCGGGCAGGACTCCGCGACGCTGACCAAGAACGAGCTGACAGCGCTCAGGCGACGGATCGGCGTCGTCTTCCAGGATTTCCGCCTGCTCGACCATTTGACGACCTATGAAAACGTCGCCCTGCCGCTGCGCGCCCTCGGCAGGGCGGAATCCAGCTACCGCGCCGAGGTCGTCGAACTCCTGCGTTGGGTCGGCCTCGGCGAGCGCATCAACGCCGTGCCCCCGGTCCTTTCCGGCGGCGAGAAGCAGCGGGCCGCAATCGCGCGCGCGCTGATCGTGCGCCCCGAACTCCTGCTCGCCGACGAGCCGACGGGCAACGTCGATCCCGGTCTGGCGCGCCGGCTTCTGCGGCTGTTCGTCGAATTGCATCGGCTGGGAACTGCGGTTGTGATCGCGACCCACGATCTGCAGCTGATGGACCAGTTCGGATTCGCTCGACGCCTTGTGGTCGGCGACGGCAGGGTGACGCTTTATGAAGGCGGACCCGAATGAGAGCGCCAACGGAGGACGGCCTCCTCGCGGGCGCCCCGAGCCGACAATCGATCGGCGCGTCCCGCTGATCCCGCGCGATTCGATCGCCGCGCGCGCGCTGGTTGTCGTCGTCGCGATCATGACCTTCCTCGCCTGCCTGACGGCTGGCAGCGCCCTTCTCGTCGCCCAGGCGTCCCGCGAGTGGCGAACCGACGTTCTCAGCGACGTGACGATCCAGGTGAAACCGGGTCCTGCCGACGACGTCGACCGCGTGGTCGACCGGATCGCGGCGATCGCCGGGAAGATCGCTGGCGTTCGTAACGTCCACGCCTACACCGCCGACGAGTCGCGAAAGCTGCTTCAGCCGTGGCTAGGCTCCGGCCTCGACCTCAGCGTCCTCCCGGTCCCGCGCATCATTGTTGTCCAAATGTCCGGCGAGAGTCCGGCCGAGATCGGGGCGCTGCGCCAAACCCTGGCGCGGGAGGCCCCGCAGGCCGATCTCGACGATCACCGCGTCTGGGCCGACCGGATCGGGGTGATGGCGGGCGCCGTCGTCTTGCTCGCCGCGGCCCTGTTCGTGCTGGTGATCGTCGCGATGGCGACCGCCATCGGATTCGCCACCCGCGGCGCTGTCGCGGAAAACCGCGAGATCGTCGAAGTCCTGCATTTTGTCGGCGCCTCCGACAGGTTCGTGGCGAACCAGTTTCACGGCCATTTCCAGCGGCTCGGCCTTCAAGGCGCGGCGATCGGCGGCGGGTCGGCAATGGCCTTCTTTCTCGCCGCCGCAGGGCTGTCGCACTGGTCCGCCGCCTCTCCGGGAGGGGCCGAGATCGCGGCGCTATTCGGTTCCTTTGCGCTCGGCGCTTCCGGATACGCCGGTCTCGTCGTGGTCGCCGTGGTTGTCACGCTGCTGACCGGTTTTCTCTCGCGGCGGATCGTCCTCCGTCACCTGCGCGCGCTGCAATAATGATAACCGCAAAAGCGCTCGTTCCCGCTAAAGACCGTCCCGCCATGCTCGTTGTCCGCTCGATCGCCTTCAATCTGCTGTTTTACCTGACTTTGGTGGCGCTGATGGTTTTGGGCCTGCCCGCCTTTCTCGGCGGGAGGCGCGGCGTTCTCGCCCTGGCCAACCTGTGGCGGGCCGTGTCCGTCTGGCTTCTCGAGACGATCTGCGGACTGAGGGTCGAATATCGCGGGACCGAGAACATCCCCGCCGGCGCCGTGTTGATCGCGTCCAAGCATCAGTCGTTTCTCGAGACCTTCGCGCTGCTCAAATATGCGCCCGACTTCGCGATCATCCTCAAGCGCCAGCTCACCTACATCCCGCTGTTCGGCCTCTACCTGATCGTCTCCAAGCAGATCGCGATCGACCGGGCCCAAGGCCGCCAGGCGCTCCAGCAGATCGTCGACGCCGCGAAGCCGGTGTTCGCTGCCGGTCGGCAAGTGTTCATCTATCCTGAGGGCACGCGGCGCCTGCCCGGAGCGCCGCCGCGCTACAAGTCGGGCGTCGCGGCGATCTACGCGGGAAACGACGTGCCTTGCCTTCCGGTCGCGCTCAGCACCGGACTTTTCTGGCGTCGGCGCGGCTTCCTGCGCCGACCGGGCGTGGCGGTGATCGAATACCTCCCTCCCATTCCGCCGGGCCTCGGGCGCCGGGCATTCGCGGATCGGCTGCAAAAGACGATCGAGCCCGCCTGCGACCGGCTCAACGCGGAAGCGGTCGCGCGCGATCCGGCGCTGGCGACGGTCATCAGGGATGGCGCGGCCTCGGATGAGCAGGACAGGGGTTTCGCTTGACTATGATCTCGTTACGTTCTATTTATGTTTACGTTATGGAACGGAGCGACTGCCCATGCTGCCCCATGGACGCGGCGTCGAAGCGAACGGACTCGGCCAAACGACGCGAGGGGCGCGGTCGGCCGCGGCTGGCGGCGAGCCCTGCGGACGCGCCATTGCGGCGCTGTCGCAGACGCCGTTCGCCGGTCGTTTCGCCTGCTGGCAGGGCCTCACCGGCAAGAGCTACGTCTTCTCCGTCTATGCCCCGGCCGAGTGTCCGGCGTTCTGCGATGCGGTGGTCTTGGCCGTCGTGCGCAACGAGCGCGGCGAACCGCGAATGCTCGC
Source organism: uncultured Alphaproteobacteria bacterium (assembly GCA_963709655.1). Taxonomy (GTDB): domain Bacteria; phylum Pseudomonadota; class Alphaproteobacteria; order Rhizobiales; family Beijerinckiaceae; genus Roseiarcus. The sequence goes on from CAVPXF010000026.1 coordinate 367,906, forward strand.
CGCCTTCGACACCGGCGCGTTCCCCGAGCCCGTCCTCGCGCGCGCTCAGCGTGAATTCGGGCGCTGGCGAGACGGCGTCGAACTGCATGTCCATCTCCTGGCCCGTACGGCGTCCGATCGGCGTAACGCACTTGCGGATCTCGAGGCCGCGTTCGATCTCATCCTGGAACCCAGTGCGCCGTAGCTGACGGCGTCAGTCGAACGACGGCTTCGACAATTTCTTGACAGCATGCGAAACGTGTTTTATCGTCATTCTATAATTCCGAAATCGAGACCACCGTTGTCCGAACCCAACCGCTCGCCCGCAAACCCCGTCGGCGACCGCGTCCCCGCCGCCGACCGCGTCCCCGCCGCCGACCGACGACGACGCCGCGAACCGAACGCCGGAGTTGGACGCGGCGCTCGCTGGCTGGCTTCCCCCCTCGGGCGGGCCGGGCGAGGCCGGAACAAGACTCGCAAATGGCGCCGCATCTCCTTGAAAACACTCAAAACCGAGTTGGAAATGGCAAGCCCCGCGCCCGGCTTGACCCGCGGATCACGATGAGGGTCTTGTCATGGCCGCCCGGCTTGGCAGTGACTTTGTGACAGTTTTGTGCGCTTAGGCATTGAAAACATGCGGGCGTTGCCAAGACTACAACTTGCGCTGGTCGCTCACCGCTCTGGCCTCTGGCTGTCCGGCCCACGCCGGCCGAAGTCGGGCTCGGCAGTCTCCTGACCCTGCGCGACGATCCCGAGCCGGATCGCGCGCGTCCGGGTGAAGAGGGCGAACAGCCCGTCGCCGTCGCTCCGCCGGATCATCCTCTGAAGCGCCGTCAGATCCTCACTGAACCGGCCCAGCATTTCCAGAACGGCGTCCTTGTTGTGCAGAAAGACGTCGCGCCACATCGTCGGATCGGAGGCGGCGATGCGGGTGAAGTCGCGGAAACCGCCGGCCGAGAACTTCATCACCTCGGAGCGGGTCACGTCCTCGAGGTCCGCGGCCGTCCCGACGATATTGTAGGCGATGAGATGGGGCACATGGCTGGTGATGGCGAGCACCAAGTCGTGGTGCCCGGCCTCCATGCACTCCACGTTGGCGCCGACCGCCTCCCACAGCGCGCGCACTTTGGCGATCGCCGCGGGGTCGACGCCTTCGGGTGGAGTGAGAATGCACCAGCGATTGACGAACAGGGTTGCGAAACCAGCGTCCGGGCCGGACTGTTCCGTGCCCGCCACCGGGTGGGCCGGCACAAGCCGGGCGTGGGGGGGCAGGATCGGCTCGAGCTCGGCGATCACTGCGCTTTTCACCGAGCCGACGTCGGACACGATCGCGCCGCGCTTCAGCACGGGCGCAATCGCCCGGCCGATGGCGCCGTTGGCGCCGACCGGCGCGCAGAGGACCACGCAATCGGCATTCCCCGCCGCCTCCGCGACATCTGTCGTGAACGCATGACCTAGGTCCAGCGCCTCGGCGCGGGTCAAAGCCTCGCGGGACGCGTCCGCGATCACGATCCTTCTCGCCGCGTTCTGCTTGGCGACTGCGCGGGCGAGCGACGACCCGATCAGCCCGATTCCGATGATCGCCAACTCGTCGAAAACTGGCTCGTCGAGCGGCGGCTGAAGCCGCTCAGCCACGACCCGCCCTCACAAACTCGGTGAGCGCTGCGACGACGCCCCGATTGGCCTCCTCGCCGCCCACCGTCAGCCGAAGGCAGTCGGGCAAGCCATAGGCCTTGACGGCCCGCAGGATAAAGCCGCGCGCGCTGAGAAAAGCGTCCGCCTCCGCCGCGCCGCCGACGCCGTTCTGGCCGAATCCAAGAAGCAGGAAATTCGCGACGCTCGGCGTGACTTCGATCCCCAGCCTGGCGATGGATTCGGCAAGCCACGGCAGCCAGCGCTCATTGTGCGCGATCGCGGCTTCGATATGGGCGGCGTCCTCCAAGCTCGCGACCCCAGCGGCAAGCGCCGGCCCATTGAGATTGAACGGCGGTCGCACCCGATGGATCGCGTCCGCCACATGCGCCGACCCATAGGACCAGCCGATCCGCAAGCTGGCGAGTCCGTGGATTTTCGAGAAGGTCCGGGTCATGACGACATTGTCGCAGGACGCGGCGAGCTCGATCCCGGCCGCGTAATCGTTGCGCGTCACATATTCGGCGTAGGCGGCGTCCAGCACCAGAAGGCAATCGCCCGGAAGCCCGGCATGCAAACGCCTGATCTCTGAAAAGGGCAGATAGGTTCCGGTCGGATTGTTGGGATTGGCGAGATAAACGATCCGTGTCCGGCGACTGACCTTTGCCAGCAAGGCGTCGACGTCCGCCGTCCGGTTCGTCTCCGGGGCGACCACCGCCACACCGCCCGCGGCGCGGATGGCGATCGGATATTCGAGGAACCCGTGCTCGGTGTAGAGACCCTCGTCACCCGGCCGAAGGAAGACATGCGCGAGCAAAGCCAGAATCTCATCGGACCCGTTGCCGCAAAGGATCCTTTCCGGAAGGAGTCCGAACCGGCGCGCGATGGCTTCCCGCAGCGCGCGCCACGAGCCATCCGGATAAATCGCTAGATCGCGCGCCGAAGCCTGAAACGCCTCGATCGCCCTTGGCGACGGTCCGAGCGGCAACTCGTTCGACGACAGCTTGTGAACCTTCGTTAGTCCCGCCACCCGGCTCTTGCCGGGTACATAGGCGTCGATCGCCATGATTTCGGGGCGGGCCGCCGGGCGGTTGACGTCGATGGTGGACATGAATGTCTCGATAGCCTCAAGCGGCGCCCGGACGCAACGCCGACCCGTCGAATCGCACAGCGTGCGCTCCGATCTCGACGCTGCGCACGTCCGCCGCTCCGGCGCTTCTGAGCGCCAAGGAGATTTGCTTTGGCGCCAACGCGCCTGGCCGGCCAATCAACAGACTGAGTCCCATCTGGTTTGCCGCGGACGCGACGATCTCGGCGCCGATCGCGCTTAGCGCCGGAGGATAGTCTGGCCGCCAGCGGTCGAGGCTGATCGCCTCGAGCACGATGTCGCGCGCGCCTCCGTCCGCGAGCGGCCGGGAGATGACGAACACCGGCATGCCGGCGGGATGATCGCCACGCTCCACGAACGGCAGCCGCGCAATGACCTTGGGCGCCTCGCTGTCTGCGAGCCTCGTCCACCACGCCTCCGCCCGCGGTCCGCCGTCGAGCGGGAACATGCCGAGATCGCCCGCCGACTGAGCCACCGCCTCGATCACGTCGACCGCGCTCAGGTGGGGGACGCAGGGAACGGTGAAGCCGAAATGGAACCGGGCAGAGTCGCGCATGGCGGCGTCGCCGCGGGAGACGTCGGCATGCACGCGATACGGCGCCTGCAAGTAGGTGAAGGTCGATATGATGATCCGCCAGATGCCCTCGACCGTGTCCAGCGGCAAAAGCCCACGATGCCGTTCGGCGATCGCACGCATCATTGCCGCTTCCCGGGCCGGACGGAACGCCGACCCGCCGCCCTGGCGCGCCTTGATCTCGATCAGGCGATCAATGATCCGCCCTCGCTCCATCAGGAGTTCGTGCATGGCCGCGTCGATGCGGTCGATCTCGCCGCGCAACTCGGCAAGCGTTGGTCTCGGCGATCCAGCGTCGGTCAACGCGTCCTCCACGGCTCCGGTTCGGCCCGGCGACCCGTGCGGGCCGTCAGGTGTTCATCGATTCGAAGAAACTCGCGTTGGTTTTGGTTTCGCGCAACTTGCCAAGCAGGAACTCGATGGCGTCGACCGTGCCCATCGGATTGAGGATGCGCCGGAGCACATACATTTTCTTGAGGATGTCCGGGGGGACCAGAAGCTCCTCCTTCCGCGTACCCGAGCGGGTGATGTCCATCGACGGGAACGTGCGCTTGTCGGCGACCTTGCGATCGAGAATGATTTCCGAGTTGCCGGTGCCCTTGAACTCCTCGAAGATGACCTCGTCCATGCGCGATCCGGTGTCGATGAGCGCGGTGGCGATGATCGTCAGCGAGCCGCCTTCTTCGATATTGCGCGCCGCGCCGAAAAACCGCTTCGGCCGCTGCAGGGCGTTGGCGTCGACGCCGCCGGTCAGCACCTTGCCTGATGATGGCACGACCGTGTTGTAGGCGCGGCCCAGGCGGGTGATCGAATCGAGCAGGATCAGCACGTCGCGTCCGTGCTCGACCAGGCGTTTGGCCTTCTCGATCACCATCTCGGCGACCTGGACGTGGCGGACGGCCGGTTCGTCGAAGGTCGAGGAAACCACTTCGCCCTTCACCGAGCGCTGCATGTCGGTCACTTCCTCCGGACGCTCGTCGATGAGCAGCACGATCAGGTAGCACTCGGGGTGGTTGGCGGTGATCGACTGGGCGATGTTCTGCAAAAGAACGGTTTTGCCCGTGCGCGGCGGAGCGACGATCAGCGCGCGCTGGCCCTTCCCGATCGGGGAAACGATGTCGATGACCCGCGACGACATGTCCTTGCGGGTCGGATCCTCCACCTCAAGCTTGAGGCGTTCGTTCGGATAGAGCGGCGTGAGATTGTCGAAATGGACTTTGTGCCGTGTCTTCTCGGGATCCTCGAAGTTGATCGCTTTGCACTCTCTAAGGGCGAAGTACCGCTCGCCCTCCTTCGGGCTGCGAATCACGCCTTCGACCGTGTCGCCAGTGCGCAGGCCGAGGCGGCGGATCTGTGACGGCGAAATGTAGATGTCGTCCGGACCCGGCAGATAATTGGCGTCGGCGGATCGCAAGAAAGCGAAACCGTCCTGCAGGATTTCTACGACGCCTTCGCCGATGATCTGGACGTCGACGCTTGCCAGCTGCTTGAGAATGGCGAACATGAGTTCCTGCTTGCGCATCGTCGAAGCGTTTTCGACTTCGTTCTCCTCCGCGAACGCCAGGAGTTCGGTGGGAGACTTTTGCTTTAAGTCCTTGAGCTTGATTTCCCGCATCGGCGGACCTTTGGCTCGGGCGGATGGGCTGAAAACGCCTTCCGTCACGAATGAGTGGAGAGTGGAGAGCGCTCACCGGATTTCCGCGGGCAGGGGGACCGCTGCGGCCGGCCGGACCGTTCGGTCCGAGTCCGTGAGTGAGACGCGTGGATGAAGTGCAGCGGTCCTATAATCGGCTTGCGGGGAATTATCAACGTCCAATTGCGGATCGCGAGATGCGCCTGACGTCGGTGGTTCAGAAAGGCTTCAACACGACCAGCAGCACGATCAGGATCATCAGCGCGGTTGGGACTTCGTTCAGGACGCGAAAAAAGACAGCCGAGCGCGTATTCTCGTCCCTTGCGAAGACCTTGACCGTGCGAGCGAAATAGCCGTGCACTGCGCCAAGTCCGACGGCGAGGACGAACTTCATCTGGAGCCAGGGATCTCGCCAGTAGCCGGTGAGATAGGCGAGCAGTGGCCCCGTGACGAACACTACGATCATCGCTGGATTGATGATCGCCTTGAGCAGCCTTCGCTCCATGAGTTTGAAAATTTCGGACATCGCCGAACCCTTCGGCGCATCAACGTGGTAGGCGAAGAGCCTCGGGAGATAGAGCATCCCGGCCATCCAGGCGATGACCGCGACGATGTGGACGGCCTTGAGCCAGAGGTACATGAGCGAATCCATGGCCGCGCGAAGGTCGCCGTCGGGTAGATCTCGCGCTCATATGTGCCGTCCAGGGCTCGCGCAAGGATTTTAGGTCAACCGGAAAGACATGGAAAAGGAAATGCTGAGTTTGTTTCCTTATCTTAGGGGGTGGCCAACGGATACTCAAAGTTCAGCCCCGAAAAAGAGGCCATGGATCCTATCTGGCGAATAGCGGCAGCCTCCTACGGCCTGAATTTGGGTTAACGAAACGTTAAGGATTTCCAATCAGTCCGGCCGCGGTGGCGAAAAGGCGGAGGCTTGTCCCCAGAATTCACCGAGAACGGCGGCTTCGGTTATCGTTAGGTCCACGCTTTCGGGCCTGTGGAGCACGGACCGGAAGCTTCCCCACCCGCGATCGCAATACGGCGCGGGGATGGTCGCCCTCCCACCCTGTCCACACTGTTGTTCACCGACTATAAGCCTCGAGGGAGTCCTGCCGGGGAACGACCGTGGGCCGCAGCTATTTTCATCTCCATCTCGTGTCGGATTCGACCGGCGAGACGCTGATCGCCGCGTCGCGCGCAGCTTCGGCTCAGTATCAGGGCGTCGCCTCGATCGAGCACGTCTATCCGCTGGTGCGGACGTCAGAGCAGCTTGAGCGGGTGATCGCCGAGATCGAGAACGCCCCCGGCATCGTCCTTTTCACTTTGGTCGACTCGAATCTTTCGCGGCGGCTGGAGGACAGCTGCGAAGCGGCCGGCTCGCCGTGCCTCAGCGTGTTGGGCCCGATCCTCAATTTGTTCAAGTCCTATCTCGGGCAGAATTCGACCCCGCGCGCCGGCGCGCAGCACATGCTCAACGCCGACTATTTCAAGCGGATCGACGCCTTGAACTTCACCATGATGAGCGACGACGGCCAGCTGCCCGAGAACCTCGAGCACGCCGACATCGTACTGGTCGGCGTCAGTCGTACGTCGAAGACGCCGACGAGCATCTACCTTGCCAATCGCGGCTACAAGACCGCCAACATCCCGCTCGTCCCCCACGTTCCGCTGCCGCGGGGGCTCAACCATGTTCGCCACCCGCTAATTGTCGGACTGGTCGCCTCGGCCGATCGCATCATCCAGATCCGTCAGAACCGGCTGCTCAGTCTCAACGCCGATTCGCAGACCGAATACGTCGACCGCGTGGCGGTCGCGGAGGAGATCGCCGCGTCGCGGCGCCTGTTCGCCGAGCGAAGCTGGCCTGTGATCGACGTCACCCGGCGCTCGATCGAGGAGACGGCCGCGGCGATCCTCGACCTCTACCGCGCCCACCGGCTCAAGTTCATTGCCGAGGGCTGATGGGATGAGCGAAGCCGACGCCGCGCCGCGGTCTGCCGTGTGGTCGGGTGACGCGCCGCTCGTCCTCGCCTCGAAAAGCGCAAGCCGGCGTGCGTTGCTCGCGGCCTGCGGCATTGCGGCGGAAACGCTGGCCGTGGATCTCGACGAGCGCGCTGAGGAAGGCCGTTACTTCGGCGCCGGCGGTCCGCTGGAGGGGCTCGCCGGAGAACTTGCTTGCGCGAAGGCTTTGGCGGCGAGCGCCATGAGGCCCGACGCCTATTGTCTGGGGGCGGACCAGACGCTGACCGTGGGAACGCGCCTCCTGCACAAGGCCCGCAATCGGTTCGAGGCGGCGCAATCCCTGGCGGCGCTCGCGGGCCGCGCCCACCGGCTGACGTCCGCGTTCTGCATCGCGCGCGCCGGAAGGGCGCTCGTCGTCGACCAGGATTCGGCCGAACTCGCCATGCGCGCTCTCGATGCGTCGGCGATTGCGCGCTATCTCGACGCCGCCGGGCCCGCAGTGTTAGCCAGTGTCGGAGTCTATCAGCTTGAAGGATTTGGCGTGCACCTGTTCGAAAGCGTCCGCGGCGAGCATTTCACCATTCTCGGGCTGCCGCTCCTCAAACTCCTGGCGTGGTTCAGGGCCCAAGGACTCGTCTCGCTATGACGACGTCGAGCGCCTTTACCAGGGCCGGGGTGGCAGGTTGGCCGATCGAACACTCGCGCTCGCCGATGATCCATCATTTCTGGTTCGATCTGTGCGGAATCGAGGGCGATTATGAGCGGTTTCCGGTGCCGCCGGGCGCCTTCGCCGAGTTCGCGGCCCGGATCGGAAAGGACGGCCTGGTCGGCTCCAACGTCACGGTGCCACACAAGGTGACGGCGTTCGCTGCGTGCGATCGCCGGACTCCGGTCGCACAGGCGCTCGGCGCCGTGAATACGCTTTGGCGCGAGGACGGGCTCCTGTGGGGCGACAACACCGACGTCGCGGGCTTTCTGGGGAACCTGGACGAAGCGGCGCCGGGGTGGGACGATCGCCGGCGCTTGGCTCTCGTCGTCGGGGCGGGCGGGGCCGCGCGTGCGATCGTTTATGCGCTCGTCGAGCGCGACTTCGAGCATATCCTCATCATCAATCGCACGCTGAGCCACGCCCAGGATCTGGCGGCGGCGTATGGCGACCGGGTCCTCGCCGCGCCGTGGGACTGGCTCGACGCCGCCATGACGAGCGTCGATCTGCTCGTCAACACGAGCGTTCTTGGCATGGAAGGCCGTGCAAACCTTAGCCTCGACCTCGCTGATATGCCGGAGCACGCGGTCGTGGCGGATATCGTCTATGTGCCGCTTCGCACGCATCTGATCGAGGCCGCGCGAGCGCGGGGGTTGCGCACCGCGGAGGGGCTCGGGATGCTCCTGCATCAGGCCGCGCCATCCTTCGAGCGCTGGTTCGGGCGGCGTCCGGACGTGACGCCCGAACTGCGCGCCCTGGTCGAAGACGATGTGAAGGCGGCGCACAAGGGGCATAAGGCGAAGCGATGATCGTGGCGGGTCTGACTGGCTCGATCGCCATGGGCAAGTCGACCGTGGCGGCGATGTTCGCTCAATTCGGCACGCCGGTGTTCGACGCCGACGCCGCCGTACGCGGCCTTTACGCAGGGGACGGCGCCAAACGGATCGAGGCCGCCTTTCCCGGCGTTCTGGTCGACGGCCGGGTCGATCGCGACCGTTTGTCGCGGGTTGTCCTGAACGACCCCCAAGCGCTCGCGCGCCTGGAGGGCCTCGTCCATCCGGCGATCGCCGCGATGCGCGCCGAATTCGCGGCGCAGGCGATGGGCGAGAGCCGCCGGATCGCGCTCGTCGACGTGCCGCTCCTATTCGAGACCGGCGGGGATGCGGACGTCGATTGTGTCGTCGTGGTGAGCGCGCCAGCCGCTGCCCAGTGCGCCCGGGCGCTCGCCCGGCCGGGGATGACCGAGGAGAAGCTCGAGGCGATCCTGGCCCGTCAGATGAGCGATCAGGAAAAGCGCCGGCGCGCCCATTTTGTCATCGACACCGGCGGAAGCCTCGATCGGACGCGGGCGCAGGTCGCCCAGTTTCTGCGCGCCGCTATAGGACTGGAAGGACGCAAGGCGAACCATGCGTGAAATTGTGCTCGATACCGAAACCACCGGTCTCAGCCCCGCGGAGGGCCACAGGTTGCTCGAGATCGGCGCCGTCGAAATCGTCCACCAGGCGCCGACGGGACGCGTCTTTCACCAGCTCATCAACCCGGAGCGCGACGTGCCCGAGGACGCCGTACGGGTCCATGGCCACACGGCGGAGCTGTTGAAGGACAAGCCGGCGTTCACCGCGGTCGTCGAGGACTTCCTGGCTTTCGTCGGGGACGCCCGGCTCGTCATCCACAACGCCGAATTCGACATGCGCTTTCTCAACGCCGAGCTTACGCGGCTCGGACGAGACGCGATCGGCATGGACCGCGTGGTCGATACGCTGGCGCTTGCCCGCAGGAAACATCCCGGACAGCCAAATAGCCTCGACGCCCTGTGCGACCGCTACCGGATCGATCGCTCGAAGCGCATCAAGCACGGGGCGCTGCTCGACGCGGAGATCCTGGTCGAAATCTACAGTGAGTTGACGGGCGGCCGGCAGCGGTCGCTGGCGTTCGACGAGCGGGTTGAAATCAGCGGGCTCACGGTCGACCAAGCGCCGCGGCGGCTCATTTCGCGTCCGCCGCGATCCGTGCGCCTGCGCCCCGAGGAGGCGCAAGCGCATGCGAGCCACATTGCGACCTTGGGGGAGGCCGCGCTCTGGCGCCGCTACGCCGCCGACGTGCGCATGGCGACCTGAAGGTCAGGCCGGTCGCACCTGCTGCTGGCCGCCGGCCGCCGCCAGGCGCTGCAGATAGAGCGCGTGGAAGTCGATCGGGTCGATGAACAGCGGGGGGAAGGAGCCGCCGCGAACCGCGTCCGCAATGATCTGGCGGGCGAAGGGGAACAGGAGCCGCGGCCCCTCGATCATCACGATCGGTTGAACCTGATCGGCCGGGAAATTCTCGATCCGGAACACGCCGGCGTAATTCAATTCGAACTTGAACAGGGTGTCGGCGCCCTGGCCGGCCCCGCCTTCGAGCATCAGGCTGACCTCGTAATCGGTCGGGGTGAGCTGCCGGGCGTTGACGTTGATCTGCACGGAGAGATTTGGCGACGTCTGCTGGGGCCCGAGGCTGCGTGGCGCATTCGGGTTCTCGAACGACAGGTCCTTTGTATATTGCGCCAACACCGTGAACCGCGGGGCCGTCTGCGGGGCCTCGCCGCCGTTACCGCTTTGATCGGACATGTCCAACGCTCCTTCATCCGCCGCCCGAGCGTCCCAAGGCCGCGTGTCGAGCAATCTGAATTGATGCGGGCGTCGCGTAGCATGCCGGTTCTGGGCAAACAAGAAGTCAGCGCGCAGGCGGCAGAGTGGTCTGGACGCCGGCGCATTCGACGCTGGCCCTGCGAAAACTCAAGCGCGGCCAGCAACCCGACGTCGGACCCGGTTCAGCCGGCATAGGTCCGCTCCGCCGCCGCTCAGAGGGCGTTGCGTCGCTCAGACGCGCTGGCGCGGCTTGCCCCGGACTGTCATCGGCGGCCGCCCCGCCCCGTTCTCATCGCCCGTCAGTCGGGCGAGGACGATAGGACGGCGGAGGAGGCCCGGCGGGTCGCCTCGAAAGCCGCGCGCTCTTGCCGCGCGGTTCTCTCCGGCCATGAGACATTTGGATTTCCTCAGGCCTACGCAGCGGTGCATCAAGGCTCCGCAAATTCCCGCTTTTCGGCGGTTGGAATTGTTTGGATTTCCTTGGATTCTCTCGCCCGAAATGGGCTTTTTCAATGGGTTACGGGCGACCTGGGACCAGTTTTATTTTCAAGGCGGTCCTTTCCCCGGCGCATGCGTCGCAAGGCCGGCCGCCGTCGACCCGAACGCCGCCCGCCCTGAAGCCTCCTCGCCGGGCGGAAAGGCTCGGCGCGCGGGCAATCACGGGAGTGGACATCGCGGGGGTCCGATGGGGCATTGGGATCAAACTAACGCCGTCTTTGCTTTTTGGCAAGAAATTGTCGACTTGGCGCCAAATTTTGCGTAATTCCGCAATCACCATGACCTTGCCTCAATTCCTGGCTTGCTGAAATCCTCCCGCGAGCAGGGCGCCTTTTGACGACGCGAGCCCCCGAACGTGATAGGCTTTAAGCGGAAGGGAGAGCCGGAGCCATGACGCCCGCCGCTGCAAAGGTCACCACGGCAGCCGAGGGCCTGCCGCGCCGCCGCTTTACCGTCGCCGAGGTCGAGGCGATGGTCGCCGCCGGGGTGATGGAGGAGGACGAGCGCGTCGAACTGATCGGGGGGGAACTGGTTCCGATGTCGCCGAAGGGAAGCCACCACGAAGTCGTCAAAGTCGCCCTGCTGCGCCGCTGGTATCGGATCGCGCCGGACGATCTCGACCTGGCGCCGGAAACAACCTTCCGTCTCAGCGAGGATACCTATCTCGAGCCCGACGTCGTCATCTATCCTCGCGCGGCCGGCCTCGCGGGGCTGACGAGCGCCAACGCGCTGCTGGTCGCGGAAATTGCGGATTCGTCTCTGCGCTACGACATGGGTCGAAAGGCGGCCCTTTATGCGAGCTTCGGCATCCGTGAACTCTGGGTCGTCGATGCGGTCCGGCTGACGGCGCGCATCTTCCGCGGACCTTCCGCTGGGGGCTACAGCGAAGCGCGTAACGTTTCGGCGCAGGACCGGATCGTTCCGCTTTTCGCGCCGGACGCGTTCGCGCTGCGGCTCGACGAACTCGAACTCGCGTGAGCTATCCCGGGTTACGCGGTTACGGAACGGTGACGGTGAGTGTCTCAGAAGAGGGGCGAAGTCCAGCACTGTTGCTGTAATTAGAATTGTGGCCTAGTATGGGCATGAAGTAGCCACAAGGCGTTAGGTTCTGTCCCGATCTTTCGCGGTTACAGCGGCGGTTTCACCCCCGATGCTTTCTGCTCCTGCTGTTGGCGCAGTTGCTCTTGGTCGGCCTTCACTTCAGCTGCGATTTTCTGAATATCGTCCACGGCAATCGAATCACCGATTAGTTGTTCATTCAGCGTCGAGAGCAGCTGCGGATCGGTGGCCGGCCCGAGTTGGACCAGCATCTCGACGCCACATTTCAGTGAATAACGTGGATCGATCGTGCTGTAAAAAAATTCCCCTCGACAGGTCCCGCCGCCGTTGGGGCCGTCGTCGATCGGAGAACCGGCCTGGTCAAAAATCCAATACAGGGCAATGCTGGGAGACTGCGCTATCGCCAATGATCTTCTTGCAGAACCGTATTTCTCTTTTAGCTGTTGCACTGTCTTTTCCATGAGCGGCTCCTGCCCGGGGCGAAAAGACGCGCTGCGGCGAATGTAGAGCGCCCTGCCCGGCTCGGTCACGGTGAAGGCTACTTCGATGTTATCCAATCCACCCGCGACGGCAGCGGTTCTAACGAATAATTGGACGAATTTGGCGACGCCGAAATTGCGTAGCTCGTCAGATCCGTTTACTCTTGCCCCCGTTATCAATACTTTATCCACCCTTATCTTGAGTGAAGGGTCGTACGCATTGATCGCGCCCTCGATCTCCTCAACGGTCATGCCCAGCTTCATTCCGAGGATGTCGAAGCCCGCAGGGCCGGGTGCGTCCGGCGTTCGCGTCGCGGCAGCGAGATCAGTCTGCGGTCGCAGCGAGCCTGGCGTTGGCGCGGCTTGGCCCAGAGGTGATACTACCGGAGCTACCGTGGCAGGCTGAATCGGCGGCTGTGCGGCCGCCGCCGCTTCAAGTGCGCTGCCGACGCCGGGGACACCCTGACCGGGCGATGGGCTTTGCGTCGCCGGTGTGGCCTCGGTCTCCCGTGCACCCGCCAGCGCGGTCGCGTCGGCATCGTCGAGAAAACCGGTCTGGGGCCTCCGGTTCACGCCCTGCCACGCGAGTATGGACGATCGCGTGGCTTCTCCATAGACGCCATCGATCGTGACCGCCGCCGGCAGGAAGCCGAGCTTTTGCAGCCGGGCTTGCAGCGCGATTTGCTGTTCAATCGGCCGGCTTGCTTCCTCGGAGGCTGGGCCGTTCAATCGCGAGAGCCAGATCGAACGTTGCCGCTCGTATTCAGCGGCGACGCACTCCGGCGATCCCGAGACCGGCCCCGTTTCAGGGATGCGGCAGGCGTGCAGCACCGCGTTCTGGAAATCGACGGCTTCCGCCAAGAGCTGGCGTTGCCCTTCCTTCCCCACCTGCTGCCACAGCGCTTGGTAGGCCTGGACGAAGCGAAGGTCCACCTTCGACAGGGCCGGGCTCGCGCAGATCATCAGCGCGAGCGGCGAGGAGGCCTTGTTGCAGTCGAAGCTGGGACCGATCCGCGTCGGGTTGCATGCGACGGTCGCGGACGCGGGTGGCGTCTGGGCGAAGGGAGCGACGCCTGACCCATAGGCGGCGAGGCGGAAAAAGGCGTACGACGGAAGATAAGCGATGGTGCCCATCCGGCGCGAGCCATGCACGCCTTGACCTCGGCGCGAGCGTCAGCGCGACGGCATCTCGGGCAGCCGCAGACGCGCGCATACGAGCGAACCCAGCATGCTGGTCGGCGAAGCAGCGCCTTTTGCTCATCAGGGCTTAATCTAGCCTCGGCTTCGACGAATGCGCGGCTGCGCTCGATGGCGAGCGTCCGCAGCTCAGCATCGCCGCATATCGCGATGCTCGATGGTAGCCGCGCGGTCTTGCACCAATCGTCCAATGGATCGGCGCCCGCGGGAGACACAATGAAGGCGACCAGGAGCATTGCGAGGGCGGGGCGCATCTCTTTTTCTCCGGCTTTGGGCGACGAGGATGGCCGGAGGACTTGATCTATGTCAACATGGGTCTGCGTTTGCGCTGTGGGCTCGGATCTACCGCGGCGCCCGCAGCGCCAGTGCCGGCCACGACGACAAGCTGTGCCGCCGAGCACGGCGAACACGCTGAAGCTACGGCCACACGACGCCGTATCGAGGCGATCAAGCTGTCCGTAACTCGGCGTTCATAGCCGCGGTTTCACGCCCAATGCTTTCGGCGGCTGTTGCCGGTACGGCCGCTCCTGCGCGGCTTTGCTGCAATTTTCTGAATACCGTAGACGGCGATCGAATTCCCGCTGTTCCGGTGACAGTGCATTTTACTGACCCTGCACCTCGACTCCCGGGAGACCAACACAGGCCCGCTTTTTGATCAGCCAAAAACCTGCACTGTCACCGAAATGGTGAAGAAGGGCCTGGAATGGGCATAAAGCAGACACACGGCCTTGGGTTCTGTCCGGAGTCTTTGCGGTTACAGCGGCGGTTTCACCGCCGATGCTTTCTGCTCCTGCTGTTGGCGCAGCTGCTCCTGTTGGGTTTTCGCTTCCGCAAACACGTTCCGAATGTCGTCCACGGCGATCGCCCCCCCAACGAGCTCTAGGGATAGGGTCGAAAGCAGGTGTCTATTCGGCGGCGTCTTAAGTTGAACCTCTAGCATGATGGCGCACTCGGGAAAAAAATAATATCGTGGTGCCGGATATGCACCTACGTAAGAAAATTTCTCCCCGCTCTGACAGTCCGAGGCGAGCTGCTTGCCAACCTTATCGAATACCCACCAGAGGTTGGTATCGAGGGCCCTTGATTCCGGACCGTATTTCTCTCAGCCGTTGCAACGTCTTGTCCGTGAAAGGCTGCTGCCCGGCGGGAAACTCAGTGACGTGGAGGATGTAGAACGCCCTGGACGGCTGGGTCACGGTGAAGCCGACAGAGATATTCTCGGTACCCTGCGGGCGGCTCCGATTAGCAGCTACGAATTGAAGGGATCCCGTTGTTCCGGCATTATTGTTTGCCTCGTATAGCGCAGCCGAGACTTTAGTCATACTTACCTTGAGCGAGGGATCGTACGCCATAATCGCGGCCTCGAATTCGGCGACGCTCATGCCCAGCTTCATCCAGGATGTCGAAGCCCGAGGGTCGGCGCGGCCACCGCCGTTTCATGCGCTGCCGACGCCGGGGACACCCGACCGGGCGATGGGCTTTGCGTCGGCGGTGTGGCCGCGCTATCCCGTTCACCAGCCAGCGCGGCCGCGTCGCATCGTCGAGAAAACCGGTCTGAGGCTCCGGTTCACGCCCTGCCACGCGAGAATGGACGATCGCGTGGCGTCTCCATAGACGCCATCAATCGTGACCCCCGTCGAAGAAGCCGAGCTTTGGCAGTCGGGCTTGCATCGTCATAATTGAGTGATCCATCGGCCGGCTTGCATCCACAAAGGGTGGAAGCCGTTCAATCGCGAGTAGCCAGACCGAACGTTGCCGGTCGTATTCAGCGGCGAAGCACTCCGGCGATCGCGAGACCGGCGCCGTTTCAGGGATGCGACAGGCGTGCAGCACCGCGTTCTGGAAATCGACGGCTTCCGCCAAGAGCTGGCGTTGCCCTTCCTTCCCCACCTGCTGCCACAGCGCTTGGTAGGCCTGGACGAAGAATGTCCAAGTCGGCCAGTGCCGCCGACGCGAAGGGTAGCATCAGAGCGAGCGGCAAGAAGGCCTTGTTGCAGTCGAAGCTGGGACCGATCCGCGTCGGGTTGCTTGCGACGGTCGCGGACGCGGGTGGCGTCTGTGCGAAGGGAGCGGACGCCTGACCCATAGGCGGCGAGGCGGAAAAAGAGCCGTACGCCCGAAGATAAGCGAGGCGTGCCCATCCGGCGCGAGGCATGCACGCCTTGACCTCTGGCGCGAGCGTCAGCGCAGACGGCATATCGGGCAGTCCGCAGACGCGCGCATACGAGCGAACCCAGTCATTTTGGTCGGCGAGCAGCGCCTTTTGCTGTTCAGGGCTCAACTACCCTCAGGGTCGACGAGCCCGGCTGCGCTCGATGGCGAGCGCCCTGCAGCTCAGCATCGCCGCATATCGCGATGCTCGATGGTAGCCGCGCGGTCTTGCACCAATCGTCCAACGGGTCGGCGCCTGCAGGAGACACAATGAAGGCGACCAGCAGGATCGCGAGGGCGGGGCGCATTCTCTTTCTCCGGTTTTGGGCCACGAGGATGGCCGAGCAATGACTATAGAACACTTTCGGCGATGTCGACAAAAGTTCGCGCCGAGAATTACGGGCGGATAGGTGACAGTGCATTTTACTACGCGGCCGAGGCCGCCCCGTCGTTCTTTGGCTTGGGCCCGCGCTTGAGGGCGTGGAGGCGGCGGCGGGTTCTGGTGTCCAGCGCGGCGAGGACCAACTCCGAGCCGACCGGCCGGCCGGCGAGGCGCTCGCCATTCGCAGGCGAGCTGTTGGGTAGTTACCCCAGGCCGCAAAGTCGCCGCAAGCCCTTGAAAACGCGCGAAACGGACTCGGAAATTGAATGCCGCGACGCCCAGTTTGCCCAGTTCCTCCCGCCGCCTTGTTCGGCCTGCCGCCGTCGAGGCCGCAACACGGTCCCGACCCGTCGGGCGACTGGGGGCTGGATCGTCCGGTCGCGCGGTTATGAAACCACCGGAGCGCGCGGCGGATCGAGTCTTATCGGTCCGCCTCGATTTGCTTCAGAAGGGGGGGGGTCGGCGTAGCCGCCGGGTGAAAGCCGTTGCTGCTGGTATTTTCGCACCGCGCCGCGAAGCGCCTGTTCGACCCTACCCACGGGCAAAGGGCGTACCCGCAGAAATATTTGACGCCCGATCATTCTTGGGGGTACAGTTATTGCGGTGAAGATCACCTGTGATCCGGCCAAGCGGGCGGCCATCCTCGAAACCCGCGGCATCGATCTTCGTGAAGCCGCCGAGGTGTTCGCTGGCCCGACCGCCACATGGCTTGATGATCGTTTCGATTATGGCGAGGTGCGGCAGCTGCCGGCCGGGTTTCTTGCCGGCCAGGTCGTGTTGATCGCCTGGACCCAACGCGGCGCGGCTCGCCGCGTGATCTCGATGAGGTATTGCCATGCCAAGGAAGTCCGCAAATTCCGCCGCCGCTTTCCCGAGGCCTTCGGCAATGAAACCCGATAATGATTTGCCTGAAATCACCGATGACATGCTCGCCCGCGCCGAACTCAGCATAGGCGAGCGGGTGATCCGACCCGGCCGGCCGCCGTCGGCGGCGCCGAAGCAGGCGATCAAGCTTCGGCTCGATCCCGACGTGCTCGCGTATTTCCGTGAGCAAGGCCCTGGCTGGCAGACCCGCATCAACGCCACCTTGCGCCGCGCCGCCGGGCTCAAGAAGACGGGTTAAGGACGGGCACTTTTCCGTCCATTGCTCATGATCCGCTTTTTCGGCAGCCGGCTGCCCTTGGGGCGGCGGTCAGACCGAGCGCAGCACAGGCGGTCGCGGCGCGGCCTTCGCCCGTTTTGAGGTTCTTGCCTTGGGCCTATTTCCCCTTCGCTCCTTCGCTGGGCGCGGGGGCCGCGGGGGGCGGAGCCGGACGGAAGGGCGCGGGCGGGGCGGGGCGGGGCGACGCAGAAGCGGGCGCTTGAACCTGCCCGCCGCGCCGAATGTAGCCCTCGGCCAGCGGACGGATCATGCCCCCGTCTTGCGCGAAGCCATGGTGCGTTTTGTCGCTCATTCCGAATCCTTAGTCCTCAACGGGAAACTCGATGTGGATGTTATCGCGCTCGCGCGCAAGGTACACCCTCGCCACCTTATACATTTCTGTTCCGTCGAAATCATAAACGATTACGTTATTCAACACGAGTTCCCGCAATTGGCCGCTCTCCGAAAAGAGGTTGACATAGCCAGCGTAAACGACTCGGTTCTCAAAGTCGCGCAAATGAACATAGCCCATCGTTCGGACGGATGATGAATTGAATACGAAATCCCATACATCTTCGTCCCCATACGTCCGCGTGGCCCGTATCAATTGAACAAATCGAGTAAACAGTTTGTAGTTCTCGCCGTACAGATGAAGAATCGCGAGGACGATTGCGATGCCCGTCGCGGCGACGATATCTATGAACAACTCCGGTTGAAATAGCTTCTTGCTGTCAACTTCGAGGGCGACGATATGCATTGAAAGGCCGAACTTCATAGACCGCTATAGCACAGCGTAGGCATATGACTCCGAAGAGGAAGGCATTGAACACCATATCGAATCGCGATAAGTCGCCCTTCGAGGCGATCCCGATATCTAGATACGTCTCCGGCGCAAGGGCTCTTGAGCCAAATTCGAGGGCGGCGAACGGTTAAGACCAATTTCCAGACCGCATATAGCACAGCGTAGGCTATGACTCCGAAAAGGAAGGCATTTAACACGATATCGAATTGCGATATGTCGCCCTTCGCGCCGAACTTCGTATGAATCTTCATCCAGACGAAACCCGGCAGCAGTAGCAACGCTATTTCAAAGAACAACGATGAGACATTGAGATTCATCACGTCGCCCGCCTAGCCCCTTCCGTTTCCAGCCGTTAGCGATAGGTTCGATCTGGACCTGGCATATTTGAAGCAATCCCTCGATCGCTATGGGGCTCTCCGCCGCATATTCTCATCGGTGTGGGTGGTCGCGCCGTTTCGGGGTCATGCGAGAGTGAGCCGGGTCATCAGCGAATGGCGTGTCATCGGTCCGCCTCGATTCGCCTCAGCAGGGCGGCGTCGGCGTAGCCGTCGGGCGGAAGGCCGGCTCTTTCCTGGTATTTTCGCACCGCGCCGCGCAGCGCCTCTCCGACCATGCCGTCGATGTCGCCGGGGTCGTAGCCCATCTGTTTGAGCCTGAGCTGGAGATTGCGCACCTCGTCCGGCTTGAGCGCGACGTCCGATCGGGGCCAGGGCGCGACGAGCCCCGTCCCGCCGCGGATGGCGTCGCCGAGCAGGGCTACGGCGAGGGCGTAGGCGGTCGACGAATTGTAGCTCTTGATCACGTCGAAGTTGCCGGTGACCAGGAAGATCGGCCCCTTGAGCCCGGCCGGGATCAGGAGCCGTCCTTCGCCGGCGGCGGGAAACGGCTTGCCGTCGGCGCGCAGCACGCCGCGGGCGGCGAAGGCGGCGAACGAGGCGGCCTTCCCCGAATCGGCGTCCGAGAGGGCGAAGCCCGGCGGCAGCGTGACTTCGAACCCCCAGGGCAGGTCGCGCGTCCACCCCTTGCTCGCAAGATAGTTCGCGGTCGAGCCGATCGCGTCCGGCGCGCTGGTCCAGATGTCGCGCCGGCCGTGGCCTTCGAAATCGACCGCGTAGGCGAGAAAGCTCGATGGCATGAACTGCGTCTGCCCCATCGCCCCCGCCCAGGACCCGACCATCGCGCGCGGCGCAATGTCGCGCTCCTCCAGGATCACAAGCGCAGACAGGAGTTCGTTGCGAAAATAGTCGTCGCGAAACCGCGCGAAGGCGAGGCTGGCCAGCGAGCGGACAATGTCGAACGAGCCGGGGGACGCGCCAAAATCCGTCTCCAGACCCCAGATCCCCATCAGGATTCCGGGGTCGACGCCGTATATCCGGCTCGCCTTGTCGAGCCAGGGCGCCACCGTCCGCGCCTTGTCGCGGCCCCGCGCGATCCGGTCGGGCGACACCGCCGCCCCGATATAGTCCCAGATCGGGATCGTGAACTCGGCCTGCTGTTTGGTGTCCGCGACGACCCGCGGATCGAAGGCGACGCCGGCAAAGGCGCGGTCGAAGGTTTTGCGGGAGACGGCGCGCGCCTCCGCCATCGGCCACAGGCCGGCAATGTACGCACGGAAGGCCTGGTCGAGGGCCGATGGCGTTGGCTTCGGCCCGGACGCCGCGAACGCGAGCGAACCGGTGAGCGCCAGGATCGCGCTCACCCAGACCAGCAGGCGAAAGCCGCCGAGCGGCGCGCCGCAAGGTTTGCTCGCCGGCATGTGCCTTTCTCTCCCGTCTCGGCATGAGGCCGACACGAAAAGACTATAGCAAAAACGGCGCTCGACGACCGGCCCGCCTGAGGGAGAGCGGCCTACTCCTTGATGTCGTCCGGCCTCGGCATGGAGATGATGCCGTAGCCGGCGTCGACGAAATGGACCTCGCCGGTCACGCCTTCCGACAGGCTCGAAAGCAGATAGAGCGCCGCGCCGCCGACGTTCTCGATCGTCACCGTGCGCCGAAGGGGGGAATGGGCGCGTTGAAAATTGAACATGAAGCGCGCGTCGGCAATGCCTGCGCCGGCCAGCGTCCGGATCGGGCCGGCGGAAATGGCGTTGACGCGGATATTGTCGGGCCCGAAGTCGGCCGCCAAATAGCGCACGCTCGATTCCAGCGCCGCCTTGGCCACGCCCATGACGTTGTAGTTCGGCATCACCCGGGTCGAGCCGCCGAAGGTCAGCGTCAGCATGGCCCCGCCCGAGGGCATGAGGATTGCGGCCCGCTTGGCGACCTCGGTGAACGAGAAGGCCGAGATCACCATCGTGCGGACGAAGTTCTCGCGCGTCGTGTCGGCGTAGCGGCCCTTGAGCTCATTGCGGTCGGAAAAACCGATGCAATGGACGAGGAAATCGAGCGTTCCCCACTCTTCCGCAATCCGCGCGAACGTCGCGTCGACCGAGGCGATGTCCTCGACGTCGCACGGCGCGATCAGCGTCGATCCGAGACTCTCGGCAAGCGGCGTCACCCGCTTGCCGAGCGCCTCCCCCTGATAAGTGAAGGCGAGTTCCGCGCCTTCCGTCGCAAGGGCCTTGGCGATCCCCCAGGCGATCGAGTGGTCGTTGGCGACGCCCATGACGAGGCCGCGCTTCCCATTCATCAGGCCGGACGACATCGCTTGCTCTTTGGTTTCAGGTTGGAGGCTTTCGGGGCGGCGGTCAGGCGTCAACCTGCTTGAAGACGAGGGTCGCATTGGCGCCGCCGAAGCCGAATGAATTCGACAATACGGCGCGTAAGCTCACGTTGTCCCGCCGCTTGCGGACGATCGGCATGTCGGCGAAGGCCGGATCGATCTCGTCGATGTGGGCGCTTTCGCAGATGAAGCCGTTGCGCATCATCAACAGCGAATAGATCGCCTCGTGCACGCCCGTCGCGCCCTGCGAATGGCCGGTCAGCGACTTCGTCGCCGAGATTGGCGGGCACGTCTCGCCGGAGCCGAACACTTCCCGCAGCGCCTCGATCTCCTTGATGTCGCCGACCGTCGTCGAGGTCGCGTGCGGGTTGATGTAGTCGATCGGGACCTTCACCGTCGAAAGCGCCTGTCGCATGCAGCGCACCGCGCCTTCGCCCGACGGGGCGACCATGTCGTTCCCGTCCGCGGTCGCGCCGTAGCCGACGATCTCGGCGTAGATCTTGGCGCCGCGCGACCTCGCCCGCTCGTAGTCCTCGAGCACCAGCACGCCTGCGCCGGCCGAAATGACGAATCCGTCGCGGTTCCGGTCGTAGGCGCGCGAGGCGCGGGCCGGCGTTTCGTTATAGGCCGACGACATCGCGCCCATCGCGTCGAAGAGGACCGACAGCGTCCAGTCGAGCTCCTCGCAGCCCCCGGCGAACATCACGTCCTGCTTGCCCATCAGGATCTGCTCGTAGGCCGCGCCAATGCAGTGATTTGAGGTCGCGCAGGCCGAGGAGATCGAGTAGCTGACGCCTTTGATCTTGAACCAGGTCGAAAGCGTCGCCGAAGCGGTCGAGCACATGGCCTTGGGCACTGCAAACGGCCCGACCCGCTTCGGGCCCTTGGAGCGGGTGACGTCGGCGGCTTCGACGATCGCGCGGGTCGAGGGGCCGCCCGATCCCATGATGATGCCGGTGCGGTCGTTGGAGACCTCCCCGGGCTCAAGCCCGCCGTCGACGATCGCCTGGTCCATGGCGACGTGGTTCCAGGCGGTGCCGCCGCCATGGAACCGCATCGCCCTGCGGTCGACCACCTCTTCGGCGACGAGGGTCGGCGCGCCATGGACCTGGGAGCGGAAGCCGAGTTCGGCCAGCTTCTCCGCCCGCGTCACGCCGGAGCGCGCGTCGTGAAGGCTGGCGGCGACCTCCTGGGCGGTGTTCCCGATCGACGAGACAATGCCCATGCCGGTGACGACGACGCGTTTCATCCCGATTTCTCCATGATCGCGCGTCTCGGCGGACTCGACTTTCAGGCGGAGGCGGGGGTCGCCGGGCTGAACAGACCGACCCGCATGTCCCTGACGTCGTAGATGCGCTTGCCGTCGGCCTCCAGCCAGCCGTCGGCAATGCCGAGAACGAGTTTGCCCTTGAAGACGCGCTTCATGTCGACGCCATAGACGAGTTTCCTGACTGTCGGAAGCACCTGATCGGCGAACTTCACCTCGCCGACGCCAAGGGCGCGGCCCCGGCCCGGCAGGCCGAGCCAGCCGAGAAAGAAGCCGGTGAGCTGCCAAAGCGCGTCGAGACCAAGGCACCCGGGCATGACCGGGTCGCCCTTGAAATGGCAATCGAAAAACCACAGGGTCGGCTTGATGTCGAACTCGGCCCGCACTTCGCCCCTGCCATTGGCGCCGCCGGTCTCCGAAATCCCGGCTATGCGATCGAACATCAACATCGGCGGGAGCGGCAACTGCGCGTTGCCGGCGCCGAACAATTCGCCTCTGCCGCAGGCCAGGAGGTCCTCGTAGCTGAAACTGCTGCGCCGTTCTGCCATTTCGCGCCGTCTGCCGTTCGGGCCACGGCGGCAAGACGCTCGGACCCTCGAAGGCGGCTTCGTAACATAAGCGCTCTTTGATCGAAAGCGCGGCGGGACCAGGCTGCGCTTTTGACGCACCTGATGCGCCGCGATCACATGTCGGGACCGCCGTCGGCGAGCGTCGCCAAGCCCGGCTGCTTGCTCGGGTCAGTCAGGCGCGGCGTAGGGCGAGGCGATCAGCCCGTGCTCGGTGACGACGACCCAGTTCGGGCCCTGGCGCTCGACCCGCTCGATCCGGCCCGCCCCCGGCAAAAAGTCGCCTGGCCGAACCGCCCGCTCGCCGTATTGGCCGCCGATCATGGCGATGTCGTCGCGCACGCCGAGCACGACATAACCGCGCAGGATCGGCTTCGGCCGGTCGATCGAGCCGGTCGGGTCCAGGGACACGTTGTCTCCGAACTTCGGCGGCTGGGGCGTGGTCGGCTGCGGCCCCGCCAGAACGGGCGCCGACGCCGGGGGTTTCTTCTCGAGCTTCTCGATCCGCGCCGAGAGCTCCGCCGTGTGCGCCGTCGTGCCGCGGTCGACCCGTTCGCCAAGCTTCTCGATTCTGGCGTCCTGCTCGCGGTCGAGCTTCTCCACCCGCTGCGAGAGCTGCGAGATGGCGGCGCCGAGCTCGTGCGAGGTGTCGGCGGCGCTCTTCAGGTCGTTAACCGACCGGCGCAACTCGGCAAGCTCGTCGCGGCCCTTGGCGCTTTCGATCGCCTGCAGCCGGGCGCCGAGCGAGGCGACGGTCTGAGCGAGCCTGGTATTCTCCTGTGTTCGTTCGGCGAGCAGGCTGGCCTGGCGGTGATGGTCGACGACCACGAACGCGGCGGCGCACGCCGCGACGAGCGCAGCCGCGAGGACGCCGATTCCGGCGGCCCGACGGCGAAAGGCGCGGGCGGACGACGCGGCGATCCGCTCGTCGTACGCCTCCTCCCAGGGCGCGGGCGACAGAACGAGCGGCAGCGCCGGGGCGGGCGCGTCGTCGTCAGAACCTGCGACAGCGCGCGCGTCAACGCCGGGCGGCCGCCGGGCGATCCCTCTTCCGCCGGGCTCGGCCGCGTCCGGGTTTCGGTCGAAGTCCCGTTCGTCGCGTTCGCTCATTGAAGCTCGCTCATCGGGGGTCGCCCGGGCTTCACGAATGTGTGTTTCATTGTCCGCCGGCTCGCTTAACGAATCGTTGACCAAAGGTCAGACCGGGGCAAGATGGCGAACCTTGGCGCGACGAAATTCGAACCTCGCCAGCCGAAGCGCTTCGCGCGGTCGACGAGATCTGTTCAACAGGTGAGGAGGCGATGAGCATGACAAGGGTCAAATCGGCCGCCAGCGCGGCCGCGGTATTGGCGTTGAGCGCGAGTTTCGCGCTTGCGATGTCGGGCGCCGACGCGATCAAGCAGCGCCAGGCGCTGATGAAGGCGAACGGTGAGGCGACCAAGCCGGTCGTGGCGATGTTGAAGGGCGAAGCTCCGTTCGACCTCGCGGCGGTTCAGAAGGCCTTGAGAACCTACGCCAACGCCGCGGAAAAGATGCCCGCACTGTTCCCGCCAGACAGCAAGACGGGCGACACCAAAGCTTTGCCGGCGATCTGGGAAGACTCGGCGGACTTCGACGCCCGATTCAAGAAGCTCGGGGACGACGCGGCGGCCGCGCTCGCTGCAGTCAATGACCCGGCCAGCTTCAGGGCGACCATGCCGAACTTCTACAAGAACTGCGGCGGGTGCCACGAGAAGTATCGCGCCAAGCAGAATTGAACCTCGGCGACCTCAATGACGACCGAGCGAACCGCGCTCGCGGTCGGCATCGCGATCGTCGTCGCATCCCTGGCTGCGGCGGCCTGGGTGCTCACCGCACCGCGTCCGATCGACGTCGAAACCAGGCGCGCGGTCTCGGCGCCGGGGGACCCGGCGGCGGGGCGGAACGTGTTCTTCCTTGCTGGCTGCGACTCGTGTCACATGTCGCCGGGCCAGACCGATCCGATGCGGCTCGGCGGCGGCCTGGAGCTGAAGACGCCGTTCGGCTCTGTCTTCCCTCCCAACATTTCGACCGACCGGACCGACGGCATCGGCGCCTGGTCGGCGGTCGATTTCGCCAACGCCCTGATGGCTGGCGTCGCGCCGGACGGCCGGCACCTCTATCCGGCCTTCCCCTACCCGTCTTATGCGCGAATGTCCGTCAAAGACGTGCGCGACCTGTTCGCCTTTCTGCGCACGACCCCGCCCGTCTCCGGGCGCGCGCCCCCCGATGCGCTGGCGTTTCCGTTCTCGATTCGCAGGGCGGTCGGCTTCTGGAAGCTTCTGTACATGCCCGCGGTCTCGCGCCCGCTCGCGCAGGATCCAACCGATCGCGAAGCGCTCGGTCGCTATCTCGTCGAGGGGCCGGGCCATTGCGGCGAGTGCCATTCTCCCCGCAGCGCGCTCGGCGGCGTCGTCGCGTCGCGCCGCCTTACCGGGGCGCCGCTGCCTGAGGGAAAGGGCAAGGCCCCGAACATCACCGCGACAGGTCTTGCGGACTGGACGGAAAGCGATATCGCCTTCGCGCTCTCGACCGGTCTCACGCCGTCCGGCGATTCGCTCGGCGGCCCGATGGCGGCGGTGGTTCGCAATCTCGGCCAAGTGCCTAAAACGGACCTCGCTGCGATCGCCCATTACCTCAAGACGTTCAGCCCCGGCGGCGGAGCCTGACGGCCGTCCTCACACCGCGGCCGCCGCGGCGTCCTTGCGGATGCGGTCGATCATCGCGCGCACGCCGTTCGAGCGCTGCGGGGTGAGGTGCTGCTCGAGGCCGAGCGAGCGGAACGTGGCCAAGGCGTCCGTGTCGAGAATGCGCCTGGCCGTCTGATCCGAGAAAAGCGCAAGCGTGATGGCGATCAGGCCGCGCACGAGATGCGAGTCGCTGTCGCCGCGATAATGGAGCACCGTCTCGCCCGACGCGTTTTTGCTCAGGTGCTTGTCGAGCCAGACCTGACTGACGCAGCCGCGCACCTTGGTCTCGTCGTTGTGGGCCTGCTCGGGCAAGGGTTCGAGGTCGTGGCCAAGCTCAATCACATAGCGATAGCGGTCTTCCCATTCGTCGAGGGATGCGAAATCCTCCTGAATCGTATCGAAATCGGTCACCGGTCCTCACAAAACTTGAAGGGAGGCCAGTATAGCGAAGCGCAGCCACCCATGGCCAGCGGCGTCCGCGGGCGCGACGATTGCGGCGGTCGGCGCGGCGGGACGGCCGAGCCCATTGGCGCCGGATCCAGAACCCTCGGCGCCGGGACCACGTCCTTCGCCGCCTCCGCCTCGGTCGCGCGCGGCGATCACGGCGTCGATCGCCGGCCACGCCGTGACCGACGCCTGTGGCTCAAGCTTCCACCAGTCGGGCTTCAATCCGGCGTCGTAAAGCTCCGCCCGCTCGCGCGAAACCGCGTCGTCACGGAGCGGACCGGACTTGGAGGCGATGATCTCGATCAGGATCTCGCGCCCGATCTTGCGAGCCGCGTCGAAGGCCGAGACGAGTTTGGCGTGCTGGACGGCCTTGCTCAAGGCGGCGGCAGCATCGAGTTGCGCACCAGCGCCGTGAGGTCCCGGTACGCCTCGATGAACGACCGTAGCGTCCTCACGGTCGCGCCATACCCGTCGAATTCTTGAACGGACATGCCGTTTTCGTCATAAGCGCGGCGAAAATCTGCGAGCTTCCGATAGAGGTCGTCGATAATGGCGGGGTCGACGGGGTCGGCGATGCGCGGCTTGACTTCCACGTCAGATTTGTTGAACTGCACCTGCCATTCATACGGGATGGTCAGAATGACGTCGCCGCCGATCAGTTGCGACCAGTGCAGATGGTGACGGTATGCGGCGGCGAGCAACCGCGCCCTGTATCCACGCGCCTTGAAGACGCCGTAGGCCTTTTTGAATGTGGCGACGCCAGCCCAATCGAGGTGGCCAGGCATGGTGATGACGCCCTCGCGGGCGGCGATCACTTTCAGCCAGTCGTCCAGTCGCCCGAGCATGATCGTGCAGACCGGGGTCATGCCGGACACGTCATGACCGTCCTTGACGCGGCGGTCGAGTCCGCGCTCCACCGCTTCCGCGACGGCGATCGCCTGTGGCAGCGTGAAGCTGACCGTCGCGTTGATGTTGACCCCGAGGCGGGTCGCCTCTTCGATTGCGGCAATGCCGGCGGCGGTCGCCGGAATCTTGACCTGGACGTTCGGCGCGAGCCCACTGAAATGAACCGCTTGTTCCACGAGGCTCGAGGCGTCGCGGTAATTGACCGGGTTCGTCTGCATGGAGAGCCGGCCTTTGAGATGTCGCTCCCGCTCGAATACCGGCATCAGCATCTCGGCGCCGCGCAGTGCCATCTCCTCGATGAGCTTCCAGGCGATCGCGTCTTCGCTGGCCGACGGGCTTTCGTCGATCAGTTCGCGGAGTTTGCCCTTCCAGGCGTCAAACTCCTTCTTGAGAACAGCCAGAACGATGGACGGATTGGTGGTCGCGCCGACCGCCCCGTTGCCGATCGCGTATTCGAGCTCCCGAGGCGAGCAGGAGTCATTCCAGACGTCGGTCGCCGCCCCGTGCACGGTTCGATACAGCGGCGACGCGTTTGGCGGCGAAATGGTCATGTCAGTTCCTCTCCTGGCTCCCGGACGCGCTCTCTACCTGCACCGGCCTATCGGCCTGATAATTCTATGCGCTAGCATAAATGGATCATTTCGTCCATATCAAACTTTTAAAGCGCCGTTTGAGCGCCGTCGCGTCCCGTTGTGCGCGCGGACACGAAACAGAACTTGAGTTCCGAATGAACCGCGGGGTAGAATGTTCCGGTTGAAAATAGACAGCTGGGGACGCGCAGCGGCGCGGCTCGCGCCCGACGGGCCGTCAAGCGAGGGACCGCTAGCGGCTGAACAGGGAGTCAGCGAATGATCCGTATCGGCGCCAACCCGATTTGCTGGTCCAACGACGACATGGTGGAGATCGGCGGCGACATTTCCCTCGAGCAGTGCCTGAGCGACGCCCGCGACATCGGGCTCGAGGGCATGGAGAAGGGCAACAAGTTTCCCAATACCGCGCCGGAGCTCAAGGCCAAGCTGGCCGAGTACGGCCTGGCGTTCATTTCCGGCTGGTATTCGACCTTCCTCACCGAGCGCGACGCCGACGCCGAGTTCGCAGCCGGCAGAGCCGAGCTCGAACTGCGCAAAAACGCGGGCGCTGAGGTGCTGGTCGCCTGCGAGTGCACGCGCACGGTTCATGGGACGAAGTCCGCGCCGCTCTCGACCCGGCCCATCATGACCGAGGCGGAATGGGGCATTTTCCTGCCCCGGATGACCAAGTTCGCCGAACTCGTCAAGGATTTCGGGCTTCAGGTCGTCTACCACCACCACATGGGCACGGTCGTCCAGACGCCCGAGGACGTCGATCGCTTCATGGCCGGGAGCGGTCCGGCGGTGAAACTCCTGCTCGACACCGGCCACATCACCTGGGCCGGCGGCGACGCGGTTCGGCTGGCGAAAACCTACGCCGGTCGGATCGGCCACGTCCATGCCAAGGACGTTCGCAAGGAGGTCGCCGCCAAGGCCCTCGCCGAGGACTGGTCGTTTCTCGATTCCGTGCTCGAGGGCGTTTACACCGTGCCGGGCGACGGCTTTATCGACTTTGCCGGCGTTTTCAAGGCGCTCCCCGACTATTCGGGATGGGTCGTGATCGAGGCCGAGCAGGACCCCAAGAAGGCCGACCCCAAGACCTACGTCACGCTCGGCTTTAAGAACCTCAAGCGCTTTCTCAAGGAGGGAGGATTGGCTTGACGGCGCGATCCCCTGGAAAGCCTTAGCGCGGCGAGCCCAGCGGGCCGAGACAAGCGAACAGACATTTCGCCGCCGCGGCGCTGGCCTGGCGGACGGATCGGCGCCTGCGGGACGCGCGCCCGGGAGCTCCAAGGAAAGCAGCTCCAAAGCAGCTCCAAGGAAAAAAGCTCTTTGCCCGACGGCTACGACGGGGTGGCGTCGTTTAAGCCCTTCGCCCGGGAGGTCCATAGCCGTCGTGGTCCGCGCTTGACGTGGGCGCGACCGTCCCCGAGAAGACCCCCCGATCATGCAGGAGATCGGCACGATGACGGACCGGCAACAGACGATGCGCGCGGTCGCGGCGACCCGCCCCGGGGGGCCGGAGGTTCTTCTGGTCGAGACGCGTCCGCGGCCCCTCCCCGGGGCCGGCGAAGTCCTGATCAAGGTCGAGGCCGCCGGCGTCAATCGGCCGGACGTCCTCCAGCGCATGGGGTTCTACGCGCCGCCGCCGGGCGCGAGCGACATCCTGGGCCTCGAGGTCGCCGGCCCGATCGTAGCGCGCGGCCCCGGCGCCGCCCGATATCCCGAAGGCGCGCGGGTCACGGCGCTCGTTCCCGGCGGCGGCTACGCCGACTACTGCGTCGCGCACGAATCGAACGCCCTGCCTTGGCCTCTTGGGCTGACGGCGGTCGAGGCGGCCGCGATCCCGGAAACCTACTTTACCGTCTGGACGAATGTCTTCGACCGCGGCGCGCTCAAGGCCGGCGAGACCCTGCTCGTTCACGGCGGGACGTCGGGGATCGGCACGACGGCGATCCAGCTCGCCAAGGCGTTCGGCGCCAAGGTGATCGCGACGGCGGGCGCCGACGAAAAGGTCGCCGAATGCATTCGGCTCGGCGCCGATGTCGGCGTGAATTACCGCACCGACGATTTCGTCGCCCAAACCTCTGCGGCTACGGGCGGGAAAGGCGCCGACGTCATCCTCGACATGGTCGGCGGCGACTATGTCGCGCGCAACTACGCCGCCGCCGCGGTGGACGGCCGGATCGTCCAGATTGCGTTCCTGCGCGGGCCGACAGCCGAGGTCGATCTTCGGCCGCTCATGCACAAGCGGCTCATCCACACCGGTTCGACCCTCCGTCCACGCCCGCCGGCCGAGAAGGCGGTCATTGCCGAGGCCCTGCGGACCCGGGTCTGGCCGCTCATCGAGGCCGGTCGATGCAAACCCGTGATCGATTCGGTCTTCCCGCTCACGGACGTGGCCAAGGCCCATGCGCGGATCGACAGCGGCGCGCATGTCGGGAAGATTGTTTTGACGCTGTGAGGCTGTTCGAGCCTTGAAAGCCACGGGGCTTCGACTAATCTAGGGCGTGGAGCGCGGTCCAGCCGAGGCTGCGCCGAAGGGAATGCAACGCTGACGCTTACGTCTCATTCGAACGCGACCCGGAAAGCTGACGGGCCTGCGGCGGTCGCTTCGGCGCTTGATTCCCTGTCCCGGGCCATTCTCGGCAGCCTTGAGGACGCAAAAGCCGAAAGCATTGTCTCCATCGACCTGTCGGGCAAAACAACAATCGCGGATCGAATGATCATCGCGTCCGGACGGTCGAGCACCCATGTAGGCGCGATCGCCGACCGGGTGGTCAAGGCGTGCCGCGAAGCCGGCTTCCCGACCCCGAAAATCGAGGGCATGCCGGTCTGCGACTGGGTCCTCCTGGACGCTCGCGACGCGATCGTCCACATTTTCCGTCCCGACGTCCGCCAATTCTACAATCTCGAAAAGATCTGGGGCGCGGACAGGCCGGGCGAGGTCAGGGGCCCCTGAGGCGGGCGAAGCGGGGGCTGGTCGTGCGCATCACGCTGGTTTGCGTCGGCCGCCTGAAGTCCGGACCGGAGCGGGAGCTGTTCGAGCGCTACTATGCGCGATTGAAGGCGACGGCGCGATCGGCGGGCGTCACGGATGTCGACGTGCGCGAAATCGACGAGTTCCGGGCGCGACGGCCCGAGGATCGGCGAGCCGAGGAGGCCGCCGCTCTCGACAAGGCGCTCGGGCTCCGCGACGCGCTTGTCGCGCTGGACGAGCGCGGCCACTCCCCGAGCAGCGCGTCCTGGGCGGCCGATATTGCTCGTGCACGCGACTTGGGGACCGCGGCCTATGTCGTGGTCATCGGCGGTCCGGACGGTCTGTCGGCCTCGCTGCGGACGAAGGCGTCCACGGTGATCAGTTTCGGCGCGATGACGTGGCCGCACCAGCTTGTGCGGGTCATGGCTGTCGAGCAGCTCTATCGGGCGCTATCGATTTTATCGGGTCATCCCTATCATCGCGGCTAAATCGCCGCGATTCGGGCCAGATTTGATGATTGTGGACGCGTCATGCCGGTGAATCGAACACGAAGGGTGCGAGAGGCGCTGCGCGTCGCCGCGGTCGGCGCTGCGGTCGGCTGCGCCGGGCCCGCGTTCGCCGACCCGGCCGCGCCGGCCCCCGAGCAGCAGAAGGTCGACAAGCAGACCGAACTGCGCGGGGTCGAGGACACCATGAGGGCCTCGGAGACCCAGCGCCGGGACATTCAATCGGAAATCGAATCGATCCGGATGGATAAGGCGCGGCTGATGGATGCGATGATCGCGACCACGGCCCGCGTGCAGGAGGCCGAGCGCGGCGTCGCCGCCGCCGATGAGCGACTCGACAGCCTCAACATCAAGGCCGACGCGCTGAGCCGTTCGCTCGGCGCCCGCCGCGGCGCGATCGTCGAGATCCTGGCCGCCGTTCAGCGGATGGGCGCCAACCCGCCGCCGGCGATCCTGATTCGATCCGGCGACATGGCGGAGGCGGTGCGGGCGGCGACCCTGCTCAGCGCCATGACCGCCAACCTGAAGGCGGAGACCGAACGGCTCGCCCATGACGTCGCGGACCTGTCGGCGACGCGGACCACGATCGCCGAGGAGCGGCAGCGGCATGCCGACGCCGTCGTCTCCCTGACCAACGAAAAAGCGCGTCTCGCCGCGCTCGTCGACGCACGCGCGCAGTCCATGGCCTCGGCGGAGGCGGCGCTCGGCTCGCAGCAGAAGCGGGCCGCGGACCTCGCCAACCAGGCCGCGACGCTCAAGGACCTGATCGCCCGAATCGAGGCCGAGGAGGCTCAACGCCGCGAGCGGGAGCAGGCGGCGCGCGTCGCCGACGAACGCGCAGCGCGGGATATCGAAGCGAAGGCGGAAAAAGCCCAGGGGGTTCAACTGGTCCGCCTGCGCCCGGAAGTCGCGTTCTCCGACGTCAAAGGCCGCCTGCCGCTCCCGGTCGCGGGGACGATTCTCAAAGCGTTCGGATCTTCCGACGGCTTCGGCGGGACAGAGCATGGGATTCTGGTCGCGACCCTCGCGGGCGCGGTCGTCTCCGCGCCGGCCGACGGCTCGGTGCTCTATTCCGGGCCCTTTAGGAGTTATGGTCGAACTCTTGATAATCGACGCCGGCGAAGGATATTATGTCCTATTGGCGGGTATGGAACGCACATACGTCTCGCGGGGCGAGGCCGTTCTCTCCGGCGAGCCGGTCGGCGTGGTGGGCGACGGGTCGACGAAGATGGCGGCCGCGGCGGCAGTTGGAACTGGCAAGCCCGTTCTCTATATCGAACTGAGGAAAGACGGAACGGCGATCGATCCGGGGCCGTGGTGGGCAAAGACAGACATCGAAAAGGCGCGCGGATGAATCGGAATGCAGGTCTTTTGAGTTTGGGCGCCGTTCTCGGCGTCACAGTGACGCTGGCGGCGCCGCAAACGGTCGCCTACCTCAGTCCCGCCGCCTACGCGGCGGCCACAGACACCTATCGCCAGCTTAACCTGTTCGGCGACGTGTTCGACAAAATCCGTAACGATTATGTCGAGAAGCCCGACGAGTCGAAGCTGATCGAGGCCGCGATTAACGGCATGCTCTCGTCGCTCGACCCGCATTCGAGCTATATGGACGCGAAAGCGTTCAAGGACATGCAGGTCCAGACCAAGGGCGAATTCGGCGGACTTGGGATCGAGGTGACCCAGGAGGACGGCCTGATCAAGGTCGTGACGCCGATCGACGACACGCCGGCGGCAAAGGCCGGGATCATGTCCGGCGACGTCATCACCGCGATCGACGACACGCCGACGCAGGGCCTGACCCTGGATCAGGCGGTCGAGAAGATGCGCGGCGCGATCAATTCGCCGGTCAAGCTCAAGATCGTCCGCGGCCCCAAGAAAGAGGTCAAGGACTACACGATCGTCCGGGACCTCATCCGCGTGCAATCGGTCCGGTCGCACGTCGAGGACGGCGACATCGGCTACATTCGCATCACGCAGTTCACCGAGCAGACGGAGGACGGGCTGAAGGAGGCGATGGAGAAGCTGAAGACGGAGATCCCGGCCGACAAGTTCAAGGGCTACATCCTCGATTTGCGCAACAATCCGGGCGGCCTGCTCGATCAGTCGATCGCCGTGGTCAATTCGTTCGTCGACCGGGGCGAGATCGTCTCGACCCGCGGACGGACGCCGGACGAGACGCAGAGGTTCGACGCCCGGCCGGGCGGCGACCTTTCGGCCGGCAAGCCGCTCGTCGTGCTGATCAACGGCGGCTCCGCCTCGGCGTCCGAAATCGTCTCCGGCGCCCTGCAGGACCACAAGCGCGCGACCCTGATCGGGACGCGGTCATTCGGCAAGGGCTCGGTTCAGACGATCATGCCGCTCGGCCAGGACGGCGCGCTGCGGCTGACCACCGCGCGCTATTACACGCCGTCCGGCCGATCGATCCAGGCCAAGGGCATCGAGCCGGACTACAGGGTGCTCGAGGCCGTTCCTCCCGATCTCAGGGGCAAGGACGACATGAAGGGCGAAGCCTCGCTCAAGGGGCATCTGACGAACGGCGCCGAGGATACGTCGGCGTCGCAGGCCTACGTGCCGCCGGACGAGAAGGACGACAACCAGTTGAAGGCGGCCATCGGGCTTCTGAACGGCGTGAAACCGGCCGAGACGGCCTCGGTGGATTCGGACGCGGCCAAGCCGAATGCCGAACCCAGCAAGACGGACGCTTCGGCGCCGCCTGCGCCTGCCAGTTCCGCCAAGCCCAACTGACAGTGTCCGACATGCGCCGAGGAGCGAATTGAAAGCCATGCCGAATGGGCTCTCCTATCTCGCCGTCGGCGTCGTCGCCGGCGCGGCGCTCGCTGGGGCGTCGCACGGTGTGCTGAAGGCGGCCACGGCCGCCGGAAACACCGGCGTTCCGCTGTTCGCCGAGGTCTTCGACAAGGTCCGCAGCAATTACGCCGAGAAGCCGGACGACGACAAGCTGGTCCGGGGCGCGATCGACGGTATGCTCGCCTCGTTGGATCCGCACTCGACCTATTTCGATCCGAAGGCGCTCGAGGACTTCCAGAGCAGCATGAAAGGGGAGGAGTTCGGCGGTCTCGGGCTCGAGGTGATGATGGAGGACGGCCTGGTGAAGGTCGTGAGCCCCATCGACGACACCCCGGCGGCGCGGGCCGGCCTCCTCTCCGGCGATCTCATCACGCGAATCGACGATACCCCCGTCAAGGGCCTGACCCTCAAGGAGGCCGTCGACAAGATGCGGGGGACGGCAAAATCGAGCGTCCGCCTTCTCATCGAGCGCGGCGCCAGCAAGGATTCCAAGGAATACACGATCGTCCGCGAAATCATCCATGTGCAGTCGGTCCGCTCGCATATCGAGAGCGGCGATATCGGCTACATCCGCATCACCCAGTTCAACCAGGAAGCCTACGAGGGACTGCGCCGGGCGTTTGACCACTTTCGCGCCGAACCCGGCGACGCCAAGCTCAAAGGTTATATTCTCGATCTGCGCAACAATCCGGGCGGATTGCTCAATCAGGCGGTCGAAATCACCAACGCCTTCGTCGACAGCGGGCCGATCGTGACCACGCGTGGCCGCGACCCCGAGCAGCAGCAAAGCTACAGCGCCCGGCGCGGCGTCAACCTGTCCGAAGGCAAGCCGGTCGTCGTGCTGATCAACGGCGGCTCGGCGTCGGCCTCGGAAATCGTATCCGGCGCGCTGCAGGATCTCAAGCGGGCGACGCTCGTGGGCACGCGCTCGTTTGGCAAGGGATCGGTGCAGACCATCCTGCCGCTGGGCGACGAGGGCGCCCTGAAGCTGACGACGGCGCGTTATTATACCCCGTCTGGCCGCTCGATTCAGGCCAAGGGCATCGATCCGGACATTGTGGTGCTGGAGAACATCCCCGACGATCTCAAGGGCAAGGTGTCGAGCATGGGCGAAGCCTCCCTGGTCGGTCATCTGAAGAACGGCTCGGAAGAGGAGAAGGGGTCGGACGCTTACGTTCCGCCGGAACGGGCCAAGGACACGCAGCTCGAGGCGGCGGTCGAGCTGCTGCACGGCGCAAAGCCCGACCAGTTCAAGGCGCCTGCCGCGACAGTCACTTCAAAATGACGCCTTGGCGGTTCGTTCTGGTCGCGGCGCTTGTGGCGACGCCGAGCCTTGCGGCCGCGGACGAGCCCCTGGGCTGCGACGCATTCCGCTGGCCGCTCGAGACGGAGCGCGCCGCGCTCGCTGCGACCGACAAGCCGATCGTCGCCAACGGCGGCGCGCTCGCCTACCGTTCGGCCGAGACGCTGCGGCTCGTCAGCTTCGCCGAGGCGGGCTTGCCGCATGCACCGGAGCGGGCGCCGAAGGGCGATCCGTCCTTCGCCGGCCATTTCACCCTCGCCGCGCCGGCAAAGCCCGGTGTTTACAAGATCACGATTGCTTCCGAAGGCTGGATCGATGTCGTCGACAGTGGCGCCTTCCTTCACCCGAAGGCGTTTTCCGGGGTCCGCGGCTGCGACGGCGCGCGCAAGAGCGTGAAGTTCGACCTGCCGGACCGGCCCGTCGACGTGCAACTCAGCAACGTCAGGGATCCGAGCATCGCGGTAATCGTGACGCCGGCCGAGTAGCGCCGATCGTTCCCCCTTGGGCCGCGCCGCTTTCCATGCGTGGGGGGAAGCGAATGCCGGCGACGCTGACAACCCGGCCGCGCAACGCCACGACATGGTTCTGGCGTCAGAGACCGGAGTGCGCGCCTTCGTCCGACGACGCTGCAGCCGGCTTTGTCCGCTCCGGCTGGGCTTTGTCCGGCGCGCCCGCGGACGAAGCGCCAAGGTCGTTGGCCGCGGGGTCGGGCGCTCCGACCTTCACCTTCGACAGGAGTTGAGCCGCGGCCGCCCGCGCGTCGGGGTCCATTTTTTCGGCGACCTCGTCACGCTTTTTCGCCGCTTCGGCGTCGCCCTGGGCGGCGGCGAGCGAGAACCATAGCCACGACTGGCGCAAGTCCTGGTCGACGCCCAGTCCGCGCGCATAAAGAACCGCAAGGTTGTACTGGCTGTCTCGGACGCCCAGTTCCGCCGCCCGCCGGAACCACTTCGCCGCTTCGCCGTAATCCGCTTTCTCGCCGACCGGCTCGGCATTGATTACGCCGAGGTTATGGGCCGCCCGGGCGTTGCCGGCTTCCGCCGCCGCATGATACCAGCGCTTCGCCGCCGCCGGATCCCGCCCGACCCCTACGCCCTTCTGGTAAAGCGCGCCCAGCCTGAATTCCGCCGGCGGGTAGCCGGCGGACGCCGCCCGGGCGAACCAGAACGCCGCCTTCGCCTGGTCCTGGGGCAGCGCGCGTCCCTCGAACAGCTGTTGGGCAAGGTCATATTGCGCGGCCGGCGAACCGGAGAGGACCGCCTCGCGCAAGGTCGGAGCGACGCCGGTCGGAATTGCAGCCGAAAGGTCGGGCGGCGTCGGTCCGCCTTCGCCGCCGACGTTCGCTCGCGCCGGGTTGATCGAGCCGATCGGGGCCGTGTCGACCGCCGCCGGCGCGGTTTTGCTCGCCACAGCGCCAGGACCTGCGGCCCTGGGGGGCGCTTCTGCGCTCGCGATCTTCACCGCGGGGGTGGCTAGATCCGACCTTTGCGTGAAGGATCCATGCACGGCGATCATGCGCACGGCGGCGGTGGCGGCAAGAATGAGCGCCGCCGCGAGCAACAGCGAGCGCTTGTGGTGGGCGGTAGAATTGTCTCGCGCCCCGTACCCGCCTGCCGAGGCCGGGCCAGGCGCTGGAGGATTCCGCGCCCTTGCTTTCAGCGACGGCGGATTGAGCGGCGCGGCGGGCGGCCGCGATGTGCGCGGAGATTGCGGGATTGGTGCGGGGGCCGATTGCGTTGGCAAGATCCGGCGCGGATTGCAGTGGGTTCGGCGCGCCTGCGCCGGGCTCGAGCAGGAACTCGTGTTCCAGCTCGCTGGACGAGGGGCCTGCTTCCTCGCCCGGGTTCGAAGCGCGCTGCAGCAGAACCGCACGCGGCGCAATGTCGTCGAGTTCGGAAAGCGGAGACGGATCGATCGGTCGTGCGCCGGGCCGACGGTCGCCGTCCCCATCGGGTCGCCGGGAACTCGGCGATCGTTTCGCCTCGTCGCCTGGAAGGCGATCGATCAGCCGGTCAAGAATGTCCTGCATGGTCTGCAGGAGCGTCTCGGTCCGGCGCTCGGCGGCGGCCCGTTCCAGCCGGAACGCGTTGATCTGTTCGGCGACGTCGGAGCTGGCTTCCGCCGGCTCGCCGGCTCGCTCGGCTTGCTGAAGTTTCTCCAGGAGGTCTCTGGTCGTGCGCTCGAGCGCTCCCGCCTCCCCGAGACGACCGGCCACGGCGTCGAGCCGCCCGTTGAGCGTTGCGAGCTGGTCGTCCACGGCCTCGAGGGTCGCCTGACCGGCGAGATGGCCTTCGAGGCGCCGTGCGACACTTTCGACAAATCGATCTGCCGCTTCCCGATCGAGGGTCGGGGCAGGGGCGGCCTCGACGCTGGCGCGAATGGCCCTCAACTCCTGCTCGATGGACCGGAGCGCGCCTGTTTCTTGTTCCCTTTCGGGCGTCGGGACGCGATCGAGCCGTTCGACGAGGGCCGACAGGATCGGTTCGACCTGGGGACGCGCGCGATCCCTGATCTCGGCCGCCTCTAGTCTGTCGTTCAGGTCGCGGATCAGCGCCGCGAGCGGCTCGACGCCCGTGGCCTCGAGTTTGGCGCCGAAGGCGTTGAGCGAGGTCTCGACCCGATCGGCGGCGGCCTGGGATTGCCACAGGCTCGCCTCAACGCTTTGCGTCGCGAGATCGAACTTATCGAGATCGGGCCGTCCCGACGACAGTTCAGCTGCGTCGCGATCCAGCCGCGTGGAAATTTCGGCGAGGCGCTGGTCGATCGACGCCAGAACCGGGGACGCGGTCACATCGTCGGCCGGCGGCCGCAGCGCCGCAAGCGAGGCGCTCGCCGCCAAACGTTCGACCTGTTCGACAAGCCGTGCGATCTGGTCTTCGAGCCGCTCGATCGGGATGCTGCGCCGAGCGGCGGTAAGGAGAAGGTCATGCACCTCCTCCATCTGCTGGCGAACCGCTTCGATGACCTCTGGGCGAACCATCGCGCCCGCCAGCTCGTCGATCCGGGCGACGAGCGAGTCGACGCGCCGCTCGACGTCGACCGCAGCGAGCTTCGGGTCATGGAGGCTGAGGGCGTCGCGCAATTGGTCGGCGACCCTGTCGAGCGCGGCCAGGAGGAGTTCATCGCGTTCTTCGAGGTTGAGCGCGGAAACGCGCTGCGCCAGGGCGCCAAGGGACTCTTCGAGCGCCGCGACCGTCTCACGCGGCGCCAATCCCGTCAGGCTGCGCCGCACTGCGGTCATTTGATCCTGCAATGAGGAAAGGTCTCGGTCGCTCGCTCGCGTCGCCGACCATTCGCTCCGCAACGCCTCCATCTTTCCCGAGAGCGTGCGAAGGTCGAGCCGCAGCGCGTCCGACGGCGAATCGGAGACGCCGGTCGGGGCGGCCGCCGCCAAGGTTTCGCCTGTCCGCCCGGCTGGCGGCGGCGCATCCGCTGGCTTCCCGATCGAACCGAGGTCGAGGTTGGCGATCGGCGGCGCCAAAGGCGCAGGGAACCTATCCGCATCGCCGGCCTGCGCCCCCTCATGATCGCGCGGCGGCTCCAGGCCGTCGAGCGTCCTGCGGGCGTCGAGGGCCCGCCGACGAGAGGCGATCTCGGAGACGGCGGACTTGAGATCGAAGGCGCCGGTGGGGCCGAACGGCTCGCGAGGCGGCCGCGGTTCCTGCGCGGGCTCGCGCGGCCGAGGCGCGCGAGCGGCCGCCTCTTTAACGTTCGCTCCGCCAGAGCCCGATTCGAGACTTTCGGACTTAGGCCCGGGGCTCTCTGGCGCCCGAGCCGCGACCGTCGACTTTGCGGCGGTCAGCGGATCGGCCGGCATCGGCGAGGCGCCGACAGCCTCCCTCCGCTGAAGCAGGGTTTCGATCGATTCGAGGGCCTTCGCGGCGATGTCTTCGCTGCGCGGAACGCGGCGCTCGACTTTTTCGGCGTTCGCGCGCAATCGCTCCTGAAGGTCCCTTGCGGACGCTCCCTCGAGGCGGGAGCGCGGCGGCTCATGCGGAATGGATATGGCGCCGTCGGCGAGACGGCGATCGCGGGAGCCGTCGCGGGCGCTCCCGAGGAGCAACTCGTCCCGGGTTCCCGAGGCCTCGGACTCCGAGGCGTGTTCGGCGATCGCCCGGTCGAGCCATTGCTCCACCGTCACGCCAGCGCGGCCGGCGGCGCGCTCAGCAAGGCGCCGCGCGCCCAGGCTGACGCTTGCGATATCCCACGCCGTGCTTTTGCTCATCCCTCGACCGCCGCGGGCGTTTTACGATGCGGCGCGCGCCCGAGCGCGGCGCCTCGGCCGGGATCATTCGTTCGCCACGGTGAAGAAACGGTTAAGGGCTCGTGTGACTCAGCGTTCGCGCAACGGCCGGCGACCGGCTGTGAGTTGTGAGATACAACTGGTAGTTGCAATCGGTTCTCGTTTGGGCATAGTGGAGTTGATTCGCGCAGAGAGGTGATTCGGCGGGGCGCGAACACAACGGCGCCGACCAAAGGAGAGGTCATGAACAGGTTGTCATCCCTAAGTTATCCGGCCAGCGCATCTACGGTTGCGAAAGACGACAAGGTCGGTCACGAGCCCGAAGCCGAGAAGGACGAAATGACGATCAGCCAAATGTCCCGGTTGTACGGCGTGAGCCTGCGGACTCTGCGCTTCTACGAGGACCGCGGTCTGATCAAACCGCGCCGCGAGGGAAACGCCCGCTACTATCGGGCATCCGACCGGACCCGTATGGACATGATCGTGAAGGGCAAGAAGCTCGGCTTCACGCTCACCGAGATCAGCGATTTGATCGGCGGCAAAGGCGCAAGTGAAACGCCCGACCTCGAGGAGCGCCTGCAGCCGCAGCAGATCGTCAACCAGATCAGCCACCTCGAGCGGCAGCGGGAGGAGATCGACAGCGCGATCACCCGCCTTCGCGCCACCCACAATCGCGTGGCGCAAGACACAGCCGCGTGACATCCCCGCGGCCCGCGCGCGGCGCGAACCGGGCGTCCTACGCACGCACGCGCGCGGCCTCGACAATGCGCTCGGCCGCCGCGACCGCCGCCTCGATGCTCAGGGGGGTCGTGTCGAGCCGGACGGCGTCTTCCGCCGCACGCAGCGGCGCCGCAGACCGCCCGGAATCGCGGGCGTCGCGCTTGAGAATATCGGCCAAAATCACGGCGTAGTCGGCCCGTTCGCCGCGTTGGGCGAGTTCGAGCGCCCGGCGCTGGGCGCGCGTCGAGGCGCTCGCGGTCACGAAAATTTTGACGTCGGCGGTCGGGCATACGACGGTGCCGATGTCGCGGCCGTCGAGCACCGCACCGCCGGGCCTCCCGGCGAAGGCCCGTTGCCCCTCGATGAGCGCCTCACGCACCCCGGGCATGGCGGCGACGACCGAGGCCGCCTCGGCCATGTCGCGGCTGCGAAGCGCCTGTTCGTCGAAATCGGTGAGGCCAAGCCCCCGGGCCGCCGCGACCGCAGCGCGCTCATCGTAGAGGTCGCGGTCCGCGCCGATCAGCGCCGCCGCGGTCGCGCGATAGAGGAGCCCGGTGTCCAGATGCGGCAGGCCGTAACGCGCGGCGAGGCGCCGGGCGATCGTGCCCTTGCCTGACGCTGCCGGGCCGTCGATGGCGATGATCATCCCGCGCGCTCAATCCCTCGTGGCCGATCCGGAAAGGGCTCTTAAAACCCCGTCGCGTCGCTGTCGAGCGGCCGCCGCGGCCGGCGCAGGGAAGCGAAAGCGGCGCTCGCCTCGGGCCTGCCCGCGGCGGCGCTTGGCGGGAGCCTGACCCAAAGCTAAGGTGACAACCATGCGACGGCGTCCGAACTCCCGGCTGCCTCGGGAGGACGTCCATGAACCTGACAGGACAGCAGATCCGCACGATTGTCGCGGCCTACCTCGGGTGGACCCTCGACGCGTTCGATTTCTTCGTGCTGACCTTCGTCATCAAGGACATCGCCAAGGAGTTCGGGGTCGAGGTGTCGGCCGTCGCCTATGCGCTTTTTCTCACCCTGGCCATGCGCTTCGTCGGCGCCTTCATCTTCGGCCGCATCGGCGACCGCTGGGGCCGCAAGCCCGCGCTGATGCTGGACATTTTGTGCTATTCGATCATTGGCGCCGCGGCGGCTTTCTCGCCCAACCTGACCGTATTCCTGATCCTGCGGGCCCTGTTCGGCGTCGCCATGGGCGGCGAATGGGGCCTCGGCAGTTCGCTGGCCATGGAGTCAATCCCGCCGCAGTCGCGAGGCATCGTCTCGGGCGTCCTGCAATGCGGCTATCCGAGCGGCTTTCTCCTGGCGGCGATCGCCTACGGGCTCCTCTATGGCCACAGATTTGGCGACTTGGTCTTCGACTGGCGCGCGATGTTCCTGCTCAGCGTCCTGCCGGCTCTCGTCGTGCTGTTCATCCGCTCGGCGGTGCCCGAGTTGCCGGCCTTCGAGGCCTCGCAATCCCACGAGAAGCCCAACCTCTGGGCGACGGTCGCGCAGAATTGGGGTCTCGTGATCTACATGGTCGTGCTGATGATGGCCTTCAACCTGTTCAGCCACGGCACGCAGGACCTCTATCCGACCTTCCTGCAAAAGCAGCACAAGTTCGACCCGGCGACCGTGAGCTGGATCGCGATCGTCGCCAACATCGGCGCGATCGTCGGCGGCCTGAGCTTCGGCCACATCTCCGAGCGCATCGGCCGGGTCAACGCCATCACCGTCGCCGCCCTGATCGCCCTGCCGGCGCTGCCGCTCTGGGCCTATTCGACCACGCCCGTCATGCTCGCCGTCGGCGCCTTCATTATGCAAATCGCCGTGCAGGGCGCCTGGGGCGTCGTCCCAGCCCATCTCAACGAACTCTCGCCCGGCGCGGCGCGCGCCACCATCCCCGCCTTCGTCTACCAGGCCGGCAACTTCCTCGCCTCCTACAACGGTCCGTTCCAGGCCAGGATCGCCGAGGCCAACGGCGGCGACTACGCCTTCGCGCTGGCGCTGCTGGCGGGGACCGTCGCCATCGCCATCGCCATCATCATTCGCTTCAGCCCGGAGCGGCGCGGCGAACTGCTGACAGCGCACTGAGGGGCGGTTTGCTGTGCCGCGCAAAGCCGGTCACAAGGCGAGTGTTGCCGTTTTGCCACATAGCCCGGCAAATCGCCCCCGCTCGCGCCCGCGTCACGCGAAAGTCTATGTTGCGTTGCACAATCCCAGTTCGCGCTCTCAACAGCGGCGTACTTCTTTCGCCGTCAGGATTTGGTGTGTCCAGGCAGGCCAACAGAGGGGACTTCAATGACGACAAGTTCGGGAAGGGTCTTTGCCGTGATCATTGAGCGAAATGGACAAGAACTCGCGCGGGACGTCCTCCAAATCGACGGCGCCGCGGACGCTCGTCGCAGACTCATGCAGCTTGTGAGGCGCCATGAGATCGACCCCTTCGATGAGCCGATCAATTGCCGAGTTCGAGGAGATCTCCGAATAGGCCGCGTCACCGACGGCGCGCCACTCCCACCGAGCGCGCCTCCCCGCCATCGAAACCGCGATCCGGGTCAAGTCAAGGCCCTCCGAGACAAGAGCGCTCGGCGTGCAGCTCCCAAGCCGGGGCCGCTGTGGCAAGTCGCTCGTCCTTCGGCAAGCTGAGGACGGGGCGAAGGGGCCGGAGCGCGACGGAAAGCGCCGAGCCCGGACGGTCGCGCTCATCGGGATCGCTCGGATGCAGCCCGAGCTTCTGGCAGGACGCCCATCAGTTCGCCGATCCGCTGGGTCGCCTTGAGGCCGCTGCCGGTCAGCACAATGACCGTCGTTTCCCCGGGATTCACGTCCCTCGAGTTCAGAAGTTTGCCCAACGCGGCGGCTGCGCTGGCCGAGGTCGGCTCGACGTAGAGGCCCGTCCGGGCAAGCTCGGCATGCGCGGCCTCAATCTCGCTTTCCGACACGGCGACCGTTCTGCCGCCCGACCGGCGCAAGGCCGCGAGCGCTTCGCGCCAGCGCACCGGCTTTACGATCGAAGTTCCCTCCGCGATGGTGGGTTTCGCCTCGATGACTGCCAGTTCGTCGCCGCCGGTCAGGAAAGTCGCGTGCAGAGGCGCGCAGTTCTCCGGTTGCACGGCAAATAGCCGCGGCAGCCGGCTGATCTCGCCCCGGCGCATGAGTTCGCAGAAACCAATGTCGCAGCCCAGGACGTTGCTGCCCGCGCCTGTCGGAATGATGACGTTGTCGG
This sequence comes from uncultured Alphaproteobacteria bacterium, assembly GCA_963709655.1. Classification (GTDB taxonomy): domain Bacteria; phylum Pseudomonadota; class Alphaproteobacteria; order Rhizobiales; family Beijerinckiaceae; genus Roseiarcus. Next base: position 410,725 of record CAVPXF010000026.1, read on the forward strand.
GCGCTCTGAACCCGAGGTCCTCCCAAAGCTCGTAGGCGAGGGTTTTTGTGCCTTGGAGGAACAAGGCCTGCCAGTTGTGGCTGGCGTAGAAGATGTCTTTCGCCTGTCGCTCGGCGGCGTCCGCCGTGTCCTGTCGCGTGCCCGCAATCAGCTCGGTCTCAGCGCCATAGGCGCGCATCTGCACCGACTTGCCGGATTGGGTCGCGGCGGGAACCAGAATCTTCGCCCGCATGCCTGCGGCCGCCGCATAAGCCGCAATCGCGGCGCCGCCATTGCCCGAACTGTCCTCGAGCACGCGGTCGATCCCTTGTTGCCTGAGCGTCGAGATCATCACGGCCGCGCCGCGATCCTTGAAACTGCCGGTCGGCGCGAACCATTCCAGCTTGAAGTGTGCGCGGCCGCCGCGCCAGCCCCGCTCGATGAGCGGCGTCAGGCCTTCGCCCATCGTCACGGGGTCCTTGATCGACACCGGGAAGGATGCGGCGTAGCGCCAGAGCGAGCGTCGCGAGGTGTCGATGTCGTCCCTCCCGATCCCCATCAGCAGGGTAATCGTCAGGGGGCCGCCCGAGTTGGCGCGCCAACGCGGCTCGTCGAGCGGATAGGTTTGGCCGGTCCGAGGGTCGACGTAGGCGGGCTGAGCCGGAACGGGTTCCAATCGCATCAAGGTCCTTCCTGAAAGCCGAGGCGTCCCCGAGCCGTTCGCGCGCGACTTAAAGGCGCTGAATGGCGAAGCCGGGGCCATTTCCGCCAGCGGGTTGGCGCCCGCGCGTCGTTCAGCCTCTGTCGGTCTCATGTGTCTGCATTGGGAGAGCGGCTTTTGGATCGTGCGCCGCCACGTAGGCGAGAGCCATCTCGAACGCTGCTTCCAAGGGCCAATTGGACTTCTCGCCTTTCGAAAGCATCAGACCCCCCTGTACGGCGGCCAGGACAGCGAGCGCAATGCCGGCAGGATCGGCGTCGCTCGACAGTTCGCCGCGCTCCCTCATCTTGACCAGTCCCGCCTCGATCTGTCTTCGCCACGTCTCGAGCCCATGCCCCACGGCATTTTGCGCGCCCTTGGCGCTCTGCGGCAATTGGTAGACAAGCGCGCCCAAAGGGCAGCCGTCCTGACTGTTCAGCGCGAGGACCGCGTCCCGCCAGCGGCGCAAGCCGTCGAGCGAATTGAACGAGTTCGAGCAATTGCCCATGCGTATCGAGCACGCGCCGTGTCTGCAGTTCAGCGGCCTCGCGCAAAAGCGCGTCCTTGTCGGCGAAGTAATGATAGAGCTGGGACTTGCTGGCGCCGCTTGCCTCCATGACGTCGTCGAGGCTCGTCATGCCGGCGCCCTTTTTCCAAACGAGATCGGCGGCCGCCGAGACGATTCGTTCGCGCGTCGCCGCTCCGCGGGCCGTGAACCGGCGAGCCTTGGCGGTTCCTGACGTCATGACAGTTTCGATACAATAATTGGACTTGACAGTCCACTTTTTCTCCTGCCAACTGGACCGATCAGTCCACATTGGGAGATCCATATGCCGCGTCTTGACAACGGAAACATTTTTCCCCGCCTCTCCATCGCCAAGGTCGGCGGCGGGACCCTCACCCTGTCCGAGGACCTCAAGGGCTCATTCGGGGTGGTCCTGATCTACCGCGGAGCCTGGTGTCCTTACTGCAATGCGCAGCTCGCCGCGTTCGAGCGGCTGAGCGCCAAGCTCGCTGACGGCGGCGTCAAGGCAGCGGCGTTTTCCGTGGATGACGAGGCGACGACCGCGGCCCTCGTCGACAAGCACCGGATCCACTACCCCGTCGGCTTCGGCGCGGACGCTGACGCCGTCGCCGCGGCGACCGGCGCCTATGTGAACGCCGACCCCCGCTACCTGCAGTCGACCGGCTTCGTCCTCGCGCCCGACGGCGCGATCATCACCGCGGTCTACTCGTCCGGCGCGATAGGGCGTCTCGTCCCTGAAGACGTCGCCGGCCTAGTCGCCTATATCAAGTCGAAGGCGAATTGAGGGGGCTTTGGGCTCGACCCCGGCGGCCGGAGCCGCTCAACCCTCGGGAACCGACAAAAAGGAATTGGGAATGATCCGCTTCTACTATCATCCGACGCCAAATCCGGCCAAAGTCGCGCTTTTCCTCGAGGAAACGGGCCTGCCCTACGAGGTCGTCCCGGTCGATACCCGAAAGGGGGAGCAGCACGCGGCCGCCTTCCGGGCGATCAACCCCAATGGCAAGGTTCCCGCCATCGTGGACACCGAGGGTCCCGGCGGCAAGCCGGCGCGGGTTTTCGATTCGACCGCGATCCTAATCTACCTTGCCGAGAAGACCGGTCAGTTTCTCGGCGCTTCGCCCGATCGGCCCGAGCTTCTCTCCTGGCTCCTGTTCATCGCCTCCGGCCTTGGCCCGTTTTCTGGCCAAGCCGTTCACTTCCAGTCGGCGGCGCCGGAAGGCCTGGCCTACGCCGTCAACCGATACCGTCGAGAGGCCGAGCGTCATTACGAGGTCCTCGATGAGCATCTGGCCGGCCGCGCGTATATCGTGGGCGACGGGTACACGATCGCCGACATGTCCGCCTGGGGCTGGCTCGACCGGGCCTCCCGCGTCCGCGCGGGAGAGGCCGATCCGCTCGGCGACTTCCCCAATCTCAAGCGTCTGTTCGAGACCGTCGAGGCCCGGCCGGCCGTCGCCCGCGCGCGTGCGGTGGGCAAGGATCACCCGTTCAAGACCACAGTCGACGAAGAAGCCAGTCGGGCCCTCTTCCCCTCGAACTATCCCCGGCAGGCGTAGGCGGCGGCTTGCCGGGATGATCTTAAGGATCGAACCGGTTCGAAGGCCCTTCGACGCCGCGTTTCATCGCTGGCGCAGAGCGCGCCGCCAAAGCCTTGGCGGGTTCCGGCAATTGAATTCCTGATCGCCCATTCCGCCATGCCGGGTCGGCGCGCGCTCCCATGGGGCTCGGATTGGTCCTTGCAGCGCGGCGGCGTTCGTCCGTTGCCAGCCGCTTGGGCCCGCCGAAGGGCAAGGGCGTATGAGCAAAGCATTGGCGGACCGATCAGCCGAATCGCCGGCGAGAGAACAAATCATGGACATTGGCTGAAATCGGGGCTATGATTTGGTCTTGCGGTTGGAAGAACCGCTCATCGGCGGCGTCGCCGCCGCCATTGAAACCGTGCATGATCAAAGAATTGCATGAACAGCGGCCGCTCGCGTCGGCTGGAACCTTGGCGCTGGCGCTCCTGCCATCCTCCTGCGTGTGGGGACCCAGAGTCGCGGCTCCGACGGCCGCCGCGTCGTCGCGCACGCCGGCCCCCGCTCTCAATCCGGTGATCGGGCGCTCGCGTCGCCTATCGGCAGGCCCGCGCGCCCGATCGCCAATTGCGACGCTCGCCGCCGTGGATGCCCGCGTTCGCGGGCATGACAACGTTGGCAGTTACGGAGAATCGGAAAAGGCGCCCCAAACCCTTGAAAAGGCTCAAAACCGACTCGAAAATGGCGCCGCGGTTCAGGCTGGCGGGAAGTCGCAGGCCGCGGCCCTCGCCGGCGACGTCCCGGAACCTCGTCGAGGCGGCGCCGCGCGACGTAACAGGGGCGCGGGCCGAGGCGACCGCCCGTAACTCCCAAGCCGGGCTGCCATGAAAGGACCTCATCCTGATCCACGGGCTCGACCAGGGGATCAGGACGAGGAGAGAAGGGACCGGCTTGGGAGTTGCTTCGGCCCGGAAAAGTCAACGCAACCCCTTGAAAAGGCTCAAAACCGGCTCGGCAATGGCGAGGTGTTTGCGGACCTCTCAGCCCACGCGGAGACCTACGACTTCGCCGCAGCCGCGCCCTCGATCGGAGTCTTGGTCGGCTCGCGTTTCAGGGTCTGGTCGATGTCGAGGGTGCTCTCGACGCCGATCGAGCTATAGTGCCGCTCGAGCCAGGCCTTCGCGTCGGCCCGACCGAGGTCGCGGAGCCGTTCGAGAAACGGCCACGACACGTCGAATTTGGTCGAGGCGGGGAAGTTTTCGAGCCGGCCCGCCCCACCGATGCGATGCAGCCGCTCGAGCCGGTAGCTCTCGCTTTTCAGCACGCCCGAGCGGATTAGGCGGGCGACGAAGTCGGCGGCGCGCAACTCGCCGAGAAGGCTGGCGTTGAAGGTGATCTCGTTCAGCCGGTTCATGATGTCTTCGGGCGTGCGCGGGATCGTGGCGCGCTCGATCGGATTGATCTGGACGATGATCACGTCCCGGCAGGCCGTCTCGTAGAACAGCGGCCAGAGGGGGGGATTGCCAGCGTAACCGCCGTCCCAATAGGCCTCCTCGCCGATCTGAACCGCCTGGAACAGCTCCGGCAGGCAGGCCGAGGCCATGACGTGGTCGGCGGTCAGAACGCCTCGGCGAAAGATCTCGCCGCGGCCGGTCCTGACGTTGGTCGCCGCGACGAACAGCTGCGGCGTGTCGAAAGCGCGCAGGCGCTCGAAGTCGACCAGCGCCGCAAGATGGTCGAGCAACGGATTGAAATTGAACGGGTTCAGGGCGTAAGGGCTGGCGAATTGCGCCACCGCCTCCACCCAGGCGCCGAGAAACGCCGTTCCGGGCCAGACCACGCCCCAGGCCCGCAGCCAGGCGTCAATCAGCTTGCGCTGGGCGGGCGCGAGCGATCCCTCGGTCGAGACGGAGAGCCAGAACCTTTCCAGCTTCTCGCGCGCGCCCGCGCGTCCGCCCTCGGCGAGTCCCGCCGCATAGACCACAGCGTTGAAGGCGCCGGCGCTCGCGCCGCTGATCGCGCCGATCTCGATCCGATCGTCCTCGATCAGCGCGTCGAGCACCCCCCAAGCGTAGGCGCCGTGCGATCCCCCGCCCTGCAGGGCCAGGTTGACCGCCTTGCCATCGTCCTTGTCCAGACCGCCGGCGTCGTTCACGCCGCCGTCCAACCGCCATCGATCGAAATATTGGCGCCGGTAATCTGGGAGGCGGCGTCGGAACACAGGTAGATGGCCATGGCGGCGATCTGGTCGACGGTGACGAACTGCTTGGTCGGCTGCGCGACCAGCATCACATCATTGATGACCTGGTCGCGCGTCAGATTGCGGGCCTTCATCGTATCGGGGATCTGGTTCTCGACCAGCGGCGTCCAGACATAGCCGGGCGAGATGCAATTGCAGGTGATCCCGAAGGTCGCCAGTTCGAGCGCGACCGTCTTGGTCAGGCCGGCAATGCCGTGCTTGGCCGAGACGTAGGCCGACTTGAACGGCGAGGCGATGAGCGAGTGGGCGGAGGCCGTGTTGATGATGCGGCCCCACTTCTGCGCCTTCATGCCCGGCACTGCCGCGTGGATCGAATGGAAAGCCGACACGAGGTTGATGGCAATGATCGCGTGCCATTTCTCCGGCGGGAAGTCCTCGATGGGCGAGACGAACTGGATGCCGGCGTTGTTGACCAGGATATCGACTGTGCCTAGCTTTTCGGCCGCGTCCTTGATCATCGCCTCCACTTCGTCGCCCTTGGACATGTCGGCGCCGTTGTAGACGCACTTGACCTTGAATTCGCGCTCGATCTTGGCGCGCTCGTCCTCGATCGCCTTCGGGTCGCCGAAGCCGTTGATCATGACGTCGGCGCCTTCCCTGGCGAAGCCCCGGGCGACTGCGAGGCCGATTCCGCTGGTGGAGCCGGTGACGACGGCGTGATGGTTTGCGAGCGACATATGGCGATCCTCCAGAAAATGCCGTCGGGCGCCGGGCGTCTGACGGGCGCGGCTTGCGTAAATAGGTCATATTGCATTGCGATGAAGCATGCGAGTGGGCGAAGCGTCGCGGGTGACATTTCCGCCCGCCGGACCTACATGTTCGGGTATCAGCCGCGCGCGGATCCTGCCGCCTGAGGGATGTCTCGATGAACTCTTCATGCCCCGTGCCGGCGTCCGGCCCCAGCGCTCGCCGTGAGACCGTCGCGGTCAAAATCGGCGACGGACCGGCGGCCGTCATGGTCGGCGGCGGCGCCCGATCGTCGTCCAGTCGATGACCAACACCGACACCGCGGACGTCGAGGCGACGGCGCGTCAGATCGCGGCCCTCGCCCGCGCCGGCTCCGAGCTGGTGCGGCTGACCGTCGACCGGGACGAGGCCGCCGCCGCGGCGCCGAAAATCCGCGAACGCCTCCTGGCAATGGGCGTGAACGTTCCTCTGATCGGCGACTTTCATTACATCGGCCATAAGCTGCTCGCCGACCATCCGGCCTGCGCCGAGGCGCTCGACAAATACCGCATAAATCCGGGCAACGTCGGGTTCCGGGCGAAGCGTGACCTGCAATTCGGCCAGATCGTCGAAATCGCCATTCGCAACGGCAAGACGGTGCGAATCGGGGCAAACTGGGGCTCGCCCGACCAGGAGTTGTTGACGCATCTCATGGACGAGAACGCTGCGAGCGCGACCCCTCTAGACACGCGGGCGGTGACGCGCGAGGCGATGGTCCAATCTGCGCTCCTCTCGGCCGAGCGCGCCGAGTCGATCGGACTGCCGCGCGCGCGTATCATTTTGTCGGCCAAGGTCTCGGCGGTCCAGGATCTGATCGCCGTCTATCGCACGCTTGCCGCGCGCTCGGACTATGCGCTCCACCTCGGCTTGACCGAGGCCGGCATGGGATCGAAGGGAATCGTCGCCTCCTCGGCGGCCCTCGGGGTGCTGTTGCAGGAGGGGATCGGCGACACGATCCGCATTTCTTTGACGCCCGAGCCGGGCGGAGACCGCACACAGGAGGTGCGGGTCGCCCAGGAACTTTTGCAGACCATGGGTTTTCGCGTCTTCGCGCCGCAGGTTGCCGCCTGCCCCGGCTGCGGGCGCACGACCTCGACCGTTTTCCAGGAGCTGGCCCGCGACATCCAGAACCACCTCGCGGCCTCCATGCCGGAGTGGCGCGCCCGCTACCCGGGCGTCGAGCGCCTGAACGTTGCGGTGATGGGCTGCATCGTCAACGGACCGGGCGAGAGCAAACACGCCGACATCGGCATTTCCCTGCCGGGCACGGGCGAAACGCCGGCGGCGCCGGTGTTCGTCGACGGCGCAAAGACCGTGACGCTGCGGGGGCCGCGCATCGCCGAGGAGTTCAAGGCGCTTGTCGAGGCCTATGTCGTCAGGCGCTTCGGCCGCGTCGAACAGGCCGCGGAGTAGGGACGGATGTACGAACCGCCGCTCCACCGCGAGGACGACCTCGCCAGACAGCACGCGCTGATCGAGGCGCGCACGATTGGCCTCCTGATCAGCCATGGACCGCAGGGGCTGATCGCCAACGCCGTGCCCTTCCTTCTCGACCCTGCGGCATCGAAGCTCGGCACGCTCAAGGCGCATGTGGCGCGCGCCAATCCGCAATGGCGCGATCTTCAGGCGAGCCCGCAGGCGCTTGTCGTATTCCAAGGCGCCGACCATTACGTGTCGCCTTCCTGGTATCCAACCAAACAGGAGACGCACAAGGTCGTGCCGACCTGGAACTACGTCATGGTCCAGGCGCGCGGGCCGGCCCGGGTGGTCGAGGACGACGAATGGCTTGAGCGCCAGATCGCGGCGCTGACGGCGAAGCAGGAGGCCTCTCGCGAGGCGCCCTGGGCTGTCCGCGACGCGCCGCCCGATTTCATCGCCCTTCAGCGCAAGGCGGTCGTCGGGATCGAGATCGAGATCGCGGACATCCGGGGCAAGTGGAAGACGAGCCAGAACCGCAGCGCCGCCGATCGCGCCGGCGTGGTCGAGGGTCTCGAGGCGATCGGCGACGAGGCCGCCCAGGCGATGGCCGAGTTGGTCAGGCCCGAAGACTGAATGCGGTCGTTTATGTTACCCGGCCGGTGGCCGAGTTGACGATGCGGTTCGATGGTGGGCGCACAAGGGCTCGAACCTTGGACCCGCTGATTAAGAGTCAGCTGCTCTACCAACTGAGCTATGCGCCCATCGAACTCGCCGAACCCTCGGGGTTCCGTGAGGGCCCGGCATGTAGCAAAGCCGCGGAAGGCTGTCCAGCGCAATTCGGATCCGTCTCAGCAACGATCCCGCTTGCGCCTTGACCGCAAGTTGGGAGATTAGTTCTTGTCCTTGTCGACCAGCTTGTTCTTCCCGATCCAGGGCATCATGGCGCGCAATTTCGCGCCGACGTCCTCGATCGGGTGGGCGTTGGCGCGGGCGCGCATCGCCTTGAACGACGTCTGGTTGACCCTGTTCTCCAGCATCCAGTCGCGGGTAAACCGGCCCGACTGGATGTCGTCGAGCACCCGCTTCATCTCCACCTTCGTCTGAGGCGTGACAATTCTCGGCCCGCTGACGTACTCGCCATACTCGGCGGTGTTCGAGATCGAGTAGTTCATGTTGGCGATGCCGCCCTCGTAGATCAGGTCGACGATCAGCTTCACTTCGTGCAGGCACTCGAAATACGCCATCTCGGGCGCATAGCCGCCCTCGACGAGGGTCTCGTAGCCCGCCCGGATCAGCTCGACAAGGCCGCCGCATAACACCACCTGCTCGCCGAACAGGTCGGTCTCGCACTCCTCCCGGAAGCTGGTCTCGATGACCCCCGCGCGCCCTCCGCCGATCGCAGAGGCGTATGAAAGGCCGAGATCGTGCGCGTTTCCGCTCGCGTCCTGGTGAATGGCGATCAAGCAAGGAACGCCCCCGCCGCGCTTGTATTCCGAGCGCACGGTGTGTCCGGGCCCCTTCGGCGCCACCATCAGGACATCGAGATCGGCGCGCGGCTCGATCAGGTTGAAATGGACGTTGAGGCCATGGGCGAACATCAAGGCGGCGCCCTGCTTCATGTTCGGCGCGAGTTCGGCCTTGTAGATGTCCGCCTGGAGCTCGTCCGGGGTCAGCATCATGACGACGTCCGCCCATTTGGCGGCGCTGGGGACGTCCATGACCTTGATCCCTTCGGCTTCCGCCTTTTTGGCCGAAGGCGAGCCTTGCCGGAGCGCCACGGCGATGTCCTTGACGCCGCTGTCGCGCATGTTGAGCAGGTGAGCGTGGCCCTGACTGCCATAGCCGACGACGGCGACCTTCTTGCCCTTGATCAGATTGAGGTCGGAATCCCGGTCGTAATAGACGCGCATTGTCGTTCCTTATCGCCGCGTACGAAGTGGTCGGCGTTTCTAGTGAATACGGGCTTGGGGATCAAGCGCGGACATGAGTCCGGACTGGCCGTCGGTCGGCTGCAACAATTCAGCCTGACGACATTTGATCCGCATCAAACGGACATGGTGCGTAAGTTGTTTTATTGGCTCCCCGGCGCATCCGCGCCGGCAAGGCCTGCGAGGGAGGGGATGACGATGTGGCGGGTTGTGCTTTTGTGCTGGGTGTTCCTGGCCCCGACGCTAACCGGCGTGCTGATCCTTGTGACGTTGCTGATCCCGGCGCTCGCCCCCGAGCTCGGCCGCTGAATCCTCGATGCGGCTCTCGCCGGGGCCGTCATTGCTATTCCCGCGTCTTTCGCATTCGCCAAGACCCAGGCGCGCGGGTTGCCCTGAGCCGCCGGCTGGCGACGAAAACCGAAGTGGCGTCCGACCCGGGCGTAGCGAGAAGAGGCCGCGCCGCCCTTGGCGAAGAGGAGACGGGGCCATTATAATGCCGTCGGCGGACGGCGTGGCTCGCGGTCCGGAGTTGGGGGCATAGCCGTGACTTTCCTTTCTCGTTTTCGGTCGCTCGTCGTGCTGACGCTGATTGCGCTGTCGCTTTCTGGCTGCGGCTACAACGTCATCCCAACCAAGGAGGAGGCCGCCAAGGCTCAGTGGGCCGAGGTCCAGAACCAGTACCAGCGGCGGGCCGACCTGGTGCCGAACTTGGTCGCGACCGTCCAAGGCTACGCCAAGCAGGAAAAGGACGTGCTGACCGCCGTCACCGAGGCCCGCGCCAAGGCGACCGCCATCAACCTCACCGCCGACGACCTGACCGACCCGGAGAAGGTCAAGGCGATGCAGCAGGCGCAGGCCCAGCTTTCCGGCGCGCTCGGGCGCCTCCTCGCCGTCAGCGAGAACTATCCGGACCTCAAGTCGAACCAGAACTTCCTGGCGCTGCAGTCGCAACTCGAGGGCACCGAGAACCGCATCGCGGTCGCCCGCAGGGACTACATTGCGTCGGTGCAGGACTTCAACACGGCGCTCAGGACCTTCCCGACCGTGCTGTGGGCCAACACCGTCTTCCGCTCGGTGAAGCCGCTGGTCCCCTTCACTGCGGAGGCGGATGCGCAAGCGGCCCCGAAGGTGAAGTTCTAGCCGCAAGGGGGCGGCGCCATGCTCCGCTCGGGCCCGCGCGCGCTCGTCGCCCTCCTCATCGCGGCGCTGTGGATCGGCGCGGCTTTGGCGGCGGCGAACTTTCCGGCCCTGACAGGCCGGGTTGTCGACGCGGCCAAGATCCTGTCTCCGGTCACGATCGCGGACCTCGAGCGCAAGCTTGCCGACCTCGAGCAGAAGTCCGGCATCCAGCTCGAGGTCGCGACCGTCCCCTCTCTCGAGGGCGAGGAGATCGAGCCTTACGCCAACGAGCTTTTCCGCTTCTGGAAGCTCGGCGAGGCCAAGAAGGACAACGGAGTCCTGCTGCTTGATCGCGCCCAAGGAGCGAAGGGTGCGCATCGAAGTCGGCTACGGTCTCGAGGGCACGCTGACCGACGCGATCTCGAGCCTGATCATCGCCAACGCCATCGCGCCGCGCTTCAAGGCCGGCGACTTCAATGGCGGCGTGACGCGCGGCGTCGACGATATCATCACCACGCTGACCACCGACTCGGCCGAGTGGAAGCCGAAAAAGCCCGACATGCGGGCCGAGCAGGATGCGACGCTGTTCGACGCCATCGCGCCGTTCCTGATCATCCTCTTCATTCTGTTCGTCTTCAGCCGGATCAGCCGGAGGGGCGGCGGCAACGTTGTCGTCATCCCGATGGGCGGAGGCGGCTTCGGCCGTGGCGGCGGCTTCGGAGGCGGGGGCTTTGGCGGGGGCGGGTTCGGCGGTGGCGGCTTCTCCGGCGGCGGCGGGTCGTCGGGCGGCGGCGGCGCTTCGGGGGGCTGGTGATGATCGATCCAGCCGAGGCGGCGCGCATCGAGGCGGCTTTCGACGAGGCCCAGACGCGGACCCGGGCGCCTCTCGTCTGCGTGCTGGCGCAGGCCTCGGCCTCGCGCGACGCCGAGTTCCTGCTGGCGGCCTGCATCCTGGCGCTGGCTACGCCGTTGCCGCTCCTCCTGTTCACGGAGATGTCGGCGCAACGCATCTATGTCGCCCAACTCCTGGTCGCGATTGTCGCGGCCGTGCTCGGCGCCGCGCCCTGGCTGCGCCGGACCCTGGTTCCGGCCCGCTCCGCCCGCTCTGCCTGCCATCGGGCGGCGCTGGCGCAGTTCGTCCTGCGCGGGCTCGATCGGTCGCAGTGCGGCGTGCTCGTCTATGTGTCGCTCGCCGAGCATTACATCCGCATCGTCGCGGCGGAGGAGGCCACGGCGGTCGTCTCGCACGAGCAATGGCAGGCGCTTGTCGACGAGGCGCTCGGTCCGCTCGCCAACGGCGCGATCGAGACGGCGCTGACGGAGCTTGCCGACGGCTGCGCCGACCGGCTGGCCGGACCGTTCCCGCCGACGACGCCGTGGGAGCCGCCGTCCCGCCAGCGCTTTCACATGCTCTGAGGCGGCTGGCCGCCGGATTGTTTCAGCACGGCCGTTTTCAATGGCTTGGGCGCCAAAACGTGCAACTTTGTAACTGCCAAGCCGGGTATCCCGGTCCGTCATCGCGCGAAACTCCCGGACCTGATCCTGGACTTGATCCGGGGGGACGCGGCGATCCAGAGGAACCAAGGCCGCCCGACGTTTCCCCGGATCGCCCCGCCGCCAAAGCCCGTCGGAAGACGGGCGTCTTCGAAGCCATTCGGCGGCGGGGCGATGACGGCGCGGGGGTAACCGCCGAGCCGGGCCGCCATGGCAAGAACCTCATCCTGATCCGCGGGTCAAGCTCGGGGTAGGGCCTGCCATTTCCGCCTCGGTTTCGAGTGTTTTCAAGGAGATGCGGCGCCGATCTCGTCTGCATGAAAATGATCTCGTAGGGATCATTTTCATCCATAATGGGCGCCGCAGGCGTGGTGACTGCCTAGCCGAGCTGCCATGATATGAGCCTCGTCCTTATCCCCGGGTCGGGCCCGGGGATCTTGAAGGATGATCAGTGGGCGGGGACGCTCCGTGCGCGCTGAAGCGTCCTTCGACATCCCGGGCTCGACCCGGGATTAAGACGAGGGAGCGGGCCCGGGCGTTGAATCAATGTTTTCAAGGTCCTACGGCAGGTATTCCGGGCGATCGTAACGGCCAGCGCGTCCGACCTACGGCCAACACCCCACCCCCTCGCCTGCGCTGACGCGCAGGAGACGACCCGCGCTTCCGCACGGGCGGACACGGGTGGGCTCAAGGTCGCGGCTTCGTCGGTCATGGGGCTTGGTTCCTTCAATGATTGGCCGCCAGAATCCTTCATAGCACAAATCCAGGTTTTCCGAAAGAAATTACCGACTCCCGAAGCCTACCGCCGGTCGATCGGGACGGCGCTGGTCTAAAGCCGCTGCGTTGTCGGCTCCGCGCAAGGCGGCGGCGGTCTTCTGGCCTTCGCGGAGGCCATGAACAGGATGCGACTCGGCGCTTGGGCTTTGCTTTTGGGGCTGGCTGCGCTTTGGATCGCGCCGGCCGGCGCGCAGACGCTTTCCGGGCGGCCGTCCGACGCTACTGGGAAGGACTCACCCGCCGCGCCGCCCGGAGTTGCCATCCCGGATCAGGTCGACACCCGCCTCGGAACCTTGCGCTTCTTCGGCGGCTTTCCCGACGCCGCGACCGCCGACACGCTGTTCGACAATCTCGACTTTGAACGCGCAGTGCAGGCCTATCTGCTGGCGCTTCCCGTGGTGAGCCAGGCCGCCAACCGCGACGCCAGCCTGACGGCCGGACCGGCGAACGCGGCCGTCCCGATCTGGGAAACCGGCGTCGACGCGCAAACCGTCGAACTGACCGCCAACAATTCCCCCTATGCCTGGATCTGGCTCGACCTCCGCGGCGGCCCGATCGTGCTCGAGGTCCCGCCAAACGGGCTCGGGACCGCCGACGACCTGTGGTACCGCTGGGTCGGCGATCTCGGCGTCACCGGCCCGGACCGCGGCCGGGGCGGCAAGTACCTGTTCCTGCCGCCGGGATACCCGGGGCCCGTCCCGCAGGGCTATTTCCTCATCCGGCCCGGCTCCAACTGGGTCTGGGTCCCCTGGATCAGTTTCCCAGTCGAGGGCGACCCGACCCGGGGCGTCGACGCGGTCAAAAAGGGTCTCAAGATCTATACGCTCGGCAATTCGAATCCGCCGAAGCTCTCGTTCGTCGACATGTCTGGCAAGCCCTTGAACCTGGTCGCGCCGCATGACTTCCGCTTCTGGGAGCTTCTGAACGCGGTCGTGCAGCACGAGCCGACCGACGAGGTCGACGCGACCACGCTCGGCTTCTGGAACGCCATCGGCATCGCCAAGGGGCGGCCCTTTGCGCCTGATGAGCGCATGACGACCATTTTGACCGAAGCGGCGATCGTCGGCGACGCGACGGCCCGCGCCATCATGTACCGCTGGCGCGGATCGAACGGCTATTGGTACCCGGACGACCCGAACAGTCCCTGGCGGGTCGGGTTCGTCGGCGGCTATACCTTCTCGGAGGCGGGCGCCCGGCTTCTCGACGGCTATGCCGCCTTCTTCTTCTATGCGACTGTGGTCGCGCCCTCGATGGACGCGCGGATTGTCGGTGAGGGCTCGCAATATCTGGCGGCGTTCGTCGATTCGAACGGCGACGCCCTCGACGGCGCCAAGACCTACCGGCTCCATCTCCCGGGAACGATCCCGGTCCGAGACTCGTGGTCCATCGTCGTGTACGACAATCAGACCCGCTCGATGGCCCAGACGGACCAGCAGGTTCCCGGCGTCGGCAGCCAGACCAAGGACCTCCAGACCAACGCCGACGGTTCGGTCGACGTATGGTTCGGCCCGAAGGCCCCGGCCGGCTCGGCGGACAACTGGGTGGAGACGGTGCCGGGCTGCAGCTGGAACGCCATTTTGCGCCTGCACGGGGCGGAAAAGGCGTTCTTCGACAAGACGTGGCGGCCGGGGGAGATCGAGCCGGCGCGATAGCGGCGAGGCGATTCGAGCGGGCGAAATCGCAGGTTTGGCGGCCGTCATAACGGCCGGAGTGGGCAAATTGCGATCCTTACGGTAGGGCTTGGCGAACGGGTTTTATCCGTCCCTCTGCCGCCTTCCTGACCGGCGCCAAATCTCATCACATAATCGTCGAGTGGTCAGTGTCGACGCGTCAAACACCGACACACCTTACTCGCGTTGACAGGGGAGCATATTTTCGCCGCAGATAGGAGCATATGCTCCTATCTGGCAAAGGATCGAAACCATGGCTGACGCGGACATTCTTGTGAGCGGCGCGACCGGACGCACTGGGGGCGCCGCCATCGACGAGTTGCTCAAAATGGGTCAGCGGGTGCGGGCGTATGTTCGTTCGGACGACGAGCGGGCGCGGGCCTTACGCGAACGCGGCGTCGACGTCGCGATCGGCGATTTCACCGCCATCGACGACATCCGTGCGGCGATGGAAGGGGTCAAATCGGCCTATTTCCTCTATCCGATCGCGCCGGGGATCATCGGTGCCGCCGCCTATTTCGCTGAGGCCGCGAAGGAAGCGGGCGTCACCGCGATCGTCAACATGTCGCAGATCTCGGCGCGCCGGGAGTCGAAGAGCCACGCCGCGCAGGACCACTGGGTTTCCGAGCGGGTCTTCGACTGGTCGGGCGTGGCGACGACGCATCTTCGGCCCACTTTCTTTGCCGACTGGCTCATCTACCCGCATTTCGCCAAGGAGATCTGGGCCAAGAAGACGATCGAATTCCCCTTCCAGAATGGACGGCACGCCCCGATCAGCACGGACGATCACGGACCCGTGATCGCCCACATCCTGGCCGATCCGGCAGGCCATGGGGGCAAGATCTACACACTCCACGGCCCCGTCGAGATGAACCATACGGAGATCGCCGCCGCGATGAGCGAGGCGCTCGGGGCAAAGATCGAGTACGCGCCGACTTCGATCGAAGAATTTCGGCAAAAGATGGAGCAGCAGTACAAATTCCCGCCGTTTCTCGTGCAGCACCTGGTCGAAGTCGCCCAGAATTATCGGGAAGGCGTCTTCGCTGGAACCAACGACGTCGTCGAGAAGATCACCGGAACGCCGGCGCTGTCAGTCCAGGCTTTTATCGAAAAGCATCGTGAGGCTTTCTCCTGAAGAATATGCCTGAGGCGTAAGCCGTTCGGCTTAAAGGTGCAAGGACGTGAAAATGCCGCCGGATAACCAGCCGAACGGCATCAATCAATGCCATTGTTTCGCCGTGAGGAAGGCCGCGCGGCGAATCACACGGATGTACGATGCCTATCTCCAGCCAGCAGGTCTCCGCGTTACTCAATTTCTGATCTTGGCTGCGTTGGACGAACTGCAGAGCGCCCCGGTGAACGGCTTGGCCGAGCGCCTCGACATCGAACGTACGGCCATGGGGAAAATGATCGGTCTTTTGGAGCGGGGCGGCTTCGTCAGGATTCAGCCGTCGCCCACTGACGGCCGAAGCCGCATCGCCGAACTGACTCCAGAGGGACGTGGCCTTTACGCGAGAGCAGAGCTTCTTTGGCGCGAGGCGCAACATCAATTCAGTCAACTGAACGGAGACGAAAATGTAGCCTCGCTACGTCGAAGCCTTTCGGAAATGAAAGTCGATGACCGGGAGAGGCTTTCATAGCTGCATCGTCCAGGAATGAGGATCGCGCACGTCGGAGGACGGATCAAACAAGCTTAACCTTGCGAAAGGATAGATGTATGTCGAAGACATGGTTCATCACCGGCGCGGGCAGCGGTTTTGGACGCGAGCTCACTGAGCTCCTCCTTCAGCGCGGGGATCGGGCTGCCGCCACCGTCCGCAAACCGGATGCGCTTGAGGACCTTGTGGCAAAGCACGGCGAACGTCTTTGGGTCGCCATCCTTGACGTCACGGATGGCGCGAGTGTGCGCGACGTCGTCAACCGCGCTTTCGCCGAGTTGCGGCGGATCGACGTTATCGTCAGCAACGCGGGTTATGCTCTGTTCGGCGCGGCCGAAGAGGTCGCCGACGCGCAGATCGAGCGGCAATTCGACACGAACCTGCTCGGCTCGATTTGGGTCGCCTGTGCGGCGATTCCCCATCTCAGGGAGCAGGGCGGCGGCCGGATCATTCAGATCTCGTCCTCGGTGGGCCAGGCGGCCTACCCGACGATGGGCGTCTATGCCGCCACCAAATGGGGTATCGAGGGCTTCTTCGAGGGCACGATCCCGGAAATTGCTCCGTACGGCATCGAGGTGACGTTGGTCGAGCCCGGCGCCGCGCGCACGAATTTCGCGTCATCGAGCGCCGATAGCGGGCAAGCGCTAGACGTGTATGACAAGACTCCGGCCGGCGACTTTCGCCGCCTCGTGTCGTCCGCCGGCCTCGCCATGTTTCCGGGGGATCCGCGCAAGATCGCGTCCGCGATCATCGCGTCGGCCGATCGGCGCCCCACGCCGAAGCGCCTCACGCTCGGCAGCGACGCCTACGCGCTCGTGCACGGAGCCTTGACCGACCGGCTCGCCGCGCTCGAAGCCCAAAAAGAACTGGCGCTTTCGACGAATGTCGATGCGTCGCCGGATTTGGCGGGGCGATCAGTCTGATCCATGTCGCCAGGGGCGAGCTCGGTCGTCCGCGTGCATCCGAACTCAAACGTCACTCAAGCGAAACTGGAGAAAAAACGGCGCCCGAAACCCATACTCGCCACCCGTTTCTGGATGACCTCACGCCCGACGCCGAGCTTAGAAGCACCGTGTTGCGCCAGCCCGTCGTGGGGCGTGAGGACATTAGGAGATTGGTTGAAGCTGTCGCAACCTTTTACAAAACGCAGGCGACGGTATTTTTCGAGTCGGTCGGAAAGCGCGACTTCCTTCAGTACGAAGCCGAACTCGACAACGGCTTGACCGTGTATGGAACCGCGGTCATCGAGCGCAACCCGGACGGCAGCGTTCCGCGCGTGTCCGTGACCTTCAGCCCCTTGGGTAGCGCGCTATCGCTGGCTGGCCGGCTCGGCGCGCGACTCGAAAAAGACCTTGGCGAAGGTCTGTTCCTTTGAACGCTCGCAATCAAACAAAAAGAGACGCAGCAACGAAGAACGTCGAACCGCAAAACACCAACGGAGCAGGATCATGACAACTCACAATACAGCGCTCAATCAATTCGTCGACGTCGCCGGCGTTCGCTACGCCTACCGGCGCTTCGGGAAGCCCAGTGAGATACCGATCCTTCTGCTACACCATTTTATTGGTACGATGGATTGGTGGGACCCGCTTCTCACGGACGGCTTGGCCAGGACGCGGGAAGTCATCTTGTTCGATAACCGCGGCGTAGGCTTGTCCACGGGCGAGACGCCGAACCGTATAGCGGCGATGGCGGCCGACGTTCACGCCTTCATCCACGGCCTGGGTTTGACCCAGGTCGATCTTTTGGCCTTCTCGATCGGCGGCATGGTGGGGCAGGAATTGGCGCTGACCTTTCCGGATGACGTCCGGAAACTCATGCTCGTCGGCACGGGGCCGAGAGGCGGCGAGGGCATGCAGGCGCCAAGGCAGGATGTGATCAACGCGCTCAACACCCCCGACCGCCAATCGGCGCGCGCCTACCTGTTCTTCTCCCAGTCCCAAAATGGCCAGGCCGAGGCCAAGCGTTTCCTGGCCCGGACGGCGGAGCGCAAGGCGGATCTCGATCCCGAATCGTCCATGCAAACCATGGAGGCCCAGGGAGAGGCTCTCGGCGAATGGGGGCTTCTGGACTTCTCACTCCGACTACCTGGCGAGACTTCGCAAGCTCAGACATCCGACGCTGGTCGTGAACGGCTATGACGACATCATGGTCCCCACGATCAACTCCTACACCCTGTTCAAGGCTATCCCGAGGGCGGAACTCATCCTCTATCCGGATTCCGGCCACGGTTCGCTGTTTCAATACGCGGGACTGTTCGTACAGCACGCCGACCTGTTTCTCGACAGGAACGATCTCTGAACGCGTTTCTCTTCACCCGCCGCGATGTCGTCGCTGGAGCGAGTGGCGCTGACATGGGACGCCCTCGCCGTCAGAAGGCGGCGCAGACCGTCAAATCGACACGCACCGGCGCATTGTCCTGATGAAACTGTTTCTTATAGGCGTCGCGCATGGCCTCGATCTACCCTGCGGTCGTAGCGTCGGCTTTATAGAGGATGAGGAGCACGCGAGTCGCTTCGCGATAGATGCGCCCGTCGCCGGAACGCCACTGTCCATGCGCGTCAAAGACGGTGAGACCGTCGGCAAACCTGGGCGTCACCTCCGAGTCGAGAAACATCGACCACGCCCGCTCGGTGACGAACGGGCGCCCCTTGACGGACGCGCCGAAATAAAGTTCGACCTGCTGCATCGGCGAGGTCGGCCCGGCGCATCCTTCCGCCCGGGCCGCAACGGTCGACAGGCCGCCCACGCCAGTCAGCAACGCGGCCGTCGCTATTCCGCTCGCGATCGGCCGCCAACGCCGAGAAACCCGTCGGCTTTTGAACACGTCCAACCCTCCCGCGGTCCTTAAGAAGTGTGCGGCGCGAACCCATCGCGGTCAAGCGCGCGCAATCGTGGCGCGCGGCCCCTACGAGGGCGACGCGGGCGCCTCCGCCAGTGTCGCGGAGCCAGCGGAGGGCCTTTACTCGCCACGCGCGCGGGTCTAGGCGCGGAGCGCCGGGCCCGTGTCTCAAACCGGCAAAGGAGCGCTCCATGAGCCAAGCCGTCTTCCTGCATGGGGCGAGGGACGTGCGCGTCGGGCCGTACAACCTTCGCGCCGGCCGGCCGGGGGAGACGCTGATCGACGTGGCCGCGGTCGGCATCTGCGGCAGCGACCTACACTACTACAAGGACGGCGCCATCGGCTCGGCGAAAGTCGGCGATGCCTTCACGCCGGGCCACGAGTTCGGCGGCTACCTCTGCGAGGACATCCCGGACCTGGGGCTTCGTCGCGGCGCGCTGGTCGCCGTCGATCCGAACGGCCCCTGCGGTCAATGCGAATGGTGCCGCGAGGGCTACGGCAATCTCTGCCCGAACGTGGAATTCATCGGCGCGCCGCCGTTCGACGGGGCGATGGCGTCGCAGATCTGGGTCCCGACAAAGCAGATCGTGCCGCTGCCCGAGACCATGACGCCGCTCGAGGCGGCAATGCTCGAACCGCTCGGCGTCGCCATTCACGCCGTCGATCTCGCCAAGCCTCGACTGATGGAGCCGGTAGCGCTCCTCGGCGCGGGCCCGATCGGCCTTCTGATCCTGCAAGTGCTGAAGGCGGCCGGCGCCGGGCCGGTCGACGTGATCGAACCGCTCGAGCACCGGCGCAAGGCGGCGCTCGATCTGGGCGCGAGCGCCGTGTTCGCCTCGGCCGCCGATTTCGCCGGCGGCGAGGGCAGGGGCGGCCGGCCGCTGGTGGTCGAGGCGACCAACAGCCCGCTCGGGTTCCGCGACGCGGTGATCGCGGCGCGGATCGGCGGGCGAGTGACGCTCACCGGCATTCCGGACGGCGACGTCTACACGCTGCCGGCGGCCAACGCGCGGCGGCGCGGGCTCAAGATCAAATTCGTCCGCCGCATGGGCGACGACTATCCGCGCGCCGTCGCGCTCGTCGCCTCGGGCCGGGTCGACGTGCGGGCGGTGGTCAGCCATGAGGCGCCGCTCGCCCAAGCGGCGGAGCTGTTCGAGGCGCTCGCCGAGAAGTCAGTCCGGCTATCTGAAAGCGCTCCTCATGCCGAACGGATAGCGCGCCGGCGGCGGACGCAGTTTTCGGACAGAACCTGTTTTATTTCAAAACGTTACGGACCGTCCCGGCTGGCCTTGCAACTCGACCCTGAGTGTTTTCAATGGCTTACGGGCGGATTGGGGCTCACGCGCCGCGCGCTCGCGCCTTGAGGCTTCGCGCGCGGCGGCGAGGCGTGTACTCTTCGGCCATGACCCTTTCGAGCGAAGAAGTCGAACGCTATGCCCGCCAGATCGTGCTGCACGGCGTCGGCGGCCCTGGACAGACCCGGCTGAAGGCGGCGCGGGTGCTCGTCGTGGGCGCCGGCGGGCTCGGCTCGCCGGCGCTGCAATATCTGGCCGGCGCGGGCGTCGGAACGCTCGGGATCGTCGACGACGACGTGGTCGCGCTGTCGAACCTGCACCGCCAGATCCTGCACGCAACCGGCGACATCGGCCGGGCCAAGACCGCGAGCGCGTCGGAGGCCATCCGTCGACTGAACCCACATGTGACGGTCGAGCCGATCGGCCGCAGACTCGATGCGGCGAACGCGCGGGGACTGGTCGCCGGCTTCGATGTCGTGCTCGACGGCTCCGACAATTTCGACACCCGCTACGCCCTCTCCGACGCCTGCTACTGGGAACGTCGGCCGCTCGTCGCCGCCGCGCTCGGCGCGTTCGACGGAACCCTGACAACGCTGAAGCCTTACGAGATCGGGCCGGACGGGCGGCCGAACCCGACCTACCGCTGCCTCTTCCCCGAACCGCCCGAACCGGGCGTGGTCCCGACCTGCGCGGAGGCGGGCGTGCTCGGCGCGATTTGCGGCGTCCTCGGCTCCCTGATGGCGCTCGAGGCGATCCGCGAAATCGTCGGCGGCTTCGGCGACGGCGACCAGAACCTGGTCGGGCGGCTCTTGATGGTCGACGTCAAGACGATGCGGTTCGAGACCTTGCGCTACGGCTGGGACGAGACGAATCCGCTGAGCGGGACAGGAGCGGCCGAACCGGCGGCCGCGCGCCATGCCAGCCGCCCTTGAAAAAGGGGTTGGCCGGGGCAGAATAGAGGGGCAGAATGAAGGCCGGTTTTCCCTCGCCTGCCGAGGGGTTTTTGGGGTATGAAAGGGCATGTCGATAAGGCTTACCCCTGAACAAGAAGCGTGGATCAAGGCGCATGTCGCGACGGGCGACTTCGCTTCGGTCGAAGAGGCCGCGCGCCAATTGATCGACGACCGGATTGCCGAGCTTGCGCACGACGAAGGCGACGAGCCCGACGATATGGCGTGGGCGAAGCCCTTGGTTGACGAGGGCTTGGCGGCGCTCGAACGCGGCGATTTTATCACGCTGGAGGAACACAGGGCGCGCAACGCCGCGCGCCGCGCCGCGCTTCGGAAATAGTGGCGCGCCCCGTCATCACCGATCCGGCGGACGCCGATTCCACCGAGATTATCCGCGATCTTACCGCGAAGGCGGGCGAGCTTGTCGCCGACCGCTATGAGGCGGAGCTTGACGTGCTCTATCGGCGCTTGGCGACGTTCCCCGAAAGCGGCTCGCCCCGTCCCAAGCTTGGCCGGTTCATTCGAATTGGCCTCGTTTCGCCTTATGTTGTGGTTTACCGCCACGTGCCTGACGACGATCTTGTCGCCGTCATCCGCATTCTTCACGGGCGACGCCGGATTACCCGCCATACGCTGACGCAACCGATCACGCCCCCATGATTGACGGCTATGCAAGTGTATCGACGGACGGCCAGAGCGTCGCCGCGCAAATCAAGGAATTGCGCGCCGCCGGAGCCGGGAAGATTTTGTGCGAGACAGCGAGCGGAGCCAAGAGCGACCGCGCCCAGCTTCTCCGCGCGCTGGCCGTTCTCGACGCCGCCGCCGACGAACTGTTGGTGAGGCGGCTTGACCGCCTCGAGCGTTCGACGCCTGCGCCCGAGGCCCGCGTGCTCGGCGCGATCGGCGGCGTGCTGGGGTCGTGGATGGCGATCGGGGCGATCCGGAAGATCGCCCGCGGCGATCCGCTGAGCGGACCGGCGGCGCTCGCTCGCGTCCTTCCGACCGGCGTCGTTGGCGGCAGGATCGAAAGCCGATAGTGCATGGGGTCATGAGAATTGCGGTACAAGACGATCGTGTTTTGCGACGCTTTCGCGCCGCGCTCGATGACATCTACGGCCGACGGCTTGAAAAGGTCGTGCTGTTCGGCTCGCGCGCGCGTGGCGACGCGCGGCCGGACTCGGATTACGATGTCGCGATCTTCCTCGACACGGTTTCTGACCGTTGGGCCGAATTGGACCGCTTGGCGGACCTGGGTGTGAGCTTCCTTGACGAAACGGGCGCCTTCTTTGCCGCCAAGCCTTATCCTGTGACGGCCTATGGAGACGACACGCCGCTGATGTACGAAATCCGCCGCGAGGGCGTGACGGTGTGACCCCTCATCCCTTCCCCAGCATGCTGGGGAAGGTGGCCCGGAGGGCCGGATGGGGTGTGGCCCGCTGCTTCGGCCGAAGTCGGACTGCGCCACCGGCGCCGCGAACCTTCATTCGGACCTGACTGGCTTTCCACACCCCATCCGGCCTTCGGCCACCTTCCCCGCTTCACGGAGAAGGGAAACATGCCGACCGCGCCGCCATTCGCTCACACGTCGTCGTTGCCGCCGCCCGAATTGTCGTCGAACGACGAATCGTCGAGGAAGCCCGCGTCGTCCGGCATGGTCGGGTCGAACTGGCCCGGGTCGTCCTGTCCCGGCGCGGATTCGAAAATGTTGACCGTCTCGTTGCCGCCCGGTTGGCCGCCGCCGCCGAACAGGCCCGCGTTCGAGCCGCCGCCGAACAGGCCGCCGCCCGAATGACCGGAAAAGAGTCCTCCGAGCAGGTTGCCGATCGCCATGCCGCCGGCGACGCCGGCCGCGGTCGATGCGGCGTTCTGCAGGAAGCCGCCGCCGCCCCCGCCCTGCTGCGGATAAGCGGGCGCACCCTGCTGCGGATAAGGAGGGGCCGGCTGCGGCGCGCCGCCCCACGGACCCGGCCGTTGCGGCGCGTAGCCCGACGGCGGCGGGGGCGCGTAACCGGGCGCCTGCGGGGGCTGCTGCTGCGGATAGCCTTGATCCATGGGCTGGCGCGGCGGCGGGGGCGCCGACGGCGCGCCGCCGCCGAAGATCGACCGGCCGAGGTTGCCGAGGAAGCTTCCCTGCTCCTGGCCGCCCTGGGCCGCATGGGCGGCCGCCGCCTCGAGGTCGGCGATGTGGCGCGCGGCGGCTTCCAGCGCCTGCTGCTGAACGAGGACGGTCTGGGCCAGAACATAGGGCGCGTGGGGCGCCGCGCGAACGGCGTCGCTGATGAAAGTCTCGGCCTGCGGATCGCGGCTGTTCGCGCCGGCCGCGTTGACGCGGTCAAACAGTCCGGCGAGCATCTGGCGTTCTTCGGGGGTCATCATGGTCTCCCATGCGGGTCTGAACCGCCCGCGCCCGGGCATATGGACACGGCGCATGACCAATCCAAGACGGGGCCGCCAATTTTCGCGCGCAAGGCTCGGCCAGGGTTCGCCGGCGCCGCTGTGGCGACTGCGCGGCTTTACTCCGCTATCCCGATCGTCTACGCCATTTTCGCAATAAGCCCCGGCCCCAGCTTATTGTCTGGCGCCGGGGTTTCATGCTTTTTGAAGGCGCACGGAGGGCAAACGCCGGTGGCCAATGTCGTGGTGGTCGGCGCCCAGTGGGGCGACGAAGGCAAGGGTAAGATCGTCGACTGGCTGTCGGTCGGCGCCGATGTCGTCGTCCGCTTCCAGGGCGGTCATAACGCCGGCCATACGCTGGTGATCGACGGCAAGGTGTTCAAGCTCGCCCTGCTGCCGTCGGGCATCGTCCGTCCCGGCAAGCTGTCGGTGATCGGCAACGGCGTGGTCCTCGACCCCTACCATCTCGTCGACGAGATCGAGAAGATCCGCGGTCAGGGCGTCGAGGTCACGCCCGAAAGCCTGAAGATCGCCGAGAACGTACCGCTGATCCTGTCGCTGCACCGGGAACTCGACTCCCACCGTGAATCGGCCACGTCGCGGGGCACGAAGATCGGCACGACCAAGCGCGGCATCGGCCCCGCCTACGAGGACAAGGTCGCCCGTCGCGCGATCCGCCTGATGGACCTCGCCGAGCCGGACACGCTCGACGACAAGATCGAGCGCCTGCTCGCCCACCACGACCCGCTCTGCCGCGGGCTCGGCCTGCCGGCGCCGAGCGCGGGCGCGATCCGCGACGAGCTTCTCGCGGTCGCGCCGAAAATCCTGCCGTTCATGGCCCCGACCTTCGACCTGCTCGACCGCGCGCGGCGGGCCGGCAAGCGCATCCTGTTCGAGGGCGCCCAGGGCGCGCTGCTCGACGTCGACCACGGCACCTATCCCTTCGTGACGTCCTCCAACACCGTGGCGGCCAACGCCGCGACCGGATCGGGAATGGGGCCGGGCGCGATCGGCTACGTGCTCGGCATCGCCAAGGCCTACGTCACGCGCGTCGGCGCCGGGCCGTTCCCGACCGAGCAGGACAACGAGATCGGCCGGCTGATCGGCCGGCGCGGCAACGAATTCGGCACCAATACCGGGCGCCCGCGGCGCTGCGGCTGGTTCGACGCCGTGCTGGCGCGCCAGACGGCGCGCACCTGCGGCATCGATGGCATCGCCCTGACCAAACTCGACATTTTGGATGGCTTTGAAGACATCAAGGTCGCGATCGGCTATCGGCTGGACGGCAAGGAGATCGATTATCTGCCGGCGTCCCAGTCCGCCCAGGCGCGTATCGAGCCGATTTACGAGTCGATCGAAGGATGGAAGGGCGTCACGAGCAAGGCGCGATCCTGGGCCGATCTGCCGGCGCAGGCGATCAAATACGTTCGCCGGATCGAAGAATTGGTTGGCGCGCCCGTGGCGCTCCTGTCTACAAGCCCTGAGCGAGACGATACGATTCTCGTCCACGATCCCTTCCAGGATTGACGGCCCGGAGACCCATCGAGCGGATGTCGAATGGCTGACTATCAATCGCTGCTCACGCGGGCCGTCGCCAATCTGCCGCCCACGAGCGCCGCAGCGTCCCGGCAGGCGATCTACGACCGCGCGCGCAGGGCGCTCGTGACGCAGCTGAGGTCGCTGCGCCCGCCGCTGCCCGAAAGTGACATCGCGCGCGAAGAAACCGCGCTCGACAAGGCGATCGCCGCGGTCGAGGCGAATTTCGCTCCGGCCGACGCGCCTCCGCCCGCGGACGCCCCGCCGTCGGCCCCCGTACACGCCCCCCTGCCGTCTGCGGCGAAAAGCCCGCCGCCGCCCGCCGCGAAGGCGCCGTACGCTCCCGCCGCGAGAGCTCCGTATGCTCCCGCCGCGCCGCGCGAACCGGCGGCCCCAAAGCCCAGCCCGGCCGCTCGGCCCGCGCCGATCCCGCCGTTCCCCTCGCCGGGCCATGCCTCGCCGCCTGCGCCGGTTCCGCCCGCCTCGCCGCCGAACCACGCCGCGCCGCCCAGGGTCGGCGCTCCGTTCGCCCGGCCAGGCGGCGCTCCGGCGACCTCGCCTTCTGCCCTGGTCGAGCCCCGGCCCGCGCCCGCGCGGCCGTCGGCGGCGGTCGGCGCGGCGCGGCCGAACGTGTCGCCGGTTCCAGCCCGGCCGTTCGTTCCGTCTCGCGGCGAGACCGCCGG
Source organism: uncultured Alphaproteobacteria bacterium (assembly GCA_963709655.1). Classification (GTDB taxonomy): domain Bacteria; phylum Pseudomonadota; class Alphaproteobacteria; order Rhizobiales; family Beijerinckiaceae; genus Roseiarcus. Next base: position 436,201 of record CAVPXF010000026.1, read on the forward strand.
AGCGAAACCGCCGCCCATCCAGGTCGCCCTGCCGAACGCCGCCGGCGCCGCCGCGCCGCCGGTGATCGCGGCGCAAGCGGACGAAGATACGCCCGCCGCCAATCTCGCCTCGCTGGCCCCGGGCGACCGGACGAGCCTGATCGAGGCCCCGGACGCGCCGCCCATCACCGCGAGCCGGGCGGAGGACGCCGAAGACGGAGCGCCGGCGCTCGAGCCAGCGTTCACCGGCGTCATGCCGAGGTCCGAAGCCGAGGGCGTGCGCCCGGTTGCGCCTTCTGCGCCGGTCGAGAAACGGCGAACCTGGCCATGGGCGGCGCTTGCGGTCATATTCGGGATTGTGCTGTCTGTCGCAGTCGTTGCGATCGTGATGCGGCAAAAGCCGCAGGATCTCGCCATTCACTCTCCAGCGCCGCCGCCAGAGGCCGCCCAGACGCCGGCCAAGATCGCCCAACGGGCGCAGCCGTCCACCGAAGCCGAGAACGCCGCTCCGCCAACTGCGGCTCCGCCAGTCGCCGCTCCACCGGCTGCCGCTCCGCCGGTTGCCGCTCCAGGCGAAGGCCAGCCGCAGACGGCCCAGCCGGCTGCCGAAGGCGGCGCGCCGTCCGATGCCCAATCCCACGCGCCGTCCGAGGCCCCGGCCCCGGCGACCTTGCCGACCGCGGCGCGCGCGGCGATGCTGATCGCCTCTGCCGACAATCCTCAGAAGCCGGTCGTCAACCTTGGCTCGACGGTCTGGTCGACGATCCCCGGCCCTCAGGATCAGCCGAGCGGCGTGGCGGTGCAGGCCGAGGCCGATATTCCGGACCTGAAGATGCACGCCTCGATGATTCTCCGGAAGAACACCGATCCGACCCTGCAGGCGACCCACACGATCGACCTGAAATTCACTTTCAAGGAGGGGGCGCCGTTCAACGGGTTCAAGGACGTCGGCCTGCCGCAGACGCGAAAGCTCAATTCGGCCGCTTCCGAAGCGCTGAGCGCGGCCAAGGTCAAGATCGGCGACGACTACTTTTTGTTCGCGCTCGCCAAGGGCGACCAGGAGGCCGCCCGCAACCTGGACCTCATGCAGACGCGGGCCTGGTTCGATTTCCCGCTGCTGCTCAATGACGGACGCATCGCCAAACTCGTCTTCCAGAAGTCGGCGGAAGGCGACGCGATGCTGCAAAGGGCGCTCGACGCGTGGAAGTAACGGGATGCCTCGTGAAAGGGCCGTGACGAATTCGTGAAAGGTTGTCCTTCCGCTTTGGATCCGCTCGAGCCTCCTAGTGAGGCTGAGCCTGCAGCCTTCTGTTACAACCCCTGCGCCAATCATACATTGCAGTCACTGTGGACACGTCAGAGTATCTCAAGATGTGGAGTCAACGACCTTCGACTCTCAAGGCGGCGGCGGAGCAGGCCGCCATGCATGGAAATTTGGGAGCGTTCATTCGCGAATTCCTCGATGAGTTCTATGCCCTAACGGACTGCGAGGCGCAGCTACAAGCCATTAGGGAAGAACCCCCAATACTGAATCATCCCACGGGCAACGCTTATTTGGCGGCAGTTGCGGAACATTTATCTCTAACCAATCGACTGCATCCGCCCGATTGGACACAGCAGAAACGCCGCTTTCTGAGACGTCCCTTCTTCCCCGCGCAACTTGATTCTCTCAAAGCGCTTTGCATCAAAGAAAGTCCCACTGCTTTCCGGCGACGCATGATTTTTGTCGACTCGAACCCACTCTCTCGCCCAAGGCGACGCCAGCACGAGGCCGACAGGAATGCTTCTTCGCAAGACCGACATCATCGAGGGACTCGCACAACTCGACAAAAAAGCGCGCGAGGCAAACATAACAGTTGATCTCGCAATTTATGACGGCGCCGCTCTCGCTCTCGCCTTCGACATGCGTACGGCAACCCGCGATGTCGACGCTGTCATTCGTAGCCATCAGTCTTTCGTCCGCAACGCCGTGCGGGAAATAGCCGCCGATCGCAATTGGCCAGACGACTGGTTCAATGACGCTGTCAAAGGCTTCATTTCGGCGTCTGAACAAATGGATCTCATGAAGGACTTTCAGGGGTCTCCCCATGGAGGCCTGCGTATTCACATCACAACGTCGGAATATCTCCTCGCCATGAAATGTATGGCCATGCGCCTTGACTGATCTTCTACAGTTGGAGCAGGTCGGCACGGCGTAAGATATTGAAATCATTGCAGGTGATTGGTGCCGAACGCGGAAATGTAGTGCCACGTTTCTGGCAGATTGATGTTGATTTCATTAGATTATTGACGCTCCCTGTGCGAACCAAAACCGAGTTGGCCCCAACTTTCGGGCACGCATCTCAGCAAAAAGATCTCGGATTGGCGCACCGCGATGCCCTGGCGTTGACTCCAGACCGCGGCGGATGGACGTAGCGCCCGACGTCACGTCGCAAACGGCCTATCAACATCTAGATATTGTAATGTAGTGCCACGCCTTCAGATCAGCGCGTTTTTGCGCTCGATATCAACGGCTTAGTTTTTCCAACTGTCAAAGATCAGCTTGACGACCCCGACGCCGCGTATGACGTCGCCGACATCAAGAACCTCGCGAAACTCCTCCGACTGGAATCGCCCGAAGATTTCTTCGACATGATCAGGCAGTTTTATCCTGAATCTCTCATCGCACCAAAAACAGCATTTGGGGTCGAAGAAATTGCCAACCAACTGAAGGCCGAGAAACCTTCAAGGACATAAAGTGTGCGAGGCCGCTGAGCGCAGATTGCGCGAGCCAACTGGGCGATTGGCGGTACAGCTGGAGAGTGAACGTTACTCTCACTTCGAATTGAAAACGCGGGTCGAGACGAAGTAGCCGCCTTCGATCACGCCGAAGGCGATCGGCGCGCCGAAGCAAGAGGCCCATGCGGGTCCCTCGGACGCGGCGCCGCGCACGAGCAACGACTGCCCGCGCCTCAGGATCGCCGCGCCGTTCCGGTCGACCGGCAGCGCGACGAGCTCGGAAAGCCCGGCCTGCAGCGGCAGCATGGCGCAGGCCATCAAATCGGAATCGTCGGGCAGGCGCTCGAGCGGCACGGCGTCGTCGACCGAGAACGGGCCGACGCGCATGCGCTTGAGTTCGGTCACGTGTCCGTAGCAGCCGAGCGCCCGGCCGAGGTCGCGCGCAATCGCCCGAACATAGGCGCCCTTGCCGCATTCGGCTTCGAGCACAGCGCTGTCGGCGTCGGCCTCTACCAGCCCGAGGCGGTAGACATGGATCGGCCGGGCGGCGATGGCGAAGGTCTCGCCGTCCCGCGCCAGATCATAGGCGCGCGCGCCGTCGATCTTGATGGCGGAAAAGGTCGGCGGAATCTGCTCGATGAGACCGGTGAAACGCGGCAGCAGCGCCTCGATCTCGGCCGGGCTCGGACGCTGGTCGGAGCGGGCGACGATCGCGCCCTCGGCGTCGTCGGTCGCGCTCTCCTCGCCCCAGCGCACCCGGAAGCGGTACGCCTTGGCGCCGTCCTGCACGACGGGAACGGTCTTGGTCGCCTCGCCGAACGCCACGGGAAGGACGCCGGAGGCGAGCGGGTCGAGCGTCCCCGCATGCCCCGCCTTCTTGGCGTTGAACAGAAATTTGAGACGGCCGACCGCCTGAGTCGACGACACGCCGACCGGCTTGTCGAGGTTGATCCAGCCGTTGACCTCAACGCGGGTCGAGCGCTTCTGCGGCGCCCGCACGCGCCCGCGACCTTCGCCGCGCTCCGGCGCCGTCTGCGCCTCGTTCGTCGCCTCGTCGATCATGGCGCGTCCCCCTCCGCCTCGTCGCGCGGCTTAAGATCACGGGCTACCTCCGGCGACTTTAGCAGCGCATCGATGCGCTGCTGCGCGTCAAAACTCGAATCCAGCTCAAACCGGAGATCGGGGGCGAACTTGAGGTTGATCTTGCGCGCGATCAGCGTCCTGAGCTCTTTCTTGTGGCGGTTCAGCGCGTCGATGGTTGCTGCGGCGTCCTGGCCGCCGAGCGGCATCACCGAGACCGTGGCGACCTTGAGGTCCGGCGACATGCGCACCGCGGGAACCGTTACCGGATGATGCTCGAGGGTGTCGTCGAGCACGTCGCCGCGCGCCAGGATCTCGGCCATGGCGTGGCGAATGAGCTCGCCGACCCGCTCAAGGCGATGGGTCGAGGCGTGGAATTTCGGGGAGGATCGGGACATTGGAGCGAACCTGGCGCTTGAGCGCGCGGAAAGGAGGAAGTCGGACCGCGCCGGCGGCGTTCGGCCGGGGTTCAAATGGCCGCGAGTTGCGTCGAAAAGCCGGGCAAAGCCGCGAAGGTCAGCGCGTCGTCCGGCCCGCGTTCGACGATCGACCGCCAGCGATCGCCTTCGGGACCGGTGTGGACGAACGTCGTCCGGCGTGCGGCGTCGACGACCCAGAGTTCGTTGACGCCGTGTCGGGCGTAGAGCCTGGCCTTGAGGCCGCGATCATAGGCGAGGCTGGTCAGAGCGACCTCGACCGCCAGCAGGATGTCGGCGCCCTTGACGGTCTCGAGCTTGAGCCCTCTCGGATAGACGACGAGATCTGGCTCCGCGAAAGTGTTGGGGCTGAGATAAAGCGTTGTTTCGACGCCAATCCACAGAGGATCTGGCAGCGCGCGGGCAAGCCCGATGGTCAGCGCGGACTTGATCAGCTCATGGACATGCGTCTTGGCCTGCATCGGCACGATCTCGCCTTCGATCAGCTCGAAATTCTCATCGTCCGAGATGATCCCGGCGTCCTGCATGCGCAGGATCTCGGCCACCGTGAAGGAACGGCGGTCGAATCCCTCTGCGGCGCGCGTGACGTTCGCCCTCATGTCCTGTCGCCCCGGCCGCGCGCCGTCATAGCGTGCGGCGGATTTCCTCGACGTTGTAGCACTCGATGACGTCGCCGACCCGCATGTCCTGGAAGTTCTCGAAGGCCATGCCGCATTCCTGACCCGCCTGGACCTGGCCGACCTCATCCTTGAAGCGCTTGAGCGTCGACAGCTTGCCCTCGTGCACCACAACATTGTCTCGGATGAGCCGGACATGCGCGCCGCGCTGGACAATCCCGTCGCTGACGCGGCAGCCCGCGACATTGCCGACCTTCGAGATGTGGAAGATCTCGAGGATCTGCGCGTTGCCGAGCATGGTCTCGCGCAACGTCGGCGACAGCATGCCGGAGAGGGCCGCTTTCACGTCATCCACGAGATTGTAGATGATGTTGTAGTAGCGGATCTCGATGCCGGACTGCTCGGCCAGCTCGCGGGCTTCCTTGTGGGCGCGTACGTTGAAGCCGAAGATGACCGCCTTCGAGGCTTCGGCCAGAGTGACGTCCAACTCGGTGACGCCGCCGACGCCGCCGTGGATGACGCGCGCCACGACTTCGTCATTGCCGAGCTTCTCGACCGCGGCGGTAATCGCCTCGACGGAGCCCTGCACGTCGCCCTTGAGCACAATCGGCAGCTCCTTGCGCCCCGCGGCCTTGAGATTACTCATCATATCGGAGAGCGAGGTGCGCACCGCCGGGCCGCGCGCCGCGGCCTTGTCGCGTTTCATGCGTTCGCGGTACTCGGTAATCTCGCGCGCGCGCGCCTCCGTCTCGACGACCGCCACGCGGTCGCCCGCTTCGGGCGCGCCCGAAAAGCCGAGCACCTCGACCGGCATGGACGGCGGCGCCTCGTCAACGGTCGTCCCCTTGTCGTTGATGAGCGCCCGCACGCGGCCCCAGTTCGAACCCGCGACGACGAGGTCTCCGACATGCAGGGCGCCGCGCTGCACGAGGACGGTGGCGACCGGCCCCCGGCCGCGGTCGAGCCGGGCTTCGATCACTGTGCCTTCGGCGCCGCGCGCAGGATCGGCGACGAGGTCTAGCAACTCGGCCTGAAGGGCGATCGCCTCGAGCAGCTTGTCCAGGTTGATCTGCTTGGTCGCCGAGACCTCGACGGCCAGCGCGTCGCCGCCAAACGCTTCGACCTGCACGTCGTGCTGCAGCAACTCCTGCGTGACCCGCTGCGGATTGGCGTCCGGCTTGTCGATCTTGTTGATGGCGACAATGATCGGCGCCCCGGCAGCCTTGGCGTGGCGGATGGCTTCGATCGTCTGCGGCATGACGCCATCGTCGGCTGCAACCACCAGCACCACGATGTCCGTCACCTTCGCCCCACGCGCGCGCATGGCGGTAAAGGCCGCGTGGCCGGGAGTGTCGATGAACGTAATCGCCTGGCCTCCGGGCGCGACGACCTGGTAGGCGCCGATGTGCTGGGTGATTCCGCCCGCCTCGCCGGCTACGACATTGGCATGGCGGATCGCGTCCAGAAGCGACGTCTTGCCGTGGTCCACATGGCCCATGATCGTGACGATCGGGGGGCGCGGAACCGGCGCGCCTTCCTCGTCCGGGCGGTCGAACAGCCCCTCCTCGACGTCGGAATCGGCGACGCGCTTGACCGTGTGGCCCATTTCCTCGGCGATAAGTTCTGCGGTGTCGGCGTCGAGCACGTCGGTGAGCGTGACCATGCGTCCCTGGCGCATCAGGAGCTTGATCACGTCAACAGCCCGCTCCGACATGCGGGCGGCGAGTTCCTGGATGGTGATCGCCTCCGGAAGCACGATCTCGCGCGCGATCTTTTCCTTCTGGTCGTGCATCCCCCCGCCCTTGAGGCGCTGGGTGCGGCGTCGGAACGAGGCGACCGAACGGGTGCGTTCCTCCTCGGCCGAGGTGGCGGTTGCGACCGTCAGGCGGCCGCGATTGCGCTGCTCGGCCCCCCGCGACGGGCGCGGCGTCGGCAGCATGACTTTCTGCGGCAGCATCGGGCCGAGGGCCGGCCGCTTGACGACGCGCGGCGCCTCTTCCACGCCGGCCCTGGGCGCAACCGGCGCAGCAGCAAGCGATGGCGATGGAGCCGACGCGGCCGGCTGGGGCTGCGGCTGTGGCGGCCTGCGCGGCGCGGCGGACGCGGGCGGCGGCGGGGCCGGCTCGCCGGCCAGACGCCGGCGCGCCTCTTCCTCGGCTTGGCGCTTGAAATTCGCGTCCTGGGCGCGACGGGCCTCCTCCTCGCGCTTGCGGGCTTCAGCGGCATCGCGCTCGGCGCGTTCGCGGGCCTCGCGCTCGCGGCGCGTGTCGGCTTCCGCCTCCTGGCGGCGGCGGTCTTCCTCCTCGCGGGCGCGCGCGTCGAGCAACGCCTTGGCTCGCGCTTCCCGCTGCTCGGCGGAGAGCGTCGGCAGGACGACGCCGGTCTTCGGCGGCGGCGCGCTTGGGCGCGCTGGCGCGCCTTTGCCCGGGGCGAGCGATACCGGCGGCTTCGGCGGCGGAGCGGCGCTGGGGGCGACCGGCGGAGCCTCGCCCAGCGCGCGACGCTTGACCTTCTCGACCACAACCGCCTTGGTCCGTCCATGCGAAAAGCTCTGGCGCACGGTGCCCTGCTCGACCGGACGCTTCAGGTGCAAGGTCGCTTTCGGCGGCGCCGCGCCACTCGGCTTGTCGCTATTGCTCGTTTCGCTCATGCCCATTCCTAATCGGCTGGCCTTTCAGCCAAATCGTCTGTTCGCGCGCACGTCGCCGGATCCAAGGCCGGGGAGTCGCCGCCGCCGGTCTTCGCGTTCGCGTCCCTCTCGGTCGCGCGAAAACAGCGCAGCCGCTCGGCCCGCGCCAGGAAGGCCGATGTCGCTGCGCCAGATTTGAGAGCAGCATGTATCACATTTGCCTTCCCCAATGCCAAACCCAATTGATGGGACGAGAAGAGATTGAGCCGGGCGACGGGGCCCCCGTCGCCGCCCTGGCGCCTCAGCGCCCGTTCGCGTTTGGCGAGCCCGTCGGCGGCTGCGTCGGAGGCCTGGATCAGGACAGCGATCCCGCCATCCGCGATCGCGGCGTCGACCTTGAACGCGCCTGCGACCGCGAGACCCGCCTTGTTCGCCATCGACAGGGACTGCAGCGCATCCCGCTCGAGCAGCATGTCCACGTCGCGGGCGAGATCGGCGGTCGCTGCGACCTTGGCGCGAAAGGCGCGGGCGAATGCGCCCTTGGAAACCGCGCGGCCGACCGCATCGGCGCTGAGGCTTGTCCAAACGCCGCGACCGGGCAGCTTGCGGCGGATGTCCGGCACGACCTCGCCCGCTGGGCCGAGCGCGAAGCGCAGCATCGCGTCGGGCGGTCCTTTGACTCCCGTCGCGATGCAGGTCCGCTCGGACCCGCCCTCGTCATTGCCTGCGCGCTTTGTCAATCCGTCGTTCCCGCGTCCCTTCAGGCGGCCTCGCCCTGGCCATCGTGCGCCTCGCTTGCCGGCGCGGGCTCCGGGCCCTCGATCCAGCCGGCGCGAACGCGCGCATCGAGGATCATGGCGTCCGCCTGCGCCCTGGTAACGTCGAAACCGGCGAGGAAGCCGGACTTGGCCTGTTCGCCATCGGCCCAGGCGACGAGATCGTCGCTCGCACAATCGGCGAGGTCCTCCATCGTCTTGACGCCGCTCTCGCCGAGTTTGACCAGCATCGCCGTGGTGAGGCCCTCGACCTCCTTGAGGTCGTCGGCGACGCCGAGCGCTTTGCGCCGATCGTCGAGTTCGGCCTCGATCGCGGCGAGATGGTTCTGGGCGCGCGCCTGGATCTCGGCGGCCGTCTCGTCGTCGAAGCCTTCGATCGAGGCGAGCTCACGCAGCTCGACATAGGCAATTTCCTCGACGGTTCGAAAGCCTTCCGAGGCCAAAAGCTGCGCGACCGTCTCATCCACGTCGAGTGCGTCCATGAACTGACTGGTGCGGTCGGCGAATTCCTTCTGGCGCCGCTCCGACTCCTCGGCTTCCGTCAGGATGTCAATGTCCCAGCCGGTGAGCTGCGAGGCGAGGCGGACATTCTGGCCGCGCCGGCCGATCGCCAGCGACAGCTGATCGTCGGGGACGACGACCTCGATCCGGGTCGAGTCCTCGTCCAGCACCACTTTCATCACCTCGGCCGGCTGCAGCGCATTGACGATGAACGTGGCGGCGTCGGGCGACCAGGGGATGATGTCGATCTTCTCGCCCTGAAGCTCGTTGACCACCGCCTGTACGCGCGAGCCGCGCATGCCGACGCAGGCGCCGACGGGATCGATCGACGAATCGTTGGAGGTCACGGCGATCTTGGCGCGCGACCCCGGATCGCGCGCGACCGCCCTCACCTCCACGATGCCGTCGTAGATCTCCGGCACTTCCTGGGTGAAGAGCTTTGCAGTGAACTGCGGATGGGTGCGCGACAGGAAGATCTGCGGCCCGCGCGCCTCGCGGCGCACGTCGTAGACGTAAGCGCGGATGCGGTCGCCCGGCCGGAACATCTCGCGCGGGATCAATTCGTCACGGCGCACGACCGCTTCGCCGCCGGCGCCGCCGAGATCGACCACCACGTTGCCGTACTCGACCCGCTTGACCGCCCCGTTGATGATCTCGCCGATCCGGTCCTTGAAGACCTCGTACTGCTTGTCGCGCTCAGCCTCGCGGATTTTCTGCACCAGCACCTGCTTCGAGGCTTGGGCAGGAATGCGGCCGTAGTCGAAGGGCGGGAGCGACTCGGAGATCCAGTCGCCGATCTGGGCCGAAGGATTCTTCTTCTGGGCGTCGACAAGGGTGATCTGCGTCGCCTCGTTCTCGACCTGATCGACCACCAGCAGCAGGCGGGAGAAGCGAATCTCGCCGGTTTTCGGATTGATCTCGGCGCGCACTTCGGTTTCCTGGCCGTAGCGCGAGCGCGCGGCCTTCTGCATTGCATCCTCCATCGAGGCGAGAACGATCGAACGGTCGATCGACTTCTCGCGCGCGACGGCGTCGACGATTTGCAAGAGCTCGAGTCGGTTGGCGCTAACGGCCATTTTTGTCTCCTTCATCAGGCCCGAGCGGCCCTTCGGCCGCGCCGCGGACCGCGGCTGTGCGTTTCACGTTCGTTTTCGCATTGCGTTTCGGGTCGGCGCCCGGTCGACGCTTCGCTTCCTTGAGCGCAGCTTTCTCCTTGCGGAGGGCCGCGCGGATGAGGTCGTCGGTGAGCACCAGCCGGGCGTCGCCAATGGCGGCGACCGGCAGGTCGACGTCGCTCTCGCTTTTATCGTCCGCCGCGACGACGAGCCGCACCGAGGCGCCCTCGGGGCCCGGCTCGATCGATGCGATCCGGCCGCGAAAGCGCTTGCGGCCGGCGACCGGCGTCGACATTTCGATTTTCGCCTCGTGCCCGGCGGCGCGCTCGAAGTCGCTCAGGCGCACGAGCGGGCGGTCGATGCCGGGCGACGAAAGCTCGAGCCGATAGGCCTGGGCCATGATGTCCGCGGCGTCGAACACCGGCGACAAGGCTTCGCTCGCGCGCTCACAATCGTCGATCGTCATCGCGCCGTCCGGTCGTTCGGCCATGATCTGTAGGGTCGCGCCGGCGGAGGCGGAGATTTTTACCCGCACGAGCCGGAGGCCGAGATCGCGCAGCACGGGCGCGGCGATCCGACCGATCCGCAGGGCCTGCCCCGCGTCCTCGATCAGGCGTGGCTCGTCGAGCGCTTCACCGGCGCCGGCGGATGAAAGGAACGGAGACTCGACCATGGGCCTCGCGGCAATAAAAAAGAGCGGGTCCCGGCCGGGGCCCACTCTCAACCGATCCTTCGATCGAACCGATCGAAGGCTATGAGATGTCGTTAAGCGCCATATAGTACAACGTTCCAGCCGGCGCAAGAGAAACCGTCCGATAGAACGCCGGCGCTGAAAGCGAGAGGCTCAGACGCCGCCGCATTCGGCTGTCGTCCGAGGCGCAATCCGGCGAATGTCGTTTAGATGATTTCCGCGGGGCAGCTCGGCGGGAAAGAGAGCGCCCTCAAGAGGGGGTTGGGATTGCAGGCGTGGGCGAAGGCCGCGGGCCCGCACGGGGCCGCGACGCCGATCGAACAGACTATCTGGTCGCTGCAAACGCTTCGATTCGCAGCCGCGATGATGGTGGTGTATTTCCACGCTGCGAACGCGGCATTTTCTGCGACCGGCTCATACGGCCTGCTACCGTACAACTTTCACACGACTGGAGCGGCGGGCGTCGATATTTTCTTCGTGCTGTCGGGCGTCATTATCACCAAGACTGCGCGGGGCCTCTCATGGCGTGAATTCGCATGGCGCCGGTTCCGGCGCATCGCGCCGATGTATTTTCTCGTGACCCTTCTGGCCGTGCTTTGCAGGGCCAAACCTAGCTTTGGTTGGCGGGATGCCCTTGCGAATTTGTTTCTCTGGCCCGCCACCGACCAATTGACTTGGCCTGCCCTACAGCCGGCATGGACACTGTGTTTCGAGATGTTGTTCTACGCCGCGGTCACCGCCGTGCTGGTCGACCGCAGGCTCCTATACGTCATCGTCGGCATTTTCGGTGTCGCGATGTTGCTCCGTAAACAAGGACCAATGTTCCAGTTTCTTGGAAGCCCCTTGATCCTCGAGTTCATTTTCGGCGTAGCACTGGCTTACATGCCCCGCTGGCGGCTTGCGGTCTGCTTTCTGCCGATCGGAGCCGCCGCATTGGTTATTGCAGGGCTCTCGGAGGCCCTCCCAGAAGGGGGCCTTGCCGGGAACGGGCCCTTCTTACGCGTCTGCATATACGGCGTTCCCGCGGCGATGATCGTACTCGGTACGATGCAGATCGACGCCAAACCCAGCGCGTGGACCTTTCTCGGCGATGCGTCGTACACGCTATACCTCACCCATGTGCTCCCGATTGGACTGCTGTTGCTGTGGTGCTCGGCCCATCCGGCGGCCCCCGACCTCATCATCCTGATCGGTTCGGCTTCTGCCGTCGTGTTCGCTTGGCGCATGTACGTGCTCTTCGAGATTCCGTTGCTGACACGGCTTGGGCGTCGAATGGGCCCAGTCTATTGACCAAACGGTCGGTGAACACTTCAAGGCACACGTGCAGCAGGGGCCCGCCGCGCCATGATATTTTGAGAAACCCGCTGCGCGCTTGTGCATATAAAGTTTATCGGACTACGGCGGCTGGCGAGCGGTTCGGACCGGGGGCGTCGCGATCGAACCGGTCGAGGCCGAGGACCAGCAAGTCCGGCGGGGCGCAGGCTTTGAGCGCACCATTGGCGAACCGCCCTTTCGGGCCGTCGCCGGCCGGCGGCGCCCGGCCTCCTCCCCGGAAGCGGCTCGCCTACGTCGCCGCCGCGGGCTCGGCTTTGCGCTTGAGATAGGTGGCGTCGAGCCGCTGCTTGAGATAGTCCGCGGCCAGAATCGGCGGGTGCTTGGGCGGGCCCTCGGCCACGCAGGAGGGGATCGCCGCGACTTCGGCGTCTGGATTGGGGTCGAAAAAAAACGCGATCGAATAGCGCTCGCGCGGGCTCATGTTGATCACCCGATGGGGCGTCGAGACGTAAATATCGTTCGTCCAGCGCATCAGGCAGTCGCCGATATTGACGACGAACGCGCCGGCAAGCGGCGGCGCGTCGATCCAGCGTCCGTCGCGCCTCTGCGCCTGCAGCCCGCCGACGTCGTCGGTGGCGAGCAAAGTGATATTGCCGTAGTCGGTATGGACGCCGGCGCCGACGTCCGCGCCACGGTCGCCCGGGGCCGGCGGGTAGCGCAGCAGCCGCAAGGTCGCCGTCGGCCGGTCGAACTTGTCGTCGAAGAATCCGAGCGGCAGGCCGAGGTCGCGGGCGAAGGCGCGATGAATCCTGAGGCCGAGCGCCGCGCAGGCGTCGAAATAGGCGAGCATCGTCTCGCGGAAGCCAGGGGACGCCGGCCAGGCGTTCAGCGCGCGGAACGGCTTGCCGGCGAGGAGTTCGGGATCGTCGGGCTTGAGATCGAGGCCGATGTTGAACGCCTCTTTCAGGTCGGGGCCTCGCGTCGGGTCGAGCGCCTCGCCGAGCAGCGCCGAATAGCCCCGGTTGCCGCCGACGATCCGCATGGCGATCGCCTCCTTGTCGGCGAGCGAAAGGGCGAAGAAGCGCCCCGCCTCGGAAAAGGCGGCGTCCATGAGCTCGCGCTTCACGCCGTGGTTGACCGCGTAGAAGAAGCCGACGTCGCGGCAGGCGGCGCCGATGGCGGCCGCGACCTTGTCGAGCCCCGCCTCGCCCTCTCCGAGCGGCGCGAGGTCGACGATCGGCAGGGTGTCGGTCACGGGCTTCGGGTCTCCAGGCATGGGTGCACCCCTCCTCATTGCAGGACGGAAGCGACGATGCAATTTAGGGGCCGCCGACCGTCCCGCCGTTGGCGGCCGGTTATGTTCCCGGCGGGGTCGGCGACCCCGCCCTACAGTTCACCGCACGATCGTCAGCTTTTTCGCCGCCCGCGTCAGCCCGGTGTAGAGCCAGCGGGCGCGGTGCTCGCGGAAGGCGTAGCTCTCGTCGAATAAGAGCACGTCGTCCCACTGCGAGCCCTGCGCCTTGTGCACGGTGAGCGCGTAGCCGTAGTCGAACTCGTCGGATTCGCGCCGGAGCGGATAGGCGAGATCGCCTTCGGTTCCCTCGAAGAAGGCCTTGAGCACTGCGACCTTGACCGCTTTCGCGGCGCCCTCGTCCTCCGAGCGTACCGTCAGGCGGACGAAATCCTTCACCACCCCGCCGAGCGCCTCGACCCGCCATAAGCCGCCGTTGATCAGGCCCTTGGTCCGGTCGTTGCGCAGGCAGACCAGGCGGTCGCCCGCGGCCGGCAGCGCCTCGGCAAAGCCGCCAAGATCGCGAATGCGCTGGTTATAGGCGCGCCGCGTCCGGTTCACGCCGACCAGGACCTGGTCTGCCGCGAGCACCTGCTTGGCGTCGATGGCGGCGCGGCGGATCACCCGGCTCTCGCCGTAGGACCCGTCCGCGAGATCGCCGCCCGAGCGGACGATCTGCGACAGCCGGATGATCGGGTTGTCCTCCGCCTGGCGGTGGATCTCAGTCAGCATCACATCCGGCGTAGCGTCCGTGAAATAGCCGCCGCCCTTGACGGGGGGAAGCTGGAACGGATCGCCCAGCACCAAAATGGGCTTGCCGAACGACAGGAGGTCGCGCGCGAGCTCGGCGTCGACCATCGAGCACTCGTCGATGACGATCAGGCTTGCGCGCGAGGCCGGCCCGTCCTCGTTGAGGGTGAAGGTCGGCGCGCCGTCGACGCCCTCGCTCGCCCGGTAGATGAGGGCGTGGATGGTGGTCGCGCCGGCGCAGCCGTGGGCGCGCATCACCATCGCCGCCTTGCCGGTGAAGGCGGCGAAGGCGGTCTCACCGTCCGCGGCCTCGGCGACGTGGCGGGCGAGCGTCGTCTTGCCGACGCCGGCATAGCCGAACAGGCGGAACACCGGCTGCTCGCCGTCCTTCAGCCAGCGGCCGACCCGGTCGATCGCATCGGCCTGTTCGCGCGTCCAGTCGCGCGCGCCCGTGCGCGGGCGCTTCGTTGCGGCGGGGGCGGGCGGGGCGGGCCGGCCTTCAGGCGGCGGGAGCGGCGTGGACGCCGCGACCGGTTCCGCTGAAGCCGGCTCGACGGCGGCGGCTTTCGCGCCATCCTTCGCCGCCGCCTTCGCCTTTTTCGGCTCGATCTTGGCGCCGCAGCGCGAGCAGGTCGGCGGCTTCCGGCCGAGATCGTAGAACTTGGCGCCGCAGGCCGGGCACTGGCGCTTGGTTCCGAGCCTGCCGACCGCCGTTCTCATCATGGCCAGAATGAACCCGCCTCTTCGGGCGCTTGGGCCCGGCGAATCAACGATTGCTTCATGAATTCAGCGCAGCCTTTTAACAGAATTGTCGCGCTCCGCCGCAAGGTCGCGAGACTCCATCGGCCGAGGCGTCGGGGTTGAACCCACCCGGCGTCGCCCTATATGGCGTCTGGGAAGGCGGCCCCGTGTTGCGTTTGGGGCCGCCGACCGGAACCTTAAGCAACGCGGCCGGGGCGCTTCGATGAAGGTCTTGGGTCCGTGAAGCGCCCGGAGGGGGCTTCCATGGTGCGTGTGACGGCGTTGAGTTCGCCCTTCCTGCTTGGCTTCGACGACATCGAGCGCGCGCTCGACAAGGTCACGAAGTCTTCTGCGGACGGCTATCCCCCGTACAATATCGAGCGCGTCGCCGCGGCCGGCGGCGACCCGGAAAGGCTGCGGATCACGCTGGCGGTGGCCGGGTTCGCGCGCGACCAGATCGAGGTGACGATCGAGGAGAACCAGCTCATGATCCGAGGTCGCCAGCAGGAGGACAAGGCGCGCGAGTTCCTGCACCGCGGCATCGCCGCGCGGCAGTTCCAGCGCAGCTTCCTGCTCGCCGAAGGCATGCAGGTGCTGGGGGCCGATCTGGCTCAGGGGTTGCTGTCGATCGATCTTGTCCGGCCGCAGCCGGAGCGGATCGTGAGGACAATCGAGATTTCGACGCGCGACTGACGAAAGGCGGACTTGGCGGGCCTTTGGGCCGCCAGAAAGGTGGGACGACAATGACCAACGCGACCAATAAGACGCAGGACCTGACGGCTCAGGAATTCGCCCATCTTGGCGACGGGGCGCTCGCTTACGTGAAGCCGATGAATTCGGAAGACGTGAAGCGTCTTTTCCCGCAGGCCCCGGCGCTCCGCCCCGGCGTGAAGCTGTTCGCGCTCCTCGGCGCCGACGGCTCGCCGATCATGCTGACCGACTCCAAGGACGCGGCGATCGCCAACGCCTGGGAGCACGAGCTCCAGACCGTCAGCCTACACTGATTCCTCGCAACGGAGCGGATGCCTCAACCGCCACGCCATAGGGCGTCCCGTTGCACGACCGTCTGTCGAAGGGCTACGCGGGTGGCCCCTCTCCCGTTTCGCTATCGCTACACTGCGGAGGACAGCCGCCGTCGCGTGGAATTGAAATCGCACGCCATCCCCTGTCGCATGAGCGCGGCCGGCTTCGCTTTTGCCGTCGCCTTCGCTCGTGGTCTCTTCAGAGGTCCGCGCGATGTCTTGGGGGCGAACTGGCGAAGGCCGGGCGCCGCGCCTATCATCCGCGGGACCCGAGGATTCGAGCCGCAATGCGCAACGACCCCCTCTCGCACGGCCTATGGGAAAAGACGGCGCCGGCCGCCCCGCCGACCGAGCCGCTGATCGGCGCCGTCAGGGCCGACGTCGTCGTGGTCGGCTGCGGCTACACCGGTCTTTCGGCGGCGCTGAGGCTTGCCGAGGCGGGCGCCGAAGTCGCAGCCCTCGAGGCGGTCGAGGTCGGCTTCGGCGGCGCGGGGCGCAATGTCGGGCTGGTCAACGCCGGAATGTGGGTTCTGCCGGCTGACGTGATTGGGGCGCTCGGCGCAGACTACGGCGAGCGTGCGCTCGCCCTGCTCGGCGCCGCGCCGGCGGTGGTGTGGGAGACGATCGAAAAGCACGCCATCGACTGCGAGCCGGTGCACAACGGCACGCTCCATTGCGCGGTCGGCCGCGCCGGCGCAGAGGAGGTCGGGGAACGGGCCCGCCAGTGGGGCGCCCGCGGAGCGCCGGTCAAAGCGCTCTCGGCCGAGGAGGCGGCGAAGCGCGTGGGCTCAACGGCGTTTTCCGGCGCGCTTCTCGACATGCGCGCCGGCACCATCCAGCCGCTCGGCTACGCCCGCGGCTTGGCGCGGGCGGCGATGGCGGCGGGCGCGGCGATCTACACCGGGAGCCCGGTCGGCGCCGCCGAGCGGACGGGCGGCGGCTGGACAGTGCGCGACCAGCCGCGGCTCCGCAACGGCGGGATGGATCGTGGTCGCGACCGACGCCTATGGCGGCGCGCCCTGGCCGCAGCCGCGCCGCGAGCAGATCCATCTGCCCTATTTCAACGTCGCCACGGCGCCATTGAGCGCCGAGCTTCAGGCCTCGATCCTGCCCGGGCGTGAGGGCTGCTGGGACACCAAGACCATTCTCAGTTCCTTCCGTTTCGACCGCGCCGGGCGCCTCGTGTTCGGCAGCGT
This sequence comes from uncultured Alphaproteobacteria bacterium, assembly GCA_963709655.1. GTDB lineage: Bacteria > Pseudomonadota > Alphaproteobacteria > Rhizobiales > Beijerinckiaceae > Roseiarcus. The sequence goes on from CAVPXF010000026.1 coordinate 453,019, forward strand.
CGGCGCGCTGCGCGGAACGGGGCGCGCGATCCACCGCGCCTGGGCGCGCCGGGCGCTCCGCAAGCTCTTTCCCCGGATCGGCGCCGTCGCCTTCGAGGCGGAATGGTACGGCATGATCGGCATGACTCATGACGCCGTGCCGCGCTTCCACCGTTTGGCCGAGAACGTCGTGACCTTCTGCGGCTACAACGGCCGCGGCATAGGCCCCGGCACTGTGTTCGGCCGCACCCTGGCCGACCATGTTCTGGGGCGGATCGCGGAACAGGACCTGCCGCTGCCAGTCACGACGCCGGACGCGCCAGCGCTGCCGGCGCTGCGCGAGGCCTATTACGAGGCCGGGGCGCAGATCGCGCATGCGGTCGACGGCTGGGTGTAGGCGAAATCGCGAAATTTCGACCCGCCTGCGACGCCGAGTCCGGCGACAGGGCCCGGCGTTTGCGCTAGTCATCTCGCCCGCTAAGGGAGGAGGGTTGGGATGACCGGATCTGTTGAAAAGACCTATCTCGGGCTCGACGTCGGGACGTCGTCGGTCAAGGCGTTGCTGGTCGACGCGGAACAGCGCGTGGTCGCCGAGGCCTCCCCGTCGCTCACCGTCTCGCGCCCCCATCCCCTTTGGAGCGAGCAGGACCCGGACGACTGGGTCAAGGGCGTCGAGGCCGGGGTCGCCGCGATCCGCGCTGAGGCGCCCGAGGCGTTTGCGGCGCTCGCGGGGATCGGCCTTTCCGGCCAAATGCACGGCGCGACGCTGCTCGACGCCGCCGACAAGCCGCTCCGCCCGGCGATCCTGTGGAACGACGGCCGCTCGTTCGCCGAATGCGCCGAGCTCAAGCGCCGCGTCCCGGACGTCGAGACAATCACGGGCAACCTGGTCATGCCGGGCTTCACCGCGCCGAAGATGCTGTGGGTCGCGGCTCACGAGCCGGAGATCGCCAGGGCGACGAAGCGCGTGCTGCTGCCGAAGGATTACGTTCGGCTGCGCCTCTCGGGCGAGGCCGTGTCCGAGATGTCGGACGCCGCCGGGACCTCCTGGCTCGACGTCGGCAAGCGGCGCTGGGACGAGAGTCTCATCGCCGCGACCGGCCTTTCGCTTTCCGCCATGCCGCGCCTCGTCGAAGGCTCGGAGGTCTCGGCGCATCTTGCGCCCGCCGTAGCCAGGGCCTGGGGCCTCGAGGGCCGGGCGATCCCGATCGCGGGCGGGGGCGGCGACAATGCGGCCTCGGCCATCGGCGTCGGCGCGACCGAGGCCGGCTCCGGCTTCGTCTCGCTTGGCACGTCGGGCGTGATCTTCTCGGTCACCGACCGCTACATCAGCCTGCCCGAGCGCACCCTGCACGCCTTCTGCCATGCCTTGCCGAACCGCTGGCACGGCATGGCGGTGATGCTGTCGGCCGCCTCGTCGCTCGCCTGGATCGCCGCCATTCTCGGGCGCGAGAACGAGGTCGGCGCGCTGGTCGCCGCGGCCGAGAGCTTTGCCCGCTCGAAGGCCGCCGTCGCCGCCGCGCCGGTGTTCCTGCCCTATCTCAGCGGCGAGCGCACGCCGCACAACGACGCCGAGGCGACGGGAACGTTCGCGGGATTACGCGCCAGCCACGCCGCCGACGCGCTGGTGTTTGCGGTGATGGAGGGCGTCGCCTTCTCCTTCGCCGACGCAGTCGACGTGCTCGATGCGGCAGGGGCGCGGCCGGTGCGGCCGCTCCTGGTCGGCGGGGGCGCGCGCTCCGACTTCTGGGGCCAGATGATCGCGGACGTGACGGGGCTCACGATCGACGTCGCGCAAGGCGCGGAAGCGGGCGCGGCGCTCGGCGCCGCCCGGCTCGGCATGCTGGCCGCCGGCGCGGGATCGGTCAAGGCGGTCTGTACGCGTCCGCCGGTGCAGCGGAGCTTCGTTCCCGACGCCGACAGCGCCGCGCTGCACGCGCCGCGGCTCAAGCGCTACCGCGCCCTCTACCCGGCCGAGAAGGCGACGCGCCTCTAGCCCCTTGCCCGGCGAAGCGTTCGCGCGATAGCGAACCGGGGAATATCGAAGGGCGCTCCAGCCAGCGGGACCATCGCGGCTCCCTGGAGCGTGTTTCGAGATGAGACGCTTTCGCCTCGCTCCTCAGCATGAGGTTCAGGATGTGCGCCTCACCTCAAAGCGCCGGTGAAAGCCTGGATCTTCTTGCAGGCGTTCTCGAGCTCGGCGAGCGAGGTCGCGTAGGAGACGCGGAAGTTCGGCCCCTGACCGAAGGCCGACCCATGCACGACCGCGACGCCCGTCTCCTCGAGAAGCTCGGTCACGAAGTCCTCGTCCGTCCCGATCATCTTGCCCGACGGGGCCGTCCGGCCGATCGCCCCGGCGACGGACGGATAGACGTAGAAGGCGCCTTCCGGCTTCGGGCACTTAATGAACTTCGCCTGGTTCAGCATCGAGACGACGAGGTCGCGCCGCTCCTCGAACGCCTTTCGCCGGACGGGTATGAAGTCCTGCGGGCCGGTCAGCGCCTCGACCGACGCCCATTGGGCGATCGTGCAGGCGCCAGAAGTCTGCTGGCCCTGGACCATGTCCATCGCCTTGATCAGTTCGGCGGGGCCGGCCGCGTAACCGATGCGCCAGCCGGTCATGGCGTAGGCTTTCGACACGCCGTTCATGGTCAGCGTGCGCGGCTTCAAGGACGGCTCGATCTGAACCGGGGTCGTGAAGACGAAGTCGCCGTAGACCAGGTGCTCGTACATGTCGTCCGACAGCACCCAGACCTGCGGATGCCTGACCAGAACATCGGTCAGCGCCTTGAGCTCGTCGCGGGTGTAGGCGGCGCCCGACGGGTTCGAGGGCGAGTTGAGGATGATCCACTTGGTGCGCGGCGTGATCGCCTTTTCCAAGCGCCTCGGGCCTGAGCTTGTAGCCGTCCTCGAGCCGCGTCGGCACGATCACCGGCTCGCCGCCGTTGATCAGCACCATGTCCGGATAGCTCACCCAGAAGGGCGCCGGGATGATGACCTCGTCGCCCTTGTTCATCGTGACGAGGAAGGCGTTGTAGAGGATCTGCTTGCCGCCCGTGCCGACGATCACGTCGGAGGCCTTGGTGTCGAGCCCGTTCTCGCGCTTGAATTTTTGCGCGATCGCCTCGCGCAAGGGCGGGATGCCGAGCACCGGGGGATACTTGGTCTCGCCGCGCCTGATCGCCGCGATCGCCGCTTCCTTGATGTTGTCGGGCGTGTCGAAGTCCGGCTCGCCGACCGACAGCGAGATCACGTCGCGGCCCTTGGCTTTCAGATCGCGCGCCTTCTGCGTGACCGTCATGGTCGCGGAAGGCTTGATGCGGGATAGCGCGTCCGAGAGGAAAGCCATGCGAGTGTTGTCCATCTCTCTGTTGGAGAAATATGCGCCGCAGCATAGAGAGCCTCGGTCGCGGCGGCAACCGGTTTGGGCCCTGCCGCGCTGACCGACCGGTCGCCGAGCGGGCAGCAGGCGCGGCGCCTACGGTCGATCCGCCCAGAAATCGCCACCCTTGAAGGGCCCGATCGAACAGAAGCGCTCGATTGTCGGATGTCGATGAGGGAGGCGGCAGGACCGCCGTTGGCGGAGAAAGCGTCGCCTCTGGTTCGACAAGCCTATGGAGAAGCTCGCGCAAGCGCTGGATATCGCCCGTTCTCGGCGTGGTCAAGCGCGGCCCACAAATCGTCGGCGAACTGTCCTTTTAACGCAGCCGCATAGTTACGAAACGGCTTCAACACGGACACGGCTTTATAAATACCGGACTTCACGATAGATATCAATCTCCTTTAGCTGCCCAAGAGAATCCGAATAGCACCACACTGAAGAATATCCCTTAGCGGCTTGGTATTCCCCAGCTCGACGCGATCAAGAGCAGTCCACAAATCGCGAAGGTCAGAGTTTCTCCGCGCAATGTTTGCGCATAACTACGAAAAGGTTTCAGCAGCGACGCCGCCTTCTCGAGTCCGGTCGCGCTATTCAGATCTATATCCTTCAGCCGGGCAAGGGCTAGACCGAACTGATTCTCAAACCATTTGGGGCCGTTGGACGAAATCAACTGCTCGAAATCTTGGTCGGCGAGCATACGATCGCTCCGCTCGTCCTCGCGCGGGTCGGCGGATGATAGGAGGCGGAAGCTGTCGAGCACATTCTTGACGTCAGCGTCCATTTGCTTGGCGGCGGGATCGACGCCCTGACCTACGCGCAGGTTAGTCGCGATAAGAAGATAGTCGTAAAGGTCGCCGCGGACCGCCATGAAGCCAATATTGAGGTGCAGTACATCGACCACCTTGCCCGCAAGTAGAATGTTCTCAAATTCCTGGGTCGCGTCGACCACAATCATTTCTCGACTGGTCTTCGGGAGCGTGCCCGGTGTAATCGAAACAACGGAAACAATACCTGTCTGCAATACGATGGAAAGTTGCGTAATAACGGTGTCGTAGAGCGATCGCTCACTATACAGGGGGGGTTGGCGCTGCCGCATGCTTATGATCTGCAGTTTGCGGCCCAAGGGTTCGGTCAAAAGCAAAGGAAAGAGGCGCCCGTTTATCCGTGTTTTGCCCGGCAGCGGCGTCCAGACTATAGGCGCGCCAAACTGCATGACCAGGACCCTCATCTTTCCCAACTGATCTAACTCGGAGACGGTGCTTGCGCCTAAAACTTCGGCAAGAATTTCCTGCTGGGTCGTCACTCGTACGGTCCATCCGACGGGGGGACGCGCAATCATGTAGGAGCCGTCGGGAGCCGAGATGGGCTCGCCCGGCGCTTGCTTGCCGGCCTCGTCCGCCTGGACGCCGCGCTCGATCTCCTGTGGCGGAACGGCCGGTTTGTCGATCAGTTCGCCGACCTGCCGAACCTCCGGCGACGTAGCAGGACGTTTCAAGATACTCAACCCAAGCGACCACTCCGATGACGGCCAGGAAGACGACGACCATCAGGCTCACCGGCCGTTATTCGTTCTCCCTCGGAGCTCGCACGGGCGAACCAAAACAGCAAAATCACTTCCAGGGCGAGCATGAGAAGCGCAAGCGCGCCATAGGCGCCCGCCCGCCCCACTTCCTTGATGATGCTCGCACGGCCCTCGCCCGTAGCTTTGTGTTCCTGCTCGGTTTGGGGGCTTGACGGCATGGCCGTTGGGTCCGCGCGCTATCTCTTGCTCCGATTCTTCGGCAATCAATACCTGTAATGCGTATTCAGAAAACTGTTTCGTTTACGCTATTGCGGTTGACGCAAACGAGTTTCGGCAATCGGCCCGCCTTCGAACCTAAGCCGTAACGGTGTTGACTAAGTCGACTTCATAAATACAGATGGAATTAGACTGGCACAACCGTTCATTCCTGTTCCGAGCTGGCGCCTCTGCCCGTCCACGCCTTGATCAGGTGATGCGCGATCGCCATCGGGATCGGCGCGGCGAGCCGGTCCGGATGGCGCTTCTCGAGCATGGCGCGGACTTCGTCGCGCGGAAACCAGCGCGCGTCCTCGAGTTCCGTGTGATCGACCGTGATCGCGCGGCTTTGCGCCTCGGCGAAGCAGCCGATCATCAGCGAGGAGGGAAACGGCCACGGCTGGGAGGCGAAATAGCGCACCTCGCCGCACACGATTCCGGCCTCCTCCATGATCTCGCGCCGCACCGCCTGTTCGATCGTCTCGCCCGGCTCCAGGAACCCGGCGAGCGCCGAATACATGCCCTTGGGGAACCGCGGTTGCCGGCCGAGCAGGCAGGAATCGCCGTCGACCGCCAGCATGATGACGACCGGGTCGGTGCGGGGAAAGTGCTGCATGCGGCAGTTCGGGCATTCCCGCCGCCAGCCGGCGGCGCCGACATTGGTCTTGGCGCCGCAATTCGAGCAGAAGCTCCGCCGCGCGTGCCAGGAGAGCAGCGCCTTGGCCGCAGCCAAAACGCTGGCCTCGGGCGCGGGAACAAGGCCGCCGGAAGCGAGTGACCGGACGTCGACCATTTTGAGATCGTCGCGGCCGGGGACCACCAGCACGCGCCGGTCGAGAAAGCCGTCGCTCGTGTCAGCCTGCTCGATGACCGCGTCGTCCGGCAGCAGGGCGGCGAACACCGGCGCGCCGTCGGGCAGAAGCCCGAGCAGCGCCTCGACCCGCGCGCCGCCGAGCGCCTCGACCTCGCTGAGCGGAAGCAAGGGCTCGAGGCCGGCGTCGCCCTTCCGCAGCACCGGCATGTCGCGCGCAATCAGGACCGCGCGGGCGTCGGCGCGGGCTCTCAGCGCCGCCAGCGCGGCCGCGTCATCGCGGACGGCGGTGGCGCGGTCGAGCGGATCGTGGGCGTAGCCGAGACCTTCGAGGGAAGTCATGGATAACGCGCCTTCAGGCTGGCGATGCGAGCGGAATTGTCGTCAATGATGCAGCTCAGCCTCGGATCTCCACCCTTGGCCGCCATGCCGACTTCGAACGGCGCGACGTCCTGGCATTCGGAGTCGCGCCAGCCGATCCACAGCGCCTGGGCCTCGTTGAGCGAGCGGCGCCAGCGCGCCTTCTGCGACGACAGCAGGCCCTGGCGCGCGTCGATCGACTTCAGCGCCGCATCGAGGGCCGCAGTCAGCGCCTTGTCGGTCTTGTCGGCGGCGGCGCGCAGGCATTGGGCGAGATCGCTCCCGCCGAGCGTCGCCGTGTCGCAGGCGGATTGCGACGGACGCGGCGGCTCGGCGGCGGCCGAGGCCGTTGCAGCGGCGGCCATGAGGACCGCGGCGGCGACCGGACAAACAAAACGCATGCTCACACCAATCCCCCAAAAAGGTAACTGCCTGCACGAACGCTCCCGCCCATTGGATCATCCTTCGACAAGCTCAGGATGAGGTTCTTGTCATGGCAGCCCGGCTTGGCAGTTACCCAAAAAGAGCGGCGCCCTCAACCCCGAGCGTTGACGGAGGCGGGACGGCCGAGAAACTCCGCCATCCGCGCCAGCGCGCGCTCGATATTCTCCAGCGAATTGGCGTAGGAGAGGCGCAGATAACCTTCGCCATGGACTTCGAAATCGGGGCCGCCGATCGTCGCCACGCCCGCCTCTTCGAGGAGCGCGGACGCCAAAAGCTTCGCCTTCCAGCCGGTTTTTGCGATATTGGGAAAGGCGTAGAAGGCGCCTCTTGGCGTGACCGCGCTGACCCCGGGCAGCCGGTTGAGGCCCGCCACGACCGCACGCCGCCGGCCGTCGAACTCGGCCCGCATCGCCGCGACCGAATCCTGCGGGCCCTTGAGCGCGGCAATTCCGGCAAACTGCGCCGCCGAATTGACGCAGGAATAGGAATTCACCGCGAGTTTGCGGGCAACCTCGCGCCATGGGCGCGGCCACACCGAATAGCCGAGCCGCCAGCCGGTCATCGCGTAGGTCTTCGACCAGCCGTCGAGCAGGATCAACCGATCGCGGATCTCGGGATAGGTGAGAAGCGAGCGGTGGGCGAGCCCGTCGTAGGTGAGCTGGCCGTAGATCTCGTCGGACAGGATCGCGACGTCCGGAAAATCGGCGAGGCCTGCGACCAGGCGGTCGATCGCCTCGGGCGGCGTGACCCCTCCGGTCGGGTTGGCGGGGGAGTTGACTATGAGCAGCCGGGTCTTCGGCGTGATCAAGCTCAGCGTCTCCTCCGCCGAGAAGGCGAAGCCGTTTGCTTCGCGCATCGGCGCCGGCACGGGGGTCGCGCCGGTGAACTCGATCATCGAACGGTAGATCGGGAATCCGGGATCGGGATAAATAATCTCCGTTCCCTCGACGCCGAACATCAAGATCGTCATGTACATGGCGACCTTGCCGCCAGGGGTGATCAGGACGAGGTCCGGCGAGACCTCGACGCCGAGCCGGCGGGCCACGTCTTCCGACACGGCCTCGCGCAAGGACGCGATCCCGGTCGCGTCGGTGTAGCCGTGCTCGCCGTCGCGCAGCGCCTTGACGGCGGCCTCGACGATATGCGGCGGGGTTTTGAAGTCGGGCTGTCCGATGCCGAGGTTGATGATGTCGCGCCCCTGGCGCTGCAATTCGGCCGCTTTCGCCAACACGGCGAAGGCGTTCTCGTCGCCCAGGCGCGCGAAGGCGGGATTGATGACGGTCACTGGAGGCTCCCCTCGGACGAGGCCTTTTTGGCAGGCACGCAATGAAGGAGCAAGGGCTTGCAAGGAGATTGACGCCGAAGGTGGCGTCCGACGGGTAGCGGCTGGAACCACGGCGGCGGGGCTCGGAAGGAGGCGCTGTCGGTCGGTTATGAGCGCGTCGGCCGCTGCTTTTCCCGCGCCTCAAGCTTTTTCAGCAGCGCGTCACGCTCTTTGAGCAGCGCATCGTGTTTCTTCTGGAGCGCGTCACGCTCGTTCAGGAACACGGCGTGCTTTTCCAGCTCCTCCCGCTGCTTCAGGAGCGCGTCCAGCGCCTGCTGCTGGTCCGCGATCCGATCCGCCGCGCGGGCCTCGTCCTCGGCGCCGGAGAAAGCCGCGGCCTGCTCGGTGAGCTCCCTCAGATTGTCGCGGATCACCGCGATCCGTTGATCAAGGTCTTGAAGCGTTGCGGCGTCGGCCATGGAAACTCCTCTTCGTTGGCAAGTCCACGAGGGCGAAGGCCCGCTCGCGAGGCGGGGTCGTCGACCCCGCCCTACACCGATAAACTCAGCCGAGCGCCTTCTCCATCACCCGCCTCAGGCGCGCTGCAAAAGCCGGCGGGTCCTCGACCTGGCCGCCTTCCAGCACCCGCGCCTCGTCGAGAATGAGATGCGCCGAGTCCTCGATCAGCGCCTTGTCCGCCCCGTCGCGCAACTTGCCGGCGAGCGACATCGTCAGCGGGTGGGTCGGATTGATCTCGAGGATGGGCTTGGCGCGCTCGGACAGGCGCCCGTGCGCGGCGAGCATCTTTTCGAGCTGCCGGTCCGGACCGAACTCGGGCGCGACGAGACAGGCGACGCTGTCGGTCAGCCGGTCGGAGGCGCGCGCGTCGGCGATCTCGGCCTCGAGCGTCTGCTTCAGGAAGGCGATCAGCGTCGCGACCTCGCCCGACGCCTCTGGCGGCGCCTTGGCGCCTTCCGCGAGCGCAATCGACTTGATGTCGGCCGCGCCCTGGCTCACCGACTTGAACGGCTTGCCGTCAAAGCCCGCCGCCGTCGACACCCAGAACGCGTCGACCGGGTCGGAGAGCAGCAAAACTTCGACGCCGCGGGCGCGAAATCCTTCGAGCTGCGGGCTCGCCGCGAGGCGCTTCGGCTCATCGCCGGTCAGATAATAGATCGCCGTCTGGTTCTCGCGCAGGGAGGCGACAGTGTCGGCGAGCGTCCGGCCGCCGTCGGGGTGAGCGGTGGTGACGAAGCGGGCGATCTTGAACAGGCCGTCACGCCGCTCCGGGTCCTCGTAGAGGCCCTCCTTGATCACCGCGCCGAAATGCTCCCACACCTTGGCGAATTTCTCCGGCTCGCTCTCGGCGAGTTTGCCGAGCTCCTGCACCAGGCGGTTCGTCACGCCCTTGCGAATGGCCGCGAACACCTCGCTCTTCTGGATCATCTCGCGCGACACGTTGAGCGGCAGGTCGGCGCTGTCGACGACCAGCCGCACGAAGCGCAGCCAGCCCGGCAGGATATCGGCGTCTTCGGTGATCAGCACCCGCCGCACATAAAGCTTGTTGCGACCCTTACGGGCGGGATCGAACAGGTCGAACGGGCGCGAGCCCGGAATGAAGGCGAGCACCGTATATTCGTGCCGCCCCTCGGCGCGCCAGTGGATCGTCAGCGCCGGCTCGTCGAACTGGCCGGAGAGACCCCGGTAGAACTCGGTGTAGTCCTCCGGCTTCACCTCGGACTTGGGCTTCGCCCAGATTGCGGCGCCGTCGGAGACCCGCTTCGGCTCCGCGCCGGGCTTCTCGACGAGTTCGACCGGCACGGCGACCGCGCCCGAATGATCGCGGATGATCCGCTCGACCCGCCACGTATCGAGGAACTCCTGCGATTCCGGGTTGAGATGCAGGGTGACGCGGGCGCCTCGCGTCGGCGCCGCCTCGAGCGCGAGCGGGGCGATGGTGAACGACCCCTTGCCGTCCGAGGACCAGCGCCAGGCCTCCGCGGCGCCGGCGCGGCGCGTCTCGACGACGACCTCGTCAGCCACCATGAAGGCCGAATAGAAACCGATGCCGAACTGGCCAATCAGCGCCTGCGCCTCCGTCTTGGCGTCCTCGGCGGCGAGCTTGTCGAGAAACGCTTTGGTGCCGGAGCGGGCGATCGTGCCGAGGCCTGCGGTCAGATCGTCGCGGGTCATGCCGACGCCGTTGTCGGAGACAGTCAGCGTCTTGGCGTCCTTGTCGAGCGCGACCGTGATCGCGAAGGGCGCGCCGTCGGCGACAAGCTCCGGCTTGGCGATCGCCTCGTAGCGCAGCTTCTCGCAAGCGTCCGCGGCGTTGGAGACAAGCTCGCGGACGAAGATTTCCCGGTCGGAATAGACCGAATGAACCATTAGATGCAGCAGGCGCGAAACATCGGCCTCGAAGCTCTGCGTGGTTGCGGCTTCGGGAGTCGGGGTCGTTGCGTCGGCGGTCAAAGTGGGCCTCTCTTCAAAAGCTTGATGAATGGTCGAACCGCATCCCGCGGCGAACGTGGATATCGTCGCCATTCGGCGCCGAATCAAGGCGGCGCCGGCGCTCGCGAGAACAATCGTAGCTCCCGAGGCGAGGGGAGGGCCTTGCCATGACGACTCCGAGGCGCTCCGGCCGACGCCGATCGGCGCCCGTTTCGCCACCGGGCCCGCCGCGGATCAATTTCGCGTCTTCCGGCGTTAACGATGCATCGATTAAGAAAATGGTCGAGGCCGCCCATCGCCAAAAGGCTGCAATTGTCCGATAACGTTCGTGTCGTAAATCTTGCGGTTCTCTTGGCAATCCGGGCCGGCGCGCTTAAATGTGCGCCTATGGACAGCGCCGGGAGGGGATGGAGATCTCTCCGCCGCCCGTCTGTCACGGGAAGACGATGAACGCGAACTATCGAAACTTCGCCCTGTGGGTGATCATTTTCCTGCTTGTGCTGGCCCTGGTCACTCTGTTCCAGAGCCCGGGACAGAAGGCGCCGTCGAGCGAGATCACCTTCAGCCAGCTTCTCACCGACGCCGAGGCGGGCAACATTCGCGACGTGACCATCGCGGGGCCGGAGATCAACGGCCACATGAAGGACGGCCGCGCGTTCCAGACCTACGCGCCGAACGACCCCTCGCTGGTCCAGACGCTGTTCAAGAAGGACGTGGTGATCACCGCCAAGCCGCCGTCCGACGGCACCAATTGGCTCCTGACGATCGTTTCGAGCGTCCTGCCCGTCCTCTTGTTCCTCGGCCTGTGGATCTACATGACCCGGCAGATGCAGGGCGGAGCCGGCAAGGCGATGGGTTTTGGCAAGTCGAAAGCGAAGCTCCTCACCGAGGCGCAGGGTCGCGTCACTTTCGAGGACGTGGCCGGGGTCGACGAGGCCAAGGAGGATCTGCAGGAGATCGTCGAGTTCCTGCGCGATCCGCAAAAATTCCAGAAGCTCGGCGGGCGCATCCCGCGCGGCGTTCTGCTGGTCGGGCCTCCCGGCACCGGCAAGACCCTGACCGCGCGAGCCGTCGCGGGTGAAGCCAACGTGCCGTTCTTCACCATTTCCGGCTCGGACTTCGTCGAGATGTTCGTCGGCGTCGGCGCAAGCCGCGTGCGCGACATGTTCGAGCAGGCCAAGAAGAACGCCCCCTGCATCATCTTTATCGACGAAATCGACGCGGTCGGACGCCATCGCGGCGCGGGCCTCGGCGGCGGCAACGACGAGCGCGAGCAGACCCTCAACCAGTTGCTCGTCGAGATGGACGGCTTCGAGCAGAACGAGGGGATCATCATCATCGCCGCGACCAACCGGCCCGACGTGCTGGACCCGGCGCTGTTGCGCCCCGGCCGTTTCGACCGGCAGATCGTGATCTCAAATCCCGATTTCATCGGCCGCGAGAAGATCCTCAAGGTCCACGTGCGCAAGGTTCCCCTCGCGCCCGACGTCGACCTCAAGGTGGTCGCGCGCGGCACGCCCGGCTTCTCGGGCGCGGATCTGATGAACCTCGTCAACGAGGCGGCGCTGCTCGCCGCCCGCCGCGGCAAGCGTGTCGTCACCAGGGCGGAGTTCGAGGATTCGCGCGACAAGATCATGATGGGCGCCGAGCGGCGCACCCTGATCATGACCGAGGAGGAGAAGCGTCTGACCGCCTATCACGAGGCGGGCCATGCGCTGGTTTCCGTGTCGATGCCGGCCTCGACCCCGATCCACAAGGCGACCATCATTCCGCGCGGCCGCGCGCTCGGCATGGTTCAGTCGCTGCCGGAACGCGATCAGATCTCGCAAAGCTACGAGCAGCTCATCGCCATGCTCGCCATGTCGATGGGCGGACGCGTCGCCGAGGAGCTGGTGTTCGGCAAGGACAAGGTGACGTCCGGCGCTGCAGGCGACATCCAGCAGGTGACCAAGATCGCCCGCGCCATGGTCACCCGGCTCGGCTTCTCCGATAAGCTCGGCACCGTCATGTATGGCGAGAATCAGGACGAGGTCTTCCTCGGCTACTCGCTCGGCCGCCAGCAGAACATCTCCGAGGCGACCGCCGAGACGATCGACCAGGAGGTCCGCCGCTTGGTTCACGAGGCGCACGACACGGCGACCCGCATCCTGACCGAACGCAGCGCCGACCTCGACACGCTCGCCAAAGGGCTGATGGAGTTCGAGACGCTGACGGGCGACGAGATCGTGGGCCTGCTCCAGGGCGTGCGGCCGATCCGCGAATCGGCCACCGACCGTGAGCCCCCGTCGCCGCCGCGCGCGGCGGTGCCGTCGACCGGCAAGCCGCGCCCGCTTGGGCCGGAGGCCGGCGGCCTCGAGCCTCAGCCGCAAGTCTGACCGTAGCGCCGACGCCGCCCAGGCAGCGTGAGGAAAACGGGTCTGGCCGGGGAGGCTCGGGCGTCGGGACACGCCCCTTTCCCAGCCGCGAGCCGACCGTTCCCGGTCCAAGCGGGTTTGGATTGTCCGGGCCGGTTTTGAGCCTTTTCAAGGACTTGTGACGGCTTTTCCGGGCGGATCACTCGGTCTCGGGGCGCTCCGTCGGCGATGCGCGTCCGAGCCGGCTGCCGGCCCCGCAGGTCCAATCGGGTTTCGAGTTCCGAGCCGGTTTTGAGCCTTTTCAAAGGGTTGCGGCGACTTTTCCAGGCGAATGTCGCCCCAGGGCATTAGAAGTTCCACGTGTCAATATAGTTCTATTGCCGGCCAAGCGGACGTCGCTCAGCGAGCGCGACGCCATGAGGCCTGCGCATGTTTCCCTGGCCATTGTCTTACGGCGGCCGGCCTTAGACGCGCATGCCTGCAAGGGCGCGAGCGCCCTGTCGCGTCTCGATGATGATGATACCCGAAATTCCGAATTTCCGCAATGAATTGTTGCTTGGAACAGGGTCGGCCCGGGCAAGGCAAGGGGGTCTTTGGGATAGGACCGCGCTCCATCCGGCCGAGGCTTAGGGCCTTGAAGCTACTGCACGTTGATCATCGTCCGGGCCTTGTTCATCAGTGGAATGCCGATGACGAACAGGACCAGCGTGCAGGCCAGAACAAACGGCAGATTCCAGATCGTCTTCACCGAGAGCGGAAACACCGCGTAGCGGAACATTTCGCAGATGTTCGCCAGCGGCGACCATTCGACGACGACCCGGGCGCGAGGCGGCAGCCAGGACGCCATGGTGAAAGCGCCGGTCAGCGGCAGGGTCAGATACATGAGCGGGTGCAGGAGTTTTTCGACGATCTCCGAGAATTCGCTCAATCCGGCGACCACCGACGCGAATGACATGCAAAACAGCGTATCCACGCACCACGCCGCAACGACCATCCCCGGATCGCGCACCGGCGGCATGAAGTTGAACAGCACGCCAACGGAAGAGACGATGAGAAACGATGTGAAGATGCTTATGCTGATGAGCAGGCACCTAGCGACGAACACGTCAAACAGCCGGACGTTCTGGTGGTAGAATAGCCAGCCGGCCTGTTTGATCGAGCCCAGCGACCCATTGACGACCAGTCGCCAGAGCTGGATATGGGTGTAAGCGGTCAGCGCGAGGGCGAAGATGGGAATCTGGCCCGGTCCCTCCATGCGGTTGGTCGCCGACCAGAGAAGAATGACCCCGCAGGTCAGAATCAACGGTTCGCCGATTGTCCAGAAGAAGCCGAGCGTTTCCTGGCTGTATTTGGCTTGAGCCTCGCGAACCATCAGCGCCAGGATGACCCGCATTTGGATCATCAGGCTTGTCGAAAACTTGGGTCCGCGCCCGACGGCGGTCGAGGACATTCGTTCAGCTCCTTGCCAACGTGAGCCCTATCGCCCGCGCCACGCCGAGCGGGACGCCGGCGCAATCGGATCGGCGCGAAATCGCCACCGCGCGCTTCTCGAACAACTCCCGCGCGAAGTTGCAAGCAACACTAGACCATCTCGAGACAATGGGCCAGTCGAGGCGAAGGCGGCGCCAGAAGTCGGACATGGCGCTCAACCGCGCAACCGCAACGCCGCTTCGACCGCGGCGAGAACCGGCTCGACTTTGATGGCCGCAACACATGGGCTCGGCCCGAATTTGCCGGTCAGGCTGCAGGGCAGGTCTTCGTTGCGCCAACATGGCGCGCAGGCAAAGCTTTCGTTGGCGGTGATCACGGTCGCTCGCCTGTGGTGCTGGGTGAACAATTTCCCATCGGTCGGTCCGAACAGCGCGACGACCGGAACGTCGAAGGCGGCGGCGGCATGGAGAAAGGCGGAATCGACGCAGACCATCGCGTCGAGCGCCGAGGCGAGCGCGATCGAGTTGGCAAGCGAAAGGCCGGCCGTCGAGGCGATGCCGGGGCCGGAGGCCAGACTGGTCTCGACGTGATGGAAGATGATGAGATCGTAGCGTTCGCTCAGCGCCGCGACGAATTGCTCAATCTCCTGGTGATCCTTGTAGGAATCTCGAGCGTAGGGTTGGACGCCGACGACAGGCCGCGAACCGATGGAGTTCTCGCGAAAAAAAACGTCTCGGAACTGGCTCTGCGCTTCGTCGAGCCGGTAGTCGACGTGCCATCCGTGCGCATTGAGAAGGCGGCGGCCAACGCCCATTCCGGCAGCGAACAGTTCCGCCCGCCCCTTGCGGACGAACGGGCGCCTCTCCAACTCGTATCTTCCCGCCGGACATAAGGTCAGATTGTGCCACCCCTTGCAGTTGACGACGTCGACCGGCGGCCCATCGATGTCGATCAGCTCGACGTACGGGTTGTTGCGAAACAGGTCGAAGAATTTGCGTTCGATGACGAGCTTGACCGTGGTCGCGCGTCGCTTGGACAGAGCGCGCAGGCCGGCGGTCATGATCAAGAGGTCGCCAATGCCCCCCATCGCCCGGGTGACGACGACGCTGCCGCTGCGCGTCGCCTTGCCAGCATGGCCAGAAGACAACCAGCGAAGGTCGCCGAACCGGAGGAGAAACAGGCACACGCCCGCAGCCCCCACGCCGGCTCCCGTGACCGCACGCCGCCACGTGCGCCGCAGGAAAGAACCGCCCGGCACACGCGCGCGTGTAGCCACGCGCGAGGAGCGGACCAGCAGCCATGCAAGAACGCCATCTCCAGGCCGCCGGGATCGGTCGAAGCCGATAAAGTCGATGAATGTCGAGGCGATCTTTGCGGCCGCTGTGGGCCACAGTCGCGTCACCGCCCGGGCGCGGGCGATCGCGAGCTGCCCAAGATCGTCGATTGCGCCCAGCGACGCTTGCGCCTCGCAGTCGAGCCGCATGATCCTGAGAATGTCCCTCCGATCGCCCTCGATCTTGTAAATGCGATCTGCATAGGGATGGATCAGCGCGAGCGCGCCGATCGGATTGTTGAGCAGAAGCCGCGCCTCGGCCTGGAGGACCCGCGCCCGCATCAGCGCGCCAGGATACGAGCGCACGTCGGTCTTCTCGAACGCGTCCAGGATTCCCTCAAAGCGCCGCACGATGCGGGGGTCAGCGGTGATGAACGAGCGCCGATACGAATCGAACACGCCCCGCATCGCCATCACGAAATTCTCGCAGTCGGTCGGGCGCGCGCGCGGATATCCGGCGATGGTCCGACCCTGCCGTTCGAGGGCGTCGAGGAGGCGCTCGGCGCTGCGGAATTCGATGACATCCAGGTCGTCGAGGAGTTTCGAAACGACATCCGACGATTGGGCCGGCGCAGCCTCCCCCGCGTCGATCCGCGCGACGCCTTCGCGCAAGCGAAATTTGTGATTAGCTGTAATGCCCCGCCCTCCTTCAAATCGATGCGACGATCCGCGAGGAGCGCCGGATACTCCGACCCGCCGCCGCGATGGCGGGGAAATCTCGTCTTACCTTGCGACCGGCGTCAAGACGCCCGGCTCCCCTCGCCGCCGCTCGCCGGAGGCGCGATGCGGACCAAGCGAATGCTGCGCACCATGAAAAGCCCTTCGATGGCCCCGGTGAGCAACTGCACGCGGACCTCTATCGGCTTTGAAGCATCGTTTATGCCAAACCGGATCTCACAGCCATAAGCGCCGCGGGCCGGAAGTTTTGTGCTGATCTGCGCCAAGACCTCTTCGGAAAAAATATCAATCGCAATTCGATTGTCGGAAAGGCAATCCTGCACCTCGATCGCGATCTCGGCATTCCACATGCCGGGCGAAAGGGCAAAGTATGGACCGTAATATATGAAGCGGGCAGGCCCCGTGAGATCAATTGACCCGATCGTCAGGCGATCGGGAAATTCCGGTCGCAGAAGCGCGTAAGTTGGCCATTCCAATTGGCGAAGTGGCCGACCATCGACGATACGATCGTATTGACCCGCAGCAAAGGCGATAAGTTCGTTCTCCAACGGGCTGCGGGCATCCAGCATCTGCCACACGTTCGCCGAGCGCGGAAATGATTGTCCGGTATATGTGTCCAAGTCAATCGAATCTGCGACAGTTATTCCGAGATATGAGGCAACCTTAGAAATTATTTCAGCAGAAATTGGCAACGAGTAAAGTCGCGCGAGACCTACGATTAAATCGTTCACCTTGAGTGAACGCTTAACAATCAATGAATGTCCTGGCGGTGACACTAATGCACGTTCTATATTGACCAACCCCATCATTGCGAAGCGTGCAGCTGTGACACCAGACATTTCTCGCGTGGTAATCGAATAATGCGCGATTGTTGTCAAATCATCGGCGCAAATAACAAGCGGGGTTTCTGTCGTGAGAATCGACTCGAGAAAGCTGGGATTAGGATAGTCGGATACAACGACAACGGGTTGAACCTTCCCCCCCCGCAAGGCGTCGACATGTTCAGCCAAACTAGGTAGGGAATTGGCTACGACAATCGCGTGTTGTCCAAGAACCGTTTGTATTATGGCGCGCAGGATATTTGTGACCGCATAAAGCAGGGGTGAGGGGGTTCCAACAATTAGGAAATTTGGATAGCCAATGAGAGGTCTAAGACCTTGCTCACTGGTTGGGAAAGAATTTGCCACTCGATTTAACCCAAAGATCCGTCTTGACTTGCCTGAAGCGGTGCGGAGCGCCGTACCGTTATAGCGCCTACGGGAATGCTTTTGACACAAAGCGGTCTGCACTACAATTGCATATCACGCGTCGCATCGGTTAATGCCGAAACTCGCGATCTGCGCCTCGGGCGCAACCGAACACATCATCCATAGGCTAGCGAAGGATTTCCTGATGAACAGGGTAGAACTGGAGCATCTGGCTCGCGAACTGACCCAACTGACGACGCCGGAGACCTCGAACCCAAATTTACTTGCAACCGTCATTGCGCTTCGTGACATGTCTCATCTACGTTCGAACGCGAAACTATTCGCTTCGTATATTGCTAAAATTGAGCAGCACGCGATGGCTATCAACCCGTCCTCGATGGACGGTCCAAAAAAACTTGGAACAAAGGGTCGAGTGTGTAAGCAGGATGATTTTACTTCCTCTTGGTTTAATTTTTGGACGAAGGAAATTATGGCTCAACCAATACTCCATAGAAAACTCTGGGAGACAGCATATGTTGCCCAGTGCCTGTGGGATCGCGATTGCCTAGCGGAGGGAAAGAGAGGACTCGGATTTGCAGTTGGCAGGGAGGCTTTGCCGTCGCTGTTCACGAAGTACGGTGCGGAGATTGTGGCTACCGACCTGTCACCTGGTGACCCGAGAAGCCAAGCTTGGAACGCGACGAACCAGCACTCGGACCGGCTGGAATTACTTTGGAAAGGCGATATCATCGAACAGCGCCAGTTCGAGGAGAAGTGCAAATTCGAGTTTGTAGACATGAACGACATCCCGGCGCGTTACGACGGACAGTTCGATTTCTGCTGGTCGGTCTGCGCTTTTGAGCACTTAGGATCCCTCCATAATGGTCTGAATTTTGTCCGGAAAGCGATGCGAACCCTTAAGCCTGGAGGTATCGCTGTCCATACGACGGAATACAATTTATTGGACGAGGAAACAATTGATAATTGGGGAACTGTGCTCTATCAAAAGAAGCACTTTTTAGAACTGAGCAAATCGCTTGTTGTCGAACATTGCAAGCTTGAAGATATTGAATTCGACCCTGGTTCTGGCTTCTTCGACTCATACGTTGATGTTCCCCCATACCCACACGACATCTGTCATGGTATAGAGGTGGCCCAGCCTCCTCATGTCAAACTAAGTATCGACGGTTTCCCAGCAACGTCAATCGCGATTATAGCTGAAAGACTAAGATAACACAAACATCCCGCTAGGATAACAACTTTCGACCTAAACGGTAGCGCGCTCCGCTCCTCACGGGACAAAAGAAGCCCAGCCCGCGGAAGTCGGCGTTGCTACAATGTCGCGTAAATGCTGAGCGCCAGGTCGAGGTCCTCGAAGACCCGGCCGCGTCCCGCCTTCAGGACCAACGCCGTGCGGCAATAATTGCGGATGATATTCGTGTCGTGGCTGATCAGGATCATGGCCCGGTCAACGCGGCGTTCGAACAGCGCTTCGTGGCATTTGGCGTGGAACCGCTGATCGCCGACCGCGAGGACTTCATCGATGAGCAGGCATTCGAAATCGATCGCCAGCGTCAGCGCGAACATGAGACGGGAGCGCATGCCCGAGGAATAGGTCTCGATGGGCAGGTAAAGCTGACGCCCGAGTTCCGCGAAATCCTGGACGAAATCGAGGACGTCGCGTTCGTCCCGATTGTAGAGCCGCGCGACGAAGCGTGCGCTGGACGCGCCGGTCATGTAGCCGGTCACGCCGCCGGAGAACCCGAGCGGCCAGGACATCGACAGGCCGCGTTCGATCACTCCTGAGGTCGGCGCCTCCACGCCGCCGATCATCTTCACCAGTGTCGACTTGCCCGAGCCGTTGCGTCCGAGCACGGCGATCTTTTCCCCTTCGCGCAACTCGAACGAGATGCCGTCGAGCACCCGGCGCACCCCGATGTGGGTGTGGTAGTCCTTCGTCAGCCGTTCGACCCGCAGGGAGCGTCGGGCGGCCGCCGCTCCGCGTCGAAACAGCGAGCGCGCCGCTCGGGACTTTCGGCTCGCCATCGACGACGGCGAGCGGAAGGGAGACTGTCATGCGCGATGCTCCGCCGTGATCCCGCCGAGCAGGCGCAGAAGCTGGAAGATTCCGAGGCAGACGGCCAGGAGAACCAAAAGGTCCAGGGTGGCGCGCGGATACCTGGCGAAGTCGGTCGACAGGTTCGGGCGACTGATCAACTGCACGTAAAGATGCTGACGCTCCGCGTCCTGCCGGGCCTGGGTTCGCTCCGCTTGGGCGGCGGCGAGGGCCTTGGCCGCAAGATCTCGCTGAAGGGCGAGCTTTTCGTATCCCTCGAGCTTCGCCGCCTCCGACCCGGCGGAGCCGGCGATTTCGAGCTTCCGCTTGTCGATCTCCTTGCGATAGGATTCCGCCTGTGCGCGCAGTCCTTTGAGCGACGGCGAGTTCGGCGCGATCGAGGTCTGCTGCGCGATCGTCGCTTCGACCTCCGCCAGTTCGGTCGACAGGCCCTCGATCACCTTCAGCTTGGACTCGGCGACCAGGTTGGGATCGACCGAACCCGTTTCGTTGCGGAAGGTGCGCAGCGCCTCCTCCACCGTGTCGAATTGCCTCTGCGCCTCGGTCACGGACCGGTCCGCGTTGGCCACGCCATCCTTGTAGGCGCGCTCGTTCATCTGATTCACCAGCGCTTCCGCATAGCCGAGCATCGCCGAGGCGATCGCCCGGGCGTCGTCCGCGGTGAACGCGTTGACCTCGATCGTGCTGATGCTCGTGATCGGGTCGATCTCGGCATCCGCCATCCACTGGAAGCGCTGATAGAGATATTCCTTGTCGTCCGGCAGCCAGAAGGTGGGATAGCGGAACAAGAAGTCCGCGCCGGGTCGATCGAGGATCGCGCGCAGACCGTTATTCTTGACCAGTTCGTCAACAACGTCGCGGGACGTCAAATAGGCGTTGACCGCATTGGTCTCGTCGTGGGCAATCGTGCTTGACGAGTTCGCCGTCAAAGCGGCGATCGGGTCCTGGTTCTGCTCGACGGTCGAACGGACGACGAAGCTCGCCGACGAGCCGAAGCGAGGCGTGGCGACGACCAGCAGATAGACGGAGGCGGCGGCCATCGGCAGAACTACGGTGAGGACGAACAGCCACCACCACCCTCCGGTCGCGACCGCCGGGGCGACCATCGGGGCGTCCGCGACGGCCGGAAGCAGCTGAGACCTTGGCGCGAGCGGCCTCAGTTCGACCTCGGTGGTCGTGATCGGCCCGCCTTCGTTCGTCACCGCGAGCTCGCCGGCCGGCGCCTCGCGGAGCGCCACGGACTTCGTGGAATCGCTCTGGCTCACCGTCCGTGCTCCCTCACCCCGGCCGAGAGGAGCCACAAGACGGCGAAGGCCGCCCCGGACACCGCGAACGTCGACGCCACCAAGCGCAGGCGCTCGGGCTGCGTCGACTCGTCGGGCAAATTCGGCGCCGAGATCACCTCGAGATAAATGTGCTGGCGACGTGCGTCCGCGCGCGCGGAGACGAGCGAGGCCGTCGCGGCCTCGAGGCCCTTGTCGGCAAGGTCGCGCAGGACCGTCAGCCGTTCGTAACTCGACACCTTGTCGGCGACGGCGGAGCGAGGTCCGGCAAGCGCTTTCTGCTCGGCGGTGATCTGGGCGGTGAGCGCGTCGGCCTTGGCCTTCAACGCACGCACCCCGGGACTGGACGGGGACAGCTTGCTGCTCTCCGAAATCTGGGCCAGCACCTGGTCGACCTGCACCGACAGATCCGAGATGGTGCTCAATTGCGCGACCGCATTCTGCGACGGGTCGACGACCATCTGCGCGTTACGGAACCGCGTCACCTCGTCGTGCGCCTGCATCACGGCCTTGGTCGCCTCCGCGACGACAGTCTGCGCGGAAAGCACGGTGTCGGCTTCCATCCGCGCGTTCATCGCGTTGACCAGCGCCTCGGACTGGGTCAAGAGCTGCCGCGCGATCGCCAGGGCGTCCTCCGGGAGGAACGCCTGAGCCTTGACGGTGATGATGCCGGTGTCCGGATCGGCGATCGCGCTGACCCGGTCCTGATAATACCAGTAGAGCCGCTCGAAACTGTCGCCGAAGAATGGGCGCGGGAAACGCGACAGCGGGTCGGCCGACTTGCGGCCGTACATCTTGCGCAGCGGCAGGGCGGCCTCCAGCGCGGTGACGGCGTCGCGCGAGGTCAGATAATCGAGTACGACGTTGCTGTCGTCGGCCGATCGCCCGATGCCGAACGCCTGCATCAGGCTTTCGAGGCCGGGAGGCGCGCTATTGCTTTGAATGCCACGGACAATGAACTGGGTGTCCAATTCATAGCGCGGCGTGGCCACGAGCCCGAAGTAGACGGCTGCGACAGCGGTCGGTCCGACGAGCGTGGCGAGGTTCACCCAGCGCATCAGGCCCTTGCGCCGGCGCTTGGCGGCCGCTCGCCGATTCGGCCGCTCCACGTCCGGGCGCGTTTCGCCGTCGACTTTGGGCCGAAGCTGGCCAGGAGGCCCTTCGAGGAGAGAAACCTTCATAGTCGGAACAAGACCCCTTGGCGCCCGTACGACGGATACGTCACGGTCCTTATATCGCGCGGGCGCTGGAAAGTCAGTCTTGGCTTGCGCCACAGCGCCAACCCGGCGCAACCCTCGGCGCTCCGGTTGGGGGACGTCGCCGCTCGACGGCTGCGGCCCGATTGCCTAAGGTCACGGGCGACGCTGCCGGTCCCGGCGCGGATCGCCCGGCCGGGCGGGGGCCCGCCATGCGCGTCGCGGTGGACGGAGCGCGCGGATAGTGTTCGATGACGATCCATGTCGACCTCACTGATGTCGTCGCCCACGCCTGGGTGTGCGGGTCGTTGACCGGCATCCAGCGCGTCCAACTCGAATACGCCCACGCGCTCGCCCGCCGCGACGATTGCCGCGCCAGCATTTTCTCCAATCTCCACGGCGCCGACATCGATCTGGCACGCCTGTTCAGCGATTCCCGCTCGACTGGGGCCGAAGCAATATTCATGCAAATAAGGCGCCTTTTTGGGCGCGCCCCCGACCTCGGCTTGTCACGGCGGACGCTCGAGCGCGCCCGGGCGAACGGCGCCCTGAGGTTGCGCGCGGCCGGCGCCGTCTTGCGCCGCGCTGTTCTCGCGCCCCGGCGCCGCGTGTTCGAACCGTCCGATTGCCTCTATGTCGGCGGCGCCTTCTGGGCGCATCCGCGCAGCGTGTGGACCTACGAACAGGCGGCGCGGGAGGGGGCCGACGTCGTCGTGCTGTTTCACGACATCCTGCCGATCGCCGTTCCCGATCTTGCGGACGGCAATTGCCGCCCGCTGTACGAGCGGATGCTCCGACTGCGGGCGCGCGCCCTCACGGTTTCGCGGCACTCCCAGGCCGAGATCGAGCGCGCCCGGCGCGCGCTCGGCGCGCCGGACGATCTTCCTCCGGCGACGGTCGTGCCTCTGGCGCATGAATTTTCCGCTGCGCCGCGCAATTTCGTGGCGGCCGGGCCGCCGAGCGCGCGAATCGCGGCGCTCGAGCGCGGCAGATCGTTCGCGCTGTGCGTTGGAACCGTCGAAGCGCGAAAGAACCAGATGCCGCTCATCGGCCTGTGGGAGCGGCTCGCCCGCGAAATGGGCCCCGCCTGGCCGCGGCTCATCCTCGCCGGGCAGCAAGGATGGCGCGCCCAGGACGCGGTCGACGCGCTGAGGCGGGCCGACGCATCGGCGCCCTACGCCTGGATCGAAGGGCCGACCGACGAGGAACTCGCATGGCTCTACAGCCGCGCAAAGTTCACGGTCTTTCCAAGCCTCGCCGAAGGATGGGGGCTGCCGATCGGCGAAAGCCTGTGGTTCGGCAAGCCGTGCGTCGCGTCGAACGCCGCCTCGATGCCCGAGGTCGGCGGGCCGCTTTGCTGCTACGCCGATCCGCGCGCCATCGACAGCTTCGCCGCCCCGATCACCCGGCTCGTCCACGACGCCGATTTTCATCGCGCCTGCGTCGCCGCCATCCACGCGAGCCGCCTACGCAGCTGGCGGGAGACCGCCGACGCGCTGCTCGAGGCAACCATTCCCGTCCTATCGCGCGCCGCGAACGCCCCGTCGGGCGAGGTCCTGGCGCCGAGCCGGGCCTTTTGATCGAAGGCGACCCTAAAAGCCCCTCGCGCCCGGTCCGAAGCCGACGATCCGAACTCCCTGCCATATGGCGCAAACAAGCGAAGCTCGCCGGCGTTGTCACGGCCTGAAGCGGAACACGCCCGTTCTCTTGATCTCGGAGCTCTCGAGCGCCTGCGTGACCGGCACGTCATATTCGGCGACGCTCTCCAGCCGGTCGTGCGCGAAATAGGTCCGGCGCGGATCGCCGACGAGCACGGTCGCGCCACGCCCGGCAAGCGCCGCGAGCCAGCCGGTCACCGCGTCCGCCATGTCCTGCTCGTAGGCCACGTCTCCGGCCAGCACGACGTCCCAGCCCTCGTCCGCGCCGGTCAGGTCTTCGAGCCGGGCGGTCACGGCGACCCCGTTTTCGTCGGCGTTGGCGCCAATGGCCGCGCGGGCGAAGGCGTCGATGTCGGACGCCTCGACCGAAGCCGCGCCGGCGAGCGCGGCAGCGATGGCGACGAGGCCCGAGCCGGAGGCGAAATCGAGCGTCCGGCGGCTGCGCACGCACTCCGGGTGATCGAGAACGTAGCGGGCGAGCGCCTGCCCGCCCGCCCAGGCGAACGCCCAGAACGGCGGCGGCAGGGTCAAGTCGCCGCGCATTTCCCCAGTGGTCTTCCAGATCAGCACGGGGTCGTCTGCAAGCCAGAGTTTTAGCTCCGGGACGAGCGGCGGCGCGAGAAGACGCGTGTTGTCGAGAATGAACGCGCGCCGGACCGATTCGGCCTCGCTCATATTTTCCAGCGCAGGGTGGAGATCAGCGTAAACAGGCGTCGCGCGGTATGCTGGTCGATGGTCACCTTTTCGTTGAGGCGCTGGGCCATCAGCTCGGCGCCGTCGTTGTGAAGCTTGGTGCGCTCGCGATCGATCGCCTCGATCTGGCGCGGGCTTGCGGTGCGGATCGCCGAATAATAGGTCTCGCAGACCAGGAAATAGTCCCTGAGCAGCGCCCGGAACGGAGTCATCGAAACGACGATCGACGCCGCCTGCTCGCCGTCGGAAGTCCTCACGTCGAAGGTGAACTTCAATTCCTCCTGCGAAATCGTCATCGTATAGGGGCCATCGTCGCGCCCCGGCACGGCGAACGCGTTCTCCTCGACGAGATCGAAGATCGCGACCGCGCGCTCGTGGTCGGCCTCGATCGCCCCGCGCGGAATCGTGTCCTCGTCGAGAAAAACGTCGCTCAGCCGGTCGCGACGATCTTCGTTCTTTGCGGTCATGGCCCCGTCTCCTCCGCGAGCCGGATTGCGACCGAGCGGGCGTGCGCGTCAAGCGATTCCGCCCGTCCGAGCGCGATCGCCGCCGGGCCGAGCGCGGCGAGCGCGCGCGCGTCGCACTTGAGCAGCGACGTGCGTTTCATGAAGTCGAGCACGCCGAGCCCGGAGGAGAAGCGCGCCGAGCGCGCCGTCGGCAGCACGTGGTTGGAGCCGCCGACATAGTCCCCAATCGCCTCGGGCGTATGCGCGCCGAGGAAGATCGCGCCGGCGTTGACGATCCGTTCGGCGAACCCCTCGGGATCGCGCGCCATGATCTCCAGGTGCTCGGGCGCGAGGCGCTCGATCAGAGGCAGCGCGGCATCGAGCGTCTCGCACAGGATGATCGCGCCATAGTCGCGCCAGCTCGCGCCGGCGATGGCCCGGCGCGGCAGCGTCGCGAGCTGGCGTTCGACCTCGGCCGCCGTCGCCAACGCGAGCGCGCGGTCGTCGGTGACCAGAATCGACTGCGCCGCCGCGTCGTGCTCGGCCTGGGCGAGAAGATCGGCGGCGACGAATCGCGGATCGGCGGTCCGGTCGGCGAGGATCACGACCTCGGACGGTCCCGCGATCATGTCGATGCCGACGACGCCGAACACGCGGCGCTTGGCGGCCGCGACATAGGCGTTGCCCGGACCGACGATCTTGGCGACCGGCGGGATGGTTGCGGTCCCGTAGGCGAGCGCGGCCACGGCCTGCGCGCCGCCGACCCGGTAGATCTCGTCGACCCCGGCGATGCGCGCCGCCGCCAGCACCAGCGGATTGACCCGCCCCTCTGGCGTCGGCACGACCATCGCCACGCGGCGGCAGCCCGCGACCTTGGCCGGAACCGCGTTCATCACGACCGACGATGGATAGCTCGCCGCGCCGCCGGGCACATAGAGCCCGACCGCGTCGATCGGCCGCCAGCGCCATCCGAGCTCGACCCCGAGCGGGTCGGTGAAGCGTAGATCGGCCGGCTTCTGGCGCTCATGATAGGCCGTCACGCGGGCGTGGGCGAGTTCGAGCGCTTTTAGCGCCTCGGCGTCGCAATCGGCCACCGCCGCGTCGATCTCCACCGCGCCGATCTCGATCCCGGCGGCGGCGATGTCGACCCGGTCGAACCGCAAGGAGTAGTCGGCCAGCGCCGCGTCGCCGCGCGCACGCACGTCGTCGATGATGGCGGCGACGGCGGCGTCGACGTCCGCCGCCTGCTCCCGCTTGGCCCCGAGCAGCGCCGCGAAGCGCTGCTCGAAACCGGGGTCCGCCATGTCGAGTTCCGCGGCCATCTCAGACCGTCGCCGGGTCGGACAGCGCGTGACCCGCACAGCTCTCGGCCGGCGCGCGAAGCTCCAGATCGCAAAGCTCGACCTCCACGCATTCGACCTCGAGGCGCACCAGCGCCCCATCGGCAAAGGCGAGGACGATCATGCCCGCCGGCGGGTCTGTCTTCTGGAACGTCACCGCCAATAGGTTGAGAACCTTCCGCGTGTCCGGGGTCGCGAGACCCAGCTGCGCGACCTTCAGCACACGGTCGAACCGCAAGATGCAGGACACGCGTTCGGCCGGCCCGGTTTTCGCGCCGACCCAGTCGAACCGCATGCCGGCGACGACGAAGCGACGCTGCCTCGGCAGCCAGACCATGTCCGCGCGCTTGACGCAGGTGTTCTGCGTATGCGCCGAAATGACGTCGAGGCCTTCGCGGTCGAGCGCGATCAATCGCAGCCTGTCGGCGTCCTTCTTCATCCGCTCAGCCCACGATCCGGGTGATGTCCGCGCCGCAGGCGCCAAGCTTCTCCTCCAGCCGCTCGAAGCCGCGATCGAGATGGTAGACGCGATTGACCACGGTCTCGCCTTCGGCCGCCAAGCCCGCGATCACCAGCGACACGGAGGCCCGCAGATCCGTCGCCATCACCTGCGCGCCGCACAGACGCTCGACGCCTTCGACGATCGCCGTCTCGCCATCGAGCCGGATGTGCGCGCCGAGCCGGGCGAGCTCCTGCACATGCATGAACCGGTTCTCGAAAATGGTTTCCGTGATGCGCGACGTGCCGCGGGCGCGCGTCATCAGCGCCATGAACTGGGCCTGAAGATCGGTCGGAAACCCCGGGAACGGCGCCGTCTCGACGTCGACCGCCCGGATGCCGGCGCCGTTGCGGCGGACCCTGACGCCGCGATTGTCGCTGCTCACAGTCGCGCCGGCCTGCTCCAGCACGTCGAACGCCGTCTCGAGTAGGTCCTCGGCGACGCCTTCAAGCAGCACGTCGCCGCCGGTCATCGCGACGGCGGTGGCGTAGGTGCCCGCCTCGATCCGGTCGGGCAGGACGCGGTGATGCGCGCCATTGAGCCGCGGGACGCCGACGATCTCGATCGTCGAGGTTCCCGCGCCGCGGATGCGCGCGCCCATCTTGTTGAGGCAATCGGCGACGTCGACAATCTCGGGCTCCCGCGCCGCATTGGAAATGAGGGTCGCGCCGTGCGCCATTGAGGCCGCCATCATCGCGACATGCGTCCCGCCGACCGTCACCTTGGGAAAGTCGATCTCCCCGCCGAGAAGCCCCTTCGGCGCTCTGGCGACCGCATAGCCCGCGTCGATCTCGATCGACGCGCCGAGCTTCGTCAGCGCCATCAGGAGCAGATCGACCGGACGGGTGCCGATCGCGCAACCGCCGGGCAGTGACACCCGCGCCTCGCCCATGCGGGCGATGAGCGGCGCGATCACCCAGAAGCTCGCGCGCATACGCGACACGAGCTCGTAGGGGGCGGTCGTATCGACCACCGTGCGCGCCCGCAAGTGCGCGGTCTGTCCGGTGGCGGCCTCTTCGCGGGCGCGCTTGCCGTCGATCGAATAATCGACGCCGTGGTTGCCGAGGATCCGCGCAAGCTGGCTGACGTCGGCGAGGCGCGGCAGGTTCTCCAACGTGAGAGTCTGGTCGGTGAGCAGGGAGGCGATCATGAGCGGCAGCGCGGCGTTCTTGGCGCCCGAAATCGGAATGACCCCATTCAGCTGAGCCCCGCCGCGAATTTGAATCCGATCCATTCCCTGTCCTTCCTAGCCCGACGGTCCCCATGAAATCTTGCCGCTTGCGCCTGGTCAGCGATCCGCAGCGTCCCCTGAGGTCGCCGGAACTCCCGCCTCAGCCTGCCCGCCCGCTGGCGCCGATTCGGCCGCGCGGGAGCGTTGCTGGGCCTTCCGTCGCTTCAAATTCTCTCGGAGAGAAGCGGCGAGGCGAACCCGCCGCTGATCCCGGGCCGAGCTCCCGGCGTCGTCCGGGGTCATGAACGTCCTTCAGAGTGCGCCGGACCGGATGAGGCGCCGGTCGAGGGCTTGATAGGGCCAACGGGGCGGCCGGAGCAAGCCCAAACGGGCGAAAAGAACTGGACTCTCAGGGTTCATCCCGCCTTCTCGATCAGGCTCGCGGCGGCTGCGCGCGCCTCGCGGGTGACTTGCGCGCCGGCCAGCATGCGGGCGATCTCCTCGCGCCGTTCGCTCGCCGCGAGTCGCGCCACGCTGGTGACGACGCGCTCGCCCCGGCCGACCTCGCTCTTGGCGATTTGGTAATGGCTCTGCGCCCGGGCGGCGACCTGCGGCGCATGGGTCACGGCGAGCACCTGCGCCCTGGCGGCCAGCCGCGCCAGCCGCTGCCCCATCGCATCGGCGACGGCGCCCCCGACCCCGGCGTCGATCTCGTCGAACACCAGCGTCGGCGCGGTGCCGCGCTCGGCCAGACAGACCTTGATCGCGAGCAGGAATCGCGACAGCTCGCCGCCCGAGGCGACCTTCATCAACGGTCCCGGCCGCGAGCCCGGATTGGTGCGCACGAGGAACTCGGCGCGATCGAAGCCGCTCGGCGCGGCAAGCCCGTCGTCGCTCGTCAGCTCGACCCGGAATTCGGCGCGCTCGAGCTTCAGCGGCGGCAATTCGGCGGTGACGGCAATCTCCAGTGCGTGCGCGCTTTCCGCGCGAGCGGCGCTGAGCGCGCGGGCGCCGGCGCGATAGGCGTCTCTCGCGCGCGCGACCTCACGTTCAAGTCGCACGACCTCGTCGCGCCCCGCCGCGAGCGCGGCCAGATCCTCGGCGAATGTCTGCGCCAGCGCCGGAAGGTCGTCGATCGGGGCGCCGTACTTGCGGCTCATCGCCCGCAACCCGAACAGCCGCTCCTCGCAACGCTCGAGCTCGAGCGGATCGAAAGCGCAGACCTGGAGCGCCTCCTCGAGCGCGCGGGCGGCGCGCTCGAACGCCTCGAGCGCCTCGTCGAGCGCCTTGACGCTCGGCTCGATCAGCGCGGGCGCCTGCGGCATGCGGCGTTGCAGGCGGCGAGAAATGGAGATGAGCATCGGCAGCACCGCCGCATCGCCGGCCAGGTGGTCATGCGCCTCCCGGATGTCGGCGGCGACTTTCTCGCCCTGCATCATCGTCTGCCGGCGGGCGGCGAGCTCGTCCTCCTCGCCAGGCCTGACGGCGAGCTTGACGAGCTCGTCATACGCATGGCGGGCGAAATCGGCCTCCGATTCGGCGGCGGCGACGCGCCCGCGCTCGGCGTCGAGCGCTCGCTCGGCCGCGCGCATCGCGCCATAGGCGTCCTGCGTCGCTCTGGCCTGGGCCTCAAGGCCGCCATAGGCGTCGACGAGCGCGCGATGGGTCGCCGAATCGGTCAAGGCCCGCTCGTCATGCTGGCCATGGATCTCGACCAGCGAGGAGGCGAGCCCGCGCAGAGCCTGGACGCTCACGCTCTGGTCGTTGACATAGGCGCGCGTGCGTCCGTCGGCGAGCTGGACCCGTCGCAGAATGAGCTCGTCGCCGATCTCGATGTCCTGCCCTTCGAGCAGCGCATGGGCGGCGTGTCCCGGCGGCAACTCGAATGTCGCGGTCACCTGGCCCTGGGCCTGGCCATGGCGAACGAGGCCGCCGTCGCCGCGCCCGCCCAGCGCCAGCGACAGCGCGTCGAGCAGGATCGTCTTGCCGGCGCCGGTCTCTCCGGTGAGGATCGTCAGGCCGGTCGAGAACTCGAGATCCAGCTGATCGATCAGAACCACGTCGCGGATGGAGAGGCGCGCGAGCATGGACCAAGGTCTCCGCTCAGGACGGAACGACCGTGTGGTAGATCTTGGAGATCCACGAGGACGAGTTTTCCTCCGGCGACAGGCCCTTGCCCTGCAGGACCGAATAGGCGTCCTTGTACCATTGGCTGTCGGGGAAGTTGTGGCCGAGCACCGCCGCGGCCGTCTGCGCCTCGTCGGTGATGCCGAGGCCGAGGTAGGCCTCGACCAGGCGATAGAGAGCCTCGGGCGCGTGCCGCGTTGTCTGATAATATTGCAGGACGTTGCGGAACCTGTTGATCGCGGCAGTGTAATTGTGCCGGGTGAGGTAAAACCGGCCGATCGACATCTCCTTGCCGGCGAGCTGGTCTTCGCAGACCGTGATCTTGAATTTTGAATCCTCGACATATTCAGAATTCGGGTACGTCTTCACCACATCCTGGAACGCGGCGAGCGCTTTCGTCGCGGCGTCCTGGTCGCGGGAGACGTCAGGGATCTGCTCGTAATAGGCATTGGCCCGCAGGTAGGCGACGTAAGCGGCGTCGGGCGACTTGGGATAGTCCTTGAGGTAGCGCTCGGCGGCGGTCTCGGCGTCGGTGAAACTGCTCGCCTGATAGTCGGCGTAGACGGTCATCAGCTGGCCTTTCCGGGCCCAGTCGGAATCGGGGTACTGCTTGCCGAGCGCGGTGAACTTCTTCGCCGCCTCCTGCGGCGCGCCGCTGGCCAGCTTCTCGAGGCCCTGATCGTAGGTCTTGCTCGCCGGAACGTCCGGCGTGACCTCCATCTGGTACTTCGGCGAGCCGAACGGATTGAACTGGTCGAACATCGAACAGGCCGAGACGCCGAGACCGATGGCGACAAGCGCCGCCGCGGCTGGAAGCCGGCGCATGATCGGCCCGCCGGCCATCGAGGAAGTCATGCCCAGTTCGACCTTATCCATACGTTCGGACTCGATTTCTGTTCGATAGATTGCGCAGAATTGCGCCGCTTTCCCCGTCGCCAAATGACGTCGCGGGTGTTTACCCCAGTCCCGATGCGCGCGCTACAGGTCTTGGGCGCGCTTGAATCGTTCAATGGCGGCAAAATGTGGCGACGCGGCGGCTCGAGCGTCGCCGTCGGTCGCGTGGGTCTCGGGAGGATTACTCGGCGGCGACGAAGGCCGCGGCCGGAACAGGCGCCCGGCGCCGACCCCCTTGAAGGGCTTGGCGTTCGCGCCCTCGACGAAGGCGTAGGCCGACCGGTCGGCGAACAGCGCCTCCAGCGCCAGCGCATTCAGCTTGTGCCCTGGGCGATAGCTGCGGTACACGCCGACGATCGGCGCGCCGGCCAGCGACAGGTCGCCGACGGCGTCCAACGCCTTGTGACGGACGAACTCGTCGGCGTAGCGCAAGCCCTCGGGATTGAGCACCTCGTCGTTGTCGATCGCGACCGAGTTCTCGAGCGACGAGCCGAGCGCGTAACCGGCTTGCCACAGTTTCTTGACGTCGCTGACGAAGCCGAAGGTGCGGGCGCGGGCGATCTCGCGCCGGAACGAGGTCGGGTCGAGCGTAAAGGCCAGGCGCTGGCGCCCGATCGCGGGCGAGGCGAAGTCGATTTCGACGTCGAGCCGGAAGCCGCGATCCGCCGGAAGGAACTCCGCGTAGCCGCCGTCGCGGTCGACCCGAACCGGCTTGAGAACCTTGAGGAAGCGGCGCGCCCGAGCCTGCTGGACGACGCCGGCCCGATCGATCGCAGCGACGAAATCGGCGGCCGAGCCGTCCATGATCGGCGTTTCGGGACCATCGATCTCGACAAGCGCATTGTCGATCTGCAGCCCCGAAAGCGCAGCCAACAGATGCTCGACCGTGCCGACGCTCGCCCCCGAGACGTCGCCGAGAATGGTGCAGAGCGCGGTGTGGGTGACATTCGACCGTCGCGCCTTCAGGTAGCGCTCGCCCCCGTCGTCGAGGCCCGTGCGAAGAAACGTGACGCCCGAATCCGGCTCCGCCGGATGGAGGACGAGCTGGGCCGGCGTTGCGGAATGCACGCCTACGCCGCCGATCGAAACCCGGCGGCGGAGAGTCGTCTGGTAGCCAGCCTTCATCGTCGATTGCCTCCGGACTTGCGCCCGGCCCCGTTTGCAGGCGCTCGCTGGGTTGCGGCCGGAGAAGCCGAAAGCGGAGCGCCCCTTTTTCGGTCACGATCGCTCGCCGAGGCGAGTTGGACCCAGGTTTATGCGGGGCAAAATAACGGCGGGCGCCGGGGCGAGACAAATCACCTTTGATGACCAAAAGTTACAATGCGAGCGAAATTCTTTCCCTTTTTATTTCAAGTTGATAGAGAAAGACATTAACGTCGCGTTTACCAACAGTGCGACCGGTCGCAGGGTTCGCCGCGACCGGTCGCGGCCCAGAATCAGTTCTGTTGCCGCCGCAGAAACGCCGGGATGTCGAGATGGTCATCCTCAGTCATCGGAGGCCGATGCGCGGGCCGTCCGTGGGCGTCGAGACTGGCGGGCGAAGCGGCCGGCGCGCGGGCCGGCAGCGGCCGGGGCTGCCCCCGATTGAAGTCCGGCTGGGCCACCGGGGTCGTGTAGCTCCTCTGCTGGGCGACGGGGGGCGCGACGGGCGCCGGGCTTTGCTCGTCGTCATGCCGCGTGATGCCGAAAGCAGCCAGCTTCTCGAGCAGCGACTTGCGGCGTGATTTCGGGGGCCTGCTGCGCGGCCGCCTGGGCCTCGCCGCGGAGCGCGCGCAGCTGGGTCTGGGCGACCTGCGGCAGGTCCTCGATCTGCGGCATGCGCGGAGCGCGAACCATGGGCTGCTCGGGGGCAGGCGGGATGAAGTCGCTCAGCTCCTCCTCGACCATCTGGCGGCGCGGCTCGATGGGCTCGGGGAAGGCGACCGCGACCGGGGCGACCGGCTGGATCTCGACGTCGCCGACGATCGCCGCGACCGGCTGAGGCTCGATCATGGCGGGCGCCGGCGCAGGACGAGCGGGCGCAGGACGCGAACGCGGGACCGGCTCGGGCCTCGAATAAACGTTGACCGGCTCGATTTGCGAGATCGCCACCTGGTCGATACCGGTTGCGACCACGGAGACCCGCACGACCCCGTCGAGCGCGGAATTGAAGGTCGCGCCGAGGATGATGTTGGCCTCCTCGTCGACCTCCTGGCGGATGCGGCTCGCCGCCTCGTCGACCTCGTAGAGGGTCAGGTCGTTGCCGCCGGTGATCGAGATCAGGAGCCCGCGCGCGCCCTTCATCGAGGTCTCGTCGAGCAGCGGATTGGCGATCGCGGCTTCAGCCGCCAGCACCGCCCGCTTCTCGCCCGTCGCTTCGCCTGTACCCATCATGGCTTTGCCCATCTCGCTCATGATCGAGCGGACGTCGGCGAAGTCGAGGTTGATCAGGCCTTCCTTGACCATCAGGTCGGTGATGCAGGCGACGCCCGAATAGAGCACCTGGTCGGCCATGGCGAAGGCGTCCGCGAAGGTCGTCTTCTCGTTGGCGACGCGGAAGAGGTTCTGATTCGGGATGATGATCAGCGTATCCACCGCCTTCTGAAGGTCGTTGATGCCGGTCTCGGCGACTTTCATCCGGCGGCCGCCCTCGAAATGGAACGGCTTGGTGACGACGCCGACGGTGAGGATGCCCATCTCGCGCGCGGCGCGGGCGATCACGGGGGCGGCGCCCGTGCCGGTGCCGCCGCCCATGCCCGCGGTGACGAACACCATGTGCGCTCCGGCGAGGTGATCGCGGATCTCCTCGAGCGCCTCCTCGGCGGCGGCCTTGCCGACCTCGGGCTTGGAGCCGGCGCCCAAACCCTCGGTGACCTGAAGGCCCATCTGGATGATGCGTTCGGCGCGCGAGGAGGTGAGCGCCTGCGCGTCGGTGTTGGCGACGACGAAATCGACGCCCGAGAGCCCAGACACGATCATGTTGTTGACCGCGTTGCCGCCGGCGCCGCCCACGCCGCACACCATGATGCGCGGCTTCAGTTCCCTCAGTTCGGGTGCCTTTAAGTTGATAGACATACTTGCCTCATCCCGTTGGGCGCCCGAGGACGCCGTTGCGACTGCCTAACCGCGCTCTCCCGGGTCCCCCGCCGGCGGGGACCCGAAACCGTCAAAAACTCTCCTTGAGCCAGCGCCCGACGCGGGACGCGTAGCCCTCGCTCTCGTAAGCCTGCCGAGGGGCGTGCCGAGAGGGTTCGAAATATTCGAGGCCCGCCAT
Source organism: uncultured Alphaproteobacteria bacterium (assembly GCA_963709655.1). Lineage (GTDB taxonomy): Bacteria > Pseudomonadota > Alphaproteobacteria > Rhizobiales > Beijerinckiaceae > Roseiarcus. The sequence continues at coordinate 487,107 of CAVPXF010000026.1, forward strand.
CTGCGGGTAGATCATCAGACCGACGGCCGCCGCGAACGACGGGCTCTTGCCCGATTCCGGAAGGCCCTCGACGCCGAGCGGCCGCCCGATCCGGGCCTGGCTCGAGATGACCGATCGGACGAGTTCGGGAAGCCCCGTCAGCTGACACGCGCCGCCGGTCATCACCAGCCGCCGGCCGACATGGGCGGCGTGGCCAGAGGCGCGCAGCCGGTCGCGGACGAGTTCGAGGATCTCCTCGACCCGCGGCCGGATGATCCGGATGAGCTCGGACTTCGGCAGATGGGTCGAATGATCGGTGTCTTCGCCGAGGCGGTGGACGGCGATCAATTCGCGATCGTCGGACGGCGAGGCCATGCAGGCGCCATAGAGCGTCTTCAGCCGCTCCGCGTCGGTCATCGACACGTTGAGGCCGCGGGCGATGTCTCGCGTGATGTGAATGCCGCCGACGGCGACCGCGTCGACATGAATGAGACGGCCGCCGGAGAACACGCCGACCGTAGTCGTGCCGCCGCCGAAATCGATCACCGCGGCGCCGAGCTCGGCCTCGTCGTCCACCAGGGTCGAGAGCCCCGCCGCATAGGGGGTGGCGACCATGGCCTCGACGCGTAGATGGCAGCGCTCGACCACCAGCATCAGATTGCGCGCCGCCGCGAGCTCGCAGGAAGCGACGTGCAGATCGACGCCGAGGTCCTCGCCGATCATGCCCTTCGGGTCGCTGACGTCGCGGGTGGCGTCGAGCGAGAAGGCGGTCGGCAGGCCGTGCAGGACCGTGCGGCCGCGCTGGGCGCTCATCGCGGAGGCCGCCTCCAGCACCCGATGGATGTCGTTCTCCGACACCGTCTTGCCGCGTAGCGCGACCTTGGCGTTGTACCGTTGCGAGGCGAGCAGGCCGCCGGACATATTGACGATGACGCCGCCGACTTCGACGCCCGCCATGCGCTCGGCTGCGTCGATGGAGAGCCGCGTGGCGTGCTCGGCCGCCTGAAGGTCGACGATCGCGCCGCCCTTCACGCCGTTCGACCGCTGGTGGCCGATGCCGAGAATTTTGCAGCGGTGGGTGCGCCCGCGCAGCGCGCTCGACGGCTCCATCGGCATGAGCCGCGCAATCAGGCAGACGATCTTCGACGCGCCGATGTCGAGAATCGACAGGATCGCCTGCTTTCTGGCGGGGATTTGCCGCATGCGCGGCGGGAGCGGCCGAAAGGTCATGGCTGCCCTTCTTTTTTCTTCGGCGTGTGCGCCTCGGCCCAGGTCTCGGAAGCTTCCTGCGTCAGACGCACGAACACCCGATCGGGGGCGCGGAAGTCGAGCGCCAGCACGTCCTTGTCGAGAATCCGCTGCTCGCGCTGGAGCCTGAGAAGCGTCGCGATCGCCGCCTGCGGATCGGTCTCGGGCAGCTTGACGTCGATTCCGTTCCTGAGCTTGAGGTTCCAACGGCGCTCGCCGATCAGCACCCCAGCTTCGACGCGCGGCCTCAACTCCTCCAGATCGGCGAGCAGCGCGGTGAACTCGGCCGCACGCACGTTAGCGCCGTCGCCGACCACGAACGGCAGCGCGACGTAGCGGCTGTCACGCACGTCGTCGATCGGCGCGCCGTCGGCTGCGATCGCCCTGAGCTGGCCGTCCTTCTGCCACACCGCGTAGGGGGTGCGCTCGACGATGTCGACGACGATCTGGTTGGGATAGAGCTTGCGCACGCTCGCCTGCTTGACGAGCGGATCGGCCTCGAGTCGGGCCCTCGCCGTCGCGACGTCGAAGAAGGGCAGCGAGTCCTTATCGCTGATGCCGGCGATCGCCAGAATGCGCAACTCGGTCATGTGGGCGGCGCCGGAGACCGTGACGATGTCGAGGCCGAAGCCGAGCGCGCGCGCCGCGACATCGCCGACGCCGCCGTGACGCGCTGCGAAGGCGTCGAACTGTCCGCCGCGAATCGCGCCATAGCCGGCGGCGCCCGCGAGCACCAGGAGCGTGAGCGCAATCTCGAGGCCGAGCGGAGGCGGCCGGTCGAGCGGCAGGCGGAAGCGGAACGATGCCCGCGCCGAGCGTTCGCCGCGCAAAAGCACCTTGCGCGCGCCGTCCCCGGCGCCCGCCAGCGCGGGGCGCGTCGCGCTCCCTCCGAAGGCGTGACTCAGCGATCGCACGAGGCGTCCTCCACGATCCAGGCGACGAGCTCGGCAAACGACATGCCGGCGTAGGTCGCCATGTCCGGCACCAGCGAAGTTTCCGTCATTCCCGGCTGCGTGTTGACTTCGAGACACACGAGCTCGCCCTCATCGCCTTTCGTTTCATCGAACCGGAAGTCGGCGCGGCTGACGCCGCGACACCCCAGCGCCCGATGCGCTCTGAGCGTCAACTCTTGGACCTTATGGTAAATATTTGGTTTAAGATTTGCCGGAAGGATATGTCGAGATCCGCCTTTTGCGTACTTTGCGTCGTAGCCGTAGAACGCTTCGGAAAGCGCCACGACCTCGATGATGTCGAACACGCGCTCCCCCATGACCGCGCAGGTGAGTTCTTTGCCGGCGACGAACTTTTCGGCAAGTAGCGCGTCGCCGTAGGGCCAGTCGGGCCGCCCGACCTCCTGCGGCGGGTGGGCGCGATCCTCCTTGACGATCACGACGCCGAACGACGAGCCCTCGCTCACCGGCTTGAGCACATAGGGCGGTTCGAGCGCGTGGCGGCGCGCGGCCTCGTGGCGGTCGACGACTAGCCCGTGAGCGACCGGGACGCCGGCCGCCGCCAGTACGGTCTTGGCAAGGTCCTTCTGCATCGCCAGCGCCGAGGCGAGCACGCCCGAATGGGTGTAGGGAATGCGCAAAACCTCGAGCACGCCCTGGATCGTTCCGTCCTCGCCGACCTTGCCGTGCAAGGCGTTGAAGGCGACGTCGGGCTTGAGGCGCGCCAGGGTGTCGGCGATCGAGCGATCGACGTCGACGCGCGTGACGCGGTAGCCGGCGGCCTCGAGCGCGTCGGCGCATTGCCGGCCGGAGTTCAGCGACACCGGACGCTCGGCCGACCAGCCGCCCATCAGGACCGCGACGTGTTTCATTGCGCGACAATTCCCTAACGATCCGCCAAACGGCACAGTTAAGGCAGACTTAAGGCGATGCGCTTAACGGGCCGTTAACCTCACGGCGCGGCGGTACAGATTGGCTCGGAAAACTTGTACGAATCGCAGTCGACCGCGCCCCCTCGCCCCGCAGTAGCCCGTCGAGTGACAGGCGTCCTGTCGGACGCCTTATGCGGGGAGAGGGTTGGGGTGAGGGGCTGCGCCGACGACAGACGTCGGCGCCGGCGCTGACGTCCGAGGCGGGCGCCGCCCCTCATCCGGCCTTCGGCCATCCCCGGGTCAAGCCCGGGGACAGGCTCTTCTCCCCGCTGGGCGGGGAGAAGAGATATCCCGTCCGATCCGCTTGATCTCCCACTCGAGCGTCACGCCGCTCGCCTCGCGAACCCGCCGCCGCACCTCCTCGCCGAGCAACTCGAGGTCGGCCGCGGTCGCACGGCCGCGATTGATCAGGAAATTGCAGTGCATCGTCGAGACCTGAGCGTCGCCGACTACGAGCCCGCGGCAGCCGGCCCGGTCGATCAGCTCCCAGGCCTTCATCCCCGCCGGGTTCTTGAACGTCGAACCGCCGGTCTTCTCGCGGATCGGCTGCGAGGCCTCGCGCGCCCGGGTGATTCGCTCCATCTCGGCGAGAATCGCGTCGGGGTCGCCCGGGCGCCCTTGCAGCGTCGCGCGGGTGAAGATCACGTCGTCCGGCGCGGCGCTATGGCGGTACGAATAGCCCATGTCGGCGATGGCGAAGACGCGGGTCGCGCCCGAGCGGTCGAGCCCATGCGCCTCGACGAGCACGTCCTTGATCTCTCGCCCATGCGCGCCGGCGTTCATGCGCAAGGCGCCGCCGATCGCGCCCGGGACGCCGCGCAGGAAAGCAAGGCCGTCCACGCCCGCGGTCGCGGCCGCCTTGGCCACGAACTGGTCCGGGACCGCCGCGCCGGCGACGATCCGGCAGTCCTCCATTGCGTCGATGGCGTTGAAGGCGCGGCCGCCGAGCCGGACGACGACGCCCCCGACGCCGCCGTCGCGCACGATCACGTTGGAGCCGAGGCCGATGACCGTCACCGGGACGTCCGCCGGCAACCGGGCCAGGAAACCGGCGAGGTCGTCCTCGTCGGCCGGCGAAAACAGCGCCTCCGCCGCGCCGCCGACGCGAAACCAGGTCATGGGCGCAAGCGGAGCGCCGAAGACGATGCGCCCCCTGACCGCTTCGGCGGCCGACCGGATCGCCTGCAGAAAGCTCATCGGCCTTGGGCCCCGAGCCAGTCGGAGAGAACTGCCCGCCCCGCCCTCGCGGTCGCAGCCCCCAGGCGCAGCGCGTCGGCGCGCAGGACACGCGGATCGACCCCAGCCTTGCCGAGTTCGACCGCATGCCCGACGAGCCAGGCCTCGATCCGGCGCGGATCGGCCTCGACGTGAAACTGGAGGCCGAGCGCCGTCCTCCCGGCCCGGAACGCCTGGACGGGACACAGAGGGGTCGACGCCAGGCGCTCGGCGCCCGCCGGCAGGTCGCAATTGTCGCCGTGCCAGTGCAACACCGGCAGGCCGTCGAGACCCGCGAGCGGAGACGCCCGGCCGGCGGCGGTCAGATCGATCGGCCCGTAGCCGATCTCCTTGCCCGGGCCGGGCGCGACCCGCGCGCCGAGCGCCGCCGCCATGACCTGCGCCCCGAGGCACACCCCGAGGATCGGCTTTTGCCGCTCGAGGCGGCGACGGACCGTCGCGATCTCGTCCACGAGAAACGGATAGGCGTCCGTTTCGTAGACCCCGATTGGTCCCCCGAGCACGATCAGGAGATCCGCGGACATGAGGGCCTCGGCGGCGAGGTCGTCGACGCCCGCTTCGACATAGGAAAGCGCGTAGCCTTCATCGACCAGGACGTCGCGCCAGAGGCCGACGTCTTCGAACGCGACGTGGCGAATCGCGATGGCGGTCCTCGACATCAGCCGTTTCCGTCGAGCGCGGCGAGTTCGGAAGGCAGCGCATAGGCCCATTGCGTCACCGTGCCCGCGCCGAGGCAGACGACGATGTCGCCCGGCGCGGCGAGTTCGCGCACCATCGGCGCGAGTTCGGCGGGCGAGGGCAGAACGAGCGCGTGACGGTGGCCGTGGGCGGCGATGGCGGCGGCGAGGTGGGTTTTGTCCGCCCCCGCGATCGGCGCCTCGCCGGCAGGATAGACGTCGGCGACGATGACGCTGTCGGCGTCGTTGAAGCAGGTGGCGAAGGCGTCGAACAGCGAGGCGAGGCGCGAAAAGCGGTGCGGCTGGACGACCGCGATCACCTTGCCGGCGGTCGCGTCGCGCGCGGCCTTGAGCACCGCGGCGACCTCGACCGGGTGGTGGCCGTAGTCGTCGTAGACGGCGACGCCGTTCCATGTCCCGGTGCGGGTGAAACGGCGCTTGACCCCGCCGAAGGCGCCGATCGACTTGCGGATGACGTCGACCGGCGCGCCGAAATGATGGGCGACCGCGATCGCCGCGGTGGCGTTGAGGGCGTTGTGGCGCCCCGGCATCGGCAAAGCCAGATCGTCGATATAGGTCGCGCGCCCGGTCGCGCGCTCGCGAATGAGAACGGCGAAGCGGGTGACGCCGGCGCTGGTCTCGACGTCGAGCAGGCGGATGTCGGCCTGCGGGTTCTCTCCATAGGTGAACACGCGGCGGTCCTCGATCTTGCCGACCAGCTCCTGCACCGTCGGATGATCGAGGCACATGACGGCGAAGCCGTAGAACGGCAGGTTCTCGATGAACGCCAGAAAGGCGTCTTTGATCGCCTCGAAGGTCTTGAAATGGTCGAGGTGCTCGGGGTCGATGTTGGTGACGATCGCCACGTCCGCCGGGAGCTTGAGGAAGGTGCCGTCGCTCTCGTCGGCCTCGACCACCATCCAGTCGCCGGCGCCGAGCCGGGCGTTGGTGCCGTAGGCGTTGATGATGCCGCCGTTGATCACGGTCGGATCGAGCCCGGCCGCGTCGAGCAGCGTCGCCACCAGCGAGGTGGTCGTGGTCTTGCCGTGGGTGCCCGCGACCGCGACGCAGCTCTTCAGCCGCATGAGCTCGGCCAGCATCTCGGCGCGGCGGACGACCGGGATGCGCTTGGCGCGCGCCGCGGCGAGCTCGGGATTGTCGCGCTTGATCGCGGTCGAGACGACGACGACCGCGGCGTCGCCGAGATTGGCCGCGTCATGGCCGACGAACACTTTGGCGCCATGTTCGCGCAGGCGTTTGACGTTGGCGTTGTCGGCGGCGTCCGAGCCCTGGACGGTATGGCCGAGATTGATCAGCACCTCGGCGATGCCGGACATGCCAATGCCGCCGATCCCGACGAAATGGATGGGGCCGATCTTTTCCGGCAGTTTCATGACTTCGCGCCTCCGGCCGGGGCGGCGGAAGCCCCAACTCATGCGGCGCAGGACATAGGCCAAGTGGGGCGGTTTGGGAATTGGGGTGGGCGGGAGAGCGCATGCGGCGGGACGACGGGGCCGATGACGGAGGAACAATGTAATGTCCGTCCCCCCTTATGCCCCCCAAATCGATGTTCCGTTTGGTCTCTCCCAGCTTCGCGGGGCGAAGGGGCATCGTCAGCCCTCCCTGTTAGGACTTGAAGGTCGCCGCGCAATAGCATATACAAGGGATATGCATGGAGAATGCGTATGCCGATCTCACCTTCACGCGGCCCGCGCGAAGCCAAGCTCTTCCGCAACAACCGCAGTCAGGCCGTCCGCATCCCCGCGGAATTCGAGCTGCCCGGCGACAGAGTTCTCATCAGCCGCGACGGCGAACGGCTGATCATCGAGCCGACGCCGAAGAGCCGCGGTCTGATCGCCTTGCTCGACGCCTGGGAGCCGCTTGACGAGCCGTTTCCCGATGTCGACGAGCGCCTACCGCAGCTGCGCGACGTGGAACTGTGACTCCGCGCTACATGCTGGATACGAACATCGTGTCGGACCTGATCCGCAACCCGGCCGGCAAAGCCGCCCAGTGTCTGCGGGCGATTGGCGACGCGGGCCTCTCGGTCAGCATCATCACCGCCGCCGAATTGCGCTACGGAGCGGCCAGGAGCGGCTCGCCCAAGCTCGTCGCGCGGGTCGAGGCGATCCTCGACGCCCTCGGCGTCCTCCCTTTCGACGTTCCTGCGGATGCCGAATACGCAAGCGTCCGCGTCGAACTGGAAGCTTCGGGACAGCCGATCGGTCCGAACGATCTATTGATCGCCGCGCACGCCAGAAGTTTGGGGACGATCATCGTCACCGCCAACGTGAGCGAGTTCCGACGCGTCCGCGGCCTCGCCGTCGAGAACTGGCTCGCCTGAGGGCAGCGTCGACTTCACACCGCGCGGGAATCGCGGGGCGTGTCGGTCGCCTGCGCGAGATAGGCGTCGAAAACCGCCGCGACCGAGCGGACGAAGGGCCGCCCGCGCTCGCTGACCACGATCCGCCGCTCGTCCATGAGGCGAGCTCGTCCTCGATGAACTTCGGCAGGCCTTTGGTCGCCGCCTCATCGAGGGGCGCCGGATCGGCGCCATGCTCCGCGGCAATCGCCTCGAGATCGACCTCGAGATCGCACATCATGCGCTCGATCACGTCGCGCCGCAGCGGGTCTTCGGCCATGAGCGCCACGCCTCGGACTGTCGCCAGGCGGCCGGCCTCGATCTCCCTGGCGTAGGCGGCGGCGGTCGGCGCCTGGCCGTAACGTCCAAGCCGAGCGTCAACGGGTCCGTCATTTCAACTCCGGCATCGTGCGCCCCCTTGTGCAATTGTTTGCGGAAAATCAGCATACCGGATAGACTGCCTGCATGAGCGAAGCCCATTTGGCGCGTGCTGTTTGGACGACCCGGCCCCGGACCGTTGGAGGACAAAAGCCAGCGCGGCGATTTTTTCCCGAATGCACGCGCAACCCGTTGAAAACGCTCAATTCACGGGTGAATAAGGAGCGGCTTTCGGCTGCTGAAAGCGTGCTGAACGCGTGCTGAACGGCGCCGAACGCGTGCTGAACGCGTGCCGAACGCCGGTTTGGAGCGCCGTGGCGCGCCCGATGGAGCGGCATGCGCTGCCGCTGGGGCGGGTCCGGAGACGACATCGTCGGCGCCCGCCTCGATCGCGGCATCGAGCATCGCGTCCTCGTCGGCGACCTTGCGATCGAAGACGATCAGGCCGACCCGGTCGAACAGGAACGACACGGCGCCGGTTTCCGCGAGCGACCCGCCGGCCTTGGTGAAATAGGGGCGACAATGGTCACCGCCAACGTGGGCGAGTTCCGACGCGTTCGCGGCCTCGCCGTCGAGAACTGGCTCGTCTGAAGGCCGCGCCGACCTTCACACCGCGCGCGAGTGGCGGGGCTTGTCGGTCGCCTGCGCCAGATAGGCGTCGAACAGCGCCGCGACCGAGCGGACGAACGGACGCCCGCGCTCGCTGACGGCGATCCGCCGTCCGTCCCAGGAGGCGAGCCCGTCCTCAATGAACTTGCCGAGACCCTCGGACGCCGCCTCAACGAGCGGCGCCGGATCGGCCGCATGCTGCGCCGCAATCGCCCCGAGATCGACCTCGAGGTCGCACATCACCCGCTCGATCAGGTCGCGCCGCAGCCGGTCCTCCGAGGTCAGCGCCACGCCTCGGACCGTCGCCAGCCGGCCCGCCTCGATCTCCCGGGCGTAGGCGGCGGCGGTCGGCGCGTTCTGCACGTAGCCCTGCGGCAGCGCGCTGATCGAGCTTGCGCCGAACCCGATCAGCGCCGGGGCGGCGTCGGTGGTGTAGCCCTGGAACCCGCGCCTGAGGCGACGCTCCGCCGCGCTCTGGGCCATGGCGTCGCTCGGCAGCGCGTAGTGATCGAGCCCGATCGCGGCATAACCCCCTTCTTCGGTGAGCACGCGATGAATGGCGTTGAGCTGCGCATACCTCTCGACCGGTCCGGGCAATTGCTCGTCCGGGATCAGCGCCTGGTGCTTCTTCATCCACGGCACATGCGCATAGCCGAATACCGCAACACGGTCGGCCTTGAGGTCGAGGGCGCGCCGCGCCGTGTGGGCGACGCCCGCCTCGGTCTGCAGCGGCAGGCCGTAGATCAGGTCGAGATTGAGCGAGCCGACGCCGAGCGCGCGCGCGGTCTTAGCGCAGGCCTCCGTCTCCTCGTAAGACTGCATGCGCCCGATGGCGCGCTGCACGGACGGTTCGAGATCCTGCACGCCGAGGCTGATACGGGTGACGCCCATGGGCCTCAGCGCGTCTCGTCGATCGTCAGGCAGCGAGGTCGGGTCGAGCTCGATGGCGATCTCGGCGTCGTCGGCGAAGGCGAAACGGTCCTTGAGCCGGTCCATCACGGCGATCAGGCAGTCGCCGGGGAGGGACGTCGCCGTGCCGCCGCCCCAATGGACGTGCGAAACCGCCGCCCGCCGGCCGATCTCAGCCGCGACCGCGTCGATTTCGCTGAGCAGCTGATCGGCGTAACGGAGATGCGACAATTCGAGCCGGACGACCGAGGTGTTGCAACCGCAATAGAGGCAGAGCCGGTCGCAGAAGGGCACGTGCAGGTAGAGCGAGAGGGCCATGTCGGCGGACAGGTCCTTGAGCCAGCGGGCGTAAACGCTCGGCCCCACCGCCGGGGTGAAATGCGTCGCGGTCGGATAGCTCGTGTAACGCGGCACGCGGCCGTCGTAGCGGGCGACGAGGCGCTCGACATCGAGGGCCGCAGGCGCCGACGCGTCAGACATTGCGGTCATGCGCTCAACCTTATCGTTTCGCAGCGCTTTTCGCCAGCAAGTCGGGCGCGATTGCGGCCGGCCGGCGGCTCTTTGCCTGCGGCGCATCGCCGCGAGCAGGGGTTGCGCGCCGGGGCGCCATGCGCGAACAATGCGGACCTCCGACCGGGAGAGGGAGATTTCCCGCGATGAGCGGGCACGAGCAATTCTACATCGGCGGCCGCTGGGTCGCGCCGCTCCGCCTTGAGACGCTTGACGTCATCGATCCATCGACCGAACAGCCCTTCACCCGGATCGCCGTCGGCTCGGCGGCCGACGTCGACCGCGCGGTCGTAGCGGCCCGCGCAGCCTTCGAGCCTTTTGCCCAAACCTCGCGTGAGGGCCGCGTCGCGCTGCTCGAGCGCATCCTCGACCGATACGACGCCCGCGCCGACGAACTCGCCGAGGCGGTCTCGCGCGAGATGGGGCGCCCCTGCCGTTCGCCCGCGCGTCGCAGGTCCCGGCCGGGCGCGTGCATCTCGAGGCGACGATCGAGGCGCTCAAAACCTATGAATTCAGCCGCTTCCGCGGCTCGACGATGATCGCCCGGGAGCCGGTCGGCGTCGCCGCCCTGATCACCCCGTGGAACTGGCCGCTGAACCAGATCGTCTGCAAGGTCGCGCCCGCGCTCGCCGCCGGCTGCAACGGTGGTTCTGAAGCCGAGCGAGATCGCGCCGGTCAGCGGCCTGATCTTCGCCGAGATCGTCGAGGCGGCCGAGGCGCCCGCCGGCGTCTTCAATCTCGTCAACGGCACGGGCTCGGAGGTCGGCCAGGCGCTGGCGGCCCATCCCGGCGTCGACATGGTCTCGTTCACCGGCTCGACCCGGGCCGGAATTCTGGTCGCCAAGGCGGCGGCCGACGGGGTGAAGCGGGTCGCGCAGGAACTCGGCGGCAAGTCGCCGAACCTCATTCTGCGCGATGCGGATTTCGAGGCTGCGGTCGGCGAGGGCGTCCGGTCGTGCTTTTCCAACAGCGGCCAATCCTGCGACGCCCCGACCCGCATGCTGGTGCCGGCCGAGCGGCACGACGAGGCGCTGGCCATCGCCGCGGCGGTCGCCGATAGCCTCAAGGTCGGCGATCCGCGCGCGCCCGGGGTCGATCTCGGACCGGTCGTGACCGAGACGCAGTTCGACAAGATCCAGCGCCTGATCGAGGCCGGCGTCCGGGAGGGCGCGCGGCTCGCCGCCGGCGGCCCGGGCCGGCCGCCCGGCCTCAACCGCGGCTACTACGTCCGCCCCACGGTGTTCGGCGGCGTCCGGCCGGACATGACCATCGCGCGCGAGGAAATCTTCGGCCCGGTCCTGTCGATCCTGAGCTACGGAGACGAAGACGAGGCGGTCCGCATCGCCAACGACACCGAATACGGGCTTGCGGCCTATGTCTCCTCCATCGATCTCGAGCACGCCCGCGCGGTCGCGGCGAGGCTGCGCGCCGGCACGGTCAGCCTCAACTATCCCGCCTGGGACGTCCGCGTCCCGTTCGGCGGGTTCAAGCGCTCGGGCAACGGGCGCGAATATGCCGAATTCGGCATCGACGACTATCTCGAGTGGAAAGCGGTCGTCGGCTACCGCTGATCCCGTCCCGCGGCCCCTTGTCCTTTGTGCCGTCTATGCGCCGTCGCAAAAGCAGGGTAGGGCGAAGTCATGTTCACGCTCGACGATCTCGCCGAGATCATCGACCGGCGCGCAGAGGCGTCGGCCGACAAGTCGTACACGCGCGCTCTGTTGGACAACGGCGCGGCCCATTGCGCGCGCAAGTTCGGCGAAGAGGCGATCGAACTGACGCTCGCCGCGGCGGCTCAGGACGAGGCCGCGGTGCGGGCGGAGGCGGCCGACGTGCTTTATCATCTTTTGGTGCTTTTGCGCGCGCGCGGCGTCGCCTTCGACTCGGTCGTGCGCGAACTGGAATGTCGGACGCGGCAAAGCGGCCACGAGGAAAAGGCGGCCCGCAAGGCCTAAAGGGATGGTGACGCGAGGCAACGCCATGGATCAGCTTGTCAACCGCCCGCCCGCCGTCTCCCCCTTTCGCCGGTTCACCCGCGACGAATGGGCGACGCTGCGCGCCGACACGCAGCTCACCCTGACGATCGACGACCTGCGCAAGCTGCAATCGACCCACGACCCGATCTCGATCGACGAGGTCGTCGCCATCTACCTGCCGCTGTCGCGCCTGCTTGCGCTCTATGTCGCGGCGACGCAGGGCCTGTTCAAGGCGACGCAGCGCTTTCTCGGCGCGACTGACGGGAAAGTCCCCTACATCATCGGGATCGCCGGCTCCGTGGCGGCGGGCAAGTCCACGACGGCGCGCGTCCTCCAGGCTCTGCTGACGCGCTGGCCGAACACGCCGAAGGTCCAGCTCGTGACCACCGACGGGTTCCTGCAGCCGAACGCCGAACTCATCCGCCAGGGCATCATGGACCGCAAGGGCTTCCCGGAGAGCTACGACGGCATCGCGCTGATCCGTTTCCTGTCGGCGGTCAAGGCGGGCGAGCCCCATGTGGCGGCGCCCGTTTATTCGCACCTGACCTACGACATCGTGCCCGGCGAGACGACCATGGTCGACCGGCCGGACATCCTGATCGTCGAAGGCATCAACGTGCTCGCGCCGAACCGCCTGACGCGCGACGGCAAGGACGTGCCGTTCGTCTCCGACTTCTTCGACTTCTCGATCTTCCTCCACGCCGACGACTCCCTGCTCGAGCATTGGTACATAGAGCGGTTCATGAGCCTCAGGACCACGGCCTTCCGTGATCCGCGCAGCTACTTCCGGCAGTACGCCGATCTCGACGACATGGAAGCGGAGGCGACCGCGCGCTCGATCTGGATGCGCATCAATCTGGTGAACCTGCACGAGAACATTCTGCCGACCAGGCCGCGCGCCGACCTTCAGCTGACCAAGGGCGCGAGCCACCGGATCGAGGAAGTGGCGCTGCGCAAGCTCTGAGCGGAAGCATGATTGCCCAAACGGGCGTACGCTCGCATCCCTCTTCCGGCTCGACGGAGGAGAGCCGGCGCGGGGGCGGTTCCGCAGATAAAATCAGCAAGTTCGCCGTCGCAAGGGTCAGTACGGGCGTGCTTCTCTTTTCTATATTTATTTCGACAAAGTCTTGCGTATTTTAGAAATCCTGAGTAGGATGATCCTGTCGCCCTCCGGATCGGACGTCTCATGCCGCTCGCCGCTTTCTCGTCCTTGTTCCGCGCCGCCCGGACGGTCGGGATCGTCCCGGGGATGGAGGTTGTCGCCATTCTTGCAGGGTTGACGCTGCGCCTTGCGACAATCCGGTCCGCCTCCCCCGTTTCGCTCGCGCGACACGAGGGAGGAGAGGAGTTGACGGAGACTCGCAAATGGTGCCGCATCTCCCTGCAAATACTCGAAACCGGGTCGGAAATGGCATGCCCGACGCCGAGCTTGACCCGTTTGATCACGATGAGGTTCTTGTTATGGCGGGCCGGTTTGGGAGTTACTGCGAAAAAAATCTTGCGCTTGAGCCTCTGAGATCATTCGCCCGCTCACCGAAAACGGGCGACCCGAGGGGCCGTTCGGACGTTAAAAAGCGGGACCAAGGGCCGGATTCGCCCCTTGTTGGCGCCGAAGTCCTGTTTTCGGCCCCAGCTTTGCATAGCTTTTGCAATCGAAATGGCGGTCTCGCGGCTCGGCTCGCGACCGCGCTCGCCGGTTTGACCCTGGCGGCGGGGCCCGTTTTCGCCGAGACGCCGCCCTCATGCGGCGGGAAGGACCTCAGCCACGTTCCCGGTCTCGCCGAAGCCGAGGCGCGCCGCGCCGACGACCTCCTCAACGCGGATGGACTTCTTTGGCGGGTCGACAAGGGAGACCTGCGGCCATCTTACCTTTTCGGCACGATCCATTCGACAAATGACGACGCGTTGGCCACGGCGCGGCGGGCGGCCAAGGAGATCCCCGGCGCGAAGGTTGTCGTCACCGAGCTCGGCGGCCCGATCGATGCGATGGAGAAGGCCAAGATCGGCGCCGAGATGCTTGCCCGGGCGCTGGATCACGACCACGACACCTTTGTCGAGGTCCCCGCCAAGGATCGCGCCGACATCGAGAAGATGCTCGGCGAGCGTGGCTATCCGATCAAATTCTTGCATCATCTCAAGCTGTGGTTCCTCGCGATCCTGACCGCTGCGCCGGAGTGCGAAGCCAAGCGCGAGGCGCTCGATCTGCCGGAGGTCGATCAGTCCCTCGCGGAGCGCGCGAAGGCGGCCGGCGTGAAGGTGGTGGCGCTGGAAACGCCGCAGGAGCAACTCGATACCGTCGCATCGATCAAGCCCGAGGTCGCCGCCGCCTTGCTCGCCGTCGCTGCGCGCGAACCGGCCATGACCGACGATATCTACGCGACCCTGCTCAAGCTCTATCGCGAGAGTCGGCCGGCGGAGATCCTGGCCGTCGGCGATGCGGTCGACGGCATCAGCGCGAGCGAGCGCGCGGCCGAGGATGCGTTCACCCGTCTTTTGCTAGTGGAACGCAACGGGATTATGGCCGAGCGCCTCACGCCCCTCCTCAAGGACGGCGGGGTGTTCGTAGCCGTCGGCGCGCTGCACCTCATCGGCAAGGACGGTCTGGTCGAGCGCCTGCGGGGTCTCGGCTATACGGTCACCAATGTCTGGTAATCGCTACTCGCCGTAGGGGGTCCAGATCGCCTTGATCTGGGTCGCGCGGCGCAGGAACTTCCGTCCCTCGGCGCGCGGCCAGTCCACTTGCGAGGTTTGGGTCCAGGTCGCCTTGAGGTTTCCGGCCGAGGCGGCTTCGACCTTTGCCGCGCCGGCTGCGTCGCCGACGTACCAGACGGCGTCGACCCCGTCGTGCTCGGCGAGCGTTGCGGCGAGCGCGTTCGCCTCCCCCGTCACGATGTTGACCACGCCGGGCGGAACGTCGGACGTGTCCAGGACCGAATAGACGTCGGTCGCGCTCAGGGGATGGCGCGCCGAGGGGACGGCGACGACGCAATTGCCCATCGCGATCGCTGGCGTCACAAGCGAGACGAAGGCGAGCAGCGGCGCCTCGTCCGGGCAAATCACGCCCATGACGCCCCAGGGTTCGTTCATTGCGAGCGTCACGAATTTCGAGCGGGTCGCGTGAACAGCGCCGTCGTATTTGTCGGCGAAGCCCGCGTAGAAAAACGCCCGCCGGATCGACGCGTCGACTTCGGCGGCAGCGGCGCGCGGCGAGGCCCCAGTCATCGCCCTTAGCCGCCCGGCGAACTCGTCGGCGCGGGCGCCCAGGTTCTCGGCGACGTAGTAAAGGACCTGCGCCCGGTTGTGCGCCGTGGCGGCCGCCCAGCCCGTCGCCTTGGCGGCGGCCTCGACTGCGTTGCGAATGTCCTTGCGGTTGCCCAAGCCCGCGAGCCCGACCTCGCGCCCTTTCGGGTCGAGAACCGCATAGCTGAAGCCGGAGTCGGGCCGGGCCTGCTTGCCGCCGACGTAGAGTTTCGCCGTCCGGTCGAGCCCCAACGTCGCGCCCTCTGCCGGGGGTGCCCCCGGGAGGGGGTCGAGCTGCGCTGATGCAGGCACATAGGGCTTGCCGCCCGAGGTGTCGGCGACGCGGTATTCGCCGAGACCCTCGCGGCCGCCTTCCCGCCCGAAGCCGCTCTCGCGATAGCCGCCGAAGCCGGAGGCCGCGTCGAACAGGTTAGTGGAGTTGATCCAGACGACCCCGGCCTTGATTCGGGCCGCGACCTCGAAGGCCCGGCTGATGTTCTCGGTCCAGACGGAGGCGGCGAGGCCGTAGCGGCTGTTGTTGGCGAGCGCGACGGCTTCATCCGGGGTGCGGAAGGTCGTGGCGACGAGGACGGGGCCGAAAATCTCCTCGCGCGCCAGGATCGAGGCGGGCTCGACGCCGGTGATCAGGGTCGGCGGATAAAAGCAGCCACGGCTCGGGATCCCATCGTCGGCGCGCCACACCTCGAGACCCTCCTCGGCGCCGGCGCGCATCAGCCGTTCGATCCGTTCAAGCTGGACAGGGGCTACGATCGCCCCGACGTCGGTCGACTTGTCGAGCGGGTCGCCAACCCTGAGATTCGCCATGCGGGCGCGCAGCTTGGCGTAGAGCGAGTCGGCGACGCCTTCGGCGGCGAGGAGGCGGGAGCCGGCGCAGCAGACCTGCCCCTGGTTGAACCAGATCGCATCGACGGCGCCTTCGACCGCGCTGTCAAGGTCGGCGTCGTCGAAGACGATGAACGGCGACTTGCCTCCGAGTTCGAGCGTGAGCGTCTTACCCGATCCGGCGGTCGCCTTGCGGATCGCGCGTCCGACTTCGGTCGAGCCGGTGAAAGCGATCTTATCGACTCCGTCGTGGTCGACGAGCGCGGCTCCCGTCGCGCCGTCCCCGGCGACGACATTGACGACACCCGGCGGCAAGCCGGCTTCGACACAGATCTCGGCGAAGGCAAGCGCCGTCAGCGGCGTATGTTCGGCGGGTTTCAGCACGACCGTGCATCCGGCGGCAAGCGCGGGGGCGATCTTCCAGGCGAGCATGAGGAGCGGGAAATTCCATGGAATGATCTGCCCGCAAACGCCGACGGGACGTGTGTCCGGGAACTCGCTGTCGATCAGCGAGGCCCAGCCAGCGTGGTGATAGAAATGCCGGGCGACGAGAGGAATGTCGACATCGCGCGACTCGCGGATGGGCTTGCCGTTGTCGATCGTCTCCAGCACCGAAAGGAAGCGCTCGCGCTTCTGCACGTGGCGGGCGAGCGCGTAGAGGAAGCGCCCGCGCTTCAGGCCGGGAAGCGCCGCCCATTTGGGCAGCGCCTTGCGGGCCGCCGCGACCGCCGCGTCCGCGTCGGAAGGCGAGCCTTGCGTCGCGCCGGCGATCCGTTCGCCGGTCGCCGGGTTGAACACGTCGAACAGGTCGCCCGGCGGCGTGAACCGCCCGTTGATGAAGCAACCGAAGCCGCCGCCGTGCTTTGCGAGCCAGGCCCGGACGTGGTCGCTGCTCTCGGGCGAGGGGCCGTAGTCCATCGTGCGCAAAATGTCCCTGATGGGCGCCATGCAGTCCTCACGCCATTGCGTGGCGGTGGGCCGCGGAATAGCGGCCGGTCGCGTAGTGGTCGAGCTGTCGCTCGATGTCGGTCAGGAGCCCGCTCGCTCCGATCCGGAAAAGGTCGGGCTGCATCCACGCCAAGCCGAGCTCCTCCTTCATCAGGACGAGCCAGGCGAACGCGTCCTTGGCGGCGCGCAAGCCCCCGGCCGGCTTGAACCCGATGTCGACGCCGGCGCGCTCGCGATAGTCGCGCAGGGCCCGGACCATGACGAGGCTCACCGGCAGGGTGGCGTTGACGTCCTCCTTGCCGGTCGAAGTCTTGATGAAATCGGCGCCCGCCTGCATCGCCACCATGCTCGCGGCGTAGACGTTCCGCAGCGTCTTGAGGTCGCCCGTGCCGAGGATCGTCTTGAGGTGAGCGCGCCCGCAGGCCTCACGCATGGCAGCGACCTCGTCGTAGAGCGCCGTCCAGTCCCGACCGAAGACGTGGGCGCGGGTGATCACGATGTCGATCTCGGCTGCCCCTTCACTGACGGCGTAGCGGATCTCGTCGAGTCGCACCTTGAGCGGGGTGAGGCCGGCGGGAAAGCCCGTCGCGACCGACGCGACCGGAATGCCCGAGCCTTCGAGCGCCCGGACCGCCGGCGGGACCATGGTCGGGTAGACGCAGACGGCGCCGACGGTCGGGCGCGCGTCGGCGAGCCCGAGCGCTTCGAGAAGTTCGCCGCTCAGCGGCCGCCGCGCCTTGGCGCAGAGCCGGCGCACCCGCTCGGGCGTGTCGTCGCCGGACAAGGTCGTAAGGTCGATGCAGGTCAACGCCTTCACCAGCCAAGCCGCCTGGTATTCCTTCTTGACCGAGCGGCGGGTCGTCAGCGTGGCGGCGCGGCGCTCGACTGCGCTGGCGTTCACCCCGACCCCCTCAAACCAGGCCGGATCGAGCGGGACGCCCGGATTGCGGGGCCGGTTATGGCCCTCGATGGCCTTGTCCGTCGCCTGATCCATGGGGTCCTCACGCGCTTCCTCTGGGCGGCCAAACTGTCACGAGCGCGGGGGCGGCTACAAGGGAAAGCCGCGCCCTTTTGCGCCATCTCAGGGGGGCCCGAACAGCTCGTCCACGGTGAGATCCAAGCCCGGCGGGTCGAGCCGCAGAGCGCCGCTTGTCAAAATGCGCGTCTCGATCAGATCGCCCCGGGCGCGCCGATGGTGGACGGCCGTGCGGCGCTCCGGGTCGACAATCAGGTAATGCGCCACGCTTGACAGCGAGAAATAGCCGACGAGCTTGACGCCCTGATCTCGCCCCGCCGTACTCTCGGACAGGACCTCGGCAACAATCACCGGCTCGGGGATTTCGATCGCTGCGGGCGGCAGACGCGGGCCGCAATAGACAAGCGCGTCCGGCTCAAAGGCCGTGCGCGCAGACACACGCACCGTTGCGCCGTCCGGCAGCCCCTGGCAGGGAACGCCGGCGCGGTCGACGGCGCGGCGCAACGCGGCCCAGGCCTCGCCCTGCGACACGAGACGCGCCACGCGCTCCGGCGCCATGGCGATGGGACGCCCGTCGACGAGCTCCCAGCGTCCGTCGCGCTCCTCGGCCCAGCCGAGGAACTCGTCGACAGTCATCAGTTTCTCGGCAGCGGTCGCCATGCGAGACACTGTATCACTCCGCGCTCGACGGGTTAACCGCCACGGCGCCCTTCATTCCGGGCCGCTCTTCCCGCCTCGGCGCCAGCGCGCGCCGATCGCCCAACGCCGCTTCACGCCGGCGCGAAGAGTTCCTCGACGAAGAAGGCGAGTCCGGTAGGCTCGAGCCGCAGCGGACCGTCGGTCAGCGTGCGCGTGTCGATCCGACCGTCGTCCGCTCGCCAATAATGCGTGGCCGTCCGATACTCGGGATCGAGAACGAGGTAGTGGGAGACGCTCGGCACGGAAAAATAGCCAGCGAGCTTCACTCCCTGGTCGCGCTCCGCTGTCGCCTCGGACAGAACTTCGACCACGATCACCGGGGTGGGAATTTCGACCGCGTCGGGCGGCTGGCGCGGACTGACGTAGACCAGCGCGTCGGGCTCGAAGGCGGTGCTCGGAGAGATGCGGACGATCGCGCCGTCCGATGTCACGTGGCAGGGCGCGCCTGTGTTGCGGATCGCGCCCTTGAGCGCCAGGACCGTCTCCCGCTGGGTCGCGCTATGGAGTGGACGCTCGGGCGTCTTTTCGACGAGTTTGCCCTCGTGCAACTCCCATCGCCCCTCGCGCCCCTCGGTCCAGCCGAGGAATTCATCCACGGTCATTGGCTCCTCCCCCCGCCTCCATTGGCCGGCCACATCACGAAACGTGGGGCTTGCGGCCGAACCTGCCACCGGTCTCTCCTCAGTCATGCGCTCTGGCGAGGAGCCGCGGACGAACTCGGTCGACCCCGCACGAACGCAACTCTCAGGGACGCCCGGCGCGAGCGCGGGGAATCCCCCAGCGTGCGCAGAAAGATAACAGCGTACCACTGTCCGCTGCGCCGGAAAACTGGCGCTTTCGCCTAAAGTGTCCCGAAAATCCTGTTCAAAAAGGCATTGGTCTTCTGGCCCGGCTCGCCGCCGGGAACGTCCGCCGGCGGGACGGGAGCGTCGGAAGCGGACGGAACGGCGCTGGCTCGGCCTGCGGGCGATGGGGCAGGCGTCAGCGCGAGCGGCGCTCCTGCCGCTCCCGGCGCGCGCCCGCCGCGGCCGCCGGATGGCGGGAACGACGCCGGCGGCTGCGGCTGCCCGCCGCCTCCTCCGGCGAAGGGCGCGAGTAGCGGCGCGAACGGGTTGGGCGGCCCGCTCTGCCATATTCCCCCCGGAAGCTCTGCGACCGGCGCGCCCTCATGCGCAGCCTTCATGAATCGGCTCCATATCTCCACCGGAAGATTGCCGCCGGAAGCCTTCTTGGTCGGGCTGTCGTCATCGTTGCCGAGCCAAACCGCCGTGACGAGATAGCTCGTGTACCCGACGAACCAGGCGTCGCGGAAATCCTGGCTGGTGCCGGTCTTGCCCGCCGCCTGCCAGCCGGGCAACTCGGCCTTGCGCGCGGTGCCGGTCAGCAGCGTCTCCTGCATCATCTCATTCATCATCGCCACGTATTGCGGGTCGATGACGCGGCCGAAATTGGCGTTGCGCCTCGCATACAGCAGCTTACCGTTGGCGGTGCGGACCCTCGCTATGACGTGGGGTTGGACGCCGATGCCGCCGTTGGCGAAGGCCGCATAGGCCGAGGCCATTTCGAGAGGCGTCACCGCCGAGGTTCCAAGTGCGATGGTGGCGTTTGGCTCGAGCTCGGAGGTGATGCCCAGGCGGTGCGCTGTCTCGCAAACCGTCTTCGGCCCGACCTCGAGGCCAAGGCGGACCGCCACTGTATTGAGCGACAGCGACAGCGCCTTGGTCAGCGTCACCGGGCCGAAATACTCGCGGCTGTAGTTCTCCGGGCTCCAGCCCTTGACCGTGATCGGCGCATCCTCGCGCACCGTGTCCGGCGTGAGGCCCTTTTCCAGCGCCGCCAGGTAGACGAACGGCTTGAACGACGAGCCGGGCTGGCGCTTGGCGGCGACGGCGCGGTTGAACTGGCTTTCGGCGTAGCTCCGGCCGCCGACCAGCGCCTTGACCCCGCCGGTCGGATCGAGCGCCACCAGTGCGCCCTGGCCGACGCCGAACTTCGCTCCCTTGGCGTTGAGTTCGTCGGTGAGTGCGCGCTCGGCTTCGGCCTGCATGCGTGCGTTGATCGTGGTGGTCACCACGATGTCCTCGTCGATCGCGCCGACCGTGTCGTCGAGCGCGTCCATCACATAGTCGGCAGCGTAGTTGATCGAGCCCGCCGATTTGTCGCGCCAGATCCGGGCCGGACTGGCGAGCGCCATCTTGGCCTGCGCCTCGGTGATGTGGCCCTGCTCGGCCATGGCGGTGATGACCTGCGTCGCTCGCTCGGCGGCGCCGGAGGGATTGCGGGTCGGCGCGAGTTTCGACGGCGACTTCATCAGCCCGGCCAGGAGCGCGGCTTCCGACAGGCTGTCAAAGCGCGCGCTCTTGCCGAAGTATTTTTGCGACGCCGCCTCCACCCCGTAGGCGCCGGAACCGAAATAGACCCGATTGAGATAGAGCTCGAGGATCTGGTCCTTGGAGTAGCGGCGCTCGAGCCACAGCGCCAGAATCGCCTCCTGGACTTTTCGCGACAGCGTCCGTTCCTGGGTGAGAAACAGGTTTTTGGCGAGCTGCTGGGTCAGGGTCGAGCCGCCCTCCACCGCGCCGCCGCCCAAGATGTCGCGCAGGAACGCGCGCGCCATGCCGAGCGGGTCGATGCCGGCATGCGAATAGAAGCGGCGATCCTCGATGGCGATGAAGGCCTTGGGCAGGTAGGGCGGGAGGTCGATGAGCCGAACCGCCGGGCCGCCCGAGTCGCCGCGATTGGCGATGAGCGTCCCGTCGTCGGCGAGGATGGCGATGTTGGGCGGTCGCTTCGGCACCGCCAGCTGGTCGATGGGCGGAAGCCGGCTGGCGTAATAGGCGACGACGCAGCTAAGACCGATGACGGCCCAAACGCCCACGACCGCCGTCCAGTAGAGGAGACGCCCGAACACGGCGCCGATCAGCGGGCGCCTGCGCGTCTTTCGGGCGCTGGGCCGCGGCTTGGCGGACTTCGCGCGGCGGGCGCTCGCTGGACGGTCGGCGGGGTCTGCGCGCAATTGGCGATCCTCGCCGCGCTCGCCCGGCCAGTCGAGGCGCGGCTCAATTCGCGCCCGGTCTTTTCCGCCGCCTCGGCCAAACATGGCTTTCCCGCTTGCCGGCGCCCAAACCTTCGACATCGGCCCGGCGCGCCTCACGCAGGGAGAGAGGCTAAAGCGGGCGATTTAAGGGCTGGTAAAGGTTTCGAGAATCGCGAGCGAATCGGTTAAGGACAAGCAGGCGAGCCTCCCGCACACGAAATCAACTCCGACTGGCCAGGGCGGTCTTGCGCTTGCGCACTCGCCTTGGCAAAGTCCGGCCCCCTTGCCGCGTGTCGCGCGCGGGGAGGAAGTAGCGGAAGTGTTGCGATGAAGGTCACCATCGAGCGTTCGGTCCTGCTCAAAGCCCTCGGGCACGTTCATCGGATCGTCGAGCGTCGCAACACGATCCCGATCCTCGCCAACGTGCTGATCGAAGCGGCCGACGGGAAAGTGGCGCTGAAAAGCACCGACCTCGACCTCGAGGCGACCGAGCAGGCGCCGGCCGACGTCGCGCAGTCCGGCGCGACGACCGTGCCGGCTCATGTCATCTACGACATCGTGCGCAAGCTGCCTGAGGGGGCGCAGGCGAGCCTCGAGATCGCCGGCGACACCGGGCAACTCCTCGTGCGCTCGGGCCGCTCGCGCTTCTTTTTGCAAGCGCTGCCGGCTTCCGATTTCCCCGACCTGACCTCGGGCGAGTTCTCGCACCGTTTTACGATGCCGGCGATCGAACTGAAGCGCCTGATCGAGAACACCCAGTTCGCCATCTCGACCGAGGAGACGCGCTACTATCTCAACGGCATTTTCCTGCATACGGTCGAGGTCGACGGCAAGGCGATGCTGCGGGCGGTGGCGACCGATGGCCACCGGCTGGCGCGCGTCGAGTCGCCGGCGCCCGAGGGCGCCGTCGGCATGCCCGGCGTGATCGCCCCGCGGAAGGCCGTGAACGAAGTGCTGAAACTCTTGGAAGATCTGACCCAGGACGTGCGGATCGAGATTTCGCCCGCCAAGGCGCGCTTCCAGTTCGGCGACGTCGTGCTCACCACCAAGCTGATCGACGGCACCTTTCCCGACTATCAGCGGGTCATCCCGGCCGGCAACGACAAGCGCCTCGTGGTCGACAAGGATCCGTTCGAGAAGGCGGTGGATCGCGTCTCGACGCTCTCGTCCGAGCGCGGCCGGGCTATCAAGCTGTCGATCGCCGACGGCCGGATGACCCTTTCGGTCAACAACCCGGACTCGGGCTCGGCGAGCGAGGAGATCGAGGTCGACTACGACTCGGACCCGATCGACATCGGCTTCAACGCCCGCTACCTGCTCGACATCATCGGCCAGCTTGCCGGCGACACCGCCCTCATCAAGATGGCCGACCCCGGCTCGCCGACCCTGATCCAGGACCGCGACGGAGCGAACGCGCTCTACGTGCTGATGCCGCTGAGGGTGTGAACTCCCCCGCGCGCCGGAGGGACAGGCGCATCAGTGCGGGCCGACTGTCGCACGGCGGTCACGCGCCTGTAGCGCGCGCATCTTAAGTTTCGCTCCGCCGGCCGGCGAGACGCCAGGTCGAGCGCCAACTCGGGAAACGCCTCCAGACCGAAACTGCGGTTGGATGGGGCTACCCCGAAAACTCGAGAGGAGCGACATCATGGCGCAGGAGAAGCATCCGGCGAGCGAACATCATCACCAGGCGGCCGCCCATCATCAGGCGGCGGCCCATCACCACCTCCAGGCCGCCCATCTCCATAACATGGGCGAGCACGAGGACGCGCAGGATCACGCCGAGGCCGCGCACGAGCATAGCGAGCATGGTCACAAGCACTCGACCACCGCCAAGGAACATTCGGACAAGGAGTGAGCGTTTCGTATTGGAGGGGACGGCACCGTCGCCCCCTCCTCCTCGGCGCCAAGGGATGAGGCGGATCGCAAGCCCCGGTTTCAGGGATCGTCCGGCGGGCTCGCGCGTTGTCCGTCACGATCGCGGGGCCGCGATCGTCCTGAACGCTGGCGGCGGAGACGCCGTTTGGAGGCGACCCATGACATCCAGACCCATGACATCCACCTGGAAACCGCACGAGAAGCACGGCGAACTGACCGGGCGCGGCGACTTGCCCGACAGCGTCTATGCCTTTCCCAGGCAGCGGAAAGAGCCGATGACCGACGCGCGCCACGTCCGCAACGCCATCGCCCGTTTCGATCAGGTGACCGACGTCACGGACGACGAGCGCGACCTCGCCTTCGCCAACATCAAGCGGGCCGCCGAGCACTATGGGGTCGAGATGACGGAGACGGACTGGCGGGAGTTGGGTCGGACGCCCTCGACCGGCCGGACGGCGGAGGACCGTAGCGAGGCGGCGCGCGAGGCGGCGGCGACCCGCCGAAGGCGCGATGAGGGCAAGCGGTAGGCGCCGAACCTGGCCGTTCGGCGCCGTTTGGAGCGCGTTCGGCGCCGTTCGGATGTCGTTCAGCACACGTTCAGCACGCGTTCAGCACGCGTTCAGCACGCGTTCAGCGCCGAAAAAGGCCCCCTTATCCACCCGTGTTTCGAGCCTTTTCAAGGGCTTGCGACGCTAAAGCGGAAAAAAACGCGTGCGCGCGAATTCCGTTGCTTCGGCGGGGCGCCGAAAAAGGGGTCGGATGCAGCGGCATTGCGGTCCTCGGCCATCGAAACCAGGCTACGACAGAATTCGTTTTTCAGCAAACATTTGCTCACCCTTTCCTATGACGCGAAGGGTAAAACCCACGCCTGTCCCGTCTTTCGGGGCCAAGGCCGAGGCGGCGCGACCCGAACGCCTCAGCGCGATCGGGCGCGGGCGCGGGCGCGGGCGCGGGCGCGGGCGCGGGCGCGAGCGGCCGCTCCTGCTTGGTCGCGGGGTCGTCCGGGAGCGCGCAGTTTTCCGCCGCCACCCGGTCGAACAGGTCGAGCCGGGGGCGGACCGCGACGAGGTCGGGAGGCTCGCGCCCGGTGACCAGCAGCAGCTTTCGGCCCGACCGCTTGAGCCGTTCGAGCGCCTCGACGGTCGCCTAATCGACGACCCCGTCGTGCGCAAGGGCGCCGTCGTAGTCGCTGGCGAGACAAATGACATACATGGAGGCCCCCTCCTGAACGACGGGAACGCGAGTCGGGGCGGTCGGGTTCCGGAGGCGGCCTCCGCGGGGGCGAGGGGGCGGGATGCGGGAGCGGTCGACTTGATCGCGGATGAGATGGCGTCCAGAACCGACATAAGGCTGATGTTACCGATCGTGACCGCGAACGACGCAAGTGGGCAGGTAAGTGGGCCTTGCCGCTAGGCGCGCTCTCCACCCGGAGCGGGCATTCGTTGGAACCCCACGGCGGGCGGCAACCGCCGCGGGAACGACCGTTATACCGACACGGATCTGATCCGTTATATCACTTGCATTTGCTTTTCATGGACTAGCCGCCGTGAAAATGGTAGAAGGTCGATATGAGCAACATCATCCTGTTGCCGACCACTAAGGGCGCTACAACACCACTCGATCTTTTCCTCCGGGTCGGGGAGGCGCATTATGGTCAGATTGCGAGCCTCTACACGGAAGGACGCGTCCCTCTGCGGAGGATGATATTTGACGCATCGCGGCTGCGATATCAGTTAGATTTTTTGAAAACGATACGTGAGAATAGCGTCGAGCTGACACTCGATCCCGAGACTGCAGAGTTGGCCGCTTTGAATCGATTTGAAGGGCGGGCCTCGGGGGCGCCTTGGTCGGACGGGGCGCTGCATCTTTCCAATCAATTCGATGAGCCAAGCTGCCGCAAACTGGCCGAAGAAATCGCCCACGAAGCCGTCGAGAAGCAGTTTGATCGCGTATTCTCCCCTACGCACTTTCTGAAGGAAGGTGTTCTCGATCCATGGTTTAGGATCGACAAACGGCTGTGTCAGCTGCTTCGTGAGGCCCTCGATAAAGAAGGCGGAGCGAACATCGCCATCGATTACGTCGTCCTCATCGAGCAACTCAAACTGCGCGATGAAGCTGTACGAGCAGCGCTGATCAGCCATCTGGCGCCTCTACCGTTTGAGAACATCATCTTCCGGATCTCCCACTTCGGGTCTGACGCAACCGCTACGGGTATCCGAACTCTCATCACGCTCCTTGAGCGTTTTCACGATTTCGGTCATCCCGTTGTAATCGACCATGTGGGCGGCTTGGTCGGGCGGGCGCTTCTGGCCTTTGGCGTGGCCAGCGGCATAGCACATGGCCTTGACGAACATCTTCGGTTCGACGCAACGCCTTGGAATTGGTCAGTTCGTGAACCGGAGCCAGATGAGGAGGGCCGTCAGGGTGGCGCGGCCAAGCCGGTCTCGGTTCCGCTATTCGATCGCACCTTCACCGTCCCGGAGTTGACGGCGCTCGCGCGAGCCAAGAACGGCCGCTTGGTCGTCTGTCAAAATCCGAACTGTTGCCGCAGCTTGGCGGACATGATCAGTAATTCGAAGCGTCACTCGATTACTCAAGAGACTTGGGCCATGGAGGCGCTCAACAAGACGCCTGATCTTATGCGCACCCAGCACTTTCTGGATGTCGAGTTGGCCGAGGTTGATCGCTTCGGGCGGCAGGTAAAGGAGTTGAAGCCGCTTGTGTCCGAACTGAAGCCTCGTAAGGGGCAGACGGCCGAGCAGGCAGCTGACAATCTTGTTCGTCGCCTCACGAAGCACGCCCAGCGCAACGAAAAGATGCGCGCGAGCTTGGAGAACCTAAATTCTGTCCGAGGCTTGGATTTACCGCGAGCGCCGGCGGCCCACCTGTCGCCACGACTTCGAGCCTCCGACCGGAAACGTTGATTACCATGACCGCTGCCGTCGCCAGATATATCGACTCCATTCAGGATAATGGAGGCCTGAAGGGAACCGATATTGCGAACTTCACGGACGTGTCATCGGCGACCGTTCACCGCTGGAAGGCAGGAACGCATGTACCGCACCCGTCGACGCAACTCCTCTTGGCGCAACTCCATTACATCGTGAGCCGCCTCGACGACTATTATTCGTCCGACGAGGTGCGTCTGTGGCTTTACGCACCTCATCCACAACTGGAAGGCCGCCGAGCCATCGACTCCATTGTCGGGGGCCAAGCGGCTGACGTGATCGCCATCATCGACCGCTTGGATGCGGACGTCTATCTTTAATCATGGCGCATAGACCGCCCCGCCCGAAGGCGCTCCTTGACGCGATCGAAGCAGAGGCGCCGGTTGGATTCAGCGGCCAAGTGTGGCGGGTCGTGACAGACGGTTTCGACCCACTTCGTCCGTCGCGGGCTGGCGGGCGGTGGGACGATGGAAGCTTCGATGTTCTCTACACATCAGAGTCGCGCGACGGCGCCTTGGCCGAATCATGGTTTCACGCGGCGAAAGGGCAGCCCATCATTCCGTCGAAGGTCGCGAAACGGATTTACCAGATCAAGGCGGAGCTCCATCGCGTCTTGAATCTTGCCGGCGACGGCAAGCTGGCGTCACTCGGAGTGAACATGGCTACGTACGGGAGGCTGAGTTACGTGCAACGCGTCGAGGAATACCCGACGCTTCAGCAGATCGGCGAGGTCGCCTTTTTCTACGAGTATCAGGCCGTGATCGTTCCGTCGGCCCGGTGGCCGGTAGCCAATGTTGTGATTATGACAGAGTACGCTACTCTAACACAGCTGGAGATCGTCGCTGATGAACCGGTGGATTTTAGGAGTTGGGCGCGCGCAAACGGCGTGAAAGGCTAACTATCTAATGCTGCCGATCGACTTGTGCCCAACAAAATTGTTCTTACTCTCCGACCTTCAATGGCTGATTGTAGCTCTTGTGCTCTTGTGCTCTTGTCCGAAGCGTCCGCACATGGTGCACTCTTCGCGTTCCAGGACGGACGCGGACGGGCAGAAAAGGGTCGAATATGGCGCATTCACGACGCCGACGATGAACAGCCACTCCCTCCGCAATGCGGCCATTCATGGGTTCAACCGGAAGGTCGGTACCGAACCGAGCGCCAAGCCTAGACAGCGTCGCCGACAGCGCAGCGGAGTCGGACGACGAGCCGTCGCCTTGAGCCGCGGCCTCTGGCAAACTTCAGAGCGATTCGCTGCGAGACGAGGACGAGCCGCCCCATGACCGGCCACGGCCAACTGGACCTTTTCGGCGACAGCGAGCCCGAGCTTCCGGGCGTCGAGCGGGCGACGGCGGTCTATCGCGCCGATCCGGATGAGGCGCCCGCCGAACTGCTCGGCGTGCTCGCCAAAATCCGCGCGGCGCAGACATTTCCGTGGGACGCGCGCCGCACCCTCTATTGGCGCACCGTCTTCCCGCAGATGACGAACTGGCTGCCGGACGAGGAGGCGGCGCGGTTGCGCTTGGCGTTCGAAACCGAACTGCGGCGCCTGGATGCGGCCTGACGCGCTCCGCCGTCCCCACGCGACTTCGCCGAAAGCCAGGGAAGATCCCCGCCGCGGACGCCTTCCCAAGAAAACCTCGAAGGCAAGGCTCATTTCACGCCGATAGCCGCGAATGGCGAGACCTGTTCGAGGAGCTGAGGGCTTGAGGCGCCTTGCGGCGCCCTCGTGGATGGCCGGGACGAGCCCGGCCATGACGGCGTGAGGCGCTTTTCGGGTTGCGGTGACGGGCCCGCAATTGGGATAACCTACTGCTGCGCCTCGTTGCCGGAGGCGTAAGGTCGCGCAACCATAATGACAATTACGGGCGCGTCACCGTCACTCCGTAACTCATTCCTATTGTGGACCCGCTCGACGATCGGCGTCGAATGATTCGGTTCCAGCTCTTTCGCCCGCTCGATCGCTTCCCGTTGCGTCGGAAGGAGATCGCTCGCGCGTATAGCAATTCTCGCGGAAGCGAATTTTAACGCGTGGCCGTTATTTATGCGAAAGCCCATCCTGGTCGTGACGATCTGATGAAACAAACGGCTTCCGATTATGGCCCTTCTTATAAAGCGACAAGGACGACCCAGCAGAATGCGTCAAGCGTGGAGGAAGCGACCTCTGCGAGCAGTGGCTCGCCGCGGAGGGCGAGCAACTCACCCAGCTCATCCGTCAGTTCGCAGTTTCGCAGGTTTCGGATGAAGACTTGCGCCGAAAGCTCCGGGCCGCGGCGCCGCACGTTTTCCAGCCACCGACGAACCGGCCGCAGCGGCTCGCCAAATAGGCAGTCCGGCGCGTCGCCGCGAGAGGCGGAGCCAACAAGGGCGGCCGAGGCTGATGACTGACGCAACTCCTTATGATCGTCCTCCGCCACGCAAAATGCTTTGAAGGAATCCTCTAATGATCCACGAACTCATCGCCATCAATGTCCGCGGACAGGAATTTTGCGTGAACGTAAAAAATGTCCGCGAAATCCGGGGTTGGTCGCCTGAAGCGAGACTCCCCCATGCGCCGGATTTCGTGCGCGGCGTCGTCAACTTGCGAGGCGCTGTCCTGCCAATCATCGATCTTGGAGTGCGGCTTGGATTTGAGACGGCGGAGCCCACGCCGCGACACGCAATACTGGTTGTCGAGGTCGGCGACACGGTCGTCGGCCTCCTTGTCGACGCAGTGTCGGAGATCTTCAAAGTCGAGGACGCCGAGATCCAGGATTTGCCCAAGGCGGCGGCAGATGTCGCCCGGGAGTTTGTCAGCGGAATCATTCCAAGCGGCAATCGACTGATTAGTCTTCTGAACACCAAAAGTCTCACGCCAGAAATGGCCTGCGCCGCCTAGACTCGAACGGGCCTAACCTGCCGTGGGACGGTAACGACGCGTCATAACTCTGCCGCGAGGCTCCAGCCCGAGCGAGCCGCGGCGAAATGCGAACCGTCTGATGGCTTTAGAGATTTTTCAGATCTAACAGACATGGATATAAAGACACGACGGTCGCGCGTTCGAGAGTTCGATTCGCGCTTGTGGCATGACGCCCCACCGTCGAAGTCATTAATAAAGAACTTGAACCACCTGCAAGGGCATGGCGGCGGCGACTCCGCACGGTCTGGTATCCAACAGATTCTATACGCTTGGCGATGCAAAAGGAGATGGCCCGTGGTTTCTTTCGATTTTGGAACAGACTCTAAGCGGGTTCTCAAGGCCATCGGCAGGGCGTTCGCCCTTATCGAATTTTCTCCGGACGGCAAGGTCATCACCGCCAACGAGAACTTCTGCAAGATTCTCGGATACGAGCTCGCGGAAATCAAAGGCCGGCCTCACAGCATGTTCGTCGAAGCGAGCTACGCGGCGAAGCCGGAATACCGCGAATTCTGGAGCAGGCTCGGCCGCGGCGAATTCAACGCCGGAGAGTTCAAGCGCATCGGCAAAGGGGCCAAGGAAATCTGGATTCAGGCCTCCTACAATCCGGTGCTTAACGGATCGGGAAAAGTCCTCAAGGTCGTCAAGGTCGCGATGGACGTGACGGCGTCGAAAATGCAGGCGCTGCAAGACAAGGGCAAGATCGACGCGATTTCGCGCGCCCAGGCGATGATCGAATTCTCGCCCGACGGCACGGTCTTGACCGCCAACGACAATTTTCTCGCCGTGCTCGGCTATCGGCTCGACGAAATCCAGGGCCGGCGCCACATGATGTTCGTCGATCCGGCCTACGCGCAGTCCGAGGCCTACCGCGAGTTCTGGAGCAAACTGAACCGCGGAGAATATGTCGCCGAGGAATTCAAGCGCATCGGCAAGGGCGGCAGGGAGGTCTGGATCCAAGCCTCCTACAATCCGATTTTCGACACGGAACGCCGCGTCATCCGGGTGGTCAAGTTTGCGACCGACGTCACGGCTCGCGTAGAGTCCCTCGCAAAGATCGGCGCCGGACTTGCTCGCCTGTCCGATGGCGACTTGCAGCAGCGCTTCTCCACGCCTTTCTTCGACGCTCTCGAACCATTTCGCGCGGATTTCAACGCCGCCCTCGGCGCGCTCGACCAGTCGATGCTGGCCGTCGACGCCAACACCCATGCGATTCAGGGCGGAGCAAGAGAAATCTCCTCCGCGGCGGAGGATCTGTCGCAGCGCACGCAGCAGCAAGCCTCGAGTCTTGAAGAGACAGCCGCGGCGCTGACTGAGATCACGACCACCGTCCGCAACACGGCGGAAAGCGCCGTCCATGCGCGAGACGTGGTCGGCGAGGCCAAAGAGGACGCCGAGAAGACCGGCGCTGTGGTGCGCGAGGCCGTGGAGGCGATGGGCGCCATCGATAACTCGTCGAAACAGATCAGCCAGATCATCGGGGTCATCGACGAGATCGCGTTCCAGACCAACCTGCTCGCGCTGAACGCGGGGGTCGAGGCGGCGCGGGCCGGCGATGCGGGACGAGGGTTTGCGGTGGTCGCTTCGGAAGTGCGCGCGCTCGCCCAGCGATCAGCGGAGGCGGCCAAGGAAATCAAGGCGCTGATTCGGACGTCGGAGGAACGAGTTGGGCAAGGCGCCGCGCTCGTCGCGCGCACCGGCGAGGCTTTGCAGCGCATCGTCTCCCGGGTGCTCGAAATCGCCCAGATCGTCGGCGGCATTTCCGCGGGCGTGCAGGAACAGTCGACCGCTCTTGAAGAGGTGAACAAGGCGATCGGCGAGATGGATGGGGTGACGCAGGCCAATGCGGGGATGGTCGAGGAGACGACAGCGGCAGTTCACAACCTTTCCCAGCAAGCCGAGGAACTCGCCGGTCTTGTCGGCAAGTACAAGATCACCGGCGGCGCGGAGGTCGGGCTGCGTCAGGAGCTCAAGCGCGTCGCGCCGCACGCTTTCCGTGAGGCGCCCAAGGCCATCGGCCGTGAGGCGCCCAAGGCCATCGGCAAAGCTTCGAAGCCGCGAGCCAAAGTCGCCGCCGTTGCGAATGAAACGTGGCAAGAGTTCTGACGACGGGTCCGTATTGTTTCGGTGGGACATCGGTCAAGCCTTTTTCGCTGGGGGTGGGACGGCGGCTTTCCAGCCCGTCGCCCCCACCAGGGACCGCCGGCCGCACAGCCTGTGTCCTCGGCATGCATTGGACGGTCGTGACGGCCGCCGCTGGCGGCGCTCACGCTGTTCTCTACGGTGTCGAGCGGCCGACCCCTTGCATGCTCACGACAGTGGCAACTGCAGCTGCGGCGGCGGCTGAAGCGCCTGGCGTTCGCCTCTGAGGCGGGGAGCGGCTTCGCCAATCACCGAGGCGCCTGGGCGCCCGACGGAAGCGGCGCTGTGCGATTTTTTGCCCACGCCGTGAACTGGGCGTCGTTCAATTGAGAACTCGAGGCGCCGCTCAGCCTCGCGAAACCGCATTTCGACGAGGTCTCGAAAGCTGACCCATGTCCTGCAACCACGATCGCGGGCAGAGATCGATGATTTCACGATGCGGATCCTTCGTTCGGCCCATTTGCCAGGCGCTATGCCGCGTTCATGCGGCTGGCACAGGACCTTCCTAATATACCGCGAACCAGGGAAGTCACGCCCATGGGACGCATCATCATCCTATCGGACATCCACCTCTCGCCGACGCATGGATTCTTCTGGGAGAATTGGTGTATTGCTCGAGATTTTGCCAACAGGGCGGCGGCTGACGCCGTGATCGTCAATGGCGACCTCACGATCAATGGTCCCGACAGCGATGAAGAGGTCAAGTTTGCCGCATTGGCGCTCAAGAGCCTGCGCGGACCTGTCCTGCCCCTGCCTGGCAATCACGATGTCGGCGACGAACCGCCTGGCCAAGACCCCGACCAGATCGTCAATACACAGCGGCTCGCTCGATGGGACAGATTTTTCGGCGCCGATCGCTGGATGCTCGACACCGAAGGATGGCGCCTCATTGGCGTGAACGCACAACTCTTCGGCTCGAGCCTGCCGCGCGAGGACGAGCAGAACCGTTGGCTCGATGAGCAACTCGTCGCCGCCGCGGGTCGGCCGATCGCGCTGTTCCTGCACAAGCCGCTTTTCCTGGAAGATCTCAACGAAGGCCCGGCGAGCGCCGTCTGCATCGTGCCGCAGGCGCGTGCGAGCCTGGTCGATATGTTGCATCAAAGGGGCGTGAGGCTGGTCGTGAGCGGCCACTTGCATGAGTCTCGCGATCGCACATTCAACGGCCTGCGCCACCTGTGGGCGCCGGCCGTTGCCTTTGCAGGGCCGCAATCCCATGGCGGCGACGCCCGTTGTGGCCTCACGGCGCTGGATTTCTCCCGCGATGGAGTCGACATCACGATCGAACGACCCGAGGGGATGGTCTCGCACGATTTGGCGGCGATCAAGGGCCATGGGCGTTATCAATTCCTGCGTGATATGCCGCCATCGCCGGTTGTGTCGACCGACTGAGGCGCCCCGGCCTGGCGGAGGAAGCGCGAAGCGGCGCCGCGCGAGACCGCGCCGAAAGAGGGGCGACGCGTTCACCTTCCAAATCCCGCCGTCAGTCCGCTGACGAGCTGGCGCTGCGCGACGATGTAGAGGAAGACGATCGGCAGGGCCGACAGGACGACCGCCGCCATCAGCCCGGGGATGTCGATGCCGAACTCCCCCTCAAAACTCTGCAGCGCCAGCGGCAGGGTCTGCGCCGAGGTGCTTTGCGTCAGCACCAGGGGAAACAGGAAGTTGTTCCAGGTCTGGATGGCATTGCAGATGGCCACGGTGGCGAGCGCGGGCTGCGACAGCGGCGCGACCAGGCGCCAGATCAGCCCGAGGCCGAACAGCGTATCGTAGAGGCCCATATGCACCATGAGGACGTAGATCGGGATGATCGTGGCCTGGATCGGCACGGCGAGGCCGAGCAGCAAGAGCCGGAACACCGCGGCAGTATAGGCGCCACGCAGCCGGGCGATCGCGTAGGCCAGCGGCAGCGACACCGCCAGCACGGCGACCATGCAGGCGAGCGTCACGATGACGCTATTGAGGAAATAGTGAAGGATGCCGCTCTCGAACGTCCGGGCGTAGTTTGCGCCGGTGAGGCCGGTGGGCATGAATAGGCTGTGTTTCGCGAAGAAGTCCTGCCGCGACTCGACCCGCAGTCGCGGGGTCCCCCGCTCGATCAAGCTTGTCAGACGCGTGAACGCGCGGCACGTCCGCCGGTTCCCAAAAAATCCGCGATCGGGCGCGGACGCCAATGCGCCGTCACTTTGGGCTCGTCCCGGCCAGGCGCCGGCGCCCGCCCTCCGCCCAGCGTGTCTTGGCGGGAACGTCGGATCTTCGAGGCGGAATTAGGCCAACGACATTGGTAAATAGATTGTGATCCGGCTCACAGCGCGAGCCCCGCGATATTGCCATCCGTCGGAGAGCGGAAGTCGTCGCGAGGGATAAAATCGACGCTCGCCTTATCTTTGGGCCTTGGGAGGCTTTTCAGCGCTGCTTACGACCGCGGGGGACAATCATGTTAGGGCATTTTGACCAACGCGCGATCGAACAGGCCGCGGTCTTGTTGAAAGTGGCCAAGCGTCATTCTAGCGATGAGCTCGACGCCGCGCTCAAGGCGGGGCGCCTTGCAATCGAATATAGCCTCAAGGAAATTAAAGCAACGGGCGACTCCAGTCGCGCTCTGATCGAAGCAATCGATGTCGCTCGGTCGATAGTGAGCAATAGAGGCTGACAGTCATCGGCGGAGGCGATGCTCGCCGCGATCGAAAGAATGGAGGCGCGCCGCCTTAGCCACTGCACTAACACACGATCGCCGGGGGCGTTACGTCGCGCGAACACAAGGCCTCGGAAAGAATCCTTTGCGCCAACGCCCTCGCGTCCACATTTGGAGCCAAATTCCCGATAAGTAGCACCGAAAGGCCATGGCAGAGGCCCCAAGCCGCCAACACATGCGACTCAACGTCGATCGAGCCCGAATGCCCCATGGCGTCCTGAGCCTGCGCGATCGCGCCACTGAGTTCGGGATACTTGTCTTTTTGCCGCAAGGTCTGTCCAAACATCAAGCGGAACAGTCCTCGGCTCGCCAGCGCGAAGTCGACATAAGCGAGGCCGACGGCGATCGCTGGATCGGGTCCGCTGGCGGCGGCCCGCAGTCCTGCCGCGAGTTCAAGGAAACCCTTCGCCGCCACAGCCGCCAACAAGGCTTCTTTATTCAGGAAATGACGGTAGGTCGCATTCGCGGTGACGCCAACGTCGCGTCCAGCCTCGCGCAGTTTGATGTCCTCGATATTATCGCCTGCATCAAGAATGCGTCGCGCTGCGCGGCACAGCTCGTCCCGAGTGTTCCTTTTCACCGATCGGCTCCCTACACGCGCAGGCCCGTCGATGTTTACGGTGTTTTCTTTTGGCGTCAACGCGCATTTTTACGGCGCCGGTTACGAGGAAGGGATAATCGCCAATTCCCTGCGTCGCGACCCAATATTCAAGATGGCGCTCGACTTGTCGGCTGCGCAGCGGCAACTCCGTCATTGGGTATTTTTCCAGGAACCGTTGGCCGAGGAATGAGCGTCATGCGTATTCGAGGTTGGCCAACAGTTCCGCGAAAGCGAACGGCCTCAAACGAAGGGATGATGAAGCCCACGCCCTTATCCACGCTAACGATCTGCGGGCTCGACGAACTGGACCGTCGCGGCGCCGAGGCTGTGACTCACGTGCTTTCTGTTCTTGACCCAGGGTGGCCGGAGCCCGCAGCCTTCCGGGCGTTCGGTCCACATTTGCGGACGACATTGCATTTTCACGACGCGATCGAGCGCGCTCCGCAAATCGTTTTGCCGCAGCGGAGGCACATCAAGGCGATCCTGAAGTTTGGACGGGATTTAGGCGGCGATTTCAGCCATCTGCTTATCCATTGCCACGCTGGCGTGTCGCGCTCCACAGCGGCAATGACGATGATATTGGCGCAGGCGTTAGCTGATGAAAGCGCGGAAGCCATTGTTGATAGGCTATTGTTGATCAGGCCGCAGGCGTGGCCCAACTCACTGATGGTTAAGATCGCCGACGAGCTTCTTGGACGAGAGGGTCGCTTGAGCGCGGCGCTCAGCCGCATTTATTCCCAGCAACTTGCGGCGCACCCAGAACTCGCGGAAACCATGAGGCGATTGAACCGCGCGAAGGAGGTCGAACTCGGCCTGCAAGGGAAAGTTTCGAGGGGAGATTAAGCGGCCGTTTTCAGGCTTCCGTCGGGAAATGAGCAATTTTCAGTTGGGCTTGCCTCCGACGTGTCGCCGTCCATTCGCGCGCACGTCATGCGCCTTGGGGCGCGTAGCCGCATGCCGCGCACGATCCGCATTGGAAAAACGCCGCGTCTACTCGGCGAGGAGGTCGTCGGGGACCGGCGCTCGCCATTTCCTTGTTTGACGACGATCAAACGACGTCGGGTGATTCCATGTAGGCTGCCGCCAAATTCAGTCGAACGGATGCGCCAAGCGTGCGGTCCATGGGGAGGAGGATGAGCGAGAATACCTACGACGCCGTCGTCATCGGCTCCGGCCTCGGCGGCCTCACAGCCGGCGCGCTGCTCGCCAAAAGCGGCCGCAAGGTCTGCGTCATCGAACGCAATCACAGCGTCGGCGGGGCCGCGTCGGCCTTCAGGAAGGGCGCGCTGACGATCGAGCCAGCCCTGCACCAGACGGCCGATCCGCGCGACCCGGCCGAAGTCAAACATGCGATCCTGACCGAGCTCGGCATTCTCGACGAGATCGAATGGATCCCGATGCGGCCGTTCTATGCGGTGAAGGGCGGTCCGATCGGCGAGATGTTCGAAATGCCGGTCGGGTTCGACGCCGCGCATAATGCGCTGAGCCAGCGGTTTCCGAGGGGCCGCGAGGGCTCGGCGCGGTTCTTCGGCGCGCTCGAGCAGATCCACGACGCCGTCACGCGGCTCAACGAGGCGGGCGAGGACCGGAGCCTCGGCAAGCTCGTGCGCGCCGGCGTGGCGCTGAGACCGCTCGCGCGCGACTGGCGCGCCTCGACCGCCGACATGCTCGAGCGCTTCTTCGGCCCCGACGAGGCGGCCAAATGCGCGGTCGGCGCGACCATCGGCTATTACGCCGACGACGCCCACAACCTCGCGTGGCCGTTCTTCGCGGTCGCGCAGGCAGGCTTCCTCAAGTCGGGCGGCGTGTTCGTCAAGGGCGGCTCGCGCGTTCTGTCGATGAAGCTCGCCAAGGTCGTCCACCAGGCGGGCGGATCGGTGCTCATCGGGCGCGACGCGTGCGCCGTCGAGTTCGACTTGTCCGGCCGTCCGGCCGCCGTGCGGCATGTCGACGCCAAGACGAAGACCGACGAGCAACGCGTCGAGGCGAGGCGGATCCTCGCCAATTGCGCGCCGCACGTGCTGGCGCTCATGCTGCCGGACGCCGAGCGAGCAAAGATCGACCAGGCCTATGGCGCGAGGCCGCTGTCGATTTCGCTGTTCTCGGCCCATTTCGGCCTGAGCGTCCCGCCGGCCCGGATCGGCCTCGACCGGTTCAACCTCGGCGTTCTGCCCCATTCCGTGGCGCGGCAGAGCGACATCGCCGCGGGCGCGAGCCTCTTCTCCGCCGACCCCGGCGAGGCGCTGCCGGCCTACGGCGTCACCAATTACGGCGCGATCGACAGCGGCCTGAACCCCGACGGACCGACGCTGGTGTCGGTCGTCGGCGTCGACCGGCTCTCCAACTGGTCGGCGCTTCCGCCGCAGGAGGAAAAAGACCGGCGCGAACGATGGCTCGACGCCTTCCAGGCGGCGCTCGACCGCGATTATCCGGGCTTCAGCGCGGCGCTGACCGAAAGGATGTTCCTCAACGCGCGCTCGATGGCGGGTTTCATGAACACGCCCGGCGGCGCGGTCTACGGCTTCGCGCCGCTGCCGTTCGAGCGTTCGATCTGGGTGGGGCTGCCGCGCACGCCCAAGACGCCGCTGCCGGGCGTCTATCTCGCCTCGTCGTTCGGCCAGTCGGGCGGATTCAGCGGCGCGATGCGAGCCGGCGCGGACGCCGCGCGCATGGCGATGCGGGAGCCTGGGCGCTGACGAGGGCTCAGACGGGCTCGCCGTCGTCGGCGACCAGCCGGCCGCCGATCCATACGCCGGCGACGTCGAGCGCGTCGGTGAAATGCACGAGATTGGCCTCGAGGCCCGGCGCGAGGCGGCCGATGCGGCCGTCGAGGCCAACGAGGCGCGCCGGAGTCGAGGTCGCCATGGCGAGAGCCGAGGCGAGCGGCAGGCCGAGCGTGATCGCGACATAGCGGACCGCGTCGCGGAGCGTGATCGCGGCGCCGGCGAGCGTGCCGTGCTCGTCGACGAGCTTGAGGCCGACACGGGTCATGCGGCGGCCGTTGAGGTCGAATGCGTCCGGGCCGCCGGCCGCGGGCGGCATGGCGTCCGACACGAGGGCGATCCCGCCCGGGCCCTTGGCCGCGATCGCGACCCGGCAAGCCGTGGGATGCACATGCTCGCCGTCCGCGATCAGGCCGCAAATGACGCGCGGATCGGAGAGAACGGCGCCGACCACGCCCGGCGCGCGCGAAGTCAGCGGGCTCATGGCGTTGAAGAGGTGGGTCGCCGCCCGCGCGCCCGCGTCGAACACGGCCTTGGCCTCTTCCGCGCTCGCTTCGGCGTGCCCGAGGCTGACCACGATTCCGGATTGGGCGAGCCGCGCGATCAGCGGGAGCGGAACGGAAGCCGGGGCGAGCGTGACGACCGTGGCGCCGGCGCGCCCTTCGATCAGCATCCCGGCGTCGGCCTCGCGCATCGGACGGATCCATTGCGGCGGGTGGATCCCCGGGCGTCGCGGGTCGATGAAGGGACCCTCGACATGGATCCCGAGTGCGCCCGGCACAGAGCGCTCCGCCTCGCGCGCAGCCGACAGCGCCGCCGCGAGCGCCGCGGGGGCGTCGGTCATCACGGTCGGCAGGAATCCGGTGACGCCCTCGCGCCGAAAGGCGCGGGCGATGCGCGCCACGCCCTCGACGGTCGGCTCGGCGTTGAACAGGATGCCGCCGCCTCCGTTGATCTGCCAGTCGACGAGCCCTGGAGCGAGAATCCCACCGCCGCAATCGACCGCTTCGCCGCCGCGCGGACGCTCCTCGACATCGACGAGGGCGCGAATGACGCCGTCCTCCACGACGAGGGCGTGATCGTCGAGAAACCGCTCGCCATCGAACAGGCGCGCGCCGAAGAACGTTTTCATGGCGCGGAGTCCTTCCCGCTCGCGATCCGGCCGCCGGCCATCAGGATGGCCCCGTCGGCGGCGTCGTGCAGGGGCGGCGTCAGCAGCGCGCCGGCGATCGGGTCAAAATAGGGACGCAACGCCTCGCCAACTCCGCCGGCCAGCGCGACCCGCTCCGCGCCGAGGGCGACCGCGCGCCGCGCGAGCGCGCCGATCGCCTCAGCGGCCGAGCCCACGACCGCGAGCGCGATCGGATCGCCCTCGCCTGCACGCGAGACGACGCGCGGGGCGAAGGCGCCGAAGTCGCCGGGCCTCGCGGCGCGCGACCAGCGGACGAGCGCGACGATGTCGCCGTCGAACGCGTCGAGCATGTCGCGGGTGAGCGGGCTCTCCGGCCCGAGGCCGTCATAGGCGCGCGCGGCCGCGCGCAGGGCCCTGAGGCCGATATGCGCGCCCGAGCCGGCGTCGCCGACGGCGAAGCCGCGGCCTCCGACGATGATCTCGCGTCCCCCCACTCGGGCGATCGCGGCCGAACCGGTGCCGGCGATCACCAGGCCGCCGTCCGCCCCCGCGTGAGCGCCGATGCAGGCCGTGACCGCGTCGTTGGCGGCGCGAACGCGGAGAAAGCCCGGAAACGCCGCGACAACTCGCTGGGCGTCCTGCTTGTCGTTGACGCCGGCGAGGCCGAGGCCGATCGCCAGGCGCGGATGGTCGGCAGGCGCAAGTCCGGCGTCATGCAGCGCGTCGCCGACGACCGAGCGCGCGGCCGCGATCGACGCCGCGAAATCGACATGGACGTTGGCCGAGGCGCCGAGCGCCTCCGCGAGCGCGCGGCCCTCGCTGCCCCTGACCCGCACCCGGCACCGCGTCGCGCCGCCGTCGACGCCGATGAACCCCAATGGCGCTTCGGTCATCTGGCGACTCCAGGTTCTTGGCGAACGGAAAAGACCGCAGCCTGCATTCGGGGTCTCTCCTTGGCGCTTGATCCCTTGGCATTCTCAATCCGATATTTCGTCGGCGAAGGCCAGCCGTTCGATCCCCCGCGCAAGCCTGACGCCGCCTCCCGGGCTTGTCCTCGACTGGACGGGCGTCGCGACCTCGCGGCGATTCGCCGCGCGCGGAACGAGGGTCTTCGATGAGACAAGCCGAGCGGCACGAATCATGCTCTGCTATCTCTGCTATGCTGTCGGCTCGTGGCCGACGCCGACCTCGGGAAGGCGCTCGGTTATGCATGCGACGGAGAAACGCGATCGTATCGAGCGGGGACTTGAAATCGATTGTGCAGTGCAGCATATCTGTTATGACTCGTGTTCAAGATCGTTGTGGAGGGGCCCCATGGGAGCCACGTGGAAGACTAAGTGGGGAGTGCGGCGGGTTCGTCGCGAGAATCCGACCATCGAGGAGGCTTTGATCGCCGCCGAGAGCTTGGCCGACGATCCGGCGCAGCGCGCGCAGATCGCAGCCACTCTGATGGGCGTGCCGGTCGACCAGGTGCAGGCGCTGGCGGTGAAGCAGGCGGCAAAGACGCGCGGACGCGCCAGCCTGGTGGCCGGGCGCACGCGCGCGGTCGTGGTCGAGTATAAGCGCCCGCGCACCGTACGGCCGACGATCAACCTGACCCGAAAACGCTGAACGGTCCCAGATTCGCAACACCGCGAGCCGCGGCGCCTCACAAATTGGCGAGGTTCGCCGCTGACGGACGCTTGGTGCGATACTGGCTCCGGGCGGCGACGTCGCTCGAGACCACCCCGACCGCGATCAAGGTCATGACGGTCATGTCGTCGAAATTGACGTTGCAAAAGGCGAGCGCGACGATCGCGGCGAAGCTGGCCGCCAGAAAGGGCGCGAGCCGCGGCGGCGCCCTCTCGAGATCGTGAAAGCCGAACCAGACGCCGACGGCCGCGATGACGGCGCCCACGGCGCCGAGTTCGTACCACACCGTGAAGGCGAAAGAGCGCGGCGTGTAAGCCGGAAGGATCATGTCGCGAACGCCCCGCGCCACGGTGGCGAAGCCGTGCCCGGTGAGCAGTCTGAGCTTGTCGTGGGTGAAGACGTCGGCGGCCGCCGACAGCGGCTGATAAGGCGGCAGCGTGGCCAGTT
Organism: uncultured Alphaproteobacteria bacterium; assembly: GCA_963709655.1. Lineage (GTDB taxonomy): Bacteria > Pseudomonadota > Alphaproteobacteria > Rhizobiales > Beijerinckiaceae > Roseiarcus. Next base: position 527,701 of record CAVPXF010000026.1, read on the forward strand.
TGACGTGAAACACCCAAGCCGCGATCGTCGGCGCGAAGGCCGGAATCAGCGGCGACAGAAGGACGAGCGCGGCTGAGCCCCATGCCAGCTCGCTCGCCGTGCGCTTCATGTCGGAGATCGAGAAGGACAACGCCAGGTAGCCGGCGAACAGGGCGATGGTGAGCGGCGCGTAGCCGGCGATATAGGCGAAGGCGAGCGCGAGAATGAGTAAGAGTCTCGCATAGCCGTTGCGGCCGCGGGCGGTCAGGCCCCCCAGCGCCGGAAACAGAAGCACCGCCAGCGCGATCCCGCCGGCAGCCACGCCGTTGTCGTCCGAGACATGGTCGGTGACGCCAGCCAGGCCCCTGGCCGCCATGACCACCATGCCGACGACGACGCCGATCGGGAAGAGATAGAGGTCGGTGGCGCGCGCGTTTTCGCGCGGCGCGGCGACCGCCATGAGCGTCGCGAGGATCAGGAGCCCGATCTTCAGCGCATGCTGGAGGGCGGAGACGGGGTACGGCGTCCACAGGACCGACAGGGTCGCCCAGGCGAGCCCGGCGACGAGGGCTATGAAGGTCGGCGTCGTGAAGGCGCGCATCCCGCGGCCGACAATTCCCGGCTTTCCCTCGAGCGCCGCGGCCATCACGATCATGGCGACGCCGATCGGAAAGACAATGAACAGGGCGAGCGGGTGGACGACGACGGCGACCGGCGCGCCGATCGCCAACGCCGCGTAGCCGACACGCGAGAAAAACCGCGATGCGTCCGCCGCGTCGTCGCGGCTGGACCGCGCTGGACCTCGCTCCTTCGCCCCAAAGGCCATTTCAGCCACCCCAGCGCCTCACCGCCGCCGCCTGCTTGTCTTTGACGGTTATACGACGGGGTTGGCTGAAGGGCTGTGTGAAGGGCGCCACACCTGAGAAGCAATTGTCGAATGACGCTTTGCCGGCGCGTCCGGCGCAGGCGATTGACCCCCGGGACGCCTGCATGCGACTGGGGACCGGCGAAGCGAACAGGGGCTCCTCAGGAGAAGGCGACGACGTGACCGAGGCTTCCATCGTCGCCCGAGCGCGGCCCCGGTCGAACCGGCGCCCGGGGCGGCTCATCGGGCTCGCGGCGGCCGGCGCGCTTCTCCTGCTCGCCCTGCAGACCTTCGCGGCCTCGAGGCTCGAGCTGACTTTCGACGAGGCCTATTACACGCTGTGGTCCCGCAGCCTCGCCTCCGGCTATCTCGACCATCCGCCGATGGTCGCCCTCTTGATCCGCGCCTCGACCACGGTTTTCGGCGACTCGGAGCTCGGCGTGCGGGCGCTGTCGCTCGCCCTCGCCGGCGCGCTGCCGGCCCTGATCGGATGGATAGCCTGGCGCTTGTTCGGCTCGACCGAGACGGCGGCCCTGGCTGTCCTGATGTGGATCGCCGCGCCTCTCGTCATGGCGGGCGCGGTGTTCGTCACGCCGGACGCGCCGCTCGTCCTCTTCTGGACGCTGGGGCTCACGGCGCTCGTCGAACTGTGGCGAACCGGCAAGGCGGGATGGCTGATCGCGATGGGCGTCGCGGCCGGCTGCATGCTCCTGTCGAAATTCACCGCGGCTTTCTTTGTCGCCGGCGTCGGCCTCGCCTGCCTGACGACGCCGTCGCTGCGGCGCTGGCTGGTCTCGCCGGCCGCCTGGGCGGCGCTGGCGCTGGCGGCGGCGATTTTCTCGCCGTTCGTCCTGTGGAACGCCGAACACGGCTGGGCGACTTTCGTCAAGCAGGGCGGACGGACGGCGGCGAGCGGCTTCACGCCGTATTTCGCCGCCGAATTCGTCGTGGCGCAGATCCTGTTGCTCAATCCGCTCGTGTTCGCGCCGCTCCTCGCCGCGATCGCCGCTGTCTCCTGGCGGAAGACGGTCGCGCCCGGTTCGGCCGACGAAGCGCGGCGGCTGCTGGCGGCGACGATCGTCCCCGCCGCCGCGTACTTCCTGCTGCATTCCCTGCACGACCGGGTGCAGGGCAACTGGCTTGCGCCGCTCTTTCCCGCCGCGGCCGTTCTCGCCGGCGACTGGGTGGCGCGGGCGCTTCGCGCCGCCGGCGGCCTGAAACGCCGCATCGCCGTGGCTGCGCTGTGGGCGGCGCCGCTCGCCTTCGCGGTCATGCTGTTCGGTTTCGTCCAGGCGCTGACCGGCGCGCTGCCGCTCGGCGCCGCGGACCCGACCGCGCGCCTCGAAGGATTCCGCGAACTCGCGGGCGAGGTCGACGCCCGGGCGCGCGCGGAAGGCGCGTCCTATCTCCTGACCCAAGGCTACGCGCTCGCCTCCCTGATGAGCTATTACGGCGACCCCGCGATCGAGGTCGTCCAGCCGGAGCAGCGGATTCGCTGGATTTTTGCGCCGTCGCCGGCCGAGTCGCTGTTTGCGGCCCCGGGCCTCGCCATCGCCGAGGCGGGACGCCGCTTCGACCTGGTGCTCAAAATGCGCTACCGCCATGTCGAGCCCGCCGGAACGGTCGCGCGCCGTCGCGCCGGACGCCCGGTTCAGAGCTACGAGCTCTTCCGAGTCGCGGACCCGATCGCGCCGGTGCTCGATCCGCCCTGCCCGAGCGCCGAGGTCGATCTTCAGCGGAACTGCCGGCCGTGACCGGCGCCGGCGTCGATCTCCGCGGCCGCCAGCGGACCGAGGCCGAGGCCCGGGCCCGTTTCTCGCGGGCGGGCGAGCGGACCGAGCCGAGCTCGCTGTTCGAGACCGGGGGCCTGCGCTGGCGCTTTCCGCGCTCGAAAAGCCCCTGCGAGGCGGTGATCGTCAACACCGGCGGCGGCGTGGCCGGCGGCAACTCCTACCGGATCGCGCTCGCGCTCGACGCCGGCGCCGCAGTCGAGGCGACGACCGCGGCCGCGGAGAAAATCTACCGCAGCGAAGGGCGGGACGCCCACATCGCCGCCACGCTTTCCCTCGGGCCGGGCGCCCGGATGCGCTGGCTGCCGCAGGAGACGATCCTGTTCGAGGGCGCCCGGCTCGAGCGCACGCTCGCCATCGACATGGCCGCCGACGCCGAGCTCATCGCCCTCGAAACGCTGGTGTTCGGGCGGCTCGCGATGGGAGAAACGCGCATTGCCGCTGGGCTCAGCGATTCCTGGCGCCTCAGGCGCGGCGGCAAGCTCGTGTTCGCCGACGCGACCCGGATTGATGAGGCGGGGGCGAGCCTCGACCGCCCGGCGTGCGGCGCTGGTGCGCGGGCGGTCGCAACACTTATCGGCGCGGCGCCCGATATCGAGGCGCGCCTGCCGAATTTGAGGGCGGCGCTCGACGTCCATGGCGCCGAGGTCGAAGCCGGCGCCAGCGCCTTCGACGGGCTCATCGTTTCGCGTCTGGTCTCGGCCTCGCCGAGCCGATTGCGCGAGGCCGCGATTGCGGCCATTCTGGCGATGAGCGGACGCCACCCGCCGCGCCTGTGGCGCTAGGCGCGAGGCTCTAAAGCGCATTCACGTTCGTGGGGAGAGACGGCGCGCCAGGCGCCGCGTCCGGCGGAACGACGGCACGGGCGACAAGGGACGGATCATGAATCTGACGCCGCGGGAGAAGGACAAGCTCTTGATCGCCATGGCCGCGATGGTGGCGCGGCGGCGGCTCGAACGCGGCGTCAAGCTGAACCATCCGGAGGCGGTGGCGCTGATCACCGACGTCGTCGTCGAGGGCGCGCGCGACGGCCGCTCGGTCGCCGAGCTCATGGACGCGGGCGCCCATGTTCTGACCGCCGATCAGGTCATGCGCGGCGTCGCCTCGATGATCCACGACGTCCAGATCGAGGCGACCTTCCCCGACGGGACGAAGCTCGTCACCGTCCACCACCCGATCCGCGGCGCCGACGAGGCCGCTGCGCCCGGCGAGGTTCTGACCGAGCCCGGCGAGATCACGATGAACGTGGACCGCGAGACGCTGTCGCTCGAGGTCGCCAACAGCGGCGACCGGCCGATCCAGGTCGGCTCGCACTACCATTTCTTCGAGACCAACCCGGCGCTGAAGTTCGACCGCGCGAAGACCAAGGGCTTTCGGCTCGACATTCCCGCCGGAACCGCGGTGCGTTTCGAGCCGGGGCAGAGCCGCTCCGTCCGCCTCGTGGCGATCGCGGGCAAGCGCGAGGTCTACGGCTTCCGGCAAGAGGTGATGGGGAAGGTGTGAGCGGGATAAGGGCACGCTCTTGCATTACAGACCCGTCCTCCTTACTCTCACACGTGTAAGGAAGCTGGACAGAGGCCCCCATGACCGCTCAACGAAAGGCCGAACAAGATTTCGGAGAGGCAACGGTGACCAGCAAAGGGCAAATCACCGTGCCGAACGCATTGCGTCAGGCGCTGGGCGTCACGGCGGGCGATCGACTTCGTTTCGTGCGGGAGGCCGATGGCTCGATCAGACTCGAGGCCCGGAAGCGGCGCCGAATCGTCGACATCGCTCGGGCCAACGCCTTTCAGGCCGGTGAGGCGGGCGTCGATCTCGACAAGACGATCAAGGAAGCCATCACGATCGCGGTGACCGAGCGCGATCGCAGAAGCCGTCCAGGGGGCGGCGGATGATCGGATTGGATACCAACGTCCTTCTGCGTCTGTTCATCGACGACGACCCCGCCCAGTGTGAACGGGTCCGTCGGTTTGTTGAGACTGCGACGGCGGACGAGCCTTGCCTCGTCAATTCCGCTGTGCTTGGCGAATTCGCCTGGGTGCTCGCGACGAAAATGAAGCGGAAGCGCGCGGAAGTGGCGCATCTGGTCGACGAAGTCCTTTCCGCCGACGATCTTGAAATCCCACACCGGCGAGCGGCGCGTGCCGCCGTCCTGGCCTATCGCAACGGCAAGGCCGACTTTCCCGACTACTTCATCGCTGAAATCAACACGCAACTCGGCTGCGCGTCGACCGCGACGTTCGATATCGCCGCCCTCGATTCCCCCTCCTTCTCCCCGGTGCCGTGAGCCCCCATGACCCGCAACGCCAAGACGACTCTCCCCCGCGCCGCCTACGCCGACATGTTCGGCCCCACCACGGGCGATCGCGTCCGCCTCGCCGACACCGAGCTTGTGATCGAGATCGAGAAGGATTTCACGACTTATGGCGAGGAGGTGAAGTTCGGCGGCGGCAAGGTGATCCGCGACGGCATGGGCCAGGCGCAGACGACGCGCGCTCGCGGCGCGGTCGACACCGTCATCACCAACGCGGTCATCCTCGACCACTGGGGGATCGTGAAGGCCGACGTCGGCATCCGGGACGGGCTCATCCACGCGATCGGCAAGGCCGGCAATCCGGACATCCAGCCCGGCGTGACGATCGTCGTCGGGCCGGGTACCGAAGTGATCGCCGGCGAAGGCAAGATCCTCACGGCCGGCGGCTTCGACACCCACATCCACTTCATCTGCCCGCAGCAGATCGAGGAGGCGCTGATGTCGGGCGTCACCTCGATGCTCGGCGGCGGCACGGGGCCTGCGACCGGCACCTTCGCCACCACCTGCACGCCCGGCCCCTGGCACATCGCCCGGATGATCGAGGCGGCCGACGAATTCCCGATGAACCTGGGCTTTGCCGGCAAGGGCAACGCCTCGAAGCCCGCCGGCCTCGTCGAGCAGGTCAAGGCGGGCGCCTGCGCCTTGAAACTGCACGAGGACTGGGGCACGACCCCGGCTGCGATCGACTGCTGCCTTTCCGTCGCCGACGACTACGACGTGCAGGTGATGATCCATACCGACACGCTCAACGAATCCGGGTTCGTCGAGGACACGATCAAGGCCTTCAAGGGCCGCACCATCCACGCCTTCCACACCGAGGGGGCGGGGGGCGGGCATGCGCCCGACATCATGAAGGTCGCGGCGCTCGACAACGTGCTGCCCTCCTCGACCAATCCGACCCGGCCCTTTACGAAGAACACGCTCGACGAGCATCTCGACATGCTGATGGTCTGCCATCACCTCGATTCGAGCATCCCCGAAGACCTCGCCTTCGCCGAGAGCCGCATCCGCAAGGAGACGATCGCCGCCGAGGACATTCTGCACGATCTCGGCGCGCTCTCGATGATGTCGAGCGACAGCCAGGCGATGGGACGCGTCGGCGAGGTCATCATCCGCACCTGGCAGACGGCCGACAAGATGAAGCGCCAGCGCGGGGCCCTGGCCGGCGATTGCGCGCGCAGCGACAATGCGCGCGCCAAGCGCTACGTGGCGAAATACACCATCAATCCCGCGATCGCGCACGGGGTGTCGAAGCACATCGGCTCGATCGAGAAGGGCAAGCTCGCCGACCTCGTGCTCTGGACGCCGGCGTTCTTCGGGGTGAAGCCCGACTGCGTGATCAAGGGCGGCATGATCGCCGCGGCGCCGATGGGCGACCCCAACGCCTCGATCCCGACCCCGCAGCCCGTCCACTACCGCCCGATGTTCGGCGCCTACGGCCGGGCGAAGTACGGGACGTCGCTGACCTTCGTCTCGGACGCGGCGCTCACGGGCGGCATCGCGCGCAAGCTCAAGGTGCAGAAGACGCTGGTCGCGGTGGAGAACACGCGCGGCGAGCCTGCGCAAAAAGAGCATGATCAACAACGGCGCGACGCCGAAGATCGAGATCGACGCCGAGACCTACGCCGTGACCGCGGACGGCGAGTTATTGGTGTGCGAGCCGGCGGAGACGCTGCCGATGGCGCAGAGGTACTTTTTGTTTTGAGGAAGGACAGGCGACAGGGCCTAGGTCTGACGAGCCTTACTCTGTCCATAGAATTTCGCTATGAAGACCATTACATGGAGTCCGGAAAAAATCGCGAGCTCAAATCGGATGCGACCAGGAGGATATGTTTCGAGGACGTCGTCGCTGCTATCGAGGCCGGTGGGCTGCTCGACGACATCGAGCACCCGAACCGCGACAAATATCCCGACCAGCGAGTGCTCGTAGTTCTCGTAAACGCTTACGTCTACGCGGTCCCTTATGTTCCTACGCCGGAAGGGATTTTCCTGAAGACCGCCTTCCCGAGTCGACGCCTGAAGGCTCAATACATGCCGGGTGAAAGCGATGAACAAGACGCCTGATATCGGTCGCTATCTCGACGCCGAGGAGAAAGCGTTCATTCAAGCCTTCGAGACGAGCGACGCTCCGCTCGGGGCCGGACTTGCGCCCGAGCGCAAGCTTGAGATCGAAGCGATGGCGCGCGCGACGATGAACGACGAGCGCGCGAAAATCTCACTGAGCGTCCCCAAACGAGATCTCATTCGCCTGAAGTCCCGCGCGCTGCAGGAAGGGATTCCCTATCAGACGTTGATCAACGCGTTGATCCATCGCTACGTTTCGGATTGAGAAGAAGGTGGCGCGCGCGCCGCGAGCACCTTCGGCGTGACGCAACGTTTGCGTTTTTTGTGATGTCAGTTCGAGCGAAAAACATTGACGGCGAGGCCAGGGCGCTCAGCGCCGTCGCCTTGTTGCGCGACCTGCCAAAATACGGACTGGTCCGAGGGCAGGTCGGCACTTTCGTCGAGGCGCTCGACGAGGCGACCGCGCTCGTCGAATTCAGCGACAACTCCGGGCGCGCCTATGCGATCGTGCCCTGCCCGCAAGACGCGCTGCTCGTCTTGCGGACCATTACCCGCGCGGCTTGATCGGACGCGGCGCGAGGGAGGCCAGGCCGATGTCGAAATCGTCGATGATCCCTGAGGCCGATTGGCTTCCTAACCCTACGCCGGGCAAAATACTGCTCGAGGAGTTCCTGCGCCCGCTCGATTTGAGCCAAACGGCGCTTGCTCGCGCATTGCGCGTGCCGCCCAGGAGGATCAACGAAATCGTGCTCGGCAAGCGGACGGTCACCGCCGACACCGATCTGCGCTTGACGCGCTACTTCGGTCTGACCCCCGGCTTCTTTCTCGGCTTGCAGGCCGATCACGACCTCATGGAGCGCCGCCGTGAACTCGGCCCCGCCCTCGACCTCATCGCCCCGCGGGCCGCCTGACCGGAAGCAGGGGCAACACTCGGCGGCCCACAAAATGGGCTTGATCCACAACGGCGCGACGCCGAAGATCGAAATCGACGCGGAGACCTACGCCGTGACGGCGGACGGCGAGCTTCTGGTGTGCGAGCCGGCCGAGATGCTGCCGATGGCGCAGAGGTATTTTTTGTTTTGAGGAGCAGAGCGCTGCCTGCTGAGTTCAGAGCCCCTCGCTGTCCTTGAAGTACCGAACTAGCACTCCGCACTCACCAAACAAGTCGATAGCCTCTTTAAAGTCTTCTCCCCATCGGGGATCGCCAAAATCCGGCTCAAGAGCAACGAGTTCCTTGATTCCAGACTGAACGATCGCTCGCGCGCAGTCCATACACGGGAACCATGGCAAATACATAGTACATCCTGAAACAGATGTGCCAGCGAGCGCCGCGTTGTATATTGCATTTCTTTCTGCGTGTTCTGTCCACTTATACTTGAGCGGACGCGCGTGTCTCCGCTCTGCATCATCGTCAGCGCCACGTGGAAAGCCATTATACCCGATTGCTCTAATTTCACGTTGAGGACCAACAATCACACAACCGACTTGGGTGCTGCGGTCTTTGCTCCAACGCCCAACGAACTTCCCGAGTTCTATGAACCGATCATCCCAATCAGCCACGAAAGATTTCTCCTATTCCCTAGGTAAACTTTCCTGCTGCCTTGTTTTGATTTCCTCTAACCGTTTTACCCAGTAAACCAAGTCATCGGGTGCCTCTCTTTTTGTCACTTCCATCCCAGCCTCCACAAATGCCTCCAGGTCGTTGTACCAGCCCTCGGGGACGCTGGCATGCGCACTAATAATTGTGGCCTTACGAAACTCGGAGCGAGTAACAGCTGACTTCTATTCTACCAATTTTGGCCCTCAGTTGCGCGAGTATGCCTTGCCGCCTCTCACGTACTGGCTCCAATGCAGCGTGCTCCATTAAACTACGCGCCGCCCCTAGGCGCACCAATTCACTCTCCTTGGGATCAAACAAAACTCTCATCAAGAATTCTGTTACCCTATGGTTACTGGCTCTCCCAAGTGTATGAACAATGCGCCAACGAATACCAATCGAATTTTGGACCTCTGGGGCGACGGACATGCAAAAATTGTATACGATAATGGCTGTTTCAACATATTCACCAGAAATATCATTGTGACGAATGACGTTGCAAGCGGTCCAACCGAGAAAGGGGCCTCGATTTAATAGTTCAACAGAACCTATACCAGCCGTCAGCTTACTAACGAACGTATCACGAAACTCATTTAATGGGTAATGTAATTCTTTATTTCTATATTCATTTCTATACGACTCGAAGATCACGTCTACGTTTTTCGGTTTGTTAATCGCAAGCGCCCCCTTCAGCTGGGCGTAATGCTCTGAGGATTCTTTACCGCCGACTGAGTGTGTTCGAAAAGATCAAATTGACGAAGTGCATTCAGCGCAAATATTGCATCGCGGAAGCCCCGTTCGACCGGGCTTTCGCCACCGTGTTGTCGCTGCTCAAAATCTAAAATGACTCGAAGAACTGAAAGCCAATTCCAGTCGTACGCGCAAATTAAGAAGCCTGTTATACGATCCGAAGGGACCTGCTCAGCCGCAAGCCCAACAGCATCAAAAGAACCTTGGCTATATCCCAGCGTCAGTGTCAAGATTTCAAAATTATCATTGGTCCAGCTAGCCTCCCCTCCGTAGGCAAGATGAAACGCCGCCAACCAATCGTGCAAGAGCTGATGGCGAAACTCGATTGGGTCCTCGTCTACCTTGGTTGCCGTCGTTAAAGCACCAGATTCCTGCAGCAATTTTAGATCCTCGGCTCTAAAGCCGCACTCCAACCATCTCGCTCGCGGCGCGGCGCGGGACTTCATTTTTTCATAAAATGTGAAGGCAGAAGTGGCAATTGGAGCCAGAGTCCAATCTTCAAATTCAAGCTTAAATACGTGCTTTTTAAAATACCGATGAAAGATCTCCTTCCGCGTGAGCATCTTACCCGCCTCATGTTCCCTCACTCTCAAGTATAATGATAAGAAAAATGGAGATGATAGCAGTCTATGCCAGTTATTAAGGCCATTCAAGGACGACCCAACGTGTTTTCTGATCTCGCAGATACTCAATGACCACAGAGTTGCAGCCTGGCAGTTTTGACTGGACACACGTGAACTCAACCGATCTCCGATTATGACAGGGACGCTACCAGTTGCTCTCAACTTAATCAACTCATCCATAACCTGTTCGCGGGATCCGGCTTGCTCATTGAGGCCATCGGCAACAACGAAAGCTGCTCCTTTAGCGTCTTTCAGAGCCCCAAAGTCGCCAGCGATTGTCGCAGAGTCAAATATTTGTTCTGTCCCGAAATGTCCATTCACCCCAGAGCTAAGCCTTCGTTTTGTCAAATCGAGCCAAAACGGAACCCGACCCCGCTTTAGAGCCGTATAAACAAGATCAATTAGGAAATGCGTTTTGCCGCTGCCCCCAGGCGATGTGAGTAGGACTGCCTTGCCCGCGTTGAGTACTTGTTGGAAAAAAGCGTCTGCGGGTATAGCTTCACTGGTATAGAAACTAGGGGGGTCTTTCCGCAAGAAACCTTCGATATCTCTGAAACTAGTGAGAAAGGTACCGCGGAGGTCTAAGAAATCACCTTTATTAAGGCGCTCATCACGTTCTCTTAGCCATATGACAAGGTCTCTGACGTGACGAAAATTCGTCATGACCGCCGGATATACCAAGATCGGCAGCGGACCTTCCGCGAGTGCGGGCGCAGGAGTTATATAGCCGCGCTTTCGATCTCCGGATATCGCCGACACTATTCCAACAACAATGTCATTGACGAGGATCGGGGCACCGCTCGTATCCTTGTTCTGGTAGTTCGGCTATCAGTCCTCTTATTTCATATCTAAAGCCGGCACGATCACCAACTTCACCGCGCCCTGATCGGCCGGTGTCAGGTTCGCTTGGAAAACCGTAAAAGCCGCACGCGGTATCGAATAGCGGCTCTGCACAAAGCGTGAACGGCGGACTTGTAAACTCGTCCGTGGCGGGCTCAAGAAAAGCGACGTCGTCTTCGTACCCACCAACGTTCTCGGCGCGCTTCGGGGCTTTCCACCACGCAACTCGACAAGGCAACTTCCGTGGCTGACCACTGCTTGTCACAGGTTCGCAAACGATTATCTGCTGATCTGACTTCGGAGGATCTGGCCATTCCTCGTCTTTGCCCAGCGCTGCGTTAATTACGTGCGCGCACGTGACGACAAGCTTACTCGTGCATAGCCAGCCGGCACCTACTGCATCGTTTTGGGTACCAGTCTTGATAACTTTCACTGTGAATTCTTCGGGAGTAGGCACGCTAAGACTTCTTCCAAGTGGCTGTGATTGTAACGCTCGCCTCTCCACTCGCCTTCGCGATGATGACCCCTGCATCCGCTGAAAATTTCAGTCCAAACTCGATCTCAAGTTCGCTAGGTGATACCTCAGAATTGATTACCGAGTCGAAAATCGTTTTCATTGCGTTCGTAACAGGGGTAAGCGTTTCCTCTAGGGTCTTGGTTGCTTGCACGACGAGACCGCCGTCTCTTGCTACAAGCGTCTGGTGCCCCGTATTCACGCTATCACCAATCTCAACATAAAAGACGCCCTCATTAGACTTAAACTCGATCAGCTTTGCCATTACTCTTCCTCCCAGGCCGGACACGCAGCATTATAGTAAAAACGAACGCAGGTCTGAGCAAGGCCAAAATGCCTATGGCGTCTGCGGACCGCAGGCTACGACCGCATCCCTCACAATCAGCCGATCTGGCCGGCAAGTCGGCGGAGGCTTATCTCCGTTTCTTGACAGCTAAACAGAAACGCCTCCGCACTTCGCCCCCGCCACTGCCATCGCGAAATTAGCCATCAATTGAGACAGGCCTGATCCGCCCACACGGCTTTATCGCCCTAACCCTCCACCCCCTGCACGAAGAGGAGACATTGATCGAGCGCTTTCTCGCGCACTTTGAGAGCTTCAGCGTAGGTTGATGACCCGTACCACTCCCTCGCAATCTCCATCGTCGGAAAATCACGACCGTCGGCTTTGGATGCCCGCGTGCGCGGGCATGACAGCGGGAACCGAGGGCCGGTCGGTTCGCCGTCCCGGTTCAAGGCGGGCGCCGAGCAAAGCGAGCGTCTCCCTGGGATAGGTCAGCGTTCCGTTCGGCTGAGGCCTGGCCGCGGGTGTCATGCGCGCCGGCTCGATGTGGCCTTCGCCGAGAATGTGAAAAACCTCCTGACAATGACAGTTTTGCTCAACCCTTATCCGGCGCGCTCAAGACCAGCGTCCGGACCGACGTGTTAGTGCTCCCACTTGCCCGATCAAGGTCAAGCGCCGATTTTGGAATGATCGGCGCACATGACGGCTGAGCGCGCCACATTCCCCGCCTCGCGCAGTCTTTCGAGGCCCGAGAGGCGGTCTGGTGGCGATGTCATCGCCGCATCATTGCGGACTATCTGATCGCTGCGGGGGACGGAAGTCCTGGCTCATCGCGTAATCGGCGAAATTGTGAAAGCTCGCGTTGTCCCAAAAGACGTTGGTGTCGGGCGATACGTCACGCTGGATCCGCGCAAGCCCCCGAGCGAGGCCAGATGCTCATAGCCGATCTGAACTTCCGCGAGCGAGGCGAGAAGAACATCGCGATTGAACTGCGGGTTGGCGCGCGAGCGCGGCACGGTTCTCACGTCGACGACCAGCCTGACGTCCGCCTCCTGCAGAAGCGCCACAAACGCCTCGGTCGAGCGCGTGGAATGGCCGATGGTGAAGAACGGGTCTCGCGCCATGCCGCGTCATCACGCGCCGATCAAACCCCGCGCCTTGGCCAGGACCGCTTCTGCAATTCGACCGCACTACGGCGGTGCGCCAGCATCGTTCCGTGCGATAGAACGCGTCGGCAGGGGCTCCACTCCCTTCGCTCACGAAGGAACGAAAATGGCCGCATACGTGATTTCAGAAGTCGAATTCCTGGATCGTGAACTCGTGAACACGTACCGGGAGCTGGCCGCGACCAGCATCGCGAAGTACGGCGGCCGCCATCGGCGCGAGGCGGCGCCAGCGTGCTTGTCGAAGCGCCCCCGCGCCGAAGACCCTGATTATTGTAGATTTTCCGCGGCGTT